>NZ_CP070961.1:0-2400000 GCF_017086465.1 Nocardioides sp. zg-1228 | reverse complement strand
GGCCAGGACCTGCGCGGGCTGCGCAAGGGCGAGCTGCCGCGCGACGTCGCGCTCGTGCCGCAGACCGCGTTCATGTTCGACGACACGGTCCGGGGCAACGTCACCCTCGGCGCGGACGTGCCCGACGCGGAGGTGTGGGCGGCGCTGCGCACCGCGCAGGCCGACGGCTTCGTCGCCGCCCTGCCCGAGGGGCTCGACACCCGGCTCGGCGAGCGCGGCACGTCGCTGTCCGGAGGCCAGCGGCAACGACTCTCCCTCGCCCGGGCGCTCGTACGCCGCCCGCGGCTGCTGATCCTCGACGACGCCACCTCCGCGGTCGACCCCGAGGTCGAGGCCCGCATCCTCGCCTCGCTGCGCGACGACCGCTCGCCCGGCGACCACGAGGGATCGGGCGACGGACCGGCTGACGGATCGGCTGACGCAGCGGCCGCCTCCCTGGTCGTGGTGGCCTACCGCAAGGCGACGATCTCGCTCGCCGACGAGGTCGTGCACCTCGACGAGGGGCGGATCGTGGGGCGCGGCACCCACGCCGAGCTGCTCGCCACCAGCCCCGCCTACGCCCACCTCGTCAACGCCTACGAGGCCGCGCCCGAGACCGCACCCGAGACCGCCGAGACCTCGCCGGGGGCGGCGCCCGGCGCCGCGGCCGGTCCCGACCACGCCGAGGGGAGCACGCGATGAGCACCACGACCGCTCCGGCCACGGCCGGCACCCAGATGGACAGCGGTGCCGACATCGGCGCCCTCGCCACCATCCGGCTCGGCATGAAGTACTCGCCCGAGCTGCGCGAGGGCCTGGGCCGCACCCTGGTCTACGCCGTCATCGCCTCGTGCGGTCAGGTCGTCGTGCCGATCGCGGTGCAGCAGACGCTCGACCGTGGCCTCAACGGTCCCGGCGGGCCGCGCCTCGACTTCGTCGTGTGGATGGGCGTGGTGGCCGCCATCGCGATCGTCGCAACGAGCTGGGCGTCCTACAAGATGACGAGCCGTCTGTTCACCACCTCCGAGCGCGGTCTCGCGACCCTGCGCACGAGGGCGTTCCGCCACGTCCACGACCTCCCGCTGCTGACGCAGAACACCGAGCGCCGCGGCGCCCTCGTCTCGAGGGTGACCAGCGACGTCGACCAGGTGAGCCAGTTCCTGGTCTTCGGCGGGCTCATCTTCGTGGTCAGCATCGGCCAGATGCTGGTGGCGACCGTGCTGATGGTGGTCTACAGCTGGCAGCTCGCGCTGGTCGTCTGGCTGGCGTTCGCGCCCCTGTTCCTCTCCATCCGCTGGTTCCAGAAGAAGCTGTCGGCCGCCTACACCGTCGTGCGGCACCAGGTGGGTGTGCTGCTCGGCGCCATCTCCGAGCCGGTCGTCGGTGCGGCGGTCGTCCGCTCCTACGGCGTCGAGGACCGCACCCAGGCGCGCATCGACACCGCGATCAAGGACTGGCAGGACGCCTACACCCACGCGCAGACCTACACCGTCACGTCGTTCTCCCTGGGCGGCCTGTCGGCCGGCCTGGCCAACGCCGGCGTGATCGTGATCGGCGTGCTCCTCGGCTTCGCCGGCGACATCACGCCCGGCAAGGTGCTCGCCTTCGCCTTCCTGGTGACCCTGTTCGTGGGTCCGGTGCAGATGGGCACCCAGATCCTCACCGACGCCCAGAACGCCATCGCCAGCTGGCGCCGGGTGCTGGGCATCCTGGAGACCCCGGCCGACCTGGTCGACCCGGGCGACGACGGCGAGGTGCTGCCGCGCGGCCCGATCGACGTCCGGTTCGCCGACGTGAGCTTCGCCTACCCCGGCGGCCCGCCGGTGCTGCGCGACATCGACCTCGCGATCGCCGCGGGCACGCGGGTGGCGATCGTGGGGGAGACGGGCTCGGGCAAGTCGACCTTCGCCAAGTTGCTCACCCGCCTGATGGACCCCGTCGACGGGGCCGTGCTGCTCGACGGGATCGACGTACGCCGCATCAACGCGCGGTCGCTGCGGCGCAGCGTGGTGCTGGTGCCGCAGGAGGGCTTCCTCTTCGACGACACCATCACCGCCAACGTGCGCTACGGCAAGCTCGACGCCACCGAGGACGAGATCCGTGCGTCCGCGGTCGAGCTCGGCATCGACGACTGGCTCGCCGGCCTGCCGCGCGGCCTGGACACCCAGGTGGGCCAGCGCGGCGAGTCGCTGTCGGCCGGCGAGCGGCAGCTCGTCGCGCTGCTCCGCGCCCATCTGGCCGACCCCGACCTGCTCGTGCTCGACGAGGCGACGAGCGCGGTCGACCCGGCGCTGGAGATGCAGATCGGACGCGCCCTGGAGCGGCTGATGCAGTCACGCACGTCCGTCACGATCGCCCACCGGCTCTCCACCGCGGAGAGCGCCGACGAGGTGATCGTGGTCGACAAGGGTCGTGTGGTGCAGCGCGGACCCCACCGTGAGCTGGTCACGCAGGCGGGCAGCGTCTACGCGGGCCTGCACGCGAGCTGGGTCGCCCAGCACGCCCCGGTGTGACAGGGGCGTCAGGAGGCCAGCAGCTGGCTGATGAGCAGGTCGGCGTCGAAGGAGTCGGACTCGGCGCCGGGCGCGATGACGGCGATGGTGCGAGCGAGGAAGTCCAGGACGTCCGACGCGCGGGCCAGCAGGACGAGGTGGCCGTCGGGGGAGCTGAGCTCGATCGACACCATCGCGCGGCCGCTGAGGCTGCTGGCGGGGGAGACGTGGACGTCGCCGTCCCCGGCAGGCGACTCGGCGCCGCGGATCAGCAGGTCCCGGCCGAAGGTCCACACGAGGTTGCCGTCGGAGGTGACGAAGGTCATCGCGACGGCGAAGGGGTCCGAGCCGGCATAGCTGAGCACGGTGTCGATCTCGTGGCGGATGCCGCGGTCGTCGATGCACTCGACGGTGATGTCCAACGCGACGTCGGACAGGGTGTGCCCGCTTCCGGAGATGTTCATCGAGACTCCTTGTGGTCTCCGGGGGCGAGAGTTTGCCCCGGGGTGCGTGCTCATGAGACGCCATCGCGGGGCGCTTGTGAGGCAAAACGCAGAAATATGACCCATACCGGTCCAGACCGGATCTTGATGGAGGCTCGTGACGACCTTGACGGTATCCACCGTTTTCGCCTGCGAAAGGGGCACTGGGCCGAGCGGGTAGGTTTCTCCTATGACACGGGCAGCCAAGCGGGTCGTTCTGGAGACGCTGGGCTGGACCCTGCTCGTCCTCGGGGTGGCGGCTCTCTTCCTGCCCGGCCCCGGCCTGCTCGGGATCTTCGCGGGGCTGGCCCTGCTGTCCCAGCAGTACACGTGGGCGGAGCGCCGCGTCGAGCCGGTGCGGCTGCGGGCCATGATCGGCGCCGCCGAGAGCGTCGAGACCCGGACGCGCATCGTCGCGTCCTGCCTCGGCGCCCTGGTGCTCGCTGCGTGCGGCGTGCTGTGGATCGTCAAGCCCCCTGCGCCCGAGTGGTGGCCGGTCTCGGAGGCGTGGTGGCTGCCCGGCGGCATCTGGACCGGAGTGACGCAGGTGGCGTCCGCCTTCATCGCGATCGGGCTCATCGTCTACAGCTACCGCCGCTTCCACGGGCACCCCGAGATGGCCGACGAGTTGCGCCGCGAGGTGCGCGAGCGCCGCAAGACCGGCGACGACCGGAGCGGCGTCGGCACCGGTTCCTGACCCGATTCCGGGTCCGGGCACCGGATGGGATAACGTTCTGGCGAGCTCGGGCGATTGGCGCAGTGGTAGCGCGCTTCGTTCACACCGAAGAGGTCACTGGTTCGAACCCAGTATCGCCCACCGAGTGCACGACAGCCCCTGGCTCGCGGAGACGCGAGGTCGGGGGCTGTTCTGTTGGGCCCCCGCGACGTAGCGTGGGAAGGCATGAGACGTGTGACGGTTCCCGCTCTGGCGGCTCTCCTTCTTGCCCCGCTGGGTGCGGCCGCCCCTGCTCATGCGGCCGACGAGGTGGCCGTCAGCATGCCGGGCGGAGTGCTGTACGACCCGTGCGACAGTCACGAGTTCTCCTACACAGCGCGTCTCCCGGCGGGATACACCGACCGCTGGAGCATCACCTTCGAGCTCATCGGCCCAGATGGCGGAGAGGTCGACTACGAATACCTGTGGAGCGAGCCGAGCACGGGGTTGGAGGACTTCTCCATCTGCGGCTCCCCCAACCTGGCGGGCACCTATGTGATCCAGGGGACGGGCGAGGCGTGCAACCCGAGTTCCTCCTGTGTGCCGATCTCGGTGGCGCAGACCTCCCTGTCGTTCCGGCTTCCCGAGACGAGGACGACCATCAAGGCGAAGCCGCGGCGTCCTGGGAAGGGGCGGATGGTCCGATTCGCGGTCAGGTCGGAGGACGAGCGGCCGACGGGCTACTTCGGGACCTCGTCCGCGACCGTGCGGTTGCAGGTGCGCAGGAAGGGCTCGTGGCGCACCGTCAGGAAGGTGACCACCGACGAGGGAGGACGCGCTTCCACGAGCGTGCGCGTCAAGAGTCGGCGCACCAAGGTGCGGGCCGTCACTGCCGACACCGCCTTCCGGACCGGATCGGTGTCCCGGTCGATCCGGGTGGGGTGAGAGCACCGACGCATCGCCGCGCGGCCTGGCTGGTGGGGAGGGGGAACGCTTGGACGATCGCGAGCGCCCGACCACCAACCAGCCCTCGATTTCCCCGGGCCACGACCCAACGTGTCACGCCGCTCCTTGCCGTGATCGGTGTGTCTCGCTGATCGCGGCGACCGGCGCGCGTTGGTCCTCCACAGATTTGTGACGGCGATGTCGATCGTCGGTGGCCGGCAGTAAAATCGAACACATAATCGAGCCGCTGGCAAGGACGGAAGGGGGTGGGGTCGTGGACCTCACCGCCTCTGGTCTGCTCGCGCTCGCACGGGAGCGCAAGGCTGCGGAGGAGCGGGCCGCGGCCGACCTGCTGGACGTGGCTGCGCGGTGGGCCGACCTGCACCCGCCGGAGTCGATCCACTCCGCGGCCTCCTTCACCGTGCCGGGCTGTGAGCACGAGGAGCCCATCGCAGGCGAGGGCACGCCCCTGGTCGCGGAGTTCTGCGTCGCCGAGCTCGGCGGCGCCCTGGGCGTCTCGACGGTCTCGGCGAAGAGGCTCATCGGCCACGCCCTCGAGCTGCGTCACCGCCTCCCGCGACTGTGGGCGCAGGTCCAGGCCGGTCGGGTGCCGGCATGGCGCGCGCGTGCCGTCGCGGAGGCCACGATCCACAGCACCCCCGCGCTGACGCGTGAGGCGGCGGCGTTCGTGGACGCGCAGGTCGCCGCCGTCGCCGGCCGCATCGGGCCGGCGCAGCTCGACCGGCTGGTCGCGGAGACGATCAAGCGCTACGACCTCGCCGCCCCCGACCCGGCCTCCGACCCCGAGGACGGCGACCTCTACATCGACCCCCGCCACGCCACCGTCCACGACCAGGAGGTCCACTTCGCCGGCACGATGACGTTCGAGGCCGAGCTCGACCTCGCCGACGCCCTCGACCTCGACCGCGCGCTGGCCCACGGCGCTGCCACGCTCGCCGCGCTCGGCTCACTGGAGTCGCTCGACGCCCGCCGCTCCGCCGCCTTGGGTGATCTCGCCCGCACCCAGACCGCGCTGGACCTGCACCACCAAGGCGCCGCGACCACGTGTGCCGAGGACGGGCTGCCGGTCGTGCGGGAGGTCGTGCTGCACGCCCACCTCGACGCCACGTTCTGCGGTGAGGCCACCGTCTTCGGTCCGACCGGGCGGCTGGAGGAAGGCCAGCGGCTGGTGCTGCTCGACCACATCCGCGACTGGTGCGCCGACTCCCGCACCAAGGTCACCATCAAGCCGGTCATCGACCTCACCACGCAGCTCCACACCGACGCCTACGCGATCCCCGACCGGATCCGGGAGCAGATCGTCCTTCGCGACCGCACCTGCGTGTTCCCGTGGTGCTCGCGCCCCGCCCGCGGCTGCGACATCGACCACGTCACCCCCTACGACCACGACGCCGCCGCCGAAGGCAGACCACAGCCCGGCCCCACCCAGACCGACAACCTCGCCGCGTTGTGCCGGTCCCACCACCGCCTCAAGACCCACACCGCCTGGCGCTACGAGATGACCGCGCCCGCCACGTTCGAGTGGACCTCGCCGCGCGGCCACCGCTACCGCCGCGACGCATCCGGCACCACCCGGATCGACGAGCCGGACCCACACGGCCCACCCGGCATCCCGCACCCGCGCCGACCATGACCGGGCCCACACCCCGCCACCCACCCGGTAGCGGGGCCACCTGCACGCACGGGGGCGCCGCACGCCCAGCGGCCCGAAGACTCACCCAGCCCTACGAAGCGTCCGCGCTCACAGCTGCCCGGCCGCGACGTCGATGGCGTGCAGGATGCTCGACAGGCTGCCCGGGTCGGCGAGCGTCAGGTCGGCGAGCTCGTCCGGTCGGAACCAGCGAAGGTCGTCGTGCTCCAGGGGAGCAGCGTTGACGGGTGCGCCTTCCCAGCGCGTGACGAGGAACGCGTGCACGTCGAGTGCGGGGTCGCTGACGGTCAGCGGTATGGGTCGGGGCTCGTGGACGTGGACCCCGAGCTCTTCGAGACACTCCCGCGTGACGGCCTCATGAGGCAGCTCGCCCGGCTCGACATGCCCGCCGGCGAGGTCCCAGCAGTTCGGATACCGCCGACGTGAGGGGTGGCGGTGCACCAGGAGCACCGAGCCGTCGCGCACGAGTGCAGCGAGCGAGATCGCGATCGGTGCGGCCATGGGCGGGACGCTAGCGGCGGGGGCCGACACGCCCGCGCACGGCGATTCTCGTGCCGGACGACATCGGTCCGCCGGGGAGCGGATCACGCGTCGCTCGACTAGGGTCGGCACATGGAACGACGCCACGATGGTCCCGGCGACGAGACCCTCTCACCCGGCGTGCGGCTCGACGAGACGGTCGCCAGCGTCGACACGGATCCGGTGCCGGACCCGGACGCGGGGCGGAACGTCGACCAGCACCGAGCGCTGCGCGACGACTGACCCGTCCGGCTGACGCACGGACCCGGTGCACGCACTGCGGGGCTTCGCGGGAGACGGTCAGGTCATCCTCGACGGTGCGCCGAACGACGGCCGCGCGTCGCGCAACGTCGCGGCATGGCTGGTGGAGGAGTGGGTACGGCTGGACCATGGACGATCGCGAGCGCCCGACCACCAACCAGCCCCTCAACGCCCCCGGTCCACGACCCAAGGTGACGCCGATCCTGGCCGTCATCGGGGTGATCGCGCTGATCGCGCTGATCTTTGTCGTGATCACCCTGGTGCGCTACAACTCCTGACCCGACGCGGGCACGGCCTCAGGGTCCCTCGGGCGCCCAGCGGACGACCAGCAGGGCGATGTCGTCCTCCTGCTCGTCGCTCGCCATGGACTCCAGCAGCCGGTCGGACAGCTCGTCGAGGTCGGACGTGGTGGGGCAGACGTCGGCCAGCAGCCGCATGAGCGACTGGATGCCGTCGTCGATGTCGCGGTCGCGTCGCTCGACGAGGCCGTCGGTGTAGAGGACCAGCGTCGCCCCGGGCTGCAGGGCCACGGCCCCCTCGTGGCGGTCGGCCGCGGGGTCGAAGCCGAGCAGCAGGTCGTTGGCGTCGTCGTCGACCAGCCGGGTGACGGTCCCGTCGGGGTCGACCAGCAGGCCCGGCGGGTGCCCGGCGTGGGACCAGCGCAGCAGCGCGCGTCCAGTCCGGCCGCGCGTCGCCGGCGCCTGCTCGAAGCGCGCCACCACGGCGGTGGCCGTCGTCTCGAGCTGGAGGGACTCCATGACGGTGTCGAGGCCCGAGAGGATCGCGGCGGGAGCGTCGCCGCTGTGGACCGCGATGCCGCGGAGCAGCCCGCGGACCTGCCCCATCGCGGCGGCGGCCTCGACGTCGTGGCCGACCACGTCGCCGACCACGACCACCACGTCCTGCGCCCCGTCGCTCGCGTCGCCCTGGAGGAACGCGTCGTACCAGTCGCCACCGATGCGGGCCACGTCGCCGGCGGGCGTGTAGCGGGTGACCACCTGCAGGCCCTCGCGCCGGGGCGGCGCGGTCAGGATGCTGCGTTGCAGCGCCTCGGCGACGTCGCGCTGCGACTCGTAGAGGCGGGCGTTGTCCAGTGCCAGCGCGGCCCGGGCGCCGATGTCCTCGAGGAGGGACACGTCCTCCGCTGCGAACGCCGTGCGATGGATGCCGCGGAACGCGCTCACCACGCCGACCGTGCGCCCGCGGGCCCGCAACGGCACGATCACCGCGGAGAACGGGGCGAGCTCGCGCAGCCGGTCGCGCGCCACCCCGGGCACGAGGACGGCGGCGACGGCCTCGGTGGCCGAGGACCCCATCAGCACGGGCGTCATCTCGCGGATCGCCTCGGCGAGGTAGGACGAGTCGGTCATGGCCTGCAGCCGCCGCCCGGCGTAGTCACGCAGCGTCTGCGCCATGTCGGGGTCGCGGTGCGACCAGCCGACATCGCGCAGCCCGCGTCGCCAGTCGGTGGCGTTGGGGTCCTCGACCAGCGTGACCAGGCACCAGTCGGCCAGCTCGGGCACCAGCTGGGTGGCCAGCCTGCTGACCCCCTCGGTGGGGTCGAGCGTGGCCGTGAGCGCCTCGGACACCGAGGCCAGCAGCGCCAGGCGGTGCGCGGAGCGGTCGAGCTCGGCGCGCGCCTCCCGACGCGCGGTGATGTCGACGAAGTAGACGGCGAGGCCCTCCGGCGAGGGCCAGGCCCGCACCTCGTACCAGGCGCGCAGCGGCGCGGGGTGGTAGGCCTCGAAGGTCACCGGCTCACCCGACTCGACCGCGCTGCGGTAGTGCGTCTCGAAGCTGCTGCCGACCGACGAGGGGAAGGCCTCCCAGATGGCGGTGCCGATCAGGTGCACACGGCTCGAGCCCAGCAGCCTCTCGGCCTCGGAGTTGACGTAGGTGAAGTGCCAGTCGCGGTCGAGCTGGAAGAAGGCCGAGGGCATCGCCTCCAGCACGCGTCCGACCCGGGCGTCGCCCTCGCGCGCGTCGGTCGTGTCGTACGACGCGCCGACGAGCCGCACCGGCAGCCCGTCGGGCTCGTCGGCGAACGCATGACCGCGCGCCTCGATCCACCGGAGGCGGCCGTCGGGGAGCACCACGCGGTACTCCGCGGCGTAGTCGCCGCAGGTGGCGATGGCGCGCTGGAGGGCGTCGGAGACGCGGCCGAGGTCGTCGGGGTGCAGGCGGCGGTTGAACGCCTCGATGGTCCCGCCGAAGTCGTCCTCGGCGAGACCGAAGAGCTCGAACATCCGGTCGTCCCACCGCAGCTCACCGGTGACGAGGTCCCACACGAAGACACCGACACCCGCGGCGTCCACGGCGAGCCGCCACGCGAGGCGGTCGCTCTCGGCGTCGAGGGGGGACCGGGTCGTGGGCGGAGGGAAGTGGTCGTCGATCACAGGTCCTTCTCACGCACCGATGGCCCACGCTGCTCGAGGCCCCTCCACAGCGTGCCACAGGCCCGGACCGGGCGGCGGCGAACGGCGAAATGTCAGCGCTGACCGCCGGCACGAGCGGCGGGCGGCAGCTCGTGAACGGCGGCAGCCGACGCCGACGCGGGGTCGGCCGGCAGCTGGGCGACCTGCTCGCGACACCACACCGACACGGTCCGGCTGCCGTCGAGCACCGACCGGCGGAACGGCTGCCACGGCTCCCAGCGCGCCTCCGCGACCTCGTCGGGGTCGGGCCGGACGGGACCGACGAGCGACCCCACGAACACCGGGCACATCTCGTACTCCACCACGCCCTCCTGCTCGGCGCGGTAGCGGAAGCGCGGCAGCACCAGGCGCAGGCCGGCGACGGGGACGCCGAGCTCCTGCTCGACGCGCCGGCGCACCGCCTCCTCGATCGGCTCGCCGGGAGCGGGGTGCCCGCAGCAGCTGTTGGTCCACACCCCCGGGAACGTGCGCTTGTGCAGCGCCCGCCGGGTGATCAGCACGTTGCCGTCGTCGTCGAAGAGGTAGCACGAGAACGCGAGGTGCAGCGGCGTCTCGGCGTGGTGGACCCCGGCCTTGTCGGCGGTGCCGACGGCCCGCCCGTCCTCGTCGAGCAGCACCACGAGCTCGGCCGCGCCGGGCGCGCTGTCGGGGGTGTCGAACGTCGGCCTGTCGGTCGTCGGGCTGTCGGTCATGAGGGCCTCCCCACGGGTCGGGCGAGCTGGTTGACGGCGGTGTCGAAGAGCCACGGCAGCCGCGACGCGGCGGGCACGAGGCGCCTGCGGACGGTGGCGTGCGCGGTGGCCCGCAGCAGGGCGTGGGTGAGGAGCTCGTGGCGGACGCCGAGCCGGCGGGCCAGGCCGTCGTAGCGCCCGGCCCGGCCCGCGGCGAGGCACGCGACGGCCACGCGGGCCTGCGCGAGCCCGAGGGCGAGGCCCTCGCCGGTGAGGGCGTCGACGTAGCCGCCGGCGTCCCCGACGAGCAGCACGCGGCCCGCCGAGCGCGCCCGGGCCCGCTGGCGCAGCGGCCCCGCGCCCATCACCCGTGTGCGTGCGCCCACCAGGCGCTGCTGGAGGACCGGGAAGTCGTCGATCAGGTCCGCGAAGCGCGAGCCGGCGTCGCCCAGCACGGCGACCCCGACGAGGTCGTCGTCGACGGGCGTCACGTAGGCCTCGGCGCGCGGCGACCAGTGCACCTCGACGTACGACGTCCACGGCGCCTGCCGCACGTGGCAGCGCAGCCCGAACCGGCGGCGCCCGGCGACCGGGGCGTCGAGGCCCACGAGGCGGCGCACCGGGGAGTGCAGGCCGTCGGCGGCGACGAGGTGGCGCGCGGGCTCGCCGTCGACGAGGAGGTGGTCGCCGGCGTCGGCGACGGTCGTCACCGCGCTCGGCTCGACCGGGATGCCTGCCGCGGCGACCCGCTCGGCGAGCGCCTCGTGGAGCACCGTGCGGCGTACGCCCCGGCCGGGGCCGTGGGCGAACCGCGCGGTCGCGACGGGACCCCCGGCGCGGCCGTCGAGGTAGCGGATGCCGGTCAGCTCGCGTCCGTGCGGGTGCACGCCGAGGGCGGCGAGCTCGGCGACGGCGCCGGGCATCAGCCCCTCGCCGCACGCCTTGTCGATCGGGCCGGTGCGCGGCTCGCGCACCACGACGGACAGGCCGGCGCGGTGTGCGTGCAGGGCTGTGGCGAGACCCACCGGCCCGCCGCCGGCCACCACGAGGTCACGCACCTGCGGCCTCCGTGGAGCTCGTGGGGGAGTCGGCGGGTGGGGCCGGGAGGGTGGCGAGCGCGGCGTCCTCCACCCGGATGCGGACGACGAGCAGCGCGGCGTTGAGGACGGTGAAGACGAGCGCGGTGATCCAGGCGGCGTGGACCAGCGGCAGTGCGATGCCCTCGACCACCACGGCGACGTAGTTGGGGTGGCGCAGGAAGCGGTAGGGACCCGACGTCACGGGTGGCATGCCGGGCACCACGATCACGCGGGTGTTCCAGCGGGGGCCGAGGGTGGCGATGCACCACCAGCGCAGCGCCTGGGAGGCGACGACGAGGGCGAGCATCGACCACGCCAGCAGCGACGGCACCTGGGGCTGGCGGATCCATGCCTCGGCCAACGCGCCGACCAGCAGGGCGGTGTGCAGCACGACCATGAACGGGAAGTGGCCGAGCCCGTGCTCGACGCCGCCGCGCTCGCGGCTCCAGCGCGCGTTGCGGGTGGACACGACGAGCTCGGCGATCCGTTCGAGCCCGACGAGCGCCACCAGCACGGTGAACGCGACGAGCCCGGTCATGACGCGGCCCGCAGCAGCACGAGCTCGGAGCAGAAGCCCGGCCCCATCGCCATCAGCACCCCGGGGGAGCCCGGCACGGGCGGCCGCTCGCGCAGCGTGTCCTCCAGGACGTGCAGCACCGAGACCGAGGACAGGTTGCCGACCCGGGCCAGCGACTCCCAGGTGAGCCGGACGGCGTCGCGGGGCACCTCGAGCGCCTCCTCCAGCGCCTCGATGACCTTCGGCCCGCCGGGGTGGCACACCCACCACCCGATGTCGGCGCGGGTGAGCCCGTGGTCGGCGAGGAAGGCGTCGACGTCGCCGCGCACGAAGCGGCCCACCAGCGTCGGCACCTCGGCGTCGAGCACGATCCGCAGACCGTTGCCGGTGACGTCGAAGCCCATGGTGCGCTCGCTGTCGGGGTAGAGGCGGCTGCGCGAGTCGAGCACCTCGACCGGCCCGGGACGCCCGGCGCGTCCGGTCGCGACCACCGCAGCGGCGCCGTCGCCGAAGAGCCCGCTCGCCACCAGGTTGGGCACCGAGGCGTCGTCGCGCTGCACGGTGAGCGAGCACAGCTCCACCGCCACCAGGACGGCCGTGTGGTCGGGGTGGCCGAGCAGGTAGTCGTGCACGCGGCCGATCCCGGCGGCGCCCGCCACGCAGCCCAGCCCCACCAGCGGCATCCTGCGGACGTCCTCGCGCAGGCCGACCTGCGCCGCGATCCGGGCGTCGAGCGAGGGCACGGCCAGGCCGGTGACGGTCGCGGTGACCACCAGGTCGACGTCGGACGGCGTCAGGTCGGCGGCCTTGAGCGCGTCGACCAGTGCCCGCGAGCCCAGCTCGACGGCGTGCTCGATGAAGAGGTCGTTGGCGTGCCCGAAGTCCCCGATGCCGGCGTACTCCTCGAGCGGCAGGACGGTGTGGCGCCGCTCGACGCCGGCGTTGGCGTGGAGGCGCCGCATCAGCGAGCGGTCGAGGCTGCGCTCGGAGATGAACTCGCCGAAGGCCTCGGTGATGTCAGCCTGCGGATGTGAGTGGGGCGGCAGCGCGCCTCGGACGGAGAGGATCCTCATGTCAGCCACCTCGGGTCTGTGTGGAGGGTTCGGGGGACGGGTCGGGCGGGCGGAGAAGGGCCCGGAGCAGCCCTCCCGCCAGGCGGGTGTCGATGCGGCCGTCGCCGAGACCGAGCTCGACGAGGGTGTCGAAGGCGTGGCGCTCGCGACCCGCGGCGCGGATCCCGGCGTCGACGATCCGCGGCGACTGCGCGAGCCGGGAGGCCGCCCAGGTGTGGCGCAGGTGGGTGCCGAGCAGGTCGCGGACCACCCGTCGGTGCCGGGCGCCGGCCGCGTGCGGCCGCCCGGCGCGCACCGCCTGGGCCGCGGTGCGCCCCGCCGCGATGCCGGTGGCGACGGCGTAGTAGATCCCCTCGCCGGTCATCGGGTTGACCAGCCCCGCGGCGTCGCCGGCGAGCAGCACCGGGCCGTCGGGCTGGTCCCAGCGCCAGCTGCTCAGCGGCAGGTGGTGGCCGCGCCAGTCGTCGCCCGTGCGGGCGGCGCCCGGCACGAGCTCCTCGAGCTGCTCGAGCAGCAGCCGGCGGCTCGGCGCGCGGTCGCCGGTGCGCTCGCCGGGGAGGAGCTCGCCGTAGCCGACGTTGGCCAGCCCGTCACCCCGGTCGAAGGCCCAGGCGTACGACGGCTGGCGGCGGCTGCCGTAGCGGATGACCTGGCGCCCGGCCATCTCGGGCGTGGTGGGCGCGTAGCCGCGGATCGCGATGGCTCGCGGATCGCGCCGCTTGCCCAGCAGCGTCGTGCGCACGACCGAGTGCGCCCCGTCGGCTCCGACCACGACGTCGGCGGAGACGGTGCCCGACACCACGGGGGTGCCGGTGGAGGTGAGGGAGGTGACGCGGTGGGTGCGCAGGACGGCTCCGGCCGCGACGGCGCGCTCGACGAGCCGGGCGTCGAGGACCCGGCGCGGCACGACGTGGACCTCCCGGCGCATCGGCCCGGAGACCGACACGTCGCCGTGGGCGAGCTCGAGGTGGCGCAGCGGGGTCCAGTCGTCCACGACGTCGGCGGCGCCGACGGGCGCCAGCGCGTCGAGGACGTGCGGCGCGATGCCGTCGCCGCACGACTTGTCGCGGGGGAAGTCGCTGCGGTCGACGAGGAGGACCCGCAGCCCGGGCTGCTCGGCGAGCGCGCCGAGGGCCGTGGCCGAGCCCGCCGGTCCGGCGCCGACCACGACGAGGTCCCAGTGCTCAGTGGCGGGTGCGCGGCTCATCGGGCCACCACCAGGAGGAGGGCGTCGACCAGCGCGATGGCGACCGCTGCGGCGAAGGGCGCCCGGCCGGTGCGCGACACGACGACCGCGGCGAGGCCCAGCACGACGACCGCGACGGTGAGCGAGGCGGGGACCGGGGGAGCGGACCCGGCGAGCACGACGCCGGTCGCGACCACCAGGACCGCGGCGGCGACGGGCGCGATGAGCCGAGGCCCGAGCCGGTGGGGCAGCCCGCGTACGCCCGTCGCGGCGTCGTCGGCCAGGTCGGGCAGCACGTTGAGCAGGTGCGCCCCGACGCCGAGGAGGGCCGCGCCCACGGGCCACCACCACGGCGGCGCCTCACCGTCGGCCAGCGTGACCACGGCCGTGAGGCCGCCGAACGACAGGGCGTAGGGCAGCCACGACCACACGGTCGCCTTCAGGCCGAGGTTGTAGCACCACGCCGAGGCCACGCAGCCCAGGTGGACCAGCCCGGCTGCCGGGCCGAGGGACAGCGACAGCGCCACACACACCACGACCGCGGCGGCGCACGCGGCACGGACGAGCGCGACCGCGCCGTCGTCGGCGGCCAGCGGCTTGTCCGCGCGTCCGGCCGCGCGGTCGCGCGAGCGGTCGAGCAGGTCGTTGCTCCAGCCCACGCTCAGCTGGCCGGTCAGCACCGCGGCCACGAGCAGCACCGTCGACTCGGGCCTGAGCCCCTGCGCGAGCGCGAGCAGCCCCATGAGGACGGTGACCGCCAGCGTGGGCCCCGCGTGGGCGGCGTGCAGCAGCACACGAGCGGACGAGCCGACCGGCGCCTCGCTGGGACCGGGGAGGTGTGCCGGGCGCGTGCTCATCGGGCGTCCCCCGGCGCCGCGGCGGTGCCCGACCGGCGCCGGGCCAGGCGCGCCGCACCCACCCCGAGCACCGCGACCAGCCATCCAGCGAGCACGTCGACGACGTAGTGCTCGCCGGTGTAGACGAGCGTGACGGCCATGGCGAGGGGGTAGACGACGAGCAGCACCCGGGACACCCGGGACACCGACGGCCACAGGAACAGCGCCGCCAGGAGCGCGGCCGCCGCGTGCAGCGACGGCATCGCGGCGACCGGGTTGCTGCCTGACTGGCCGAGCTCCACCAGCCGACCCACCGGGTCGAGGCCCAGCACCTGCCAGCCCACGTGCGAGATCCGCTCGACGGCACCGATGTCGCCGCGCTCGGCGGCGAGCCACGGCGGGGCGGCGGGGTAGGCCAGGTAGCCCACGATGCCGAGCAGCGACAGGGACAGGACGGCGGTGAGCCACTCACCGAACCGGTCGCGCAGGCGGAACCAGACGACCGCGGTGATGAGCGGGATCGTGAGGAAGTGGGTGACGTAGACCGACGCGGCGAGGGCGTCGTACCAGTGGGCGGACCCGTCGATCAGCCGGGCCTGCAGCCAGACGGTGGGCATCGTGCCCAGCAGCGCCTCGTCGGCGCGGGCCGGGCCGAGCACGTGCAGTCCGGCGCCGAGCCGGTTGGTGTCGTCGCCGTCGCCCACCCCGAGCGGCGCGGTGATCCACTGCGCCAGCCAGTAGGTCAGCAGGATCGCGCTGAGCGGCGACCAGGCGATCAGCAGCTGGGCGATCGGGCCGTGGCGCGACTCCTGGCCCGGCGCGGCCGCGCGTGCCTCCGGCTCGGCGACCGGGGTGCCGAGACGGGAGCGCGAGGCCGCGGGACTCGTCATGTCGCGCTCGTCCTGCGGGACAGGCGCGCGAGGAGCGCCTGCGTCCGGAAGCGGTTGTAGCGCTGGATCGCGATGAACGGCAGGTTGACCAGCACCCCGTAGGCGCCCAGCAGGGCGGCCGCGAGGGGCGGGTTCCACAGCATGAAGAGCGGGCTGCAGCACAGCGCCCACCAGTGCGCCAGCTCGGCGCGACGGGTCTCGCGCACGAAGATCGCCAGCCCGTCGGCGTCCACCGCGGGCAGCTCGCGCTTGCTGACCCCGCCCTCGAAGAGCGCGCCGGCCTCCGGCACGCGGTCCTTCCAGCGGTGGATGCGCAGCCGCCGGCGATACCAGCGCCCGCCGTCCTCGAACGCCCGCGCCCGCAGCAGCCACCCGTCGCGGGCGAGCCGCTCGTCGCCGAGGCGGTGGGCCGCGTAGCCGGTCGCGGCGTGGAAGACGCCCCACGCGATCACGTCGACCACGATCGTGAGGCCCTGCGGCATGACGAGGCGCAGCATCAGGCGACCCCCTGCCTCGACCCGCGGTCGGCGAGGGACACCTCGCGGCCGCGCCACGGCACGGAGCGGCGGACGACGGTGAGCGCGAGGGAGCGGGCGAAGACGAGGTCGAAGGCGAGCAGCGTCGCGGGGAACAGCGCCCACGCCCACCACCGGAAGGAGCCCGCGCGGCGCAGCACCCAGCGCAGCTGCAGCGCCGCGCCGACGTAGGCGAGCGCCCAGAGCACGGGGCTGCCCGTGAGCAGGGACGCCCCCTGCCCGGTCGTGACGGTCACCAGGGACAGCACGGCCCCCACGGCGACGGCGTGGTGCGCGCTGATCCACGCCACTGTCGTCGCGCCGGCCGACGGCGCGGCGGCCGTCGCACCCGAGGCGATGTTCTTGGTCCAGCCGGCCACGAGCTGGCGCACCCCGCCGGGATAGCTGCGCATCCGCACCTCGTCGCCGCCGACCGCGCACCACACGGGCAGCCCGGCTCGCGCGTAGGCGGCCGCCAGCGCGGCGTCGTCGAGGATCGCGGACCTGACCGCCTCGTGCCCGCCCGCGGCGGCGAGGTCGGCGCGTGAGGTCAGCAGGCACGGTCCGAAGGCCATCGGCGGATGGGCCGGGCGCGCCTGACGCCTCCGGCCCGCCCGGGTCGGGGTGAAGGCGCCGCTGGCCATGAGCGCCACGGCGTTGAAGTAGGCCGACAGCTGCTCGTAGGGGCGCACGACGTCGTGGTGCGGCTGCACCGAGACCAGGCCGCCGTGGCGTCGGTGCGCGGTCAGCAGGCCCGCGAGGGCCCCCGGAGCCAGGACCGTGTCGGCGTCGAGGAAGAGGATCAGGTCGCCCGTGGTGGCCGCGGCACCGGTGTGGCAGGCCCAGGCCTTGCCGGTCCACCCGGTGGGCGGGGCTCCGGCGGGCACGACGCGGGCGCCGCCGGCGCGGGCGACCTCGGCGGTCGAGTCGCGGGAGGCGTCGTCGACCACGACGACCTCCGCCACCGCGGGGACCTGCGCGTGCACGGACCGCAGCAGCGCGGGCAGCGTGTGCTCCTCGTCGCGCGCGGGCACGATCACCGACACGGACGCCGCCGGTCGGTCGGCCGGGGGAGCGGTGGGCGAGGGCAGCGTCCGGAGGTCGGCGACCAGGCGCTGCGCGCACAGCGCCGCCGCCAGCAGCAGCACGGCGAGGACGAGGTCGAGCGGGCCGAGGCCCAGGGCGCTCACGGGGCGCGCACGCGTCGTACGACGAGCGGCATGCCGCCGCGGGGGTGGACGGCGGCCTTCGCCTCGGCGACGGGGCGCGACCACGCGCGTGGGTCGCCGGGGAGCTCGAGGCGGTGCTCGGCCAGCAGCTCGGCGAGCACGACGACCATCTCGCCCAGCGCGAACTCGCGCCCGATGCACAGCCGCGGCCCGAGGCCGAAGGGGAGGTAGCCGGTGCGGGCGGTGCCGTCGAGGAAGCGCTCGGGCCGGAACGCCTCGGGGTCGGGCCAGAGGTCGGGGCGCCGGTGGACCAGCCACGGGCTGATGATCGCCAGGGTGCCCACGGGGACGGTGCGCCCGGCCACCTCGTCCTCGCGGACCGAGCGGCGCGAGATGGCCCAGGCCGGCGGGAAGAGGCGCAGCGCCTCGTCGACCACGGCACGCGTCCAGGGCAGCCGGTCGCGGTGCCCGACCAGCGCGACCGGCCCGGGGTGGGCCGCGAGCTCGGCCCGGGCGCGGTCCTGCGCCTCGGGGTGCTCGGCGAGCAGCATCAGGGTCCAGGCGAGCGCGGCAGCGACCGTCTCGTGCCCGGCGATGACCATCGTGACGAGCTCGTCGCGGATCTCCTCGTCGCGCATGCCGCTGTCGAGCAGCAGGCCGAGGAGGTCGTCGCCGTGCGCGGCGGGCGCCCCTGCCGGCGGGTGCGCATTGCGGGCGCGCCGCTCGGCGATGATCGCCGCGGTGGCCTCGTCGAGGCGCCGGCGGGCCGCCCGGAGCCGGAGGTTGGTGCGCGTCGGGGTCCACTCGGCCCGCGGGAGGATCGAGCGCCCGAGCCGCACCACGAGGTCGGCCGACTCGCTCGTCGCGGCCAGCAGGTCGTGGGCGTGGCCGGACAGGTCGGTGCTGAAGAGCGCCCGGCCGACCGCGTCGAGGCCGATCGTGTGCGTGAGCGCCGCCACGTCGACGACCTCGCCGTCGTCGCCCACGCGCCCCAGCCGGGCGGAGATGGCGGTGCGGGCGGCCGCGCGGACCTCGTCGCCGACGGCCTCGAGACGCTGGTGGTGGAACGCCGGGGCGGCCAGGCGGCGGTGCTCGATCCAGTTGGGCTCGGCCGAGGCGAGCAGGCCCGGACCGGTGACGCGCGCGAGCGCGGCGTACTGCACGGTGTCCTTGGTCCAGCTGCGTGCCGAGGTCTGCAGCACGTGCTTGACGTCGGCGGGGTCGGTGAGCAGCAGCGCCGGCGGGCCGGGCACCGGGAACGACACGGTGTCGCCGAAGCGCTGTGACACCTGGCCGAGGAAGGTCAGCGGGTCGGCGCGCACGGAGCGGAAGACCCGCGCCATGTCGAGCGAGGAGGGTCCGGGCACGCCGATGTCGGTGGGCTGCATCGCCTGCAGGCGGGTCGCGACGCTCATGCGCTCGCCTCGCCGCGCCGGCGTCCCAGCCAGGTCCAGGCCACGCAGCTGCACAGCACCAGCCCGAAGCCGAACATCAGGTCCTCGACCGGGGCGTAGACCAGCCGCCCGTCGCCCAGGAAGGTGACCTCGCCGCTGCCGAGGATGGCGTCGCCGGAGTAGCGCACGATGCCGCGGCCGGTGAGCCAGCCGTTGGAGAGCAGCTGGAAGAACACGATGATCGCGTAGGCGAGCCACCAGTCGCGGGTCGAGGTGACGCGGGTGCGGACGACCCAGCGGTCGAGCGCCACGGCGAGCACCACGCAGGCGACGGCGATGGTGGTGTAGGTCATCGGGCCTCCTCCCGACGGCGCCCCGACCCGGGTCGTACGCCGCGCCGGGCGGCGCGCACGCCCTCAAGTGTCAGGACCGAGACGAGGGGGATGACGACGAAGAACGCGATCTCCTCCAGCGGCAGGCCCGCGATGCGCCACGGCAGCGTCTGGCCCTCGTCGAACCACCAGTGGCCGGTGTGCGTGGCCCACAGGTCCCACAGCAGGAACGGGGTGCCGGCGAGGCCGATGGTGAGCAGCAGGCGCCCCGGCTGCCGCAGCACCGTCAGCCGGAACGCCGGCACCAGGGGCAGCGTGCCGGCGAGGCAGAACGCGAGCATGGCGACGTAGGCCCAGTGGGGCAGGCTCATGCGCGCACCGGCTGGCTCGAACGGTCGCCGGAGAGCCGCTTGAGGACGAGCTCGGCGCTGATCAGGCACATCGGCAGGCCGACGCCGGGCACGGTGCTGGCGCCGGCGTAGAGCAGCCCGTCGACCTTGGCCGAGGCGTTGCCGGGGCGCAGGAACGCGCTCTGGCGCAGGGTGTGCTCGAGGCCGAGGGCGCCTCCGCGCCAGGCGTGGTAGCGCGTGGCGAAGTCGTCGGGACCGACCGTGTGGCGCACCCGGATCCGCTCGCGCAGGTCGGGCACGCCCGCCCACGACGCGATCTGCTCGATCGCCGCATCGGCGGTGCGCTCGACCGTCTCGGAGCCCGCGCCGTCGTCGCCGCCCCCGCCGATGGCCGTGTCGGCAGGGACGGGGACCAGCACGAACAGGTTCTCCGACCCCTCGGGCGCCACCGTGGGGTCGCTCTCGGACGGTTTGCAGACGTAGATCGAGGCGGGGTCGGGCACCTTGGCATTCTCCCCGAAGATGTCGCGGAAGTTCTGCCCCCAGTCGCGGGTGAAGAAGAGCGAGTGGTGCGGCAGCTGCGGCAGCCGGCCCTCGACGCCCAGCATCGCGAGCACCGCGCCGGTGCCGGGGGAGCGGCCGCGCCACGCGGGCTCGGGGTGGGTCTGCAGCGCGGGCGGGAGCAGCGCGGTCTCGAGGTGGTGCAGGTCGGCGGCGCCCACGACGACGTCGGCGTCGACGGTGCGCAGGCCGTCGGCCGAGTCGTGCTCGACGCCGGTGACGGCGGGTCGGCCGGTGCCGGGTCGACCGGTGCCGGGGCGGGAGGTGAGGATGCGGGTGACGGGGGCGCCGGTGTGCAGCCGCGCGCCGTGCTTCTCCGCCAGCCCGGCGACGACCCGCACCAGCTCGGTGAAGCCGCCCTGCGGGTAGAGCACCCGGTCGCCGAGGTCGAGGCGGCTCATCAGGTGGTACATGCTCGGCGCGCGGCTCGGGGAGGAGCCCAGGAAGACCGCGGGGTAGCCGAGCACCTGGCGCAGCCTGGTGTCGGTGAACGACCCGGCGACGTGGCTCTCCAGCGACCGCGTGAGGAGCCGGCCCAGGGCAGGCGTGCGGCGTACGACGTCGGGGTGCGCGAACGCGCCGGGGGAGTCGAAGCTGGTGTAGAGGAAGCGCCGCAGCGCCATGTCGTAGGTGTCCTCGGCCGAGCGGAGGTAGGCGTCGAACCGCTCACCGGCCCCCGGCTCCAGCGACTCGAACAGGGCGCGGTTGTGGGCGCGGTCGGGGCGCAGGTCCACCGGCTCGGGGTGCCCCTCGAAGAACACCCGGTAGCTCGGGTCGAGCACGGTGAGGTCGAGCTCGGCGTCGGCCGAGGTGCCGAGGAGGGCGAAGAAGTGCTCGAAGACCTCGGGCATGAGGTACCACGAGGCCCCGGTGTCGAACCGGAAGCCGTCGCGCTCGAGGCTGCCGACCCGGCCGCCGAGGTCGTCGTTCTTCTCCAGCAGGTCGACCGAGTGGCCACGGGAGGCGAGCAGGGCGGCGGTGGCCAGCCCGGCGATCCCGCCGCCGACGACGACCACGCGCCGTGGCGTGCCGTCGGTGTGGCGAGACGTCGGGACCAACCGGCTGAGGCGTTCGGGCAGGCGCAGCGTCACGAGCGGCCTCCGCGCAGCGCGCCGACGGCGAGCCGCAGCTTGACCGGCGCCGGGACTTGGACCCGGGTGGCGCGGATCTCTTCGGCGGAGGCGGCGTGCAGGCGCTCCGCGAGCTCGGCGAAGGTGGCGTGGGCCGCCCACACGGCGCGCCGGCTGCTGGGCGGAAGGTCGGGCACGACCGCCGCGGCGGCGCGCAGGTCGGCGTCGACGTCGTCGAGGATCCGGTCGCGGTCGGCGTCGCAGAACGAGTCGGCCTCGACCCCGGGGAAGTAGTCGCGCCGCAGCAGGTCGTGGTCGTCGGACAGGTCGCGCAGGAAGTTGAGCTTCTGGAAGGCGGCCCCGAGGCAGCGGGCGCCCGCGGCGAGCCGGTCGTACTGCGCGTCGCGGTCCGCGCGGGCGTCGGGCGCGGCGAGGAAGGCGCGCAGGCACATCAGCCCCACGACCTCCGCCGAGCCGTAGACGTAGCGGTCGAAGCTCTCCTGGGTGTGGGTGGCGGTGTCGAGGTCGGTGCGCATCGAGGAGAAGAACGGGGTCACGATGTCGTGCTGGATGCCCACGGCGACGGCCGTGCGCGCGAACGCGTGCACCACCAGGTTGCCGCTGTAGCCGGCCCGCAGCGCGTGGGTCACGTCGGCCTCGAGCCAGTCGAGCATCGTGGCGCGGGCGTCGCGGCCGAGTGCGGGGTCGGGGTTGTCGACGATCTCGTCGGCGACCCGCACGAGCGCGTAGATGTTGCGGACCTGGGTGCGCACCGGCTCGGCCAGCAGCCGCGAGGCGAGCCCGAACGAGCTGGAGTACTCGCGGATGACGACCGCGGCGCTGGCCTCGGCGACCGCGTCGTAGAGGCTGCGGGGGGTGCCGCGCCCGACGAACATCGTCATGCCGCGACCTCGCTGTCGTCGATCAGCACGGGCGGCATCACGGTGACGCCGTCGAGCAGGTCGCCGGGGATGCCCAGGCCGTCGAGCACGGTGCGGGCCTGGGCGAGGTGACGCTCGGCGAGGTCGGCCACGAACCGGCGCGACCCCGACTCGACCAGCAGTGCGCGGGCCTCGTCGAGCTCGGCGTCGGTGAGGTCGTGGCCGACGTAGCCGCTCACCTGCTTCCACTGCGGCGTCGTGCGGGCGTGGACGAGGAGGGGCGTCTGCTTGCGGGTGCGCAGGTCGCCCGTCGAGCTCTTGCCGGAGCGGGCCGGGTCGCCGAACACGCCGATGAGGTCGTCGACGAGCTGGAACGCGATGCCGAGCGCGCGCCCGGCGTCGTCGAGCCGGGCGGTGGTCGCGGCGTCGGCGCCGGCCAGGACCGCGCCGGCCTGGAGGGGCAGCGAGAACGAGTACGCGCTGGTCTTCTGCGCCTCCATCTCCAGGCTCTGCGCGAGGGTGGCGGGGGCGAGGCCCAGGGCGAGGCGGACGTCGGCGAGCTCGCCCGACGCGGTGCGGTGGAGCGCACCGTCGAAGAGGTCGAGCAGGCGCCCCACGACCGGGGCCGGGGCGCCGCTCAGCGCGACCGTCCGGACGGCGGCGGCCAGGGCGAGGTCACCGGCCAGGATCGCGGCGGTCAGGCCGTAGCCGGCGGCGACGTCGGACGTGGCGCCGTCGACACCGGCGAGGGCGCGGAAGGTGCCGCTGACGTTGGGCCGGCCGCGGCGCACGTGGTCGTCGTCGATCACGTCGTCGTGGATGACCAACGCGGTGTGGAGGAGCTCGACGGCGGCGCCGACCTCGACGGCGGCGTCGTGGCACTCACCGCCCAGCGCGTCGTGGGTGGCGACGACCAGCGCGGGACGGAAGCGCTTGCCGCCCTCGGTCGCGGCGCACAGCGCCTCCCAGAGCAGCGCGTGGTGGGCGTCGATGGCGCTCGCGCGACGGCGGCCGTCGTCGAGGACCCGTGCCAGTGCCTCGTCCGTGCCTGTGCCGGTCATCTGGTGCCTCCCGCGGTTGGACAATCCTTACCCAACAAAATCTATGCAACACTTCCAAGTAGATCTAGGCACGGTGCGAAGGAGTGCAGGACGTGGACGCCAGCCCTCGCGATTCCCTCTCCATCGGGGACCTGGCCCACAGGAGTGGAGTACCCATTTCCACGCTCCGCAGCTGGGAGAAGCGCTACGGATTTCCCCGGCCGAGCCGGCAGGGCGGTGGGCACCGCCGCTACACCGAGGCCGACGTCGACGCCGTCCTCGACGTCCTGGCCCGTCGGCGCGGAGGGCTCTCGCTCGCGGCCGCCATCCGGCGCGCGGAGGTCCCGCCCCTGCGCTCGGGCTCCGTCTTCGCCGAGCTGCGCCGCCTGCACCCGGCGCTCGCGCCGCAGGTGCTCACGCGGCGCACGCTCGTGTCGATGAGCCGCGCCATCGAGGACGAGTGCTGCGCCCGTGCCGCCGACCCGGTCCTCTTCGGCTCGTTCCAGCGCGAGCAGTTCCTGCGCCCCTCCTACGACCGGTGGCGCGAGCTGGCGCGCACGGCCCTGTGCACGGTCGTGTTCGCCGACTTCGCCGAGCCGGCGCCGCCGCGCCCCGGCGAGCCCGTCGAGGTGGCCGTCCCGCCCGACTCCCCGCTCACCCGGGAGTGGCTGGTGGTGTGCGACGCCGTCGACCTGCCGGCGTGTCTGGCGGCCGTCCAGCGTCCGGGCCAGCTCGCCCACCCGCCGAAGGAGCGCACCTTCGAGGCCTTCTGGTCGGTCGACCCGCAGGTCGTGCGCGACGCCGGCCGCATCGCCGCGTCGCTGGCCGACGAGCTGCGCCCCGGCTGGCGCGAACTGGTCGACCTGGCCCCCCAGCCCGACCCCCGCGGCGCGTCGGAGGACCTGCACCGGGCCTCGCTGCTCTTCGACCGGATGGTCGGTTACATCGACGCCGCCCGATGAACCCCGGACACGACCGAAGGACCCGGTCGCCGTGGGGCGACCGGGTCCTTCTCGGGGTCCTTCTCGGGGTCCTTCTCGGGGTGCGGGGGAGTCAGACGGGGACCGTCTGCCGCTCCGTCGCGGTGCCCTCCTCAGCGGTGCGCTTCGCGTGCCGCAGGCCGAGCAGTGCGAGCGCCAGCAGGGCGATGGCACCGGCGAAGGCGGCGATCGCTGCGTAGCCGGCGATGGTGCCGATGGTGGCGAACGCGTAGCCGTAGAGGAGCAGGCCGCGGAGCGTGTTGCCCATGAAGAGCGACTGGCGCAGTCCGCCCAGGGCCTGGCCCTCGGCGCTCGCCTTGCCCTCGTCGTCGAGCGCCAGGTACTCGCCGCTCACCTCCTGGTAGGTGCGACCGTCGCTCGAGGTGTTCATGTGCGCGAGGATGTAGTGGTCGGCGTAGGCGCGGGCCTCCGGGCCGGTGTCCATCACGCTGCCGGCGTGCGGCTCGAGGGCGTTGACGTCCTCGTCGGACAGGCCGCCGAGGGCGTCGCCTTCCGGCATCACGATGTCCTGCATCGTGAGCTGGTCGTTGACCTGGTCGCCGATGAACGAGCTGGCCCACGTCAGGAGACCGCCAGCGACAAGGAGAACGACGGCGAGGGCCACGCCCGTCCAGGAGACGAGCCGGTCGAGAAACGCGCGCATGTTGTGCCTTCCGTCAGGGCGGGTACTGGGTCGTCCCCGCCTCGTGTCCGAGGTTAGGGACGAGCGAGGTGCGCCCGCATGGGGCGAAGGCACCCAACCCGGGAGGACCTAGGTCCCGTCGGGTCCTGCGGATGTCGTCCTGAAGTCGGGGTCGTGCCTCTCCGGCGCCGTTGCTCGCGCGCCGGCGGGGGTACCTGCTGGCATGCCCGCACGCCCCCGCGCCCCCCGCGTCGTCATGGTCACCGGTGCCTCCAGCGGCATCGGCGAGGCGGCCGCGCGCCAGGCCGCGCGCCGTGGCGACCACCTCGTCCTGCTGGCCCGCGGCCGCGAGGCGCTCGAGCGGGTGGCGCTTGACTGCGACGGGCTCGGCGCGGCGTCCACGATGGTCGCGCCGGCCGACATCAGCGACGACGCGCAGGTCGAGGCCGCCGTCGCCGCCGCGCTCGCGCGGCACCTCGCCGTCGATGTCGTGATCGGCAGTGCGGGCGTGGTCGCCTACGGCCGGGTGGACGAGGTGCCGGCCGAGGTCTTCGACCAGGTGGTGGCGACCAACCTGCTCGGCTCGGTCAACCTCGCGCGCCACGTGCTGCCGGTGCTGCGCGCCCAGGGCACCGGCGACCTGGTGTTCGTCGGGTCCGTCATCGGCCACATCGCGGTGCCCGACATGGCCGCCTACGTCCTCAGCAAGTGGGGGGTGCGCGCCCTGGTGCGCCAGCTCCGCGTCGACAACCGCGACCGCCCCGGGGTGCGCATCGGCTACGTCGCCCCCGGCGGCGTCGACACGCCGATCTACGGGCAGGCGGCGACGTACGGCCGGGCGGCCGGGAGGCCACCCTTCCCGGTCACGACCCCCGAGCGCGTCGCCGCGCGCGCCCTCGGCGTGGTCGACGGAGGCCGCGGCGGCCAGGTCGGCCTCGCCAACCAGGTGATCCGCCTCGGCTTCACGGCCGTGCCGTGGGCCTACGACCGGCTCGTCGGCCCGTTGTTCGCCCTCGCGGCCCAGGACCAGACGGTCGACGTGACGCCCGGTCCGGGCAACGTGCTGGGCTCGCGCCAGGAGCACAACCGCCTGCGCGGCGGTCACGGCAGCGCGCTGCTCGCCATCGGCGCCAACGCGGTGGCGCTGGCCCGCCGGCGGATCAAGGGCGGCTGATCGCGGTCGGGTCGTGATCGGACCGCGGTCGGGCGCATGGACCCCCACCTCGGGGGAACAGGAAGCACCAGCCCCACCGACCCCAGGAGAGTGCATGAACGCCAGCAAGCCCGTGGCCGCCGCGAAGAAGGCGGCAGGTGAGGTCGTCGACGCCGTCGCCGAGGCCGTCTCGCTCACCGACAAGCCCGTCCCCGGTGCCCCCGGCAGCGAGCCGCCGACGCTTGAGGAGCCCACCGAGCCGCGCGAGGTCCCGCCGCCGAAGCCGGACCAGCAGCAGCCCACGCCCCTCTCGCCCACCGGCGCCCCGAGCGCGGACCCGGCCACCGCCAGCGCGCAGCAGGGTGCCTACCTCACCACCGCGACCGGCGTGCGGATCGGCGACAGCGACCACTCGCTCAAGGCCGGACCGCGCGGCCCGACCCTCCTCTCGGACCACCACCTCCGCGAGAAGATCATGCACTTCGACCACGAGCGCATCCCCGAGCGCGTCGTCCACGCCCGCGGCGCGGGAGCCCACGGCGTCTTCGTCGCGAACGGCGCGGCGTCGCAGGTCTCGCGTGCGGGCGTCTTCGAGAAGGGTGAGGAGACCCGCGTCTTCGTGCGCTTCTCGACGGTCCTCGGGTCCCGCGGGTCGGCCGACACCGTGCGCGACACCCGCGGCTTCGCGACGAAGTTCTACACCCGCGAGGGCAACTGGGACCTGGTCGCCAACAACATCCCGGTCTTCTTCATCCAGGACGGGATCAAGTTCCCCGACGTCATCCACGCGGGCAAGCCGCACCCCGACCGGGAGATCCCGCAGGCGCAGAGCGCCCACGACACGTTCTGGGACTTCGTGTCGCTGCACACCGAGGCCCAGCACCACGCGCTCTGGAACATGTCGGACCGCGGCATCCCGCGCAGCTACCGGATGATGGAGGGCTTCGGCGTCCATACGTTCCGGCTCGTCGACGCCGAGGGCGGCACGACGCTCGTGAAGTTCCACTGGAAGCCCCGGCTCGGGGTGCACTCCCTCACGTGGGAGGAGGCGCAGCTCGCGGGCGGGGTCGACCCCGACTTCCACCGCCGCGACCTCTATGACGCCATCGAGGCGGGCGCGTTCCCCTCGTGGGACCTCGGCATCCAGACCTTCCCGGACACCCCCGACCAGATGTTCGAGGGGATCGACCTGCTCGACTCGACCAAGCTCGTGCCCGAGGAGCTGGCGCCCGTGCAGGTCATCGGCACCCTGACCCTCAACGGGAACCCGACGAACTTCTTCGCCGAGACCGAGCAGGTCGCCTTCCACACCGGCCACCTCGTGCCGGGCATCGACGGCACGGACGACCCGCTGCTGATGGCCCGCAACTTCTCCTACCTCGACACCCAGCTCACCCGGCTGGCGGGGCCGAACTTCAACCAGATCCCGATCAACCGCCCGCACGCGCCGGTCAACGACAACCACCGCGACGGCTTCCACCAGCAGGCGGTGCACGGCGGGGTCGCGCCCTACAAGCCCAACTCGCTCGACGCGGGCTGCCCGTTCTTCGCGGGTGCCGACGAGGGGGCGTTCGTCGACGTGCCGGTGACGGTGCCGGAGGGCTCGAAGGTCCGCGAGAACCCGGCGTCGTACGACGACCACTTCAGCCAGGCGCGACTGTTCTGGCTGAGCATGAGCGCGGTCGAGCAGGAGCACATCGTCAACGCCTACTCCTTCGAGCTGGGCAAGTGCTACGAGCAGGCGATCAAGGAGCGCCAGCTGCTGGCCCTGGCCAACATCGACGCCGGGCTGTGCGCCCGCGTCGCGCAGTCCCTCGGCCTGCCCGCTCCCGAGCCCACCGTGCAGTACGACGAGCCCCGGCCCAGCCCCGCGCTGTCGCAGCTCGGCGAGACCTGGCCGGCCGACGGCCGCCTCGTGGGGATCGTCGTCGACCCGGACGGCGACCTGTCGGGCGTCGCGGCGCTGCGTGAGGAGCTGATGGCGGCCGGCGTGCTGCCGCTGCTCATCGCGCCCCGTGGCGGCGAGCTGGGGGAGGGCCTGGTGGCCCAGCGCACCTTCGCGACCGCGCGGTCCATCGAGTTCGACGCACTCGTGGTCGCCGGCGCCGCCCCGCCGGCCGCCGACGCGTTGACCAGCCGGGACAGCAAGGCCGGGGCCGCCGCCACCGTCGCCACCGACCCGCGCGTGGGCCTGCTGGTGGAGGAGTGCTTCCGCCACTGCAAGGCCGTCGTGGCCTTCGGCGAGGGGCGCGCCGTGGTGGACGAGCTCGGCCTCGCCGGCGCCGGTGTGCTGACCGGCGACGGGGCGGGTGACGTCCAGGGCGACCTCATGACGCTGCTCGCCGGGCACCGGTCGTGGGAGCGCTTCGCGACCAGCGTCTGACCGAGTCGAGGTGGGACGCCGAAACCGGGGTGAGCCGGCCGCAGCCCGGCCGATAGGCTCGCATCGACATCCCGTCCCACCTCTTCCAGGAGCTCTCGTGCCCGACATCAAGGTCGTCCGCGTCCACGCCGATCAGCGTGCGGAGACCACGGTCACGACCGGCACCAAGGCGTGGGAGCTGTTCCGCGACGACGCCGACGTCATCGCCGCGCGCGTCGACGGCACGCTCAAGGACCTCGCCTACGAGCTCGTCGACGGCGACGAGGTCGAGGGCGTGGCGATCGACAGCCCCGACGGTCGCGACATCCTGCGCCACTCGACCGCCCACGTGCTGGCGCAGGCGGTGCAGCAGATCTGGCCCGAGGCCCGGCTCGGGATCGGCCCGCCGATCACCAACGGCTTCTACTACGACTTCGACGTCGAGACCCCGTTCGTGCCCGAGGACCTCGCCAAGATCGAGACCGCGATGCGCAAGATCATCAAGGAGGGCCAGCGGTTCGAGCGCCGGGTGACCACCGATGCCGAGGCGCTCGACGAGCTCAAGGACGAGCCCTACAAGATCGAGCTGATCGGGCTCAAGGGCGGCGCGGGCGCCGAGGACCCGGAGTCGATCGGCGAGGGCGCCAGCGTCGAGGTCGGCGGCGGCGAGCTCACCATCTACGACAACGTCCGGCGCAACGGCGACGTCGCGTGGTCCGACCTGTGCCGCGGCCCGCACCTGCCGACGACCAAGCGGATCCCGGCGTTCAAGCTGATGCGCTCAGCGGCGGCCTACTGGCGCGGCGACGAGAAGAACAAGCAGCTCCAGCGCATCTACGGCACCGCCTGGGAGACCAAGGAGGCGCTCGAGGAGCACCTGCACCGCCTCGAGGAGGCCGAGCGCCGCGACCACCGCAAGCTCGGTCGCGAGCTCGACCTCTACTCGTTCCCCGACGAGATCGGGTCGGGCATGGCGGTGTTCCACCCCAAGGGTGGCGTCATCAAGCGGGAGATGGAGGACTACGTCCGCCGCCGGCACCTCGAGGAGGGCTTCGACTACGTCGGCACCCCGCACATCAGCAAGGACGGGCTGTTCCACACCTCCGGGCACCTGCCCTACTACGCGGACACCATGTTCCCGCCGATGGAGATGGAGCACGCCGAATACCGCCTCAAGGCGATGAACTGCCCCATGCACAACCTCATCTACCGCTCCCGGCAGCGCTCCTACCGCGAGCTGCCGCTGCGGTTCTTCGAGTTCGGGTCGGTCTACCGCTACGAGAAGTCCGGCGTGGTGCACGGCCTGACCCGCGTGCGGGCGATGACCCAGGACGACTCGCACTCCTACGTCACCCCGGAGCAGGCTCCCGCCGAGGTCGAGCACCTGCTGACCTTCGTCACCGGCCTGCTGCGCGACTTCGGGCTCGACGACTACTACTTCGAGCTGTCGACGCGCGACGACTCCAAGCCCGACAAGTTCATCGGCTCCGACGACCAGTGGGAGACCGCGACGTCGGTGCTCGAGACCGCCGCGCGCAAGTTCGGCGTCGACCTCGTGCCCGACCCGGGTGGTGCCGCCTTCTACGGCCCCAAGATCTCGGTGCAGGCCAAGGACGCCATCGGGCGCACCTGGCAGATGTCCACGATCCAGTACGACTTCAACCAGCCGGCCGTCGACCGCTTCAACCTCGAGTACGTCGCCGCCGACGGCACCCGGCAGCAGCCGGTGATGATCCACTCGGCGAAGTTCGGCTCGATCGAGCGGTTCATCGGCGTCCTCGTCGAGCACTACGCCGGCGCGTTCCCGCCCTGGCTGGCTCCCGTCCAGGTGCAGGGCATCCCGATCGCCGAGCGGCACAACGACTACCTGTTCGACATCGCGCGGCAGATGAAGGCGCAGGGGCTGCGGGTCGAGGTCGACGACTCCGACGACCGGATGCAGAAGAAGATCCGCAACGCCCAGCTGGCCAAGGTGCCGTTCATGATGATCGCCGGCGACAACGACGTCGAGGCGGGCGCCGTGTCGTTCCGCTACCGCGACGGCCGCCAGGACAACGGCGTGCCGTTGGCCGAGGCGATCGAGCGGGTGGCGGCCGCGGTGGCCTCGCGCGAGCAGGTCTGAGCCCGGGGTGGGGGACGCGGGGGAGCGGCGCCCGGTCGTCGACCTGACCGACGAGCAGGCGCGCCGCGCGCTGCCGCTCAAGTGGGGCGTGCCCGACGACGTGCTCCCGGCGTGGGTCGCCGAGATGGACTACGCCGTCGACCCTGTGGTGCTCGGCGCGGTGCAGCAGGCGCTCGCCGACGGCATCACCGGCTACCCGCTCTACGGCTTCGACCCCGCCCTCGCCGAGGCGTACGCCGGCTGGTCGGCGCGGCACGTCGGCTGGGCGCCGGAGCCCGAGGCGGTGATCCCGGTGGTCGACGTGACGGCGGGCGTGCGGCTCGCGCTCGACGTGCTGAGCGGGCCCGGCGGCGTCGTCTTCCCGACGCCGGGCTACAACGCGCAGTTCGGGCTGGCGAGCGTCACGGGCCGCGAGGAGGTGCGCCTCGACGTGCCCGCGTCCGCCGAGCGGGCCGAGATCGACCTCGATCGGCTCGACCGCCTCTTCGCCGAGGGGGCCCGGACGCTGCTGCTGACCCAGCCCCACAACCCGTGGGGCCGCGTCTTCACCCGCGCCGAGCTCGAGGGCATCCGCGACGTGGTCGTGCGCCACGGGGCGCGGGTGGTGAGCGACGAGATCCACGCGCCGCTCGTCCTGCCCGGCGCCGAGCACGTCTCCTACCTGTCGGTCGAGGGCACCCACGACCACGCAGTGGCCGTGGTGGCCGCGTCGAAGGCGTTCAACACCGCCGGGCTGCGGTGCGCGCAGCTCGTCGTGCCGTCCGCGGCCGACCGTTCCCTGCTCGCGGACCAGCCGATGGCGCGCAACGACTCGCACTCGCCGCTCGGGGCGATCGCCGCCCGGGCGGCCTACGGCCTGGGCGACCCGTGGCTCGCCTCGCTCGTCGATCGCCTCGACCAGCAGCGCGCCCTGCTCGGCGAGCTGCTCGCCACCCACCTGCCCGAGGTGCGGATGCGCCCCGTCGAGGCGACCTACCTCGCCTGGCTCGACGCGTCCGCCTACGGCCACGCGGACGCCGCCGCCGTCGCCCTCGAGCGTGGCCGTGTGCAGGTCAGCGCAGGGGAGTCCTACGCCCCCGGCACCACCGGCCACGTGCGGCTCAACTTCGCCACCTCGCCCGACCGGCTCACCGAGATCGTGGCGCGGCTGGCGAAGGCCTGGACGTAGCTCGCGTAGGTCGCGGCTCGTCGCCCCGCCCCACGCCACGGTCTACGAGGGGTGCTCAAGCGGTCACGTCCCCGCTCAACCACCCGGATCCGGGTGTCCCAGCGGGGACGGGACTGTCCTAGTGGCGCTGCTCGGGTGGAGGACGGGCGGCGGCCGGTCCCGCTCGACCACGTCCGCGCCTGGTGTGCCGACTCCAGCACCACGGTCACCATCAAGGCGGTCGTCGACCTCAACACCACCGGATCGACGACCCCGTCCCACACCCGGCCACCGGCCCGGTGGCGGGGCCACCGGTACGTCCGGTCCCCTAGGGTCCGACCATGCCTCCCTTCCGGACCGGCCACGTCATCGAGCGACGCGAAGTGCTGCACGGCCGAGCGTGGCTCACCTCGCCGGTGACCGTGGTGCACGACGACGGGGACCGGCTGGCCGTCCGGCTCGACCCGGGCTCGGCGTTCACCTTCCCGGCTCACCCGTTCGGGGTGCACCCGTGGGCGATGCACTCGGAGTGGCGTGGTGCGATCGTGCTCCAGCTCTACCGAGCCGGTGACCTCTACAGCGTGTGGAAGTTCTTCGATCCCGACGGCTCGTTCCGTCACTGGTACATCAACTTCGAGGCACCGCTGAAACGCGGCCCCGGGCACATCGACACCGACGACTACGGGCTGGACCTCGTCGTGGACGCCTCGGGCCAGCGGCGCTGGAAGGACGTGGCGGACCTGCACCACCAGCGGGTCGAGGGGCGCATCTCTCCGCAGACGGTCCTCGATGTCCTCGCCGAGGCGGCGCACGTCGAAGCGTCGCTCGACCGCGACGAGCACTGGTGGTCCGCGTGGACCGACTGGTCGCCCACCGCCCCCAGCAGCGGCACGGACGGCCCGTCGTGACCGGACGCCGCGGGACGAGCCCGAGCGACCTGCTGGAGACCTTCTGGGGCATGAGCGGCGCCGCGGTCACGTCGTTGGGGGGTGGGATGAACTCGGAGACCTGGCTCGTCGAGCACGAGGGCTCGACGTACGTCGCCAAGGCGGTGTCACGAGCAGCCGCAGCGGATCTGGCCACCGGGGGAGAGGTCGCGACGACGCTCGCCCGGTCGGGCTTCGTCACCGGGCATCCGGTCCCCACCCGTGACGGCCGGATGATCCTGACCGACCCGCCGCTCGCGCTGCTCCGGCACGTGCCCGGCCGGGAGCTGGACGGAGAGGCCGACGAGGAGCAGGAGTGGATCGCGAGCACGCTCGCCGGTGTCCACGCGGCCTCGGACCCGGCGCCGGGGCCCAGCCCCGCCGCCTTCGCGACGGACTGGCTCGACCCACGGATGCCCGGCGTGACCGCTCATCCGTGGCTCGTGGCAGCCATCGAGGCGGTGCGGGCCGAGACCGACGCCCTGACCGTGACCTGGGCGACTCTGCACACCGACCCCGCACCCGAGGCGTTCCTCCACGACGACCGCTCGGGCGTCACGGGCCTGGTCGACTGGGCGGGGGCGCGGCGGGGGCCTGTCCTCTACGACGTCGCGTCCGCCGTCATGTACCTCGGCGGCCGGGAGCACGCCTCGCGCTTCCTGCGCACCTACCTGGCGAGCGGCCCACTCCGCGCCGAGGAGATGCGCCACCTCGACGCGTTCAGCCGCTTCCGAGAGGCCGTGCAGGGCGTCTACTTCGCCGGCCGGCTGGCGTCCGACGACCGCACCGGGGGAGTCGACCGCGCCGACAACGAAAAGGGCCTCACCGACGCCCGGCGACGCCTCGCCGCGCTCGGCGTCGCTACCTAGCCATCACCGTGCCCGACAGGTCGGTCCAGGTCAGAGCCGCCAGCGGAACGGCCTGCGGTCCTTGGCCGTCAGCGAGTCCACCACGGGTGTGCCGGCGCTGAAGTCCATCGACCCTGCCGTCCACTGCAGCACCTTGGCGCCCTTCTTGACCTGCCTGAGCTCGACGACGGTGCGATAGGTCGTGGCATCGACCTGGGTGACCGGCAGCGTGCTGCAGTCGTAGGGCTCGATGACCTCCCCGCTCCTGGCATAGCTGCACACGTCACTGCCCAGGACCCCGTCCGTCGTGGCGATCCGCACGATGCGCCAGATCCGCTTGTTCTTGATGAACTCCACTGCCACGCCGCCCGGCTTCATCAGGGTGGCGGCGGAGGACACCGGCGAGTGCAGCTTGAAGGTGACGCGGATGCTCTTCTTGCGGTGCTGGGTCTTGAGCTGCACGGCCGCCAGGTCGAGGCCGCGGTTCGCGTCGCCGAGGACGACGTCGTTCCGGGGATCCTGCTTGGTGGTGCTCGAGGCGGACGCCGGCGCGGTGGTGCCCAGGGCGATCGCGAGCACGCAGGCGATCGGCGCGGTCAGCAGCCTGGTGGTCCGGGACGTGGTCATGGTGGTGTTCCCCCGGTTCGGTCAGCGGTGAGTGCGAGGCACTATCCCACTGTTGGAGTCCGCACCGCTGGGCGTTCGGCGCACGGGCTTCTCGTACCTCCGGCACGGCGAGACGAACGTCTGGTCGCCGGCCGCCACCTCGTAGGGCAGGTCGCCGCGGTCCGCCCACCCGCAGCGCTCGTAGAACCGGCGCGCCCGCACGTTGCCGACCACCACCGCCAGCCAGGCGGTCTCGTGCCCGGTGGCGGCCACCTGGCGCTCGGCCTCGGCGAGGAGGTCCTCCGCGACCCCGGCGCCGCGCGCCGACCGGGCGACGAAGAGCTGCTCCACCTCGTCGTCCACGACCATCACGAACCCCTGCAGCGACCCGTCGTCGGCGACCGCGACCGTCGTGTCCGCCACCCTGGGCGGCGTGCGCTCGTGGAAGGCCGCGAGGGTGCGCGCGGCGGTCAGCCCGCCGGGCACGTGCCCCGCGTGTCCGTCGTGCCACCCTTCGTGCCACAGGTCCGCGACGGCACCCATGTCGGCGTCGCGTGCCGGTCGGATCGACGTCATGGGCCCACCCTAGGATCGCTGCCATGACTGGTGGGACGAGTGGCGGCGGGCTCGAGCGGATCTGGACGCCCCACCGGATGGCGTACGTCCGCACGGCGGTCGACGACGACGGCTGCCCGTTCTGCGCGATCCCGTCGCACCCCGACGACGAGTCGCTGGTCGTCGCGCGCGGCGCGTCGACGTACGTCGTGCTCAACCTGCACCCCTACAACCCCGGCCACCTGATGGTGCTGCCCTACCGCCACGTCGCCGACCTCGCCGACCTCACGACCGAGGAGGCGACCGAGCTGATGACGATGACGCAGCAGGCGCTGCGCACCCTGCGCGCGGTGAGCCGGCCCGACTCGTTCAACGTCGGACTCAACCTCGGCCGGTCCGCGGGCGGCTCGCTGTCGGAGCACCTGCACCAGCACGTGGTGCCGCGGTGGACCGGCGACGCCAACTTCATCACCGTCGTCGGGGGCACCAAGATGCTCCCCCAGCTGCTCGAGGACACCCGCGCACTGCTCGCCGACGCCTGGCCCGGAGCCTGAGCGCGGCCCCGCATCGCTCGGTAGTGTCGCTCGGGTGACCACCCGCCTGCGCGCCGACGCCGCTCTCGCTGCCGACCTGGTCCGCGAGGCGGCGCTGCTCGCCGCGCGCATCCGCTCAGAGGGCCTCGACGTCGAGCGCAAGACCAGCGGGTCCGACATCGTCACCCAGGCCGACACCGCGGCCGAGCGGCTGATCGTGCAGCAGCTCGCCGCCGAGCGCCCCGACGACGCGATCGTGGGGGAGGAGGGCGCCTCGCGAGCGGGCACCTCGGGCCGGACCTGGGTGATCGACCCGGTCGACGGCACCTACAACTTCTCCCGGGGCAGCGACTGGTGGTGCTCCGCGATCGCGCTGCACGACGAGGACGACGTGCTGCTCGGCGCGGTCCACCACGCCGCCACGCTCCGCACCTGGGTCGGCGGTCCGGCCCTGCCCAGCACCTGCGACGGCACGGCCCTCGCCCCGCTCCCGGACACGCCGCCCGAGGCGCGGTGTGCCGCGAGCTACCTCCACCCGCCCTACTTCGGCACCGAGGTGGGGGAGGCGTTCACCCGGGCGCTCGGGCAGGTCGGCACCCTGCGGATGTTCGGCTCCGGGACGATGGACATGGTCGCGATCGCGTCCGGCCAGTGGGACGTGCTCTTCCAGCACTCGGTCCCGGCCTGGGACCGGCTGCCCGGCGCGGCGATCATCCGCGGTGCGGGCGGGGACGCGGTCGTCCTACGCGCCGGGGGGGTCGACTGGACGGTGACGGGTGCACCCGCCGCGGTTGCGGACGTCCGCGCCGCGCTGCTCAGTCCAGCGTGATGGCCACTAGGGTCACCCCATGACACAGCGCCCGACCCGCCCTGATGACGCGCGTCCTGTCGCGCGCACCTTCCAGGGCGTTGATTCGCCCTACTGGTCGGAGTCGCGCGCCCACGTCGCCGACCTGGTGCCCGACTCCGCCCGCCGGGTCCTCGACGTCGGGTGCAACGACGGCACCTTCGGTGCCGGGCTGAAAGCGCGCGTCCCTGGTCGGGAGGTCTGGGGCATCGAACCGCACGACCTCGACGCAGCGGCGGCAGCCCAGAAGCTGACCGGCGTGGCGTGCGGCTTCTATCCGGACGCGCTCAAGGAGGTGCCCGGTGCCTTCGACTGTGTCAGCTTCAACCACGTGCTCGAGCACATGACCGACCCGTGGCACGCCCTTCGGGTCACCCGCGAGCGGCTCCACCCGGGCGGCGTGATCGTGGGAGAGCTTCCCAACATCCGCCACCTGCCGTTCCTCTTCGACCTCGCCGTACGCGGGAGGTTCGACTATGTCGACTCCGGGCTGCTCGACCGCACGCACCTGCGCTTCTTCACCCGGTCGAGCGCTCACGACCTCTTTGCCACGGCCGGCTACGAGGTCGAGGAGTTCTTCCCCGTCGTCGCCATGGGCAACGCTCGTTTTCCTCGCGCGTCGCGGGTCGTGGCGAAGGCGGTCGGCGACCTCTCGTACCTGGCTTTCGCGTTCCGCGCGCGGCCCGTATGAGGCGGTACCGGTAGCCTGCGGCCACCATGCTCGAACACATCCGCGGCCTCGTCACCGCGATCATCTCGCCGATCGCCCGCCTGCTGCTGCGCCTGGGGGTGAGCCCCGACGCGGTCACGCTGGTCGGCACCGTCGCGACCTGCACCGCCGCGCTGTGGTTCGCGCCGCGCGGCGAGCTGGTCGTCGCCGCGCTCGTCGTGACGGTCTTCGCGCTCTTCGACCTGCTCGACGGCACGATGGCCAGGATGAGCGAGCGGGCGAGCGCGTTCGGGGCGTTCCTCGACTCGACGCTCGACCGCATCGCCGACGCCGTGGTCTTCGGCGCGGTGATCCTCTACTTCGCCGGACCCGGCGACTCGATGTTCGGGGCCGCCATGGCCCTCTTCTGCCTCGTCACGGGCGTCTCGACCTCCTACGCCCGGGCCAGGGCCGAGTCGCTCGGCTTCACCGCCCGCGTGGGCATCATGGAGCGCGCCGACCGGCTCGTGGTCCTGGGCATCGCCGCCATCGCCGCCGAGCTGAGCGACCAGCCGCTGGTGCTCGCGTGGGGCCTCGCGCTGCTCGGGGCGCTGAGCTCGGTGACGGTCGCCCAGCGCATCTGGGTGGTGCGCCGCCAGGCCCTCGACCGGGCGGCCTCCCAGGCCTGAGCGCGGTGTGATCCAGGTCTCACGCCGATGCCCCCGTCCGGGCGGGGCGGCACTACGATCGAGGCATGGCTGAGCACACCTCGTCCCAGACCCCCATCGAGCACGGCACCAGCCGCGTCAAGCGCGGCATGGCCGAGATGCTCAAGGGCGGCGTGATCATGGACGTCGTCACCGCCGACCAGGCCAAGATCGCCGAGGACGCCGGCGCCGTCGCCGTCATGGCCCTGGAGCGGGTGCCGGCCGACATCCGCGCGCAGGGCGGGGTGTCGCGGATGAGCGACCCCGACATGATCGACGCGATCATCGAGGCCGTCTCGATCCCGGTGATGGCCAAGGCCCGCATCGGCCACTTCGCCGAGGCCCAGGTGCTGCAGTCGCTCGGCGTCGACTATGTCGACGAGTCCGAGGTGCTCACCCCGGCCGACTACGCCAACCACATCGACAAGTGGGCCTTCACCGTCCCGTTCGTGTGCGGCGCGACCAACCTGGGCGAGGCGCTGCGCCGCATCACCGAGGGCGCGGCGATGATCCGCTCCAAGGGCGAGGCGGGCACGGGCGACGTGTCCAACGCGGTCATGCACATGCGCACGATCGGCGGGGAGCTCCGCCGGCTGCACGGCATGTCCGAGGACGAGCTCTACGTCGCGGCCAAGGAGCTGCAGGCGCCCTACGACCTGGTCAAGGAGGTCGCGGCGGCGGGCAAGCTGCCGGTCGTGCTCTTCACCGCCGGCGGCATCGCCACCCCGGCGGACGCGGCGATGATGATGCAGCTCGGCGCCGAGGGCGTGTTCGTGGGCTCGGGCATCTTCAAGTCCGGCAACCCGGCCCAGCGCGCCGAGGCGATCGTCAAGGCCACCACGTTCCACGACGACCCCGACGTCGTCGCCAAGGTCTCGCGCGGGCTCGGCGAGGCGATGGTCGGCATCAACGTCGACGAGATCCCGCAGCCGCATCGCCTGGCCGAGCGTGGCTGGTGACGCGGGACCGCGGCGGGCTCAGCCTCGCCGCGGCTCGCCGGCGTAGGTGCCGAACGACCACTGGTTGCCCTCCGCGTCGGTGACCCGGAACTCACGGCTGCCGTAGTCCTGCTCGACGATCTCGCTGGGCTCGAGGCCCGCCTCGGCGGCGCGCCGGTGCACGGCGTCGACGTCCGGCGCGACGACGTACGCCGCGCTGGTGCCGGGCTGCTGCGTGAACGGGCCGTCGGGCTTGTGGCAGCCGAGCATCACGCCGCCTCCCTCGGGCCAGTCGAGCTGGGTGTGCTGGACGATGCCCGCCTCGTCGCGGTAGGCCGCGGTCTCCTCGAACCCGAGGGCGACGAGCGCGCGGATGACGACATCGGGGTCGTGGGCCTGCAGGGCGGGCCAGACGGTGGGTGGGTGCTGGTGGCTCATGGCGACGATGCTGCCGCGACGCCGGGCGGGGCGCCTTGGATATTTGGGAACTCCGCGGTGAGCCACGCCGACGGCCCGAGGCCCGCGAACTCCCTGAAGTCGCGCACGAGGTGCGACTGGTCGTAGTAGCCGGTGCGGGCGGCGACCTGGGCGAGCGACGAGCCCGACGCGCCGGCCGCGACCACCGCGCGCCGGGCGACGTCGAAGCGGGCGAGCCGCTGGACGGTCTTCGGGCCGTGGCCCGTCTCGGCCGTGATCAGCTGGTGGAGCCGCCGGCGGCTGTAGCCGACGGCGTCGGCCACGTCGGACACCGCGAGGTGGCGCCGCCGGGTGAGCAGCCGCCACGCCTCGCGGACCTCCGCGGACGCGTCGCGCGGCTCCGCGCCGCGCTGCGTGCGGCGGATGCGGCGCGACAGGAAGCCGGCGACCGCGGCATACCGCCCGTTCCAGTCGGGCGCCGCGTGCATCTCCTCGACCACCCGGTCGACCTCGGCGCCGAACAGGTCGCGCGCGTCCCAGCTGCCCACGGGCAGCTCGGCCGCGGGGACGCCCAGCAACCGTCGCACACCCACGGGGTCGAGGGTGAGCTGGACGCCGGCCCACCGGCCGGGCTGCTCGACCATCGCCGGACGGGTGTGCAGCCCGCCGAGGCTGACCCACTGCGCGTCGCGCACCCCGGCGCCCCAGTCCTCGGCCGTGGGTGCGGTGCGCAGCGGCTCGTCGAGGCTCAGCACCATCGTGAGCTCGGCCGACGGGAGCCCGCGGTGCACGCCCGGCGCCAGCCCGCTCGCCGCGTAGCCGTACATCGACGTGACGTGCGGCGCGAGGGGCGCGGGGACTCGCGCCTCCGGAACCTGCTCCCACCCGCCGCCCATGGGGCGAGTGTGCCCCAACGGGCGGGCGGCGTCACCGCGACCTAGGATCGGCGCTCGTGGACCCGACCATCGGCGTGCTGGCCCTGCAGGGCGACGTGCGCGAGCATCTCGAGGTGCTGCGGGCCGCGGGCGCGGAGCCGCTCGCGGTACGCCGTCGGGTCGAGCTCGCCGCCTGCGACGGCCTCGTGATCCCGGGCGGGGAGTCCACGACGATGGTCAAGCTCGCGAGGATCTTCGAGCTGCTCGAGCCGCTGCGCGACGCCGTCCGCGGAGGGCTGCCCACCTTCGGGACCTGCGCCGGGATGATCCTGCTCGCCGACCGCATCGAGGACGGGGCAGCAGGCCAGGAGAGCGTCGGCGGGCTGCACATCACCGTGCGCCGCAACGCCTTCGGTCGCCAGGTCGACTCCTTCGAGGAGGACCTCCACCTCGACGGGCTGGCGGACCCGGTGCGGGCGATCTTCATCCGCGCGCCGTGGGTCGAGGCGGTCGACGAGGACGTCGAGGTGCTGGGGCGGGTGGAGGACGGCCCGGCCGCGGGTAGGATCGTCGCGGTCCGTCAAGGCCCCCTGATGGCGACCTCGTTCCACCCAGAGGTCGGCGGCGACGGCCGGGTGCACGGCATGTTCGTGGACCTGGTGCGCTCGGCCTGACGACCGCCCAGGCTCGAGCGACGGATAGAGGGACTCATGTCAGGCCACTCCAAGTGGGCAACGACCAAGCACAAGAAGGCCGCGATCGACGCCAAGCGCGGCAAGCTCTTCGCCAAGCTGATCAAGAACATCGAGGTCGCGGCGAAGCAGGGCGGCGGCGACCCCGCCGGCAACCCGACCCTCTACGACGCCATCCAGAAGGCGAAGAAGAGCTCGGTCCCCAACAAGAACATCGACTCCGCGGTCAAGCGCGGCTCGGGCGCCGAGTCGGGCGGGGTCGACTACCAGGGCATCTCCTACGAGGTCTACGGCCCGCAGGGCGTCGCCTTCCTCGTCGAGTGCCTCACCGACAACAAGAACCGCGCCGCGATGGAGGTCCGCACCGCGGTCACCCGCAACGGCGGCACCATGGCCGACCCCGGGTCGGTCTCGCGGCTGTTCACCCGCAAGGGCGTCGTGACGGTGCCCAAGTCGCAGGACGACCGCGAGGTGAGCGAGGACGACGTCCTCGAGGCGACCCTCGACGCGGGCGCGGAGGAGGTCAACGACCTCGACGAGGCGTTCCAGGTGCAGAGCGAGGCGACCGACGTCGTCGCGGTCCGCACGGCGCTGCAGGACGCCGGCATCGACTACGACTCCGCCGACGTGGAGTTCGTGCCCAGCCTCGAGATCCCCGTCGACGCCGACGGGGCGACCAAGGTGCTGCGGCTCGTCGACGCGCTCGAGGACCTCGACGACGTGCAGGACGTCTTCACCAACGTCGACATCCCCGCCGAGGTGATGGCCGAGCTCGAGACCGCCGACGCCTGAGCCCCGCGCCGTGCCGCGTGTCGTACGACGACCCGCGGCCGCCGCGGGTTAGCGTGGTCGCACGAACACATGTTCGGACGACGTGGCCGGACCGACGGCGGAAGGGGAGCTTCGTGCGCGTGCTCGGCATCGACCCCGGCCTCACCCGCTGCGGCGTCGGGGTGGTCGACGGCAGCGTCGGCCGGCCGCTGACGCTGGTCGACGTCGGGGTGGTCCGCACCAGCTCCTCCCTGCCGATCGCCGAGCGGCTGGTCACCATCGAGAAGGGCCTCGACGCCTGGATCGAGGAGCACCGGCCCGACGCCGTCGCCGTGGAGCGGGTCTTCGCCCGCTCCGACTCCAGCACCATCATGGGCACCGCCCAGGCCAGCGGCATCGCGCTCGTCGTCGCCGCCCGGCGCGGCCTGCCCATCGCGATGCACACCCCGAGCGAGGTCAAGGCGGCCGTCTCCGGCAACGGCCGAGCCGACAAGGCCCAGGTGGGCGCGATGGTGGTGCGGATCCTCCGGCTGGCCGAGCTGCCCAAGCCGGCCGATGCCGCCGACGCGCTCGCGCTGGCCATCACCCACGTCTGGCGGGGCTCGGCCAGCACCCGGCTCGAGGCCGCCGCCGCCCAGGCCCGGGCGCAGCAACGAGCCCCGCGGCGCCCCAGCCCGACCAGCACCCCACCGAGCACCACCCACGTGAGGACCCGATGATCGCCTTCGTCCGCGGCGAGGTCGCCGCCGTCACCTTGTCCAGCGCCGTCCTCGAGGTCGGTGGCGTGGGGCTCGAGCTGATGTGCACCCCCGGCACGCTGGCGACGCTGCGGGTCGGGCGCCCCGCGACGCTGCCCACGAGCATGGTCGTCCGCGAGGACAGCCTGACGATCTTCGGCTTCCTCGACGACGACGAGAAGCAGGTCTTCGAGATCGTCCAGACCGCCTCGGGGGTCGGGCCCAAGGTCGCCCAGGCCATCGTGGCCGTGATGAGCCCCGACGAGGTGCGCCGGGCCGTGACCACCGAGGACGTCAAGGCGCTCACCCGGGTCCCCGGCATCGGGCAGAAGGGCGCCCAGCGCATCATCCTCGAGCTCAAGGACCGCATCGGTCCTCCCGTCGGGGCCCACCACCCGGCCGCGGCGTCCCCGCCCACGGAGGCCTGGCGCGACCAGGTCCAGCAGGGCCTCGTCGGCCTCGGCTGGTCGGCCAAGGAGTCGGAGAAGGCGGTCGACGCCGTGGCTCCCGAGGCCGGCGACCAGCCCGACGTCGGCGCGCTGCTGCGCGCCGCGCTCCGCACGCTGAGCAAGGCCTGAGCCGATGAACTGGGACGACACCGACGAGGACCTCCACGGCGACCTCAACGACGAGCTCCGGCTCACCGACGCCGAGCTGGGCCACCTCCAGCGGCTCACCGACGCCGACGCCGACGGCGACGAGCGCGCGGTGGAGGCGGCCCTGCGGCCCCGCACGCTCGACGAGGTCGTCGGGCAGGCGCGGGTGCGCGACCAGCTCGGGCTGGTCCTCGAGGCCGCCCGCCGCCGCGGCCGGGCGCCCGACCACGTGCTGCTGTCCGGCCCGCCAGGGCTCGGCAAGACCACGCTCGCGATGATCATCGCCGCCGAGATGAGCACGCCGCTGCGGCTCACCAGCGGGCCGGCGATCACCCACGCCGGCGACCTCGCGGCGATCCTCTCGGGGCTCAACGAGGGCGACGTGCTCTTCGTCGACGAGATCCACCGGATGTCGCGCCCGGCCGAGGAGATGCTCTACATGGCGATGGAGGACTTCCGGGTCGACGTCGTCATCGGCAAGGGGCCGGGTGCGACCGCGATCCCGCTCGAGATCCCGCCGTTCACCCTCGTCGGCGCCACCACCCGCGCCGGCCTGCTGCCGGGGCCCCTGCGCGACCGGTTCGGCTTCACCGCCCACCTCGAGTTCTACGAGCCCCACGAGCTCGACCGGATCGTGCACCGCTCCGCGGGGCTGCTCGGCGTGCACGTCACACCCGAGGGCTCCAGCGAGATCGCGTCACGCTCGCGCGGCACCCCCCGCATCGCCAACCGCCTGCTGCGCCGGGTCCGCGACTACGCCCAGGTGCGGGCCGACGGGGTGCTGAGCCTGCCCGTCGCCCACGCGGCCCTCGACCTCTTCGAGGTCGACGAGTCCGGCCTCGACCGGCTCGACCGGGCCGTGCTCGACGTGCTCTGCCGCCGGTTCGGCGGGGGACCGGTGGGGGTCTCCACCCTCGCGGTCGCGGTCGGCGAGGAGCGCGAGACCGTCGAGGAGGTGGCCGAGCCCTTCCTCGTCCGGCTGGGCATGCTCGCCCGCACCCCCCGAGGGCGGGTCGCGACGCCCGCCGCGTGGCAGCACCTCGGCCTCACCCCGCCCGCCGTCCCGACCGTCGACTCCACCCTCGACTCCGGCCTCGACTCCGGCCTCGACTCCGGCCTCGACTCCGGCCTCTTCGACGACGTGTGAGCTCGCCGGGCGACCCGCGTAGACTCCCACGCGCTCACGCACCCGACCCCCCGAGGAGACCCCCACCGTGAACGATGTCGCTGCCCTTCTGCCCCTGGTCGCCATCGTGGCCCTCTTCTGGTTCATGGTGATCCGCCCGCAGCAGCGCCGCCAGAAGGAGGTCCTGCGCCTGCAGCAGAGCATCGAGGTCGGCCAGCGCGTGATGACGTCCTCCGGCATCTTCGGCACCGTGGTCTCGCTCACCGACGACCGCGCCCGGCTCGAGATCGCCCCGGGCACCCAGATCGAGGTCGTGCGCGCGGCGATCGCCAAGGTCGACGAGCCGCTGCAGCAGCCCGACGCCGACCCCCGCGACGATGCCTGATCGTCGTACGGCGAAGGAGGCGCTCGAGCGCCTCGTCGTCGACGTCGCGGACTGGCCCGAGGAAGGGGTGACCTTCAAGGACATCACCCCCGTCCTGGCCGACCACGAGGCGTTCTCCGCGGTCATCGCCGCGCTGGCGGCCGCCGGTCGTGACGAGCGCGGCCGCGTGGTCGTCGACAAGGTCGTCGGCATGGAGGCCCGCGGCTTCATCCTCGCGGCCCCGGTGGCGCTGGCGCTCGGCGTCGGCTTCGTCCCGGTGCGCAAGGCGGGCAAGCTGCCGCGCGAGGCCCACGCCGTCTCCTACTCGCTCGAGTACGGCGAGGCCACCCTCGAGCTGCACAAGGACGCCATCGCGCCGGGGGAGCGCGTGCTCCTCGTCGACGACGTGCTCGCCACCGGCGGCACCGCGCGCGCGACGCGCGAGCTCGTCGAGACCGCCGGCGGCGTGGTGACCGGTGTGTCGGTGCTGATGGAGCTCTCCTTCCTCGACCCGCGCGCGGTCACCGGCGACCTTCCGATCGCCACGCTGCTCACGATCTGACCGTGCCCGTCCCGTCCCCGCGCATCGCTCGCCGACACCCTCACTAGACTGGGCCAATGGCAGAGGAGCAGGCACCGGCGCACGACGCGAAGGCGTCCCCGAGCGCGCGCGGCATGCGCGCCCGCCTGGCCCGCGTCGGCACCCGGCCGCCGTCCTCCAACCCGGTGCTCGAGCCGCTGTTCCGGGCCGTGCGGGCCAACCATCCCAAGGCCGACCTGGCGCTCCTCGAGCGCGCCTACGCGGTGGCCGACAAGTGGCACACCGGCCAGATGCGCAAGAGCGGCGACCCCTACATCACCCACCCGCTCGCGGTGACCACCATCCTCGCCGACATCGGCATGACCGAGCCGACGCTGGTCGCGGCGCTGCTCCACGACACGGTCGAGGACACGCCCTACACCCTCGACGCGCTGCGCGCCGACTTCGGCGACGAGGTGGCGCTGCTCGTCGACGGTGTCACCAAGCTCGACAAGGTGCAGTACGGCGACTCGGCGCAGGCCGAGACCATCCGGAAGATGATCGTGGCGATGTCGCGCGACATCCGCGTGCTGGTCATCAAGCTGGCCGACCGGCTGCACAACATGCGCACCCTGCGCTACGTCCCGGCGGCCTCGCAGGAGCGCTCGAGCCGCGAGACCCTCGACATCTACGCCCCGCTGGCCCACCGGCTCGGCATGAACACCCTCAAGTGGGAGCTGGAGGACCTGGCGTTCGCCACGCTCCACCCGAAGATCTACGACGAGATCGTCCGGATGGTGGCCGAGCGGGCCCCCTCGCGCGACCAGTTCCTCGCCGAGGTGGTCGCGGAGATCGAGCAGGACCTCAAGGCCGCGCGGATCAACGCCAAGGTGACCGGCCGGCCCAAGCACTACTACTCGATCTACCAGAAGATGATCGTCGGCGGCCGCGACTTCTCCGACATCTACGACCTCGTCGGCATCCGGATCCTCGTCGACGAGGACCGCGACTGCTACAGCGCGCTCGGCGTCATCCACTCGCGCTGGAACCCGGTGCTGGGGCGGTTCAAGGACTACGTCGCGATGCCGAAGTTCAACATGTACCAGTCGCTCCACACGACGGTCATCGGCCCGCAGGGCAAGCCGGTCGAGGTGCAGATCCGCACGTTCGCGCAGCACCGCCGCGCCGAGTACGGCGTCGCCGCGCACTGGAAGTACAAGGAGAACTCCAAGGCGGGCGTCGACACCGACCGCCTCGGCGACAAGGACGACCTCACCTGGCTGCGCCAGCTCCTCGACTGGCAGAGCGAGGTGGAGGATCCGGGCGAGTTCCTGGAGTCGCTGCGCTTCGAGATGAACCAGCAGCAGGTCTACGTCTTCACCCCCCGCGGCGACGTGATCGCGCTGCCGATGGGCGCCACGCCGGTCGACTTCGCCTACGCCGTGCACACCGAGGTCGGCCACCACACGATCGGCTCGCGGGTCAACGGTCGCCTCGTGCCGCTGGAGTCGACCCTCGACAACGGCGACGTGGTCGAGGTGTTCACGTCCAAGTCGCCCACGTCCGGGCCCTCGCGCGACTGGCTCAACTTCGTGCAGTCGCCGCGCGCCCGCTCCAAGATCCGCCAGTGGTTCACCAAGGAGCGGCGCGACGAGGCGATCGAGCGCGGCAAGGACCAGATCGCCAAGCTCATGCGCAAGGAGGGCCTGCCCCTCAACCGGCTGATGACCCACGACGTGCTGGCGCTCGTGGCCGAGCACTTCCACCACGCCGACGTGTCGGCCCTCTACGCCGCGGTGGGGGAGGGCAACCTCAGCGCCCAGGCCGTCGTACGCCGCGTCATCGACCTGCACGGTGGCGACGAGGGTGCCCAGGAGGACCTCGCCGAGGGCGTCACCATCACCGGCCGATCCCGCACCGCCACCAAGCGCGGACCCGCCGACTCCGGGGTCATCGTCAAGGGCGTCGACGACCTGTGGGTCAAGCTGGCCAAGTGCTGCACCCCGGTGCCACCCGACCCGATCCTCGGCTTCGTCACCAAGGGCGGGGGAGTCTCGGTGCACCGCAAGGACTGCACCAACGCCGCCAGCCTGCTCGGCCAGCCCGAGCGGGTGCTCGAGGTGGAGTGGGCGCCGACGTCGCAGTCGACGTTCCTGGTCAACATCCAGGTCGAGGCGCTCGACCGGGCCCGGCTGCTGTCGGACATCACCATGGCGCTCTCCGACGCGCACGTGAACATCCTCAGCGCCACGCTGTCCACCACGCGCGACCGGGTCGCCAAGAGCCGGTTCTCCTTCGAGATGGCCGACGCCGCCCACCTCGACGGCGTGCTGCGGGCCGTGCGCGCCGTGCCGGGCGTGTTCGACGCCTACCGCGTCACGGCCTGACCCGGCGCCCCTCGGGGACGCCGGGCGAAGCCGCGGCGGGCCGGGCTCAGCTGAAGTCGGCCGCCGCCCGGCGGGCCATCTCGAGGAACGCCTGCTTGCTCTCGAGCTCGCCCTGGAGGTCCTTGACCTTGCGATCGTCGCCGGCGGCGGCAGCCTTGTCGAGGCGCGCCTGCGCCTCGGCGATCCCGGCCTCGAGCTTGCCGATCATGTCGTCGGCGCGGGCGGACTTCTCCGGGTCGCTGCGGCTCCACTGCTCGTCCTCGACGGCCCGGATCGCCTGCTCGACCTTGCGCATGCGCCCCTCGAGCTCCTTCATCCGGTCGCGGGGGACCTTGCCGGCGGCGTCCCACCGGTCGGCGAGCTCACGGAACGTCTTCTTGGTCGCCTCGAGGTCGGTGACCGGCACCAGGGCCTCGGCCTCGACGAGGATGGCCTCCTTGACCTCGGCGTTGGCCGCGAACTCCTGGTCGAGAGCGGCGTTGGCGGCGTCGCGGGCGCCGAAGAAGGTGTCCTGGGCCCCGCGGAAGCGCTGCCAGAGCTTGTCGTCGACGTCGCGCGGCGCCGGTCCGGCGGCCTTCCACTCGCGCATCAGGTCGCGGTACTTGCCGGCGGTCGGGCCCCACTCCGTCGACGACGCGAGGGCCTCGGCCTCCTTGACGAGCCGCTCCTTCACGACACGGGCGGAGTCGCGGCGCTCGTGCTCCTCGGCGAAGTGCGCCTTGCGGTGGCGGGTGTAGGTGGTGCGGGCGGTGGAGAAGCGCCGCCACAGCGCGTCGTCGGTGGCGCGATCGAGCCGCGGGAGCTCCTTCCACGTCGCCAGCAGGTCGCGCAACCGGTTGGCGCCGTTGCGCCAGTCGGTGCCCTCGGCGAGCCGCTCGGCCTCGGCGACGAGCTCCTCCTTGGCGGCCTTCGACTCGGCGGCCTTCTGCGCGCGCTCCTCCTTGCGGGCCGAGCGCTGAACGGCGATGACCGGCGCCAGCGCGTCGAGCCGGGCCGCGAGCGCGACCAGGTCCCCGACCGCGTGGGCGTCGACCACCTGCTCGCGCAGGGCCTTCACCGACGAGCTCGCCTCCTCGGGGGCCAGCCGGCCCGTGGCGACCCGCTGCTCGAGCAGGTGCACCTTGCCCTCGAGCTCGTCGAAGCGCTTGGTGAAGAACTCCAGCGCCTCCTCGGCCGTGCCGGCCTCGTAGGACCCCACGGGGCGCTCGCCATCGGCGGTGCGGACATAGACGGTGCCGTCCTCGGCCACCCGACCCCAGGGCATGTCAACCGGGGCCGAGTCGTCTCGGGACTGCTTGTCGGAGCTCATGGTCGCCCATCGTAGTCATGGCCCCGAGGGCCCTCGGTAGGCTTCCACCGACAAGCAGACGACTGGCAAGACGACTAGCAAGGACTGACGCCCGTGTTCATCGCCGGCTTCCCCGCCGGACCCTGGGGGACCAACTGCTACGTCGTGGCAGCCGGTCCCGGGTCGGAGTGCGTGGTCATCGATCCGGGCAAGGACTCCGCGGCAGGGGTCGACCAGGTCGTCCGCGAGCACCGGCTCAAGCCGGTCAGCGTGCTCGTCACGCACGGCCACGTCGACCACATGTGGTGCGTCGCTCCCGTGGCCGGCAGCTACGACGCGACGGCGTGGATCCACCCGGCCGACCGCCACCTGCTCTCCGACCCGATGGCCGGGATGAGCCCCGAGACCACCCAGATGCTCCTCGGCGGCGACTACTCGTGGGCCGAGCCCGACGACGTGCGCGAGCTCACCGACCTGGCCGAGCTCGAGCTCGCGGGACTGCGGTTCGTCGTCGACCACACGCCGGGGCACACCGAGGGGTCGGTCACGTTCCGCACCCCCTACGCGCAGCAGGACGTCTCGGAGCTGATGTTCTCCGGCGACCTGCTCTTCGCCGGCTCGATCGGGCGCACCGACCTGCCCGGCGGCGACCACGCGACGATGCTGCGCAGCCTCACCGACAAGGTGCTCCCGCTGGCCGACGACATCGTGGTGCTGCCCGGGCACGGCGAGCAGACGTCGATCGGGCGCGAGCGCGCCACCAACCCCTTCCTCCGAGACCTGGTCCAGGACGTGCGATGAGCAAGATCGCCCCGCTGAGCGGGTTCCCCGAGCTGCTGCCTGCGCAGCGCGCCGTCGAGCGCGAGGTGGTCGCCTCGGTGTCGCGCACCTTCGAGCTGCACGGCTTCGCCAACATCGAGACGCGGGTCGTCGAGCCGATCGACCGGCTGGCCAAGGGCGGCGAGGTGGACAAGGAGATCTACGTCCTCCAACGCCTCGCCGCCGAGCCCGGCGCCAAGGCCGACCTCGGCCTCCACTTCGACCTGACCGTGCCTTTCGCGCGCTACGTGCTCGAGCACGCCGGCCACCTCGAGTTCCCCTTCCGGCGCTACCAGGTGCAGCCGGCCTGGCGGGGCGAGCGACCCCAGGAGGGCCGCTACCGCCAGTTCACCCAGGCCGACGTCGACATCGTCGGCCGCGACGAGCTGCCGTTCCACCACGACGTCGAGGTGATGGCGGTGATGGTCGACGCCCTCGGCCGGCTGCCCATCCCGCGGGTGTCGTTCCAGTTCAACAACCGCAAGCTGATCCAGGGCTTCTACCGCGGTCTCGGCATCGACGACGTGACGGACGCCATCCGGGTGATCGACAAGCTCGACAAGCTCCCCGCCGACGAGGTGGCCACCCTCCTCGTCGAGCGCGTCGGGGCCACCCCCGAGCAGGCGCGGCGCTGCCTCGAGCTGGCCACGATCCGCGTCGAGGACACCTCGTTCGTCGAGCGGGTCCGGTCCCTCGGCGTCACCGACGACCTGCTCGACCAGGGCCTCGAGGAGCTCGCGGCGGTCGTCGAGGGCTGCCGCGCGGTTGCCGGCGACCGGGTCGGGGTGGAGGCCAACCTGCGCATCGCCCGCGGCCTCGACTACTACACCGGCACCGTCGTGGAGATCTTCATGGCGGGCTACGAGCGGCTCAAGTCCGTCGGCGGGGGAGGGCGCTACGACGCGCTCGCCAGCGACGGCCGCACGACCTACCCCGGCGTCGGCGTCTCGTTCGGCGTCTCGCGCACCCTCGTCCCGCTCATCGCCGACGGCGTGCTGTCCGGGAGCCGACCGGTGCCCAGCGCGGTGCTCGTCGCCCTCAACACCGAGGACGAGCGTGGCGCCAGCACGGCGGTCGCGGCCGCTCTCCGGGCGCGCGACATCGCCTGTGAGGTCGCCCCGGCTCCGGCCCGGTTCGGCAAGCAGATCCGCTTCGCCGAGCGCCGCGGCATCCCCTACGTGTGGTTCGTCCAGGCCGACGGGACCCACCAGGTCAAGGACATCCGCAGCGGTGAGCAGGTCGGGGCCGATCCCGCGGCCTGGAGCCCGCCCGAGGCCGACCTGCGGCCCGCCGTCGTCAGCACCATCGTTCCCAGCAACACCCCCGGCAGCACCACCAGTGAGTCATCAGAGGAGATCCAGTGATCCGCACCCATGACGCCGGCGCCCTGCGCGCCGACAACGTCGGCCAGACCGTCACCCTCGCCGGATGGGTGGCGCGGCGGCGCGATCACGGCGGCGTCGCGTTCCTCGACCTGCGCGAGCGCAGCGGAGTCGTGCAGGTGGTCGTGCGCGACGAGGAGGTCGCCCACAGCCTCCGCAGCGAGTACTGCATCAAGGTGGTCGGCGAGGTCGTGGCCCGCAAGGAGGGCAACCAGAACCCCAACCTCGCGACCGGCGAGATCGAGGTCGTCGCGACCGAGGTCGAGGTGCTCTCCGCCTCCGACCCGCTGCCGTTCCCCGTCGACGACGCGTCCGGTCACAAGGGCGGCGAGGTCGGCGAGGAGGCCCGCCTCAAGCACCGCTACCTCGACCTGCGCCGCTCCGGCCCCAACGCCGCGCTGCGGCTGCGCAGCAAGATCAACAAGGCGGCGCGCGACGTGCTCGACGCGCGCGACTTCGTGGAGGTGGAGACGCCCACGCTGACGCGGTCCACCCCCGAGGGCGCTCGCGACTTCCTGGTGCCCGCGCGCCTGGCGCCCGGCAGCTGGTACGCCCTGCCGCAGAGCCCGCAGCTGTTCAAGCAGCTGCTCATGGTCGGCGGCATGGAGCGCTACTACCAGATCGCGCGCTGCTACCGCGACGAGGACTTCCGCGCCGACCGCCAGCCCGAGTTCACCCAGCTCGACATCGAGATGAGCTTCGTGGACCAGGAGGACGTCATCACGCTGATGGAGGACGTCCTGGAGGCGATGTGGGCGCAGGCCGGCCACACCATCGAGCGGCCGCTGCCCCGGATGACGTACGCCGAGGCGATGGCCCGCTACGGCTCCGACAAGCCCGACCTCCGGATGGGCCTCGAGCTCGTCGACTGCACCGACTACTTCTCCGACACCCAGTTCCGGGTGTTCCAGGCGCCCTACGTCGGCGCGGTCGTGATGCCGGGCGGCGGCAGCCAGCCGCGTCGGCAGTTCGACGCGTGGCAGGAGTGGGCCAAGCAGCGCGGCGCCAAGGGCCTGGCCTACGTCACGATCGGGGAGGACGGCACCCTCGGCGGCCCGGTGGCCAAGAACCTCACCGACGCCGAGCGCGACGGCCTCGCGGCCCACGTCGGCGCCGAGCCGGGCGACTGCGTCTTCTTCGCCGCCGGCCCGGCCAAGAGCAGCCGCGCGCTGCTCGGTGCCGCCCGCCTCGAGATCGGGCGCCGCGCCGGCATGCTCGACGACTCCACGTTCGCGTTCACGTGGGTCGTCGACGCCCCGCTGTTCGAGCCCAGCTCGGAGGCGGTGGCCAGCGGCGACGTGGCCGTGGGCGCGGGCGCGTGGACGGCCGTGCACCACGCGTTCACGAGCCCCAAGCCGGAGTTCATGGACACCTTCGACACCGACCCCGGCAATGCCCTGGCCTACGCCTACGACGTCGTCTGCAACGGCAACGAGCTCGGCGGCGGGTCGATCCGTATCCACCGCGGCGACGTGCAGAGGCGCGTCTTCGCCGTGATGGGCCTCACCGACGACGAGGCGCAGGAGAAGTTCGGATTCCTGCTCGACGCGTTCAAGTACGGCGCACCCCCGCACGGCGGCATCGCCGTCGGGATGGACCGGATCGTGGCGCTGCTCGCGGGCACCGACTCCATCCGCGACGTGATCGCCTTCCCCAAGTCAGGCGGCGGCTTCGACCCCCTCACCGCCGCGCCCGCTCCGATCACCCCGGAGCAGCGCAAGGAAGCCGGTGTGGACGCCGTCCCCGCGAAGGACGTCCCGCCCGCCGGTTGATCCTTCGAAGGGTTTGCCGTGTCCTGGCGGCGACCCCGGTGCACCGCGTCGTAACGGGATCGTTACCCGTCGGTGACCGTGCCCACCACGGACGTCACATAGAGTCGCGCTCGGCGCAGCCCTCGGGAGACCCCGGGCTGCGCCGGCCAGTCCCGAACCAGATGGGGAGAGCATGTCGGCAGAGATCGCAGGGCCCGAGACGCTGGGCATCCTGAACTCCGATCCGGAGCACCAGGACCCCAACAGCCCCAAGGCCAAGGAGATCTCCGGGAAGTCGCCCCTGCGCATCGCGCTCGGACGGTTGGCTCGCGACAAGATCGCCGTCGTGTGCGCGGTGGTGGTGCTGTTCTTCATCATCTGCGCCGTGTTCGCCGGCACGATCACCAACATCTTCGGCGTCGACCTCGTCACGCCGCTGGCCAGCGAGCGCGTCGACGGCCTCAACAACGGCATGCCCAAGCCGGAGATGGGCCCGCCCAACGGTCCGTTCACCTGGGACCACCCGATGGGCGTGGCCCCCCGCACCGGCGAGGACAACCTCGCCTACTGGCTGCACGGGTGCCGGATCTCGCTGATGATCGCGACGGTCGCGACGCTGATCGCCAGCACGCTCGGCGTGATCGTCGGGCTCGTGGCCGGCTTCCTCGGCGGCACGGTCGACAAGGTCCTGTCGTTCTTCATCGACATGTTCCTGACGGTCCCGTTCCTGCTCGCCGCGCTGACCCTCTCCCCGATCCTCAACGACCGGTTCAACACCTCCGAGGACTACGCGACGATCCAGAAGTTCATGCTGGTGTGCGTGCTGGCCATGTTCGGCTGGATGGGCACGGCTCGCCTGATCCGCGGTGAGGTCCTCGCGCTCCGTGAGCGCGAGTTCGTGCAGGCCGCCCGGGTGGTGGGCATGCCGACCTCGCGGGTGCTGTTCAAGGAGCTGCTGCCCAACCTGGCGGCGCCCATCATCATCAGCGTGTCGCTGATGCTGCCGTCCTTCGTGGCGCTCGAAGCCGGACTGGCGTTCCTCGGCATCGGCGTCACCGACGGTGTCTCGTGGGGCCAGACGATCCTCAAGGCGGCCACGCCGACCTACTTCCGGGAGTACCCGCAGTACCTGTGGCAGCCGCTGCTCGGCATCGTCGCGCTGGTGCTCTCCCTCAATCTCTTGGGCGACGCGGTCCGCGACGCCCTCGACCCCAAGACCCGTCGTTGAGCCACGGCTCGACCCCAGGTTGTGCACGTCGCCGATGACGCCGTCCTCGGTGAGAACAAGAAAGAAAGGCTGGACAGCATGAAGCGGAACAAGCCGCTCGCGCTCGTTGCCGGTGCTGCCCTACTGACGCTCGCCGCCTGCGGTGGCGGGTCGTCGGACGAGGGCGAGACCGGGAGCGGGACGACTCGAGAGTTCGGCGACCAGGGAGGGGGCACCAAGGACGCTGAGCGTCAGGCCCCCGCTGCCGAGGTGGAGGGTGCCACCCCGGGCGGGACCATCACGGTCTACCTGCCCGGAGACCCCGGTCCGGACACGCTCGACCCGACCGCTGGTTGGTCGGTGACCGGCAACTCGATCCAGCAGGCGCTCACGAGCCGCTCGCTGACCCAGTACATCCGTGACGAGAACGGCCAGCCGGTGCTGGTGCCCGACCTCGCCACCGACCTGGGCACCCCCAACGACGACTACACGGAGTGGACCTTCACCATCCGTGACAACGCGACGTGGGAGGACGGCAAGCCCGTCACGGCCGAAGAGGTCGCGTTCGGCATCTGCCGCTCGCTCGACTCCGAGGCGTTCCCGTCCGGTGCCGGCACCGAGTACTCCAAGCACTACTTCGCGGGTGCCGAGGACTACGAGGGCCCCTACACCGCCAAGGACCCCAAGTGCGAGAACTGGGACGGCATCGCGGTCGACGGCCAGGACGTCACCATCTCGATGTCCACGCCCTTCCCGGACATGGACTACTGGGGCGCGTTCATGGCGATGGGCCCCGCGCCCCTCGGCAACGCCTCCAAGCCGCCGAACTACGGCACCAAGCCGCTGTCCAACGGCCCCTACAAGGTCGAGAGCTACAAGCCCAACGAGGAGCTCGTCCTCGTGAAGAACGACCAGTGGGCCGCTGACTCCGACCCGGGTCGTCACCAGTACGCCGACGAGTTCGTCTTCAAGTTCAACCAGGACCAGGCCAAGGTCGACGAGATCATGCTCTCCGACAACGCCGACAGCCAGACGGCCGTGTCCACCTCGCTCGGCTCGGACAAGTACAACGACGCCAACGGCCAGCTGGGTGACCGCCTGGTCCAGCAGACCTCGCAGTGCGTCTCCACGCTGACCCCGGACTACAACAAGATCCCCGAGATCGAGGTCCGCAAGGCGCTCGCCTACGCGTACCCCTACGAGGACGTGTGGATCGCCGGCGGCGAGGTGCCCGGTGTCACCCGCATCCCCGCCAACTCGGTGATGCCCCCCGGCATGGCCGGCAAGAAGGACTTCCAGGTCGACGGTGAGCAGATCACCTACGACCCGGAGAAGGCCAAGGCCCTCCTGGAGGAGGCCGGCGTCGAGACCCCGTACCCGATCACCATGGTCTACTACGAGGTCGACCCGCTGGCGAAGGCCACCCAGGACCAGATCACCAAGGGCTACGAGGCCGCCGGCTTCTCGGTCAAGGCGATCCCGGTGCAGGAGTCGCCGTACAACATCTGGCTCGACCCCGACAACAAGGTCAACAAGAAGCTCAACCTCCGTGGCGTCAACTGGTGCTCGGACTGGCCGTCGGGCTCGACCATGCTCCCGCCGCTGCTCAAGGGTGGTGCCGTCTACAACACCGCTCTGTTCGACGAGGCTTCGGTCAACGACGAGATGGACCGCATCAGCACGCTGCCGCTCGACGAGCAGGCTGCTGCCTGGGGCGACCTGGACGAGAAGATCATGACGGAGTACTTCCCGATCATCCCGACCGCGTTCCGCAACGACCTGTTCGTCTTCGGCACCAAGGTCGGCAACCCCTCGGGCGATGGCTCGATCGGTGCGCCGAACTACAAGGACCTGTACGTGATGCAGTGATCCTGGCGCTCATCAGGTCCTCGACCTGGAGCACCATGTAGTCCCCAGCACGACCCAGCACCACACTGACGGGTGGGGGCTCCCGGACCGGGAGCCCCCACTCGCCAGCCCGGACCCCGATAGGCTGTCTCCTCGGGGGCCGACTCATCCACCATCCCCGGAGAGTGACCAGCGATGCTTGCCTATGTCGTGAAGCGCCTGATCTCGGGAGTCCTCGTCGTGGCCCTGGTCTCGATGGCGATCTTCCTGCTGTTCTGGTACGGCCCTTCGAGCCCGGCGCAGCCGATCTGTGACCGCGAGACCAGCAACAGGTGCACCCAGCAGAAGCTCGCGGTCTACGAGAAGACCCTGGGTTACAACAACCCGGTCTACGAGGAGTACGCCAAGTACGTCGAGGGCATCTTCGTCGGTCGCACGCTCACCATCGCGTCCAACGAGTACGAGTGCTCCGCCCCGTGCCTCGGCGTCAGCTTCCGCACCAAGCAGCCGGTCAAGGAGGAGCTCGTCTCGCGCATGCCCGCGACCTTCTCCGTGGCGATCGGCGGTGCGTTCCTCTACCTGCTCTTCGGGGTGCCCATCGGTGTCGCCGCCGCGAGACGGCGCGGCACCGTGGCCGACAAGGCCCTGGTGTCGAGCTTCCTGTTCATCAGCTCGATCCCCTACTACCTCTTCGCCCTGCTGACCTGGCTCTACCTCACGATCACGTTCGAGGTGCCGCTCTTCAGCGACACGGGCTACTTCTCGATAGGCGCCAACGGGCCATGGAAGTGGTTCAGCGGCCTGTTCCTCGCCTGGGTGGCACTCGGCATCTTCGGGTGCACCCAGTACACCCGATTCACCCGCGGCGCGATGGTCGAGGCCCTCAGCGAGGACTACATCCGCACCGCCAAGGCCAAGGGCCTCCCGGCTCGCACGATCGTCTACAAGCACGGACTGCGCGCCGCGCTGGTGCCGGTCGTGACGATCTTCGGCATCGACTTCGGCACGCTCCTCGCAGGCACCATCTTCACCGAGCGGATCTTCGAGATCCAGGGCATCGGGTGGTGGAGCCTGCAGGCGGTCCAGGGCCGTGACCTGCCAGTGGTGCAGGCGACCGCCCTGTTCAGCGCCGTCGTCCTGATCATCTCCAACCTGCTCGTGGACATCGTCTACAGCGTCCTCGACCCGAGGGTGAGGCTCTCGTGACCAGCGTTCCCATGACCCAGTCGAGTGCCCCCGCCTCCGCGGAGGCCGAAGGCCCCTTCCTCCAGGTCGAGGACCTGAAGGTCACCTTCCCGACCGAGGACGGCCCCGTCACCGCGGTGCAGGGACTGTCCTACTCGGTCGAGAAGGGCAAGACGCTCGGCATCGTCGGCGAGTCGGGCTCCGGCAAGTCGGTCTCGAGCATGGCCGTGATGGGCCTGCACGACACCAAGTCGGCGCAGATCTCCGGCTCGATCCGCGTCGGCGGCACCGAGGTCGTCGGCCTCAGCGAGTCGCGCATGCGCAGCCTGCGCGGCAACGAGATGGCGATGATCTTCCAGGACGCGCTCGCGGCCCTGCACCCGTTCTACAAGATCGGCTCGCAGCTGGCGGAGGCCTACCTGGTGCACCACTCCGGTGCCTCCAAGCGCGACGCGCGCCGCAAGGCGATCGAGATGCTCGACCGCGTGGGCATCCCGCAGCCCGACCGGCGCGTCGACGACTACCCCCACCAGTTCTCCGGGGGCATGCGCCAGCGCGCGATGATCGCGATGGGCCTGATCAACGACCCGTCGCTCCTGATCGCCGACGAGCCGACCACCGCGCTCGACGTGACGGTGCAGGCGCAGATCCTCGACCTGCTCCAGGACCTCCAGCGCGAGTTCAACTCCGCGGTCATCATCATCACCCACGACCTCGGCGTCATCGCCGAGATGGCCGACGACGTCCTGGTGATGTACGCCGGGCGGTGCGTGGAGTTCGGCACGACCAAGCAGATCCTGACCACGCCGGAGATGCCCTACACCTGGGGGCTGCTCTCCAGCGTGCCCGAGGTGTCGGCGTCCACCGACGCGCGCCTGATCCCGATCCCGGGCAACCCGCCCAGCCTGCTGCGCCCGCCGCCGGGATGCTCCTTCCACCCCCGGTGCGTGCACTCCGACAAGGTCCCCGGCGACCTGTGCTCGACCCAGCTCCCCGACCTGCTGCCGGCCAGCACGGGCACGGCCCATCTCAAGCGCTGCCACCTGGCCGACCCCATCGCGGTCTACCACGCGGAAGTGCTGCCCGAGATCGCCCCCGACCTCGTCGAGGAGACCCGATGACCCAGGATCCCAACGCCCGCGCCGAGATCGAACCGACCGAGATCGGAGCCAACGCGGCGGAGACCGGGGAGCGTGAGCTCACCAACCCGGTGAGCGAGGCCTACGGCGACGACGACATCCCCGTCGACCTCGACTTCGCGACGCTGGCCGAGCAGGGCCACGTGGCCGCCGAGCTCGACCCCGACGCCCCGGCCGTGCTGACGGTCGACAACCTCAAGATGTACTTCCCGGTGAGGTCCTCGGGCATCGTCCGACGCACCATCGGGCACGTGCAGGCCGTCGACGGGATCTCGTTCGAGGTCCCCAAGGGAGGCTCGCTGGGCCTGGTGGGGGAGTCGGGCTGCGGCAAGTCGACGACCGGACGCCTGATCACCCGGCTCTACAAGCCGACCGGCGGCTCGATGATGTTCGCCGACAAGGACCTGGCCAAGCTCTCCAACAAGGAGATGAAGCCGCTGCGCCGCGACGTGCAGATGATCTTCCAGGACCCCTACACCTCGCTCAACCCGCGGCACACCGTCGGCACGATCGTCGGAGCGCCGCTCGAGGTGCACAAGATCGTGCCCAAGAACAAGATCCTGCCGCGCGTGCAGGAGCTGCTCGAGATCGTGGGCCTCAACCCCGAGCACTACAACCGCTACCCCAACGAGTTCTCCGGTGGCCAGCGCCAGCGCATCGGCATCGCCCGGGCGCTCACGCTCAACCCCAAGGTCCTCGTGGCCGACGAGCCGGTCTCCGCGCTCGACGTGTCGATCCAGGCGCAGGTGGTCAACCTGCTCCAGGACATCCAGACCGAGTTCGACGTGGCGTTCCTCTTCATCGCCCACGACCTCGCCATCGTGCGCCACTTCTGCCCCGAGATCGCCGTGATGTACCTCGGCAAGATCGTGGAGATCGGCGACCGGGAGACGATCTACGCCAAGCCGCACCACCCCTACACCCAGGCGCTGCTGTCCGCGGTGCCCGACGTGAAGCAGGCCGCGATCGGCGGCCGGCGCGAGCGCATCCGGCTCGAGGGTGACGTGCCGAGCCCGATCAACCCGCCGTCGGGCTGCCGGTTCCGCACCCGCTGCCAGTTCGCGCAGGAGATCTGCGCGAAGGTCGAGCCGCCGCTGCTGCAGATCGGCAAGCGCCACAAGGTGGCCTGCCACTTCGCGGGCGAGCTGGGCGCGCATCCCGCCACTCCGGTGACGACCGAGCTGCTCGGCGTCGACGACCAGGGCACGCCGGTGCCGGGCGCCACGCCCAGCAACACCCAGCTCACGATCCCGGGCTACGAGAAGACCTGGTACGACCTCCGGACCAAGCAGACGACGGGGGCCTGAGTCGAGCGCCGTCGGCGCCCGGGGGATACTTCCCGGCGTGGACGGCCTCTTCGAGATCCCGGGCGCGGGGCAACCCGCGCCCGGCTCCGTGCCCAGCGCCGGCTCGCTGGGCGCCAACACGCACGCGTCCGCGCCCCTGGCCGTGCGCATGCGGCCGCGCACGATCGACGAGCTCGTCGGCCAGCAGCAGCTGCGGGCGGCCGGCTCTCCGCTTCGCCGGCTGATCGAGGGCGACCAGTCGATGTCGCTGCTGCTGTGGGGCCCGCCCGGCACCGGCAAGACCACGATCGCGGCGATCGTGAGCCAGCAGACCCGACGCCGGTTCGTGGAGGTCTCGGCGGTCGCCGCCGGGGTGAAGGAGGTGCGCGCCGCCATCGACGGCGCCCGGGCCGAGCTGGCCAGGGGCGGTCAGGAGACCGTCCTGTTCGTCGACGAGGTGCACCGTTTCACCAAGGCTCAGCAGGACGCGCTGCTGCCGGGCGTGGAGAACCGGTGGGTCACCCTGATCGCCGCCACCACGGAGAACCCGTTCTTCTCGGTGATCAGCCCGCTCCTCTCGCGCAGCCTGCTGCTGCGGCTGCAGTCGCTGACCGACGAGGACGTCGCCGAGGTGATCGACCAGGCGCTCGTCGACGAGCGGGGGCTGGCCGGCAGCACGGTCCTCGAGGACGACGCCCGCGACCACCTCGTCCGCCTCGCCGGCGGTGACGCCCGGCGCGCCCTCACCTACCTCGAGGCCGCCGCCGGCGCCGCGAGCAGCAACGGCGTGGCCACGATCGACCTCGCCACCGCCGAGACCGCGGTCGACCAGGCCGCCGTGCGCTACGACCGGCAGGGCGACCAGCACTACGACGTGATCTCCGCCTTCATCAAGTCGATCCGCGGGTCAGACCCCGACGCGGCGCTGCACTACCTCGCCCGGATGATCGAGGCGGGCGAGGACCCGCGCTTCATCGCCCGCCGCCTCGTGGTGCACGCGAGCGAGGACGTCGGGCTGGCCGACCCGACCGCGCTGCAGGCGGCCGTCGCGGCCGCCCAGGCGGTGCAGCTCATCGGGATGCCGGAGGCGAGGATCAACCTCGCCCAGGCCACCATCCACCTCGCCGTCGCCCCCAAGTCCAACGCCGTGATCACCGCGATCGACGCGGCCCTCTCCGACGTACGGGCCGGGAAGATCGGGCAGGTGCCCTCCCACCTGCGCGACGCCCACTACGGCGGCGCCACGGACCTCGGGCACGGCAAGGGCTACGCCTACCCCCACGACAAGCCCTTCGGTGTGGCCGAGCAGCAGTACCTTCCCGACGTCCTCGCCGACGCGAGCTACTACCGTCCGACGTCGCTCGGCGCCGAGGCAGGCGTCAAGGAGCGCTGGGAGCGGGTCCGGCGGATCGTCCGCGGCGGCTGACCCGCCGTCGCGTGAGGCTTGTAGGCTCGGCGCCGTGACGACGGAGCAGGCGTGGCTGGGTGCAGCGGTCGTGGTGGCGCTGGTGGCGCTCGCCGTGGCGCTGCTCGCGCATCGTCGCGCTCGCCGCGCCGAGGCGCGTGCGGAGTCGCTCGCCGAGTCCCTCACGGCGTCGCTGTCCGAGCGTGCCCCAGCGCCGCACGCCGAGGCCGGCGCGTCCGCGTTCGTGATCACCGGGCTCGACGACCCCGCACGTGGGACGGCGCCCCACCGTGGGCCCGAGGTCGACCCGCCCGTGGCCCGGCCCATCGACGGTCGCCTGTTCACCGACCTCGTCGTCCGCGAGACCGTGGTCCGGGCGGCCGGCTGGTCCCACGGCCTGCGGCGGGCCATGTCGGCCGAGAGCCGCAACCGGATCCGCTTCGCGGTGCGGCAGGAGTCGCGCCGTGCGGGCCGCGAGCGCCGCGCCGAGGTGAAGCAGGCCATGCGCGAGTTCCGTGCCCGCGAGCGCGCCGACGCCCGCGCCGACCTCGGCGAGGACGTCGCCTGATGGGTCGCCCACTCTGGTTCGTCGCCGGAGCGGGGGTCGGGGTCTACGCCGCTGCCCGCGCCCGCCGCGTCGCCGACTCACTCACCGCCGACGGCGTACGCGACCGCGTACGCGGGTGGCAGGCCGGCGCCCGGCTCTTCGCCGAGGAGGTCCAGCAGGGCCGTGCCGAGCGCGAGACCGAGCTGCGCGAGCAGCTCGGGCTGCGGCCCCTGGGGACCGGGCATCCTCCCGAGCTGACCACGAGCACCACCGAGACGAAGGACCACTGATGGACACCGCCGAGATCCGCCGCCGCTTCCTCGCGCACTTCGAGGCCGCCGGACACGCCGTGGTGCCGTCCGCCTCGCTGCTCGCCGACGACCCCAACCTGCTGTTCGTCCCGGCGGGGATGGTGCCGTTCAAGCCCTACTTCCTGGGCCAGGAGACGCCGCCGTTCGTGCGCGCGACCAGCATCCAGAAGTGCGTGCGCACCCCCGACATCGAGGACGTCGGCAAGACCACCCGCCACGGCACGTTCTTCGAGATGTGCGGCAACTTCTCCTTCGGCGACTACTTCAAGGCCGGTGCCATCGAGCTGGCCTGGGACCTGATCACCAAGCCCGTCGCCGACGGTGGCTACGGACTCGAGCAGGACCGCCTCTACCCGTCGGTGCTGGTCGGCGACGAGGAGGCCATCGGCATCTGGATGAACGTCACCGGACTGCCGCGCGAGCGGATCGTCCAGCTCGGCCCGAAGGAGAACTACTGGTCGATGGGCGTCCCGGGCCCCGGCGGGCCCTGCTCGGAGATCCTCTACGACCGCGGTCCCGAGTGGGGTCCCGACTTCGACCCCGCCGCGCTCGGCCCGGACATGCCGGTCGAGCTCGAGGACCGGCTGCTGGAGATCTGGAACCTCGTCTTCATGCAGGACGAGCTCAGCGCCGTGCGGTCCAAGTCGGACTTCGACATCGCCGGCTCGCTGCCGAAGAAGAACATCGACACCGGCATGGGCCTCGACCGGGTCGCGCTGCTGCTGCAGGGCAAGAAGAACATGTACGAGATCGACGTCGTCTACCCCGTCATCGCCAAGGCCGAGGAGATGACCGGCAAGACCTACGGTGCCGACCCCCAGGACGACGTCCGCTTCCGCGTGGTCGCCGACCACGTCCGGTCCTCGATGATGCTGATCGGTGACGGCGTGACGCCCGGCAACGACGGTCGGGGCTACGTGCTGCGCCGGCTGCTGCGCCGCGCGGTGCGGTCGATGCGGCTGCTGGGCTGCGACGCCCCCGTGCTTCCCGAGCTGATGCCGATCTCCCGCGACAGGATGGGGGAGACCTACGACAACCTCCTGACCGACTGGCCGCGCATCTCGCAGGTCGCCTTCGCCGAGGAGGACGCGTTCCGCAAGACGCTCCAGGCCGGCACGCAGATCTTCGACACCGCTGCCTCCGAGGTGAAGTCCACCGGCGGCACCACGCTCTCCGGAGAGCGCGCCTTCGCGCTGCACGACACCTACGGCTTCCCCATCGACCTGACCCTCGAGATGGCGGCCGAGCAGGGCCTCACCGTCGACGAGCAGGGGTTCCGCGGGCTGATGGCCGAGCAGCGAGAGCGTGCCAAGGCCGACGCTCGTGCCAAGAAGGGCGCCCACGGCGACACGGCCGTCTACCGCGGCGTGTTCGACGAGTTCGGCCCGACCGAGTGGCTGGCCTACGAGACGCTCGAGACCGAGTCGAAGCCGCTGGCCCTGCTCAGCGGCGGAGCCCCGGTGCAGCGCCTGGTCGAGGGGGAGGTCGGCGAGCTCGTGCTCGACCGCACGCCGTTCTACGCCGAGTCCGGCGGACAGGCGGCCGACGCCGGGACGATCGTCTTCGACGGCGGCCGCATCGAGGTGCTCGACGTCCAGCGCCCCATCAAGGGCCTGGTCGTCCACCAGGTGCGCGTGCTCGAGGGCGAGCTCGACCCCGGCCGTGAGGTCCACGCCCGCGTCGACCCCGAGTGGCGCACCGGCGCCCGCCAGGCGCACTCCGGCACCCACGTCGTGCACGCCGCGCTGCGCGAGGTGCTCGGCCCCACGGCGCTGCAGTCCGGCTCCTACAACCGCCCCGGCTACCTCCGGCTCGACTTCGGCTGGACCCAGGCGCTGACCCCCGAGCAGGTGCGCGACATCGAGTCCGTCTCGCAGCAGGCGCTGCGGGCCGACCTGCCCGTGCACTGGGACTACATGACGCTCGAGCAGGCCAAGGAGTGGGGCGCGATCGCGCTCTTCGGCGAGACCTACGACAACACCAAGGTGCGCGTCGTCGAGATCGGCGGACCGTGGTCGCGCGAGCTCTGCGGCGGCACGCACGTCGACCACTCCTCGCAGATCGGCACGGTCGTGGTGACCGGCGAGACGAGCGTCGGCTCCGGCAACCGCCGCATCGAGGCGCTCACCGGCGTGGAGGGCTTCGGCTACCTCGCCCGCGAGCGCGACGTCGTCGCCCAGCTCACCGGCCTGCTCAAGACCCAGCCCGACGACCTCGTCAGCCGGGTCCAGGGCCTCACCGAGCGGCTCCGCGCCGCCGAGAAGGAGCTCGAGAAGGCGCGCCTGGCCCAGCTCCTCGGCGCCAGCGCCGACCTCGCCGCCGGGGCGTCGCAGGTCGGGCCGGTCAAGCTGGTCGCCCACCGCGCCGACGGGGCCGGTGCCGGCGACGTGCGCAACCTCGCGCTCGACGTCCGCGGCCGGCTGCCGCAGGGTGAGCCCGGCGTCGTGGTCATCATCGGTCAGGCCGGGGGCAAGGTCTCGGTCGTGGCCGCCACCAACGACCAGGCCCGCGCCCGCGGGCTCTCCGCCGGTGACCTCGTCCGCGCCGTCGGGCCGCTGCTCGGTGGCAAGGGCGGCGGCAAGGACGACGTGGCCCAGGGCGGTGGCACCGACGCCTCACGCATCGACGAGGCCCTCGACCTGGTCGGTCGCGAGGTCGCGCAGCGCGCGACCCAGGTCTGAGAGGACGAGCGTGAGGCGAGGAGTGCGGCTCGGCGTCGACCCGGGGGACGCCCGGATCGGCGTGGCGAGCAGCGACCCCTCCGGGGTCCTCGCCACCCCCGTGGAGACGGTGCGCAGCGGCGGGGGCGACGTACGCCGGCTCGCCCAGCTCGTCGCCGAGCTCGACGCGGTCGAGGTGGTGGTCGGGCTGCCCCGCTCGCTCAACGGGACTGAGGGCCCGGCGGCCCAGAAGGCACGCGCACTTGCCCTCAGGCTGGCGCGGAGGGTTGCCCCCGTGCCCGTGAGGCTGTGTGATGAACGACTGACCACGGTGTCCGCCGAGTCGATCCTGCGCGAGCAGGGCCGGCACGGCGCCAAGCGGCGCGCGGTCGTGGATCAGGCGGCAGCCGTGCTGATCCTGCAGACTGCACTCGACACGGAACGGTCGAGTGGGCAGGCACCGGGAGAGATCGTCGAGGTGGCGGAGACAGATGAGTGAGCACGAGACCCGTTCGGACGCCCCCGTGCGCCCGGAGGAGCGGGAGGAGCACGAGGACCGCGCCTACGTCCCGGGCGGCAAGCGGCGCAAGAGCCGCGGGTTCAAGGGCTGCTTCGCCGTGCTGATCGCGCTCGTCGTGCTGCTCGGCGGCTTCTACGTCGCGCTGACGCAGGGCGTCTCCTGGGTCGCCGACCAGTTCCAGGGCCCCGAGGACTATCCCGGGCCGGGCACGGGCTCGGTCGAGTTCACCGTCAACGAGGGCGACACCACCGCCCAGATCGGCCGCAACCTCAAGGACGACGGCGTCGTCAAGTCGGTCCAGGCCTTCATCGACGCCGCCGCCGGCGAGCCCGCCGCCGCGGGCATCCAGGTCGGCGCGTACGAGCTCCAGGAGGAGATGCGCGCCGCCGACGCCCTCGAGGTGCTGATCGACCCCGCCAACCTCATCGGCTTCCCGACCGTCACCATCCCCGAGGGCCTGCGCCTCACCGAGATCGTCGCGACGCTCGCCGACAGCACCGAGTTCTCCGAGCAGGCCTGGAACCGGGCCCTCCAGAAGCCCGACAAGCTCGGGCTGCCCGACTACGCCGAGGGCAACGCCGAGGGCTACCTCTTCCCGGCGACCTACGAGATCAAGCCCGGCATGAAGCCGGTGCGCATCCTCACGATGATGGTCGACCGCTGGCGCGCCGCCGCCGACGCCGCCGGCCTCGAGGAGCGGGCCGCCGAGCTCGGCAAGACGCCCGGCGAGCTGATGATCATCGCCTCCCTGATCGAGGCCGAGGGCCGCGGCGACGACATGCCCAAGATCGCCCGCGTGATCTACAACCGGCTCGACGGCCCCGGCGACAAGGGCGGCACCAACGGCACGCTGGGCATCGACGCCTCGATCGCCTACGGGCTCGGCCTCTCGCCCGGCTCGACCGAGCTCACGCCCGAGCAGCTGGCCGAGGACACCCCCTACAACACGCGAATCAACCCGGGGCTCCCGCCCACGCCCATCGAGGCGCCCGGCGACGACGCCATCGCGGCGGCGGCCAACCCCGCTGAGGGCAACTGGTACTACTACGTCACGGTCGACCTCGCGACGGGCGAGACCAAGTTCTACGAGACCTACGACGGCTTCCTCGAGGGTCGCAACGAGTACAAGACCTACTGCGAGACGTCCGACCGGTGCTGAGCCGGTGCTGAGCCGGCGCTGCGGCGTGCTCGGCGACCCGATCGCGCACTCGCTCTCACCGACGCTGCACCGCACGGCCTACGCCGAGCTCGGGCTCGACTGGGCCTACGACGCCCACCGGGTGCCCGCCGGTGGGCTCGAGGAGTTCGTGTCCGGGCTCGGTCCGCAGTGGCGCGGGCTGTCGCTCACCATGCCGCTCAAGCGTGAGGCGCTCGCGCTGGTCGACCGCTCCACCGACCGCGCGCGCCTGGCGGGAGCCGTCAACACGGTCGTGCTCGAGGACGACGGGACGCGCGTCGGCGACAACACCGACCTGCCGGGAGCAGCGGCCGCGATCCGCGAGCGCACGTCCGCCCCGCTCGCCACGGCTGTCGTCCTGGGGGGTGGCGCGACCGCGACGTCGACCGGGCTGGCGCTGGCCGAGCTCGGGGTGGGCTCGGTCGAGCTGCTGGTGCGCGACGCGTCGCGAGCCGCCGAGACCGTGGCGGCGCTCCGCTCGCACCCGGCCGGCATCGACGTCCGCACCGGCTCGCTCGACGCGCCCGACGCCCTCGTCGCCGACATCGTGGTGTCCACCGTCCCGGCTGGCGCGCAGACGTCCGCCCTGGTGGAGCGCTGCGCGGCGGTGCCGGTGGTCTTCGAGGCGGTCTACGACCCGTGGCCGACCCCGCTGGCCGCCTCGGCGTCAGGCCGCACCCTCGTCGGCGGGCTCGACCTGCTCGTCCACCAGGCCGCCCTGCAGGTCGAGCTGTTCACCGGCCGCCCGGTCGCGGTCGAGCTGCTGCGCGATGCGGGCGAACGTGCCCTCGCGGCGCGGAATCCCGGTTGAATGGGCTCGTGAACGACACCGTCCTCGCCGTCCTCGTGGCGGCGGTGCTCGCCGGCCTCGGCGGTCTCCTCGTCCCGCGCCTCGTCGCGCGCGTGCCGGAGCCCGTGCCCAAGCCCGTCGGGTCCCCGGACGGGGCCGGCCCCGACGCCGGCGAGCCGGGCTCCGTCGCCACGCAGGTCGAGCCGCCCAAGACGCGCTACGCCGACATCGCCGGGCGACCGGGGCTGGGCTGGCGCAGTGCGGTGGTGTCGGCCGTCTCCGGCGCGCTGCTGGGGGCGGCGACGGGCCTCGACTGGTCGCTGCTGTGGCTGGTGCCGCTGACCCCGGTCGCGGTCGCCCTGTCCGTCATCGACTGGCACACCCGCCTGCTCCCGCGGGTCGTCGTCGTGCCGGCGACCCTCGCCGCGATCGTCGCGGTGACGGCGGTGGGCTTGGCGACGGGCGAGCGGGAGTCCCTCGTACGCGCCCTCGTCGCGATGGTCCTCGCGCGGTCCTTCTTCTGGGTGCTGTGGTTCGTGCGCTCGGCGGGGATGGGCTTCGGCGACGTGCGGCTGGCGGCACCCGTCGGGCTCGTGCTCGGCTGGGCCGGCTGGGGCGAGCTGGCGATCGGGGTGTGGGCGAGCTTCGTGCTGTTCGTCGTTCCCGTGCTGGTCGTCCTCGTGGTCAGGCGCGACCGCAGCCTGCTGAAGCGCGCGGTGCCGTTCGGCCCCTTCATGTGCGCCGGTGCGCTGGTGGGTCTCGTCTGGGGGACTGCGCTCGCTGGGCGCATCTGGGGCTGAGAGACTGCACGCATGCTCCGATGGCTCACAGCAGGCGAGTCCCACGGTCCCTCGCTGGTCGCGATCCTCGAGGGGCTGCCCGCCCATGTCCGCGTCACCACCGACGACCTCGCCGACTCACTGGCGCGCCGCCGGCTCGGCTACGGCCGTGGGGCGCGGATGAAGTTCGAGCAGGACGAGGTCCGCCTGCTGGGCGGGGTGCGCCACGGCGAGACCCAGGGCGGACCGGTGGCCATCGAGATCGGCAACACCGAGTGGCCCAAGTGGGAGAAGGTCATGTCGGCCGACCCGGTCGACCCGGTCGAGCTCGAGGCACTGGCCCGCAACGCTCCGCTCACCCGGCCGCGGCCCGGCCACGCCGACCTGGTCGGCATGCAGAAGTACGCCTTCGACGAGGCCCGCCCCATCCTGGAGCGCGCCTCGGCGCGCGAGACCGCGGCCCGCGTGGCGCTCGGCCGGGTGGCGTCCAACTTCCTCGAGCAGACCGTCGGCGCGCGCATCGTCTCCCACGTCGTCTCGCTCGGTGGCGTCGCGGCACCCGCCGGCGTGGTCCCGGGTCCCGACGACGTCGAGCGGCTCGACGCCGACGAGGTGCGCTGCCTCGACCCCGAGGCGAGCGCCGCGATGGTCGCGCGCATCGACCAGGCCCACAAGGACGGCGACACGCTCGGCGGCGTCGTCGAGGTCGTCGTCCACGGACTCCCGCCCGGCCTCGGGTCGCACGTGCACTGGGACCGCCGGCTCGACGCCAGGCTGGCTGGTGCGCTGATGGGCATCCAGGCGATCAAGGGCGTCGAGGTCGGTGACGGGTTCGAGCTGGCCGACACCCCGGGCTCGCAGGCGCACGACGAGATCGTTCCCACCGACGATGGCCTGCGACGCACCTCGGGTCGCTCCGGCGGCACCGAGGGCGGCATGTCGACCGGCGAGGTCCTACGGGTGCGCGCGGCGATGAAGCCGATCGCCACCGTCCCCAAGGCCCTGCGCACCGTCGACGTGGCGACCGGGGAGGCCACCGTGGCCCACCACCAGCGTTCCGACGTGTGCGCGGTCCCCGCCGCGGGCATCGTGGCCGAGGCGATGGTCGCGCTCGTGCTCGCCGACGCGGTCGTGGAGAAGTTCGGCGGTGACTCGGTGCAGGAGACGCGCCGCAACGCCCAGTCCTACCTCGACACCATCCGGTACCGCTGATGGCGCCCCGGGTGGTGCTCGTCGGGCCGATGGGCGCGGGCAAGACGACCGTCGCGGAGCTGCTGGGCGAGGCCTGGGGGCTGCCGGTGCGCGACACCGACGCCGACATCGAGGCGAGCACCGGCAGGGAGATCTCCGACATCTTCGTCGAGTCGGGCGAGGACCACTTCCGCGAGCTCGAGGCGGCTGCGGTCGCCGCGGCGCTGCGTGAGCACGACGGCGTCCTGGCGCTCGGCGGGGGCGCGGTGCTGAGCGCCGCCACGCGCGAGCTGCTCGCCGGCCTGCCGGTGGTCTTCCTGCGCGTCGGACTGTCCGACGCCGTGAAGCGCGTCGGCCTGGGTGTCGGGCGCCCGCTGCTGCTCGGCAACGTCCGCAGTCGCATCAAGACGCTGCTCGACGAGCGGACGCCCCTCTACGAGTCGGTGGCCGTCCACACGGTCGACACCGATGGCCGCACCGCCGACGAGGTCGCCGCCGAGATCAGGAGCCTGCTCCGATGACCGAGCGCACCACCCGGAGCCACCAGCGGCCCGCCGACACGGTCCTGCACGTCGGCGGCTCCTCGCCCTACGACGTGGTGGTCGGTCACGGCCTCGCCTCCCTGCTCCCGGCCGTGCTGGGCGAGTCGGTCGAGCGCGTGGCGGTGCTCTACGCCGGCACGCTGGGCGCGCTCGCCGACCCCGTCGTCGACGCGCTCGTCGAGCACTACGACGTCCTCGCCCTCGGGCTGCCCGACGGGGAGCGCGCCAAGACCGCCCCCGTCGCGGCCGACTGCTGGGAGGCGCTCGGCGAGGCCGGCTTCACCCGCTCCGACGCCGTCGTGACCATCGGCGGGGGAGCGACCACCGACCTCGGCGGCTTCGTCGCCGCGACCTGGCTGCGCGGCGTACGCGTCGTGCACGTGCCGACCACCCTGCTCGCCATGGTCGACGCCGCGGTCGGCGGCAAGACCGGCATCAACACGGGCGCGGGCAAGAACCTGGTCGGCTCCTTCCACGAGCCCGCCGGGGTCCTCTGCGACCTGTCGCTGCTGGAGACGCTGCCCCACGAGGAGCTCGTCGCCGGGCTGGGCGAGGTGGTCAAGTGCGGCTTCATCGCCGATCCCGCCATCCTCGACCTGGTCGAACGCACGGACCCGGCCGCCCTGACGTGGGACTCGGCCGAGCTGCGCGAGCTCGTCGAGCGCGCGATCAGGGTCAAGGTCGACGTCGTGGTCGACGACCTCCGCGAGACCGGCGGCGCCGACGGGCATCCCGGCCGCGAGGTGCTCAACTACGGCCACACCCTCGCCCACGCGATCGAGCGCACGAGCGACTATGCCGTGCGCCACGGCGAGGCCGTCGCCATCGGGTGCGTCTACGTCGCCGAGCTGGCCGCGCGTGCCGCCGGCCTCGACCCGGCGCTGGTCGAGCGGCACCGCACCGTCCTGTCGCGCGTCGGGCTGCCGACGACCTACGACGCAGCCTCCTTCGACGACCTCCACGCCGCGATGAAGGTGGACAAGAAGGCGCGGGGCTCGCGGCTACGGTTCGTCGTGCTCGACGACCTCGCGGTCCCGCGGATCCTCGCCGGGCCCAGCGAGGACGACCTGCGGGCGGCCCACGCCGCGATCGGGGGCCGGGCGTGACGCGCGTGCTCGTCCTCAACGGCCCCAACATCGGACGGCTCGGTCGCCGGCAGCCGGAGATCTACGGCTCGACGACCCACGCCGAGCTGGCGCACCTGTGCGTGGAGTGGGGACGCGACCTCGGTCTGGAGGTCGAGGTGCGCCAGACCAACCACGAGGGCGACCTGCTCGACTGGCTCAACGCCGCCGCCGACGACGTCACCCCGGTCGTGCTCAACGCCGGCGCCTGGACCCACTACTCGCTCGCGCTCTGGGACGCCTGCGCCCAGCTCACCGCACCGCTGGTCGAGGTGCACATCTCCGACCCCAAGGAGCGTGCCGAGGAGTTCCGCCACACCTCGGTCGTCGAGCCGCACGCGGTCGCCACGATCGCCGGTCAGGGGATCGACGGCTACCGCCGGGCGCTCGGGGTGCTGGCCGGCGCCATGTCGTGACCTCCGCGGGGCGTGGCCGCGGGGCGCTGCTCGTCGCGGGCCTGCTCGGCAGCCTGCACGCGGCGTTCAGCCTCTACTGGGGTGCCGGCGGCCACTGGCTGGTCGAGACGCTCGGGCAGCGGATGGCGGACGCGTTCACCGGGTGGGAGTGGCTGCTGCTCCCGATCGGACTCCTCAAGCTGGTCGCGGCGTGGGTGCCGCTGCTCGCTGCGCGCGCCGGGTGGCCGGTGCGACGCCTGTCCAGGGGCGCCTGCTGGGTCGGTGCCACCGTGCTCGTGGCCTGGGGAGGGCTCAACACCGTGGTCGGCCAGCTCGTGCTGGCCGGCGCCGTCGTGCCGGACGGCGGCGTCGACCGGGCCGGCATGGTGGGCCACGCCTACCTCTGGGACCCGTTGTTCCTCCTCTGGGGCCTCGTCCTCGCCGCAGGGCTCGCCCGGTCCCGCGCCTGACGGCCGCGGCGGCGTCCGGTGCCGGACCTGTGCTTGGATCGCGAGGTGCTCCCCTTCCGCCAGGTCGACGTCTTCAGTGCCGAGCCGTGGCTCGGCAACCCGCTCGCGGTCGTGCACGACGCCGATGGCGTCTCCGACGAGGAGATGGCCAGGTTCGCGCGGTGGACCAACCTCTCGGAGACCACGTTCCTGTGCGCGCCGACCGACCCCGGCGCCGACTACCGGGTGCGGATCTGGACGATCGGCGGTGAGCTGCCGTTCGCCGGACACCCCACCATCGGCAGCGCGCACGCGTGGCTCGAGGCCGGGGGAGTGCCGCGCGGCGACGTGGTCGTGCAGGAGTGCGGCGCCGGGCTCGTCGACGTACGCCGCTCGCCGCGGCTCGGCTTCTCGGCGCCGCCGCTCCGGCGCTCCGGCCCCGTCGACGCCGACCTGCGGGCGCGCATCGTGCGCGCCCTCGGCATCGACGACGCGGCCGTGGAGGACATGGCGTGGATCGACAACGGACCCGGCTGGGTCGGCGTCGACCTCGGGTCGGCCGACGCGGTGGTGGCCGTCGCGCCGGACGTCCCCGCCTTCACCGACCTCAAGGTGACCGTCCTCGGCCGCTGGGACCCCGCCTCCGCCGCCGCGCTCGGCGCGGACGTCGAGGTGCGCGCCTTCTACGCCGACGGGAGGGACTTCGGGGAGGACCCGGTGACCGGCAGCGCCAACGCCGGGCTCGCGCAGTGGCTGATCGGCACCGGCGCCCTCCCGGCGTCCTACACCGCCCGGCAGGGCAGCGTGATCGGCCGAGAGGGGCGGGTCCGCCTCGAGGCGAGGGATGGTGCCGTGTGGGTCTCCGGCGAGGCCGTCACCCGGATCGTCGGCGAGGTCGACGTCGGGGCGTCCGGCTCCGGTGCATGACGTCCGCGCATCGAGGCGGCGGCACCGGGGTAAGGGGGACCACGACTGATCGGCACGACGAACGAGGAGGCGCGGTGGGCCTGACGGCTGTGCTGCACGGACGACGCGGACCGGTGGAGCTGGTGCTGGTGCGCCATGGGCAGAGTGCGGGCAACATCGCCGACTCCCAGGCGCGCGACGCCGACGCCGAGCGGCTCGAGCTGACGGCCCGCGACGCCGACGTCGAGCTGTCGGCCAACGGCGAGGAGCAGGCCCGCACGCTGGGGCGCTGGGTCGCGGACCTGCCTGCGTCCGAGCGCCCGGACCTCGTGGTCAGCTCGCCCTACCGGCGCGCCGCCGACACGGCGCGGGCGGCGCTCGAGGGCCTCGACCTCGACCTGCTGCTCGACGAGCGCCTGCGCGAGCGTGACCTCGGCCTGCTCGACGGCCTCACCGGCAAGGGCATCCGGGCACGCCACCCGGGAGAGGCCGAGCGCCGCTCCCACGTCGGCAAGTTCTACTACCAGCCCCCGTCGGGTGAGAGCTGGGCCGACGTGGTGCTGCGGATCCGCAGCCTGCTGGGCGACCTGCGCGAGGCGTACGACGGCAAGCGGGTGTGGCTGTTCACCCACCAGGCGGTGATCATGTCGTTCCGCTACGCCCTGGAGGGTCTCGACGAGGCCGAGCTGCTCGAGATCGACCGCACCACGCCGATCCCCAACGCCTCCATCACCCGCTACTGCCGGCGCGACGGTGGGCTGGTGCTCGACACCTTCGCCGACGACTCCCACCTCGAGCCCGGTCCCGCCGCCAGGACCGCCGAGGAGGGCCGGGCGGAGGAGGCGCCCGATGCCTGACGCCACTCCGGACCACGCGACCCAGGTCGACGCGACGCCGGTCGACGCCGACCTGCTGCGCCGGTGGCCGCTGCCCGAGCTCGGGGCCGACAAGGAGGAGCGCGGCCGGTTGACCGTGGTCGCCGGGAGCCGCGAGACCCCCGGGGCGGGGCTGCTCGCGGTCGAGGGCGCCTTCCGCGTGGGCGCGGGGAAGGTCCACCTCGCCACCGCCGACTCGTGCGCGCGCTCGCTCGCGGTCGCGGTGCCCGAGCTGATGGTGAGCGGGCTGGCCGAGGACGACGGCGGGGCCATCGCCCCCGACGAGGCCGACCGGCTGGTCGACTGCGCGGAGGGGAGCGGCGCGGTGCTGCTCGGCCCCGGCTTCGTGGCCCCCGACGTCTCCGACTCGCTCGTGCGCCGCGTCGCCCCCCGGCTCGCCGGCACCATCGTGCTCGACGCCCTCGCGACGGCCTACGTCACCGACAACCACGAGGAGGTCGCCTCGCTCGAGGCGACCGTCGTCCTGACCGTCAACCCCGGGGAGCTGGCGCACTGCCTCGGGGTCCCCGAGGACGAGGTGTCCGCCGACCTCGTCGCGCACACCGTGCGACTGGCCGCCCGCACCCAGGCCGTCGTCCTGTGCGGCGGGCCCGTCAAGGTGATCGCCCACGGCGACGACCTGTGGCTCGTCGAGGCCGGCAACCCCGGACTGGGGACGGCCGGCTCGGGCGACGTGCAGGCCGGCATCGTGGCGGGCCTGATCGCCCGAGGGACCGAGCCAGCGCAGGCCGCGGTGTGGGGCGCGTTCCTCCACGCGACCGCGGGCGACCGGCTGGCCGAGCGGGTCGGGCCCGTCGGCTACCTCGCCCGCGAGCTGCCCGGTGAGGTCCCCGGCCTGCTGGCGGAGCTGGTGGACTGACGCGTCCGTCGTGGGCCACCGGTCCAGACATGCGTAGTAATGCCGATGCGACGGCAGGTGCCCCCCGGCCACACTGGTGCCGGACAGGGGAGGAACGATGCGAAGCGTCCTGAGCAGGAGCGCCCACGCCGACCAGCTCGAGGCCGAGGTGCGCGAGGCCATGTGCTGCGTCCCGACCGACCGGTGCTGGGAGTGCCAGGTCAAGCTGGGCGAGGTGCGGGCCGCGCGGCGCGACGCCGTGCTGCACTCGATGAGCATGGCCCGACCGCGGCGGCCGGCCTGGTGATGGTCCGCGACGACGGGCTGCTCATGAGAAGTCGACCGGGTCGCGCACGATCGGGCAGGTCATGCAGTGACCGCCGCCGCGGCCCCGGCCGAGCTCGGCACCCACGATCGTGATCACCTCGATGCCGGCCCGGCGCAGCAGCGTGTTGGTGAGCGTGTTGCGGTCGTAGGTGAACACCACCCCCGGCTCGAGCGCGACGGCGTTGTTGCCGCTGTCCCACTGCTGGCGCTCGGACTGGTAGACGTCACCGCCCGTGGCGATGACGCGCAACGACGCCAGGCCGAGCTCGCGCGCCACCACGTCGACGAACGGCGTCGTGCCCTCGTCGCGCACCTCGAGTCCGGGGGCCGCGTCGGCGGGCAGCAGGGTGAAGGTGTGCACCGCGTCCATGATGGTGGGGTAGAGCGTCACCACGTCGCGGTCGACGAACGTGAACACGGTGTCGAGGTGCATCGCCGCGCGCAGCTTGGGCATGCCCGCGACCACCACGCGGGTGGCCGCGCCCCGGTCGAAGAGCGCCTTGGCGACCTGGGTGATGGCCTGGCGCGAGGTCCGCTCGCTCATCCCCATCAGGACCCCGCCGTTGCCCACCGGCATGATGTCGCCGCCCTCGAACGTCGCCTGCCCGCTGTCGCGCTCGGGGTCGCCCCACCACACGGTCGAGTCGACGTAGTCGGGGTGGAACCCGTAGATCGCCTTGTAGATCAGCGTCTCGTCCTTGCGGGCGCCCCAGTAGAGCGGGTTCATCGTCAGCCCGCCGTAGAGCCAGCACGTCGTGTCGCGCGTGTAGAGGGTGTTGGGCAGCGGGGGCATCAGGTACTCCCGCACACCGGTGGACTCGCGTGCGAGCGCGAGGTAGGGCGAGCGGTGCTCCTCGGGGAGGTCGCTCGTGGCCATCCCCCCGATGAGCAGCTCGGCGAGCCGGCGCCCGTCGAGCGAGTCGAGGTGGGCGCGGGTGGCGTCGACCAGGCCGAGGCCCACGCGGTCGGCGACGACCTTGCGGTCCAGCAGCCAGTCGCGCGCTCCGGGGACGTCCATCGTCTGCGCGAGGAGGTCGTGGAGCTCGACGACCTCGACGCCTCGCTGGGCGAGCTTGTTGACGAAGTCGGCGTGGTCACGCTGGGCGTTCTCCACCCACATCACGTCGTCGAAGAGCAGCTCGTCGCTGTTGGTCGGGGTGAGCCGTCGGTGCGCGAGGCCCGGCGCGCAGACCAGCACCTTGTGCAACCGGCCGACCTCGGAGTGCACGCCGTACGTCGCGGACTGGCTCATGATGCTTCCTCTCGATGGGTGCTCAGACGGTGATGCGACCGGTCCACAGGCTCACGACGCCCACGGCGCTGGCGACGACGATGACCGCGCAGAGCACCATCTCGGTGGGGGTGAAGATGCGACGCCCGTGCTCGCTGCGCGCCTTGACGTAGAGGACCGTCGCCGGGGCGAGGACGACCGTCATCAGCAGCACGAACTCGCGGCCCGCGGCGTCGAAGAGGAACAGCGTGTAGGCCGTGGCGACGCCCGCCACGACCGTCTCCCTGCGGCGCACGCCGGCGGGGACGCCCTCGTAGGCCTCGCCCGTGAGGCCGAGCTTGAGCGCGTACGCCGCGGCGAGGAAGTAGGGCAGCAGGGCCAGACTGGTGCACAGGTCGAGCATGAAGTTGAGTGCGTCGTCGAGCACCAGGGTGAGCGCGATCAGGCTCTGCACGGCCAGCGAGGTCACCACCAGCGCCGCGATCGGGGCACCGGCCGCGTTCTCCTGGCCGAGGAGCCGCGGGAGGTCCTCGTTGTGGGCCGGGATGTACATCACCTCCGCCGCCATCAGCGTCCAGGCCAGGTAGGCCCCCAGCACCGAGACGATCACCCCGGCGCTGATGAACACCTCGCCCCAGTCGCCCACCACCGACTCGAACACCCCGATCATCGAGGGCTGCCGGGTCGCGGCGAGCTCGGGCTGCGGGACGACGGCATAGCTCGACAGCGTGACGAGCGCGAAGATCGCGAGCACGCTCAGGAAGCCCAGCACCGTCGCGCGCCCGACGTCCTCGCGGCGCCGGGCGTAGCGCGAGTAGACGCTGGCGCCCTCGATGCCGAGGAAGACGAACGTCGTGACCAGCATCGTGTTGCGGACCTGCTCGTCCAGACCGCCGAGGTCGCCGTAGCCGTAGGCGGTCCAGTTGTCGGCGAACACCCCCGCGTCGAAGTAGAACAGCAGCACGACGACGAAGGTGAGGATCGGCAGGATCTTGAAGACGGTGACGATGCGGTTGATCACCGCGGCGTCGCGCACGCCGCGGGCGATCAGGTAGTGGAAGAACCACACCCCGGCGCTGCCGAGCGCGGCGGCCAGCAGGGTGTCGCCGTCGCCGAAGCCGTCGAAGAAGGCGCCCAGCGTCGCGGTGATGAAGACCCAGTAGAACCCGTTGCCGGCTGCGGTGCTGGCCCAGAAGCCGATCGCGGAGTTGAAGCCGGCGTAGTCGCCGAACCCCGCCTTGGCATAGATGAACACGCCGGAGTCGAGGTCGGGCTTGCGGATCGCGAGGGTCTGGAACACGAAGGCGAGCATCAGCATCCCGACGCCCGCGACCGCCCAGGCGATGAGCGAGCCGAGGATCCCGGTCGCCACGCCGAACCGCGCCGGCAGGGAGAAGACGCCGGCCCCGACCATGCCGCCGACCACCATCGCGGTCAGCGTCGGCAGGCTCATCGTCGCGACCGCGCCCGCGGGGGGCGCCTCGCTCGGCGCGCTCATGGCGCCGGCGCACCGGCCTGCGACGGCCGGCCGGCGTCTGGGGCTGTTCCAGCGCGCACGAGGGCCCCCGAACGGTCACCCGTACGGGTGACCTAGGTCGTGATCAGGCTAGGGTCCGGGACCGCTCGTGTAAATGTCCACGCGCGCCTGGCTGCGGGGGAGTCGCCGGCGAGGTGCCTCAGAGCGAGGCGAGCCAGTCGTCGATCGGGACGTCGCCGTCGCCGAAGACGAGGGTCTTGCCGTGGGCACGGGGGTCCTCGAGCACGGCGAGGGCGACCTGGGCCACCAGCTCGCGCGCCGTGGTGTCGCCGTCGTTGAATCCGGCCTGCGGGTTGACCGCCCCCCGGCCGGGCTCGAGGGTGAGGGTGCCGGGCCCGAGGACGGTCCAGTCGAGCTCCGAGGCGCGCAGGTGCTCGTCGGCGGCGATCTTGGCGTCCTGGTAGGGCCGGAACGGGTTGTCGTCCGGCACGAGGAAGTCGGGGTCGGCGCCGGAGAACGACACCATCACGTAGCGCCGCGCGCCCGCGGCCTGCGCGGCGTCCATCGAGCGGATCGCGGCGTCGCGGTCGACCGCGAAGGTCCGCTCGGGGTCGCCGCCGCCGGCACCGGCCGACCAGACGACCGCGTCCTGGCCCGAGAGCAGGTCGGTCATGGCGCCCGTGTCGGCGTCCTCGACCGACGCGACCAGTGCGGTCGCGCCGGTGGCCTCGACGTCCGCCACGTGGTCGGGGTTGCGGATCACCGAGGTGACCTCGTGACCCGCCTCGACCAGCATGGGTGCCAGGAGAAGAGCGATCTTGCCGTGTCCGCCGATGATGGTGACTCGCATGGTCCCGACGCTACACACCGCGGGGTCGGATCCCCTGCCCGTCGCGCATTTCCCGGCTCCAGCGGCCCCCGACTAGACTGGTCCGTCGGCACGGGCTCGCCCCGGGGCCGGAGACGTTGACAACTCGACGAAGGCGGACACACACCACATGGCAACCACCAACGACCTCAAGAACGGCATGGTCCTCAAGATCGAGGGTCAGCTCTGGTCCGTCGTCGAGTTCCAGCACGTGAAGCCCGGCAAGGGCCCGGCCTTCGTGCGCACCAAGCTCCGCAACGTCGAGTCGGGCAAGAACGTCGACAAGACCTTCAACGCCGGCACGAAGGTCGAGACGGCCAACGTCGACAAGCGCACCATGCAGTACCTCTACAACGACGGCTCGTCCTACGTCTTCATGGACACCAGCACCTACGAGCAGCTCGAGGTCACCCCGGAGGTCGTGGGCGACGCGAAGAACTTCATGCTCGAGAACCAGGAGGCCATCGTGGCCACCAACGAGGGCCGGGTGCTCTTCATCGAGCTGCCCGCCTCCGTCGAGCTGCTGATCGCCGAGACCGAGCCGGGCCTGCAGGGGGACCGCTCCACCGGTGGCACCAAGCCCGCCACCCTCGAGACCGGCCACACCATCGCGGTGCCGCTCTTCATCACCACCGGCGAGAAGGTCAAGGTCGACACCCGCGACTCGTCCTACCTCGGCCGCGTCAAGGCCTGACGCCAGGTGTCTGCCCGCTCCAAGGCCCGCAAGCGCGCGCTCGACATCCTGTTCGCCTCCGAGCTCCGCTCGGAGGACCCCGTGACGGCGCTCGAGCGCGCCATCGCGGAGGGCGAGGGGCCGACCAACGCCTACACCGCCACGCTGGTGCGGGGGGTGGTCGAGCACCAGGCGCGCATCGACGAGGTGCTGACGACCTACAGCAAGGGCTGGACGCTCAGCCGGATGCCCGCGGTCGACCGCAACGTGCTCCGCATCGGCGTCTACGAGCTGCTGTGGGGTGACGACGACGTCCCCGACACCGTCGCGGTGAGCGAGGCCCTCCACCTCGTGCAGGACCTCTCCACCGACGACTCGCCGGCCTTCGTCAACGGGCTGCTCGGCTCGATCCAGCGCGACCGGGCCAGCCTGGTCTGACCCCGGTCGGCGCGACGCCCCGCGCCGGCCTCACCCGCAGGGGTCAGCGCGTTCGCGGCGGGTCGTCGCGAGGTCCTAGGTTGAGCCCATGAGCGCTCCTTCCGACACCGCTGCGCAGGCCCACGAGAGCGACTGGCTGGACCACGCCATCCGGGCGGGGCTGGTCGCCTACGGGGTCGTGCACCTGCTCGTCGGGTGGCTCGCGCTCCAGCTCGCCTTCGGCGAGAAGGAGGACAGCGCGTCCAACGCCGGCGCCCTCCACTACCTGGCCCAGCAGCCGCTCGGCGAGGCGCTGGTGTGGATGGTCGCGATCGGCATGTTCCTGCTGGTCCTGTGGCGCCTGCTGGAGTTCGGCTTCGGCTACCGCGAGGAGTCCGACGACGCCAAGCGCTGGCGCAAGCGCGCCACCTCGCTGGGCAAGGCCGTGCTCTACGGCGCCATCGGCTGGAGCGCGGTGCAGACCGTCACCGGCTCGGGCGGCGGCCAGGGCGGCACCGACTCCACCACGAGCAAGCTGATGGACCTGCCCGGCGGCCAGCTCATCGTCGGCGCGGTCGGCCTCGCGGTGATCGCGTACGGCGGCGTGCTGGTGTGGCGCGGCTGGAAGGAGAAGTTCCGCGAGCACCTCGACTCCGAGGGCCAGACGGGCAAGGACGGCTCGGTCTACGTCACGCTCGGCAAGGCCGGCTACATCGCCAAGGGCATCGCCATCGCGATCGTCGGGGGGCTGTTCGTCTACGCGGCCGTCACCCACGACCCCGACAAGTCCGGCGGGCTCGACCAGGCGCTGCAGACGGTGCGCGAGCAGCCGTTCGGCCAGGTGCTGCTGACGATCATCGCCCTCGGCATCGCCTGCTACGGCGCGTTCTGCTTCGCGCGCGCCAAGCACCTCTCGCGCTAGCGTCCACGGCCCGTCCGCGCGGCCGTGCCGCCGGTGACGGCCAGGGCGGTGGCGACCATGTGGTCGCGCACCTGCTCGGCGGTGACCCGGCTGATCCGGGGCACCCCCGGCTGCTCCTCCGAGACGAGCATCGCCACCCGGCCGAGCTGGAGCGTGCCGAGCCCGCTGGCGTAGAGCATGTTGGCCAGCAGGCCCGGGTCGTCGACGTGGAACTCGCCGGTCTCCGCCCCTGCGGTGATGGTGCGGGTCAGCACCGACAGGCAGCCGCTGATCGCCTGCCCGAGGCGGTACATCGCGCTCTCGCTGACCTCCTCCAGCAGGTCGCCGCCGGGGCGTCGCATGATCGCCTGTGCGCAGTCGACGAACGCTGGGTGGGCCAGGCCGTAGTCGACGAACGCCTCGACCAGGCGCACGAGCTGGTCGCGCGGGTCGGACGTCGTCGCGGCGGCCCGCTCCAGCGCCACCCGCAGCTCCTCGAGGTACTGCACCAGGGTGAGGCCGAAGAGCTCCTCCTTGCCGGTGAAGTGGCGGTAGATGATGGCGCGGTTGATGCCGACCGCCCGGGCGATGTCCTCGATCTGCGCGTCGCGCACGCCCCGCTCGTCGAAGAGTCGACGGGTGGCGCCGATGATCTCCGCCTCGCGCTGCCGCCGACGGTCGGCCGCGGTGCCACCCCGCTCGGTGCCGGTGCCGGTGGCGGTGCCGGTGCCGGTGCCTGGCGTCGGCTCGGTGGTCATGATGGTCAGTCTAGGTAGGTCGCGCCGCGGCGCCGTTGTGGTTCGATGGACGGGTGCTGGTCGTCGCCGCTCGTCGTCCCGTCCGCCGTGCGGTCGTCCTGGTCGTCACAGTGCTCGTCGCCGCGCTCGCCGTCACCGCAGTCACCGCGCTCGGCGCGCTGGCGGCGCCGGTCGGGGCCTCGGTCGCCGTCGACGGTGGCCGCTTCGCCGGCACCGCCCGGCTGCCCGGCTGCTCCGGCGCGGTCGTGAGGTGGCCCGCGGCCCTCGACGCCGATCCCGCGGTGGTGCTCACCAACGGTCACTGCGTCCGCTCTCCCTTCCTCGGCGCCCGTGAGGTGCTGGTCGACGAGCGGAGCCGGACCCCGATCGAGCTGCTCGACGGCCGCGGCGAGGTGGCGCTGACCACGCGGGCGGCCCGCCTGCAGTACGCCACGATGTACCGCACCGACGTCGCCCTGCTCACGCTGCGCCGGACCTACGCCGACCTCGCCGCGGCGGGCGTCACCCCGCTCTCGCTCGCCGCCGCCGGACCGGCGCGCGGGGACCGCGTCCGCATCCCGTCGGGCTACTGGCGCGAGCAGCGTGGCTGCAGGACCGCCGGGACGGCGTACCGCCTGCACGAGCAGAGGTGGGACTGGTGGGACTCGATCCGGTTGCCGGCCCGCGGCGGCGGCTGTGCGATCCGCGGCGGCTACTCCGGGTCGCCGATCGTGGCGCGCGCCACCGGGCTGGTGGTCGGGGTGGCCAACACCGCCTGGGTCGGCGGCCGCCGCTGCGTCGACTCCGCCTGCGAGGAGAGCCGCCGCGGGCGCGTCGTCGTGCGCAGGCACATGAACTACGGCCAGCAGACGTGGTGGCTGCTCACCTGCCTCGACGCCGGACGGACGTTCGACCTCGACGTGCCGGGGTGCCGGCTGGCGAAGCCGCGGCGCTGAGGCTCACGCCGGGAGGAGCGAGCGCACCGTCTCGATCGTGTCGGCCTCGTCGGGCCCCTTGTCGTCGCGGTAGCCGATCACCCGCGCGAAGCGCAGCGCGACGCCTCCGGGATAGCGGGTGGAGCGCTGGAGGCCGTCGAAGGCGATCTCGACGACCTGGAGGGGGCGCACCTCGACGACGTAGCTCTCGCGGACGGTCTCGGGGGAGACGGCGAGCTCGGTGAAGCGCTCGGTCTGCCACGCGAGCATCTCGTCGGTCATCCCCTTGAACGTCTTGCCGAGCATCACGAAGCCCGTCTCGGACGTCTCGTCGCGGGCGCCGAGGTGGATGTTGGAGAGCCAGCCCTCGCGCCGGCCCGAGCCCCACTCCACGGCGAGCACGACCAGGTCGAGGGTGTGCCGCGGCTTGACCTTGACCCATGCCGAGCCGCGGCGGCCCGCGGCGTAGCGGGCGGACAGGTCCTTGAGCACGACGCCCTCGTGGCCGGCTGCGAGCGTCTCGGCGGCGAAGGCGGCGGCCGCCTCGGGGTCGGCGGTCACGAGGCGGCGGACGCGGTGCTGCTCGGGGACCAGCGCGTCGAGGGCGGCGAGGCGCTCGCGGCCGGGGGAGTCGAGCAGGTCCTGACCGTCGACGTGGAGGACGTCGAAGAAGTGTGGCGTGACGGCGACGCCGGTGTCCTGCGCGGTGCGGCTCGCGGTGTCCTGGAAGGCCAGGGGTCGTCCGTCGTCGGAGAGCGCGAGCGCCTCGCCGTCGAGGACGAAGCGCTCCGCGGGGAGGGAGCGGGCCACGTCGACGACCTCCGGCAGTCGGCCGGTGATGTCGTCGAGGCTGCGGGTCACCACCAGCACGACGTCGCCGTCGCGGTGGACCTGGATCCGGATGCCGTCGAGCTTGGCGTCGATCGCGACCTCGGTCTCGCCGTCGGGGGACAGGGCGGCCATCGCTGCGGCGACGTCGGGTGCGCTGGAGGCGAGCATGGGCATGACCGGGCGGCCGACCTCGAGCCCGATCGCGGCCAGCGCCTCCGCGCCGTCGAACGCCGCCCGCGCGGCCGCGACCGTGGAGCCGGCGAGCATGGCGGCGCGGCGCACGGCGGTCAGGGGCACGCCGGCCACCTGGGCCACCGCCTCCTGCGTGATGGCGTCGAGGGCGCCCTGGCGGACGTTGCCGGTGACGATGGCGCGCAGCCACCGCTGCTCGGCGGCGGTGGCGCGCCCGAAGAGGTCGCCCACCGCGGCACTGCGGGCGAGCTGCGACCCCGCGCCCGACAGGTGCGACATCGCCTCGAAGGCGGCGTCGACCTCCAGCACCGTCAGCGACGGCTCGTCGGCGGGGGAGGGGAGGTCGCTGACCCCGCGCCAGCCCAGGCCCGTACGACGCTGCCGCAGCGTGCCGCCCAGGTAGGACACCACCACCTCGAGCTCGGCCGGCTCCACCCGCGCGAGCAGCTCGGCGAGCGCGGCCACCTTGGCCTTGCGGGACCGGGTGGCGGCCACGGCGGCGGAGGTGGCGACGAGCTCGGCGAGCAGCATGCGTCCATCCTGCCGCCCGGCACCGACAGCGAGTGCCACCCGAACGGGCAGGATGGGCATCATGAGCAGCACACCCGCGACCGCCTCCCTCTACGTGCCGCGCGCCAACGCGATGGGCCCGGACGACGTACGCCCGTTCGTCGCCGCCGTCGGCACCGCGCAGCTGGTCACGGTGGGCGAGGACGGCGTGCCCGACGCGACGTTCCTGCCCGTGCTCTGGGAGGGCGACCGGCTCGTCGGGCACCTCGCCCGCGCCAACCGGCACTGGCAGCGGATCGTCGCCGGGGCGCCGGCGCTCGCGATCGTCACCGGACCGGACGCCTACGTCTCGCCGTCCTGGTATGCCGCCAAGGCCGAGCACGGTCGGGTCGTCCCGACGTGGAACTACTCGGTGGTCCACCTCCGCGGGTCGGTCACGGTGCACGACGACGCCGGCTGGGTGCGGGGGCTGGTCACCCGCCTGACCGATCACCACGAGCAGCAGCGCGCCGAGCCGTGGGCCGTCGCCGACGCCCCGGACGACTATGTGGACAAGAACCTCCGCCCCATCGTGGGCGTCGAGGTGGTCGTCTCGTCGGTGGAGGCGAAGGCCAAGCTCAGCCAGAACCGCTCCGCCGCCGACCGAGCGGGCGTGGCGGCCGGGCTGGCCGCGGACGGGCGCGACCCCGGCGGGCTCGTGGCCCCGTGAGCCGGACCCGGGAGCGCTTCACCGGCCGCATCGCCGGCGTGGGCAGCACCAGCGGCGTGCGCGTCGTCGTCGGCCGCTGGGACGACTCGCCGTGGGGCGCCTTCGCCGACGTCATGGTGGAGGCCGCCTCCGGGCACCGGGTGCTCCTCGCCCCCGACGACCGGGTGCGCGAGTTCGTGGCCGCGACCTACACCTTCGACGAGCACGTCATCGAGCCGGTGGGTGTCGAGGACACCGCCGACGGATGGCAGGTGTCGACGCCCTCGCTCTCGCTCCGGCTGGTCACCGGAGGGCGTACGCCGCTGGGCCGGCTGCTCGGCCTGGTCCCCGCCCGCGTCGCCATCTCGCCGGCGTGGTGCTCGGCCGTCGACCCGGTGGCGCGTGTCGTGCTGAGCGGGGTGCGCACGCGCGGGACGGCCGGCAACGACCGACGGGAGTGGTACGGCGCGACGTCGGTCGTCGCGGTGACGGCGATCGCCGGTCACTGGCGCGGCGCCGCGCTGGGGGAGCTGGCCCCGGTCGACCCGCCCTGCCGCTTCGGGTTCTCCAGCACCCCCGAGCGGCCGTCGGTGACGAGCGTGGTGACGACCGTCGAGCGGTCGCTGTAGCCGGGCGCTGCTGGACGGCGGCCGAGACCTCCCACAGCGTGCTGGCGCCGCTCGGCGTCGAAGGACACGCCCGCCCGAGGTCCGGTGCAGGTCGTGCGCGTCATGCGTCATCCGCCGTGGACGGTGCCGCGTTGTAGAGCAGGTCGCGGTAGTCGGGGTGTCGCCGCAGCCACCTGGTGACGTAGGGGCAGATCACGAGGGCCCGCAGTCGTCGAGCGCGGATGTCGTCGAGCGCGGCCCGGGCGAGGGCGCTGCCCACTCCCTGGCCCTCGAAGGACGGGGCGACCTCGGTGTGGGTGAGTGCGACGAGCTCGCTGGTCTCCTGGTAGTCGAGGAACCCGGCGACCGTCGAGTCGCCGAGGACGGCCTCGTAGCGCTGGCGGTCGGGGTTGCGGGTCACCGTGACGTCGATGGGCATGGTGGGTGGAGCCTCCTGGTCTCGGAACGGGTGCGACGTCCACACGATCGCCCATCAGGCCGCCTGCTCGCGTCGGGGAGAACTGCCTAGACCGGTCGAGGTCCCTACCTGTCTCAGGGAAGCGGCAGCTGCCTGAGCTGCCGGCGGGAGGTGATCTCCAGCTTGCGGAAGATGCTCCGCAGGTGGGCCTCGATCGTGCGCGGGCTGAGGAACAGCTCGGCGGCGACCTCGCGACTGGTTGCCCCGGTGGCCACCAGTCGCGCGATGTTCAGCTCCTGGGCGGTGAGCTCGTGGGTCGGCTGCGCGGCTCGGGCGCGTGGGTGCTCGCCCGTGGCGCGGAGCTCCCGTGCGGCGCGTGCGGCGAACGCCTCCGCGCCCATGTCGGCGAGCAGCCGGTGGGCGGTGCGGAGCTGTTCGCGGGCGTCCCTGCGGCGGCCCTCACGGCGTAGCCACTCGCCGTAGACGAGGTGCGTGCGAGCGAGGTAGCCGCCCATCCGGCTGCGCCCGAGCTGTCCGATCGCCTCGAGGTAGTGCTCCTCGGCCGCGGCTCCGGTGCTCGTGAGCGCCCGGGCGCACGACGCCACTCCGAGCGCCCAGGGCGCGCCGCTGGCACGCGCCCGGGCGTCGAGCTGCTCCATCGCCGAGGCGGCGCTCTCGGGGTGGTCGGTACGGACGCAGGCCTCGACGAGCTCGGGGAGGCCGGCGCTGCTCAGCGCGAGCTCGGGTGACCGGCAGGCGCGTGACGCGGCCTCCCGCGCAGCGGCGTAGTCGCCCAGCCCGTTGTGGAGCACTGCCAGCGCGTACAGGGCCTGAGCGGCGTCCGTGCTCCCCTCGGGGTAGGCGTCGTCCTCGGCGGTGCCGGCATGGAGCGCGGTGGTCGCGGCGCGGTCGCCACACCAGCCACTGAGGATGACCTGGGCGTGCCGGAGCTCGACGCCGCCGGTGGCCTGGGTGATGGCCGTCGCCTCGGCGGCCAGCTCGCCGGCGCGGGCGAGCTCACCCATCAGGGTCGAGGTGATCGACATGAGGCCGAGGGCGGCGGGCAGCGTCGCCAACGCGCCGGACTCGCGGGCCAGCGCGACGTTGCGGCTGGCCAGTGCGTGGAGCAGCTCGTCGTCGAGGAGCGCCACCGCGTTGCGGCCGGCCAGCCACAGCCACCCGGCGCTCTCCCGCTCGCGGCCGGGATCGGTGAGGGTGCCGTCGCAGAACGACTCGAGGGCGCGTCGCAGCCGGGGGGCTCCTGCCATGTATCCGATCGTCAACGTCGTCGCGAGGCCGTCGAGGAGCAGGTCCACCGGTCGGGCCGGTGTCGGCGGCGGGGGAGCGGCCGCAGCGGCTGCGGCAATGTGCGTCACGTCGTCGCTGCCGATGAGGATCGCCGCGTCGAGGGCGCGCAGGTAGGTCTCGCGAGAGAGCGCGGGGTCGAGCGGGGCGAGCATCCTGGCCGCGTCCAGCAGCATGCCGGGCACGTCCTGGTCCCGTGTCAGGTGGAACGCGATCTGGGCGCGCAGCAGCTGGAGGCAGGCGCGTGCCAGGTCGTCCAGCGGCCCCGCGGCGGCGGCCGCCACCAGGGCCGACGCGGCCTCGATCGCACCCGCGTCGTGCTTGGCCTGGGCGGCCGCCAGCGACCGCCGCGTGCGGGCGGCGGGCTCCGGCGTCAGCTCGGCTGCGCGCTGCAGGAACGCGGCCGCGGCGGCCACACCGCCGCGGAGGCGCGCTCGGTCGGCCGAGAGCTCCAGCTCTGCGGCCGCGTGCTCGTCGGTGCCCAGCACGGCCTGCGCCCGGTGCCAGGCGCGCCGGTCGGGGTCGCCCCGCGGGTCGGTGGCGCCGGCCAGGGCTCCGTGCACCCGACGCCGGTCGGGTGCGGTGGCCGACTGGTAGACCGCGGAGCGCACCAGCGGGTGCCGGAACCGTACGCGGGTGCCGATCTCGACCAGATCGCTCGCCTCGGCGGGCGCGGCCGCCTCGGGGACGATCCCCAGGTGGGAGGCCGCGCGCCAGAGCAGCGCCGGGTCGCCGGTCGGGTCGGCCGCCGCCACCAGCAACAGCAGCTGGGTCTCGGATGGCAAGGTCGCCGAGCGGCGGCGGAAGCCGTCCTCGATGCGGTGGGGCACGCTGAGCGTGTCGGGCAGCTCGAAGCCGCCCGCCCGGACGGTCGCGGGTGCGGCCCGGGGCAGCTCCAGCAGCGCCAACGGGTTGCCGCGGGCCTCTGCGGCGATCCGCTCGCGCACGGCGTCGTCGAGAGGCGCGGCGACACCCGTCGCCAGCAACGTCCGCGCGTCTGCCTCGCCGAGCCCGGCCACCCGCAGCTCCGGCAACCCGGCCAGCGGGTCGTCGGTGGCTGTGCTGCTGTCGCGGCGCGCGAACAGCAGCGCCACGCGTTCGGCCGAGACGCGTCGCGCGACGAACGCCATCACCTGCGCGGACGCCTCGTCCAGCCACTGGGCGTCGTCGACGACGCACAGCAGCGGAGCCGCCTCGGCGACCTCGGCCAGCAGGTTGAGCGTCGCCAGGCCGACCAGGAACCGGTCCGGTGCAGGCCCGCTCCGCAGTCCGAACGCCACGCCGAGAGCGGCCTGCTGCGGGTCCGGCAGCGCGCCGAGGTGGCCCAGCAGCGGGCCGCACAGCTGGTGCAGACCGGCGAACGCGAACTGCGCCTCGGCCTCCACCCCCACCGACGTCTCCACCCGGAACCCCGATGACGCGGCGCCAAGGGCGGCCTGCTCCACCAGGACCGTCTTCCCGATGCCCGCCTCGCCGCGCACCACGAGGGCGCCGCTGCTGCCGGCGCGTGCCCGGTCCAGCAGGCGCTCGATCTCCGCTCGTTCGGCGTCCCTGCCCACGAGGTCCACGGCGGCGGCTCCCCCCAGTCTCTGCGCGCGAGGACGTGAGTCTCACGGACGCCACGCACACCCGCAAGGCCGGGTCTCGCCGCTGATAGACGTCCGGCGATCACCCCTCACACGAGCCCGAGGGCCTCCGCGTGGCGGCGTACGGCGTCGGTGTCCGCCGCCAGCACGAACGGGACCTCCGACCCCCACGCGTCCGCGACCCTCTCCACCCGGCCGTCGCCGGGGTCGAGCCGCACCTCGCGGATGTAGACCGCGATCACCCGGTCGGGGTGCTCGCGGACGATGTCGGCGTAGATCTCCGGGTCGTGCTCCCCGGAGTCGCCCAGCAGCACGACCCTCAGGTCGGGGTGGAGGTCGAGCACCTCGCGGATGCGTTCGTGCTTCTGCTCACGCCCGGCGGAGGTGCCGAGCAGGTCGCGCAGCAGCACCGGGCCGAGGGGGAACCCGTGGTGGCGCAGGAACGCCACGAGGAACGAGTGCAGGTTCCACGGGCTCGAGGAGACGTAGAAGACCGGGTTCACGCCCGCAGCCAGGTCGCGGTAGAGCCCCGCAGCGCCGGGGAACGGCGCCCGCGTGAGCTCGGAGCCGGTGAGCGTGTGCAGCACCATCCGGACCACCCGCTGGACACCGGTCTGGAGGATGGTGTCGTCGATGTCGGAGATCACCCCGAACCGCGCGCCGGCAGCCGGGACCCGCACGTCCACCGACGCCGACGGCTGGCCGGTGAGTCCCCGGTAGTCTCCGGCGAGCTCGACCGTCCCGCGGGTCCACGGGCTGGTGAGCGCCCCGGGTGCCGGTGACAGCCGGGCCAGGAAGTAGCCCTCGTCGTCGGTGACGGCGTCGACCTGCTCACCCGCGACCGTCACGCGGAGCGGGACACCCGGCAGCTCGTCGGTCAGGAAGTTCCCCACCGTGCGGCGGACCGCGGCGGCGACGCCCTCCCCGTCCGCCGCCTCGGGCGACCGGGGGTTGTCGAGCACCCGGCCCCGCACGACCACGCCCTCGGTCCCGCCGTGGCCGAGGTAGGGATCGATCCTGAAGTGCTCGGGCGTCCGCGACCGTCGGCGCCGCACGCGCGCACCGTCCCACGCCCGCTCCGCGGCGACGACCCACCGGCGTACGTCCATGGCGCAACCGTAGGCACGGCGAGCCGTCGCGGCCGAGCGGGGGCACCACTCCCAATTGGACATGCTCCCGCGATCGTGTTCTGGTGGACGAGCCGCAGGTAGTGCCCTCGCCGTGAGCGGGGCGCCTCCCATCGTGAGGTGATGCGCACCGTGGCCTCGACGCCCGACTCGACGGTGTCGCGTCCGAGCGCCCCGGAGAGGGCGCACACAACACCCCGTGAGGTCCGAAGCACGTGCGTGCCACCACCACACCTGTCCTGTCCGTCCGCCTGCGAGGCGCCGCTGCCGGCGTCGCCGCGGCAGCCCTCGCCCTGACCCTGGCGCCCGGCAGCGCCTACGCCCAGCCGGCGGACGACGAGGCCGTCGCCGTCCGCCTCAAGGTCGCCGACCAGCCGCCCGTCGAGGTCGCCACCACGCCCCGCGCGTGGCCCGGTGCGCTCCTGGAGGCGCAGGGCGTCTCCGTCGACGGCAACGACCTGGTCGACGTCGTCCGCGACGGCCGCGAGGTCTCCGGCAAGCGCAAGCGGCTGCGCCAGGGCGACGTCGTCCGCCTGACCGACGTGGTCAAGAAGCGCAAGACCAAGCGCGAGAAGGTCCGCCCGCGCACGGTCGAGGTCGCCACCACCAAGCTCAAGCCCGGTCGCCGCAAGGTCGTGGCCACCGGTCGGCCCGGCGTCCGCGAGATCGTCGCCGTGAAGACGCTGCACAACGGCGAGCCGGAGACCTACCGCGTCGTCAGGCGCACCCTGGTCAAGGAGCCGCGCCCGCGCCGCGTGCTCGTCGGCCGCAAGGCCAGCTCGGTCGCCGGCGCAGACGGCCTCAACTGGGCCGCGCTGGCCAGCTGCGAGTCCGGCGGCAACCCGCGTGCGGTCAACCCGGCCGGCTACTACGGGCTCTACCAGTTCGACCTCGGCACGTGGCGCAGCGTCGGCGGCTCCGGCCTCCCGACGTCCGCGTCGCCCGGCGAGCAGACCTACCGCGCCAAGCTGCTCTACAAGCAGCGCGGCCGCTCGCCGTGGCCCACCTGCGGCCGGCTGCTCTGAGCCGAGCGCCCGGTCGGGCAGTGGCCGCGGTCACTGCCCGATGCGGGTGCGCACCTCGTAGAGCTCGGGGAAGAACGTCAGGTCCAGCGCCCGGCGCAGGAAGTCGACGCCCGACGACCCGCCGGTCCCCGTCTTGTGGCCGATGACGCGCTGGACGACCTGGAGGTGGCGGAAGCGCCACTGCTGGAAGGCGTCCTCGACGTCGACGAGCTCCTCGCAGGTCTCGTAGACGCCCCAGTGCTCGTCGGGTGAGGCGTAGACCGACGCGAAGACGTCGACCAGCTCGGGGTCGGTGGTGTGCGGCCGTGTCCAGTCGCGGTCCAGCAGGCGCTGCGGGACGGCGTAGCCCTGGCGCGCGAGGTGGGCGAGGAACTCGTCGTAGAGCGACGGCTCGTGCAGCAGCTCGTCGAGGGCGTCCCGCGCGGCCTCGTCGTGGGAGAAGACCTTGACCATCTCGGCGTTCTTGTTGCCGAGGAGGAACTCGACCTCGCGGTACTGCGCGGACTGGAAGCCCGAGCTGGTGGCCAGGAACGGTCGGATCTCGGCGTACTCCGACGGCGTCAGCGTCGCCAGCACCGACCACTGGTCGGTCAGGGTGTGCTGGATGTGCTTGACCCGGGCCAGCCGCTTGAGGGCGGGGGAGAGGTCGTCGGTGCGCAGGAGCGCGCGGGCCGATCGCAGCTCGTGGACCAGCAGCTTGAGCCACAGCTCGCTGGTCTGGTGCTGGACGATGAAGAGCAGCTCGTCGTGCTGCGGAGGGTCGGAGAGCGGCTGCTGGGCCGACAGCAGCACGTCGAGGCGCAGGTAGTCGCCGTAGGACATCGCGCGGGAGAAGTCGCGCTGGATGCCCTCCTCGAGGTCGCGCTGGTTGGGGGTGACCGGTGTCTCGCCCGTTCCTGGAGCCATGGACTGCAAGGTAGTCGGTGCCCTCGTCTACCGTCGCACCATGGCCCCCGCGACCGCCGAGCGCACCCGCACCTGGGTGCCCGACTGGCCGTGCGTGCCCGCCCAGGTGCTGCGCCCGCAGCGTCGTGGCGCGGGCGACCCGACGCAGCGCCACGAGGAGTCCGGACGCGTCTGGCGCGCCATGCGTACGCCGCTGGGCCCGGCGTCGCTCTGCGTGCACCCCCGGCCGGCGGCCGGCGAGGTCGTCGGCCGCGCCTGGGGTCCGGGGGCCGACTGGGCGCTCGACGCGATGCCCGCGCTCCTCGGCGCGGACGACGACCCCACCGGCTTCGAGCCGCACCACCCGGAGGTCGCCGCCGGCTGGCGCGCCCACCGCCACTGGCGCATCGGGCGCACCGGGCTCGTGATGGAGTCGCTGGTGCCGTCGATCCTCGAGCAGAAGGTGACCGGCAAGGAGGCGTTCGGCTCGTTCCGCGAGCTCGTCCGGCGCCACGGCGAGCCCGCGCCCGGCCCGGTGGCGTCCCTGCGGCTGATGCTGCAGCCGACGCCCGAGACGATCGCGGCGATCCCGTCGTGGGAGTGGCTGCGCCTCGGCGTCCAGCCGGCCCAGTCGCGCACGGTGGTGACGGCGTGCCGGCTGGCGTCGGCGCTCGAGCGACTCACCGAGGTGGGCGCCGAGGAGGCCGACCGCCGGCTGCGGTCGGTCCGCGGCATCGGCGTGTGGACCAGCGCCGAGGTGCGCCAGCGCGCCCTGGGCGACCCCGACGCGGTGAGCTTCGGCGACTACCACCTCGCCGACTGGATCGGCTGGGCCCTCCTCGGCCACGACATCACCGACGAGGAGATGGGCGAGCTGCTCGAGCCCTACCGTCCCCAGCGCGGCCGCGCCGCCGCGATGGCCATCGCCGGCGGCCGGACGAGGCCGCGGCGCGGACCGAGGATGAGCGTCCCGACCCACCTGCCCACCCGCTGAGCGCGCTCAGAGGAACGGACGCAGCGGCGCGAGGAAGCTCTCGGTGAACTTCCGGTTGAGGTCGCGCGCCTCCCACTCCGCCAGGGTCAGCTCGAGGCAGTTGGACTCGTCGGCGGCGAACACCTTCTCCATCACCGCGGCGAAGTCCCGGTCGATCACCTCGACGTTGATCTCGTAGTTGCCCTGGAGGCTGAGCCGGTCGATGTTGGCGGTGCCGACGGTCGACCAGTTGCCGTCGATGGTGGCCGTCTTGGCGTGCACCATCGCGTCCTTGAAGCGGAGGATGCGCACCCCGGCGGCGAGCAGCTGGCCGTAGTAGCCCCGCGAGATCCAGTCCGCCACGATGTGGTTGGACTTCAGCGGCAGCAGGATGCGTACGTCGACCCCGCGCCGCGCCGCGTCGGCCACCGAGTCCACGAAGTCCTGGTCGGGCAGGAAGTAGGCGGTGGTGAGCCAGATGTTGCGGCTCGCCCGGGCGATCGCCTCGAGGTACATGCTGCGGATCGGGAACGTCCACTGCCGGGGGACGTTCTGGTGCGTGCGGATGTGGGGGTCCCACTCCGACGCGGTCTCGAGCAGCAGGGGCCGGTCGTCGCGCCGCAGCCGGTGGTGCCGGTTGACGTTCCAGAGGTCGGCGAACGCCCTCTTGAGGTCCCACACGCCGGGGCCGGCGATCCGCACGTGCGTGTCGCGCCACTCGGTGGCGTACGCCGAGCCGATGTTGTAGCCGCCGACGAAGGCGACCTCGTCGTCGACGACGAGGATCTTGCGGTGGTCGCGGCCGTAGCGGCGCAGGTCCCAGACGCGGAAGCCGGCGGTCCACATGGGGTAGCGCAGCACCTTCAGCGACGACGGGAACCGCTTGAAGGCGGGCGACACGACCAGGTTGGCGAAGCCGTCGTAGATGCAGTGCACGTCGACCCCGCGGTCGGCGGCGGCGGCGAGGGCGGTCTTGAACTTCCACCCGATCTCGTCGCCCTTCCAGATGTAGGTCTCGAAGAGGATCTGCTTCTTGGCCCCGTCGATGGCGGCCAGCATGTCGTCGTAGAGGTCGCGGCCGAAGGTGTAGGTCGTGATCTCGCTGTCGCCGACCGGCACGGTCTCGGGCCCCGTCACCGGGAACGGCTTGGGCTTCTTGCCACGGCGCCGGTAGGAGTCGACGAGCGAGAGCGCGACGGCGACGGCGAGCTGGAGCCCGACCAGTGTGAGCAGGGTGCGCCGTACGGCGGTCAGCGTGCGGGCGACGGTCACAGGGGTCAATCTAGCGAGGTGTCCCTCCAGCCGGGCCGCCGGCACGAGGGGCCGGAGGCGCTCAGTCGGGACGCGCGTCGGCGTACGCCGGGAAGCGGGCCAGCTCGTGGGTCGGGAGCAGGGCGGCGGGCACGACGGAGGTCGTCGGCGACCCCACGAGCCGGACGTGGACCCACTCGCCGTCGTGCCGCAGCGACTCGAGGCTGGCATAGGGCAGCGTCTGCGTCCCCTCGCGGCTGCTCAGCTCGAGGCCGTCCTCGGTGAACCGCGAGGTGACCACCAGCCCGGGCACGAGCTGGCGACGGAAGGCGTGGCGCCACCGGAAGCGGCCGACCAGCACGATGGCCCCGAACAGCACGGCGACGGTGCCGGTGCCGAGCCCGAGCGCGGGGCCGATCCGCGACGGGTCGGGGTCGAGGGCGAAGAAGACGGCGCAGTAGAGCACCCACGCGAGCAGGGCGAACGTCACCGTGCGCCGGCTGCGCCGCTGCGCGCGCAGGAAGGAGTCGGCCGCCCGGGCGGCGGAGTCGGGGGCGGCGGTCCAGCGGTAGGTCGGTGCGTCGTCCACGGGGAGATCCCATCACGCGCGCCCGCTGTCGGTGGCCCCGCGTACGCTCGAGTCATGCGTCCAGTCACCGATCTGCAGCGCCGGGTGGCCCCCTTCAAGGTGGTGTCCGACTACGAGCCCTCGGGCGACCAGCCGGCCGCGATCAAGGAGATCGTCGGCCGCATCCAGGGCGGCGAGAAGGACGTCGTGCTCCTCGGCGCGACCGGCACCGGCAAGACCGCCACCGTCGCCTGGGTCACCGAGCAGCTCCAGCGCCCGGTCCTGGTGCTCCAGCCCAACAAGACGCTGGCCGCGCAGTTCGCCAACGAGCTGCGCCAGCTCTTCCCCCACAACGCGGTGGAGTACTTCGTCTCCTACTACGACTACTACCAGCCCGAGGCCTACGTCCCCCAGACCGACACCTACATCGAGAAGGACTCCTCGATCAACGAGGAGGTCGAGCGGCTGCGCCACAGCGCGACCAACAGCCTGCTCACCCGCCGCGACACGATCGTGGTCTCCACGGTGTCGTGCATCTACGGCCTCGGCACCCCCCAGGAGTACGTCGACCGGATGCTGCGGCTCAAGGTCGGCGAGGAGCACGACCGCGACTCGGTGCTGCGCCGGCTCGTGGAGATCCAGTACACCCGCAACGACATGTCGTTCACCCGCGGCACGTTCCGGGTGCGGGGCGACACGCTCGAGATCTTCCCGGTCTACGAGGAGCTCGCCATCCGCGTGGAGTTCTTCGGCGACGAGGTCGAGCGGCTGATGACGCTCCACCCGATCACCGGCGAGGTGATCTCCGACGACACCGAGCTCCACGTCTTCCCCGCCACCCACTACGTCGCCGGTCCCGAGCGGATGGAGCGGGCGATCCGGGGCATCGAGCTCGAGCTCGACGACCAGCTCGCGGCGTTCGAGAAGCAGGGCAAGCTGCTCGAGGCGCAGCGGCTGCGGATGCGCACGACCTACGACGTGGAGATGATGCGCCAGGTCGGCTCGTGCTCGGGCATCGAGAACTACTCGATGCACATGGACGGCCGCGCTCCGGGCAGCGCCCCCAACACGCTCCTCGACTACTTCCCCGAGGACTTCGTCCTCGTCATCGACGAGTCCCACGTCGCGGTGCCGCAGGTCGGCGGCATGTACGAGGGCGACATGTCCCGCAAGCGCAACCTCGTCGACCACGGGTTCCGGCTGCCGAGCGCGATGGACAACCGCCCGCTCAAGTGGGAGGAGTTCGTCGACCGGATCGGCCAGACCATCTACCTCTCGGCCACCCCGGGCAACTACGAGCTCGACCGCGTCGGCGGCGTCGACAACACCGTCCAGCAGATCATCCGGCCCACCGGCCTCATCGATCCCGAGGTCGTGGTCAAGCCCACCAAGGGCCAGATCGACGACCTCATCCACGAGATCCGCGAGCGCGCCGACAAGGGCGAGCGCGTCCTCGTCACCACGCTCACCAAGAAGATGTCCGAGGACCTCACCGACTACCTCCTCGACGCCGGCATCCGCACCCGCTACCTCCACTCCGAGGTCGACACCCTGCGCCGCATCGAGCTGCTGCGTGAGCTCCGGATGGGTGAGTACGACGTGCTCGTCGGCATCAACCTGCTGCGCGAGGGCCTCGACCTGCCGGAGGTGTCGCTGGTCGCGATCCTCGACGCCGACAAGGAGGGGTTCCTGCGCTCCGACAAGTCGCTGATCCAGACCATCGGTCGCGCGGCTCGCAACGTGTCCGGCCAGGTCCACATGTACGCCGACAAGATCACGCCCTCGATGGAGAACGCGATCAGCGAGACCAACCGTCGTCGCGCGATCCAGGTCGCCTACAACACCGAGCGCGGGATCGACCCCCAGCCGCTGCGCAAGAAGATCGCCGACATCACCGAGATGCTGGCCCGCGAGGACGAGACCACCCAGGAGCTGCTCAAGACCTGGGCCGACGTCGGCCAGAAGGGCCGCGCCGGAGGGGTCAAGGCCGGCAAGTCGCCCACGCCCGCCCTGTCGAGGATCCACGACGAGGCGCCCGACACCGCCGGCATCCCGAGCAGCGACCTCGCCGAGCTCATCCAGGAGCTGACCGGCCAGATGAGGCACGCGGCCGCCGAGCTGCAGTTCGAGGTGGCGGCGCGGCTGCGCGACGAGATCTCCGACCTCAAGAAGGAGCTCCGCCAGATGATGGAGGCGACGAAGTGAGGAGGGCGCGCGCGGGCCGAGGAACGAGGCCTGTGGCGCGCCCGACGAGCGAGGAGCAGCGTGCGAGCGAAGCGAGCGCGCCGGCGACGAAGTGAGGAGAGGGCCCCGAGCGAGGAACGAGCTCGGTGGGTCCTCGACGAGGGAGCTCAGCCCTCCTCCCACTTCCTGAGCTCCTTGCGCTGCTTCTTCTCCAGCCGCTGGGTCTCGGACTCGATGATGTCGTCCTTCTGCCAGATCACGCGCCCGGCGTTGAGCCCGGTGCCGAGCATCACGAACAGCGGCCACGGGAACTCCTGGCCGGTGGCGAACCAGATCACCCAGCAGATCAGCGAGGCCGACAGGAAGCCCCACACGGCCTGGCGCCGCTCGGCGAGGTAGGCCCTCGTCGCCTGCTCGGGGATCGACGAGCGCGGGGCGGGCGCGGCGGTGGGCAGATCGGCCACGAGCGGCACCAGGTCGCCCAGCGTGCGGCTGGCGAGCAGCGCGTCGGCGCGCTCGTCGTACTCCGCGCGGGTGAGCCGGCCCTCGGCGAAGGCATCGGCGAGCACGGTCTCGATCACCGCGCGGTCGCGGTCCGACGCGCGCATCGCCGCGTTGGCGGAGCTGCGCGGATCGTGGTCGAACTGGCTCCACACCTCGATGCCTGGCACGACGCCCATCGTAGGCACGCGCGCCGACGGACGAGGACGTCGTCCGGACCCGGAGGGGTGAGGTCGCGCGCCTGAGGCATGGCTAGCCTCCGCTCCATGAGCACCCCCATCGACCTCGGACGCCCCGTCTCCGGCGACGTCATCGACCTGATCCTCGAGGACCACCGCCGCTTCGAGACCCTCCTCCGGCAGCTGCGCGACAGCTCCTCCGACCGTGACGCCGTGCGCAAGGCGCTCTCGGCGCTGCACGTCGCCCACGCCGAGGCCGAGGAGAAGCACGTCTACCCCAAGCTGGAGCGCAAGAACGCGATCACCGAGCACGAGGCCGAGCACGGCGAGGAGGAGCACGCCGAGGGCCACGAGGCGATGCTGAAGGTCCTCGAGCTCAAGGGCACCGACACGCAGGCCTTCGACGACGCCGTGGAGGAGCTGGCCGCGGCGCTCAACCACCACCTCACCGAGGAGGAGCTCACGATCCTCAACCCGGCGCGTGAGGAGGTCAGCGAGAGGATCCGCGTCGAGCTCGGCACGGCCTTCGCCACCGAGCGCAACGCCCAGCTCGACGCCGACTGCGGCTCCCTCGACAACGTGCGCCGCATCGTGGCGGCTGCCGAGCGCGAGGGTCTCCTCGACGACGACGAGGACGACGACGAGGAGTGAGTCCTCAGCGGCGGTGGCGCATCATCGTGAGCCCGACCATCCGGGCCACGACCATCGCGACGTAGAAGACCCCGACCATCATCTCCACCATGACCACCGAGCGGGCCTGCTCGCCGACGGCGACGATGTCGGACAGGCCGACGCTGGTGAGCGTCGAGAACGACAGGTAGAGCAGCTCGAACCACGTGTGCTCGAAGCCGGACGCGTTGGTGAACGAGTTGGGCCACACGATCTGCACGACCGAGAAGACGTAGGCGAAGCCCCACGCCACGACGGTGAACGCGGCGCCGGTCGCGTAGTACTCGTCGGTGGTGACCTCGTCGTCGTGGAACAGGTAGCGCAGCATCGCGTAGGAGACGTAGAAGTAGAACGGCGCGTGCAGCATCCCCGAGACCAGCAGGATCGCGTCGGTGTCGGGGAAGATCGCCTCGAGCAGGGTGAAGACGATCGTCGGGGCGCCCAGGAAGAACACGACCCGGCTCACGTTGGGCGTACGCCGGACCGCGAGCACCGCCGAGCCGACCGCGAGCATCGCGATGACGCCGAGGAAGCCCCCGCCCAGTCGCGAGCCGCCCAGGAAGGGCCACGCGAGCACCTGCAGCAGCTGGGCGGCGAGCAGCATCGCGGACGGGTGCGCCGTCACCTGCGGGAGAGGTCTGCTCACGAGGATGCAGTCTAGGGACGCGACGCTGCGGCGCCCGGAGGCTCGGCTGGGCTAGGTTCGCCCCGTGGGAGCGCGAGCAGGGCGATGGACGGCCGGTGGCCTCGCCGTCGTGCTCGTCGCCCTGCTGGTCGCCATCGGCCTGGTCGTCACCTCGCAGGACGAGGTCGACGCCGAGCTGACGGCCGCCCACCAGGGCGTCGCCGCGGCGGCGCGCGCCGAGGCGATGGCGTTCCTCACCGTCGACCACCGCGACATGGACCCGCTCGTCGAGGCGGTGCTCGACGGTGCCACCGGCGACTTCGCCGAGCAGTACGCCTCGCAGCGCGACACGCTCACCAGCGAGGCGGTCCGCACGGAGGCCGTCTCGACGCCCGAGGTCGTCTCGCTCGGGGTGGGCGACCAGTCCGGCGACGCCGCGACGGTCCTGGTCGCGGCCAACAGCACCGTCACCAACACGGGCACCGACGGCGAGGGTCAGGTCCGCTACTACCGGCTGCGCCTGCGGCTCGTGCACGAGGGCGGGCGCTGGCTGACCAGCGACCTGCAGTTCGTGAGGTGACGACCCGTGACCCCGACTCCCGTCCCGACCCCGATCGCGCGGCGCTGGCTGGTGGTGCTGGGCGCACTGGTCTGCCTGGCCGCCGGCGCGCTGGCCTGGGCCGTGACCGAGGCCGGCGACGATCCGGCCCCGACGGTCGCGACCGCCGACTCCTCCGCGGCGACGCTCGTGTCGGCCGCGGTCAAGGACGCGGTGCGCGAGCGTGCCGGCGAGGCTGCCGCCGCGGCCTACAGCTACTCCTGGGAGACCCTCGCGGCGGACAAGGCCGACGCCCGCGCCCTGATGACGAGCGCGATGCAGGACCGCTACGACCGCACGATGGCCGGCGTCGCGACCGCGAGCCGCCGCGACCGCACGGTGGTGCGCGCCGAGGTCGTCGACACGGCGCTGGTGTCCGCCTCCGCGTCGTACGCCCGCGTGCTCGTCTTCGTCAACCAGCACACCTCGGGCCGCGGGCTCGACCCGCCGACGCTCGACCTCGACCGGGTGCTGGTGACGCTGCGCCGCACGGGCGGGGAGTGGCGGGTCGACGAGCTCGACGCCCTGTGATGGACCGGCCCTTGTGGCCGGGACGCCCCGAAGGAAGGATCCGCGACGTGGACGACGTGACGACCGACCTGCTGATCATCGGAGCCGGCCCGACCGGCCTGTTCTCGGCCTACTACGCCGGGTTCCGCGGGATGAGCGTCGCGGTGGTCGACTCGCTGCCCGAGCTCGGCGGCCAGATCACCGCGATGTATCCCGAGAAGGCCATCCTCGACGTCGCGGGCTTCCCGAGCGTGAAGGGTCGCGACCTCGTCGAGGGGCTGGTGACGCAGGCCGCCACCGCCGACCCGACCTACCTGCTCGACCGCACGGCCATCACGCTCGACCACGGCGAGGACCAGGTCGTCGTCACGCTCGACGACGGCACCCGCGTCACTGCCGGCGCCGTGCTCATCACCTCCGGCATCGGCAAGTTCAGCCCGCGACCGCTGCCTGCTGGCGACGGCTGGGTGGGCCGCGGCATGGAGTTCTTCGTGCCCAGCTTCGCCCCCTACGCCGGCAAGGACGTGGTCGTGGTCGGGGGAGGCGACAGTGCGTTCGACTGGGCGCAGCACCTCGAGCCCATCGCCGCGTCGGTCACCCTGGTCCACCGCCGCGACGCGTTCCGGGCGCACGAGCGCACGGTCGCCGCCGTCCGGGACTCCAGCGTGGAGATCGTCACCAACGCGCAGGTCACCGAGCTGCGGGGTGCGGCCCACCTCGAGGAGGTCGTGATCACGGTCGACGGCCAGGACCCCCACGTACGTCCGGCGCAGGCGCTGGTCGCGGCCCTCGGCTTCATCGCCGACCTGGGCGCGATCCAGCAGTGGGGGCTGGAGACCAACAAGCGCCACGTGGTGGTCGACTCGTCCATGCGCACCAACCTGCCGCGCGTCTTCGCCGCCGGCGACATCACCGACTATCCCGGCAAGGTCCGGCTCATCGCGGTCGGGTTCGGAGAGGCCGCGACGGCCGTCAACAACGCCGCCGTCGTCCTCGACCCGGCCGCCCACGTGTTCCCCGGCCACTCCAGCGAGGGGTGAGGGCGCGGGCTGCTACTTGTCGGTAGGCATAATGGCCCGGTGCGCATCGCCATGCTGTCCTACCGGAGCAAGCCCCATTGCGGAGGGCAGGGCGTCTACATCCGACACCTGAGCCGCGAGCTCGTCCGCCTCGGCCACGAGGTGGAGGTGTTCTCCGGCCAGCCCTACCCCGACCTCGACGAGGGTGTCGGGCTCACGAAGGTGCCGAGCCTCGACCTCTACCGCGAGCCCGACCCGTTCCGGGTGCCGCGGCCGAGTGAGTTCCGCGACCGCATCGACGTCGAGGAGTTCCTCACGATGTGCACGGCCGGGTTCCCCGAGCCGAAGACGTTCAGCTCGCGCATCGCCCGGCTGATGAAGGAGCGCGCCGGCGACTTCGACATCGCCCACGACAACCAGGTGCTCGGCACCGGCATCATGGCGCTGGAGTCCTACGGGCTCCCCGTGATCGCGACGATCCACCACCCGATCACCATGGACCGGCAGATCGACCTCCAGACCGCGCCCACCTGGCGCAAGCGGCTCACGCTGCGCCGCTGGTACGGCTTCCTGCGGATGCAGGCCCGCGTCGCCAAGCGCTACCGCACGATCCTCACGCCCTCGGAGTCCTCGCGGCGCGACGTCGCGCGCGACTTCGGCGTCGACCCGGACCGCATGCGGACGATCCTGCTGGGCGTCGACGACGTCTTCGCCCCGCCGACCGCCCCGCGGGTGCCGGGCCGCATCCTCGCCATGGCCAGCGCCGACGCACCGATGAAGGGCATCGCGACCCTCCTCGAGGCGTTCGCCAAGCTCGCGGTCGAGCGCGACGTGTCCCTGGTGCTGGTGACCCGTCCCGAGCCGGGCGGGCGCACCGAGCAGCTCATCGACCAGCTCGGCATCGCCGACAAGGTGCAGTTCGTCAACGGCGTCAGCGACGCCGAGCTCGTGGAGGTCATGGGCTCCGCCGAGGTGGCGTGCGTGCCCTCGCTCTACGAGGGGTTCTCGCTGCCGACGGCCGAGCTGATGGCGTGCGCGACCCCGCTGGTGGTCTCGCGCGCCGGCGCGATCCCGGAGGTCGTCGGGCCCGACGGCGAGTGCGCCGACCTGGTGACCCCCGGCGACGTCGGCGAGCTCGAGCAGGCGCTCGCCGCGCTGCTCGACGACCCCGAGCGGCGTACGGCCATGGGCACGGCCGGCCGGGCCCGGGTCGAGGAGCTGTTCAGCTGGCGTGCCGTGGCCGAGGCCACCGCCGCCGCCTACGAGGAGACCATCGCCGACTTCCGGCGTGAGCGAGGCCTGCCCGAGCAGGACCAGGAGGAGAGCATCCGTGCTGACCGTTGACTTCGACCGGCTCGGGCTGCGCCCGGGCGACCGCGTGCTCGACATGGGCTGCGGTGCCGGTCGGCACGCGTTCGAGATGTACCGGCGCGGCGCGGACGTGATCGCCTTCGACCAGGACGCCGACGAGCTGGCCACTGTGCGCGAGTGGTTCACCGCGATGCGCGCGGCCGGTGAGGTGCCCGCGGCCGCCGAGGCGGACGTCAAGGAGGGCGATGCGCTCGCGCTGCCCTTCGCCGACGGTGAGTTCGACCGCGTCGTGGCCGCCGAGGTGCTCGAGCACATCCACGCCGACGTCGACGCCATCAAGGAGCTCGTCCGGGTGCTGCGCCCGGGTGGCACGCTGGCCATCTCCGTGCCCCGGTGGCTGCCCGAGCTCGTCAACTGGAAGCTCTCCGACGACTACCACAACGCCGAGGGCGGGCACGTCCGGATCTACACCGCCGAGGAGCTCGTCGACAAGGTCACCAAGGCCGGCCGGTCCAACGACGGCACGCCCGGCGACGCGATGGTCTTCCTCGGCAAGGACCACGCCCACGGGCTGCACACGCCCTACTGGTGGATCAAGTGCGCCGTCGGCGTGACCAACGACGACCACCCCCTCGCCAAGGCCTACCACCGGCTCCTGGTGTGGGAGATCATGAAGAACCCCAAGGCGCTCCAGTACGCCGGCAAGGTGCTCGACCCGCTCATCGGGAAGAGCATGGTGCTCTACTTCCGCAAGCCCGCATGAGCCGAGCCCTGGGGGTCGAGGAGATCCTCACCCGCGCCCAGGTCGAGCAGACCGCGGCGACGATCGCGGCGACCCAGGAGCCGTCGGGTGCCATCCCGTGGACGGCGGGGGAGCACACCGACGTGTGGAACCACCTCGAGGCGGCGATGGCCCTGATGGTCGGCGGCCGGCGCGAGGAGGCCGAGCGGGCCCTGGCCTGGGTGCGGGACACGCAGCGCGCGGACGGGTCGTGGCCGATGAAGATCGTCGGTGGCGAGGTCGAGGACCACTCCGGCGAGTCCAACATGTCGGCCTACCTCGCGGTCGCGACGTGGCACCACTGGCTGGTCGCCCGCGACGAGGAGCTCGTGCGCCGGACCTGGCCGACGGTGCGCCGTGCGCTCGACTTCGTGGTGGGCCTGCAGCTGCCGTTCGGCGGGATCGCGTGGTCGCAGGAGTGGCGCGACGACCGTCCCGGTCCGGTCAACGAGCAGGCGCTGCTCGCCGGCTCGTCGAGCATCTACCACTCGCTGCGCGCAGGGGTGGCGCTCGCCGGGCTGGTGGGGGAGCCGCAGGTCGAGTGGGAGCTCGCCGGCGGCCGGCTCGGCCACGCCCTCCGCGAGCACCGCGACCTCTTCCTCGACAAGTCCGACTTCTCGATGGACTGGTACTACCCGGTCCTCGGCGGTGCGGTCCGCGGGCCCGCGGCGCACACCCTCCTCGCCGAGCGGTGGGACACCTTCGTCGAGCCGGGGCTGGGCATCCGGTGCGTCTCGGAGAACCCGTGGGTGACCGGCGCCGAGACGTGTGAGCTGGTGCTGGCCCTGGAGGCCCTCGGCGACCGGGAGCGCGCGCTCGAGCTGCTCGCGGCGATGCAGCACCTGCGCACCGACGACGGGTCCTACTGGACCGGCTACGTGTTCCCCGACGACGTCAACTGGCCGGTCGAGCACACCACCTACACCGCCGCGGCCGTCGTGCTGGCGGCCGATGCGCTGGGCGACTGGACGCCCGGCGCCGACATCATGCGCGGCACCACGCTCGCGCCCGACTTCGCCGAGGTCGGCCTGGAGTGCGGCTGTCGGCCCGGCGAGGACTCAGCCGAGCGGGTCGCCGGCGTCGCCCGCCGTACGACGTAGCACCCGCATCGAGCCGACCGCGTCGACCTCGGTGAAGGCGCCGCTGGCGATCGCGGGCAGGTAGATGTCCTCGTAGGGCGGCCGGCCGCCGTCGGCGGGGTCGGGGAAGACGTCGTGGATCACGAGCACCCCGCCCGCCTCGACCCAGCGCGGCCAAGTGCGGAAGTCGGTGCGGGCCGGCTCGACGCCGTGGCCGCCGTCGATGAAGAGCAGCGACAGCGGGGTGCGCCACCACCTGCCGACCGTCTCGGAGCGACCCACGACGGCCACCACCTGCTCCTCCAGCCCGGCCGCGGCGATCGTGCGGCGGAAGGTGGGCAGCGTGTCCATCAGCCCGAGGTCGTGGTCGACGAGGCTGTCGTCGTGGTGCTCCCAGCCGGCTTGGTTCTCCTCCGAGCCGCGGTGGTGGTCGACGGTGAGGACGGTGCCGCCGACCTCCCGTGCCGCGCCGCCGAGCCAGACCGCGGACTTCCCGCAGTAGGTGCCGACCTCGAGGGCGGGGCCGTGCGGCAGCCGCTCCCGTGCCCACCGGTGCAGCAGCGCGCCCTCGTCGTCGGGCATGAAGCCCTTCGCCGCGCGGGCGTGCTCGAGCAGGTCGGGCGGGAGCGGGTCGGAGGACGGCACGGGTGGAGAGACTAGTGCGTGTCACGTCGGCGGCCGCGGGGCCGTCAGGAGGGTGAGAGCAACCACCACACACGGGAGCAGCCATGAGCAACCACACCATCGTCATCCCCGCCGCCGACCTCGCGCCCGCCACGGCGTTCTACCGCACGGCGTGGGGGACCGAGCCGCACACCGAGACGCCCTACTACGTCGGGTTCAACCTCGACGGGCAGGAGATCGGGCTCAACCCGCAGGGCGAGCGGGACGGGATGACCGGACCCGTCGTCTACTGGAGCACCGACGACCTCGCCGCCAAGGTGGCCGAGGTGGAGGCCGCCGGCGGGACCGTCGTACGCCCGGTGACCGAGGTGGGCGGCGGCACGTCCCTGGCCCTGCTGACCGACCCGGCCGGCAACCAGGTCGGCTTCATCACCCAGGCGGACGGCTAGCCTGCGTCGGCGTCCACGTCCTGGCGCATCTCGTCGGGCTCGACGCCGCTGTCCGCCGCGAGGCCGTGGCGCCAGGTGTTCCAGTGCCAGGTCAGGTAGCGGTCGACGGCCCGCACGGCGTGCGCGCTGCGGATCGAGTGGAACATGTCGAAGGCGTGCTGGGCGCCCGGCAGCTCGGCGTAGACCACCGACTTCCTGGAGGTGCGCCGCAGCTCGGCGACGAACAGGCGGGCCTGGTCGACGGCGACCAGCGAGTCGAGCTCGCCGTGGATGACGAAGAAGTCGGGGGCGTCGGGCGTGATGCGGAGGATCGGTGAGGCCGCCTCGTAGACGTCGGGCGCGTCCTGCCACGTCGTCTGGACCACGCGCGGGCCGAGGAAGGCGTCGCGCATGCCGATCGCGTTGGCCAGGCCGGTGGAGCCGGCGAAGTCGTAGACGCCGTAGAACGGGACCGCCGCCTGCACCGAGGTGTCGGCGTCCTCGAACCCGGGCTGGAAGGCCGGGTCGCCGGGCGTCAGCGCTGCGAGTGCGGCGAGGTGGCCGCCCGCGGAGCCGCCCGTGACCACGAGGTAGTCGGGGTCGCCGCCGTAGTCGGCGATGTTGTCCCTGACCCAGGAGATGGCGCGCTTGACGTCGACGATGTGGGCGGGCCACGCGTCGCGGGGGGCGAGGCGGTAGTTGATCGCGACGCAGACCCAGCCCTTGGCGGCCATCCGGTTCATCAGGGGGCGTCCCTGGTGCTCCTTGGCGCCCAGCGTCCAGGCGCCGCCGTGCACCTGCAGGAGCACGGGGGCGTCCGTGATCGCGTCCTGGTCCGCCGGCAGGTAGATGTCGAGGTGGCCGCGCTTGCCGGCCTCGGAGTAGGGCAGGTCGCTGATCACCCGGACGGCGTCGTCGCGGAAGTCGAAGGGCCGCGCGAGCCGTCGCCAGGGGGTCGCGAGGTCGGCCGGGTCGGGCGCCTCGTCGAGCTGCTCGACGTAGTCGACGCCGAGCCCGTCGAGCAGGGCGTCCTCGAAGCGGTCCTCGGCGCGCTGGCTCTGCCGGATCATGTGGGCCAGGCCGAGCGCGCTGGCGCCGGCGAGCGCGAGCCCCGCCTTGGCGCGGATCCCACTGCGACGGCTCTTGGTGAGGTGGCTCGCCGCGTCGAGCGCGGTGAGGGCCAGCATCTGCGGTGCGGTCTCGCCGAAGAGCCACCCGGCGACGAACGCGGGCAGCCCGGCACGTCGGCCGCGCGGCGGGCGGAGGGCGTTCGCGGTGAGAGCGGCGATCACGGCCTGGCGGGTCAGGAAGCTCACGTGCCATACGTTACTCGTCGGTACCACTCCCTGTCCGGCGAGCCGACCGAACCCTGCGTCAGGCGAGCCCGTTGAGCACGGCGTAGCCGGCGCCCAGCACGCCGGTGGCTGCGACGGCGGTGCCGGCGAGCGTCGTGAGCGCCACCCGGCTGCGCAGCCGCACGACCACCACGCCGAGCAGGACGACGCCGAGGGCCAGGCAGAGCAGCCAGTAGACCGGGCTGGTCGTGTCGCCGACGACCGTCAGCCCGTAGATCGCGTCCGCGACCAGCGCACCCGCCAGCGCGCCGGCGCCGAGCGCCGCACGGACGGCGTGGCCTCCGACGACCGCGGCCGCGGCGGCGCCGACGAACGGGCCGGCGACCACACCCACCAGGCTCCAGAACAGCGGGTCGTAGGCGAGCCCGCGCAGCTCGGAGGCGACCGTGTAGCCCAGGACGAGGCTGACGAAGGACACCACCCCGAGCACCGCGCCCGCGGCCACGGTCGGTCGGACCGCGACGATCATCGACGCGGTCAGCACCGTCCAGCCGGACGGCGAGTTGGCGAACGACGACAACGCGTCGGGCAGGAAGCCTTGCGCCCACGACGTCAGCCCGCCCAGCACCAGGCTGCCGGCCACGACGACGAGTGCGGACAGGGGCCATCGGGCCATGGGGTTCATGGCTCCATCCTCGACGGGGCGGGGCGCCCGCTCCACCGATCCGGGCGACCCCGGCACCTGGGTACCGAAAGTCGGTACCGGAGGACGAGCTCGCGCACTACGTTCGTCACCGATGACGGGGATGCACGCCGATGAGCACGTGGCCGACGACGAGACCGTACGGCGACTCGTCGCCGAGCAGCTACCGCAGTGGTCCGGGCTGCCGGTGCGGCGGCTGCCGCCCGTCGGCACCGACAACCAGCTCTTCCGCCTCGGCGAGGACCTGCTCGTCCGGATGCCCCGGATCCCCGGACCGGCCGCGACGGTGGCGTTCGAGCACACGTGGCTGCCGCGACTGGCGCCGCACCTGCCGGTGGCGATCCCGGCGCCCGTCGCGCTGGGGGAGCCGGGTGAGGGCTTCCCGTGGCCGTGGACCGTCGTGCCATGGATCGAGGGCACGACGCCGACGGAGGCCACCTACGACCCGGAGCGGTGGGCGGTCGAGCTCGGCACGTTCGTGCGAGCCTGTCGCGCCGTCCCGGGCATGGACGCCCCGGTCAAGACCGAGGGACGCGGTGCCCCGCTGGCAGCCCTCGACGCCTGGGTGCGGGAGTGGACCGCCCGGGCCGACGCCGGTGCGGTCTCCCGCGACGCGGTGCTCGCCGTCTGGGAGGACGCGCTGGCGGCGCCGGCGCACGACGGCGAGCCGTGCTGGTTCCACGCCGACCTGCACGACGGCAACCTGCTGGTGCGCGACGGCCGCCTGGTCGCGGTGATCGACTGGGGCGCCGCCGGGCGCGGTGACCCCGCGATCGAGCTCAACGCGATGTGGGGCTACGTCCCGTCGTCGGCCGCCGGGCTCTACCGCGAGAGCGTCGGGCTCGACGAGGCCGCCTACCGCCGTGCCCGTGGCTTCGCGCTCGCCCCCGCCATCAGCGCCTGGACCTACTACCGCGACACCGCCCCCGAGACCTCGCGCGGCGCGCTGCAGACCGTGCGGCGGCTCATCGCCTCGCTCGACGGGTGAGCCGGGCCCGGCCTCGGTCGCGGCGCCTCAGAGCTGCTTGCGCAGGTGCACGTCGTCCCGGCCGGGCGTCGGCACCGACTCCCAGCGGAAGATCTCCTCGTAGCCGAGCCGCTGGTAGAACGCCGGAGCCTGGAAGGTGAACGACGTGACGAAGACGTGCGTGCAGCCTCGCTCGACGGCCTCGTGCTCGAACGCCGCCAGCGCCCTGGCGCCGACACCGGTTCCCCGCTGGTCCTCGTGCACCCACGTCAGACCGATCCCGGCGGCCTGTCCCCAGGTCCAGCCCGAGACCCCCGCCATCAGCTCGCCGTCCTGCTCGACCTTGACGGTGAGCTCGACGGCGGGAGCAACGTCCGCGGTCGCGGCAGCGTTGTAGCGGTCCAGCTCGTCGTTGAGTCGCTGGTCGAGGGCCGGGTCCTCCTTGCCGATCAGGATCTGTGCGTCTCGCATGGCCGGAGCGTAGCGGCGCGCGGGGGACTCGCGCCGTGGTTGTCGGGCAGGGGGCGTCGCCGGGGGAGGGGCGTGCGTGGCCTCCTCGAGCGCAACTGGAGCCGCGGGTCCCCTCCGGCGAGGACGGCAGGGCGCCGCTCGCTCGCACCGAGACGTGCCGGTGGCCCCGCTACCGGGTGGGTGGCGGGGTGAGGGGCGGGGTCATGGTCGGCGGGGGTGGGGGATGCCCGGCGGTGCGGCCGTCTCTGCCTCGTCGATCCGGGTGGTGCCGGTGGGGTCGCGGCGGTAGCGGTGGCCGTGGGGGCTGGTCCACTCGAATGCGCCCGGCCCGACCGTCGCGTAGCGCCAGGCGGTGTGGGTCTTGAGCCGGTGGTGCGACCGGCACAGGGCGGCGAGATTCTGCGTAGCCGTCGGCCCGGGCTGCGGTCTCCCGTCCGCGGCGGCGTCGTGGTCGAACTCGGTGACGTGGTCGATGTCGCAGCCGCGGGCGGGGCGGGTGCACCACGGGAACACGCAGGTGCGGTCCCTCAGAACGACTTGCTCCCGGATCCGGTCGGGGATCGCGTAGCCGGGCGCGGTGAGGTGGGCATTGAGGTCGATGACCGGCCTGATCGTGACCTTCGTGCGCGAGTCGGCGCACCAGTCCTTGACCTGGTCGAGCAGGACGAGCCGCTGGCCCTCCTCCAACCGGCCGGTCGGACCGAACACGGTGGTGTCGCAGATCGTGGCGTCGAGGTGAGCGTGGAGCACGACCTCCCGCGCGACCGGCAGGCCGTCATCGGTCCGCGTCGCTGTGGTGGTCCGGGTGCCCTGGTGGTGGAGGTCGAGGGCGGTCTGGGTGCGGGCGAGGTCACCGAGGGCTGCGGCCCGTCGCGCGTCGAGCGGCTCGGGTGAGCCGAGCGCGGCCAGGGTCGCGGCGCCGTGCGCGAGCGCGCGGTCGAGGTCGAGGGCGTCGGCGAGGTCGAGCTCGGCCTCGAACCGCATGGTGCCGGCGAAGTGCACGTGCTGGTCGTGGAGCGTCGCGTGACGCGGGTCGACGTCGAGGTAGCCGTCCTCCGGATCGGCCGACCGGTCCGGCACAGCGAGGTCGAAGCGCTTGATGGTCTCGGCGACCAGCCGGTCGAGCTGGGCCGGCCCGATGCGGCCGGCGACGGCGGCCACCTGCGCGTCCACGAACGCCGCCGCCTCGATGCTCAGCGACGGTGCCGCGTGGATCGTGACCTCCGCGACCGCCCGCGCCCGCCACGCCGGCACCCTGCCGGCGTGGACCTGCGCCCACAACCGCGGCAGCCGGTGGCGCAGCTCCAAAGCGTGGCCGATGAGCCGCTTCGCTGAGGTCGTCGAGATCCCGAGCACGCCCCCGAGCTCGGCCACGCAGAACTCCGCGACCAGCGGCGTGCCCTCGCCCGCGATGGGCTCCTCGTGCTCACAGCCGGGCACGGTGAACGACGCCGCGTGGTGGATCGACTCCGGCGGGTGCAGGTCAGCCCACCGCGCAGCCACCTCGAGCAGATCGGCCGCGGCGCGCTCCTCGGCAGCCTTGCGCTCCCGCGCGAGCGCAAGCAGGCCACCGGCGGTGAGGTCCACGACCCCACCCACCTCCGGTCCCGTCAGCGTCTCGATCATGTGTTCGATTCTACGGCGAACCACCGACAGCCGCTCTACGTCTCCACAGGCGCTGAGGCGCGCCCGACCGTGTCCTCCGGCCCACGACAGCCCGCTCCGCGAAGAGCTCCAGCACAGCTCCTACGGCGACCCCCCGGGAACCGATGCCCACAAGCGTGACGCTGCCGGGCGCGGTCACTCGCCGGTGGCACCGTCGATCGACTCGCGGATGAGATCGGCGTGTCCGTTGTGCCGGGCGTACTCCTCGAGCATGTGCAGCATGATCCAGCGCAGGGTGAACTGCCCGCCCTCACGACGGCTCGGGGTCACGGCCGGCTGGCCGAGCCCGCCCAGCCGGAGGGCGTCATCGATGTCACGACGCGCCTGGGCGACTGCGTCATCCATGAGTCGACGCAGCTCCTCGGGACTGTCGTCCCTCGCCGAGCGGAGCTCCCAGTCGGGGTCGGCATCCCAGTCCGCGGAGTCCCACGGCTGTCCCAGCGGCCGCCCGTGCAGCACGAAGCCGAACCAGTGCGCCTCGTTGAGGGCCACGTGCTTGAGCAGTCCACCCAGTGTGAGCGTCGACGGCGGATGGGTCCGTCGCAGCTGGTCGGCGGTCAGCCCGTCGACCTTCATCCGGAGGGTGTCTCGGTGGTAGTCGAGGTAGGCCACCAGCATGTCGGCCTCGTCGGCGGCCAGGGGCGGATCGGTGCGCTCGATCGTCATGGGTGCGACCGTACTGTCCGAGCGAGACGTGGCATGCCATTTGTCGCGCCCGCACTCGCCGTCGGTGAACCCAGGACGCCGCAGCGAACGCGCGGGTCCGTCGCCTGAGCGCGGAGCGCGGAGAGGTGTCAGAACGTGTAGCCGAACGCCTCGAGGTCGGGGGCGTAGACCTCGGCGACCTTCGCCCGGGTCGCGTCGGTGTAGTAGTCGCGGTAGCTGCCGTGCGGGGACTTGTTGCGGTGCGGCACGTGGACCGGCTCGCCGCCGAGTCGGCGCTCGACCTCGGCGAGGTCGTCGGCGAAGGACTCGGTGCGTCCCACGAAGTCGACCTCCCGGCCGGGCGCGCGCAGGTAGTCCACCTGCGGCCGGCCGACCCGCGGGAGCTCGGTGGTGCCCCGCAGCACGAACTCCTCGAAGCCCGAGTACGCGGCGGCCGCACGCCACATCTCGTTGCCGCGCATCCGGGTGGCCTCGGGTCCCTGCGGCCGGCCGCTCGACGGGCCCCACTCGCGGTCCCAGTCCTGGATCATCGACCACCACGAGACCATCCGCGCCCACGGGTTGCGCACGAACGCGAACGACCAGTAGTCGGCCGTCTGGGGCTCGGCGCGCAGGATGCGGGCGTACGGCGCGTGCCGGCCGAGCGGGGGACGTACGCCGGGCGCCTTGCTCCGCGCGTCGGGGCAGCAGCGCTCGAACACGACCCCGACCGAGACCCCGCCGGTCTTCGGCACGTGCACGAACAGGGCGCGCCTGGTGTCGGAGATCAGCACGGGCGCGAGGCTAGCCGACGCACCTGTGGCAGCCCGCGCCTGCATCCGGGCCACCCGGCCGCGGCGCTTCGGGATGCGCGATGATCGACGCGTGATGACGTTCCTCGAGCTCGGGCCGGGCCGGGACTTCGTGCTCCTCGCCCTGCCCAAGACCGCGAGCACGTCGCTCGAGCGGACTCTGTCGCCGTACGCCACCGAGGTCGTCGGCTCGCCGCCGGGCCGCAAGCACCTCCCGGCCCGCGGCTTCGTCCACACCAAGGCGCACGAGCTCGCCGCGCAGGGGCACCCACGCGAGTCCTACGACCTGGTCACCATGTTCCGCGAGCCGGTCGCCTGGCTGGAGTCGTGGTGGCGCTACCGGGCCCGCGAGGACAGCCGGCAGTCGACGGCCGAGATGACCTTCGAGGAGTTCGCGCTCCACTACCTCGCCGGCGACGACGAGGCGCCCGTGCCGAAGGGCCGCCCTGCGCGGTTCATCCACGCCCAGGGCAGCGTCGCGGTCGACCACGTGCTCGCCGTCGAGCGTCCCGACGTCTGGACGTCGTGGTTCGCCGAGCGGATCGGCCGACCGCTGGAGTTCGAGCGGCGCAACGCCTCGTCCGCCGAGCACGGCGAGCTCGGGTTCGCCACCCGCGAGGCGCTGGTGGCCCACTTCGCCCCGGAGTACGAGGTGTGGCGGCGCCTGGCCGACGCCGGCGTGTGGTCGGGCGCCCGCGGCACCCGCCTGGAGTCGCTGGGTCAGCAGCGAGATCAGTAGGTGTAGCCGAAGAGCTCGATGTCCTCGGCGTAGACCTCGGCGACCCGCTGACGCGTCTCGTCGGTGTAGTAGTCGTGGTAGGTGCCGTGCTTGGACTTGTTCTTGTGCGGCGGCGTCGTCGGCTCGAGGCCGAGCTGCACCTGCACGCGCTGGAGGTCCTGCACGAAGTTCTCGGTGCGGCCGATGAAGTCGACCTCGCGCCCGTGCTTGGGGGCGCGGAGGTACTTGATCTGCGGCGTGCCGACGCGGGGCAGCTCCTCGGTGCCGCGCATCACGAACTCGTCGAAGCCGGAGTACGCGGCCGCGGCCCGCCACATGTCGTTGCCGTCGCGCATCGAGTGGTGCTTGACGTCCTGCGGCTTGCCGCTGCGGGGGCCGTGCCGACGGTCCCAGGCGGAGATCATCGAGTACCACGAGACCATCCGCGCCCACGGGTTGCGCACGAAGCCGAACGTCCAGTAGTCGATCACCTGCGGCTCGTGCTTGATGATCTTGCCGAGCGTCGCGTGGCGGCCGATGGGGACGCGCGCCTTGCGGGCGTCGGGGCAGGCCTCCTTGACGGTCTCCTCGACCGACACGCCGCCCGTCTTGGGGACGTGGACGAAGAGCACCTTGCGCGAGTCGCTGATCAGCACGCGGCGAGGCTATCCCACCGCGGCAGGGCTCCCACGCGCCGCCGAGCACCTAGCATCGCGACGTGACGACGACCGCACCGGCGCGCGGCTACCGGGCCTCCCAGAAGGTGCTGCACTGGCTGACGGTGCTGGCCGTGGCGGCGCAGTTCGCCGTCGGCTACGCCCTCGACCTCGACGGCGACTGCGACCCGTCGGGGGAGGACCGCAGCGGCGGCGACACCACCGACGCGGAGGAGGAGCGGTTCGACCGGCTCGAGGAGGCGTGCGAGGCGCGCGCCGACGACTACGACCTGCTCGGCGGCGGGCTCGACCTGGCGGAGCTGCACCTCGGCCTCGGGATGACCGTCCTGCTGCTCGGTGTCGTACGCCCGCTGTGGCGACGGGTGGCCGGTCTCCCGCCGTGGTCGGACCACCTCTCCACGCGCCAGCGGCGCCTGGTCCACTGGACCGAGCGCGCCCTCCTGGTGCTGCTGGTCCTCGTGCCGCTGAGCGGACTGTTGCTCGTCGGCACCGGGGACGACGCCTGGCTGCCCCTCCACATCGGGGCGCATGTGGCGTTCTTCACCGCCCTGGCGGCGCACCTGTCCACCAACCTGCGCCCGGTGATCCTGCGCCGGATGCTCTGAGCCCGGCGCCCGCACTCCCGAGCGGGCGCGTCAGCGCTCGAGCGGCCAGCCGCGCTGCGCCCAGCCCCCGGTGCCGCCCGCCACGTTGATCGCCGGGACGCCCTGGGCTCGCAGGTGGTCGACCACCTGGCGGCTCCGGCCGCCGGACTGGCAGATCACGAAGACGGGCCGGTCGCGCGGCAGCTCGGCGACGTGGGCGGGGACGTCGTTCATCGCGGTGTGCGTGGCCCCGGGCACGTGACCGCCGGCGTACTCGTCGTCCTCGCGGACGTCGAGGACGAACGCCCCCTGGCTGTGGGCGGCGGCGAACTCGTCGAGACCCACCTCGTCCTGCGGTCCGTCGGCGGCGGCCTCCTGCGCGGCGGCGACCTCCTGGCGTACGGCGTCCATGTCGAGGCCGCGGGCCTGCTCGATCACCCCGGCGAGGGCCTGCGGCGGCAGCGCGCCGGCCTGGTTGAAGAGCAGGATCCCGTCGCGGAACAGCATCAGGGTCGGGATCGAGGTGATCGCGGCCATCTGCGCCAGCTGCTGCTCGGCCTCGGTGTCGACCTTGCCGAAGACGATGTCGGGGTTGTCCTCCGACGCCTTCTCGTAGACGGGGGCGAACTGCCGGCACGGTCCGCACCAGGCGGCCCAGAAGTCGACGAGGACGATGCCCTCACCGCTCACGGTCTGCTCGAAGTCGGCCAGGGTCAGCTCTCGCGTGCTCATGCCTCCACAGTGCCACGGAGGTCGGAGCAGGGCCTCACCAGCCGCGTTCGCGCCACTCAGCGAGGTGGGGGCGCTCGTCGCCCAGCCGGCCGTCGTTGCCGTGGCCGGGGTAGAACCAGGTGTCGTCGGGGAGCCGGTCGAACAGCTTGGTCTCCACCTCGCCGACCAGCTGGGCGAACGCCTCGGCGTCGCCGAAGGTCGAGCCCACGCCGCCGGGGAAGAGCGAGTCGCCGGTGAACAGCTGCGGGCTGGGAGAGACGGCCTCGTCGTCGAGGAGCAGGCAGATCGAGCCCGGCGTGTGGCCGGCGACCGGAACGACCACCAGGTCGCACGTGCCCACGGCGACCGTGTCGCCCTCGCCGACCCGGCGCTCCACGGTGACGCCGGTCTGCTCCTCGATCGCGTCGGCGTCGGGGGCGCCGGCGACCACCGTCGCGCCCGGGTGGGCCGCCTTCACCGCGGCCAGCGCCCGGTGGTGGTCCCAGTGCTGGTGGGTCGTGACGATCGCGGTCAGGGCCCGGTCGCCGATGAGCTCCAGCAGCCGCTCCGGCTCCGCCGCCGCGTCGACGAGCACCAGCTCGTCGGTCTCGGTGCAGTGCAGCAGGTAGCAGTTGTTGGACATCTCCGGGTCGACGGCCACCTTCGTCAGGGTCAGGCACCCGAGCGGGCGCACGCCCGGCTCGCCGCCGGGGGACACCTCGCCGGTGTAGGACTCGTTCACCATGGATCAACCTTCGGTAGCTCGTCGGAATCGGATGTGAGGCCCTCGCCGGAGCCACGGCCGGTGAGCCACCAGCCGAGGGCACCCGACGTGCCACTGACGACGGGCACCTGGTCGGCGGCCTCGCCGGGCGAACCGTAGCGCCAGGTGTGCCCGAGGTCGGTGGGCCGGACGGCGAACGGCTGAGGATAGGCGCGCTTGGTCATCGACTCCAGCAGCATCGCGCGGAAGTCCTCGGGCCAGTCGTCGGCCGTGTAGCCGGTGCCGAGGTCGGCGTGGTGGATCTCCACCTCGCGCAGCCGCATCAGCACCGCGTTGCGCAGCGCGAAGCCAGGTCCGCCCGGAGTGCGCTCGAACCGGCCGTCCCAGTCGTCGGGCCGCATCGCGGTGAGCGCCTCGCCGAAGCGGGCCGTCGACGCCGCGAGGCGCTCGCGCAGCTCCTCCGGCCCGGTCGACGCGAGGTCGTCGATGTCGGCGTCGCGCGCCTGCGGCGAGGCGTACATCGGCTGGGGTCGTCCGGTGCGGGCTCCGTGCAGGACGCCGGCGAGACCCTCGGCGTTGAGCGCGAGGTGCGCGAGCACGTGGCTGCGGGTCCAGCCCGGCAGTCGGGAGGCCTCCGCATACTGGGCACCAGCGAGCGCCTCGACCGTGCGGCCGAGCGCTCGATCGGCTCGGGCGACGGTGTCCGGGCCTGGTCTCGGGAGGTCGATCACCCGACCATCGTGACACCACCGGCGCCTCCGTGCGGTCCACCCTGCCGGGTGGACGATGGGGCGCTGTCGGTGCTGCGTGAGAGGGTGGATCGGTGCGTCGACTTGATCGCGACGCGCCTCCGGGACGAACATGCGTTCGACTCCGTCAAAAGCCAGAACGAGGACCACTGTGGCCGACCAGCTCATCATCAGGGGCGCCCGCGAGCACAACCTGAAGGACGTCTCGCTCGACCTGCCGCGCGACTCGCTCATCGTCTTCACGGGCCTGTCCGGCTCGGGCAAGTCGAGCCTCGCCTTCGACACCATCTTCGCCGAGGGCCAGCGCCGCTACGTCGAGTCGCTGTCGGCCTACGCCCGCCAGTTCCTCGGCCAGATGGACAAGCCCGACGTCGACTTCATCGAGGGCCTGAGCCCGGCCGTCAGCATCGACCAGAAGTCCACCTCGAAGAACCCCCGCTCGACGGTGGGCACGATCACCGAGGTCTACGACTACCTCCGCCTGCTCTACGCCCGCGCGGGCCGCGCCCACTGCCCCACCTGCGGTGCCCCGATCGAGCGGCAGACGCCGCAGCAGATCGTCGACCGCATCCTCGCGCTGGAGGAGGGCCGCCGGTTCCAGGTGCTGGCGCCGGTGATCCGCGGCCGCAAGGGGGAGTACGTCGAGCTGTTCCGCCAGCTGCAGCAGCAGGGCTTCAGCCGGGCGCGCGTCGACGGCCAGGTCCACTCCCTCGACGACCCGCCGACCCTCGACAAGAAGCTCAAGCACACGATCGAGGTCGTGGTCGACCGGCTCGCGGTCAAGGAGTCGTCCAAGCGCCGCCTCACCGACTCGGTGGAGACCGCCCTCGGCCTCGCCGGCGGGCTCGTCGTCTTCGACTTCGTCGACCTCGACGCCAAGGACCCGGGCCGGGAGATGAAGTTCTCCGAGAAGATGGCCTGCCCCAACGACCACCCCATCGACACCGACGACCTCGAGCCGCGCTCGTTCTCGTTCAACTCGCCGTTCGGAGCGTGCCCGGTCTGCTCCGGCCTCGGCACCCGGATGGAGGTCGACCCCGACCTCGTCGTCCCCGACCCCCGCGCCACGCTCGGCGAGGGCGCGATCGCCCCGTGGAGCGGCGCGCACGTCGCCGACTACTTCCTGCGCCTGGTCAACGCGCTGGGCGAGGAGCTCGGCTTCGACCTCAACACGCCCTGGGAGGACCTGCCGGCCAAGGTGCGCACCTCCCTGCTGGAGGGTCACAAGACCAAGGTCCACGTCGTCACCCGCAACCGCTACGGCCGCCAGCGGGCCTACTACGCCGCGTTCGAGGGCGTGCGCCCCTACGTCGAGCGCCGCCACCGCGAGGCCGAGTCCGACACGAGCCGCGAGCGGTTCGAGGGCTTCATGCGCGAGGTGCCGTGCCCGGCCTGCCGGGGCACCCGCCTCAAGCCGGTCTCGGTGTCGGTCACCCTCGGTGCCCGCGACCAGGGCGGCAAGAACATCGCCGAGGTGTGCGCCCTCCCGATCGACGAGGCCGCCCACTACCTCCGCACCGTGGAGCTCTCCGCGCGCGAGCGCCAGATCGGCGAGCAGGTGCTCAAGGAGATCCAGGAGCGCCTGCGGTTCCTGCTCGACGTCGGCCTCGACTACCTCTCCCTCGACCGGCCCAGCGGGTCGCTGTCGGGTGGCGAGGCCCAGCGGATCCGGCTCGCCACGCAGATCGGCGCCGGCCTCGTCGGCGTCCTCTACGTGCTCGACGAGCCCTCCATCGGCCTCCACCAGCGCGACAACCAGCGCCTGATCGAGACCCTCGTGCGGCTCAAGGAGCTCGGCAACACGCTGATCGTCGTCGAGCACGACGAGGAGACCGTCCGGGTGGCCGACTGGGTCGTCGACATCGGCCCCGGCGCCGGTGAGCACGGCGGCCAGGTCGTCCACTCCGGCACCGTCGAGGGTCTGCTCGCCCACCCCGACTCGATGACCGGGCAATACCTCAGCGGCCGCCGCGAGATCCCGGTGCCGGCCGTGCGCCGCCCGCGCACCAAGGGCCGCGAGCTCGTCGTCCACGGTGCGCGCGAGCACAACCTCCGCGACGTCGACGTCGCCTTCCCGCTCGGGGTCTTCACCGCCGTCACCGGCGTCTCGGGCTCGGGCAAGTCGACGCTGGTCAACGACATCCTCTACACGTCGCTGGCCAAGCAGATCTACAACGCCCGCACCGTTCCCGGCCGCCACACCAAGATCACCGGCCTCGAGCACGTCGACAAGGTGATCCACGTCGACCAGTCGCCGATCGGCCGCACCCCGCGCTCCAACCCGGCCACCTACACCGGCGTCTTCGACCACGTGCGCCGGCTCTTCGCCTCCACCCCCGAGGCCAAGATGCGCGGCTACCTCCAGGGCCGGTTCTCGTTCAACGTCAAGGGCGGGCGCTGCGAGGCGTGCTCCGGCGACGGCACGATCAAGATCGAGATGAACTTCCTCCCCGACGTCTACGTCCCGTGCGAGGTGTGCCACGGCGCCCGCTACAACCGCGAGACGCTCGAGGTGCACTACAAGGGCAAGACCATCGCCGAGGTCCTCGACATGCCGATCGAGGAGGCCGCCGAGTTCTTCGCCGCGGTGCCCGCGATCGCGCGCCACATGAAGACCCTGGAGGAGGTCGGGCTCGGCTACGTCCGTCTCGGGCAGCCCGCGACCACGCTGTCCGGCGGCGAGGCGCAGCGCGTCAAGCTCGCCAGCGAGCTGCAGAAGCGGTCCACCGGCCGCACGGTCTACGTCCTCGACGAGCCCACGACCGGCCTCCACTTCGAGGACATCCGCAAGCTGCTCGGCGTGCTGTCGAGCCTGGTCGACAAGGGCAACACCGTCCTGGTGATCGAGCACAACCTCGACGTCATCAAGACCGCCGACTGGATCATCGACATGGGTCCCGAGGGCGGCTCGCGGGGCGGCATGGTCGTCGCCGAGGGGACGCCCGAGCAGGTCGCGGCGGTCCCGGAGAGCCACACCGGTCACTTCCTCGCGCCGATCCTGGAGGGTCGCGGCGCCCAGCAGCCGGGGGCACCGCGCCGGCAGCCGGCCGTGGCCGCGAAGTCGGGGCCGGCGACGCGCACCGCGACGAAGGCCACCGCGAAGAAGACGGCGGCGAAGAAGGCCCCTGCCAAGAAGACCGCGGCCAGGAAGACGACGAAGAAGTCCTGACCGACCATCAGGTTTCTCACAGGTCCGCTGGCTAGGGTCGCGGCATGACCGCCCTCAACAGACGTCGCGCCCTCACCGGATCGGCGGCGATCGCCGTCGGTGTCCCCGTCCTCGCCGCCTGCGGCTCCGACGGCGACTCGACGGCCACCGACCCCGCCGACTCGGCAACGCCCTCGCCGAGCGACACGAGCTCGGCGCCGAGCACCGACGGCACCCAGACGCCGAGCGGCGGCGCGGCGCTGGCGAGCGCCTCGGACGTGCCCGTCGGCGGGTGCGTGGTCAACACGGACGCGAAGGTCGTGGTGACCCAGCCGACCGAGGGCGACTTCAAGGCGTTCTCGGCCGTGTGCACCCACCAGGGCTGCCTCGTCCAGTCCAGCAGCGAGGGCGACATCCCCTGCCCGTGCCACATGAGCCGGTTCTCGCTGGACGACGGCTCGCCGCTGTCCGGACCCGCCACCGCGCCGCTCGCCGCGGTGCAGATCACCGTCGACGGGGACTCGATCACCGAGGCCTGATCGGCAGCGCAGCGGGGCCCTCCGGGCTGTCGGGGGGCGCCCGTAGGGTTGACCCGTGGCCAGTCCGAGCTCCTATCGACCCGCACCTGGATCGATCCCGACGAAGCCGGGGGTCTACCGCTTCCGCGACGCCAAGGGCCGCGTCATCTACGTCGGCAAGGCCAAGAGCCTGCGGCCCCGCCTCTCGTCCTACTTCCAGGACATCGGCAACCTCCACCCGCGCACGGCGAGCATGGTCACCACCGGTGCCAGCGTCGAGTGGACGGTCGTCGACACCGAGGTCGAGGCGCTCCAGCTGGAGTACAGCTGGATCAAGGAGTTCGACCCCCGCTTCAACGTCAAGTACCGCGACGACAAGTCCTACCCCTGGCTGGCGGTGACCGTCGGCGAGGAGTTCCCCCGGGTCATGGTGGGCCGCGGCGCCAAGCGCAAGGGCACCCGCTACTTCGGCCCCTACAGCCACGCGTGGGCGATCCGCGAGACCGTCGACCTGCTCCTGCGCGTCTTCCCGATGCGGTCGTGCAGCAACGGCGTCTTCAAGCGCTCCGCCCAGATCGGCCGTCCCTGCCTGCTGGGCTACATCGACAAGTGCGCGGCTCCCTGCGTGGGCAACGTCACCGCCGAGCAGCACCGCGAGATCGTCGACGACTTCTGCGACTTCATGGCCGGCAACACCGCGGCGTTCACCCGGCGCATCGAGCGCGAGATGTACGCCGCCTCCGAGGCGCTCGACTTCGAGAAGGCCGCCCGGCTGCGCGACGACCTCGGGGCGCTCACCAAGGCGCTGGAGAAGCAGGCGGTGGTGCTGCGTGACGGCACCGACGCCGACGTGATCGCGCTCGCGGAGGACCCCCTCGAGGTGGCGGTCCAGATCTTCTACGTCCGCGGCGGCCGCATCCGCGGCCAGCGTGGGTGGGTCGCCGACCGCACCGACGAGGGCGGCACGCCCGAGCTGGTCCAGGACTTCCTCCTCCAGCTCTACGGCGGCGAGGACGACTCCATCCCGCGCGAGGTGCTGGTGCCGGCCCTGCCGCCCGACAGCGACGTGCTCGAGCAGTTGCTCAGCGAGCGGCGGGGGAGCAGGGTCGTCATCCGGGTCCCGCAGCGCGGCGACAAGCGCGACCTCCAGCAGACGGTCGCCAACAACGCCGCCCAGGCGCTCGCCCTCCACAAGACCAAGCGCGCCAGCGACCTCACCACCCGCAACCGCGCCCTCGAGGAGATCCAGAAGTCGCTGGGCCTCGACGAGGTGCCGTTGCGCATCGAGTGCTACGACGTGTCCAACCTCCAGGGCACCGAGGTCGTCGCCTCGATGGTGGTCTTCGAGGACGGTCTGGCCCGCAAGTCCGAATACCGCCGCTTCGTCATCCGCGGCGTCGACGGGCAGAACGACGTCGCCTCGATGCACGAGGTGATCACCCGTCGGTTCCGCCGGCTGCTCGACGAGCAGGCTCGCAGTGAGCTCCAAGACGCTCCTCGGGCGGCGCCAGCGGGCTCGGCTGCTTCGCAGGCTCAGCAGGACGAGCCGCAGGCGCCCCTCCTCGTCGACCCGGAGACCGGGCGTCCCCGCAAGTTCGCCTACGCGCCCTCGCTGGTGGTCGTCGACGGTGGCCCGCCCCAGGTGGCGGCGGCCCAGCAGGCGCTCGCCGAGCTCGGCATCGACGACATCCCCGTCTGCGGGCTCGCCAAGCGCCTCGAGGAGGTGTGGCTGCCGGGGGAGGAGGACCCGGTGATCATGGCGCGCACCAGCGAGGGCCTCTACCTGCTCCAGCGGATCCGCGACGAGGCGCACCGCTTCGCGATCACCCACCACCGCGGCCGGCGGTCCAAGTCGATGGTGGAGAGCGCCCTCGACGACGTCCCCGGCCTGGGCGAGGTGCGGCGCAAGACCCTGCTCAAGCACTTCGGCTCGCTCAAGAAGCTGCGCGAGGCCGACATCGACCAGATCGCGCTCGTGCCCGGCATCGGGCCGCGCACGGCGACGGCGATCAAGGACGCGGTCGCGCAGGCCGACGCGACGCGCAAGACTGCTCCCCGCGAGCCGGCCGTCAACACCGCCACCGGCGAGATCCTGGAGGACTGAGAGGCATGCCCGCGATGAACGAGACCGCCCCCGGCGAGCTGGTGATCGTCACCGGCATGACCGGTGCAGGCCGCAGCACCGCCGCCAAGGAGCTGGAGGACCTCGGCTACTTCGTCGTCGACAACCTCCCGCCCACCCTGGTGCGCGACGTGGTGCGGCTCGTCGACGACAGTCGCGGCGTCCACCAGCCGATCGCCGTGGTGGTCGACGTGCGCTCCGGCTCGTTCTTCGACTCCCTCCAGGCCAACCGCCACCAGCAGGTGACCGGGCGGCCCACCACCCTGCTGTTCCTCGAGGCCACCGACGAGGTGCTGGTTCGGCGCCAGGAGGCGGCGCGCCGGCCCCACCCGCTGCAGGGTGGCGGACGGCTGCTGCACGGCCTGCACCGCGAGCGGACCGCGCTGGCCGACCTCCGAGGCGACGCCGACGTCCTCCTCGACACCTCCAACTTCAACGTCCACCAGCTCAAGGACCGCATCGCCGAGCTCTTCGGCACGGCCGCGTCGACGCGGCTCAAGGTCACCGTGATCAGCTTCGGCTTCAAGTACGGCATCCCGGTCGACGCCGACTGGGTCGCCGACATGCGCTTCCTGCCCAACCCCCACTGGATCCCCGATCTGCGTCCCCAGGACGGCCGCGACCCCGACGTGTCGGCCTACGTGCTCTCGCAGCCCGGTGCCGGGCGGTTCCTCGAGCAGTACCTCCCGGTGCTCGAGACGGTGGCCGAGGGATACCTCACCGAGGGCAAGCGGTTCATGCGCGTGGCGGTCGGGTGCACCGGCGGCAAGCACCGCAGTGTCGCGATGAGCGAGGCCATCGGCGCGCTGCTGCGCGAGTCCGGCTACGACGTGCGCACCTCCCACCGCGACCTCGGCAGGGAGTGACGTGGCCCGCGACACCGCCCAGGCCGCGGTGGCGCTCGGCGGCGGCCACGGCCTCTACGCGACCCTGTCGGCCCTGCGCCGCCTGCACGACGACCTCACCATCGACGACCTCACGGCGGTCGTGACCGTCGCCGACAACGGCGGCTCGTCCGGACGGCTGCGCGGCGAGTTCGGCGTGCTGCCGCCGGGCGACCTGCGGATGGCGCTCGCGGCTCTGTGCGGCGACGACGAGTGGGGCCGCACCTGGGCCGAGGTCCTGCAGCACCGCTTCGCGGGACAGGGCCAGATGAACGGCCACGTGGTGGGCAACCTGCTCATCGTCGGCCTCTGGGAGCTGATGGGCGACCCGGTGCGGGCGCTCGACTGGGTCGGGCGGCTGCTCGGGGCCCACGGCCGCGTCCTGCCGATGGCGACCACGCCGATGGACATCACCGCTCGGGTGCGCGGCGCAGAGGCCGCGCATCCCGACGCGGTCACCGTCGTACGCGGGCAGGTCGAGGTCGCCACGACCGCGGGACGCATCGAGTCGGTCGCCCTGGTGCCGGAGGACCCGCAGGCGTGCGCCGAGGCGGTCGACGCGATCCTCGCCGCGGAGTGGGTGGTGCTGGGTCCGGGCTCGTGGTTCAGCTCGGTGATCCCGCACCTGATGGTCCCCGGGCTGCGCCGGGCGCTCGCCGAGACCGCCGCGCGGCTCGTCGTCGTGCTCAACCTCGAGGCCCAGCCGGGGGAGACCACCGGCTTCGGTCCCGCCGACCACCTGGCCGTGCTGTTCGAGCACGCCCCCGACCTCACGGTCCACGCGGTGCTGGTCGACTCCTCGGCGCTCGCCGACGACCACGAACGGCTCGCGAAGGACGTCGCCGAGCGGGGCGCCCGGCTCGTCGTCGCCGACATCGCCGTGCCGGGGGAGCCGCGCCACGACCCGGAGAGCCTGGCCGCGGCGTTCCGGCGGATCGTGGAGGAGGCATGAGTCACGCCGGGAGGGCGGTTGCCGCCGTTCCCGCCGGGGTTCGTTGACCCGCGTGGCAGGATTCGCCTCATGGCTATGACGGCGCAGGTGAAGGCAGAGCTCGCCTCCACCCAGATCACCAAGACCTGCTGCCGCAAGGCCGAAGTGGCCTCGATGCTGCGCTTCGCCGGGGGCCTGCACATCGTGAGCGGGCGCATCGTCGTGGAGGCCGAGCTCGACACCGGCGCCGCCGCGCGGCGGCTCCGCACCGACATCGCCGAGGTCTACGGGCACCCCTCCGACGTGGTCATGGTGCAGGGCAACGGCATCCGCAAGGGCAGCCGCTACCTCGTGCGGGTGACCAAGGACGGCGAGGCGCTGGCGCGCCAGACCGGGCTGCTCGACCAGCGCGGTCGGCCCGTACGCGGGCTGCCGCCGGCCGTGGTCAGCGGCGGCGGGTGCGACGCGGTCGCGGCGTGGCGCGGCGCGTTCCTCGCGCACGGCTCGCTCACCGAGCCCGGACGCTCGTCCTCGCTCGAGATCACCTGCCCCGGCCCCGAGGCCGCGCTGGCCATCGTCGGCGTCGCCCGCCGGCTCGGCATCTCCGCCAAGGCACGCGAGGTCCGCGGCGTCGACCGGGTCGTGATCCGCGACGGCGACGCGATCGGCGCGCTCCTCACCCGGCTCGGCGCTCACGAGTCGCTGATGGCGTGGGAGGAGCGCCGGATGCGGCGCGAGGTGCGGGCCACCGCCAACCGGCTCGCCAACTTCGACGACGCCAACCTGCGCCGCTCGGCCCGTGCCGCCGTCGCCGCCGGTGCCCGCGTGGAGCGGGCCCTGGAGATCCTCGGCGAGGAGATCCCCGACCACCTGCGCCAGGCCGGACACCTGCGCCTCGAGCACAAGCAGGCGTCGCTGGAGGAGCTCGGGCAGCTCCACGAGCCGGTCCTGACCAAGGACGCCATCGCCGGCCGCATCCGCCGGTTGCTGGCCATGGCCGACAAGCGCGCCGAGGACCTCGGCATCCCCGACACCGAGTCGTCGCTGACGCCGGAGATGCTGGCCGAGGACGCCTGAACGGGCCGTTCCGGCCAGATTGGATCGTTCCAAGTTACCGGTCCGTACCGCGGGAGACCCGGGGTCGACGGGTCTCGGGCACCCAGTAGGGTCGTAACTGGTCACCAAAGGCCAACTGTCGACGGGGTCACCGAAGGCCCCACCAAGGAGGCACGGATCATGACTGTCCGCGTAGGCATCAACGGCTTCGGCCGCATCGGTCGCAACTTCTTCCGCGCGGTGCGCGCCTCGGGCGCCGACATCGAGATCGTGGGCGTCAACGACCTCACCGACAACGCCTCGCTCGCCAACCTGCTCAAGTTCGACTCCATCCTGGGTCGCCTCGACGCCGACGTCACCAGCGACGACACGTCGATCCGCGTCGGCGACCAGACCATCGCGGCGTTCGCCGAGCGCGACCCGGCCGCCCTCAAGTGGGGTGACATCGGTGCCGACGTGATCGTCGAGTCCACCGGATTCTTCACCGACGCCACCAAGGCGCGCGCCCACCTCGACGCCGGCGCCAAGAAGGTCATCATCTCGGCGCCCGCCAAGAACGAGGACATCACCGTCGTGATGGGCGTCAACCACGAGCTCTACGACCCGGCCTCCCACACGGTCATCTCCAACGCGTCGTGCACCACCAACTGCCTCGCGCCGATGGCCAAGGCGCTCCACGAGGGCCTCGGCATCAACAAGGGCCTGATGACGACCATCCACGCCTACACCGCCGACCAGAACCTCCAGGACAACATCCACAAGGACCCGCGTCGTGCCCGCGCGGCCGCGCTCAACATGGTGCCCACCTCCACCGGTGCCGCCAAGGCGATCGGCCTGGTCCTGCCCGAGCTCAAGGGCAAGCTCGACGGCTACGCGATGCGCGTCCCGGTCCCGACCGGCTCCGCCACCGACCTGACCTTCGAGGCGTCCCGCGAGACCTCCGTCGACGAGGTCAACGAGATCGTGAAGGCCGCGGCCGACGGTCGCTACCTGAAGTACTCCACCGACCCGCTCGTCTCCACCGACATCGTCACCGACCCGGCGTCCTGCATCTTCGACGCCCCGCTCACCAAGGTCAACGGCAACCAGGTCAAGGTGCTCGGCTGGTACGACAACGAGTGGGGCTACTCCAACCGGCTCGCCGACCTGATCACCTACGTCGGCTCCTCGCTCTGACGCCGATGCCCGCCACCACTCCCGGCATCGACTCGCTCGGTGACCTGAAGGGCAAGCGCGTCCTGGTCCGGTCCGACCTCAACGTCCCGCTCGACGGCAGCACGCCGGGGGACATGAAGGTGGCCGACGACGGCCGGATCCGCGCGAGCGTGCCGACGATCAAGCAGCTCTCCGACGCCGGCGCCCGGGTGGTCGTCACCGCCCACCTGGGCCGGCCGAAGGGCGCGCCCGACCCGAAGTACTCGCTCCGGCCCGTGGCCGAGCGGCTCTCCGAGCTGCTCGGCCGCCCGGTGGCGTTCGCGACCGACACGGTCGGCACGAGCGCCACGGAGACGGTGGCGGGCCTGCAGGACGGCGACGTCGCCCTGCTGGAGAACGTTCGGTTCAACGACGGCGAGACCAGCAAGGACGACGAGGTCCGCGCCGCGTTCGCCGACCAGCTCGCCCAGCTGGCCGACGCGTTCGTCTCCGACGGCTTCGGCGTCGTGCACCGCAAGCAGGCCAGCGTCTACGACGTCGCGCTGCGGCTGCCGTCCGCCATGGGCGGCCTGGTCGCCAAGGAGGTCGACGTGCTGCGACGGCTCACCGAGGACCCCCAGCGCCCCTACGTCGTCGTGCTCGGCGGGTCGAAGGTCTCCGACAAGCTCGGCGTCATCGACAACCTCATCGACAAGGCCGACAAGCTGCTCATCGGCGGCGGGATGGTCTTCACCTTCCTCAAGGCCCAGGGCCACGAGGTGGGCAAGAGCCTGCTCGAGGCCGACCAGGTCGACACCTGCGCCCGCTACCTCACCGAGGCGGCCGAGCGCGGTGTGGAGATCCTGCTGCCGACCGACGTCGTGGTCGACACGGCGTTCCCGTCGGGCGACCGCGAGCCGCAGCCCAGCGTCGTACCCGCCTCGGAGATCCCGGCCGACGCCATCGGGCTCGACATCGGGCCCGAGTCGGCGGCGGCGTTCGCGGCGGCCCTGGCCGACGCGCGCACGGTCTTCTGGAACGGCCCGATGGGCGTGTTCGAGACCGACGCGTTCGCCGGCGGCACCCGTGCCGTCGCCGAGGCGCTGACGAAGGTCGACGGGCTGTCCGTCGTCGGCGGTGGTGACTCCGCCGCGGCCGTGCGCAAGCTCGGCTTCGACGAGGCCGCGTTCGGCCACATCTCCACCGGCGGTGGCGCGTCGCTGGAGTTCCTGGAGGGCAAGGAGCTCCCGGGCATCGCCGTACTCGAGAGGGGCTGACCGTGGCCGGGACCAACAAGAGCCGCACGCCGTTGATGGCGGGCAACTGGAAGATGAACCTCAACCACCAGGAAGCGGTGGTGCTGGTCCAGAAGCTCGCCTGGACGCTGGCGGACAAGCGTCACGACTTCGGCAAGGTCGAGGTCGTCGTGGTGCCGCCGTTCACCGACCTGCGCTCGGTGCAGACGCTGGTCGACGGTGACCGCCTCTCGATCCGCTACGGGGCCCAGGACGTCTCCGTCCACGACAACGGCGCCTACACCGGCGAGATCTCCGCGACGATGCTGGCCAAGCTGGGCTGCTCCTACATCGTGGTCGGCCACAGCGAGCGCCGCATCTACCACAACGAGTCAGACGAGCTGGTCAACGCCAAGGCGCACAAGGCGCTGCACGCGGGGATGACCCCGATCGTGTGCGTCGGGGAGGGCCTCGACGTGCGCCAGGCGGGCGAGCACGTGCCGTTCACCCTCACGCAGCTCGACGGCTCGCTCGACGGTTTCACCGCCGAGCAGGTCGCCGACCTCGTGGTCGCCTACGAGCCCGTCTGGGCCATCGGCACCGGCGAGGTGGCGACCCCGGACGACGCCCAGGAGGTCTGCGCGGCGATCCGCGAGCGCGTCCGGCACGTGCACGGCGACGGTGCCGCCGACGGCCTCCGGATCCTCTACGGCGGGTCGGTGAAGGCGGCCAACGTCGGCGGGATCATGGACAAGGCCGACGTCGACGGCTGCCTGGTCGGTGGCGCCAGCCTGCAGGTCGACGAGTTCGGCGGCATCTGCCGGTTCTACGACATGCCGGTGCTGTGAGGCGGCCTCCGGTCCTCGAGCTGCGTGACGTAGGCTGCGCCACGTGATTCTGCTCTTCACCATCCTGCTCGTCATCACGAGCGCGATCATGATTCTGCTGGTGCTCCTCCACAAGGGACGCGGAGGCGGCCTCTCCGACATGTTCGGCGGCGGCGTGTCCAGCAGCCTGGGGGGATCGTCGGTGGCTGAGCGCAACCTCGACCGGTTCACCATCGGGGTCGGCGTCATCTGGTTTGCGTGCGTGGTTGCCCTGGGCCTGCTCATGGCCTACCAGGGCAACTGAATACCCCCCCTCTGAGCGTTTGTGAGAAGGAGTCGACATGGCTGGTGCTGGTAACGCGATTCGCGGTAGTCGAGTCGGAGCCGGCCCGATGGGCGAGGCCGAGCGCGGCGAGGCCGCGCCGCGGCAGATGGTCACCTATTTCTGCAGCCACGACCACCGCTCGGTGGTGACGTTCGCGATCGAGGCCGCGGCCCCGGATTCCTGGGACTGCCCCAAGTGCGGCCTCCCGGCCAGCCTCGACTCCGACAACCCGCCCCCGGCACCCAAGATCGAGCCCTACAAGACGCACCTCGCCTACGTGAAGGAGCGTCGCAGCGAGACCGAGGCGGCCGACATCCTCGACGAGGCGGTCGCCCTCCTCCGCAGCCGCCGCAAGGCCGGCGAGATCATCTTCTGAGCCGAGCGGGCGCGTCCTGACGTCGGGGACACGTCGAGTCGGCGCGTCCTGACGCCCGGGACACGTCGAGTCGGCGCGTCCTGTTCAGGCGGCGCGACGCCTGCGCGCTCGACGTACGCCGTCCAGGATGATGTCGTCGATCCGCCGGTCGGGGCCGTAGACATCGGCTGACCACGCCGGCTCGACCAGCCAGTCGGCATCCTGGCGCAGCCACCCGAACCGCACCTCGTCGTCGTCCGCGTGTGCGCCGGTGTGCCACTCGACCCCCTGGAACTCGACGCCGAAGCGCAGCGCCTCGTTGCCGACGTCGACGAACGCGACCCGGCCGTTGACGCGGACCTCGACCTGGGGTTCGGGCGGCGGGACCGGCAGCTGGAGCCAGCGCCACCGGACGACCGTCTCGCCGCCGGACTGCGCCCGGCCGTCGGTGTGCGGAGCGACCAGCCGCAGCGTCGTCACCCAGCGCATCCGGCTGAAGCGGCCGACTTCCGACAACAGCTCTCCGACGCCGAACGCGCCGAGCCGGTGGAGTGCGTCCAGCGCGGTGAGAGCCGGCTCGGGCCACCTCTGACGCCCGAGGTCGAGCGCCGTGCGCAACGGCGTCGTCATCCGCACGCCGCCCGCCTCGATGAGATCGCGGTCGTCGAAGGTGCGCTCACCACTCTCGGCGAGCTTGTTGCGCAGCCGCCCGCGGCCGTGGGGAAGGAACATCGCGATCGGCATGGCATCGAGGTGCTCGTTGGGGTGCAGGAGCATGTCGGCGCCCTGTGCCCAGCCCGCGTGGCGGTCCACGACGATGGCGTCCGGGGGAGTAACCAGCCGCAGGCAGGCGAGTCGGTGGGCCGTGTCGTCACGCACCTGGGCGGCGACGTACACACCCTTGATCGGGGTGCGCAGGAGCCCTTCGCGGCACAGCAGGGTCAGCTCGCGCGCCGTCACGCCGGCCGCCAGGGCGTCGCGCGTGGCGAACGGCGCATCCACGGGAAGCGGGAAGCTGTGATCGAGACAGGTCTGGGTGAACCACCGGGATGCGCGCATGCCGGAACGATTCCCGCCGGGGCCGATGTCAGTCCCAGCAGTCCCGGCGCTGTGGACAACGGTCAGGACGCGCCCACTCGACACCCGTGCGCGGTCAGGACGCGCCCACTCGACGAGAGGTCGGGGTCTCAGAGGGCGGAGGCGGCGGCCTCGTCGAGCCACCAGACGGTCTCGTCGCCGCGTACGCCCCGCGCGGGGGTCTCGGCGACGGACCCGTCGGGGGCGAGCGCCCGGGCGACGGCGTCGGCCTTGCCGTCGCCGCTGGCGATGAACCAGACCGCGCGACACCGCTCCATCGCCTCGAAGGTGAGGGTGACGCGGTCGGGGGGCGGCTTGGGGGAGTCGTGGACGGCGACGGCGATCGCGTCGCGCGCCCCGAGCGCCGGGTGGCCGGGGAAGAGCGACGCGCAGTGCCCGTCGGGGCCGATGCCGAGCATCAGCACCTCGAAGAACCCGGCGCCGTGCTCGCGCATCGCCTCGCTGTAGGCCGCGGCGGCGTCCTCGGCGGTCGGCACCTGGTCGCTCGCCGGCACCTCGTGGACGTTGGCCGGGTCGACCGGCACGTGGTCGAGCAGCGTCTGGCGGGCCTGGACGGCGTTGCGGTCGGGGGAGTCGGATGCGACGAACCGCTCGTCGCCCCACCAGATCACCACCCGCGACCAGTCGAGCGAGGAGTCCACGGACCGGCGGGCGAGCTCGCGGTGGAGCTGCTCGGCGATGCTGCCGCCGGTGAGGCCGACCTGCGGCACCTCGCCGCGCGCCTGGGCCGCCTCGAGCCGGTCGAGCAGCGCGGACGCGACGTCGCCGACCAGCGCGTCGGCGTCGTCGTGGCGGCGGACCTCGGGATCGTTCACTTCGTGCTCCTCAGCGTGACCAGGTGGGCGGCGACCTCGGCGTAGATGTCGTCCTCGTCGAGGCGGCGCAGCTCCTCGGCGAGGAGCGCGGGCACCTCGCGCCGCTTGAGCGCGATCGGCCGGTCGGGGCGGTTGGGCGAGCTGAACGTCGCCAGCCGTCCGTCGGCGCGCGAGATCCGGATCGGGCCCTCCCGGGTGTCCATGCTGACCTCGGTGATCCCGGGCCCGTCGGAGGTGCCACGGGCGACGTCGACCTTGAGGCGGTCACTGAGCCAGGCCACCAGCAGGTCGGCGCTCGGGCTGGTCCGCTCGGCGGTGACCTTGGCGCTGCGCACCTTGAGCGGGTGCTGGTCGAGCGCCGCGGCGAGCAGGGCGCGCCACGGCGTGAGCCGCGTCCAGCTCAGGTCGGTGTTGCCGGGGGCGTAGGTCTGGCACTGGGTCAGCATCGCGGTCGCCTTGCCCCGCGGGACCGCGGCGGAGTCGGTGATGCGGCGTTGCGCCAGCGAGCCGAGCGGGTCGGCGGCAGGGTCGGCGGGCGCCGAGGTCGGCCACCAGATGGCGACGGGGGAGTCGGGCAGGAGCAGCGGCAGGACGACCGAGTCGGCGTGCTTGACCACCTCGCCCTTGAGCCGGATCAGGGCGATCTCGCCACCCCAGCCGTCACCGCTGCCGACCTGTGCGTCGACCTGGCCGGTGCCGCGCCCGTCGCCCAGGATCACCCCGAGCACCCGGGAGGGGTGCTCGCGGGAGGCGCGCTTGGCCGCGACCATCGCCTCGCCTGCGTCCTCCTCCGGCGCGACGATGATGAGCGTCATCACCATCCCCATCGCGGGGCTGCCGGCGCGGGTGCGCGAGCGGACGAACTCGGCCGCGATCTTCGCCGAGGTGGTGTCGGTGAGCTCGATCATCTCGGGGTCCCGTCGGAGGCGTGAGCGGAAGGTGCGGCGTCGCGGCGCGGGGCCATCACGGCCTCCGCCAGGTGCGCCCGTCGCGGGCGAGCATCTGGTCGGCCGACGCGGGACCCCAGGTGCCGGAGTCGTAGGGCTCCGGCGTGCCCTTCCTGGCCCACGCGGCGATGACGGGGTCGAGGATCTTCCACGACAGCTCGACCTCCTCGTGGCGGGGGAACAGCGGCGGGTCGCCGAGGAGCACGTCGAGGATGAGGCGCTCGTAGGCCTCGGCGCTGGCCTCGGTGAAGGACCCGCCGTAGGCGAAGTCCATGTTGACGTCGCGGATCTCCATGGCGGTGCCCGGCACCTTCGACCCGAAGCGCATCGTCATGCCCTCGTCGGGCTGCACGCGGATGACGAGGGCGTTCTGGCTGAGGTCCTCGGTCGCCGTCTGGGTGAACGGCAGGTGCGGGGCGCGCTTGAAGACGATGGCGACCTCCGTCACCCGCCGCCCGAGCCGCTTGCCGGTGCGGAGGTAGAACGGCACCCCGGCCCAGCGGCGGGTCTCGACGTTGACCGTGATCGCCGCGTAGGTCTCGGTGGTGGAGGTCTTGGGGATGCCCTCCTCGTCGAGGAAGCCCTTGACCTTCTCGCCCCCGGCCCACCCGGCGGTGTACTGGCCGCGGGCCGTGGTGGTGTCGAGGCGAGGAGGGAGGGTCGCGGACGCGAGCACCTTCTGCTTCTCCAGGCGCAGGCTCTCCGCGTCGAACGCGATGGGCTCCTCCATCGCCACGAGCGCCATCAGCTGGAGCAGGTGGTTCTGGATGACGTCGCGTGCGGCGCCGATGCCGTCGTAGTAGCCGGCCCGGCCGCCGATGCCGATGTCCTCGGCCATCGTGATCTGCACGTGGTCGACGTAGTTGGCGTTCCAGATGGGCTCGAACATGTTGTTGGCGAAGCGCATCGCCAGGATGTTCTGGACCGTCTCCTTGCCGAGGTAGTGGTCGATGCGGAACACCGATCCCGACGGGAAGACACCGTCGAGGATCGCGTTGAGCTCGCGCGCCGACTCGAGGTCGTGGCCGAACGGCTTCTCCACCACGACCCGGCGCCACTGGTCGGGTGCGGGGTCGGCGAGGCCGTGCTCCTTGAGCTGGCCGACCACATTGCCGAAGAACGCCGGCGGGATGGCGAGGTAGAACGCCATGTTGCCGCCGGTGCCGCGGAGCTGGTCGAGCTCCTCCACCGTGCGGCGCAGGTGGTCGAAGGCGTCGTCGTCGTCGAAGTCGCCGGGGACGAAGCGGAACCCCTCGGACAGCTGGTTCCACACCTCCTCGCGGAACGGTGTGCGCGCGTTCTCCTTGACCGCGTCGTGGACGATCTGGGCGAAGTCCTGGTCGGCCCACTCGCGCCGGGCGAAGCCCACCAGGCTGAACCCCGGCGGCAGCAGGCCGCGGTTGGCGAGGTCGTAGATCGCCGGCATGATCTTCTTGCGCGACAGGTCGCCGGTCACGCCGAACAGGACCATGCCGCACGGGCCGGCGATGCGCGGCAGCCGTCGGTCCTGCGGATCGCGCAGCGGGTTGACGTAGGTCATGCGGGGTCCCCCAGTCGTGGTTCGGAGGAGCGGTGCTCCCGGTAGAAGCGGATCAGCGCCTGGGTGGAGGGGTCCTGCCCGGCCGCGGCCGACGCGTCGCCGGCGACCGCGGGGCGCACCTCCTGGGCGAGCTGCTTGCCGAGCTCGACGCCCCACTGGTCGAAGCTGTCGATGCCCCACACGGCGCCCTGGACGAACGTGATGTGCTCGTAGAGCGCGACCAGCTGGCCCAGCACGGAGGGGGTCAGCGCCGGCGCCATGATCGAGGTGGTGGGCCGGTTGCCGGGGAACGTCCGCGCCGCCACCAGCTCCTCCGCGACGCCCTCGGCGCGCACCTCGTCGGCCGTCCGGCCGAGAGCGAGGGCCCTGGTCTGGGCCAGGAAGTTGGCCAGCAGCAGCTCGTGGACGTCCACCCGCTCGCCGTCGACCTCGTCGACGAGGTCGTACGCCGGCCGCGCGAAGGCGATGAAGTCGGCCGGCACGAGCCGGGTGCCCTGGTGGATGAGCTGGTAGAACGCGTGCTGGCCGTTGGTGCCCGGCTCGCCCCAGAACACCTCGCCGGTCTCGTAGTCGACCGCCGAGCCGTCCCAGCGCACGCCCTTGCCGTTGGACTCCATCGTGAGCTGCTGGAGGTAGGCGGGAAAGCGGTGCAGCAGCTGCGCGTAGGGGAGCACGGCGTGGGTGTGGGCGCCGAGGAAGTTGGCGTACCAGACGTTGAGCAGCCCCATCCGGAGCGGGACGTTGTCCTCCGGCGGGGAGGCGCGGAAGTGCTCGTCCATCGCGTGGAAGCCCGCCAGCATCTCGGCGAAGTGCTCGGGACCGATGGCCACGACCAGCGAGAGGCCGATGGCGGAGTCCATCGAGTAGCGCCCGCCGACCCAGTCCCAGAAGCCGAACGCGTTGTCGGGGTCGATGCCGAAGTCGGCGACCTTGTCGAGGGCGGTCGAGACGGCCACGAAGTGCCGGGCGACCGCGTCCTGCGGGTCGCTGCCGTCGGGGAGCCGGTCGAGCAGCCACGCCTTGCAGAGCCGGGCGTTGGTGAGCGTCTCGAGGGTGCCGAAGGTCTTGCTCGAGACGATGAAGAGCGTGGTCTCGGGGTCGAGCCCGGCCAGCGCCTGGCCGGCGTCGGTCGGGTCGATGTTGCTGATGAAGCGGCAGGACACCCCGTCCTGGCGGTAGGGCTCGAGCGCCTCGTAGGCCATCACCGGGCCCAGGTCGGAGCCGCCGATGCCGATGTTGACGACCGTCTCGATGCGCCGCCCGGTCACACCGGTCCACGCGCCGGACCGGACCCGGTCGGCGAAGTCGTAGACCCGGGCGAGCACCTCGTGGACCTCGGCGACGACGTCCTGGCCGTCGACGGTCAGCGACGCGTCGGCCGGCAGCCGGAGCGCGGTGTGCAGGACCGCGCGGTCCTCGGTGACGTTGATGTGCTCGCCGGCGAACATCGCGTCGCGTCGCGCGGCGACCCCGACCTGGTCGGCCAGCGCCAGCAGCGCGGCCTCCACGTCGGCGTCGACGAGGTTCTTCGACAGGTCGACGTGCAGGTCGGCAGCAGTGAGCGTCTGCCGCTCGACCCACGCCGCCGTCAGGTCGCGTCGCAGGTCGGGCTCGTAGGACTCCGCGAGCGCTGCGAGCCGCGCCCACGCCTCGGTGGTCGTGGGGTCGACGGCGCCGGCGCTCATGCCCGAGCGGCCTCGAGTGACTTCGAGAGGGTCGACTGCAGCTCGTCCCAGGCGACGACGAACTTGTCGACGCCCTCCTTGATCAGGGCCTTGATCACGTCGTCGTAGTCGATCCCGGCCTCGGCCAGTGCCTGCATGTGGGCGTGCGCGTCGTCGTAGAACGGTCGCACCCGGTCGCCGCGCACCTCGCCGTGGTCGGCGACGGCGTCGAGGGTCTTCTCCGGCATCGTGTTGACGGTGTTCTCCACGACCAGGTCGACGACGTACATCGTGTCGTCGTAGTCGGGGTTCTTCACGCCGGTCGAGGCCCACAGCGGGCGTTGCCTGCGCGCGCCCTTGGCCTCGAGGGCCTCCCAGCGCTCGCCACGGAAGAACTCCTCGTACATCTGGAACGCCAGCCGCGCGTTGGCGACTCCCGCCTTGCCGCGCAGGGCCGGGTCGGTGCCGGGCCCCTGGGTCGTCGCCTCGAGCCGCTTGTCGACCTCGGAGTCGACGCGCGAGACGAAGAAGGACGCGACCGAGTGGATGTCGGCGAGCTCGTGGCCGTTGGCGGCGGCCTGCTCGAGCCCGGTGACGTAGGCCTCCATCACGTTGCGGTACTGCTCGAGGCCGAAGATCAGCGTCACGTTGACCGAGATGCCGGCGGCGATGGTCTGGGTGATCGCCGGCCAGCCCTCCTTGGTGCCGGGGATCTTGATCATCACGTTGGGCTCGCCGACGGTCTCGTGGAGCGTCGCCGCCTCCGCGACCGTCTCGTCGGTGGCGTGCGCCAGCCCGGGGGAGACCTCGATCGAGACGCGGCCGTCGACGCCGTCGGTGGCGTCGAAGACGGGGCGCATCACCTTGCAGGCCTCGCGCACGTCGTCGGTGGTGATGACGAGCGTGGCGCGGTCGACGTCGGCGCCCTCGGCGGCCAGCTCGCGGACCTGGGCGTCGTAGCGCTCGCCGTCGGCGAGCGCGGTCTGGAAGATGGCGGGGTTGGACGTCACGCCGACGACGTTGCTGTTCTTCACCAGGTCGGCCAGGTTGCCGGTCTCCAGGCGCTCGCGCGAGAGGTCGTCGAGCCAGATGGACACCCCGGCGTCAGCCAGGGCCTTGAGACGGTCGTTCATGTGGTGCCTCCTGTGGGTCGTCGTGCGGGACGCGGTCAGTCGGTCAGGGTGCGCAGGCTGTCGCGGGCCGCGTTGGCCACGGCCTCGCCGGTGATGTCGAACTCCTCGTAGATCCGCGCGTAGTCGGCCGAGGCGCCGTAGTGGTCGATGGAGACGATGCGGCCGTGGTCGCCGACATAGTCGCGCCAGCCCTGCTTGACGCCGGCCTCGACCGACACGCGGGCCTTGACGGTGGGCGGCAGGACGGTCTCGCGGTAGGCCTCCTCCTGCTCCTCGAACCACTCCAGGCAGGGAAGCGAGACGACCCGGGCGCGGATGCCGTCGGCGGCGAGGAGCTCGCGGGCCGCGACCGCCACCTGCACCTCGGAGCCGGTGCCCATCAAGATCACGTCGGGCTCGCCGGCGCGGTCGTCGATGGTGGGGGCGTCGATCAGGACGTAGCCGCCGCGGTGGACGTTGGAGGTGTCGCTGAAGCCGTCCTCGCCTCGCGGGAAGACGGGTACGTTCTGGCGGGTCAGCGCGATGCCGGCGGGCCGGTCGGTGTGCTGGAGCACGGCGTGCCACGCGGCGGCGGTCTCGTTGGCGTCGGCAGGGCGTACGACGTCGAGGCCGGGGATCGCGCGCAACGCGGCGAGGTGCTCGATCGGCTGGTGCGTCGGGCCGTCCTCGCCGAGGCCGATGGAGTCGTGGGTCCAGACGTAGGTGACCGGCAGGCCCATCAGCGCCGCCAGACGGACCGAGCCGCGCATGTAGTCGCTGAAGGTGAGGAACGTGCCCCCGAAGACGCGGGTGCCGCCGTGCAGCGCGATGCCGTTGAGGATGCCGCCCATGCCGTGCTCGCGGATGCCGAAGTGCAGCACCCGGCCGGCGAGCGGGTCGCCCGTCCACTGGTCGGTGGACCGGCTCTCGGGGATGAACGACGGGGCGTCCTCGATGGTGGTGTTGTTGGACTCGGCGAGGTCGGCCGAGCCGCCCCACAGCTCCGGCATGACGGCCGCGACCGCGTTGATGACCGCGCCCGAGGCCTTGCGGGTGGCCACGCCCTTGGGGTCGGCGTCGAAGCTCGGCAGCACGTCGGCGAGCCCGGCGGGCAGCGCGCGGGTCTGCATCCGCTCGAACGTCTGGAGGACGTCGTCGGACGCGGCGGAGCGCCACGCGTCGAAGCGCTCCTGCCACGCGGCCTGCTGCTCCTTGCCGCGCGCCACCAGCGAGCGCGTGCGCTCGATCACGTCGGTGGGCACCTCGAAGTGCTTGTCGGGGTCGAAGCCGAGGACCTCCTTGGTGGCCGCGACCTCCTCCGCGCCGAGGGCGGAGCCGTGGGACTTGCCCGTGCCCTGTGCGTGGGGGGCGGGCCACGCGATGAGCGTGCGCAGCACGATGAGGCTGGGCCGGTCGGTGACCGCGTCGGCCGCGCGGACCGCGGCGTAGAGCTCGGGGACGTCCTCGACGTAGTCCGTGCCGTCGTTGGTCCAGTCGACGTGCTGCACGTGCCAGCCGTAGGCCTCGTAGCGTGCGCCGACGTCCTCGGTGAACGCGACGTCGGTGTCTCCCTCGATCGAGATCCGGTTGGCGTCGTAGATCACCGTGAGGTTGCCGAGCTGCTGGGTGCCGGCGATCGAGGAGGCCTCGGCGCTCACGCCCTCCTGCAGGTCGCCGTCGGAGCACAGCGCGTAGACGTGGTGGGTGAACGGGGAGTCGGCCTCGGGGGTGTCGGGGTCGAGCAGGCCCCGCTCGCGGCGGGCCGCCATGGCCATGCCGACCGCGTTGGCGACGCCCTGGCCGAGCGGGCCGGTGGTCGTCTCCACGCCGGCGGTGTGGCCGTACTCGGGGTGCCCGGGGGTCTTGCTGCCCCAGGTGCGCAGCGTGCGCAGGTCCTCGATCTCCAGGCCCCACCCGCCGAGGAACAGCTGGGTGTAGAGCGTGATCGAGCTGTGCCCGCACGACAGCACGAACCGGTCCCGACCGGTCCAGTTCGGGTCGGCCGGGTTGTGCCGCATCACCTTCTGGAAGAGCAGGTAGGCGGCCGGGGCCAGGCTCATGGCCGTGCCGGGGTGGCCGTTGCCGACCTTCTGGACCGCGTCCATCGCCAGCACCCGCGCCGTGTCGACGGCGCGGCGGTCGATGTCGTCCCACTCGAGGGTGGCGGGCAGGGCGGACTTCTCGGTCAACGCAGTTCCTCTCAATGGGTGCAACCAGGTGCAGTCGAGATCACAGCCCGGCAGGGGTGGCCTCGACTGCGACCCTATCCTCGCGGCCGAGTAGACTCGACCTTGCTCGAGGGTCGTCCCGCACGCCGGGAACCAGCTGGAAGCTCACCCCCCGGTTCCCTCGCCGTCCGCGTTCCATCCGCTCCCGTCCTCCCGAGGTTCTGCACTGTGTCCCACGCCGGCCCGCACGCAGCCGCGTCCGCCCGGCCGTCGACCGGCGGGGGCGCCGATCCCGAGGGACCGAAGACCTGGCGCGACGTCGTCGGGGCCTACGTCGGGCTCACCAAGCCGCGCGTCATCGAGCTGCTCCTGCTCACGACCGTCCCGGTGATGTTCTTCGCCGAGCGCGGGATCCCGCCGCTCGGCCTGGTGGCCGCCACGGTCGTCGGCGGAGCGCTCTCGGCCGGCTCGGCGTCGGCCTACAACTGCATCTACGACCGCGACATCGACGAGCAGATGCGGCGTACGCGCCGGCGCGCGCTGCCGCGCCACATCGTCTCGCCGGTCTCGGCGCTCGTCTTCGCGACCGTGCTGGCGGTGCTGTCGACGGTCGTGCTGGCGCTGTGGGTCAACGGGCTCTCGGCCGTGCTGGCGGTGCTCGCCAACGCGTTCTACGTCTTCGTCTACACGATGCTGCTCAAGCGCCGCACCACCCAGAACATCGTCTGGGGCGGGCTGGCGGGCTGCTTCCCGGCGCTGATCGGCTGGACCGCGGTGACCGGCGAGCTGGCGTGGACGCCGGTCGTGCTGTTCCTGGTCGTGTTCTTCTGGACGCCCCCGCACACCTGGGCGCTCGCCCTGCGCTACCGCGAGGACTACCGCAACGTCGACGTGCCGATGCTGCCGGTCGTCAAGCCGGCCGCCGAGGTCGGCCGCCAGGTCGTGATCTACAGCTGGGTGATGGTCGCGACCTCGCTCCTGCTCTGGCCCGTCGCCGACACCAGCCTCGTCTACCCGGTCGCCGCGGCCGTCCTGGGTGCGGTGTTCCTCCTCGAGGCGCACCGGATGTGGAAGCGGGCCAGGGGCTCGGAGGCGCTGGCCGACATCAACCCGATGCGGCTCTTCCACGCGTCCAACCTCTACCTCTCGCTGCTCTTCGTCGCCGTCGCGCTCGACCCCCTGCTCGGCCGATAACGCAAAATTCGTACGTTTAGCGCAACTTTGAAGGTCTTGTCAGGCGAATGCGGAAGATTTGGCCGTTTTCTTGAGGAGACGTTTCGGGTCTTTCTGCTCGAACCCACGTTGAATGCATCGTGAGGGGATGGCAGTGGGCCATCCCCGTGGGAGCAGGGGGTAGTTCTGCATGTCTTCACCACGAGTACGACGTGACCGGACCGCGGGGGGCGCGACCGGCACGGGGGTTCGTCCTCGCACGCTTCACCGGGGGGTCTCGAGGGTGCTCACCCTCGTCCTGGGAGTGGGCTTCGCCGTCGTCGGCATCGCCGGCGCGGCCAGCGCCCACCACAACACGATCAGCGGAACGGTGGCCTGCAAGACCGGAGGCGGCTGGGCCGTCACCTGGCGCGTCGTCAACAGCGAGGCGCGCACCGAGACCATCACCGCGAGCAACCGTTCCGCCGTCGTCCCGGTCGGCACGCCGCTGACCAGCAGGCAGACGCGCACCTTCACCGAGACGGTCACCACCAAGCCGACCTCCACCCAGACGCTGACGCTGTCGGCGCGGTGGGACAACGGCTCCACCAACACCAGCTCCGGCAGCATCCCGGTCGAGAAGTTCGAGGACGGCTGCAACGTCACGACCGTGGAGCCGCCGACGATCCCGGTCGTCGACGACTGCGGCCCGGGCAACGCGCACTACGGCCAGGTGCCCCCGGGCCCCTGGAGCGCGGTCACCAACCCCGACGGCAGCGTCACGGTCACGACCACCGCGGGCACCCAGTTCCCGGGCGGCGCGACCACCGTCACCTTCCCGGCGCCGGTCGACAGCAACCAGCCGTGCCCGACCCCGGTCGTCACCCCGCCGGTCGTCACCCCGCCCGAGGTGCTGCCGGCCGAGGCGCGCGTCGTGTCGGCCCGCGCCCGCATGATCGACAAGTGCGGCACCCGCGGCGACGTCTTCAAGGTCCACAAGCGCACCGGCGTCGTCTACACCTCGAAGGGCAAGGTCCTGCGTCAGGGTGCCTGGCTCAAGGCCACGTCGCCCCGCGTGACGGTCCGTGCGCACGCGGCCGACGCGACGTTCCGCCTGCAGGGCAAGCAGGTGTGGAAGATGACCTTCCGCACCCGCCCGTGCGCCAGCGCACCGGAGGTCGCGCCCAACACCGGACACCGATGACACGGGTCCGGGCTGCAGGGCTCGTGGCTGCGCTCACGCTCGGCGTGACCGTGGCGGCCGGTCAGGGCGTGGCTCACGCCGCCCCTGACCGGCTCACGATCGCGCGCACCGGCACCGACGCCGTGGTGGTCAAGGTGCCGGCGCGCAACGACACGCTCGCCGTCGGCGACCGGCTCCGCGGCGCCGTCTACACCTGGGCCAAGGGCGACCCGCCGTGCGACCCCACCGGCAGCACCGTCTACGCCGGCCACGCGTGGCGCGCCGGCAACGGGGTGGCCGACCACTGGGCGACGCTGCGGCGCGGCGACAGGATCACCGTCGCCGGCTGCCGGTTCGAGGTCACCAAGCGTGAGTTCTGGTCGGCCAGGAGGCGGATGGGCTCGCTCTACTCGGTGGCCGGGCCGGCCCGCATCGTGCTCGTCGGCTGCAAGGCCGACGACTACGCCAAGCGGACGGTCATCTTCGCCCGCAAGCTGTGACCGGTCGGCCCGCGTCCTAGGAGGGGACGATGCGCGTGGCGGCGAGCCTCTGCGGCTCGCCGTCCGCGCGCGCCTCCGCGGAGCCCTGGTGGGGCAGCACGGCCAGCGCGATGCGGGCCAGCCCCGCCGCGAGCAGGCCGGCGCCGAGCATGTGCAGCGCGACCAGGCCGATCGGGAGCTCCAGCCAGTACTGCACCCACCCGAGGACGCCCTGGAGCACCTCGATCAGCAGCACGAGCGCCGTGACCTGCGCCAGCCACCGGTGCCCACCACGCAGCGCGACCACGAGCAGCGCGACGGTGAGCGCGACGAGGACGTAGACCGCGATCGCGTGGACCTGTGAGACGACGGCCGGGTCGAGGCCGTTGCGCGGGGAGTCGGTGTCGCCGGCGTGCGGGCCCGCTCCGGTCACGACCGTGCCGAGGTAGAGCACCACCCAGCCGACGGCGAGGTTGGCCCAGGCGAGCGTGCGCGGCAGGGCCGGAGCCAGCCCCCGCGAAGGGCTGCGCAGCTCGTCGAGCAGCGCGACGCAGACCATGATGATCGCCATCGACACCAGGAAGTGGCCGGCCACGATCCACGGGTTGAGGTCGGTGAGCACGGTGATGCCGCCGAGCACGGCCTGCAGGGGGATCCCGAGGCCCACGACGAACGACAGCCGCGTCGCCCGTCGGTGCCGGGCGCCGACGGCCGCGAGGAAGCACAGCACCGCCACCGCCGCGAGCACGAAGGTGAGCAGCCGGTTGCCGAACTCGATGGCACCGTGCATGCCGAGCTCGCCGTGCGCGACGTATGACTCGTCGGTGCAGCGCGGCCACGTCGGGCAGCCCAGTCCGGAGCCGGTCAGCCGCACGGCGGCGCCGGTGACGACGATGCCGATGTTGGCGAGCAGGTTGGCCACCGCGAGGGGCCAGAGGAACCGTGCGAGACGGTCGAGCAGGGTGTGTCCCATCATTCCCACCTGAAGGTCCGTGCCGTGAGCAGCGTGCCGAGCAGCGTCCACGCCGCCAGCACGAGCAGGGATCGAGCGTCGATGCTCGCGTGCACCAGTGCCGCGCGCATCGCCTCGCCGAGCGCGCCCGAGGGCAGCCACTCGACGAACGCGCCGGCGGCGCCGTAGGTGCTGGCGGGCAGGACGATGCCGCCGCCCGCCATGAGGAGCAGGTAGACGAGGTTGGCCAGCGCGAGAGTGGCCTCGGCCCGGAGCGCGCCGGCGACGAGGAGCCCGAGCGAGGCGAAGGCCGCCGTGCCGAGCGCCACGGCGAGCGCCACGCCGAGCAGCGTGCGGGCCGGGTGGTCGAGCGACGGCTCCCACCCCATGACGAGGGCGACGGCGACCAGCACCACGAGCTGGAGCGCGACGACGCTGAGCAGCGCCACCACCTTGCCCAGCAGCAGGCCGTGGCGCGGCAGCGGCGACGAGCCGAGCAGCTTGATGACGCCGTAGCGCCGCTCGAAGCCGGTGGCGATGGCGACCGAGGTGAACGCGGTCGACATGACGGCGAGCGCCAGGACGCCCGGGGCCAGGACGTCGATCGCCGCGCGGCCGTCGACCGTGCGGTCGAGGCGCGCGGCTGCCACGACGCCGCCCACGAGCACGATCACCGGGATCACGATGGCGAGGAGCAGCTGCTCGCCGTTGCGCAGCATCAGCCGCGCCTCCATCCGGGCCTGGGTCAGCACCATCGCCGCCAGCGACGCCGCACCCGGGTCGGGCGCGAACATGCCGGTGGAGCGAGCGGCACCGGCGGTGCCGACGGCGGTGAGCCCGGTGTCCGGAGTCGGTGTCGTGCTCACGGCGCCAGCTCCCGTCCGGTGAGCTCGAGGAACACGTCCTCCAGGGTGCGCTGGCCGAGGGTCAGCGTCTGGGGCAGCACCTCGTGGTGCTCGCACCACCGCGACACCCGACCGAGCGTGGAGCCGTCGGCGGGACCGTGGACGAGCATGCTCACCTCGTCGAGCTGGCGGACCTCGGTGTCCGGGCCGAGCTCGGCGCGGAGCGACTCGGGCGCGCCCTCGGGGAAGGGCCGGTTGACCACCAGCCGGATGGTCGCTGAGCGCCCACCGCGGGTGAGCTCTGCCGGTGTGCCGCTCGCGATCACGGTGCCGCGGTCGATGATGTGGATGCGGTCGGCGAGGTGCTCGGCCTCGTCCATGTGGTGGGTCGTCAGCACGACGGTCACCCCGTCGGCGCGGACCTCCTCGAGCAGCTCCCACGTCGTGCGCCGCGCCTGCGGGTCCATGCCGGCGGTCGGCTCGTCGACGAACACGAGCTCGGGGCGCCCGACCAGCGCGATGGCGAGCCCGAGCCGCTGCTTCTGGCCGCCCGAGAGCCGACGGTAGGGCGTCCGCCCGCAGTCGGCGAGGCCGAGCCGCCCCACGAGCATCCCCGTGGGGAGCGGGCGGGCGTGCAGCGAGGCCATGTGCTCGAGCATCTCCACCGCGCGTACGCCGCTCCACGCACCGCCGCTCTGCAGCATCACCCCGATCCGGGGGTGGAGCGCCGCGCGGTCGCGCTGGGGGTCCAGGCCGAGCACGCGCACGGTGCCGCGCTGCGGAGCGCGGTAGCCCTCGCACGTCTCGAGCGTGGTCGTCTTGCCTGCCCCGTTGGGGCCCAGCACGGCGGTGACCGAGCCGCGGGCCACCTCGAGCGACAGCCCGTCGACGGCCACCTTGTCGCCGTAGGCCATCACCAGGCCGTCGATCTCGACGGCGGGGGAGGCGGGTGGCACGTCCCGATTCTAGGTGCGGGTTAATCAGGAGCGGTTGTCGGTCCCCGCGACTAGCGTGAGGTCCATGGCACGCGCGTACGCGATCGAGGCCGAGGGCCTCGTCAAGCACTTCGGCGACACCGTCGCGGTCGACGGGGTCTCCTTCGTCGTCCCCGAGGGCTCGGTGCTCGGACTCCTCGGCCCCAACGGCGCCGGCAAGACGACCACGGTGCGGATGATGACCACCCTGACCCGCCCCACCGCGGGCACCGGGCGGGTGGCCGGTCACGACATCCTGGCCGACGCGGCGGCGGTGCGGCGCAGCATGGGCCTGACGGGGCAGGCCGCGACCGTCGACGAGCTCCTCACCGGCCGGGAGAACCTCCGCCTCATCGGGAGCCTCTACGGCCTCGACCCGGTCTACATCCGGCGCGCCAGCGACGAGCTGCTGGAGCGCTTCTCGCTCGCCGACGCCGGCAACCGCACGGCCAAGACCTACTCCGGGGGCATGCGACGACGCCTCGACCTCGCGGTCAGCCTCATCGCGACGCCTCCCGTGCTCTTCCTCGACGAGCCGACCACCGGCCTCGACCCGCGCTCGCGCGTGGAGCTGTGGGAGGTGCTCCGCGAGCTCGTCGGCGACGGCACGACGCTGCTGCTGACGACTCAATACCTCGAGGAGGCCGACCAGCTCGCCGACAACATCGTGGTCATCGACCGCGGGACGGTGATCGCGGAGGGCACCCCGCTCCAGCTCAAGGACCAGTCCGGCGCCGCCGCCCTCGTCGTGACGGTCTCCCACGCCGGCGAGCTCGAGGCGGCCCGGGCGCTGCTCGGCCCCCACGTGCGCGAGGTGCACGTCGACGTCGGCGCGCGCCAGCTCACCGCGCCCGCCGAGGGTCTGGGTCACATGACCCGCGTGGCCGCGATCTTCGACGAGAGCGACATCGTGCTCGACGACATCGGGTTGAAGAGGCCGAGCCTCGACGACGTGTTCCTCCACCTCACGGGGCACCGCGCCGAGCAGCCGACCGATGACGAGAGCGACGACCACGCCGGTCAGGGCGCGGGGGAGACCACAGGAGGGAGAGCCCGATGACCACGCTCGAACGACCCGAGATCCGCGCCACCGGGCTGCTGACGCAGTCGTGGGCCATCGCCCGCCGCAACTTCCTCCACATCCGGCGCATGCCCGAGATGCTGATGGACGTCACCATCCAGCCGGTCATGTTCGTGCTGCTGTTCGCCTACGTCTTCGGCTCCTCGATCGACGTGGCGACCCCCGCCGGCTACCGGGCGTTCCTGCTGGCCGGGATCATGGCCCAGACCGTCGCGTTCGCCTCGTTCATCGTCGCCGTCGGCCTCACCGCCGACCTCGACAAGGGCATCGTCGACCGGATGCGCTCACTCCCGATCAACCCCGCGGCGGTCCTGGTGGGCCGGAGCATGTCGAGCCTGGTGCACGCCTCGATCGGTCTGGTCGTGATGTCGCTGACCGGGCTGGTGATCGGCTGGCGCATCCACACCAACGTGCTGGAGGCGGCCCTGGGCTACCTCCTGCTGCTCGGGTGGGGCTTCGCGATGATCTGGGTCGGCATCTGGGTCGGCTCGGCGATGAGGTCCGTCGAGGCGGTCAACGGCGTCATGTTCGCGACGATGTTCCCGATCACGTTCCTGGCCAACACCTTCGCTCCCACCGACCGGATGCCCACCTTCCTGCGGGTCATCGCCGAGTGGAACCCGATCTCCTCGCTCACCCAGGCCGTGCGCGAGCTCTGGGGCAACGACCAGCCCCTGGCCGCGGGGGCGGCGTTCCCCATGCACCACCCGATCCCCTTCACGATCGGCTGGATCGTGCTGATCACCGCGGTCGTGGCGCCCCTGGCGATCCGCACCTTCCGGGCCCGCACCGCCGACTGAGCGACCGGCCGCTGCGACCGGCCGCTGCGTGGTGGCCGGGGTCACTTAGGTGACCCTTGCTTGAACCACGGGAAGCAATAACGACACACTTGCGTTGTGGAATTCGTGAGGACGGCGACCGGACAGCGTGAGGGCGATGCGCCCACGCGCGACCGCGTGGCCCGCACCATCCTCGAGAACGGCCCGTCCACGGCCGCCGACCTGGCGCTCCGCCTCGACCTCACGCCCGCCGCCGTGCGCCGCCACCTCGACCACCTCGCCGACGAGGGAGTCGTGGAGTCGCGCGAGCAGAAGGTCTACGGCACCCGCGGGCGCGGGCGCCCCGCCAAGGTCTTCGCCCTGACGCAGGCCGGGCGCGACAGCTTCGACCAGCAGTACGACGACCTCGCCGTGCAGGCGCTGCGGTTCCTGGCCGAGACGCAGGGCGAGGACGCCGTCGTGGAGTTCGCCCGGCGCCGGGTCTCGTTCGTGGCGCGCGACTACGCCACCGCCATCTCCGGCGACCCCGACCTCACGCCCGCCGAGGCCCTCGCCCAGGTCTTCACCCAGAACGGCTACGCCGCCTCGGTGCGCGACCTCGCCCCCGTCCGCGGCATCAGCGTGGGGGAGCAGCTGTGCCAGCAGCACTGCCCGGTCTCCCACGTCGCCCACGAGTTCCCGCAGCTCTGCGAGGCCGAGACCGAGGCGATCGCCTCCGTGCTCGGCACCCACGTCCAGCGGTTGGCGACCATCGCCCACGGCGACGGCGTCTGCACCACGTGCATCCCCCAGACCCTCAAGACGGACCCGGAGACGGACCCGACAAAGGAGCAGGCATGACCCAGAACCTGAGCATCGAAGACCTCAACCCCGAGCTCAAGGGCATCGGCCGCTACGAGTTCGGGTGGGCCGACAAGGACGACGCCGGCGCGACCGCGACCCGTGGCCTCAACGAGGACGTCGTACGCGACATCTCCGGCAAGAAGTCCGAGCCGCAGTGGATGCTCGACCTGCGCCTGAAGGGCCTCAAGCTCTTCCACCGCAAGCCGATGCCGACGTGGGGCTCCGACCTGTCGACGATCGACTTCGACAACATCAAGTACTTCGTGCGCTCCTCGGAGAAGCAGGCCACCTCGTGGGAGGACCTGCCCGAGGACATCAAGAACACCTACGACAGGCTCGGCATCCCCGAGGCGGAGAAGCAGCGCCTCGTCGCCGGTGTGGCCGCGCAGTACGAGTCGGAGGTCGTCTACCACTCGATCCGCGAGGACCTCGAGGAGAAGGGCGTCATCTTCGTCGACACCGACACCGCGCTGAAGGAGCACGAGGAGCTCTTCAAGGAGTACTTCGGCACCGTCATCCCGGTCGGTGACAACAAGTTCGCCGCGCTCAACACCTCGGTGTGGTCGGGCGGATCGTTCATCTACGTGCCCAAGGGCGTCCACGTCGACATCCCGCTCCAGGCCTACTTCCGGATCAACACCGAGAACATGGGCCAGTTCGAGCGGACGCTGATCATCGCCGACGAGGACTCCTACGTGCACTACGTGGAGGGCTGCACCGCGCCGATCTACTCCTCCGACTCGCTGCACTCCGCCGTCGTGGAGATCATCGTCAAGAAGGGCGCCCGGGTCCGCTACACGACCATCCAGAACTGGTCCAACAACGTCTACAACCTCGTCACCAAGCGCGCCACCTGCGAGGCCGGCGCGACGATGGAGTGGGTCGACGGCAACATCGGCTCCAAGGTGACGATGAAGTACCCCGCCGTCTACCTGATGGGCGAGCACGCCAAGGGCGAGACGCTCTCGATCGCGTTCGCGGGCGAGGGCCAGCACCAGGACGCCGGCGCCAAGATGGTGCACGCGGCGCCGCACACCTCGAGCTCGATCCTGAGCAAGTCGGTGGCGCGCGGCGGCGGGCGCACGTCCTACCGCGGGCTGATCCAGGTCAACGAGGGCGCCTACGGCTCGAAGTCCAACGTGCTCTGCGACGCGCTGCTGGTCGACCAGATCAGCCGCAGCGACACCTACCCCTACGTCGACATCCGCGAGGACGACGTGTCGATGGGCCACGAGGCGAGCGTCTCGAAGGTCTCCGACGACCAGCTCTTCTACCTCATGTCGCGCGGCATGGAGGAGGACGAGGCGATGGCGATGATCGTGCGCGGCTTCGTCGAGCCGATCGCCAAGGAGCTGCCGATGGAGTACGCCCTCGAGCTCAACCGCCTGATCGAGCTGCAGATGGAGGGCGCGGTCGGCTGATCGACGCCGCCCGCCCTCGTCCGACGTACCAGAAAGAGATGTAGTGACCGTCACCACCGATTCCGTCCGCTCCGCCCTGGAGCAGGCACCCGCCGACCGGGTCGAGAGCCACCTGCACCCGGCCGGCTCGTTCGCCGTCGCCGACCACGTGGTCCCCACCGGCCGCGAGGAGATCTGGCGCTTCACGCCGCTCAAGCGGCTCAAGGGCCTGCACGCCGACGCCCCGCTCGACGGGCGCAACGTCGACGCCACCTGGACCGCGCCCGAGGGCGTCTCCGTGGGCGTCGTCACCGGCGACGAGGCCACGGCGCTGCGCGGCGTGAGCGGCTGGGTGCCCAACACCCGGTTCACCGCCCGCGTCCTCGCCGACGTGCCTGCCACGCTGCTCGTCGACGTGCCCGCCGACGTCGAGGCCACGGAGCCGATCGTCCTCGAGGTCGACGGCACCGACGCCGACGTCACCAGCGGTGCCCACGTCGTGCTGCGGTTCGGGCGCCACAGCAAGGGCGTCGTCGTGCTCAACCACACCGGCTCGGCCGCGGTCGCGGCCGTGGTCGAGGTCGTGGTCGCCGACGGCGCCGAGGCGAGCGTCGTCTCGATCCAGGACTGGGCCGACGACGCCGTCCACCTCTCGCACCACCAGGCGCTCGTGGGTCGCGACGCGACCTACAAGCACGCCGCCATCTCCTTCGGCGGCGACCTGGTGCGGATGGACGCCAACGTCACCTACGACGGTCCCGGTGGCTCCGCCGAGCTGCTCGGCCTCTACTTCGCCGACGCCGGCCAGCACATCGAGCACCGGATCTTCGCCGACCACACCGCCCCCCGCACGAAGTCCCACGCCGTCTACAAGGGCGCGCTGCAGGGCGAGAAGGCGCACACCGTGTGGGTCGGCAACGTGCTGATCCGCAAGATCGCCGAGGGGATCGAGACCTACGAGGAGAACCGCAACCTGGTCCTCACCGACGGCTGCCGGGCCGACTCGATCCCCAACCTCGAGATCGAGACCGGCGAGATCGAGGGCGCCGGCCACGCCTCGGCCACCGCGCGGTTCGATGACGAGCAGCTGTTCTACCTCCAGTCCCGCGGCATCTCCGAGGCCGAGGCCCAGCGACTGGTCGTGCACGGCTTCTTCAACGACCTGATCCGCCAGGTCGGCGTGCCGTCCATCGAGGAGCGCCTGCTCTCGACCGTCGAGGCCGAGCTCGCCAAGAACGTCCTCAAGGACGTCGGCTCGCTCGCCGCCTTCGCATCGGGGGCCTGATGGCGTTCGAGCGCGCCTGCTCCCTCGACGAGGTCTCGGCCGACCAGGGCCTCGCCGTGACCCTCGGGCGCTACGAGATCGTCGTCGCCCGCAACGGCGACGAGGTCTTCGCGCTGGAGAACGAGTGCAGCCACGCCGCGGTCGCGCTCAGCGAGGGCGAGGTCGCCGACTGCCAGATCGAGTGCTGGCTGCACGGGTCGATGTTCGACCTGCGCACCGGCAAGCCGACCAACCTGCCGGCGACGGAGCCCGTCGCCACCTTCCCGATCGAGGTACGCGGCACCGACGTGTACATCGACACCGAGACCACCCTGAACGGAGTCACCCCCGCATGAGCAAGCTGGACATCCAGGACCTGCACGTCACCGTCGACACCGAGGACGGCCCCAAGGAGATCCTCAAGGGCGTCACCCTCACCATCATGGACGGGGAGACGCACGCCATCATGGGGCCCAACGGCTCCGGCAAGTCGACGCTGGCCTACTCCATCGCCGGCCACCCCAAGTACACGATCACCGGCGGCTCGGTGACGCTGGACGGCCAGGACGTGCTGTCGCTCTCCGTCGACGAGCGCGCCCGCGCCGGCCTGTTCCTCGCCATGCAGTACCCCGTCGAGGTCCCCGGCGTCTCGGTGTCCAACTTCCTGCGCACCGCCAAGACCGCCATCGACGGCGAGGCCCCCAAGCTGCGCACGTGGGTCAAGGACGTCAACGGCGCCCTCGAGCGGCTCAACCTCGACTCGTCCTTCGGCACCCGCAGCGTCAACGAGGGCTTCTCCGGCGGCGAGAAGAAGCGCCACGAGATCGCCCAGCTCGAGCTGCTCGACCCCAAGGTCGCGGTGCTCGACGAGACCGACTCCGGCCTCGACATCGACGCGCTCAAGATCGTCGCCGAGGGCGTCAACCGGTTCCGCGGCCGCGAGGGCAAGGGTGTCCTGCTGATCACCCACTACACCCGCATCCTGCGCTACATCGAGCCCGACTACGTCCACGTGTTCGTCGACGGCAAGGTGGCCGAGTCCGGCGGCAAGGAGCTCGCCGACCAGCTCGAGGCCGAGGGCTACGACCGCTACGTCACCGCGGCGCGCTGAGCGGCACCCCGCACCCTCCACCCTCCGCCGTGACCAGCACGGTGCGCCCACCGCCCGAAAGGGGTACGACATGGAAGGACTGCTTCCGGATCTCGACGTGATCCGCAAGGACTTCCCGATCCTCGAGCGCACGCTCGCGGGCGGAGTGCCGCTGGTCTACCTCGACAGCGCCAACACCTCGCAGAAGCCGCAGATCGTCATCGACACGATGGTCGACCACCTCGAGCGGCACAACGCCAACATCGCCCGGGCGATGCACCAGCTCGGCGCCGAGTCGACCGAGGCCTACGAGGCGGCGCGCGACCAGGTGGCGACGTTCCTCAACGCGCCCTCGCGCAACGAGGTCGTCTTCACCAAGAACGCGACCGAGGCGCTCAACCTGCTGGCCCGCACCATCGAGCTCGGCCCCGGCGACAATGTCGTCATCACGGAGATGGAGCACCACTCCAACATCGTGTCGTGGCAGCTCGCCTGCGAGCGCGCCGGCGCCGAGCTGCGCTGGTTCGGGCTGACCGACGACGGCCGGCTCGACATGACCGACGCCGACCGGCTGGTCGACGAGCACACCAAGGTGGTCGCCTTCACCTGGGTCTCCAACATGCTCGGCACGATCAACCCGGTCACCGACCTGGTGGCGCGCGCCCGAGCGGTCGGAGCCGTGTCGGTGATCGACGCCTCGCAGGCGGCGCCCCAGCTGCCCGTGGACGTCCAGGCGACCGGGTGCGACTTCCTGGTCTTCACCGGCCACAAGGTCTGCGGCCCGACCGGCATCGGCGTGCTGTGGGGGCGCGAGGAGCTGCTCAACGAGCTTCCGCCCTTCCACGGCGGCGGCGAGATGATCGAGACCGTGACCATGGCGCGCTCGACGTACGCCAAGGCGCCCCACCGCTTCGAGGCCGGCACCCCGCCGATCGTCGAGGCGGTCGGGCTCGGCGCGGCCGTCGACTACCTCCGTCACATCGGCCTGGACTCCGTCCACCGCCACGAGCAGGCGATCACGGCCTACGCCCTCGAGGGCCTGCAGACCGTCCCGGGCCTGACCGTCCTCGGTCCGCTCGACGCGGCCGACCGCGGCGGCGCGATCGCCTTCGAGCTCGAGGGCGTGCACCCGCACGACATCGCCCAGGTCCTCGACTCGCGCGGCGTCGCCGTGCGGGCCGGGCACCACTGCGCCAAGCCGGCGCACGCGCGGTTCGGGGTGCAGAGCTCGACGCGGATGTCGTCCTACCTCTACACGACCCCCGCCGAGATCGACGCGCTGGTCGAGGGCCTCCACCACACCCGCAGCTACTTCAAGGTGGGTTGAGATGAGCACCGAGCTCGACGCGCTCTACCAGGAGATCATCCTGGACCACTACAAGAACCCTCACCACAAGGGCCTGCGCGACCCCTTCGAGGCCGAGGTGCACCACGTCAACCCGACCTGCGGCGACGAGGTCACCCTGCGGGTGCACCTGTCGGACGGGGTGGTGGAGGACGTGTCGTACGACTCGGTCGGCTGCTCGATCTCGCAGGCGTCGGCGTCCGTGATGACCGACCTGGTGATCGGCCGGCCGGTCGACGAGGCGATGACGATCCACCAGACCTTCCTCGAGCTGATGCAGGGCAAGGGTCAGGTCGAGCCCGACGAGGACGTCCTCGAGGACGGCATCGCCTTCGCCGGTGTCGCCAAGTTCCCCGCGCGCGTGAAGTGCGCGCTGCTCTCCTGGATGGCGTGGAAGGACGCGACCAGCCAGGCCCAGACCGAAGGAGTGACCCGATGACCGAGTCCACCCACCAGACCGACCACAGCGACCTGCCCGAGGTGCCCGAGGCCATCGGTGGCGGCGGGACCGGCGGCACGTCGACGGTCACCGTCGACGACGTCACCGAGGCGATGAAGGACGTCGTCGACCCTGAGCTGGGGATCAACGTCGTCGACCTCGGCCTGGTCTACGGCGTGCACCTCGACGAGCACAGCAACGCCGTGCTCGACATGACCCTCACCTCGGCGGCCTGCCCGCTGACCGACGTCATCACCGACCAGACCGAGTCGGCCCTCGAGGGCCTCGTCGGCGACGTCGCGATCAACTGGGTCTGGATGCCGCCGTGGGGCCCGGACAAGATCACCGACGACGGGCGCGAGCAGCTGCGCGCGCTCGGCTTCAACGTCTGAGGCCGCCGCTCAGCTGCCGGCCCGCGCCGACACCTTCGTCACCCAGTAGGGCGTCGTCGGTGTCGGCGTGGTGTTGAACCGCGCGTTGGGCAGGTAGAGGTCGCCGCGGTAGCGGGCGACCGTGGTCGGCACGTCGAAGCTGGTGTCGTCGTCGAGGTCCGCGGCGGTGATCGTGCGGACCAGCCGACCGCTGAGCCCGCTGCGTGACAGGCGCAGGACGGCGACCTCGTTGATCCGGTTGCGCACGACGTAGAGGGTCTGGCCGTGGCGCAGCATGCCGTCGCCCATCGTGAGCGACGCGCCACCCAGGTCGACCTCGGTGGCCACCCCGGTGCCGGGGTCGACCCGGTAGAGCAGCCCGCTGGTCGAGTTGACCACGAGGAGATGGCGACCGCTCGGCGTGGTGCTGATGCCGTTGGCCCCGAAGCCCGTGCCCTGCACCCACTCGCCGGTGAGCGGGAGGGTGGTCGCCGTGGCGGCGGGTCCCCGCGCACTGCGGCCGAGCCGGTAGAGCTGCGGTTGGGAGGAGTCGGTGAACCAGGCGGCATCCCGGGTCAGGACGACGTCGTTGACGAACGCAGGCCCGGCGGTCAGGGCGAGGTCCGCCACCACGGCTCCGGTGTCGGTGTCGACGACCCGGGCCGTGCCGGACGTGCCGCCGGCGACGTACAACAGGCCCCTGCGGTCGGACTTCAGCCCCACCGACGGCGTGCCGGGTCCCTCGCTGATGACCGTGCCCCGGCCGGTGCGCAGCGACACCTCGTAGATGTCGCCGTCTGCCCTCGAGCCGAACCAGGCCGTCGGTCCCGGTCCGATCGCGATCCCCTCGGGCTGGAAGCCGTCCGGCAGTGCGATGCGGGAGGGGAAGGTGCCGTCGAGGGGCACGGCCCGGGCCGCGGCGGGCGGCGTGGTGAGCACGGTCAGGCCGAGCAGAGCAGCGGCGCCGGAGACGAGCAGACGACCCATGGTGGACCTCCGAGTAGGTGAGACCTTCGACCGTAGCCCCGCCATGGTGGGCGGACCCGGACCCGGCCCTGCCACTCCCGCGTCGGCCGTGGTCGGCGACCCTGATATTGCGTGGCGGCGGGACGCGGGCAGGCGCACACTCCAACCGTGCTCAACCCCCATCCCACGCGCTACGCCCTGCTCAACGGCGTGCTGCACGACCTCGTCACCGGCGCCCACGACGCGCTGGGCGACGCGCTGGTCGGTGCCTACCTGCAGGGCTCGTTCGCCCTCGGCGCGGGGGACGAGCACAGCGATTGCGACTTCCTCGTCGTGGTGAGCGCGCGGCCCGACGCCACGCAGGAGGCCGCGCTGCGGCGCCTCCACCACGACCTGCCCCACCGCGACGGCTTCTGGTGGGGGCACCTCGAGGGCTCGTACGCGGTGGCGGTCGACCTGCGCACGACGGCGGGCCTCGGCCGCGAGTGGCTCTACGTCGACCACGGGTCGGACCGGATGGAGTGGTCGACGCACTGCAACCAGCCATGGACCCGCTGGATCCTGCGCGAGCACGGCATCACGCTGGCCGGGCCGTGCCCGGTCGGGCTGGTCGAGCCGGTGCCCGAGGAGGTGCTGCGCGACGCGGCGCGCGCGGGCCTGGCGACGCTGGTCGACGAGGTGCTCGGCTGGTGCCCGCCGAGGGTCGCGTGGTGCCAGCGCTACCTGGTGGTGCAGGCCAGTCGTAGCCTCTACACGGTCCGCACCGGCGAGGTGGCCAGCAAGCGCGACGCGCTGCGCTGGGCGATGGTGCACGGTGACCCGAGGTGGCGGCCGCTGCTGCAGCAGGTGCTGGCCGACCGCGACCAGGGGCTCGACCCGCAGGCGCCGCCGCGGCCCGGGTCGATGGAGGCGGCGCGCGAGTTCGCGGCGTACGTCGCGCGCGTTGCCTGACTCGCTACCCTTCGGGGCATGCAACCCGAGGTCGACCCGTCCGAGACCGACTTCGACCACGAGGAGCTGCGCGTCTTCTGGGACCTCGCCCGCTTCCACGCCAAGCTCAACGCGGCGCCGACCTACTTCGGCCCCACCGCGCTGGAGTCGGTGCCGCCGCCCGCCTGGGCCTACGGCGAGACGGCGGGGGAGTCCGACGCGTTCGTCGCGCAGGTGCTCGCCGACGAGAAGGGCGCGACGACCGCCCCCGCCGAGGAGTACGCCGGCGAGCTGCCGGAGGTCGGCGTGCTCTCGATCCTGTGCGACGGGTCGGGGAAGCCGCGGGCGCTCGTCCAGGTCTCCGACGTGACGCAGTCGGGCGACGACGTCGTCGAGTCCTTCACGGTCGTCTACAGCGCCTGAGCCCACACGCTGCTCGCCCACGGGTGCGGGGGAGTCGTGTGGGAGAGTCCTCGCATGGCTGAGCGGATGACCTACCTCCTCGTCGACGGGGAGAACATCGACGCCACCCTGGGCACCTCGATCCTGGGTCGGCGACCGCGTCCGGAGGAGCGTCCGCGCTGGGACCGGCTGCTGGAGTGGGCCGAGCGTGCCTTCGACCAGGACGTGACCGGCCTGTTCTTCCTGGCCGCGAGCACCGAGCTGCCGACCAGCTTCGTCCAGGCGCTGCTCGCGATCGGCTTCAAGCCGATCCCGCTGAGCGGCGAGGGCAAGATCGTCGACATCGCGATCCAGCGCACCGCCGAGGCGCTGGTGCACCGCGAGGCCGACGTGGTGCTGGTCAGTCACGACGGCGACTTCGTCGACCAGGTCTCCGCGTTGTGCGACGGCAGCCGGCAGGTCGGCGTCATCGGGTTCACCGAGTTCGTCAACTCGCAGTTCCGCAGCCTCCCCGGCGTGCGGATCTTCGACCTCGAGTACGACCTCGGTGCCTTCAACTCCCCGCTCCCGCGGGTGCGGGTGATCCCGATCGACCAGTTCGACCCGCTCGACTTCCTCTGAGCCCGGCTCGGGCCTCGAGATCGTGCATGTAGCACTCTTGCTATCTCCATAGCACGAGGACTATCTTCGGGTGATGGACACCACACGGGGGACGGTCATCGAGGTCAGCGACCTCCGGATGCGCTACGGCGACAAGGACGTGCTGCGCGGCGTCGGGTTCGCGATCGAGGCGGGCGAGGTGGTCTGCCTGCTCGGTCCCAACGGGGCGGGCAAGACCACGACCATCGAGATCCTGGAGGGGTTCCGCGACCGGTCCGCCGGCGACGTCCGCGTCCTCGGTGAGGACCCCCGACGGGCGAGCGAGGCATGGCGGGCGCGTACGGGCGTGGTGCTGCAGTCGTGGCGCGACCACCCGCGCTGGACCCCCCGCACGCTGCTCGACCAGATGGGCGGCTACTACGCGCCCTACTCCACGGACGAGCGGACGCGACCGGTGCCGACCGACGAGCTCCTCGAGACGGTAGGCCTCGTCGACCTCGCCGACCAGAAGATCGCCACCTTCTCCGGGGGCCAGCGTCGCCGCCTCGACGTCGCCATGGGCATCATCGGCCGCCCCGAGGTGCTGTTCCTCGACGAGCCGACGGCCGGCTTCGACCCGCAGGCGCGACGCGACTTCCACCAGGTCGTGCACCGCCTGGCCGACCTCGAGCACACCACGATCCTGCTGACCACCCATGACCTCGACGAGGCGGAGAAGCTCGCCGACCGCGTCCTGGTGCTCGCGGGCGGCCGGATCGTCGCCGACGACACGGCCGAGCGGCTGGCGTTGCGCGCCGCGCTCGGGGTCGAGGTGAAGTGGACGCGCGGAGGTGAGCGCTTCGTGCACTCCGCCGACGACCCCACCGACTTCGTCCGCAGGCTCCTCAACGAGCCGGGTGAGCCGGTGGTCGACCTGGAGGTGCGGCGGGCCAGTCTCGAGGATGCCTACCTCGACCTCGTGCAACGGCACGAGGCGGGGGAGGCCGACGAGGCCGTCCGGGCATTCTCGAGGGCGGTGTGAGATGGCGACGCTGACGACACGGGCGACGGCCGGCACGGCGCACGCCGTACGCCTCGGGCTGGGTCGCGGGTGGACCGAGTTCGTCCAGGGCCTGCGCAGCTCCCAGGACCAGTGGTTCTACCTCTCCACGGCGGCCCTCGCCGTGGGCTACCTCTACCTGCGTCGCGACACCGTGGTCGACGGCTCCGGCCTGCTGCTGCCGTCGGTCGCCCTGCCCAGCATCCTCGGCGGCCTCATCGTCTTCGGACTGATCGTGGGTCCGGCCTACAGCCTGGCCATGGAGAAGGAGGACGGCACCCTGCTGCGCGCGAAGGCCGTGCCGCGTGGCCTGACGGGCTACTTCGCCGGGCAGCTCGTGCTCCACTCTGCGAGCCTGGTGCCGCAGACGGTCGCCGTGCTGGTGCCGAGCTTCCTGCTCTTCGACAACCTCATGGCCCACCCGAGCGGCTGGTTCACCCTCGCCTGGGTGATGGTGCTGGGTCTCCTGGCCGCGCTGCCGATCGGCATGATGATCGGCGCGCTGGTCCCGTCGGCGCAGAAGGTCGGCATGTGGGGGATGCTCCCGGTGATGGTGCTGGCCGGCATCTCCGGCATCTTCTACCCCATGCAGGCGCTGTGGGGCTGGGTGCAGGTCGTGGCGCAGGTCTTCCCGATGTACTGGATGGGCCTGGGCATGCGCTCGGCGTTCCTGCCCGACTCCTACGTCGGCGCCGAGCTCGGCGACTCGTGGCGCACGGCCGAGACGGTCGCCGTGCTCGGCGCCTGGGCAGTCCTCGGCGCCCTCGTCGCCCCGGCGCTGCTGCGCCGCATGGCACGCCGCCAGTCGGGCTCGCAGGTCGCCGCCGCACGCGAGGCCGCCACCCAGTGGGTCAAGTGAGCGAGTCGGTGCACAACCGCATCGCCCTGCTGCGCGCCGAGCAGGGCGTCTCCCGCCGTGAGCTCGCCTCCGCCCTGGGGGTCCACTACCAGACGGTGGGCTACCTCGAGCGCGGCGAGAACAGTCCCAGCCTCGACCTCGCGCTGCGCATCGCCGAGTTCTTCGGCGTGCCAGTGGAGGCGGTCTTCTCGCTGAGACCGTTCCCCCGCATCAGCGACCAGTCCGGGCACAGCGCGTGACGGCCCGCTAGCGTGCGGGCGTGCCCGTCGTCCTCGTCCCGACCCCCCGCTGGGAGCGGTGGGTCGCCAACTTCACCGCGCGCCACGGCGGGGCGGAGCTGACGGTCGCCGACGGGACGCTCCGGGGACAGGCGGGCGACGGCTCGCACTTCACCGCCCGGCTGCCGTTCGGGGCGACGTACGCCGGCGTCCCCGAGGCCGGTGCCTTCGCGGCGGCGGCCCGCCCGCCGGGGGAGTGGGGCGTGCTGCTCGTGCGCAAGGGCGGCTTCGCCGTCGCCCGGCTGCGCGGTGACTCGCTGGTCGAGCACAAGATCGGGCAGCGGCACGTGCAGGGCCGCACCAAGGCCGGCGGCCAGAGCCAGCAGCGCTTCGCCCGCCGTCGCGACAACCAGGCGCGGCAGGCCTACGAGGCCGCGGCCGACCACGCCGCGCGGATCCTGGCCGGGGTGCGCGTCGCCGTCGCCGGCGGCGACCGTGGCGCGGTCGACGCGGTCCTGGGCGACCCGCGGCTCTCGTCGCTCACCCTCGTCGACCCGTGGCTCGCGGTGCCCGACCCGCGGCGGGCGGTCCTCGACGCGGCGGTCCTGGAGGCCCAGGCGATCGAGGTCGACGTCGTCAACGCCTGACGCGCCGCCGCGACGCGCCTATCCTCCGTGAGTGTGAGCACTCCGATCGAGGTCCGGGGACTGGTCAAGACCTTCGGCAGCACCCGGGCCCTCGACGGGCTCGACCTCGACGTGGCGGCCGGGGAGGTGCACGGCTTCCTGGGGCCCAACGGGTCGGGGAAGTCGACCACGATCCGGGTGCTGCTCGGGCTGCTCCGCGCCACAGCGGGGGAGGCCCGGCTGCTCGGCGGCGACCCGTGGGCCGACGCCGCCCGGCTGCACCGGAGGCTGGCGTACGTCCCGGGCGACGTGACGCTGTGGCCGAGCCTCACCGGTGGCGAGGTCATCGACCTGCTCGGCAGGCTGCGTGGAGGCGTCGACGAGCGGCGTCGGGCCGACCTGGTCGAGCGCTTCGAGCTCGATCCGTCGAAGAAGGGCCGCACCTACTCCAAGGGCAACCGGCAGAAGGTGGCCCTGGTCGCGGCCCTCGCCAGCGACGTCGAGCTGTTGCTCCTCGACGAGCCCACCAGCGGCCTGGACCCGTTGATGGAGGCGGTGTTCCAGCAGTGCGTCGAGGAGTTCCGCTCCGCAGGCGGCACCGTGCTGCTGTCGAGCCACATCCTGGCCGAGGTGGAGCGGCTGTGTGACCGGGTGAGCATCATCCGGGCCGGTCGCTGCGTGGAGTCCGGCACGCTCGCCGAGCTGCGGCACCTCACCCGGACGACGGTGCGCGCGGAGACCACCCGCCCGGTGGACCGGCTGGCCGGGATGGGTGGCGTGCACGACCTGGCCGCCGAGGGGCAGCGGGTCGCCTTCGAGGTCGACTCCGCGGCGCTGCCCGGCGCGCTCGCCGCCCTGCAGGACGCCGGCCTCGTGAGCCTCACCGCGACCCCGCCGACGCTCGAGGAGATGTTCCTGCGCCACTACGGCGACGACGTCTCCGCGCACGCGGGGCCGGAGCGGGCGCCGTGACGGGAACGCTGGCGCTGCTGCGCCACTTCCTGCGGCGCGACCGGTGGATGATCCTCGCCTGGTCGGCCGGCATCACGCTCCTCTACTGGTCGCAGGCGGTCAGCGTCGGAGGGCTCTACGCCACGCAGGAGGAGCTCGACCGGGCCGCCGCGGCGATGGACGGCAACGCCGCCTTCGTCGCGATGGCCGGACCGGCCCGGGCGCTGGACACCGTGGGTGGCCAGGTCGCGTGGCAGGCGACGGCGTTCGGCGCGATCTGCGCCGGGTTGATGTCGATGTTCCTGGTCGTGCGGCACACGCGGGCCGAGGAGGAGTCCGGTCGCGACGAGCTGCTGCGGGCGGCCGCGGTCGGCCGCGCCGCGCCCACCGCGGCGACGCTGGTGGTCGCCGTGACGGCCAACGTCCTGACCGGCGCGCTGGTGGCCGCCAGCCTGGTCGCCTTCCCGCTTGCCGTCGCCGACTCGGTCGCCCTGGGCGTCGGGCTCGCGGCCGTCGGCCTGGTGTTCGCCGCGGTCGCCCTGCTCGCGGCCCAGCTCACGTCCGGCCCGCGGGCGGCGTACGGGCTCACCGGTGCGGTGATCGGCGCCGCGTTCGTGCTGCGGGCGATCGGCGACGTCGGATCGCCCGCGCTCACCTGGCTCTCGCCGATCGGGTGGTACCAGGCGATGCACGCCTTCTCCGGCCTCCGGTGGTGGCCGCTGCTGCTGCTCGCCGCAGCGGGCGCGGTCACCGTGGTGGCCGCGGTGTGGGCCTTCGACCACCGCGACCACGGCGCCGGGGTGCTCGCCGACCGCCCCGGTCCGACGAGGGCCGGGCCACGGCTCGGCACGCCCCTCGGCCTGGCCTGGCGGCTCCAGCGCGGCACGCTCGCGGCGTGGGGCCTCGGGCTGCTGCTCACCGGGATGGCCTACGGGTCGCTGGGCAGCGACGTCGGCGACGTGCTCGGCGACTCGGCCGCCACCGAGGAGATCCTCGCCCGCGGCAGCGCCGACCTCGTCGACGGCTTCTACGCCACCTCGATTCTGATGCTGGGCCTGATGGCGTGCGGATACGCCGTCTCGACGGCCCTCCGCCCGCGCCACGACGAGGCCACCGGGGTCGTCGAGGTGCTGCTGGCGACCGGGCTGTCCCGGCGTCGCTGGCTGGTCGCCCAGACCGTGCTGACCGTCGTCGGCTCGGCGGTCGTGGTCACGGCCGCCGGTGTGGGGCTCGGGGTCGGCTACGCCCTGACGACCGGCGACTCGGCTGCGACCGGCACCTATCTCGTCGCCTCCCTGCCCTACCTCGCGCCGGTCCTGGTGATGAGCGCGCTGGCGCGCCTGCTCTTCGGCCTCCGCCCCCGCCTCGCGTCGCTGGCCTGGCTGGCGCTGCTGTTCGCCGTGGTCGTGATGCTCTTCGGCGAGCTGCTCCGGATGCCCGAGTGGCTGCAGGACCTCTCGCCCTTCCACCACCTCGCCCTCGTGCCGGCCGAGGACTTCCGGTGGGGCCCGTTCCTGGCCCTGCTCGTCGTCGCGGGCGCGCTGAGCGCCGCGGGGCACCTGCTCTTCGGCCGCCGCGACGTCGAGGTGCGCTAGGTTCGCGCGCATGGACGGGTCGACCGCGGCGGTCTGGCAGCCCGAGCCCGGGTGGCAGCGGCTGTCGGGAGCGGGCCCGGCGACCGTGGGGCTCTGGGCCGCGACCCACCGCGGTCGCGAGGTCGTGGTGAAGCGGCTCGGCAGGCCCGACCCGCACGATGCTCCGGGCGTCCTCGTGCCGGCCGACGTCAACTACTGGCGCCGCGCCGCCGACGTCGCCCTGAGCGGGGTGGTGGCCGACTCGCCCGGACTCCGCGAGGCCCCCGTCGTGCGGGTGGAGGAGGACGAGGAGGGCATCACCCTCGTGCACGAGCGGGTCGCGACCGCCGACCCGCCGGGCCTGTGGCTGGCGGCCTGTCTGGGCCGGTTCGCCGCGGTCGACCTCGGCGGCCACGCCTGGCTGGCTCGCGACCAGCTGCGCAGCCGGCTGCGCCTGGTCGAGCGCCGCGGCGGCTGGCGCACGCTGGCCCGCACCCCCGTCGCCGACATCGCCGACCACCTCTGGGCTCGTCGCACGAGCTGGCTGGACCGCTGCGACGCGCTGCCCCAGGTCGCGCAGCACGGCGACCCGTCGGCGGGCAACATCCCGGGCCGCGACGGCGACGGCGCGGTGGCGATCGACTGGGCGCACCTGGGCCGGGGACCGGTGGGCGCCGACCTGGGCTACCTCTCGCTGGCCACCCGCGAGGACATCGACCCCCTCGTGGAGGCGTACGTCGACGCGCTCCCTCCCGGGCTCGCGAGCCGTGCCGACGTGGTCACCGGCGCCCGGGTGATGGCCGTCTACACCGCGCTCACCCGGCTCGACTGGGCGCTCGCCCGCGTCGCCGACGGCGAGGGCGCCCTGGCCGGGAAGTTCCGCCACCCCAGCGTGGCGCCCTACATCCACTCGATGCAGCGCCAGGTCGCGCAGATCGAGGCGCTGCTCGACGACCGTTGAGGCGCGGTCAGGACCGGCGGCCGGCGTCATGGACAGTAGCGTTCGGTGGATGCCGCACACTCATGACGTCGAGGTTGGCCAGAACCAGGTGCGCAAGACATTCGTGTCGTGGTCGCTAGACGAGCCAGAAAGGGAATGGGGTGCGCTGAAGCACCTCAGCGCCTATGCGCCGGGTCTCGCGCCATCACCCATTGCGCGCACCGAGGTTGGCGGCCGCCCCACTATTGTCATGTCGCGAGTCCCAGGCGCCCCGTTGGCTGGCGAGATCACCGGTGCGCAGACGCAGGCTCTCGCACGGGCGCTGCGAAGGCTGTTCGACGTGCCTGTGCCGCCAGGCTTGGCGGTGCGCGCGAATGACCCACTCGGCTTCTCTCGGCGCTTCAAGCAATGGCTGGCCGAAGAGTACGACTGGTCGGAATGCCAGGACGCTGGGCTGGTTCGTGAAGCGGTTGAGTCGGCCCGGCTCTGGCTGGACCAGCACCTGTTCTCCGAAGGATGGATCGTCGATCCCGTCATCGCTCTCGGGGACGGCAACCTCGACAACGTGCTGTGGGATGGCGAGACCTGTCGGCTAATCGACTGGGAGGAATACGGCGTCTCTGATCTGGCCTACGAGGTGGCCGACATTGTGGAACACGCTTCATCCAGGCTGGAGAATCGGTTGGAGGCCGACGCCTTGATCGAGGCGATATTCCTCAGCGAGTCGCAACGCCGCCGTGTCGAGCAGCACCGTCCGTTCTTCGCCGCTTTCTGGCTCGCCATGCTCCTGCCGGGAAACGCCGGCTGGGGCCGCAACCCCACCGGTTCGACCGAGGACCAGTCCCGGCACCTGCTCCGCCTGCTCGAGGGCAGCGGGCGTCAGTGAGACGGGATGGCGACTGTCGCGGCGGCCCACTCGCCAGCGGCGGGGTACGGGCCGGTCAGGTCCAGGACTCGTCTGAGGTCCCCGGTGCGCGGCTCCCAGTCGACGAGCCGGCGGTTCGCGATGAGCAGCCGAAGTGTGTCGTCGTCCGTCCACCCGACCAGGCTGCTCGTCGCCGGGACTTGTAGCCGCGCGCCCATCGCTCCCGTGCTCTTGTCCAGCACCCAGACCTGTGCCGGTGCGCGGCTCGGCCATTCGCGGCGGGCGGCGTGGAGCGCGAGGTGGCTGGTGCTGAACACCCCGAACGCATGACGGCGCATTGGGCGCGGGACCTTCGCACCGGGAGCGACGGTCCTCGACGAAACACCGTCGCCGGTCCATCGCTTCACCATCAGTCCCTCATGTGTTGCACCGATGATCTCGGTCGGTGTGCCGTCAACGTCGAATCTGGTGCGCCACCCCGGGTATCGGGCAGGCGTCACGCGGCCCGCTGCGTCGATGTGGAAGGTGCCGTAGTCGGACGACTCCGGAGGGGCCGCGTAGGCGGACACGACGTCCTTGCCCGGTATCCAGTCCACGCGCACGACATGGGGGTGGCTTGCCGGAAAGGACACGTGTCGAACGTCGCCGCTGGTCAGGTCGAGCAGGACCACACCGCGGTGAGTCTGTGCTGCCCACAGGCTTCCGTCGCGGGACAGGGAGCCGGACCCGTAGGTGTCCGGGCCCGGCCATGACTCCTCTGCGAGGCCCAGGCCGTCCATGGCCAGGCTGCGCCAGCGGTCGTCCACACCGAGGAAGAGGAGGCGTTCCCCGGCCCATCCCGCGCGGTCACTGAGCCGTTCGGTGGGGTGGTACACCATCTGCGCCCGCGCAGGGTCCTCCAGGACACTCGGCAACTCTGCGGCTGCCTCAGGTGCGACCCTGCGGCTGCCATCCTCCCAAGCGACGCGGCTCCAGTCGCGTGGAGACATCTGCGCCCTCGGCGCTGGCGCACGGTTCGACACGAAGGCCTCCGGCGCCGCAGTGGGTCGCTGCGCTGTGTCTGCGGGTCCCGACCTCGGCAGCTCCTCCGTCTCGTCGACGGAGGTGCTGCACGCCACGAGGACGGTCATGAGCGTGCAGGAAAGCGCAGTTCGCAACACCCGCGCCTCCCTTCCCCCGATGAGCGACCGCGATCATCCGCTGGCCTGACTCTCACCGTAGACGCCTTCGGACTATCGCCGGTGTGCATGAGGTGAACGCGTAGACGGGCATCCGCGACCCACAGTGGCGTGGGCGGAGGTTTCGGAGATGGCGCAGCGGGGACAGGACGAGTCCCGCTAGGGTCGCCGGATGGTCGACGGAGCAACCGAACGGTGCGTGTTTCCCTCGCTGTCGACCAACCGCCTCGTGCTTCGACCCGTCGGAGCCGGGGATCTTGGATCTGATGATCGACCTGAACTCCGATCCGGTCGTCATGACCTACATTCGCGGGCGTTGCGCGACCCCCGAGGAGACCGCCGCTGAGTGGCGGCAGCGGCTTGACCATCAGAGTGACGCAGCGCGTGGACTCGGATACTGGGTCGGGTTCGACGCGAACGGCTTCGTGGGCTGGTGGTCGGCGTCAGCGTTTGAAGGACGTACCGAGATCTCCGGCATCGGCTACCGGCTGAGCTCTACGGGGTGGGGACGCGGACTTGCCACGGAGGGCGCCCAGGCCATGATCCGCCAAGCGTTCTCGTGCCGAGACGTAGACCGGGTCTTCGCCTCCACGATGGCGGCGAACACCGGCTCACGTCGAGTGCTCGAGAAGTTGGGGATGACGCAGAACGCGTCGCGGGCGGCCTCTCAGGAAAGGAAGCAGATTGCGGGCTGGCAGCACGGCGAGGTGCACTACGAGCTGACCCGGGCCGACTGGGACGGCTCGCACACCGAAAGGGGGAGTAGCAGTGCTCCGACGTACGTCGGCTCACCGACAGATCCGGTTGAGCTGAGCGCGGCAGATCCTTGCACGGGGCCGGCGGTGAAAGGTCAGCCCGCAGACCTGGCGGCAGCCTCGATCTTCTCTCGCCGCTCCGTCCAGAAGGCGGCGTCGTGCTGTTGCTCGGCCATCGCCTCGGCGTCGGTCCCGAAGGCACCGTCGAGCTGTTCGCGCAGGATGTCAGCGTGGCCGGCATGCCGGCTGGTCTCGGCGAGCAGGTGGACAAGCACGTTGAGCAGAGGAACCTCGGCGTTCCCCCACCAGGGCACACGGCCTGTGTCGTCCAGGGCGAGCGAGCCCACGGTGACGTCGCTGTGCGCCCAGACCCGCTGGTAGCGGTCGACGACTGCCTGGCGCGACTCGTCCTCGGTCGCCCACATGTCGGCGAGACGGTCTGCCTCGACATCCCACCGCGGCAGCGGTTCTGGGAATGGCCGGTCGAACACCTCGCCGAGATACCTCGCCTCCCACGTCGCCAGGTGTTTCACCAGGCCGAGCAGGTTGGTCCCGGTGACGGTGAGCGGGCGGCGGGCGTCGTACTCAGAGAGCCCTTCCAACTTGGCAAGCACCGCTTGGCGCTCGTGCTTCAAGTAGTTGTGCAGGTTGGTCTTCGCTGCCGTGTCGTCCACGAGACAACACCTTGCCACTGGTGTGCCTGATCCGGTCGCAACTCCCGCCCGCACCTCGGGATGAGTGGATCACCGTTGGGGAGGCGCCGGTCAGAGCCTGCTGGCCGAGAAGGTGTCGCACGCCTCGAGGGTGCCCTCCTCGTAGCCGCGGGTGAACCACGCCATCCGCTGGGCGGCCGACCCGTGGGTCCACCCCTCGGGGTCCACGCCCTGGCCCGACTTCTGCTGGATGCGGTCGTCACCGACGGCCTTCGCCGAGTCGAGCGCCTCCTCGATGTCGCCCTGGTCGAGGTCGGTGAGGATGCCGTCGCCGTCGCTGGCGTCGCGGGTCCACATGCCGGCGTAGCAGTCGGCCTGCAACTCGAGCCGGACGGCGTCGGAGTCGGGGCCCTTCTGCGTGCGGACCTTGCCCATCGTGCCCATCAGGTTCTGGATGTGGTGGCCGTACTCGTGGCCGAGCACGTAGGGCTCGACGAAGTCGCCGCCCTGCCCGCCGAGCTGGCCCTGGAGGACGTCGTCGAAGAAGGTGGTGTCGAGGTAGATCTGCTGGTCGGGCGGGCAGTAGAACGGGCCCACCTGCGACGACGCCTCGCCGCAGCCGGTCGACACGGCGCCGGAGAACGTGTTGATGGCCGCGGGGGAGAGCTCCGTGCCGGCCTGCTCGGGCAGGGTGTCGGCCCAGTAGCTCTCCAGCGACAGCGTCACGGCCACGCGCGCGCAGTCGGGGTCCTCGTTGGCGTCGGCGCCGGTGCGGCAGTTGGCGTAGCGCTCGTCGCCCGTGTCGATGCCCTCGGGCTGGGCCTGGCCCTGGGAGCCGGTGCCCCCGCCGCCGTCCGACATCAGGCCGGTGCACTGGGTGAGCACCACGAACAGCACGACGATCAGGATGCCCCCGATGCCGCCGCCGGCCCGGGCGCCGCCCGGGAGCGGCATCCGCATCCCGCCGCCGGCGGCGCCACCGCGGCCACCGCCGCGGCCCGCGTCGCTGACCCGGCCCCTGCTGATGTCGGCCTTGGGGTTGAAGCGCATGGACGTGCCTTTCGAGCGGTCGAGACGGTCGGATCGACCTCCGGGGAGGTTAGCGCCTGCCTCGCCGATGGGGCTGCGACCCTCACCCCTTCGTAGGATGGCGCCCGAGATGATCACCGCCCAGAAGCTCGAGGTCCGAGCCGGCGCGCGACTCCTCATGGAGGACGTCACCTTCCGCATCGCCGCAGGCGACAAGGTGGGCCTCGTGGGGCGCAACGGAGCCGGCAAGACGACCCTCACCCGTATCCTCGCCGGCGAGGGCCAGCCCGCCTCGGGCCAGGTCCTGCGCACCGGCGACGTCGGCTACCTCCCGCAGGACCCCCGCGTCGGTGACCCCCAGGTGCTCGCCCGCGACCGCATCCTGTCGGCCCGCGGCCTCGACGACGTCGTACGCCGCCTGCGCGAGGCCGAGATCGACATGGCCAGCGAGGACCCCCGCACGCACGAACGCGGCATGAAGCGGTGGACCCGCGCCGACGCCGAGCTGCACGCGGGCGGCGGCTACGCCGCGGAGTCCGAGGCCGCCCAGATGGCGGCGGCGCTCGGCATCGAGGAGCGCCTGCTCGCCCAGCCGATCGGCACCCTCTCCGGCGGCCAGCGACGCCGGGTCGAGCTCGCCCGCATCCTCTTCTCCGGCGCCGAGATCATGCTGCTCGACGAGCCGACCAACCACCTCGACGCCGACTCGATCGTCTGGCTGCGTGACTTCCTCAAGGCGCACCGTGGCGGGTTCGTGGTGATCAGCCACGACAACGCGCTGCTCGAGGCGACGGTCAACAAGGTGTTCCACCTCGACGCCAACCGCGCGGTGATCGACATCTACAACATGGGCTGGCACAACTACCTGACCCAGCGCGAGGACGACGAGAAGCGTCGTCGCCGCGAGCGCCAGAACGCCGAGAACAAGGCCAAGGTGCTCACCGACCAGGCCAACAAGATGCGCGCCAAGGCCACCAAGGCGCAGGCCGCGCAGTCGATGCTCAAGCGCGCCGAGAAGATGATGGCCGGCATCGAGACCGAGCGGCAGGCCGACAAGGTCGCCCGGATCGCGTTCCCCGATCCCGCCCCCTGCGGCAAGACCCCGCTGATGGGCAAGGACCTGTCGAAGTCCTACGGCTCGCTCGAGGTCTTCACCGCCGTCGACCTGGCGATCGACCGGGGCAGCCGCGTGGTGATCCTGGGCCTCAACGGCGCCGGCAAGACCACGATGCTGCGCATCCTGGCCGGGGTCGACAAGCCCGACACCGGCGAGGTCGTGCCCGGCTACGGGCTCAAGATGGGCTACTACGCCCAGGAGCACGAGACGCTCGACGTCAACCGGACGGTGCTGGAGAACATGCACGGCGCCGCCCCGGAGCTCACCGACACCCAGGCGCGCTCGGTGCTCGGGTCGTTCCTCTTCTCCGGCGACGACGCCCACAAGCCCGCGGGCGTGCTCTCGGGCGGGGAGAAGACCCGGCTCGCGCTCGCGATCCTGGTGGTCTCCAGCGCCAACGTGCTGCTGCTCGACGAGCCCACCAACAACCTCGACCCCGCCTCTCGCGAGGAGGTGCTCCACGCGATCCGCAGCTACACCGGCGCGATCGTCCTGGTCACCCACGACGAGGGCGCGGTGCGCGCGCTCGACCCCGACCGGGTGCTCCTGCTGCCCGACGGCGACGAGGACCTCTGGAGCGACGACTACGCCGACCTGGTGTCCCTCGCCTGACCGGCCCCCTGCCGGGCCGTCGTCGTGTCTGTCTGAGTCCCCGCTCGAGCGGGGACTCCGACACCTGGAGGCCGTTGCAACCCCCTCCGAGTGTCAGACTCCCCCCACAAGTCGGGCACGGGCCGGCCGCGTACGCCCGCCCGGACGTTACTGACGAGTAGTAACCTGACGGCATGACTCCCGAAGAGCTCGCCGCGGTCGGCCTCCGCCTCGACGTCGTCGACGCCGTCGCCACGATCACCCTCGACCGGCCCGAGGTGCGCAACGCGCAGACGCCGGCCATGTGGCTGGCCCTCGCCGAGCTGGGCGCCTCGCTGCCCGCGGAGGTCCGGGTCGTGGTGGTCACGGGGGAGGGCGAGACGTTCTCCGCGGGTCTGGACCGGGCGATGCTCGACCCTGCCAACTCCGGCGAGGGCACCGTGCTGGGGCTGCTGGCACTCAGCGACGAGGAGGCGTCCGCGCGGATCGAGGAGTTCCAGCGCGGCTTCACGTGGCTGCGCGACCCGCGCTTCGTCTCGATCGCGAAGGTGCGCGGCCACGCCATCGGCGCCGGCTTCCAGCTGGCGCTGTCGTGCGACCTCCGCGTGGTCGCCGACGACGCCAAGCTGTCGATGAAGGAGTCGGCGCTCGGGCTCGTGCCCGACCTCACCGGCACCAAGCCCCTGGTCGAGCACGTCGGGTACGCCCGGGCGCTGGAGCTCTGCGCGACCGCGCGCGTCGTGACGGGGGAGGAGGCGGCGCGCATCGGGCTCGCCACGGCGTGCGTCCCGGCGGCCGAGCTGGACGGCGCCGTCGCCGACCTGGCGGCTGCACTGGTCGCCCCGATGCCGGGGGTGCTCAGCGAGACCAAGGCGCTGCTGCAGGGTGCTGCCGACCGCGACCTCGACGAGCAGCGCCGCCTGGAGCGCGAGGCGCAGGTACGCCGGTTCCGCGCGGTCGCGGCGGCGTTCGCGGGCTGACGCCCGCCGACCGCCGACTGCGGTGTCGGCGGCGCGAGGAACAATCAGGCCCCGTCGCGGGTTGACGCGGGTGGACCTCAGGAGGAGTTTGCATGTCGATGGGACCGGGTGCGGGTGGCCCGCCGTGGCGACACCTGCGCAGTGACCGGAGCGTCGTCGACAACAAGATCGAGCGCAGCACGCTGCGCCGGGTGGTCGCCTTCGCCCGTCCGCACCGCAGGCTGATCGTCGCGTTCCTGGCCGTGACCGTCCTCGACGCCGCCCTGGTCGTGGCGCCGCCGCTGCTGCTCAAGGCGATCATCGACGACGGCGTGAGCACCGGTGACACCTCGCTCGTGGTGCTGCTGGCGGCCCTCGTGGCCGTCGTGGCGGTGGTGAGCGCCGGGTTCGGCCTGATCACCGGCTGGCTGTCGAGCCGCATCGGCGAGGGACTGATCTACGACCTCCGCACCCGTGTCTTCGCCCACGTGCAGCGCCAGTCGCTCGCGTTCTTCACCCGCACCCAGACCGGGGCCCTCGTCAGCCGGCTCAACAACGACGTCATCGGTGCGCAGCGGGCGTTCACCTCCACGCTCCAGGGCACCGTCTCCAACATCATCGCCGCCGTGGTGGTCGGCGTCACGATGCTCTTCCTGAGCTGGCCGGTGACGCTGCTGTGCCTGGCGCTCTTCCCGATCCTGCTGCTGGCCTCGCGCTGGGTGGGCAACCGCCTGGCCGACCTGTCGCGCGAGCAGATGGACGGCAACGCCGACCTCGGCAACGCCATGACCGAGCGCTTCAACGTCGGCGGGGCGATGCTGCTCAAGCTCTTCGGCCGGCGCGAGGTGGAGGACGTCGCCTACGCGCAGAAGGCCGCGGTCGTCCGCGACCTCGGCATCCGGATCTCCCTGCTGACCCGCATCTTCTTCGCCGCGATGATGCTGGTGCCGTCCCTCGCCACCGCGCTCGTCTACGGCATCGGCGGCTGGCTCGCCATCCGCGGCGACCTGTCGGTCGGCACGATCGTCGCACTCGGCGTCCTGCTCACCCGGCTGCTCGGTCCCCTCCAGGGCCTCTCCAACGTCCGCATCGACGTGATGACGGCCCTCGTCAGCTTCGACCGCGTCTTCGAGGTGCTCGACCTGCCGTCGCTGATCCAGGAGAAGCCGGACGCGGTCGTGCTGCCGCCGACGGCGTCCCGCCTGGAGTTCGACCACGTCGCCTTCACCTACCCGCGCGCCGACCAGATCTCCCTCGCCTCGCTGGAGACCGTCGCGCGCACCGAGTCGCGCGACACCGGCCAGGTGCTCCACGACGTCACGTTCACCGCCGAGCCGGGACAGATGGTCGCGCTCGTCGGTCCGTCCGGTGCCGGCAAGACGACCGTGACGCACCTCGTGGCCCGGCTCTACGACGTCGAGTCCGGCGCGGTGCGCGTCGGCGGCCACGACGTGCGCGACGTGACCCTCGAGTCGCTGGAGGACGTGGTCGGCTACGTCACCCAGGACGCCCACATGTTCCACGACACCATCCGCGCCAACCTGGTCTACGCGCGCCCCGAGGCGAGCGACGACGAGGTGTGGGCGGCCCTCGAGGCGGCGCAGATCGCCACGCTGGTGCGCTCGCTGCCCGACGGGCTCGACACCGTCGTCGGCGACCGGGGCTACCGCCTCAGCGGCGGGGAGCGGCAGCGGCTCGCGATCGCGCGCCTGCTGCTCAAGGCCCCGGCCATCGTGGTGCTCGACGAGGCCACCGCCCACCTCGACAGCGAGTCCGAGGCGGCGGTGCAGCAGGCGCTCGACGCCGCGCTGGAGGGGCGTACGTCCCTCGTGATCGCCCACCGGCTCTCCACGGTCCGCAACGCCGACCAGATCCTGGTCCTCGACGACGGCCGGGTCGTGCAGCAGGGCACCCACGCCGAGCTGATGGCTGCCGGTGGCCTCTACGCCACGCTCCACGCGACGCAGTTCCAGGCCGACCGGGCCGTGCCCACGCCCGGCTAGCGGTGCTCCGGCTGGTCGGCGCGGTCCTCCGCGTCGTCCTGGTCGAGCCGGTCGCGCCACGTACGTCGGCGGGCGCGGGCGGGCTGCGCCGGCTGCGCACGCTCGGTGCCGGTCGGCTCCGGCGCGGGTGACTCGTTGCTGCCCCAGGGGCCGCGGCCGCCGCGCCACTCGTCGTAGATGAGGTAGAAGAACCCGAAGATGGCCAGCGCCCCGAAGAACCACCACTGCAGGCCGTAGAAGAAGTGCGGCCCGTTGTCGAGCTCGGGCAGCTCGACCGGCACGAGCGGTGTCTCGGGCTCCGGCGACTCCGAGCGCAGGTCGACCCAGCCGCCGAGCACCTCGCGGCCGAGCGCCTCGGCGATGCGGCTGCTGTTGACGGCGCGGGTCGACTGGTCGGTGACCTCCGCGCTGTCGCCCTCGGCGTCGCTGCGCACCCAGCCGGTCACCTCGACCTCGCCGGACGGCGGCTCGGGGACGTCGGCGGTGGTGGCGCCGCGGTTGTCGGTGGCGTACCAGCCGCGGTCGACGAGCAGGCTGGAGCCGTCCTCGAGCTCGAGCGGCACCACGACGTCGACGCCGGCGGCGCCCTCGCGCGTGCGGTAGCGCACGATCACGGTGTCCTCGACGGCGTAGGTGCCGGTGGCCTCCACGATGCGCCACTCGTCCTCCTTGGCCACCGACCGGCCCGGGGCCAGCACGTCGGTGACCGGGGAGGGGCCCGCCTTCTCGTTGCGCTGGATGACGTCGTTGCGCTCCTGGCGGTCCTCGAGGCGGTGGAACTGCCACTCGCCGAGCCGCCACGCGACCCAGGCCAGGAAGACGACGACGAGCGCGAAGGCGATCCAGCGGCGTGAGACCAGGAACCGCATCTTGTGCACGCGGCGAGGCTATCCGGCGCGTCCTGAGCGTTCCGGGGGTGGTGCGGAGCGCGTCGGTAGACTGTGACGATGACGACACCCCTCGCTGACCGCTTCGGCCGCGTGGCCACGGACCTGAGGGTCTCGTTGACCGACCGCTGCAACCTCCGCTGCAACTACTGCATGCCGGCCGAGGGGCTCGACTGGCTGCCCACGGAGCAGACGCTCAGCGACGACGAGGTCGTCCGGCTCATCACGATCGGCGTGGAGCGGCTCGGCATCCGCGAGGTGCGGTTCACCGGCGGTGAGCCGCTGCTGCGGCGCGGCCTGGTCGACATCGTCGCGCGTACGCACGCCCTCGGCGTCGAGACGTCGCTCACCACCAACGCCCTCGGGCTCTCGCGCACCGCCGTCGCCCTCGCCGAGGCGGGGCTCGACCGCATCAACGCCAGCATCGACTCGGTGCGACCGGAGACCTTCGCGACGATCACCCGCCGCGACCGCCTCACCGACGTCGTCGCCGGTCTCGAGGCGGCCAAGGCCGCGGGGCTTGGCCCGATCAAGCTCAACGCGGTGCTGCTGCGCGGCACCAACGACGACCAGGCCGCCGAGCTGCTGCGGTGGAGCGTCGCCCATGGCTACGAGCTCCGCTTCATCGAGCAGATGCCGCTCGACGCCCAGCACGACTGGAGCCGGGCCGCGATGGTCACCGCCGACGAGATCCACCAGGCGCTGTCCGCCGAGTTCTCGCTGACCCCCCACGGTGAGCCGCGGGGCAGCGCGCCGGCCGAGCTGTTCGACGTCGACGGCGGCCCGGCGACCGTCGGGATCATCGCCTCGGTGACCCGTCCGTTCTGCGGCCACTGCGACCGCGTCCGGCTGACCGCCGACGGTCAGGTGCGCAACTGCCTCTTCGCCCGCGAGGAGTCCGACCTGCGCACGGCGCTGCGCTCGGGCGCCGGCGACGAGGAGATCGCGGAGCGCTGGGTCATCGCGATGCTCGGCAAGCGTGCCGGGCACGGCATCGACGACGAGACCTTCCTCCAGCCCGACCGCCCGATGTCCGCCATCGGGGGCTGAGCGCCGGGCACTCCCATGACGTCCGGGACTCAGCGCTCGGTCCGGTGCTCCACGACGTCCTTCAGGAAGCCGCGGGCGCCCAGGAAGTCGGACAGCGAGGAGCGGTGCTCCTCGCACGCGAGCCACGACTTGCGGCGCTCGGGGGTGTGGATCTTGGGGTTGTTCCACTGGAGGTCCCACACGGCGTCGGCCTGGCAGCCCTTGGCCGAGCAGATGTCACGGTCGGGGTCCATCGGCGTCCTCTCGGCAGGGGGTACGGCGGGGCTCCGCCGGACATGAGAAGTGCCGGACAGCCACGGGGGGAAGCTGTCCGGCACTCAGAGCTCGCGCAGACGGGGGATGCTGCGCTCGCACGGTGAATCATTCCAGACGGGTGGATGAAAACCAAACTTGTCGCGCACCGCGCCCGACAGAGGTTTTCCTCAGTCCGTGTCGTCCTTCGCCGCGAGTTCGTGGGCCCCGGCGTTGGCCGGAAGCGTGAATCCGTCGTGACGCTGGTCGTTGGCGTTGGCCATGACCACGGCGAAGAGCGGCAGGAAGACGGCGGCCGCGACGAGCACCCACCGCAGCGCCCCCGGGCCGACCGCGACGGCGGCGACGAAGCACACCAGGCGGATGCTCATCGACCACGCGTAGCGCCGTTGGCGCGAACGCATGTCGTCGGCGGCGTTGCTGCGAGCCGTGGTGATGCGCACGGCATCGGACTTGGCCATGGGATCGAGTCTACGTCGCTAGGCTCGGAGAACCACGGGCCCGGGGACGGTCCGCACGACGCTCACCAGGAGGAAGCATGACCGACCGCACCTACCGCGTCACCGAGATCGTCGGGACGTCTCCGGACGGCATCGACCAGGCCATCCGCAACGGCATCGAGCGGGCCGGCAAGACGCTGCGCCACATCGACTGGTTCGAGGTCACCCAGGTCCGCGGCCAGGCCAAGGACGGGGCCGTCGAGCACTTCCAGGTCGGCATGAAGGTCGGCTTCCGCCTCGAGGACGAGTGACCCGGGCGGGCGGCGCGGCGTGATTCCGGATACCCCCCGGTAATCACTAGCGTCGGGGAGCGTGAGCGAGATTCCCGAAACCACCCCCGCGCCCCGGTCCGTCCTGGTGACGGGAGGCAACCGCGGGATCGGCCGCGCGATCGCCGAGGCGTTCATCGCCCAGGGCGACAAGGTGGCGGTCACCACCCGCAACGGCGGCGCGCCCGACGGCGCGCTCGACGTGCGCTGCGACATCACCGACCCGGACGCCGTCGACGCGGCGTTCGCCCAGGTCGAGGAGGCCCACGGCCCGGTCGAGGTCCTGGTGGCCAACGCCGGCATCACCAAGGACACGCTGCTGCTGCGGATGAGCGAGGACGACTGGTCGTCGGTCATCGACACCAACCTCACCGGCACGTTCCGGCTCGCCAAGCGGGCCGCGAAGGGCATGCTGCGCCTGCGCCGCGGGCGCATCATCCTGATCTCGTCGGTGGTCGGCCTGCTCGGCTCGGCCGGGCAGGTCAACTACGCCGCGTCGAAGGCCGGCCTCGTCGGCCTCGCGCGCTCGCTCGCCCGCGAGCTGGGCAGCCGCTCGATCACCACCAACGTCGTCTCGCCCGGCTTCGTCGAGACCGACATGACCGACGTCCTCACCGACGAGCAGAAGGCCGCGATCAGGACGCAGGTCCCGCTGGGTCGCTACGCCTCGCCCGCCGAGGTCGCGTCCGCCGTCACCTGGCTCGCCTCCGACGGCGCCGCCTACGTCACCGGCGCCGTGATCCCCGTCGACGGCGGCCTCGGCATGGGCCACTGACGCCCCCACCTGCTCCGCCACCTCCTCTGCCCGACCACGACCCGACATGAAAGGTCCACAGACATGGGAATCCTCGACGGCAAGCGCATCCTGGTCGCCGGCGTGACGATGGACAGCTCCATCGGCTTCGCCACCGCCAAGGTCGCCCAGGAGCAGGGCGCGACGGTGCTGATCTCCAACTTCGGCCGCGCGCTCGGCATCACCCGGCGCATCGCCAAGCGGCTCCCGGAGGAGCCCCCGGTGCTGGAGCTCGACGTCACCGACGAGAGCCACCTCGCCGGCCTGGCCGACCAGGTCCGCGAGCACGTGGACGGCCTCGACGGCGTCGTCCACTCGATCGCCTACGGCAACCCCGACACGTTGCTGGGCGGCAAGTTCATGGACGGTCCGTGGGACGACGTCGCACAGGCCGTGCAGGTCTCGGCGTACTCGCTGAAGTCGCTGGCCGTCGCGACCAGGCCGCTGCTCTCGCGCGGCTCGTCGATCGTCGGGTTGACCTTCGACGCCACCACCGCGTGGCCGGCGTACGACTGGATGGGCGTGGCGAAGGCCGCGCTGGAGAACACCTCGCGCTACGTCGCGCGCGACCTCGGCCCCGAGGGGATCCGCTGCAACCTCGTCTCCGCCGGGCCGCTGAAGACCCTCGCCGCCAAGGCGATCCCGGGGTTCGGCGACCTCGAGTCGGCGTGGAAGGACCGCGCGCCCCTCGGGTGGGACGAGTCCGACCACACCCCGACCGCCCAGGCCGTCGTGGCCCTGCTCAGCGACTTCTTCCCGGCCACGACCGGTGAGATCGTCCACGTCGACGGCGGGTTCCACGCGATGGGCCTGTAGCACCGGCGCCGTGCTTCGGTAGTTTGCGCGCGTGACCTCACTCGCCGAGCTGCGCGTCCTCGAAGGACCCAACCTCTACTTCCCGCGCGCGGCGATCAAGCTCACGCTCGACGTCTCCACGATCACCGAGGCCGACGAGGAGCGGGTGCTGCGGTTCGCGCGCCGCATCGGGCTGCGCACGACCCGTCCCGGCACGCCGGGCTCGGGATTCCGCCAGCGCTTCGCCCTGCGCGCGGTCGAGCGCCTGGTGCGCGCGGTCGCGGCCGAGGCCGGAACGCGCCGGCTGGCGGTCCGCGTCCGCCCGACGAGCGACCCCGACGTCGTGGTCGTGGCCTATCCGTGGCGCAACCGCGGGCGGGCCCGGGCCCTGGGGGAGGCGGTGGCCCGGGCCATCGACGCGCTGCCGACGCCCGACGTGGAGGCGGCCCTCGGCGCCGCTGCGGCGGAGGTGGCCGCCGCACCCGTCGGAGACACGCCCACCACGATCACGCCCACCATCCCGGTCGTCGCCGTCACCGGCACCAACGGCAAGACCACGACGAGCCGGATGATCGCCCACGTCGCCCGCACCAGCGGGCTGGTGGCCGGCTGGTCCAACACCGACGGCATCTACCGCGACGGCGTGCTCGTCGAGGCGGGCGACTACTCCGGACCCTCCGGCGCCGCGCGGGCGCTGGGACTCGACGGCGTGCAGCTCGCCGTGACCGAGACCGCCCGCGGCGGCATCCTGCTCAAGGGCATCGGCATCACCCGCAACGACGTGTCAGTGGTGACCAACGTGACCGCCGACCATCTCGGGCTCCAGGGCATCGACACGGTCGACCAGCTCGCCGAGGTCAAGTCGGTCGTCCCCCGGATCACCCGCAAGGGCGGCTGGGCGGTGCTCAACGGCGACGACCCGCGCGTCCTCGCGATGCGGGGCGTCATCTCCGCCCGACCGTGGATCTTCAGCCGGGACCCCGACTCGCCGGCCGTGCGCGACGTGCTCACCGGCGGTGGGCGCGCCACCACGGTGATCGACGGCTGGATCACCGTCCTGGCCCCGGGAGCCGACCCCGACCCGCTGGTCGAGCTGGTCGACGTCCCCATGACGCTCGCCGGCCTGTCGCGCTTCAACATCGAGAACGCGCTCGCCGCCGCCTCGGCGTCCCTCGCCGTCGGGATCGCGCGCGAGCACGTCGTCGCCGGCCTCACGTCGTTCCTCCCCGACGCCGAGCACAACCCCGGGCGGATGAACTTCTTCTCCCTCCCCGGCGACGTCTCGGTCGTGATGGACCTCGCCCACAACGAGGCGGGCCTGGAGGCGCTGCTCGAGATCATGGGCGGCGTACGACGTCCCGGCGCGCGCCTGCTGCTCGGCCTCGGCGCCGTCGGCGACCGCACCGACGAGCTGATCGACGCGCTCGGCGAGATCGGCGCGAAGGGCAGCGACGTCGTCGCGATCGGCCACAAGGAGTGGTATCTCCGCGGCCGCACGATGGACGAGATCGACGTGCTCCTGCGAGCCGGCGCCGCCCGGGTCGGTGTCACCGAGATCGAGACCCACACCACCGAGGTCGCCTGCCTGGCGTCACTGGTCGGGCAGGCGGCGCCGGGCGACGTCGTCGGCCTGATGTGCCACGCGGAGCGCCAGGAGGCCTACGACTGGATCGCCGCCCACGGCGGCACCCCCGACAGCCCCGAGGTGCTGTCGGCCAAGGTGCGCGCGGCCGGCGGTGGGGCTCAGCCGGCCTTGGCGGCCGTGAACGGCACGTCGCCGGTGTCGCACTCGGGGCCGCTGACGCGGTAGCTCCCGGACGCCCCGCCCGCCGGGTCGAGCGCGACGGAGTAGGTGAAGGTCGCCGGGTAGAAGTCGTCGAGGAAGGTGTGGGAGACGCTGCCGTCGTGGTGGACCAGCGAGCGGCCGAAGCTGGAGAGGTCGCCGTAGGAGTGGGTGCCGCAGACGAGCTTGCGGGTGACCGCGAGGTCGTCGAGGACCTTCCCGCCCGCCTCGAGCACGAAGGACACCGGGGCACCCGTCGCGTCCGTGCCGGCGAACGTGCCGCCGCGCGACGCCGTCGGGCCCACCCACGTCGCGCTGAACGGCTTGGGCTTGCCCTTGCACCCGAACAGCCCGGGCGCCGGGTTGGCCGAGCCCCTGACCTTGGTGCGGCTGGTGAAGCGGCCGGCGATGTCGACGATCGAGGACTTGCTGAAGCGGCCCTTGCGGACCTTCACCCGCGTGTAGGTGGTGTAGCCCTCCTCGCCCTCGGTGTCGTTGCCGCACCGGTAGAACACGACGGCCCGGCTCACCGACAGCCCGCCCTTGCGCTTGACCACGTCGAGGGAGAAGGCGGACTTCTGGCCCTTCGGTCCGAACGTGCCCTCGTAGGTGCCCACCTTCGGGCGTGCGGTGGCGCGCCGGTCGTGGTCGACGACGGCGTGCGCCGTCGAGGGGACGGCCAACGCCCCCAGGAGCAGGGGCAGGACGGCGAGGAGCAGCGGGGTGCGTCGAGTCATGCCCGCACCCTGCCCTTCCCTCCGCGAGCCAAACCTCAGGAGCTGGCGGCCGGCGTGTAGTCGGGATCGGCCGCGGGCGCGTCGGGGTTGGTCGTCGAGCCGGCCTGGGCCACCTCCGACCAGTGCTCCAGCTCGGCCATCACCTCGGCGTGCTTGTCGACGCAGACCACGACCAGGTCGCCCCGGTTGGCGCGGCTCATCGCGTGCCGCACGGCCTCGAGCTCGTCGAGCACCAGCTCGGCCTGCTTGCAGCGCGCGCCCTCGGCCATGGCCGTGCGTACGCCCTCCAGCACCAGCGCGGCGGTCGCCCCCCGCTCGCGGCCGCGCAGCGCGACGTCCTCGCGCACGATGCACACGTCGAAGTGCTGGGCGGCGATGTGGCCCAGCTCGACCATGTCCTGGTCGCGCCGGTCACCGGCGGTGGCGATGATGCCGATGCGCGAGGGCCGGGCCAGGTGGTGCGAGGACTCCAACGACTCGCCCACCCGGTCCACGAAGTCGCCGAGCATCCGCATGCCGGGTGCGTTGTGGCAGTAGTCGACGATCACGTTGACGCCGTTGACCTCGACCTCGTTGAGGCGGCCGGGGGAGAGGTAGTAGTTGGTGGAGAAGGTGCGCAGGCCCTGACGGATGTCGTGCAGGGGCGCGCCGGCGGCGAAGGCTGCGGCCGCGGCGGCGAGCGCGTTCTGGACGTTCATCCGCGCGCGCCCACTGAACGTCGAGGGCAGCAGGTGGGTCCACGCCAGCTGCATCTCCCGGCGGCCGTGCTGGACGACCATCATCTCGCCCCGCTCGGTCGGGTTGAGCACGATGGCCTTGCCCCCGCGGCGGCAGTGCGCGTCGATCATGTCGCGCACCTCGCTGCCGGGCTCCTCCATGGAGAACCACACGACCTGGCCCGAGCACTTGCGACGCATCGCGCGCACCAGCGGGTCGTCGGCGTTGAGGACGGCGTGGCCGTCGCGGGGCACGGCCTCGACGATGACGGCCTTGACGTCCGCGAGCTGCTCGACGGTGTCGATGCCGCGCAGGCCGAGGTGGTCGGGCTGCACGTTGAGCACCACCGCCACGTCGTTGCGCTCGTAGCCCAGGCCCTCGCGCAGGATGCCACCGCGGGCGACCTCGAAGACCGCGAAGTCGACGCGGGGGTTCTGCAGGACCATGCGCGCCGAGCGCGGGCCGGAGGCGTCGGCGCGGATCACCAGGCGCTCGTCGATCACGACGCCGTCGGTGGAGGTCATGCCGACCTTGCGGCCCATCCCCTTGAAGATGTGGCTGATCATCCGGCTCGTCGTCGTCTTGCCGTTGGTGCCGGTGACGGCGACGATCGGGATCCGCGACGGGGCGCCCGGCGGGAACAGCATGTCGACCACCGGCTTGGCGATGAACTGCGGCTCGCCGATGGTGGGGTGCGTGTGCATCCGGAAGCCCGGTGCGGCGTTGACCTCGCAGATCGCGCCGCCGGCCTCGCGGACCGGCTCGGTGATGTCGGGGCAGATGAAGTCGATGCCGGCGATGTCGAGGCCCACCATGCGGGCGGCCTCCTCGGCGATCTCGACGTTCTCCGGGTGCGCCTCGAAGGTGCGGTCGATCGAGATGCCGCCCGTCGACATGTTGCCGGTGAGGGCCAGCTTGACGGTCTCGCCCTCGGCGGGCACCGAGTCGAGCGTGTGGCCCTGGTCGGCGAGCACCTCGATGGCCGCCTCGTCGACCTTGATCCGGGTCAGCACCTTCTCGTGGCCCACGCCGCGCCGCGGGTCGGCGTTGGTCAGCTCGACGAGCTGCTCCACCGTCGAGGTGCCGTCGCCGGTCACGGAGGCCGGCACGCGCTCGGCGATCGCGACCATCCGGCCGTCGATGATCAGGCAGCGGTAGTCCTTGCCGGTCACGAAGGACTCGACGATGACGGTGCCGCGTCGCGACTGCCCCTCCGCGATCGGGAACGCCGTGCGCACGTCTGCCTCGTCCTGCAGGTCGAGGCACACGCCGCGGCCGTGGTTGCCGTCGAGCGGCTTGAGCACCACCGGGTAGCCGATGCGGCGCGCTGCAGCGACGGCCTGGTCGACGGAGCGGACCGACTCCTGCTTGGGCACGGGCAGCCCGGCGGCGCCGAGGAGCTTGGTGGTGAGGTCCTTGTCGGAGGCGATGTCGACCGCGATCGACGACGTCTCGGAGGTCATCGTGGCGCGGATCCGCTTCGCGTGGACGCCCTGGCCGAGCTGGACGAGGGAGTACTGGTTGAGCCGGATCCACGGGATGTCGCGCGAGACCGCCTCGTCGACGATGGCCTGCGTCGAGGGGCCGAACGCCGTCCGCTCGGCGCGGCGGATGAACTCGTCGCGCTCGGTCTCCCAGTCGAAGTCCGGGTCGCCCTCGACCAGGTGGTTGACCAGCCGCACGGCGAGGCTGCCCGCGGTGAGGCCGACGTTCTCCTCGATGTAGCCGTAGATGATGTTGTAGCGGCCGGGGTGGCCCTTGACCTGGCGGGTCTTGCCCCGGCGGATGTCATGGCCGACGAGCTGCTGGAGGGAGAGGGCGACGTGCTCGGCGACGTGACCGAGCCAGGTGCCCTCGTTGAGCCGCTCCAGGAAGCCGCCGCGGCGCCCGCGCGAGCACGAGTGCTCCCGCAGGCCCGGCAGCATCGACACCAGGTCGTCGGTGAAGCCGGGGAGGGTGTTGGTGGGGAACTGCTCGAGCGAGCCGAGGTCGACCACGAGGTGGATCGACTTGTCGTACGACCAGACGTTGGCGCCGCGGTAGACGCGCGTCTCCATGATCTCCAGGTCCGGTGTGGGCCGCTCGCTCATGCACTGTCTCCGTCGGTGGGCTGGCTGGGGGGCTGGCTGGGGGTCTCGGCGGGCTTGCTGCGACGCAGCTTGAGCCGTCGCCGGATGGCGGCGGGGGTCGCGTCGGCGGCGGCGATGTCGCGGGCCAGCTGGCGCAGGTCGCGTCCCGCCTCGGCGAGCTCGTCGGCGTCCTCCTGCTGGACGGCCGGGGGCTGCGGCACGAGCGTGCGGGTGGTCAGGTTGAACACGGCGTCCTCGGGGAGGGTGTGGAGGACGACGCCGCTCGCGAGCAGCGGCTTGGAGCGGGCGGCCTCGTAGGCGTCGGACACCATCCGGGAGCCGTCGAAGATGGTGACCGCACCCTTGCCGAGGACCCGCATGACGGTGTCGCCGTCGACGTCCTCCAAGAGGCCGCAGGTGTCCTCGTCGACGCCGATCCCCAGCAGCTGCGGGCTCTGCGCGACGATCATCAGCAGCCGGCCGTAGCGGTTGCGCTGGTCGAAGTGCTGGTCGACGACCGCGGACTCGATGAGACCCAGCCCTGCCGCCACCTGCGTCATCCGCTGTTTGGCGGTCGACCCGCCCACGCCGAAGGCGACCATGTGGGAGGACTGGACGCTGGCGCCGGCGGACGTGCCCGCCACCACCGCGCCGCGCTCGTGCGCGCGCCGGATCGCCTCGCCGACGGGCGTGCCGCACACGATGGCGGACAGCTTGAGCTGGTTGCCGCCCGTCATGAACACGCCGGTGGCCTCGTCGATCGCCTTCACCAGCACCGGGTCGTGGGCCTCGTCGCGCGACTCGGGGCGTACGGCGTCGACGCGGGCCGCCCCGAACTTGGTGAACAGCGCGTCGTAGACGTCGACGACCTCGCGGCCGAGCGAGGACGCCGTGGGGATCACCGCGATGTGCGCGTCCCTGCCACCGCTGAGTGCGACGAAGTGCTTGAGGATCGTCGGCTTGCGCATCTTGTCCTCGGCGCCACCGATGATCATGAGTGGTCCCTTGGGCATGACAGGCAGGCTAGCGGCTGGGATGGTGAGGCAATGCAGGAGTCAGTGAGTGACGCGGCCGGAGCGGGCCGGCGGCTGGTCGTGATGCGGCACGCCAAGGCCGAGCACAGCGCTCCCACCGACCACGCGCGCGCGCTGGCCGATCGGGGTCGCGCCGACGCGGAGGCCGCCGGGCGGTGGCTGGGCGAGCACGACGTCGACCCCGACGCGGCACTGGTCTCCGACGCGCTCCGCACGCAGCAGACGTGGGAGGGTGTCGCCGCCGGCGCCGGGTGGGACCCCGACGGCAGGGAGCTGTCCGAGGCCCTCTACGCCGCCGGCACCGACTCCGCCTTCGACCTGCTGCGCGACACCCCGGCCCACGTACGCACGCTCGTCGTCATCGGGCACAACCCCACGATCGCCTCGCTCGCCGAGCTGGTCGACGACGGCGAGGGCGACACCGAGGCGGCGACCGCCATGATGACGCGCGGGTTCCCGACGTCGGCGGTCGCGGTCTTCGCCGTCGCGGGCGACTGGGCCGACCTCGGCCCCGGCACCGCCCGCCTGGAGGCGTTCCACCCCGGGGCCGCGTGAGCGCTCGGCACGTCGTGGCCCGGCTGCGTGCCGCCGGGTGCGTGTGGGCCGAGGAGGAGGCCGTCCTGCTCGAGGAGGCCGCCACCTCCGACGGGGAGCTGGAGGCGCTCCTCGCCCGGCGCGTCGCCGGCGAGCCCCTCGAGACGGTGCTGGGCTGGGCCGGCTTCCTCGGACGCCGCCTCGTGGTCGCCGCGGGCGTCTTCGTGCCGCGCCGGCGCACCGAGCTGCTGGCGCGGACGACCCTCGACCACCTCGCGCGGTCCGACCGCCGGGTCGCCGGATCGCGGCCCGTCGTGGTGGAGATGTGCTGCGGCGTCGCGCCGGTCGCCGCGTGCCTGGAGGACAGCGGGGCGCAGGTGCACGCCGCCGACGTGAGCCCGGCCGCGCTCGACTGCGCCCGGGCCAACGCGCCGTCGGCCGCACTGCACCTCGGTGACCTCTACGACGCACTCCCGCCCGGCCTGCGCGGCCGGGTGGACGTGCTGGCGGCCAACGCCCCCTACGTGCCGACCGACCGGGTCGCCGACATGCCGCCCGAGGCGCGCGAGCACGAGCCGCTGGTCGCGCTCGACGGGGGAGCCGACGGGGTCGACCTGCACCGGCGCCTCGCGCGCGACGCCGTCGGCTGGCTCGCGCCCGGGGGAGTGCTGCTGGTGGAGACCAGCCCTGCCCAGGCGCCGCTGACGACGGCCGCCATGGCCGGCGCCGGGCTGGACCCCCACGTGGTGGCCGACCCGGACGTGGGCGGCTGCGTCGCCGTCGGCGTACGCCCGGCGACGGTCAGTCGGTGAGTGGCGGCGCCGGCGTGGTGATGCCCACGGCGGCGTCGGCCTCCTCGATCTGCTCGCGGGAGATGCCCAGCAGATAGAGGATCGCGTCGAGGTAGGGCACGTTGACCGACGTGTCCGCGGCGTCGCGCACCATCGGCTTGGCGTTGTAGGCGATGCCGAGCCCCGCGGCGTTCAGCATGTCGAGGTCGTTGGCGCCGTCGCCGATGGCAATGACGGCGTCGAGCGGGACGCCGACCTCCGCCGCGAACTCGCGCAACGCCGCCGCCTTGCCGGCCCGGTCGACGACGTCGCCGACGATGCGGCCGGTGAGTCGGCCGTCGACCACCTCGAGCTGGTTGGCGCGCGCGAAGTGGATGCCGAGGTCGGCCCTGAGCCGGTCGGTGATCTGGGTGAAGCCGCCGGAGACGATGGCGAAGCGGTAGCCCAGCCGGCGCAGCGTGCGCACCATCGTGCGCGCTCCCGGAGCCAGCTCGATGGAGCGGTAGACCTCGTCGAGCGCGGACTCCGGGACGCCCTCGAGCAGCGCGACGCGCTCGCGCAGGGAGGCCTCGAAGTCGAGCTCGCCCCTCATCGCCGCCTCGGTGACCCGGGCGACCTCGGCCTGCTGTCCGGCATGGGCGGCGAGCATCTCGATGACCTCGCCCTGGATGAGCGTGGAGTCGACGTCCATGACGATGAGTCGGATGCCCCGGCGGTGGAGCGAGTCGCGCTGCACGGCGAGGTCGATGCCCTGCTTGACCGCCTCGACGGACAGCAGCGGGCGCAGCGTGTCCGCCGGCGCGCCCGAGACGTGCATCTCGATGGCGGTGACCGGGTAGCGCGCCATCCGCTCGATCCGGTCGATGTTGGCGCCCGAGTCGGCGATGCGGCCCGCGATCGCCGACATCGCCGAGGCCTTGAGCGGACGCCCGATGATCGTGATGTGCGAGCGGTCTCCGGGGCGGCTGCGGTTGTCGCCCGCGCCGCGCTCGACCTCGACGCTCATGTCGAGCTCGGCGGCGGTGCGCTCGATGACGTCGCGCAGCCGCTTCCAGTCGCGGGGCGCGGTCACCAGGATGCCGAGCACCAGCCGGCGGCGCAGCACGATCTGCTCGATGTCGAGGACCTCGACCCCGGCGCCGGCCAGGGCGGCGAAGATCGCTGAGGTGACGCCAGGCCGGTCCTTGCCCGTGAGGGTGACCAGGAGAGTCTTCGGCTCGTCTTCCATCGTCTCAGAAGGCTAGTCGTGCCGGGCGGCTCGCGTCGCGCCGGTCCGTCCCGCGGGCGGCACGATCACCTCGGGCTCAGCGACCCGGTCGGCAACGTGCTGGGCGTCCGGTCGACGTCATGGCCGCTCAGGGCTCGGGCCACACCTCGGGCGAGCACGCCGCCACGACCGCCCGCCGGGCGGCGCGGCCCAGCGGCCGCAGCAGGTCGCGACGCCGCTCGGCCTCGAACGACGACAGCGCGCCGCCGTCGTCGGCCAGCGCGAGGTCGACGATCGCCCAGGCCTGGAGGCCGCGCGCGGCGAGGTCGACGCAGCGTGGCGGGGTGCCGAGTGGCGCGTCGAGGTCGGGCCGGTGGTGCAGGTTCATCAGCGCGTCGGCCGCCTCCGGCCTCCACCGCGCGACGTCGAGCGCGGCGAGGTCGCCGGCCGCCGCGAGCAGCGCGGCCCGCAACGACCGGTCGGCCTCACCGACGTCGGGGAGCTGGCGGCGCGACGCCGCGAAGGGGTGCCACTGCACGGTCTCGCCCTGCTCGTCGGGCACCAGCCCCAGATCGCCCGCCACCACCGCCTGCCCCGCCTCGAGCGCGGCGGCGTTGAAGTCGTGCGGTCCGCCCAGGCCCAGCGGGTCGCCGTCCACCGGCAGCGCCAGTCCGGCGTACGAGGCCCCGGCGCTCCTGGCCTGCAGCAGCAGGTCGAGGGCGGAGCCGCCGTGCAGCAGGTGGGTGTCGTCGGCGAGCGCATCGAGCACGTGGTCGGTCTGCTCGTGCCCGCGCAGCCAGGCGGTCAGCCACCAGGCGAGGGTCGCCGAGTGGGGAAGGGCGAGGGACGTTCGCGACATCGCGGGCGACGTTACTCGTCGTCCTCCGCCCGTCGTGTCAGGCGGGGCCCTGCCCACGATGCTGGATAGGGTGACGGCCATGGTCGCCGTCATCGAGCTCGCCGGGGTCACGGTGCGCCGTGGCCGGTCGCTGCTGCTCGACGACGTGAGCTGGGTGGTCGAGGACGACGAGCGCTGGGTGGTGCTCGGGCCCAACGGCGCCGGCAAGACCACCCTCCTGCAGGTCGCCGCCGCGCAGCTGCACCCGACGTCCGGCGTCGCGGGCATCCTGGACGAGGTGCTCGGCACGACCGACGTCTTCGAGCTGCGTCCGCGCATCGGCCTCACCAGTGCGGCGCTCGCCGACCGCATCCCGCGCTCCGAGCTGGTCAGGGACGTGGTGGTGTCCGCCTCCTACGGCGTCCTGGGCCGGTGGCGCGAGGCCTACGACGAGCTCGACCACGACCGGGCCGCCGACCTGCTCGCCGAGGTCGGGGCCGACCACCTGGCCGAGCGCACCTTCGGCACCCTCAGCGAGGGGGAGCGCAAGCGCGTGCAGGTCGCGCGGGCGCTGATGACCGACCCCGAGCTGCTGCTGCTCGACGAGCCGGCCGCGGGTCTCGACCTCGGCGGGCGTGAGGACCTGGTGGCGACCCTGTCGCGGCTGGCCCTCGACCCGGACTCGCCGGCGACCGTGCTGGTCTCCCACCACGTCGAGGAGATCCCGCCGGGCTTCACCCACGCGCTGCTGCTGCGCGAGGGCCGGGTGGTCGACTCCGGCCCCATCGACGACGTGGTCACGGCCGAGTCGCTGTCGGCCGCGTTCGGCATGCCGCTCCTGCTGAGCCACTCCGACGGGCGCTTCGCCGCCCGGCGCCGGATCGACTAGCGCGTCCACCGGCGCGCCTCATGGCGCACTCGATAGGGTCGGGCCATGGACTGGATCCGCGACCACCTCTGGGAGACCTGGCTCGGCCTCTCGATCGTGCTGGGCGTCGCCGAGATGTTCAGCCTCGACCTCATCCTGGCCATGCTCGCCGCCGGTGCGGTCGTCGGCATGGTCGCGGCCCTGTTGGGCCTGCCGCTCGTCGTGCAGGTGCTCGTCGCCCTCGGCGCCGCGACCGCGATGCTGGTCTTCGTCCGTCCGAGCTTCGTCAAGCGGCTGCACAGCGGTCCCGAGCTCTCCCTGGGCCACGGCAAGCTGGTCGGCTCGCGCTGCCTGGTGACCGAGGAGATCACCGGCCTGGCGCCCGGCCGGATCAAGGTGTCCGGCGAGATCTGGTCGGCCCTGCCCTACGACGAGAACCTGCGGATCGCACCGGGGGAGACCGTCGAGATCCTCCAGATCAAGGGCGCGACCGCCTACGTCCACCCGGTGGCCACGCTCGAGCCCTGAGCGACCCGCAGCCACCGCCTCACAGACCCGCACACCCACACGTCCACACCAAGATCGGGGGAGACCAGTGCCGTCCGCATTGCTCGTCCTGCTCGTGCTCGTCATCCTGTTCGTCGTCGTCATGCTCGCCAAGACGGTCCGCATCGTGCCCCAGGCACGGGCTGCGATCGTCGAGCGCTTCGGCAAGTACAAGGGGACGCTGTCGGCAGGACTCAACATCGTCGTTCCGTTCGTCGACAAGGTGCGCTACCTGATCGACCTGCGCGAGCAGGTCGTGAGCTTCCCGCCCCAGCCGGTCATCACCGAGGACAACCTGGTGGTGTCGATCGACACGGTCATCTACTTCCAGGTGACCGACCCGGTGGCGGCGACCTACGAGATCGCCAACTACATCCAGGCCGTCGAGCAGCTGACCATGACGACCCTGCGCAACATCGTCGGTGGCATGGACCTCGAGGAGACGCTCACCAGTCGCGACGAGATCAACACCCGCCTGCGGGGCGTGCTCGACGAGGCGACCGGCAAGTGGGGCATCCGGGTCAACCGCGTCGAGCTCAAGGGCATCGACCCGCCGCCGTCGATCAAGGACTCGATGGAGAAGCAGATGCGGGCCGACCGCGACAAGCGCGCCCAGATCCTCACCGCGGAGGGTGGCCGCCAGGCCGCCATCCTCACCGCGGAGGGCGAGAAGCAGTCGTCGATCCTGTCGGCCGAGGGCGACCGGGAGGCACAGATCCTGCGCGCGCAGGCCGACCGTGAGGCGCAGATCCTGCGGGCACAGGGTGAGGGTCAGGCGATCCAGACGGTCTTCCAGGCCATCCACGACGGCCAGCCCGACCAGTCGCTGCTCGCCTACCAGTACCTCCAGATGATGCCGAAGATCGCCGAGGGCAGCGCCAACAAGGTGTGGGTCATCCCCTCGGAGATCACCAAGGCGATGGAGGGCCTGGGCTCCTCGATCCACGAGATCGCCGGCATCCCCAAGGACGCCACCCCGCGCACGCGCGTGGACATGGGCCCGACCGACCCGCAGCTGCCCCGCTCGTCGGCCGACCCGGAGATGCGCGCGACCAACGAGGCGGTCCAGCAGGCGATCGCCGAGGCCGAGAGCGCCGCCAACCCGGGACGTGGCTCCCGCTCGATCGACCCGGCGACCGCGACCGAGGGCGACGAGCCCACTGACCCCGGAGCGCCTGCCGGCCAGTGAGTCCGACCGAAGCGGTGCTGGTCGTCCTCGCAGGAGTGGCGGCCGGCACCATCAACACTGTGGTGGGGTCGGGAACGTTGATCACGTTCCCGACCCTCCTGGCGTTCGGCGTCCCTCCGGTGACGGCCAACGTCAGCAACAACGTCGGCCTGGTGCCGGGCAGCGTGTCGGGGGTCATCGGCTACCGGCGCGAGCTCGCCGGCCAGCGGGCGCGGGTGCTGCGGCTGGGGGCGGCGTCGCTGATCGGCGGCACCGCCGGGGCGCTGCTGCTGCTGTGGCTGCCGTCCGCAGCCTTCGACACCATCGTGCCGGCGCTGATCGGCCTCGGCGTGGTGCTGGTCGTGCTGGGCCCGCGCATCCAGCGCTCGGTGGCCGCTCGCGCGGACGAGCGCGGTGGCATCCCCGACCACGGCGTGTGGTGGGTGTGGCCGGCGGTCGCGCTGGCCGGTGTCTACGGCGGCTACTTCGGCGCGGCCCAGGGCGTGCTGCTGATGGCGATCCTCGGCATTGGGGTCGCCGACTCCATGCAGCGTCACACCGCCACCAAGAACGTCCTCGCCCTCATCGTCAACGCGATCGCCGCCGTCGTCTTCATCGCGGTCGCCGAGATCGACTGGGAGGTCGCCGGCCTCATCGCGCTCGGCTCGGTCGTGGGCGGTCAGATCGGCGCCGGCGTCGGGCGGCGGCTGCCGCCCGACCTGCTCCGCGCCGTGATCGCCGTCGTGGGGGTCGTGGCCCTCGTCGCCCTCGTCTCCTGAGCAGGCTCCCCGGGGGCATGCCTGGGTTCAGGCCGGCTCGCAGACGCAGAGCGCCCGCCAGTGGCCGTGCTTGAGCGGTCTCGTCTCCGCTCAACCACCCGGATCCGGGTGTCCCAGCGGGGATGAGACCGTCCTAGTGGCCTTGCGCGGGCGGTGGGAGGGCAGCGGCCGTGCTGCTCGACCAGGTCAAGGGGGCGATCGCAGGACGGGCCCGGACAGAATGACAACCCGGCCGCGCGGTGCCGTACGCACCTCGACGCGTACGGGATGGCCGCCGTACGCCCCGCCCGACGCCGTAGCCGATCGCGCAGCTAGTCCGCCCGACCGTCGCCGGCGCCGGGTTCGGGCTTCTCCACCCACGCCTCGAGCCACGTGCCGAGGACGTCGTAGACCCGGGTGCGGATGCCGGGGCGCGACAGCACGACGTCGTGCACGGCTCCCTCGATCGCGACCGACGTGACGTGCCGGCCGACCGAGGAGGCCCAGCGCCGGATCTGCTCGACGTCGAGCACGATGTCGTGCGTCGCCGCGGTCTCCTCGGTCTGCTCGCCGAAGAAGGACCGGGCCGAGGACAGCACCAGGGTCGGCCGGTCGATGTCGAGCCCGGCGTGGAGCAACGCGTGTCCGCGGCGGACGGCGCGGAGCCACCCGACGTGGACCGGGCGTGACTCGATCGGCTTCCACGTCAGGTCGTAGTCCCACTCCCCGCCGTACTCGCGGTGGAGCGAGCGCCCGTAGACGGTCCTGATCCGGCGCGGGACCTCCTGCATCGGGCGTCTGCGGCCGAGCCGCTCGATCGCCAGCCGGGTCGCCGGGCCGCGCAGCCACGCGGCACCGTGCATGTCGAACCAGGGGGAGTTGAGCACCATAGCCGCGAGCTCGGCGGGCCGCCGCTCCCGCACCCACAGGGGCACGGTGAGGCCACCGGTGGAGTGCGCCGAGGCGATCACCGCGCGGTGCCCGTCACGGTGCGTGATCCGCCACCAGGCGAGATCGATCTCGGCGAAGTACTCACCCAGGTCGGCGACGTAGTGGGGGGTCTGGTGATCCCGCAGCGACCGGCCGTACTTGCGCAGGTCGAGGGCGTAGAAGGTGTAGCCGCGATCGGCCCACCACTGGGCGTACTCGGTGTGGAAGAAGTAGTCGGCGAAGCCGTGCACGTGGAGCACCGCGCGACCGTTGGGGCGGGCGGGCCTGAGGCGCACGAGGGTCGCGACGACGGCACCCTCGGCGTCGGGGGGGAGGGAGATCGTCTCCGCCTCGAACTCCGGGCCGAGGACGTCGGCCTGCAGCGGGACCAGGGACATGTGACGAGCCTATCGATACCGAAGGGGTGGACTTTCGGGGTTCGGCCTCGGGGGGCTCCCGGCGCGACCTACTCTTCGGTCGTGTCGAACGCGCTGGGATCCGTCGCGCGCGGTCTCGTGTCCTACGTGCAGCAGCGCGTCGCCGGCTGGCGCACGGGTTCTCGCGGCAGCCAGGCGTTCCTCCTGACGGTGCTGGTGGCGCTCGTGGGTGGTGCCGTCGGAATCGGCATGCTGAGCCAGACCATCGTCCCGGTGACGCTCTGGTTCCTCTTCCTGATGCTCGGGCTGATGCTGCTCCGCTTCATACCGCTGCTCGTGCTCGCAGCGGTGCTGATGGGCGTCGCCTACTGGACCTCCATCCAGACGGGCTTCGCCGCCGCGAGCCGCCAGGCCGCCCTGCTGACCCTCGCCGTGGCCATCATGCTGGCGATCCACCAGTCCAGCCGCCAGCGCTCGGGACTGCCGATGGCGCTGAGCGAGGCGGTGCTGAGCCAGCTCCGCGACCGGCTGCAGCGCCAGGGCGTCGTGCCCGCGCTGCCCAACGGCTGGCGCTCGGAGTCGGCGACGATCACCGCCCACGGCCCCAGCTACGCCGGCGACTTCCTCGTCGCCGACCTGCGCGAGGGGCGCTGGCTCGAGATGGCCCTCGTCGACGTCTGCGGCAAGGGCACCTCGGTCGGCCCGCAGGCGCTCCAGTTCGCCGGCGCGCTCGGTGGCCTGATCGGCGCCCTGCCCCCCGCCGAGCTGATGGCGGCGGCCAACCACTTCCTGCTCCGCCAGGACTCGGACGAGTCGCTGGCCACCGCCGTGCACATCAAGGTCGACCTCGTCACCGGCGACTACACGATCACGAGCGCGGGCCACCCGCCGGCGCTCCACTGGCACCTCGGCGAGCGCGGCTGGTCGATCGACAACGCGCGTGGCATGGCGCTGGGCGTGATCGACGAGGCCGAGTTCGTGCCCAGCCGGGGCCGGCTGCGCCCCGGTGAGGCGTTGATGTTCTACACCGACGGCGTCATCGAGTCGTCCGGGCGCGACCTCGACGAGGGCATCGACTGGCTGCGCGACGTCGCGCTGCGGGCCGTCGACGCGCGCGGCTTCAACGGCATGCCCCAACGGGTGCTCAAGCAGGTGCCCCGCGGCGACGACGATCGGGCGATGCTCGTCCTTGAGCGCCAGCCGCTGACGTCCCCCGAGCGCGACGCCGACCGGCTGCGCGGGCTCGGCGGCGCGCGCTAGCGGCTCGGTCAGGCGCCGCGGGAGTAGAGGTCGCGGATGACGTCCTCGATGGCGGGCTCCTGGATCGACAGGTCCGCCACGTCGTACGCCGCGGCGACGGCCGCCACGACGGGTGCGGCGCTCGCGTCGGCCGGGAACGACAGCCACTGCCTCGGCCCCTCGACCCGGCGCACGCTCGCCCCCGGGACGACGATGGGAGGCGCCTCGTCGACGAGGTCGACGACGAGGGTGCGCGACGACCCGCCCTCGGCGTGCAGGCCGGCCAGCGAGCCGTCGTAGACCGACGTGCCGTCGTCGATGACGATCACCCGGCCGCACAGCGCCTCGATGTCCTGCAGGTCGTGGGTGGTCAGCAGCAGCGTGGTGCCGCGCTCGGCGTTGAGCGCGCGCAGAAACTCGCGCAGGCGTCCCTTGCTGACGACGTCGAGCCCGATGGTGGGCTCGTCGAGGTAGAGCACCTCCGGGTCGTGGAGGAGCGCGGCGGTGATGTCACCGCGCATCCGCTGGCCGAGGCTGAGCTGCCGGACCGGGGTGTCGAGCTGCGGGCCGAGGTGGAGCAGGTCGACGAACCGGTCCAGGTTGTCGCGGTAGCGCTGCGGGGGGATGCGGTACATCTTCTGCAGCAGGTCGAACGAGTCGCGCAGCGGCAGGTCCCACCACAAGGTCGAGCGCTGGCCGAACACGACCCCGATGCGCCGCGCGAGCTCGACCCGGTCGCGGCTGGGGTCGAGTCCCGCGACCTGCACGTCCCCGCCGGTGGGGACGAGGATCCCGGTGAGCATCTTGATCGTGGTCGACTTCCCGGCGCCGTTGGGCCCGATGTAGCCGACCATCTCGCCGGCGTCGACGGAGAACGTGAGGTCGTGCACGGCGCGGACCGACTCGCGCACCCGCCGCCGACGACCCTCGACCCGGCGGCGGACGACGAAGGTGCGCTCGAGGTCACGCACGTCGATCAGGCTGGACATCTCAGCTCCCGGTGGAGGTGTAGTGGCGGACGCCGGAGCGCCACACGAGCAGGGCGACGGCCATGGTCAGCAGCCCGGCGACGGGGGAGGCGAACTGGAGCGCCTCGGGCATCCCGGCAGGGTCTGGCCGCCCGAGCAGGTAGAGGCACGGGTACCAGTTGACGAACGCGATCGGCACCACGAACGTCAGCCCGACCAGCACCTCGCGCGGGAAGATCGAGAGCGGGTACTGCGTGACCGTCGCGCCTCCGTAGGTGAAGGCGTTGGCGAACTCCGTGGCATCGGTCGTCCAGAACTGCACGCACGAGAACCCGACGAACAGCCCGAAGAACACCAGCGCACCGCTGGCCAGCATCGACACCGCCACCAAGACGCGCAGCGGCGTCCAGTCGACGTAGGTGCACGCCCAGCCGAAGACGGCGCTCGCCTGCGTGAGGCGCCCCAGCCGGCGGAGCGTGAACTGGTCGGCGCACACCTGCAGGAGCAGCGGCACCGGCTTGGTCATCATCTGGTCCAGCCGGCCGGTGCGGATGTAGGTGCCGATCCGCTCGACGCTGCCGATCGCGGTGTCGGCCAGCGCGAGCGCCAGGGACGCGCTGCCGTAGAGCAGCGCGACCTCGTGCAGCGAGAAGCCGGCCAGGTCGTCGAGGTGGGCGAACATGATCCACAGCCCGACGAAGTCGAGGCCGGTGATGAGTCCGTTGCCCACGGCCAGCAGCACGAACGAGGCGGGGTACTGCCACGCCGCACGGATCCACAGCCACGCGATCTGCGCGTAGGTGCGCAGGTGGCGACCGGGCGCCGCCAGCACTCGCTCAGCCACCCTGCACCACCACCTTGCGCGTGGCCAGGCGCAGGACGCCGTGGCAGGCCACGAGCAGCACCACCGCCCAGAGCACCTGGAAGCCCAGCGCGGCGACCAGGCCGGTGCCGGTGTGCTTGCCGAGCCAGACGTCGGCGGGCACCTGGACGTACGACGCCCACGGCAGGGCCCGCGCGAGCGTGCCGAGCCAGCCGGGGAACAGGACCAGCGGGAGCATCATGCCGCTGAAGAAGATCGCGAACGCCCCGCTCATCACCCTGACTCCCGACTGGTCGAGCAGCCAGAAGGCGGTGCTCGCCACCAGGAAGCGCACCGAGAAGCTCACCACCACGGCGAGCACCAGCGACACCGCGAAGGCGAGCCCGGCCAGCGGCGAGGCGGGGAGCGAGATGCCGAAGACCACGATGCCGATGAGCGTGGGCCCCAGGCCCCGGGTGAGGAGGTGGTAGGCGGCGCGGCCGAGGTCGCTGGCGAGGTACCAGCCGACGATCCCGACCGGCCGGTAGAGGTCGATCGCCACGTCTCCGGTCCGGATCCGCTCGGCCAGGTCGTCGGTCGACCCGCCGCCCCAGAGGGCGATCGTCATCAGCAGCGCCTGCCCGAGCCAGACGTAGGTCACCGCGTCCTGCTGGTCGTAGCCCCCCGCGGTGGGGTTGGCCTTCCAGAGGGCGATGTAGGCGAAGGAGTAGATGACGCCGAAGACCGAGTTGGTGAAGATCCCGGCGAGCGTGGCGGCCCGGTAGGTGGAGTAGCGACGGAACGTGCGGGTCGCGACGGCGACGTGCAGCATCCCGTTCCCCCCTCACGCGAGTCGATTCCCGGCCCTCCCCCGAGGGGGCCGGGAATCGTCTCACATCCGGGGCGGGACGCGCCCGGCTCTGCGCCGGGTGGTCGTCGTGCGGATCAGCTTTCGCGGACCAGGTTGACCACACCGACGGTGCGGCCCTGCGCATCGCGGGTGATGGCGACGCCCGCGCGCCGGGCGCGGGGGCTCAGGAGGATCGCCCGGTGTCCGGGGGAGTCGAGCCAGAGCTCCACCATGGCCGCCGGGCTGAGGTCGGCGCCTCGCACCAGCGTCTCGCCTGCCCAGGAGTGGTCGCACCTGCGGAGGACCTCACGCTGGTCGCGGTGCTCCAGGACGCCGGTGCGCGCGATCCGCGCGCCCCACTTCTCGGCCAGTCGGTCGGTGCAGCCGTCGAAGGTCCTGATCCTGCGCAGGCCGCGGTCGACGCGGGCCTCGTTGATCCGGACCATGACGGCGGTCTCCAGGGCGTCGCTGCCCGGGTCGTCCGCGGTGGTGGCGGGAGCGGTGCGGGGGACCGACCAGGTCTCGGCCTCTGCCGCGACCGGCATGCCGCACGCGAGCGCGGTCGCGACGCCCAGGGCGGCGAGGCGCAGGAAACGGCGAGGCTGTGGCACGGGTCGTCCTCCAGGGAGGATCCGCAACGTGAGCGGATCTTGATGAAATCTGTTGACTCTCAAGATTGACGATAGGCATGAGACGTGCATGCTGTCGACCTTTTGGGCGATTCGCGGACGTGCTGCGGACCGTTTCCTCAGATTTCGTGGAAGAGCCCCGCATTCCATCCCTGCGCAGATGAAAGCGGCTTGACGGTTTCTTCATGACGGGAACGCGCAAAAAAGAGGCCCGCGGTCTGGACCGGTGGGTCCGGACCGCGGGCCTCGTGGGGCCGGTGCCGACTGGTGTGACTGGTGTGACTGAATCCGAGCGGGCGGGGGTCAGTGCTGGGTCAGTGCTGGGTCAGTGCTGGGTCAGTGCTGGTAGGTGCCGTGGATGATCGCGCGGCCGAGCGTGGCGAAGGCCAGGTTGAACGACACGACGGCGCACGAGGCGTCCGCGTCGACGCCGAGGGACTCCTCGCCGACCGCGTGGACGACGAAGTAGTAGCGGTGCGGCTGGTCGCCCTCGGGCGGCGCCGCACCCATGAAGCCGGCCTCGCCGCCGTCGTTGCGGACGTGGAAGGCCTTGCCGGGCAGCTCGCCCGAGGCCGCGCCGGCGTCGAGGGAGGTCACGTCGGCGGGGATGTCGACCAGGCACCAGTGCCAGAACCCGCTCGGGGTCGGCGCGTCGGGGTCGAAGCAGGTCACGACGTAGGACTTGGTCCCCTCGGGAGCACCCGACCAGCTCAGCTGGGGCGAGGTGTTGCCCTTGTCGGCCACCTGGTCGTCCTTGAGGGGGGCGCCGTCGGTGACGTCGTCGCTGGTGACGGTGAAGGAGGCGGTGGGCGGGAGGAGGTCGTAGGGATCGGGTGCCACGGGTCGCTCGATGCTCATCCCTCGAACCTAGCCAGTGACCACCACGCGGGCCAGAGACAATGGGGCAATGCCCGACGACAGGCCCGCCGAGGTCCGCCCCTACCTCGCCGGCCTCGTCCTGACGGGCCGCAAGGTGCTCGTCGTGGGCGGCGGCCACGTGGCCCAGCGACGCGTCCCCTCCTTCCTGGCCACCGGAGCGCTGGTCACCGTGGTGAGTCCCGAGGTGACCCCCGCCCTCGAGGGCCTGGCCGGCGAGCTGACACTGGTGCTGCGCGACTTCGTCGAGACCGACGTGGACGGCGCGTGGTACGTCGTGGCCGCCACCGACGATCCCGAGGTCAACGCCCGGGTGGTGGCCGCCGCGGAGGCACGCCACACGTTCTGCGTGCGCGCCGACGACGCGTTGGGCGGGAGCGCCTGGACCCCGGCCGTGGGCCACCACGGCAGCGTCACGGTCGGCGTGCTCGGAAACCGGGAGCCGCGCAGGTCCGCGGCACTGCGCGACGACATCGTCAACGCCCTCCGCGACGGCCACGTCTCGGCGCGCGACGCCCACGACCGCACCCCGGGGGTGGTGCTCGTCGGCGGGGGACCGGGGGAGCCGGAGCTCGCGACGGTCGCGGCCCGGCACGCGCTGGCGTCCGCCGACGTGGTCGTGGCCGATCGGCTCGCCCCCCGCGAGCTGCTCGACGAGCTGGGCCCGCACGTGGAGCTCGTCGACGTGGCCAAGCTCCCGCGCGGCCGGTCGGCCTCCCAGGAGGCCATCAACCGGGTGATCGTCGACCGCGCCCGCGCCGGCAAGCGCGTCGTGCGCTTCAAGGGCGGTGACAGCTTCGTCTTCGGCCGCGGGTTCGAGGAGGTGCTGGCCTGTGCCTCGGCCGACGTGCCCGTCACCGTCGTGCCCGGCCTCACCTCCGCCATCGCGGTGCCCGCCCGTGTGGGCATCCCGGTCACCCACCGCGGGGTGGCGCACGAGTTCACCGTCGTGTCCGGCCACCTGCCGCCCGGACACCCCGACTCGCTCGTCGAGTGGGACGCCCTCGCCCGGCTGCGCGGCACCCTGGTCCTGCTGATGGCGGTCGACAACGCCCCCGCCATCGCGGACGCGCTGGTCTCGGGCGGTCGCGGCGCCGAGACGCCGGTGGCCGTGATCGTCGACGGGACGATGCCGACCGAGCGCACCGTGCTCAGCACGCTGGGGACGCTGGCCGACGACCTGGCCGCCCACCGCGTCGAGCCGCCGGCCATCATCGTGGTGGGCGAGGTCGTCGCCGTGGCCCGTCCGGCACACTACGGTCGTGGCTGACCCGGACCCGACCGTCGAGATCATCGAGCTGGACGACCCCGGCGACCCTCGGCTGGCCGACTACCGCGACCTGCGCGACGTGGAGCTGCGCAAGCACCTCGAGGCCGAGCACGGGCTGTTCCTCGCCGAGGGCGAGAAGGTCGTGCGCCGCGCCGTCGAGGCGGGCTACGAGGCGCGCTCCTTCCTGATGGCACCCCGGTGGCTGGACGGCCTCAGCGACGTGCTGGCCCGTGGCGACGCGCCCGTCTACGTCCTGTCCGAGGCGATGATCGAGCAGGTCACCGGCTTCCACGTGCACCGCGGTGCGCTGGCCTCCCTGCATCGGCGGCCGCTGCCGTCCGTCGAGGAGGTGCTGGAGGGCGCGCGCTCGGTCCTGGTGCTCGAGGACCTCGTCGACCACACCAACGTCGGCGCCGTCTTCCGCAGCGGGGCGGCGCTCGGGTTCGACGCCGTCCTCCTCTCGCCGCGGTGCGCCGACCCGCTCTACCGCCGTTCGATCAAGGTCGGCATGGGCGCCGTCTTCTCGACGCCGTGGACGCGGCTGCCCGACTGGTACGACGCGCTCCCGGCGCTCTCGCGCCGCGGCTTCACCACGGTGGCCCTGACCCTCGGCCCCGACTCGGTGCCGATCGAGGAGGCGGTGGCCGGGGTCGACCGGCTCGCCCTCGTGCTCGGCTCGGAGGGGCACGGGCTGTCCGCGCGGTGGGAGGCGTCCGCCGACCGGCGCGCGATCATCCCGATGGCCGCGGGGATCGACTCCCTCAATGTGGCGGCCGCCAGCGCGGTGGCCTGCTACGCCGCGGCCCGTCGCTGACGCCGGGTGGGTGGCAGGCGGACCCTGCTCAGGCCGGTCGGCGCCGCAGCCGGCGGACCGCCAGGACGGACAGTCCCACCGCCAGGAGCACGTAGACGACGTTGCTGACCGGACCGACGTACGACTCGACGACGTGCCACTGCGCCCCGAGCTGGTGGCCGGCGAGGATGAGTGCGGCGTTCCAGACCAGGCTGCCGGCGGTGGTGAACACGCAGAAGCGCAGCAACGGCATCCGGTCGATGCCGGCGGGGATCGAGATCAGGCTGCGCACCCCGGGCACCAGCCGGCCCACGAAGACGGCGGTGCGGCCGTGACGGCCGAACCACGCGACCGCCCGGCGCACGTCGCGCCCGTGCATCAGCGGGATCCGGTCGGCGAGCGCGCACACCCGCTCCAGGCCCCAGGCGGCGCCGAGCCGGTAGAGCACCAGCGCTCCGAGCAGCGAACCTGCCGTCGCCCACGCGATCGCGGGCACGAGCCCGTAGTGGCCCTGGCTGGCGGTGTAGCCGGCGAGCGGCAGCACCAGCTCGCTCGGCACCGGCGGGAAGACCGTCTCGAGCGCCGTGGCGACACCGACGCCGGGCGAGCCCAGCGTGCGCATGACGAGGACCACCCAGTCCAGCACCGCGTCCATCGACCAGCCGCCGTCAGCCGCGCTGCCGCAGGGCTTCGTGGAGCACGATGGAGCCGGCCACGGCCGCGTTGAGCGAGGAGGCACTGCCGACCATCGAGATGGCGGCGACGTCGTCGCAGGCCTCGCGCCAGCCCGACGACAGGCCGTGGGTCTCGTTGCCCACCACGAGGACGACCCGGCCGCCGAGGTCGACGTCGGTGAGCGCGCTGCCGTGCTCGTCGGTGCCGACGATGCGGTAGCCGTGGGCGTGGGCGTGCTCGACGACCGGGCCGGGGCCGGGCACGCGCAGCACGGTGAGGGCGAAGAGCGACCCGGTGCTCGCCCGCACCGACTGGGGGTCGTAGGGGTCGGCGGCGTGGCCGGTGACCACGAGCGCGGAGGCGCCGAACGCGTCGGCGGAGCGGGCGAGGGTGCCGATGTTGCCCGGGCTGGTGGGCCGGTCGAACACCACGACCGGGCCGTGGCGGGTCGAGTCCTCGAGCCGGGCCACGCCGTCCTCGGGCATCTCGACGACGGCGACGAGCTCGGCGCCGTCCTCGCGACCGCTGAGGCGGGCGTGCAGCGCGGGGGAGAGCAGCACCCGCTCGGCCGACGTCGAGGCCCACAGCTCGTCCGCCCAGGTCGAGCCGGCCGCGTCGTCGGCGCGCAGCAGGGCGCGCACGGTCCAGCCCTCCTCGACGGCGCGGGTGAGGGGGCGCACCCCCTGCACGAGGAACTCGCGGTTGCGGTGGCGCTTGGTGCGGTTGGTCAGCAGCGCCTCCCACTGCTGGAAGCGCGCGTTCTCCCGGGTGATGCGCAGCTCAGCCATGGCGGTCTCCCGTCGGGCTCACTCCGCCGGCCAGGTCGCCGGGAAGTCCTCGGCCGCGGCGTCGTGCTTCTTCGTCAGCCGCTTGCGCGACTTCGCGGAGAGCCGGTCGCCGAACACGGTGCCGACGGTGTGGTCGGTCTCGTGCTGCAGGCAGCGCGCGAGCAGGCCGTCGCCCTCGAACGAGACGGGCTCACCGTCGAGGCCGTAGCCGTCCACGCGCGCCCAGTCGGGGCGCGGGCACGGCTCAAAGGACCCGGGGAACGACAGGCAGCCCTCGTCGTCGTCGTCGAGGCGGCGGTCCTTGCCCTCGGGGAGGGTGAGCACCGGGTTGCAGACCACGCCGACGGTGCGCACGCCCTCGTCGTCGGGGCAGTCGAAGACGAACATCGCCACGTCCTCGCCGATCTGGCAGGCCGCCAGCCCGACGCCCTCGGCGGCGTACATCGTGGCGACCATGTCGGCCGCCAGCGCGGCGAGCGCGTCGTCGTAGGCGGTGACCTCGGCCTGGGGCCGGTGCATGACCGGGGTGCCCCAGCGGGTGATCGGGCGCACGGTCCCACCGGTCGGCAGCGGTCCGTGGGGTGCCCGGACGGACGGGTCGGGATCGGCGCGTACGTCGGTCGGCTGCTCGTCGGACATGCGGTGGATCCTAGCCAGCGACCGGGTGGCCGCCCGCAGGGCGGGCAGGCGGTGGTGCGAGATGTAACTGACAGTTACGTTGACGGCATGGTCCTTCCCCGCATCCTGCGCCCGGGCGGTCGGCACGGGGTGTCGTCCCGCGAGACCCGCGATGCGCTCGGGCTCGCCGTGGCGGCGGTCAGCCGGGTGGCGCAGAGCGACCTCCTCGACCGCCTCGGGCTGCGCAGGCAGGCGGAGCAGACCGTCTACGCGACGACCCGCGACGGCTTCCGAGTGGCGACCGCGGCCGGGCGCACGTTCGCCCGTGCCGGTCGCAGGAGCGCCGGCGCGAGGCCGGTGAGCGCGGCGTCGACCGGGCTCTTCGACCTCACGCCCACCGACGACGAGGAGATGCTCGTCGCAGTCGTCCGCGAGCTCGCGGATGAGGTGCTGCGTCCCGCCGCCCCCGCGGCCGACGCGGCGTGTGCCGCGCCCGCCGAGGTGCTCGCCGCCGCCGAGGTGCTCGGCCTGCCCGGCCTCGGCGTCCCCGAGGCGCTCGGCGGGATCATGGAGGAGCGCTCGGCCACGGCGGGCGTCCTGGTCGCGGAGGCGCTCGCCCACGGCGACATGGGCCTCGCCGTCGCCACGCTCGCTCCGGGAGCCGTCGCCACCGCGATCGCGCTGTGGGGCACGGACGCCCAGCAGCAGACCTACCTCCCCGCCTTCACCGGCGGCGACGGGTCGGGCGCCCCCGCCGCGGCGCTGGCCGTCGCCGAGCCCGCCGTGCTCTTCGACCCGTTCCGGCTCGCCACGACCGCGCGCCGCGACGGCGACGGGATCGTCCTCGACGGGGTGAAGTCGGCGGTCGTGCGGGGCGCCGAGGCCGAGCTGTTCGTCGTGGCGGCGATGCTCGACGGCACACCCGCGCTGTTCCTGGTCGAGTCCGGCGCCGACGGCCTCGAGGTGGAGGCCGACCCCTCGATGGGGGTGCGGGCGGCCGCCCTGTCGCGACTGCACCTCTCCGGCGTCCGCGTCGGCGCCGACGCGCTGATCGGTGACGCCGCCGGTGAGGCGTACGCCGAGTGCGTGCGGCTCTCCCGCCTGGCGTGGTGCGCCCTCGCGGTCGGCACCGGGCAGGCGGTGCTCGACCACGTCAAGGACTACGTCAACCAGCGCGAGGCGTTCGGCGAGCCGATCAGCCACCGGCAGTCCGTGGCCTTCATGGTCGCCGACATGGCCATCGAGGTGCAGGCGATGCGGCTGGTGACGTGGCGGGCCGCCTCCCGCGCCACCCGGGGCGAGGACTTCGCCCGCGAGGTCGGCCTCGCCCGCCAGCTCTGCGCCGAGAAGGGCATGCGGATCGGCCTCGACGGCGTCCAGCTGCTCGGCGGGCACGGCTTCGTCAAGGAGCACCCGGTCGAGCGGTGGTATCGCGACCTCCGGGCCGTCGGCGTGATGGAAGGCGCGGTGCTCTTCTGATGATCAACCTCGAGACGCCTCGCAAGCACGCCACGCTCGTCGGCCAGGCCCACCAGCTGGCGTTGAACATGCTCCGCCCCATCTCCCGCAGGTACGACCGTGCCGAGCACACCTATCCCCGGGAGCTCGACATGCTCGCCGCGCTGATCGACGGCGTGTCCGAGACCGGGGCGACGAGCGGGGCCGGCGCGGGTGGCGTACGCCGGGACGGCACGGGCACCGGGGACGAGGCCGGTACGGTCCGCAACGGTGCCAACCTCGCCTCCGTGCTGTCGGTCGCCGAGATGTGCTGGGGCGACACCGCGCTGCTGCTCTCGATGCCGCGCCAGGGCCTGGGCAACTCGGCGATCGCGTCGGTCGCCACCGAGGAGCAGCTGGAGCGCTACCGCGGGACGTGGGCGGCGATGGCGATCACCGAGCCGGGCACCGGCTCGGACTCGGCCAACATCACCACGACCGCGGTGCGCGACGGCGACGACTACGTCATCAACGGCGAGAAGATCTATGTCACCTCGGGCGAGCGGGCCGACTCGGTCGTGGTCTGGGCGACCCTCGACAAGGAGCTCGGCCGCGCCGCGATCAAGTCCTTCCTGGTCCGCAAGGACAACCCCGGGCTGAAGGTCGAGCGGCTCGAGCACAAGCTCGGCATCCGTGCCTCCGACACCGCGGCCCTCACCTTCACCGACTGCCGGGTGCCCGCAGAGGACCTGCTCGGCTCGCCCGAGATCGACGCGCGGTCAGGCTTCGCCGGCGCGATGGCCACCTTCGACAACACCCGCCCCCTGGTCGCGGCGATGGCGGTCGGGTGCGCCCGCGCCTCCCTCGACCTCACCCGCGACCTGCTCGAGCAGGCCGGCGTGGTCGTCGACTACGACCGCCCCGGGCAGTCGCAGTCGGCAGCCGCGGCGACGCTCCTGCGGCTGGAGGCCGACTGGGAGGGGGCCCGGCTGCTGATGATGCAGGCGGCCTGGATGGCCGACAACCGGATGCCCAACTCGCTCGAGGCGTCGATGGCGAAGGCGAAGGCCGGCCGGGTCGGCTCCGACGTGACGCTGTCGTGCGTGCAGCTGTGCGGGACGCTCGGCTACAGCGAGGTCGAGCTGCTGGAGAAGTGGGCCCGCGACTCCAAGATCCTCGACATCTTCGAGGGCACCCAGCAGATCCAGCAGCTCATCGTGGCGCGGCGCGTGCTGGGGCTCACGAGCGCCGAGCTGCGCTGAGGGCGCACGAAGAGCCCCCTCCCGGTGGACCGGGAGAGGGCTCTGGTGGGCGATGGTGAGTGGTCAGGAGACGGACTTGAAGGGGTCGTGCTCGGAGAGGATCCGGTCGACGCGGGCCTGGTCGATGCGCGAGACGACGTAGCTGTCCTCCTGCGCGTCGCGCACGCACTTGGCGAGCGTGAAGCTCGAGGTGGTCAGGAACATCGTCCCGAGGCCGAGGAAGGCGCGGATCCAGCCGTCGACCGGGAGGTAGAAGATCGCGAAGATCATCGTCAGCAGGGCGACGGCGAAGGAGATGCCGGCCTGCAGGAAGAAGGCGTTGGTGTTCTTGGTGGGAGTCGTGGTGGCCATGGCCCCCACCCTCGTCATCCTCGGGCGCCGCAGCAGCCGCTGACCTACCCGTTCCGGGGTGAGTACCGGCGCTCAACCGCCGCGAGTAGGTTCTGCGCATGCCCGACCAGCCGGCCCACATGTCGCCCGAGGAGTTCCGTCGCCACGGCCATGCCGCCATCGACTGGATCGCCGACTACTGGGCCTCGCTCGACGACCTCCCGGTCCGCTCGCAGGCCGCGCCCGGCGACGTACGACGTCTGCTGCCCGCCTCGGCGCCCGAGCAGGCCGAGCCGTTCGACGCCGTCCTGGCCGACCTCGACCGCGTGGTGGTGCCGGGCCTGACGCACTGGCAGCACCCGCGGTTCTTCGCCTACTTCCCGGCCAACTCCTCGCCCGCCGCGATCCTCGGCGACCTGGTCTCCAGCGGCATCGGCGCGCAGGGGATGCTCTGGGCGACCAGCCCGGCGGTCACGGAGGTCGAGCAGGTCGTGCTCGACTGGTTCGCCGAGGCGCTCGGGCTGCCGGACGCGTTCCACAGCGACGGCCCCGGTGGCGGGGTCATCCAGGACACCGCGTCCACCGCCACCTTCACGGCGCTGCTGGCCGCGCTGCACCGCGCCAGCGGGGGAGGCGTACGACGGCACGGGGTCGGCGACGCCGGGTGGCGGGTCTACGGGTCCACGCAGGCGCACTCGTCGCTCGTGAAGGCCGCGATGATGGCGGGACTGGGCGAGGACGCCGTCCGCACGATCGACGTGGACCCCGCCACCCAGGCGATGGACGTCGACGCTCTGCGCGCCGCGATCGTGGAGGACGCCGCTGCCGGGCTGCGACCGGTGCTGGTCCACGTCGCCGCCGGCAGCACCTCCACCGGGGCCATGGACGACATCGCGGCCGTGGCAGCCGTCGCGCGTGAGGGGGACGTGTGGGTGCACGTCGACGCGGCGTGGGCGGGCGTCGCGGCGGTGTGCCCGGAGCACCGGGCCCACCTCGCCGGCGTCGAGGCGGCGGACTCGTTCGTCACCAACCCGCACAAGTGGCTGCTGACCACCTTCGACTGCAGCACCTTCTGGGTGCGCGACCGCGCCGCCCTCACCGGCGCGCTGTCGATCCTGCCGGAGTACCTCCGCAACGCCGCCACCGAGTCGGGCGACGTCGTCGACTACCGCGACTGGCACCCGCAGCTCGGGCGGCGCTTCCGCGCGGTCAAGCTGTGGGCGGTGCTGCGCACCTACGGTCTCGAGGGACTGCGTGCGCACGTCCGCAGCGGGGTGGAGCTTGCTCGTCGGGTCGCCGACCTCGTCGCGGCCGACGACCGGTTCGAGCTGGTGACCGAGCCGTCCCTGTCGTTGGTGGTCTTCCGGCTCCGGGCGGGCGACGAGGCGACGATGGCGGCGATGGAGGCGGTCAACGCCTCCGGCGAGGCCTACCTCTCGCACACCACCGTCGAGGGGCGCGCGGCGATCCGGGTCGCGGTCGGCAGCTGGCGCACCACACCCGCCGACGTCGACCGCACCTGGCGAGCCCTCCAGGAGGCCGCGTCCGCGCCCGGCTGATCGCCGGCTGCTCGCCCCGGTGCACGTCGGGTCCGGCCGCGTAGAGTCACCCCACGTGCAGTTCCTCGACAGCGCCACGCCGCCCCACGACCTGACCTACGACGACGTCTTCATGGTGCCTCGCGCCTCGTCCGTCGCGAGCCGCTACGACGTCGACCTCTCCACCACCGACGGCACCGGCGCGACGATCCCGATCGTGGTCGCCAACATGACGGCGATCGCGGGCAAGCGGATGGCCGAGACGGTCGCCCGCCGCGGTGGCATCACGGTCATCCCGCAGGACATCCCGGTGCCCGTCGTCGCCGACGTCGTGGCGTGGGTCAAGCAGCGCCACCGCGTCTTCGACACCGCCATCGAGCTCCGCCCGGACCAGACCGTGGCCGAGGCGCTGTCCCTGATCCCCAAGCGCGCGCACCGGGCGGCCGTCGTCGTGGAGGACGGCCGTCCGGTCGGGGTGGTCTCGGAGGCCGACTGCGCCGAGGTCGACCGGTTCGCCCAGGTCGCCCGGGTCATGAACCGGTCGGTGGTCACCGTCGCGGACGACACCGACCCCCGCGACGTCTACGACGCCATCGAGCGCGCCGGCGCCCCGCTCGCGGTCGCCGTGTCCGGCGACGGCGCGCTGGTGGGCGTGCTGACCCGCCTCGGCGCGCTGCGGGCCACCCTCTACACGCCGGCCGTCGATGCGTCCGGGGGCCTGCGCATCGCCGCCGCCGTCGGGGTCAACGGCGACGTCGCCGACCGCGCGGCCCAGCTGCTCGACGCCGGGGTCGACTGCCTCGTCGTCGACACGGCGCACGGCCACCAGGAACGGATGCTCCAGGCCCTGCGGTCGGTGCGCGCGCTGTCACCCTCCGTGCCCGTCGCCGCCGGCAACGTGGTGTCGGCCGACGGCACCCGCGACCTCATCGAGGCCGGCGCCGACATCGTCAAGGTCGGCGTCGGTCCGGGGGCGATGTGCACGACGCGGATGATGACCGGGGTCGGGCGTCCGCAGTTCTCCGCGGTGCTGGAGTGCGCGGCCGCGGCCCGCGAGCTGGGCAAGCACGTGTGGGCGGACGGCGGCGTGCGCCACCCGCGCGACGTTGCGCTCGCGCTGGCCGCCGGGGCATCGTCGGTGATGATCGGCTCGTGGTTCGCCGGCACCCACGAGTCGCCCGGCGACCTGATGGAGGACGCCGACGGCCGGCCGTTCAAGGTGTCGTTCGGGATGGCGTCGGCCCGCGCGGTGGCCAACCGCACGGCCGGCGAGTCGTCGTACGACCGGGCCCGCAAGGGCCTCTACGAGGAGGGCATCTCCTCCTCGCGGATGTACCTCCACCCCGGCCGGCCCGGCGTCGAGGACCTCATCGACCAGATCTGCTCCGGGGTGCGGTCCTCCTGCACCTACGCCGGCGCAGCCGACCTCGCCCAGCTCCACGAGCGGGCGCTGGTGGGCGTGCAGTCCATGGCCGGCTTCCACGAGGGACGTCCGCTCGAGAGGTCGTGGTGAGGGTGCGCGGCCCCGACGACGACCTCGAGGATGACCTCGACCATGTGTTCGTGATGACCTACGGCAGGTCGGGCTCGACGCTGCTGATGGGCATCCTCAACTCGATCCCCGGCTGGCTGCTGCGCGGGGAGAACCGCCACGCCATGCGGCACCTCTACGACTTCCACCGCAGCGGGCTGGTCGAACGGGCCCGCGTCGACCCCGAGCGCGCGAGCCGGCCCACGCACCCGTGGTTCGGCATCGAGGCGTTCCCCGAGGACGCCTCGCTGCGACACATCCGCGCCCTCGCCGAGGCGACGCTGCTGCGGCCCGAGCCCGACACGCGGGTGACGGGCTACAAGGAGATCCGCTGGTACGACGAGGACCTGCCCGACTACGTCGACTTCCTCCGCCAGGTGTTCCCGGGCGCCCGGTTCGTGGTCAACACCCGCAACCTCGAGGACGTGGCGGCCAGCAACTACTGGACGCACAAGGACGACCCGCTGTCGCAGGTGAGCGCGATCGAGGCGAAGATCCTCGACGCGGCGGAGCGGCTGGGCGACGCCGCCTACCGTGTGCACTACGACGACTACGTCGCCGACCCCGACGTGCTGCGCGGGCTCTTCGACTGGCTCGGCGAGCCCTACGTCCCGGACGCGGTGGAGACGGTGCTCGCCACCCCGCACTCGCGGCGCGGGAGGCATCGTGGCTGAGCGCCACCTCGTCGTCGCGGCGACCGCCGCGGAGGCCGCCCACGTGCCGCCGCACCTGCCACTGGTCCTCACCGGCCTCGGCAAGACCGCGGCCGCAGCCGCGACCGCCCGCGCGCTCGCGGCGTACGACGACCTGAGCGACCTCACCGTCGTCAACATCGGCACCGCCGGAGCGCTGCGCCCGGGACTCACCGGCCTGTTCGAGCCCGGCGTCGTGCTCAACCACGACCTGAGCGCCGACCTGGTGAGGGCGCTGGGCTACGACCCGCAGGAGCGACTCGAGGTGGGGGCGTCCGAGGTCGTGCTCGCCACGGGCGACGTCTTCGTCACCGACCCCGCTGTCCGCGACGCCCTCGCCCTGCGGGCGCACCTCGTCGACATGGAGGGCTACGCCGTGGCGTACGCCGCGCGCGAGGCCGGCGTGCCGGTGCGGCTGGTCAAGCACGTCTCCGACAGCGCCGACGAGTCCGCGCTCGACTGGCCGAGCGTGGTCGAGGCGTCCGCCCGGGCGCTGGGGGACTGGCTGCAGGCCCCCGCCTGAGGCGGCTGCGCGGTACGTGGTGTGCGGTGTTTGGGTCGGGCCGACACGGCGTCCTCAAGCGGTCTCGTCCCCGCTCAACCACCCGGATCCGGGTGTCTGAGCGGGGACGAGACTGTCTTAGTGGCGCTGCTCGGGTAGAGGAGGGGCAGCGGCTCGGCTGCTCGGCCACCAGCCCCGGGGCGTTTGAGCAGACCAGCCCTTACGGCCACCTGCTTCCGCCGAGACCGGTCCCACGCTGGTCCTCGTGCACCCAGGTCATCGCGACCTCGGCGACCTGGCCTCAGGTCCAGCCCGAGACTCCCGCGACCAGTTCGCCGTCCAGGTTCTGCCTTGGCGGCCAGCTCCACGGCCGGGGCGGCATCAGGCGTCGCGACGGCGTTGGACCGGTCCAGCTCGTCGTTTGAGTCGCTGGTCGAGGTCCGCATCCGCCTTGCCGGTCACGATCTGTGCGTCTCCCATGGCCGGAGCGCATCGGCGCTCACGGGCACGCGCTTTCACCCGCCAAGGCGCGCCCATACCCGTCCCGGGTACTCGATCGCTGCAACGCTGCACTCATGATCCTCTCTGTGGGTGGCTGAGTGGGCCCTCGACGAGGACCGGCGCACGCTGCGCGTCGACGACACCCGCTCGGCCTCACCCACGCCGTCAGCCGGGCGTGGGCCCGTCGACGCCGAACCACGCGTCGACCGCGGCCTGCAGGCCGTCGCCGCCCTGCTCAGGCAGCACGCGGAAGAGCTTCCACAGGTAACCGTAGGGATCCTCGAGCTCCACGTATCGCTCGCCCCACGGGGCAGACTCGGGACCGGAAGTGACGACGCACCCTGCGGCCGCGGCGATCCGGGCGGCCTCGTCCACGTCTGCCACCTCGATGCCGATGACCACGCCGAGTCCACGGGGGCCGGTCTTGGTGAGCCGCTCGCGCGCGCTGTCGGGGAACGGCATCCCGTCCAGTGCGTCGACGAGCAGCTGCAGGGGTCCGCGCCTGAGGATCACCATCAGGGCGCGACCGTCCGGGTCCGGGACCGTCCCGACCTGCACGAAGCCGAGCTGCTCGTACAACGCCGTGGCGGCCGGCACGTCGTCGACTCGTAGCGCAAGTCGCACGGGAGGCTCATCGCTCACGCAGCGACATTAGCGTCGTCGGTGTCTGCGGCCGTCAGGTCAGCGGCGGCTGGATCTTCTCCCGGACCTCGGTCTCGATGACCCCGAGGCCGAGTTCACAGGCTTGAGCGTGCCTCACGCTCGAAAGCTCCCAACAGGCTGGCGCCGGGGCAGGTCCCACGCTGGTCGTGGTGCACCCAGATCATCCCGATCCCGGCGGCCCGGCCCAGGTCCAGCCCGAGACTCCCGCGACCAGCTCGCCGACCAGCTCGCCGTCCAGCTCAGCCTTGGCGGTGAGATCCACGGGTGGGGCCGAACCGCACGCTGATCACCGGCGGATCCGGACGTGCGGCCGTAGCGGCCAGCGCTGCACGGTGCCGGCGCTCAGCCGGAGACGACGACCAGGCGGAGACCATCCCCGCCCTCGAAGCTGCCGATCAGTGCCGGGCCTGGCGGGGCGTCGCCGACCCGACGCATGACGGTGAGCTCGAAGCCCGTGCCGGCGATGGTGGTGCGGTCGGACCCGTCCGTCGGGGACACCGGTTGCTCAGCGTCGTGCTGGGGGACGGTCGACACGCGTTCGCCCCAGGCGGTTGCGGTGGGTTCGCGCTGGACCTGGGTGCCGTCGGGCCGCCTCAGCAGGAGGTCGGCCTGACGGCCGCCCGTGCGGATCGCGTGGAGCACGGTCGCGACGAAGACCGGGTCCGCGCAGGCGTCGTACAGGTAGCGGGTGCCGAGGACGGAGTGCTCCATGGTGCCCAGCAGGCTCGCCTCGGCGCCCGGCAACGGAGCGGCACGGTAGGTGACCGGGACGAACAGGGTCGACGCCGATCGCGACCCGAACAGGAAGCACTCCATCCCCACCTCGCCGGCCGGATCGTCCAACCGGAACGAGCCGACCGGCTCGCGTTCGCTGGCGCCGTCCCACCACGACCTGGTGCGGAGCCAGGGACCGACGAGCTCGTCCTTGCGCGGTGAGATCGTCGCCTCGTGGAGCGTCGCCATGGGGCCACGGTAGCCGCCCGGGCCGATCCGGCGGGGCGGTCGGTTCCTCAGTCCTGCCCCGACGCGACACGAGTGGCCCGGCTCGGTGACCACCCCGCTGGAGGTGCACCCGCCCCGCCCGAGTGCCCAGTCTGGTCGGGTGAGCCGTGAGACGAGCGTTCCCGCCGACCAGCTGACCCCGGGCCAGGTCCGCCGGGCCGGGAGATGGGCGGTGGGCAACCGCGACGGCGAGCTCTTCGCGGTGTCACGCCGCTGCCGGCACCAGCTCGCCGACCTGGCCGAGGGGCGCGTCGACGCCGACGGATGCCTCGTGTGCCCGTGGCACCAGTCGCGCTACGACGTGACGACCGGGGTGATGGTCGAGGGACCGCACGGCTTCCTCGGCCACCACGGACGCACGCCGCGCTACGCGCGGTTCGTGCGCGGCTACGCGAAGGTGCTCCGGTTGCGGGTCGCGCGAGCCGTACGGGCCGGCGCCGACGTCGTCGTCCGACCGGGCAGGACTGACCGGTAGAGGCACGCCGGGGCGCCACGGTCGGAACGCTCAGGGCTCCCGGCGGCTGCTGACCGGCCCCCGGCGCAGCGTCCGCAGCAGGCCACCGGCCACCGAGCGCGGGCGCAGGACCGGCGTCCGGGACCAGCCCGCCTCCTGCATGCCCTCGAGGGTCTCGGCCAGCACCGAGACCGCGTCCGTCGTCGGGCTCCAGCCCAGCTCGGTCCGTGCGCGCGTCGAGTCGAGGAGCGGCACCGCGTAGCCCATGTCGATCCAGCCGGGGTCGACCGGCTGGAGCCGCGCGTGCCAGCTCGCCGAGACGGCGGCGCGCACCACACCGGAGGGGACGTGGACGAGGCGGGCGCCGAGCACGTCGGCCACCTGGTGGGCGGTGACCGGCGGCGGCGCCGAGAGGTTGAACGCGCCCGGAGCCCGGGCCGCGAGCACCCGGGCGAACGCGTCGGCGACGTCGTCGGCGTGCACCATCGAGATGACGAGGCGCTCGTCGATCGGCAGCACCGGCACGTGGCGCAGCACGCCGCTCGGCACCAGCGCCGGCAGGCCGTAGCGCAGCAGCGCGCTGCCAGCGTCGCGCTGCCCGATGATCCCGGGGCGCATCCGGGTCACGACCACGCCCGGGAAGTCGGTCTCGAGGCGGTCGAGGAGCCGCTCGGCCGCGGCCTTATGCCGGCTGTACATCGACGTCGGGACGCCGGCGGTCGGCCAGGTCTCGTCGACGGGGGAGTCGTCGTGCTTCGGCGAGTAGGCGCCCACCGATGACATGTGCACGAGGTGAGGAACGCCCGTGGCCACGACGGCGTCGATCACCCGCCGGGTGCCGCCGACCCCGAGCTCGCGGAGGTGGTCCTCGCGGTGCGAGGGCTGGAACCCCCAGGCCAGGTGCACCACCGCGTCGGCCCCCTCGCAGGCGGCCCGCAGTGCCCCGGCGTCGGCGTCGTCGGTCAGGTCGACCCGGACCCACTCGGCCGCCGGCAGCGGCGCGTCGTCGCCCGGCGGTCTCCGCACCAGCCCGACGAGCTCGTGCCCGCCGTCTTCGGCCAGCCGACGCAGCAGCGCCGTGCCCACGTTGCCGCTCGCGCCGGTGATCACGATGCGCATGTCGCCTCCTCGTCGTGGCGCGGCACCACGGCCCCGCTCCCGACGCCGGTACCCCGCAACCGCCTGGGGCACCGGCCGGCGCTCAGCGCGAGGTGTTGGCGGTGCGGCCCTTGGTGACCCCGACGAACGCCTGGGTGACGTCGTCGTCGCGCTCGATGCGCCAGACCAGCGCGATCGTGGTGGGCTCGAGGTCGGCCACGACGCGGGTCACCACGTCCTTGCGCTGGTGGAGGCGCGCGACCGACATCGGCACGATCACGATGCCCGTGCCGGCCGCGACCGTCTCGATCGCCTCCTGCTCGGTCATCGGCGGCCACTCGAGCTGGGGGACCGTCGGCGTCCAGCCGCTCGGGTGGGGGCGGACGAGCTGCTCGTCGACGAGGTCGGCCGTGGTGACCTCCTCGTCGGCGGCGGCCAGGACGTGATCCCGCGACGCGACGGCCACCTGCAGCTCGTCGTAGAGCCGCACGCAGTGCAGCCCGTCGCGGTCGACGGGGAGCCGCACGAGCGCCATGTCGAGGCTGCCGTCGCGGACGCCGTCGAGCTGCTCGGCCTCCGTCACCGGCACCAGCTCGAGCGGCTCGCGGCGGCGGTCGCGCCAATGGCGGGCCCACTTGTCGGGGGTCGAGCCGGCGACGAAGCCGATGCGCAGCGGGTCGGTCATGCCCCGAGCCTAGGCGTCAGCTCTTCGCGGTCTCGCCGGCCCCGGTCCGCGGCCCGCCCTTCTCGACCTCGCCCTTCTCCACGGAGAACACGAAGTCGTCGCCGTGCTCGGTCACGCCGGTGATGACGGCGGCCTCCACGGCCTCGCGGGCGTACTTGCGCCGCACGACCAGCGGGTCCTGGCCGAGGTCCTTCACCAGCGCGACCGCCAGGCCGATCATGATCAGCACGAAGGGCAGCGCCGCGATCACCGTGATCGTCTGCAGCCCGCTGAGGGCGTCCGGGCCACCGACGAGCAGCATCACCGCGGCGACGGCACCGGTGGCGACGCCCCAGAAGACGACGGTCGGACGGCTGGGGTGGATCGTGCCGCGCTCGGACAGCGAGCCCATCACGATGGACGCGGCGTCGGCGCCCGAGACGAAGAAGATGCCGACCAGGACCATCACGACGATGCTGGACGCCGTCGCCAGGGGGTAGGCCTCGAGCGTGCTGAAGAGCTGGTTCTCCAGGCCACCCGCGCCCGCGATGTCGGTGCCCTTCTCCTGCAGGTCGATCGCCGCGCCGCCGAAGATGCAGAACCAGACCACGCTGATCATGCTCGGCACCAGCAGCACGCCGGTGACGAACTGGCGGATGGTGCGGCCGCGGGAGATGCGGGCGATGAACATGCCGACGAACGGCGTCCACGACAGCCACCACGCCCAGTAGAACACCGTCCAGGTCGAGAGCCACGCGCTGGTCTCCGCGCCCTCGGCGGCAGTGCGGGCGGCCATCATCGGGAGGTCGGCGACGTAGCTGCCGATCGAGGTGGGCACCAGGTTGAGGATGAACACGGTCGGACCGACCACGAAGACGAACAGGGCGAGCGCGACCGCGAGGACCATGTTGATGTTGGACAACCACTGGATGCCCTTGGCCACGCCGGACACGGCGGAGAGCACGAAGGCGGCCGTCAGGACGGTGATGATGCCGATGAGCGCCGCGTTGCCGGTGTCGCCGAGGCCGGCGACGATCGTGAGGCCCGACTCGATCTGCAGCGCGCCGAGGCCCAGGGAGGTGGCCGAGCCGAAGAGAGTCGCGAAGATCGCGAACATGTCGATCGCCTTGCCACCGAGCCCGTGGGCGTGGCGTCCGATGAGCGGCTCGAACGCCGAGCTGATCAGCTGCAGGCGTCCCTTGCGGTAGACGCCGTACGCCACAGCGAGGCCCACGACCGCGTAGATCGCCCAGGGGTGCAGCGTCCAGTGGAACATCGTCGTGGCCATGGCGTTCTGCGCGGCCTCGGCCTCGCCGGCGGCACCCGTGCCGGGCGGGGGAGCGATGAAGTGGGTGATCGGCTCGCTGACGCCGTAGAACATCAGCCCGATGCCCATGCCGGCGCTGAACATCATCGCCACCCAGGAGATCGTGCGGAACTCCGGCTGCTCGTCGTCGCGGCCGAGCGGGATGTTGCCGAACTTGCCGAGCGCCAGCCAGATGACGAAGACGACGAACCCGCTCGAGGTCAGGACGAAGAGCCAGCCGGTGTTCTCTATCGTCCATGCCAGCCCCTTGCCCGAGGCGTCGGCGAGGCTGTCGGTGCTGATGAAGCCCCAGGCCAGGAACGCCAGGCTGACGACGGCGGTGACGCCGAAGACGAGCCTGTCCAGGCCGCGCTCACGCGGCGCGGTGGGCTCGATCGCCGCGTCGAGGGCGGGGTGCGGCTCGTCGACGGGGTCGGGCGTGGGCAGGTCGCGTGGATGCTCGATTCCGGTGGCCATCCGCCGACCAGAGCAAACAGCGGCGCCGGCACGCAACCCGCGGGCCCGCCCGTCCACCCGAAATGGCGCGCCAGTCGCGCGGAATGAGACCAGGACCACAGGGGTGAGGACCCCGCGGCAGCGGCCGTGGCACCGTGGTGGGACGGGCGGACAGCCAGAGGAAGGGGAGCGGCATGAGGCAGTCGCGGACGTTCGACCCGTCCCTGCACGCGGCCGGTGGACCGGCGGCTGAGGGACGGTGCTCCTACCACCGGAGCGAGCAGTCAGGGGACCGGGGCGACCCCGCGTGCGCGGGTGAGGCCGTCGTCTCCTTCGAGGACGGCGCCGGCGGGTGGGAGTCCGGGTGCCGCACGGCGCTCGAGGACCTCGTCGAGCGTGGTGAGATCGAGCCGCTCGGCCAGGGGGCGTGAGACCGGCGCCACCTCAGGCGCCGTTGGACGCCTCGTGCCAGTCCCAGTGCGCGCGGCGGTAGACGTCGGTGGCGGCCACCAGCGCGCCGCAGACCCGGCACACCGGCTGCGGGTCGGCGTCGGTGTCGAACATGTCGTCGATGTCCGCTCCGGCGATGTCGTCGTGCTCGCTCATGCGCTCACGATAGGGCCGGGCCCTCCGGTGGGCCACCCACCGCCGTGGCTCCGGGCTTGCCCGCCTCTGCGTAGGAGCGCGTGACGGTCACGGTGAGCGGGAAGTCCACCGCGAGGTCGCGGAACAGCAGCCGGCCCGCGTCCTCCGCCGCCGCCCTGGCCTCCCGGCCGACCGCGTCGGCCAGGGCGGCGGGAGTGTGCACGACCACCTCGTCGTGGAGGAAGAACACGAGGTGGGGCCGGTCGGTGAGCGCGCCGTCGCCGAGTCGCCAGAGCCGGTTGCGCAGGTCGGCGACCCAGCACAGCGCCCACTCCGCGCCCGTGCCCTGCACCACGAAGTTGCGGGTGAACCTGCCGAAGGCGCGACGCTGCCGGTCGAGCGCGTCGAGGTCGGGCGGCGTCGCGTCGGGCGACTCCTCCCACGTCCCGCCCAGCGACGGGCTGCCACGCCCGAGCAGCGTGCGCACCACCTGGCCGCGCTCGCCCGCCCGTGCGGCCTCCTCGACCAGGCCGAACGCCTGCGGGTAGCGGCGGGTCAGCCCCGCGACCATCCGTCCGCTCTCGCCACTGGTGGCCCCGTACATCGCCCCGAGCAGGCCGAGCTTGGCGTCCTGACGGCTCGCGACCGCGCCGGCGTCGACCATCCCCTGGTAGAGGTCGGCACCCCGCGCCGCCGCGGCCAGCCCACGGTCGCCACTCATCCCGGCGAGCACCCTCGGCTCGAGCTGCGCGACGTCGGCGACCACGAAGGTCCAGCCGTCGTCGGCGACGACGGCCGAGCGCACCTGCGCGGGGATCGACAGCGCGCCCCCGCCGTTGGACGACCACCGCCCGGTGGCCGAGCCGGCCGGCTGGTAGACGGGACGGAAGCGACCGTCGCGCACCCAGTCGTCGAGCCACGCCCAGCCGTTGGTCTGGAAGAGGTGGGCGAGCGACTTGTAGCGCAGCAGCGGCTCGACGACCGGGTGGTCGACCGCCCGCAGGGTCGAGGCGCGGATGTCGCCGACGTCGATGCCGGCGCGGCGCAGCGAGGCGAGCAGGTCGGGGTGGGAGTCGGGGTTGAGGGCGGGGGCGTCGAGCAGGCGGCGCAGGTCGTCGGCGCACTCCTCGAGCAGGCGGGGGCGCGCTCCGCGCACCGGGCGTGGGCCGAGCCGCTCGGTGAGCAGGGCCTCGTGGACGTCGACCCGCCACGGGACCCCCGCGTGCGTCATCTCGGCGGCCGCGAGCGCGCCGGCCGACTCCGCCGCGACGAGGAGCGCGAGCCTCGGCTGCTCCGGCGAGGCAGCGATCGCGGCGAGCTGGCGGTCGTCCTCGAGGTCGGCGCGCAGGTGCTCGGCCGCGTCGTCGGCGCCGAACAGGACGGGGTCGCCCACCCGCTCCGCGGACCACGGCCGCAGCAGGTCCCACAGGTCGGCCTGGTCGCCGCGCAGGAAGGACCGGTCGACGGCGGGTGCCCGGGAGAGCACGCGACGACAGAGCCGGAGGTCGTGGCACCTCGTCACCCGCACGCCTGCCGCCAGCAGCCCGGGATACCAGCGGGCGGTGTCGTCCCACACCCACCGCGGGGCGTCGGGCCCGTCCTCCCGCTCGCGCACGTGGGCCGGAAGCGCGCCGAGCGGCAGCTCGCGGGAGGCACTGCCGTCGGCGACCAGCACCCGCTCACCCGGCAGGAGGGAGAGGCGGACGCGCGTCATGGGGACAGCCTCCCCGATGCCACCGACGCCGGACGCGGCGGTGCCCCGCTCAGGTACGACCCGGATGATGGGTCGGGTGCTGCACCGACATCCCTTCCTCGGCCTGATGACACTGCTCTACCTGGGGTTCGTCGGGCTGGTCACGCTGACGCCCGGGGCGGAGCAGCCCGACTACGCGGGCCTGGCCGGTCGCATCCTGGCCCGGCTCGAGCGCTACCCCGACCTCGACCCGATCACCAGCCGGCTCAGCGTGGAGCGGTTCGAGTTCCTCGCCAACATCGGGCTCTTCGTCCCGCTGGGGATGTTCCTGCTGCTGCTCGTCGGCTCTCGGCTGTGGCTCGTGGCCCTGGCCGCCGGCATCGTGCTGACCTCGATGATCGAGAGCGTCCAGCGCGAGATCCCGGGGCGGGTGTCCGACCCGCGCGACGTCGCCGCCAACACGATCGGCATGTTCCTCGGCATCGTGCTCGCTCTCGTGCTCACCCTGCCCAGCACCCTGCGGCGCCGCCGTGCGGCACGCGGCACCTGACGAGAGGGGCGGCGCCGGCGCTGCCCGCGTGGCCGTTCGCACGCGAGAGGACCCGGCGCCGTGGGCGCCGGGTCCGGGTTGTGTGGTGTGGGTGGGTGTCAGCGGAGGATGGGGAACCTGCGGACCAGTGCGGTGTTGCTCCACCAGCGGCCCAGGCCCCAGGTCATGCCGGCCGCGCCGAGGGCGAGGACGACCATGACGATGACGCCGATGAGGTGGTCGTCGACGATGGGGTTGTTCTCCAGCGGGAGCGACGCGGCGTACATGAAGGCGTACATCAGGGCGCCTGCGGCGGTGCCGATGCGCATCCCGATCCCGAGCAGCAGGGCCAGGCCGATGCCGAGCAGGCCGGCCATGAAGAGCCAGTCGACCCAGGCGTGTCCGGCCAGGGAGGTGAAGAACCCGTGGAAGGGGTTGTCGGCCGGGACGGCGAAGGACAGGAATCCCTCGGTGGGGCTGCCGCCGTTGATCCAGGCGGCGGGGCCGAAGCGGTCGAGGTTGCCTGCCTGGTCGTAGCCGGTGTGGAAGCCCAGGGCGAAGGTCTTGTCGAGGAAGGCCCACAGGAAGGTCACTCCGAAGGCGATCCGCAGGACGGCGAGGGCGCGGGCGAAGCCCGGGCGGGTGACCTCCTCGGTCTCGGAGGTGGTGACGCCCTCGGTGCTGATGTGGTGCTGGCGGTGGATGACGCTCATCGTCATCTCCTCCTCGGTTCACGATTCCGGATGTCTTCCGGTACCTCTACTGTCCGCCGAGGGGCGGGGTCGCGTGGAGGGGAGGACGTCCATGATCGGCCGGGACCAAGGTCCCCACCTCCCAGGGACCCTCGTCCGGGCGCGAGCGAGCGACGGATGGTCGGACCCCGTCGGTGGTCAGTGCCCGTGGGCCAGGTGGGGGTCGGGGCGTCGTACGCGCAGGGGCGACTGCTGGAGGTCCGTGCGGCCCGTCGGCTGCCAGCCGACGCCCACCAGCAGCAGCGGGTGGCCGAGCCCGTCGAGGACCTCGGCCCGGAGCGCCTCGCGGGTCTGCGTCACCTCGATCACCTGCGGGAGCGGGACGATCGACATCCCCTCCTCGGCCGCGGCCAGCCACATCGTGCTCAGCCCCTCACCGGCCCGCAGCCAGCTCTCCGGCGTGTCGTCACGGTCGAGGAGCATGACGAGGCCGTCCACCGGTCCGGGTGGTGCGAAGCCCTCCGGCGTGGCCCGGGCGATCCACGCCTCCTGCTCCGAGACGGCGGCGCGGTCCTGGCCCTGGAGCGTCGCCGCGCGGGAGATGAGCCGGTCGACCCTCGAGCGCTCGTCGCGGTCGGTGAGTGCCCGACCGATGGTGCCCCAGGTCGTCGCCGCCGCCGCGAGGTGCTCGAGATGCTCCCGTGGCACCGGTCGGGAGGCGGGGGGCCGCGGGTCGGCGCCCTCCTGCTCGACGGCCGCGAGCACGGCGTCGCCCCCGGGAGCAGGGGTGCCCGACGCGAGGTCCAGCCGGGCGAGCAGGTCGGGGCGCTCGGGGTCCGGGCGTCGGGTCACGGTCGCGCTCCAGCCGAGCGCAGCGGCGATCGCCTGGGCGTGGTGCAGCGCGGCACCGCAGCTGATGACCATGTCGCGGCCGTCCGGGTCCGTCGACGGCAGGCGCCGGCTGCGGTCGGCGAACAGCTCCAGCACGTCGGCCGACGCGCGCCAGCGCCACGGCTTCGTGTTGCGCACGCTCGGGGCGCTGGCGGCACCCGCGATGATCCGGCGCAGCGCCGGCACCGGCACGACGAGTGTCTGCGACATCGCTCAGCCTTCCCTCGAGACGTTCCTCGCAGACCAGCGTGCCGTCGCCCACCCGAGGCGGGCAGTGCCCTTCTACCCGGTCCCTCGGGGGCCGTCCGGGGCGGGCCGGGCAGCGCGCGAGCCGGCCCGCCGCGCCCATGACGTCGGCCCCGTGCCCGAGCCGCCCACCGGCTGGTCGGCACCGGCCGGCTGCCTCTGGGAGCCGGGCGGCGCTGCGGGCACCGTGGGGAGCGGCAGGGCCCGCCCGGCGGCGGCCCGTGCCGCGAGCCGGAGGTGGACGGGATGAGGGTGTACCGCTGGGTGTGGGCGGTGGTGACCACGGTCGTCGTCGTGTCGAGCGTGTCGTACGACGTCCCGACCGGCGGGTGGGTGCGCCTGGCGGTGCTCGGTCCCGCGATGGCGGTGTTCGGCGCGCTCCTGGGGCTGGTCTTCGCCGAGGACCGGCACGACCGGTGGGCGTGGGCGAGGAGGGGCGCGGTCTGGCTCGGGGTGGGAGCGACGACGAGCGATGCCCTCGTCGCCGCCTGGGGCGGCGTCGGGCTGCTGGTCGGAGCCCTGCTGGTGGGGAGCTCCCCGGCCTTCGTCCGGACGGTGCGCTCGCGGTTGTTGGCCCACTCCCTGCGCAGCTGCAGCGGTCCGGTCGAGCTCCTCGCCACGCGCGACCTGATCCGCTGGTGGGACTGGACCACGGACGAAGTGGTGCACAGGCGCACCTCGGTGCCCCGACGGATGGTCCTGGTCGAGGAGCGGCGACGGCTGCTCGACGAGCTCCAGCGACGCGACCAGGAGCGCTTCCAGGAGTGGATCGCGGTGGCGGTGCCCGAGCGCCCCGGCGACCGGCTCTGGGGCGGCGAGCGGGCGTGGCGTCGGGGGTGGTGACCGGCTCGTCGAGCCGCCCCGCAGGCCCCACCGAGCAGAGGTCCCGGGTCGAGTGGCCCGGTCCGTGCGCCTCTGCTGGAGCGCCGTGCGGCGGACGAGCATGGGGGAGACCAGACCCCGAGCGAGAGGCACGCCCATGGCACTGACGCGACGCACCCAGAGTCCCTTCGCCGAGATGGTGGACTGGCTCGAGACGGTGGCCCCCTTCCGCCAGTCGTACGACGAGGGCTTCATCCCCGTCGAGGAGTACCGCGAGGACGGGAAGTACGTCGTGCGGGCGGACCTCCCCGGCATCGACCCCGACAAGGACGTCAGCGTCACCGTCGACGACGGCTACCTCGTCATCCACGGCGAGCGGCGGCACGAGGAGCACGACGACCACCACAGCGAGCTGCGCTTCGGGTCGTTCAGCCGCCGCCTCCCGCTGCCCAAGGGGAGCACGGGCAAGGACGTGACGGCGTCGTACGCCTCGGGCGTGCTGACCGTGACGATCCCGTCCGACGGCGAGGTGTCCGAGCCGACGCGCATCCCCGTCGCGCGCTCGGGTGACTGACGCGCCGCGGGCGATGCCCCGGTCGTCGGACGACCCCCCGCCGCCGCGGATCCCGGCGCCGCGCCGCCCGCCGGGCCGGCAGGGACGGGGTGAGGGGTGAGCTCGCTCGCCGAGGGCGTGCATCCACGCGTGGTCCCCTCGTGGGTGATCGTCCTCGACCTGCTCGCCAAGGTGGTGCTGGTCCTGGCCATGGCCCGGGTGGCCATCGACCCCGCCTGGGGCAACCTGGAGGGCAAGGCACCCGGCACCCGTGCGGTCACCTATCCGCTGCTCGCCTTCCTGGTGCCGCTGGTCTACTGGCTGCGCCGCCCGGCGGGGCCCTACCCGTGGCTGGCCGACCTGATGGTCACCGTGCCGGCGTTCTCCGACATCCTGGGCAACCGGCTGGACCTCTACGACCAGGTGGTGTGGTTCGACGACCTCGTCCACTTCGTCAACACCGGTCTGCTCGGCGCCGCTGCGGTCATCTTCTCCGGCGCCGTCGAGGCGCCGTTGCGGCGGCGGCTGGAGGTGTCGGTGTCGGTGGCCATGACCCTCGGGGTCGCCTGGGAGGTGTGGGAGTACCTCGCGTTCGTCACCCGCTCGGGCGAGGCCGGCACGGCGTACGCCGACACGGTGGGCGACCTCACGCTCGACTGGATGGGTGCCGTGCTCGCCGCCGTCCTGCTCGGGCTGCCCGGGTTCCACCGCCCGGGGGTCCTGCCCACGCCGCCCCACCTGGGCGCCACCCGACGGCCGTCACGGCCCGGAGGTCCGGCGGGCTGAGGCCCCCGCGGTGCCGGCGACGGGACCTCCGACTCTGGCGATGGTCGCCCGCGCACGTACATGCTCGCCTCATGGACGACACCACGCGCAGCATCCTCGTCGCCTACGACGGGTCCACCGACGCGGATCTCGCACTGGGATGGGCGGTGCGAGATGCCCAGCTCCAACGCCGCCCGGTGACCGTGGCCATCGTCGAGGAGACCGGCGCCACGCCCGGTGTCGCGTGGCAGCCAGCCGACCACTGGATCGAGGTGGAGCGGCGTGCCACGGCGATCCTGGCCGAGGCGCCCGTCGACGCCGCCACCGTGGTCCGCACGCACGGCCCTGCGGTGACGACCCTGGTCGACCTCTCCCGCGATGCCGCCCTCCTCGTGGTGGGCGGTCGCGGACACGGCCTGGCCGGTGAGCTCTTCGTCGGCTCGGTGAGCCAGCACCTCGCGACCCACGCTGCGTGCCCGGTCGTCGTGGTCCGGGTCGCCGATGCGCCGGACGCCCGGCGGATCGTCGTCGGTGTGGACGGGTCCGCCGCGAGCGACGCTGCGCTCGACGTCGCGTGCCGTCACGCCCGGGTGACCGGCGAGACGGTGTCCGCGGTGCGGGCGGCCGCCGTCGGCACGGTCCACGTCGACCGGCACGGAGAGATGCCGGACGCCCTCGGCCGGCTCCTCAACGACGAGGGGGAGCGCCTCGCCGCGACCGTCGAGGCGGCGGCCGCCCGCCATCCCGAGGTGGACATCGAGTCGGATCTCATCGCGCTCGCGCCGGCTGCGGCCCTCATCGAGGCGTCCAAGCACGCCTCGCTTGTCGTCGTGGGGTCGCGGGGGCTCAACCCCTTCGCCGGACTGCTCCTCGGCTCCGTCAGCCACGCCGTCCTGCACCGGGCGCGCTGCCCGGTCATGGTGGTGCGCTGAGCCGCCGCTCGCGGGGTCACGCCTGCTGCCGGGCGCGAACGGCGTCCCGCGCCGGACGGGTCGCCCTGCTCGGCGGGGTCGCCGTCGGCGCGGTGCGGGGCCAGGTCCAGGCCCACCGCAGGACGAGGGCGAGGAGGACCAGCTCCAGCACGACGCCGAGGCCGTAGAAGTACAGGTAGAACCCGCCCGCGATGTTGAAGACCGTGAAGGGCACATAGAGCGCGGCCACGACGAGGTTCGTGGTGCGGTTCACCCTGGCAGGCAGCGTCGTCGACAGCACCACCATGAAGATCGGGACGGCCAGGGCGGTCAGCGCCGCCACCGAGAAGGTCTGGGAGAGGTCGAACTCGTAGACCTTGCCGTCGAGGATGTCCTCGACCATGCCGGGCGTGTAGAAGCCGAGGACGTCCACGTAGACGTACAGGAACATGAAGCTCGTCCACGCGGCGGCGAGCTTGGCCTGCACGGGGATTGTCCGGTCTTCCAGGGGCGTGCGGTGAGGTGCATTCATGTCGGGCTCCGTTGTCGTGGTGGGGATCGGTGCGTCCACGGTCCCTGCGCCACGTCGCGGGCGCCTCGGCTTCGAGGCCGGAGCTCGCCCGGCCGATGGCACGGTTCCTCGCTCGTACTTTCGGCGGGCACGCCGAGGCGCCCCGATCCCTAGGCTGGCGCCGTGGTCACCGTCCCGCGCTCCGTCTGGCACGAGCCGCGGCCTGCCGACGCCCCACCCGTCGGCCGGCCCGACTGGCTGCTGGTGGGCGTGTTCGCGGCCGGCGTCCTGGTCGAGGGCGCCGCTCGACCGGGCGTGACCTGGCGGCCCCTGGTGACGGTGCTCGCCCTGGCGCTGGTTCCTGCGCTGCTCCGGCGGCGGCATCGCCCCCTGGTGACCGCCCTGGTGGGGTGGGGCGTCGCGGGGGTGCTCTCCGTGCTCCAGGTGGCCGCGCACGACGGGGACCTCGGCCTCTACTCCATGGCGGCCGTGCTGGTCCTGCTCTACTCCCTGCTGCGGTGGGGCTCGGGCCGCGAGGTGGTCGTGGGTACGGCGTTCGTGGCGGTCGTCGTCGCGCTGGGGATGTACGCCGGGTCCGCGGGCTGGGCCGACATCTTCGGCGGGACCGTCCTGCTGTTGCTGGTCATCGCCCTCGCGGCGGTGTTCCGCTACCGCGCGGACCTCTGGCTCCGCCAGCAGCGTGAGATCCGCAACCAGGAGCGGGTCGCGCTCGCGCGCGAGCTGCACGACACGGTGGCCCACCACGTCTCGGCCATCGCGGTGCAGGCCCAGGCCGGTGGCGTCGTCGCCGGCACCCAGCCCGAGAGGGCTGCGGAGATCCTGGCCGCGATCGAGTCCGAGGCGTCGCGAACGCTGGCGGCGATGAGGTCCATGGTGCGGGTGCTGCGGGAGGAGGAGGCGGTCGCCTACGCACCGCAGCCGGGTGTCGCGGACCTGCCTGCGCTGGCCCGCGCCGACCCGACGCCCGCGGTCGAGGTCTCGGTGGACGGCTCGTTGTCGCGGCTGGCACCACCCGTGGACGCCGCGCTCTACCGGCTCGCGCAGGAGGCGCTCACCAACGCCGTACGGCACGCGCGGAGCGCGACCCGCGTCGGGATCGACGTACGCCGGGAGGGCGACGCCGTCACGCTGCGCGTCAGCGACGACGGACGGGCCGAGCCGGGGCCAGCGCCGAAGCCCGGGTTCGGCCTGCTGGGCATGGCCGAGCGCGTCCAGCTCCTCGGCGGGTCGTTCTCCGCGGGCCCGCGGCCCGAGGGCGGCTGGGTGGTCGAGGCCGTGCTGCCGGTGGAGGCGCCGGCATGAGCATCCGTGTCGTCGTGGCCGACGACCAGGACCTGGTCCGGACCGGGCTCGTGATGATCCTCGGCGCGCAACCCGATCTCGAGGTCGTGGGGGAGGCAGCGGACGGGCTCGCGGCGCTCGACCTGGCGACCCGGCTCCGTCCCGACGTCCTCCTCGTCGACATCCGGATGCCCGGGCTCGACGGCGTCGAGGTGACGCGGCGCCTGGCCGGGCCGGACGTGCCCGACCCCATGGCGGTGGTCGTGATCACCACCTTCGACCTCGACGAGTACGTCCTCGGCGCGCTGCGCGCCGGCGCCCGCGGCTTCCTGCTCAAGGACGCAGGGCCGGAGCTCCTCGTGCAGGCCATCCATGCCGCGGCCGACGGGGACGCGCTGATCGCCCCCAACGTCACCCGCCGGCTGCTGGCGACCTTCGCCGACCACGCGCCGGTGGCACCGGTCCAGCCCGTCACCCCGCTCACCGAGCGCGAGGAGGAGGTGCTCGCGCTGGTGGCGCGGGGACGGACCAACGCCGAGATCGCCACCGAGCTCTTCGTGGGCCTGAGCACGGTCAAGACCCACGTCGCGTCGTTGATGGCCAAGCTCGGCGCCCGCAACCGCGTCGAGGTCGCGATGTGGGCGCACGACACCAGACGCGTGAGAGCCGATTAGCCGGTCGTGACCCGCTCCGCATCGCCGCGCAACTCGCGGGTCGCCATCCCTCCTGTCGGGGGGCTTTGTCATGCTTGCGCCCCGAGCACCAGGTGGGAACGAGTGGGGGCCTAGACGTTGAGCGAGATCACGGGCGAGCTCGCGCGCGTCAAGGGTGCCTTCGGCCAACCCACGCTGACGCTGCTCCACCAACGGCAGGCGCCCGTGGTGATCACCATCTTCCGCACTGCTTTCGGCCGCAACAACAACCCGATCCCCACGGCTCGCCTGCACACGCAGGTCGAGGAGCACGTCGCGCAGATGAGGCTGGCGGGGGAGCAGGACGTCCCCAGTGGCACCGGCCGCGACATCTGTCAGCGCTGGATGCGCGGTCAGTGGCTGGTCCGATCGCTCGACGAGGGCGGACACGAGGTCTACGTGCTGACCTCGCACGCGCAGCAGGCGTTGGAGCTGGTGAAGAACCTGGCGCGCGATCGGGCCACGCTCAGCGAGCACCGGGTCGCCACCATCCTCGGCACGGTCCGGCGCTTCAACTCCGAGGCCAACCCCGATCGGACGGCCCGAGTCACGATCCTCAACGAGGAGATCGCGCGGCTGCGAGCCGAGCGCGATCGGCTGGTCGACGGTGGTGTGCTGGAGGGCGCCACCGAGGACTACATGCTCGAAGGGTTCACCGAGCTGTTGTCGCTGATCTCGGCGCTGCCGAGTGACTTCGCTCGCGTCGAGGAGCGCTTCACGACCATCCGCGCCGAGATCCTCGCAGCGTTCCGAGCCGAGGACCGGCCGGCGGGTGAGGTGATCGACGACTACCTGGCTCGCGCCGACGCGCTCATGACGGCCACCCACGAAGGACGTGCGTTCGAAGGTGCGTTCGCGCTGCTGCGCGACGACGCGATGGTGGCGCAGCTTCGCGAGGACCTCACCGACCTGCTCGAGCACCCCCTGTCGGACCGGATCCTCAGCGACGCGGACCGAGCCGAGCTGCGCGGCACCGTGCGGGTGGTCCGCGACGGCCTCGACCGGGTGCTTGCGCAACGGTCGCGGGTGACGGCGACCCTCAAGGAGTACATCGTCTCCCACGACGCGGCCCGCGACCGCGAGCTCGAGCAGACGCTGCGCCAGGTGGAGGCCGAGCTGATGACGTGGATGGCCACGACCGGGCCGCGCGCCACCCACGACATACCGCTGCTCCCCGCGCGCACGAGCATCGACCACCTGCGCGAGCGCTTCTACGACCCTGCCGACCACGTGCTGCCCGAGCGCCTCACCGTGGTCGACGCAGACCTGGCGCCGACGGTCTCGCTCGCAGAGCTGGTGTCGCAGGGTGGGCCCAAGCTGACGACCTTGCGTGAGCGGCTCGACGCCGCCTCCTCCTCGCTGCTCCCCTACGCCTCCCTCGGCGCACTGTTCGACGACCTGGAGCCGTCACTGCGCAGGCCGGTCGAGATATTCGGCCTGCTCCACCTCGCCGCCGACCGCGAGTGGCTGGCCGAGGACGAGACCGAGTCCTACGCGACCGTCCGTCCCGACGGAACGACGCGCCTCTTCGCGGTGCCACGGACGCCGCTGCCCGACCCAGACCTGGACGAGACCCGGCACGACAGGGAGACCCGCGCATGAGCGTCGAGACCGACACCGCGCCTCAGACCGCGCCCCACGCGGACGCGGAGGCGGCAACAGACGACGGACTCGTCGAGGACCTGCTCGACGACGGTTCGGTCTCCCTGTTCGAGGGCGACGAGGGCGGCCTCGAGTACGCGCAGCGGCGGGTCCTCGTCACGCTGCTCAAGCAGCGCTTCATCAGCGCGCGCACCCACCCACGCGACTGGCCGGTGCTCGTCGAGCACGAACGGCTGATCCGCTCCCGCCTCAACGAGCTGTTCCTCGACCTGCAGGTCGACCGCTCGAGCGAGGTGGCCTGGAAGCGACAGGCAACATCCGAGACGGGCAGCCGGTTCCCGACGCTGCTCTACGACGCCGCGTGGTCGCGCGAGGAGACGCTCGTCCTGGTGCACCTACGCGACCGGCTGCGCGCCGGGCTGGCCGGCGGCGACGCGCGCGTGTTCATCGACCGCGAGGACGTCGTGTCCTACGTCGCCAGCTTCCGACCCGCGCACGCCACCGACGAGGCCGGCGACGAGAAGCGGGCGCGCAATGCGGTCGCCAGCGTCGTCAAGGCCGGTCTGCTCATCCCCTCCGGCAACGACGAGCGCTTCGAGATCAGCGAGGCCGTGGAGCCGCTGCTGCCGCTCGAGCTCCTGCAAGAGCTGCTCGAGGCGTTGATGGCGGCCAACAGCAGCGAGGTGCTCCCGGAGCCCGAGTCGTCCCACCTCTTCGACGACGAGCCCGACCCGGACGGCCACGCCGCCGACGACGACGCGAGGGAGCAGTGAGCGTGTCCATCGACCGGACTGACACGGCGGACGTGAGCGGCCTCTTCGCGCAGCGTGACGTCGCCACCCCCTCGGACGACACCATGCAATGGCGCGCGTCGCTGCTGCAGATGGTCAACTGGGGTGGGTTCGGCGGACTCACGGTGGTGCCGCTGCGCGGCGACGCCACGATGATCTCCGGCGCCTCCGGCGTCGGCAAGAGCACCATCCTCGATGCCTACACGGCGCTGATGATGCCGTCCGACACCAAGTTCAACGGCGCGTCCAACGACGCGGTCGCCGGCCGCGCCCGAGGGGCCGGGCAGCGCAACCTGCTGTCGTACCTCCGGGGCGCGGTCGACGTCATCGACGACCCCCGCACCGGGCGGCCGGTCGAGCAGCTGCTGCGCGGCAAGGGCTCCGACACGTGGGGCGCCATCGCGATGACGTTCGTCAACGACCGGGGCGGCCGGTTCACTGCGCTGCGCACCTACTACGTCCCGCGCCGCGCCACCCGCTCCGGCGACGTCCAGATGCAGCTCGCGACGCAGGAGGGCGCGCTGACGCTCGACCTGCTCGAGGTCGCGGTGCCCGAGCGGTTCCACGCCCACACGCTCAAGAAGATCTTCCCCGGGATCCGGGTGCACCGGACCTACGCCGAGTACGCGGCCGTGCTGCACGCCCGCCTCGGCATCGGAGCCAACGGCGACGGCGCCAAGGCGCTGCGGCTTCTCGCCCGGATCCAGGCCGGCAACCAGGTCCGCAGCGTCGACGAGCTCTACAAGGACATGGTCCTCGAGCGCCCTTCGACCTTCGCCGCGGCCGACCGCGCGATCGAGCACTTCGACGACCTCGACACCGCCCACTCAGCGATGCGCACCGAGGAGCAGAAGCTCGAGCTGCTCGGGCCGATCACCGAGCTGCACGACCGCAAGGTGGCCGCGACCCGACGACTGGACGAGCTCGATGCCTACGGGGTGACGAAGGGCGGTGACACACCACTGCGGATGTGGCTGCTCCGGGCCCACCTGCGACTGATCGAGGCCGCCGTCGCCGACAACCGGGCCGAGCGGGCGGCGGCCGCCGACGAGCTGAGCGCGACCACGTCCGTCGAGCGGACCCACCTCGCAGACCTCGAGGCCGCACAGGAAGCACACCGGGCTGCCGGGGGAGCGACCCTCCAGTCACTCGCCCTGTCCCTGGAGCAGGAGCAGGTCGTCCGGGAGGACCGGCTGACCCGCCGCACCATCTTCCAGGAGCGGATGCTCCCACTCATCGACGCCACAGACGCCCACGCGCCCGACGTCGACGGCGCGCTGCTGTCCAGCGAGGCATTCGCCGTGCTCCAGCTGCACGCCCGACAGTGGCTCGCCGGCTACCAGCGGGAACAGGAGCGGCTGCGGCGCGAGCGTGACGCCGTGCTGCGCAGCCAGTTCCCCCTCAGCCAGCGACAGGCTGAGCTGCGTCGCGAGCGGGCGTCGATGGAGGGCCGCGCGGGCCGGATGCCGGCCCGCATGCACGAGCTCCGCGCGGAGGTGGCGCGAGCAAGCGGGCTCGGCCTTGACGACCTGCCGTTCGTTGCCGAGCTGGTCGACGTCGCTGCCGAGGAGGCGAGGTGGCGCACCGCCATCGAGACGGTGCTCGGCGCCAGCGCCCGGATGATGCTGGTCCCGCTGCAGCACCTGGAGCGGTTCTCCTCCGCCATCGACGGACTGCACCTGCGCGGGCGCCTCGTCTTCGAGGGGGTGGAGCTCGACCTGCCCGACCCCGGACCGGCTGATCCCGAACGGGTCGGTGGCAAGCTCGCGTTCAAGGACACGCCCTTCACCGGGTGGGTCCGGGCGCACGTCGAGGAGCCGTCCCGCAACGCTCTGTGCGTCGAGTCCGCCGAGGACCTCGCTGGCCCTGGCTTCCGCGTCACCCTCGCCGGCCAGACCCGCAACGGCCGACGAGGCGCCCACGGGCGCAACGACGCGCGCAGCATCATCGGGTTCTCCAACGAGGACGCGATCGCCGACATCGACGCCGAGCTTGCTGACCTCGAGGAGCAGCTCGACGCCGTCTCCGCGGAGCTCGGCCAGCTGGATCTGCAGGCGCGCGTGCTCGAGCGGCAGCGCACCTCCTACGACGCCGTCGCGACCGCGCGGTTCGACGACTTCGACGTCGACGGCAGCGACCGCCGCATCGCGCACCTGGAGCAGCGCCGCTCGGTGATCCTGGAGTCCGACGACCGCCTGCAGGCGCTCGACACCCAGATCGACGACCTCACCGCCCGACTCGAGGAGGCGCGCCGGGCCCGCTACGGCCTCGAACAGCGCCAGCGGGAGCTCAACGCGTCGCACGCCGAGCTCGTCGACGCCGAGGACAGCGTCAAGGACCGGGTCCACGCCATCGAGGAGGACGGCACCGTCGTCATCGGCCCGGGGCAGGAGGAGGCGCTGGCCGCGGAGTTCGCCGCGGCCGCGGAGCCGGCCGACCCCCACGACCTGGCGCGGTTCGCCGAGACCTCCCAGCGGCTCGTCCAGCGACTGCGTGAGGCGGTCACCGACGCCGAGGCCGCGGTCAGGCGCGTCGACGAGGACCTCGTGCAGATCTTCCGGGTCTACAAGTTCCAGTGGGACTCACCCAACCTCGGCTCGACCGCGGACTCCTACCCCGACTACGCCCGCATCCTCGAGGACATCCAGGGTGAGGGCCTGGCCGCACGCCGCGCCGAGTGGAGGCGGCGCCTCACCGAGTGGAGCGGTCAGGACCTCGTGCCCCTCGTCGGGGCCATGGCGGCGTGCGTGGAGGAGATCGAGGACCGTCTCGAGCCGATCAACGCGATCCTGCGGCGCCTCGAGTTCGGCGCATCGGGCGACCGTCTCAGGATCCGTCTCCGACGCCTGGCACCGGCCCACGTGCAGACGTTCATGCGGGATCTGCGGACCCTCTCCTCGGGCTCCACCACCGCTCTCACGGAGGAGGCGCTGGAGAAGCGGTTCGCCGAGCTCAGCAGCTTCATGCAGCAGCTTCGCAAGCCCAGCCAGGTCGGCGACGCCGCGACGACGCTGACCAACCGCGAGCGTCTCCTCGATGTACGCCGCCACGTGGAGATCAGCGCTGAGCGCTACGACCACGCGACCGGCGAGCTGCGTGCCACCTACCGCACGCTGGGGGAGAAGAGCGGCGGCGAGAGCCAGGAGCTGGTCGCCTTCATCGTCGGCTCCGCGCTCCGCTTCCGGCTGGGAGACGAGATGCGTTCCCGCCCGCGGTTCGCGCCGGTGTTCCTCGACGAGGGGTTCGTCAAGGCCGACTCCGAGTTCGCGGGCCGTGCCGTCCAGGCGTGGCGAGGTCTCGGCTTCCAGCTGATCGTCGGCGTTCCCCTCGACAAGGTCACCGGGCTCGAGCCCCACATGGACGCCCTGCTCGCCATCACCAAGAACAGCGCCACCCACCAGTCGTGGATCACCCCCATCTCCGCCGTGGACCCACGGCCTGAGGCCAAAGAAATCAACACCGGGTGAAGGCTCGCGAGGGCGTGCTGCACGAGGTCGTGACGGCTGGAGCAGACGTGGGCGGCGTCGTCCCCGGAGCACCATGGATCTCACTCGGTGTCCCTTTTGGCGACGCCGGTTGCCGGATCTGGCACCCCTCTGTGTCGAGGAGTGCTCGTTGTGAGGGTCTTCCGACGGGGAGATGGTCGGCGTAGCGTCGGCTGCGCGGGTCCGGGAAGTGGCTGATCCGAAGTGTCGATGAGCGGGTGCGAGTCGACCGCGCTGGATTGAAGTGTCGCCCCGCAGTGCCCTCCCGGGCCCGCTCCATCGTGTTTCTGGGCGTCGGCGACGAGTTGGCGGTAGACGACGTCGGACAGGCGCCGTTTGAGGCAGCGCAGGGCTTCCATGGGGGTCTTGCCGGCGGCGAGCTTGCGTCGGTAGTAGGCGCGGCCTTCGGTGTCGTGGCGGATCTGCACGGTCGCGGCGACGTGCAGGACGTGGTTCATCCTCCGGTTCCCGGCCCGCGACGAACGGTGGTGGGTTTGCTCGCCGGACGAGGCGTCCAGGGGCGCGGTGCCGGTCCAGGACGCGAACCGGTTGCGGTCGGCGAACCGTGCCACGTCACCGACCTCGGCCAGCACCCGTGCCGCGCCTGCCGGTCCGATGCCGTAGATGTCCATCAGGTGCGAGCCACGCTCGAGCACCGCGGCCTTCAGCTCGGCCTTGATCCGCTTGAGCTTGGCGTCGACCGCGACCAGGTCGGCGATCTCCTCAGCAGCCATCCGACGGCGGGTCTTCCCGGCGATGCCACGGGGCCTGATGGTCGCCAGCACCGTCTTGGCCTGGGTGGCGGACAGGTCACGTTTGCGCTGGCCGGGCAGCAGTTCACTGAGCAGTCGCTGCAACCGATTGAGGGTCTGGACGCGTTGGTGGGCGAGTTCGTCGCGGCGGTCGGTGAGCATCCGCAGGGCTTCGAGCTCACCGTCCTCGACCAGCACCCGCAGGTCCGCCGTGCGGACCGCGACGACAGCGATGGAGTGGGCGTCCAGGGCGCCGGTCTTGCGGTTGTGGCCGGTGTCGAAGAGCCGCACCCCGGGCCGCGAGCTTGGCCGGAACGTCGACGACCTGCTCGCCGGCGGCGACGAGTCGTTGGGCCAGCGGACGACCGGCGCCGTTGGCTCCCTCGACCGCCCAACCGCGGTCGGGCCACTGCTTCACGTAACGCTGAAGTGCTGCGTGACCGGCTCTGTCTGTAGCGAACCGCCCCGTGCCGAGCAGCTGCTCGTGGGTGTCGACGACCTCGATCGTCACCGACATCTTGTGGGATCGACCCCGATGATCACTGCCTGCGTCTTGCTCATCTGCTCACCTCGCAACTGGGAACCAGCAGGACGACGAGGTGGGCATTGCTACTACGAGCCGGGCAGACCCCTCTGGAGCCACTCCTCGTCACGGTGACCGACGAGGCGCAGTCCAGATGAGAGCCACACCATCGGTGGTCAGCCGGTAAGAGAGCGTCGCGCCGATCACCTGGATCGAAGTCTGGCCGGACACCGATCCTGCGGGAAGTTTCCTAGTAGCCGATGAGCGGGCGCAGCTCAACGATAGAAGCGCGTCGAGAACGTCGTCGGTCGCGGCACATCACCAGTAGTGAAGTGCTTGTGCAGCCGTCTGTGTCGATGCCGGAAGAAGGCGCCGACTATGCGCGCCAGCAGCATGGAGAGTCCAGGAACGGGCAGGCGGGGCTGCAGGGTGACGCGGTCATGAACTCGGGTGCCCTCCGGGACCGGTGTCAACGTCCGCTCATGCTCCCAGTGCCGCATGCTCAACATGGTGGAGCGCTCCAGAAACCGGACGCCCGGCTCAAGTTCATCGATCATCAGGTGGTCGAAGTCGAACGGGACGAGGCCGAACAGTCGGAGCCAAGCGCGACCGATGGGCTGGCCCAGCGGGAGAGTCTCTACCGTCAGTCCCGCCGCTCGGCGCGGCATGGTCATTGTCATCCAGGGCCACATCTCGTGATTTATGCCTTCGGCACTAACGACCCGCTGCCAAACCGCTGCCGGAGGCTCCGGAAGGTCAACGTGATTCTCCACGGTCCTCGTCGCCACGCCGCTCCCTATGCCGAATGTCCTCGCTGCACGATTGCACACCGTTCCTATGGCCGTGCTACGGACTTCCGCTCATGCCGATGACAGGGCGTTTGTTTGGCTTGGTCGCGCCCGTCAGAGAACGAGTTTCATGCGCGGAGCAGACGTCAAGACGAAACCCGCCTTGCCGTAGAGGCCCTGTCCTTCCTCCGTAGAACTGAGGTCCACCCGATCTGCATCGATCGACCTAGCCCACTCGACTACGTCGCGGACTAGCAAGGTTCCGTACCCGCAGCCGCGGTGCTCGGGAAGAGTGATGACATTCGCGAGCCGAACGGTTCGCCCATGGGGACACATGGGATTGGGGACGCCCAGTTCGAGGGTGCCGATTGCGGTTGCGACGATTTCGCCACCGATGTCGACGACTGGGAAACGAGCGGTGCTGGAGTCGCCGACGTACTGGGCGAACCACTCTTGAGCGTGGCTCCTCCACGGCTCGTCTTCAGCAGCCTCGTCCTTCTCAAAGAGCAGGCCCCACAACCGTAGAAGTTGTGGGACGTCAGGGGTGGTTGCGATCCTGAGCGAACTACGCGAACTGTTCATTGGAGACAACTCTAAGTGCCCTGACCGACAGGTTGACGGTATCCGGATCTGCCGCGACCCGTGTGTCCGGTCATGCCAAGGTGAGTGCGACGACTGGTGAGATGCTCAGTCCTATGAGCACGGACCGCGCTGAGGTAATTGAGCAACTCCGTCGCGTCATCGCTTGGGAAATCGAAGCCCAGGTTGGTGTCCAGCGTGCCGCCGAGGAGATGCCCCCACTCATCGCCGACACCCTGCTCGACTACTTCGACGTCGCCATCAGGCCTGGGGTCGACTTGCCGTAGAACGTCCGGATCTGCCTGCGGGCTCAGGCGGTCAATGCAACACCTCGGCTAGTGCTTGCGATGGTGTCTTGAACCCGAGGGTCTGTCGAGGTCTGTCGTTGAGCTCGAGTGCGATGGCGTCGAGGTCGACTTGGGTGAGGGTCTTGAAGTCGACCCGCCGCGGCAGGTACTGACGTAGAAGGCCGTTGGTGTTCTCGTTGCTCCCGCGCTGCCACGGTGACTTGGGGTCACAGAAGTAGACCTGGATCCCGGTCTCGTTGGTGAAGCGTTTGTGCTCGGCCATCTCGTGGCCCTGGTCCCAGGTCAGCGACTTGGCCAGCTGTGCAGGTAGGTGCGCGACGGCGGCGGCCAGGGCGTCAGCGACGACGTCGGCCTTGTGGCTGCCGCCGGGTAGTCCGACGAGCAGCAGGTAGCGAGTAGAGCGTTCGACCAAGGTGGCCACTGGGCTCATCTGCTTGCCGAAGACCAGGTCGCCCTCCCAGTGTCCGGGCACCGCACGGTCCTCGGCTTCAGCGGGACGCTCACTGATGTTCACGATCCCCGGCCGCCCGCCTCGACCGTCGGGGAGCCGGACCCCGTGCACGCGTCGGATCACCCGACCGGTGCGCAGGTAGGCGGTCAGCTCCTTGCGCAGCGCACCGCGTGACTGCACGAACAGCGTGCGGTAGATGCTCTCGTGCGACACGTGCATCTCCGGGTCTTCGGGATAGGTGAGCTTGAGCCAGCCGGCGATCTGCTGGGGCGACCATCGTCGCTGAAGCTTCGCGGCCACGATGCCAGCCAGCACCGGGTTGGTGGCTAGCTTGCATGCCTTGGGTCGGGTCGCCCTGGCCCAGGCGTGCTGGTCCGCGGACGCGGCCCGGTAGCCACGCCGGCCGCCGTTGCTCGCGACCTCACGGCTGATCGTCGACGGCGAGCGACCCAACCCGGCCGCGATCGCCCGCAACGACAAGTCGGCGGCCAGGCCGCGGGAGATCTCCTCACGCTCCTCGAAGCCCAACCGGCCTGCTGAGCGGTGACGTGGGTCAGGTCTGATCCCGCCGCAACGCAGCAAGTAGGCCCGCACCGTGCTCGTCGACAATCCCAACGATCGCGCGGTCGGCTTCACCGCGTGCCCAGCACGCATCCGCGACCAGATCTCATCAATGTCTGCTGGCGACAACCTCTGATAGTTCTGACGCGCCATCGCGACCTCCTCGACTTAAGGAGTGTTGCGCTGACCGGTTGAGAACGCCCCGCTGATGGTGCGCGGATCTGCCGAGATCCGGTCGCTGCTCAACGGCACTAGATGAGTAGGGCGTGGGTGCGGTCGAGCGCGTCCATCGCATCGTGGGCAGGCGCCCAGTTGCTCGTCAGTCTGCCGTCGCCCGAGAACCGAGGCACGAGGTGAAAGTGCAGGTGGTCCACCGTCTGTCCCGATGCCGCGCCGTTGGACTGGAACACACTGACGCCATCGGCGGCCAGGCGATCCCTGAGCAGAGCGGCGGTCGTGTGCAGTGCTTGGGCCATTCCCGCGATGCCTTCTGTGGCGAGTCCCGACATCAGATCGGTGATGTGCGCTGTCGGTATGACCAGGATGTGACCTGCCCTCACTGGTTCAGTGTCGAGGAAAGCGCACGCCGACTCGTCCCGATAGACGAACCGGGCGGGCGATCGGTCGGCAGCGATGTCGCAGAAGATGCATCCGCCAACGGCCATCGGGTCATTGTGCGCGCGTTGTGGAGGGGAACGCACTCATCTGCCGCTGATAGTGCGCGGATCTGCCGAGATGCGCTCACTAGACTTCCCGTGTGACATCACTACAGGTTGCGGATGACGAGGCGTGGTGGACGGCCCTGGGTGTCACACCAACCGCCGAGGCAGTCTCCGGCGACGAGTTCGTGCGTGAGGTGGTCTACCCCGTCACGGGCAGCCGCGAAACCGTCCACGTGACATGGGATGTGACCGACAGCAGCGTGCGGGTACGACACCGAAGAGGTGACGTCGTCGTAACGGACGTCCATCGCGAGATGGCGACTCTGCTAACCGTCGCCGGCGTCGGAGAGACGGCAGAGATCTTGTTGGAGTACGGATCTGCAGGGCACTCGGGTCGAACGCGGGTACGCGTGACTCCCGAGGTGCTCATCGAGGACACGTTCCTGCGGTCCTAGCGAACATCCGGATCTGCCGCTGACAGTGCGCGGATCTGCCGATGAGCCGGGCGAGCGACCGCTGCCCCGTGGTCAGTCGACTCGCGGATCCATGTCGAAGGTGATGACGGGGTTGCGCGCGGCGACAGAGTCGTAGAGAGACTGGGCAGGGTTGCTTGGTTTCGTGGTCCATCGAACGGTTGTCCATCCGGATGCCCCTGCCAACCCGGCGAGGTGTTCGAGCAGGGCGCGGGCTCCGCCATGCCCTCGCTGCACGGTGTCGACGAACAGATCGTCCAGATAACACCCGATGGAGCCCGTGATGGGCCTCTCGAACGGTCGGTAGTGAGCGAGCCCCACAGCGTCCGGGACCGTGCTGTCATGCAGTAGTAGACAGTTGGTCTGCCCGTCACTGCGCATGATCCAGGACCAGACACGCGAAAGATGCTCGTCGCTGACCACGTAGCCCGCTTCCTCGCCGTAGGCGCGGTAGAGCCTCCTCCACGTCATCTGCTCAGAAGTCGTCGCCGTTGAGACCTTCCACCTGCCGTGCCGAGTCACCACGAGCGCAGCGTTTCACAGGACCGATGTCGCGTCCGGATCTGCCGCGTTGAGGACGGCTACGCTCGCCCGGATCTGGCCGCTGATGGTGCGCGTAGCCGCTCTTCTGGGGCGAGCGCCCGCCACCCGGACGAGGCGCCGAAGGCGCCGACTCCCCTTGTGCCACGATGAACGGGTGCCGGCACGTTTCAAAGACATCGCGCTCGACGCGGTCGACCACCAGGCGCTCGCAGACTGGTGGTGCGCCGCCCTTGGCTACCGGCGATCGGATGAGCTGTATCCGCGCGACGATGGCTGGACTCGGCCGGCGGCGTGGCCGACGCCGATCGTCGACCCGGCTGGGAGCGGACCCCTGATCTGGATCAATCCGGTCGCCGAGCAGAAGTCGGTCAAGAACCGGATGCACTTGGACGTGTACGGAGACTGCGAGGAACTCGTCGAGCTTGGTGCGATCGTCATGCGCCGTCGCGGCGCGGAGATCGATTGGGATGTCCTCGCAGACCCGGAGGGCAACGAGTTCTGCGTATTCCAGCCGGAGTGAGTCAGGGGTCGGGCGTCGCGGGGACGGAACCGTACCTGCGGTGGGTAACGATGCGGCGTGCGAGTGCCGCGTCGGGTCGGCAGTCCCAGTTTGTCGTCAGGTGGTCTGACCTCGAGGGCTGGTTCGGCCGTGACGGCACGCCGCAGTGGCCGTGATTTGCACGCTCGTACCGCCGAGAGCGTGCGCTGCGGTTCAACCGGATCTGCCGCGATCAGCTGGACCGGATCTGCCGAGATTCGGTCGCGCTGGAGCGGCGTGCCGCTAGGACCGCTTGGCGACGAACTCCGCCAGGGTGCCCTCGGGGTCGCGGACGACTGCGTTGCGGTTGTTGTTGCCCGCATCATGCGGTGGCGTGACGACTGGCGCACCAGCATCGGCGGGCACCACCAGCGCGGCCACCGGTAGGCCGGTGACGTCGACGTCGACGGCCACGACTCGATTCGCGCCCTAGGCGCGGCGGTAGGGGCCGCCTCGGTCGTGGACGTGAACCCGCCGTTCGAGGCGCCGCGGGTCCGGTCAGGCGTCGATGACGACCACGCGAGGGCGTCTTCTCCGTTCTCGCGTCCTGCCTGCGCGCGGATGTGTCCAGGGTGCGGCATGCGCCGCACGGTCCCTGTACAACTCGCCCAGCCAATGGGGACACACCCCGTCAGACCTCCCCCGGAGGACCTCCGGGCCCAGTGGTTGCCGTCTCGCCGACAGCTGGCACACCGCCGAGGGGACTGTCCGCCAAGGGGACCTTCTGCAGGGATCGGTGACGCCCGGACCCGCGTCGAGAAGCAGGTCGGACAACCAGGTCGCGGGAAGCAGTCAGGGCCCCGCTCTCGCGAGGCCCTGACTGTCCACCGTGGTGTCCGAGGGGGGACTTGAACCCCCACGCCCTAATACGGGCACTAGCACCTCAAGCTAGCGCGTCTGCCAATTCCGCCACCCGGACGAGTGCTGGGAAACAGTAGCAAAGCCGCTTCCCACCAACGAATCGGGGCTGGTGCTCGCTCGTGGGGCAGGATGGGCGGCATGGAACAGGCGCCCCGGGACCTCTCGCAGGACCGCTCGCAGGACCGCTCCTACGACCCTGCGGCGGAGGTGGTGCGGCTGTGCCAGGAGCTCATCCGCATCGACACCTCCAACTACGGCACCGACGAGGGGCCGGGGGAGCGGAAGGCGGCCGAGCACGTCGCGGGCCTGCTCGACGAGGTCGGCATCGACGCCGAGGTCATCGAGGGCCTGCCGGGTCGGGCCAACGTCGTGGCGCGCTGGGGCGGCGGCGACGGCCGTGCCCCGCTGCTGCTCCACGGCCACCTCGACGTCGTGCCCGCGGAGGCCTCCGACTGGCAGGTCGACCCGTTCGCCGGCGAGATCCGCGACGGGCACGTGTGGGGCCGGGGTGCGGTCGACATGAAGGACTTCGACGCCATGCTGCTCAGCGTCGTACGGGCGCGGGCGGCGGCCGGCGCGGTGCCCGACCGCGAGCTGGTGCTGTGCTTCACCGCCGACGAGGAGGCGGGTGGCCACCACGGCGCCGGGGTGCTCGTCGACCAGCACGCCGACTGGTTCGCCGACTGCTCGGAGGCCGTCGGCGAGGTGGGCGGCTTCTCGGCCACCGTGCGCGGACGCCGGGTCTACCTCATCGAGGCGGCCGAGAAGGGCATGGCGTGGATGCGGCTGACGGCCCGCGGCCGGGCCGGCCACGGCTCGATGATCAACGACGACAACGCCGTCACCCGGCTCGCCGGCGCGGTCGCCCGCATCGGCGCGCACCAGTGGCCCGTGCGGCTGACCCCGACCATGGAGGTGCTGCTCGCGAGCGTCGCCGAGCTCGCCGGCACGGAGGCGACGCCCGACAACGCCGAGGCGCTGGTGGAGGAGTTCGGCGACGCCGCCCGGATGCTCGGCGCGGTCATCCGCAACACCGCCAACCCGACGATGCTGCGCGCCGGCTACAAGACCAACGTCATCCCCACCGACGCGCAGGCCACGGTCGACGGGCGCTTCCTGCCCGGCTACGAGGACGAGTTCTTCGCGACGCTGCGCGAGCTCGCCGGCGACGGCATCGAGTTCGACTTCGAGTCCAAGCAGGACCCGTGGGAGACGCCGTACGACGGCGACCTGGTGGCGGCGATGACCCGCAGCCTGCTCGCCGAGGACCCCGAGGCGATCGTCGCGCCCTACCTGATGTCGGGCGGCACCGACGCCAAGCACTTCCGCACGCTCGACATGCGCTCCTACGGCTTCGCGCCGCTGCGGCTGCCGGCCGACCTCGACTTCACCGCCCTCTTCCACGGCGTGGACGAGCGGGTGCCGGTCGACGCCCTCGAGTTCGGCGCGCGGGTCTTCGACCGCTTCCTCGACCAGGTCTGACGGCGCTCGGCCGCGACACGGTGTCGCCCATCTCACCGGTGGAGCCGGGTGAGGGAATGGCTCGCGCTGTGGCAGAGTTGCGCCCACAAGAGCTTGCGTGCTCTGGGGGCGGTGGAACTCCGCACCGGCGGTCACAGTCCGCGACCCGACCACCGCCAGTGGCCGGTTGACCAGGTGGAACTCCTGGACCGACGGTCATAGTCCGGATGAGAAGTGCACGCTGACGGCTCGTACGTCGTCCCCGACCGGGGACCGCGTGCCCCGTCGCCCGCCCCCCGGAGTCCCACACGGACCGGAGGCGGAGATGACGAGCAGCGAGGCGGAGCGGCGCGCGATGCGCCGCGCGCTGGCGATCGCCGTCGCCCCCGGGGTGCCGCTCGGCCCCAACCCGCGCGTCGGCTGCGTGGTGCTCGCGCCGGACGGCTCCACGATCGCCGAGGGCTTCCACCGCGGCGCCGGTACGCCGCACGCCGAGGCCGCCGCGCTGGCCGAGGCCGGGGAGGCGGCACGCGGGGCCACTGCCGTGGTCACGCTCGAGCCGTGCGACCACACCGGCCGCACCGGACCGTGCAGCGAGGCCCTGGTCGCGGCGGGCGTACGCCGCGTCGTCTACGCACAGGCCGACCCCAACCCGGCGGCCAGCGGCGGTGACCGCCGACTGCGCGACGCCGGCGTCGACGTCGAGTCGGGGCTGCTGGCCGCGGAGGCGGAGGCGGTCAACCGGGTGTGGACGTTCGCCGTCATCCACGCCCGCCCCTTCGTCACCTGGAAGTTCGCCACCTCCCTCGACGGTCGCAGCGCGGCGGCCGACGGCACCAGCCGCTGGGTGTCGAGCCGCGCGGCCCGCCTCGACACGCACCGCCTGCGCGCGCAGTGCGACACGATGCTCGTCGGCACCCACACCGTCGAGGTCGACGACCCCCAGCTCACCGTGCGCGACGAGCTCGACCGGCCGGTGGCGATCCAGCCGCTACGTGCGGTGATGGGGCTGCGCGACCTGGCGCCCGACCGACGGGTCCTCGACGACCGCGCCGAGACGGTGCACCTCCGCACCCGCGACCCCCACGAGGCGCTCGCCCGGCTCCGCGCGCTCGACCGCCAGCACGTGTTCCTCGAGGGGGGACCGTCGCTGGCCCGCGCGTTCCTGCAGGCGGACCTCGTCGACGAGGTGGTCGCCTACGTCGCGCCGATGCTGCTCGGTGCCGGCACCAGCGCCGTCGCGGACCTCGGCATCGAGACGATCGCGGACGCCCGGCACCTGCGCGTCGACGACGTGCACGTGCTGCCCGGCGGCGACGGCGAGGACACCAACATCCGGCTCACCATGACGCCCCTGAGGAGGCACTGAATGTTCACCGGGATCGTGGAGGAGCTCGGCACCGTCGCCGAGGTCACCGACCAGGGCGACGCCATCCGGCTCACCGTCGAGGCCGACACCGTGCTCGAGGGCACCGCGCCGGGCGACTCCATCGCCGTCAACGGCTGCTGCCTCACCGTCTCGGAGATCGGGGACGGGCGGTGGACCGCCGACCTCATGCAGGAGACGCTCGACAAGACCTCCCTGCGCGGCGTCGCGCCCGGCGACCGGGTCAACCTCGAGCGCGCCGTGACCCTCGGCACCCGTCTCGGCGGCCACATCGTCCAGGGCCACGTCGACGGTGTCGGCGAGATCCTCTCGCGCACGCCCAGCGAGCACTGGGACGTCGTGGAGGTCTCGCTGCCCGCCCACCTCGCCCGCTACCTCGTCGACAAGGGCTCGATCACCGTCGACGGCGTGAGCCTCACCGTGGTCGAGGCCTACGACTCCAGCTTCACCGTCAGCCTGATCCCCGAGACCCTCGCCCGCACGACGCTCGGGTCCCGCCGCGTCGGCGACCTGGTCAACCTCGAGGCCGACGTCATCGCCAAGCACGTCGAGAAGCTGCTCGGCGTCCACGCCCCCGCCCGTACGAACGACGAGGAAGAATGATGTCCCTTCTCGAATGGCTCATCCACGGCACCATCCCGGTGGGCGGCGGGGAGCTCGGTGTCCGCGAGGTCGTCGGCAACGTCTTCGGCCTGGCCAGCGCGATCCTCGGCATGAAGCGCCTGGTGTGGGCCTGGCCGATCGGCCTGGTCGGCAACGTCCTGCTCTTCACCGTCTTCGCCACCGGCGAGCTCTCCGGCCAGATCGACGAGCCGCTGTGGGGCCAGGCCGGGCGACAGGTCTTCTTCGCCGCGGTCTCCCTCTACGGCTGGTGGCGCTGGACGCGGGTACGCCGCGCCGGGGGCGCGTCCGACGGCGGAGCCATCGCGCCCCGCTGGGCGACCGGTGCCGAGCGGATCCAGCTGCTCGTGGTCGGCGTCGTCGGCTACGCGGCGGCCTACGTGCTCCTCACCCAGGTCCTGGGCTCCTGGGGCCCGACCACCGAGGCGTGGATCCTCGCCGGCTCGATGCTCGCGACCTACGGCATGGCCCGCGGCTGGGTCGAGTTCTGGCTGATCTGGATCCTCGTCGACATCGTCGGGGTGACCACCCTCGTCCAGGCCGGCTACTACCCCACGGCCGGCATGTACCTCTTCTACGCCGTCTTCGTCGTGATGGGCTTCGTGGTGTGGATGCGGGCCAGCCGCACGGTCGTCGACACGACCGACACCGACCGCAGCAGCGAGGCGGTGTCGGCATGAGCGAGACCCACGAGCCCGCCCCCGACCCCGGACCCGACCCCGTCCGCCTCGACCCGGTCGAGCGCGCCGTCGCCGACATCGCCGCAGGACGTGCGGTCATCGTCGTCGACGACGAGGACCGCGAGAACGAGGGCGACATCATCTTCGCCGCCGCGAAGGCGACCCCGGAGCTGATGGCCTTCACGATCCGTCACTCCAGCGGCGTGATCTGCGTGCCGATGCCGGGCGACATGCTCGAGCGGCTCGAGATCCCGCTGATGACCCCGCACAACAAGGACAAGCTGCGCACGGCCTACACGATCTCGGTCGACGCCCGCGACGGCGTCTCCACCGGCATCAGCGCCGCCGACCGGGCCCACACCGCGCGGACCCTCGCGGACTCCGCCACCGAGCCGTGGGAGCTCACCCGCCCCGGGCACGTCTTCCCGCTGCGCTACCGCGAGGGCGGCGTGCTGGTGCGCCGCGGACACACGGAGGCGGCCGTCGACCTGGCCCGGCTCGCCGGGCTGACGCCGGCCGGCGTGCTGGTCGAGGTCGTCAACGACGACGGCACCATGAAGCGGGGTCCCGAGCTGCGGGAGTTCGCCGACGAGCACGGCCTGGCGATGATCTCGATCGACGACCTGGTCCGCTACCGCCGCCGCCACGAGCGCCACGTCGAGCGGGTCGCCGAGACGCGGCTGCCCACTCGGCACGGCGACTTCACCGCCTACGGCTACCGCATCACCATCGACGACAGCGAGCACGTCGCCCTCGTGCACGGCGACCTGTCCGGCGACGAGCCGGTGCTGACCCGGGTGCACAGCGAGTGCCTGACCGGCGACGTGTTCGGCAGCGAGCGCTGCGACTGCGGCCCCCAGCTCGACGAGGCGCTGCGCGCGATCGTCGCCGAGGGCAGGGGAGTGGTGGTCTACCTGCGCGGCCACGAGGGTCGCGGCATCGGGCTGGTCGCCAAGCTGCAGGCCTACCAGCTCCAGGACGGCGGCCGCGACACCGTCGACGCCAACCTCGACCTCGGCCTGCCCGCCGACGCCCGCCACTACGGCACCGCGACGCAGGTGCTGCGCGACCTCGGCATCGCGTCGGTGCGGCTGATGACCAACAACCCCGACAAGACCGCCAGCCTGGAGGACTTCGGCATCCGCGTGGCCGAGCGGGTCCCGCTGGCGATCAGCCCGACGGTGCACAACGAGGCCTACCTGCGCACCAAGGCCGAGCGGATGGGTCACCACCTGCCCGGGACGAGCGCCCAGGCGCTCGACCTCCCCGCGGAGGCCATCGACCACCAGGCCGAGCACCTCGAGCCGTCCGAGCAGGTCGAAAGAGAAGGAGAGCACGCATGAGCGGAGCCGGAGCACCCACGTCCCAGCCCTACGACGCCAGCGGCCTGCGGGTCGCGGTCGTCGCGGCGAGCTGGCACACCCAGGTGATGGACGGACTGGTCGGCGGCGCCGAGCGCGCGTTGGCGGCGTACGGGATCGCCGATCCGGAGGTGGTCCGGGTGCCGGGCACCTTCGAGCTGCCGGTGGTCGCGGCCGCGCTGGCGCGGGCCGGCTACGACGCGGTGGTGGCCCTCGGGGTCGTGATCCGCGGCGGGACGCCGCACTTCGAGTACGTCTGCTCCGCGGCCACCGACGGCCTGACCCGGGTCAGCGTCGAGCACGCGGTGCCGGTGGGCTTCGGCGTGCTGACCTGTGACACCGAGGAGCAGGCGCTGGACCGTGCCGGCCTCCCGGGCTCGGCCGAGGACAAGGGATGGGAGGCCGCCTCCGCCGCGCTCGACACCGCCCGCGTGGTGCGGGCGGTGTGGGCCGACCAGCCTCGGTAGTCCCCCCCGGGACGGGTGCTCACACCGTGAGCAGCACCTTGATGGCGGTGCGCTGGTCCATCGCGGCGTAGCCTTGGGCGGCCTCGTCGAGCGGCAGGGCGAGGTCGAAGACCTTGCCGGGGTCGATCCGTCGGTCCCAGATGAGCTGGACGAGCTCCGGGAGGAACCGGCGCACGGGGGCGGGGCCGCCGTGGAGGTGGACGCCGGCCATGAACAGCTCGTCGCCGGGGATGGCGACGTCGTGGGAGACGCCGACGAACCCGACGTGCCCTCCGGGGCGGGTCGCGTGGATGGCCTGCATCATCGACTCCTGTGTCCCGACTGCCTCGACGACCGAGTGCGCGCCGAGCCCATGGGTGAGCTCCTTGACCCTGGCGACGCCCTCCGCGCCGCGCTCCTCGACGATCTCGGTGGCCCCGAACTCGCGCGCCAGGGCCTGGCGGTCGGCGTGGCGGCTGAACGCGATGATGCGCTCCGCGCCGAGCTGCTTGGCGGCGAGGACGCCGAGCAGGCCGACGGCGCCGTCGCCCACGACTGCGACGGTCCTCCCCGGCCCTGCCTCGGCGGCGACGGCGGCGAACCAGCCCGTGCCGAGCACGTCGGAGGCGGCCATGAGGGACGGGATGAGGTCGGGCTCCGGCACGCCGGGCGTCTTGACCAGCGTGCCGTCGGCGAGCGGGATCCGGGCGAGCTCGGACTGGGTGCCGATGGTGCCCATCAGGACGCGGTGGATGCAGTAGGCCTGGTAGCCGGACCGGCAGATCTCGCACGTGTTGTCGGATGCCCAGAACGAGCCCACGACGAAGTCGCCGACCTCGACGGTGCGCACGTCCTCACCGACCTGCTCGACCACCCCGACGTACTCGTGGCCCATCACCTGGTCCGCGATCGGCTCCGCGCCGCGATAGGGCCACAGGTCGCTGCCGCAGATGCAGCTCGCGCTCAACCGGATGATCGCATCCGTCGGCTCGACGATGGTGGGGTCGGGGCGCTCCTCGACCCGTACGTCCCCGGGGGCGTGCATGACTACCTGGCGCATGGCGGGTGGCTCCTCTTCGTCCGTGGTCCGACGTCCTCGGGCAGCTCGTGCCGCCTCGACTTCGAGTCAACCCGCTACGCCCCGCCTACGGGAGCCCCTGAGGGGAGGTCGTCGTCGGGAGGACCCTCCGCGCGCACTGACGCCGGGGACCGGACCGGTGGCCCGGGACGCACCCGGCAGCACCTAGGCTAGGGCCTCGTGAAGACGTTCGAGGAGCTGTGGGCGGAGCTGTCCGCCAAGGCCGAGGAGCGCCCCGAGGGGTCCGGCACGGTCCGCCAGCTCGACGCCGGGGTCCATGCGATCGGCAAGAAGCTCCTGGAGGAGGCCGCCGAGTCCTGGATGGCCGCCGAGCACGAGGGCAAGGACGCCACCGCCCTCGAGATCAGCCAGCTGCTCTATCACGCGCAGGTGCTGATGCTCGCCTCCGGCCTGACCCTCGACGACGTCTACGCCCACCTGTGAGAGCCCCGGTGACCTTCGCATGACCCTCCGCATCGCCATCCCCAACAAGGGATCGCTGTCCCAGGCAGCCACCGACATCCTCCGCGAGTCCGGCTACCGCCAGCGCAGCGACTCCAAGGAGCTCGCGCTCGTCGACACCGAGAACGACGTCGAGTTCTTCTACCTCCGGCCGCGCGACATCGCCCTCTACGTCGGCGAGGGCACCCTCGACGTCGGCATCACCGGGCGCGACCTGCTGCTCGACTCGGGCGCCAAGGCGGAGGAGGTCATGACGCTCGGCTTCGGCCGCTCCCGCTTCCACTTCGCCGGCCCCGTGGGCCGCTACACCTCGCTGGCCGACCTCGAGGGGCTGCGGATCGCGACGTCGTACGTCGGCGTGGTCGAGGACTACCTGTTCCGCCACGGCATCACCGCCACGGTCACCCGCCTCGACGGGGCGGTCGAGACCAGCATCCAGCTCGGGGTCGCGGACGTGATCGCCGACGTCGTGGAGACCGGCTCGACGCTGCGCGCCGCGGGCCTGGAGACCTTCGGCGAGGTCATCCTCGACTCGCAGGCGGTGCTGATCACCCGCGGCGGCGAGGTGCCCGACGACTTCGAGATCTTCCGCCGCCGGATCGAGGGCGTGCTCGTGGCGCGCAGCTTCGTGATGATGGACTACGACATCGAGGAGGAGCACCTCGACCGGGCCACCGAGCTGGCGCCGGGTCGCGAGGGTCCCACGATCTCCCCGCTCGGCAAGCCGGGCTGGGTCGCCGTGCGCGTGATGGTGCCGCGGGCCGGGTCGCAGCGCCTGATGGACGAGCTCTGGTCGATCGGCGCCCGCGCGATCCTGCTGACGGACATCCATGCCTGCCGCCTCTGAGGGCCCGGAGGGCCGCCCGCCGGTCCCCGACGCCGACCTGCCCCGCACGTGGCGCCCCATGGGCGTGCGCCTCGCCGTCGTCGGGTTCGGCCTGGTGCTGCTCGTGGTCTGCGCCGCCGCCTGGATCGGCTTCGGCGACGAGACCCGCGCGAAGTTCAACATCCTCCAGCGACTCACCCTCCTCGCCATGGGGGCGGGGTTCGGGGTGATCGGCTGGGCCCTGGGCCGCGCGCGGGTGACCGCCGAGCGCGCCGGTCTGGTCGTGGTCAACGGCTTCCGCACCCGGCGGCTGGCCTGGGAGCAGGTGGTCGCCGTGCACCTGCGGTCCGGGGCTCCCTGGGCGACGCTCGACCTCGCCGACGGCACCTCCGTCTCGGCGATGGCGTTCCAGGGCTCCGACGGCAAGGCCGCTCGGGACGGCGTGCGCGAGCTGCGCGCCCTGATCGACCGCGCTGGCTCCGAGGGGAGCTAGTCGGCGGGCAGCACGACCTGGATGCCCCACGACACCGACAGCTCGTCGCCCGGCGTGCCCGCCGGGGCGAGGGTGGCCACGTCGGTGCCGGAGTTGAACGCGTCGGCCGGGGCGGTCATCGGCTCGACCGCCAGCGCCGGACGCGTCCCCTCGGCGGGCGGGGTGAAGACCTGCAGCCAGCGGTGGTGCTCGTCGGCCCACAGCGCCACGCCACGGCCCTCGGTCGGCTCCACCAGGGTCACCCGGACCCGTCCGTCGACGTGCTCGAGCCCGCCGAGGCCGTCGTCCAGCACGGCGTCGCCGACCCGGCGCCCCGAGCGGAAGTCGTACGCCCCGCTCACGGGCTCGGTGCCGGTCGGGATCCTGCTCTCGTCGAGCACCACCCGGGTCCGGGCCGGGATGGTCAGCTCGAGGTCCTCGACGGCATCGCCGGCGCAGAGGTAGGGGTGCGCCCCACTGGCGTAGGGGGCGGGCTCGGGGGACAGGTTGGTGGCGGTCTGGGTGACCACGAGGCCGTCGGCCGACAGGTCGTAGAGGACGTGCAGGTCGAGCGCCCAGGGATAGCCGGTCTGTGCCATCAGGCGGTGCACCAGGGACACCGAGGTGCTGGTGTGCTCCTCCACCGTCCAGGGCGCCCAGCGCACCAGCCCGTGCGACGCGTTGCCGGTGGCGGGGTCGGTCAGGCCGAGCTGCAGCTCGCGGCCGCCGAACGAGTAGCGTCCCCGGCGGATGCGGTTGGGCCAGGGCATGAGCAGCTGGCCGCGTCCGCCGCTCGACATCGCGGTGCGGTCGAAGCCGTGCACCAGGTCGCGGCCGTGGTGCCGCAGGACCCGCAGCGCCGCGCCGCCCTCGGTGACCACCGCGGTGTAGCCGGCTGCCGAGATCTCGTACTGCTCACCGCTGGGGAAGACCATGGCGGCCACCCTAGGCATCACGATCCCCCGCGACGGGCACCGCCACGCGCGACGACCGGGCGGGACGTCGTACGCCCTCGCGTCAGCCGGTGACGACCACGAGGTCCGCGTGGGCGCGGGTCTCCAGGCGGTCGTGCAGCGCCTGCTCGTCGAGGCGCCACTGCTCCCAGTGCGCGAGCATCGCCCCGCCGTCTCGGGCGGTCCAGCGAGCCAGTCGCACGTCGGCGGCGGCCTCGACCCACACCAGCAGGCCGGCCAGGTCGGCGATCGCGGGCGACCACGACCCGACGCCCTCGAGCACCAGCAGGCCGCCCGGCTCGACGACGCGCTCCTCGGCCCAGGCGTCGGCGTGCCAGTCCCACCGCCGCCAGCGCCCGTCCCGGCCCGCGGCCAGCGGGCGCAGCAGGCCCTCGACGGTCGCGGGCAGGCCGGGCAGGCCGGACCAGCCCTCGAGCAGCTCGTCGCAGTGCACGACGGTGGCCCCGGGGGCGACGCCGGCCAGCGCCTCGGCCAGCGTGGTCTTGCCCGACCCGGCGGGACCGTCGACGCACACCAGCCGGCCCGGCCCGAGTGTCGGCGGTGCCGCCTGCACCCGCTCGACGACCTCCCGGGCGACCTCGCGGGGGTCGACCCCCATCAGAACGCCTGGTCGCAGCCGCGGTAGGACGGCACGACGTCGGTGACCACGTCACCGCGCACCAGGTGCACGTCGCGGACGTGCTCGAACAGCTCGCCGGACTTGGCGTGGCGGAACCAGACCAGGTCGCCGATCGCGAGGGTGGCCGCCGCGTGCCCGACCAGGGGCGTCTGCACCTCGCCGGCCCCCTCCAGCGAGGTCAGCCGGAGCCCGGGCGGCGCCCACGGCACGGGGGAGCGGTCGGCACCGGTCGCGCCGCTCGCGACGAGGCCGCCGCCGTGCACGGTGGCCGTCGTCGGGTCGGGCCGGCGGGTGACAGGGAGGCCGAAGAACGCGGCCGGGCGGGGCTCGAACGACGCGTAGTGGTCGAAGATCCGCGGCACCAGCAGGCCGGAGCCGGCCGCGATCTCGGTGACGGCGCCGTCGGCGGCCGTGGCCTCCACGGAGCCGGTGCCACCCCCGTTCCAGAACTCCAGCTCAACCAGTGGGGCCAGGGCCTCGGCGATCTCCCGGCGGCGCCCCTCGAGCTGGGACATCGACGCCCGCTTGAGCCTGCGGACCACCATCGACCGGGCCCGCTGCTCCGGCACGGTGTCCTGCACCCCGGCCACCTGGCCCTCGTAGGTCATCACGCCGACCAGCCGGAAGCCGTCGCGCTCGACGACGGTGCGGGCCAGGGCGACCACGTCGGCCGTGTCGAACAGCGGCGACCGCTTCGGCCCGATGTGGCGCCCGCCGAGCCGCAGGCCGGCGTCGACGTCGAGCGCGACGCGCACCGGCACCGCGCGCGAGGCGCGGGTGGCGTCGACGGCGTCGAGGTGGGCCGGGTCGTCGACCATGAGGGTGATGGCGGCGGCCGCGGACGGCGAGGACGCCAGGCGGGACAGCGCACCGGCATCCACCGACGGGTAGGCGACCACGATGTCGTCGCTGACGCCCGTCTCGTGGAGCCAGAGCGCCTCGCGGACGGTGTAGGCGAGCACGCCGGAGAAGCCGTCGTGGGCGAGGGCCCGCCGGATCAGGGAGGGCACCCGCAGCGACTTCGACGCGACCCGGACCGGCTTGCCGCCCGCGCGCCTCACGAGGTCGGCGGCATTGGCGTCGAACGCGTCGAGGTCGACCACCGCGATCGGCGTCGGCGGCGGCTCGGGGAGCGTGGCCACCGCCGCGGTGAGCCGCGACCAGAGGCGGTTGCGCTCGACGAGCGGGTCGCTCACTCGATGCCGCGCTTGCGCAGCAGTGCCTCGATGTCGGCCATCTCGTCGTCGACCGCCGGCTTGGAGGTGGGGCCGGTCCGGGTGGAGGACGCCTCGGGGAGCGAGCCGCGGCGTCCGGTGCGGCCCGGCGCGGCGTCGCCGGCCTGGGCGCGGGCGAGCTGGCGGTCGCGGATGAAGCCGCTGACCACCCAGAGGACCAGCGCCAGGCCGGCCAGCCCGACGCCGGCCCAGGTGCGGACGTCGAAGACCAGGCTGGTCGCCCAGTCGGTGACCGACCCGGCGATGTCGACGACCATCTCGAGGGTGCCGGTCAGCCAGGCGGCCGCGGGCAGGAGCGTGAAGCCCATCGCGCGGAGCCCGTTGGCGGCTCCGCGGCGGCGGAACGCGATCCACGTCCAGATGGCACCCGCCACGGTGAGTGCGGCGGTCAGAGCGGCCCAGGTTGTCCCTTCCACGGGCCCAGAGTCCCACAACCGACCACACCTCCGTGACAATGGCCGCGTGCACCACGACGACCGAGACCCCGCCGGCCCCCCGGATCAGGAGCCGCTCGTGCGGACCATCCCCGACCCGGGGTTCGCCGACGACACCGGCGCCGGCGACCCGCGACTGGCCGGCCTGCTGGCCGCGCACGCGTCGGGTCAGGCCTCGTCCGGCGACGTGCTCACCGCCCTGCAGGATGCACGGCTGCTCGTCCCGGTCGTGGCGATCCTCGGCGAGGTCGAGGTCGACGACCAGGGGCTGGCCCACGACAAGACCTCCGACATGGCCGCGGTGCTGGTGCGGGCGGCGGACGGCAGCACGGGCCTGCTGGCGTTCACCTCCACCGAGACCATGGCGCGGTGGGACCCGCAGGCGCGACCGGTGCCGGTCACGGCGGCCACCGCCGCCACCGCGGCCGTGCAGGACGGGGCCGAGGCACTGCTGGTCGACCTCGCCGGCCCCGCGACGTACGTCGTCGACGGCGACGACCTCACCCGGCTGGCCGCCGGGTGGCGGCTGGTCGCGATCGGCGACGACCCGGAGAGTGGGGGCGGGCACGGCTGGATTGGGCCCTCCACGGAATGATCCGCTACCCTTTCGTGTTGACCGATCAGTGACGCGCAGCACCACCGTGCGACACCGATCCCGCCAAGCGGAGTCGAGCACCACCCGTCTCCCACCCGCATCGATCGCCCTGCACCACAGATCGTCGGGTCCGGTCCAGTGACACCACCGTCGTGAGACGGATGTGACCACCCAGCCTTCCCCTCGTGGGGGACGCGTCGTGACTGGCTCCCGCTTGGCAACAGCGGGAGCCACTGTTCATTTCCCGCACCGGAGATCCACGACCGGTGCGACAGGGGCTCCCATCCATCCGAACCACTGGAGGACTCATCAGCACCGAGCTGCGCATCAACGACCGGATCCGCGTACCCGAGGTCCGGCTCGTAGGACCCAACGGCGAGACCGTTGGCATCGTGCCGACCGACCAGGCACTCAAGCTGGCCCAGGAGGCCGACCTCGACCTCGTCGAGATCGCCCCGCAGGGACGCCCCCCGGTCTGCAAGCTCATGGACTACGGCAAGTTCAAGTACGAGAACGCCCAGAAGGCTCGTGAGGCGCGCCGCAACCAGACGAACGTGATCATCAAGGAGATGAAGCTTCGTCCCAAGATCGACTCGCACGACTACGAGACCAAGAAGGGTCACGTCGTGCGGTTCCTCGGCGCCGGCGACAAGGTCAAGATCACGATCATGTTCCGTGGTCGCGAGCAGCACCGCCCCGAGCTCGGCTTCCGGCTCCTCCAGAAGCTCGCGGAGGACGTGCAGGACCTGGGCTTCGTCGAGTCCTCTCCCAAGCAGGACGGCCGCAACATGACCATGGTCCTCGGCCCGCACAAGAAGAAGGCCGACGCCAAGATCGACGCCGAGGCCGCTCGCGCCACCAAGGAGCAGGCGCGTGCCGACCGCAAGGCCGAGGAGGACGCCGAGCGCGAGGCGGCCCACGCCGCCGGACCGGTGGCCCAGAAGAAGGAGCGTGGCCGCTCCGAGAACCTGGACCCTGAGATCGAGGCCTGAGCGAAGCGAAGGGCTCGATCGAGCAGGTCGCGGCGGAGCCGTGACAACAGCCTGAGCACGGGCCGCTCACCCCCAGCAGACCACGAACCACGCACAAGGAAGTTGAGGCAGACATGCCGAAGAACAAGACCCACTCGGGCGCCAAGAAGCGCTTCAAGGTGACCGGCTCGGGCAAGATCATGCGCCTGCAGGCCGGCCGCAAATCCGGCGCCGCGTTCGCGTCCGCGCCGACGACGGGCAGCCGCAAGAAGCACCGCCGCAACGCCGGCATGGTCGAGCTCGAGCCCGGCGACGTCAAGCGCGCCAAGAAGATGCTCGGCATCTGAGCCTCACCCCTGGTGGCCCAGCCGCCGACCTTCCCGACTTTCCCCTGCACCAAGGAGTAGCACCATGGCACGCGTCAAGCGCGCAGTGAACGCCCAGAAGAAGCGTCGTACCACCCTCGAGCGCGCCAGCGGTTACCGCGGCCAGCGCTCGCGGCTCTACCGCAAGGCCAAGGAGCAGGTCACCCACTCCCTGGTCTACAGCTACAACGACCGCCGCAAGAACAAGGGCAACTTCCGCAAGCTGTGGATCCAGCGCATCAACGCCGCTGCCCGCGCCAACGGGATGACCTACAACCGCTTCATCCAGGGCCTCGGCCTGGCCGGCATCGAGGTCGACCGCAAGATCCTCGCCGAGCTCGCCGTCCACGACGCCCCGGCCTTCGCCGCGCTCGTCGAGGCCGCCAAGGCCGCGCTGCCCGACGACGTCAACGCGCCCAAGGTCTCCGCCTGAGCAACATGCAGCCCCTCTCCGCGAGCAACGCTCGCGTCAAGGAGGCTCGCAAGCTGAGCCGCCGTTCGGTACGCACCGAGCGGCGGCTCTTCCTTGCCGACGGGCCCAAGGCGGTCGAGGGCGCGCTCGGCGTGGACGGCTGCGTCGTGGAGGTGTTCGCGACGACCTCCGCGCTCGACCAGCACGCCGCGCTCCTCGCGACCGCTCCGGTCACCCTGGTCGACGAGCGGGCCCTCGCCTCGCTGTCCGACTCGGTGTCGCCGGCCGGTGTGGTCGCGGTGTGCCGCCCCGTCGACGCCCCGCTCGAGCACGTGGTCGCGGCATCGCCGCGCCTGCTCGCCGTCTGCGCCGACGTGCGCGACCCGGGCAACGCCGGCACCGTGATCCGCACCGCCGACGCGGCGGGCGCGGACGCCGTCGTGCTCGCCGGGCACTCGGTCGACGCCTACAACCCCAAGACCGTGCGCAGCACCGTCGGCAGCCTCTTCCACCTGCCGCTCGCGGTCGAGCCCGACGCCGCCGCCGTGGTGCGCGCGGCGCAGGCGCGCGGCCTGACGGTGCTCGCCGCCGACGGCGCGGGCGAGGTCGACCTCTTCGAGGCGGACCTCACCGGACCCACCGCATGGCTCTTCGGCAACGAGGCCTGGGGCCTGCCCGACGAGCTGGCCGCCCTGGCCGACCACCGCGTCGCCATCCCGATCCACGGGCGGGCCGAGAGCCTCAACCTGTCGACCGCCGCCGCGGTGTGCCTCTACGCCAGCGCGCGCGCCCAGCACCGCTGAGCGCCGGCGGGGCCCTCACCGCGGCGTGACGGCGCCGGCGTACCTCGTGGCGAGCGTCGCGACGTGCCCGACCAGCTCCGGCGGCGAGTCGACGTGGAAGTCGAGGCCGAGCATCCCGATCCACACCGCGACCATCTCGAGACTGTCCGCCCCGGTGACCAGGACGCTGTGGTCGTCGTCCACCGTCTCGACGACGCCCACGGTCGGGTTGATCCGACCGAGCACCTCCTCGGCGGGGGCGTCGACCGCGATGCGGCAGTGCACCGACCATCCCGAGAACGCCACCTCGCGCAGGACGAACGCCGCGTAGTCGCCGCCCTCCAGCGGGTCGGGTGCGAAGCGCCCCGCACCGGGCGTGCGCAGCTCGAGCCAGTCGGCGCGGTAGGCGTGCCAGGCACCGTCGGTGCGGCGCCGGGCCACGACGTACCACCGCTCCTGCCAGCTCACGAGCCGGTAGGGGTCCGCCTCGACCCGCTCCTCGAGCCCTGCGCCGCCGGGCCGGTAGCGCAGGCGGAGCCCTTCGTGGTCGCGGACCGCCGCGGCGAGGTCGGCCAGCAGCCCGACGTCGACCACGGGGGCGACGACGTTGGTGGCGGTGTTGGCCGGACCCACGTCGGTGCTCTCGTGCACGGCGCGCACGCGCCGGCGCAGGCCGTCGGGCAGCACCTGTTCGAGCTTGGCCAGTGCGAGGGCGCTCGGCTCCTCGAGGCCGCGCACGGTCGCGGCGCTGCTCAGCCCGACGGCCACGGCCACGGCCTCGTCGGCCTCGAGCAGCAGCGGCGGCAGCCGACCGTGGTCGCGGAAGCGGTAGCCGCCGGCGGGCCCGCGCACCGAGTCGATCGGGTAGCCGAGCTCGCGGAGCCGCTCGACGTCCTTGCGCACCGTGCGCTCACCGACGCCGAGCCGGTGCGCGAGGTCGCTGGCCGACACGACCGCTCGCGCCTGCAGCAGACCCAGCAGCGCGAGCAGGCGAGAGGATGTCGGGAGCGGCACGGGACCTCCACGATCTTCTCGCCGAACGAGGGGAAGTACCGGAACGAAGGGTGCCGGATCCCTTCCTACCGTACCGGCATGACCTCTCACCAGAACCCGAACCCGAGCACGAACCCGAGCTCCACCACGGCCAGCCTCGACCTGCGCCCCTTCACCGTCGACGTCCCGCAGGACGCGATCGACGACCTCTACGCCCGCCTCGACCGGACCCGCTACGCCGCCGAGCCGGCCGACACCGCCGGCACCCACGACTGGTCGGCCGGCGCGCCGGTCGCCTGGCTGCGAGAGATGGTCGCCCACTGGCGCGGCGACTTCGACTGGCGGGCGCAGGAGCAGCGGATGAACGCCTACCCGCAGTTCCTCACCGAGATCGACGGGCAGACCGTGCACCTTGTCCACGTCCGGTCCGCCAACGAGGACGCGACGCCGTTGCTGCTGCTGCACACCTACCCGGGGTCATTCGCCGAGTTCCTCGACCTGGTCCCGCACCTCACCGACGACTTCCACCTGGTCATCCCGTCCCTTCCCGGGATCGGGTTCAGCCAGCCGCTGGCGGACGGCGCGTGGGACTCCCCGCGCATCGCGCGGGCCTGGAACACCCTGATGCGCGGCCTCGGCTACGAGTCCTACGGCGCCCACGGCTCCGACAACGGCGCGATCGTCTCGCGCGAGCTGGCGATGCTCGCCCCGGAGGGCTTCCTCGGCGCCCACGTCCTACAGCTGTTCTCATTCCCCTCCGGCGACCCGGCCGAGTTCGAGAGGATGGCGCCCGCCGATTACGCCGCGCTCGAGTTCGCGGGCTGGTTCCAGACCGTCAACGGCTTCGCGACGATGAACGCCTCCCGCCCCCAGACCATCGCGGCAGCGCTCAGCGACTCGCCCGTGGGCCAGCTCGCCTACAACGAGCTGTTCGAGAGCTTCGGCACGGGCACGAGCCTGCTGAGCCGCGAGCAGGTGCTGACGCAGGTCAGCCTCTACTGGTTCACCAACAGCAGTGCCGGTGCGGCGCGGCTCTACCACGCCGACCGCGACGGCGAGCCCCGTGTCAACGAGGGACGGATCGGGGTCGCGGTGTTCGCGGACGACTTCCGGTCGATGCGGCCCTTCGCCGAGCGCGACAACACGTTCCTCGCGTCCTGGACCGAGCACCCGCGTGGCGGGCACTTCGCCGCCATGGAGGTGCCCGAGGAGCTGGCCGCCGCGATCCGCGGGTTCTTCGCCTGAGCGATCCCACCTCCCACCTGCCGCAGCCGCGTACGGCATCGGTCGTACGCCGCTGCGGCACGCCCGGTCCGCGTCTCCGCGCATGTCCTAGGCTCGCGAGCGATGATCCTCATCGACCCGCCCGCCGTCCCGCGCTGGGACCGGCTCTGGTCGCACCTGGCCAGCGACACCTCCTACGACGAGGTGCACGCCTTCGCCGCGTTCCACGGCGTCCCGGCCCGTGGCTGGGACCGCGACCACTACGACGTGCCGGCCGACGCCTACGACGCGCTCGTGGCCGCCGGCGCCGTGCCGGTGTCCTCACGCGAGCTCGCGCTGGCACTGCGCGCCGCCGGCCTGCGCCGGCCCAAGCCGGCGGGGCGCGGCACCCGCGACCGCTGACGCTGACTAGGGTGCGGAGGGTGTCCGCCGACCAGAACGCGCCACGCCACCGGGTGGACTCCGCCCGCCCGAGCCGGCTGCGGGAGCTCGCCGACTTCTACCCCGACGGCATCCTGGGCGCGAGCCGCACGGGCGTGGTGACGCTCCTCAACGCGCAGGGCGCCGCACTGCTCGGTGTCGACGCCGAGCAGGCGCGCGGCCTCCCGCTGCCCGACGTGCTGCGCCTGCTCGACCAGGACGGGCGCACCTGGCTCGACGTCAACCGGCCGTTCGACGCCATCTCCATCACCCGCGGCGTGCCCGAGCAGTCCTGGCTCAACGCCAGCGGGGAGGAGGTGCTCACCACCGCCCGGCTGGTGCGGGAGGGCAGGCGCGGTCCCGTCGTCGGGATCGCCGTCGGGCTGCGCAGCGGCCGGGGCCGGGCACGTCTCGACCGCGACCGCTCAGACCTGGTCGCGACCGTCGCCCACGAGCTCCGCTCGCCGCTGACCGGCGTGAAGGGCTTCGTGCAGGCGCTGCTCAACCGCTGGGACAAGCTCAGCGACGACCAGCGCAAGCTGATGCTCACCACCGTCAACGCCGACGCCGACCGGCTCTCGCGGCTGATCGCCGAGCTGCTCGACGTGGCGCGCATCGACACCGGTCGCCTCCAGCTCTACCCGCGCGAGGTCTCCGCGGAGGTGCTGGTGCGCCGCGTCGTCGAGTCGATCGAGGCGGGCACGTCGCGCGGGATCTCCCTCGAGGTGGAGCCCGGCCTGCCCGAGGTGTTCGCCGACCCCGACAAGTTCACGCAGGTCGTCACCAACCTCGTGGAGAACGCCGTCCGCCACGGCCAGGGGCACGTGCGGGTCCGCGTCGGTGCCTCCGACACCCTCGACGGCGTCCGGATCACCGTCGACGACGAGGGCGACGGCATCCCGGCCGAGCTGCGACGCCGGGTCTTCACCAAGTTCTGGACCACCGGCGACGCCGGCGGCAGCGGGCTGGGCATGTACATCGTCGGCGGGCTCTCGCGTGCCCACGGCGGCTGGGTCACCATCGACGACGCGCCCGGAGGCGGTGCCCGCGTGATGGTCGACTGGCCGAGCGAGGACCGCCGACCTGTCTGAGGCGCACCTCCACACAACCTCCACGAGTCGTCCCCGGCCTCGCCACGCCCGCGCTCCTAGGGTCGAGCCATGACGCTCCGCACCGCTGCGAGAACCGCCCTGGTGGTCGAGGACGACCGCACCATCAACGACGCGCTCGCCCAGCGCCTGCGCGCCGAGGGCTACGCCGTCGAGCAGGCCTTCGACGGCCCGTCGGCGGTCGACCTGGCCGCCACCGTGCGCCCCGACGTCGTGCTGCTCGACGTGATGCTGCCGGGCTTCGACGGCCTGGAGGTGTGCCGCCGGATCCAGGCGACGCGCCCCGTGCCCGTGCTGATGCTCACCGCCCGCGACGACGAGGCCGACGTCCTCGTGGGTCTCGGGGTGGGGGCCGACGACTACCTCACCAAGCCCTTCTCGATGCGTGAGGTCGTGGCCCGGGTCGCCGCCCTGCTGCGGCGCGTGGAGCGCGCGGCCGCCCTCGCCGACGAGCGGCCGTCGGCCGTCGAGGTGGGAGGGGTGCGCATCGACCCCGGCACCAGGCGTACGACGGTCGCGGGGGACCCGGTGCACCTCACGCCGACCGAGTTCGACCTGCTCCTGTGCCTGGCGCGGGTGCCCGGTCAGGTGCTGAGCCGCGAACGGCTCCTGCGCGACGTCTGGGACTGGGGCGACGCCTGGGCGAGCGCCAGCGCGACCCGCACCGTCGACAGTCACGTCAAGGCGCTGCGCAGCAAGGTGGGGGCCGCGCGGATCCGCACCGTCCACGGTGTCGGCTACGCGCTCGAGGTGCTGCCGTGAGCGGCTGGCTCGACACCGTCTCCAGCCTCAAGGTCAAGCTCGGCCTGCTCGTGGTCGCGTCCGTCGTCACCGCCGTCCTGCTCACGCTCCTCGGCTCGGCCGCCGGTGTCTCGCCCGTCCTCGTGCTGCCCGTCAGCGTCGCCCTCGCGCTCGGTGTCACCCAGCTCCTCGCCGCGGGGATGGTCGCGCCGCTGCGCCGGATGACCGAGGTGTCGCGGGCGATGGCCCGCGGCGACTACACCGGTCGCGTGCGGACGACCGCCACCGACGAGGTCGGCCAGCTCGCCCTGGCGTTCAACCGCATGGCGGAAGACCTGGCGACGGTCGACCGCGAGCGCCGCGACCTCATCGCGACCGTGTCCCACGAGCTGCGCACCCCGCTCACCGCGATGACCGCGCTGCTCGAGAACCTCGCCGACGGCGTCGTGCCCGCCGACCCACCCCACCTCGGCGCGGCGCTGGAGGAGGCGCGACGCCTCGGCCGGCTCGTCGAGGACCTGCTCCAGCTCTCGCGGCTCGAGGCGGGGGTGGTCGACCTCGATCGCCAGGACGTGGCGCTGCGCGCGCTCGTCTCGGACTCGGCGGCCCAGGTGCGCGCCGCCGGCGGGAGCGGGACCTTCGCGATCGACCTGGCCGAGGGGCTCGTAGTCCCCGGCGACCCGGCGCGGCTGCGCCAGCTCGTGACCAACGTGCTCGACAACGCCGTGCGCCACGCGCCCGCGGAGACGTCCGTGCGGGTCTCCGGCGGCGCCGCCGGCGACGGCTGGTGGCTCGAGGTCGTCGACGACGGCGGGGGAGTGGCACCCGAGGACCGAGACCGCGTGTTCGAGCGCTTCGGCACCGACGGCAGCGGCGGCACCGGCCTCGGGCTGGCGGTGGCGCGGTGGGTCGCCCAGCTCCACGGCGGCACGCTGCGCTTCCTCGACCCCGAGACGGGACAGGGCTCGCGGCTCCGCCTCGAGGTGCCCACCGCGCCGGCCCCGTCCCCGACCGCGGCTCGCTCCGGGACGCCGGCGGAGGGGTCCGCGCCGGCGCCGGCCGCGACCACGGCAGCACCTGCGGCGCACCCGTCCGCCCAGGCGGCCGTCCCTGGTCGCCCCCAGCCGGGGCTCGACGCGCTGTTCGGTCGCTTCTGGCCCGAGCGCGGCGCGCCGCACGGCCTGCTGACCGTGGCCGCCGCAGCGGGCGCCGGACTGGTCGCGGGCGTCGCCCTCTCCTTCACCGCGGTCGGCGTCTCGTGGACGCTGGTCGCCGTCGTCTGCGGAGCCGCGGCGCTGGCCACCGCCCGCCGTCGCCGCGAGCCCTGGACCCTGGCGTGCGCCGCCCTCGCCCTGCTGCTCGTGCTCCCGATGACCCTGCTCGACGCCTGGTGGATCCAGATGCTCGGCCTCGTCGCCGCCACGGCGGTGTTCCTGTGCGGGGTCACCGGTGCGCGTACGCTGCCCGGCTACGTGCTGACCGGCCTCGCGTGGCCGCTGGCGTCGGTGCGCGGCCTGCCCTGGTTCGGACGGACGCTGCGGATCGCCGGCACCGGCTCACGCACCCCGGCGGTCGTGCGGACGACGGTGTGGTCCCTGCTCGGCCTCGGCGTCTTCGGCACGATCTTCGCCAGCGCCAACCCCGTCTTCGGGTCGTGGGTCGACCAGCTCGTGCCCAACCTCACCTTCAACGACCTGGTCGGGCGGGCGTTCCTGGCCTGCTTCGTCTTCGCCGCCACGCTCGGCGCGGCCTACCTCGCGCTCAACCCGGCCGACGTCGAGGTGCTCTCCGGACGGCGGCCGGCCGCCCTGGCCAACCGGTTCGAGTGGCTGGTGCCGGTGCTCGTCGTCGACTCCGTGTTCGTCGCGTACATCGCCGCCGAGGCCCGCGCCCTCATCGGCGGACGCGACTACATCGAGGCCACGACCGGCCTCACCTACGCCGACTTCGTGCACCAGGGCTTCGGCCAGCTCACCCTCGCCACGGCGCTGACCGTGCTGGTCGTGTGGGTCGCCTCGCGGCGCGCGGGCGACACCGCCGAGGACCGCCGCTGGCTGCTCGGCTCCCTCGGCCTGCTGTGCGCGCTCACCCTGCTCGTGGTGGCCTCCGCGCTGCGCGGGATGAGCGTCTACCAGGACGCCTACGGCTTCACCACGCTGCGCGTCTTCGTCGACGTCTTCGAGGGGTGGCTCGGCTTCGTCGTGCTCTCGATCATGGTCGCCGGGGTCACCGGGCTCGGTCGCTGGCTGCCGCGGGTCGCCCTCGTCTCCGGCGCGGTCGCGCTCATCGGCCTCGCTGCGATCAACCCCGACGCGTGGGTCGCCGGGCGCAACCTCGACCGCTACGACGCGACCGGTGACCTCGACATCCGCTACCTCCAGGACCTCTCCGCCGACGCCGCCCCCGTGATCGCCGAGCGGCTGCCCGCCGACGTGGCCCGCTGCGCGCTGGAGCGCCTCCCGCTCAACGGGCTGTGGGCGGAGGTCGTCGACGACCCGCGGGCCTGGAACCTCGCGCGCGAGCGCGCCGAGCACGCGCTGCGCGATCTCGGGATGGTCGGCGCCTCGGGTCGCCCCGCACCCGCCTCCGGCGAGGGCGACGAGTGCGCCGCCGTGTGGAGCGCCTTCGAGGAGTAGCATCGTCGTCGTGCACACGAGCCTGCGATTTCCGAGCCCCGGACCTGTTCCGTCGGGCAGCTGACGCCACCGGGTCCGGGGAGTCCCCGTCCGACCCGACGCTCGTCCACTTCTAGACTCTGCGGCGAACCGATGTCGCCGCGCGAAAGGGAGCCATGTCCGGCCCCAACACCGACTACGACCCTGTCGAAGTGACCCCGCTCAAGGCCGACCAGGTCGAGGCGATGCGCGACGCGGCCCTCGCCGCCATCGCGGACGCCGCCGACCTCGACACCCTCAAGCAGGTCCGCCTCGACCACGCCGGCGACCGCTCGCCCCTTGCCCTGGCCAACCGTGAGATCGGCGCCCTGCCGCCGCAGGCGCGCAAGGAGGCCGGCCAGCGCGTCGGCCAGGCCCGCGGCGCGGTCAACCAGGCCCTCGCGGCTCGCCAGGCCGTGCTCGAGGCCGAGCATGAGGAGCGGATGCTGGTCGAGGAGACCGTCGACGTCTCCCTGCCGACCACGCGCCGGCGCCGCGGCGGCCGACACCCCCTGACCCTGCAGTCCGAGCTCATCGCCGACCTGTTCGTGGCCATGGGCTACGAGGTCGCGGAGGGCCCGGTGGTGGAGGCCGAGTGGCTCAACTTCGACGCCCTCAACCTCGGTCCCGACCACCCCGCCCGCACCATGCAGGACACGTTCTGGACCGAGCCCGCCGAGGACCACCTCGTGCTGCGCACGCAGACCTCGCCCGTCCAGGCGCGCACGATGCTCACCCGCACGCCACCGATCTACGTCGTGTGCCCGGGCCGCGTGTTCCGCACCGACGAGTACGACGCGACGCACTCGCCGATGTTCCACCAGGTCGAGGGCCTCGTCGTCGACGAGGGCATCACGATGGCCCACCTCAAGGGCACGCTCGACCACTTCGCCTCCCAGCTGTTCGGCGACGGGATCACGACGCGGTTCCGCCCGTCCTACTTCCCGTTCACCGAGCCGTCGGCCGAGGTCGACGTCCGCTGCTTCGTGTGCCGCGGCTCCGGCCTCGACGAGGCGGGCTCCGCCTCGTGCCGCACCTGCCGCGGCGAGGGCTGGATCGAGTGGGGCGGCTGCGGCGTGGTCAACCCGCGCGTGCTCGTCGCCTGCGGGGTCGACCCGCAGGTCTACAGCGGCTTCGCCTTCGGGATGGGCATCGACCGTTCGTTCATGTTCCGCCACGGGCTGGAGGACCTGCGCCCCCTCTTCGAGGGCGACGTCCGGTTCAGCAGCGCGTTCGGCACCGAGATCTGAGAGGGGAGAGCGAGATGAAGGCACCCCTGTCCTGGATCCTGGAGCACGTCGACGTTCCCGCGGGCACCACCACCGAGGAGATCACCGACCGGCTCACGCTGACCGGCCTCAAGCTCGAGGCGATCGTCAGCCCCGGGCGCGAGATCACGGGCCCGCTGGTCATCGGTCGCGTGCTCACGATGGAGCCCGAGCCGCAGAAGAACGGCAAGACCATCAACTGGTGCACCGTCGACGTCGGCCCCGAGTTGAATGCGGCCCACGGCACCGGCGAGCAGTCCGACGGGGTGGGCATCGTCTGCGGCGCCCACAACTTCAAGCCCGGCGACCTCGTCGTCACGGTGCTGCCCGGCGGCGTGCTGCCCGGCGGCTTCGAGATCGGCGCCCGCAAGACCTACGGCCACCTGTCCGCGGGGATGATCTGCTCGGCCCGCGAGCTCGGGCTCGGCGAGGACCACGACGGCATCATCGTGCTGCCCGAGGACGCCGGTGCCCCGGGCGACGACGTCCGTCCCGTGCTCGGCCTTGACGAGGAGGTCATCGAGTTCGAGATCAACCCCGATCGGGCCTACGCCCTGTCGCTGCGCGGCATCGCGCGGGAGGTGCTGGTGTCCGTGGACGGCGCCTGCAACTTCCGCGACCCCGCGGTCCGCGACACCCCTGCCGCCAACGACCAGGGCCACCCCGTCGTCGTGGAGGACGCCGAGGGCTGCCCGGTCTTCGTCGCCCGCCGCGTCGACGGCTTCGACCCGGCCGCGCCGACTCCCGACTTCATGGTGCAGCGCATCACCGCGGCCGGCATGCGGCCGATCTCGTTGGCCGTCGATGTCACCAACTACGTCATGCTCGAGACCGGCCGGCCGATCCACGGCTACGACGCCGACCGGGTGCAGGGCACGCTCGTCGTACGCCGTGCCCGCGAGGGCGAGCGGCTGACCACCCTCGACGGCACGTCCCGCGCGCTCGACCCCGGCGACCTCGTGGTCACCGACGACTCGGGCATCATCGGCCTCGGCGGCGTCATGGGCGGCGAGACGACCGAGATGTCGAGCACCACCACGTCGGTGCTCGTCGAGGCGGCCCACTGGGACGCGGTGTCGATGTTCCGCACCGGCCGCCGGCACCGGATCACCTCCGAGGCGGGCAAGCGCAACGAGCGCGGCGTCGACCCGACGATCTGCGAGGCCGCGGCCGACCGTGTCGTCGAGCTGCTCGTCGAGCACGGTGGCGGCACCGCGCACCCCGGCGTCACCGTCGTCGGCACCCCGCCGGCGATGCCGGTCGTCGACGTGCCGGGCGACCTGGCCGCCCGCGTGTCCGGGATGGACATCAGCGAGGAGCGCGCCGTCGAGTGCCTGCGCGCCGTCGGCTGCGAGGTCGAGGGCAACGGCACGCTGGCGGTGACGCCGCCGCCGTGGCGCCCCGACCTCACCGACGCGCAGGACTTCTCCGAGGAGGTCATCCGCCTCGTCGGCTACGACAAGGTGCCGTCGGTGCTGCCGACCCCGTCGTCGGGCCGGGGGCTGACCCGCGCCCAGCAGCTGCGCCGGAGGATCGGACGCACGCTCGCCGGCGAGGGCTACGTGGAGGTGGTGAGCTTCCCGTTCGTGGGCGAGGCCGACCTCGACGCGCTGGGCCTGCCCGACGACGACCCGCGCCGCGACCTGCTGCGGCTGTCCAACCCGCTCAGCTCCGAGGCCGCGTTGATGACCTCGACCCTGCTCCCGGGCGTGCTGCGCGCCGCGGGCCGCAACGTCGGGCACGGCACGAGCGACCTCGCGCTCTTCGAGACCGCCACCGTCACCCTCCCGCGCCACGCCGGACCCGCCGCGATCCTGCCGGTGGACCGGCGTCCGAGTGCCGAGGAGTTCGCCGCGCTCGATGCCGCGCTGCCGGCCCAGCCGCTGCACCTCGCGGTCGTCGCCAGCGGCGACGCCGTCTCGGGCGGCTGGTGGGGCCCGGCGCGGCCGGTGTCGTGGTCCGACGCCGTCGAGGCGGTGCGCGCCGTCGCGGCGGCGCTCGGCCTCGAGGTGACCGCGACCGCGGCGGAGGTCGCCCCGTGGCACCCCGGTCGCTGCGCCGAGCTGTCCGTGGCGGGCGACGTCGTCGGCCACGCGGGTGAGCTGCACCCGAAGGTCTGCCAGGCGTTCGGGCTGCCCAAGCGCACGGTCGCCGCGGAGGTCGACCTCGACGTGCTCATCGCACGCTCGGTCCACCTGCGGCAGGCGCCGGTCTTCTCGTCCTACCCGGTCGCCAAGGAGGACGTGGCGCTCGTCGTCGACGCCTCCGTCCCGGCCGCCGACGTCGAGGCGGCCCTGCGCGAGGGAGCGGGCGAGCTGCTCGAGTCGCTCCGGCTCTTCGACGTCTACACCGGCGACCAGGTGGGCGAGGGAAGGAAGTCGCTGGCCTACGCGCTGCGCTTCCGGGCTCCCGACCGCACGCTCAAGGAGGGCGAGGCGGCCGCCGCGCGCGACGCCGCGGTGGCGCACGCCACCGAGCGGACGGGCGCCGTCCAGCGCACCTGATCCGCGCTCGTCGACACGCACAGTGGGCCTTGAGTCTCCAGGAGACTCAAGGCCCAGTGCGCACGATCAGCGGCTCTCGCAGGTACGCCGTACCTCGGCCGAGCAGCGGTCCCGACCCTGCTGCCCGAACGCCTTGTCCCGGCCCGGACCGCCGATGATCTCGTCGCCGCGCCCACCGCCGAAGAGCCTGTCGTTCCCGGGGCCGCCGAGCAGCCGGTCGCGCGCCTGCGACCCGACGAGACGGTCTGTGCCGGGCCCGCCCGCCAGGACGACGGGGTGCTCGCCTCGCAGGGTGCCCGAGGCGGTGGCGTTGAGGACGTCGTCGCCCCCGCGACCGCGGACGCGGATCCGCTGGCTCGCCATGACCTTGACCTTCTCGTCGGCGGCGCTGCCCACGACCCTCACGTCACCACCCTTGAGCAGGAGGTCCTCGAAGTCGTCGAAGCCGAAGGAGTGCCGCACTGCCCCGTCACCCACCGGGACGCACGAGAAGGTGCCGCCGACCCGGACGGTGGCGATCGAGCAGGCGTTGCCGGAGTAGCTGTCGCGACCGGTACCGCCCGTCACCCTCCCGCTTCCCATCGAGTGGAGCGCGAGGTGGTCGTCTCCTCCGCCCATCGAGATCACGCGTCGTCCGCCGGTCGTCCGGGACGCGAGCACCAACGTCTCGGCGGCGTCGGTGCCGGTGAAGCTCTGGTCCCTCGTGTGGACCCCGACCTCGTAGTGGGCGATCGACCCCGCCCAGCGCAGCACGGTCCGGCCGTCGACGACCGCGGCGCGGGCGGGGCCCGAGACCGTCGTCGAGGCGCCCTGCCAGCCGGGGTGCAGCGACAGGGTGTTGTCGCCCGGACCGAGGTCGAGGGTGCCGGCGCCTCCCTGCTCCCCGGCCCACTCGACGCTGTCGTCACCGGTGCCGGTGAGCACCGTGTCGTTGTTCGTCGCACCGGGCGTCGTGGTGCCGGAGTGGACGACGTCGTCTCCGCCGCGGGTGTCGATCACGTCGACCTCCACGTCGAGCGAGCCCTCGACGCTTCCCGTCTCCCGGACGCCGGCGTAGACGGTCTCGTGGAACGGGGACGCCTGCGGGTTCGACGGGATGACGGCGTCGAGTCCGACGTAGGAGTCGGCGCCCGTGCCGAGGACGATGGTGTACCAGACGTCCTCGACGTCGGTGCTCTCGTTGACGACGGTGTCGTCGCCCGCGCCCGCATCCACGGTCACGTTGCGCATCCCACCCTCGGGAGCGGCGACGATGCAGATCGTGTCGTTGCCTCCGAGCCCCTGCGCTGTCACGCCCGGCTGCGGGACGACCACCATGACGTCGTCGCCCTCCGTCCCGGTGCTCCCCACGACCGTTGCCGGCCTGCCCTGGCAGGTGATCGTCGGCGCACCGTGCGCCGGGGGGCCGGTCGTGACCGGCGCGACGCCGGCGAGGGCGGTGGTGAGGGCCGCGACGGCGGTCTTGAGTGCTCTGCGCATGGAGTGGTCTTTCCGTGGTGTCTGATGAGGGCGACGAGGAAGACGCAGCCGACTCCCGATTGGTTGTGGCCGGGCGCGTTCAGTTGATCGGCGACGCCACGATGGTGCTGAACCGCCCGAGCACACCGCGGTCACCGGCGGTCGAGAGCTCCTCGCTCCCGCCGCGGTTCCACAGCCACAGGTCGAGCGGTGCGGCCGGACCGTCGACGACCAGGTCCGGCTCGACCTCGGCGCCCTCGGGGGCGGGCACGACGTGGAAGTCCTCCTCGTCGGCGTAGGACGTCCCGCTGTCGGGATCGGTCCCCGCGAAGGTCCCGAACCGCAGCCAGAACGAGTCGCCGGTGTCGGTCACGTCCACCCGCACCAGTCCCTCGCCGGGCTCCCACGATCCCCATGTCGGCATCCCGCCGTACATCACGTCGAGGCACTCGTGGACGCCGTCGGCGGCGAGCACCGGGTCGAGCTCGCTCGCCACGCCGGCCGCCTGCTCGGCGTCGACGCGGTGCACCAGCGCCTCGTGCGCCTGGCGGCGCAGGATGAAGCCGACCGTGTGGTCGCTCGACCAGTTCCAGGCCTCCTCCGACGGGTCCGCGGCCGCCAGCGCGTCCGCCAGGTCGCGTGACCACTCGTCGAAGACCTCGAGCAGGTCGTCGTACGACTCGGGGCGGGGCGGGTCGACCTCCTCGGGCCGCGCAGGGCGGGCGCGCACCACCTCGGCCCACCGGTGCTGGACCGTGGCCAGGTGCCACAGCAGGTCGGCGGCGTCCCAGTCGGGGCAGGCCGGCACCCGTGCCGACGGCTCGCGCGCGGCGAGCACCTCGCGGAAGCGGGCGGACTCCGAGCGGAGGTGGTCGAGGTAGGTCTCTGGCGCCAGACGGGTCATCCCCGCCACGCTAGGGGAAGCGGCCGGGGCGGCGCTCACGGTTTCCGGTACGGACCCCCAGCAACGCATCATGCAACGCCATGTATAGTCATGCAGCATGACCGCATCAGTCGCCGTGGCCGGAGCCAGCGGGTACGCCGGGGGAGAGGTGCTCCGCCTGCTCCTCGGCCACCCCGACGTCGAGGTCGGCGCGCTCACCGCCGGCTCCAACGCCGGTGAGCGCCTCGGTGCCCTTCAGCCCCACCTGCTCCCGCTGGCCGACCGGGTCCTGGCCGACACCACGGTCGACGTCCTCGCCGGGCACGACGTGGTCTTCCTGGCCCTCCCGCACGGCCGCTCCGCGGTGATCGCGCAGGCGCTGGGCGACGACACCGTGGTGATCGACTGTGGGGCCGACTTCCGGCTGACCGACCCGGGGGAGTGGGAGGCGTTCTACGGCGGCGAGCACGCCGGGGCGTGGCCCTACGGCCTGCCCGAGCTGCCCGGCCAGCGCGAGCTGCTGCGTGGCGCGCGCCGGATCGCCGTCCCCGGCTGCTACCCGACGGTCTCGACGCTCGCGGTCGTGCCCGCCCTGGCCGCCGGCCTGGTCGCCCCCGACGTGACCGTGGTGGCCGCGTCCGGCACCAGTGGCGCCGGCAAGGCCGCCAAGGCGCACCTGCTCGGAAGCGAGGTGATGGGCAACGCCAGCGCCTACGGCGTCGGCGGCACCCACCGGCACACCCCCGAGATCGTCCAGAACCTCAGCGCCGTCCACGGCGCCCCGGTGGCGGTCGGCTTCACGCCGCTGCTCGTGCCGATGTCGCGCGGCATCCTCGCCACCGTCCAGGCGCCGCTGCTCGACGGCGTCACGCCGCAGCAGGTCCGCGAGGCCTACGCCGCGGCCTACGACCCCGAGCCGTTCGTCCACCTGCTGCCCGAGGGGCAGTGGCCCCAGACCAAGTCCGTGGTCGGCTCCAACGCCGTGCAGGTCCAGGTCGCCGTCGACGAGCGCGTACGACGACTCGTGGCGGTGGCCGTGGTCGACAACCTCGCCAAGGGCACCGCCGGCGCCGCCGTCCAGTGCATGAACCTCGCCCTGGGCCTCGACGAGGCCACCGGGCTCACCACGATCGGACTCGCTCCATGACCGTCACCCACCCCGCCGGCTTCACCGCCGCCGGCGTCGCCGCCGGACTCAAGTCCACCGGCGCGAAGGACCTCGCCCTCGTCGTCAACGAGGGCCCCACCCACGACTCCGCCACCGTCTTCACCGCCAACCGCTGCAAGGCCAACCCCGTGCTCTGGAGCCAGGAGGTCGTCAAGGACGGCGTCGTGCGTGCGGTCGTGCTCAACTCCGGCGGCGCCAACTGCTACACCGGGCCCGAGGGCTTCCAGACCACCCACGCGGTGGCGGAGAAGGTCGCCGACGGCCTGGGCATCGGCGCGATCGACGTCGTCGTCTGCTCGACCGGCCTCATCGGCCTCGCCAACGACCGCGACGACCTCCTCGCCGGGGTCGAGGCGGCGACCGCCGCGCTCTCGGCCGACGGCGGGGCGCAGGCCGCGGAGGCGATCATGACCACCGACTCGGTCAGCAAGAACACCGTCGTCGAGGGCGCGGGATGGTCCATCGGCGGCATGGCCAAGGGCGCCGGCATGCTGGCGCCACAGCTCGCCACGATGCTCGTCGTCCTCACGACCGACGCCGTGGTGCCCGCCGCCGACCTCGACACCGCCCTGCGCGCGGCCACCCGGGTCAGCTTCGACCGGCTCGACTCCGACGGCTGCATGTCGACCAACGACACCGTCACCGTGATGGCCAGCGGCGCCAGCGGCATCACGCCGACCCCCGAGGACTTCACCGCCGCCCTCACCCAGGCCTGCACCGACCTGGCGATGCAGCTGCTCAAGGACGCCGAGGGCGCCGACCACGAGATCGCCATCACCACCGTCCACGCCGCCACCGAGGACGAGGCCGTGGAGGTCAGCCGCAGCGTCGCGCGCAGCAACCTCTTCAAGGCCGCGGTCTTCGGCAAGGATCCCAACTGGGGCCGCGTGCTGGCCTCGGTCGGCACCACGCAGGCGCGCTTCGACCCGGCCGACCTCGACGTGGCGATGAACGGCGTGTGGGTCTGCCGCGAGTCCACCCCGGCCGAGGACCCGGCGGGGGTCGACCTGTCCGGCCGCGAGGTCAGCGTCACCATCGACCTCAAGTCGGGCGACGCCCGCGCCACCGTCTGGACCAACGACCTCACCCACGCCTACGTCCACGAGAACAGCGCCTACAGCTCATGAGCGACGCACCGACGACCGAGACCGTCCAGAGCCCCCGCCGGCCCGACCCGGCGAAGGCCCGTACCCTCGCCGCGGCGCTGCCGTGGCTCAAGCGCTACCACGGGCGCACGATCGTGGTGAAGTACGGCGGCAACGCGATGACCGACGAGTCGCTCAAGGTCGCCTTCGCCGAGGACATCGCCTTCCTCCGCTTCGCCGGCTTCAAGCCGGTCGTCGTGCACGGCGGCGGCCCGCAGATCTCCCGCATGCTCGACCGCCTCGGCATCGAGTCGGAGTTCCGCGGCGGGCTGCGGGTCACCACCCCCGAGGCGATGGACGTCGTCCGGATGGTGCTCGTCGGCCAGGTGCAGCGCGAGCTCGTCGGGCTCATCAACCAGCACGGCGCCCTGGCGGTCGGCCTCTCCGGCGAGGATGCCGGACTGTTCCGGGCCGAGCCCGCCAGCACCATCGTCGACGGCGAGGAGGTCGACCTCGGACTCGTCGGCGAGGTGGCAGAGGTGCGGCCCGAGGCGGTGCTCGACCTCATCGAGGCGGGCCGCGTCCCGGTCGTCAGCTCGGTCGCGCCCGACGTCGAGGGCCGCGTCCACAACGTCAACGCCGACACCGCCGCCGCGGCGCTCGCGGTGGCCCTGGGCGCGGAGAAGCTGCTCGTGCTGACCGACGTCGAGGGCCTCTACCGCGACTACGGCAACTCCGACGACCTGATCCAGGAGATCGGCCCGGAGGCGCTGGGCGAGCTCCTGCCGACGCTCGACGCCGGCATGGTCCCCAAGATGCGCGCCTGCTACGAGGCGGTAACCGGGGGAGTGCCACGCGCGACGGTCGTCGACGGTCGCGAGCCGCACGCCGTGCTGCTCGAGATCTTCACCGACGAGGGCGTCGGCACCCAGGTGCTGCCCGGCGCCGCCACCCGGATGCGCAAGCCCTACCCCACCGAGGAGCAGACGTGAGCGACATCCAGGAGCGCTACGCCGGCGCCGTGATGAACACGTTCGGCCCGCCCGTCCTCGCGCTGGTGCGGGGTGAGGGCGCCCACGTGTGGGACGCCGACGGCAGGGAGTACGTCGACCTGCTCGGCGGCATCGCGGTCAACGCCCTCGGCCATGCACACCCGGCGCTGGTCGAGGCGGTCACCGGCCAGCTGCAGACGCTGGGCCACGTGAGCAACTTCTTCGCCACCGAGCCGCAGGTCGCGCTCGCCGAGCGGCTCGTGGCCCTGCTCGGCTGGGACGACTCGGCGCGGGTCTTCCTCAGCAACTCCGGCGCCGAGGCCAACGAGGCGGCGCTCAAGCTCACCCGCCGCACCGGCCGCACCAGGCTCGTCGCGGCCGAGGGGTCCTTCCACGGCCGCACGATGGGCGCGCTCTCGCTCACCTCCAAGGCCGCCTACCGCGAGCCCTTCGAGCCCCTTCCCGGCGACGTCACCTTCGTCCCGTACGACGACGTGGCCGCGCTCGAGGCCGCCGTCGACGGGACCGTCGCGGCCGTCGTCCTCGAGCCGATCCAGGGCGAGGCCGGCGTCGTCGTGCCGTCGCCCGACTACCTCGCCGCCGCGCAGCGCATCGCCCACGACAGCGGGGCGCTGCTCTGGCTCGACGAGGTGCAGACCGGCATCGCGCGCACCGGCGCGTGGTTCGCCCACCAGCTGCTCGACGGCGTCGAGCCCGACGTGGTCACCCTCGCCAAGGGCCTCGGCGGCGGCATCCCGATCGGCGCCACCGTCGCCCGCGGGACGGCCGCCACGCTGCTCCAGCCCGGCAACCACGGCACCACCTTCGGCGGCAACCCGGTCGCGGCCGCCGCCGCGCTGGCCGTGCTCGCCACGGTCGAGGCCGACGGACTGCTCGACGCCGCCGTGGCCCGCGGCGCCCAGCTCGAGGCGCTGCTGCGGGCCCAGCAGGGCGTCGTGGACGTCACCGGCGCCGGGCTGATGCGCGGCGCCGAGCTCGACGGGCCCTACGCCCCACAGGCCGTCGCCGCCGCCCGCGACGCCGGCTTCATCCTCAACGCCACCGGCCCGACCCGGCTGCGCTTCGTCCCGCCGCTCGTGATCGGCGCCGCCGACCTCGATGCGCTGGGGGCCGCCCTCCCCGCCGTCCTCGACACCGCCCGCCGCGCCGCCCAGGAGGCCACGCCATGACCCGTCACCTCCTCCGCGACGACGACCTCTCGCCGTCGGAGCTCGTCGAGGTCCTCGACCTCGCCGATCGGATGAAGGCCGCACCCTTCGACCACAAGCCGCTGGCCGGCCCGCGCACCGTCGCGCTCGTCTTCGACCGTCCCACCCTGCGCACGCAGGTCTCCTTCGCCGCCGGCATCGCCGAGCTCGGCGGCAACCCGATGACCGTCGACGGCGGCCTGGCCGCGATGGGATCGCGCGAGGGCGTCGAGGACGTCGCCCGCATCCTGGGGCGCCAGGCCGCCGCGATCGTGTGGCGCACCGCCCACCAGGGCGACGTGGTGACGATGGCGGCCTACTCCGGCGTCCCCGTCCTCAACGCCCTCACCGACGAGTTCCACCCCTGCCAGCTCCTCGCGGACCTCCAGACCGTGCGGGAGCAGAAGGGCCGGCTGTCCGGGCTCCGCGTCGCGTTCGTCGGCGACGGCGCCTGCAACATGGGCAACTCCTGGGTGCTCGCCGGCGCGTCCGCGGGCATGGACGTCGTCGTCGGCGCCCCCGAGGGCTTCACCCCCGACGCCCACGTGGTCGCCAAGGCGCGCGACATCGCCCAGGACACCGGCGGATCGGTCGAGCTCACCGCCGATCCGGTCGAGGCGGTCTCCGGCGTCGACGTCGTCGTCACCGACTCGTGGGTCAGCATGGGCCGGGAGGAGGAGGCGCAGGAGCGGCTGCGGGTCTTCCCGCCCTACGGCGTCACCGACGACCTGCTCTCCCACGCGGCCGCCGACGCCATCGTCATGCACTGCCTGCCCGCCTACCGGGGCAAGGAGATCTCCGAGGAGGTCATCGAGGGGCCGCAGTCGGTGGTCTGGGACGAGGCGGAGAACCGCCGCCATGCCCAGAAGGCGGTGCTCGCCTGGCTGCTCGAGCGTTCGTCATGACCGCCACGACGCCGCTGACCAAGGGCGCCCGCCACCAGCGGATCATCGACATCGTCACCACCCACCCGGTGCGCTCCCAGACCGAGCTGGCCGACCTGCTGGCCGACCACGGCGTACGCGTCACTCAAGCGACGCTGAGCCGCGACCTCGTCGAGCTCGACGCGGTCAAGGTGCGCAGCCCCGACGGCGCCCTCGTCTACGCCGTGCCGGGGGAGGGCGGCGACCGCAGCGCCTCCGCGCCGCGGGCCAGCGCCGCCGGCCGGGACCGGCTGGCCCGGCTCTGCGCCGAGCTGCTGGTCAGCGCCGAGGCCAGTGCCAACCTCGTCGTGCTGCGCACGCCCCCCGGGGCCGCCCAGTTCCTCGCCAGCGCGTTCGACAAGGCGGAGCTGGGTGACATCCTCGGCACCATCGCCGGTGACGACACCCTGCTGGTCATCGGTCGCGACCCCGCCGGCGGTGACGCGCTGGTGCAGCGCTTCCTCGACCTGGCCAACGACCCCCGGCACGGCCACGGCGGCACCACCCCGGCACCCACCCCCGCTTCCCCCAGCCCCACCACTGCAAAGGACATCTCGTGAGCAAGGTCCTCACCTCCCTCCCCGTCGGCGAGCGCGTCGGCATCGCCTTCTCCGGCGGCCTCGACACCTCGGTGGCCGTCGCCTGGATGCGCGAGAAGGGCGCGGTCCCGTGCACCTACACCGCCGACATCGGCCAGTACGACGAGCCCGACATCTCCGGGGTGCCCTCGCGCGCCCTGCAGTACGGCGCCGAGCTGGCCCGCGCGGTCGACTGCAAGACCCAGCTCGTGGAGGAGGGGCTCGCCGCGCTCGCGTGCGGCGCGTTCCACGTCCGCTCGGGCGGACGCGTCTACTTCAACACCACACCGCTCGGCCGCGCGGTCACCGGCACCATGCTCGTGCGTGCCATGCACGAGGACGGCGTGAACATCTGGGGCGACGGCTCGACGTTCAAGGGCAACGACATCGAGCGGTTCTACCGCTACGGCCTGCTTGCCAACCCCGACCTCCGCATCTACAAGCCGTGGCTCGACGCCGACTTCGTCAGCGAGCTGGGTGGGCGCCACGAGATGAGCGCCTGGCTCACCGAGCACGGCCTGCCCTACCGCGACAGCCAGGAGAAGGCCTATTCCACCGACGCCAACATCTGGGGCGCCACCCACGAGGCCAAGACGCTGGAGCACCTCGACGTCTCGCTCGAGACGGTCGACCCGATCATGGGCGTGCGGTTCTGGGACCCCGCGGTCGCCATCGACACCGAGGACGTCACCATCCGCTTCGAGCAGGGCCGCCCGGTCGCCGTCAACGGCCTGCGCCACGACGACCCGGTGGCGCTCGTGCACGAGGCCAACGTGATCGGCGGCCGGCACGGCCTGGGCATGTCCGACCAGATCGAGAACCGCATCATCGAGGCCAAGTCGCGCGGCATCTACGAGGCGCCCGGCATGGCGCTGCTGTTCATCGCCTACGAGCGACTGGTCAACGCGATCCACAACGAGGACACCGTCGCGCAGTACCACAACGAGGGCCGCAAGCTCGGCCGCCTGCTCTACGAGGGCCGGTGGCTCGACCCGCAGGCGCTGATGATCCGCGAGTCGATCCAGCGCTGGATCGCCTCCCTGGTCACCGGCGAGGTCACCCTGCGGCTGCGCCGCGGCGAGGACTACTCGATCCTGCGCACCGACGGCCCGGCGTTCTCCTACCACCCCGACAAGCTGTCGATGGAGCGCACCGACAACGCCGCCTTCGGTCCCACCGACCGCATCGGCCAGCTCACCATGCGCAACCTCGACATCGCCGACTCGCGCGCCAAGCTCGAGCAGTACGCCGCTCAGCCGCTCGACCAGGGCCAGGTGCTGGTCGAGAACGGCACCCTCTACGGTGCCATCGAGGCCGGCGGCTACGACAAGATCACCGACAACCCGGCCGCCACGGCGGACGACGAGTCCGCCCTCGACAACGCAGCGATGGAGTTCGGGACCGACTGATGCCACAGACACCGACGAGCGGCGGCACCACCAACGAGGGCTCGCTGTGGGGCGGCCGCTTCTCGAGCGGCCCGTCCCCCGAGCTGCAGGAGCTGTCGCGGTCGACGCAGTTCGACTGGCAGCTGACGCCCTACGACCTCGCCGGGTCGCGCGCCCACGCCAACGCCCTGCACCGGGCCGGGCTGCTCACCGACGCCGACCACGCCGAGCTGCTGCGCGGGCTGGCGGTGCTGGGGGAGCGCTACGCCGCGGGGGAGCTGGCGCCCGCGCCGAGCGACGAGGACGTCCACGGCGCGCTCGAGCGGCTGCTGCTCGAGGAGGTCGGCCCGGAGGTGGGTGGGCGGCTGCGTGCCGGGCGCTCGCGCAACGACCAGGTCGCGACGCTGTTCCGGGTCTACCTGCGCGACCACGCCCGCACCATCTCCGCGCTCGTCCTCGACCTGGTCGACGTGCTCGCCGAGCAGGCCGCGGCGCACCTCGACCCCGACGGGTCGAGCACCGTGATGCCGGGGCGTACCCATCTCCAGCACGCGCAGCCGGTGCTCCTCTCGCACCACCTCCTCGCGCACGCCTGGCCGCTGGTGCGCGACGTCGAGCGGCTGCGCGACTGGGACGCGCGGGTCGCCGCCGACTCGCCCTACGGCTCCGGGGCGCTCGCCGGCCAGACGCTCGGGCTCGACCCGGAGGCCGTGGCCGCCGAGCTCGGGTTCTCCGGCTCGTCGGCCAACTCCCTCGACGGCACCGCGGCCCGCGACTTCGCCGCCGAGTTCGCGTTCGTCACCGCCCAGGTCGGCGTCGACCTCTCCCGCCTCGCCGAGGACGTCATCCTCTGGACCACCCGCGAGTTCGGCTTCGCGACGCTGCACGACTCGTGGTCGACGGGGTCGAGCATCATGCCGCAGAAGAAGAACCCCGACATCGCCGAGCTCGCCCGCGGCAAGGCCGGCCGGCTGGTCGGCAACCTGGCCGGGCTGTTGGCCACGCTCAAGGGGTTGCCGCTCGCCTACAACCGCGACCTGCAGGAGGACAAGGAGCCGGTCTTCGACTCGGTCCTGACCCTCGAGGTGCTGCTGCCGGCGGTGACCGGCATGGTCGCCACCTTGACGTTCGACACCGCGCGGATGGCCGAGCTCGCGCCCCAGGGGTTCTCGCTCGCCACCGACGTCGCGGAGTGGCTGGTGCGCGAGGGCGTCCCGTTCCGCGACGCCCACGAGATCGCCGGCGCGTGCGTACGCCGCTGCGAGGAGCTCGGCTGCGACCTGCCCGACCTCAGTGACGAGCAGCTGGCCGGCATCTCCCCGTTCCTGACCCCGGCGGTGCGGTCCGTGCTCACCGTCGAAGGCTCGGTCGCCTCGCGCGCCGGTCGAGGCGGCACCGCGCCGGTGCGCGTTCAGGAGCAGCTCGACGAGCTCCGCGTCGCAAGCACCGGTCACCGTGCCCGCCTGGGCTGAGGGCGACCCGATCGAGGTCGCACCCCGGGTGCTCGGCGCCGTGATCACCCACGGCGGGGTGTCGGTGCGGCTCACCGAGGTGGAGGCCTACGCCGGCCCGCTCGACCCCGGGTCCCACGCCCACCGGGGCCGGACCGCGCGCAACGCGGTGATGTTCGGCCCGCCCGGGCGCCTCTACGTCTACTTCGTCTACGGCATGCACCACTGCGCCAACCTGGTGACCGGACCCGACGGCGACCCCGGCGCCGTCCTGCTCCGCGCCGGTGAGGTGGTCGCCGGCCACGACCTCGCCCGACAGCGGCGCCCCGGCAGCAGCGACCGCGACCTCGCGAGGGGGCCGGCGCGTCTGTGCCGCGTGCTCGACCTCGACCTGTCCCACAACGGCGATCCCGTCGACCTGGTCTCGGGGGAGCGGGTAGCCGACATCAGCAGGGGTCCGCGGGTCGGGCTCCGGCACGCAGCCGAGCGTCCGTGGCGCTTCTGGATCACCGGCGATCCGACCGTCAGCACCTACCGGCCCGCCGCCCCGCGGCGTCGTACAGGCCGCTGACCTGCGGTGATGCGTAGAGGGCACCCCCGGTTTTGCATGCTCGGCGAGGACGGTCTAATGTTTCACCTGTCGCCGCAAGCGGCGCCGCTTCCTGGCCAGAAGGCCAGATGAGGCGGAGACCAGCTGCGACCACCGAAGCACGAAGCTCACGAGTTTGACGGTGAGCCAAGAGCCCGGTAAGTTTGTGCAGGTTGCCCCGCGACCAGACCGGCCCAGCCGGCGCGGAACGGGTGCGTCTGATACTTGAGAACTCAACAGTGTGTTTGATTAGTCGACGAATTAGTTTGTTTTGCCCCGTTGACGTCATGTTCTGGCTTGTGCCTTTGGGTGTGGGTTGGTGGATGGTGTCGCGGTTTCTTTGACGATGATTCTGACAACATGTCAGTTTCGTTTTTTGTCATGGATGTGGCTCTTATTGATTGTCGTGCTTGTGTCTGCTGCTTTTTGGTGGTGGGTGTGGGTGCGTGTTTTTCGATGGAGAGTTTGATCCTGGCTCAGGACGAACGCTGGCGGCGTGCTTAACACATGCAAGTCGAGCGGAAAGGCCCTTTCGGGGGTACTCGAGCGGCGAACGGGTGAGTAACACGTGAGTAATCTGCCCTTGGCTTCGGGATAGCCACCGGAAACGGTGATTAATACCGGATATGACCATGTCGTGCATGCGGTGTGGTGGAAAGTTTTTCGGCCAGGGATGTGCTCGCGGCCTATCAGCTTGATGGTGAGGTAATGGCTCACCATGGCTTCGACGGGTAGCCGGCCTGAGAGGGTGACCGGCCACACTGGGACTGAGACACGGCCCAGACTCCTACGGGAGGCAGCAGTGGGGAATATTGGACAATGGGCGGAAGCCTGATCCAGCAACGCCGCGTGAGGGATGACGGCCTTCGGGTTGTAAACCTCTTTCGCCTGTGACGAAGCGCAAGTGACGGTAACAGGTAAAGAAGCACCGGCCAACTACGTGCCAGCAGCCGCGGTAATACGTAGGGTGCGAGCGTTGTCCGGAATTATTGGGCGTAAAGGGCTCGTAGGCGGTTTGTCGCGTCGGGAGTGAAAACGCCGTGCTTAACACGGCGCTTGCTTTCGATACGGGCAGACTAGAGGTATTCAGGGGAGAACGGAATTCCTGGTGTAGCGGTGAAATGCGCAGATATCAGGAGGAACACCGGTGGCGAAGGCGGTTCTCTGGGAATTACCTGACGCTGAGGAGCGAAAGTGTGGGGAGCGAACAGGATTAGATACCCTGGTAGTCCACACCGTAAACGTTGGGCGCTAGGTGTGGGGTCCATTCCACGGATTCCGTGCCGCAGCTAACGCATTAAGCGCCCCGCCTGGGGAGTACGGCCGCAAGGCTAAAACTCAAAGGAATTGACGGGGGCCCGCACAAGCGGCGGAGCATGCGGATTAATTCGATGCAACGCGAAGAACCTTACCTGGGTTTGACATACACCCTGCCGCTCCAGAGATGGGGCTTCTTTTGGGGGTGTACAGGTGGTGCATGGCTGTCGTCAGCTCGTGTCGTGAGATGTTGGGTTAAGTCCCGCAACGAGCGCAACCCTCGTTCTATGTTGCCAGCACGTAATGGTGGGGACTCATAGGAGACTGCCGGGGTCAACTCGGAGGAAGGTGGGGATGACGTCAAGTCATCATGCCCCTTATGTCCAGGGCTTCACGCATGCTACAATGGCCGGTACAAAGGGCTGCGATCCCGTAAGGGGGAGCGAATCCCAAAAAGCCGGTCTCAGTTCGGATTGGGGTCTGCAACTCGACCCCATGAAGTCGGAGTCGCTAGTAATCGCAGATCAGCAACGCTGCGGTGAATACGTTCCCGGGCCTTGTACACACCGCCCGTCACGTCACGAAAGTCGGCAACACCCGAAGCCGGTGGCCCAACCCTTGTGGAGGGAGCCGTCGAAGGTGGGGCTGGCGATTGGGACGAAGTCGTAACAAGGTAGCCGTACCGGAAGGTGCGGCTGGATCACCTCCTTTCTAAGGAGCACACACCCCGATGCCGGGCGAATGTTTCGGCACGCATGGTGGTGTCTCACTAGTGGAATCGTCGACGTCAGCTGCTGCTGGTCGCTCATGCATGGGCTTGTTCTTCGGGACGGGTTCGTGGGTGGGGGGTTGGTGGTGGGTGGTTCACCCAGGTCCTGCGTTGGTGGGGGTGGGGTCAGACACACTGTTGGGTCCTGAAGGATCAGCCGTGAGGCGCCTTCTGTTCCCTCTTCGTCTGCTGGTGCCCGTTGGGGTGGTGGTGGGGGTTGGTGGGGTTGTTGTTTGAGATCTGCATAGTGGACGCGAGCATCTTTGCAACCGATGCCGCCTTGGTGCGCACGCACGTGTCGGATCCTTTCCTTTCTTGTTTGTTGAGGGGGTGGGGGTGCGGTGGTGTGGGTGTGGGCTGGGTGTGGTGTGGGTTGTGAGTGAATCACCTGCCCTTTGATTGGGGGTGGGTGGTGTGTTTTTTCGTTTTTTGTTTCAGCGTGTGTTGTTTTGACGTTGTTGAGACAAGCTATGAAGGGCACATGGTGGATGCCTTGGCATCAAGAGCCGATGAAGGACGTTGGAGCCTGCGATAAGCCCTGGGGAGTTGGCAACCGAACTGTGATCCGGGGGTGTCCGAATGGGGAAACCCAGCACGAGTCATGTCGTGTTACCCACATCTGAACACATAGGGTGTGTGGAGGGAACGTCGGGAAGTGAAACATCTCAGTACCGACAGGAAGAGAAAACAACAGTGATTCCGAGAGTAGTGGCGAGCGAAATCGGAAGAGGCCAAACCTCGAGTGTGTGATACCCGGCAGGGGTTGCACTCGGGGGGTTGTGGGACCGCTCATTCTCATCTGCCGGTGAGGAGCAGAGTAAGAAACCAGTGTGGAAGTCGAAGTCGGTTGGAAAGCCGTACCGTAGAGGGTGATAGGCCCGTAGACGTAAAGCGCTGGCTCTGGAGCGTGTTCCCAAGTAACACGGAACCCCTGAAATTCCGTGTGAATCTGGCGGGACCACCCGTTAAGCCTAAATACTCCTTGATGACCGATAGCGGACAAGTACCGTGAGGGAAAGGTGAAAAGTACCCCTGGCGGGGAGTGAAATAGTACCTGAAACCGTGTGCCTACAATCCGTCGGAGCTTGTGCATTCCCTTTGGGGGTGTGTGGGTGACGGCGTGCCTTTTGAAGAATGAGCCTGCGAGTTTGCGGTGTGTTGCGAGGTTAACCCGTGTGGGGAAGCCGTAGCGAAAGCGAGTCCGAATAGGGCGATTCAGTAGCGCGCTCAAGACCCGAAGCGAAGTGATCTATCCATGGGCAGGTTGAAGCGTCGGTAAGACGACGTGGAGGACCGAACCCACTTAGGTTGAAAACTGAGGGGATGACCTGTGGATAGGGGTGAAAGGCCAATCAAACTTCGTGATAGCTGGTTCTCCCCGAAATGCATTTAGGTGCAGCGTTGCGTGTTTCTTGCCGGAGGTAGAGCACTGGATAGCTAATGGGCCCTACAAGGTTACTGACGTTAGCCAAACTCCGAATGCCGGTAAGTGAGAGCGCAGCAGTGAGACTGCGGGGGATAAGCTCCGTAGTCGAGAGGGAAACAGCCCAGACCATCAGCTAAGGCCCCTAAGCGGTGACTAAGTGGAAAAGGATGTGGAGTCGCATTGACAACCAGGAGGTTGGCTTGGAAGCAGCCACCCTTGAAAGAGTGCGTAATAGCTCACTGGTCAAGTGATTCCGCGCCGACAATGTAGCGGGGCTCAAGTCATCCGCCGAAGCTATGGCATTCAGCGAATACATCAGCATCGAGGAATCGGTGTTCAGTGCGCTGGATGGGTAGGGGAGCGTCGTGTGGGCAGTGAAGCGTCGGAGTGATCCAGGCGTGGAGGCCACACGAGTGAGAATGCAGGCATGAGTAGCGAATCACGGGTGAGAAACCCGTGCGCCGAATGATCAAGGGTTCCAGGGTCAAGCTAATCTGCCCTGGGTAAGTCGGGACCTAAGGCGAGGCCGACAGGCGTAGTCGATGGACAACGGGTTGATATTCCCGTACCGGCGAAGTTGCGCCCATGACGAACCTGGTGATGCTAACCACCCGAAACCTCTCGGACCGGACCCTTCGGGGCGAGGCTGGGAGGCGGAGCGTGGGACCCGAGCTGGTAGTAGTCAAGCGATGGGGTGACGCAGGAAGGTAGCCCAGCCACAGCGATGGTTGTCTGTGGGCAAGCGCGTAGGACGTGGTGTAGGCAAATCCGCACCATCCACTTCAGTGTGGAGTCTGAGACGTGACGCGGAGCCAATCTTGGCGAAGTGGGTGATCCTATGCTGTCGAGAAAAACCTCTAGCGAGCAACGAGCCGCCCGTACCCCAAACCGACTCAGGTGATCAAGTAGAGAATACTAAGGCGATCGAGACAACCATGGTTAAGGAACTCGGCAAAATGCCCCCGTAACTTCGGGAGAAGGGGGGCCGGATCCGTGAACCCACTTGCTGGGGGAAGCGGTGATGGCCGCAGAGACCAGGGGAAAGCGACTGTTTACTAAAAACACAGGTCCGTGCGAAGTTGTAAGACGATGTATACGGACTGACTCCTGCCCGGTGCTGGAAGGTTAAGAGGACCGGTTAGACCACTTGTGGTCGAAGCTGAGAATTTAAGCCCCAGTAAACGGCGGTGGTAACTATAACCATCCTAAGGTAGCGAAATTCCTTGTCGGGTAAGTTCCGACCTGCACGAATGGAGTAACGACTTTCCTACTGTCTCAACCATGGACTCGGCGAAATTGCACTACGAGTAAAGATGCTCGTTACGCGCGGCAGGACGGAAAGACCCCGGGACCTTTACTATAGTTTGGTATTGGTGTTTGGTACGGCTTGTGTAGGATAGGTGGGAGACTGTGAAGCTTTCACGCCAGTGGAGGTGGAGTCAACGTTGAAATACCACTCTGGTCGTACTAGATGTCTAACCTAGGTCCGTTATCCGGATCAGGGACAGTGCCTGATGGGTAGTTTAACTGGGGCGGGTTGCCTCCTAAAATGTAACGGAGGCGCTCAAAGGTTCCCTCAGCCTGGTTGGCAATCAGGTAGCGAGTGTAAGTGCACAAGGGAGCTTGACTGTGAGACAGACATGTCGAGCAGGGACGAAAGTCGGAACTAGTGATCTGGCCACGGCATGTGGAAGCGTGGTCACTCAACGGATAAAAGGTACCCCGGGGATAACAGGCTGATCTTCCCCAAGAGTCCATATCGACGGGATGGTTTGGCACCTCGATGTCGGCTCGTCGCATCCTGGGGCTGGAGTAGGTCCCAAGGGTTGGGCTGTTCGCCCATTAAAGCGGCACGCGAGCTGGGTTTAGAACGTCGTGAGACAGTTCGGTCCCTATCCGCCGCGCGCGCAGGAAACTTGAGAAAGGCTGTCCCTAGTACGAGAGGACCGGGATGGACGAACCTCTGGTGTGCCAGTTGTTCTGCCAAGAGCACGGCTGGTTGGCTACGTTCGGAAGTGATAACCGCTGAATGCATCTAAGCGGGAAGCACGTTTCAAGATGAGGTTTCCCACCCAGAGATGGGGTAAGGCCCCCCACAGAACATGGGGTTGATAGGCCGGAGGTGTACAGCAGTAATGCCTAGCCGACCGGTACTAATAGGCCGAGGGCTTGTCCCAACACCGTACAAGACCACACACGCGCAAAAGACGAACACACATGTTCGCGTCCACTAAGCAGTTCCCAACCAACAAACCCAGCAGGGTTTGATTGAGTTGAAAGAGTTACGGCGGCCATAGCGAAACGGGAAACACCCGGTCCCATACCGAACCCGGAAGTTAAGCCTTTCAGCGCCGATGGTACTGCAACCGAGAGGTTGTGGGAGAGTAGGACGCCGCCGGACATACGTTGTGGAAGTGGGGTCACCTTCGGGTGGCCCCACTTCTGCATTTCATAGCATCGTCCGGAGCGCACTCGGCGCGTGCTGCCTGGCCGCTCACCGTCCACAGGCGGCCCGAGAACGGTGTCGTCCACAGCCGTTGTGACCACGGGTCCGCTGTTGTCCGTCCTCCCCGTCAGAGTCGGAGGCAGGAGGTGCATGGTGAGCACAGGACAGACGAAGGCCGCGGCCCGGAGCACGCCTGCCGGTTCGGACGAGGCGATCAACGAGGTACGACTGACGGGGCGGCTCAGCAGCGTCCCGATGACGGTCGAGCTGCCCAGCGGCGACAGCCTGGTGACCTTCCGGGTGTCGGTGGAGCGCCCGCCGGCGACGGGGAGGGTGAGCGGCTCCGCGTCGGGGCAGCGGGTCGACTCGATTCCCTGCACGGCGTGGACCGCGGTGCTGCGACGCCGCGTCGTGGGTTGGCGCCCGGGTGACGTCGTCGAGGTGGTGGGCGCCGTGCGGTGCCGGTTCTACCAGGCCGGCGGCGCGACGCGCTCGCGGGTGGAGGTCGAGGCGTCGTCGGGACGGATCATCCGTCGAGCACCGGCCGCATGATCACACCGAGGCTCGGCTTGGGCTGGAACGACGTCGCCTTCTCGGGCAGGAGCCCGCCCGACTCGACGAGGGCCTGCACCTGCTCGAAGTCCGGGCTCGGCAGCAGCACGCCGGGCGCCGCGGCCGACGTCGCGGCCAGCGCCTCGTCGACCGTGTGGTGGTGGTGGATGCGGCGCGGCGGTCGGGGCAGCCGGGGCAGCACGTGGTCGTGGAGCCAGGACACCGCGGCCTCGCGCTCGAGCCCGTCCGGCGCCACGGCGTACCAGGCGTCCCCGTCGGTGAGCACCATGTGAGTGCTGTCGAGGGCCCCGAGCGCCCGGGGGCGGGCCTGCTGCGTCACCGCGGCTCCCGCCCGGCGAGCCCCGTCGAGCAGCGCGTCGAGCCCGACGCCGGGCAGCGTGCGGTGGATGGCGCCGAGGAAGAGGGGAGTGTCGGCCTGGTCGACCAGCATCGCGAGTCCGGAGTCCCAGGGCGTGCCCGGGTGCTGCTCCTGCAGTCGGAGGTAGGCCGCGTAGCGGTGGTGGCCGTCGGCGAGGAGGCATCGGCTGTCGGCGATGAGGCTCCCGATCCGCGCGACGGTCGCGTCGTCGCGCACGGCCCAGAGCCGCTGTCGCTGTCCGGTGCGGTCGAGGTAGCGCCAGTCAGGCTCGGCGAGCGTGAGCTCGGCGACCAGCTCGCGGAGCTCGCGGCGGCCGTGGTGCACGAGAAGGATGGGGGCGGGGTTGAGGTCCATCTGCAGCATGCGGTCGGCCAGCTCGCCGGCCTGCTCGGGGTGGATCGCCTCGTGCGGCCACACCACCCGCTCCTCGAGCGTCTCCGCGCGGCGCGAGACGCGAAGGGCACCGACCAGTCCTCGCACGGTGAGGCCGCCGGAGGTGTACTCGTGGAGGTAGAGCGCGGGCTCGGTGTCGGCGCTCGCGTCACCACGGGCCATCCACTGCGTCAGCCGCCCCGCGACGTCGCGATAGGGTCGCGCCAGTGCTCGCGCGGAGGCGGGGTCACCCACGCGCGCCGGTGCCAGCATCACCGCCCGGAACGGGAGCAGCTCGAGGGGCTTCGCCACGTACGGAGGCACGACGGTGGCGGAGTCCATCGGAGCATCGTAGGGGGACGCTCGTCACAATCCGGAAAGGGGTGGACCATGCTCGAGGAGTCGACGACGCCGCTCGTGGAGGCGCACGACCTGGTCATGTTCGACCTCGACGGGGTGGTCTACGTGGGCACCGAGGCCATCGCGGGAGTCGCGGAGGCCATCGACAAGGTGCGCCAGGACGGGCGCCACGTGGCGTTCGTGACCAACAACGCCTCACGCACGCCTGAGCAGGTGGTCGACAAGCTCGTCGGGGTCGGGGTGGACGCCCATCCGTCGGACGTGGTCACGTCGGCACAGGCCGCGGCCCGGCTGCTCGTCGAGGAGCACGGCGCGGGCGCCCGCGTGCTGCTCCTGGGCGGCGAGGGTCTCCGGGTCGCACTGCTGGAGGCGGGTCTGGTGCCGGTCGACGACCCGGAGGGCGCGGTGGCCGTGGTGAGCGGCTACGGACCCGACGTGCGGTGGCGCGAGATCATGCGTGCGGCCACCCTGGTGCGCGGCGGGCTGCCCTACGTGGCCAGCAACGCCGACCTGACGATCCCCACCCCCTACGGACTCGCGCCCGGTCACGGCGTGCTCGTGCGCACGATCACCGGATTCGCCGGCGTCGACGCCGTGGTGGCGGGCAAGCCCGAGAAGCCGCTCATGGAGGAGACCGTGCTGCGCGTGGGTGGCGACCGGCCCCTGATGGTCGGCGACCGCCTCGACACCGACATCGAGGGCGCCCACGCGATCGACGCGCCCTCGCTGCTCGTGCTGACCGGGGTGACGTGGCTCGACGAGCTGGCAGCGGCTCCGCCCCGGCTCCGCCCGACCTACATCTCACCGACGATGGACGGGCTGTTCGAGACCCATCCGGCCCCCGCGGTGAGCGAGCGCGCCGCGGAGCTCGGCGGCTGGATGGCCCGGGTCGACAGGGGCCGACTGAGCGTGTCGGGCGAGGGGTCGGACGCCGACTGGTGGCGCGTCGCTGCCACCGCGTGCTGGCGTCACCTCGACGACAGCGGGAGCCCCGCCGACGTCACCGACACGACGCCGCCCGGACCCGTCCGGCGACTCGGCGCCGAGTAGGCTCGCGGCCATGAGCGAGGTGCCCGAGCACGAGCCGACCGGCGTCGAGGCCGTCGACCGCGTGCTGGCCGACGTGTCAGGGCTGGACGGGATCCCCGTCTCCGACCACGTCGCCGTCTTCGAGCGGGCCCACGAACAGCTGCGGCGTGCGCTCGACGCCCGGCCCGACGCGCCCGGCGCCGACCCGGGCGCCTGAGCCACCGTGCCACCCAGACGCCTTCGCCTCGACCAGGAGCTCGTCAGGCGCGGCCTCGCCCGCTCGCGCGATCACGCCAGCGAGCTGGTGGCCGCCCGTCGGGTGACGGTGTCGGGGGCCGTCGCGACCAAGCCGGCGACCGGGGTCACCACCGACGTCGCGATCGTGGTCAAGGACGACCCGTCGTCGGTCGACTACGTCTCCCGGGGCGGGCACAAGCTCGCCGGCGCGCTGGCGGCGTTCGCCGAGCACGGCCTGACCGTCCGGGGCAAGCGGTGCCTCGACGCCGGCGCGTCCACGGGCGGCTTCACCGACGTGCTGCTGCGGGCCGGCGCGCGCGAGGTGGTGGCGGTGGACGTCGGCTACGGGCAGCTCGCGTGGTCGCTGCAGAGCGACGCCCGCGTGCAGGTCCACGACCGCACCAACATCCGTGAGCTGACCCTCGACGTGATCGGCGAGCCCGTCGACCTCGTGGTCGGCGACCTCTCCTTCATCTCCCTCGCCCTCGTCCTCGACCCGCTCCTGTCGGTCACGCGGGACGACGGCGCGCTGGCACTGATGGTCAAGCCGCAGTTCGAGGTCGGCAAGGACCGGGTCGGCAAGGGGGGAGTGGTCCGTGACCTGGCCCTGCGGGCCGAGGCGGTCACCACGATCGCCGACCTCGCCGCCGAGCGCGGATGGGGAGCCGTCGCGGTCACGGTGAGCCCACTTCCCGGCCCGTCGGGCAACGTCGAGTTCTTCCTGCTGCTGCGGCACGGGCCGGCGTCCGTCGGGGCGGACGAGATCCGCGCCGAGGTGGAGCGCGCCGGGTCGATGGGGGTGGCGGGTGAGAGGGTGGACCCGTGACCAGCAACAGCCCCCCGCGCCGTGTCCTGGTGCTGGCGCACACCGGCCGCCCCCAGGTGCACGACGTGGCCCGCGAGTGCGTGCAGACGCTCACGGCCCACGGGATCGGCGTACGCCTGCTGGCCGACGAGGCAGCCGACCTGGGCCTCGACGACTCCGACGTCCTCGTCGAGACCACCCGGGCCGACGACAGGCCGGGTGAGGGCTGCGAGCTGGCCCTGGTCATCGGCGGCGACGGCACCATCCTGCGAGCCGTGGAGCTGACCCACGAGACGAGCACCCCGCTGCTCGGCGTCAACCTCGGCCACGTCGGGTTCCTCGCCGAGGCCGAGCAGGAGGACGTCGCGTCGACGATCGCCGCGATCGTCGCGCGCGACTACACCGCCGAGGACCGGCTCAGCCTCGACGTGTGCGTGATGGTCGGCAAGGAGGTGCTGTTCTCCACCTTCGCGCTCAACGAGGCGAGCGTCGAGAAGGCGGCCCGCGAGCGGATGCTCGAGGTCGTCGTCGAGGTCGACGGGCGCCCGCTGTCACGGTGGGGCTGCGACGGGGTCGTCTGCGCCACGCCCACCGGCTCCACCGCCTACAACTTCAGCGCCGGTGGACCGGTGGTGTGGCCCGAGGTCGAGGCCCTGCTGATGGTCCCGCTGAGCGCGCACGCGCTGTTCGCCCGCCCGATGGTGGTGGCGCCGACGTCGGTGCTCGCCGTCGAGGTGCTGTCCAACACCGAGGGCTCGGGCGTGCTGTGGTGCGACGGCCGGCGCACGGTCGACCTGCCGCCGGGCGCGCGCATCGAGGTGCGCCGCGGCGCCCGTCCGGTGCGCCTGGTCCGGCTCCACCACGCGCCGTTCACCGACCGGCTGGTGGCCAAGTTCGACCTGCCGGTCGAGGGCTGGCGTGGCGCCGCCGAGCGTCGCCGGCGCGACAACGGGGACCACGATGCTTGAGGAGCTGCGGATCAGCCAGCTCGGCGTCATCGAGTCGTCGACGCTCGAGCTCGGCCCCGGCCTCACCGTGATCACCGGTGAGACCGGCGCCGGCAAGACGATGGTCGTCACCGCGCTCGGCCTGCTGCTGGGCGGCCGGGCCGACCCGGGGGCCGTCCGCTCGGGGGCCAAGCAGGCCCGGGTCGAGGGGGTCGTCGCCGCGACCGCGCTTCCCGGCTTCCGCGGGGCCGTCGAGGACGCCGGCGGCGAGGTCGAGGACGGGCAGGTCGTCCTGGCGCGCAACGTCGCGGCGCAGGGACGCTCCCGGGCCTGGGTCGGTGGGGCCTCGGTCCCGGTGACCACGCTGGCCGAGGTGGCCGAGCCGCTGGTCGCCGTCCACGGCCAGTCCGACCAGCACCGCCTGCTCCGGCCCGGCGCGCAGCGCGCCTCGCTCGACCGGTTCGGCGGCGACGAGCTGGCCGCGACCGCCGCGGCCTACGCCGCCCGGTGGTCCGAGCTGGTCGTCACCGAGCGCACCCTGGCCGAGGTCGTCGGCTCCGCCCGCGAGCGGGCCCGGGAGGCCGACCAGCTGCGCTTCGGCCTGGGGGAGGTCGAGGCCGTCGACCCCAGGCCCGGCGAGGACGCGGAGCTCGCGGCCGAGGAGACCCGGCTCGGCTTCGCCGACACGCTCCGCACCGCCGCCGAGACGGCCCGAGAGGCGCTCTCGAGCGAGGAGGGCGCCCCCGACGCCCTCGCCACGACCAGCACGGCCCGACAGGCGCTCGAGGGTGTGCGCGAGCACGATCCGGCGGCCGGCGAGCTGGCCGACCGGCTCGCCGAGCTCGGCCACCTGCTGGTCGACGTGGCCGGCGACGTCGCGTCCTACGCCGCCTCCCTGGAGACCGACCCCGCGAGGCTGGCGGCCGTGTCGGAGCGCCGGGCGGCGCTGACCGCGCTGACCCGCAAGTACGGCGAGAGCATCGACGAGGTGCTGGCGTGGGCCGAGGACGGCGCCAAGCGGCTGCTCGACCTCGAGGACACCGGCGGGCGGATCTCCGAGCTCGAGTCGCGCCGCGACCGCATCCGCGCCGAGCTCGGCGAGCTCGCGTCCACGCTGAGCGCCCAGCGCACCGAGGCCGCCCGGCGGCTCGGCGTCGCGGTGAGCGAGGAGCTCACCTCGCTGGCCATGCCCCACGCCACGGTGACCGTCGCGGTGACGCAGCAGGAGACCCCCGCCCCGGAGACCCCCGCCGGCCCGCAGTTGCTGGTCGACGGGCGGTGGGTGCGCGCCGCGGCGCACGGGGTCGACGACGTCGAGCTCCTGCTCGCCGCCAACACCGGCGCCGAGCCGCGTCCCCTCCACAAGGGGGCGTCCGGCGGCGAGCTCTCCCGCGTGATGCTGGCGCTCGAGGTGTCGCTGGCGGAGACCGGGTCGGTGCCGACGTTCGTCTTCGACGAGGTCGACGCCGGCGTGGGCGGCAAGGCCGCCATCGAGGTGGGACGTCGGCTCGCCGCGCTGGCCCGTGCCTCCCAGGTCCTCGTGGTCACCCATCTGCCGCAGGTGGCCGCCTACGCCGACCGCCACGTGGTGGTGCACAAGTCGAGCGACGGCACGGTCACCACGTCCGGCCTGGTCGCGCTCGGCGACGATGATCGCGAGCGTGAGCTGTCGCGGATGCTCGCCGGGCTCGAGGACTCCGAGAGCGCCCGCGCCCACGCCCGCGAGCTGCTGGAGGCCGCCGCGCCCGAGCGGGCGTGCCTCCCCGGGAGGCCGGGACCCGGCTGAGACCATGGCGGGGTCATGAAGTTCGCAGTCCGCACCCGCCAAGCCCCCGCCCTCCCCGGCGTCCACGGCCCCGCCCGCGTCCACCGGCGTACGGCGAGCGTGCTCGGTCGCCTGCACCCGGGCGACGTCGCCGTCCTCGACCACCTCGACATGGACCGCGCCACCGCGCAGGCGCTGGTCGACGCCGGTGTCGTCGCCGTCGTCAACGCGAGCCCGATGATCTCGGGTCGCTACCCCAACCTCGGCCCCGAGCTGCTGGTCGAGGCCGGGCTCGCCGTCGTCGACAGCACCGGCTCCGAGGTCTTCGACCGCGTCAAGGACGGCGCCGCGCTGCGCGTCGACGGGGGAGCGGTGCACGTCGGCGACACCCTCGTGGCCGACGGCCGCGAGCTGACCGACGAGCTGGTCCGGGGCGAGATGGACCGTGCCCGCTCCGGCCTCACCGCCCAGCTGGAGAGCCTGACCCACAACAGCACCGAGTTCCTGCGCCGCGAGCAGGACCTGCTCCTGCACGGCCACGGCGTGCCGACCACCGCGACCGAGATGGCCGGTCGGCCCGTGGTCGTCGCCGTCCGCTCCCACGGCTGGGAGGACGAGCTGCGCGCCATCAAGCCGTTCCTGCGCGAGCAGCGGCCCGTCCTGGTCGGCGTCGACCGTGGCGCCGACGCCCTCGTCGGCGCGGGGCACCGCCCCGACGTCGTCGTCGTGACCGGTGGCTCCGACGACCTGCCCGCCGCCGCCGTCCTGCGCCGCGCCCGCGACGTCGTCGTGCTCGTCCAGCGCGGGGCCAAGCGCGACGTGACCGAGCCGTTCGAGCGGCTCGGCATCCGCGCGCTGCGCTTCGAGACCACCGCGACCACGCAGGACGCCGCGCTGCTGCTGGCCGCCGCCCACGACGCGGCCCTCATCGTCGGCGTCGGCATGCACGCCACGCTCGACGAGTTCCTCGACCAGCGCCGCGCCGGTCTGGCCAGCACCTTCCTGACCCGGCTCAAGCTCGGCCCCGACCTGGTCGACGCCGCCGCCGTCGCGCGGCTCTACGACGGCGCCGTACGACCGCGGCACCTGGCCGGGGCGATCGCCGCCGGCGTGCTCGCGCTCGCCGCGGCCGTGAGCGTCACCCCCGTCGGCCAGCAGTGGGTCGACGACGTGTCGCCCCGGGTCTCCGGCGCGACGACCGACCTGATCGACGACGTACGAGGAATGCTCCCTTGATCACCCTGCGCCACCACCTGCTCACCATCGTCGCCGTGTTCCTGGCCCTCGCGGCCGGGATCGTCCTGGGCGGCGGCCCGCTCTCCGACGTCGGTCCCACCGTCGCGACCGCCGGGGGAGACCGCGAGACCACACCCGCCGAGGACCAGGCGCAGGTCGACTACACCGAGAGCTTCGTGTCGGCTGTGGGCCCGGCCACCGTCGGCGGCCGTCTCGCCGAGCGGTCGGTCGCCCTGGTGACGGTGCCCGGCGCCGACGAGCAGCTGGTGGGTGCGCTCGGCGAGCAGGTGACGGCCGCCGGTGGCACCGTGAGCGCCCGCTACGACCTCGCCGACGACCTCGTCGACCCCGCCCAGAAGTCGCTCGTCGACACGCTGGGCAGCCAGCTGCTGACCCAGCAGGCCGAGGGCGACGTCGCCGCCGACGCGTCGACGTACGACCGCCTCGGCCAGCTGCTCGGCCTCGCCGTGGCCTCCAAGGACGCGGATGGCCAGGGCGTCAACGGCAAGGCGCGCGCGATCGCCGACGCCATCAGCGGGGCTGGCCTGATGGCCGAGCCGGGGGAGGTCGCCGAGCGCTCGCCGCTGGTGCTCCTCGTGCTCGGGACCGACGCCGAGGACGACGGGTCGGACGCCATCCTCGCCGGGCTCGCCCAGGGCCTCGCGGCTCAGGCGACCGGCGTGGTCGTGGTGGGGGTCACGGCCGACGGCGGCACCGGGCAGCTCGGCCGGTTCCGTGCCGACCCGGCCTCGGCGGGCGTCGCCAGCCTCGACGGCATCGACACCGCAGCCGGCCGGGTAGCGACGATCCTCACACTCCAGCGCTCGCTGACCGCGCCCGGTGGCGCCTTCGGTGCGTCGGGTGCCGACGGACCCGTCCCGCTCGGGTAGGATCGAAGCCCGTGAAGAGCCACACGCCGACCAAGCACGTGTTCGTGACCGGAGGCGTCGCCTCCTCCCTCGGCAAGGGGCTCACGGCCTCCAGCCTGGGCAACCTGCTCAAGGCGCGCGGCCTGCGCGTGACGATGCAGAAGCTGGATCCCTACCTCAACGTGGATCCCGGCACGATGAACCCGTTCCAGCACGGCGAGGTCTTCGTGACCAACGACGGGGCCGAGACCGACCTCGACATCGGCCACTACGAGCGGTTCCTCGACACCGACCTCAACCAGATCGCCAACGTGACGACCGGCCAGGTCTACTCGACGGTGATCGCCAAGGAGCGACGCGGCGACTACCTCGGTGACACCGTGCAGGTCATCCCGCACATCACCAACGAGATCAAGGACCGCATCCTCGCGATGGGCGGGCCCGACTTCGACGTGGTCATCACCGAGGTCGGCGGCACGGTCGGCGACATCGAGTCACTGCCGTTCCTCGAGGCCGCGCGCCAGACGCGCCACCAGATCGGGCGCGACAACTGCTTCTTCATCCACGTCTCGCTGGTGCCCTACATCGGGCCGTCCGGCGAGCTCAAGACCAAGCCGACGCAGCACTCCGTCGCCGCGTTGCGCTCGATCGGCATCCAGCCCGACGCGATCGTGTGCCGCGCCGACCGCGACCTGCCCGCCGGCATCAAGCGCAAGATCGCGCTGATGTGCGACGTCGATGACGAGGCCGTCGTCACGTGCGCCGACGCGCCGTCGATCTACGACATCCCCAAGGTGCTGCACCGCGAGGGCCTCGACGCCTACGTCGTGCGCCGCCTCGACCTGCCCTTCCGCGACGTGGACTGGACCGACTGGGACGAGCTGCTGCGCCGCGTCCACAACCCGTCGGAGGAGGTCACGGTCGCACTGGTCGGCAAGTACATCGACCTGCCCGACGCCTACCTCTCCGTCAGCGAGGCGCTGCGCGCCGGCGGCTTCGCCCACGACGCCAAGGTCAACATCCGCTGGGTCGCCTCCGACGAGTGCCGCACCGAGGCCGGCGCCGCCCGGCACCTCGCTGACGTGGACGCCGTGCTGGTGCCCGGCGGCTTCGGCGTGCGCGGCATCGAGGGCAAGCTCGGCGCGCTCCACTACGCCCGCACCCACGGCATCCCGACCCTCGGGCTGTGCCTGGGCCTGCAGTGCATGGTCATCGAGTACGCCCGCAACGTCGCCGGGCTGACCAAGGCCGGGTCGACGGAGTTCGACCCCGACACCGTCGAGCCGGTGATCTCCACGATCGAGGAGCAGAAGAAGTTCGTCGACGGCGCGGGCGATCTTGGTGGCACCATGCGGCTGGGCCTGCAGAAGGCCGACCTCGCCGAGGGCAGCGTGGTGCGGGCGGCCTACGGCGAGGCGACGGTCGAGGAGCGCCACCGCCATCGCTACGAGTTCAACGACGCCTACCGCGACACCTTGGCGAGGGCGGGCATGGTCTTCTCCGGCGTCAACCCCGAGCTCGGCCTGGTCGAGTTCGTCGAGCTGCCCGCCGACGTGCACCCCTACTACGTCGCCACCCAGGCACACCCCGAGCTGCGCTCGCGGCCCACCCGCCCGCACCCACTCTTCGCGGGACTCATCGGGGCGGCCATCGAGCGCCAGCGCTCCGAGCGGTTCCCGCTCGACGAGTCCGGCCTGCGCCGCAAGGACGAGGCAGTCGAGGCCTGAGCCCCGGCCGGCCCGTGACCGGGCCGGATTCGGTCAGACGTACCTGCACCTGCGCCCGCGGGCGGATCAGCCGACGTTGACGTCGACCCGCGCAGTGACCCCGGCGTCAACCGATCCGACGTAGCCACCCAGCACGCCTACGAGCACCCCGATCACGACGGAGTTGGCCGATGGGCGCACCTGCGCGGGCTGACGGACGCGTCCGCTGCCATGCGTACCAATCGCTGCGGCAGAACTTTGCGAGTCCGGCGAGAGCCCCGGCACTGGCAGTGAGCGCGAGCACCGCGGGGGCTGTCTGACCAAGGCCGTGGATCGAGACCAGATCGGCAAGACCGCCGATGAAACCCAGCGTCAGTAGGACCCAGGCAAGCACGATGCGGACGCGGCGGGCCCGGACGACGCCAGCGGACACGTAGCCGACCAGCAGGGCCCCGAGGATCATGGACAGGACCTGCGACGCTTCCTCGCCGACGCGACCTCCATGTCGGAGGACCAGGAGCGCCTGGCCCGCCAGCGAGGCCCAGGCAAGCACCCAGATCGAACGAGGAAGTGGGGGCGTAGCGTCCAGCCGCTCGAATGCCCCTTCGGCGGTCACCGGGTCATCGTCGCACCCGGAGCGAGCACGCGCTGGCATCTGGTTTCGGACGTGCACGTGGGTTGCAGCGAACGATGCGAGCGGATCTTATGACGAGCGTGCGGGTGTGGCCTGTCCTGACTGCCGTCAGTCGTGCCTCCGGGTGCACGTGCGAACCTAGGATCATGGCCACGACGAGCGCGGAGGACATGCGCCGGATCCCCTCCCTGACCGGGACCGCACCCAGCATCGACCCGACTGATCTGCCTCCCGACCCCGTACAGCTCTTCCAGGAATGGCTGGACGTCGCCCTAGAGCAGGGTGTCGCCGAGCCGATCGCCGCTACGTTGGCAACCGTCGACGACGAGGGAGTCCCGGATGCCAGAACGCTGATCCTCAAGGCAGTCGACACCGAAGGCTGGGCGTTCGCTGGCGCCGCATCGTCGCAGAAGGGTCAGCAGCTCGAGAAGCATCCTTCGGCCGCGTTGAACCTGTGGTGGCAGCCGCTCGTGCGAGCCGTGCGTGCGCGCGGCCCTGTTGTCGAAGCATCCAGACGAGAGTGTGTCGCAGACCACGAAGCCCGCAGCGAGGCCGCCCGCGCCGGTGTCGATCCGCAGGACTGGAGGTTGTGGCGCATGGTCCCGTCTCGCGTCGAGTTCTGGCAGGGCTCTCCGGATCGCCGGCACCTGCGCATCATCTACACCTACGACGGGGCCTGGCACCTCGACATCTGGCGCGGTGAAGCCCGCCCAGGGTCTCCCTCCGAGCGCTAGCGGCCAGCAGTCGTTGTCCGCTGCCACGTGGCATGCGGGCGGAGGGACCCACGATCGTGGCGTCCGAGCGTCTGTGCCGAAGGTGGGGCGCCTATGGTCGTGGCCATGGCTCTCATCCACAAGGCGACCTTGAATCCGACCAAGCTGCAGCTGCTCGCCAGCTGGCTGCCGCGGCAGACCTGGGTCACCGACGTGACGGACCTCGAGCAGGTGGGCGCCTACAGGTTCGACGATCCGGCCGGCGTGGTGGGCATCGAGGCTCTCCTCCTGCAGTCTCGTGACGGCTCGGTGTTCCACGTCCCGTTGACCTACCGGGGGGCGCCGTTGGTCGGGGCCGAGGAGTTCCTCATCGGCACCACCGAGCACTCCGTGCTCGGAACGCGCTGGGTGTACGACGGGTGCGGCGACCCGGTGTGGGCGACGGCGCTCGCGACCGCTGTACTGACCGGCGGCACCCAGGCCGAAGAGCTCGTCGACATGGAGGGGCGCCTTCAACCACGGGCCGCCACCGCGGAGGTGCGGGGCAGCGGGAACCAGGGGACCCCCGTGGCGGAGGTGGAGGCGGTCAACTGCCGCGAGGAGGGCTCGACGACGGTCGTACGGACCGAACAGTTCGACCTGGTCGTCGTTCGCGTGATCGGAACCGAGGTAGCCGTCCAGCAGACGCTCACCGGCAGCTGGGCCCAGCACGGCCCGGCAGTGTTGGCCGGAGTTCGACCGATCTAGCGGACCCGGCGCTGGCTCCTCGACAGAGGGAACCTCCTGCGCGGAAGAGCCGGACTGTCCGCTCGAACCGTCGGCGCTGCATCCAGCAGGACGTAGCGCAACGCACGGTCGCAGATGTCCGCGCGAGGTGGGTCCACTGCTCGGCCGACGAACACCGACCATGAGCGCTCTTCTCCCTCCCCGAACACACAACTCCTGCGGATGCGGCATCCGCGAAGCTCTCCGCTGGGAGCTTGATCAGTTGGCCGTCGTACCGCGTGCCACGAACCCCACGTCGACGAACAGCCGGAGCGCCCCGGTCAGAGGCGGCGGGCCTGCAGGATGCGGCTGAGGACGAAGGAGTTCGAGCGGAGCTGGTTGCGGGCGTAGGCGATCAGGGCGGTGTCCTCGGCGGCGTTCTCGGCGGCGGCGAGGAAGTCCTCGTCGCCGGCGCCGAGGGGGTACATCGCCCGGATGGTGAGGCCCTGGTTGAGCAGGCCGCCCTTGAGCGTGCGCAGCTCCTCGAGGTAGCGGTAGGTGTAGGGGGCGAGCAGCTCGGCCTGCCCGGGACGCCAGAACGTCGAGCCGAGCACGAGCGTCTCCCGGCTCGCGGGTACCGCGTAGTCGACGAAGAACGCCCGCCACACCTCCTCCTTGGCCTCGACGTCGGGACGGGCGGCGAGCACCGCGAGCCGACGCATCGCGGCGTCGGGGTCGGGGTCGGACTCGAGGAGCCGGCGCACGGCGTCCTCGTCGTAGTCGCCGAGCTCGGCGCGGCGCACCGCCATCCGCCACGCCAGGTCGAGGTCGGTCGCCTCCGCGGCGGCCGCCTCGAGCACGGCCCAGTGCGCGGCGGTGGAGGCTGACGCGGCCAGGGTGCGCAGCGCCGCCTGCCGGGCGTCGGGCAGGTCCACGAGGCCGACGACCGCGTCGGCCAGCGCGGCCAGGAGCGCGGGCGACTCGGCGGCCGGCGCCCAGCGGTCGGCGACCTGCAGCGCTTGGGCGAGGAACGGCTCGATGAGCGCGGCGCTCGTCTCCGACGCCAGCGCCCGGGTCAGCGCGGCCGACACGTCGCGAGGGGCGACGTCGCCGAGCAGCAGCAGCTGGCCGGCGGTCGCCGCGACGAGGGACCGGTCGAGCGGGTCCTCGAGCTGGTGGATGCGCTCGAGCATCAGGCGCAGGGACGTGTCGTCGGGCTTGACGGCGGCGAACGTGAAGTCGCCGGCGTTGACCAGGCGGAGGTCGCCGCCGGGGAGATCGACGGGCGTGCGCGGGCCGGTGACCTCGTGGGAGGAGCGACCGGCCGGCACGAGCGTGTCGCCCGAGGCGTCGAAGACGGCGATGTCGAGGTGGTGCGGCCGGGGGTCCTGGGTGCCGGGTGCCTGCACCACCAGCTCGCCGTCGGCCAGCGTGATGACGTCGGTGCCCGCCTCGTCGAGCCACGCCCGGGTCCAGGCGGACAGGTCGCGGCCCGAGGCCCGCGCGTAGCAGTCCATCAGGTCGTCGAGGCGGGTGTTGGAGAAGGCGTAGCGGCTGAAGTAGTCGCGCAGGCCCTCCACGAAGGCGTCCTCGCCGATGTAGGCGACGAGCTGGTGCAGGACGCTCTGGCCCTTGACGTAGGTGATGGCGTCGAAGTTGGACATCGCCGACGCCACGTCGGGCACGGCCCCGCGGATCGGGTGGCTGGCCGGGCTCATGTCCATCTCGTAGGCGGTGCGCTTGGAGGCAGCGAGGAACGTGGCCCACTGCTCGGTGAACTCGCTGGCTGCGGCCATCCCCCAGTTGGCCGCCCAGGACGCGAAGGCCTCGTTGAGCCAGAGGTCGTCCCACCACTGCATGGTCACGAGGTCGCCGAACCACATGTGGGCCATCTCGTGAAAGATGAACTCCGCGCGCACCGCACGCTGCGCGTGGGTCGGGGGAGTGCGGAAGAGCTGGCCGTCGCCGTAGGTCACGCACCCCCAGTTCTCCATCGCGCCGCCCAGGTTGGGGACGAAGACCTGGTCGTAGCGCTCCTGTGGGAACGGGTAGCCGAAGCGCTCGCCGAAGAAGGCGAGGCCCTGGCGGGTGAGGGTCACCATCTCGTCGAGGTCGCGCTCGAGGATCGGCACGAGCGACTGGCGGCAGTAGAACCCCAGGTCGTAGCCGTCGTGCTGGCGGCGCACCTCGTGGAACGGGCCGGCGTTGACCACCACGACGTACGTCGAGAGCCGGGGCGTGTCGGGGTAGGTCCACACGCGCGCGTCGCCGGTCTCCGCGTCCACCACCGACTCCGGGGCACCGTTGGAGGTGACCAGCCACGACGACGGAGCGGTGACCACGAACCGGTGCGGGGCCTTGAGGTCGGGCTGGTCGAAGCACGCCCACACCCGCCGGGCCTCGTCGGGCTCGAGGCTGGTCCAGACGTAGACCAGCTTGTCGGTGGGGTCGACCGTGCGCAGGACGCCCTCGCCGGTGTCGGTGTTGGTCGTGCTCGCCTCGACGACCAGCACGTTGTCGGCGGCCAGCGCGGGCAGCGGCAGCCGGCCGTCGGCGGCCGCGGACACGTCGATGTCGTGGCCGTTGAGGCTCGCTCGCGCCACGTCCATGGCGACGTCCACGAAGGTCGTGGCGCCGGGCTCGGAGCAGGTGAACGTGATGGTGCTCGTCGACCGCCACACCTCGCCCTCCAGCAGGCCGGTCATGTCCACGTCGATGTCGTAGCGCTGGACCTCGAGGAGGTCGGACCGGGTCTGCGCTTCGTCCTTGGTGAGCGTCGCCAACGTCATGGGCCGAACCTACTCACCCACCCGTCGACGTCGCCGCCTGGGCTAGCGTCTGGCGCATGGGAGACCGGAACGGGGACGACGGACCGCAGGAGCTCGCCGACCGGCCGATGGCGTGGCCGGTGGTGTCGAGCCACTACCTGCACCGCGACGACTGGGTGGTGGCGCTGCGCGAGGACATGATCACCCGCCCGGGGCACTCCGAGGAGTTCAGCCGGATCAGCCTCGAGCACCCCGGTGCGGTCGTGGTGCTGGCGGTGGACGACGACGAGCGGGTGATGTGCCTGCGGCAGTACCGCCACACGAGCGGGCGGGAGTTCGTCGAGCTGCCGGCGGGACTGCGCGACGCGGGCGACGAGCCGGCCGTGGAGACCGCGAAGCGCGAGCTGCGCGAGGAGGTCGAGCTCGAGGCCGCCCACTGGCAGCAGCTGCTGAGCACGTTCTCCAGCGCCGGCATCAGCAACGAGGTGCACGACATCTTCCTGGCGCGCGGGCTCTCGCACGCCCCGCGAGGCGACTTCGCGATGGAGCACGAAGAGGCCGAGATGGAGCACTTCTGGGTGTCGATGGCCGATCTCCTCGACGCCGTCCTCGACGGCCGCGTGCGGCAGGGCCCGCTGGTCCAGGCGGTGCTCGCCTACGACGTGCTGAAGCGTCGGGGAGTCCTGACGGCCCCGTAGGCCGCCCCGGGAGTAGTCTCGCCCACGCTGTGAGGCGGCCCACGCCGTGAGGCCCCGGATCCCGGAGGAGCAAGGCATGAAGGTCGGCGTCCCCAAGGAAGTCAAGAACCGCGAGTATCGCGTGGCTCTGACCCCCATCGGTGTCCACGAGCTGGTCCAGCACGGTCACGAGGTGATGATCGAGCGGGGCGCCGGGAGCGGCTCGCAGATCCCCGACGAGGAGTACGTCGCCGCGGGGGCGCGGATGCTCGAGACGGCCGACGACGTGTGGGGCGCCGCCGACATGGTGCTCAAGGTCAAGGAGCCGGTCGCCGAGGAGTACGCGCGGATGCGCGACGGCCAGACCCTCTTCACCTACCTCCACCTGGCCGCCGACAAGCCGCTGACCGAGGAGCTGCTGCAGCGCCGGGTGACGGCCATCGCCTACGAGACGGTCCAGCTGCCCTCAGGTGGGCTGCCGCTGCTCTACCCGATGTCGGAGGTCGCCGGCTGCCTCGCGCCGCAGGTCGGCGCGCACGCGCTGCTGAAGGCCAACGGCGGTCGCGGGGTGCTGATGGGCGGCGTGGGCGGGGTCGCCAACGCGAAGGTCGTGATCATCGGCGCGGGCGTCTCGGGGCAGAACGCCGCCAACATCGCGCTCGGGATGGGCGCGGACGTGACGCTGCTCGACACCGACCTCGACAAGCTGCGGATGTCGTTCTGGCGCTACAACAACCGGGTGCACGGCCTGGCGTCGTCCAAGCTGGCGATCGAGCAGCAGGTGATGGAGGCCGACATGGTGATCGGCGCGGTGCTGATCCCCGGTGCGGCGGCGCCGAAGCTGGTCAGCAACGAGCTGGTGGCGCGGATGAAGCCCGGCTCGGTGCTGGTCGACATCGCGATCGACCAGGGCGGCTGCTTCGAGGACTCGCACGCCACGACGCACGACGACCCGACCTACGAGGTGCACGACTCGGTGTTCTACTGCGTGGCCAACATGCCGGGCGCGGTGCCCAACACCTCGACGTACGCGCTCACCAACGCGACGCTGCCCTACGCGGTGGCGCTGGCCGACAAGGGGTGGGAGCGGGCGCTGCGCGAGGACGCGAGCCTCGTCCACGGCCTCAACACCCACGCCGGGAAGCTCACCAACGCACCGGTCGGCGACGCCGTCGGCATCGAGTCGGTGGCACCGGAGACAGTCCTCGGGTGAGCCCCGGGGCGCCGTTGGGCCGCGCGGTCCGCACCTACCTCGACCACCTCGCGGTCGAGCGCGGGCTGGCGGCCAACACGCTCAGCTCCTACCGGCGCGACCTGAGCCGCTACGTCGAGTTCCTCGCCGGCCAGGGCATCGAGGAGCTCGACGCGGTCACCGAGGCGACCGTCGTCGCGTTCCTGGTCGGCCTGCGCGAGGGCAGCGACATCCACCCCCCGCTGGGCGCGTCGTCCGCGGCGCGCACCGTGGTCGCGGTGCGCGGCTTCCACAAGTTCGCCGTCTCCGACGGGCTCGCCGCTGGCGACCCGGCGGCGGCGGTCAAGCCGCCGACCCCGGCCAAGCGGCTGCCCAAGGCGCTCCCGCTGTCGGACGTCGAGGCCATCCTCGAGGCGGCCGGGGCGCCCGGCACGGCGCTGTCCTTGCGCGACCGCGCGCTCCTCGAGCTGCTCTACGGCACCGGTGCCCGCATCTCCGAGGCGGTCGGGCTCGACGTGGACGACCTCGACCAGCACGACGGCACGGTGCTGCTGCGCGGCAAGGGCGGCAAGGAGCGGCTGGTGCCGGTCGGCGGCTACGCCCGAGAGGCCGTGGCCGCCTACCTCACGCGCGCGCGCCCGGAGCTGGTCGGCACCGGCAAGGGCGGCCCGGCGATGTTCCTCAACTCCCGCGGCGGTCGCCTGTCGCGGCAGAGCGCCTGGGCGGTGCTGGTGAAGGCCGCCGAGCGGGCGGGGGTCACCGCCTCGGTGTCGCCGCACACCCTGCGGCACTCGTTCGCGACGCACCTGCTCGACGGCGGCGCCGACGTCCGCGTGGTGCAGGAGCTCCTGGGCCACGCGTCCGTCACCACGACGCAGGTCTACACGCTGGTCACCGTCGACAACCTGCGTGAGGTCTTCGCGACCGCCCACCCGCGAGCGCGCGAGTGACCACGGGGGAGCGCGTCCGGCTGCGGCTGCTCGGGGCGCCGTCGTGGGACGACGCCCCTGTCGTGGGGGCCCGCCCGCAGGCGCTGCTGGCCGCGCTGGTGCTCGAGCCGCGCGGCCTGAGCGTGGCGCAGCTCGTCGCCCAGGTCTGGGAGGACGACCCGCCCGCCGCCCCCGGCAAGGCGCTCCAGGTCATCGTCTCGCGGCTGCGGGCCGCGACGGCGCCGGAGGTCGTCGAGCTGACCGAGACCGGCTACCGGCTCGGCGTCGACGCCGCTGAGGTGGACGTGCTGGCACTGGGTCTCGCGGTCTCGGAGGCGCGGGAGGCCCTCCGCGCCGGTGACGCGGTGCGGGCGGCCGAGCTGGCCGAGTGGGCGCGGGCGTGGCCCGAGCCCGCGACCGACGACGCGCCCGGACCACTGGCCCGGCTCAGGTCCCTGGCAGCCCGGACGCTCGACGCCGCCGACGACCTCCTGGGACGGGCCCTGGCCCGCCAGGGCCGCCACGCGGAGGCGGTGCCGCTGCTGGAGGCGGCCGCCGCTCGGTGGACCGACGAGTCCGGCGTGCTGGTCGACCTGCTCCGCAGCATCGCGGCCGTCGGTGGGCCCGCGGTCGCGCTCGGCCGCTACGAGGACTACCGCCTCGACCTCGCCGAACGCCTCGGCGTCGACCCCGCGCCCGAGCTGCAGCGGCTGCACCGCGAGCTGCTGGCCGCCGACGACCCGGTGCGCACCGGGCTGAGGTACGACGGCGCCGGGCTCCTGGGCCGCGAGCAGGACCTGGCCCGGCTGCGCTCGGCGCTGGCGGCGTCGCGGCTGGTCACGGTGCTCGGTCCCGGGGGCATCGGCAAGACCAGCATCGCGCAGGTGCTGGCCCGCGAGTCCGTGCTGCCCCACGTGCACGTCGTCGAGCTCGTCGGCGTGGGCGCCGGCGACGACGTCGTGGTCGCGGTCGGCGCGGCGCTCGGCGTGCGCGGGTCGGTGACGACCCGCCTCGCGCTCACGCCGGCCGAGCAGGCCGACGTCCGCAGCCGCTTGGCGCAGGAGCTCGACTCCGGGCCGACGCTGCTCGTGCTCGACAACTGCGAGCACGTGCTCGAGCCCGTCGCGTCCCTCGTGGCGTTCCTGCTGGCGACGACCCGTGACCTCCAGGTGCTCGCCACGAGCCGCGCCCCGCTGCGGCTGGCCGCCGAGCGCGTCGTGCCGCTGACCCAGCTCTCGCCCGACGACGCCCGCGAGCTGTTCGTGCGGCGCGCGTCGGCCACCCGGCCCGACGCGGTGCTCGACCCGGCCATCGTCGCCGACGTGGTCGACCGGCTCGACGGACTGCCGCTCGCCGTCGAGCTCGCCGCCGCGCGGGTCCGCACCATGACCGTGCCTGAGGTGGCCGCGGCGCTCGACGACCGCCTGACCGCGCTGAGCAGCCGGGAGCGGAGCACCCCCGACCGCCACCGCACGCTGGCCGCGGTGATCGGCTGGTCGTGGGACCTCCTCACGGCCGCTGAGCAGCGGGCACTGGCGTGGCTGTCGGTGTTCCAGGACGGGTTCGACCGCGCGGCGGCGACCGCCGTCCTCGGCCGCGACGGCCCCGACCTCGTCGACGCGCTGGTGGAGCAGTCGATGCTCGTCCTCGTCGACGACGGCGCGACCGCGCGATTCCGGCCGCTCGAGACGATACGTGAGTACGCCGCCGCCGAGCTGGCCCGGCGCGGCGAGACCCCCGAGGCCCTGGACGCGCTGCACGGATGGGCCGCCCACCTCGCCGCACGGTGTCGCGACCTCGTCGTCTCCGACGAGCAGGTCGCGCAGGTCGACCTCCTCGTGCGCGAGCAGAACAACCTCACCGACGTGCTGCGCCGGGCCCTGACCATCGGCGACCGCCCTCTCGTGGCCCGGATGGTCGCGCTGCTGGGCAGCCTGTGGACCATCACCGGCGACCAGCCGAAGATCTTCGCCGTCTGCGACGCGGCCGTCGAGGTGCTGTCGGGCTGGGACGTCCCCGACGAGGCGCGCCACGACGCCCTCGAGGCGGCGGGCGTGCTGCTGGTCCACGTGACGTGGGTCCCCGGCGTGGAGGTGGGCGGGCTCTGCGACCTGCTGACCCGCGGGGAGCCGCCCGCGGGCGCGTGGGGGCTGATCGGCCGCACCGTGCTGCAGGTCGACGAGGACACGCCCGCCCGGCTCGCGCGCGTCGCGGCGGAGCAGACCGGGGCCGGCCTCGCCGGCGCGCTGCTGATGTGGGCGAGCATCGTCGCGGAGAACGCCGGCGACGTCGACGCCGCGCGCGCGTACGCCGAGCAGGCGCTGCGGCACCGGCTCTCGGTCTTCCTGCGGGCGTCCGTGCACGCCGAGCTCAGCCAGCTCGCGATGACCGCGGGCGCGCACCATGAGGCCGCGCGGCACGCCGCCGTCGCGTGGCCGCTGCTCGAGCAGATCCACTCCGTCACCGACTCCTACAGCCTCCAGGTCGCCACCGCCCTGTCACCGCTGCTGGACGGCGACGTCGCGGGGGCCGTCGCGGTCCTCGACGCCGTCGGACCACCGGGTGGCGCGGCCGCGCAGATCGGTGCCCGGGTGGCGTGGCAGGCCGCCCAGGCCGAGGTCGCCCTCGCCCGGGGTGACGGCGCCGAGGGGATCCGGCGCTACGACGCGCTCGTCGACATGGTCGTCGACGCGGACAGCGGGCCGGCCGTGTCGCCGTGGGCGCCGATGATCTCCGCGGCCGCACTGGTCTGCCGTGCGCGTCACGGCACCGGGGCCGCGGACCCCGTGGCCGACGAGCTGCGCGACCGGGTCGTCGGACCGGGAGGCCGGACCCCACCGGGCACGCTGTGGTTCACCGACCTGCCGCTCAACGGCGTCCTGCTCATCGCGCTCGGCGCGTGGGTGGTCCGCTGGGGTCCGCCCGACCAGCGCTCGGACGGCATGTTCCTGCTCGCCGTGGCGCACCGATGGGCCTACAACCGCAGCGTGCCGGTGATGGCGTGGGAGTCGATGGTCGCCCTCGCCGACGCCGCGGAGCCCGGGCGGCTCGGCCGCCTCGTCGGCGAGCTGGCCGACCGCCCGGGACCGGAGCTCGTGCCCGAGGCGGCCGCAGCCGTCGACCGGCTGCGGCGCGCCTGGGCGGGCGGGGTCACGTCCTCCGGCTGAACGCCCGCACGGCCAGCGGGGCGAACACCGCGATCAGCACGGCGCAGCCCAGCAGCGCCCAGGCGACGTCGGTGGTGACGGCGCCCTCGTTGGCCAGGTCGCGGATCGCGCTGATCACCAGCGACACCGGGTTGACCTCGGCGAACGCGCGCAGCGGCCCGGGCATCGTCTCGGTGGGCACGAACGCGTTGGACAGGAACGTCAGCGGGAACATCACCAGCAGCGAGATGCCCTGCACGCCCTGGGCGTTGCGGCCGAGGATCCCGAAGAGCGTGAAGATCCACGCGAGCGACCAGCCGGCCAGCATCGCGAGCAGCACCGCGCCCGCGACCCCGGCGACGCCGCCGCCGGGCCGGTAGCCGATGGCGATGCCGACCCCGAAGGTCAGCACCGAGGCGATGAAGTAGCGCACCAGGTCGGCCACCATCGGCCCCGCCAGCGGTGCGATGCGCGAGATCGGCAGCACCCTGAACCGGTCGAACACCCCGGTGTCCATGTCGGTGCGCAGCTGGACCCCGGTGGCCACGCACGCGGTCAGCACGGTCTGCCCGATCAGCCCCGGGATGATGAGCGGGAGATAGCTGTCGACGTCGCCGGAGATGGCGCCGCCGAAGATGTAGGCGAACATCGCGGTGAAGACCAGCGGCTGGATGGTGACGTCGAACATGACCTCGAGGCTGCGCTGCATCTTCTTGGTCGCCCGCCACGCGAGGGTCATGGTCTGGCTGATCGTGTCGGCCACGCCGACGCGCTCCGGGGTGGGACCCGCGGTGGGGCCGGCGGCGGGCTCGGGCAGGGTCGCGGTGCTCATCGGGCGGTCTCCATCTTGTCGGTCTCGTCTGTCTCGTCGGTCCGGTCGCCGCGCTCGTCCTGCGCCCCGGCCGGGGTGTCGTGGGTGTCGTGGCCGGTGAGGGCGAGGAACACCTCGTCGAGCGAGGGCTTCTGCACGGTCACCGACTCGATGGCGACCCCGCGGTCGCGGAGCGAGACGAGGACGTCGACGCTCTGGTCGGTGCGGGCCAGGGGGACGTTGACCCGCCGGGACTCCGGGGTGAGCGCGGCCTCCTCGCCGAGCAGGCGGAGGGTCTCCTCCGCGACGACCGCGAGGTCGGCGTGGTCGGCGAGCTGCAGCTGCAGGGTGGACTGGCCCACCGACGACTTCAGCTCGTCGGAGGTGCCCTCGGCGACCTTGCGCCCGCGGTCGATCACCGCGATGCGATCGGCCAGCTGGTCGGCCTCGTCGAGGTACTGCGTGGTCAGCAGCACGGTGCAGCCGTCGCGCACCAGGTCGCGGACGGTGTCCCACACCTGGCCGCGGGTGCGCGGGTCCAGGCCGGTGGTCGGCTCGTCGAGGAAGATCACCGGCGGCCTGGTCAGCAGGCTCGCGGCCAGGTCGAGGCGGCGGCGCATGCCGCCGGAGAAGGCCGAGATCGGCTTGCTCGCGGCCTCGACGAGGTCGAACTGCTCGAGCAGCTCGGCCCCGCGGGCGCGGGCCTCGGTGCGCCCGAGTCCCTGCAGCCGGGCGAAGAGCCAGAGGTTCTCGGTGGCGGTCAGGTTCTCGTCCACCGAGGCGTCCTGGCCGGTGACGCCCAGCGTGCGACGCACGGCGTGGGGTGCGGTGCGTACGTCGTGGCCCAGGATGCTCGCCTCGCCCTCGTCGATCGTCAGCAAGGTCGCGAGCATCCGCATCATGGTCGTCTTGCCGGCGCCGTTGGGGCCCAGCACGCCGAACACCTCGCCGCGCTGCACCCGGAGGTCGATGCCGTCGACCGCGCGCTGGTCGCCGAACCGCTTGACGAGGCCGGTGGCGGAGACGGCGGGTCCCGGCGCGGAGGGGGAGTCATGTGGTGTGGTCATGACGGCCACGATCGACGCGCGCGGTTTCACGGCGGTTGCATGCCGGCCGCGCCCACGAAACCGGCACCGGGCGCGCGCCCCCGCGAGCGTCGACGCGTGCGCGGATGGTTGGATCGAGACATGCCGGACCCAGTGCGCCTCGACACCCGGGTCCCCACGGGCGCCGACCCGGACACGGTCTACGACGCCTTCACGGGCTGGGTCGCCGACCGTGGGCTGGAGCTCTACCCCCACCAGGACGAGGCGGTCATCGAGGTCCTCGACGGCAACCACGTCATCCTCGCGACCCCGACGGGGTCGGGGAAGTCGCTGGTGGCGATCGGCGCCCACCTGGCGGCGCTCGCGCGCGACGAGGTGAGCTTCTACACCGCGCCGATCAAGGCGCTCGTCAGCGAGAAGTTCTTCGCGCTCATCGAGGTGTTCGGCGCCGACAACGTCGGGATGCTGACCGGGGACGCCGCGGTCAACCCCGACGCGCCCATCATCTGCTGCACCGCGGAGGTGCTCGCCAACATCGCGCTGCGCGAGGGACGCTCGGCCGATGTCGGCCTCGTGGTGATGGACGAGTTCCACTTCTACTCCGAGCACGACCGGGGCTGGGCGTGGCAGGTGCCGCTGCTCGAGCTGGTCGACGCGCAGTTCCTGCTGATGTCGGCGACGCTGGGCGACGTCTCGTTCTTCGTCGAGGACCTCCAGCGGCGCACGGGGCGCGACACCGCGGTCGTCGACGACGCCGAGCGGCCGGTGCCGCTGAGCTTCCGGTGGTCGATGGAGCCGCTCGACGACACCCTCGAGGAGCTCGTCGTCACCGGCCAGGACCCGGTCTACGTCGTCCACTTCACGCAGGCGGCCGCCGTGGAGCACGCGACCAACCTGCTGCGGCGACCGCTGAAGAAGGTGGACAAGGACGCCATCGCCGAGCGCATCGGCGCCTTCCGGTTCGGGGCGGGCTTCGGCAAGACGCTGTCGCGGATGGTGCGCAACGGCATCGGGGTGCACCACGCCGGCATGCTGCCGAAGTACCGCCGGCTGGTGGAGACGCTCGCCCAGGCCGGGCTGCTGCGCGTCATCTGCGGCACCGACACGCTCGGCGTCGGGATCAACGTGCCGATCCGCACCGTGCTGTTCACCGGACTGGCGAAGTTCGACGGCAACCGGCAGCGGGTGCTCCGCACGCGCGAGTTCCAGCAGATCGCCGGCCGCGCCGGGCGGGCGGGCTACGACACCGCCGGCCACGTCGTGGTCCAGGCTCCCGAGCACGTCATCGAGAACGAGCAGGCCAAGGCCAAGTCGGCCGCGCGCGTCGCGGCCGGCAAGAAGAAGTCGAAGGCGCAGCTCAAGAAGCCGCCCGAGGGCACGGTCGTGTGGACCGAGCAGACGTTCGACAAGCTGGTGGCCGGGGTGCCGGAGCGGCTGACCAGCCGGATGAAGGTCGACAACTCGATGCTGATCAACGTCCTGACCCGCGCGGAGGACGCGTTCTCGGTGCTCCGGCGGCTCCTCACCGACAACCACGAGGACCGTCGCGGGCAGCTGCGCCTGGCCCGGCGGGCCCTGCGCCTGTCGCGCTCGCTCGTGCGTACGGGGATCGTGACCCGCCTCGACGAGCCCGACGAGCACGGCCGGCGTCACGTGCTCACCGTCGACCTCCCCGACGACTTCGCGCTCAACCAGCCGCTCGCCCACTTCGCGCTGGCCGCCTTCGACGTGCTCGACCCCGAGTCCGAGACCTACGGCCTCGACGTGGTGTCGGTGGTGGAGGCCGTCCTGGAGGCACCGCGCCAGATCCTGATGGCCCAGCAGCACGCCGCCCGCGGCGAGGCCATCGGGGAGATGAAGGCCGACGGCCTGGAGTACGACGAGCGGATGGCGCTGCTGGAGGAGATCACCTGGCCCCAGCCGCTGCGCGAGCTCCTCGAGGCCCTCTACGAGACCTACCGGCAGACCCACCCGTGGCTGCCCGACGACGCACTCGGCCCCAAGTCGATCGTCCGGGAGATGTGGGAGCAGGGGATGGGGTTCACCGACTTCGTCGGTCGCTACCAGCTCGCCCGCTCCGAGGGACTCGTGCTGCGCTACCTCACCGACGCCTACCGGACGCTGCGGCAGACCGTGCCCGAGTCGCACCGTGCCCCCGAGGTGGAGGACGTCATCGAGTGGCTCGGCGAGACCGTGCGCCAGACCGACTCCTCGCTGCTCGACGAGTGGGAGGCGCTGGCCGACCCCGACCACGCCTCCTCGTCCGTCGCGCACCACGAGCCGCCGCCCCCGCCGCGCCCCCTCTCGCGCCAGGAGCGGCCGTTCCGGGTGATGGTGCGCAACGCGATGTGGGCGCGGGTGGACGCGGTCTCCCGCGACGACCTCGACGGTCTCGTACGCCTCGAGCGCGCCGCCGCCGACCGCACCGACCCGCCGCGCGAGGTGGTCGTCGGCCGGTCGGCGTGGGACGCCGCACTGGAGGACTACTACGCCGAGCACGACCGGGTCCTCACCGATGGCGACGCGCGCGGTCCGGACCTGCTGGTCGTGGGGGAGGAGCGCGTCGGCGAGCCCGTCGGCGCCGAGGAGGGCACCACGGCCCGGGTCCGCGACGTACGCCAGACCATCCACGACCCCGAGGGGCACCACGACTGGGTGATCGAGGCGAGGGTGGACTGCGACGCCACCGACAGCGCCGGCGAGCTGGTGATCGCGACCGTGGCGATGAGGCGGCTGTGAGTCCGTCCCCGTGGGCCGCGTAGAGTCCCGCGCGGTGCAGGCCGGGACCGTCTCGGAACTGGTGCGACAACTGTCGACGTGTCGACAAAGTCGCGGGCGTGCGACGTGGTCCAATCGAGCGGTAGGCCCGATGCACGACCCAGCCACGACGAGGCACGAGGAGCAGACATGAGCGGTGCGGGATTCCCCGGTCACGACACGGGCAGCAGTGCCCCGCAGATGCCGCCCCTCGTGCGGACGCCGGTGCCGCACCAGACAGCCCAGCCAGGCCCGACCCCGCGAGACGAGCAGCCCGTGACCCAGCCGATCCCCTTCGACCGCCCGATCGAGTCGCCCACCGCGACCCTCCAGGCGGAGGAGCCGCTCGGGCCCACCGGTCGCCCGATGCCGGTCTTCCCCGAGCCCCCGGCCCTCACCGAGCACGGCGGCGCCCGCGTCGTCTCGATGTGCAACCAGAAGGGCGGGGTCGGCAAGACCACCACCACGATCAACCTCGGCGCGTCGCTGGCCGAGCTCGGGCGCCGGGTGCTGCTCGTCGACTTCGACCCCCAGGGCTCGCTGTCGGTGGGTCTGGGCCTCAACCCGCACGAGATGGACTTCACCATCTACAACCTGCTGATGGACCGCGAGGTGTCCCTCGACGAGGTCGTCGTGCCCTCCGGCATCGAGGGCATGGACCTGCTGCCGTCCAACATCGACCTGTCCGCGGCCGAGGTGCAGCTGGTGCACGAGGTCGCACGCGAGCAGACCCTGCAGCGCGTGCTCGCCCCCGCGCTCGAGCACTACGACGTCATCCTCATCGACTGCCAGCCCTCGCTCGGGCTGCTCACGGTCAACGCCCTCACCGCCTCCGACGGCGTCATCGTGCCGCTGGAGTGCGAGTACTTCGCGCTGCGCGGCGTCGCGCTGCTCAAGACCACGATCGACAAGGTGCGCGAGCGGCTCAACCCCAAGCTGGAGATCGAGGGGGTGCTCGGCACCATGTTCGACGGGCGCACGCTCCACAGCCGCGAGGTGATGGAGCGCCTGGTCTCGGCGTGGGGCGACAAGGTCTTCCACACCGTCATCCGTCGCACCGTGAAGTTCTCCGACGCCACCGTCGCGGGGGAGCCCATCACGTCCTACGCGTCGTCGTCGACGGGCGCCGACGCCTACCGCCAGCTGGCGAAGGAGGTGCTGTCCCGGTGGCCCGCCGAGTGAGCATGCCGGCCGCGGACGACCTGTTCCGGCCGACCGCCGACCCCGTCGACGCCGCGGGGGCCGAGGCCGACACCCGGCCGCGGCGGGTGCGTGCCGTCGCCGACGAGGCCGAGCCGGCCGGGCCGCGCAAGCCCAGCGGGCGCGTACGCCACGACGAGAAGATGACGGTCTACGTCACCTCCGACGAGCTCCTCGACATCGAGCACGCCCGGCTCACGCTCCGCCGCGAGCACGGCCTCGCCGTCGACCGGGGCCGCCTGGTGCGCGAGGCGCTCGCGCTGGTGCTCGCCGACCTCGAGGGCCAGGGGGCCGACAGCGCGCTGGTGCAGCGGCTGCTGGCCGAGTGAGCGCCGCCCGCCCTGCTGCTCCGGGCGCCGCGCCCGCCGACTCGCTCGAGCCGGGCAGCGAGGCCCCGGCGTTCGCCGTCCGCCTGGACAACTTCGAGGGACCCTTCGACCTGCTGCTCGGGCTGATCGCCAAGCACAAGCTCGACATCACCGAGGTCGCCCTCTCCCAGGTCACCGACGAGTTCATCGCCCACGTCAAGACCCTCGGCGAGCAGTGGGACCTCGAGCAGACCACGTCGTTCCTGGTGGTCGCCGCCACGCTGCTCGACCTCAAGGCGGCCCGGCTGCTGCCGCAGGGCGACGTGGAGGACGAGGAGGACCTCGCGCTGCTCGAGGCGCGCGACCTGCTCTTCGCCCGGCTCATGCAGTATCGGGCGTTCAAGCAGGTGGCCACGGTCATGGAGGACCGGCTGGCCTCGGAGTCGCGCCGCCACCCGCGCGCGGTCGGCCTGGAGGAGCGCTTCGCCACGCTGCTGCCCGACGTGCTGATCGGCATCGGGCTCGAGGAGTTCGCCCGGCTGGCGGCGCGGGCGATGGAGCCCAAGCCGGTGCTCGAGGTGTCGCTGCAGCACATCCACGCCGCCAAGGTCAGCGTGCGCGAGCAGGCCCAGCTGGTCGTCGACCGGCTGCGGCGCGGCGGCACGATGACGTTCCGCGCGCTCTGCGGCGACTCCCCGGACCGGCTCACGACGGTGGCCCGCTTCCTGTCGCTCCTGGAGCTGTTCCGCGAGGGCGCGGTGTCGTTCGACCAGGTCACCCCGCTCGGCGAGCTGACGGTGCGCTGGACGGGCGCCGAGGACGGCGACGTCGAGATCCACGACGAGTTCGACGGCGCCCCGTCGGACGACGATGATGTACCGCTGCCGGCTCCCGCCGGTGTGCGCGAGGAGGACCAGTGAGCGAGCAGCCCGACAGCAGCCCGGCCGAGGCGGGGGAGTCCGTCGACCAGGAGCTCGACGTCGAGACCCTCGCCGTCCCCGTCGCCGAGCTGCGTCCCGCGCTCGAGGCCATCCTGATGGTCTCCGACGAGCCGCTCGGCACGGTGCGGCTCGCCTCGGTGGTGGGGCACCCCGTCGAGGAGGTCGAGTCGGCGCTCGACGCTCTCGTCCGTGAGTACGCCGAGCAGGGCCGCGGCTTCGAGCTGCGGTCGGTGGCCGGCGGATGGCGCTTCTACTCGCGCCCGGAGTTCGCCGGCGTCGTCGAGGCGTTCGTCCTGGAGGGGCAGCAGGCGCGGCTGACCCGGGCCGCGCTGGAGACCCTGTCGGTGGTCGCCTACAAGCAGCCGGTGTCGCGGGCGCGGGTCTCCGCCATCCGCGGCGTCAACGTCGACGGCGTGATGCGCACCCTGCTCACCCGCGGACTGGTCGAGGAGGCCGGGCAGGACGAGCAGAGCGGCGCCAACCTCTACCGCACCACCTCCTACTTCCTCGAGCGCATCGGCATCACCTCCCTCGACGAGCTGCCCGAGCTCGCCCCCTACCTGCCCGACATGGACGACCTGGAGGACGAGCTCGCCAGCGTCGCCGGCCTCGACGCCGCGCCCGAGCCGACGCCGGAGCCGTCCCCCGAAACGTCCTCCGAGCCGTCGCCCGAGCCCGACGACTCTCCCGCCCGGCACCCCTCGCCCCATTCCGGGTCGGGCACCGAGCCCGACGGCGGGACGGAGGTCTCATGACCACCTCCCGCCCTCACTCCCGGCCCCACCCGCACCCCCACCGCTCGCCCAGGGACCCCGCATGAAGCCGCACGACGCGCCCGACAACGACCAGCCCGCCTCGCAGCGCCCCGAGACCGACGAGGACGGCCTCATCCGGCTGCAGAAGCTGCTCGCGAAGTCGGGGGTGGCCAGCCGCCGCAAGTGCGAGGAGCTGATGCTCGACGGCCTCGTCGAGGTCGACGGCGAGGTGGTCACCCGCCTCGGCACCAAGGTCGACCCCCGCACGGCGGTGATCCGCGTCGACGGCAAGCGGCTGCCGCCGATCAGCGACAAGGTCTACCTGGTGCTCAACAAGCCCCGGGGCGTCGTGTCGACGATGTCCGACCCCGAGGGCCGGCCGACGCTCGGCGACCTGGTGGCCGACCGGCCCGAGCGGCTCTTCCACGTGGGGCGCCTCGACACCGACACCGAGGGCCTGATCATCCTCACCAACGACGGCGACTTCGCCCAGCTGCTGGCGCACCCCTCCCACCAGGTCGACAAGACCTACGTCGCGGAGGTCGACGGCGAGGTGCACGTCCGCACCATCCGCGAGCTGCTCGCTGGCGTGACCCTCGACGACGGCCCGGTCACCGTCACCCACGCACGGGTGCTCGGCGGTGACCCGCGGCGCGAGGGCAGCAACCGTTCGATCGTGGAGCTCACCATCCACGAGGGCCGCAACCGCATCGTGCGGCGGCTGCTCGCACACCTCGGGCACCCGGTCCGCCGGCTCACCCGCACCCAGATCGGACCGCTGACCCTGGCGCGGCTGCGGCCGGGCGCGATGCGCGAGCTCACCGTGGCCGAGCTGGGCGAGCTGATGGACAGCGCGCAGCTCTGACTGGGTGTGTCCCTGTCGGCGACGTCAGCGACCGGATCCACCGATGAGCAACAAAGGGTTTGCCTACGGTTGGGGCGGCCGCGGAAACTCGGGCGATGCGAATCGCCCAGCCCTCGGCCACGCAGCTGGCTTCCGCGGCGACACTGAGCGTTCCTGCCGAGACCGGCCTCTCGGCCGACGAGGTGGCAACAGAGATCGCGGCGGGCCGTATCCGGCCCGAGTGGTCCGTCCTGGCGATCGACGAGTCTGGCGCGGTCATCGGGCGAGCGATGTGGTGGGGCCGGGACACGACCGTGCCGATCGCGTTGGACGTGTGGGACGTTCATGCGCAGGTGCCCGACCGCGGCAGCCTGGCCAGGGCTCTTCTCGATGCGGGACACGAGGCCCTGTCACGTCGAGGGGTGGCCGTCCCGCTGCCGCACACGATGCGACTGCCGAACGACTGGCGCGACCATGCGACCGTGGCCGCCGAGATGCACCTGAAGACTCGTGCCGCTGCTGCAGCGGGCATGACGCGGGTCAACGAGCGACTCCAGTTCCAGTGGGACGCGGATCGACCGTTGCCGCCAGCACTCGGCTCGCTCGTGTTCGCGCCGGCCGACGACGACACGTTCGTACGACTGTTCGCCGCCGCTGCGGAGGGCTCGCTGGACGTCATGACCCGCCGCGAGCTCGAGTCCAGCAGTCCCGACGAGCTGGCCCGTGCCGAGATCGACTACTACCGAGCCTGCCCCGGGGAACGCTCCTGGTGGCACACGGCCGCCACGACTGACCGCACCGTCGTCGGTGTCGCCATCCCGTCAGCGACCCCGACGAACCGCAACGTCGGATACCTCGCCGTGCTCCCCGAGCACCGAGGTCGGGGGTACGTGGACGAGATCCTCGCGTTCATCACCCGCTTCCACGCCGAGCAGGGTGCCCCTCGCGTCACCGCGACCACGGATGCCGCCAACGCGCCCATGGCTGCGGCCTTCCGCCGCGCCGGCTTTCGTTGCACCGAGACGCGCATCGAGCTTGAGGCCCCCTGAAACGAGGGTCACGCACCCGGGCGCATGCCGCGATGAGGGCACGCGTCTGCCGACGAGCGGGACGTCCTGCGACACCGTGGATGGGTACGTTCTGGACCGTGGACTGGTCCGCAGGCCCCAGCAGGTCCCACCGCTCATCGGTCAGGTCACTCGGGCTCGGGTGCGGCATCCCCGGCACGGTCCCACGCATCTCGCCCAGCCGATGGGCCACACCCAGTGAGACTCGGCGCCGCTAGGCTCACCGTGTGGCAGTGAGAGCAGTACGTGGTGCGACCCAGCTCGACGAGGACACCCGCGAGCACATGCTCGACCGGGTGGCCGAGCTGGTGACCGACGTGATGGAGGCCAACGGCCTCGAGGTCGACGACTTCATCTCGATCATCTTCACCGCGACCAGCGACCTCACCAGCGAGTTCCCGGCCTATGCCGCGCGCCAGCTCGGCTTCTCCGACGTCCCGCTGGTGTGCGCCCGCGAGCTGGAGATCGAGGGCTCGATGCCGCGGGTCGTGCGCCTGATGGCGCACGTCGAGACCGACCTGCCACGTGCCGAGATCACCCACGCCTACCTCCATGGTGCGGCGCACCTGCGTCGCGACCTGGCGCGGACCACCAGCCATGGCTGACGGCGACCTGCCGGCCCTGACCGGGCCGGTCGAGGTCGTCGGCGCCGGGCTCATCGGCACGTCGATCGCGCTCGTGTGCAGCCGGCTCGGGATCGAGGTGGCGCTGCGCGACACCTCCGAGGAGCACCTGCGCACCGCCCACGGCCTCGGCGCCGGACGCCCGGCGACCGCTGCCGACCGTCCGCAGCTGGTCGTGGTGGCCGTGCCACCGGCCCTGGTCGGCGACGCCGTCGTCGAGGCGCTCCGCCGGACCGACGCCGTGGTCACCGACGTGGGCAGCGTGAAGGCGGCCCCGCTCGAGGCGGTCGCGGCCCGCGTCGGCCCCGCCGAGCTCGGGCGCTACGTCGGCTCCCACCCGATGGCCGGCAGCGAGCGCTCCGGCCCCCTGGCTGCCAGCGCCGCGCTCTTCGACGGCCGCCCGTGGGCGGTCACACCCCACCCCCACGCCCGACCGGAGGCGGTGGGGCTCGTCGAGGCGCTGGTGCTCGAGTGCGGTGCCGCGCCGCTGGTGATGGAGCCGGTCGAGCACGACCGCGCGGTCGCCCGGATCTCCCACCTGCCCCACCTCGCCGCGGTGCTGGTCGCCGGGCGGCTGGCCGCCGCCCCCGCCGAGCACCTCGCCCTGTCGGGCCAGGGAGTGCGCGACGTCACCCGGGTCGCCGCCAGCGACCCGGCGTTGTGGCAGCAGATCCTCGAGGCCAACTCCGAGGCGGTGCTCGACCTGCTGGCCGAGGTCCGCGCCGACCTCGACGCGCTGATGGCGGCGGTCGCCTCGGACGCCGACGACGACCTCGCCGACATCCTCACCCGCGGCAACGCCGGCACCGCCGCGATCCCGGGCAAGCACGGCGGCCCGGCGCGGCCGACCCGCTCGGTCTTCGTGGCCGTGCCCGACCACCCGGGCGAGCTGGCCCGTCTCTTCGGCGACGCCGGCGAGATCGGCGTCAACATCGAGGACGTCCGCATCGACCACGACCCGGCCCGACCGGTCGGCCTCACCGAGCTCGTGGTCGAGCGCGACAGCGCCGAGCGCCTGCTGGCCGCTCTCGAATCCCGCGGCTGGACGACCCACCGGTAGCCTTCTCGCCCGTGAGCAGCGCCAGCACCCTCCCCTCCAGGTCCCTCGTCATCGCCGTCGACGGCACCTCCGGATCGGGGAAGTCGAGCACGTCTCGCGGCGTGGCCCGACGTCTCGGCCTGCGCTACCTCGACACCGGCGCCATGTTCCGTGCGATGACCTGGTGGCTGCTGCGCGAGGGCGTCGACGTACGCGACCAGGCGGCGGTCGCGGCCGCCGCCGGGCGTCCCACCATCGAGTCCGGCACCGACCCGCTCGCCCCGACCATCACCGTCGACGGCACCGACGTCTCCGTCGAGATCCGCGGCGAGGACGTCACGGCCGCGGTCAGCCCGGTCAGTGCCGTGCCCGAGGTCCGGGCTCGCCTGCTCGAGCTCCAGCGCGAGGTGATCGGCGCGGGCGGCATCGTGGTCGAGGGACGTGACATCGGCTCGGTCGTCTGGCCGCAGGCCGAGGTCAAGGTCTACCTCAGCGCCGACCCCGACGCCCGGGCCCAGCGGCGCGCGGCCGAGCAGGGCGGCAGCGACGTCGCCAGCACCCAGCAGTCGCTGCTCGAGCGCGACCGCATCGACTCCGGTCGCGCCACCGCGCCGCTCACCGTGGCCGAGGGTGCCGTCCACGTCGACAGCACCCACCTCACGCTCGCCGAGGTCATCGACCGCATCGTCGAGCTGGCCGCGGAGGTCCGGCCCGCGTGACCCGCGCGGAGCTGCCGACCAGCGCGGAGGAGCACCCCGCGACCCGGGTGCTGCAGCGGGTGCGTCCCGTGGCGGCACGGCTGGTGCGGGCGCGGTGGCCCGTGACGGTGCACCACGCGGACCGGGTGCCGGCGTCGGGCGGCGTGATCCTGGCCGCCAACCACGTCGGGATCATCGACGGGCCGCTGCTCGCCACCTTCTCGCCGCGCCCCGTGCACGCCCTGACCAAGCGCGAGATGTTCGCGGGCCGGCTCGGGCGCTTCCTGCGCGCCTCCGGACAGATCCCGCTCGACCGGTTCCACGCCGATCCCGGCGCGATCCGGGCCTGCCTGCGGGTCGTGCGCGACGGGGGAGTGGCCGGCATCTTCCCCGAGGGCACCCGTGGCGACGGGGAGCTGCACCGCTTCCACCACGGTGCGGCCTACCTGGCCCTCGTCACCGGCGCCCCGGTGGTGCCGGTCACGATGATCGGCACCCGGCCGCCGGGCGGCGGCGCCAACGCGCTCCCCGGGCGCGGCGACACCATCGACATCGTGTTCGGGCAGGCGTGGCGGACGACACAGCAGCCGTGGCCGCGTACGCGGGAACAGGTGCGGGCCACCTCGGTGTTGCTCCGGGGGCACATGCTGTCCGAGCTGGCCGCCGCGCTCGCCGAGACGCGCCGATCCTTGCCCGGGCCCCTTCCTGCGGGACAATCCGAGGACGACCCCGACACCGGGCTCGTCGAGCCACCCAGAGAGCTGTGATCACCCATGACTGACTACGACGCCGACGTCGAGTCCGCGTCGACCCCGGGGTCCGTCCCCGGGACCGATGCCACCGGCCCGACCCCCGTCCTGGCCGTCGTCGGGCGACCCAACGTGGGCAAGTCCACCCTCGTCAACCGGATCATCGGTCGCCGCGAGGCCGTCGTGGAGGATCGTCCGGGCGTGACCCGCGACCGCGTCTCCTACGACGCCCACTGGAACGGGCGCGCCTTCACCGTCGTCGACACCGGCGGCTGGGACCCCGACGCCCGCGGCCTCGCCGAGCGCATCGCCGGGCAGGCCGAGGTGGCGGTGTCGCTGGCCGACGCCGTCCTCTTCGTCGTCGACGCGACCGTCGGCATCACCGACGCCGACGAGGCGGTCGTGCGGATCCTCCGCAAGTCGGGCAAGCCTGTCGTGCTCGCGGCCAACAAGGTCGACGACCAGCGCACCGAGGCCGAGGCCTACGGCCTGTGGAACCTCGGCCTGGGCGAGCCCTTCTCGGTCTCCGCGCTGCACGGGCGCGGGTCGGGCGACATGCTCGACGCGATCCTCGCGGCGCTGCCCGAGACCCCGGAGGAGGTCTTCGACGAGGTCGGCGGTCCCCGCCGCATCGCGATCGTCGGCAAGCCCAACGTCGGCAAGTCCTCGTTGCTCAACATGCTCGCCAAGGAGGACCGCGTCGTCGTCGACAACGTCGCCGGCACCACCGTCGACCCCGTCGACGAGCTGATCACCCTCGGCGACCGGACCTGGCGGTTCATCGACACCGCGGGCATCCGCAAGCGCGTCAACCAGGCGTCCGGCCACGAGTACTACGCCTCCCTGCGCACGACGACCGCCATCGACCGCGCCGAGGTGGCGGTGCTGGTGCTCGACGCCAGCCAGACGGTGTCCGAGCAGGACATGCGCATCATCCAGACGATCCGCGACGCCGGCCGGGCGATGGTCATCGCCTTCAACAAGTGGGACCTCGTCGACGAGGAGCGTCGCCACTACCTCGAGCGCGAGATCGAGCGCGACCTCGTGCAGGTGCGGTGGGCGCCACGCATCAACTTCACCGCCCGCACCGGCTGGCACGTCGACCGGCTGGTGCCGGCCATCGACAAGGCGCTCGAGGGCTGGGAGACGCGCATCGGCACCGGGGCGCTCAACACGTTCCTGGGCCGGCTCATCGCCGAGCACCCGCACCCCGTGCGCAGCGGCAAGCAGCCCAAGATCCTCTTCGCCACCCAGCCGTCGACCGCGCCGCCCACGTTCGTGCTGTTCACGAGCGGTCGGCTCGACGCAGCCTACGAGCGGTTCGTCGAGCGGCGCCTGCGCGAGGAGTTCGGCTTCGTCGGCACGCCGATCGTGATCAACCAGAAGCCGCGCGAGAAGCGCAAGCGCTGACGCCGGGTGCGGGTCACGGGTCGAGCCCCTGCGCCCGCAGCCAGTCCATCGGGTCGACCGCGCCGTCGGGTGTCCGCACCTCCAGGTGCAGGTGCGGGCCGGTGGAGTTGCCGGTCGAGCCGACGCTGCCGATGACGTCCGCGACGTGGACCTGCTGGCCGGTCGAGACCGACGCCTCGCTCTGGTGGCAGTACCAGACCTCGGTGCCGTCGGGGAGCGTGAGGATCGTGCGCAGCCCGTAGGGCCCGGCGTCCGCCACCTCGGTGACCACGCCGTCGGCGACAGCGACCACAGGCTCCCCGGCGTACGCGCCGAAGTCCTGCCCGTCGTGCTGGGCCTCCCACAACGGGCCGGTCAGGCCGAAGCCGGCCGAGACGTCGTACGACGCCAGCGGGAGCACGGCCCGCACGGCGCCCGGGTCGCCGTGGTAGCCGTAGTCGGCCAGGACTGCGCGGCGTCCGACGAGGGCCCGGTCTCGCGCGTCGGCGCGTCGGTTGAGCGCCGTCAGGGTCTGCTCGCGCTCGGCGAGCTGGTCGGCCAGCGCGACGGCCTCGGCCAGCGCCTGCGCGTGCGCACCGTCCTCGTGGACGGCAGTCTCGGGTGCCGCGTAAGCCCCGGGCGCGGTGAGGCCCAGCCCGACGAGTGCCGCGAGTGCGGCGATCGTCGGAGCAAGGCGTGGCAGTGCTGGCATCGGAACCCCCCACAGGTCGAGGGTCCATGCTCACCGCCGCCGGGTCACGCCCGTGGGGGTTCGGCGACAAATGGCCCAGTCGGGCCAGGCGCCGTGCCGCGAACGGGCGGGTCGATTCCGTGGCGGCCGAGGGGCTGCGGTAGTGTTCCCCACGCTTCGCAGGCTTCGCGCCGGAGGCACTCGGGCTGTGGCGCAGCTTGGTAGCGCACTTGACTGGGGGTCAAGGGGTCGCAGGTTCAAATCCTGTCAGCCCGACCGAGAGAATACGCAGGTCAGGGGCCGTTTCCCATCGGGAAGCGGCCCCTTCCTGTCTGCTGCGCCGGAGAACTGGTAGCAGTTTTGGTAGCAGTTGCCGCAGGCGGTGGGTGAGCAGGCCCGAGGTAGTCGTGTGGACCAGCACTCTGGTGATCGTGGGCTAGGTGCCAGTAGGCACCGGGTGCAATCCGACGGGAGGGCATCACACAGATTCGCTCCATGCAGACGCACCGTGAAGGCGAATGGTCTCGGCATACCTCGCCCGCCTCTGCCACGTGCTCGTCGCCCCATCTGTCAACCCACGGCTGCCGTGGACCTCTGCGGGCTTTTCTTGGGTGGTCGGCCTTCTCCCAACCACTGGATGAAATGGCCCGAAGGACAGCCACAGGAAGCCACAAGCCCAGATGAGACCTTCGTTCCCATCGATCAGGAAAATCGAAACGACGGTTGCTAAGGCGAGAAAGCCGACGAAAATCTCCATCGACCAGTCCTTCTTGGGGGCCATAGGTCATTGTGTACCGCGGACGGCATCCGCGCTGTCAGTTACTGAGCCGATGCGGCTAGCCTGCCGAGCATGTCCGGGTGGGTGACGCAGCGCGAGGCCGCCGAGCTGCTCGGCGTGCACGTGAGCCTGGTGCCGAAGATGGTGCGCCGTGGCGACCTGACGCCGGGCGCTCATCGTCCCTCGCTGTCCCGCGACCAGGTCGTCGAACTGGCGACCGCCCGGAAGCAAGCCGCTGAGGAACGTGCACGTCGGCTGACCAGTCCGCCGGTTAGGCCGCGTCCACCGGACGACGAACATGACTGGCTCCTCCCACCAGCTGCGGCTGCGGTTACTGGGGTGCAGCGTGGTGGCGGTGCGGGCCCGCGCCGTCCGGGGACGCGTGCCTTCGGTCCTATCGGGTGGCCGGCGCTGGTTCCGGTTGGACCACCTCGAACTGGTGGTGCGTGCCGAGGTCGCCCGACGGCGACGTCGGGTGGCCCGTTGACGCACTCATCGCGGCAGATCCGGACGTCTGGCCGCGTGGCAGGCACAGAGATTGGTGATCCGCTGCTGGAACGGCGGATGGGATCGTAGCGTCCAACGCCTATTCGAGGAGGGGCGTTATGCAGACTCAACGACTGCGGGGGGCTTGTGCCCTGGCCCTCCTCCTCACCTGCGGTTGCGGCCATGGTCAAGCCGCCGAGCCTGCGAACGAGTCTGAGGCTTCCTCAGGGGTGTCACTCCCTTGCACCCGTACTCGTCAGACGCTCATCGACTACGGCGGACCCGGACAGCCGTCGCCCGAGGAGGCGGTTGCGCCGTTTGCCGGCGGCCTCACGCTCGTGTCGGAAGGGACCGCGAATGCTCCGCGCATCCACGGACTGGACACTGATGGCACCGTCGTCCGCACCTTCAAGGTCGCGAAGCACGACGACGGATGGTGGACCGACGGATGGGCTGACTGCGGAAACTAGGCCTAAGCCGCATACGCATCTCGGCAGATCCGGGCGTCTAGGACGTCAGCAGGCTCACGGTGTGCGACCAACTAGGCCGTCGTCGTCGGTGAGGTTGCCGCACGGGCGCAGATGGTCGGCGTGAATCCAGTTGAGGTACTGCATCCCGGGCCGGGTGCTGTAGTTGCACATGCCCCACCAGTCGCCGGTCTCGTCGTCCACGGCCCACGCACGGAGCAGGCCGAAGCGGACGCCAGCGTGCTCGTGACCGTCGGGAAGGGTGATGGTGACTTCGGGCTGCGCCCAGCCACTGAAGTCTGGGTCATCCGCTTGGTCATAGGGACAGTGTGTGCACGCTGTCCGACAACGCGGGAGGTTCTCAACTTGGTCTGTGGATAAGGGACCGAGCAGTCGTGTCCACACGTGGTGCCCCACCCGGAAAGGCGTTCCACCGGGCGCGAATCGTAGTACCGCCTTCGAGGGGTGCCACGCCTCAGTACGAGTCATCGCCGTCGAGGTCGAAGATGTTCTCGTCGCTCCAGTAGTGGGCGTCGTACCACCGCATCCAGGCATGAAGCCTCTTATATTCGGGTCCGGCGGCAATCGCGTCCCACATCCGCGTCTGAGTGCGTCGCGCTCGCGCACGCAGCTCGGCGGCGTCATTGAGGTCGTCGGCGCTCACCGGCAGTCGAGCGAACAGGAGCCGTCGGATCGCCTGATGCTCGCCCCGGCACTGCACGGGCACCTCGGCGGCACGAAGCTCAATCCGTCCCGCAGCCGCTAGACCATGTGCCGCACGCCGCCGCGACTCCCGGTGCTCGCCGAGCCCGAGGTCGACGGTCGTCACGCACAGCCACAGCTCCGGACGCAACTCAGTCCACGTCTCTTCGACGCGGGTGAGCAACGTTCGCTGGACGACACCGAACCCTCGTGACACGCCGATAGTTTAAGTGTTGGACGGGGAACCGGAAATCCGGAAGGACGGTTGGGACGATAGGTCCAGCAGAAAAAGGCAGCAGCGGCGCTCGGTCAGGAGCGCCGCTGCAAGGTCCCCATCACCCGGTGTGAACGAGAAACGGAGTTGCTCAGAATGGTAGACCCAAAGCGGCGCAGCCGCACAGGCAAGGATCAGAAACTCCATCTTCGCTGGGCGGCGATCGGAGCGGGCGCAGTCGCCGCCTACGCGGCCAGCAGCCCGGCTGGACCGGGCGTGGCTATCACGGCGTCCGCCGCTGCGGCGGTGGCGCTCCACCAGGTTCTGGAGTGACCCCGGGGCCGTGATGGGTGTCAGTAGATGAAGAACGGCAGCGTGCCGGTAGCGCTCACCTGTGCGGCGACGGCCCACGACGCGGCTCGGAGGAGGTCACTGCGACCCGACTTCGTAGACAGGTTCAGCCCTCCGGTGGCGGCCTCGACTACCCGCGCCGTGTCGATCTGCCCGGCGAGTTCCGGGCCGCCGTCGTGGACCAGGCGACCGCTGGCGACCAGTTCGCGGACGAGCGGCAGGGCGGTGCGGGTGGTGGTCGTGGACGCCAGCTCCACCGACGCCACCACGTCTGCCGGTATGTCGGGGTCGCCGTCGAGCGACGCGCCGACCAGCAGCCGAGCGCCGGGCCGCTGTGCTGCGATCTGACGGGCTGCGGTGAACGCGTCGGCCCGTGAGCCGTACGTCCGTCCCCACACCGCCACGCGCTCACGTCGGGCGCTGTGGTGGGCCGTGTGCGGGGTGCTGGTGGCGACCGCGACCGCAGCACCGCGCCCGTAGTGGTCCTCCACCGCGATCACGGCGGACGTGGCCGGGCCGCCGACCGTGTAGTCGACCAGGGCGGGCCACGCGTCGGCCTGCAACAGCGGTTCGTCGCGCCCCGCGCCGGCCCCGGCAGCGACGGCCGGCCACCGGTTCAACCACTGGCACGCGAACGACGTACGCGGGTCCACACCCGCCGGCGTCCGGGCGTCCCCACCTGCCAGCGCGGCAGTGTGAGCGGCAGCGATCAGCCGTTCGCGTCGCGGCGACCAGTGCGGTGATGCGGCCCGCCACGCCGTCCGGTCGGCGAGGTCCGCGCCCGCCGGTGCCGACCACTCCAGCAACAGCAGCTCGCCCGGCTCGTCCAGCTCGGCCAGACCCAGCGCCCGACGTTTCGGCAGCAGCCCGGTCGTCTGCTTGTGGGCGGTGGAGGTCAGCAGCAGTTGCGGGCTCACCCGTTCCGCCAGCGTCGGCCCCAACGCGTCGTCGGCCACCGACTCCGGAAGCGACCACGCCTCGTCCAGCAGACCCAGGCTCACCGTGTAGGAGTACGTCGACCCCGATCCTCGGATCGCCCACCGGGACCCCGTCGCCGGGTCCTCGATCTGCTGCTGCCCGTTTGCCCGACGCACCAACCACCCCTGCGCGTCCGCCCATGCCAGCGCGGGACGGTGGACCTCTTGTGCCGCTGCGACGTCCTTGCTGACCAGTAGCGCCAACTGCGGTTCGCCCCACCGCTCGGACTGGTCGAGACGCCATAACGCCAGTTCGCCCAACAACACGCTCTTGCCCACCTGCCGCGACGTCGACAGCACCGCCCACAACCACACCAGGTGCCCGGCGGCGTCGTGTTCGAGGAGCCGGGCCGCCGCGAGGCGTTGCCACCATCGCAACGGGCGCCCCGACCTCGCCCTCGACCATGCGGCGAACTCCTCGCCGTACGAATCGACCGCGCTCGGGTGCGGTCGGGTCATGAAGCGCGGCCATGAGGCGTCGGCGGGGACTGCGAGCAGACCGGGGCCGATCCAGGGCACCTGCCAGCACTCGTGTTCGGGACCGGGGGACGCCACCGGGTCGTGCGCGTCCTGTGACCGCTGGGGAGAGAGAGGCGCGAGTGATGAGTTCGGACTGACATCGGGGCCGACAAAAAAACCGGCCGCCCCTGTCGCTCCCTGTTCGGCGACGATGCGCGCCGCCGCGTGTTTGATCGCTTCGCGGGTCTCGACTCCTGCCGACCTGTTGCAGCGCTGGTGTGCGGGGCGTGCGGTGTCGGGTCCGCCTCCGAGGGCAGCGGGGGTCAGGTGGTCGAGGTCCCACGCGTCGTCGGGGTGCACGGGCTGGCCGCACCGGGCGCAGGGCACGGGCAGCAGCTGCGCCCACTGTCGGCGGCGTTGGTTCCATGCGTGGCCGTAGGTGGGTGCCACCGCTGGCCTCCCTGGTGGTGTGGGTGGGTGGTGGGTGCTGGTAGGTGTGGGCCTACGGCGTGCGGTTGCGGCGCCACTGCCCGACGATCAGGCCCAGGTCTGCCGGGGTGGGTGGCGGTCCGGGCGGTGGGCGCTTGGCTTCACGTCGTGTGATGGCGTCGGACTGACGTTGGCGGGCGGCAGCAGCGGCCTCAGCTTCACGCTGACGGACAGCGGCTGCGGCCTGCGCATCCTGTTCGGCGAACCGTGCGCGGGCCTCGCGTAGCCGCCTCTCCGCGGCGGCGATCTTGTCGGCGGTTGACGTCCAAGGCGGCAGGTTCCGGCGGGGTGCCGCGGGCGCCGGCGGTGAGACCACGTAGAGGACGTGGCCCCGCAGGGGCGGGTTGCTGTAGAGGGGGTCGCTCATGACGTGCCACCCATCCGGCGGGCGATGATGGCGGCGGCGACGTCCCCGGCGCGGCGGCCATCGTCTAGGACCCGGTCGGCTTCCCGGGTGGCGACGGCGACGCGGGCGGCGTCGTATAGCAAGGGTTGGCAGGTGTAGCAGGTGTGGACGGCGACCCGGAGGTGGCGCGGTACTGCGTCGCTGTTCGGCAGGTGGAGGGGCCGGACGTTGGGCGCCTTGGCTCCGCACATGTCGCACACCAGCCACGCGGCCTTGACTGCGGCTTGTCGGTCGGCGGCCTGCTTGGCGCGTATGGCCAGGTCGACCCGCTTCGTGTGAAGCCACGTCGGGTAGTAGTCGGCGCCCTGCTTGTGGACCAGGCCGTTCACGGTGTACGGCTCCTCCACCACGGTGGGCGCCCGGCGGTCGTCTCCGGGGTCGATCACCCGGGTCCGTTCGGCAGTCAGTTCCTCCACGACGTCCACGCCGTTCTGGAGGTACGCCTCCGTGTCGATGCGACTGGGGTTCGCTTCGGCGTAGTAGGGCCGGAGGTCGGCGGGCACCTCCCACGGGCCGTCGTCGGCCCACGTGTCGCCGTTGCCGTAGTCCTCCGGCGGGGGACTGTCCGAGTAGGTCCTGATGTCACTCATGGTCGTCACTCCTGTCGCGATCGGTGTGCGTAGCGGGGGAAGCGGATACCCGCCGGGAAGAAGGGGGCTGCGCCGTTCATGTCGCTGATCGCATCGGCGGCCACCCTGTGAAGTACCTCAGAAAGTTCGAGGGCGCGCTGGGGCCATAACGAGATGAGCCGGTCCCCCAACTGCACTGTGACCGAGACCTCTACCCAGTCGTTCGGCTCGAAGTCGCAGCGGCTCGAAAGCCGTACCTCTTCGACGTGTTCTGGGGTTCGTGTCTCGACCTCTTGGGCTGGAGGGGGCGGTGGGATCGGCCCAGACTTCTCGGCGTCGGTTTCAGTCATGGTGCGGTCTCCTTCGTGGTGGGTGTTCGCGGTAGGGCGAGGTTTGGTCATGGCCGCCTCTGTTGCAGACCTTCGTGAGCTCGGTAGGTGGGGCATGGTGGGCGAGGTCATGGGCTTCCTGTCCTGTCCTCAGCGGTCCTCGGGCGGGCGGCCGACCGGTCGAATTTGTCCAGGGGCGCGTCCAGAGCGGGTTCGACGCCCACCGGCTCGCGGTCACGCGGACGGAAGTCGTGGCCTGCGTCATCGGCGGTTCGTGGTGCGCGTTCACAATCGCGTCGCGACTTGCCACACTCGGTACACGCGGCGTCGGCGCGGCGGCCGGAACCGGCCGCGCCGTCGGGGTTCCTGTCCCTGTTGGGGACGGGACGGGACGGGACGGGGAGCCGTTACCAACAGCGTTACCAGACGGGTTACGTAGCGCGTTACGCCTGTGCAGAAGGGCGGGGCACTTCGTGGGGTCACAGGCGGTGTGGTCCCCGTCTTCGTGGCGTCGTCGGCGGTCTCGAAACCGCTTCTGCCGTTCGGCGTTCCGGGCGCGTGCCTCCAGGACTTCCTCGGCCCCCAGCTGGTCGGACCAGTCGACCTGCCAGGCCGGTGCCCCTGAGATGGGCTCCCACAGGCCCACGGCCGTCAGTTCGGCCACCGCGGCGTCGGGAGAGTCGGCGTCTGTGATTCGGCTCAGGGCGCCGTACGGGAGTCGGCCGTCCGTCAGTTGCTGGTTGCACCACACCAGCGCTTCAACGTGCAGTAGGCGGGCCGAACGGGAGCATTCCAGTAGGCGGGGGTCCATGTTGAACGTGTCGGACAAGCGGGACCAGGTCATGGGTGAACCTCACACGTCCACGGCGGCAGGGCGGGCGCGCTCGAACGCGCCGGTGCGACGGCGCCAGTAGGCGGCGGTCGCTTCGGCGACGGCGTCCTGGACCATCCGGCGGCTGAACTGCCGCAGGTAGTCGGGCGGGAGGGTGGCGACGCGCCAGTCCGACCGAACGGTGGTCATGGTCGGCCGCCGTCAGGACGTCGTCTCGACCCGCAGGCCGTCGATGTACGCGATCAGGTCCGCGGCGGCCACTCTGCGCAGTCTCCCGACGGTGACGCTGGGAATCTGCGGACCGGTGCCGTCGTCGTTCGGGCGGATGAGTTGGTAGACGCGTGCCCGACTGATCCCCAGCTGTTGGGCGACCTGTTCGACCGTCAGCAGGGCGGGCAGCCCGCCCAGGGTGCGTGTGGCCATGGGGTTGGCCTCCTCTCGGAAGGGGTAGTCCACATGATCGCGTAGTCGTGCAGAACTGTGCAACTAGATCAGCGGAACTGGTACCGTCGTGGACGTGGCTAGACGAAAGAACCCCCTGACGGTCGAGTCGTCGCAGTTCCTCACGACCGGCGCACACGTCGAAGCGCTATATGAAGTGGACCCCGGCGGCGGGCTGCGGCTGGTCCGGTTGACCTTCACCGGCACTGACCTCGGCGGAGCCGACGTACGGGCCTTCCCGTTCTCGGAGTCTCTGGTCAACGCAGAGATGGGTGCAAGCGTCCTGCTTCCGACCGACGTGCCGCCCTTCTACGAAATCGGTCGTCCCGACGGGACGGACGACTGGTACCAACAGTTCGCCAAGGTCTTCACCTTCGCGAAGCGACACGGTCAGGCCCGTGCGCCCGCCACCTTTCTGGCCGAGCGCAACGGCGTGCCCGTCACGACGATCCACCGGTGGACCCGCGAGGCACGTCGCCGCGGGTTCCTGCCCCCCGACCCACGAGGAAAGAGAACGCAATGAGGATCACCGAAGGCAGCGTCTACCAGCAGTCCGGCGACGGCCGGTGGGTGGCGACCTACCACGTCGATGGCCGCCGCCAGGTCGTCAAGGCGAAGACCAGGGCGGCAGCCCGCGCCGCTCGACGGGACAAGATCGCCCGCGTCATGGCGGGAGGTCCGGCGTCGGACTCGCGGGCCACGGTCGCGTCGTACGCGCAGCAGTGGATCGAAACGTCCCTGCCCGCATCCGGCCGTCGTGCCAGCACCCAGGCCCTCTACCGGTCGCTGTTGACCAAACACGTCGTCCCGCGACTGGGGGAGTACCAGCTGGGGAAGGTCACCGGCGCGGACGTGGAGGCGGTGCTGGTCGCGTTGGAGGCGACGCTAGGGCCGTCCACCCGGCGGTCGGTGTACGCGGCCATGCGGGCCATGTTCGACACGGCGGTGCGGGACCGGCTTCTGGCGGTCAACCCGGTGGTTGCGGTCCGGCGTCCCCGTCTTCCGGCCCGGGAGGCGCCCCATTTGGAACAGGAGCAACTGCACACACTGCTAGCGCTCGCCCAGCACGACCCGCTGGCCGCGTTGTGGACGTTGCTCGCCGGGACCGGAATGCGGCGCGGGGAAGCGCTCGCACTGCGGTGGTCCGACGTTGACCTAGACGCCGCGGTGGTGCGGGTCCGTCGCACGTTGGGCCGGGTGGACGGAGTCGGACTGGTGGAGAACGAACCGAAGACGGCACAGTCTCGGCGCACTCTGTCCCTGAGTCGGCCCGTGGTGACACGCCTTCGCACCCACAAGGCCGCACAGGCGGTCCAGCGGCTGGCGGCTGGCGCCGCATGGCAGGACGACGACCGGGTGTTTACAACGGAGGTGGGGACGCCGCTGGACCCACGCAACGTGGGGCGCCGGTTCAAATCGTTGGCGGTGCGGGCCGGGTGCCCGGAGGCCACGCCGCACACTCTGCGGCACACCGTGGCGACCACCCTGTTGAGCCAGGGTCACGACTTGGCGGCGGTATCGGAGTTGCTGGGGCATTCCTCCAAGGTCATCACGTTGGAGGTCTACAGCCACGTCACTGCGGCCAGCCGTCAGGGTCTGGCCGATGCACTGGGGGACAGTCTCGGACTGGGGTGAGCCACGGGCGCCGCGCCGGTAGGAGTTGGTAGCAGTTTTGGTAGCAGTCCGGTCGCAAGACGGCCCCTAGACGGGGTTGGACGCCATTCGCCGCCGCTGGACTCAAAACACCGTCTGGCCTGCGGAAACGCAACCACGGGACTGTCCACCGACAGACGTGGCTGGACCCCCTGCGCGAATCTGGGGGTCAAGGGGTCGCAGGTTCAAATCCTGTCAGCCCGACCGAGAAGTAGCCCCTGACCAGCGGAAACGCTGATCAGGGGCTACTTGCGTTTCGAGCCAAATCGCCTCGTGCCACGTTTATGTCCCGAAAACTCTGTCGCATGACCGGCTTTGCCTCGGTCTGGGGAGCCCTGCGGACGTTCGTTCCTGGAGTGGTCATCGGGCGTAGTCCGCAGACTCACTCGCTCGGCGGGGTCGTCGTCTTCCGGCCGGCGAAGCTCTGCAGAAGGTGCGTCACGTCGGGCGCTGACCGGTCCCTTTCGATGTAGTACTCCTTGGTGATCACGGAGGAGGAGTGTCCTAGGACGCGGGCCGCGGTGTCGGGAGAGTGCGGCGACCTGATCGATCGTCCACAGCTCTCCGGCACCGCCGCCAGCCTGGCGAGGAACAGTTCTGGTGCGCGCGTGTGCCGCTCGCCGAGCGGGAGTGGCCCTATTTCCGCTGTCGTAGGTTCCCCATAGCGACGGCGTCGCACACGTCCCGCCAGGTCGAGTCACCTGATGCGGCCTTGTCGATCAGGAAGATCATCGCAAGTCCGTCCGTCCGTGCGCTCGCAGTGCTGGCACGGCCCCCGACGACGCAGCCAGTAGCAGTACGTGGCCACCCCCAACCCGACCGCCCAGAACAGCCAGATCAGGCTGGGGGCCCAGGTGCTCCAGTTCTCGGCTGAGAACCCGTCGTTGACCCGGGGGTTGAGGAACATGACCGACGCTGCGGGAATTGTCACCGTGACGGTGGCTGCCGGGATGACCGCCAGCATTACCGGGACTCTTCTGCGGGCGAGTCGCGGCACCCAGCTCGGGAACCGCTCTCCCCACGCGGCGATCAGTCCGTGCGTGAGCATCGCCCCTCCCGTCGAGACCAGCCCGAGCACCAGCCCGATGGCGAGCAGGCCGGGGGTCGCCGCGAGGCTGTCGTACAACGGGTCGGACAGGCCTAGCGGCCAGCCGAGGAACCAGGCGAGCCGGGTGATGTCGTACGGGACCGTCGACAGCACTGCCACCCAGACCCCTGCCCTGCCCCAGCGCAGTAACCGTTCGGTCGTGGGCTCTGGCCGGAGCCCACCGCGCCCGCAACGACTGCACGCCCCCTGGGTACGGCGGTAGTGGCCGAGCGTCGCTCCCGCCCACAGCAACCCTCCGACGAAGATCAGCAGCACGTTCACTCGGTGCCAATACAGGATGTCGCCGATGCCGTCCTGCGCGCCGGGGACTCCGGTGAAGGCGAACACCAGCATCGCCGGCCACATCACCAGCGTGGTGAGTGGCGTGTAGTCCGACATTACGCCGGCGAACAGCACGGCAGCGCCGGCGCCGTACCCGGTTGCGGCGCGACGCAGTGCCGGGCCGACGTGCTCTTGGAGCATGACGAAGCCGCTGGCGACGCCGACCACGCCGAGCACCAGGAACAGGGGGCCCATGACGTGCGGCGGCGCCCCCTCGAAGAGCGAGGCGCTCGAGCGGTCTTCGTGGACGGTCGCGAATGGGTACCACTGCCAGCCGGCCCACCACACTGCCCCGAATGTCGCGAACACCGCCGACCAGACGATGGCACCCCACGCGGTCCACCGAGGCCACTGGCGCCAGAGTCGACGAAAGGCCGCCGACCCGGACGTGGACGGCCGGGACGACTCGGACGCGTGGACCCTCGATGACGCGCCGTCTGTGTCGACGGAGGCGTCAACCGGCTCGAAGCAGGCATGGGTATCAGTCATGCACCCCACAGCACCACCGCGGCGCGGGAGCCGATTCCCCCGCGCGGGGGACAGCGCTCCCTCGCGTCGGGATTTCCGGGCTGGGGTCGGTCGGTCGGCGATCCGCCGCACGCACTCCCCCGTGCGAGGGAGCCGGTCGGGGGCAAGAACCTGAGACGATGGCCCGGTGAGCAGCCTGCGCCGAGCGGCGACCGCCGTGCTGGGACCGGGCGCCCTGCTCGGAGTGGCGTTCGTCATGCTCGGCGCGGCCCTGGCCCTGGCGTTCACGATGCTCGCGGCCCTTCTCGCCGCCGCGGTGGGCCAGGCCACTGCACTTGCGCAGCCGCTCGTCGTGACCATCGGCGTGCTGATCGGTTCGCTCCTGGTGCTGGCGGTGGGGGCCCTGCCCGCCGTACGACGGATCGAGGGCACCGCATCCGAGTCGATGCTCGCGGTGTCCTTCTTCGGCGGGCTCCCGCAGGCGTCCACCCAGTGGCACGACCGCTGGCGGAGCGTGGGCTGGCTGTGGGCGCACGTCCTGGCGGGAGCGGCCCTGGTCCTTTGGACGGGGCCGGTCCCGTTCCTGGCTTTCCAACAGAGCCCATGGTTGGTGCTCCCCTCAGTCCTTGCCGTTCCGGCGCTCGGGGCGTTGTTGGCGGCTGGGCTGCGCCGGCTGGCTCCTCTGCTGCTCGGACCGTCGCTCCGCGAGCGGGTGGACCGGTTGGAGCGGGAGGCGACGGAGCTGGGCGAGCGACACCGGATCGCCCGCGAGATCCACGACAGCGTCGGTCACGCGCTGAGCCTGGTGACCGTGCAGGCCGCTGCGGCAGCCCGGGTGCAGCACTCCGATCCCGGCTTCGTCGCCGAGGCGCTGGCGGCGATCGAGAGCGCCGCCCGACAGGCGGCGGGCGAGCTGGACCACGTGCTGGGGCTGCTGCGGGTGGAGGAGACGACGCGACGACCGACCCCGGACCTCGCTGACCTCGTCGACCTGGTCGCTGCCGCCCGCCGCGCTGGCCTGGACGTGACCATGGAGGACCGGTCTGGCGACGCTGACGACGCCGTACCCCCGGTCGTCTCCCGGGAGCTCTACCGGGTGGCTCAGGAGGCCTTGTCCAACGTCCTGCGCCACGGTTCCGGACCGTGTCGGGTCCGCCTCGATCGGACTGGGGGTGCTCTCACTCTCGAGGTCACGAACACGTCCGCGCCCCCTCCCCGACGGATGGGGGACCGGCGCGGTCATGGCCTCCGAGGAATCCGGGAACGGGTCACGGCGATCGGCGGCCACGCGACCGCTGGCCCGACAGACGACGGCTGGCGCTTGCGCGTGGTGCTGCCCATCAGGACCGCACGATGACGCGGGTGCTGCTCGTTGACGACGAGCCCCTGGTGCGTCGCGGCATTACTGTCACGCTCTCGACGGAGGACGACCTCGACGTCGTGGGCGAGGCGGAGGACGGCGCCGAGGCGGTGTCCCAGGTCGGCCGGCTGCGCCCCGACGTCGTGCTGATGGACATCCGGATGCCCCGGGTCGACGGCATCACCGCCACCCGAACCATCACTGCAGGCAACCGGCCACCCGCAGTGATCGTGCTGACGACGTTCGAGAATGACGACCACGTCTACGACGCCCTGCTGGCGGGCGCCCGCGGCTACCTGCTCAAGCGCGCCCCTGCTAACGACGTCGTCGCGGCCGTACGCCTGGCCGTCCAACCGGACACCCTTCTGTTCCCCGCCAAGCTCCGCGAGCTGGTGCGGCAACGGTCGCGGCAACCGAGCGCGAGCGGTCCCGACCTGGCTCGCTTGTCGGCACGGGAGGAGGAGGTGCTGCGGGCGATGGCTCGAGGCCTGTCCAACCCGGAGATCGCCGCGACGCTCCACCTCGGCGTGGAGACGGTGAAGACGCACGTGGCGGCCGTGCTGGCGAAACTAGGAGTCCGTGACCGGACGCAGGCGGTTATTCGCGCCTACGAGTCGGGCTTCGTCGTGCCTGACGATCTTTGCTGAAAACCAGCTGAGACCGCGCGGGCTGGCGGACCGGCAGGTCCACCGCCGCACGGCCGGACCAGCGCGCAGATCGCTTGCGTGCGGGTCGCCCGTCCCGGCCGCGAGAGAGGTGTGCCCCACTCCACCGCGCGAGGCCGCTTGGGACGGCGACACCCAGGAGAAACGTGCGCACCGAGCCAGCAGGTCTAAATCCTGTCAGCCCGACGACCAGCACAGGGCTGGGGGTTGCCCTGGGCATCGCAGCACTCGGCAGCATCGGCGCCGCCTTCTTCAGCTCGGAGCGCGCCGGTGATCAGTACGCCGACGCCGGTGTCAGCGCCCCGCCGGAGACACTGGCCGCAGCCGTCGATATGGGACGCGACCTGCCGGCCGGGGCCGGCAGCGAGCTCGTCGCGACTGCCACGTCGGCCTTCATGGACGGGTTCGGAGCCGCGGCGTGGGTGAGTGCAGTCGTCATGGCCGCCGTCGCAGCGATGGCCGCTGTCAGTCTTCGCAAGGTCGAGTCCCCTATCGCAGCCCAGTCGGACTGACTGAGTGTGTCCCGATCGTCTGGACGAGTGGTGTCGTCACCGTGCGGGCCATGCCGTACCCAAGTGAGCTGACCGATGAGCAGTGGGACCTGCTAGCGCCTGTCTTCAACGCGCCGGGCAAGCGCGGTCGCAGGCACGCCCATGACCTTCGGGCGTGGTGGACGCGATGCTGTACATCGCCCAGACCGGTTGCCAGTGGCGGTACCTTCCGGAGTCGTTCGGGCCGTGGACCCATGTCTGGTCGCAGTTCCGCCGCTGGTTCCGGGACGGCACCTGGGCGCAGGCCCTGACGTTGCTGCACGCAGCCGCGCGTGCCAACAGAACGGAAGGGCAGAGCAGGCGCCCTCAATGGTCGTCATCGACACCCACCTCGCACGCGGAGCATCGAACGGCGGGTTCACGTTCCACAACCGAGGCGGCCCCTACGGCCGCACCAAGGGCGCGAAGCGTGTCGTGGCCGTTGACGTCACCGGTCTTCCGGTGGCCGCAATGGTGGTTCCCGCCTCCACCCACGAGAACCGGGCCAGCGAGTTGATGTTGGAGCACCTGACCCAGCAGGGCGTGGCCGGTCGACTCGAGCTCGTGTTGGTAGACCGAGGAGTCACCGGCTCGCCCAACGCGAGGCCAGCATCACCGCGCGATCCGTAGCCCTGTTCCGTGCCTCCGCCCTCCTGGAGGGACTGTGCACGTGACCCCGTGTAGGCGGGCCAAGCAGGGGCCGGTGGCTTCAAGCGTTGCTGCAGCAAGTGATTGTGCGACGTCGCCTCAAGCCTGACGACGGGGATTGAACCGTGGCGCGTTCATGTACCGAAAACGGCAGCGCAAACCGCCAAAGCCGAGCGGAGCGGATCAAGGGCGCCAGTCCATCCCCGAACGTGGAGTTCGAGTTTCCGCAGGTCAGAGGCACCATGTGTCATTCGAGAGCAAACCCCACGACGGGGGCGTGCGCACACGCTGCGGGCCAAGGGGTCGCAGGTTCAAATCCTGTCACCCCGACCGAGAGAAACAGGGCTCTGATCTGCAAAGACCGCAGGTCAGAGCCCTGTTTGCGTCCGCAATGGCCTTGGCCGTTTGACCACCTGGACCCCACGTTCAGGGTCATTTCAGGGCCAAGCTCGGCGTTCTGGGTTCCGCACGATCACACGTGGCCCGCAGTCAAGTGGGGCCGCGCAATCGCGCTGGTTTCCGCAGGTCGGCGCCGGCGGCATGCGGATGGCCCCGCCTTGGGGTCCAGTCGTCTCGTAGCCCTTCCAACAGGTGTGGCGGAAAAGGAGGCAGGGCCCCGGCGCCATGTCGTGGCACCGGGGCCCTGCTGGGTGAGAGGAGAACTCCCCCGCGAATCTCCTCTCAGGCGGTGGGCGCGGCCCGCCGGTCCGTCCAGGAAGGAGGTTGTCTCGCCCGAGCCTTCGGAGAGATTCCCCGACGGCCGGTCGTGATGGCCGGTGTCAGTTGTTGATGGTCCCGGCGTCCACGGTGATGCTGGTGTTGGGGACGCACAGCGCCCAGACGGTCAGCGTGCTGGTCTGCTGCCCGTTGCCGAGGACGATCCAGCCGTCGAGGCGACCCGGACGCGGGGTGCCGGTGTCCCAGTTCATGCGACCGGGGAACGACGAGTTCACCACGAAGCCGTCGTCCTGCGTGTCCACGGTGCCGCCCTGCACGCCGCCCGCGATGGCCGTGTAGGTCTGGGAGACCGTCGGGTCGTCGTCACACGCCACGGTGGCCGATCCGCCACCGCCGTTGATGTAGGTCAGCGTGCGGTACTTCGCACCGACGAGCGCGTTGCCGGGGTCGCCCTTGGCACCGTCCTTGCCGTCCGCGCCCTTGGGGCCGACCGGACCGACCGGGCCGGGGACCCCCTTGGTGGAGGCGGTGAACTTCTCGACCGCGCCGGGGGCGATGTCCTTCACCTTGACCGAGCCGTCACGGATGTCCTTGCTGCCGATGAGGTCACCGGCGACTGCGCCGCCCGTGCCACCGATGACGAGCGCTCCCGCGAGGATGAGGCCGGTGATGATGTTGCGCTTCTGCAATGTCTTGCCCTTCAGGTGTTGGGTGTTCCGTGTTGCGATTCGTGGGGGAACGGCTCAGTCGCCGTTCCGGTCCCAAAGAGGGTTCCCTGGGTGTTGGCGCGCCACGTTGGGTTGCTGGCAACCGTGGTGACGTTCTGGGGTCTCTCCGGTGCAACGAGCCCGGACCGTGATGGTTACGCTGTGCGGGGGCTCAAGCCGGGCCCCCGCACGAGCGCACTGTCCGAAACGAGCGCGACCCCAGTCCTGGGGGAGCTGGGGCTTGTCTCCACTTTCGACGAAGAGGGTCGAACGTGCTTCGTTGATAGGTCGGGCGGATGAGTTCCCCTCGATGTCGTCGGCGATCTTGCGGAGTGCCTGCAGCACCGCCTCGTGCAGGTTCGCCCCGGCGACATGCGCACCTCGCGCACGTCCGGGTGGGGAGAGGGGGAGCCGGCACGCGCTGTCCCCGCTGCCGCACCTGGGTTGGCGTCGCTGGGTGGCACTCGGTCTCCTCACCGCGTTCGCGGCTGCCTGCTGCTACGGCCTCGGATCGGTGCTGCAGGCGATGGCTGCTCGCGGCACCACCGCAGGCGAAGGCCTCGACCCGCGACTCCTGGGGCGGCTGCTGCGGTCCTGGCGCTACCTCCTGGGCGTGGGGCTGGACGGCCTGGGGTTCTTACTGGCACCGCCGCGACGCCGAGGACGACCGCGGCCACGAGCACGCCCCACTCCTGGCCCGCATCGGCGGCGCGCGGCGCCACGGCGCTGGGGTCGGTGGCCGGCCTGGCGTACGGCGCCACGGCGGTGGCGTCACGGATGCTGCCTGGCGACCTGTCCCCGGCCCACGTCCTCGACGCGGTGCCGGCGCTCGTGCGGAGTCCGTCGACCTATGCGCTCGTCGTCGCCGGCGTCGTGGGGCTGATGCTGGTCGGCGACCAGCCGCGCGCGGGATGGGGCTGGGTCGCCTTCGTCGGCTTCACGCTCTCGGTGCTGGGCGCGATCAGCCGCGCGCGGGATGGCGAGGTCGAGGTGCCCGAGGGGGCGCCGTCGGCGGCCGGAGCGGGGGGCCCGGCCGCCGGGTAGCCGGCCCGCGCCGGATCGGATGCGATCCGTGCGCAACTTTCCGTGGCCCGGCGCCGTCTCCTCTTGTCGGACGGACCGGGTCTGCGAACCGCTGGGCCCGGTCGACGTGCCCCGGCCGTGCTCGCGCAGCGATGTGTGGGACGGGGCCTGAGCGTGACGACGCCACCCGACGGTGGCGGTCAGGAAGGCGTGTACGTGTCGAGGTTGTTGGTCCTGCTCACCCTGGCCCTGGTGCTGGGCACCCCGGAGGCCGTCGTGCCTACGGCCGCGGCCGCTCCCGGGGGCAGCCCGGGGTCCACGGCGGAACGGGCGGCGGCTGCCCAGACCGACCCGGCCGACCAGGCCGCCCGGGCGAAGCGCAAGAGGTGGAAGGCGCCGCAGGGTCCGTTCTTCAACGACCCGCACCTCAAGAAGGGGCACTACCGGATCGAACGCCGGGTGATCGACACGATCAACCACGCGCCCAAGGGGTCGACGATCAGGATCGCGGTGTACTCGTTCGACCGGATGCCGGTCGCGAGGGCGCTGATCGCCGCCCACCGTCGGGGCGTGAAGGTGCAGATGCTCCTCAACGACCACCAGTACACGAGGGCGATGCTGGCCATCCGGCGCGAGATCGGCGCCAAGCGCAGCAACAGCAGCTTCATCTACCGCTGCAAGGCCGGGTGCCGGAGCAAGAGGAACGAGTACAACAACCTGCACACCAAGTTCTACACGTTCTCCCGCGCCGGTCGCTCCACGGACGTGCTCGCCGTCGGCTCGGCCAACATGACCCAGAACGCCAACATCCACCAGTGGAACGACCTCTACTTCACCTCCGGCGACCATGAGCTGTTCCGGCAGTTCGTGCGGCTGTTCAACGACATGAAGAAGGATTACGACACCCGCCAGCCCCCGCAGTTCTTCTGCGGGACGCCCCGGCTCGGCGTGTGCGACGACTCGGTCGACAAGCACACCGCGTGGATCATGCCCAAGCCGTCGGGGGCCAAGAACGACCTGATCCTCGACACGCTGGGCAAGGTGCAGTGCCTGACCCCGGACGCGGCCGGCGGTCAGAAGCGCACCCGGCTGGCGCTGTCGATGCACACGATGCGCGGCAGGCGGGGCGACTACCTCGCCGCGGCCATCCGGCAGAAGTACATCGAGGGCTGCCAGGTGCGGGTCAGCTACGGGCTCATCGGCTACCACACCAAGCGCGTCATCGGCGCGCCCACGCCGCGGGGGCGGATCCCGCTCCGCTCGACCGGGCTCGACTTCAACCCCGACGACAACTACGACCTCAACAAGGACGGCAAGGACGACCTGATCCTGAGCTACTACAGCCACCAGAAGTACCTCGTCGTCCAGGGCACCTACAACGGCGTGCCCGACTCCCACCTGGTGCTCACCGGGTCGTCCAACTGGGCCAGCCTGAGCCCCGGCAACGACGAGCTCCTCTTCACCATCCAAGGCAAGCGGGTGGCGCGGAAGTACCTCAAGAACTTCGACTACCAGTGGAAGAACAAGCGCAACTCCCGCAACGCCTACACCACGACCTACCTCAACTTCCGCGTCTCGACCAAGGTGCGCAACCCCGACGGCACGTGGCGCACGGTGTGGCGGACCGAGCGGCGGCCGGTCACCACGATCGAGCCGGATCCCTACCGCCCGGGTCCCTACTGGGAGGCCGACTGAGCCCGAGGTCCGGGCCAGGGGAAAAAGGTGTGCCCGGCCCGTAACACCACGGGCCGCGAGCACGCTGAGGAGGTGAGCGGCCGCGTTCCGCTGGGTCCACCACCGTGTCGTCCGTGCCTCGACCTCCCGCCGTGGCACGGATCCCCCCAGAGACAGTGGGTCGGCCCGAAAACGCGAACCACAGCGGCGTGGCCCTCCGGGGCCACGCCGCTGCTGTGTGCTGGTCAGCCGCCCGCCGTCATGCGGGACGTACGCCCCGCTGAGGACCGCCGCCATCGCGGTCGCCGCCCCGTGCTCGGACGCGATGCGGTGCTCGGCCCAGAGGTCGCGGGCCGCGACGATGTTGTCCTCGCCCACCAGGACCGAGACCGGCGGCTCGGCCCGGAGGGCGGCGTCGGCGAGGTCGCCGAGCCGGCGTAGAGCCCGCCGCCCCGACCGCCACCACGATCGCGATGCCCGGCTCGTCCTCGAGCACGCCTGGGCGAGCCCGGCGTTGCCGCCTGAGGCGACCACGACGCCGGCCGGGCCGAGCTCGCCGCGCTCGCGCGCGCCCAGCTGGCGGTTGTAGGCGCCGCGGGTCTTGAACACGCCGCAGTGCTGCAGGTGCTCGCACTCGAGCCAGAGCGTGTCGCTGCCGGCCGGGGCGAGCAGGGGAGTGCGCCGCACCCGGCCGTCGATGCGGCGCCGGGCGGCGAGGACGTCGTCGCGGGAGATCGTCACCGGGGGGGAGTATCGCGGCTCAGCGGATCGCGAGGGTGGCGGCGGTCACGCTGAGGGTCGCGCACAACGCCCCCCAGGCGGCCAGGCGCAGCAGCGGGATCCGCAGTCCGGCCGCCCGGCAGCGCTGCAGCCACAGGAGCGTGGCGAGCGACGCCCAGGGGGTGACCAGGGCACCGGCGTTGACCCCCACCAGCGACGCGACGAGGCGGCGCACGTCGTCGGACGCCGCTGGCTCCACGAGCAGGTAGGCCGGGAGGTTGTTGACGGCGTTGGCCGCGAGCGCCGCGGTGGCGGACAGGTGGAGCAGGTCGAGGGTCCGGGTGCCGGCACCGAACGCCGGTGCGAGCCAGTCGAGCATCCCCTCGCCCTGCGCGAGCCGCAGCAGCCCCGCCACCACGAGGAACGCGCCGGCCATCAGCCACGGGGGTCGGACGTCCCGCACCAGGCCCGGCGCGCGCCAGCGGAGGACGGCGAGGAGGACGCCGGCCGAACCCAGCGCCACCAGAGCGGGAGGGGCGCCCACCGCGAAGAGCGGACCGATGAGCAGGCACACCCCGCCGGCGACGACGAGCAGCACCCGGTCGTGGGGATCGGCCGGGGGCTCCACCGCGTAGGTGCCGCGCAGCGCGCGGCGCTGCAGCACGGCGATGAGGAGGAGCGTGACAGCGACGGCCGCCAGCGCCGGGAGCGCCGCCGCCCGCACGTAGTCGCCGTGACCGGCGTCGAGGTCGGCGAGCCGGTGCACGGCGAGCAGGTTGGTCAGGTTGGAGACCGGAAGCAGCAGCGAGCCGGTGTTGGCGATCCAGAGCGTGGTGAGGGCGAAGGGGAGCGGTGCGATGCCGGTCTGCCGGGCGACGGCGATGCCGACGGGCGTGAGCAGGACCGCGGTGGTGTCGAGGCTGAGCACGACGGTGCAGGCCACGGCCAGGCCGGCGAAGGCGAGCCACAGCAGCAGCACGCGGTGCCGGGCGCGCCGCGCGAGGGCGTGGGCGGCCACGTCGAACACGCCGGCGAGCTGGGCGACCTCGGCGGTCACCGTGATCGCCACCAGGAACACGGCGATCGGAGCGACCTGGACCAGGGCGGCGAGGAGCGTCTGGCTCACGCCGTCACGACGGCCCCTGGGTGGGGTCGGTCACCGGGTCGGTCACCGGCTCGGTCACCGGGCCGAACTGCTGGTTGCAGGTCCATCCCGCGCACTCGGTGAGCTCGCGGCGGCGCTGCTCCAGCACCGCCCGCACCCCGGCGTAGGCCGGATCGTCGACGAGGTTGACCAGCTCGTCGGGGTCGAGCAGGCGGTCGTAGAGGAAGCCGTCGGTCCCGTCGGTGCCGTAGAGGTAGCGCTCCGTGCGCACCCCGCGGTGCGACCAGCCGTCGCCGAGCGTGCGGCCGGTCTGGATCAGGGTGGTGTCGCGGAAGGCCTGGTCCTCCCCGCGCAGGGTCGGTGCGAGCGACGTGCCGTCGACCTGCCACTGCGGGGTGACGCCGGCGAGGGCGGCGAAGGTGGCCGGGAGGTCGACGAGCGTGACCGGCAGCGCCGAGGTGCTCCCCGGCACGATGCCCGGGCCCCGGACCAGCAGCGGGACCTGGAGGGCCTCGTCGGTGAGCACGTCCTTGCCGAGGTAGCGGTGCTCGCCGAGGGAGTAGCCGTTGTCGGAGGCGAACACGAGGTAGGTCTCATCGAGGACGCCCTCGGTCGCCAGCGTCTCGACCAGCGAGCCGACGGCCCGGTCGACCGACTGCAGCGCCTGGAGACGAGCGGTGTTCTCGGCCGCGACGTCGGGACGCGAGACCCGGGCGCGGTTGCGGAGGTAGCGGGGCTGGTCGGTGACGTCGTCCTCGTCGAAGGCGGGGTCGTCGAAGGACGCGGGGCGCTCGTCGAGGAACAGCTGCTCGTCGCGGGGCTCGGCGAGCGGCAGGCTGCGTCCGCCCTCGGGCGTGATCCGGTAGTGGGGCGCGATGTGCCAGGCGTAGACGACGAACGGGTCGCCGCTGCGGGCGAAGTCGCGGACCGCCTCGTTGGCGTGGTCCTCGATGACCGAGGTGACGTAGGCGTCGGTGTGGTGACGCGGCTCGCCGTCGTTGGTCATCGTGAAGTCGACGTAGTCGTAGGTGCCGCGGGTCAGCGCGTCCCAGCGCGACCAGCCGGCGGGCCGGACGTCACGGGGGCCGTAGCCGTTGAGGAACTTGCCGACGAACGCCGTGCGGTAGCCCTCGTCGCGGAACCATGCGCTCGCCTCCCGGGTGGGATCGAGGGCCTGGAACCCCCCGTGGACGCCCCGGTTGTGCTGCACGCCGTTGTTCTGGGCGTACTGGCCCGTGGCGAGCTGCGCGCGGGCCGGGCAGCAGAGCGGGTGAGGGGAGATCGCGTCGGTGAACTCCATGCCCTGGTCGGCCAGGAGCCGGCGGGTGATCGGCATGTGGTCGAGGTCGTCGTCGCGCATGTCGTCGGTGAGCACGAACACCAGGTTGGGGCGCGCGGGGCCGGCGTCGGCGGCCTGGGTGCCCTGCACCATCCGCGCCGCGTCGGGCCCGCTGGCGTCACCCGGGTCGCCGGTGGCGCTGACCGTGGCCAGGGTGGCGATGAGGACGACGAGGAGGGCAGCCGAGACAGACTGTGCCCACGCTCGCATTGTGCCCCTCGCCGAGACCCGGAGGGCACCTGTCGCACCCCTGTGTCGGCGCCACCCTAGGCCGCGGGGACCCGCCACCCCAAAAGCGACACGACGACTGGGGCCGAGAAGGTCCCGACCGTTACCCTTGGGCGCGTCGGCGGCCCCCTCTGCGGGGCGCGCCACGACCACGACCCCGGACGAAGGAACCCGCAGCAGCCGCCATGGACGAGAGTCAAAGTCCCCGCACGACCGCACCGACCACCACCGGGTGCGCGTCGTGACCCCCCTCCTGCTCCTGCTGGTGTCATTGGCCCTCGTGGCTGCCTGCGGCCTCTTCGTGGCCGCCGAGTTCTCCCTCGTCACCGTCGACCGCCCCGGCGTCGAGCGCGCGGCCGCGTCGGGTGACGAGGGCGCCCGAGGGGTCCAGCTGGCGCTCCGCTCGCTGTCGACGCAGCTCTCCGGCGCCCAGGTCGGCATCACCGTGACCAACCTCGCCATCGGCTTCCTGGCCGAGCCGGCCATCTCCGACCTCGTCGACGAGCCGCTGGCCGCGCTGGGCGTGCCCGACGGCGCGGTCAGCCCGCTGTCCATCGCGCTCGGCCTGGCGCTCGGCACGGTGATCACGATGATCTTCGGCGAGATGGTGCCCAAGAACATCGCCATCGCCCGGCCGCTCGAGACCGCGCGCGCCACCCAGGGCTTCATGCGCGGCTTCACCGCACTCAGCCGCGGGCCGATCCGCGCACTCAACGGCTCGGCCAACGCGATCGTGCGCCGACTCGGCATCGAGCCGCAGGAGGAGCTCCGCTCCGCGCGGAGCTCCCAGGAGCTGTCCTCGCTCGTCCAGCGCTCCGCCGACCAGGGCACCCTCGACGCCGACACCGCCGAGCTGGTGGAGCGCTCCGTCGAGTTCGGCACCCGCACCGCCGGCGAGATCATGACGCCGCGCGTGCGTACGACGACGGTCGAGGACGGCGACCGCGTGTCGACGGTCATCGACCTGGCCCGCCAGACCGGCCACTCCCGCTTCCCCGTGCTCGACGCGGAGGACGCTGTCGTCGGCACCGTGCACGTCAAGCACGCGGTGGCGGTGCCGGTCCACGAGCGTGCCACCACGCGCATCAAGCACGTGATGGTCAAGCCCGTCGTCGTGCCCGACAGCCTCCGGCTCGACCCGCTGCTGGCGCTGCTGCGCCAGGACGGCTTCCAGATGGCCGTCGTGCTCGACGAGTACGGCGGTCACGCGGGCATCGTGACGCTCGAGGACGTCGTCGAGGAGATCGTCGGCGACATCTCCGACGAGCACGACCGCCTGGGCGCCCGCATCCGGCAGCGCCGCGACGGCAGCTGGACCCTCTCCGGGCTGCTGCGCCCCGACGAGGTCGAGGACGTCACCGACATCGAGCTGCCCGACCACGAGGACTACGACACCGTGGCCGGACTGGTGATGCGTGAGCTCGGCAAGATCCCCGAGCCCGGCGACCGGATCGAGGTGCCGGTGCCCGACCGCAGCGATCCCAACGAGGTGCGTGAGCGACTGGTGACCCTGACCGTGCAGAGGATGGACGGCTTGCGCATCGACCGGCTCGACCTGGTCCTGGTGGGGGAGTCCGACCATGAACAGTGACCTCTTCGGGGTGGGCCTGGCCGTCGTGCTGCTCGCCCTCAACGCCTTCTTCGTCGGCGCCGAGTTCGCGCTGCTGGCCGCGCGCCGCAGCCAGATCGAGCCGCGGGCCCAGGAGGGCTCGCGCGCAGCTCGCACCACGCTGCGCGCCATGGAGAACGTCTCGCTGGTGATGGCCGGCGCCCAGCTCGGCATCACCGTCTGCTCGCTCGGCCTCGGCGCCATCGGCGAGCCCGCAGTCGCCCACCTGCTCGAGCCGCTGTTCCACGCGGCCCGGCTGCCCGAGGACCTGCTCCACCCGGTGTCGTTCGTGGTGGCGATGTCGATCGTGGTCTACCTGCACGTCGTGCTCGGCGAGATGGTGCCCAAGAACATCGCCCTCGCCGGGGCCGACCGAGCCGCCCTGGTGCTGAGCCCGCCGATGATGGTGATCGTCACGGTGCTGCGCCCGGTCATCGGCGGCATGAACATGGTCGCCAACGGGGTGCTGCGACTGCTGCGCATCGAGCCCAAGGACGAGGTCCACTCCAGCTTCACGCGCGAGGAGGTCGCCGCGCTGGTCGAGGAGTCGCGCGGCGAGGGCCTGATCGAGGCCGACGAGTACGACCGTCTCGCGGGTGCGCTCGGCTTCACCGAGAAGTCGGTCGCCTCGATCGTGATGACGACCGACACGCTCGCCACCGTGGCGCCGGGCTCCACCGTGGCCGACGTCGAGGCGGTCTGCGCCGCCACCGGCTTCAGCCGGTTCCCGGTGGCCGCCGACGACGGCACCCTCCTCGGCTACCTCCACATCAAGGACGCCCTCGAGTCCGAGGACGACAAGCGCTCGCGCGTCATCGAGGACAAGTGGATCCGGCCCTTCGCCTCCGTCCACCCCCACGACCTGCTCCACGACGCCCTGGAGAGCCTGCAGGTGAAGGGGGCCCACATGGCCCGGGTCGTCGAGCGTGACGGCACGGTCATCGGCGTGGTCACGCTCGAGGACGTCCTCGAGGAGCTCGTCGGCGAGATCCGCGACGCCGCCCACCACGACGTGTCGGCCGTCGAGGCTCGCTGAGTGCTCGGTAGGGTCTGATCGTGTCCGAGGGAGCTACTCGCGTCTGGACCGTGCCCAACGTCATCAGCGTGGTGCGGCTGGCCGGCGTGCCCCTGTTCCTGTGGCTGGTGCTCGGGCCCGAGGCCGACGCGATCGCGCTCGTCGTGCTGATGGTGGCCGGTTTGACCGACTTCCTCGACGGTTGGCTGGCGCGCCGGCTCGACCAGTACTCGGTGCTCGGCGAGATCCTCGACCCGGTGGCCGATCGGCTCTACATCCTCGCGGTCGTGGTCGGGCTGTACATGCGCGACATCATCCCGTGGTGGGTGGCCATCGCCCTGCCGCTGCGCGACCTCCTCCTCTGGGGCCTCGTCCCGATCCTGCGCACCCGGGGCTTCTCGGCGCTCCCGGTGCACTTCCTCGGCAAGGCCGCCACGTTCAACCTGCTCTACGCCTTCCCGCTGCTGCTGCTCGGCGACGGCGACGGCATCGTCGCCACTCTCGCGCGCAACTTCGGGTGGGCCTTCGCGTGGTGGGGGATCGGGCTCTACTGGTGGGCCGGGGTGCTCTACGCCTGGCAGGTGCGCACGCTGCTGCGCGAGACGCCACGCCACCCGTCACCGGCAGGCGACCATGGCTGAGGCGCGACCCGCTCCCGCGCCGGTCGCGGACGGTGCGAGCGGGCTGCCCGAGCACGTCACCACCCCGCTGCTCGCGCTGGTCACCGCCCGCTCGATGGACGAGGACTACGCCCACGTCGCCCAGCAGCGGGCCGCGGCCGGCGACGTACGCCCGAAGGTGGCGCGCCCGCACTGGTCGAGCGTGCTGGCGGTGGCCGCCCTCGGGGCGATGACGGCGGTGGTCGCGGTGCAGACCGCCCGGGAGGCGCCGGCCAACGAGATGGGCCGCGCCGCGCTCATCGAGCAGATCGACGTCCGGGGCGACCAGGTCCGCAACCTCCAGGCCGAGGTCGGCCGGCTGACCCGCTCCAACGCAGCCGTCGCGAGCAGCAGCACCAAGATCCGGGGCCAGCTCGACGAGATCGCCCCCCGCGTGCGGCGCGCCGAGCTCCTCACCGGCTTCTCCGCCGCCCACGGCCCCGGCGTGCGCATCACGGTCGACAACGCCCCCGGCGCCGACGTCGACAGCGAGATCCGCGACGAGGACCTCGCCACGCTCGTGGACGGGCTGTTCCAGGCGGGGGCCGAGGCCATCGCCATCAACGACCAGCGGCTCAACGCCCTGGGGGCCATCCGCAACACCAACCGCGCCGTCCACGTCAACGGCCGCCCCGTCAACGCGCCCTACGTCGTGTCGGTGATCGGCGACCCGCGCACGCTGCAGGCCCGGCTCGTGGAGACCTCCCAGGGCCAGCAGTGGTTCGGCCTGGTCAACGGTCTCGGCTTCGTCTACGAGGCCCAGAACGTCGACGACGTCAGCCTGCCGGCTGCGCCCGAACGCGCGCTTCGTGATGTGATCGAGCTCAGCGCCGACCCCGACGGCGCACCTGAAGGAGGGGGGAGCTCGCCGTGATCGCCGCCCTTGGCCTGCTCCTGGGCATCGTCGCCGGCCTCGTGTTCGCGCCCGACGTGCCGCTCAGCCTGCAGAACTACCTGCCCATCGCCGTGGTCGCGGCCCTCGACGCCGTCTTCGGCGGTCTGCGCGCCCACCTCGACGGCATCTTCGACGACAAGGTCTTCGTCGTCTCCTTCGTGAGCAACGTGGTGGTCGCGGCGGCCATCGTCTACCTCGGCGACCAGCTCGGCGTGGGCTCGCAGCTCAGCACCGGCGTCATCGTCGTCCTCGGCATCCGCATCTTCGCCAACGTCGCGGCCATCCGCAGGCACGTGTTCCATGCCTGAGCAGCGACCCGACCGCGACGACCCGACGCCCGAGACCGGGACCGAGGCGCAGCCGGAGCCCGGGACCACGACCGGGACCACGACCGGGCGCGCGCGGATGCGGGTGGCGCTGACGCGGCCGTCGCGGCGCCAGGGGGTCGTCGCCGTGCTGCTGGCCGTCCTCGGCTTCGCGTTCGTCGTCCAGGTGCGCGACACGGCGGCCAACGACACCTACGAGGGGTTGCGCGAGGGTGAGCTCATCGAGGTGCTCGACGGCCTGACGGGCACCGCCGAGCGGGCCCGTCGCGAGGTCGACCGACTGGAGGCCAGGCGCGACGAGCTCACCGACGAGAACCAGGCCCGGTCCGCCGCCCTCGCCGAGGCCGAGCAGCGCGTGCGCACGCTCAACATCATCGCCGGGCTGGTGCCGGTCGCCGGCCCGGGCCTTCGGGTGACGATCACCGAGTCCGACAGCCGGGTCAACGTCGGGTCCCTGCTCGACACCGTGCAGGAGCTGCGCACCGCGGGCGCGGAGGCGATCGAGTTCAACGACTCCGTGCGGCTCGGCGCCGACAGCTCGTTCGAGAACGCCGTCGGCGGCATCGAGCTCGACGGCGAGCTCCTCGAGCCGCCCTACGTCATCGACGTGATCGGCGACCCCCACGTCCTGCGCACTGCGCTGACGTTCTCGACCGGCCCCATCGAGACGCTGGAGACCTACGACGGCGCGTCGGTGGAGGTGGCGGAGGACGAGACGATCGAGATCGCCAGCGTCCGCCCCGCGACCCGGCCTGAGTATGCGGAGTTCGGCACCGGCCAGTAGCCTGCCGAGCGACCCACGCCACACCAGCCCGACCCCGCGAGGAGCCATCGTGTATCCGGAGAACCTGAAGTACACCAGCGAGCACGAGTGGGTCCGCACCCCGGGCGAGGCCGACGGCTCGGTCCGGGTCGGCATCACCGACTTCGCCCAGGACGCGCTCGGCGACATCGTCTACGTCTCGCTGCCCCAGGTCGGCGACCAGGTGGCGGCGGGGGAGACCTGCGGTGAGCTGGAGTCCACCAAGTCGGTCAGCGACATCTACGCCCCGGTGACCGGCGAGGTCGTGGCCACCAACGCGGCCCTCGACTCCACCCCCGAGCTCGTCAACAGCGACCCCTACGAGGCGGGCTGGCTCTTCGAGGTCACGGTGGCCGACGACTCGCAGCTCGACGGGCTGATGGACGCGGCCGCCTACCAGTCCGGGCTCGACGGCTGAGCCGACGCCCGCCGGCCCCGGTGGGTCTCCCGGACCGGCCGCGGTGACCAGCGCCGGGCTGGTAGGTTCGGGGAAACCATCAACCTCAACCCTCGGCTGAGGGTTCAGCGTCGATACGTCGAGGAGCTTTCCATGCCGTTCTGCACCGCCTGTGGCAAGCAGAACCCTGACGATGCCCGCTTCTGTGCCCAGTGCGGCACCAAGCTGCTCGCTGGGGAGGAGCCGGGTCCCAGCCCGGTCGAGACCACTGCGACCATCACCTTCGGGGTCCCGGACCAGCGCGAGTCCTCCGACCGCCAGCTCAGCCCCGTCGACGCCGCCGCGGTCGACGCGCTTCCCGCCGGTCACGCGCTCCTCGTCGTGCAGCGCGGCCCCAGCGCCGGCAGCAGGTTCCTCCTCGACACCGACGTGGTCGGCGCCGGGCGGCACCCCGACAGCGAGATCTTCCTCGACGACGTGACCGTCTCGCGTCGCCACGCGGAGTTCCGCCGCTCCGGGGGCGGCTACACGGTCAGCGACGTGGGCAGCCTCAACGGCACCTACGTCAACCGCGACCGGATCGACTCCCTCGAGCTCCACGACGGCGACGAGGTGCAGATCGGCAAGTATCGCCTCGTGTTCTTCTCCTCCCACCCGGACAGCTGATCCGTGAGTGCCTCGACGGCCCCGGGGGCGGGTCGCGGCGCCCGCTACAACATCGGGCAGGTCCTCGACCAGCTGCGAGCCGACTTCCCCGGGGTGACGATCCCGAAGATCCGCTTCCTGGAGGACCAGGGACTCGTCAAGCCCGAGCGCACCGCGGCCGGCTACCGCAAGTTCTCCGGCGACGACGTGTCGAGGCTGCGCTACATCTTGACGATGCAGCGCGACCACTACCTCCCGCTCAAGGTCATCGGCGACCACCTCGACGCGATCGACCGTGGGCTCGAGCCGCCGGCGATCGAGTCGGTCGTGCCCACCGTCCCCAAGGTCGCGCTGAGCGCCGACGGACTTCCCAGCCCCGAGTCGTTCCGCCGCAGCAGTGACCTGCGCCTGTCGCGGCGCGAGCTGCTCAAGGTCGCGGAGATCTCCGAGGAGCTGCTCTCCGAGCTCGAGCAGTACGGCCTGGTGAGCGCGCGCAGCGGCACCGGCCACTTCGACAGCGACGCCCTCGTGGTCGCGCAGACCGCCCGCGAGCTCGCCGACTACGGCTTCGAGCCGCGCCACCTGCGCGCGTTCAAGAACGCTGCCGACCGCGAGGTCGGTCTCGTCCAGCAGGTGGTGGCCCCCCTCGCGCGGGGCCGCGACGCCGCCGCCCGTGGCCGCGCCGAGGACGCCACCTCCGAGATCGCCGCGCTGTCGGTGCGACTGCACGCGACGCTGGTGAAGGTCGGTCTCGACCGGGGGTGACCCGGGCCAGGAGCCCGCGCGCAGGCATCAGGGCGCGTGGGTAGGGTGGGGCCATGCGCGAAATGGACGTCGTGGGAGTCCGCGTCGAGATGCCCTCCAACCAGCCCATCGTGCTGCTGCGCGAGGCGACGGGGGAGCGCTACCTGCCGATCTGGATCGGGGCGGTCGAGGCCACCGCCATCGCCTTCGCCCAGCAGGGCGTCACGCCGCCGCGTCCGCTGACCCACGATCTGATGCGCGACATGCTCGAGGCGACCGGCCAGCGGCTCGACGAGGTCCGCATCGTCGACATGCAGGACGGCATCTTCTTCGCCCAGCTCGTCTTCGACGGCGGCGCTGAGGTCGGGGCGCGGCCGTCCGACTCGATCGCGCTGGCCCTGCGCACCGGCTCCCGCATCGTGTGCGCGGAGGCCGTGCTCGACGAGGCGGGACTCGCGGTCCCGGCCGAGCAGGAGGACGAGGTGGAGCGGTTCCGCGAGTTCCTCGACCACGTCTCACCCGACGACTTCGAGTCCGAGTGACCGCGGCGTGGCGCCGCTCAACCCTCACCCTCAAGTGAAGGTCGAGGGTTGGCGACACGCCGCGGCGTGGATGGACAACCCGGATTCCGGGGCCTACGGTGAACTGTCTCTGTTGTAACTCCACCGTTGTGGTTGCCGCGTGTCGGCCGCCGGGCGGGCCCTTCCCCCAGGAGTTACCGCTCAGCGGAGGAACTGACCTGGAGGGTCACTGTGGCTAGCAACGAGAACGAGCAGGGCGCCGACGCAGCCCGCCTCAAGGCCGAGGCCGAGGCCGCCGACAAGGCGCAGGAGCAGGGGCTGCTCTTCGACGACGACGTGTCGCCGCTGCCCAGCGACACCGGCTACCGCGGTCCCACGGCCTGCAACGCCGCCGGCATCACCTACCGCCAGCTCGACTACTGGGCCCGCACCGGCCTCGTCGAGCCCAGCGTCCGCGGCGCCGCCGGCTCGGGCTCCCAGCGCCTCTACTCCTTCCGCGACATCCTGATCCTCAAGGTCGTCAAGCGCCTGCTCGACGCCGGCATCTCGCTCCAGCAGATCCGCACCGCCACGGCGCACCTGCGCGAGCGCGGCACCGACGACCTGACCCGCGTGACCCTCATGAGCGACGGGGCCTCGGTCTACGAGTGCACCAGCAACGACGAGGTCATCGACCTGCTCCAGGGCGGCCAGGGCGTCTTCGGCATCGCGATCGGCGGCGTGTGGCGCGAGATCGAGGGGACGCTCGCCGAGCTGCCCTCCGAGCGCACCGCCGAGCAGCCGGGCGCCTCCGTCACCGGCGACGAGCTCGCCGCACGCCGCGCAGCCCGCCAGACCGGCTGACCGCACCCTCCACCGGCACTCTCCGTACGAGCACCGGCCCACACCCTCCGACCAGGCCGCCCGGGCACACCGGGCGGCCTCGGTCATTTCGCGCCTCGGTCATTTCTCCTGCGTTCCCGCTAGACTCGGCAGCGCCGACATCCCATGCGGGAGAGTCGCGGCGCCCGGTCTCGCCGACCGAGCGTCGCGCGCCGAAGGGGCAATTCCTCCCCGGAACCTCTCAGGCACCCGGACCGCACTGGGCTGGCACTCTGGAGGTCGTCCGACCGACAGAGGGGGAGGTCCCAGCGACGCGACCTCAGGGAGCCCCCGTGCCCGACGCCACCTCGACCTCCACCGCCAGCCCGGCCGACAACCCCGGCGACGGCCTCGGCGAGTTCGTCGCCCGGCACATCGGCCCCGACGAGGCAGCGATCGCGCACATGCTCGAGACGATCGGCCACGAGTCGCTCGAGTCGCTGATGACGGCCGCCGTGCCGGGCGGCATCCGCTCGGCCGCCGCCCTCGACCTCCCCGCCCCGCTCGATGAGGAGGCGACGGCCCGGGCCCTGCGCACGCTGGCGTCGCACAACCGACCCGCCGAGGCGATGATCGGCCTGGGCTACCACGCGACGATCACGCCGCCGGTGATCCGGCGCAACGTCCTCGAGGACCCGTCCTGGTACACCGCTTACACGCCCTACCAGCCCGAGATCTCCCAGGGCCGGCTCGAGGCGCTGCTCAACTTCCAGACGGTCGTGGCCGACCTGACCGGCCTGCCGACGGCCAACGCGTCCCTGCTCGACGAGGGCACCGCCGCCGCGGAGGCGATGACCCTCGTGCGCCGGGCCAAGCGCACCGCGACCGGCCCGTTCGTCGTCGACGCCGACGCCTTGCCCCAGACGATCGACGTGGTGCGCACCCGCGCCGCGGGCATGGGCATCGAGGTGGTCGTCGCCGACCTTGCCGACGGCCTCCCCGACGGTGACGTGTGTGGGGCGCTGGTGCAGTACCCCGGCGCGTCCGGGGCCGTGCGCGACCCGCGTCCGGTCATCGAGGCCGTCCACGAGCGCGGCGGGCTGGCCGTGGTGGCCGCCGACCTGCTTGCCCTGGTCCTGCTCGAGGCGCCGGGAACGCTCGGCGCGGACGTCGTGGTGGGCTCGTCCCAGCGCTTCGGCGTGCCCCTGTTCTACGGCGGTCCGCACGCCGGGTTCATGTCGGTCGCGTCGGGCCTCGAGCGGCACCTGCCCGGGCGCCTCGTCGGGGTCTCCGTCGACGCCGAGGGCCGCCCGGCCTACCGCCTCGCGCTCCAGACCCGCGAGCAGCACATCCGTCGTGACAAGGCGACCTCCAACATCTGCACCGCGCAGGTGCTCCTCGCCGTCGTCGCGTCGATGTACGCGGTCTACCACGGCCCGGAGGGGCTGCGCCGGATCGCACGACGCACCCACGAGCAGGCCAACGGCATCGCCGCGGCCCTCCGTGCCGGGGGAGTGGAGATCGTCAACGACACCTGGTTCGACACGCTCACCGTGGCGGTGCCCGGCCGGGCCGACGAGGTCGTCACCGCCGCCCGCCAGCTCGGTCTCCACCTGCGCCCGATCGACGCCGACCACGTCGGAGTGTCCACCTCGGAGCGCACCAGCCCGTCCACCGTCGCCGCCGTGCTGCGCGCGTTCGGCGTCGCGCCCGCCGACGACGACGCGTCCGGGCTGCCCGAGGACCTGGCGCGCACCACCGACCTCCTCACCCACGAGGTCTTCAACTCCCACCACAGCGAGACGCAGATGCTCCGCTACCTGCACAGGCTCTCCTCGCGTGACTACGCCCTCGACCGAGGCATGATCCCCCTCGGCTCGTGCACGATGAAGCTCAACGCCACCACCGAGATGGAGCCGGTGAGCCTGCCGGGCTTCGCCGACCTGCACCCCTTCGCCCCCGCCGAGGACGCCGCCGGCTACCGCGAGCTCGTCGACGACCTGGAGCGCTGGCTCGCCGAGGTCACCGGCTACGACAAGGTCTCCGTCCAGCCCAACGCCGGCTCGCAGGGCGAGCTCGCCGGGCTGCTGGCGATCCGTGGCTACCACCTCGCCAACGGCGACGCCGGGCGCAACGTGTGCCTGATCCCGTCGTCGGCGCACGGCACCAACGCCGCGTCGGCGGTGATGGCCGGGATGAAGGTCGTGGTCGTCAAGGCCTCCGACGACGGGTCGGTGGACCTCGACGACCTGCTCGCCAAGTGCGCCCAGCACGCCGAGACCCTCGCCGCGATCATGGTGACCTACCCCTCCACCCACGGGGCCTACGAGGACACCATCACCGACCTGTGCAAGATCGTGCACGACCACGGTGGGCAGGTCTACGTCGACGGAGCCAACCTCAACGCGCTGCTCGGCTGGGCGCGACCGGGGGAGTTCGGCGGCGACGTCTCCCACCTCAACCTGCACAAGACCTTCTGCATCCCGCACGGCGGCGGAGGCCCCGGGGTCGGTCCGGTCGCCGTCCGCGCCCACCTCGCGCCCTACCTCCCCTCCCACGGCTCGCACCCCGAGCCGGAGAAGCGGCAGGGCATCGGGCCGATCAGCGCCGCGCCCTACGGCTCCGCCGGGATCCTGCCGATCACGTGGGCCTACATCCGGATGATGGGAGCGCTGGGGCTCACCCGGGCGACCGCGGTCGCCGTGCTGTCGGCCAACTACATCGCCCACCGCTTGGAGGAGCACTTCCCGGTCCTCTACCGCGGCCACGGCGACCTGGTCGCCCACGAGTGCATCCTCGACCTCCGCGGCATCACCAAGGCGAGCGGCGTGAGCGTCGACGACGTCGCGAAGCGGCTGGTCGACCACGGCTTCCACGCCCCGACGATGTCGTTCCCGGTGGCCGGCACGCTGATGGTCGAGCCCACCGAGTCCGAGGACCTCGCCGAGATCGACCGGTTCTGCGACGCCATGATCGCGATCCGCGCCGAGATCGCCCAGGTGGAGGCGGGGGAGTGGAGCCCCGAGGACTCGCCGCTGCGCCACGCGCCCCACACGGCCCGCGCGCTCGTCGGCGACTGGGACCGCCCCTACTCGCGCGAGGTCGCGGTGTTCCCGGGAGGGATCGACTCCGACAAGTACTGGCCGCCGGTCGCGCGCATCGACCAGGCCTACGGCGACCGCAACCTGGTCTGCGCGTGCCCCCCTCCGGAGGCGTTCGCCCAGGACTGACAGCTGGGACCGACGGCTGGGACCGACGGCTGGGAGTGACGGCTGGGAGTGACGGCCGGGGCCGACGCCTGGGCGCGGGTTCCCCGACCGCCGGCGGCCACCTGGCCTAGGGTCGTGTCGTGAGCGACCAGCGTCAGCGACTGCTCGACGTCGCGCAGGCCGAGGGCCGGCTGACGTCCGTGGTCGGCGCGGTCTTCGACCGCTACGGCGCGGTGTGGGCGGGCGGCGCCGGCCAGGCCCCCGGCCTCGACGGGCAGTACCGGATCGGGTCGATCACCAAGACGATGACCGCCGTGCTCGTCGTCCAGGCCCGCGACGCCGGCCTGCTCGACCTCGACGACCCGCTCGCCGACCACCTCGGCGACGTCGGCTACGGCGAGGTGACCCTGCGCGAGGCGCTGGCCCACAGCTCGGGGATGCAGAGCGAGCCGCGCGGACCGTGGTGGGAGCGCACCCGTGGCGGCGACTTCGCGGCGCTCGTGGCCGCCAACGACGGCAGCGGCCGGGTGGCGCCCGCCGGCGCCTGGTTCCACTACTCCAACCTCGGCTTCGCCCTGCTGGGCGAGGTCGTGGCCCGCCGCTTCGGCGCGACCTGGCGCGAGCTCGTCACGGATCGCCTGCTGCGGCCGCTGGGCCTGCGTGCCACGTCCTACCTGCCCCGCCCCGGCGCCCAGCCGGGCTGGAGCGTCGACCACTTCACCGGCATCCGGGTGCACGAGCCGCTGACCGACACCGGCGCGATGGCCCCCGCCGGGCAGCTGTGGTCGACGCTGGCCGACCTCGTCACGTGGGGACAGGTGCTGGGCGGTGCGCGGCCCGACCTGCTGTCGGCGTCATCGCTGACGGAGATGCAGCGGCCGGTGACCCCCGACTACGGACTGGGCCTGATGCTGGGCGTCCATCCCGGCGGACGCCTGGTCGGCCACAACGGCTCGATGCCGGGCTTCCTGGCGGCGCTGCACGTCGACCCGGGCAGCGGCATCGGTGCCGCGGTCCTGGCCAACGCGACCACGGGCATCGACCCGCGCGAGCTCGCCGTCGCGCTCATCGAGGGCGACCCGGACGCCGACGACACCCGCCCGGCGCCGTGGCGTCCCACCGTGGTGGTGCCCGACGACGTGTCAGGTGTGCCCGGGCTGTGGTTCTGGGGCAACACGGCCTACGACGTGCGGTGGCACAACGACGGGCTCGAGCTGCGGGCGATGGCCCGCGGCAACGTCGTCACCGACCGGTTCGAGCTCGTCCACGGCGTGCTCATCGGCGTGCTCGGCTACCACCGCGGCGAGCAGCTGGTGCTCGTGCGCCGACCCGACGGGACGATCCACCACCTGGAGTGCGCGACGTTCGTCTACACGCGCACGCCCTACGACCCCGACGTGGAGATCCCGGGCGGCCACCCGCGACGACCCTGACCGGCCTGACCCGGCCCGGCCCCGACGTCCCGCGCAAGGACGCGCCGCACGGCTGATCGCCTGCCTCCGGGGCGCCGGGCCGATACTGTGTCCGCCGGGCGGATCCGCCCGCACTGCAGGCATCGGAGGCATGGGCATGGGACTCTTCCAGGCGGTGAGCGGCGCCATCGGCGGCACGCTCGCGGACCAGTGGCTCGACTTCTTCGGCGTCCCCGAGGGGATCTCCGCGACCGCGGCGGTGTTCCCGGCGGTCCGCAAGGACCAGAACGCCGGACGCGGCGCCAACCCCGGTGCGTCCGACGGCATCATCACCGACGGGTCGAAGATCGTCGTCCCGGAGGGCTACGGCCTGGTGCTGATGGAGGACGGCGCGTTCACCGGGTTCGCCGCCCAGCCGGGCGGCTACATCTGGGACTCCGGGGAGCCCTCGTCGCAGTCGGTCTTCTCCGGCGGCGGGCTCGTCGAGTCGATCGTCAAGCAGAGCTGGGAGCGCTTCAAGTTCGGCGGTCGTCCCGGCGCGCAGCAGACGGCGCTGTTCGTCGCGCTCAAGGAGCTTCCCAACAACAAGTTCGGCACCCAGTCCGAGATCTACTGGGACGACGCCTTCCTCAACACCCAGGTCGGTGCCGTCACCCGCGGCACCTACACCCTCAAGATCACCGACCCGCTGACCTTCATCCGCAACTTCGTCCCGGCGGGGGTGATCGAGGGTCGCGCCGTCTTCGACTTCACCGACCTCGACAACCCCGCGGGCGAGCAGCTCTTCAACGAGGTCGTCGGCTCGCTCGCCCCCGCCTTCTCGATGTACACCAACGATCCGGCGAAGGGCAACCGGATCGCCCGGCTCCAGCAGGACTCCGTCGGCTTCGCGCAGTCGCTGTCGGCCGCCGTCGAGGACAACTACCGCTGGCGCACCGACCGCGGGCTCGAGATCGTCAAGACGGCGATCATCTCCATCGAGTACGACGCCACCACCCGCGAGCTGCTCGCCAACGTCCAGCGGGCCGACGCCCTCTCCGGTGCGCGCGGCAACGCCAACCTCCAGGCGTCCGTCGCTGCGGGCATCGAGGCCGCCGGTGAGAACGCCGGTCCCGGGGGCGTCATCGGGATGGGCATGGCAGCCGGGGGGATGGGCCTGGGCGGCCTGCAGCAGCCCACCGAGCAGGCGCCCGCCGCACCCACTCCTGCCGATGCTCCAGCGGCTCCCGCCGCCGAGGACCCGGTCGCGATGCTCACGAGGGCCAAGCAGATGCTCGACGCCGGCCTGATCACCCAGGAGGACTACGACGCGGCGAAGGCCAAGGCGCTCGGACTCTGAGACGGGACGTGAGATGACGCAGGACGCCCCACCGCCGCGGGACCCCGACGCCCCGGTGTTCGACGGACCGCCGCTGCCGCTCGAGGAGGAGCTGGCCGCGGCACGTGCCGACCCGGAGCCGGGACCGGACATCCAGACCGTCAACGACTCGCTCGCCGACGGGATCAACCGCTGCCCCAAGTGCGGCTCGACCGACGTGCAGCTGCGGGCGTCGACTGGCATGCTCGTGTGCCTGTTCTGCCGCCACCAGTGGGAGGAGTCGCGGGTCGAGGAGGCGCTCGGCCTCGGCGAGGGCATCGACGAGCTCGAGGGCACCGTCATCGCCGGCGGCGCCGGGCACATCGCCGCCGACGCCGCGGCGCAGGTGACGTTGAAGTGCGGCGGCTGCGGCGCCGAGGTCGTCGTCGACACCGCGCACACGATGAACGCCCGCTGCCACTGGTGCCGGCACACGCTCAACGTCAACCAGCAGACCCCCAACGGGGCCGTGCCCGACGCGGTGCTGCCGTTCCGGCTGACGCACGCCGAGGCCGTCGAGAGGATCCGCGAGTTCGCCGGCAAGCGGCGCCTGTTCGCGCACCCGCGGTTCAAGGCCGAGTTCGTGCCCGAGAACGTCCTCGGTGTCTACCTGCCCTACCTGGTCATCGACGCACGCGCCGACACGGCCTACGTCGGAGAGGGCGAGGTGCAGACACGGCGGTGGACCGAGAAGAGCGGCGACAACGACGTCACCTACTACGCCGCCGACGTCTACCGCGTGCGGCGGTCGGTGTCGTTCACCGTCGACGACCTCACCGTCGAGGGCGCTGCCGCGCGGGCGAGCTCGGACTCCTCCACGACCAACAACATCATCAACACGATCCTGCCGTTCGACACCAAGAACGCCGTGAGGTGGAACGCCAGCTATCTCGTCGGCTACACCAGCGAGAAGCGCGACCTCGACGTGGACGACCTCCGCCCGGTCCTGGAGGACCAGCTGCTCTCCATCGGCCGCGCCCAGGTGCACGACTCGCTGTCGAAGTTCGACCGCGGGGTGCGGTGGGAGCAGGAGAAGGTGGACGTCGGCGGGTCACGGTGGATCTCGATGTACCTGCCGGTCTGGCTCTACTCCTACTACCAGGAGAACACCAAGGTGCTCCACTACATCGCGGTCAACGGGCGCACCGGCGAGACCATGGGAAGCGTGCCGGTGTCGCAGTGGCGACTGATCGCCGCGGCGCTCACCGTCGGCACGGTCCTCGAGGGCGCCGCCGGCGCGCTGCTGGTGGCGATGTCATGAGCACGTGGCTGCTCGACGTCGTCATGTCCGGCGACTCGTCGCCGCTGTGGATCCTCGCCGCGGGGCCGGCGGGGGCGGTCGCGACCTACTGGGCGCTCTACCGCTACTACCGCAACACCGACAAGTCGCACGCCTACGAGCGCGACACCCTCATCACGGCGCAGCCGGTGCAGGGCGACGAGGAGAAGATCGACCACATCTCGCGCACCCGCGACTCCGACATCGACGGTGACAACAGCTCGCAGCACCGCCAGCGGGTGCAGCGGATGCGCTGAGGCGGCTCAGACGCCCTGCGACACGCTCGACATGTTGAAGTCGGGGATCCGCAGGGCCGGGGTGGCGGTGCGCGAGAAGTAGTCGTCGCCCCACTCGCGGCTGAAGCTCGGCACGGTGGCGGTGGCCGCGGTGAACCGGTTGAGCAGGTCGACGGGGCTCTCGTTCCAGCGGAAGTTGTTGGCCGCACCCACGATCTCGCCGTCCTCGACGACGTAGACGCCGTCGCGGGTCAGGCCGGTGAGCAGCATCGTCTGCGGGTCGACCTCGCGGATGTACCACAGGCAGGTCAGCAGCAGGCCGCGCTGCACGCCGGAGACCATGTCCTCGATCGTCCCCGCGCCGTCGCCGACCTCGAGCACCAGGTTGTCGATCATCGGCGTGACCGGCTGCCCGGTCATGCCGGCGGAGTGCCGGGTCTGCAGCAGCCCGGTGAGCAGCCCGTCGCGGATCCAGTCGGTGCGCTCGAGGGAGAGGCCGTTGTCGAACACCGAGTCGGTGTTGTCGGACGCCCCGGCGATCACGAAGGGCGCGCACTCGAGCCCGGGGTGGGCGGGGTCGGAGAACAGGCTCACGCCGGGGGCGGCGACCTTGTCGCCGATGCGGGTGCCACCGCCGCGGCGGCTGTAGACCGACTCGCCCTCGTGGGCCACCCGCGCGCCGGCGCCCCAGTAGGCGTCGATCATCAGGTCGGCGACCGACGACGGCGGCAGGATCGTGTCGTAGCGCCCGGCGGGCAGGTCGATGCGGCGCTCGGCCCACGCGAGCCGCTGGGCGACGGTGGCGGCCATGGCGGCCGCGTCGACGTCGCGGAAGTCGCGGGTGGCGCCCCCGGTCCAGGCGCTGCGGGTGAGCGAGGCGTCCTTGCCGGTGCAGGCGTAGTGCCCGGTGGGCTGCACGTGGCGCAGTCGCAGGCCGCGGGTCGAGCCGAGGTAGGTGGTGGCGACGTCGTGGTTGACGAAGCCGTAGAGCAGCCGCTGCTCGGCGCCCGCCTGGGCGAACGCCTCGCCCAGCGACGGCGCGAACTGGCGGTAGACGCCGATGTCGGTGGTCTCCGGCTCGGTGTCCCAGTCGGGGGACGTGGCGTCGGCGACGAGCTCGGCCACGTCCTCGGCGGGGGAGCCGGCGCGGGCGGCCGCGTCGGCGGCCTGCACGAGCGCCGTGACCTGCTCGGGCGTCGAGGCACTGCCCGAGACCGACCCGGTCGCCACGCCCCCGCTGACGGCGGCGAAGCTGACGACCGTCACCGACACCTCGGTCATCACACCGTTGGTGGTGAGCGTGTTGTTGGCCCAGCGCAGGTTGGCGCTGGTCACGTCGCGGACGATCGCGACGCAGTCGTCGGCGGTCGAGGTGGCGAGCGCGTGCTCGACCAGCTGCTGCGGGGTGTGCAGGGAGGGGTGCAGAGCAGGGGACGTCATCAGTGGCCCGCCTCGTCGAGGGTGTTGAGGATGGTGACGCCGCGGAACAGTGCGGTGGGGCAGCCGTGGCTGACCGCCGCGACCTGCCCGGGCTGGGCCTTGCCGCAGCCGAAGGCCCCGCCGACCACCCAGGTGTCACGCACGAGAGGCCCCACGGGGTCCGTCGTCCTCGTGGCGGGGGATCGTCTCGCCCGGCGTGGCATCGGTTCGACGGGTCCGGCGCCCAACATCGCTAGCTGCATGACTCGTTCCAGGGGTCGTGGTCGAGGAGTCTTCGCAGCATAGGGGCACCGCTTCGTCGTTCGAGTGGTGGGTGACGTCCCGTCGACCGGTGTCGTGCCACGGTCGGTGAGACCTGCGATGGAACTCACGGAACGGACCAGGTCTGCTGGAGGGATGGGGGAGTTCCAGATCGGCTAGGACGAGGGTGACGGAAGACGGCGGGTGTTGATCAGCTCGATGGCGACCTGGCGCAGCTTGACGTTGTGCGTCGAGGAGAGCCGGGTCAGCAGGGCCATCGCGCGATCCGCATCGACGTCGTAGCGCTCCATCACCACACCGCACGCCTGACCGATCAGGGTGCGGGAGTCCAAGGCCGCCTCGTACTGGTCCAGCCTTTGCGCGGCCAGTACGGCGAGGGCGATGTGCGCCGCGAGAGCCATGCCCTCGGACTTGTCCTCAGCGCTGAACGCGTCGGCCTCGGTCGAGTACATGCTCAGAGCGCCGACGATGTCCTTGATCGTGAACAAGCGGAAGGTCAAGACGCTGCGCGCTCCCGTCGCCTCGTGAAGCGCCGCTCCCCACCTGCGCCAACGACCGTCGGCAGCAAGGTCGGGAACGTAGACCGTGTCCACGTGCCACAGCGTGTCGAGGGCAGGTCCTTCGCCGAGCTCGGCTTGCAGCCGGTCGCCCACCGCTGCTACCTCGTCACTGGCAGCCGGAGTCTCCACCCGCTGCTTGCCGTACACGAGCGAGATGCTCGCGGAGTGACATCCCTCCACATTCCGCACCAGCAGTTCGACGGCGCTCTTCACAGTGGCCGCGGGGTCACCTTGGTCCTGCATCTCTCGGGCAGCGGCCGCCATGCGGTCCGAGATCGATTCCTCACCCACGCCCCCAGCCTCTCACTCCAAGGTCTTGTTGGTCCACGCGAACCACGGTATCGGTCCACGGGGCCGTCTTCTCGACCCCGTGGACCTGGCAGAGCCCCAACGCGCGCTGGACGTGTTCCGCCTGGTACGGCTGTACCCACGTGACGTGGAACTACACTCGAGCGCTCAGCCTCGTGTGGGTGCGTCTCGGTCGTCCGCGCCTGCCGACAGAGAACACATGGTCAGTGGCCCGCCTCGTCCATGGTGTTGAGGATGTTGACCCCGCGGAAGAGAGCGCTCGGACAGCCGTGGCTGACCGCCGCGACCTGGCCGGGCTGGGCCTTGCCGCAGTTGAAGGCGCCGCCGAGGACCCAGGTGTCGGGACCGCCGACGGCCTCCATCGAGCCCCAGAAGTCGGTGGTCGTCGCCTGGTAGGCGACGTCGCGGAGCATGCCGTCGAGCCGGCCGTCGGTGATCTTGTAGAACCGCTGGCCGGTGAACTGGAAGTTGAAGCGTTGCATGTCGATCGACCACGACTTGTCGCCGACCACGTAGATGCCCCGCTCCACGCGGGAGACGAGGTCGTCGGTGCCGAGATCGTCGGTGCCCGGCATCAGGGACACGTTGGCCATCCGCTGGATCGGGATGTGGCCGGGGGAGTCGGCGTAGGCGCAGCCGTTGGAGCGGCCGCCGTTGAGCTCGGGCTTGAGGTGGCCCATCGAGCGGTCCAGCTGGTAGCCCACCAGGACGCCGTCGCGGACGATGTCCCAGGCCTGGGTCTCCACGCCCTCGTCGTCGTAGCCGACGGTGGCCAGGCCGTGCTCCTGGGTGCGGTCGCCGCGCACGTTCATGACGGGCGAGCCGTAGCGCAGGGTGCCGAGCTTGTCGTAGGTCGCGAACGAGGTGCCGGCGTAGTTGGCCTCGTAGCCGAGCGCGCGGTCGAGCTCGGTGGCGTGGCCGATCGACTCGTGGATCGTGAGCCACAGGTTGGACGGGTCGACGACCAGGTCGTAGGTGCCGGCCTCGACGGTGGGTGCCGTGAGCTTCTCCGCGAGCAGCTCGGGCACCTCGGCGAGCTCGGCGTCCCAGTCCCAGTGGCCGCCGGTGAGGTATTCCCAGCCGCGGCCGACCGGTGGGGCGATGGAGGCCATCGAGTCGAAGATCCCGGTCTGCGCGTCCTCGCCGGTCGCCTCGAAGCCCGGCTGGAGGCGCACCCGCTGCTGGGTGGTGCGGGTGCCGGACAGGTCGGCGTAGTACTTGTTCTCCTGGACCTGCTGCAGGAAGGCGGTCGCGTGCGCGACGGCCGCCCCGGCGCGCAGCCGCTCGGTCCAGTCGACCAGCAGCGCTCCCTTGTCCCGCGTGGGCACCTCGAGCGGGTTGAGGTCGTAGCCGGAGACCCAGGTGACGTCGTCGTGCACCGGCTCGGGGGCGAGCTCGACCGGGGTCGTGGTCATCGCGGCGGCGACCTTGGCCACCGTCACGGCGGTCTCCGCGACGCGGCGCGCCTCGTCGTCGGTCAGCACCACCCCGGACGCGAAGCCCCAGGCCCCGTCGTGGACGACGCGGACCGCGAAGCCGACGTCCTCGGCGTCGCTGGCCGTCTGGAGCACGCCGTCGCGGGCCCCGAGGTACTGGTAGCGGTTGCGCTCGAACCGGAAGTCGGCGTGGCTGGCGCCGAGCTCGGCGGCCCGGGCCAGGGCCACGTCGCCGAGGCGGCGGTGGGGCAGCTCGCTGAAGGTCGGGTCGAGCCCGGGCGCACTCATGGCACGAACCTAGCCGAGTCGGTCAGGCGAGGGAGAGCGAGGTGTGGCTGCCGTTGCGGCCGCGGTGGACCCGCAGCTGGGTGGGGATGCGGGTCTGGAGCTCGGGGACGTGGCTGACCACGCCGACGACCCGGCCGCCGTCGCGCAGGGTGTCGAGGGTGTCCATCACGTCCTCGAGCGTCTCGGCGTCGAGCGAGCCGAAGCCCTCGTCGACGAAGAGCGTGTCGAGGTCGGTGCCGCCCGCCTCCTGGGTGATCACGTCGGCGAGGCCCAACGCCAGCGCCAGCGACACGACGAACGTCTCGCCGCCGGAGAGCGTCGCGGGATCGCGGCTGTCGCCGGTCCAGTCGTCGCGCACCAGCAGGCTGAGCCCGCCGCGCCGCTCCCCGGCACCGCGCTGGCCGGAGTGGACGAGGGAGTAGCGCTGGTCGCTCATCGTGGAGAGCCGGAGGTTGGCGGCCTCGACCACCTGTCCGAGCCGGTGCGCGAGGACGTAGGCGGAGAGCCGCATCTGGTGGCGGTTGTCGGCGTGCTTGCCCTCGACGAGGGCCGCGAGGTCGGTGACGAGGTCGAGGTCGTCACGGACCGGCGCCCAGGAGGCGAGGGCTCCCTCGATCTCGGCTCCGAGGTCGCGCAGGCGTCGTCCCTGCTCGTGCAGCCGAGCGTCCTCGTGGCGGGCCTGCCCGACCGCTTCCGTGGCCCGCTGATGGGCGAGGTCGAGGGCATCGAGGTCGGGAGCATCGGCCTCGCTCGCCTGCTGGAGCGTCTCGTCGGCGAGGAGGTCGCGCACCCGGGTCACCTCGCGCTCGTGGCGCTGCACCTCGTGCTCGAGCCGGGCGAGGTCGGACTCGGGCAGCCAGGCGGCGGCCCCGTCGTCGGACGACGCGAACCCGGCCCGCGCGGCCGCCCGGTCGGCCGCGTCCTGGGCACTGGCGGCCGTGGCGCGGGCCCGCGCGCACTCGGCTGCGAGGTCGGTGCAGCGTTGGGCGAGCTGCTCGACCCGCTGGTGGTGGGTGAGCAGGTCGTCGAGGTCGGACCCCTCGGGGACGACGGCGCCCACCTGCTCGCGGAGCGACTCCACGCGGGCCGCGAGCACCGCCGCCTCGGTGTCGAGGCGCGCCGCGGTCTCGGTCAGCGTCTCGCGCCGGCGGGTGAGGGACTCCTGCTCCTCGCGCAGGGCGACGAGCTGATCCGTGAGCGGCTGGAGCGTCGCGGCGTCGGCGCGGGCGGTGTCGCGGCGTGCCCGCACGTCGCGCTCGTCGGCGAGCAGGCGCTCGGGCGTGCCTCCCGCCTCGGCGAGCGCCGCGGCGAGCTGGGACTCCAGCCCGCGGACCTGCTGGGCGTGCGCCTCGACGACCACCTCGAGGTCGTCTACCTCCCGGCGCGCCTCGCGCTCGCTCGCCTCGTCGGGCGCCCCCGGCGCTGCGGCCGCGGGGGAGGGGTGGTCGGCGGAGCCGCACACGGGGCAGCAGGCGCCGACGGCGAGCTTGCGGGCGATCTCCGCCGCCATCCCGTCGAGACGCTGCTCGCGGATCTCGACGAGTGCCTCGCGGGCCAGCAGCCGGGCACCGGTGGCATCGGCGAGCGCCTGCTCGGCCTCGGCGAGGCCCGTCGCCAGCGTCTCGGCCGACCTCGCGGCGCGCAGTCGCGTGCCGATCACCGCGAGCTCCCGGTCGAGCGTGTCGGCGACCGCCACGGACTCACGGGCGGCGACGACGCGGGGCTCGATCTCGGCGACCGCGGCGGGCACGAGCGCCGCGCGCGCGTCGAGGCGGGTGAGGTCGGCGGCGACGTCGTCACGGCGTCGCCGGGCGCGGGCGAGCTCGTCAGCCAGGTCGGTCGCCTCGAGCTGGAGCGGCCGGACGCGGGCGAGGTCGGCGAGCGCGCGGGTGGCGGCCCGATGGTGCTCGGCCACCCGGAGGTCGTCGAGGTCGGTCGTGGCGAGCACCTCGGCGAGCGAGTCGAGGGCGCGTGCTCGTCGCTGGTCGAGGTCGTCGACGTGCGCGTGCGAGGACACCGCGAGGTCGTGGAGCGAGCGGACCGAGGCGGCACGCCGGGCCCGCTCGACCCGGCTGCGCCGGAGGTCGTGGTCGGGCGTGGCGTCCTCGAGGTCGGCCCAGTCCCGGCGCGCGGCGGCGTGGGTGGCGCGGAGGCGATGGAGCTCGGTGCCGGTGGCCCGCGCCTCGGCGGCGGCGCTCTCCGCGGCGACCGCGGCCTCGACGCGGGCCGACTGCGCGTCCGCGCTCGCGGTGGTGGCCTCGGTCAGTGCGGTGATCCACGCGCCGAGGCCCGCCGGGTCGGACGTCCAGTCGTCGGGGGCCGCGTCGCCGCCCACCTCGCTGACGCGGCTCACCAGGTCGGCGACCGTGGTCCGGTGGGCCTCGGAGGTGCGGCGCAGCTCGACCCGGCGATCGCGCAGCCACCGCTCGGAACGGTCGAAGCGTCCGGTCTGGAAGACCTGCTGCAGCAGGGCGTGGCGCTCCTCCGAGCGGGCGCGCAGGAAGGCCTGGAAGCGGCCCTGCGGCAGCAGCGCCACCTGGCAGAACTGCGGAAGCGTCATGCCGACCAGGCGCGTGACGAGGTGACCGGTCTCGTCGAGGCGGGTGCTGAGGGGGTGCCAGAGGTGCTCCCCGCGGCCGTCCGGCGCCGCGCGCCGCTCGGAGATCACCACGCGCGCCTGCTCGGTGGTCGTGCCGGAGCCGCGCTTCTTGGGCCGGGTCCAGGCAGGGGACCGGTCGATGCGGAACCGTCGTCCGGACAGGGTGGCCTCGAGCACCACCCGCGGGACCACGTCGTCGCTCGCGTGGTCGGAGCGCAGTCGCTTGGCCGTGGCCCGGTCGCCCGGGACGTCGCCGTAGAGCGCGAAGCAGACCGCGTCGAGGATGCTGGACTTGCCGGCGCCGGTGGGCCCGCTGAGCAGGAACAGGCCGGCGTCGGAGAGGGCGTCGAAGTCGATCGACACCGGGGCCGCGAACGGGCCGAACCCGACGACGTGCAGGTGGTGCAGCCTCACCCGGCACCACCCGGGGCCGGCGTCGGACCGGCCGCCGCGCCGACGAGGACGTCCTGGTCGGGATCGTGGCAGCACGCCTCGATCGCCTCGCGCAGCAGCGCGGACTCGGCGTCGGTGGCCCGGGACCCGCGCACGTGCTGGACGAAGTCGAGGGCGATGGCGTGGTCGCTGGTGCCGTCGGCCGGCCGGGCGGGCGCGCCGACCTGCGCGGCGGGGGTGGGGAACTGCAGCACGAGGGTGTGGGGGAAGCGTCGCCGCAGCTGCTCCATCGCGCGGGCGGGGCGGCGGTCGTCGGTGAGGACGGCCTGCACCCAGGCGTCCTCGTGGACGGCGAGGGTCGGGTCGGCGAGGAGGTCGGTCAGGGTGCCGGTGATCCGGGCCAGCCGCCGGGGCACCGGCGCGTCGATCCAGGTCGCGGAGCGGAGGCCGCTCGCGCCGAGCTCGACCAGCCACGACCCCTTGGCCTGGTCGGCCTCGGAGAAGGAGTAGGCCAGCGGCGAGCCGGAGTAGCGGAGGCCGTCGGCCAGGACGTGGGGGCCGTGGAGGTGTCCGAGCGCGGTGTAGTCGATGCCGTCGAAGACGCTGGTGGCGACCCGGGAGACGCCCCCGACGCTGATGTCGCGCTCGGACTCCGACGGCGTGGCGCCGGCGACGAAGGCGTGGGCGAGCACCACGCTGCGCGTCGTGGCGGGGCGGGCGTCGAGGTCGGCGCGCACCCGCCTCATCGCCTCGGTGAGTGCGGTATCGTGGCTGCGGCGCCCGAGCGCCCAGGGCTCGAGCAGCGCGGACGGGTCGAGGTAGGGGATCGCGTGGAACGCCACGTCGCCGTGCTCGTCGGCGAGCACGACCGGCGTGCCGACCGAGGAGGCGTCGGTGCGGACGAACACGCCGGCGGCGTCCATCAGCCGCGAGCCGAAGCCGAGGCGGCGGGCGCTGTCGTGGTTGCCGCTGCTCACCACGACGCGGGCGCGGGAGGCCGCGAGCCGGGCGAACGCCTCGTCGGCGAGCGCGACCGCGTCGACGTGGGGGAGGGCGCGGTCGTAGACGTCGCCGGAGACCACGACGACGTCGACCCGCTCCGCCGCGACCACCTCGAGGAGGTGGTCGACGAACGCACCCTGGTGGCCAAGGAGTCCTTCGCGGTGGAAGGACCTCCCGAGATGCCAGTCGGAGGTGTGGAGGATGCGCACGGCACGACCGTAGATCGCGGCACCGACACGGCCGCGGCCCCACGCCGCCGGCGCGACGTGAGACGCCGCTCAGTAGCGCACGGTGCGGCCCGCCGAGGTGAACCCCCACAGGTCGATGCCGGCCTCGTCGGCGAGGCGGGCGGCGAGGCTCGTGGGGGCGCCCACCGCTGCGATCGAGCCGATGCCGACGGCCGCAGCCTTCTGCACCAGCTCGAAGCCCACCCGTCCGCTCAGGACCAGGCACGCGGCGGCGGGGGCCTCGCCGGCGAGCACGCGGGCGCCGATGACCTTGTCGACGGCGTTGTGGCGACCGACGTCCTCGCGCACCACCCGCAGCGCGCCGCCGGCGTCGGTGAGGCCTGCGGCGTGAACGCCGCCGGTGCGCGCGAAGAGCGTCTGTCGCTCGCGCAGCGCGTCCGGGAGGCGGCGGACGACGGAGGCGTCGGGGCGGGCGCCGGCCCAGGCAGCGCTCGTCCGGGTGGCGAGGGCGTCGGCGATGCTGTCCTTGCCGCACACACCGCACGCCGACGAGCCCGAGGAGGCGGCGTCGTGGCGGTGCGGCACCACGGGCTCACCCGACACGGTCACGGTGACGACGTTGTACTCCTGCTCGGGCGCGAGGTCGGCGTCCGTGCAGTAGGCGACCTGGGCGATCGACCCGGGGCGGGCCAGGCCCTCGGCGACCAGCCACCCCGCGGCGAGCTCGAAGTCGTGGCCGGGGGTGCGCATGGTCACCCACGCCCGCCTGGGCGCCAGCGCGCCCGACCGGACCCGGATCTCGAGCGGCTCCTCGGTGATCAGGCGGTCCTCACGGGCCGTCTCGGAGCCCGAGGCGTGCTCCACGACGCGGGTGCGGACCGAGGGTCCGGGGCGTCGCGATCGCTCGATGGTCACGCCTTCGAACCTACCTCCCGCGCGGTCGGGCGAGTGGGCGAGATCACGCCGGCGCCGATGGGGGCGCGTCGTGTCCGGCTCCCTATGCTGTAAGGGTCGCAACGGAGCGACAACTTCTTACATCCACTGTTCGAACGTGAGGGTCGGATGCCCTCGGACAAGGAACGAAACTCCATGAACCCGCAGCTGCACCTCGCGCTCAGCCTCGTCGACTCGCGTGCGCGCGCCGCCGAGGACCGCGCCCTCCTGCGCAACGTGGAGATCGCCCGTCGCGAAGAGCGCCGCGCCCGTCGCGCCGCGCGCCGCGGCACCCGCTGAGCCCCCGCGGGCACACGGCCCGCCGTCCACACCGTCGTGGACCCGCACCCTGCCCGAGCGCCGCTCTGGCAGGGTGGTCGTCATGACGGACGACACGGTGCGCAGCGTCGAGATCACCCGGATCGGGCCCGCCAGGTTCAAGGCCACCAACGCGCGTGGCGGTGAGACCTACTTCGGCACCGGGGGAGCGGACCCCGACTTCACCCCGGTCGAGCTGCTGCTCGCCGCCATCGCCGGGTGCAGCGCGCTCGACGTCGAGGCGATCACCCACAAGCGGACGAGCAGCACGACGTTCGACGTCCACGCCGAGGGCCGCAAGGTGCGCGACGCCGACGGCAACCACCTGACCGGGATCCGCGTGTCGTTCGACATCGCCTTCCCCGAGGGCCCCGACGGCGACGCCGCGAGCCACCGGGTGCAGTCGGCGATCGAGATGTCCCGCGACCGGCTCTGCACGGTCTCGCGGACCGTGCAGCTCGGCGAGGACGTGGTCTACGAGCCCGTCAGCCGACCGTGACGGTCTCGATGGTGACGTCCTTGTTGGGCGCGCCGCCGCCGGCCGGGTGGGCGCCGTCGTTGCCCTCGGCGGCGATCTTGTCGATGACCTCGAGTCCGGCCTCGTCGATCGTGCCGAACACCGTGTAGCTCGGCGGGAACTGCGAGTCGCGGAAGACCAGGAAGAACTGCGAGCCGTTGGTGTCCGGCCCGGCGTTGGCCATCGCGAGGGTGCCCGCCGGGTAGGTCTCGTCACCGCTCAGCTCGTCGGCGAAGGAGTAGCCGGCGCCGCCGGAGCCGGTGCCCGTCGGGTCGCCGCACTGCAGGATGCCGAAGCCGTCCTGGTCGCCGATGCGCGGGCAGGGCGTGTCGTTGTAGAAGCCCTGCTCGGCCAGCGACACGAACGAGTTGACGGTGCAGGGGGCCGAGCCCGCGTCGAGGGTCAGCCCGATGTCGCCGAAGTTGGTGATGATCGTCGCGGGCACGGTGCCGTCGGCCAGCGCCTCCGCCTCGGGGGGCTCGACGTCGCGGGCCGGCTCCTGGCCGTCCTCGGGGTACTCGCAGGTGGTCGTCTTGCCCGACGCCGACTCGCTGGGGGACTCGCTGGGGGACTCACTCGTCGACTCGCTGGTGGAGTCGGCGGCCGGGTCGTCCGCGCTCTGGTCGGCCTCGTTGCCGCAGCCGGCGAGGGCGAGGACGGACAGGCAGGCGGCCACAGTGGCGAGTCGCTTCAGCATGCCCACGATCGTAACGAGCCCCTCGTCACATCTCCTCATAGGTGTCCGGGTCGCCGCCGAACAGGCGCCCGTCGGACTCCCCGAGACGCGAGATGGCGGCCATCTCGTCGTCGGTGAGCTCGAAGCCGAACACGTCGAGGTTCTGCGCCTGGCGGGCCGGGTCGACGGACTTGGGGACGGGCAGCGAGCCGAGCTGGACGTGCCAGCGCAGGATGACCTGGCCCGGCGAGACGTCGTGCGCCTCGGCGGCCCCCCGGACGGCGTCCTCCGTCAGCGGCGCGCGACGCTTGCCCATCGGGCTCCACGCCTCGGTGCGGATGCCGAGCCGCTCGTGGACCTCGCGCATGTGCTCCTGCGGGAAGCGCGGGTGCAGCTCGATCTGGTTGACCGCCGGCGTGACGCCGGTGTCGTCGATGATGCGGGCGAGGTGCTCCTCGGTGAAGTTGGAGACACCGATCGATCGGACCAGCCCGTCCTGCTGCAGCTGCACCAGGGCGCGCCACGCCTCGACGTACCGGCCCTGGCTCGGGTTGGGCCAGTGGATCAGGTGGAGGTCGGTGCGCTCGAGGCCGAGGCGGTCGAGCGACTCGCGCACGGACGCGATGGCGTCGTCGTAGCCGTGGTGCCGGCCCGGGATCTTGGTGGTCACGACGAGCTCGTCGCGGGGGACGCCCGAGCGACGGATGGCCTCGCCGACCTCGGTCTCGTTGTCGTAGTTGACCGCCGTGTCGATCAGGCGGTAGCCCGTCTCGATGGCGGAGAGGACCGCCGCGGTGCCGTCGTCGCCGACCAGCGGATAGGTGCCGAAGCCGATCGCGGGGATCGTCGTGCCGTCGTTGAGGGTGTAGGTCGGGGTGTCAGCCATGCGTCCCACCGTAGGCCGCAGGCGGGCGGGGGCGCAGGGGGGTGCGCCCGAGGACGCGGCGCCGGTCAGGGCGCCGGTCAGGGCGCCGGTCAGGGCGCTCCGCGGGGCTCCTCGTGGGCCGGACCGTCGGTGAGCTCGTCGACGACGAGCAGGTCGTGGCGCACCTGCCCGGCGCGGAACGACGCGCGCCCGACCATGTGGCTGGTCACCACGCTCGTCGCCATCTGCAGCAGCACGATCAGCGCGAGGACGCCCACCACACTGGGCTCGCGGAGCCGGAGGGCGACGCCGGTCATCACCAGCATGGTGCCGAGCACCTGGGGCTTGGTGGCCGCGTGCATCCGGCTGAGGAGGTCGGGCAGCCGCAGGACGCCGATCGCGGCGACGAGGGCGAGCAGCGCGCCCAGCAGGATGCACACGGCGGCCGCCACGTCGGCGACGTCGGTCCAGCTCATCGGGCACCCCCCGTGCTGCTCTCGTCGCGGTCGCCGGCCTCGATGTCGTCGCTGCGGCTGGCGTAGCGCGCGACGCTGACGGCGCCGACCATGCCGCAGCCCGCGAGGACCACCAGCATCGGGAGGGCGTACGTGGTGCCGCTGTGGGCGACGTAGAGGCCCGTCGCGGAGACGGTCACCGCGACGATCACGTCGAGCGCGACGCTGCGGTCGAGGATCGTCGGTCCGATGGTGAGCCGGACGAGCAGCAGCCCGGCGGCGGCCGCGAGCAGCCCCGCCGCGAGCACGAGCACGAGGGTCATGGCTGCTCCTGCGGGGTCGGTGCGGGGGTGGGCGTCCGGAGCGGCAGCGCGTGCAGGAGCCGTTGCTCCAGGTCGAGCGCGGTGCGGCGGAACGTCTCGGCCGCCTCCGCGTCGGGCACGTCGAGCACGTGCAGGTAGAGCGTGTGGGTCGAGCGTCGGGCCTCGACGACCACCGAGCCGGGGATGAGGGAGAGCATCGACGCGACCAGGGTCAACAGGAAGTCGGACTCGGTCTCCAGGTCGACCGCCACGACGGCGTTGCGCACCGGCCGGCGGCGCAGGACCACCCCGGCCACCTCGATGCTGGCCCGCACGATCTCGGCCAGGAAGTGGGCGATCACGCCGAGCAGCGGGATCGGGCGTACGCGCGAGCCCAGGTCGATCGGGGGCAGCGGGAAGGCGAGGCAGACCAGGACCGCCACGATCACCCCGCCCACGACGAGGAGCGGCGTCACGTCGCCCCACATCGCCAGCCACACGACGAGCAGCCAGGCGACCGCACGCGGCTGGACGGCCCGGTGCCGAGCGGGCCGGGTGCTGCCGTCGGGGCGGGTGCGCACCACCGGGCTCATGGCTGGTCCTCGGTGAGGACGGAGGAGAGGTAGGGCGTGCGCTCGTGCAGGTCGACGGCCGCACGGTCGCCGAGCGCGTAGAGCGGTCCGGCGATCACCGTCAGCAGCACGCTGGCCACGACCAGGCCGCTGGCCGGCAGCAGCATGCCCAGCGGCGACGTGCGGCTGTCCTCGCCTGCCTGGATCAGGGTGTAGAAGTCGCGGTCGGGCTCGTTGTCGTCGCCGAGGCGTCGCGCCTCCTCGATGTCGCGCCTCGACACGCTGCCCGACGCGGTGTGCACGTGCCCGCGGTGCTGGAGGGCGGGCTGGCTGTCGTAGCCGGGGATCGGGTCGCCGCCGGTGTCACCGATGGCCTCGAGCGCCTCGTGGGCCTCGCGCGGCGTGCGCCAGAACGCGACGGTCCACGTCTTGGCGACCGCGTAGAGCGTGAGCAGGCTGGTCGCGGCGCCGGCGGCGACGAGCGTCCAGGCGAGCGGGCTGCCGTCGAGCTGGGCCGCCTGGAACAGCCCGACCTTGCCGATGAACCCGGAGAACGGCGGGATGCCGGCGAGGTTCATCGCCGGCACGAAGAACAGCACCGCCAGCACCGGGGCGAGGCGCGCGAGCCCGCCGATGCGCATCAGGGCCGTGCTGCCGGCTCGCCGCTCGACGAGGCCGAGCACCAGGAAGAGCGCCGTCTGGATGGTGATGTGGTGGACGACGTAGAACGTCGTGCCCGCGGTGCCCGCCCGGCTGTCGAGCGCGATGCCGAGGATGAGGTAGCCGATGTGGCTGACGAGAGTGAACGACAGCATGCGCTTGATGTCGGACTGGGCGATGGCGCCGAGGATGCCGATGATCATCGTGAGCAGCGCCGCCCACAGCAGCAGGCCGGTCAGAGGGCTGTCGGGGAAGAGGAGGGTCTGCATGCGCAGGATCGCGTAGACGCCGACCTTGGTCAGCAACCCGGCGAACACCGCGGTGACCGGCGCGGGGGCGGTCGGATAGCTGTCGGGCAGCCACAGCGACAGCGGGAACACCGCCGCCTTGATCGCGAACGTCGTGAGCAGCAGGAGCTGGATCATCAGCGACACGTGGTCGGGCAGCTCCGCGAGCCGCTCGGCCAGGTGGGCGAGGGTGAGCGTCCCGGTGGCGGCGTAGGTGACCGCCAGGCTGATCAGGAACAGGGTCGAGGAGAGCAGGTTGACCAGCACGTAGATCGTGCCGGCCCGCACCCGTGCCGCGGTGCCGCCGAGGGTGAGCAGGACGTAGCTGGCGAACAGCAGCATCTCGAAGCTGACGAACAGGTTGAACAGGTCGCCGGCGAGGAACGCGTTGGCCACGCCCGCGACGAGCACCAGGAAGGTCGGGTGGTAGATCGAGATCGGCGCACCCTCCTCGTCCTCGGTCATGCCCTGCCCGACCGAGTAGGCGAGAACCGCGAGTGTCACGACGGCGCTGACGAGGAGCATGAGCGCGGCGAGCCGGTCGGCGACCAGGACGATGCCGATGGTCTCCGGCCAGGCGCCGATCCACACCGTCTGCGGACCGTGCTGGTCGGCCTGGTAGAGCAGCACCGCGGCGACCACGACGACGACGCTGAGCACGCCGAGGGCGAGCCAACGCTGGATGCGCGGGTGGTGCAGCAGCGCGAGCGACGCGCCGGCACCGAGGATCGGCAGCAGCACCGGGAGCGGGACGAGGGCGTTCACTGTGACCTCATCTCGGCGGCGTCGGCGGCCAGCGGGTCGTCGTCGGGACCTTGGCCGAGGTCGCCACTGGAGTCGTCGCCGGGGAAGTCGGAGGTGGTGGCGTCGTAGGCCTCGGACGTGACGTCGCGGTGCGCGAGCCTGCGGATGGTGTCGTCCTCGATGTCGTCCTGCACGTCGTCGTGCCCGTTGAGCTGCCAGCTGCGGTAGGCCATGGCCAGCACGAACGCGGTGGTGGCGAGGGTGATGACGATGGCCGTGAGCACCATCGCCTGGGGGAGGGGGTCGGTGAGGCCCGTGGTGTCGCCGCCCTTGGTCACGATGGGCGCCCGGCCGGCGGGACCGCCGGCCACCATGAAGGACAGGCTGACGCCGTTGCCGATCATGACGAGGCCGATGAGCACCCGAGACAGGCTGCGCTCGAGGACGAGGTAGACGCCGCAGCCGAGCAGCGACGCCGCGATGAGGACGAGCGTGAGGTTGACGGTCATGCGTTCTCCGTCTCCGTGCGGCGCAGCTCGCGCTGGATGTCGCGGTCGATGTGGGACCCGAGCGCGCGCAGCAGGTCGAGGACGAGCCCGACGACCACGAGGTAGACGCCGACGTCGAAGAGGGCGGACGAGACCAGGTGCAGGTCGCCGAGGAGCGGCACGTGCAGGTCGATGACCGCGGACTGCAGCACGACGCCGCCGAACGCCAGGGGCAGCAGCGCGGCCAGCGCGGCGACGGCGAGTCCGCCGCCGATCAGGCGCCCGGCGTCCACCGGCGCGGCCTCGTCGAGCTCGTAGCGGCCGCCGGCCAGGTAGCGGATCACGAGGGCCAGACCGGTGGTCATGCCGGCCGCGAAGCCGCCGCCCGGGGCGTTGTGCCCCGCAAGCAGGAGGTAGACCGAGATCACGATCAGCGTGTGGAAGAGCAGCCGGACGATGACCTCGAAGACGATCGAGCGCTTCTCGGGCGCCAAGGTGCGCGAGCCCGGGAGCCAGGCTCGTCGGCCGGGGGACGTCGCGACCTTCTTGACGCCCACGGGGAACGGGATGTCGTGGACGCGGCGGATGTCGGCTCCGCGGGCGTTGACGTAGACCAGGCTGGCCACACCGGTGGCCGCCGCCACCAGCACCGAGAGCTCGCCGAGCGTGTCCCACGCGCGGGTGTCGACGAGGATGACGTTGACGATGTTGCCTCCGCCGCCGAACTCGAGCGCCTGCTCGGGCAGCGTCAGCGAGACCGGGTCGCTGACGCGCGCCGCGCCCGCCATGAGGAGGAACCCGGCGACGACGACCGCCACTGCGAGCCCCAGCGCCATGCGGACCCAGCGCTGGGCGGTGAGCGGGCGGTCGGTGAAGTACTCGGGCAGCCGGCGCAGGGCCAGCACGAACACCACCACGGTCAGCGTCTCGACGAGCGCCTGCGTGAGGGCGAGGTCGGGGGCTCCCTGGAGGACGAACAGCAGTGCCGTGCCGTAGCCCGTCACGCTGACGAGCAGCACGGCGCGGATGCGGCGGCGCGACCGGGCGGTCAGCACGGCGGCGGCGACGATGATGACGCCGATGACGGCTTGGGCGGGGTTGTCCCACGCCTGCACGTCGACGTCGCCGAGGCCGCCGAGGAGCGTCGAGCCGGGCAGCACCACGAGGACGACGAGGATGATGCCGAGGTAGGCCGCCGCGGAGCCGCGCTGGACCACACCGGTGACCTCGACCGCGGTGCGGTCGAGCAGCCGCATCCCGCCGCGGTAGGCGCGTTCGAGGCTCCAGTCATGGGCAAGGGCGGCCTGGAAGCGGGCGACGGGCTCGCGGGCGACGAACAGGACGGCGCCGGCGGCGAGCGTGATCGCCGTCAGCAGCAGTGGCAGCCCCGTGCCGTGCCACAGGGTGAGCTCGGGCTCGTGGGCCCCGGGCGGGAACGCGTCGGCCTGCCCCGCGAGGAGCGAGGTGAGCGGCCCGCCGGAGGCGCCGAGCAGGAGCGACAGGGCGGCCAGCACGACGGGCGCGGCGACGAAGGCGGCGGAGGGGGAGTGGACCGACGGAGGGGACGCGACGCCGCGGTTGGCGAACGCGCCCCACAGGAACCGCGCGGAGTAGGCCGCGGTGAGGATGGAGCCGACGACCACGCCGGCGACCAGCAGCCATCCGTTGGCCGTGGTGATCCCCGTGCCGTCACCGTCGCGGGCGACGTCGACGAGGGCGACCAGGACGCTCTCCTTGGCGACGTAGCCCAGGAGCGGCGGGACGCCGGCCATCGAGGCGGCGGCGAGGGCCGCGGCACCGGCGAGGACGGGCATCCGGCGGGCCAGGCCGGTCAGCTCGCGCAGGTCACGGGTGCCGGTGCTGTGGTCGATGATCCCGACGACGAGGAAGAGCGTCGCCTTGAACAGCGCGTGGGCGAGCAGGAGCGCCAGGCCGGCCATCATCGCGCTGCGGGTGCCGGTGCCCAGCACGAGCACTAGGAAGCCGAGCTGGCTCACGGTGCCGTAGGCGAGCAGCAGCTTGAGGTCGTGCTGGCGCAGGGCGCGGACCCCGCCGAGCACCATGGTCGCGAGGCCGAGGACGAGCAGCGTGGTGCGCCAGCCGGTGACGGCGGCGAAGGCGGGCGCGAGGAGGGCCACGAGGTAGACCCCGGCCTTCACCATGGACGCCGCGTGGAGGTAGGCGCTCACCGGGGTGGGCGCCGCCATCGCGGAGGGCAGCCAGAAGTGGAAGGGGAGGAGGGCCGACTTGCTGATCGCCCCGACGAGGAGCAGCAGCACGCCGACGGTCACCGCGATGCCCGTGGGCGGGTCGGCGAGGATCTCGGAGATGCGGTAGGTCCCGGCGGCGTGGCCGACCAGGATCGCTCCGACGAGGAGCACGAGGCCGCCGAGCGTCGTGACGACGAGCGCCTGGATGGCGGCCCGCCTGCTGGCTCGTCGGGCGGAGTCGTGGCCGATCAGCAGGAAGGAGAAGACCGTGGTCAGCTCCCAGAACACGTAGAGCAGCAGCAGGTCGTCGGCCAGGACGAGGCCCAGCATCGAGGCCACGAACGCCACCAGCACGCCCGCGAAGCGAGGCACGCCGTCGTCGTCGTCGTCGAAGTACCAGGCGCAGTAGCCGAGGACGAGCGCACCGATGCCGAGCACGATGAGGGCCATCAGCCACTGCAGGGTGCCCATGGCGAAGGCGAGATCCATGCCGATGCTGCCGACCCACGGATGCACCTCGACGAGCATCTCGCCGTCGTGCACGGCGGGCGTCTGCGCGGCGACCCAGATCGCACCGGCGAGAGGTACTGCCGCCAGGGCCAGGAACACGCGCCGTCCGGCACGCAGCACGAGCCACGGCGATGCCACTGCCGCCGCCAGCAGCACGGCGATCAGCATCAGCACAAGCGGGGGTCCTCGTCGTCGGTGGCGGGTATCCCCAACCGTACAGGCGCTCTCGACCCGATCACGCCCGTGCGGGCGCCGGCGGACAAAGATGGGGGACGGACCCCATCTTCGGTGATCGCGCCCCGTCGGACGGGGGCTTCGGAGATGGAGGACCCCGGCCGCTACGGGGGAGGAGCGGTCGGGGTCTGAGACCAGAATAGCGACCCGCGACCCCCCGTTGGGGTGATCGTGAGGCGGCTCACCCCGTCAGGGGTGTGGTCCCGGCCACGCACGCTGGAGTCGGCCCGGCTACCGGATCCGCCGGTCGACGGCGATCCAGTTGGTCTCCCAGGTCACGCCGCCGTCGTCGGAGAACGCCTGCTCGAACCGCGCGGTGTCGCGGCCCATGCGGAAGACGAGGAACCGCACCTCGATCGATCGTCCGTCGAGCTGGTCCTGGCCGTAGAACTCGCCGACCCCGTCGTCGCGGAAGCCGCCGTAGACCGATGGCGTGAGGAGGCCGTCACGCATGTTGACGAATGTCGAGCTCCAGCGATCGGCCTGCGGCTCGTACAGACGCAGGTTGAGGCCCTCGATGCGGCCCGCCTCGCCGGAGACGTCGAGCTCGACGACGTTGGCCCGACCGCCCATCAACGCTCGCACGACGCTCCGCCCCCGGAACCGCAGCCACTCCTCCGACCCGGAGAGCGGATCGGCCAGCACGCGTACGTCGGTGCGCCACACCCCGAGCTCCCAGTCGAAGTCATGGCGCCCGTCTGACGTGGCGGCGGCAGGGACGGGCGCCGCGGGCTGCCCGGTGGCGGCCGTCGCGGTCAACAGGACCGCCGCGAGGGCGGTGACCAGCATCCGCCGAGGTGCCAGGATCCTTCTGAGGGAGAGGTTCATAGACCGAGCATCCGAGCGGAGCGAGACCATGGACAAGAACGCACCTTCAGGTAACGCCCACTCGTCGCGGCCCAACCCACTGCCCGGGTGTCCGATGGCCGCGGCGTTCGCGGCGGTCGGCGGCAAGTGGAAGCTGACCTTGATCTACTGGCTGGCGCACGGTGAGTCGCACTTCGCCGGACTGCGCCGCCACGCTGAGCCGATCACACCGAAGGTGCTCGCCGAGCAGCTCCGCGAGCTGCAGGCCGACGGACTGGTCGAGCGGACCGAGACCGGGCCGGTGCCCGCACCCGTCGTCTACCGCCTGACGCCCTACGGCGCCACGGTGCTGCCGGTCGTGGAGAGCGTCCGGCTGTGGGGGGAGTCCCACCTCGAGCGCACCGGCGGGCCGACCCGCGACGATGCGATGGCGTGCGGTCGGGTGGTCGCCTGATCCGCTCCACACCGGACCGTGCCGGCGGGTGCGCCCTTGCCGGCCCGGGCCTGCTCAGCGACGCCCGACCTGCCGGGTGAGGAACGCCGCTGCCGAGTCGACCGCCCGCGCGGCGGTGGGGTCGGTGAGGTGGTCGTGATGGAAGACGTGGGTGGCGCCCGCGTACACCTCGAGCGCGACGTCGACGTCCGCGGTCGCGGCGAGGGCGGCGAGGCGGGTGCTGTCGTCGAGCAGGACCTCCCGCGAGCCGACCTGGAGCAGGAGCGGGGGCAGTCCCCGCAGGTCGGCGAGCAGAGGGCTCGCGCGCCGGTCGTTGCCGTCGCCTCCGGCGAGGTAGGTCTCCGCGTACGCCGTGATGTCGGCGGCGTCGAAGACCGGATCGGCCTCCTCCTTGCCCGTCAGGCTCGCTCCGGAGAGCGTGAGGTCGAACCATCCGGACAACGCGACCAGGCCGGCCGGGAGGTCCAGCCCGGCGTCGCGCGCGGCGACCACGGTCGCCAGCGCGAGTCCGCCGCCCGCCGAGTCGCCCGCGAGCACCAGGCGCGCCGGGTCGACGTCGAGGAGCAGCTGCCGGTAGGCCTCGAGCGCGTCGTCGGTCGCCGCGGGGAAGGGGGCCTCCGGAGCGAGTCGGTAGTCGAGGGAGACGGCGCGCAGCCCGGCCCGCGCGGCGAGCGCGGCGGCGAGCGGGACGCCCGTGTGCGCCGAGCCCACCGCGTATCCGCCACCGTGCAAATAGAGCAGCGTCCCGGCCGGCGGTTCGGACACCGGCACCGTGATGGCGACGGCCGGCACGCCGCCGATGGTGGTCTCGGTGGTGCGGGTGCCCTCGGGCAGCGGCCGGTGGCCGAAGGAGGCGTAGAAGGAGCGGATCCCGGCGAGCGACTTCTGGTCCATCGGTTCTCCTGGGGTGGGGTCGGGGTAGGCATGGGAAGATGCATTCCATGGAAGATAAAGCGGATTCCCGGGAATCTATTCCGGGGGAGGTGGACGGGGCGCGGCTGCTCGACGACCTCGTCCGTGTCGAGGTGCGGCTCTACGCGGTCGTCGACGCTCGTCTTCGGTCCGCGGGCGGGCACGGCCTCGGCAGGCTCGAGGTGCTGCGCGCGGTCGCGCGGGTGCCCAGCTGCCGGGTCGCCGACGTGGCCGGCCAGCTCGGCATCACTGTCGGTGCGGCGAGCAAGGCGGTCGATCGCCAGGTCAGGGACGGACTCGTGGAGCGCCTGCCCCACCCCGAGGACGGGCGCTCGTCGATCCTCGAGCTGACCACGTCGGGCCGAGCGGCCCTCGACGACCTCGAGCCGTTGCTCGACCGCATCACTGCTGAGGTCTTCGCGGCCTCAGGCGTCGAGCCGGCCGAGCTGCAGCGCCTGGGACGCACGCTCCGGGATCTGCGCTCCTCCTTGGCGGCCCTCTGACGAGGGCGACCTACGCCGGGGGACTGCGCGGGGCGGGCGCCGCGCCGGGTCGCCCGCGGTGGCGCTGGGTCGTGCGCCCCAGCCGCGGCACGGCGCTGGGGGAGGAGGGGTCGGTGGCGGTTGGCCGCTCGGACATGCGGTGCCTTTCGTCGATCGTCGAGGTCACCGATCGTCGCCCGGCTCGGCTGAAGCGTCGTCCGCCGAGGGGCGGTGGGGCTCACGCACATCGGCGTAGCCGGTCACGCTCTGAGGCGCAGCCGTGAACGCCCTCGGGCGATTGGCCTGCTGTCTCGGCCATCGCAGTGCCACTCGCCCTGACGGGGCGAAGGCAAGTGGGTGGGTCAGCCCGAAGAGGGAGGTGAACCAGCCGGGGTGCGCAGCAGCGTTCTGCCGTTGGCCCGCCGCAGGTAGTCGCGCACGGCGTCCCGGCTGAGCGTGAGGCAGGCGATGCGGCGTTCGAGCCGCTCGGCCTCCTCGCCGAGGAGTGCCCGCACCTCGGTGTCGGCCCCGACGTCGACCGACCGGGACCTCTCGAGCAGCACGCCGATGAGACGAGTAGGAAGGCCAGAACGGATGAGGCTGCTGACAAGCGTTGCGCGCTCGACGTCGTCCTCTGTGTAGGAGCGGTAACCGTTGCGCTCCCGACCTGGCGCGAGCAAGCCCTGCTGCTCGTAGTAGCGCAGCATCCGCACCGACACCTGGGTGCGCTGGGAGAGCTCTCCGATTCGCATGCGCATCCTCCTTGACCCTGACACCGGTGTCAGACTTTAGCGTCTGGTGGCGTGACATCCTCAGACAACGGCCGGGGCTCGACGCGGGACTTCCAGCTCCCGCTGCGTCCCTTGATCTTCCTCTCCGCGACCGCCTTCGCCACGGTGACGGCGGAGCTCATGCCGGCGAGCCTGCTGCTCGAGCTGTCTCGCGATCTGGAGGTGTCGAGGGCTCAAGCAGGACTCGTGGTCGCTGCCTGGGCGCTGACCGTGGCGGCGACGAGCCTCCCGATGGTGCGAGTGACGCGCCGCATCAAGCAGCAGGTGCTGGTGCCATCGATCTTGCTCGTGCTGTCGCTGGCGACGTTGGTGACAGCGTCGGCGCCGACGTTCGAGGTCGCTGTCGCAGGGCGAGTGGCGGCGGCGGTGGCGCACGGCCTGTTCTGGTCCTTGCTGGTGCCGATCGCGGCGGCGCTCGTGCCACCCGAGAAGGCCGGTCGGGCCATCTCGGTCGTCCTGGCCGGACCGTCGGTGGCAGGCATCGTCGGCATTCCGCTCGGTGCGGCGGTTGGATCGGCCCTCGGTTGGCGCGTGTCCTTCGGCGCCCTGGCGCTGCTTCTCCTGGCTGCGGCGGGTGTGGCCGCACTGCTTCGCCTTCCTGACGCCACTCGCCCCGGCCAGGACCGAGCTCCGCAGGCGTCCGGGTACAGGAGTGTCGTGCTGCTCTCGTCGGCAGGAGGGCTGATCCTCACGGGGCACTTCGCGCTGTACACGTTCGTCTCGCCTCTGTTGGAGGACCTCGGGCACTTCGGCTCACGTTCGAGGGCAGCACTTCTGCTCGTGTTCGGGGCGGCCGGGGTCGTGGGCACGCTGCTCGCCGGGTCGATCTCCGATCGCCACCCCACGCACGCCTTCACCTGGGTCGCGGTCGCGTTCGCGCTGAGCGCCTTCTCCCTCCGGCTCGTCGCCCAGAGCACCCCGGCCGCCGTCGCGGCCATCACGGCGTGGGGCCTCCTGATGGGTCTGCTCCCTCCGGTGTTCCAGACCCGATTGCTTCGCTCGGCGCCACCGGGCCGGGAAACGACGGTCAGTGCGCTCGGCATCACCGTGCTGAACCTGGGCATCGCCGCCGGTGCGGGCATGGGCGGCGTCACCGTCGCGGTCGCCGGACCGGGCGCCTTGCCGTACGCCGCGGCGGCCGTCATCGGGGCAACGGCGGCCGGCCTGATCGTCTCGGCGGCGCCCATGCGCGAGGCCCCGGCCCGCCGTTGAGCCCGGTGGCGGCCCATCAACTTGTTGTCACGTCGACCTCAGCGGTCAGCGGTCTGGTGACTGTCGGCGGGGTAGGGGATCAACCGGAGACGACCTGGTCCCATCTGGTGCTCCGAAACACGGAGAGTGACATAATGTCAGTTATCGGCGAACCAAACTCACGGGTGCGCAGCCCCTGTCCAGGCCGAGATGTCCTCGTGGCGCTGGCTGCGATGACAGGGCGGACTCGGCGACGTAGCGTGGTTCGCATGTTGCGGACGGTCGTCGCCCTTGCCGCGGGAACTCTCGTGGCCCCTTTGGCTACGGCCGCTCCAGCCCACGCTGCCAACGAAGTCTCGATCAGCATGCCTGGCGGGGTGCTCTACGACAGTTGCGGCAACTATGCCTACTCGTACAGCGCCGCCCTGCCAGCCGGGTACGCCAGCAACTGGGACATGGAGCTCCGGCTCGTCGGGCCAGACGGCAACGACGTCGACACGGACTCTCTCTCGGGGCGCACCTTGTCCGGGGCCGGCGACTTCTTCCTGTGCGAGTCCCCGAATCTTGCAGGCACCTACGCAGTCATCGGAACTGGACAGGCCTGCAATGCGGACGATGAATGCGTGCCGATCAGCGCTAGCGGTTCAACGTCTTTCCGGCTCCCCCAGACGCGTACCACCCTGCGATTCGCCCCGAAGCGGCCAGCCAAGGGCGAGACCATCCGGTTCGTCATCACGTCGAAAGACGAGCGTCCGGCTGGATACTTCGGGACCTCGGCCGCAATGGTGCGACTCCAGGCGCGGCGGAGCGGATCGTGGCGCACGATCCGCAAGGCCGGCACCAATGACTTCGGCAAGGCCGTGATCAAGGCGCGCTACTCGGGCCGACCCGTCAAGGTGCGCGCCGTGACGAGATCAGACGGCCACCGCACCGGGTCTGCCTCACGCGTCGTCGTTGTGCGCTGACCAGCCCCTCCGGCTCGACGTCAACCGGGTTCGCCCACCGGTCGCACCAGCGCCGCCGAGACCCACGCCTGCGTGAGCAGGACCTCGACACCGACGCCCGTCGAGTACGACTCCGCGCGCACCACCCACGCCTCCCAGCCGCGGCGGTCGGTGCGCCGCCAGGCCAGCAGGACCCCCGGCGCGGGTCCCGACCACTTGCCCGTCAGGTCCACCCATACGTGGAACGGGGGCGTACGTGGCATGTGCCAAGAATAGAACACGTGTTCGATTCATGGATCTGTCCCCTGGCTCGCCAACGTGTGCGTCCGCGACGGGCTCGGCGCGCGGTCAGCGCTCGCAGCGCCGCTCCCGCTCGGCGTTGCAGCGGTCGCGGCCCTGGCCGCCGTCGGCCCGGTCGCGGCCCGGGCCGCCGAGCAGGAGGTCGTCGCCGCCCTGGCCCCGGATGTCGTCGCGGCCGGGTCCGCCGCGCAGGACGTCGTCGTACGCCGTCCCGATGATCTCGTCGTCGCCGGCGCCGCCGAACGCGGACACCCGGCGGTGCGGGCACTCCGCGCGTGGGGTCGCACGGTCGACGAACGCGACGAGCTCGTCGTCGCCGCCCCGTCCGCGCAGCACGCTCGTGCCGCACGCGGCACCGGCCAGGCGGTCGAATCCGGGCGTCCCGACCAGCGTGACCCGCTGCGCGACGCCGTACAGCATGCGGGGCGAGACGTCGAAGGTGGTCACCACGCGGCCGTCGAGGCGGACCACGCCCTCCGGGCCGTCGATCACGAGCCGGCGGCCGGGGGCCACCACCTTGATCCAGCCGTCCGTGCGCTGCGCCGTCAGCGTGCCCACGACGTCGGAGACGGGTGCGCCGCGGTCGATCGTGTAGGTCACGTCGTCGCCGCCGCGGTCAGCGACGACGGTGTCGTCGAGGCTGGCCTTGACCCAGTCCTCGCCGTCGCCTCCGTGGAACACGTCGCGCCCCGGGCCGAGGTCGGTCGTCGAGCTGGTGCCCTCCCGCTCCACCAGGACGACGTCGTCGCCCGCGCCTGCCCGGACCCTCGTGTTGGTCACGTGGGGGTCGTCGGCGGGACGCGTCACACACACCACGTCATCACCGTCGCCGGCGTCGACCCGGCTCGACCCGTTGGTGACGATCACGTCGTCACCGACCGTGCCCAGCACCGAGGTGTCGGGCGCCCCGACGATCGTCGCCGGTCTGCCCCCGCACGTCTCGGCCGCACCGGCGGCGCCCGTCGGAGCGAGCAGGGCGACGCCGAGCAGGCCCGCAGCGGTCAGTGTCGTCGTACGACGCATGGTGTCTCCCCCGGGATCGTGTGGTGGTGCATCCGCGGGTGGGATGCACCCCGACGGCAGAGAGTTGCGCGCACCACTATGACATCATTGTTGTCATGAGTCGATCCGAGCTCGTGTACGACGTGCTCCGTCACGTGCGACCGCTGGTCCTCAGCTCCGGGCGGGTCGTGGAGAGGCGGGTGCGGAGGGAGGGCTGGACGCTGGGCATGCGTGCCGTGGTGGAGGCGCTCGCCGATCAGGGCGATGCCACCGTGCCTGCCATCGGGCAGCTGTTGGACCTCCCCCGGCAGGCCGTGCAGCGCCATGTGAACGATCTCGTCGTGCGTGGCCACGTGGACACGCATCCCAACCCGACCCACCGACGGTCCGTGCTGGTGCGCCTCACCGACGACGGGCTCGACGCGTTCGAGCGGGTGCGCGCCGCCGAGATGCTCGAGCTCGCCGACCTTGCGGACGAGTGCAGCAGCTCGGAGCTGCTGATCGCCTCTCGGGTGCTGGCGGCCCTCCTCCGTGACGTCCGGGCGAAGGCCGCCGCGGCATGACACGCGATGACGCCTGGATCTTCGCGGCGACCAGTGAGAATCGCGTGCGCCTCGCCGATCTGCTCGACGCCCTCCCCCGCTCCCGGTGGTCGGCCGACACGTTGTGCGACGGGTGGTCGGTGCACGTGGTGGGAGCGCACCTGCTCCAGCACGCCTACGTGACGTTCCCCCGGTTCGTGCTCGCCGCGCTTCGCCGGCGCGGGGACACCGATGCGACGGTCGACCACTTCGCCAGGCAGCTGGGGCGACGGCTCGGACCGTCCGAGATCGTGGGCCTGCTGCGTCAGCATGCCTCCGACCGGGTGGCGCCGCCGCGCGTCGGCCCGTGGGGCCAGCTCGCGGAGACCTGCGTCCACCTGCGCGACATCGCCCGACCGCTGGGCCTGGACGCCGACGTCCCGGGCGACCACTGGGCGGCCCTGCTCGACTACTACACCTCCCCCGCGGTGGCTCCGGCCCTCGTGCCACCGGGCCTGCTCGACGGACTGAGCCTCGTGCCGACCGATCTCGGGGGATCGTTCGGCGACGGTCTCCCGGTCCATGGCCGCGCCGAGGCACTGACGATGGCGGCGTCGGGTCGAGCGGTGGCGCTGGACGACCTCTCCGGGGACGGCCTCGAGGTGCTCCGGCGCCGACTCGCGCCTGGCTGAGCCGCCGATCAGCCGGTGGCCGCGTCGAGGCTGTCTCGGCGCCGGTCCCGCACCACGCGTACGACCATCGTCGACGCGACGACGAGCAGGAGCCCCGACGAGATCGCCACCGGGAGAGCCACCCCGGCCCGCAACGTGAAGGCCCCGACCACGGCGCCACCGAACATCGTGCCCACCGCCCCGGCCCTGCGCAGGGTCGTGGCGCGTCCCGCGGTGCCGCCGGTCCACGCCGCCTCGGCGAACAACCCCGCGAGCGTCGACGTCACCACCACGGTCGACACGTCGCCCACCGCGACGCGACGGGCCGCGACGGCCTGGGCGCCCATCGCGGCCCCGAGGGCGCCGGCGAGCAGGTCGAAGACGGTCGCGCCGGGGTCGACCAGATGGAGCACGAGTGCGGAGCCACCGACCGTGAGCGCGCAGGCCATCAGCAGGCTCGCGGCCACCACGTCGGCGTTGGGGCGGGCGTGGTGCCCGCGCTGCACGGTCCCGGCCAGGATGGCGCCCATCGCGAAGCCCACGAGCGCGACGGTGGCGCGGAGCAGCGGCACGTCCTCGGCGTCGGCGAGCCCGAGGCCGACGAAGATCACGTTGCCGGTCATGTTGGCGGTGAAGACCTGGTCGAGCCCGAGGTAGGTGGCGGCGTCCAGCACGCCGGTGCCGAACGAGAGCACCAGCATCGCCGCCGTGGAGAGGCCGTCCGCGCCGGCCGGACCGGCTGCCCCACTCATCGCGTGTGCCGTCGCAGGTAGCCGTCGAGGGAGTTGTGCACGTGCTGCCGCATCAGCCCGGCCGCCTTGCGCGGGTGCCCGGCGAGGACGGCCTCCGCGATCTCGTCGTGCTCCTGCCACGAGTGCTCGCCACGCGCGGCGACGTCCATCCCGTAGAGCCACTCGACCTTGCCGCCGATCTGGCGCAGCAGCCCGAGCAGCGAGGCGTTGCCGGCGAACTCGGCGATCGCCAGGTGGAACCGGGTGTTGAGCGGCGGCAGGTCGGTGCGGCCGGGCGCCTCCAGGCCGCTGCGGCCGGCGGCCACCAGCTCGCGCAGCAGGTCGGCGAACCGGCGCACCTCGTCGTCGTCACGGTGGGTACGACAGCGCTCCGCGGCCCGTCGCGCCGTCAGCTCCTCGATGGTGCTGCGCACGGCGAAGATGTCGGCCGCCTCGTCGCTGTCGAGGTGCGCCACCCGCACGCCGGCGTAGGCGACGCTGGTGACGAAGCCCTCCGCCTCGAGGTGGCGCAGCGCCTCGCGCACCGGCACCCGCGAGACGTCGTACGCCTCGCACAGCTCCGACTCGGTCAGTCGGGTCCCCGCCGGGTGGGTGCCCGCGACGATGTCGGCGCGCAGCGCGCGGAGCACCTGGTCGGCGCGCCTGCTCACCCGTGCCTCACGAGAACACCCCGGCTCCCGGGATCGCGGCCAGCAGCTCGCGGGTGTAGTCGGAGGAGGGCCGCTCGAAGACGTCGTCGACGGCGCCCGTCTCGACGAGCCGGCCCTGCTGCATCACCACCACGTCCTGCGCGACCAGCCGCACCACGGCGAGGTCGTGGGTGATGAAGAGGTAGGAGAGCCCGAGGTCGCGCTGCAGGTCGGCGAGGAGCGTGAGGATCTGGTCCTGCACCAGCACGTCGAGCGCCGACACCGCCTCGTCGCACACCACCAGCCGGGGGTTGAGCGCGAGCGCGCGGGCGATCGCCACGCGCTGCCGCTGGCCGCCGGAGAGCTCGTTGGGGTGGCGCTGGGCCACCGAGTGCGGCAGCGCGACGTGGTCGAGCAGGTCGGCCACCCGGGCCCGCCGCGTACGCCGGTCGCCCACCCCGAAGACCCGCAGCGGCTCGTCGACGATGTGCTCGACGGTGAACATCGGGTCGAGGGAGGCGTACGGGTCCTGGAAGACCGGCTGCATCACGCGCCGGATCGCCCGCCGCTTCGCTCCCCTGGCCGCGGCCACGTGGGCGCCGTCGACCCGCACCTCGCCCGCGGTCGGCGTGACCAGCCCGAGCACCATCCGGGCCACGGTGGTCTTGCCCGACCCCGACTCCCCCACGACGGCCGTCGTGGTGCCTGCGGGCACCTCGAACGACACGTCGTCGACGGCGGTGAGCCGGCCGCGCCCGCCGCGCAGGTGGTACTCCTTCGTCAGGTGCTCGACGGCGAGGATCGGCCCGGTCCCCTGCTCGGACGACCCGTCCCGAGGTTCGGTCCGGACGCCGACGGGCGCCCCGGCCGCGACGCGGGCGCTGGCGACCGACGGCGCCGCGGCCACGAGGCGCTGCGTGTACTCGTGCTGCGGGTGGCGCAGCAGCTCGCGTGCCGGTCCCTGCTCGACGATGCGGCCCTCCGACATCACCACGACCCGGTCGGCGCGGTCGGCGGCCAGCCCGAGGTCGTGGGTGACGAGCAGCATGGACGCGCCGCGCTCGGCCCGCAGCGTCTCCAGGTGGTCGAGGATCGTGCGCTGCACCGTCACGTCGAGGGCCGACGTGGGCTCGTCGGCGATCAGCAGGTCGGGCTCGCACGCCAGCGCGATGGCGATGAGCACTCGCTGCCGCATCCCGCCGGAGAACTCGTGCGGGTACTGGCGGCTGCGCCGCTCGGCGTCCGGGATGCCCGCCTCGCCGAGCAGCTCCACCGCGCGACGGCGGGCCTCTCGTCGCGAGGCGAGCCGGTGGGCGACCAGCGTCTCGGCGACCTGCTGGCCCACCCGGGTGGCCGGGTTGAGGTTGGACATCGGGTCCTGCGGCACCAGCCCGACCTGTCGTCCGCGGAGGCGGCGCAGCCGTCGTTCGTCGGCGTGGGTGACGTCCTCGCCGCGGAACTCGATGCGGCCGCGGGTCACGGTGCCGCCGCCGGGGAGCAGGCCGATCACGGCCGCCGCCGTCGTGGACTTGCCCGACCCCGACTCCCCGACCAGGGCCACCCGCTCCCCCTCGGCGACGGTGAGGTCGACGCCGTGCAGCGCTGGGGTGCCGTAGTAGCTCACCTCGAGGTCGGTGATCCGCAGCAGCGGCGCCGCCTCGGGCACGGCCTCCTGCGCTGTCCCTTGCGTGGTGACGGGCGTGGTCTCAGCGTCCGACGGCATAGCCCTGCTCCCCTCTCGGGTTGGCGGCGGCCTCCAGGAGGCCGGTGGCCGGGTCGCGCGCGACGGCGGAGAGCCGGCCGAGCGACCAGTCGCCGGCGCGGGTGACCACGTGTCCGCGCCGCTCGAGGTCGGCGATGACCTCCTCGCCGAGGCGGTCCTCCACGACCGCGCCGCCCGGGGTCCAGGTGCGCGGCCAGAACGAGCCGGGCATCGAGGTGGTGTGGAGCGCGGGGGCGTCGATCGCCTGCTGCGGCGAGTAGCCACCGCGCAGCACCCGCAGCAGGTAGAGCAGCTGCCACTGGTCCTGCTGGTCGCCGCCGGGGGTGCCGAGCGCGCACCACGGCCGGCCGTCGCGCAGCACGAGCGTGGGGCTCAGGGTCGTGCGCGGGAGCCGGCCCGGGCGCAGCGCCGACGGTGCCCGCTCGTCGAGCCAGGTCATCTGCAGCCGGGTGCCGAGGCAGAACCCCAGCTCGGGGATCGTGGGCGAGGACTGCAGCCAGCCGCCGGAGGGCGTCGCGGAGACGAGGTTGCCCCACCGGTCGACGACGTCGAGGTGGCAGGTGTCACCGCGTCGTACGTCCCCCACCGCGCCGACGGTCGGCTCCCCCACGGCGGCGTCGGCGGAGTCGTCGGGCGCCTCGGTGAGCAGGGGCGGCAGGTAGACCGCTGTGGAGCCCACGTCGCCCGGCCGGTAGTCGTGGGAGGCCGCCTCGCCGATGAGCGCGCGGCGCTCGGCCGCGTAGGCAGGCGAGAGCAGCACGTCGAGGGGCACGCCGGGGCCGTCCGCGGGGTCGCCGTAGTGGGCGTCGCGGTCGGCCAGCGCGAGCTTGAGCGCCTCCAGCACCCGGTGGGCGCCGGCGCCGGTGGACGGGTCGACCTCGTCGTCGGCGAAGCCGGCGAGGATCGCGAGCGCCTGCAGCAGCACCGGGCCCTGGCCCCAGGCGCCGGTCTTGCAGACCGTGACGCCGTGGACGTCGAGGGTCGCCGGCTCCTCGTAGCCGGCGCGCCAGCCGGCCATGTCGGCGCGGGCGAGCACACCGGCGTGGTCGGCGCCGTCGCTGTGGCGGTGCGGGGTCGCGACGAACGCCTCGACCGCCTCGGCCACGAACCCGCTCCCCCACGCATCACGGGCCGCCTCGATGCGGCCCGCGCGGTCGCGCGCGCCCGCGCCCGCACCGACCAGTCGGCGCAGGGTGGTGGCGTACGCCGTCAGCCGGACGACGTCGCCGGCGCCGGGCGGTCGTCCCTCCGGCAGCCAGAGGTCGGCCGAGGTGGGCCAGTGCTCGCGGAACAGCCCGGCGGTGGCGGTCACCGTCTGCGCCGCGCGCGCGGAGATCTGGTGCCCCTCCTCGGCGTACTCGATCGCCGGCGCGAGGACGTCGGCGAGCTCCCAGGTGCCGTGGTCGCGCAGGAGCAGCAGCCACGCGTCGACGGCGCCCGGCACCGCCGCGGCCAACGCACCCGTGCCGGGCACGAGGTCGAGGCCCTCGGCCCGGTAGTGCTCGATGCTCGCGCCGGCCGGGGCCGGACCCTGGCCCACCAGCACCCGCGGCCTGGGGTCGTCAGCGGTGGCGAACAGGCCGGTCATGTCGCCGCCGGGGCCGTTGAGGTGCGGCTCGACCACGTGGAGCACGAAGCCGCCCGCCACCGCCGCGTCGAAGGCGTTGCCGCCGCGCTCGAGCACGGACTGCGCGACCGCGCTCGCGACCCAGTGGGTGGACGCGCACATGCCGAACCTGCCCCGCAGCGTGGGCCTCGTGGTGTGCTCGGGGGGCGCCACGAAGGCGCCGGGGTCGGCCGTCATCAGCGCCTCCGGGTGGTGGGGTCGAGGGCGTCGCGCAGGGCGTCGCCGAACAGGTTGAAGCCCAGGCAGATCACGGCGATCGTGAGGCCCGGGAAGATCGCCGCGGCCGGCGCGCGGAAGATGTACTGCTGTGCGTCGGAGAGCATGATGCCCAGGCTCGGGGTGGGCGGCTGGATGCCGAGGCCCAGGAACGACAGCAGCGCCTCGCCGATCACGGCGACCGGCATGATGACGGTGGCCTGGACGATCAACGCCGACGCCGCGTTGGGCAGCACGTGCTGCCCCAGGATCCGGGCCCCGGAGGCGTCGAGGGCGCGGGCCGCGAGCACGAACTCGCGCTCCTTCACGCGCAGCGTCTCGGCCCGCACCACCCGCACCATGGTGGGCACCTGGGCGATGCCCAGCGCGATCGCGGCGTTGTAGACGCTGGGTCCGTTGATGGCGGCGAGCCCGACGGCGACGATGAGGAACGGGAAGGCCAGCGTGAGGTCGGTGAACCGCGAGACCACCACGTCGGCCCAGCGCACGTAGCCGGCCAGCAGCCCGAGCGGGGTGCCGACCACCACCGCGAGGAGCACGCTGAGCGCGCCCACCAGCAGGGAGACCCGGGTGCCGTAGACGATGCGCGAGAGGATGTCGCGGCCGAGGTCGTCGGTGCCGAACAGGAAGCCGTCGGTGAAGGCGCGCTGGAACGGGAGGTCGAAGTGCACCTCCTCCGGCGGGTAGGGCGCGATCAGGGGCGCCAGCACCGCGGTCAGCACGACCAGCAGGAGCAGCGCCCCGCCCACGAGGCCGAGCGGGTTGCGCGCCAGCTGGCGCAGCACCTGGCCGCGCTGCTGCCCGAGGTCGATGTCGTCGACGGTGACGACGGGTGTGGCCTCGCTCATCGGGCCCCTCCTGCCACGCGGATCCGGGGATCGATGACCGAGTAGAGGACGTCGATCGCCAGGTTGATGACGATGTAGGCGAACGTGGTGACCAGCACGACCGCCTGGATCACCGGGTAGTCGCGGGTGAAGACGCTGTCGAGGGTGAGCTTGCCGAAGCCCGGCAGCCCGAAGATCCGCTCGGTCACCACGGCTCCGGACACCAGCCCGCCGAGCTGCAGGCCGATGATGGTGACGACGACGATGAGCGAGTTGCGCAGGGCGAACCGGGTCAGCACGCTGCGCCCGGGCATCCCCTTGGCGCGCGCCGTGCGTACGTAGTCGGCGGAGAGCGTGTCGAGCATCGACGAGCGGGTCTGGCGCATGATGACGGCGGCCAGCGCGGTGCCGAGCACGAGCGCCGGCAGCGTCAGGCAGTAGAGACCCCGCAGCGGCTCCTCGCTGACCGGCACGTAGCCGGACGCCGGGAACCAGCGCAGCCCCACCGCCAGGTAGAGGATCGCCAGGATGCCGAGCCAGAAGCTCGGCACCGACAGGCCCACGAGGGTGAAGCCGTTGGCCAGCCACTCCGGCCAGCGACCCCGGTGCACCGCGGCCGCGACCCCGGCGCCGACCCCCACCACGACGGCCACCACGACGGCGTAGAGGCTGAGCCACAGCGTGACCGGCAGCGTCGTGCCGAGGAGGTCGGTGACCGGGATGCCCGTGGCGATCGAGGTGCCGAGGTCGCCCTGCAGCAGGTTCTTCACGAACGTGCCGTACTGCACGAGCAGCGAGTCGTCGAGGCCGAGCTCGGCGCGCACCGCCGCCAGCGTGGCCGGGTCGGCCTCCTCCCCCGCGGCGGCCAGGGCGGGATCCCCCGGCAGCGCCCGTACGCCCCAGAACACCACGACGGAGGCGAGGAACATGGTGACGACCGCCTGTGCCAGGCGCCCGAGCAGGTAGCGCACCATCACGAGCCCCCGTCCGTGACGAACGCCGCGCGGCTCAGCCGCACCACCCCGTCGCCGTACGTGCTGACGCCGGCGACGTCCTCGGAGTAGCCGGTGAGGTTGCGCTGGCGGTAGAGGTAGACGATCGGGTCGACCTCGTGCACGAGGGTGACCACCTGCCCGTAGAGGTCGGCGCGCCGGCCGGTGTCGACCTCCCCGGCCGCCCGCTCGAGGAGCGCATCGACGCGCTCGTCGCTGAATCCGGAGTAGTTGTTGGCCTGGCCGGTGGAGAGGAAGGAGAACATGTTGCCGTGCGGGTCGATGCGGCCCGACCAGCCGAGCTGCAGGATCTCGAAGTCGCCGCCGGTCTGGTCGTCGAGCAGCGTCGTGTACTCGACCGGCTCGAGCTCGATGTCGAACCCGCCGGCCGAGACGCTGCCCTGGATCGCCTGCGCCAGTCGGAGCGTGTCGGGGGTGTTGGAGACCTTCATGGTGAGCTCGACCGGGGTGTCGACGCCGGCCTCGTCGAGCAGGTCGCGGGCCCGCTCGGGGTCGAAGGGCGGGCACTCGTTGCTGGCCTCGGTGGCATAGACCGTGTCCGGCGAGATCGGCGAGCAGGCCGGCTCGAACCAGTTGTCGAACACCGAGTTGACCAAGGCCTCCCGGTCGAGCGAGAGCTCGAACGCCGCGCGCACCCGGGGATCGCTGGCGACCGGGGTGTCGATCGTGCCCGGGGGCGTGCCGACGCCGTCGGTGTTGCCGAGGTTGAACGTGATGCCCTGGTAGCCCAGCGAGCCGGTCTGCAGCAGCCCGATGCCCGGCTCGCGCTCGAGGGTCTCGATCGTGGTCGGCGAGACGGTGTCGATCACGTGCACGTCGCCGGACTGCAGGTTGGCGGCGCGGATGTTGGCGTCGGTCATGATGCGGTAGGTGATCGTGTCGAGGTGCACCTCGTCGGCTGCGTAGTACTCCGGGTCGCGCTCCACCACGATCGACGTCGCCGGCACCCGCTCGACGAACCGGAACGGACCCACGCACACCGGCGAGGTGCCGAAGTCGTCACCGAGGTCGTCGAGGGCGCGCGGGCTCAAGATCATGCCCGCTCGGTCGGCCAGCGACGCGGTGACGGGCGCGAACGGCGTCGCGTACCTCAGCTCGACGGTGCTGTCGTCGACGGCGACGACGCTCTCGACCGGCCCCATCTCGGCCGCGCGCGCCGAGTCCTCCTTCTCGAGGTGGCGCTCGAGGGTGCGCTGCACCGCCTCGGCGTCGAACGGCGTCCCGTCGGCGAAGGTGACGCCCTGCCGCAGCGGGATCCGCACGGTGCGGCCGCCGTCGTCGAGCTCGGGGAGCTCGGTGGCGAGCTGGGGCACGATGCGCCCCTGGGCGTCGATGTCGTAGAGCTTCTCGCAGATCGAGCTCATCACGTAGCGCGTGTAGAGCGACGAGGACGTGGTCGGGTCGAGCACGTCGGGATCGGCCGAGAGGCCCATCACCAGGTCGCCGCCGTCGGCCAGCGACACGCCCTCGGCCGGGACGCTCGACACGTCCTTGCGCTCGGGCGTCTCGCCGCGCGGCTGCACGGCGTAGCACGCGGACAGCAGCACCGCGACGACGACGGCCAGGACGGGCGCGGCCCAGGGCCGGCGCAGGAGCGGTCCGGGGCGGGTGGCCCGTCGCGGAGAGGGGGGTGGACGGTGGTGCGGCATCCGAGTCTGCCTGGACGTCACGGTGAGTCTCCCGAGAGGGTGTGGTCACGCGGACTGGCGTATACAGTTTTGTATACGATCCTTGTTCTAACACCGGCCCCGGGGGCTGGTCAACGGATGCCGGGCTCGCGTGCAGGCGTCAGGCGGACCTGCCGTACTTCTTGTGCATCGCCTGCTTGCTCACGCCCAGCAGCGTGCCGATCTCGGCCCAGGTGAACCCCTGGACGCGAGCGCGCCGCACCGCGACGGCCTCGGCGGCGGCCAGCTCGTGCTTGGCGCGGGCGATGCGCACCAGCTCGTCGAGCGGACCGCGCTCCCCCGGCTCTTCGGCGTCGATGGCCGTCCTCATCCGTCAACTATTGTTGACCTGCGCCGAGATGTCAACCCCCGTTGACGGATTCCGGCTGGGCCCGCGTCAGGTGCAGGAGCCACTGCGTGCCGCCGGTGTGGATGAGCGCATAGCGGCGGACGCCCTCGCGCCCGTGCAGGGAGAACACGATCCGGCGGCCGTCGCGGTCGTGCTCCTCCCACGTGCCGGTGTCGGCGACGGACTTGTGCTCGTCCTCGTAGGCGAGGTGGTCCAGGTCGTGGTCGTCCACCGCGATGGCGAGCCGGTCGCGCCGACTGTCGTCCGGCAGCCCCTTGGGCACCGCCCAGCTGCGCAGCACGCCCTCCTCCTCGAGTCGCAGGTCGAAGTGCGGGCTCGGGCGCCGGTGGTCGTGCAGCACGAACCTCACCGGCTCACCCCAGGCGCCGGACCTGGTAGGTCCCGACGGTCGTCGCCACGACCTCCCCGACGGCGTCGGTGAGCGTTGCCTCCAGCACGAACTCGCCCCGGCCGGACGCCAGCGCGTCGGCCCGCACCCGCGCCGCCTCCTCCTGCGACAGCGACGCCGTGGCACGCACGACGCCCATCGCCGGGCGACGGAAGCGGATCGTCGACTCCTTGACGAGTGGCACGAAGCCGGCGAGCTCGCCCTCGAGGTCGAAGGTCGCCAGGCTGAGCAGCCCGCCCAGCATCTCGGCGACGCTGAACAGCGACCCGGCGTAGGTCACGCCGAAGTGGTTGACGTTGGGCTCGGGCGGCAGCTCGGCCACCGCGTGCCCCGCGCGGACCTCGACGACACGGATCCCCATGGCCTCCAGGATCGGGACCGAGCCGATGCGCTGGACTGCCTCCACTCTCAACGTATAGGCCATCGAGGGCCTTGCCGCAAGACCCCGGTCGGCCCCCACACTGCACGGCGTGATGCCACCAGGACGCCCGCACGAGGCCCTCCCCGAGGCCCTCCCCGACACCTTCCCCTTCGCGCTCCCCGAGGCGCTCACCGCCAAGGCAGACCCCGACCTCATCGACCGCGACCGCACGCACTTCGCCCGCATCGCCCACGCGCTCGAGCGGGCGATCGCCGACCTCGAGGGCAGGCTCGCCGAGGCCCGAGCGGCCCCGGCGCGCCACGGCACTGCCGCCCTCGAGCGCGACCAGGAGGTGCACCGACTGTCGTCACGCCTGCGCGCGCTGCGCCGCTACGACCTCGACCTCTGCCTGGGCCGGATCGTGCACGAGGGTCGCGACGAGCCGACGTACGTCGGGCGCCTCGGGCTCGCGGACGCCGACGGGCAGCGGCTGCTCGTCGACTGGCGCTCCCCGGCGGCCGAGCCCTTCTTCGCCGCCACCCACGCACACCCGCGGGGCCTGGAGAGCCGGCGCCGCTACCGCTGGTCGGGCGGGTGGATCGTCGACTACTGGGACGAGGCCTTCACCGAGGACGCCCTACGCCACGGCGCCGCGCTCGACGACCAGTCGGCCTTCGTCGCGACGCTGGGCGGCAGTCGTACGCCCCGCATGCGCGACGTCCTCGCCACGATCCAGGCCGACCAGGACGCCATCATCCGGGCCGGCTCACGTGGCGCGCTGGTCGTCGACGGCGGTCCCGGCACGGGCAAGACCGTCGTCGCGCTGCACCGCACGGCCTACCTCCTCCACGCCGACCCGCGGCTGGGCCACCGGCGCGGGGGCGTGCTCTTCGTCGGCCCGCACCAGCCCTACCTCGTCTACGTCGGCGACGTGCTGCCGAGCCTGGGTGAGGAGGGCGTGCAGACGTGCACGATCGGTGACCTCGTGCCCGAGGCGACGTCTGGCCCGGAGCCCGACCCCCGTGTCGCCGCCCTCAAGGGCGACCGGCGCATGGTCGAGGCGATCCAGCCCGCGGTCGCGCTGTACGAGGAGCCGCCGGCGGAGTCCTACCTGGTCGAGACCCCGTGGGGGGACGTCCGGATCACCGCCGCCGAGTGGGCGGAGGCGTTCGCCTCCTCCGATCCCGGCACGCCCCACAACCTGGCCCGCGACGAGGTGTGGGACGAGCTGCTGACGGTCCTGGTGGACAAGGCGGCCGACGATCTCGACGACCTCTCCCCCGACGACCTGCGCCGCGTCCTCGACCGCCATGCAGGGCTGCGCGACGCGTTCGACCGGGCCTGGCCGCTCATCGAGCACACCGACCTCGTCGGCGACCTGTGGACGGTGCCGGCCTACCTGCGCCACTGCGCGCCGTGGCTGGCTCCCGACGAGGTGCGGGCGCTGCGACGCGAGGACCCCGAGGCCTGGACCGACGCCGACCTCCCGTTGCTCGACGCGGCACGGCTGCGGCTCGGCGACCCCGACGCCTCGAACCGTCGGCGTCGTACCGCCGTCGTCGAGGCACGCGAGCGGGCGCGGATGGACGGGGTGATCGACGACCTCCGCACGACCGCCCGCGAGTCCGGTGCCGACGACTACGGCGAGGGGCTGGTGTCGATGCTCGTGCACGACGACCTCCAGAGCGCGCTGGTCGACGACGCGGCCCTGCCCGACGCCGACGTGGACCGCCTGGCCGGTCCGTTCGCCCACATCGTGGTCGACGAGGCGCAGGAGCTCAGCGACGCCGAGTGGGCGATGCTGCTGCGGCGCTGCCCCTCGCGCAGCCTCACGATCGTCGGCGACCGTGCGCAGGCGCGCCACGGCTTCGGCGAGTCGTGGGCCGAGCGCCTGGCGCGGGTCGGTCTGCCCGAGGTCACCGTGGCGCCGCTGACGGTCAACTACCGCACTCCCGCCGAGGTGATGGCCGAGGCGGAGCCGGTCATCCGGGCCGCGCTCCCGGAGGCCAACGTCCCCACGTCGATCCGCGAGAGCGGGATCCCGGTCCTCCACGCGCCCGTCGAGGAGCGCGACGCCATCATCGGCGCGTGGCTCGCCGAGCACGCCGAGGGCACCGCCGTCGTGGTCGGTGATCCGACCTACGCCGACTCGGCGCGCGTCCGCTCGCTGTCACCGCAGCTGGTCAAGGGCCTCGAGTTCGACCTGGTCGTGCTGGTCGATCCCGACGGGCTGGGCGACGGCGTGACGGGCGCGGTCGACCGCTACGTCGCGATGACCCGTGCGACGCAGCGGCTGGTGGTGCTCACGCGGTGAGAACGCCGGGGCCCAGCCGGCCGTTGCTGGTGGGAGGGGTCGGGGCGCATGCTGGTCGGATGCGCAGCGTGCTGGTCGCCCTGGCCGTCCTCGTGACGCTGCTGGTCCCTGCGCCGGTCGTCGCTGCGGAGGAGCCACCTCGGCCGCTGCAGCGCCGGCACCTCCTGACGTTGGATGAGTACCAAGCCATCTACGGCTACCTGCTCTCCAGCCGCGTGAAGGTGCGGCGCTCCCCCGTCCTCGCACCCCACAGGTGCGTCGACCGAGCAGCAGAGGTCAGCGGCGCCAGCCGGATCCAGGGCAGCGTCTACGCCGACGAGCGGCCTCCGTCGGTGCGTGATGTCGAGCAGACCGTCGTCCGCTTCCACTCCACCCGCGAGGCGCGCGCCCTCGTGGATCGCTATCGGACCTTCAGCAGGCGCTGCGTGGGCGAGTCCGACGTCATCATCGACGGGGATCAGTGGCACATCGAGAAGCGCGCCTGGTTCCCCCGCACGCTCGGGGACGAGTCCGCCGGGATGCTCATCGTCTCCACCGGACCGTGGGAGGGCGAGTCCTACTTCGATCGCGTGCTCGCCGTGCGAGTCGGGCGCACCGTGTCGGTGCTTGACGTCCGCTACTGGTTCGCCGTCCCACCCAGGATGGAGCTGGTCGTCCTCGGTCGGCGCGCCGTCGAGCACCTGCGCTGACCCGGCCGCCGCCTCAGGCGCCCACGTAGGCGGCCAGGTGCTTGCCGGTGAGGGTGGGCTCCTCGGCCGCCACCATCTCGGCGGGTGGTCCCTCGAAGACGATCGTGCCGCCGTCGTGGCCCGCGCCGGGGCCGAGGTCGATGACCCAGTCGGCGTGGGCCATCACCGCCTGGTGGTGCTCGATGACGATGACCGACTTGCCGGAGTCGACGAGGCGGTCGAGAAGGCCGAGGAGGTTGGCCACGTCGGCGAGGTGCAGGCCGGTGGTGGGCTCGTCGAGGATGTAGACGTCGCCCTTCTCGCCCATCTGCGTGGCCAGCTTGAGGCGCTGGCGCTCCCCGCCCGACAGCGTGGTGAGCGGCTGGCCCAGCGAGAGGTAGCCCAGCCCGACGTCGACCAGCCGCTCGAGGATCTTCACGGCGGCCGGGATCCGGGCCTCCCCCTCGCTGAAGTGGGCGCGGGCGTCGACCACCGACATCTCGTGCACCTCGGCGATGTCCTTGCCGCCGAGGGTGTGCTCGAGGACCTCCGCCTTGAAGCGGCGCCCCTCGCACTCCTCGCACGGCGACTCGACGGTCGCCATCGGGCCGAGCTCGGTGAAGATCACGCCCGCGCCGTTGCAGGTCGGGCACGCCCCCTCGGAGTTGGAGCTGAAGAGGGCGGGCTTGACGCCGTTCGCCTTGGCGAAGGCCTTGCGGATCGGCTCCAGCAGGCCGGTGTAGGTCGCCGGGTTGCTGCGCCGCGAGCCCTTGATCGCGCCCTGGTCGATGACGATCACCTCGTCGCGGCCGGCCAGCGAGCCGTGGACGAGCGAGCTCTTGCCCGATCCGGCGACACCGGTGACCACGGTCAGCACGCCGAGCGGGATGTCGACGTCGACGTCGCGCAGGTTGTGGGTCGAGGCGCCCCGCACCTCCATCGCGCCGGTGGCCTCGCGCACCGACTCCTTGAGCCGCGCCCGGTCGTCGAGGTGCCGGCCGGTGATCGTGTCGCTGGCGCGGAGGCCGTCGACGTCGCCCTCGAAGCAGATGGTGCCGCCCGCGGCGCCCGCGTCGGGCCCGATGTCGACGACGTGGTCGGCGATCGCGATCGTCTCCGGCTTGTGCTCGACGACCAGCACGGTGTTGCCCTTGTCGCGCAGCTGCAGCAGCAGGTTGTTCATCCGCTCGATGTCGTGCGGGTGCAGCCCGATGGTGGGCTCGTCGAAGACGTAGGTGACGTCGGTCAGCGACGACCCGAGGTGCCGGATCATCTTGGTGCGCTGGGCCTCGCCGCCCGACAGCGTGCCGGCCGGGCGGTCGAGGGAGAGGTAGCCCAGCCCGATCTCGGAGAACGAGTCGAGCAGGTGCTGCAGGCCCTTGAGCAGCGGTGCCACCGACGGCTCGTCGAGCTCGCGCACCCACTCGGCGAGGTCGCTGATCTGCATCTCGCACAGGTCGGCGATCGACCTGCCCCTGATCGTGGACTTCCGGGCCTCGGGGGTGAGCCGCGTGCCCCCGCACTCCGGGCAGGTCTGGAAGGTGACCGCGCGGTCGACGAACCGCCGGATGTGCGGCTGCATCGCCTCGGGGTCCTTGGAGAGCATCGACTTCTGGATCTGCGGGATCATCCCGGTGAAGGTGAGGTTGACGCCCTCGACCTTGATCTTGGTCGGCTCCGACCACAGCATCGTCTCGAGCTGCTTCTTGGTGAACGACTTGATGGGCTTGTCCATCGGCAGCCCCATGCCCTCGAAGAGCCGGCCGTACCACCCGTCCATCGAGTAGCCGGGCACGGTGAGGGCGCCGTCGTCGAGCGACTTCTCCGCGTCGTAGAGCGCCGTCAGGTCGATGTCGTTGACCTTGCCCATGCCCTCGCAGCGCGGGCACATGCCGCCGAGGTAGACCTCCTGCTTGACGACCTGGCGCTCGGTGCGCCCGCCCTTCTCGGTGGTCATCATCCCGCTCGCCTTCCGCGTGGGGACGTTGAAGGAGTACGCGGTCGGCGGGCCGACGTAGGGGTCGCCGAGGCGGCTGTAGAGGATCCGCAGCATCGCGTTGGCGTCGGTGGCGGTGCCGACGGTCGAGCGGGGGTTGGCGCCCATCCGCTCCTGGTCGACGATGATCGCGGTGGTGAGTCCCTCGAGGTGGTCGACGTCGGGCCGGGCGAGGCTCGGCATGAAGCCCTGCACGAACGCGCTGTAGGTCTCGTTGATCATCCGCTGCGACTCCGCCGCGATGGTCGCGAAGACGAGCGAGCTCTTGCCGGAGCCGGAGACCCCGGTGAAGACGGTCAGCCGCCGCTTGGGCAGCTCGACACTGACGTTCTTGAGGTTGTTCTCCCGGGCCCCTTCGACCCTGATCAGCGCGTGGTCGTCGGCCGGGTGCGTGGTCGTCATGCTCTGCGTCTCCCCTGTCTGGTCGCGGACCCGGCGGAACGGGCCTCGTGCCCCTGCAGTGCCGGGGCAATCCTGCCAGTACGACGGCCCGCGCGCCGCCGCTGTGACCGCACCAGCCTCCTGGGTGGGGTGCCGGATTGGCGACGCGTGTCACTGTCGGGAGATGAGGACTCACGACGACCAGACCGCCACCGTGGCCGAGATCATGGACAAGACCGACATCGCCGTGCTGACCTACGTGTCGCTCGACGGCCGGCTGGTGTCCATGCCCATGGGCACCCAGGACTTCGAGGAGCCAGGCACCACCTGGTTCATCACCGAGCGCAGCAGCGACAAGGTGCGCGCGATCGAGGCCGACCCGCGGGTCAACGTCTCCTACTCCAGCAAGGCCGGCTGGGTCTCGCTGCCCGGCACCGCTCACCTCAGCCACGACCGCGCCAAGCTGCGCGAGCTGTGGGACGCGTCCGCCGGCGCCTTCATGTCGGGCGGGCCCGACGATCCCGAGAGCGTGCTGCTGCGCATCGACGGCGACACGGCCGAGTACTGGGAGTCGCCTGGGAAGGTCTCCCTCGTGGTCCAGGTGGCCAAGGGGCTCGTCACCGACGCCCAGCCCGACCTGGGCGACAACGACACCGTCCAGCTCTGAGGGCGGCGCCATGCTCGTCGACGCGCACGGTCCCGCCGCCGCCGACGAGGCGTGGCGCCGTTTCACCACCCCCGCGACATGGTCGTCGTGGGCACCGCTGATCCGCGACGTCGAGTCGTCCGACGACGTCCTGGCGCCCGGCACCACCGGCCGGGTGCACGGCCCGGCCGGGGTGGCCGTCGACTTCGAGGTCGTCCGCGTCGACCCCGGGCTGCGGTCGTGGAGCTGGCGCGCCGGGCGCGGTGCCGTCACCACGACGATGGACCACCACGTCCTGCCCGCACCGGGCGGTGCCAGCCGGGCCCTGCTCCGGGTGCCCGGTCCCTCGGCCGCGGTGCTCCAGCCCTACCGGGTGCCGGCGGCCGCCGCCCTGCGCGGCCTCGTGCGCGAGCCCGGCGGCCAGGGCTCCCCCGAGGCGGTCGAGGCGTTCGACTTCGCCTTCGCGCCGTCCTACGTCACCCCGGCGCGCGCCTTCGGCGTCACCCCGGCCAGCACCGCGGTGGAGGTGGGCCCCCAGTGGCTCTACGTCCGCTTCGGCCCCTGGCGCCTGGTCACCCCGCGCGCCAACCTGGCCGGCGCGCAGCTCTCCGGCGGCTTCTCGTGGCTCAAGACCGCCGGCCCCGCCCACCTGTCGGCCGCCGACCGCGGCGTCTCCTTCACGACCAACGGCGAGCGTGCGCTCTGCCTCACGTTCCACGACGCGGTCCCCGCCATCGACCCGACCGGCACGATCACCCACCCCGGCGTCACGCTCTCGGTGGCCGACCCCCACGCGCTGGCCGCGGCGCTCGGGCTCCCGCTGGACGAGTAGGCCCGTCTCCGCGCCGCCGCCGCCGACGGTTCATCAAGGTATGTCGCTGGACCGGCACTTCCCTCGTTGAGCTCACGCTGGGAAGTGCGGGTTGGCCTGCATACCTTGATGGACCGTCAGGCCGACCCGTCGGTCGGACCGCGCGACGGTGACCCGCGCGGACGGGGTGTGGGATAGTCCGTCTGGGTGCGAGGAGCCCGTCGCGGGCACCTCGCCGTGACGGGCAGGAGGTGCCCGATGGCAGGCGACGCCACCGGCGCGGCCCTCGCACGACTGGACACGCTCGCGCGGACGTCCGCGCGCCGGCTCGCGCTGGTGCCCCCGGGAGTCGCCGGGGCGCTGCTGCTCGCCGCCGTCTCGCTGACGCCGTCCCTGCTCCCCCGCCCGCCGCTGTTCCAGGGCATCGTCACGGGTGTCGCCGCGGCCGCGGGCTACGGCCTCGGCGTGCTCTGCTCGTGGTGCTGGAGCGCGGTGCGGGACCGGCCGCGGCGCGCCTGGCCGCGCTGGGCGACGACCGCGCTGGCCGTGGTCGGCGCGGTGGGCGGGATCGTGATGCTGCTCCTCGGCGCCCGGTGGCAGCGGGAGGCCCACCGCCTCGCCGGCAGCGAGCCCACGCCCGTCGCGTCCGTGCTGCTCGTGCCGGTGATCGCGGTGCTCGTCGCCGGGCTCGTGCTCGTCGCGGCGCGAGGGCTGCGGGCGCTGACCCGGCGCCTCGTCCGGCTGCTCCAGCGCCGGATCGGGCCGAAGGCGGCCCAGGCCCTGGGGGTGCTCGTCGTGGTCGGCCTCGGGGTCACGCTGGTGAGCGGGGTGCTCGCCGACGCCGGCCTGCGCGCCCTCGACGCGTCGTTCGCCGTCGGCGACCTGACGACGCCCTCCTCGGCGCGACGGCCCGAATCCGCGCTGCGCTCGGGCAGCGCCGAGTCGCTCGTCGGCTGGGACGACCTGGGCCGTGAGGGCCGCGTCTTCGTGGCCGGCGGCCCGACCGCGGAGCAGATCGAGGACGTCGTGGGGACGGCCGCGATGGACCCGATCCGCGCCTTCGCCGGGCTCGGCAACGCCGACGACGCCGAGGAGCGCGCGGAGCTCGCCGTCGACGACCTCGAGCGCGCGGGCGGGTTCGACCGCGAGCACCTGCTCGTGGTCACCACGACCGGCACCGGCTGGGTCGAGCCGAGCGCGGCCGCCGGGTTCGAGTACGTCACCGGCGGCGACTCCGCGATCGTCGCGATGCAGTACTCCCACCTCCCGTCCTGGCTGTCGTTCGTCGTCGACGCCCAGCGGGCCCGCGAGGCCGGGCGCGGGCTGTTCGATGCGGTCTACCAGCGGTGGACGGCGCTCCCGCCCGACGACCGGCCGCGGCTCTACGTCTTCGGTGAGAGCCTGGGCTCCTTCGGCGCCGAGGAGGCGTTCAGCGGCGAGTTCGACCTGGCCAACCGCACGACCGGCGCCCTCTTCGTGGGCCCGCCGAGCTTCAACCGGCTGTGGGGCGAGCTGTCCGCCGACCGCGATCCCGGCTCGCCCCAGATCGAGCCGGTGTACCGCGACGGGCGCGTCGTCCGGTTCGCCACGCGGGCCGAGAGCCCGCCGCCTGCCGACCGTCCGTGGGAGGGCAGCCGCGTGCTCTATCTCCAGCACGCCTCCGACCCGGTCACGTGGTGGAGTCCCGACCTGCTCCTCCGACGACCCGACTGGCTGGAGGACGAACGCGGCGCCGACGTCCCGGGCGGCATGCGCTGGGTGCCGCTCGTGACGTTCTTCCAGGTCTCGGGCGATCTCGCGATGGCCTTCGACACCGAGCCGGGCCACGGCCACAACTTCTCCGGCGAGCACGCGGCGGCGTGGGTTCAGCTCGTGCGGCCCGACGGGTGGACCGAGGACACGACGGAGGAGCTGCGCCGGCTCCTCCGGCGTTGACCGCCTCGGGTCGGTCCGCGCAGCGAGCTCACCGGCGGACGACCTCGAGCCCCAGCCACTCCCCCAGCGCGGCGATCTCCGCCTCGACCCGCCGCCGGCGGGCCGCCGACCAGCTGCCGTCCTCGTGCACGGCGTCCACCACGAGCACGCCGGCGTCGCGCTCGGCGGTGGCGTCGACCTTGCCGACCAGATCCTCGCCGTCGAGCACCGGCATCGCCCAGTAGCCCCACTGCCGTTTCGCCGCGGGCTTGTACATCTCCAGCTGGTAGTCGAAGGCGAACAGGTCCTCCATCCGCTTGCGGTCGAAGACCACCCGGTCGAGCGGCGAGAGGATCGCGGTGCGTCCGGCGAAGTCGTCGAGGTCGACCAGCAGGTCCGGGTCGACGCGCCACTGGCCGCGAACGCCCTCGACGCGCGCCGGCTCACCCGTGTCGCGGACGTCGTAGCGCTCGTCCCACGCCTCGAGGGCGCGTGGGCGCGCGATGCCGAGCGCGCGGAGCCGCCGGCGGGCGAGCGTGCGGTGGGCCTCCTCCGCCGGCACCGCCGGGTCGCCGGGGTGGACCCGCTCGGCGAGGTCCCACCGCCGCTCCCTGCCCTCGCGCGAGGCGACCGCGACCTCCCCGCGGCCCTCCATGCACTCGAGGAGCTTCATCACGTTCTTGTCGTTGGTCCAACCGGTGGAGCGCCACGGCACCTCGCAGGTGTCGGGCAGGTCGCGCGCGGGCGTCGGTCCCTCCGAGCGCAGCAGCGCGAGGATGTCGCGGCGGCAGCCGTCGTTGGCGGCCACCCAGTCCGCGAGGTCCTCCTGCCACTCCTTCAACGGCGGGTCCCCCGGCCACGCGTCCATGTCGGCGCGCAGCAGAGCCACGTCCTCGCTGGGCAGCAGCATGCCCCTGACCTCGACGAGCGCGCCGTCGCCGACGAGGTCCTCGAGGTCCTCGGGCTCGTACGAGCCACCCAGCCGGGTCCACAGGGCGAGGTCGGCGTGAGGTGCCACGACGCGGGTCAGGTCGACCTGCAGGAACCCGAGGTGCCGCACCACGTCGAGCACGTCGTCGGGCCGCGGCTCCGCGAGCAGCTGGGCGCGCACGGCGATGCGCCGGGCCTGCTGCGGCGTGAGGTCGTGACCGGTCCGCGCGCCCATGCGGCGATCCTAGGGCGCCGGTGCGGGACGGACGGGCCACACGCCCATGGCCCGAACGGGCCATTCCGTGCCCCAGATCGGGCATTCCGCAGCATTCGGGTCCGCGAGCCCGCGTGCGGTGCCACCCTCGAGAGCATGTGGGACACCGTCGAGGCCAGCTCGGTCCACCTCTCGCACGACCTCCCGTGCACCGGCTGCGGCCACGGCCGGCACACCTACCTGCCGTGCTCGGACACCTGCGACTGCGTCCACGGGCGCGACCGCAGGCTCAGCAACGCCTGACCCGCCCTCACCGCTCACGGACCAGGTCGCCGTTCGCGCGCCGCGCGATCCGGCGGCGCACCCTCGACGCCACGCCCTCCAGCGGTGGCGGGTTGCCGTCCTCGTCGAGCGCGTAGGACTCCACCTTGGCCAGCCGCGGACGCTCGTGGTCGCCGACGACCTCACCGGTGACCCACCACATGCGCAGGCTCGGCCCGGCCAGGTCGAGGAACGCCAGGTTGTTGTCGAACCACGGCCCCTCGGCGTAGGTCCACGTGAAGGGGGTGTCGGGGACCCGCGCCGACCTCGCTGCCAGCCGACCTGCCGGCCCGGCCACGCCGTAGGACAGCACGGCCGTCGCGAGCCTCAGGCCGCGCGCGAGCGGGTTGCGCATCGGCGAGCAGACGGCCTGCAGGATCGTCGACCCCAGCTCCGGCCCGCCGTGGACCGGACGTGCCTGGCTGACATAGCTGTGGTGCACGTCGCCGGAGAGGAACGTCACCGTGGACGGCGCCCTGCCCCGCTTGCCGGCCGCGACCTCCATCACCTGCCGGGCGACCTCCTGGAAGCTCGTCTGGAACGCTCCCCAGTGCTCGAGGTCGACCAGCTGACGCGCCTTCTCCCCGAGCCGGCCGGCCCGCTCGCCCCATGCCCCGCGGGCGAGCGCCTCGCTGAACGCCTCGAGGTGGTGGAGCCCGCGGGCCAGCAGGAAGGGCAGCGACGTGCCGATGAGCAGGTGGTCGACGTCTCCGCGCAGCTGCTCGTCGAGCCAGGCAGCCTCGGAGGGGTCGAGCATCGCGCGGTGGTCCGGGTCGAGCCGGCGGGCGGCCCGCGAGTCGACGACGACGAGGCGGGCCTGGGTGTCGTACTCGCGGGCGAAGCTCCAGCGGTAGGTCTCGGGCTGCTGGTCGACCCGGGCCGCGAAGGCGTCGAGGAGCGGGCCGAGGTCCTGCTCGTCCTGGCCGCGGTGCGCCCGCACGAGGCCGTACACCTCGTCGACCTCGCGGTCGGCGGGCGCGAGGTTGCCGAGGTGCTGGTGGACCCAGTAGGACCCGAGGCCGGCCACGATCCGGCCGTGCCACCACGACGTGGCCTCCATCTCGCGGCGCCACTCCAGCGAGGTGTTCCAGTCGTCGCGGATGTCGTGGTCGTCGAAGATCATCGCGCTCGGCACGGTCGACAACAGCCAGCGGTTGGCCGGGTCGGACCACGCGAGCCGGTAGAGGTGGGCGTACTCCTCGTAGTCCTGCAGCTCGGTCCACGGCGGCTCGTCGATGTCGCGGCGCGACTCGATGAACTCCCGCATCGCGTCGGTGGTGTCGTCGGCGTAGACCTGGTCGCCCAGGAACAGCACCAGGTCGGGCAGCCGGTCCGGGGTGAGGTCGGGGTCGTCGGGGTCGGCCGGCTCGACCTGGCCCCCCACGCGCAGCGCCCAGGCGCGCAGCGCGTCCACGCCGTGCGAGCGGTTGCCCTTCGCGTCGTGCGCCACCGACGTGCGGCACGAGCCGAACGCGAGGTGGAGGGGGCGGCCCGCCTCGAGGGTGGCGATCACCGGGTCGGGGAACGGCGACCCGGCCGGGGGCCACGCCTGCTCGCCGTCGACGGCCACGGTGTAGGCCTCGGTCGTGCCCGGCTCGAGCCCGTCGAGCTCGACCAGGGCGTAGTGGTGGCCGTGGACCAGGAACGTCGGCGCGCTCGCGGTGGCGGCGCCGCGGACGACGCTGACCGTGCCGGGGGCGTCGGTCTCGACCCAGACCGAGGCCGAGGTCTCGTCGACGTAGCGCAGCAGCGGCCCCAGCAGCAGCCGGCCGTCCGACCGGCTCATGGGCGCAGCAGCACCTTGATCGCGCGGCGCTCGTCCATGGCGCGGTAGCCGTCGGCGACCGCGGCCATGGGCAGCGTCAGGTCGAACACCCGCCCGGGGTCGATCGCGCCCGAGAGCACCCGCTCGAGCAGGTCGGGCAGGTAGCGACGCACGGGCGCCATCCCGCCGGCGAGGCCGACGTTCTTCTGGAACATCCGGCGCACCGGCAGCTCCACGCCGTGCGGCACGCCCACGAAGCCCACGGTGGAGCCCGGCCGGGCGACCGTGAACGCGGTCTTCATCGCGGCGTCGGTGCCCACGCACTCCAGGACGGCGTCGGCGCCGATGCCGTCGGTGAGGTCGGCGATGCGGGCCTCGCCCTCCTTGCCGCGCTCGGCGACGACGTGGGTGGCGCCGAAGGCCCGGGCGATCTCCTGGCGCGGCGCGTGGCGCGACATCGCGACGACCCGCTCGGCACCCATCTGCGCGGCGGCCAGCACCCCGCTGAGCCCCACCGCGCCGTCACCGACGACCACCACCGTGTGGCCGGGCTGCACGCCGGCCGCGACCGCCGCGTGCCAGCCGGTGGCCATCACGTCGGTGAGCGCGAGCAGGGACGGGATCAGGTCGTCGTCGGGCATCCCGTCGGTGGCCACCAGGCTGCCGTCGGCCTGGGTCACCCGGGCGTACTCCCCCTGCCCGCTCGAGGTGCCCCCGAGGTTGACGCACGCCGACTGCACGCCCGCGCGGCAGTGGGCGCACGTGTTGTCGCAGTGGCAGAACGGCACGATGACGAAGTCGCCGACCTTGGTCCTCGACACCTCCGAGCCGACCTCCTCGACGATGCCGATGCACTCGTGACCGATCGTCGAGCCGGCCTGGATCTTGTTCTCGCCGCGGTAGGGCCAGAGGTCCGAGCCGCAGATGCAGCCCGCGACCACCTTCACCACCGCGTCAGTGGGCTCCTCGATGCGCGGATCGGGCACCTCCTCGAAGCGGATGTCACCGGGCGCATGGATCGTCGTGGCACGCATGGCGCCGATCCTGCCACGCGGCCGAAGCGCCTTCCCCGCCCTTGGGAGGGGGGCCGGCGCGCGCCGAGTGGCGCTATCTCATATCTGAGATACCGTGTTGGACATGGCTGACTACAAGGGCCGGATCGGCAACCTCATCCGCGACGCGCGCAAGCACCGTGGGCTCACCCAGCACCAGCTGGCCGAGCTGCTCGGCACGAGCCAGAGCGCGATCAACCGCATCGAGAAGGGCCACCAGAACCTGTCCCTCGAGATGCTCGCCCGCATCGGTGCGGCCCTCGACTCCGAGATCGTCGCCCTCGGCGCCGGGCCGACCCACCTGCGCGTCGAGGGCCCGACCACGCTCTCCGGATCGATCGACGTCAAGACCTCCAAGAACGCCGGCGTCGCGCTGCTGTGCGCCTCACTGCTCAACCGCGGCCGTACGACGCTGCGCAAGGTCGCCCGGATCGAGGAGGTCAACCGTCTCCTCGAGGTGCTCAACTCGCTCGGCGTCGCCACGCGGTGGCTCAACACCGACAACGACCTCGAGATCATCCCGCCGGCCGAGCTCAACCTCGCCGCGATCGACGAGGGAGCCGCCCGCCGGACCCGCTCGGTGATCATGTTCCTCGGCCCGCTGCTCCACCGCACCGACGAGTTCGAGCTGCCCTACGCCGGCGGGTGCAACCTGGGCGAGCGCACGGTCGAGCCGCACATGGCCGCCCTGCGGCCGTTCGGCCTCGACGTCAAGGCGACCGACGGCGCCTACCACGCCAGCGTCAACCGTGCGATCGAGCCGGAGCGACCGATCGTGCTCACCGAGCGCGGCGACTCCGTCACCGAGAACGCGCTGATGGCCGCCGCGCTCCACCCCGGCACGACCGTGATCCGCAACGCCTCGTCCAACTACATGGTCCAGGACCTCTGCTTCTACCTGCGCAAGCTCGGCGTCGAGGTCGAGGGCGTCGGCACCACCACCCTGCGCATCACCGGCCGCGCGTCGATCGACGTGGACGTCGACTACGCGCCGTCGGAGGACCCCATCGAGGCGATGTCGCTGCTCGCCGCCGCGATCGTCACCAAGTCCGAGATCACCATCCGCCGGGCGCCGATCGAGTTCCTCGAGCTCGAGCTGGCGATCCTGGAGGAGATGGGCTTCCGCTACGACCGCTCGGCGGAGTACGTGGCGCTCAACGGCGAGACCCGCCTGGTCGACATCACCACGCACCCGTCCGAGCTGCGGGCGCCGCTCGACAAGATCCACCCGATGCCGTTCCCCGGGCTCAACATCGACAACCTGCCCTTCTTCGCGGTCATCGCCGCGGTCGCCGAGGGGCAGACGCTGCTGCACGACTGGGTCTACGAGAACCGGGCGATCTACCTCACCGAGCTCAACAAGCTCGGCGCGCAGGTCAAGCTGCTCGACCCGCACCGCGTGCTCGTCGACGGCCCGACGCACTTCTCCGGAGCGGAGATCGTCTGCCCGCCCGCCCTGCGCCCCGCCGTCGTGCTGCTCATCGCGATGCTCGCCTCCAAGGGCCGCAGCGTGCTGCGCTCGACCTACGTCATCCACCGTGGTTACGAGGACCTGGCCGAGCGGCTCAACGAGCTGGGCGCCAACATCGAGACCTTCCGCGACATCTGAGCCGCGGAGGTCCGCCCCTCGGCGTCAGCCGAACAAGGTCTCCACCCAGGCCCGCGACACCCGGCCGGTGGTGGGCGGGGCGGTCATGTCGGCGGTGATGCGCGGGAGCGGCGCGGTGTGCTGGCCGGTGTTGCGGTGCCAGTCGTTCTCCGCCTCGACCAGCAGGCCGAGGTCGGCCCGGGCGAGGAACACCCCGTGCCCCTCGGGGCACACGCTGACCTTGGCCTCGCCGTGGGTCCGCTCCACCATCTCGACACCGCACTGGGGACACGTGATGCTCTCCATCCCTCGACGGTACCGCTGACCGCATACTTCTCGCGTGCCATCCCCTCATCCACGCGTCCCTGCCTACCTCGACGCGCCCCGACCGCTCGCGTTCGCCCACCGCGGTGGTGCCTACCACCCGGAGATCGAGGGCCTGGAGAACACGCTCACCGCCTTCGCCCACGCGGTCGAGCTCGGCTACACCTATCTGGAGACCGACGTCCACGTCACCAGCGACGGCGTGCTCCTGGCCTTCCACGACACGGTCCTCGACCGGGTGACCGACCGCACGGGCAGCATCGCCGACTCGACCTACGCCGAGGTGCAGCGCGCGGCCGTCGGCGGCAGCGAGCCGGTGCCGACCCTCGCCGAGCTGTTCGACGCGTTCCCCGCCACGCGGTTCAACCTCGACCTCAAGGCCGACGGGGCCGTGGAGGCGCTGGCCCGGTTCGTCGAGGAGCGTGCGGCCTGGGACCGGGTGCTGGTCGGCTCGTTCTCCCGCCGCCGGCTCGAGCGGTTCCGCCGCCGCACCCGGGGGCGGGTGGCGACGTCGGCGCACCCCCTCGAGGTGGTCGCGTTCGTTCTCTCCCCCAGCGCCCGCCTCGCCCGGTGGCTCACGCGCGGACGGCCCGTCGCGCTGCAGGTGCCGCACCACCGCGGCCGCGTGCTGGTCGTCTCGCGCGGGCTCGTACGACGCGCGCACGCCGCCGGCCTGCAGGTGCACGTGTGGACGATCGACGACCCGATCGAGATGAACGCCCTCCTCGACCGTGGTGTTGACGGCATCATGACCGATCGCACGGACATACTCAGGGACGTGCTCCGCGCCCGCGGACAGTGGAACGGCCACGTGGAGGATGAGGAATGAGCAAGGTAGGCGGCATCGCGGACCTGACGCCGTTGGCGCAGGCCAAGGAGCAGCGGGCCTGGTACTTCTACGACTGGGCCAACAGCGCCTTCGCCACGACGGTGTCCGGCGTCCTCTTCGGGCCCTACCTGATCGCTGTCGCGAAGGAGGCCGCGGTCGACGACCGGGTCTCGGTGCTCGGGCTGTCGATCGCCCCCGGCGCGCTGCCGGCCTACGTCATCACGTTCTCCACGCTCATCTCCGCGCTCGTGCTGCCCCTGCTCGGCGCCGTCGCCGACCGCACCTCGCGCAAGAAGGACCTCCTCGCGGGCTTCGCGTGGGCCGGCGCGTTCTTCGCCGCGCTCCTGTTCTTCATGACCGGCGACAACTGGCGGCTCGGCGCGATCACGTTCATCCTGGCCAACCTGTGCTTCGCCGCGTCGGCGGTGGTCAACGACTCGATCCTGCCGATCATCTCCACGGAGTCCGACCGCGACCGGGTGTCCTCGCGCGGCTGGGCCTACGGCTACGCCGGCGGCGGTCTCCTGCTGGCGGTCAACTTCGTGCTGGTGAGCATGCACGACACCTTCGGCCTCACCGAGGGCATGGCGGTGCGGATCTCCCTGCTCTCGGCCGCCGTGTGGTGGGCGGCGTTCACCTTCATCCCCTACCGCGGGCTGCAGAACCACCCGCCGGTCGATGTCGAGCCCGTCGAGGGAGGCGTCCTGCAGCGCAGCTTCGGCCAGCTCTGGATCACCCTCAAGGAGCTGCGCAACTACCCAGTCGCGCTGACGTTCCTGCTCGCCTACCTGTTCTTCAACGACGGCATCCAGACCGTGATCAGCCAGGCCTCCGTCTACGGCGTGGAAGAGCTCGGCTTCCCGCAGGGCACCATGCTCGGCGTCTACCTGCTGGTCCAGTTCGTCGCGGTGGGCGGGGCGCTGCTCTTCGGCCGCATCGCCGCGCGCCGCGGCGCGAAGAACACCATCCTCGGCGGCCTGGTCATCTGGATGGGCATCGTCACCGCCGGCCTGGTCATCCCCGAGAAGTCGCTCGTCCCGCTGCTCGTGCTCGGCGCCGCGATCGGGCTGGTCCTGGGCGGCACGCAGGCGCTGGCCCGCTCCTACTTCTCGCTGCTGATCCCGCGCGGCAAGGAGGCGGAGTTCTTCAGCTTCTACCACGCGATGGAGCGCGGCACCTCGTGGTTCGGCACGCTCGTCTTCGGCCTCGTCTACACCTTCACCGACTCCTACCGTCCGGCGATCTTCGCGCTGATCATCTTCTTCGTCGTGGGTGGGCTCCTGCTGATGCGCGTCGACACCGCCAAGGGAATCCGCGACGCCGGCAACGACATGCCGGCGGTCATCTGAGCCTCGTCCGGGACCGATCGCCGGGGCCCGGAGCGGATCCACCCCTGGGGGTGCATTCCGTCACGCCTGAGCGTGGCGGGTGCCGCGGGAAATCCGCGGAATTGGAGCGACCCCGCTACCGTTGAAGATCGTAGGAGTTCGGTGCAGGCGAGCCGCGTCGTCACAAGCGACGTCACCATCACGGTCCTGGCTCGTTGCACCGGAGAAACCCGAACACAACACAACGGGTGTCAGCAACCCAATGGAGGTGGGCACGGTGGCGGAGCGCACACTACGTGGCGCACGGCTCGGCGGCCAGAGTTTCGAGGACGAGCGCGGCATCGAGTTCGCCGCTCGCCAGCAGGTCGGTTACCGGTGCAAGCAGGGTCACGACTTCGAGGTGACGATGTCGGTCGAGGCCGACATCCCGGCCGTGTGGGAGTGCCCGCGCTGCGGCGCGGAGGGGCTGAGCACGGCGGGGATCCTCCCCGAGGAGAAGGTGGAGAAGCCCGCGCGCACGCACTGGGACATGCTCCTGGAGCGGCGCTCGGAGAAGGAGCTCGAGGACATCCTCAAGGAGCGCCTCGAGCTGCTGCGCGGCGGCGAGATCGGCCCCGCGCACCTGCACCGCGCCAACAAGAAGAAGCGGGTCAGCTGAGCAGCTGACGCGTCACTCGACGACGTCGCCCCGGACCACCGGGCCTTCGGGCCCCGGTCCGGGGCGACCGTCGTTCCCGGGCCCGAACGGGCCGGGCGCGAAGCCGAAGCCCGGTGCGACCACGAGGCGACGCTCGACCACCTTGGTGAGCAGCCGGCGCGCCACCGGGCGGGTGAAGGGCAGGATCAAGATGATGCCCGCGATGTCGAGGACGAATCCCGGGCTGAGCATCAGGGTGCCGCCGATGAGGATCAGCGCACCGTCGGCGATCTCCCGCGCGGGCATCCGGCCGCTGTAGAGCGCTTCGCGGAGCGCGGCCCACGCCCGGGCGCCCTCGCGCCGGATCAGCCACGCGCCGAGCATGCTGTCGAGGATGAGCAGCGCGATGGTCCACCACGGTCCGACGAGCTGGCCGACCTCCAGGATGACCCAGATCTCGACCAGCGGCACGACGACGAACGCGGCGACCAGGAGCAGCCGCAGCCACCGGCGCGGGCGCCGGGGCCGCGGGGACACCGGGAAGGGCTGGGTCATGACCTGCCCCGCAGCTGCGACCACCGCTGCGACAGTCCCCATCGGGTGATCATCCGCAGCGACTCACCGGCCACCTGGCCGCTCATCTTGGAATCCCCGCGCTCACGCTCGACGAAGTCGATCGGCACCTCGGTGACCCGGAGGCCACGCGCCACGGTGCGGTGGGCGAGATCGGTCTGGAACACGTATCCAGTAGACCTCACCGAGGCAAGGTCGATCGCCTCGAGGGTGGTGCGGCGGAAGACGCGGTAGCCGGCGGTGGCGTCCTTGACCCGCATCCCGAGCAGCAGCCGGACGTAGAGGTTGCCGCCCCGCGACAGCAGGAGGCGCCGCAGGGGCCAGTTGACCACCGAGCCGCCGGGCACGTAGCGCGACCCGATCACCAGGTCGGCGCTGCGCAGCGCGTCGAGGAGCCGCTCGAGCTGCTCGGGCTGGTGGGACCCGTCGGCGTCCATCTCGCCGACGACGTCGTAGCCCGCCCGGAGCGCGACGTCGAAGCCGTGCAGGTAGGCGGCCCCCAGCCCCGCCTTCTCGGTGCGGTGCACCACGCTGATGGCGGGGTCGGCGGCGGCCAGCCGGTCGGCGAGCTCGCCGGTGCCGTCCGGGCTGTTGTCGTCGACCACCATCACGTCGACCCCGGGCTGGGCGGCCCGGAGCCTGCCGACGACCCACGCGAGGTTCTCCGACTCGTTGTAGGTCGGCACGACCATCACGCAGCGGCCGAGTCCGTCGACGCTCACGCGTGCGCACCTCACTCCAGGGCTCAGGGGCTCGCCGGGGAGTCCGGGCGAGGATCGGCGACGCGGTCACGCTGCCGGCGACGACGATAGGCGATGAGGACCACGACCGTGTGGAGGACGAGGAACGCGAGCGCGAGTCGGGCGGGCCAGACGCCGAGGCGGACCGCGGGGGTGATCGTCGTGCTGAGGCCGATCTCCTCCACCAGGACCTCCTGGCCGCGTGCGGGCACCGAGGCGACCACGGAGCCGTCGGGACGCACGACCCCGGAGATGCCGTTGATCGCCGCCACGACGACCCAGCGGCCGGTCTCCTGCGCGCGCAGCCGGCTGATCTCGAACTGCTGGGCGAGCTGGCCGGTGCGGCTGAACATCGCGTTGCTGGTCTGGACGGTCACCAGCTCGGCCCCGCGCGCGACCTGGCCGGCGATGCCCTCGTCGTAGGCGACGTCGAAGCAGATCGCGTCGGCGACGCGGATGTCGCCCGCCCGCAGCGGCTCCAGGCTGGTGCCGCGCACCATGTCGCGAGCCACCTCGGTGAGCCGGCCGTAGCTCGAGGGCATCCAGCTGCTGCCCCGGAAGGGGATGTACTCGCCGTAGGGCACCGGGTGCCGCTTGGTGTAGCGGTCGCCGCTGCCGAGTCCGGGCTGGAAGACGATGCCCTGGTTGAGCACCTGGGTGTCGTCGAGCGGGTTGCTGTTGGTGCCGCCCACGAGGATCGGGACGTCGATGGCGTCGGAGGCGGCGACGATCTCCCCGTGCACCTCGGTGTCGCGGAACGGGTCGACGGCCGTGGAGTTCTCCGGCCACACCACGAAGTCGGGCCGCGGCTGCTCCCCCGCCGCGACCGCGTCGGCGAGCTCGCGGGTGAGCCGCGCGTGGTCGGCCGTGACCTGCCGGTGCACCGCCGGGACGTTGAGACCGGTCCCCGGGACGTCGCCCTGCACGGCGGCCACCGTGGCGCTGCCGGTGCGCTCGAGCGGGTAGGGCACGAGCGCGGGGGCCAGGGTGACGACGACCAGGGCGGCCACCGCGACGTACGTCGAGCGCGACGGTGAGCGCAGCTGCAGGACCACCCACGCCAGCGTGGTGCCGGTGAGGGCGACGAGGAGGCTGACGCCGGTCATCCCGATCCACGGCAGCGCGTCGGCCCAGGGCGTGTCGGCGGTCGCGAACACGAGCCGGCCGAAGGGCATGCCGCTGAAGGGGAAGCCGCTGCGCAGCGTCTCGATCCCCACCCACCACAGGGCGGTGAGCACCGGCCACGCGCGCACCCGCATGCTCCACGCGAGACCCACGCCGAGGGGCACGAAGAACGCCGACTCCATGGCGCACATCGCGATCCACGCGTCGGTGCCGACCGATCGCATCCACACCATGACCGCGAAGATGAATGCCACCCCGAACGCGAGGCTGGGCAGCCAGGCGCGGCGGGGCGGGAGGCCGCGTACGCACAGCACCAGCACCGCGATCGCGGGGGGCATCAGCCAGGCATGGCCGATCGGCTCGAACGCGGCTGCCAGGACGAGGCCGCCGGCGAAGGCGATGAGGACGCGGAGCGGCACGCTGAGACCGTAGCCGACGGCTGATCGCCTGCAGCGGTGCGGGAGGGGCCCTGGGGCTTCGGACCAACGCGCACCCGTCTGGCTGACGCGCGCGCGAAGTTGTCTACGGCCGCGGGACCCCTCCCGCATCCGGCCCTCGCGGGACACCCTCGACGAGTCGACGGACGACGGGCATCGCTGGCGTCACGTACCCCACGTTCGTCTCCCTTCTGCCGAAGGCGCCACCCGCGAGCTGCACAGGCGGACCCCGAAACCCTCCCTCGCGTGCGGGAGGGTGTCAACACGGGCCTGACCTGCGCGAACGTGCGTTCGCGCAGGTCACGGGAGGGTGCTCCCGCCCAAACTCGCGGGACAAATCTCAAAGTCGTCGGCGTGTCGGCGCATGACACGCCGACTCGTGTGCCTACGTCCCGGCGGCGGGGGGGACGACGACGGTGCCCGTGGCGGTCGTGGCGACGACCGGCGGGTCGAGCACCTCCGCCCGGCCCGGTGCCACGGCGCTCGGCGCCCCCCGACCGACGACCTGCACGGTGAAGTCCATCACCCGGCTGCGGGTGCCCTCGCGCACCAGCGTCGCGGTGACCTCGACCACGTCGCCGGCTCGCACCGGGGCCCGGAACTGGACGTCGGAGTAGGAGGCGAACAGCCCCTCGTCGCCGTCGAGGACGATGCACATCTCCGTGGCCACGTCGCCGAACAGGCCGAGGCTGTAGGCCCCGTCGACGAGGTTGCCGGCGTAGTGGGCGTGGGAGTAGGGGACGTAGCGGCGGTGGGTGACCACCGTGCCGACCCGGCTCCCGGCGGGCTCGCTCATGAGGCCTTCTCCTTCTCGTCCTGCTGGCTGCTCGGGCGGGGTCCGGCGAGCCGGTGGACGATGAACGACGCGACCTCGCCGGGCGTGGTGCCCCGGCTGAACACGCGGTCCACGCCGAGCTCGCCGGCCATCTTCTCGTCGAAGCGGGGCCCGCCGACGACCAGCAGCGGCCGCTGCGCGGCCGGGTAGGCCTCGCGGAACGCCGCCGACATCTCGCGGGTGTTGAGCAGGTGGGCGTCGCGCTGGGTCACGACCTGCGAGACCAGCACGGCGTCTGCCTTCTCCTCGCGCGCGGCCTCGACGAGCTGCGGGACGGAGACCTGGGCGCCGAGGTTGACGACCTTGAGCTCGCGGTAGTACTCCAGGCCCTTCTCCCCCGCGAACCCCTTGATGTTGAGGATCGCGTCGATCCCGACGGTGTGGGCGTCGGTGCCGATGCAGCCGCCGACGACCACGAGGCGGCGGCGCAGCGAGCGCTTGATCGCGGCGTTGGCCTCCTTGGGGGTCAGCAGCGGGTAGTCGCGCTCGACGACCTCCACCGTGCTGGGGTCGACGAGGTGGTTGACCCGGCCGTAGACGACGAAGAACGTGAAGCCCTCCCCCACGGCCTTGGAGTGGACGACCAGCGCCGGGTCCATGCCCATCTTGTTGGCGAGCTGGACCGCTGCGCCCTCGGCGACCTTGGAGTGCTCGATCGGCAGCGTGAACGACAGCTGCACCATGCCGTCGCCGGTGGTGTCGCCGTAGGGCCGGATCAGGCTCATCGGTCTGCTCCTTCGAGGATCTCGGTGGCCGGGTTGTAGTAGTCGCCGGCCTTGCGGGCCACTCCCTCGAGGCCCTTCCCCTTGTCGGCCGGGCGCTTCATCAGGCCGAACGTGCCGTCGGCGATGGCAGAGAGCAGCGGCGGCTGCCCGGGGACGCTCCGGTCGGCCTTGATCTCCTCGAGCAGGCCGATGGCCTCTCCGAGCACCTCGCGCGCCCGCCCGGCGATGAAGCCGTCGGGCGCCGGCCGGAAGTCCTCGTGCAGGTTGCCGGCCGCGTTCATGACATAGCGGACGTTCTGCAGGGCCAGGTCGCGGTCGGAGATCCACGGGGTGACGACCGCCTCGGTCATCATGCCCACGAGCAGGATCCCCTGGCCGGTGAGCGCGCCCACGAGGTTGAAGAAGCCGTCGAGCAGGTAGCCCTTGAAGATGTCGCCGGTCATGTGACGCGTCGGCGGCATCCACTTCAGCGGCGCGTCGGGGAACAGCTCGCGCGCGAGCATGGCGTGGGCCAGCTCGAGGCGGAAGGAGTCGGGCACGGCCGGGTCGATCTCGAAGGCGTGGCCCAGGCCGAGCTGCCAGTCCTCGAGGCCCGCCTCCTTGGCGAAGTACTCGTTGAGCAGCTGGCTGGTCGTCACGGTGTGCGCAGCCTCGACCGCGTCGGCCGTCGTGAGGTAGTTGTCCTCGCCGGTGTTGATGATGATGCCCGCCCGGGCGTGGACCTGCCGGCTGAAGCGCTGGTCGACGAAGGTGCGGATCGGGTTGATGTCGCGGAAGAGGATCCCGTACATCGAGTCGTTGAGCATCATGTCGAGCCGCTCGAGGCCGGCGAGCGCCGCGATCTCGGGCATGCACAGACCGGAGGCGTAGTTGGTGAGCCGGACGTAGCGGCCGAGCTCCTTCGACGTCTCGTCGAGCGCGGCCCGCATCAGGCGGAAGTTCTCCTGGGTGGCGTAGGTGCCCGCGAACCCCTCACGCGTCGCGCCCTCGGGCACGAAGTCGAGCAGCGACTGCCCGGTGGAGCGGATCACCGCGATCACGTCGGCGCCCTCGCGGGCGGCGGCCTGGGCCTGCGGGATGTCCTCGTGGATGTCGCCCGTCGCGACGATGAGGTAGATCCACGGCTTGCTGGGGGCGTCGCCGACCCGGGCGATCATCCGCTCGCGCGCCACCCGCTGCCGGTCGACCCGCGTGATGCCGGCGCCGACCGCCTTGCGCGCCGCGGCCCGCGCCCGCCGCGCATCCGTGCCCTCCGGGACCCGGAAGCTCACCGACCCGGCGGCGGCCTTCTGGGCGAGGGTGAGCAGGTCGTCTCCCTCGCCGCGCAGCAGCGCGTCCCAGACGGGCGCGCTGACGCCGTGCTCGAGGCCGACATCGGCGCGGACGGCGTCGGCGAGCCGGTTGACCCACGGGGTGCCGTCGGGGTCGGCCCCGCCGAGACCGGCGAGCCGCAGCGTGGCCCGCTCGACGCTGACCGTGGTGTGGCGCTGGGCGAGGTCGACGATGGGCTTGCCGACCTGGCGCGCGAGGGTGCGCGCGCGGCGTACGTCGGCGCGGTCGAGGCCGAGCCGGCTGGTCGTGGACGTCATCAGAGCCTCCGCTCGAACAGGGCGCGCACGCCGGCGTCGCCGCGCAGCAGGTCCATGGCGAGCGCGGCGTGGCCGGGGACGTAGCCGTTACCGACGAGCATCCGCACGTCGGCCGCCAGGCCCTCGGCGCCCAGGGCCGCCGCGCTGAAGCTGGTGGCCATGGAGAAGAAGATCACCGTGCCGCCCTCCGCGGTCGCCAGGATCGCACCGCCCTCGCAGCCGGGCACGTCGACGCAGACGACCGTGACGTCAGCCGGGCCGCCGGCCGCCACCACGGCGTCGCGCAGGGCGATCGGGTCGCGCGCGTCGGCGAGTGCCACCGCGTCGGCCAGGCCGGCGCCGGTGAGCAGGTCGTGCTCGCCCTGGTGGGGCACGATGCCGACGGTGCGGCGCGCGCCGGCCGCGCGGGCGGCGGCCAGGCTGAGCGAGCCGGACTTGCCGGCGCCGCCGATGACGGCCACGGTCGGTGCCTGCCCGCGGGCGACGTACTCCTCCACGACGCGGGCGGTGAGCGCCGGGGCGCCGCAGACGTCCATCACGCTGAGCGAGAGGGCGGGGTCGAGGTCGTCGGGGATGACGGCGGCGATGGAGCGCCCGAAGAGCACGGCGTAGCCGTCGCACGGCACCTGCTCGCTGCGCCCGTCCCAGCCGCCGAGGCCGTCCTCGATGACGAGCGGCGTCAGGGTGAGGCTGACCAGCGTGGCGATGCGGTCGCCCACCGACAGGCCGAGCGGCGACTCGGGGCCGACCTCCTCGACGGTGCCGACGAGCATGCCGCCGGAGCCGGTCTCCGGGTTCTGCATCTTGCCGCGGGTGGCGACGATGTCGAGCACCTCCGCGCGCACGGCGTCGCCGTCGGTGACGCCGTCTCGGGTGTGCGTCCGCTCGAGCTGGCGGAACGACGCAGCGTCGAGGTTGAGCCGCTCGACGCGCACGCGCACCTCGTCGGGCCACAGCGCGGCGCGGGTGTCGAGCCGCTCGGCCGCCTGCGGCAGCACCGTCTGCTCGTCGAGCACGCGGTGCAGGCCGGTCGGGTCGCTGGTGCGGACGTCCGTCTGGACGTCCGAGGAGGTGTTCATGCAGGGCATCCTTCTACGTTCGTGATGAACCGCAAATCTTGCGGCGTGGCATTGGACTGGCCGCACGTTCTCCACGTACTCTCCCAGACGTGTCGACGCGCACACAACCGGCGCGCCGCCCGACCTGACCCCGCTCCCGCCCGGCCCGGGGCCACCGCAAGGAGACCAGATGAGCATCGAGACCGCCCCCGCACCCGGGACCGACCTCGCCACCGGCCGCGATGCCGGCCAGCCCTACCCCTACCGGCGCGTGGAGCTCGTCGAGCCCGACTGGACGCGGTTCCCCGGCTGGTCCGACGTCACCGCCGCCGAGTGGGCCTCGGTGCAGTGGCAGCGCGCCCACTGCATCAAGAACGTCAAGCAGCTGCGCGAGCTGATGGGCGACCTGCTCGACGAGCGGTTCTACGCCGACCTCGAGCGCGACCAGGCCGAGCGGGCGACCATGTCGATGCTGGTGCCGCCGCAGATGATGAACACCATGGTGCCGGGCATCGAGCCCGCCGGCGCCGGGTCGCTGACCGAGGCGTTCTACGCCGACCCGATCCGCCACTACATGATCCCGGTCTTCAGCGACCGTCGCACCGACTGGCCGTCGCACCCGCACGCCGCGCGCGACTCCCTCCACGAGCACGACATGTGGGCCACCGAGGGGCTCACCCACCGCTACCCCACCAAGGTGCTCGCCGAGCTGCTGCCGACCTGCCCGCAGTACTGCGGCCACTGCACCCGCATGGACCTGGTCGGCAACTCGACCCCGGTCATCGACAAGCTCAAGTTCGCCGGCAAGCCCAACGACCGCCTCGGTGACATGATCGACTACCTGCGCCGGACGCCGTCGGTGCGCGACGTCGTCGTCTCCGGCGGCGACGTGGCCAACATGCCGTGGCCCCGCCTCGAGTCGTTCCTCATGTCGGTGCTCGAGGTCGACAACATCCGCGACATCCGGCTCGCCACCAAGGCCCTCATCGGCCTGCCGCAGCACTGGCTGCAGCCCGACGTGGTCGAGGGCGTGGCCCGCGTCGCCGCGGTCGCCCGCTCGCGCGGCGTCTCGCTCGCGATGCACACCCACGCCAACCACGCCAACTCAGTCACCCCGATCGTCGCCGAGGCGTCGCGAGCGATGCTCGACGCCGGCCTGCGCGACGTCCGCAACCAGGGTGTCCTGCTCCACGGCGTCAACGCCGACCCGCACACCCTGCTCGACCTGTGCTTCCGCCTGCTCGACGGCGCCCAGGTCATGCCCTACTACTTCTACATGTGCGACATGATCCCGTTCTCGGAGCACTGGCGGGTCTCGCTCGCCGACGCGCAGCGCCTCCAGCACCACATCATGGGCTACCTGCCGGGCTTCGCGACGCCGCGCATCGTGTGCGACGTGCCGTTCGTCGGCAAGCGCTGGGTGCACCAGAACGCCGACTACGACACCGAACGCGGCATCTCCTACTGGACGAAGAACTACCGCACGTCCATCGAGGCCGACGACGCCGAGGCCCTGTCGCGCCACTTCGAGTACTACGACCCGATCCACACCCTCCCCGACGCCGGGCAGCAGTGGTGGGAGGAGCACGGCCGCCTCGACGAGGCCTCGCTCAAGGCCGCCGAGATGGCCGAGGCCTCCCGCCGCACCGCCGCCCTCCAGGCCTACTGACCCCTCCCCCTCTCCTCCGTTCCTCCGGGTTGTGTCGGAGTCCCCGCTCGAGCGGGGACTCCGACACCTGGAGGCCGTTGCAACCCCCTCGAAGTGTCGGACTCCTCCACCAGGTCCGCCGGCATCCACAGATCGCGCCGCCCCGGTTTGTCGTCAAGGGCTGACCGGGCACCACGTCAGGCATGACCTTTCAGATCGCGCCTGACGACGTCCTCCTGCGCCGTGACCTCGTCGCGGACGGCCTCACCGACCGCGACATCCGCCACCAGGTGGCCGCGGGCGCGCTCACCAAGCTCCGCTACGGCGCGTACGTCCCCACCGAGCTGGTGAAGGACCTCGACGCGGTGGGCATGATGCGTGCCCGCTCCCGCGCCGTGCTGCGGACGTCCCACGACAGCGCGGTGCTCACCCACCAGAGCGCGCTCGCCGAGCACGAGGTGCCGCTGTGGGATGTCGGGCTCGACGAGACCCACCTGACGCGCACCGACGGGCGCCCCGGTCGCAGGGAGGCCGGCGTCGTCCACCACCGCGCCGCGCTCGGGCAGCGGTGGTGGACGCTGCGCGACGACGTACCAGTGACCCACCCGGCACGAGGGGCCATCGAAGTGGTGACGCTGTACGGCGCCGAGGCGGGGCTCGTCGCCGCGTGCGGCGTGCTGCACCTCGGACTCGCGACGCTCGAGGAGCTGCAGGACGTCGCCACCACCGCCCGGCATTGGCCCGGCAGTCTGGCGACCCGGCTCGTCCTGGGGCGTGCCGACTCGCGCCTGACCAACGTCGCGGAAGCCCGCGTCTGGCACTTCTTCTTCGAGCACCGCGTCCCCCGCCCTGAGCCCCAAGTCGAGGTCGTCGACGATGACGGCAACCTGCTGGGGGTCGTCGACTTCGCCTGGCGCGGGCTCGGCGTCTTCCTCGAGTTCGACGGCCGCATCAAGTACGAACGGCACCGGCGCCCCGGCGAGTCGTTGGCCGACTACCTGATGCGCGAGAAGCGGCGCGAGGAGCAGATCTGCCTGGCGACGGGGTGGATCTGCCTCCGCATCACCTGGGGCGACCTCGAGCGCCCGGTCGTGCTCGCCCGCCGCATCAAGCGGGCGCTGGCGAGCCGTACGGCCCGCTGAGCGCCGACCTGGAGGGGTAGTCCGACACCTGGAGGGGGTTGCAACGGCCTCCAAGTGTCGGAGTCCCGCTCGAGCGGGGACTCCGACACGACCGACCAACACCCGCTGCCGGCGACGCGCCCAGAGCCCGGATCAGAGGCGGGCGAGCACCACGCTCGCCCCGGGGCCGGAGAGCTCGGCGGGGGCGGGCGCGCGGCCGTGGAGCAGGAGGAGCACCGCCTCCGCGCTCGTGCGGACCTCGGGGCCCGAGCCGTGGGACCAGCCGGCGTCCTCGGCGACGAGGCGTACGCCCGCCACCCGGCGCCGCGCGCTGCCGCCGACCACGGCGGTCAGCGGCCACGGCGTGCGGAGGGCGAAGTCGGCCACCGGGGCCAGGGCCTCCGGCGGCACCGCGTGGGGCAGGCCGAGCGGGCGGCGCACGTCGAGGCCGTGCACGACGGCGTCGGCCAGGGCGGCGACCACCGGCATCCCCGCCGGGCGGGCGTCGTCGGCGAGGTTGCGCTCGAGCCGGTCCAGGATCGCCTTGTGCCCGCGACCGGACCACTCGACCGCCGACCGCTCGATCATCCGGTTGATCGAGAAGCCGTGGCGGGCCAGCGCGGCCGCGGCGGCGCCGGGGCCGAGGACGGGCGCCCATGCCAGGTGGGCGGCGACGTCGACCACCCGCCAGCCGGCGCAGAGGGACGGCACCTGCCACCGGGCGTCGTCCAGCGCGCGCAGCGTGTCGATCAACGCGCCTCGCTCGGTCCGGAGGAGGTCGAGAAGTGCGGAGTCGGTGGTCATGGCGCTCTCCTGCCGAGGGCGACGTCCGGGACCTGCCCGGTCAGTCGAGTGGACGGTTCTCGTAGGGGGTCGACAGCACGATCGTGGTGCGGGTCGACACGCTCGCGGCCGCGCGGATCCGGGTCAGCATCTCCTCGAGCGCGTACGGCGTGGCGACGCGGATCTTGAGGATGTAGGACTCCTCGCCGGCGACCGACCAGCACGACTCGATCTCCGAGATGCCCATCAGCCGCTCGGGGTAGTCGTCGGGCTGGGAGGGGTCGATCGGGGTGATCGAGATGAACGCCGTGAGCGGGCGGCCGAGCTGCTCGTGGTCGATCGTCGCGCCGTAGCCCTTGATCAGCCCGCGCTGCTCGAGCCGCTTGACGCGCTGGTGCACCGCGGAGGTCGACAGGTCGGTCGCCTTGCCGAGGTCGGTGAACGACATCCGGCCGTCGGTCGCCAGCAGCGCGAGGATCTGGCGGTCCTTGGCGTCGACCTCGGAGGAGCTCACGCTCGCCACCCTAGTCCGATCCCGACAGCGCCTGCACGAGGCGCACGGCCGACGAGCCGAGGCCCCAGCGGGCGTCGAGGGCGACCACCGCGTCATGGTCGGCGGGCGTACGCGGGCGGGTCAGGTCGGGCGAGCCGAGGTCGAGGTCGCGACGCACGGCGACCACGCGCGGCGCCACCGCCAGGTAGTCGGCGGCGGCCTTGATCTTGCCCCGCGGACCGGGTCCCATGTCGGAGTCGGGGTCGCCCGCCGCCGCGATGATCGCCTCGACCGTGCCGAACCTGCCGAGCAGCGTCGCAGCCGTCTTGTCGCCGACCCCGGCGACGCCGGGGAGGCCGTCGGAGGCGTCGCCTCGCAACGTGGCGAGGTCGGCGTACTGCCGGGCGTCGACGCCGTACTTGGCGCGCACCCAGGCGTTGTCGACCCGCTCGTGCTTGCTGACGCCGCGCGCGACGTAGAGCACCCGCACCTCGGCCTCGTCGTCGACGAGCTGGAACAGGTCACGGTCGCCGGTGACGATGTCGACCGGCATCCCCGCGCCGGTGGCCAGGGTGCCGATGACGTCGTCGGCCTCCATCTCGGCGTGTCCCACCACGGGGATGCCGTAGGCCGCGAGCACCTCGCGGATGACCGGCACCTGCGCCTCGAGCGGGTCGGGCACCTCCTCGACGTCGGGCCGCGGGCCAGGCACCTCGCGCACCACCCGGTGCGCCTTGTAGGACGGGAGCAGGTCGACGCGCCACTGCGGGCGCCAGTCGTCGTCCCAGCAGCAGGCCAGGTGCGTCGGGTCGTACTCCCCCACCAGCCGGCTGATGAAGTCCATCAGCCCACGCACCGCGTTGACCGGCGTCCCGTCGGGCGCCTTGACCGAGTCGGGCACGCCGAAGAACGCCCGGAAGTAGAGCGAGGCGGTGTCGAGCAGCAGGAGGCGGTCGCCGGTGGCCATGGCCGGAAGCCTTCCACATCCGGGCGTCGGCGACCGGCCGCACCGGTCGCCGACTCGCGGGGTCGTCAGTCGGCCAGGACGCTGTAGGCGATCACACCGCGCTTGAGCAGGCGGGCCGTCGCGCGGGCCGTCTCGCGCAGCTCACGCTCGCCCGCCGCGTCGGCCACCTGGCCGCAGAGGTCGAGGAGCTGCTTCATCCAGCGGACGAAGTCGCCGGCCGACAGCCCGGTCACCATCAGCACGTCGTCGAGGTCGTCGCCCTCGGCCCAGCGCCACGCCGCCCACGCGAACCCGAGGTCGGGCTCGCGGAGGAAGTCGAGGCGGTGGTCGCGCTCCAGCGCGTCGAGCTGGCCCCAGACGCGCACGAGCTCGGCCAGCACCGGCCGCACCTGCCCGCCGGGCATCTTCGGCGAGGAGGCGTCGTCGGCGCGGCGCGCCTCGAAGACCAGCGCCGAGAGCACCGCCGCCAGCTCCGACGGTGCGAGGTCGTCGAAGAGCCCGGCCCGGATCGCCTCGGCGGCGACGAGGTCCATGTCGGTGTAGAGGCGCCGCAGGTGCGAGCCCTTCTCGGTGACCGTGTCGCCCTCAAGGTAGTCGAGCGCCGTCAGCACGTCGCACACCCGGTCGAAGGTGCGCGCGACGGTGTTGGTGCGGTTGTCGACGCGGCGCTTGAGCGTCTCGGTGTCACGCTCGAGCTTGTACCAGCGCTCGGCCCAGCGGGCGTGGTCCTCGCGCTCGGGGCACTGGTGGCACGGGTGGGCCTTCAGCTCCGCGCGCAGCCGGCCGATCTCCCGGTCGGTGGGGGTGTCGCTGAACGAGTCGCGCTGACGGGTGCGGCGCGCGCCGGGGGCGTCGAGGCCGTGGGCCTTGGCGCGCAGCGCGGTGGCGAGGTCGCGCCGCATGGCGGGGTTGCGGCCGTTGAACGACTTGGGGATCCGCAGGCGCCCGATCGCCTCGACCGGGGTCGGGAAGTCCATCGGCGCGAGTCGCCGGGCCTGTCGGTCGGCGGTGACGACGTAGGGGCGGGGCTCGTCGCCGGAGTGGCCCGGGTCGATCACCACGGCGAGCCCGCTGAACTTGCCCGCCGGCACGTGGATCACGTCGCCGGGCCGCAGCTTGCCGAGGGACTTCATCGCCTCCTCGCGCCGGTCGAGGCGGCGCTCGCGCGCGGCGCCCTTCTCGAGGTCGGAGATCCGGCGGCGCAGGCCGGCGTACTCCATGAAGTCGCCGAGGTGGCACGTCGCCGCCTCGCGGTAGCCGTCGAGGGCCTCCTCCGCCTTGTGCACCTGCCGGGCCAGACCGACGACGGCCTTGTCGGCCTGGAACTGGGCGAACGACTGCTCGAGCAGCTCACGTGAGCGCGCGCGGCCGAACTGGTGCACCAGGTTGACGGCCATGTTGTAGGACGGGCGGAACGAGGAGCGCAGCGGGTAGGTGCGGGTGGAGGCGAGCCCGGCGACCTCGCCCGGGTTCATCCCGGGCTGGTAGAGCACGACGCCGTGTCCCTCGATGTCGAGCCCGCGACGACCGGCCCGCCCGGTCAGCTGGGTGTACTCCCCCGGGGTCAGCTCGGCGTGGGTCTCGCCGTTCCACTTCGAGAGCTTCTCGATCACGACCGTGCGCGCGGGCATGTTGATGCCGAGCGCCAGCGTCTCGGTGGCGAAGACGACCTTGACCAGGCCGTCCTGGAACAGCTCCTCGACGACCTGCTTGAACGCCGGCAGCAGCCCGGCGTGGTGGGCGGCGACGCCGCGGGTGAGGCCGTCGAGGAACTCGTGGTAGCCCAGGACGTGGAGGTCCTCCTCGGGCAGGGTGCGCGAGGCCTCCTCGACCCGCGCGAAGATCTCGTCGCGCTCGGCCGCCGTCGTGAGCCGGATGTTGGCCTGCACGAGCTGGGTGACGGCGGCGTCGCAGCCGGCCCGGCTGAAGATGAAGACGATCGCCGGGAGCAGGCCCTCGCGGTCGAGGCGCTCGACGACGTCGACGCGGCTCGGGATCCACACCCGGCGGCCGTTGCCGACGGCACGGGGGTTCTTCGACGAGCCGGGCCTGCCCTTGCGGGGCGAGCGCCGGTCGCGCATCAACCGGGAGCTGGCCCAGTCGTCGCGTGCGATGCGGGTGAGCTCGTCGTTGACCGGGGCCCCCTCCTTGACGAACCCGGCGCTCGCGTCGACGTCGGAGGAGGCGAACAGGTCGAGCAGGCGGCGCCCCACCATGACGTGCTGGAACAGCGGCACCGGCCGCTTCTCCTCCACGATGGTGGTGGTCTCGCCGCGCACGGTCTCCAGCCACTCGCCGAACTCCTCGGCGTTGGACACCGTCGCCGACAGCGACACCAGCGTCACCGACTCGGGCAGGTGGATGATCACCTCCTCCCACACCGCGCCGCGCATCCGGTCGGCGAGGTAGTGGACCTCGTCCATCACGACGAAGCCGAGGTTGAGCAGCGTGCGCGAGCCGGCGTAGAGCATGTTGCGCAGCACCTCGGTGGTCATCACGACCACGGGTGCCTCGCCGTTGACGACGTTGTCGCCGGTCAGCAGGCCGACGTTGGCGGCGCCGTAGCGCTTGACCAGGTCGTGGTACTTCTGGTTGGACAGCGCCTTGATGGGCGTGGTGTAGAACGCCTTGCGCCCGGTCTGCAGGGCGAGGTGGATGGCGAACTCGCCGACGATCGTCTTGCCCGAGCCGGTCGGGGCCGCGACGAGCACTCCGCGCCCGTCCTCGATCTCGCGGCAGGCACGCACCTGGAAGTCGTCGAGCTCGAAGCCGTAGAGGCCGGCGAAGTCCTTGAGCATCGGGTAGGGCTTGTCGCGACGGAACGCGGCGTAGCGCTCCGCCGGGGTGGACTGGTCGTCGTGCTCGCTCATGCGATCACCTCCAGGGCGCCGGGGACGCAGTCGATGGTCAGGGGCAGTGGGCCGAAGCGCTCGCCGTCGGCGTACGACACGATGCCGGGCGCCGCGACCGTCACCGAGCGCACCCGGCGGTGGACGTACTCGGCGACGCCGTGGACCTTGCCGGTGAACAGCCGCGGGTAGGAGCGCACCAGCTTGGTCTTGCTCATCCGGGTGATCACGACGACGTCGAGCAGCCCGTCGTCGAGCAGCGCGCCCTCGGTGATGCGCATCCCGCCCCCGAACGACGGACCGTTGCCCACCGCGACGAGCATCGCCTCGTGCTCGACGGTGTCGTTGTCGAGCTGCAGCACGTAGGGAATCGGCCGGAACGTGCGTAGCTCGGCGAGGGTGGCGAGGTTGTAGCGCATCTGCCCGCGCGGCCACGTCATCGCGTTGGCGCGCTCGTTGACGATCGCGTCGAACCCGGCGGCGAGCACCGTGACGAACCAGCGGTCGCCGCTGCGGGCGAGGTCGATGGTGCGTCGCCGCGAGGCGATCACCCGATCGGCGGCCGCTGCCGGGTCGGTGCGCGGGAGGCCGAGGTAGCGCGCGACGTCGTTGCCGGTGCCGCTCGGGATCAGGCCGAGGGGTACGCCGGTGCCGGCCACGGCCTGCAGGCCGAGGTGGACCAGCCCGTCACCGCCGCACAGCACGAGCGCCTCGACACCGTCGGCGACGCAGGCGCTGGCCAGGTCGGCCGCCTCGTCAGCGTCGCGGCCCTGGAGGTTGCGCACCACGAACCCGGCCTCGCGGAGCCGGGCCAGCGCGACGTCGCGGTGCCGGGCTCCGCGGCCGCCGCCGGCCGTCGGGTTGGTCAGCAGGGCGATCTCGCGCCCTCGCACCTGGTGCTCGGGAGCCGCGGGGTGGAGCATGGCGCGACCCTATCCCCCGGCACCGACTCGGGCGGGCGGGTACGTCGCCGGTGCGCGCCGCGAGCGGTCAGCCGAGCCGCAGCAGGGCGGCGTAGCGCTCCGGGCGGGCCCCCACCGCGCGGGCCAGACGCCCGAGGGCCTCCAGGACCAGCTCGGGGCCGAAGCCGGTGCCCGGGACGGCCAGGGCCAGCCGCGACCCGCGCTCACCGACCATCACCTGGCCGTGCCGCCATGCCTGATGCACCCGCAGCCGCGTCGGGTCGTCGACCACCGGGGCGGGGTAGGCCTCGTCGACCGCCAGCAGGTCGCACACGATCTCCTGCGCCGGGTCGTCGGCGGCCGTCAACCGGCCCTCCACCAGGTGCCCGGTGCGCAGCCCGGCGTCGGCGCGCCAGACCACGTCACTGGTGCCCAGCCACTCCGGCAGGTCGAACGGGTCGATGTCGGTGAGGGCGGCGTGCTGCATGGCACCACCCTGTCAGAGCGCCCTCAGAGGGGTGACAGCTCGTCCGGCGCGAGGCCCGCGTTGGGCGCGCGCCGCTCGCGTCGCCGGTCGTTGAACCGGGCGATCGCCTCGGAGGCGAAGAACAGCAGCACCATCGGCACCGCCATCAGCGTCATGGTGAAGGGGTCGGCCGAGGGCGTCGCGACGGCGGCGAAGATGAAGGTGCCGATGACGATCCACGGCCGGTAGGCCTTGAGGGCGGAGCCCTTGACGACGCCCGCGAAGTTGAGGAGCACCACGAACACGGGGATGTTGAACGCCAGCCCGAACACGAACAGGGTGCGGGTGAAGAACTGCAGGTAGTCGTTGAAGTCGATGAGGTTGGTGACGCCCTCGGGGTTGAAGCCGATGAGCACCTCGAGCGCCACGGGCAGCGTCACGTAGCCCAGGACGATGCCGGCGAGGAAGAGGGGCCCGGCGACCGCCACGAAGATGCGGCTCATCCGCCGCTCCTGCTCGTAGAGCCCGGGGAGGACGAACGCCCAGATCTGGTAGAGCCAGTAGGGCGCGGTCACGATGGCGGCGGCGAACCCGCACAGGGTCAGCCAGAGCAGCAGGCCGGCTCCGGCGCCGCTGGTGGTCGCGGTGGTGGTGCCCTCGGGGAGCTTGGCCTGCGCGTCCTCGTAGGGGCCGTAGACGAGGTCGATCAGGAAGTGCCGGAACACCAGCGCCACGGCCAGTGCCAGCACGAAGACGAGCAGGCACCGCAGCAGCCGGGCCCGGAACTCGCGGAAGTGGTCGGCGAGCGCCATCCGGCCGTCGGGGCCCACGGCGTCCTTCGGCGGCCCCTTGAACAGGCCGACGAGACCGGCGATCCTCACGCTCCTCGGGACTCCTGGACTCAGGCGGTGGTGTCGTCGCGCCGCTCGCGGAGCACCTCACCCGACGCGTCACCCCGGGGCGCACGGTCGAGGGTCTGGTCGTGGGACTGGCCGTGGGTCTGGTCGCGGGCGGCGTCGGCGGCCTTGGCGCGCGCCTCGATCTCGCGCTGCTCGGGCGTCTTGTCGGTGTCGTCGTCGCGCAGGCCCTTGGTCTCCGTCTTGAAGATGCGGAGCGCCTGTCCGGAGCTGCGGGCGAGGTCGGGCAGCTTGGCGGCACCGAACACGAGCACCACGATCGCCAGGATCACGAGCCACTCGAGACCCTGCGGCATGCCGATCATCGGGTTGAACATGGTCTCACTCCGTCATTCGTGCGGTTGTGTGGATGTCGCTCGGGCGATCAGTCGGAGTCTACGCCGTCGTGCGCGTAGAGGCGGAGCGCCGCCCGGGCGGCCGCCGTGAACGCCTCGGCCCAGGCCGTCGGCGCGAGCAGGGTGGCGTGGGGCGCCAGCCGCAGCAGCAGCGACTTGGCCCACTCCTCGCTGGCGACCTCCAGGTCGACGTCGAGCGTGCCGTCCGGGCCGGGACGGCGCCCCGTCACCGGGTAGTACTCGGCCACCCACCGCGCGGGGGGCGCCAGGCGCAGCGTCACGGTGGTGGTCTCGGCGTCGGTGAACCAGCCGCCGGTGAGGTCGCGGGCGCGCGCCCCGGGGTCGGCGACGGGGCTGTCGAGCTCGGTGGCGGCCACGATGCGGTCGACCCGGAACGCCCGGTCGCCGCCGGCCGTGTGGCACCAGGCGTCGAGGTAGAGCAGGTCCTCGACGCGGGCGAGGCCGCGCGGGTCGACGACCCGCTGGGACTCCTGGTCGCGCGACGGCACGTGGTAGGTGATCTCGACCTGGTGGCCGTGGGAGATGGCCGACTCCAGGACCGGCACCACGGCGCTGCGCTCGAGCGGGGTGGGGGCGACGTGGAGGCGCAGGAGGCCCTCGTCGTCCTGGCCCGCCGCCTCCTCCAGCTTGGCGAGGGTGCGCTCGATGAGCTCGCGGGCCTCGGCCGGGGCGGTGTCGACCATGGTGCGGAGCGCGACGACGAGCGAGGTGGCCTCGGCGGGCGAGAAGCGCACCGGACGGGCGAGGTAGTCGGCGTTGTCGACGCGGATGACCCGGTCGCCCTCGAGCGCGTCGAGGTCCACCTCGATCAGGTCGCCGGGCAGCCCCGGGGAGAGCCCGGTCATGAACAGCAGCCGCAGATCACGCTCGATCTGCTCGGCGTCGGTGCCGAAGTGCGCCGCGGCGTCCTCGAGGCGCACCTCGCCGCGGGCGAGCAGGTAGGGCACCAGCGCGAGCAGGCGCGCGACCTGGTCGGGCGCGGTGTCTCCGGCCTGCGCGGTCATCGGTCCTCCCCCGCTCCGGCCACGGCGCGCAGCCGGGCGACGACCTCGTCGCGCAGCGACTGCGGCGCCTCGGCGACCGCGTCGGCGCCGCAGGTGAGCACCTCGTCGGACAGCTCGGGCACCGTGCCCTCGACCACCACGGCGTCCCAGCCGGGACGGTCCGCGAGCGGGGTGACCGACTCCGCGCGCCGGCGCAGCCCGACACCCGTGCCCTGGCGCACCCGGATCTCCGCGCGGACCGAAGGCACCGACGGCGAGAGCCGCCGCGCGACCTCACGGACGTCGGTGCCCGCGGGGACGTCGTACGCCCCGGACCGGCCGCTGGCCCGGACCGGGCCGACGATGCGCGAGAGCCGGAAGACGCGCTCGGCGCCGCGGTCGACGTCGAAGCCGACGACGTACCAGCGGCCCGACGACCGCACCAGGCCCCACGGCTGGACGCGGCGGGTGGTCGGCTCGGTCTCGTCGGCGCGCTGGTAGGGGAAGCTGACCTGTCGGCGCTTGCCGGTCGCGTCCCACAGCGGCTCGAACGCCGGCTCGTCGGCGGTGATGGCGGGAGCGACGACCTCGAGGCGCGAGGGGTCGATCTCGACGCCCTGTCCCTTCAGCTTGGCCAGGGCGCGGCCGGTCGCCTTGGCCAGCGTCGCCTGCTGCCAGACCTGCGCGGCGAGGCCCAGCACGGCGGCCTCGTCGGACTCGAAGCGGATCTCGGGGAGCGACGTCTGCTCGGTGGGGATGCGGTAGCCGATCTCGTCGTCGAAGAACGCGTCCGCGCTGCCGACCTCGATGACCGCGCCGATCTGGCGCAGCGCGTCCTTGTCGCGCTCGAAGGCCCGTTCGAACGCCTCGTCGCCGGCCGGCCCGCGGGGGTGCTCGGGATAGCACGCCTCGCGGATCGCGTCCTTGCCGATGAAGCGCTTGGCTCCGAGCAGCAGGATGTGCAGGTTCATCAGCCGCTCTGCTCGTGGCGTCGCCATGCCTGCCCCGCTCCTCCCGCCGGCCCCTCGGATCAGGAGGCGGCCAGGATGTCGACGACGAAGAACAGGGTGTCGGTGCCCTTGATGCCGGCCTGGTCGTTGCCCTTGCCACCGTAGCCCTTGGCCGGCGGGATCTCGATGATCACCCGCGAGCCGACGGTGCGTCCGACCAGCCGCTCGTCCCAGCCCGGGATGACCTGCCCGACGCCGATGGGGAACTCGGCCGGCTCGCCGCTGTAGGACTCGTCGAAGGGCGCGTCGGCCCCGTAGACCTGGCCGAGGTAGTCGACGGTCAGGGTCTGCCCCGCCTTCACCTTGGCGCCGTCGCCCTTGACGAGCGTGGTGGCGATCAGCTCGCCGCTGGGCTCGTGAGCCGTCGTGAAGTCGAGGCCGGTGATCACGCCGTCCTTCTCGACGAGGCTCGGCGCCCAGCCCGCGGGCTTCTTCTTCTCGCCCTGGGGGCCGTCGAGGGGCGGCACGGTCTCGGCCGTGCCGAGGATGTCGACGACCGCCAGCACGGCGTCGCGGTTGCCGATGCCGATGTCGGGGCGGCCGCCCTCGCCGAACGCCTTCTCGGCCGAGGTCAGCAGCACCACGCGGTCGCCCACCTGGTTGCCGATGATGGCCTCCCGCAGGAACGGCAGCACGTCGTCGGCCATCTCCACCGACTTGGTCCCGCCGCCCTTGGTCCAGGTGCTCTGCGCCTCCTCCTCGGTGAAGCCGTTGCCGATCCACCAGTTGGCCTGCACGGTGTCGCCGTCGGCGACCTCGTCGCCGTCTCCCTCGACGAGGACCTCGGTCTCGTCCTTCGAGCCGTCGAGGCGCCCGTCGAAGGTCACCTTGGGCTCCTCGCCCTGCTTGCCCTCGATGGTCACCGAGCTGAGCGGCGCGCCACCCTCGTCGGTGTCGCTGGACTCCGAGCCGCACGCGGCCAGTCCGAGCATGCTGAGGGCGAGGACACCGCTGAGGGCAGCGGAACGTACACGAGACACGGATTCACCTGTTCGATCGGTCGGCGTTGCCCGGTCACCCTATCCAGCGATCCCCACCCGGCAGGCCCCGACACCGCCACGCGCGGCGTCGAGGATCCTCACATGCCGTCGATCAGCCGCTGGACGCGCTCGTCGTAGGCCTTGAACGGGTCCTTGCAGAGCACGGTGCGCTGGGCCTGGTCGTTGAGCTTGAGGTGCACCCAGTCGACGGTGAAGTCGCGGCGGCGCTCCTGCGCGCGGCGGATGAACTCGCCGCGCAGCCGGGCGCGGGTGTTCTGCGGCGGCACGCTCTTGGCCTCGAAGATCTTGAGGTCGCTGCTGACCCGGGCGACGGCCCCGCGCTTCTCCAGCAGGTAGTAGAGGCCCCGGCCTCGGTGGATGTCGTGGTAGGCGAGGTCGAGCTGCGCGATCCGGGCGTCGCCCAGCGAGAGCCCGTGCTTGGCGCGGTAGCGCTCGATCAGCTTGAGCTTGATGACCCAGTCGATCTCGCGGTCCACCAGGCCCAGGTCGTCGGACTCGACGGCCTTGAGGCCGCGCTCCCACAGGTCGAGCGCCCGCTCGATCGTGGGGGTGGAGATCTGACGGCGGTCGACGAAGTCGCGGGCCTTGGACAGGTATTCGGCCTGGATCTCCAGCGCGCTCGCCTCGCGACCGTTGGCGAGGCGGACCTTGCGGCGCCCGGTGGTGTCGTGGCTGATCTCGCGGATGGCGCGGATGGGGTTCTCCATGCTGAGGTCGCGCATCACCACCCCCTCCTCGATCATCCGGAGCACGAGGTCGCAGGAGGCGACCTTGAGCAGGGTGGTCGTCTCGCTCATGTTGGAGTCGCCGACGATCACGTGCAGGCGGCGGAACCGCTCGGCGTCGGCGTGCGGCTCGTCGCGGGTGTTGATGATCGGGCGGCTGCGCGTCGTGGCGCTGCTGACGCCCTCCCAGATGTGCTCCGCGCGCTGGCTCACGCTGTAGGACGCGCCGCGCGGGGTCATCACGACCTTGCCGGCGCCGACCACGATCTGGCGCGTCACCAGGAACGGGATCAGGATGTCGGCCAGTCGGCTGAACTCGCCGGCGCGGCCGACCAGGTAGTTCTCGTGGCAGCCGTAGGAGTTGCCGGCGGAGTCGGTGTTGTTCTTGAACAGGTAGATGTCGCCCGCGATGCCCTCCTCGTGGAGGCGCTGCTCGGCGTCGAGGAGCAGGCCCTCGAGGATCCGCTCCCCCGCCTTGTCGTGCGTGACGAGGTCGACGATGTCGTCGCACTCGGGAGTGGCGTACTCCGGGTGGCTGCCGACGTCGAGGTAGAGGCGGGCGCCGTTGCGCAGGAAGACGTTGGACGAGCGTCCCCAGCTCACGACCTTGCGGAAGAGGTAGCGGGCCACCTCGTCGGGGCTCAGCCGGCGCTGCCCCTTGAACGTGCACGTGACGCCGTACTCGTTCTCGATGCCGAAGATGCGCCGGTCCATGTCCACACCCTAGGACGGGGTGCCACGCGCGGTGGTCCGCCACGCACCGAAATCCCGGTGGGCGGTCCACGCTCTTGCCCCGACGTCTACCTTCTCGGGCATGGACGACACCCTCCTCGCCCCTGCCCACCCCCCGCGCACCAGCGCGCTCGACTCGTGGCCGGCCCACCTGGTGACCGCGGCGCTCACCGGTGTCGCGACCGCGCGCCTGCCGATGCAGCGCTGGTCACGACCGGCGCGCTGGGCGATGCACGGCGGGATGGGGGCGCTGGCCGGAGCGAGCGCCGCGCTGGTGGCCCACGACCCCGGGCGCTTCACCCCGGCCTCCGGCCGGGACGGTGACGCCCGCGGGCTGGGCACGGGCACCGCGGCGGCCGTCGGCCTGGCCACGGGCCTCGTCGTCGGCGGGGTGAGCCGGGCGACCGAGTCGGTCGACGGCTGGGCCGAGGGCTGGCTGCGCCGGCGCGGCGTACGCCGCCCGCGCCTGTGGATGGGCGTCGCGGCGGCCGGTGCCTCGCTGGCGATCAGCGCGCTCGACCGCCGGGTCGCGGCGCAGCGTGAGACGAGCCGGGAGGCTCAGATATCGCCCGGCTCGGTGGGCGGCGGAGGGGTGCCCGGGGCCGGCGGCTGACCGGGGGCCGGAGACGGCGGCGGGGTCGTCGGAGGCGCGACCGGAGGAGCGACGGGAGGCGCCACGGGCGGCTCGGCCGTGACCGGGTCCTCCAGGGGCGCGATGGCTCCCGAGACCTGGTCGGTCGGGTCGGCCGGGTCGTCCTCGCCGGACTGGCGGGGACCGGCCCCGGCGACGGCGTCCTCGGGGGCGGCCTCGTCGGCCTGCTCCGCTCCGCGTCCGCCGAGGATCTCGGTGATGCGGGAGGCTCGCACGCGCAGGAACTTGCGCGGCTGGGTGCGGGTGCGGTCGAGCGCGGCGACCTCGAGGGCGTCGGCGGGGATCACCCGGTCCTCGGTGTCGCTGTGCCCCAACGCCGCCACCGCCACGCGGAGGACGTCCTCGAGCGAGGCGCCGGCGACGTAGTGCTCGGCCAGGTGGCTCGCCACGACGTCGGCGGCACCACCCATCACGGCGTAGCCGTGCTCGTCGGCCACCTGGCCGTCGTAGGTGAGCCGGTAGAGCTGGTCGTCCTCGGGCGCGTCGCCGATCTCGGCGACGAAGATCTCGACCTCGTACGGCTTCTCGCCGCCGGAGGAGAAGATCGTGCCGAGCGTCTGGGCGTAGGCGTTGGCCAGCCCGCGGCCGGTGACGTCGCGGCGGTCGTAGGCGTAGCCACGCATGTCGGCGAGGCGTACGCCGGCGATGCGCAGGTTCTCGAACTCGTTGTAGCGCCCGACCGCGGCGAAGGCGATCCGGTCGTAGATCTCGCTGACCTTGTGCAGCGCCTGCGACGGGTTCTCCGAGACGAACAGCACGCCGTCGGCGTACTGGACCGCGATGACCGAGCGCCCGCGGGCGATGCCCTTGCGGGCGAAGTCGGCCCGGTCCTTCATCAGCTGCTCGGGCGAGACGTAGAACGGCATGCTCATGGGATGGGTGACTCCTGCGTCAGGTGAGGGGCGCGGCGGGGCCGTCGGGCCGCAGCATGCGGGCGGCGATCATCCGGTCGGCGATGACGGCGACCTCCGCGTCGGTCAGCCGGTGGCCGCCGTCGGGGGTGATCACGTGGACGACCGGGAAGATGCGCCGGGTCAGGTCGGGCCCTCCGGTCGCCGAGTCGTCGTCGGCGGCGTCGTAGAGCGCCTGGACCACGGCCGTGACCGCTCCCTCGGCGTCGAGGTCCTCGCGGTAGAGCTTCTTGAGCGACCCGCGCGCGAACAGCGAGCCCGAGCCCACGGAGTGGAAGGCCGTCTCCTCGTAGCGCCCGCCGGTCACGTCGTAGCTGAAGATCCGGCCGTGGCCGGCGGCGACGTCGTAGCCGGCGAAGAGCGGCACGACGGCCAGGCCCTGCATCGCCAGGCCGAGGTTGGCGCGGATCAGCGCGGCGAGACGGTTGGACTTGCCGTCCATCGACAGCGTGGTGCCCTCGATCTTCTCGTAGTGCTCCAGCTCGGTCTGGAACAGCCGCACCATCTCCACCGCCAGGCCCGCCGTGCCGGCGATGCCGACCACGGAGAACTCGTCGGCCGGGAAGACCTTCTCGATGTCGCGCTGGGCGATGATGTTGCCCATCGTGGCCCGGCGGTCGCCGGCCATCACGACGCCGCCGTCGAACGTGGCAGCGACGATGGTGGTGCCGTGCGGGGCGAGGTCACCGGCCTCGCCGGCGGGCACGGCACGCCGCGACGGCAGCAGGTCGGGGGCCTGCGCCCCGAGGAAGTCGGCGAAGCTGGACGTGCCGGGGGTCATGAACGCCGTGGGCAGGCGGCTCTCGCTCACTGTCCGCCCTTCTGGATGAACGACTTCACGAAGTCCTCGGCGTTGGTCTCGAGGACCTCGTCGATCTCGTCGAGGATCGCGTCGACGTCCTCGTCGATCATCTCCTTGCGCTCGGCGACGTCGGTCTCGGCGACCTCCTCGGTCGCCGTCTCCTCCTGCGAGGACTTACGCGGCTGCTTCTGCTCCTGGGCCATGACTCGACCCTATCCACTCCCACCGACGCCACAAGGAGGTTCCACGTCGACGGGCCGGCGCGTCGGCCGGCGACTCGGCTGGCGACTTGGCTGGCGACATGGAGGGGAAGTCCGACACCTGGAGGGGGTTGCAACGGCTTCCAGGTGTCGGAGTCCCCGCTCGAGCGGGGACTCCGACAGCGGGCCGGCGAGAGCTCGCGGACCCGGAAAACCCTCCTCGAGCCCGTCAGCGGGTGATCGCGGCGACGAGCGCCTGGGCGGTGTCGCAGCGGTCGATCAGCTCGCCGACGTGGGCGCGGGTGCCGCGGAGCGGGTCGATCGTCGGGACCCGCTGGAGCGACTCGCGGCCGGGGAGGTCGAAGATCACCGAGTCCCAGGACGCGGCGGCCACCGAGTCGGCGTACTTGTCGAGGCAGCGGCCGCGGAAGTAGGCACGGGTGTCGGTCGGCGGGTCGTGCATGGCCGCCTCGATGGTGGCGTCGTCGAGCAGCCGCTCGATGCGGCCCGCGGCAGCGAGGCGGTGGTAGAGGCCCTTGTCGGGGCGTACGTCGGCGTACTGCAGGTCGATCAGGTGCAGCTTGGCGTCGTCCCAGTCGAGGTCGTCGCGGTCGCGGTACTGGCGCAGCAGCTTCAGCTTGGCGACCCAGTCGAGCTCGGTGGCGCACTCGAAGGGATCCCGCTCGAGGCGGGTCAGCACCGACTCCCATCGCGTGAGGACGTCGACGGTCTGCTCGTCGGCGTCGGCGCCGTAGCGGTCCTCGACGTACTTGCGGGCGAGCTCGAGGTACTCCAGCTGCAGCTGCACGGCGGTGAGCCGGCGCCCGTCACGCAGGGTCACCAGGTGCCGCAGCGTCGGGTCGTGCGAGACGTCGCGCAGCGCCTTGACGGCGCCGTCGACGCTGAGGTCGCGGTCGATGAAGCCGTCCTCGATCATCGCCAGCACGAGCGACGTGGTGCCGGACTTGAGGTAGATCGACACCTCGGCGAGGTTGGCGTCGCCGAGGATGACGTGCAGGCGGCGGTAGACCGCCGGGTCGGCGTGCGGCTCGTCGCGGGTGTTGATGATCGGTCGCTTGAGCGTGGTCTCGAGGCCGACCTCGACCTCGAAGTAGTCGGCGCGCTGGCTGATCTGGAAGCCGCGCTCGGCGGTGGTGTCGCGCCCGTCCTGGCCGATGCCGACGCGTCCCGCGCCCGTGACCACCTGGCGGGAGACGAAGAACGGCGTCAGGTGCCGCACGATCTCGGCGAACGGCGTCGAGCGCCGCGTCAGGTAGTTCTCGTGGGCCCCGTAGGAGGCGCCCTTGTTGTCGGTGTTGTTCTTGTAGAGCACGATCGGCGTGCTGCCGGGCACCTGAGCGGCCATCCGCGAGGCGTCGAGCATGACCTGCTCCCCCGCCTTCTCCCACCGCACGACGTCGAGCGGGGTCGTGACCTCCGGCGAGGAGTACTCCGGGTGCGCGTGGTCGACGTAGAGCCGCGCGCCGTTGGTGAGGATGACGTTGGCCAGGCCGAGGTCCTCGTCGGTGAGCTGGCTCGCGTCGGCCACCTGGCGGGCCATGTCGAAGCCGCGCGCGTCGCGCAGCGGGGACTCCTCCTCGAAGTCCCAGCGCGCCCGCCTGGCCCGCACCGTCGAGCTGGCGTAGGCGTTGACGATCTGCGACGACGCGACCATCGGGTTGGCCGACGGCAGCCCCTGCACCGAGATGCCGTACTCGACCTCCGTGCCCATCACGCGTCGTACGCTCATGAGATGAGCCTACGGGTGTGGGACGAGCGGGTGGTGCCGCGACTGACCGACCTGAGCCTGCGCGGCCACGAGGTGGGCGAGCTGCGCACGCTCGCCTGCGCGGGCCTCACCGGGCGGGTGCTCGAGGTCGGCTTCGGCAGCGGGCTCAACGTCCGCTGGTATCCCCCGGCGGTCACCTCGGTGACCGCGATCGAGCCCTCCGACCTGGGCTGGGAGCTCTCCGAGCCGCGACGGGCGCGCGGCGACGTGCCGATCGAGCGGGCCGGGCTCGACGGCCAGCGCCTCGACCTGCCGGACGGATCGCACGACAGCGCCCTGGTGACGTTCAGCCTGTGCACGATCCCCGACCCGGTCGCGGCGCTGCGCGAGGCGAGGCGGGTGGTCGGCCCGGGCGGACGGCTGCACGCGCTGGAGCACGGTGCGGCTCCCGAGGAGTCCGTACGCCGCTGGCAGCGGCGCCTCGAGCCCGTGCAGCGCGCCGTCGCCGGCGGCTGCCACCTCACCCGGGACGTCGTCGCGCTCGCGGCGGACGCCGGCTGGCGGGTGGACCAGGTCGAGCAGTCCTACCTCCCGGGTCCGGGATTGTCCCGGCCCTGGACGTACGTCTACCGGCTCGGGGCCGGCTGACGTCCGAGGTCAGCGGCCGCGGCGGAGGAACCCGACGAGGAAGAGCACGACAACGACGACGACGACGATGATCAGGATGGTTCGCATCCGCACAACCTAGTGGTCCGCGCGTCGGCGTCAACCCCTCCCAGGAGGGGTCAGGGATCGCGCCGCTGCCCGTTGACCGCGGAGGCATGGGCGGCGTTGACCCCGATGATGCCCAGCCACGCGACGACCACGGCGGGCAGGCCCCCTCCGTCGGTGGCGACGGTGGTCGCGACGGTGATCGGGATGCCCGCGCCGACGGAGACGAGGCCGAGCACGAACTGCCGGATCCGGGCGCCCTCGTTGCCCGTGGAGCGGCGATGCTCGAGCGCGCGCTCCTCGGCGACCCGCCGCTCCACGGCCCGGTGGATCCGCTCGGCGAACCCGTCGACGAGCTCGGCGTCGTAGCGGGCCCCGAGCTCGCGGCGGGTCTCGAGGGCGGCCTCGATGTCGCGGTGACCGAGGTCCTCGTCGCGCGTCACCACCGTGGCCTCAAAGGTACTGGCCGGTGTTGGCGACCGTGTCGATGGACCGGCCCGGCTCGGTGCCCTGCTTGCCGGTGATGAGCGTGCGGATGAAGACGATCCGCTCGCCCTTCTTGCCCGAGATCCGCGCCCAGTCGTCGGGGTTGGTGGTGTTGGGCAGGTCCTCGTTCTCCTTGAACTCGTCGACGCACGCCTGGAGCATGTGCTGGACCCGCAGCCCGCGCTGGGCGGGGTTGAGGTCGCTGTCGAGGAGGTCCTTGATCGCCATCTTCTTGGCGCGGTCGACGATGTTCTGGATCATCGCACCGGAGTTGAAGTCCTTGAAGTAGAGGACCTCCTTGTCGCCGTTGGCGTAGGTGACCTCGAGGAACCGGTTCTCCTCCGACTCGGTGTACATCCGCTCGACGGTGGCGCGGATCATCGCGTCGACCGTGGCGGTGCGGTCCTGGCCGAACTCGGCGAGGTCCTCGGCGTGCAGCGGCAGGGTCGGGGTGAGGTACTTGGAGAAGATGTCGCGTGCCGACTCGGCGTCGGGGCGCTCGATCTTGATCTTCACGTCGAGTCGTCCCGGGCGCAGGATCGCCGGGTCGATCATGTCCTCGCGGTTGGAGGCGCCGATGACCAGCACGTTCTCCAGCGCCTCGACACCGTCGATCTCGCTGAGCAGCTGGGGCACGATCGTGTTCTCCACGTCGGAGGAGACGCCCGAGCCGCGGGTGCGGAAGAGCGAGTCCATCTCGTCGAAGAACACGATGACGGGCGTGCCGAGCGAGGCCTTCTCCCGCGCGCGCTGGAAGACGAGGCGGATGTGGCGCTCGGTCTCGCCGACGTACTTGTTGAGCAGCTCGGGGCCCTTGATGTTGAGGAAGTAGGACTTGCCCGAGGCGCCGGTGCGCTCGGAGACCTTCTTGGCCAGCGAGTTGGCGACCGCCTTGGCGATCAGCGTCTTGCCGCAGCCGGGGGGCCCGTAGAGCAGCACGCCCTTGGGTGGCTTGAGCTCGTGGTCGCGGAACAGCTCGGGGTGCAGGTAGGGCAGCTCGACGGCGTCGCGGATGGCGTCGATCTGGGTGGTGAGGCCGCCGATCTGCGTGTAGTCGATGTCGGGCACCTCCTCCAGGACGAGCTCCTCGACCTCCGACTTCGGCACGACCTCGTAGACGTAGCCGGCGCGCGTGTCGAGCAGCAGCGAGTCGCCGGCGCGGATGGTGACGTCCTCCGCGCACAGCGGCTCGGCGAGGCGGACGACCCGCTCCTCGTCGGCGTTGGCGATCACCAGCGCGCGCTCGCCGTCGGCGAGGATCTCCTTGAGCATCACGACCTCGCCGACCTGCTCGAAGTCGAGCGCGGCGACGACGTTGAGCGCCTCGTTGAGCATGACCTCCTGCCCGCGCACCAGGCCGTCGAGCTCGACGGCCGGGCTCACGCTGACGCGGAGCTTGCGGCCGCCGGTGAACACGTCGACCGAGTCGTCGTCGTTGCGGGCGAGGAAGGTGCCGAAGCCCGCCGGCGGCTGCGCCAGCCGGTCGACCTCCTCCTTGAGCGTGGTGATCTGGTCGCGGGCGTCGCGCAGCGTCTGCGCGAGCCGCTCGTTCTGGCTCGAGACCGCCGCGAGGGAGCGCTGCGTGTCGGCGAGGCGGCTCTCGAGGCCGCGGGACTGCGCGGGCAGGTCCTCCAGCCGGCGGCGCAGGTCGGTGACCTCCGCCTCCAGGTATCGCACCTGCGTGGCAAGCTGCTCGCGTGTCGGCTCAGACATCTCGCACCTCCTGTCCGACGACACTACCCATCGGGCCACGGGACGGAAGTGGATATCTCGCGTGTTGCCACACCGTTTCGCGACGTCGCCGCCGGAGCCGGGTCACCCGCCGTTGAGGCGGCGGATCTCGTCGAGCTCCTCGGGGGCCAGCCGACCGGACGCCTCGAGCACCTGCTGCAGCACCGCCGACTTCCCGGCGAGGTAGGAGTCGATGTCCATCCCGGGCTCCGCCGCGAGGGCGCGCTTGACGGCGGCGTACGCGTCGCGCAGGTCGTCGCGGGTGCGCAGCACGTCGCGGACCGCGAGGTGGTTGCGCACGTGCAGGGTGCCGGCGGTGCACACGTAGACGTTGCGCCGTGGCGGGCCGGGCGCGTGGAACGCCTCGCGGCCGGTGACGCCGAGGTCTCCGCGGTGGACGTGTCCGACGGACTCCAGGGCGGCGACAGCGGCGGCCACGTGCTCGGCCGCCACGATGACGTCGATGTCGAGCACCGGTTTGGCCGCCAGACCGGGCACCGACGTGGAGCCCACGTGCTCGACCCGGGCGGTCGGGACCTCGGCCAGCGCGGCGCGCAGACCCGTGGCGACCTCCTCGAACTGCTCGGCCCAGCGGGGCGAGGGGTCGACGACCTCGATCCCGCTCATGCCTCGTCGGGCTGGGTGACCTCGGGCTGCTCGACCGGCTCGTGCGGAGGGATGTCGGCGGGGCGGGGCCCGGTGTAGTCGGGCCCGTAGGCGCCGGGTGCGGGGCGCCGGGTCTTGCGCGGCGGCTTCGCCCCCGGGGCCATGCGTCGCGCGGTGACCAGGAACGCCGTGTGTCCGATCATCTTGTGGCCCGGCCGCACAGCGAGCCCCTCGACGTGCCAGTCGCGGACCATGGACTCCCACGGCTGCGGCTCGGTGAAGCCGCCGTGGGTGCGCAGCGTCTCGACCACCCGGGACAGCTGCGTCGTGGTGGCGACGTAGGCACAGACGATCCCGCCGGGCACCAGGGCGTCGGCGACGACGTCGACGCAGTTCCAGGGGTCGAGCATGTCGAGGATGACCCGGTCCACCTGGCCGCCGAGGGCCGGCAGGCCCTCCTTGAGGTCACCGAGGCGCAGGTCCCACGCGGGGTGGGTCTGCCCGTCGGGAGCGGAGAAGAACTGGTGCACGTTGCGGCGGGCGACCTCGGCGAACTCCGAGCGCAGCTCGAACGACGTGACCCGTCCCCACGGACCCACGGCGCGCAGCAGCGAGCAGGTCAGCGCCCCCGACCCGGCCCCCGCCTCCACCACGCGGGCCCCGGGGTAGATGTCGGCCAGCGCGACGATCTGCGCCGCGTCCTTGGGGTAGACGACCGCCGCACCGCGCGGCATCGAGACCACGAACTCGTTGAGCAGCGGCCGGAAGACGAGGTACTGCCCGCCGGCCGACGAGGTGACGGTGAAGCCCTCGTCGCGACCGATCATGTCGTCGTGGTCGAGGTGGCCCTTGTTGGAGAAGAACCGCTTGCCGGCGACCAGCTCGAAGTTGTGCTTGCGGCCCTTCTGGTCGGTCAGGCGCACCCACTCGCCCACGCGCAGGGGGCCGCGGTGGACGCCGGACCATGCCTCGGCGGGGACGTCGGGAGAGGGCTCGGACGGCTCGGACATGGCCCGCACCCTAGTGTCAGGAGGCCGGATTCCCCTCAGCGGCGGGCGTTCTCGCGGAACGCCCGGTCGACGTCGGCGGTGGCCAGCACGCCGTAGATGCGGCCGTCGTCCTCGACGAGCAGGTACTCCTCGGCCGGGCGGCGGCTGATCGCCATGACGAGGTCCTCGCCGGCCACCGTGGCGGGCAGCATCAGCCCGTCCTCCATCGTGCGCGCCACCGCGGACACCGCGACCCACGGACGCCGGTCGGCGGGCATGGCCGTCACGGCCGCCTCGCTGACGATGCCCACGGGCGTGCCGTCGGCGGCGACGGTGACGATGCTGCCGGCCTGTGCCTCCTGGGCGCGGCGCACGGCCTCGGCGAGGGGGAGGTCCTCGGGGACGGTGAGCGTACGCCGGGCGAGCGGCCGGGCGACCAGGTCGGGCAGGCGGCGTCGGAGCTGGGCGTGCGCCATCGCGGCCGTCGCGCCCGTCCACAGGAACAGGCCGACGACGAAGACGAGCACGATGTCGAGGACGGTGGGCGTCGTCCCGGTCAACGGCTCCATCACGAGCGGCCACGCGAGCAGGGCCAACGCGGTGACCCGGCCGCCCCACCCCGCGACGATGGTGCCGCGGTGCGGATCGCCGCTGGCACCCCACACGGCCGCCTTGAGCACCCGGCCCCCGTCGAGCGGGAGCCCGGGCACGAGGTTGAGCACGCCGATCAGCAGGTTGGACGCGGCCAGGCCGCCCACCGCCATGCCCACGAGCCCGTCGGGGAGCACCAGCCACGCCGCACCCGCGACGAGGCCGACCCCGAGCGAGGTGAGCGGGCCGACCACGGCGATCCAGAACTCGTGGCGGGGCGTGCGGGACGTGCCGTCGATCTCGGTCATGCCGCCCAGGAAGTGGAGCGTGATCGAGTTGACGCCGTAGCCGAGGCGTTGGGCGACGACGGCGTGGGACGCCTCGTGGAGCAGCACGGAGAGGTAGAGCACGACCGCGAACACGAAGCCCGCGACGTACTTCCAGAACCCGAGGCCCGGCTCGACCGCCTCGATCCGTGGACCGAACGCGACGGAGATCAGCAGCGCGATGACGAACCACGAGGTGGTGATCAGCACGTCGATGCCGGCGATCGACCCGATCCGGAAGGTGCCCGGGGCGCGGGGCGCCGCCTGACGGCGTGCGTCGGCGGGGGCTGGTTCGGTCGGGTCGGCCACGTCTGAACCCTAACGAACCCCGCCCACAGCGGCCGTCCGCCGCTGCGCGCCGGGACCTCCGGTGTCGTACGCCTCGCCTAGGGTGAGCCGAGCCATGACGAACCCGCTTGCCGCTCCCACCGATGCCGTGACCGAGTCCCCCGCCGAGCGGGTCTCGACACCGGTGGACGGTGTGGACGTGCTGGGCGCGATCTCGCCCAGCCGGGCAGGCGACTTCATGGCCTGTCCCCTGATGTACCGCTTCCGCACGATCGACCGGCTGCCCGAGGAGCCGTCGCCCGACGCCGTGCGCGGCACGGTCGTGCACAAGGTGCTGGAGGACCTCTTCGACCTCCCCGCCCCCGACCGCACCCCCGCGCGCGCCGACGACATGCTCGAGCCGGCGTGGGAGGCGCTGCTGGAGGCCGAGCCCGACCTGGGCGCGATGTTCGGCGGCGAGGGCCCCGACGTGGCGGCGTGGCTGGCGTCCTGTCGCACGGTGCTGGCGCGCTACTTCGACCTCGAGGACCCCCGGCGCCTCGAGCCGGCCGAGCGCGAGCTCTACGTGGAGACGCTTCTCGACTCGCGACTGCTGCTACGCGGCTTCGTCGACCGGGTCGACGTCGCTCCCGACGGCCGGATCAGGGTGGTCGACTACAAGACCGGTCGCAGCCCCGGCGAGGGCTACGAGGCCAAGGCCCTGTTCCAGATGCGGTTCTACGCCCTGGTCCTCTGGCGGCTGCGCGGCGTCGTGCCGTCGGTGCTCCAGCTGATCTACCTCGGCAACGGCGAGATCCTGCGCTACGAGCCCGACGAGGACGACCTCCGCGCCACCGAGCGCAAGGTCGAGGCGGTGTGGCGGGCGATCCAGGCCGCCCGCGAGTCCGGCGACTGGCGGCCGAGCCCGTCGCGGCTGTGCGACTGGTGCTCCTTCCACCAGCACTGCCCGACCAAGGGCGGCACGATCCCGCCCCTCCCCGCTCCCACCCCGCCCGTCACCGACGCCTCGGCCGACGAGTCCGCCGACTGACCTCGTCAGGGCGTGACGTACGCGTCGGGAGGCGTCGTGGGACCCGCGTCGATCGCGCCCAGCCCCTCGGTCACCAGCTCGGCGTCGACGCGGTGCGGCTGGATCGTGCCCGCGGCGATCTCCTCGGCGAAGTGGCACGCGACGCGGTGGTCGGACGAGGCGCCCTCGACCTCCACGACGCGCAGCTGGGGACGCTCGGTGTCGCAGCGCGTCTCCTGCCGCCACGGGCAGCGCGTGTGGAAGCGGCACCCGGTCGGCGGGTTGGCGGGCGAGGGCAGGTCGCCGGTGAGCAGGATCTGCTCGCGCGAGTCCTCGACCAGCGGGTCGGGCACCGGCACCGCCGACATCAGCGCGCGCGTGTAGGGGTGCAGCGGCACGTCGTAGAGCTCGGCGGCGCCGGACTCCTCGACGAGCCCGCCGAGGTACATCACGCCGATCCGGTCGCTGATGTGACGCACGACCGCGAGGTCGTGGGCGACCACCAGGTAGGTCAGGCCGAGCTCGTCCTGGAGGTCCTGGAGCAGGTTGATGACCTGCGCCTGGATCGAGACGTCGAGCGCGCTGACCGGCTCGTCGGCGACGATGAGGTCGGGTCCCACGGACAGGGCCCGGGCGATCCCGATGCGCTGGCGCTGGCCGCCGGAGAACTCGTGGGGGTACTTGCTGAGCGCCGCGGGCGGCAGTCCGACCGCCGACATCAGCTCGCGGAGGCGGGCGTGGGTCTTCGCCTTGTCGTCGGCCATGCCGTGGGCGCGCATCCCCTCGAGCACGAGCGACTCCACGGTCTGACGGGGGTCGAGGCTCGACATCGGGTCCTGGAACACCATCTGGAAGCGCTTGCGCTCGCGCCGCAGCGCCTCGCCCTTGAGCGAGGCGATGTCGGTGCCGTCGAAGACCACCGAGCCGGCCGTGGGCGGCTCGAGGTTGAGGATGGCCTTGCCGAGCGTGGACTTGCCGCACCCCGACTCGCCCACCAGGCCGTAGGTCTCGCCGCGGCGGATGACCAGGTCGACGCCGTCGACGGCGCGCACGTGGCCGACCGTGCGGTCGAACAGCAGGCCGCTCTTGATCGGGAAGTGCACCTCGAGGCCACGGACCTCGACGAGGACGTCGGACTCCCCCGTGCCTCGTGCCGGCTCCGTCATCGGACGCCTCCCTCGGGGTTGAAGCAGCGGAACCCGACCACCTGGTCGCCCTCCCACTGGGGCGTCTCCTCGGTGCAGACGTCGACCCGGTTGGCGCAGCGCGGGGCGAACGCGCACGCGGAGTCCCACGGCAGGTTGTCGGCGACCGACCCCGGGACGGGGTCGAGCTTCTCCCCGCGTGGGGCGTCGAGGCGCGGGATGGAGTGGAGCAGGCCGACCGTGTAGGGGTGGCGCGGGCGGGCGAAGAGGCCGTGGCGACCGCCACGCTCGACGACCTTGCCGCCGTAGAGCACGTTGACCTCGTCGCACAGCCCGGCGACGACGCCGAGGTCGTGGGTGATCATCACGAGCGCGGTGCCGGTGTCGACCACGAGCTCCTTGAGCAGCGCCAGGATCTGGGCCTGGATCGTCACGTCGAGGGCGGTCGTCGGCTCGTCGGCGATGAGCAGCCGCGGGTTGCAGGCCAGCGCCATCGCGATCAGCGCCCGCTGGCGCATCCCGCCGCTGAGCTGGTGGGGGTAGTTGATCAGCCGGGCCTTGGGGTCGGGGATGCCGACGCGGTCGAGCAGGTCGGCTGCCTTCGGGGTGGCCGCCTTGCGGCTGAGGCCCTGGTGGCGCTCCATCACCTCGGTGACCTGGCGACCGATCGTCACGACGGGGTTGAGCGAGGACAGCGGGTCCTGGAAGATCATCGCGATGTCGGCCCCGCGGCGGTCGCGCATCTGCGACGGCGACAGCGTGAGCAGGTCCTCACCGTCGAAGAACGCCTGTCCCTCGACGGTGTTGCCGCGGCCGGGCAGCAGGCCCATGATCGCGAGCGACGTGACCGACTTTCCGCATCCGGACTCGCCGACCAGGCCGACGGTCTGTCCGGGGCGGACGTCGAAGCTCACGCCGTCGACCGCCCGGAACGGCTGCTCGCCGTGCCGGGTGAACGTGACGCGCAGGTCGCGCACGGAGAGCAGCGGCTCGCCGGACGCCGCCGAGCGAACGGGCTGGTGCAGGGACTGGGTCATCGAGATCACCTCCTCGACTTCGGATCGAGCGCCTCGCGGAGGGACTCCCCCATGAGCGTGAAGCCCAGCGCGACGACGATGATGCACCCGGCCGGGTAGAACGCCAGGTGCGGGGCCTCGGAGATATAGTCCTGGGCGAGGCCGAGCATCTGCCCCCACTCGGGCTGTCGCTGGTCGGGGTTGCCGAGGCCGAGGAAGGACAGCGCAGCGGCGTCGACGATCGCCACGGCCAGCGAGAGCGTGGCCTGGACGATCACCGGTCCGAGCGAGTTGGGCAGCATGTGGCGGAACACGATCGAGCTCGGTCGCACCCCCAGCGACCGCGCGGCGAGCACGTGGTCGCTGCCGCGCTGCGCGAGCATCGAGCCGCGCAGCAGGCGCGCGAAGACCGGCACCTGGATGATCGCGATGGCGATGATCAGCGTCCACTGGCTCGGCTCGCGGGCGAGCGAGGCGACCGTGAAGGCCAGGAGCAGCGACGGGATCGACAGCATCACGTCGACGATGCGCATCACGACCGCGTCGACCCAGCCGCCGATGGCACCGGCGATCGTGCCGAGCGTCAGGCCGCCGATGAGCCCGAACAGCGTGGCGAACACGCCCACGATGAGGGTCTGGCGGCTGCCGACGAGCAGGCGGGAGAGCAGGTCGCGCCCGCGGTCGTCCGCGCCGAGCAGGTGGCCGGCCTCGGGGCCCGGCACGGGGTTGGACTGCGGTCGCACCTTGTCGAGCAGCGGCCGCGCGGTGGGGTCCCACGGCGCGAGCCACGGCGAGATGATCGCGAGCACGACGAAGGCCACCGTGATCACGAGCCCGAGGATGAAGATCGGGTTGCGTCGCAGTCGCTTCCAGGCGCTGCGGATGAGGGAGACGCCGGGCTCGTCGTCGACGGTGCCCGCCGTGGCGAGGGCGTCGATGCGGTCCCTGCGCATCCGGCCGTACGACGGTCGCCGCGGCGCGCGCTCGGGCGTCGGGCTCGTGGGGGCCGGGGTGGGGGTCGGGTCGGGCACGGGGCTCACCTCGTCCTGATCCGGGGGTCGATGACCGCGTAGGCCATGTCGACCAGAAGGTTGACGAGGACGTAGATCACCGCGGCGGCCATGATCAGCACCTGCAGCACGGGATAGTCCTTCTCGCGGAAGGCGGTGGCCAGGGCCTCGCCGATGCCGCGGTAGGAGAAGACGGTCTCGGTCAGCACCGCGCCGGCGAGCAGGCCGCCGACCTGCAGGCCGATGGTGGTGACGACGGGCAGCATGGCGTTGCGGAGCACGTGCCGGGCGCGGATCACGCGGGTGGTGAGGCCCTTGGCCTCGGCCGTGCGCACGTAGTCCTCGTCGAGCACGTCGAGCACCGAGGCGCGGGTGATGCGGAAGATCACCGCGAACGGGATCGTGGCCAGCGCCAGCGCCGGCAGGATCAGGTGCTTGAGCGCGTCCCACGCGGCGTCCCACTCGCGCGTCAGGATCCCGTCGAGGACGAACATCCCGGTCACCCGGGTGGCGTCCATGCCGGTGCTCTGGCGCCCGGACACCGGCAGCAGGTTCCACTCGACGGCGAAGAAGTACTTGAGGAGGAAGGCGGTGAAGAACACCGGCACCGCCACGCCCACGAGGGAGAAGATGACCGCCCCCGTGTCGACGACGGAGCCCTTGCGCCGCGCGGCGAGGTAGCCGAGCGGGATGCCGAGGGCGATCGCCAGCGCGAGCGCGAGGAACGACAGCTCCACCGTGGCCGGCAGCCGGTCGAGGAAGATCTGGAGCGCGTCCTCACCGGGCAGCACCTTGGTGGAGACGCCGAAGTCGCCCTGCACGGCCCGCTCGAGGAACCGGAGGTACTGCACGGGCAGGGGCTGGTCGAGCCCGAGCGCCGCCTCGAGGGCGGCGCGCCGCTCGGGCGTCTGCCGCTCGCCCAGGATGGCGGACACCGGCCCGCCGGGCAGCGAGCGCAACCACGCGAAGACGAGCACGGACAGCACGAGGACCACCAGGCACATCTGCAGCAGTCGTCGTACGACGAAGCGGATCACACGTTCTCCTCACACACGCCGACACGGTCCGGGGGCCGTCGCTGGGACGGCCCCCGGACGTCGTGCACTGTCGATCGGTCAGCGGACGGGGGTCACTTCCCACCCACGACGACCGTGTCGAACTCCTCGGCGGTGAGCGGGCTCGGCGTCACGCCGTCCACGCCGGGTCCCACGACGAGCGCGGGCGGCGAGTGGCTGATCGCCAGGCCGGGGAGGTACTCCTCCATGATCTGGCGGTTGATCTCCTCGAACGCCGCGCCGCGCTCGCCCTCGTCGACGATCGCGTCGGCGGCCTGGAGGTCGTCGGCGAGCTGCTTGCCCCACGGGTAGGCGGTGGTGCCGAAGTCGTTCTCCTTGAGGTTGCCGAAGAACGTGCCGATGAAGTTGTGCGCGGAGTCGTAGTCGCCGGTCCAGCCCAGGATGTAGGCGTCGTAGCGGCCGGCGGTGACGTTGTCGAGGTAGCCGCCGTTCCACGAGGCGGTCTTGACGTTGACCTTGACGCCCACGGCCTCGAGGTCGCTGCGCAGCGCCTCGAAGATCTTCTCCGGGTCCGGCATGTAGGGCCGGCTGACCTCGGTCGGGTAGGCGAACGTGAGCTCCAGGCCCTCGGCCCCGGCCTCCTGCAGCAGGCGCTCGGCCTCGTCGGGGTCGTAGGGGTAGGCCTCGAGGCTGGTGTTGTAGCCGCTCACCGTGTCGGGCATGAACTGCGTGGCCACGGCGGCGCCCTCGGGCAGCTGCGTCTGGACCAGCTGCTCACGGTTGAGGGCGTGGTAGAGCGCCTGGCGGACCTTGAGGTCCTTGAGCTTCGGGTTGGCCTCGGGGTTGAAGCCGAGGTAGAGGATGTTGAACGGGTCGCGCACCTCGACGCTGTTGCCGTCCTCCTCCAGACCGGCCCAGTCGACCGGGTTGGGCAGGTCGTAGCCGTTGATGCTGCCGGCCTCGAGCTCCTGGCGGCGGGTGCTCTCGTCGGGGATCACCCGGAAGACCAGCTCGCTGACCTTGGCCTTGTCACCCCAGTAGTCGTCGTTGCGCTCGAGGGTGATCTCGCCGTTGGCCTCGTCGTACTCACCGAAGGTGAACGGACCGGTGCCGACCGGGTTGTCGGCGTAGGCGGGGAAGCTGAAGCCCTCGCCCTCGGCGGCGATGCCGTTGGCGTCGCCCTCCTCGAGCGCCTTGGGCGACTGCATCGAGAGCGACTCGAGGGTCAGCATCGTCGGGAAGCCGGACGTCGGACCGCTGATGGAGACCACGGCCTCGAACTCGTCGGTGGCCTCGCAGCCCCGGTAGAGCGAGTTCTTCGCGTCGTTGGCGAACGCCCCCATGACGTAGCCCCAGTACTCGCCGGCGGTCTGCCCGGCCTCGTTCTGGTCGAACATCCGCTCGAAGTTGGCGCACACGGCCTCGGCGTTGAAGGGCTCACCGTCGTGGAAGGTGACGTCGTCACGCAGCGTGAAGGTCCACTCGGTGCCGTCCTCGTTGGGCTCCCAGTCGGTGGCAAGCTCGGGCACGACCTCGGCGCTGCCCGGCTCGATGCCGAGCAGGCCCTCGAACATCTGGCGGGTGACGCGGAACGTCTCGCCGTCCGTCGCGTAGAAGGGGTCGAACATCTCCGGCGCACCGGCCGCACCGAAGACGAAGGTGCCGTCGTCCCCGCTGCCGCTGCCGCCGCTCTCGCCGTCGTTGCGCTCGCTGTCGGCGCAGCTCGCCAGGGTGGCGGCCGCCAGGACCGCCGTGGTCCAGGTCGCCACGGTGCGTCTCACAGACATCCTGAGTCCTTCCGTCCGGTATTCGATCAGGTGTGTCCCGCACCCTAGACCGGCGGACGTGGGCCGGACCACAACGACATGGTCACGGTCGGATCACAGGTGGTGGGCGCCGCGGCCCGCGTCGAGCGCCACCCCGCCGCGAGCCCCCCGTCGTCCGCGTCGTACGACGAGGGCGGCCAGCCGAGCGGCGTCGAGCCCGACGAGCGTCTCGGCGAACACCCGCCGCTCCCCCGCCGGGACCGGTACGTGGTGGGGCACGCAGAGAACCGTGCAACCGGCTGCGACGGCCGACGTGGCTCCGGTGTCGGAGTCCTCGATGGCCAGGCAGTCGCCCGGCGCCAGGCCCAGGTCGGCGGCAGCGGTGAGGTAGGGCTCCGGGTGCGGCTTGCCCTGCGTGACCCGGTCGCCGACGACGATGCTGTCGAACGTGCCCGGCGGGAGCTGGGCCAGGATGGGGTCGACGAAGCGCTGCCACGACATGGTCACCAGCGCGCACGGGACGCCGCTCTCGCGCAGGTCGGCCAGCAGCTCGCGGGCGCCGGGACGCCACGGCACCTGGGTCTGCACGCGCGCCACCACGCCGTCGAGCAGCTCGTCGACGATCTGCTCGGGGGTCCGGTCGATGCCCATGTGCTCGCGGATGTAGGCGCCCGAGTCGAGCAGCGCGCGCCCGACGAGGTTGAGCGCGTGCTCCTGCGACCACGTGCCGCCGCACCTCTGCGCGAGGGCGTACTCGGTGTCGATCCAGTAGGGCTCGGTGTCGACGAGGGTCCCGTCCATGTCCCACAGGACAGCTGCCGGCATCACGGGCACATCGTCCCACGCGGCGCCGGGCCGACCCGTCGCGGGTCAGCCCTCGGTGAGCTCGGCCAGGAAGGCCCGGCCACGCTCGCTCGTGGGACGTTCGAGCACCTGCTCCGGGGTGCCCTGCTCGGCGATCCCGCGATCGGCCATCAGCACGACGCGGTCGGCGGCCCGGCGGGCGAAGCGCATCTCGTGGGTCACCACGACCATCGTCATCCCGTCGTCGGCCAGCGAGCGCATCACCTGCAGCACCTCGCCGACCAGCTCGGGGTCGAGCGCCGAGGTCGGCTCGTCGAAGAGCATCAGCTCGGGATGCATGGCGAGCGCCCGGGCGATGGCCACCCGCTGCTGCTGGCCACCCGAGAGCCGGTCCGGGTAGGCGTCCACCTTGTCGGGCAGGCCGACCCGCTCGAGCAGCTCCACCGCCCGGGCCCGCGCCTCGGCCCGGGACCGGCCGAGCACGTCGACCTGGGCCATCGTCACGTTGTCGATGACCTTGAGGTGCGGGAAGAGGTTGAAGGACTGGAAGACCATGCCGATCCGGCTGCGGGCGCGGTTGAGCTCCTTCTCCTGGTAGGACAGCTCCTCCCCGGCGAACCGGATGGTGCCGCCCTGGATGCGCTCGAGACCGTTGATGCACCGCAGCAGGGTGCTCTTGCCGGCGCCGGACGGGCCGATGAGCACCACGACCTCGCCTCGGTGCACGTCGAGGTCGACCCCCTCGAGCACCACGGTGTCGCCGTAGGACTTGAGGATGTCGCGCATCTCGACGACGAGCTCGCCCCCCTGGGGCGCGGACGTCTCGGGGCTGGTCATGCCGCTCACCTCCGGTGGGCGCTGAGTCGGTGCTCGAGGCGGTTCACCACGAAGGTGAGCGCGAGCACGATGGCCAGGTAGTAGAGGGAGACGATGAGGTACATCGTCAGCGGCTCGTAGGTGGCCGCCGCCTCGTTGCGCGCGCTGAGGAAGAGCTCCTGCAGGCCGATGAACGCCACCAGGGAGGAGTCCTTCACCGCGATGATGAACTGGCTGCCGAGCACCGGGAGGATCGCCCGCAGCGCGAGCGGGGCGCGCACCCGGCGCAGCGTCTTGAGCCGCGACATCCCCAGCGACCTGGACGCCTCGTCGAGTCCCTTGGGGACGGACTGGAAGCCGGAGCGGATGATCTCGGCGATGTAGGCCGCGTTGTGGACTCCGAGCGCGATCGCTCCCGCCCAGAACTTGTCCAGCGTGACGATCTCGGCGATGCCGAAGTAGAGGACGAAGATCTGGGCGATCAGCGGCGTGCCGCGGATGAGCCCGATGAACCCGGTCGCGATCCAGCGCAGGACCGCGACCCCGCTCATGGACATCGCCGCCACCACGGAGCCGAGGAGCAGGGCGAACACGAGCGCCGTGGCGGTGAGCCGCAGCGTGATCCACGTGGCGTCGAGGAAGACCGGCGCCGTGTCGACGAGGTGGTCGAGGAAGCTCATGGCGTCAGGAGATGTCCTGTCCGAACCACTTCTCGCTGATCTCGGCGTAGGTGCCGTCGTCCTTGATGGCGGCCAAGGCATCGTTGAGCTCGTCGACGAGCGCGGTGTTGCCCTCGTCCACCGCGAACGCGGGCTCCTCGCTGTAGAGCGGGTCGCCGCACGCGCGCAGGTCGCGCTCGGCGCGGTCGATCTGGTAGAGCCCGACGAGCCGGTCGGTCATCGCGCCGTCGAGTCGTCCCGCGTCGACGTCCTGGAGGGCGGTGACGTCCGAGGTGAAGGTCACCACCTCGCCTGCGAGGCCCTCGTCCTCGAGGAAGGTCTGGTAGGTCGTGCCGGACGCGACCCCAACCTTGGGGGAGTCCATCTCCCGCGGGTCCTCGCAGTCGCTGTCCTGGGCGACGAACATCGTCGCGCCGGAGGTGTAGTAGCTGTCGGTGAAGTCGACGGCCCGGTCGCGCTCCTCGGTCGGCGTCATCGACGCGATGAGCACGTCGTAGCGCTGGCTCTTCACGCCCTGGATGAGGGTGTCGAAGGCGCCGGTCTCGGTCTTGGGCTCGAGGCCCATCTCCTCGGCGATCGCGACGCCGATGTCGTAGTCGAAGCCGGTGAGCTCGTTGTCCTCGAAGTAGCTGAACGGCTGGAACTCGCCGCTCATGGCGATGACCAGCTCGCCGTCGTTGATCAGGCGGGGCTCGTCGGAGGCCGCGTCGCCGCCGTCGTCGCCGCACGCGGCGAGGGTCATCAGGGCAGCCGTCGCGAGGGCCGCGATGGCCCCCGTCCGCCGTCGGTCGGTCATCCTGCGCGGGAGCTTGTTCATCGTCGTCCTGCCTCCGTTCGGCCACCCCACGCGGTCGTGGGGCCGAGAGTCTCGCTTCGGTCAGGCGCACGAGGGTAGCGCCAGTCGCGAGAGCGTCGGCGACGCCCCCTGTCGGCATCCGGCCGGGATCCGGGCCTGATCCCGGCGTGCTGGGCCTCCGGACAGCCTCTGGCGAACTCCCGCCGTCAGCGGTAGACAGGGGGCACTCGGGAGCGTCTCGGGCCGCTGTCATCGGGAGAACCATGGTCGCCCTGCACACCGCCATCGCGATCGTCCTGGTCGTCGCCCTGATCATCAAGGGACGCATCGACCCGGTGATCTCGCTGATCCTCGGCTCGCTCTACCTCGGGCTCGCGGGCGGGGTCGGCTTCGCCGGCACGGTCGAGGCGATCACGACCGGCTTCGGCGGGATCATGGCCGAGGTCGGGCTGCTGATCGGCTTCGGGGTGCTCATCGGGGCGCTGCTGCACTCCACGGGCGCCTTCCGTCGCCTCGTCGCGCTGCTCGTGCAGAAGGTCGGCTCGGGACGGCTGCCCTACGCGCTGAGCTCGATGCTGGCGGTGGTCATGCCGTCGATCTACGTCGACGTGCAGGTCGTCCTCGCCGCGCCGGTGGCCCGTTCGGCGTCGCCGTTCGTCGGCAAGGTGGGCCTTCCGGTGCTCGCCTCGGCGCTGGGCTGCGGGATCTTCGCCGGCTACGTCTTCGTCATCCCCGGCCTGGCCGCGATCTCGATCGCCGGGCTCCTCGACATCCGCCTCGGTGACTGGCTCGTGTACGGGGTCGTGATCGGCCTCGTGACGGCGCTGGTGTCCACCCTGCTGATGCGCCTGTTGTTCGCCGCCGGCGGCTTCTGGAAGCCCGAGACCGACGAGGAGCTCGACGAGGCGATGGCCGAGCAGGAGGCCGCCGACCGGGCCTACCTCACCGGTGAGGCCGGCACGGCGCGGGAGGCACTGGCCCAGCGGGAGTCGGAGGCCGCTGCCGCCGAGGCGAAGGAGGGCGTACGCCGCCTGCCGCTCGCGGTGCTCATGCTGCCGATCGTGGTGCCGCTGCTGCTGATCGCGCTCGGGGCGTTCGCGGAGCTCGGCGGCTGGTCCACCACCTTCATCGCCTTCCTCGGCGACGCCAACATCGCGCTCTTCCTCGGCCTGCTCGGGGCCTACGCCCTGTCCCGCGCCTCCTCGGGCGGCGAGCACACCAACGAGGCCATGGAGGACGGCTTCCACACCACCGGCGAGATCCTGCTGATCACCGGTGTCGGCGGCTCGCTCGGCGCCGTCATCGAGGCCACCGGGCTCGACAGCGTGCTGGGCGACCTGTTCCAGGCCGACGCGGGCGCGCCGGTCGTGCTGAGCATCCTGCTGGCGTGGTTCATCGCCGCGGTGCTGCACCTGGCGATCGGCTCGGTGTCGGTGGCCGCGATCACGGCCGCCGGCATCATCGCCCCGATCCTCGACTCGCTGACCGTCTCCCCCATCGTGATCGGCCTCGCGATCGCGTCGGGCGCGATGTTCGCGCTGCAGGTCAACAGCAACTTCTTCTGGATGTTCAAGTCGCTGCTCGGCCTGTCGACCAAGGGCACCCTCAAGACGCTGACGCTCGTCACGTCGGTCGCCTCGGTGGTCTCGCTGCCGCTGGTGATGCTGGCGGCCGTGGTGCTCTGAGGGGCGCCCCCCGGTCGCCCGACGGGTCGGTCCTCGGGGTCAGTCCTCGGGGTCAGTCCTCGGGGTCGTAGCCCAGGTTGGGCGAGAGCCAGCGCTCGGCCTCGGCGAGGGTCCAGCCCTTGCGCTCGGCGTAGTCGGCGACCTGGTCGCGGGCCAGGCGGCCCACCACGAAGTACTGCGACTGCGGGTGGGAGAGGTAGAAGCCGCTGACCGAGGCGCCCGGCCACATGGCCATCGACTCGGTGAGCGTGATCCCGGTGTGCTCCTCGACGTCGAGGAGCTCCCAGAGGGTGCGCTTCTCGGTGTGCTCGGGGCAAGCGGGGTAGCCCGGGGCGGGGCGGATGCCGTCGTACTGCTCCTTGATCAGCCCGACGTTGTCGAGGTGCTCGTCGGGCGCGTAGCCCCACAGCTCCTTGCGCACGCGCTCGTGGAGGCGCTCGGCGAACGCCTCCGCCAGCCGGTCGCCGAGCGACTCGAGCAGGATCGCGTTGTAGTCGTCGAGCTCGTCGCGGAAGGCCGCAACCCGCTCCGCGAGGCCGTCGCCGGCGGTCACCGCGAAGGCGCCGACGTGGTCGCGCAGGCCGGTCTCCTTGGGCGCGACGTAGTCGGCGAGCGAGCGGTTGGGCACGCCGTCGCGGTGCCGCCCCTGCTGGCGCAGGTGGTGCAGCGTGGCGTGGACCCGGCTGCGGTCGCCGTCGAGGTAGAGCTCGACGTCGTCGCCCACCGCGTTGGCGGGGAAGAACCCGACCACGCCGTGGGCGCGGATCCACTTCTCCTCGATGAGCCGGTCGAGCATCGCCTGCGCGTCGTCGTAGAGCCTGCGCGCGGCGGGGCCGGAGCTCGGGTTGTTGAGGATGTCGGGGAAGGCGCCCTTCATCTCCCACGCGTTGAAGAACGGCTGCCAGTCGATGTAGCGGCGCAGGGTCGTGAGGTCCTGGTCGCGGATCACGCGTACGTGCTGGGTGACGGCGGTGCCGGTGAACGGCGACACGTCGTGGTCCTGCTGGAGCAGCATGTGCGGCTTGGGCGGGTGGTAGTCGGACCAGTCGAGGGGCGTGGCGTTGGCGCGGGCCTGCTCCAGCGTCACGAGCGGGCGGTCGTTCTTGGCCGCGTGGCGCGTGCGGAGGGAGTCGAAGTCGGCCTGGACGTCGGCCATCAGCTTGTCGCGGCGGGTCGGGCTGAGCAGCGCGGCGGCGGTGGGCACCGAGCGCGAGGCGTCCTTGACCCAGACCACGGGGCCGTCGTACTTCTGGTCGATCTTGACCGCGGTGTGGGCCCGCGAGGTCGTCGCGCCGCCGATGAGGAGCGGCAGGTCGAGGCCGACGCGCTGCATCTCGGAGGCGAAGCTGACCATCTCGTCGAGCGAGGGGGTGATCAGCCCGGAGAGCCCGATGATGTCGGCGTCGTGCTCCTGCGCCGCGTCGAGGATCTTCTGGGCGGGCACCATCACGCCGAGGTCGATGACCTCGTAGTTGTTGCACTGCAGCACCACGCCGACGATGTTCTTGCCGATGTCGTGGACGTCGCCCTTCACCGTCGCCATGACGATGGTGCCGTTGGTCTCCTTCTGCGCCGCCAGCGCGGGGTCCTTGACCTTCTCCTCCTCGATGTAGGGGATCAGGTAGGCCACGGCCTTCTTCATCACGCGCGCGCTCTTGACCACCTGCGGGAGGAACATCTTGCCCGCGCCGAACAGGTCGCCGACGACGTTCATGCCGTCCATCAGCGGACCCTCGATCACCTCGATCGGACGCCCGCCGGCCGCGGCGATCTCGGCCCGCAGCGCCTCGGTGTCGGCCTCGACGTGGGCGTCGATGCCCTTGACCAGGGCGTGGGTGATCCGCTCGCGCAGCGGCAGGCCGCGCCACTCGTCCTCGGTCACCTCGACGGCGCCTGCAGCGACGTTGAAGCGCTCGGCGATCTCGAGCAGGCGCTCGGCGGCGTCGGGGCGGCGGTTGAGCACGACGTCCTCGATGCGCTCGCGCAGCTCGGGGTCGACCTCGTCGTAGACGACCAGCGCACCGGCGTTGACGATGCCCATGTCGAGCCCGGCTCGGATCGCGTGGAACAGGAAGACCGCGTGGATCGCCTCGCGCACGGGGCCGTTGCCGCGGAAGGAGAACGACACGTTGGAGATGCCGCCGCTGACCTTGGCCCCGGGGAGGTGGTGCTTGATCCAGCGGGTCGCCTCGATGAAGTCCTCGCCGTAGGTGGCGTGCTCCTCGATGCCCGTGGCGACGGCGAAGACGTTGGGGTCGAAGATGATGTCCTCGGGCGGGAAGCCGACCTCGTCGACGAGGATCCGGTAGGCCCGCTCGCAGATCGCCTTGCGGCGCGCGAGGTTGTCGGCCTGGCCGTCCTCGTCGAACGCCATCACCACCACCGCCGCGCCGTACTTGCGGCACAGCCGCGCGTGGTCGCGGAACGCCTCCTCGCCCTCCTTCATGGAGATGGAGTTGACGATGGGCTTGCCCTGCACGCACTTGAGCCCGGCCTCGATGACCTCCCACTTGGAGGAGTCGACCATCACCGGGACGCGGCTGATGTCGGGCTCGGCGGCGATCAGCTTGAGGAAGCGGTCCATCGCCGCGACCCCGTCGATCATGCCCTCGTCCATGTTGACGTCGATGACCTGCGCACCGGCCTCGACCTGCTGGGCCGCCACGCTGAGCGCGGCGTCGTAGTCGCCGTCCTTGATCAGCTTGCGGAAGCGGGCCGACCCGGTGATGTTGGTGCGCTCGCCGACGTTGACGAACAGGCTCTCGTCGGTGATCGTCAACGGCTCGAGCCCGGCCAGCCGCATGACCGGCTGGTGCTCCACGGGCTCGCGGCGGGTCTTGTCCGCCACCGCGCCCGCGATGGCGGCGATGTGCTCGGGGGTGGTGCCGCAGCAGCCACCGACCAGGTTGAGGAAGCCGGCCTCGGCGAACTCGGCGAGCACCGCCGCGGTCTGGTCGGGCGTCTCGTCGTACTCGCCGAACGCGTTGGGCAGCCCGGCGTTGGGGTAGACGCTCACGAAGGAGTCGGCCAGGCGGGACAGCTCGGCGACGTAGGGGCGCATGTCGCGCGCGCCGAGCGCGCAGTTGAGGCCGACGGCCAGCGGGCGGGCGTGGCGCACGGAGTCCCAGAACGCCTCGGTGACCTGGCCCGACAGGGTGCGCCCCGAGGCGTCGGTGATGGTGCCCGAGATGATCACCGGCCAGCGGCGGCCCTGCTCCTCGAAGAGCGTCTCGACCGCGAAGATCGCGGCCTTGGCGTTGAGCGTGTCGAAGATCGTCTCGATCATCAGCAGGTCGGCACCGCCGTCGACCAGGCCGCGGGCGGCGGTCAGATAGGCGTCGGCGAGCTGGTCGAAGGAGACGTTGCGGGCCCCCGGGTCGTTGACGTCGGGCGAGATCGACGCCGTGCGGGTGGTCGGGCCCAGCGCTCCGGCGACCCAGCGCGGCCGGTCGTCGGTCGAGACCGCGTCGGCGGCCTGGCGCGCCAGCCGGGCGGACTCGAGGTTGAGCTCGTAGGCGAGGTCCTCGAGGCCGTAGTCGGACAGCGAGATCGCGTTGGCGTTGAAGGTGTTGGTCTCGATGATGTCGGCCCCGGCGCCGAGGTAGTCCTCGTGGATCGCGCGGATCAGCTGGGGCTGCGTGAGCGTCAGCAGGTCGTTGTTGCCGACCAGGTCGCTGGGGTGGTCGGCGAAGCGCTCGCCGCGGTAGCCCGCCTCATCGGGACGGTCGCGCTGGATCGCCGTGCCCATCGCGCCGTCCAGCACCATGATCCGCTCGCTCAGGATCGCCGTCAGGGCGGCGGTGGCGTCAGGACGGTGCTGTGGCTCCACGGTGCGTGGCTCCTCTCGGGTGGCGGTGACACCAGCCTAGGAACGGCGTCCGACAGGCGGACCGGGTTCCCACATGGTGGCACCGGCGCGTCGGGCGGCGAAATCACGACGGACGCGCTGGGGACGGGCCCTAGGCTGGAGTGGTGATCGAGTTCGACGACGTGCAGGACCTGGTCTCCCCCGTGGTGATCGCCGCCTTCGAGGGCTGGAACGACGCCGCCGACGCGGCGTCCGGTCTCGTGGACCACCTCATCGAGCAGTGGAGGGCCGAGGTCATCGGGGCCATCGACCCCGAGGAGTTCTACGACTTCCAGGTCAACCGCCCGATCATCAGCACCGACCCCCACGGGCACCGCCGGCTCAGCTGGCCCACCACCCGCATCGCCGTCGCCCGCCCGGCCGAGCTCGACCGCGACGTCATCCTGGTGCGCGGCATCGAGCCCAACATGAAGTGGCGCCAGTTCTGCGCCGAGCTGCTCGCCGCGTGCGACGACCTCGGCGCCGAGCTCGTCGTGACGCTCGGCGCCCTGCTCGCCGACACGCCGCACACCCGGCCCATCCCGGTCACCGGCACCGCGAGCGAGCCCGAGCTGGTCGACCGCCTCGCGCTCGAGCAGTCGACCTACGAGGGCCCGACCGGCATCGTCGGGGTCTTCAACGACGCCTGCACCCAGCTCGACATCCCGGCCGTCTCCTACTGGGCGGCGGTCCCCCACTACGTCGCCCAGCCGCCCTGCCCCAAGGCGACCCTCGCGCTGCTCGGCCGGCTCGAGGAGCTGCTCCAGGCCCCGATGCCCATCGGCGACCTCGCCGACGACGCCAAGGCGTGGGAGCGCGGTGTCGACGAGCTCGCCGCGGAGGACGAGGACGTCGCCGACTACGTCAGGGCGCTCGAGGAGACCCGTGACACCGCCGACCTCCCCGAGGCGTCGGGCGAGGCGATCGCCCGGGAGTTCGAGCGCTACCTCAAGCGCCGCGACACCGACTGACCCGACTGACCGGGCGCCGCGCGCGGCGTACGTCAGAGCGACAGGCCGAGCGCGGCGTCGAGGAGGCGGTGCACGGTCGCCGCGGCCTCCGGGTCAGAGGTGTCGGCGAGCCCGGTGGTGCCGAGCGTCGACTCGACCCACTCCTGCACGGCGGCGACCGCCGACGGCGCGTCGAGGTCGTCGGCCAGCGCATCGAGGACGGCGGTGACGACGGGCGCCGAGGGTGCGCCGGCGCCCAGCGCCAGTGCCCGGCGCCAGGTGCCGAGGGTGTCGACGGCGTCCCACAGCTGGTCGTCGGTCCACTCCCAGTCACTGCGGTAGTGGTGGCGCAGCAGCGCGAGGCGGATCGCCATCGGGTCGACGTCGCTCCTGCGGAGCGCGGAGACGAAGACGAGGTTGCCGCGCGACTTCGACATCTTCTCGCCGTCGTAGGCGACCATGCCGGCGTGGGCGTAGGCCCGGGCGAACGGCTCACCGGGGTGCGCAACCTGGGCGTGACCCGCCGACATCTCGTGGTGCGGGAAGGCCAGGTCGCTGCCGCCGCCCTGGACGTCGAACGCGGCGCCGAGGTGGTCGAGCGCGATCGCGGAGCACTCGACGTGCCAGCCCGGTCGGCCCGGACCCCACGGGCTGTCCCACGAGGGCTCGCCCGGACGCTCGGCACGCCACAGCACGCAGTCGAGCGGGTCCTTCTTGCCCTCGCGGTCGGGGTCGCCGCCGCGCTCGGCGAAGATCGCGAGCATGGCGTCGCGGTCGAGGCGCGACACCGAGCCGAACGTGTCGTCGGCGCCGACCGAGAAGTAGAGGTCGTCCTCGACGCGGTAGACCGCGCCGGCCTCGCCGAGGCGCTGGATCAGCGCGACGACCTCGGGGATCGACTCGACCGCTCCGGTGTAGTGGGCCGGCGGCAGGACCCGCAGGGCCTCCATGTCCTCCCGGAACAGCTGGGTCTCGCGCAGGGCGAGATCTGCCCAGTCGACCCCGACCTTCGCGGCGCGCTCGAGCAGCGGGTCGTCGACGTCGGTGACGTTCTGGACGTAGCTCACCTCGTGCCCGGCGTTGCGCCACGCACGGTTGAGCAGGTCGAAGCCCACGTAGGTGGCGGCGTGGCCCATGTGGGTGGCGTCGTAGGGGGTGATGCCGCAGACGTACATCCGCGCCGCACCGTCGGGCCGGGTCTCGACCAGGGAGTCGCTCGCCGTGTCGTGCACCCGCACGACGGGGCCCGTCACGGGCAGGATGGGAACGTCGGGGGACGACCAGGCGCGCATGCCGCGCAGCCTATCCGCCGGTCGTGAGCGGCCCGCGGCGCGCCTCTGTCGGGGCTGCTCGGCTCAGAACGGCGGCCAGGGGATGACGGGGTACGCCGACGACGCGGGGCCGGGGAACTCGCCCGCGGCGAGGAGCCGGGCGACCCGCCGCACGGTGGTCGCCACCTCGTCGTCGACCAGGAGGCCCGAGAGGACAGCCCCGAGCGCGCCGTCGAGCGCGGCAGCGAGTCGGCGCAGGCCGTCGGCCTCGTCGGGGCTGATCGGCTCGCCGACGAAGCCCCACAGCACGGTGCGCAGCTTGTGCTCCACGTGGAAGGTCAACCCGTGGTCGACGCCGTGGCGGTGCCCGTCGGGCATGGGGAGGACGTGTCCGCCCTTGCGGTCGGCGTTGTTGACGACCACGTCGAAGAGCGCCATGCGGCGCAGGGGGTCGCTGTCCTCGTGCACCAGCGACACGGCCCGGTCGTGGGCGTCGAGGCCGTCGAAGACGTGGCGGTAGCCGGGCGGCACCTCCCCCTCGCCGACGATGTCGACGGGCGAGGCGTCAGGCACCTCGTCGCGCCACAGCTGCACCATGCCAGGCCCGTGCGGCCCCTCGCGCAGGACCGTGGGCGGCACGACGTCCCAGCCCAGCGCCTCCGAGACGGCGTACGCAGCCACCTCGCGCGCGGCCAGCGTGCCGTCGGGGAAGTCCCAGAGAGGCCGCTCCCCCGCGATCGGCTTGTAGACCACCCGCACGCCGTCGACCTCGCCGACGAAGGTCGCGTTGGAGGCCGGCAGCACCCGTCCGTGGAGCGTCAGCTCCCCGGTGGGGAAGCCCTCGGGCAGGTCAGGGATCACGGCGCCGGAAGCCGTTGGCACGCACGCACAGGTGCCCGTCCGGGTCGACGGGCTCCCCGCAGAACGGGCAGTCGGGGCGACCGGCGCCGATCACCGACAGCGCCCTCTCCACGAACGAACGGGCGGCGGCGGCGGTGAGGCGGACCAGGAAGATCTCCTCCGGATCGGGCTCGAGCAGCTCCTCGAGGCCCTCCTGGAGCTGCTCGGGCGAGACCACCGCGGCCTCGGTGAACGGGAACACCTCGATCACCACGCGCTCGGCGGCGCCGTCCCACGACAGCGTCATCGTGCCGGCGCGGAACTCCTCCTCGATCGGCTGCTCGAGGGGCTGGGTGTCGGTCATGTCCCGCGGGGCGATCGCCGGGATGAGCACGTCTCCCCCGACGGCCCGCATCAGCTCGTCGAGCAGCTCGTCGATGCGCTCGGCGAGCGCCTGCACCTGCTGCTTCTCCAGCGAGACGCTCACCAGCCGCGCGCCGTCACGCGCCTGGAGGAAGAACGTCCGCTGGCCGGGCTCGCCAACGGTGCCGGCGACGAAGCGCTCGGGCGGGTCGAAGCGGTGCACGACGGGCATGTCACTCACCCTAGGACCCGTCCGTCTGGGGGCCTGCGCCTCCACCCACCTCGGCGTCCGCGCGTCGGCCCCGCGGGGCTCGCCGTGACTTCGGCGGCGGGGTCAGCCAGGCGAGGTCGCCGGCATGGGTGTTGGTGCCGATGACGAAGGGACGCGACTCGGTGTAGCGCACGACCGACACCGAGGCCGGGTCGACGTGGATGCGCTGGAAGAGGTCGAGGTGGGTGCCCAGCGCGTCGGCGAGGATGGACTTGATGACGTCGCCGTGGCTCACCGCGACCCACACGGCGTCCTCGCCGTGCTCGGCCGCGACCCGCGCGTCGTGGCGCCGGACTGCGGCCACCGCTCGGTCCTGCATCGCCCGCATCGACTCCCCGCCCGGGAACGTCGCCGCCGACGGCTGGGCCTGGACGGTCGTCCAGAGCCTCTCCTTGGCGAGGTCCTTGAGGGGACGCCCCTGCCAGTCGCCGTAGTCGCACTCGGACAGCTGCTTGTCGGTGCCCGCGCGCAGCGGGCTCGCCTGGCGCCGGGTGATCTCGCGACACGTCTCGCGGCACCGCTCGAGCGGGCTGGTCACCGCCGCGGCGAGGCGTACGCCCGCCAACCGCTCGCCGACCGCGACCGCCTGCCGCAGTCCGGTCTCGTCGAGGTGGACGCCGGGCTGTCGTCCGGCCAGGACGCCGGTCGCGTTGGCCGTCGACCGGCCGTGGCGCACGAGGATCACGGTGGGCATGCACCCGAGGCTAGTGGGACTAGCCTCGAGGGGTGATCGTCGACAACGCGTACTACCACCAGGGCAGGCGGGTCCCGCTCGGCGGCGAGGACCAGAGCCTGGGCATCGCCCGGGTGCCGTGCGACTCCGGCGACTTCCAGTGGATCGGCATGCACGACCCGAGCCCCGAGGAGCTCGAGCGCGTCGCCAAGGAGTTCGACCTCCACCCGCTCGCGGTCGAGGACGCCGGCGACTCCCACCAGCGGCCCAAGCTCGAGCGCTACGGCGACACGTTGTTCCTCGTGCTCAAGACGCTGTGGTACGTCGACGAGGACGACGCGGTCGAGACCGGCGAGATCAACGTCTTCGTCGGCGCGGACTTCGTGGTGACCGTCCGCCACGGCCTGGGCCTCGACCTCGCCGACGCGCGCCGCGACCTCGAGCGCCGGGCGACCGTGCTCGAGCACGGGCCGATGGCGGTGCTCTACGCCATCTGCGACCGGGTCGTCGACGAGTACGAGCGCGTGGGCGCGTCGTTGGAGGAGGACGTCGACGAGGTCGAGGCCTCGGTGTTCTCCGCCATGCGCACCGACGACTCCTCCCGCATCTACGTCCTCAAGCGCGAGATCGCCGAGGTCCGGCGCGCCGTGCTCCCGCTCCGCGAGCCGATGCGCCAGCTCGAGGCGGGTGGCGACGACCGGATCACGGCCGAGACCGCCACCTACTTCCGCGACGTCGTCGACCACCTGCAACGCGTCGCCGAGGTGGTCGACAACCTCGACGCCCTGCTGTCGACGGCCTTCGACGCGCACACCGCCCGCATCTCGGTGCAGCAGAACGACGACATGCGCAAGATCTCCGCCGGGGCAGCGGTGATCGTGGTCCCCACCCTGATCGCCGGGATCTACGGGATGAACTTCACCCACATGCCCGAGCTGCAGTGGACCTACGGCTACCCGTTCGCGCTGCTGCTCATGGTCGGCTCCGCGATCGTTCTCATCGTCTGGTTCAAGCGGTCCGGCTGGCTGTGACCCGTCCGGTGACCCGACCCGGTCAGGCGGCCAGCACCCCGGCGCCGAGCAGGATCAGCGTGCCGGCGCCCAGCAGGATGCGGTAGACCACGAACGGCGTGTAGGAGCGGGTGCTGACGTAGCGCAGCAGCCAGGCGATGGCGGCGTAGCCGACGACGAAGGAGACGACCGTCGCGGTGAGGGTCGGTCCCCAGCCGAAGTCGTTGTGCCCGTGGGGGATCTCCTTCAGCTCGAACAGCCCGGCGCCGACGACGGCGGGGATGGCGAGCAGGAAGGCGAACCGGGTCGCGGCCTCGCGCTCGAAGCCGAGGAGGCGGCCCATCGAGATGGTGGCGCCGGAGCGGGAGACCCCGGGGATCAGGGCGAGCGCCTGGGCGCCCCCCATCAGCAGCGCGTCCTTGAGCGTCAGCTTGCGCAGCGGCCGGTCGGTGCGTCCGACGCGGTCGGCGACGCCCAGCACGACACCCATCACGATCAGCGTGCAGCCGATGATCCACAGGTTGCGGAAGTCGCGCTCGATGACGTCCTTGAGCAGCACGCCGAGGACCACGATCGGCAGGGAGCCGACGATGATGAACCAGCCCATCCGCGCGTCCAAGCTGCCGCGGTACTCGGCCTTGAACAGCGAGCGCACCCAGGCGTTGCCGATCCGCCAGATGTCCTTGCGGAAGTAGATGAGCACGGCCAGCTCGGTGCCGATCTGGATGACGGCGGTGAAGGCGGCTCCCGGGTCGCCCCAACCGAAGAGCTCGGGGTAGATGCGCAGGTGGGCGCTGCTCGAGATCGGGAGGAACTCGGTCAGTCCCTGGATCACGCCGAGGACCACGGCCTTGAGGAGATCGGTCACGGGGGACGAGCCTACGGGCGAGTCAGGTGTGATCCGCGCACCACCCGTGGCTACCCTCACCCCCATGCAGCAGCGTTCCCTCGGCGCGACCGGGCTCAAGGTCTCCCGGCTCGGCCTCGGCACCATGACCTGGGGCCGTGACACCGACGAGCACGAGGCACGCGACCAGCTCGTCGCGTTCGCCGAGGCCGGCGGCACCCTGCTCGACACGGCCGCCGGCTACGGCGACGGTGCGAGCGAGGAGCTCATCGGCACGCTCGTCGGCGACGTCGTCGCCCGTGCGGACCTGGTGCTCGCCACCAAGGCCGGCATCTCGCGCCGCACCGGCGAGCGGGTGACCGACACCTCGCGCGGCCACCTGCTGACCGCACTGGACGCCTCGCTCAAGCGGCTGCGCGTCGACCACGTCGACCTGTGGCAGGTCCACGTGTGGACCGACGAGACCCCGCTCGAGGAGACCCTCAGCGCCCTCGACCTCGCCGTCAGCTCCGGCCGGGCGTCCTACGTCGGGGTCTCCAACTACACCGGCTGGCAGACGGCCCAGGCCGCCACCTGGCAGCGCGCGGTCCCCGGGCGTACGCCACTGGCCTCCACCCAGGTGGAGTACTCGCTGCTCAACCGGCACGTCGAGCACGAGGTCGTGCCCGCGGCCCGGGCGCTCGGCCTCGGCGTGCTGCCCTGGTCGCCGCTGGGCCGTGGCGTGCTCACGGGCAAGTACCGCACCGGCACCCCGTCCGACTCCCGTGCCGCCACCGAGCACTTCGGCCGGTTCGTCGGCGCCTACCTCGACGAGCGGGCCCGCGGCATCGTCGAGGCCGTCGCCCGCGCCGCCGACGGACTGGGCTGGTCGCCGCTGGAGGTCGCCCTCGTCTGGGTGCGCGACCGCCCCGGGGTCACCGCACCGATCGTCGGCGCGCGCACCGCCGCCCAGCTCGACGGCGCTCTCGGCACCGAGGAGCTGACCCTGCCACCGGAGATCGTCGAGGCCCTCGACGACGTGTCCACCGACTGACGTCTCACCCCCCGCGAGAAGGGAGAGAAGACATGGCGAGGATCCAGCGCCGCCCGCCCGGGCGTGGCGTGGAGTGGGAGTTCGAGACGCTCGTGCTCCCCAAGGACTTCTCCCGCAACGTGGTGACCCGGGTGCTCGTGGAGCGGGCCGAGCACGGCGGCTGGGAGCTCGACCGGCTCCGCATCGGCAACGACGGCAAGCGGCGCGTGGTGCTGCGCCGCAAGATCATCCGCCAGCGGCTCACCCTCTTCGCCGGCTGACCCGACAGCACCGCGGACCTCGGTCTACGTCGATGGGGTCCGGACCCCATGTACGTCCCCCGACTCGGGTGGTCGACTCGAAGGGACGGGGCCACCCCGGACCCGGTGAGGGGACGACGCAGATGGCGACACGCAAGCACAGGCCGGCACTCGGGATCGTCGAGCTCGCGGTCGACCCGGCGGACGTGGACCGCGAGACCTACCCGGTGCGGATCCGGCTGACCCGGCCGCTGACGACCTACGAGGTGGACGGGCTGGCATCCGCCGAGCCCGGACTGCGGAGTGAGGGCGACGCGATCGTGCTGCCCGCCGCGCGGCTCGACGACGTCGCCCGCGAGGTCGACTCCTGGATCACGCGGCTCGAACAGGTGCAGGCGCGCGCCGACGAGCTGGAGGGCGGGACCCTGGTGGCCGACCACCGGCGGCTGGAGGAGCAGACGCGGCACGGCTCGCACCTGCGCAGCCAGCAGGTCGACGACCGCGGCCTGCACTGACGCGCGTCGTCGGAGCCACCAGCCCGAGGAGCCCGGCACGCCCTTCACCGGCCCGTCGGCCGAGCGCAGGAGCACCGCGTACGGCTCGCCCACGGCCGCGAGCTCGCTCACGACGTGAGTCATCCCCTCGAACCCGCGCAGCACCCAGTCGAGGACGAAGCCGGAGCACAGGACCCTGCCAGGGTGCCGGTCAACGCCAGCACGCGCGCCAGCACGCGCGCCGGGTGGGCCGCCTGAGCCGGCGCCTCATCCGGCACCCCCTCCGGCACCCCCTCCGGCCGTGGCCTCCCGGGGCCCCAGCGCGTAGTCCCGCGCCACCTGCCCACGGCGACCCCCGCGCCCAGCGCCACCACCGGAGGGCATCGCCGCGGACTCACCGTCGGCTCCGGGTCGGGCCCGGGCGTGCCGCGCAGGTCGAGGACCGGCAGGTCCCCGTCCGTCCGGATCCGGTCCCTCCCCCGTCGCGGTGGTGGTAGCCGGAGGAGAAGTTCGTGATCACCGAGAGCCCGGCCGAGGGCACCGCACGCTGGACCGACGCGAGCACGAAGTCGCGCTCGACGTCGACGTCCGCGTCGAGCGGTGCGTGAACTGCCCCGTGAAGAGCGAGAGTCCGACCCGGCGGTCGTAGGTGGCAGCGGCCAGCCAGTCGGCCCGGAACCCGCCCGGGAGCAACCAGCCGTCGAGGACGGAGGCGGAGTGCCTCCGGTCCTCCTGAGGCCCCTCCCCGTCGATGCCCCGCATCTGGTCAGGATCCACGAGGGACCCCCGGGCGACCAGAGTCTGTCGGGCTATCGTGGCAGGGTGCTCGCGGGACTGGTCGCTGCAGCAGGGGCCGCCTGGTGCTACGGCGTGTCCTCGATCCTCCAGGCGCTCGCCAGCCGCAGCGCCGCCCCGGTCGAAGGGCTGGACCCCCGGCTGCTGGTCCGACTGCTGCGAAACTGGCGGTACGTGCTGGGCGTCTGCCTCGACGGGCTCGGCTTCCTGCTCAGCCTGGTGGCGGTGCGCAGCCTCCCGCTCTTCGTCGTCCAGTCGGTGGTGGCGAGCTTCCTGGCGATCACCGCCATCCTCGGCGCCGTCTTCCTGCGGATGCCGTTGCGCCGGCTCGACAGGATCGGCCTGGTCGTCGTGGTCGCCGGCCTCGTGCTGGTCGGGGTCTCGGCGACCGAGGACCGCAGCGTGGACGTCAGCCGCGCCGAGCAGTGGGGGACGTTGGTCGCCGCCGTGCTCCTCGGGCTGGCGGCGGTCCCGTTGGCCCGGCTCCGCGGTGCGGCGGGCGCCACCGCCCTGGGCGCTGTCGCCGGCCTCGCGTACGGCGTCACCGCGGTGGCCTCCCGGATCCTCCCGGGCGACCTCTCCCCCGAGCACCTCCTCGACGAGGTCGGACCCCTGCTGCGTAGTCCGGCCACCTATGCGTTGGCGGTCGCCGGCGGGGTGGCCATGCTCACCTACTCGATCGCCCTGCAGCGCGGCAGCGTCACCCGGGCGACCGCGCCGCTGGTGGTCGGTGAGACGGTCGGGCCGGCGCTGGTCGGGCTCTTCCTCCTCGGCGACCAGACGCGGGCCGGCTGGGGACCGGTCGCCGCCGCCGGCTTCCTGCTCTCGGTCTGCGGTGCGGTCAGCCTGGCGCGGCACGGCGAGGTGGAGGCACCCAGCGAGGAGGCCGCCAGCGTGCCGTAGTCCCCTTGCCGCACGCGATTCGCAACAAGGGGCCATCCGTGCGCCCCACCGGGCTCACCGACGAGAGCCCGCCGGCTGGCCGGGCGTGCCCTGCGAACTCGTCAGCCTCGGTCATGCGGCCGATCCGCGGACCGCCCCCACCCCGACGGCCGGCTCAGGTCGCGGCGGCCTCCGCGGCCGCGCGGAGCTCGCGCACCATGGCGTCGGGGTCGTCGGCGGAGTAGACGGCCGAGCCCGCGACGAAGACGTCGGCCCCGGCCTCGGCGCAGCGCTCGATGGTCTCCAGCGACACCCCGCCGTCCACCTGGAGCCAGGTCTCCACGCCGTGCTTGCGCATGAGCGCGCGGGCGGTGCGGATCTTGGGCAGGCACAGGTCGAGGAACTTCTGCCCGCCGAAGCCGGGCTCCACGGTCATCACGAGCACCATGTCGAGCTCGGGCAGCAGCGCCTCGTAGGGCTCGATCGGCGTCGCCGGATTGAGCGCCATCGCCGCGCGGGCGCCCTGCGCCCGGATCTCGCGGGCGAGCCGCACCGGCGCCCGCGTCGCCTCGACGTGGAAGGTGACCGACGCGCAGCCCGCCTCGGCGTACGCCGGCGCCCACCGGTCGGCGTCCTCGATCATCAGGTGCGCGTCGAGGGGCTGGCTCGCGTGTCGGCCGAGCGCCTCGACGACCGGCAGGCCGAGCGTGAGGTTGGGGACGAAGTGATTGTCCATCACGTCGACGTGGACCCAGTCGGCGCTGGGGATCCGGGCGACCTCGTCGGCGAGGCGCGACAGGTCGGCGTTGAGGATGCTCGGCGTGATCTGGATGCCCACGGGACGAGCCTAGTGACTACGCCGGGCCGCACGGTCCCGGGTCGTCCCCGACCCGTGGGGGCCGTGGCGATCGACTGCTCCCGGGCGGGCATCGTGGTGGCGCTGCCCGGCGACGCACCACCGCCCTGGAGGCGTGGCCAGGAGGCGAGTCCTCACGTAGGGTCGCCCGCCATGAGCTCGGCTGCCCGCGACGCCCGGGACCGCGTGTTCACGCGACGTGAGTACATGGTCTACCGCGCGGTCATGGCCGGCGCACCCGCGCTGCAGGCGACCGCGGCGGTCTCCTCCACGGCGCTCGACCACCCCGACTGGGACATGGACGAGACGATGACGTGGGCCCAGTGGGAGGCCCACGTCCGTCGCGTCAGGGCAGCGGGTCGGCGCTCGCCCACGACCCGCTGACGGACGTCAGGCCGCCGCGGTCGGTGGGGCTGGGGACTACGCGTCCTCGGGCTCGGGAGGCGCCTCCGCGCCCGCGGCCTCGTCGCGGTCGGCCCACGCCAGCAGGGGCGCGATGTCGAAGGGGTGGTCGTCGATGTCGGCGTGGAGGTCACCGATCTCGGCGAACCGCGCGGGCATCGTGAAGAGGGTGAAGTCGTCGGGCACGCAGTCGTCGACCTCGTCCCACCGGACCGGCGCGGAGACGCGCGCCTCCGGCACGCCACGCACCGAGTAGGCGGCGGCGATCGTGTGGTCGCGGGCGTTCTGGTTGTAGTCGACGAAGAGCTGCGAGGGGTCGCGATCCTTGCGCCACCACGCGGTGGTGACCTCTCCCCCGGCGCGCCGCTCGACCTCCCGCGCGAACGCCAGCGCGCCACGCCGTACGTCCTGGAAGCCGTGGTCGGGTGAAATCCGCACGTACACGTGCATCCCGGACCCGCCACTGGTCTTGGGGAAGCCGACGGCGCCGAGCTCGTCGAGCACCTCGTGGGCCACGTGGGCGACCCGTTGCACCACCTCCCAGGGGCACTCCGGGCCGGGGTCGAGGTCGATGCGCCACTCGTCGGGCTTCTCGGTGTCGGAGCGCCGGCTGTTCCACGGATGGAACTCGACGGTCGACATCTGCACCGCCCAGATCACGCTGCCCAGCTCGGTCACGCACAGCTCGTCGGCCGTGCGCTTCCAGCGCGGGAAGAACAGCTGCACCGTCTCGACCCAGTCCGGGGCGCCGGCCGGCAGCCGCTTCTGGTGCACCTTGTCGCCGGCCAGGCCCTTGGGGAAGCGGTGCAGCATGCACGGGCGCTCGAGGAGTGCGTTGACGATACCGTCGCCCACGGCGAGGTAGTACTCGACGAGGTCGAGCTTGGTCGCCCCCTGGGGCGCGGCCGAGGTGGGCGGGAAGTAGACGCGGTCGGGGTTGGTGACCTTGACGACGCGGTCGTCGACCTCGATCTCGGTGAACGGCGACGGCACGTCAGGAGCCTAGCCGGGACGGGCGGCTCCGGCGCGCTACTGCGAGGTGGGGGTCTCCGACGCGGGCTCGGGCTGCTGCTCGCCCGGCTGGCCACCGCCGTTGCCCTGGCCGCCGGCCTGACCCTGGCCGCCGCCCTGACTCTGGCCGCCTGCCTGGCCCTCGGGGCCGTCCTGCGGCGCGACGCTGACCGTCACGGTGTCCGACCAGCCCTCGTCGGCGTACTGGCTCTCGGGGCGGTGCCAGCGGTAGTCGGTGGTCGCCGAGACGGGGACGACGACGCGCGAGACCGCGTCGCGGCCGGCGAGGACGGGCTTGCCGACCGGGGCCCACTGGCGGCCCGGCGAGCGGGACTCGAGCACGAGCGGGTCGCCGGTCAGGCGTCCGGAGGCGTCGGTGACGCGTCCGGTGAGCTCGACCTCCTGGCCCGCCTGCACCTGCTGCCTGCCGGCGGCCACGGTGGTCGTGAGGGAGACGCCCTCGAAGTCGAGGGTGGACCCGGAGGCGCGCACGGCGTCGAGGTTGAACGCCCGGCCGTCGCAGCCGAAGCCGGTGATCGCGAAGCCCGGGCCGTCACCGTGCTCGGCGGCGAAGCCCGCGGGCGTCGCCGTCCCGGCGCGGTCGAGCACCCTGCCGGAGGCCAGGTCGACCAGCGCCCAGTCGTAGGTGGTCGCGGAGGTCGACACGGTCGTCCACCCCCCGGGCGGCGCCGAGAGCGCGGCCCGGCCGCGCCAGGCGGTGCCCCGGGGGCTCTGCCGTGTGACGGCCATGACCCACGAGACGCCGGAGCTGCCGCCCGTCGCCGCGACCGCGACCGAGGAGTCGAGGCGGGCCAGCGACGGGAACGATGCGTAGGGCCCGGAGGCGCTGCCCCCGCCGGCCGGGACGAGACCCAGCGAGCGGCGGCCGAGCGGAGCGGCGTAGGGACCGAGGTTGATGCGGGAGCCGGGCGCGGCCGCGTCGGCCATGAGGTCGTCGCAACGGACGTAGGTGAGGTAGAGATCGGGGTCGCCCGTGGCGGGACCCGACAGCGTGTGGGAGCCGCCCTCGGCGCCGGCGGGACCGGACAGGGACGTCCCCAGCGTCACCGCCACGGCGGTGGCGGCGACGGCCCCCCAGATCCTGCGCACCCGCATGTCCCCTGCTCTCGTGCCACGGCACGCCCTTGGCGGTGCGCCGAGCTTGTGTCCCATCATGCGCGTCCGTCACGCGGATGGGAACCTTCCGGGTCTCGAAGTCACCCCGATGGTGACCCGCCCCGGGCCGTTCGGCCGGAGCCCGATCGCGCTCGCTAGGTTGTCGCCATGCCACTGCGGGGAGAGGACCTTGCCCGCCATCCCGTACGCCGGATCGAGGCGCGCGGTGACCACGAGCTCGCTCCCGGCCGCTATCCCGCCTCCGTCCCCGCCGTCGCCCAGGTGATGAACGAGGGGCTCGACCTGGGGCCGGGAGTCACCTTCCTCGTCGGCGAGAACGGCTCGGGCAAGTCGACCCTGGTCGAGGCAGTGGCCGTGGCATTCGGGCTCTCGCCTGAGGGCGGCAGCACCCACAGCCGGCACTCGACACGGCCCACCGAGTCGCCGCTCAGCGACGCGCTCCAGCTGGTGCGTGGCGCCGGGGCGAGCAGGTGGGGCTTCTTCCTGCGGGCCGAGACGATGCACGGGTGGTACTCCTACGTCGAGGACCTCGGCGGCGACATCGCGTTCCACGAGATGAGCCACGGCGAGTCGTTCCTGGCCGTGCTGGAGTCGCGGTTCACCGGGCCGGGGTTCTTCTGCCTCGACGAGCCGGAGGCCGCCCTGTCGTTCTCCTCGACGCTGGGCCTGGTCGCGGCCCTGCAGCGGGTGGTCGCGCGACGCGGTCAGGTGCTGTGCGCGACGCACTCCCCCGTGCTGGCCGCCATGCCCGGGGCGCGGATCCTGGAGGCCGGGCCGTGGGGGCTGCGCGAGGCGGCCTGGGACGAGCTCGAGGTGGTGGAGCACTGGCGTCGCTACCTCGCCGACCCGTGGGCCTACCTGCGGCACCTCCAGGACGACTGAGGTCCGCGTCCGGTCAGTCCCTGTCGGACCAGGCCCGGCGCCGCAGGGTGGAGGCGAACATCGCGTCGGTGCCGTCGCGGTGCGGCCAGAGCTGGAAGCGGTCGACCTCGTCGGCGTCGGCGCGTCGGGCGAGCACCGAGCGCACCACCTCGGTGGTCTCGGCGACGACGGGCGAGCAGGTCGCGTAGACCACCACGCCGCCGGGTCGCACCGACTCCAGCGCGGCGTCGAGCAGCGCCTGCTGGAGGCCCGCCAGCTCCGCGACGTCGTCGGGCCGTCGCCGCCAGCGCGACTCGGGTCGGCGTCGGAGCGCGCCCAGCCCGGAGCAGGGGGCGTCGACGAGCACGCGGTCGAAGGTGCCCGGCACCCACGCCGGCCGGACGCCGTCGCCGGCGACCACGTGTGCGGTCCCGTCGGGCAGTGCCCGCAGGGCCGACGCGACGAGCGCCGCACGGTGGGGCTGGCGCTCGTTGGCGAGGAGCACGGCTCCGCGTCGAGCGGCGAGGGCGCCGAGCAGCGCCGACTTGCCGCCGGGGCCGGCGCACAGGTCGAGCCAGCGGGAGTCGCGGCCCTCCAGCGGAGCGTCGGCGAGGGCGATCGCGACGAGCTGGGACCCCTCGTCCTGCACGCCGGCGCGGCCCTCGGCGACGGCCGGGACGGCACCCGGGTCGCCACCGGTCAGCGTGACGGCGTAGGGCGAGCGTCCGGTGCGGGTGCCGCCGGCGGCCTCGAGCTCCTCGACGCTCGCCAGGCCGGGTCGGGCGACGAGGGTGACCCGCGGGGCCGCGTTGTCGGCCTCGAGCAGCGCGTCGAGCTCGTCGTCGGAGCCGAGCGCCTCGGCCAGCGCGTCGACCACCCAGCGGGGATGGGAGCGGGCCACGGCGAGGTGGCCGTGCGGGTCGGTCGCCGCATCGGGCGCGACCTCGGCGACCCACCCGGCGAGGTCGCGGCGGCTGACGGTGCGCAGCACGGCGTTGACCAGCCCCGCCGGGCCCTGGCCCACGCTCGCCCGGACGAGGTCGACGCTGGTGGAGATCGCGGCGTGGTCGGGCACCCGCATGGAGAGCAGCTGGTGCGTGCCGAGCCGCAGCACGTCGCGCACCTCGGGCTGCAGGCGCGGACGGGTGAGGCAGGCGTCGATGACGGCGTCGTAGAGCCCGTGCATCCGGATGGCGCCCGACGCCAGCTCGGTGGCCAGGCCGGCGTCGCGGCCGTCGAGCCCGTGCTTGCGCAGCACCTGGGGCAGCACGAGGTTGGCGTACGCGTCGTCCACGCGCACGGCGGTCAGGACGTCGAGCGCGGCACGGCGCGCCTTGTCGACCGGCCGGCGTCGGCTAGTCACCGAGGTGCTCCCGCACCAGCTTCCTGGGCGCCTTGGCGGCCCAGGCGTCGGTGATGATCTCCTCCAGCTCGTCGCGGTCGATCTCCCCGAGCCGCGAGAGCCGCACCAGCACGGCGCTGTGGCCGCGGAAGTGGTCGATGGTGAAGAACGGGGTCGACTCGTCCGCGACGAGCGCGTTCTTCTCGACCTCGGTCGGGGTCGTGATGACCACCAGGTCGTCCCACATCTCGCCGGTCTCGGGGTCGACCGCCGTCTTGTGCGGTGCCCGGTAGAGCACGAAGCCCTTGCCCTTCTCGCCGCGAGGGACCTTCCAGGTCGGCCGGTCGCCCCACGAGATCCCCAGCTCGGTCTCCGGCAGGCCGCCGCAGATCGCGTCGACGTCCTCGGGGCAGGCCGGCCTGGTCACGACGGCACGTCCGCCTCGCCAAGCGTCGCCCCGGACTGCAGGCGTACGCCCCGGGCCCAGTCGGCCGCGGACATCTGCTTCTTGCCGAAGGCCTTGACCTGGCCCAGCTCGACCGGCGTGGTGGCGGTGCCGACGAAGACGGCGTTCTTGGTGACCTCGAGGACGCCGGGAGCCAGTGCGTCCCGATCGACCGGGCGGACGGGGCCGAGCTTGATGCGCTCGCCCTCGTACGTGCTCCACGCGCCCGGCGCGGGGTCGCACGCGCGCACCTGGCGGTCGATGGCGACGGCGGGGTGGGTCCAGTCGACCCGGGCGTCCTCGACCAGGATCTTGGGCGCGAACGAGACGCCGTCCTCGGGCTGCTCACGCGCCTCGAGGGTGCCGTCCTCGATCCCGTCGAGGGTCTGCACCAGCAGTCCGGCGCCGCCCTCCGCGAGCCGGGCGAGGAGGTCGCCCGCCGTGTCGGTCGGGCGGATCCGCTCGGTCATCACCCCGAAGACGGGTCCGGCGTCGAGCGCCTTGACGATGCGGAACGTCGTGGCGCCGGTGACCTCGTCACCGGCCCAGAGCGAGTGCTGCACCGGCGCGGCGCCGCGCCAGGACGGGAGCACGGAGAAGTGGAGGTTGATCCACCCGTGCGGCACCAGGTCGAGCGCCGACTGCGGCAGCAGGGCACCGTAGGCCACCACGGGGCACGCGTCGGGGCGCAGCGCGGCGAGCGCCTCCTGGAACTCGGGGTCGCGCGGGTGCTCGGGCTTGAGCACGGGGACGCCGAGCTCCTCGGCACGCTGGGCGACCGGGCTGGCGACCAGCCTGCGACCGCGGCCGCTGGGGGCGTCGGGGCGGGTGACGACGCCGACGAGCTCGTGGCGGCTGTCGGCGATCGCGTCGAGCGCGGGCAGGGCGACCTCGGGAGTGCCGGCGAAGACGACGCGCATCAGAGGCCCAGTCCGTGGGTGGCGTGCGGGCTGACCCGGACGGTCGGTCGCTCGAGGCCGAACCAGTCGGACTCGCGGATCTCCTTCATCGCCGCCTTGCGGGCTGCGGTGTCGAGCTTGTCGATGAACAGGATCCCGTCGAGGTGGTCGGTCTCGTGCTGCATCGCGCGGGCGAGCAGGTCGGAGGCCACGATGCGCTGCGGCTCGCCGTACATGTCGAACCCCGTCGCGACCACCGACAGGGCGCGGATGCAGTCGTAGGTCAGCTCGGGCAGCGACAGGCACCCCTCGGCGCCGTCCTGGGTCTCCTCGGAGAGCTCCAGGGTGGGGTTGACCAGGTGGCCGACCTCGCCGTCGACGTTCCAGGTGAAGACGCGCAGGCCCACGCCGATCTGCGGTGCCGCGAGGCCGGCACCGGGCGCGGCGAGCATGGTGTCGGTGAGGTCGGTGACGAGCTGGCGGACCTCGCGGTCGAAGTCGTCGACCTCGATCGCTCGCTGGCGGAGCACGGGGTCACCGAAGAGGCGGATGGGCTGGACGGCCACGGAGCTCCCTTGGACGAGGTGGACGAGGTGGACGGTGGGGCCTGGGCAGGCGGCGTCAAGTCTAGGGACGCGTCCGTGGCCCCGTCATGGCGGCCGGGTCTGCGCCGCCTCAGACCGTGAGCGGATCGACCTGCACCCGGACGGGGTCGAGCTTGCGGGCCGAGCGGATCCGCTGGAGGTCGCCCAGCGAGCGCGAGAGCGCCTCGCCGCTCCCCCGAGGGACCCGGACCAGCACGCGGTGCTCGTCGTCCACCGGGACGGGGCCCAGCACCTCGGCGCCGTCGGGGAGGTCGAGCAGGTGGAGGACGTCGTCGAGGGCGCCGAGGTCGCCGGTCACGGTCGCCAGGCGCGCGGCCGGGGGCAGGTGGGCCTGGGAGCGCTCCTCGGCCTCGCGCCGCGCGAAGCCGGCCGGGTCCCACCGGACCAGCGCCTGGAGCGCGGGATGGGCCGGGTCACCCACGGCGACGACGTGGCCGCCGACCCGAGCCAGCGCGGCGGCGTTGAGCCAGCGGCGCAGCGCCTCCTCCGCGGCGCGCATGTCGTCGCGGGCCAGGCTCAGCCACGTGTCGAGGACGACGACGGCCGCGTAGCCCCCCTCGGCGACCGGCTCGGCCCCGACCGTCGCGACGACGAGGTCGGCGGCCGCGTCGACCCGGTCGACCACGCGCTCGCCACTGGAGGTGCGGACCGTGGTGCCGGGGAACATCCGCCCCAGCTCCTCGGCGGTGCGGGCCCCGCCCCGCACGGGGGCGCGCAGGCCGTGGCCGCCGCACGTCGGGCACGACCACGGCGCCTCGACGTGCCCGCACCAGCGGCACCGCGGCGGCACCACGGGGCCGTCGACCACCAGCGGGCCGGTGCACGCGGTGCACCGGGCCGGCGTACGACACGTGTCGCAGGCCAGCGAGGCGGCATAGCCGGCGCGCGGCGTCTGCACCAGCACCGGCCCGGCGGTCAGTCCCTGCCGGATCGCGTCGTAGGCGGCCCGCGGGATGCGCGTGCCGACGGAGCGGTCCTCGGCCGGCACCGCCTCGACCCGCACCCGGCGGCGCAGCACCTCGCGGGGCACCGCCAGCTCGTGGGCCCAGCCGCTCGCGACCAGCTGCTGCGCCTCGGGCGTACGGGCGACGCCGCCGAGCAGCGCGGCCGTGCCCTGCTGCTCGGCGCGCAGCAGGAGCACCTCGCGGGTGTGGGGGTAGGGCGCGCGGGGCTCGGCGTGCAGGTCGTCGCCGTCGTCCCACAGCGCCACCAGCCCGAGGTCGTGCACCGGGGCGAACGCGGCGGAGCGGGTGCCGACGACGACCCGCCGAGCGCCGCGCGAGACGGCGAGGAAGTCGCGGTAGCGGGCGGCCGGACCGCCGTCGGCGCTCAGGCAGACGTGGTGGCCCTCCCCCAGCAGCTCGGTGAGCGCCGCGTCGACGCGCGCGACGTCACGGCGGTCGGGCACGCAGACCAGCGCGCCCCGGCCTGCGGCGTAGGTCGCGGCGACGGCCTCGGCGATCATCGCCGGCCAGTCGTCGCCCGGGGCGGCCGACCAGACCGCGCGGGGGGCGCCGCCGGTGGCGACGTGGCTCAGGAACGCGTCGGCGTGGGGCACCTCGGCCCAGGCCGCGGGGACCGGCGGGGACGGCGCGGGCGGCGCGGGCGGGGAGGGCAGCTTCTCGGTGGCGGCGTGGCGGGGCGGCACCGCCAGGCGCAGCACGTCGGAGCGCGCGCCGGCGTACCGGTGGGCGATCGTGGCGCTGAGCTCGGCGATCTCCGGCGCCAGCACCGGCTCGGGGCTCACCACCCGGCGCAGCGGCTGGAGGATGCCCGTGTGGTCGGTGCGGCTCGCCCGCTCGACGACATAGCCGTCGACGTCCTGGCCGGCGAAGCGGACCTTCACCCGCGCTCCGGGCACGGCCGTCTCAGCCATGGCGATCGGGACGGCGTAGTCGAAGGGGCGGTCGAGGTGGGCCAGGGCGATGTCGACGAGCACCCGCGCGACGGGATCGACGGCGGCCGGCTCCCACGCGGCGGCCTTCCGGCGCCGCGTCGCGGCCGCCTTGGCGCGAGCGTCGTCCACGGCAGCACGAAGCCCCGGGAGCATGTCTGCTTCCGGGGCTTCGCGTGAGGTCATGCGGGCGATTGTGTCAGCGGCCACCGACCGTCGTACCTGGTGGGGAAGTCTGACACCTGGAGGGGGTTGCAACGGCCTCCAGGTGTCGGAGTCCCCGCTCGAGCGGGGACTCCGACAGCGACAGCGACAGCGACGGCGAGCGAACGACGGACGACGCCCGCCGCGGCGTCAGACGCCCGCGGCGGCCTTCAGCTTGTCGGCGCGGTCGGTGTTCTCCCAGGTGAACTCCGGCAGCTCGCGGCCGAAGTGGCCGTAGGCGGAGGTCTCGGCGTAGATCGGGCGGAGCAGGTCGAGGTCGCGGATGATCGCGGCCGGACGCAGGTCGAAGACCTCGAGGACGGCGTCCTGGATCAACTCGTCGGACACGACGCCGGTGCCGAAGGTCTCGATGAACACGCCGACCGGGGCGGCCTTGCCGATCGCGTAGGCGACCTGGGCCTCGCACCGGCGGGCCAGCCCGGCCGCGACGACGTTCTTCGCGACCCAGCGCATGGCGTAGGCGGCGGAGCGGTCGACCTTCGAGGGGTCCTTGCCGGAGAACGCGCCGCCACCGTGGCGGGCCATCCCGCCGTAGGTGTCGACGATGATCTTGCGACCGGTCAGGCCGGCGTCACCCATCGGGCCGCCGATGACGAAGGTGCCGGTCGGGTTGACCAGCATGCGGTAGCCCTCGGAGGGCAGGTCGACGTCGGCGAGCACGGGGTCGATGACGTGCTGCTTGATCTCGGCCTCGAGCTGGGCGTGCTCGACGCCGGGGTCGTGCTGGGTGGACAGCACGACGGTGTCGACGCGCACCGGGCGGTCGTCCTCGTCGTACTCGATCGTCACCTGGGTCTTGCCGTCGGGACGCAGGTAGCCGAGCGTCCCGCTCTTGCGGACCTGCGTCAGGCGCTGGGCGAGCCGCTGCGCGATGGTGATCGGGAGCGGCATCAGCTGCGGGGTGTCGTCGCAGGCGTAGCCGAACATCAGGCCCTGGTCGCCCGCGCCGCGCTTGTCGAGCTCGTCCTCCGACGAGCCGACGCGCGACTCGTGGCCGGCGTCGACGCCGGCGGCGATGTCGGTCGACTGGGCGCCGATGGCGACCTGGACGCCGCACGTGTGGCCGTCGAAGCCCTTCTCCGAGGAGTCGTAGCCGATCTCGAGGATCGCCCTGCGGACGATGTCGGCGACCGGTGCGTAGGCACCCGTGCGCACCTCGCCGGCGACGACCACGAGTCCGGTGGTCAGCAGCGTCTCGACGGCCACCCGCAGGTTGGCCTTGTCGGGGTCGGTGGCCATGAGGTGGTCGAGCACCGAGTCGCTGATGCGGTCGGCGATCTTGTCGGGGTGCCCCTCGGTCACGGACTCGGAGGTGAACAGGCGTCCAGCCACGTTGCTCTCGATTCTTCTCTGGGTCGGTCGGATGAAACGTACCTGCTGGCCGGCAGCTGGGACGCAGGTCTCAGTCGGCGAATCGCCGGACGACCTCGTCCCAGATCACGTGGGCCAGGGCGGTCTTGGTGCCGCGGGGCACCTCGACGGCCGCGCCGTCGGAGCCGAGCACCACGGCCTCGTTGTCGGCGCTGCCGAAGACCGCTCCGCCGCTGACGTCGTTGACGACGAGCAGGTCGCAGCCCTTGCGCGCGAGCTTGGCCCGCCCGAGGTCGAGCACGGAGCCGGTGGCGTCGCCGGTCTCGGCGGCGAAGCCGACGATGACGGCGTCCTCGCGGGCCCGGTCGTGGGAGATCTCGGCCAGGATGTCGGGATTCTGCTCGAGCGCGATGGCGGGCGCCGAGCCGTCGTCGGCCTTCTTGATCTTCGCCTCGCTCGTCGAGGTGGGCCGGAAGTCGGCGGGAGCCGCCGCCATCACGACCGCGTCGGCCGTGGCGGTCGCGGCGACGACCGCCTCGCGCAGCTGCGCGGTGGTCTCGACGCGTACGACGCTGGCGCCGGCCGGGTCGACGAGGCTGACGTTGGCGCTGACCAGGGTGACGTGCGCGCCCCGCGCGGCGGCGGCCCGGGCGAGGGCGTAGCCCTGCAGGCCCGAGGACCGGTTGCCGAGGAAGCGGACCGGGTCGAGGTACTCGCGGGTGCCCCCGGCGGACACGACGACCTTGCGCCCGGCGAGGTCCTGCGGGGCGTCGGCGCCGCGGTCGAGGACCTCGCGCACGAGCTCGAAGATCGGACCGGGCTCGGGAAGGCGGCCCTTGCCGGTGTCGGCGCCGGTGAGGCGCCCCACGGCGGGCTCGATGACGACCGCTCCCCGCTGGCGCAGCGTCGCGACGTTGGCCTGGGTCGCGGGGTGCTCCCACATCTCGGTGTGCATCGCCGGGGCGAACACCACCGGGCAGCGGGCCGTGAGCAGGGTGTTGGTGAGGAGGTCGTCCGCAAGGCCGTGCGCTGCTCGCGCGAGCAGGTCGGCGGTCGCCGGAGCGACCACGACCACGTCGGCCTGCTGGCCGATGTGGACGTGGGGCACGGCGTGGACGCCGGTCCACACGTCGGTCGCGACCGGCTTGCCCGAGAGCGCGGCCCACGTGGGCGCGCCGACGAACTCCAGCGCGGAGGCCGTGGGCACGACGGTGACGTCGTGCCCCGACTCGGTGAACCGGCGCAGCAGCTCGCAGGACTTGTAGGCCGCGATCCCGCCGGAGACGCCCAGGACGACCCGTGCGGTCATCGGGAGGCTCGCGTCACTCCGTGGCGTCGCCGGCAGCGGCCTCGGCGGCAGCGGCCTCGGCGGCGGGGTCGATGTCCTCGCAGGTCAGGAGGTCGTCGTTGATCTCGCGGAGCGCGATCGACAGCGGCTTCTCCTGCACGTGGGTGTCGACGAGCGGGCCGACGTACTCCAGCAGGCCCTCGCCGAGCTGGGAGTAGTAGGCGTTGATCTGGCGGGCACGCTGGGCGCTGTAGAGCACCAGCTTGTACTTGCTGTCGGTCTTGGTGAGCAGGTCGTCGATCGAGGGGTTGGTGACGCCCTCGGCGGCGATGGTGGGAGAAGCCACGGTGTGAGTGCCTCGCTAGTCGGTGGTGGAGGGGGTGGACGGAGCGGGTCCAACCATCAAGGCTACCAACTCGTCGGCTGCGGCGTGAACTTCGTGGTTGACGATGGTGACGTCGAACTCACTCTCCGCGGCCAGCTCGGCCCGGGCGGTCTCCAGCCGGCGCTCGCGCTGGGCCTCGGTCTCGGTGCCGCGGCCGACCAGGCGGCGGACGAGCTCCTCCCACGACGGCGGCTTGAGGAACACGAACAGCGCCTCGGGCATCGTCTCGCGCACCTGGCGCGCGCCCTGCAGGTCGATCTCCAGCATCGCCGGGCGACCCGCTGCCAGCGCGGCGTCGACGGGCCCGCGGGGGGTGCCGTAGCGGGCGGCGCCATGGACGACGGCCCACTCGAGCAGCTCGCCCCTGGCGATCATCGCGTCGAACTCCTCGTCGGAGACGAACCAGTAGTGGACGCCGTGCTCCTCACCCGGGCGCGGGGCGCGGGTGGTGGCGGAGACCGAGATCCACACCTCGGGGTGCGTGTCGCGCACCGCGGCGGCGACCGTCCCCTTGCCGACGGCCGTCGGACCGGCGAGGACGATCAGGCGCGAACGGGACGCCCGGGGGCCGGGCTGGTCGTCGGCGGGCGTCGGAGCGGGGTCGGTCACGACGCGTCGGGGCCGAACTCACGCTCGAGCGCGGCGACCTGCTTGACGCCGAGGCCCCGCACGCGTCGGCTCTCGGCGATGCCGAGGCGCTCCATCACCTGGCGGGCGCGCACCCGCCCCAGGCCGGGCACCGACTGGAGCAGCTCCACGACCCGCATCTTGCCGATGACCTCGTTGGTCTGGCCCTCGTGGAGGACGTCGACGACGGAGCCGCCGGAGTTCTTCAGCCGGTTCTTCACCTCGGCCCGCTCACGTCGGGAGGCCGCAGCCTTGTCGAGGGCTGCCTGGCGCTGCTCGGGCGTCAGAGGGGGCAAGGCCACGGAGGAGATCCTTCGGGGGTCGGGCAGGGGTCGGAAGGGGAGTTCCGGCTGGTGCGGATCAATCTAGTCACGTCGCGTCGGGTCGGGCAATCGGGCCCACGGCCCCGCCCGCTCGACGTGATGTTCCCCATGGGCGGCGCTGCGGGACACCGCGACGCTCACCCCGAGAGCGGCGTCCCGCAGACGTCGAGCGTGTGCTGCTCGACCTCGGCCATCGCCTCGACCGTCCGTGCGGAGCCGACGGCGCGGGCGGCAGCCTCGATCTCCGCCCGCGCGTCACCCGACAGTCCGGGCGGCGGGTCCTGGGCGGCGTAGGTCGAGGGGTCGACGTCGTGCTCGGCCAGGGCCCGGTCGAGCCGGTGGAGCGGCCGCAGGACCGTCGACCAGTCGTCGGCGATGCCGCGCGGCGCTCGGTCGGCGAGGTCGTCGTAGGCGTCCAGCGCCTCGAGGACGGCGCCGGGGTCGTCGGAGGACGCCACCTCGGAGAGCTCGGCCTGGTGCTCCTCCACGGCCTCGCAGTAGTCCTGCTCGCGGTCGCCCGAACACCCGCCGGCGGCGAGGCACGCCACCAGCAGCGCCGGGACGAGGAGTCTCACGCCCCGAGGCCCCGCACGGCGTCGTTGCCCCGCCGGGCGGCGTCGCGCAGCGCGGCCACGTCGGGCCCGGCCCGCAGCACCTCGCGCGAGGAGCTCGGCAGCGCCCAGCGCGCCGCGGCGCCGAGGATGCGGGTCAGGTCGTCCACCGTGCCGCCCTGGGCGCCGTAGCCCGGCACCAGCAGCGGCCCGTTGATGTCGAGGTCCTCGTCGGTGTCGCCGATCGTCGCCCCGACCACGGCGCCGAAGGAGCCGACCGGCTCCGCCCCGGCGTTGGCCTCCCGCAGGTGGGCCAGCACCGTGCCCGCGACCGTCGCGTCGCCGCTGCGGGCGTGCTGCACCTCCGGGCCCTCCTTGTTGGAGGTCAGCGCGAGGACGAACACCCCGCCGCCGTGGCGCCGCCCGGCCTCGATCATGGGCGCGAGCGACCCGAACCCGAGGTAGGGGCTCGCCGTGACGGCGTCCGAGCCGAGCGGCGAGGTGGGATCGAGGTAGGCGTCGGCGTAGGCCTGGCTCGTCGAGCCGATGTCACCGCGCTTGGCGTCCATCAGCACGAGCGCCCCCGCAGCCCGCGACTCGGCCACCACCCGCTCGAGCACGGCGATGCCGCGGCTGCCGAAGCGCTCGTAGAACGCGCTCTGCGGCTTGACGACACCGACCACCGGGGCGACCGCCTCGACGACGGTGAGCGCGAAGCGCTCCAACGAGGCGACGTCGTCGTCGAGCCCCCACTCGCGCAGCAGCCCGGAGTGCGGGTCGATGCCCACGCAGAACCTCCCCCGGTCCTCGATGGCGTGGGCCAGGCGGGTGCCGAACGGGGTCATCGGGTCTCCTCGGGTCGGGCATTCGGTCGGGGCGCGGGTCGGGCTGCGAGGTCGGCGCGCAGCCGGGTGACGGTCGTGGGGTCGTGGAGCAGAGCGGTGCCGACCTGCACGGCGCTCGCGCCGGCGTCGAGGTAGGCCTCGGCCGAGCGCAGGTCGTGCACGCCACCACACCCGACGACGGGCACCTCGGGCACGGCGCGGCGCACCTCCGCGACGCAGCGCAGGACGATCGGCGCGATCGCGGGCCCGCTGAGCCCGCCCGCCCGCCCGTCGAGCAGGGCGGCGGGGACGGCGTTTCCGATCACGACGGCCGTCGCGCCCGCCTCGTGGCAGGCGCGGGCGCCCTCGACGACGCGGGACACGTCGGGACGCACCTTGGCCAGGACCGGCCGGTCGGCGGGGAACTCGCGCCGCACCGCCGCGATCACGCTGGCCGCGTGGTAGGGCTCACGCACCGCGAACAGCCCGGCGCCCGCCTCGTCCGGCGCGCCGACGTTGATCTCGAGGCCGGCGACCCCGGGGGCGCGGCTGAGCCGGCGGGCGAGGTCGGCGTACTCCCCCATCGTCGCGCCGGCGATCGAGACGAGGACGGTGGCCCCGGCGCGCACCAGCCACGGCAGCTCGGTGGCGAGGAAGTGCTCGAGGCCGGGGTTGGGCAGGCCCACGGCGTTGACCAGCCCGCCCGGCACCTCGCAGACGCGCGGACCGGGGCCGCCGCTGCGGGGGTCGAGGGTGATCGAGCGGGTGACGAACGCGAGCCCGGCCAGACCGTCGGGACCGGCGTAGGCCTCGAGCTCGCGCCCGGTGCCGCCGCAGCCGGCGGCGACCATGACCGGGCCGGGGATCCCGACGACGGGGGCGGCACTCACAGGGCGTCCCACTGGACGCGGTCGCCGCGCACGACGGGACCCTCGGTGCAGGCACGGACGACGCGCTCGACGCCGTCCTCGCCGACGACGGGGAGCGGGCACCCGTGGCACAGCCCGGTGCCGCAGGGCGTCGGCGCCTCCACGGCGACCTGGCTCCAGGCGCCCGCACGCTCGGCGGCTGCCGCGGCGCTGCGGAGGACGTCGTGGGGGCCGGCGGCGTAGACGACGTCGGCGTCGCTGCGGCGGACGAGGTCGTCGACGTGGTCGGCGACCGGCCCGCGCAGGCCGACCGAGCCGTCGGCGGTGAGCACGGTGACGGACCGGGCGGACCGGCGGGCCTCGAGGGCCGACAGCAGGCGCGACTCGTCGGGGGCGGAGACCACCAGCGACACCGCGCAGCCGCGCTCGCGCAGGCGTTCGGCGAGCGGGAAGAGGGGCGCGGCGGCGTAGCCCTCCCCGACGAGCAGGCACGACACGGCGTCCTTGGGCAGCGCGAAGGGCCGCCCCAGTGGTCCGGTGATCGCGATCCGCGCGCCGACGGGCTGGGCGGCGAGCCACCGGGTGCCGCTCCCCCGGGGCTCCACGACGACGTCGAGGGTGGGGCCGAACGCGCTCGACGCGCGCACCCGGTGGATCCACAGCGCACGCCGCGCGACGTGCCCGGCGACGCTGACGGCCACGAAGTTGCCGGCCCGGAAGCGCTCGGGCACGCCCGGCGCGGTCAGGGTCAGGTGGCGGTAGCGCCCGGCGCGCTTGGTGCCGACGACCGCGCCGTCGACATGGACGCTGGAGGGGACGCTGGGGTGGACGCGGTCCCGGTCCCTGGTCCGGTCGCTCGCCTGCCCGCCGCCCGGCACCGGCCGTGGCTCAGCCATCCGTGGCGAGACCCCGCACGATCCGGCGCGGCCACAGCGGACCCTCGTAGACGAACGCCGTGTAGGCCTGCAGCAGGTCGGCGCCGGCCGCGAGCCGACGCCGCGCGTCGTCGACGGTGGTGATGCCGCCGACCCCGATGAGGGTGAGGCCGGGGCCCACGCGCTCGCGGAGCATCCGCACGACGTCCTCGGAGCGCTGGGTCAGCGGACGCCCGCTCAGCCCGCCGGCGCCGACCTCCTGCACGCGGGCGGCGGGAGTGGCGAGGCCGTCGCGGCTGATCGTGGTGTTGGTGGCGATGATGCCGTCGAGCCCGGTGGCGAGGGCGAGGTCGGCCACGGCCAGCACGTCGTCGTCGCTGAGGTCGGGCGCGATCTTCACCAGCAGCGGCACCCGGTCGTCGGGGCGCACCTCGTCGGCGCGACGGCGTACGGCGCCCAGCAGCGGCTCGAGCTTCTCCACCGCCTGGAGGTCGCGCAGGCCGGGCGTGTTGGGCGAGGACACGTTGACGACGAGGTAGTCGGCGTAGGGGGCGAGCAGGCCGGCCGACTTCTCGTAGTCGCGGGCGGCCTCCTCCTCGGGGACGACCTTGGTCTTGCCGATGTTGACGCCGAGGACGGTCGAGCCGCCCTCCGCGCGCCAGGCCGCCAGCCGCCGGGCCACGACCTCCGCGCCGTCGTTGTTGAACCCCATCCGGTTGACGATCGCCCGGTCGTCGGTGAGCCGGAAGAGCCGTGGCGCGGGGTTGCCGGGCTGTGCCTCACCGGTGACGGTGCCGATCTCGACGTGGCCGAAGCCGAGCGCGGCGAGCCCGTCGATCCCGACGGCGTTCTTGTCGAAGCCGGCGGCCAGGCCGAGGGGATGGGGGAAGCTCAGGCCGAGGGCCTGCACGGGCGCGGACGGGACGCGGAGGGCCCGGGCCGTCACGGGCGTCGCCGCCCGGATCGCCCGGAACGCGGCGTGGTGCGCCCGCTCGGGGTCGATCCGGGTCAGGCCCCGCTCGAAGACGATGTCGTAGGCCCCCACGGTCAGGCGTTCCGCTCGGCGCTCAGCGCCGCCCAGTCCTGCAGTGACCGCACCCCGATGTCGCCGCGCCGCATCGCCTCCAGGCCCTGCACCGCGGCGCCGAGGCCCTGGATGGTGGTGATGCACGGGATGTCGGTGATGACGGCGGCCGTGCGGATGTCGTAGCCGTCGGCGCGCGGCGAGCCGCCGCTGGTGGCGCCGTGGGGCGTGTTGATCACCAGGTCGACCTCACGGTCGCGGATCAGTCCCACGATCGTGCGCTCCCCGCCGGGGCCCTCGCCCTCGGACTGCTTGCGGACCACGGTGGCCTGGACGCCGTTGCGCCGCAGCACCTCGGCCGTGCCGGCGGTGGCGAGGATCTCGAAGCCCATGTCGGCGATCTGCTTGACCGGGAAGATCATGTGCCGCTTGTCGCGGTTGGCGACCGACACGAAGACCTTCCCCGACAGCGGCAGCGACCCGTAGGCGGCGGCCTGCGCCTTGGCGAAGGCAGTGCCGAAGAAGGCGTCGAAGCCCATCACCTCGCCGGTCGAGCGCATCTCGGGGCCGAGGAGCGCGTCGACCGTGCGGCCGTCGGCGGTCTTGAAGCGGTCGAAGGGCATGACCGCCTCCTTGACCGCGATCGGCGACCCGTCGGGCAGGTGGCCGCCGTCGCCCTCGGCCGGCAGCACCCCGGCCGCGCGGAGGTCGGCGATCGACTCCCCCAGCATCACCCGGGCCGCGGCCTTCGCCAGCGGCGTGGCGGTGGCCTTGGAGACGAACGGCACGGTGCGCGAGGCGCGGGGGTTGGCCTCCAGGACGTAGAGCACGTCGGAGGCCAGGGCGAACTGGATGTTGAGCAGCCCGCGCACCCCCAGCCCGCGCGCGATGGCGTCCGTGGAGCGGCGGATGCGCTCGACCTCCTCGCGTCCGAGCGTGATCGGCGGCAGCGCGCACGACGAGTCGCCGGAGTGGATGCCGGCCTCCTCGATGTGCTCCATGACCCCGCCCAGGAAGAGCTCGTCGCCGTCGAAGATCGCGTCGACGTCGATCTCCACCGCGTCGTCGAGGAACCGGTCGACCAGCACCGGCTGGCGCTCGTTGATCAGCCCGTTGGCGACGTACTTCGCCAGGTAGGCCTCCAGCGCGGCGTCGTCGTAGACGATCTCCATGCCGCGCCCGCCGAGGACGTACGACGGCCGCACCAGGACGGGGTAGCCGATCTCGTGGGCGATGCGGTGGGCCTGGGGGTAGGACGTCGCCGTGCCGTGCTTGGGCGCCGGCAGGCCGGCGTCGGCGAGCACCCGGCCGAACGCGCCGCGCTCCTCGGCGAGGTGGATCGCCTCCGGCGTGGTGCCGACGATCGGCACGCCGGCGTCGGCGAGGCCCTGCGCCAGGCCGAGCGGAGTCTGGCCGCCCAGCTGGCACACCACGCCGGCGACCGGGCCCGCCAGCTGCTCGGCGTGGACGATCTCGAGGACGTCCTCCAGCGTGAGCGGCTCGAAGTAGAGCCGGTCGGAGGTGTCGTAGTCGGTGCTCACCGTCTCGGGGTTGCAGTTGACCATGATCGTCTCGTAGCCGGCCTCTGCCAGCGCGAGGGAGGCGTGGACGCAGCTGTAGTCGAACTCGATGCCCTGGCCGATCCGGTTGGGACCCGAGCCGAGGATGATCACCGCCTCCTTGCCCTCCGTGCGGGGCCGCACCTCGGTCTCCTCGTCGTAGGACGAGTAGTGGTAGGGCGTGCGCGCGGCGAACTCGGCGGCGCAGGTGTCCACGGTCTTGAACACGGGCCGGATGCCGAGCGCATGGCGTACGCCGCGCACGACGTCGGCGCTGAGGCCGCGGATCTTGCCGACCTGCTCGTCGGAGAAGCCGTGGCGCTTGGCGAGGCGGAGCAGGCCGGGGGTCAGCTCGGTGGCCTCGATGAGCTCCACCGCGACCTCGTTGATCAGCGCGAGCTGGTCGACGAACCACGGGTCGATGGCGGTGGCCTCGAAGATCTCCTCGGCCGTCGCGCCGGCGCGGATCGCGTCCATCACCTTCTTGAGCCGACCGTCGTGCGGGACCCTGATCTCCTCGAGCAGCGCCGCCTTGTCGAGCTCGACGAACTCCTTGTGCCAGTCGAACGGCGCGTGGCTGCTCTCCAGCGACCGCAGCGCCTTCTGCAGCGCCTCGGTGAAGTTGCGCCCGATGGCCATCGCCTCGCCGACCGACTTCATGTGGGTGGTCAGCGTCGGGTCGGCCTCGGGGAACTTCTCGAAGGCGAAGCGCGGCACCTTGACCACGACGTAGTCGAGCGTGGGCTCGAAGGACGCGGGGGTCTCCTGGGTGATGTCGTTGCGGATCTCGTCGAGGGTGTAGCCGATGGCGACCTTGGCCGCGATCTTGGCGATGGGGAAGCCGGTGGCCTTGGACGCCAGCGCGGAGGACCGCGAGACCCGGGGGTTCATCTCGATGACGATCAGCCGGCCGTCCGCCGGATTGACGGCGTACTGGATGTTGCAGCCGCCGGTGTCGACGCCGACGGCGCGGATGATGCCGATCGCGAGGTCGCGCATCGCCTGGTACTCACGGTCGGTGAGCGTCATCGCCGGCGCGACGGTGATCGAGTCGCCGGTGTGGACCCCCATCGGGTCGAGGTTCTCGATGGAGCAGACGATGACGCTGTTGTCGGCGCCGTCGCGCATCACCTCGAGCTCGTACTCCTTCCAGCCGAGGATCGACTCCTCGAGGAGCACCTCGGTGGTCGGGCTGGCCGCCAGTCCGGCCCCGCCGATGCGGCGCAGGTCGGCCTCGTCGTACGCCATGCCGGAGCCGGTGCCGCCCATGGTGAACGACGGGCGGACCACCATGGGGTAGCCCAGGTCGTCGGCGGCGGCGAGCAGGTCGTCGATCGAGTGGCAGATGACGCTGCGCGCCGACTCGCCGCCGAGCTGCTCGACGATCTTCTTGAACTGCTGGCGGTTCTCCCCGCGCTCGATCGCCTCGATCGAGGCGCCGATCAGCTCCACGCCGTACTTCTCCAGCACGCCGGCCTTGTCGAGGGCCATCGCGCAGTTGAGCGCGGTCTGCCCGCCGAGGGTGGCCAGCAGGGCGTCGGGACGCTCCTTGGCGATCACCTTCTCGACGTAGTCGGGGGTGATCGGCTCGACGTAGGTCGCGTCGGCGAACTCCGGGTCGGTCATGATCGTGGCCGGGTTGGAGTTGACCAGGATGACCCGCAGGCCCTCCTCGCGCAGCACGCGGCAGGCCTGGGTGCCGGAGTAGTCGAACTCCGCCGCCTGGCCGATGATGATCGGCCCGGAGCCGATGACCAGGACGCTCTCGATGTCCGTGCGCTTGGGCATGTCAGGCGTCCTTCCGCTGGGGCCGCTGGGAGCTGACGTCGGCCATCAGGTCGCAGAACCGGTCGAAGAGGTAGGCGGCGTCGTGCGGGCCCGCGGCCGCCTCGGGGTGGTACTGCACGGAGAAGCTGACGAGCCGGCCGTCGGCGTCGCGCAGCTCGAGCCCCTCGACGACGTCGTCGTTGAGGCACACGTGGCTGACCGACGCCTCGCCGAACTCGGTCGTCGTCGAGCCCTCGAGCGGTGCGTCGACCGCGAAGCCGTGGTTGTGGGCGGTGACCTCCACCTTGCCGGTGGTGCGGTCCATCACCGGCTGGTTGATGCCGCGGTGGCCGTACTTCAGCTTGTAGGTGCCGAAGCCGAGCGCGCGGCCGAAGAGCTGGTTGCCGAAGCAGATGCCGAAGTAGGGCACGCCGGCGCGCAGCGCGTCCTGCAGCAGCCGGACCTGGCCGGTGGTGGCGGCCGGGTCACCGGGACCGTTGGAGAAGAAGAGCCCGTCGGGGGCGACGGCGAGGACGTCGTCGATGCCGGCGGTGGCCGGCAGCACGTGCACCTCGATGCCGCGCTCGCTCATCATCCGCGGGGTGTTGGCCTTGATCCCGAGGTCGACGGCGGCGACCGTGAAGCGCTTCTCGCCCACCGCGGGGACGACGTAGGGCTCCGCGGTGGTGACGGCCTCACTGAGGTTGGCGCCGCTCATCTGCGCCGACTCCCGCACCCGGTCGAGCAGGCGCTGCGGGTCGGTCTCTGTCGTCGAGATGCCCACGCGCATCGCGCCCCGCTCGCGCAGGTGGCGGGTCAGCGCGCGGGTGTCGACGCCGCTGATGCCCACCACGCCCTGTGCGCGCAGGTCGTCGTCCAGGGTGCGCACGCTGCGCCAGCTGCTCGGCACCCGGGCGGGGTCGCGCACGACGTAGCCGGCGACCCAGATGCGCGAGGACTCGACGTCCTCGTCGTTCATGCCGGTGTTGCCGACGTGCGGGGCCGTCATCACGACGACCTGGCGGTGGTAGCTGGGGTCGGTCAGCGTCTCCTGGTAGCCGGACATGCCGGTGGAGAAGACCGCCTCGCCGAAGGTCTCGCCCTCGGCTCCGAACGACTCACCGCGAAAGGTGCGCCCGTCCTCGAGGACCAAGAGCGCTGGGGCAGGCAGAGCCATGCCGTACCTCCTTCTCCGCCTCACGGGACGGATCGTTAAAGGATGTTCGAGCCGTCGCCGACCCTACCAGCGAGATCACGTGCCTGCGGCATCGTGCCGGCCTGTCGAGACACCGTGTGCGGGCCAGTCCGACGGCGGGTCGGGAGGCCGGTCGGGAGGCGGGCCGGACCCACCTGATGACCAAGGTCTCACCACGACGGGCCGGTCGGCCCCGTGAGCAGGGGCGCCGGGCTGCCACGCTGTGGCCATGCGCATCGTCGAGATCGACCAGGCCGTCCGCGAGGTGCGGGAGCACTGTGCCCCGCTCGGGAGTCCGCGGGTGGTGACCAGCGGCAACCACGCCACTCCGGTCACCCTCCTCGGCCCGCTGCTGGCGGAGCTGCCGCAGGCCCGCCTCCACGCCCTCAACGCCCAGCCCGACGTCCCGATCCACGACGGCGTGGTGCCCGAGACGACGTTCGTGGGGCCCGGTTTCCGCCGGCACCCTCGGCTGGCCTACGTGCCGTGCCGGCTCTCGATGGTCCCGCGGCTCTTCCACGGCCCGCTCGCGCCCGACGTGGTCGTGGTGCACACGACCACACCACGCGACGGCCAGGTCTCGCTGGGACTGGAGGTCAACGTGCTCCCGGCCGCGATCGAGGCGGCCCGCGAGCGCGGCGCCCTGGTCGTCGCCCAGCTCAACCCCCGGATGCCGTGGACCTTCGGCGACGCCGTCGTGTCGGTGGACGACCTCGACCTCGGCGTCGAGGTCGACGTCGCCCTGACGACCCACGTGGCCCGCCCACCGAGCGAGGACGCCCGCCTGATCGGGTCGCTGGTGGCCGCCGAGATCGGCGACGGCGCGACCCTGCAGGCCGGCATCGGCGAGGTGCCGGACGCCACGATCGCCGGAGTGCTCGAGCGCCGCGGCCTCAAGGTGTGGACCGAGATGTTCAGCGACGGCGTCCTGGTGCTGGAGGAGGCAGGAGCGCTCGACACCGCCACCCCCGTGCGCACGTCGTTCGTGTTCGGCAGCAGCGAGCTGTACGCGTGGGTGGACGACAACCCGCGGGTGCTGATGCTGCGCACCGAGACGACCAACTCCCCCGCCGTCATCGCCCAGCAGCCGGCGATGACGTCGATCAACACCGCTCTGCAGGTCGACCTGTTCGACCAGGCCAACGCGTCGCGGATCGGCGCCCGGATCCACAGCGGGTTCGGCGGCCAGACCGACTTCACCGTCGGCGCCAGCCACTCCCCGGGCGGGCGGGCGTTCATGGCGCTGCGCAGCTGGCACCCGCGCGCGGACGTGTCGACGATCGTGCCGCTCGTCGACGAGCCGGTCACCTCGCTCCAGCACGGGGCGGTGGTCACCGAGCAGGGCGTGGCGTGGATGTGGGGGCGCAGCGAGCGCGAGCAGGCGCGCAACCTCATCGAGCACGCCGCCCACCCGAGCGTGCGCGACGACCTCTGGGAGGAAGCGAGGGCGCTCGGCCTGGCCTGACGGGCGGCGCGCCCTCCCACCTCCAAACGTCATGGGAGTCCCCGGTCCCGACCGGGCGTCCTCATGACGTCCTGCCGGCGGATCAGGCGTACGTCAGGAGACGAGCACGCAAAACACGTGCCCCGCGGGGCTGGCGTAGGCCCGCAGCGGCTCCTCCTCGTCGTCGGTGCGGTCCAGGCGCGGCTCACCTCCGAGCTCGAGCACCAGGTCGTGCACGGCGTCCAGGGCCGACACCGACGGCACGGTCGTGTCGAGGTGCGACACCGCCGGATGTCCCGGCTCGGGCCAGCGGCTCGGCGGGAGGGCGTCGACCTGCTGGATCGCCAGGGCGCGGTGTCCGTCGGGGTGGGTGAGCACCACCCAGTCGGCGTCGTCGTCCGACCCGTCGTCCGGGGGCTCGTCGCCGGCTCGGTAGGCCAGGCCGAGCAGGCCGCGCCAGAACTCCGACTCCTGGCGAACGTCGACCGCGTCGAGGACGGTGTGCAGCAGGTGCGGCACGACGGGTGGGAAGTCGCTCATCAGTAGAGCCCCTTGTCGTAGTTGGCCGGGCGGTAGTAGTCCTCGAGCTCGGCGAGCCCCTGGCCGGCGACCGGCTCGAGCTCGTGGGCGATGACCGCGCGCGGCGGCACCTGCTCGGGGTCCCACGTGCCGGGCTCCCACAGCTGCGCACGCCGGAACGCCTTGGAGCAGTGGAAGAAGACAGTCTCGATCTCCACGACCATCGCCAGCACCGGGCGGCGACCCCGCACCGCGAGGGCGTCGAAGAACGGCGCGTCGGACACCAGGCGCGCGCGACCGTTGATGCGCAGCGTGTCGCCGCGCCCGGGCACGACGAACACCAGGCCGACGTGGGGGTTGGCCAGCACGTTGCGGTAGCCGTCGACGCGTCGGTTGCCCGGACGCTCGGCGATCGCGATGGTCGCGTCGTCCACGACGTGCACGAGCGTGCCGGCCGGGTCGCCCTTCGGGCTGGCGTCGCAGCGTCCGTCGGCGTCGGCGGTGGCGAGCACGCAGAACGGCGACGCCGCGAGCCAGGCGCGGTCGATGTCGCTCAGCCGTGCGCGCTCCTTGGTGCGCGCGCGCTCCCCCGGTCGTCCCACCAGGTCTTCGAGCTGATCGGGCGTGGTCACGGCGGGCCAGGCGGCCTCGTCCTCGGTCGTCGACGTGCGCATGACGCCGACGCTACTCGCCCCCGGTGGCAGGATGACCGACATGACGGCGTGGATCCAGGTCTTCCTCGACACGCCCGCGAGCGCGTTCGACGAGACCGTGCGGTTCTGGTCCGCCGTGACCGGGTGGACGCCGTCCGAGCGGCGCGGGGAGGACGGCCAGTTCCTCACCCTGGTGCCTGCGTCGGGTGCGGCGTACGTCAGGGTGCAGGCCGTCGACGCCCCGGCGGGCGTGCACCTCGACCTCGACTCGTCCGACCGGTCGGCGGCCGTGGCCCGCGCGACCTCGCTGGGCGCGACGCCGGCCTGGACCTACCACGACGTGGAGGTGATGCGCTCCCCCGGCGGCCTCGCGTTCTGCCACACGCTCGTGGACGGCGAGCCGCGACTGGTGCGCGACGGCGCCACGATCCTCGACCAGGTGTGCCTCGACGTGCCCTCCCGCCAGTGGGACGCCGAGATCGCCTTCTGGGCCGACCTCACCGGGCGCGGTCCGCAGCAGGGGCCGTCGCCCGCGTTCGTCCGACTGGTCGAGTACGGCATGCTCCGCCTGCTGCTGCAGCGCCTCGACGAGCCCGACGGGACGGTGCGCGCCCACGTCGACCTCGCGACCGCCGACCGCACGGCTGACGTGGCGCAGCACGTGCGGCTCGGCGCCCGGCTCGAGGCCGTCCGCGACCACTGGACCGTGCTCACCGCGCCGGGCGGGCAGGTCTACTGCCTCACCGACCGCGACCCGGCCACCGGCCGCGCCGGCTGAGGGCGCGGCTCAGACCAGGGCCCCGTCACGCACGGTGACCCGGCCGCCGTAGACCGTATGCACGACCCGCGAGGTGAGGCTGCGGCCGTGCCACGGGTTGTTGCGCGAGAGCGACGCCGAGCTGTCGCGGTCGACGGTGACCTGCGCGTCGGGGTCGACGAGCACGACGTGCGCCGGCGATCCCGCGGCGAGCGGCCTGCCCTGGTCGGCGAGCCCCGCGATCCGCGCCGGCGTCGCCGACATGACCCGCGCGATGTCGCTCCACGACAGCTCGGGCAGCGCGGTGCGTACGACGGCGAGCGCGGTCTCGATGCCGGTCATGCCGAAGGCGGCGTCGACGAACGCGTGCTCCTTGTCGTGGCGGGCGTGCGGCGCGTGGTCGGTGGCGACGGCGTCGATCGTGCCGTCGGCCAGCGCCTCGCGGAGCGCGTCGACGTCCTCCTGCGGGCGCAGGGGCGGGTTGACCTTGAACGTCGGGTCGTAGCCGGTGAGCAGGTCGGTGGTCAGCAGCAGGTGGTGGGGCGTGACCTCGGCGGTGACGTCGATGCCCTGGGCCTTGGCCCACCGAAGCACCTCGACCGAGCCGGCGGTCGAGACGTGTGCGACGTGCACGCGCGAGCCGGTGTGGCGGGCGAGCATCACGTCGCGGGCGACGATGACCTCCTCGGCGATCCCCGGCCAGCCGGGCAGCCCGAGGCGACCGGAGAGCTCGCCCTCGTGGCAGCAGGCGGCCGGCCCGGCGAGGGTCGGGTCCTGGGAGTGCTGCGACACCACGCCGTCGAACGCCTTGACGTACTCCAGCGCCCGGCGCATCACCCGCGCGTCGTGGACGCACTTCCCGTCGTCGGAGAACACCGTCACCGCCGCCCTCGACCGGTGCATCAGCCCCAGCTCGGCCAGCTCCTCGCCGGCCAGCCCGCGGGTCACCGCCCCGACGGGCTGCACGTGCACCAGCCCGGCCTCGCGGCCCAGCTCCCACACCCGGGTGGCCGCCTCGGCGGTGTCGGTCACGGGTGAGGTGTTGGCCATCGCCAGCACGGCCGTGTAGCCGCCCAGCGCCGCGGCCCGGGAGCCGGTCAGGATCGTCTCGGCGTCCTCGCGCCCGGGCTCGCGCAGGTGCGTGTGCAGGTCGACGAGCCCGGGCAGGGCGACCAGGCCGTCGGCGTCGATGGTCTCGGCGCCCGCCGGCGGCTCGTCGACCAGCCGCCCCGCGTCGTCGACGTACAGGTCCGCGGCCGCCTCGCCGAGCAGCGAGGCCCCCTTGATCACCAGCGACATCAGGCGTTCCCTCCCCGGGTCGCCCCGGCCAGCAGGTGGTAGAGCACGGCCATCCGGATCGCGAGCCCGCTGGAGACCTGCTCCAGCACCACCGACTGGGCCGCGTCGGCGGCGTCGGCGGCGATCTCGAGGCCGCGGTTCATCGGGCCCGGGTGGCAGATCGGCACGTCGGGCTTGAGCAGCGCGAGCCGGTCGCGGGTGAGCCCGTAGCCGACGGTGTACTCGCGCGGGCTCGGGAAGAACGCGCCCGACATCCGCTCGCGCTGGACCCGCAGCATCATCACGGCGTCGGCGTCGGGAAGCACCGCGTCGAGGTCGTACGACGTCTCGAAGCCCGCCGCGGCGGACCACGCGGCGATCCCGCTCGGCATCAGCGTGGGCGGCGCCACGACCGTGACGCGCGCCCCGAGCCTGGCCAGGCACTGGACGTTGGAGCGGAAGACGCGGCTGTGGGTCAGGTCGCCGACGATCGCGACGTGCCGGCCCTCGAGCGAGCCGAGGTGGCGCCGCAACGTGTAGGCGTCGAGCAGCGCCTGGGTGGGGTGCTCGTGCATGCCGTCGCCGGCGTTGACGACGGCCGCGTCGACCCACTGGCTGACCTGGAGCGCCGCGCCGCTGGCGGGGTGGCGGATCACGAGGCCGTCAACGCCCATCGCGCAGACCGTCAGCACGGTGTCGCGCAGGCTCTCGCCCTTCGACGTGCTCGAGCCCTTGGCGCTGACGTTGATGACGTCGGCGGAGAGCCACTTGCCGGCGATCTCGAACGACGACCGGGTGCGGGTGGAGTCCTCGAAGAACATGTTGACGACCGTGCGACCACGCAGGGCCGGCAGCTTCTTGACGTCGCGGGTCTGCACGTCGTGCATGTCGGCGGCCGTCTCGAACAGCTGGAGGATCTCGTCGGTCGTCAGGTCGTCGATGGAGAGCAGGTGCTTCACGAGATCGTCACCTCGTCGGCGCCGTCGACCTCGGCCAGCCGCACGCTGACGCGCTCGGCGAGGGCGCTGGGCAGGTTCTTGCCGACGTGGTCGGCGCGGATCGGCAGCTCGCGGTGGCCGCGGTCGACCAGCACGGCGAGGCGTACGGCGCCGGGCCGGCCGAGGTCGGCGAGCGCGTCGAGCGCCGCCCGGATGGTGCGCCCGGAGAACAGCACGTCGTCGACCAGGACGACGACCTTCCCGTCGATGCCACCGGGGGGCAGGGCCGTCTTGTGGGCCCGCCGGGTGGGCTGGGAGCGCAGGTCGTCGCGATACATCGTCACGTCGAGCTCGCCCACCGCGACCGGTGCGCCCTCGACCGCGGCGATCCTCTCGGCGATGCGTCGCGCGAGGGGCACTCCGCGGGTGTGCAGGCCGAGCAGCACCAGGTCGGTGGCGCCCTTGTTGCGCTCGAGCAGCTCGTGCGAGATCCGCGTCAGCGCCCGGGAGATGTCGTGGGCGTCGAGGACGGTGCGCTCGGTGCGGTCCGCGCTCCCGGTCGGTGCGGTCGCGTCGGGGACGGCGTCTGTCGCGGTGTCGTCGGTGGCAGGCATCTGCGCGCCGGACCTCCTTCTCCGCCTCACGGGACGGCTCGTTAAAGGATGTCGATCGGGAGCGACCCTAGCAGTCGGGCCCGCCAGGAGCGCCGGAGTAGTACGCTCGCAGAGCAGCGGTACTCTCCGCGCACGCAGGTCAGGAACTTCATATGGGCATCGGCTACGCCACCGCATATCGCGCCGGGATCACTCCCTGGGAGAAGGCGAGCCGCGAGGACCAGCCCACCCTCCTGCACCTCCTCGATCACGAGGAGACCCTTCGCCCCGACCGGCTCCGTCGCGCGATCGACCTCGGCTGCGGCCGCGGCGCCAACACCAAGCTCCTCGTCGACCGCGGCTGGGACGCCATGGGGATCGACTTCGTCCGCCAGGCCGTCGACGTCGCCGTGCGCCGCAACGGCCTCGACGACGCCCGGTTCGTCATCGGCGACGTGCGCCACCTGGTGCACTCCGGCGTGGGCAACCGGTTCGACCTGTTCCTCGACGTCGGGTGCTTCCAGAGCCTCGACGACGCCGGCCGCACCCTCATGGCCGGCGGTGTCACCGAGCTCGCCGAGCCCGACGCCACCATCCTGATGCGTACGGGCGGCCCGCGGGCGTGGCCCATCCGCGCGCGCAACGCCGTGCGTCACGACATCGAGCGCGCCTACCGCGGCTGGGACGTGACGGCCGTGTCGGGCATCGGCTCGACCGACGCCGCAGCTCCCGCCCGCGCGCCCGGCGGGCGTCGCGGCGAGTGGTTCCGCCTCACCCGCGCCTGATCCTGTCCGGGGGCCCAACTGGCTGCTGTCGGAGTCCCCGCTCGAGCGGGGAGTCTGACACTTGGAGGCCTTTGCAACCGCCTCCAGGTGTCGAAGTCCCCGCTCGAGCGGGGACTTCGACGACGACACGGGACGGCCAGGGACGGGGCCCGCGGGAGCTCAGCGCTCCAGGATGGCGACGACCCCCTGGCCGCCGGCGGCGCAGATCGAGATCAGCGCCCGGCCCGAGCCCTTCTGGGCGAGCAGCTTCGCGGCGACGGGGAGGATCCGGCCGCCGGTGGCGGCGAAGGGGTGGGCCGCGGCGAGCGAGGAGCCGTTGACGTTGAGCCGGTCGTGGTCGATGGCGCCGAGCGGGGCGTCGAGGCCGAGCCGCTCGGTGCAGAACACCGGGTCCTCCCAGGCCGCGAGCGTCGCCAGCACCTGCGAGGCGAACGCCTCGTGGATCTCGTAGTAGTCGAAGTCCTGCAGCGTGAGCCCGTTGCGCGCGAGCATCCGCGGCACGGCGTACGCCGGAGCCATCAGCAGGCCCTCGTGCCCGTTGACGTAGTCGACGGCCGCGGTCTCGGCGTCGACGAGGTGCGCGAGCACCGGCAGGCCGCGCTCCTGCGCCCACTCGTCGCTGGAGAGCAGCACCGCGGACGCACCGTCGGACAGCGGGGTGCTGTTGCCGGCGGTCATCGTGGCCGCTGCGCCCTTGCCGAAGACAGGCGGGAGCGCCGCGAGCCGCTCCACCGACGTGTCGGGGCGCAGGTTGTTGTCGCGCTCGACCCCGCGGAACGGCGTCACGAGGTCGTCGTGGAAGCCCTCGTCGTACGAGCGGGCGAGGTGGTGGTGCGAGCGCGCGGCCAGCTCGTCCTGGGCCTCGCGGGTGATCCGCCACTCGAGGGCGGTCAGCGCCGCGTGCTCGCCCATGGAGAGGCCGGTGCGGGGCTCGCCGTTCTGCGGGATGTCGAGGCCGATGTCGCCGGGACGGATCGAGCCGAGGGCCTTGAGCCGGCCGGCGGTGTCCTTGGCGGCGCTGACGCGCATCAGCTTGCGACGGAGCTTGTCGCTGATCGCGACCGGAGCGTCGGAGGTGGTGTCGGTGCCGCCCGCGACGCCGGCGTCCACGACGCCGAGGGCGATCTTGTCGGCCACCTGGATCGCGGCCTGCAGCCCGGTGCCGCACGCCTGCTGGATGTCGATGGCCGGGGTCTCGGGCGCGAGGCGGGAGCCGAGGACGCACTCGCGGGTCAGGTTGAAGTCGCGCGAGTGTTTGAGCACGGCGCCGGCGACGACCTCGCCGAGCCGCTCGCCCCGCAGGTCGAACCGGTCGACCAGGCCGTCGATCGCCGCGGTGAGCATCTCCTGGTTGGAGACCCCGGCGTAGACGGTGTGGGAGCGCGCGAACGGGATGCGGTTGCCGCCGACGACGGCGACGGGGCGGGTGGTGGGCTGCATGTTCCTATCCTTGCCGCAGCGCCGGCTCCCGCCAACGGCGGGAGGGCCACGCCACCCGAAGCGGACTCCGAGCCGCGCCCGTCCCGTCCCCCACCCCGCGAAGAGGCAGGCTCCCACCATGCGTGACCGCTACCAGGGCTTCGTGTCCTCCCCGATCGGCAAGCAGCTCGTCAAGGTCCTCGGCCTGCCCGACCCGACCCCGCTCCAGCGCTGGTCCGAGGGTGCGCCCCTGGTCGACGGGCTCGTGATCCTCGGCGGTGCGGGCCGCCTGGCCGAGACCCTCCCCACCACGCTCGACGGGCTCGGCATCGCCTCGGCGACGACCCTCGGGGACGACGCCCGCGCCAAGGCGCTCGTGTTCGACGCCACCGGCATCACCGACACCACCGCCCTGGTCGCGCTGCAGGAGTTCTTCACCCCGCTCATGCGGCGCCTCGAGCCGTGCCCGCGGGTCGTCGTCCTCGGGACGCCGCCCGAGCAGCGCACCGGCTCCGAGCGGGTCGCCCAGCGCGCGCTCGAGGGGTTCACCCGCTCGCTCAGCAAGGAGATCGGCCGCGGTGGCACCGTGCAGCTCGTCTACGTCGCCCCGGCCGCCGACGGCGCGATCGCCTCGACCCTGGCGTTCCTGCTCTCCCCCAGGTCGGCCTACGTCTCCGGCCAGGTGGTGCGCGTCGGCAGCCACGGCGCCGCGACCACCACCGTGCCGGCCACCGACCCGGAGCGCCCGCTGGCCGGCAAGGTCGCGCTGGTGACCGGGGCCAGCCGCGGCATCGGCGAGGAGATCGCGCGCGTCCTGCACCGCGACGGCGCGCGGGTCGTCGGCGTCGACGTGCCGCAGGCGGCCAGCGAGCTGCAGACCCTGATGGCCGAGCTCGACGGTGACCACCTGGTGCTCGACATCACCGTCAAGGACGCGCCGCAGCGCATCGCCCACCACCTGCGCGAGCACCACGGCGGCGTCGACGTGGTCGTGCACAACGCGGGCATCACCCGCGACCGGAGGCTCGCCAACATGGACGCCGAGCGCTGGAGCAGCGTCATCGCCGTCAACCTCACCGCGCCCGAGCGGATCACCCGCGAGCTGCTCGACTCGGGGGTCCTCCGCGCCGACGGCCGGATCGTCGGCGTCGCCTCCACCTCGGGCATCGCCGGCAACGTCGGCCAGACCAACTACGCCACGTCGAAGGCCGGCGTGATCGGGCTCGTCGAGAGCCTGCGCGACGAGCTCGACGGCGGCACCACCGTCAACGCCGTCGCTCCCGGCTTCATCGTCACTCAGATGACCGGGGCCGTGCCGTTCCTGACCCGGGAGGTCGGCCAGCGCCTCAACGCCATGTCGCAGGGCGGCCTGCCGATCGACGTCGCAGAGACGGTCGCGTGGCTCGCGAGCCCCGGGTCGGCGGCCGTCAACGGCAACGTCGTGCGGGTGTGCGGCCAGATGATGCTGGGGGCGTGATGGCGGGCGACTCGGTCGCCGCGCTGGTGCGCGCCGCGCTCCCGGCGGTGCCGCTCGTCAACCGGCTGCCCGGCATCCGCAAGGGCGACGTCGGCGAGTTCAGCGGCCTGGCCCGCAGCCGTGGCGGCGTGGTCGTCGAGCGGGCCCGCGTCGACGCGTACGCCGACGTGTGCGGCTTCCCCCGCCGCGACGTCGTGCCCGTCACGTACCCGCACCTGTTGGCGTTCCCGCTGCACGTGGCGATCATGACCGACCGGGCGTTCCCCTACGCCGCTATCGGGATGGTGCACGTGGCGAACAGCATCACCGCGCGCCGTGAGGTCGCGGTGGGTGAGCGCCTCGACGTCGCCACAGCGGTGGGCCGGCCGCGACCGCACGCGAGGGGCGTGCTGCTCGACTTCACCACCACGGTCTCCGGCGACGACGGCAGCGCGTGGGAGTCCACCTCCACCTACCTCCGCCGCGGGGCGTCCGTCCCCGGCGAGCCCGCACCCGGCCTGCAGGTCCCGGACCCGCCCAGCGGAGGCGTCGAGTGGCGGCTGCCCGCCGGCCTCGGGCGCACGTACGCCGGGGTGTCAGGCGACGCCAACCCGATCCACCTGCACGCCCTGCCGGCGCGGGCACTGGGGTTCCCGCGCCAGATCGCCCACGGCATGTGGACGCTCGCCCGGTCGGTGGCCGCGATCGAGAACCGGCTCCCGGCGGCCGTGACGGTCGAGGCTGCGTTCAAGAAGCCGGTGCTGCTGCCCGCCACCGTGGCCTACGCCGCGCGCCACGACGACCACGGCTGGACCTTGGCGCTGACCAACCCGACCGACGGGTCCCCGCACCTGCTCGGCCGGACCTCCCCCGCCTGACGGTTCATCAAGGTATGCAGGGCAACCCGCACTTCCCGGCCTCAATTGATCGAGGGAAGTGCCGGTCCAGCGACATACCTTGATGAACCATCGGCGACGGCGCGCCGCACCGCGGATCGGGCTAGGCGCGGTCGTCGCGCAGCCGGATCAGGCCCTCCTGGGCGACGGTCGCGACGAGCTCACCCGTCCGCGAGAACACCCGCGCCAGGGCGAGCCCGCGCGCTCCCCCGGCGAACGGCGCGAACTGGTCGTAGAGCCACCAGTCGTCGGCGCGGAAGGGACGGTGGAACCAGATCGTGTGGTCGAGCGAGGCGGGCTGGAGGCGGGGCGAGCCGATGTGGATGCCGTGCGGGACCAGGGTCGCGCCGAGCAGCGTCAGGTCGCTGGCGTAGGTGAACGCCGCCTGCTGCGTCGTGACGTCGTCGCCGAGGTCGCCGTCGACCTTGATCCAGAGCCGGGCGCGGGCCGGCTGGTCCGGGTCCTCGGGGATCCCCATCCCCGTCATGCCGACGTGGCGGATATCGAGCGCCGCCCACTCGCGCTCCCACTGCCCGACGGCGCCGGGCGACAGGCCGCGTGCGAGCTCCGACAGCGGCATCCCCTGCTCCGGGGTCGGCACCTCGGGCATCCGGTCCTGGTGCTCGAGGCCGGGCTCGACCACCTGGAAGTCGGCGGTCATGTAGTAGATCGCCCGCCCGTGCTGGCGCGCAGAGACGCGCCGGGTGACGAACGAGCGGCCGTCGCGGATGCGCTCGACGTCGTAGACGATCGGCACCGTGGTGTCGCCGGGGCGCAGGAAGTAGGAGTGCATCGAGTGCATCACGAAGGTGCTCTCGACGCTGCGGGTGGCGGCCACGACGGCCTGGGCCGCGACCTGGCCGCCGAACACCCGCTGCCGCTCGGTGTCGGCCTGGGCACCCCGGTAGAGGTCCACCTCGAGCTGCTCGAGGTCGAGGAGCGCGGTGAGCTCCGCGGCGCTGCCGGCCATCAGCGGCCGTCCCAGCCGGGGTCGTCGTCGCGCGAGCCGGAGTCGTCCTTGGGGTCGCCGTCGAGGTTGGCCAGGAACGCCTCGAACGCGCTGCCGATCTCCTCGCCGGTGGGCAGCGGGCCGTCGCCGGCCAGCAGGGACGACCCGCTCGCCTCGGCCTCGCGGAAGGAGTCGTACTGCTGCTCCAGGCCACGCACCACCTCGCCGACCTCGTCGTGGCTGGCGAGGTAGCGGTCGACCTCGGTCATGGTGATCTCGGCGGCCTCGCGGAGCTCGGTGAGGTCGATGGTGAGGTGGCCGCCGATCTCGAGGTGCTCGAGCAGCACCAGGGCGGCCTGGGGGTACTCCATCTGGGCGAGGTAGTGCGGGATGTGCGCGACGAAGCCGAGCGCGTCGACGCCCCACTCCCCCAGCCGGATCTCCAGCAGCGCCTGCGCGCTGGCCGGGACCCGCAGCTCGCCCTGCCACGGGCTCTCGCCCGGGACGAGGTCGGGGCGGTTGGCGTGCGGCGTGATGGCGATCGGCCGGGTGTGCGGCACCGCCATCGGCACGGCGCCCATGCTGACCACCCGCGAGACGCCGAAGCGCTCCACGACCTCCCGCACGGCGCGGGCGAAGCCCTCCCACCGGATGTCGGGCTCGGGGCCGGCGAGCAGCAGGAACGGCGTACCGCCGGTGTCGCGCATCGCGCGGACCACCAGCCGGGGCGCCTCGTAGTCGGTGTAGTGGTCGCGGATGAACGTCACGGGCGGGCGGCGCGCGCGGTAGTCGTGCAGCGAGTCGACGTCGAAGGTCGCCACGACCTTGCCCTCCGTCAGCCCGGCGAGGTGGCGCGCGGCGAGCTCGGCGGACTTGCCGGCGTCGAGGAATCCGGTGAGGACGACGACGAGCGTGAGGTCGCCGGCGTCGGCCGGCATCGACAGCTCGGCGTCGTCGACGATGTGCACGAGTCGTTCGGCCATGAGCAGGAGCCTAGTGAGTGCGACCTCGTGACCCGACACACACCCGCCGATGATGGGCAGGCGTTGTTACCCAAGGGTAACGTGGTCTCACCCTGTCCACTGAGAGCCTGGGAGTAGCCAGTGTCCCGACCACAGCGTGAGGTCGTCTTCGTCGACGGCGTACGCACCCCGTTCGGCAAGGCCAAGGGCCAGTACGCCGAGACGCGGGCCGACGACCTCGTCATCAAGTGCATCCGCGAGCTGATGCGCCGCAACCCGTCGCTGCCGCCCGAGCGCGTCGACGAGGTGGCCGTCGCCGCCACCACCCAGATCGGCGACCAGGGCCTGACGATCGGGCGCACCGCCGCCCTCCTCGCCGGACTGCCGCAGAGCGTGCCCGGCTACTCCATCGACCGCATGTGCGCGGGCGCGATGACCGCCGTCACCAACACCGCGTCCGGCATCGCTTTCGGTGCCTACGACGTCGCGATCGCCGGCGGCGTCGAGCACATGGGCCGCCACCCCATGGGCGAGGGCGTCGACCCCAACCCGCGCATCCTCTCGGAGCGGATCGTCGACCCCGACGCGCTCGTGATGGGCAAGACCGCGGAGAACCTGCACGACCGCTACCCCACGATCACCAAGCAGCGCGTCGACGAGTACGCCGTGCGCAGCCAGCAGAAGACCAAGGCCGCCTACGACGCCGGCAAGATCCAGCCCGACCTGGTGCCGGTCGCGACCCGCTCCGCCGAGGCGGGCTGGGGCCTGGCCACGCTCGACGAGCCGATGCGGCCCGAGACGACCATGGAGTCGCTCGCCGGGCTCAAGACCCCCTTCCGCTCCCACGGCAACGTGACCGCGGGCAACGCCGCCGGCATCAACGACGGCGCCACCGCCGCGCTGCTCGCCGACGAGGAGACCGCGCGCGAGCTCGGCCTCCCGGTGAAGATGCGCCTGGTCACCTACGCCTTCGTCGGCGTCGAGCCCGAGGTGATGGGCGCCGGCCCGATCCCGGCGACCGAGAAGGCGCTCAGGCTCGCCGGTCTCACCATCGACGACATCGACGCGTTCGAGGTCAACGAGGCGTTCGCCGTGCAGGTGCTCGCATTCCTCGAGCACTACGGCATCGCCGACGACGACCCGCGGGTCAACCCCTACGGCGGCGCGATCGCGATGGGCCACCCGCTGGCCTCCTCCGGCGTACGCCTGATGAACCAGCTGGCGCGCCAGTTCGAGGAGCGTCCCGAGGTCCGCTACGGCCTCACGACCATGTGCATCGGCATCGGCATGGGCGGCACCGTGATCTGGGAGAACCCGCACTGGACCGGCGCCGGCTCCAGCAGCTCCGACTCGACGGGAGAGACCAAGTGAGCACGCACGACACCAGCATCTACGAGCGCGCGCAGGCGATCGTCTCCGACGCCGAGCGCGTGACCCGCGCCCACCTGCGCACGGTGGCGCTGCCGGGCGTGACGTTCGGGCTGATCACCCTCGACAACGGCGAGGACCACACCAAGCCCAACACGTTCGGGCCGGCGTCGCTGCTCGCCCTCAACGAGGCGATCGACGCGGCCCTGGCCGACGAGACGATCGACGCGATCGCGGTGACGGGCAAGCCGTTCATCCTGGCGGCCGGCGCCGACCTCACCGCCATCCAGGGCGGCGGACCCGACGCCGTACGCACCGTCGGCGAGCTCGGCCACGCGGTGTTCCGCAAGCTGCAGGACGGCGGCAAGCCGTCGTTCGGCCTCGTCAACGGCCTCGCCCTCGGCGGCGGCCTCGAGGTGGCCCTGCACTGCACCTACCGCACCGTCATGGACTCCGCGCCGGCCCTCGGCCTGCCCGAGGTCATGCTCGGCCTGGTCCCCGGCTGGGGCGGCGCCTGGCTGGTGCCCAACCTGGTCGGTGCCGACAAGGCCGTCACGCTGATCGTCGAGAACCCGCTCAACCAGGGCAGGACGCTGGGCGGCCAGGCGGCCTACGACTTCGGGCTGGCCGACGCGGTGTTCGGCGGTGCCGACTTCCTGGAGCAGTCGCTGCTGTGGGCCGCGTCCGTCGTACGTGGCGAGACCGTCGTCGAGCGCCCAGAGGTCGACCGGGGCGAGGCCTGGGACGCCGCGATCGAGCGCGCCCGGGGCATCGTCGCGGCCAAGACCGGCGGCGCGTCCCCTGCCGCCGCGAAGGCCGTCGAGCTCATCGCCGCGGCGCGCGACAGCGACCGCGACACCGGCTTCGCGGCCGAGGACGACGCCCTCGAGGAGCTGTCGAGGACCGCCGAGCTGCTCGCCTCGCTCTACTCGTTCGACCTCGTGCAGAAGCGCGCCAAGCGGCCTGCCGGGGCGCCCGACCGGTCGCTCGCCCGTCCGGTGACGAAGGTCGGCATCGTCGGCGCCGGCCTGATGGCCAGCCAGCTCGCGCTGCTGTTCGTCCGTCGCCTGCAGGTGCCGGTCGTGCTGACCGACCTCGACCAGGAGCGTGCCGACAAGGGCGTGGCCTACGTCCACGCCGAGATCGACAAGCTCCTCGCCAAGGGCCGGATCAACCAGGACAAGGCCAACCGGCACAAGGCGCTGGTCACGGGTGAGACCGACAAGCAGGTCGCCTTCGGTGACGCCGACTTCGTGATCGAGGCCGTCTTCGAGGAGATGGCGATCAAGAAGACGGTCTTCGCCGACGTCGAGAAGGTCGTCTCGCCCGAGTGCGTGCTGGCGACCAACACCTCCTCGCTGTCGATCACCGAGATGGCGGCCGACCTCCAGCACCCCGAGCGGGTCGTGGGCTTCCACTTCTTCAACCCGGTCGCGGTCATGCCGCTGCTGGAGATCGTGAAGGGCGACGCCACCGACGACGCCACCCTGGCCACCGCGTTCGCGACCGGCAAGGCGCTGAAGAAGACCTCGATCCTGGTCAAGGACAGCCCGTCGTTCATCGTCAACCGCCTCCTCGGCCGCTTCCTGGGCGAGGTCGCCAAGGCGGTCGACGCCGGCACCCCGATCGAGACCGCGGACGCCGCGTTCGCCGGCATCGCCCCGATGCCGCCGTTCATGCTGCTCGGCCTCGTCGGCCCGGCGATCGCGCTGCACAACAACGAGACCCTGGCCGGAGCGTTCCCCGACCGCTTCTACGTCTCGCCGCTCCTGGAGCGGGTCGTGGCGGAGAAGAAGACCTCGTTCTACCTGCCCGACCTCTCCATCGACCCGGAGATCAAGGCCCTGCAGGAGCAGCCGGCGTCTCCGGTCGAGCTGACCAAGGAGGAGCTGCGCGTGGCGGCCCTCTCCGGGCTCGCCGAGGAGGCGCGCCTGATGCTCGACGAGGGCGTCGTCGCGGCCCCGCAGGACATCGACCTGGCGATGATCACCGGCGCCGGGTTCTCCTTCTGGAACGGCGGGCTCACCTTCATGCTCGACGTCCAGGGCATCTCGGAGAAGGTGACCGGCAAGCGGTTCCACTGAGCGGCACACGCCGAGCACGCCGAGTCGGCGCGTCCTGACGCCCCTGACACGTCGAGTCGGCGCGTCCTGACCATTGCGAGGTCAGGATGCGCCGACTCGGCGCCATTTCGGGGTCAGGATGAGCCGACTCGGCGCCATTTCGGGGTCAGGACGAGCCGACTCGGCGCCATTTCGGGGTCAGGACGAGCCGACTCGTGCCTGGGTGGGGTCAGCCGCCGGAGGGTGTGTCGGACGGCCGGGCGTGCTTGTCGTACTCCCCGCGGCCGAGCCGGGAGTGGGTGCGGCCGTACGCGAAGTAGACGACGAGGCCGATCGCCATCCACACCACGAACCGGACCCAGGTGTCGCCCTTGAGGTTGAGCATCAGGTAGCCGCACAGCAGCACCGAGACGCTCGCGACCAGCGGGGCGGCGGGCGTCCGGAAGCCGCGCGGGAGGTCGGGACGCTGGCGGCGCAGCACCACGACGCCCGCGCTGACCAGCACGAACGCGAACAGCGTGCCGATGTTGACCATCTCGACGAGGGTGGCGAGGTCGACGAACCCGCCCAGGCAGGCCACGGCGACGCCGGTGATGGCGGTGAAGATGTAGGGCGTCCCGAACCTCGGGTGGACCCGCGCCAGGCGTCGGGGTAGGAGACCGTCGCGCGCCATGGCGAACCCCACGCGCGTCTGGCCGAGCATCAGGATCATCACGACCACGATCAGGCCGATGCAGGCGCCGATCGCGATGAGCCGTCCCATCCATTCCATGCCGACCGCGTCGAACGCCGTCGCCAGCGGGGCGGCGTCGTTCTCGTCGATGTCGCGGTAGTTCTGCATGCCGGTGACGACCAGGCTGACGGCCATGTAGAGCACCGTGACGATCGCCAGCGACCCGAGGATGCCGCGCGGGATGTCGCGCTGGGGGTTGCGCGTCTCCTCGGCGGTCGTCGCGACGATGTCGAAGCCGATGAACGCGAAGAAGACCGTGGCCGCGGCGGCGATGACGCCGGCCACGCCGTACACCGCCGGGTCGATGCCGAGGAGGGTGCTGATGAGGGAGGAGTCCATGAAGCCGGCGTCGCCCGCGGGTGCCGGCTCCGAGGGCGGGATGAACGGCGAGTAGTTGGCGGTGTCGATGTGGCTGATGCCGAAGACGATGACGGCCGCGACGACCAGCAGCTTGATGGCGACGACGACCTGGTTGAGCACGCTGGAGAACTTGATGCCGGCGATCAGCACGACCGTCACGAGCAGCGAGATGATGATCGCCGGGAGGTCCATGGTGCCGCCGGCGGCCGAGCCCAGCGAGGCCGGCACCTCCAGGAACGTGCCGTCGAACACCTCCTGGAAGTAGCCGGAGAAGCTGGTCGCGAGCGCCGCCGACCCGATGGTGAACTCCAGCACGAGGTCCCAGCCGATGATCCAGGCGATCAGCTCGCCGAACGTGGCGTAGGAGAACGTGTACGCGCTCCCCGCGACGGGCACCGTCGAGGCGAACTCGGCGTAGCAGAGGGCGGCGAGCGCGCAGGCCAGGCCCGCGATCGCGAAGGCCAGGGTGATCGCCGGGCCGGCGTTGGTCTTGGCCACGGTGCCGGTGATGACGAAGATGCCGGCGCCGATGATGACCCCGACACCGAACACCATCAGGTCGAGGACGCCGAGGTTCTTCTTCAGCCGGTGCTCGGGCTCGTCGGTCTCGGCGATCGACTGCTCGACTGACTTCGTCCGGAAGACGCTCATCACAGCAACCTAGGACCGCCCGGCCCCGACCGTCGACCCCTCCGCCGAGCCTCCCGTCGGCAGGGACACCCGGGTGCTGTTCAGGCGGTGTGGTCGACCTCGACGACGGTGAGCCCCCGGTCGAGGGCGGTGACGTCCTCGACGATCGAGCGGGCGAGGGTCTGCGCGTCGAGCCCGATGCGGGCGAGGATGGCGTCGCGCTTGGCGTGGTCGAGGAACTCCTGCGGGATGCCGTGGAGGCGGAACGGCGTACGCACGCCCGCGTCGGTGAGCGCCTGGAGCAGCGCGGTGCCACACCCGCCGACGCGCCCGTTGTCCTCGACGCTCACCACGAGGCGGTGCTCGCGGGCGAGGTCGATCAGAGCGGGGTCGACCGGCTTCACCCAGCGGGGGTCCACCACCGTGACCCCGATCCCCTGGGCGGTCAGTCGCGACGCCACGTCGACGGCGGTCGTGGCCATCGACCCGACGGCCACGATCAGCACGTCGCGCTCACCCGAGCGCACGAGCACGTCGGCGCCGCCGGCGCGGCCGATGGCGGGGACGTCCTCCGGCGGCGGGCCCTTGGGGAAGCGCACCACCGTCGGGGCGTCGTCGACCTGGACCGCCTCGTCGAGCAGCTCGCCCAGCCGCGTGACGTCGCGCGGTGCCGCCAGCCGCAGGCCCGGGACGACCTGGAGGATCGACATGTCCCACATGCCGTTGTGGCTGGCCCCGTCGTCGCCGGTGACGCCCGAGCGGTCGAGCACGAACGTGACGCCGCAGCGGTGCAGGGCGACGTCCATCAGCACCTGGTCGAAGGCGCGGTTGAGGAAGGTCGCGTAGACGGCGAAGACGGGGTGCAGGCCACCCATCGCCAGGCCGGCGGCCGACGTGACGGCGTGCTGCTCGGCGATGCCGACGTCGAACGTGCGCTCGGGGTACTTCTCGGCGAACACGTCGAGGCCGACGGGGTGCATCATGGCCGCGGTGATCGCCACCACGTCCTCGCGGCGGGCGCCGAGGTCGACGATGGCCTCGGAGAAGTGGTCGGTCCAGATCTTGCCCTTGGGCTTCTCCGCACCGGTCTGCACGTCGAACGGGCCGGGCGCGTGGAACTGGTCGGCCTCGTGGCGCAGCGCCGGGTCGTAGCCCTGGCCCTTGCGGGTCAGGGCGTGGACGATCACGGGGCCGTCGAAGCGCTTGGCGCTGGCCAGCGCCTGCTCCATCGCGGTCCGGTCGTGTCCGTCGACGGGGCCGACGTACTTCAGGCCGAGGTCCTCGAAGAGGCCCTGCGGGGCGATCGCGTCCTTCATCCCCTTCTTGACGGCGTGGAGGGCGTCGTAGGCCGCGTGGCCGACGCCGGGCACGGCGTTGAGCCGCTTCTTCACCAGGTCGAGGACCTGCTCGTAGCGGGGGTTGGTGCGCAGCGAGGTCAGCGCGGTGGCGAGCCCGCCGATGGTCGGCGTGTAGGAGCGCTCGTTGTCGTTGACGACGATCACCAGGCGGCTCTTCTTCGCGATGGCGATGTTGTTGAGGGCCTCCCACGCCATGCCGCCGGTCAGCGCGCCGTCGCCGATGACGGCGACGACGTGGCGCTCGTCACCGCGGATCGCGTAGGCCTTGGCGAGCCCGTCGGCGTAGGACAGGGCGGTCGAGGCGTGCGAGTTCTCGACGATGTCGTGCTCGGACTCGGCCTGGCTCGGGTAGCCGCTGAGGCCGCCCTCCTTGCGCAGGGTGTCGAAGTCGGTGTGGCGCCCGGTGACGAGCTTGTGCACGTACGACTGGTGGCCGGTGTCGAAGACGACGCGGTCGTGGGGAGAGTCGAAGACGCGGTGGATCGCGAGCGTCAGCTCGACCACACCGAGGTTGGGGCCCAGGTGACCCGAGTTGGTCGCGACCGTGCGGATCATCACGTCGCGGATCTCGGCCGCGAGCTCGTCGAGCTGCTCCGCGGTGAGGCCGCGGAGGTCGCGCGGGGAGGCGATCGAGTCGAGGAGAGCCATGGGGCAGGAGTCTATTTCATGGACGGTCGATGACTGCTACCGACGGCTCGTGCAGGCTGCCCAGCCAGACGCGTCCGTCGTGCTCCCGCACCCCGGTCACCATGTGGAAGCCGGGGCCGTCGCCGGGCCGCTCGAGGTCGAGGTCGTGCACCAGCCGCCCTGTGTCGTCGTAGGCCTGCACCCGGATCGTCTGCGCCGGCCTGGGCTGGAGCCTCTCGGGGATCCGCGTGATCGCCCGACGCAGTAGGAGCGGCGCGGACCCCAGGCGCTCGACGAGGCCGTCGACCGGGCTCGCGACGGCCACCCAGATGAGCCCGTCGCTCCCCCGGCTGATGTTGTCGGGGTAGCCCGGGAGGTCGGTGACGAGGTGGTCGCGCTCCCCCGCCCTCGGCCCGGCCAGCCACAGGCGTACGACGGTGCGCCCGCGGCACTCGGCGACCGCGACGTAGGACTCGTCGGCGGCCAGCGCCACGCCGTTGGCGAACGCCAACCCGGTGAGCACCACCTCGACGGAGCCGTCGGGGTCGCGGCGCACCAGCCGGCCGGTGCGGGTGTCCTGGACGAAGTCGTCCTTCCACCGCTCGACGCCGAAGTGCAGCGAGGAGTCGCTGAACCAGATGGTGCCGTCGGCCGCGACGGCCGCGTTGTTGCAGAACATCATCGCCCGGCCCTCGACCCGGTCGACCAGCACCTCCACGGCGCCGGTCCCGAGCGACACCCGCAGCACGCCGCGGCGCGCGTCGCACACCACGAGGTCGCCGTCGGGCAGCAGCTCGAGCCCGAGCGGGCGGCCACCTGTGTCGGCGACCCGTCGGGTGCTGCCGGTGGCCGGGTCGAGCGCCCAGATCACGCCGTCCTCGGTGCCGGTGAGGACGGTGCCGTCCATGGTGACGACCACGTCCTCGGCACCCATCGACGGGACGGGGTGCACGGTCAGGCTGGGGCGGCTCATGGGGTCATCGTGGCGTAGACGTCGCTGCCGAGGAAGGCCGGAACGATGTCGATCGCGGCCGAGGTCAGGTCGAGCCCGCGCGCGACCTCGGGGTCGACGAAGATGATCCGGCGGCCCTCGCGGCAGTCGATGTCGGCGTCGGTCAGGTCGGTGGCGGCGACGAACACCTGCATCACGTCCCAGGTGCCGTAGGCCTCCCGGTGGTCGACGACGAACTCGCGGAAGAGCCGCAGCCCGCCGGGCGGAAGGCGTACGCCGGTCTCCTCCTCCAGCTCGCGGTGGGCAGCGGGCTCGAAGTCCTCCCCGGGCTCGACGTGGCCTCCGGCGAGTCCCCACTTCTCGGGGTCGATGCGCGGGTGCTCGTCGCGCTCCTGCAGCAGGATCCAACCCCTGCGGTCGACCAGGATGACGCCGGCGAAGCGGCGCGGGTCGGGGCCGGGGTCGAAGGGGTGGTCGTCGATCCACCGACCGAGGGACGGCTCGACGAGCCGGGTGGACGGGACGAGGTCGAGGTCGGCCAACCGAGCCGGCGCGACGAACACCATCTGCCGGCCCTCGTGGCACTCCAGGTCGCGGTCGCCGAGCGTCGTACGGGCCACGAAGGCGTGGAACCGGAAGGTCCCGCGGTCGGTGGCGAGCTCGAACCGGCCGAGGTCGGTGAGCTCATCGGGCGCCGCCGCGACGCCCGTCTCCTCGGCGAGCTCGCGCGCGGCTCCGACCACGGGCTCCTCACCCTCCTCGAGACCGCCACCGGGAAAGCACCACATGTCGGGCCAGACCGGGGCGTGCTCGTCGCGCTCCTGCATCAGCACGCGCCCGCGCGGATCGACCAGCGTCACCTGCACGAAGTCGGTCCGGATCGCGCTCGCGCACCACTGCCGCACCAGATCGAGGGTCAGCTCCGTTGCGCGGTGGAGCGGCCGGCCGGCGAGGTCGTCGAGGTCGACGAAGTCCATCTGCCGGCCCTCGCCGCACACGACGTCCTCGTCGGTGGCCCTCGTCCGCACCGCGAAGAGCTCGAACTCGTCGTCGCCGCCGCACCCGTCGCTGTGGAAGCGTCGTACCCCCAACGACTCGAGGTCGTCGGCCGCGACGACCAGTCCGGTCTCCTCCGCGAGCTCGCGGACGGCCGCCGCCGCGAAGTCCTCGCCGTCCTCGAGGTCGCCGCCGGGATAGCCCCAACGCCCCGGCTCGTGGACGGCGTCGTGCCCGCGCTCCTGCACCAGGACCCGCCCGTGTGGGTCGACGACGGCCACCGCGGCGAATCGATGCATCCGCCGACCCTAGCCAGCCCTCACATCCGCACCCGGTAGCGACGCCCGCGGAGCGCGTCCTCGACGAGACCCACCTCGCGGCGTACGCCGAGCAGGCGGGCGTCCTCGAGCTGGAAGGTCTGCACGGCCGCGAGGACGACCGCCTCGTCGGCCACGTCCTTGAGGTCGCCGCGGATCTCGCTCAGCCCCCGGCGCGTGGCGAGCTGCTGGGCCTCGACGTGCAGCACGGCGAAGCGGGCGAGCACGACGACGTGGCGGCGCAGGCCGGAGAAGCGGCGGTAGTCGGGTGGACAGATGTCGAGCAACCAGCTGGCGGCGGTCGCCTCCCAGTCGGGGGCGTCGGGAGGACGGACCTGCCGGGGCCAGCCGGGCGGGGCCACGCCGGGGTGGCCCGACGGCGGCGTGGGCCGTTGGCGGGGCTGCGGCGCAGGGAACACGCCGGCCATTCTATCGAACAGGTGTTCGATCCTACCGACCACCGCCGAGCGCCCGCTCCACCTCCCCGAGCTCCGGGTCGCGCAGGCCGACCAGGTCGAGGCGCCACCACGCGTCCGGGTAGACCAGCCGCCCCGTCATCCACGGTTCGTGGCCCGCGAGCAGCAGGACCTGGCAGGCCGGCTCGGGGATGCGGAACGAGGGCCGCTCGAGGCCGTGTGTCGAGGCCGGGCTCCAGCCGCGGTTGCCGTAGTAGCCGGGCGCACCCTCGAGGAACACCAGTGGCGCGCCGAGACGCTCGGCCACCGGGGGGACCTCGGCGAGCAGCCGGCTCCCGATGCCCCTGCCCTGGCGCTCGGGAGCGACCGCCAGCGGGCTGAGCACCAGCACGTCCACCAGCCGCTCGCGGGCGTCGAGCCAGGCACGGGACAGCGCGACGCACCCGACGATCTCGTCGTCGGCGACGGCGACCAGCTCGACCGCCATGTCCTCCTCGACACCGCGCAGCCGCGCCATCACGTCGTTGATGGCCACCCCGTGCTCACCGAACGCGGCCTCCACGATCCTCTCGACCGCGGGGGTGTCCACGTCGCCGGCCTCGCGCACCTCGACCGTGCCGCCGAGCGCCCTGCCGTCGCTCACGTCGTCACGCCGCGAGGAACGACCAGCGCACCTGGCGCTCGGCATTGTCGACGTTGAGGTCCACCAGGCAGATGCTCTGCCAGGTGCCGAGGGCGAGCGTCCCCCCGAGCACCGGCACGGTGCAGTGGGGCGGGACGATCGCGGGCATGACGTGGGAGCGCCCGTGGCCGGCAGAGCCGTGGCGGTGCCGCCACCGGTCGTCGGCGGGGAGCAGGTCGCCGAGCGCGGCCAGCAGGTCGTCGTCGGAGCCGGCGCCGGTCTCGATGACCGCGATCCCCGCGGTCGCGTGCGGGACGAAGACCTGGAGGAGCCCGTCGCCGCGCCCCGACACGAAGTCGGCCGCGTCCCGGGTCAGGTCGAGCACGACCTCGTCGCCACCGGTGCGATAGCTGCGCACCTCACTGTCCATCGCGCAACGCCTCCTCGATCCGCTCGACCTTGGCCCTCAGCTGGCCGTCGTAGCCGGGGCGGATGTCGGCCTTCAGCACGAGCCCGACCCGCGGGGACACCTCGGCGACGACGTCGACGGCTCGCTTGACCACCGCCATCACCTCGTCCCACTCCCCCTCGATGTTGGTGAACATGGCGTTGGTCTCGTGCGGCAGGCCGGACTCGCGTACGACGCGCACTGCGGCGGCGACCGCGTCCGTGACCGAGCCGGTCGGGTCGCTGGTCATGGGTGACAGTGAGAAGGCGACGATCATGTCGCCCACGCTAGGCCACTCCCGGCCTCCCCCGGCCCGCTGACCACCGCATCGTGACATCGTGGCGGATCCGAGCCACCTGGTGACTCGGATCCGCCACGGTGTGCGGCCGGAGCCGCGGTCAGGCGTTGGTGCCGGCGCCCGGCAGCCCACCCTGCGGGTCGGGCGTGCCGCCGCGACAGCTCACCCCGAACTCCGGGGCGGTGTGCCCGTCGCCGTACTCCTCGAGGAACAGCCCCAGCCGGCGGTCGTCGGCGCCGTCCAGGTGCAGCTGGGCGCCCCAGACCGTCACCACGACGGGCGAGGGGAGGTCCTCGCGCGGCGACATGATCCCGTTGGCGGGCAGCTGCTCGGCGAGCAGCGCACGGTCGGAGTCGGACAGGTCCGGGTCGTGGGTGATCCACACGGTGCCGTGCTCGAGGTCGTGCACCGCGTTCTCCTCGCGCACCGGCTCGTCGTAGACGCCGCAGTCCAGCCAGATCGGCGCGTGTGGCCCGCCCGCGGGCGGGTCCTGCGGATAGTCGACGTCGCCCTCCGTGTGGGTCCCGTCGGTGATCTCCCACGTCTCGACCAGGGTGAGGTCGAGGGCGCGCTGCGCGCGCTCGTCGCCCCGGATCGCCCGATCGACGAGGGGTGCCACGAGCGCGGCGCCCAGCACCAGGGCCGACGCGACGCTCGCCAGCACGAGCGGCAGGTTGCGGTGCGGCTGCTGGGCGGCGGGCGGGTACGCCGCCGCAGGCGCGGGCCGTGCGTCCGGCGCGTCGGTCCCCTGGACGGACCCGGGCGCACCCGTGGGACCGGACAGGTGAGGGTCGTCCACGTCGTCGGGTCGGTCGGTCACGACAGTGCCGCGCGCACGGCCTCGGCGCGCTCGTCGTACTCGGCCTGCGGGATGTCGGGCAGCATGTCGGCCCAGACCGGCAGGTTGGAGCCGCGGAGCTCGAGGACGCCGAGGGGCCGGGCCATCACGTTGACCGAGAGGTGGCCGCTGCCGTTCTCCCACTTGGTGAGGTGCACGTTGCCGACGCCGTCGAGCGCGGACACCGCGGCGTAGGTGCGGCCGATGAGCCGGCCGAGCTCGGCGTGGCCGTCGTCGTCCAGGTCGTCGATGAGCACGTGCTGGCGCGCGACGATGTTGGCCACGAAGGGCAGGCTGGTGCCGCCCGGGCGGATCACGGCGAGCCGATCACCGGTGTGCAGGACCTGGGCGGGCACGGTGAGGGACCGGCAGGTGCGGCAGTCCGCGGCGTCGCGGGACCGATCGGGCTCGGGGACGACCCGCTCCCCCATCGCCTTCGGGGTCAGGCCGTCGCGCTCGAAGGGGAAGACCTCCCAGTCGGCCATGCCGCCGAGCGGCGGCCGGCCGGCCGCGTCCAGGTGGTCCTGGACGCGGCCGCGCCACACGTCTGCCGGGTCGGCAGCGCGGTCGTTCATCCGCGCAGCAGGTTGCGCAGGACGTACTGCATGATCCCGCCGTTGCGGTAGTAGTTGGCCTCGCCCGGGGTGTCGATGCGGACGACGGCCTCGAACTCGCTGGCCTCACCGTGCGCCTGGTCGGTGCCGGGGGCCGGCTCGACCTTGACGGTGACCGTCCTGGGCGTGGTGCCGTCGTTGAGCTCGGTGATGCCGGAGATCGAGATGATCTCGGCACCGGTGAGGCCGAGGTCGTCGGCGGTCTTGCCCTCGGGGAACTGCAGCGGGATGACGCCCATGCCGATGAGGTTGGAGCGGTGGATGCGCTCGTAGGACTCGGCGATGACGGCCTTCACCCCCAGCAGCGCAGTGCCCTTGGCGGCCCAGTCGCGCGAGGAGCCCGAGCCGTACTCCTTGCCGGCCAGGACGACCAGCGGGACGCCGGCCTCCTGGTAGCTCTGGCTGGCCTCGTAGACGCTGGTGACCTCGCCGTCCTTGGTGAAGTCCTTGGTGACGCCACCCTCGGTGCCGGGCGCGATCTGGTTGCGCAGCCGGATGTTGGCGAAGGTGCCGCGGATCATCACCTCGTGGTTGCCGCGCCGCGAGCCGTAGGAGTTGAAGTCGCGCTGCTCCACGCCGTGCTCGGCGAGGTAGGCGCCCGCCGGGCTGTCCTTCTTGATGGCGCCGGCCGGGCTGATGTGGTCGGTCGTGACCGAGTCGCCCAGCTTGAGCAGCACCCGCGCGCCGACGATGTCCTGCACCGGCTCGGGCTCCCGCGGCATGCCGTCGAAGTAGGGAGGACGGCGCACGTAGGTGGAGTCCTCGTCCCACTCGAAGGTGTTGCCCTCCGGGGTGGACAGCGACTGCCAGCGCTCGTCGCCCTTGAAGACGTCGGCGTAGGACGAGCCGAACATGTCGGAGGTGATCGCCTGGGCGATCGTCTCCTCGACCTCCTGCGGGCTCGGCCAGATGTCCTTGAGGAACACGTCGTTGCCGTCGGTGTCCTGGCCCAGCGGGTCGTCGAACAGGTCGACGTCCATCGAGCCGGCGAGGGCGTACGCCACCACGAGCGGCGGCGACGCGAGGTAGTTCATCTTCACGTCCGGGTTGATCCGGCCCTCGAAGTTGCGGTTGCCCGAGAGCACCGAGACGACCGCGAGGTCGGCCTCGTTGACCGCGGCGGAGACCTCGGGGATCAGCGGCCCGGAGTTGCCGATGCAGGTGGTGCAGCCGTAGCCGACGAGGTTGAACCCGAGCTTGTCGAGGTAGGGCGTGAGGCCGGCGCGCTCGTAGTAGTCGGAGACGACCTTGGAGCCCGGCGCGAGCGTGGTCTTGACCCACGGCTTGCGCGAGAGGCCCTTCTCGACGGCCTTCTTGGCGAGCAGCGCGGCGCCGATCATCACGCTCGGGTTGGAGGTGTTGGTGCACGAGGTGATCGCGGCGATCACGACGGCGCCGTGGTCGATCTCGAACTCCTGGCCGTCGAGCGAGACACGCGTCGGGCTGCTCGCGCGGCCCTCGGCCTTGCTGGGGTGGACGGGCGCGCCGTTGCCGCCGCTGTGGCTCGGGGCGTCGGAGGCCGGGAACGACTCCTCCACGGCCTCGTCGTAGCCGCTCGCCTCGGCCGCGTCGTCGGGGTCGTTGTCACCCTCGTCGACGTAGTCCTTCAGCGCGCCGCGGAACGACTCCTTGGCGGCGGTGACCTCGACGCGGTCCTGGGGACGCTTCGGACCGGCGAGCGAGGGCACCACGGTCGAGACGTCGAGCTCGAGGCGCTCGCTGAAGCGCGGCTCCGCGCTCGGGTCGTGCCACAGGCCCTGCTCCTTGGCGTACGCCTCGACGAGCGCGAGCTGCTCCTCGGAGCGGCCGGTCATCCGCAGGTAGTCGACGGTCTGGTCGTCGATCGGGAAGACGGCGATGGTCGAGCCGAACTCGGGGCTCATGTTGCCGATCGTGGCGCGGTTGGCCAGCGGCAGCGCGGAGACGCCCTCGCCGTAGAACTCGACGAACTTGCCGACGACGCCGTGCTCGCGCAGCATCTCGGTGATCGTCAGCACGAGGTCGGTGGCGGTCGAGCCCTCGGGGAGCTCGCCGGAGAGCTTGAAGCCCACGACGCGCGGGATCAGCATGGAGACCGGCTGGCCGAGCATCGCGGCCTCGGCCTCGATGCCGCCGACGCCCCAGCCCACCACGCCGATGCCGTTGACCATCGTGGTGTGCGAGTCGGTGCCGACGCAGGTGTCGGGGTAGGCCACGCCGTCGCGCACCATGACCACGCGGGCGAGGTGCTCGATGTTGACCTGGTGGACGATGCCGGTGCCGGGCGGGACGACCTTGAAGTCGTCGAAGGCCCCCTGGCCCCAGCGCAGGAACTGGTAGCGCTCGCGGTTGCGCTCGTACTCGATCTCGACGTTGCGCTGGAAGGCGTCGGCCGAGCCGAAGACGTCGGCGATCACCGAGTGGTCGATGACCATCTCGGCGGGGGCGAGCGGGTTGATCCTGGTGGCGTCGCCGCCGAGCTCGGCCATCGCCTCGCGCATCGTGGCGAGGTCGACGACGCAGGGCACGCCGGTGAAGTCCTGCATGATCACGCGAGCGGGCGTGAACTGGATCTCCTGGTCGGGCGCCGCGCTGGCGTCCCAGCCGGCGATCGCCTTGATGTGGTCGGCCGTGATGTCGGCGCCGTCCTCGGTGCGGAGCAGGTTCTCCAGCAGCACCTTGAGCGAGAAGGGCAGGCTCTCGACGTCGAGGCCCTCGCCCTTGACCGCATCGAGGCGGTAGATCTCGTAGGACTGTCCGTCCACGTCCAGGGTGCCCTTGGCACCGAAGCTGTCCTGACTGGCCATCAGCCGTCTCCTCGGGAGTTCGCGGGTTCGCGTCCATCTTGCCGTCGCACCCTGGGGCGCGGGAAGTCAGGCGACCCTTAGTACCGGTCAAACTATCTCGATATCAAGATACACGAGGTCGAGGAGAGTGCCAACCGGGTACGCCCGCGTGTCGCGGCGCTCGGGCTACAGTCCGCCGGTGCCCACCCTCGTCCACCTCAACGGCCCCTCCGGCGTCGGCAAGACGACCCTGGCGCACGACCTCGCCGCCGCGCGACCCGGCACCCTCGTGTGCGACATCGATGAGCTCCGGTCGTGGGTCTCGGGCTGGGGGGACGACTTCGTCGGCACCGGGGAGGCGGTGCGCTCCTCCGCGCTGGCGCTGCTGACGGCCTACCTGCGCACGGGCCGCGACGTCGTGCTCCCCCAGCTCATCGTCACCCCCGCCCAGGCCGAGCGCTTCGAGGCGGCCGCGGCCGCGGCGGGAGCGGCGTACGCCGGCGTGGTGTTGGACGTGGCACCGGACGTCCTGCTGGCGCGGCTCCGCGGGCGTCCGCGGACCGCGGTCAACGTGGTGGTCTCGCGGATCATCGAGGAGCGCGGCGGCGACGAGCTCGTGCTGGAGGGTCGGCGCCAGCTGCTCGACCTCGCCACTGAGCACGGGTGGGCGGTCGTGGACGCGACCGACCGGCAAGCCGCCCTGGCGGAGCTCACCTCGCTCCTCGGAGGTTGACCGCTCAGTCGATGCCGGCCATCTGGTCGAGGCGCTGGAGCAGGTCGTGGGCGGCGAGCTCGACCGCCTTGTGACGCCACTCCGCCGCGCGGTAGACGCAGGCGATCAGGCCCGAGCGGTGCACGCGCCGCAGGTCGCCGTAGACGAAGGCGTAGCGCGCCTTCGTCCCGTCGTTCGCACCATCCGTGAGGCCGAGGTGCCAGGCGCTGTAGTCGTCCCACGAGTGCCGCTCGAGGTAGGCGTTCTCCGCCTCCGCGTCGGGCTGCACCTGCCCCCAGTCGCTGTCGAGGACGTACTGCCGGCCGTCGATGAGGCGGCGCGCGTGGGTGACGGCGGCCGGGTTGACGTCGTAGCTGGCCATGCGACCAGCCTCGCGCCGCACCGCGGACGTGGCAAGCACGCTCAGCGGCGCCGCGGCTCCAGCAGTGCCACGCACTCGACGTGGTGCGTCATCGGGACCCGCTATCTGAGCAGGTGCTCGAAGGCTCGCTCGAGCACCTGCGTGTGGGCAAGGTCGCCGTGGTCGGGGCGGAGGAAGTAGCTGCCGATCAACAGCGAGTACGCCTGGAGGCAGCGGGCCTCTGCATCGAGTGGTTCGGGACAGAACTGAAGGAAGAGGGACCGCATGAAGTCCATCCGCCGGCCGTCAATGCGACGAAGCCTCTCAGCGACGGCGGGATCCCGCCGGGCCCAATCTCGAATCGCAGGCTCTGCGCGAAGCCCGCCGTCCACGTCGGCCAGGAGGACGGCCACTTCGAAGAGCCCCGACAGGCGCTCCCGCGCCGCACCGCCATGAGTCTCGATGTGGCTGATGACCTCCTCGACGACCGTGGTCTCCCACGCGTCCAGCAACTTGTCGAGGAAGTCGCGCCGGTCCGCGAAATGCCAGTAGAAGCCACCTTTGGTTACGCCCAGTTCGGCGGCGAGTCGTTCGACCCGGACCGCGTCGGGACCACCCGAAGCCAGGGCCCGGAGGCCCGCGGCGATCCACTCCACAGCAGGGGTCTTCGCAGTTGCCATGCCCGGAATATACGCCAGCGTATTGACGCCGGCGCCACCCACGTCCTACGTTCCATACGCCGGCGTACACATCGTGGATGGAGATCACATGCGGGTATCCAGAGCAGAGCACCTGAACCTGAACCGGGCTTGGCGCATCCACGAGCTACTGCCGGACTTCACGCTCGAGGACGTCTGGGCCCAGCCGGAGATCTCCGGACCTGCTGCAGACTTTGAGCGCGTGGTCCGCTTGGCGACTGCGAGCAATCCCGCCACGTCTCCGCACAGACCAACGCGATTCCTGTGGCAGGTTCGCGACCTTCTTGGGCGCTGGTTCGATCTGGGTGGGATCTCGGCACCGCACGAGCCTGCGGGGTTGGCGATCCCCGGGACCGCGGAGCGAACATTGGCCGGGCGCCTTCCCTCGGACCTCATTGGCACGGCCGACGGCGTGAGATTCGAGCACCTGCCCTTTGTGCCGCTGTACCTCACCGCGGACGAGTTCGCCGCCGAGATCTCCAACAAGACCGTCCATGGAGTGATGCACCTGGGTTGGGCGCCTCGGGCCGGCGGTTCCTTCCACGCGCAGATGGCCGTGTATGTGAAGCCGCGCGGGCTTCTCGGAGAGGCCTACCTGGCCTTCATCAGGCCGTTCCGCTACCTCGTCGTGTACCCAGCCCTCGAGCGCCAGTCGGCCAGGACGTGGCGCCGCGATCTGCTCGCTGAGGCCACCTCGATGAACGTATCCGATGACCGGGCTGAGTCGGATCTGGGCTGGCGGCCGGCTCACCGCACATACCGCGAGGGGTTTGCCGCCTGGGCCAACAAGAGCACGGCAGGACGAGTGAAATGAGCACCGCCCGTGCCTTGCCCCCCGGACAGAGACGCATCGAGGGATTTCCGCGCTTCGGAACTCATCTGCACCGTCCGCCGCCGCAGACCCCGCGCGACCATCACATCGAGATCAGGGGTGCCGGCATGGACGCCTTCGTTGTTCCACTGCCCACTTTCCGCGCCCTCCCGAGGGTCTCCCGGACTCGCGACTTCCACTGCGTCGGAGGCTGGACCGCGACGGACGTGCACTGGGAGGGCGTCACCTTCCCCACGCTCTACGAGCATCTCATCGCACCTCGGTTGGCCACTGGAACGGAGATCACCCACGTCACGTTCGGCGGACTCGATGGCTACCGCTCAGTCGTCTGCGCCGAGGACGTCATGGACGACGACGTGCTGGTGGTCGACGTCCTGGACGGAGAACCGCTCTCGCCGGACCACGGCGCGCCGCTGCGCCTGGTCAGCCCGAAGCAGTACGGCTTCATCAGCACGAAGCATCTGTCCCTCATCGAGTTGCACACCGTCGAACCCGACTTCGACTTCGGCGCCGCCTCGAGCCTCGCGAGACTCGGCCTACGGCTCATCGTGTTCCGTCGCCACCCGCGCTCCAGGGTGTGGCTCGAGGAACGCCACGGATACCTCCCAGGCCCCGTCGTCCGGCGCTTCTACCGCCCCCTGATCCCACTGATCCGCCGGGTGTCAGCAACTCGAAGCCTGTCCCGTCCGGGGTCTGACCGGGGGCTCTCATTCCGCGGAGGGATGAGAGTTCAGGGCAGCACCGAGGATGTACCCGGATGAGCGTCGGGAGCGGGTGATCCGGATGGCGAGGCGCAGCGGATCGCTGAGCTCGAACGTGAGGTCAAGGAGCTGCGTCGGGCGAATCGAGGACCCGAATCGCATCACCGCAGGTCAGAGCCGGTTCTCTCCAGCAGCGCCACGCACTCGACGTGGTGCGTCATCGGGAAGAGGTCGAAGGCCCGGATCGCGGTGAGCTCGTAGTCGTGCTCGGCGAAGATGGCGACGTCGCGGCCGAGCGCGGCCGGGTCGCAGGCGACGTACGCCACCGCACGGGGGTGCCGGTCGACGACCTGCTCGACGACCGCCCGCTTGGCACCCTCGCGGGGCGGGTCGAGCACGACGAGGTCGAACGGCTCGTCGAGCCCGTCGCGCAGCACGCGGTCGGTCGGGCCGCACTCGACGGCGGCAGCAGTGAGGGCCGACAGGTTGGCCTTGGCGTGGCGGCAGGCGGTGCGGTCGGCCTCCACGGCCACCACGCGGGCGCCGGTGGCCTCGCCGACGAACCGGGCGAACAGCCCGACCCCGGCGTAGAGGTCGAGCGCGCGCTCCCCCGGCGCCGGCTGCAGCAGGTCGAGCACCGTCTCGACCAGGACGCCGGGGGCCGCGGGGTGGACCTGCCAGAAGCCGTCGGCGGCGACGGAGAACGGGTGGGTGGCGCTCCCCACGGTCACGTCGTGCGACGCCACGTCGGCCTCGGGCTCGCCCGGCGACCATTCGCCGTGCGGCCCCGGCTCGGCGCCGGGACGCGGACGCGCGTCCTCGGCAGCGATCAGGCAGTCGTCGACGGCGACCAGGCGGTGCGAGCGGTGTGCGCGCATCGCCGGGCGGCCGTCCGGGAGCACGGCGTAGCGCTGCCGGGTGCGCCAGCGCAGCCCGTCGTCGGCGCGACCGGGCACGGGGACCGCCTCGACGGTCAGCCCGCCGACCAGCTCGGAGTCGGGGTCGAGCCGGCCGAGCCGTACGAGCTGCTCGCGGACGACGGCGGCCTTGAGGTCACGCTGGGCCGGCAGCGCGACGTGCTGGAAGTCGCAGCCGCCGCAGAGGCCCGGCCCGGCGTAGGGGCACGGCGGCTCGACACGGTCCGGGGACGGCTGGTCGACGCGCACCGCGTCGCCGCGCCAGAAGCGGTCGCCGTCGGTGCCCTCGGTGATCTCGACGAGCACCCGCTCGCCGGGAAGCGCGTGGCGTACGAACACCACCCGCGACTCGGGCTCGGGGAGGCGGGCGACGCAGTGGCCGCCGTGGGCGACCGGCCCGACCTCGACCTCGAAGCGCTCCCCCACCCGCGAGCGGCCCCGGGCGCGGCGGGGGCGGTTGGTGCGGCTCACGACTCGTCCTCCTGCCGACCGGGATCGCGCCGGCCCACGCGGCCCCGGCGCAGGTCACCGGCGTGCACGCGTACCTCGTCGCGGCGCCGCTCCTCGGCCACCTGCGACGAGCGCAGCTGGTAGGGCACGGAGATGACCATGACGCCCGGCGTGAACAGCAGGCGGCCCTTGAGCCGCAGCGCGGTCTGGTTGTGGAGCAGCTGCTCCCACCAGCGGCCGACGACGTACTCGGGGATGTAGACCGCGACCACGCCGCGCGGGCTCGCCCGGCGGATCTCCTGGGTGTACTCCACGATCGGGCGCACGACCTCGCGGTAGGGCGAGTACAGCACCTTGAGCGGGATGTCGAGGTTGCGGTCGTCCCACTCCTCCAGCAGCTTGCTGGTGGCGCGGGGGTCGACGCCGACGTAGATCGCCTCGAGGACGTTGGGCCGGGTGGCGCGCGCGAAGGCGAGGGCCCGCAGCGTCGGCTTGTGCAGCTTGGACGCGAGCACGATGGCGTGGACCCGGGTCGGCATCACCTTGTCCTGCTCGTCGGCCGCCAGCTCCAGCTCCACCCGTGCGTAGTGGCGCCCGATCGCCTTCATGAGCAGGAAGAAGAAGCCCATCGCGAGGATCGTGATCCACGCGCCTGCCAGGAACTTGGTCACCAGCACGATCACCAGGACCACCGCGGTCATGCCGAGCCCGAACGTGTTGATCGCGCGCGAGCGGATCATCCGGCGCCGCTCGGCCGGGTCGCGCTCGGTGCGCAGGTGCCGCGACCAGTGCCGGATCATCCCGAGCTGGCTGAGGTTGAAGGAGACGAACACCCCGACGATGTAGAGCTGGATGAGCTTGGTGGTCTCGGCGTCGAAGATCCAGATCAGCAGGATCGACATCGCCGCGAGGAACACGATGCCGTTGCTGTAGGCGAGTCGGTCACCGCGCGAGCCCAGCGAGCGCGGCGCGAGTCCGTCCTGGGCGAGGATCGAGCCGAGCACGGGGAAGCCGTTGAAGGCGGTGTTGGCGGCCAGCACCAGGATGATGCCGGTGACCGTGAGCACGAAGTAGAAGCCCGGCGAGAAGTGGTCGAAGACGCCCGCGGCGATCTGGGCGATCACGGGGTGCTGGTCGTAGCCTGCGGGCAGGGCGTCGCCCGACGCCGTACGCAGCCGGTCGAGCTCGTGCGGGTCGACGTAGCGGATCGCCATCTGCTTGGCGAGCACGATGACGCTCATCATCATCGTGATCGCGATCAGCGCGAGCAGCAGCAGCGTGGTGGCCGCGTTGCTGCTCTTGGGCTTGCGGAACGCCGGCACACCGTTGCTGATCGCCTCGACCCCCGTCAGGGCCGCACAGCCCGACGAGAACGCCCGGGCCAGCAGGAACATCAGCCCGATCTGGGTCAACGGCTCCTCCCAGCCCGGCTGGGGCTGGATGACGAGGTCGGCGCTCTCCGCCTGCGGCAGGTCGCCGGCCACCAGGCGGAGCAGCCCGTAGGCGCACATGCCCAGGATCGCGACCATGAACAGGTAGGTGGGCACGGCGAAGAACGCGCCGGACTCGCGCACGCCACGCAGGTTCATCGCCGTCAGCAGCACGACGGCCACCACACCCACGGTCGCCTCGTGTCCGATGAAGACCGGGATCGCGCCGGCGGCGTACTGCGAGGCCGACGAGATCGACACCGCGACGGTGAGCACGTAGTCCACCAGCAGCGCGCTCGCCACGGTGACGCCGGCGTTGCGGCCGAGGTTGACGGTGGCGACCTCGTAGTCGCCGCCGCCGGACGGGTAGGCGTGCACCGTCTGCCGGTAGCTCGCCACCACCGTGAGCATCACCAGCGCGACGGCGAGGCCGATCTTCCACGACCAGACGTACGTCGACGCGCCGGCCACGGCCAGCATGATGAACACCTCGTCGGGCGCGTAGGCGACCGAGGACAGGGCGTCGCTGGCGAACACCGGCAACGCGATCCGCTTGGGGAGCAGGGTCTCGCCCAGCTGGCTGCTGCGCAGCTTGCGGCCCAGCAGGATCCGCTTGGACACATCCCCGACACTCACGGCGGCAGCCTAGACCCGCAGCGGACCGGGCCCCGGCTGGGATACGGTTCCGGCGTGCACGTCGTGATCATGGGTTGTGGCCGCGTCGGGTCGACGCTCGCCCGCAGCCTCGAGGACCGCAACCACACCGTGTCCATCATCGACAGCGAGCCCGACGCGTTCCGGCGACTCGGCCCCGAGTTCAACGGCGACAAGATCACCGGCTACGGCTTCGACCAGCAGGTGCTGGAGAAGGCGGGCATCCGCCGCGCCGACGCGTTCGCAGCGGTCTCCAGCGGCGACAACTCCAACATCATCGCCGCGCGGGTCGCCCGCGAGACGTTCGGCCTGCAGCAGGTCGTCGCCCGCATCTACGACCCGGGTCGCGCCGAGGTCTACCAGCGCCTCGGCATCACGACGGTGGCCACGGTGAAGTGGACGGCCGACCAGGTCCTGCGGCGCATCCTGCCCGCCGGTGCCGAGCCAGACTTCCGCGACCCGTCCGGCACGATCCGCGTCGACCACGTGCCGGTCCCCGACCCCTGGGTCGGCAACCGGACCGTCGAGTTCCAGATGCAGTCGCTCAGCCGGATCGCCTGGATCGACCGCCTCGGCGAGGGCATGCTGCCGACGCGCGAGACGGTGCTGCAGGAGGGCGACATGCTCCACCTGGTCATCCGCGAGGAGAACGCCGCCCACGCCTACGCCGTGCTCGAGTCCGGCCCCGAAGACGACTGACCCACCCCACGACACCCCGAGCCAGGAGCACTGCACATGCGCGTCGCCATCGCCGGAGCCGGAGCCGTGGGGCGATCGATCGCCCGGGAGCTGATCGAGAACGGCCACCAGATCCTCCTCATCGACAAGAGCCCGTCAGCGATCCGGCCCGAGCGCGTGCCGGACGCCGAGTGGCTGCTCGCCGACTCGTGCGAGCTGTCCTCGCTGACCGAGGCCCAGCTCGGCAAGTGCGACGTGGTCATCGCGGCCACCGGCGACGACAAGGCCAACCTGGTCACCTCGCTCCTGGCCAAGACCGAGTTCGGGGTGCCCCGCACGGTGGGTCGGGTCAACCACCCCAACAACGAGTGGCTCTTCACCGAGGCGTGGGGTGTCGACGTCAACGTCTCGACGCCGCGCATCATGTCCGCGCTGGTCGAGGAGGCCGTCTCCATCGGCGACCTGGTGCGGCTCTTCACCTTCCGCCAGGGCAACGCCAACCTCGTCGAGCTCACCCTGTCGGCCGACTCACCCTACGTCGGCACGCCTGCCGGCCTGGTGCCGTTCCCCGACAACTGCGCGCTCGTCACGATCCTGCGCGACGGCCAGGTCTACCCGCCCGACGCCGAGCAGCCGCTGGAGTCCGGCGACGAGCTCCTCTTCGTGGTGCCGGCCGAGGTCGAGGCCGAGCTCGAGCAGCTGCTCTCCCCCAGCCACCACCGCTGATCCGAGCTCGGTCCGCCGAGCTCGTGCGTCGGCTCGGTTCGGCTCAGGTGGGCTCAGGTGGGCTCAGGTGGGCGAGGCCTCCGGCGCGACGGGCGTGCGGTTGCGCGAGAGCAGCCAGATCATCGACCCGAGCGCGGCGAGCTGCAGCGGCCAGCCGAGCGCGATCTTGAGCACGCCGAGGGCCGCCACGGCGGCGTCGGCGTCGATCGAGCCGGAGCTGCCGGCGAGCCAGATGGGGGCCTGGATCGCGACCCGGAGGATGCACGGCGCGACCAGCAGCCACGTCAAGCGGCTGCACAGCTTCACGATCTGCTTGTCGGAGTGCCAGGCCGTCGGGTCGCCGGTGATGCTGCCCACCATGAAGCCGACCAGCGGCCAGCCGATCAGGCACGTGAAGGCGAGCACCACGGCGTACCCGCCGTTGTAGAGCAGGCCCGGCAGGAAGTAGGCGAGCGCCTGCTCCTGCTCCGAGCCTCCCGACTGCGCGGCGCGGTGGACGAAGAACCACCCGATGCCGATGCCGACGAGCGCGTTGACGACGAACTGCACCGTCGAGCGCTGCACCAGCCGCACGACCAGCAGCACGAGAGCCGCCCCGACGCTGACCGACAGCGCGAGCCGCAGGTCCTTCATGGTGAGCCAGGTGACGGTGAACAGGATCGTCGGCAGCGCGGCCTCGACCATCCCGCGCCGGCCGCCGAGCGCCTTGGCGAGCTGGCTGCGGACCACCGCCTCGACCGTGTCGGTGGCGACGGTGCTGCCGGTGCTCCCGGTGCTCCCCGTGCTCGCGGGGTGGCTGGGCTCGGTCACGGGCGCAGCTCGTAGCGCGGGTTGAACATGATCGGTACGCCGCCCTGCCGGCCGATGCAGCCGGCGACGCTCAGCGAGCGTCCCGGGTCGACGCCGGTGATGCGGCGACGGCCGAGCCACACGACGGTGATCACGCCGGAGCCGTCGTCGAGCTCGGCCTCGAGGGCCGGGACGCCGCCTCGCGGGCGCAGGGTCACGGTGCGGAGCACGCCGTTGACCACGACGGGCTCACGCTCGGGCGCGTCCGCGATGGCCAGCGCCTCGTCGTTGGTGTGCGACTCCCGCAGCTCGCGCTGGCGGGCCTCCGAGCTGTCGGCCCACCGTGACAGCGCGTGGCGCAGCCGGCCCTTCTCGCCCACCGCTCACCTGACCCGGCGGGCGTCGTCGGGCAGCTTCACGGGCAGCGGCTCACCCACGGGCATCGCCTGCTCCCCTCGGCGTACGACGACCTGCGCGAGGGCGTCCTCCCACTCGGGCGCCGCGTCGGGGTCGACGGCCGGTCGGCCGAGGAACGAGGCGCGCAGCATCCAGCGGTCGCCGTTGATCCCGACGATGCGCGACGGCTGGGTCGCGGTCGTCCCGTCGGGGCGCTTGACGGGCATCTGGCACACCAGCTCGGTGCCCCAGCGGCCCTCACGCTCGGTGGCCTGGCCGCCTCGGCGGACCATGTCCGCGGCGATCTGCGGGCGCACCTCCGACCACAGGTCGCCGTTGCGGGGGGCGGCGAACGGCTGGAACTCGCACGCGCCGTCCGAGCCGGCGAGCATCACCGCACGCACCTGGCCGCTCTTCTCGTCGACCTGCAGCCGCAGCTCGCGCTCGGCGATGGCCGGCACGAGCACGGAGCCGAGGTCGGCGCGCTCGATGCCGTCGCCCTCGACCTGCGAGGCGTCGAAGGGGCCTCCGGTCGGCGCCTCCCGGGCACCGGTGGCAGCGGTGTCGTCGGTCGCGTCTGCGGTCTCCGAGGACGGGTCGGCCTTACGGCGGAACTTCACGTCAGCACTCCTTCGATCAGCGCTCCTTCGAACGGGCCTCGGCTCATCGACGTGAACCGGTACCTGTAGAACCGTAGCCCCCGGCGCCCCGGACCGACTCCGGCAGCACCCCCACCTCGACGAACCGCGCCCGCTCGAAGCGCTGGATGACGAGCTGGGCGATCCGGTCGCCGCGGGCCAGGCTCACCGGCTCACCGGGGTCGTGGTTGACGAGGAGCACCTTGATCTCGCCGCGGTATCCGGCGTCGATCGTGCCGGGCGTGTTGACGATGGACAGTCCGTGCCGGTGCGCCAGGCCCGAGCGGGGGTGCACCAGGGCGACGAAGCCGTCCGGCAGCGCGATCGAGATCCCGGTCGGCACGAGTGCCCGCTCGCCGGGCGCGAGGGTGAGGTCGACGGTCGTGTGCAGGTCGGCCCCGGCGTCCCCCGGGTGGGCGTACGACGGCAGCGGGAGGTCGGGGTCGAGGCGGACGACCGCGACGTCCAGGTCGGGCTCCAGGTCGGGCGCGGGACGAGGGGTCGGGTCGTGGTCGGGCACGAGAAGTGAATCTATAGGCTCTGCGCCGTGGACTACGCCGAACGCCTCACCGTTCCGCTGCGCTGGTGGGTGCAGGGCACGATGCTCGTGGCCTCGCTGTGGCTGGCCGTCCTCGCCGCCACCCCCGAGGCCATCGCCTGGACGATCACGGCCGTCGCGATGCTGCTGCTGGTCGCCCTGCTGGGGGCCTACGGCCGGCCCCGGGTCTCGGTCGACAGCACGACCTTCCGGGCGGGCCGGGCACACATCCCGCTCGAGCTCATCGGCGACGTCACGCCGCTCGACGCCGAGGGCGTACGCCGTCAGGCGGGCGTCGACGCGGACGCGCGGGCCTACCTGTTGCTGCGTCCCTACATCAAGCGCGGCGTGCGCGTGGACATCGCGGATCCCTCCGACCCGAGCCCCTACTGGCTGGTCAGCACTCGTCGTCCCGAAGAGCTCGTCTCAGCCCTCGAGGCGGGGCGGGTGCGCCGATCTGCTGGGTAGGGTGACCACATGGCCTCCTCTTCCTCCTCGGACAACAGCAAGCTCTACTCCGCGTTCTCCCTCGTCGCCGCCATCGCCGCCGCGGCGGTGGCCAAGAAGGCCCTCAACACCTCGTGGCGCGCGGCCACCGGCAAGAACCCGCCCGCCAACCCCGCCGACCCCGACGTCAGCGTCGGCGAGGCCGTCCTGTGGGCGGCCGTCAGCGGCACGCTGATCGGCGTCGCGCGCATGTTCGCAGCCCGCCGCACCGCGCAGTACTACGCCAAGTCGACCGGCCACCTCCCCCCGCAGCTCAAGAAGGACGGCCAGGACGCCGACAGGGCCCCCGTCCCCGAGTCCTGAGCCACCACCGGGCCGCCCCGCGCCCGTAGGCATCCCGAGGTCGTCGCGCCCCGCCCGCCCGCAGGGCACCCCACGCCCGCCCTGGGCCGACCGGGCCCTCTCCGCCCGGGCACACCCGCGGTCGACGCGTGCTGCACCCACCGTCGCCACTGGCCAGTGAGTCGCTCAGCGACTCAACGTCGCCGCCCCGCCCCCCGACCCCGGCCTTTGGCCAGTGAGTCTCCCAGCGACTCACTGGCCAGTGGCCAGCACCGAGGGCGGGGGTCGGCCGGCAGCGCGCCCGGCTGGCCGCTGGGCGTCCACAGAGCGGCCTCGGACGGTGTGAGGGGCTCGCTTGTGGACGGATGGCGCCGGGTGTCGGCGGTGCGCGGTTCGCTCCTCGTACGACGACACGCGATCGCAGAGGAGGACGGCGGATGGGCCACACCGCGACGGCACCCGGGCCACCCGGGGCCCCGATCGAGCTGACTGAGGACGGGCAGGACTGGCTGCTGCTGATGGGGCCGGTCGAGGGGGACGTGCCGGGGCTGGTGCGACGCATCAGGCGGATCCTCGACGTGTCCCAGCGCGGGCTGGCCGAGGTGCTGGGGGTGTCCCAGTCGATGGTCGCCCGCTGGGAGACCGCGCGTACGAGCCCGCGCGCGAACGTCCTGCAGCAGCTGCTGCGGCTCGCCGGCATCGGGGTCGCGCTCCGCGACGAGTGGACCGGCGAACCCGTGGAGCCGATGCGCGAGGACGGCGCGCGCACCCGCGGTGGGAGCCGCTATCCCGCACACGTGGACCTCCGGGTCACCGGGTGGTGGGTGCCACGCGCGCTGAGGACGATGACGAGCGTCGAGTACGCCCGGAGCCGCGACCTGTCGCGCCGGTTCGGCGTGCCCTCGGTCCGCTACCGCGTCGCTCGGTGGATGAGGGCGATCGAGCGCAGGCACCACGGGACGCCCGCGGACCATCCGTCCTTCCGGCAGCTCGTGGCCGAGGCCGAGCACCTCGAGGAGGAGCGTCAGGCGCGCCGCGAGCGCGCCCTGCGAGCCCGGCGCCTCGCAGCCTGAGCAGCCGTCGGGCCGCCGTACGTGCCGCCGGACCGCCGTCACCCGCCGCGCACGACACAGCGCCCGGCCCCCTCGCGAGGACCAGGCGCTGTCGAGTCAGGTGGTGCCGGTCAGATGCAGTCGCGGCAGATGAGCTTCTTCTCATCAGCGAGCTGGGACCGGTGGTGCACCAGGAAGCAGCTCATGCACGTGAACTCGTCGTCCTGTCGAGGCATGACCTCGACCGCGAGCTCCTCGTGCGAGAGATCGGCTCCCGGCAGCTCGAAGGACTCGGCCGCCTCGGTCTCGTCCTCATCGACCTTGCCCGAGTTCTTGTCGTGGCGTCGGGCCTTGAGCTCCTCGATGCTCTCCTCGCTCTGGTCCTCCTCGGACTTGCGCGGTGCGTCGTAGTCGGTGGCCATCGAAATCTCTCCCCAATGCTGTGGACTCGTACCCGACCGGATTGCGGCGGGTCGTCCGAAGGTTTTGTGCGCGTCGTCGGCGCCAGATTGTGCACCATGGACAGGCCCCGTGGTGAGCCGGTCCGGAACGTGTCGCCTGAACAGTGGGCAAGGTCTGGGTATTCCCGCGCTCGCCCCACCTCGTCAGGTGTACCTCGGACCCCCTCAGGGTCCCCGTGGACGGGCCAGGAAGCGGCTCGCGGACGGGCCTGGACGCGCCTGGACGCCCGTCCCGCGCCGCCGTCAGGCGAGGAAGCCGGCCTCGGTGATCGCCGACACGAAGTCGTCCCACCCGTCGGCGGGCGCGCCCACGACGACGCGGCGCGCGGCGTGCTCCTCGACGTCGAAGGTCCCTTCGAGGAGCGCGAAGCGACCGCCCGCCTCACGCAGCACGAGCCCGCCGGCCGACCAGTCCCACGGCTGGGGCCCCGCCTCGACGTACCCGTCGCCGCTGCCGTCCGCCACGTGGCACAGGTCGAGCGCGCACGAGCCCATCCGGCGGATGTCGCGCACCTCCGGCAGCAGCGCGGCGACACAGCGGGCCTGGTGCTCGCGCACCCGGCGCTCGTAGCCGAAGCCGGTCAGCACCAGCCGCTCGGCCAGCGGCGGCGAGGGGCGTACGCCGATGGGGCGGCCGTCGCGCGTGGCGCCCTGGCCGACGGCGGCGGCGTACTCGACGTCGGTCGGGATGGTCACCACGGCTCCGGCGACGACCTCGCCGTCGACCTCCGCGGCCACCGAGACGGCGCAGTCGGGCAGGCCGTAGAGGTAGTTGACGGTGCCGTCGATCGGGTCGAGGACCCACCGCACGCCGGAGGAGCCGGACCGGTCGTCCCCCTCCTCGCCCAGGACGGCGTCGTCGGGCCGCTGGGCGGCGAGGCGCGAGCGCAGCAGCGTCTCGACCGCACGGTCGGCCTCGGTGACCACGTCGACGGCGCTGGTCTTGGTGTCGGCGACGTCGATCCCGCCCAGCCGCATCTCACGGGCCAGGGCGGCCCCCTCGTGGGCGAGCGTGCGGGCCAGGTCGCGCAGCTCCACGGGCGTGACGGTCACGAGTCGGCACCGCAGAGGGCCGGGCGGGGTCCGCGCGCGTTGGGGCAGCAGCCCGCCCCGCAGATGTCGGGACCGGCGGGCATCGAGCCGATGGCGGGTCGCTCGGGACGCTCCCCGCGCTCGGTCGCCGCCCGCTCCAGCAGGAGGTCGCGGACCATCGCCACGAACCGCGGGTCGGTGCCGGCCGTCGCGGCGCGGACCGCCCGCATGCCCAGGCGCTCGGCCGTCGCCATCGCCTCGGTGTCGAGGTCGTAGATGACCTCCATGTGGTCGGACACGAAGCCGATCGGCACCATCACGACCTGGCTCACGCCGTCGCTGGCCAGCCCCTCGAGGTGGTCGTTGACGTCCGGCTCGAGCCACGGCGTCGCAGGCGACCCCGAGCGCGAGCAGTAGACGAGGTCGTGGCGGTGGGAGCGGCCCGTGGCCGCCTTCACCCGGTCGGCCACCTCGTCGACGACGCTGCGGTGCTGCTTGACGTAGGCGCCGCGCGGCTGGGCGTGGGCCTCCGGCGGGGCTCCGCTCGTCTCGGCCATCTCCGTGGGGATGGAGTGGGTGACGAAGACCAGGTGTGCCGCCTCGCCGTTGGTGGGCAGGTCGGCCAGGGCCGCCAGGCACGCGTCGACGACCGGCTCCACGAAGCCGGGGTGGTTGTAGTACTGCCGCAGCTTGTCGAGCCGGGGCGCGCCCTCGGTCTGCTCGACCGCGTCCCACAGGTTCTCGCGGTACTGCCGGCACGACGACCACGACGAGTACGCCGAGGTGGCGAAGACCGCGGCGCGCTGCACGCCGTCGGCGGCCATCCGGGCGAGGGTGTCGGCCAGGTAGGGCTCCCAGTTGCGGTTGCCGAAGTAGACCGGCAGGTCGATCCCCTGGTCGGCGAAGTCCTTCTCCAGCGCCGCGATGAGCGCGCGATTCTGGTCGTTGATGGGGCTCTTGCCGCCGAACAGGAAGTAGTGCTCCCCCACCTGCTCGAGACGCTCGCGGGGGATGCCCCGGCCACGGGTGACGTTCTCCAGGAACGGCACCACGTCCTCCGGCCTCTCCGGGCCCCCGAAGGAGAGGACCAGCAGGGCGTCGTACGGCTTCACGTCGGGGCGACCCGCAGGATTCATGGTGCCAGCGTAGAGCGGCCTACCATGCGCGTGATGCTCGACTCCTACGGCCGGGTGCTGGCGCGCCCGGGTGCGCTGGCGTTCAGCAGCGCCGCCCTCGTCGCCCGGCTGCCGATCGCCATGGTCGGACTGGGCATCGTGCTCCTCGTCGAGCAGCGCACCGGCTCCTACGGCCTGGCCGGCACGGTGTCGGCCGTGTTCGTGCTCGCCGAGGCGGCGTTCGCGGTGCTGCACGGCCGGTGGGTCGACCACTACGGCCAGTCCCGCGTGCTGCCGCTGGCCATCTCGGTGTTCGCCGCCGGACTCGCCCTGATGATGCTCGCGGTCGAGCAGGACTGGCCCCGGATCTGGACCTACGTCTTCGCCGCAGTCGCCGGGGCCGCGCTCCCCCAGGTCGGCGCGAGCGTGCGCACGCGCTGGTCGCACCTGCTCGACGACCCCCGCGAGAAGCAGACCGCCTTCGCCCTCGAGGCGGTGCTCGACGAGGTGGTCTTCGTCGTGGGCCCCGTGCTGGTCACCCTGCTCGCCACGAGCTGGCACCCGGTCGCCGGACTCACCGCGGCGATCGTCAGCGGGCTCGTCGGCACGTACGCCTTCGCGGCCCAGCGACGCACCGAGCCGCCCCCCGGCCGCACGACGCCGACAGAGGTCCGGGCGCCGATGCCGTGGCGCCTGGTGCTGCCGCTCGCGCTCGTCTGCCTGACGCTCGGCGCGCTGTTCGGGGCCGCCGAGGTCACCACCGTCGCCTTCGCCGAGGAGCACGGCAAGCGCTGGGTGGCCGGCTGGCTCCTGGCGGTGTGGTCCCTCGGCAGCCTGGTCGCCGGGCTGGTGACCGGCGCGGTCGCCTGGCGCAGCGGTCCCGAGGTGCGGTTGCGCTGGGGCTCGGCCGCCATGGCCCTGGCGATGGCACCGCTGATGTTCGTCGACTCGATCCCGCTCATGGCGGTCGTGCTGCTCGTCGGAGGGCTGGCGATCGCCCCGACCATGATCAGCGCGATGACGATGGTCGAGCAGGGCGTCCCGTCCGGACGTCTCACCGAGGGGATGGCGATCCTGCACACCGGGATCGTCGCGGGGGTGGCCCCGGGCGCGAGCATCGCCGGGTTCGTCGTGGACCACAGCGGCGCCTCGGCGGCGTACGCCGTCGCCCTGGCCGGCGGCCTGCTGGGGGCGCTCGCGGCGCAGACCGCACGTGGCGGACGCCAGGCGGACCGGGCCCCTAGTCTGCGGGCATGAGCCCCGCCCTGCACGGCCACCTCTGGCGCAACTGGTCCGGTCTCGAGGAGGCGGTCCCCCGCCACGTCGAGACGCCGCGCTCGGTCGACGACGTGGTCGACGTCGTGTGCCGTGCCCGCGAGGCCGGGACGACGGTCAAGATGACCGGCACCGGGCACAGCTTCACCGCGATCGCCGCCCCGGAGCACACCCTGCTGCGACCGGACGGGCTCCGTGGGATCGTCACGGTCGACCGCCAGGCGATGACGGTCACCGCCCTGGCGGGCACGCCGCTGAAGGACCTCAACCTCGCACTCGAGCGCCTCGGGCTGTCCCTGCACAACATGGGGGACATCGCCGAGCAGACGCTCGCCGGCGCCACCTCGACCGGCACGCACGGCACGGGCGGCACCGCTGCCGGGCTGGCTGCCCAGGTCGCCGGCCTGGAGCTCGTCACCGGCACCGGCGAGGTGGTCCGCGCCACCGCCACCGAGAACGCCGACGTGCTCGACCTGGCCCGGGTCGGCCTCGGCGCGCTCGGCATCCTCACCACCCTGACCTTCCACGTCGAGCCGCTCTTCGTCGTGGAGGCCCACGAGCAGCCGATGGACTGGGACGGGGCGCTGTCGTCGTACGACGAGATGGTGGCCGCCGCGCACCACGTCGACATGTACTGGTTCCCCCACACCGACCGGATGCTGGTCAAGCAGAACGTGCGCACCGATCTCGACCCCGGCGAGCAGCAGCCGCCGTCCGCGCTCGCCGCGTGGTGGGAGGACGAGCTCGTCTCCAACACGGCGTTCGGCGCGTTGTGCCGGGTGGGCTCGCGGGCCCCGGCCGTGGTCCCCCGGATCAACCGCTTCGCCGGCCGCGCCCTGTCCGAGCGCCGCTACACCGACGTCGCCCACCGCGTCTTCGTGAGCCCGCGACGGGTGCGCTTCCGGGAGATGGAGTACGCCGTGCCGCGCGAGGTCGGGCTCGACGTGCTGCGCGAGTGCCGGCGGATCGTCGAGGCGAGCGACTGGCGGATCGCCTTCCCCGTCGAGGTCCGGACGGCGCCCGCCGACGACGTCGCGCTGTCGACCGCGCACGGTCGCGACACCCTCTACCTCGCCTTCCACGTGCCGGCCGACACCGACCACACGGCCTACTTCGGCGGGCTCGAGCCGGTGCTGCGCGAGGCCGGCGGGCGGCCGCACTGGGGCAAGGTGCACACCCGCACCGCCGCCGACCTGGCGCCGGCCTACGACCGGTTCGACGACTTCCTGGCGCTGCGCGACCGGCTCGACCCCGACCGGGTCTTCGCCAACGCCCACCTGCGCCGGGTGCTCGGCGACTGACCCGGCGACTGACCCGCGGGACGGGTCACACGCTGGCGGGTCCCTTCGGCAGCGGCGCCTGCCAGCCCCGCACGAGGGCGAGCAGCCGCCAGACCAGGCACGTGGCGAACCCCGCGGCCGCCACCACCAGCAGGGGCAGGTCGGTGCGGTCGAGCAGGACCGCCACGACCGCCCCGGCGAGGGCCGGGGTGGCGTAGAGGACGCCCTCGAAGATGACCGGGACGGTGCCCGCGAGGACGTCGCGGATCATCCCGCCGCCGATGCCGGTCACCATGCCCATCAGCGCGGCGGCGACCGGGTCGAGCCCGTAGTCGACCGCCTTGAGCGCGCCGGTGACGCAGAACATCGACAGGCCGACGGCGTCGAAGACCGTGACCACCCGCTCGAGCCGCCCCACCGTGGGGTGGAACGTGAAGGTGAGGAACCCCGCGACGACCGGGACGACCAGGTAGCGCCAGTCGGCCAGCGCTGCCGGCGGGGTGTCCCCGATCATCACGTCGCGGATGATGCCCCCGCCCAGCCCGGTGACCCCGCCCAGGACGAGCGCCGCGAACAGGTCGAGGTTGCGGCGCACGGCGACCAGCGCGCCCGCGACGGCGAAGAAGAAGATCCCGATGAGGTCGAGCGCGACGATCGTCGTCGCGAAGTCCGTAACGGGCACCACTCCAGCCTAGGGCGCGCCGCGGAGGTGCCCGCTCCGGCGCGCTGCGCTGGCGTAGGCTCGAGCGCACGGATGCCACCCGCACCCGCGACCATCCCCCGACCACCAGCCAGGCAGGAGCCCGCCGTCGATGGCCAAGCTGACGTTCACCGGACGCAGCAGGGACGGCAAGCGCCTGCTGCTGGTGGACGAGTCGGGCCAGGAGCACACCCTGGCGATCGACGCCCGGCTCCGCCGCGCGCTCGCCGGCGCCCACGACAGCAACGGCCAGTTGGAGATCCCGATGGAATCAAGCCTCCGTCCACGCGACATCCAGACGCGCATCCGAGCCGGTGAGTCACCGGAGGCGGTCGCCCACGCGGCGGGCACCTCGGTGGAGAAGATCATGCCGTTCGCCGCGCCGGTGATGGCCGAGCGCGCCCACGTCGCCGAGCGCGCCCAGCTCGCGTCCGTACGCCGCCGCGCCAGCGAGTCGGGTGCCCGGACGCTGGGCGAGGCGGTGAGCGCGCACCTGCGCTCGCACAACGTCGACCCGGCCACCATCGAGTGGGACGCCTGGCGCCGCGAGGACGGCCGGTGGACCCTCACGGCCCTCTACGAGGTGGCCGGCCGCGTCGGCACCGCCACCTTCTCCCACGACCCGCGCGGCAGCTTCGTCACCATCGACGACGACGACGCCCGCTGGCTCGTCGGCGACGCCGCCCCCGCCGCCACCAGCTCGCCGGCCGCCGACGACCTCACCGCCGCGCGCCAGCGTCGCCTCAGCGCGGTGGACGGCGACGTGCCCCTGGGCGACGACGCGATCGAGATGGTCACCGGCGAGGAGGCCTCCCCCGAGGAGACCACCATGGAGCTCGCCGACCCCGGCCTGGGCACCGACCGGCCCGTCACGGCCCACCGCGACGAGCACGAGACCCCGAGCGGTGGCGCCGCTCGCACGCCGGACGCGACCGAGCAGCAGTCCGACCGGCAAGACCCGCAGTCCGACCCGCAGTCCGACCCGCAGTCGGACGTGGCCACGGGCGAGCCCCGGTCCAAGCCGACCCGCAAGCGCGGTCGGGCGTCGGTGCCGAGCTGGGACGAGATCATGTTCGGCGGCGGCAAGGGCGACTGAGGGTCGCGCCCGGTCCACGCGCCGGTCAGCGACCGTCAGCCGGTCGCGACGGGCCGGTCGGGGTCGGTGATCCAGCCGCTCCAGCTCCCCGGGTAGAGCGCCGCGCGGATGCCCACCAGTTCCATCGCGAGCAGGTCGTGCGCCGCGGTGACGCCGGAGCCGCAGTAGGCCGCGACGGACGCGGCCGTGTCGGCGCCGACACGGGCGTACGCCTCGCGCAGCAGCGGCGGTGGCAGGAACCGGCCGCGGTCGTCGAGGTTGGCGGTGGTCGGCACGTTGACGGCGCCGGGGATGTGACCGGCGACGGGGTCGACGGGCTCGGTGTCGCCGCGGAAGCGCTCCGGCGCCCGCGCGTCGACGAGCACCTCGACGTCGAGCACCTGATCAGGCCCCACGACGGGCGTCTGTGGCACCGCCGCGACCGTGAAGTCGCCCGGCGCGACGTCCACCGGCCCCGTCTCGGCGGGATGGCCGTCCTCGAGCCAGGCGGTCCACCCGCCGTCGAGCACCCGCACGTCGCGGTGCCCGTGGTGGCGCAGCAGCCACCACGCCCGCGCGGCCGCCCGCCCCTGCCAGTCGTCGTACACGACGACCGGGCGGTCCCCGCGCACGCCCGCGCGCCGCATGGCCGCCTCGAACCGTGCCGGGTCGGGCAGCGGGTGGCGGCCCCCGGCGCCCGGCGGATCGGCGAGGTCGACGTCGAGGTCGACGTAGACCGCTCCCGGGACGTGCCCGGCCTCGTGCAGTCCGCGTCCCGGTGGCCCGCCCTGGAGGTAGCGCACGTCGAGGACGGTGACCTGCTCGGGGTCGGAGGCGCGCTCGGCGGCGAGCTCGTCAGGGCTGACCAGCGGCCCGCGGGAGAAGTCGTCCATGCGCGGCACGGTAGCCGCCCTTACGGGTCGGCACTGTGACAGGATTCCCCGGACATGGCTGAACTGCACTTCTTCACGGGCACGATGGACTCCGGCAAGTCGACGCTGGCGCTCCAGACCAACCACAACCACGCCGCCCGCGGACGCGTCGGCCGGATCTTCACGACCCACGACCGGTCCGGGCAGGCGGTGGTCTCCAGCCGGCTCGGGCTCACCCACGACGCGCTCGAGGTCGACGCCGGCTTCGACTTCTGGGCCTACGTCGTCGACACCCTGACCCGCGGGGGGCGCATCGACTACCTCGTGTGCGACGAGGCGCAGTTCTACTCCGCCGCGCAGATCGACCAGCTCGCGAAGGTCGTCGACGAGCTGCAGATCGACGTGTTCGCCTTCGGGATCCTCACCGACTTCCGCTCCCAGCTCTTCCCGGGCAGCGCGCGCCTGGTCGAGCTCGCCGACCGGATGAACGTCCTCCAGGTCGAGGCGCTGTGCTGGTGCGGCAAGCGCGCCACCCACAACGCCCGCACCGAGAACGGCGCGATGGTCGTCGAGGGCGACGTCGTCGTCGTCGGCGACGTGGACAGCGTCGACGAGCCGCCCGCCGACGTGGCCTACGAGGTGCTGTGCCGCCAGCACCACCGCCGACGGCTCACGGCGGCGCGCGCCAAGGCGGTCTCGCTGGCGCCGGAGCCGCTGCCGTTCGGCTGACCCGCGCCGCGGACCGGTCCTACCGGCGTCAGTCGACGAGGATCGGGATCAGCATCTCGGCCGAGGTGAGCGACCCGTGCAACCCGACCAGGGTGTCCTCGTAGGCGAAGTCGCGCGACGACATCACCGCGGCGTCGCCGTGGCAGGCGACCATCACGTCGCCCAGCCGTGGCAGCACGCCCGGGGCGACCGGGCCGAACCACCCCAGTCCGACGGCCTCGTCGCGGGTCACGACGCTCGCCCGCTCCCCCAGCACCTCGCGCCAGGTCGCGACCACGTCGGGGACGGCGCCGGCCGCGCAGTAGAGGTGGCGGAACCTGGCCTCGCCGCCGAGCAGCGCCACCCCGTCGCGCATGCCGGCGACCTCGTCGACGTCGACCCGCGCGTCGCGCGGGCTGTCGACCATGCCGTGGTCGGCGACCACCACGAGCCGGGTCGCGGGCGGCAGCGCCTCGCGCAGCTGCTCGGCCTCGGCGTCGACCATCGCGAGCTGCTGCAGCCACTGGGTCGAGGCGACGCCGAACTTGTGGCCCGTCCAGTCGAGGTCGGAGTCGTAGACGTAGGTCAGCGACGGCTGGTCGGCGGAGGCGGCCACGGCCGCGGCGATCCGCTCGCCGACGCGGTCTGCCCCGACGTACGCCGTCCCTCGCTGCGAGGCCACGGTGAGGCCGGAGCCCTCGAAGTCGCGCTTGTTGACCGAGGTGACGCTCACTCCGGCGTGCGCGAGGCGGCCGAGCGCGGTGGGGTGCGGCTGCCACTCGACCGGGTCGACGCCCTTGTCCCACCACAGGTGGTTGAGCAGCCGGTCGGTGCCCGGGATGCGCGCGGTGAACCCGACCAGCCCGTGCGCGCCCGGCACCAGCCCGGTGCCCAGCGAGGTGAGGGACGTCGCGGTGGTCGAGGGCACGCCGGCCGTGCCGGTGGCCGCACCGTCGAGGAGCGACGACAGGTAGGGGGCTGAGTGGGCGTAGCGGGCGAGCAGCTCGGCGCCCATCCCGTCGACGAGGAAGACGACGTAGGACGGTGCCGGCGGGAGCTCGAACCCGACGGGGTGACCGTCGAGCTCGACCCCGAGGGCGCGGGCCACCGAGGGCACCACGTCGGCGAGCGAGCGGTCACCGTAGGCCGGCGCGGTGAATCCGGCCGGCGCCTGGTCGGCCGTCACCGGTGGGTGCTCATCCGCGGGTGCGGGACGACAGCGCCTCGGCGAACGCCAGCAGGCCGGCCACGGCGTCGGCGCCCTCGGCGGCCGCCGACACCCGCAGGGTGTAGTCGTCGCCGGCGAGCGTGCCGGTGTAGCCGTGGTCGGCGTCGCAGCTCGGGTCGGAGCAGGCGGCCGGCTCGAGGTCGAGGCGACCCACACCGCCCCAGCCGATGGTCAGCACGGCCTCGGCGGGCGGTGCGACGCCCTTGGTCGGGTTGGCCACCATCCGCGTCACGACGACGGTGCGGATCGAGGTGAGGGTGACCGCCTCGGTGGTCGTCGACGTGTAGGGCTCGGGCAGCAGGTCGTCGCCCGGGTGCTCGTCGGTGTGCGCGATCACCAGGCGGGTGGGCGTGAGCAGGAGCGCCGTCAGGTGGCGACGCACCTCCTCGTGGTCGAACGTCGTCTCGTGGTGGACGAAGTAGGAAAGGACCTCCTCGCCGCCGGCCGCGGAGAAGACGCCGTCGGCGACGACCTCGGGGTAGTAGCCGGTGCGGTGGATCGCCTTGCGGAGGTCGTGGGAGACGTCCGCGTCACGGGTCGAGCGGGGCATGGTGGCAGTCTGTCACGCCTGGCTCAGTCGGTCAGGGTGTCCCCAGCCATCGTGCTCAGCCGTCGGACGAACCAGTCGGAGCGCGGGTCCTTGACCGGCTCGACCCGGACCGTGGCGCCGAGCACGGTCGCGCCCTTGGCGCCTGCCAGCACGAGGGGCAGCTGCAGCGCCCGGACCTGCGGCAGGTCGTGCTGGAGCTGGGCCACCTGCCGCACCAGGCGCTCGATCTCGGCCACGTCGACGCTCTCGCCGCCGCGGTAGCCGAAGAGGAGCGGGGAGGCCTTGATGTCGCGCACCATGTCCTGGGCGTCGTGGTCGGCGAGCGGCGGGATCCGGTAGGCCCGATCCCCCAGCAGCTCCGTGAGCGCGCCGCCGATGCCGAAGGACAGCACCGGGCCGAAGAGCGGGTCCTCCATCGTCGCGATGGTGACCGGCACTCCGGGCGGGGCGTTGCGCTGCACCACGAAGCCGGCCCGGTCGGGGTCGGTGATGACGTGGCTCAGCGAGCGCCACGCCTGCGCCATCTCCGCGGGCGTGTCGATGTTGCGCCACACGTGTGCCAGGTCGGGCCGGTCGCGCAGGTGGTCGGCGGTCGCCTTCAGCACCACGTCCCACCCCAGCGCCTCCCCCGCCGTGGTCGCCTCGTCGAGCGACGCGACGGCATAGGTGTCCCAGAGGTCGATGCCGTAGGCGGCCAGGAGCCGCTTCTGCTCCTGGTAGTCGAGGTCGCGGCCCTCGGGGTGGCGCATCAGGACCTCGTTGACGAGGTGGCGGGCCGCGTCCGCGTCGTGGGCGACCGGCGCGAGGGCCGGCGCCTGCGGCACCCGCAGCCACACGGCGTACTCGACGACGTGCGCGAGCGCGCGCACGGCGGCCTCGACCGCGGGGTACGACGGCACCGACCCGCGACCCGCGCTGGAGCCGGCCACGTCGGGCACCCGCAGCAGCTCCGGGACGCCCTCGGTGCCGAGGAAGGTCGACACGATCGGCTTGTCGGACTGCTCGCCGACGGCGGCGAGCACGTTGGCGACGTCCTCGCGGGCGCCCGCGACGTTGAGCGGCGGGATGAAGATCGCGACGACGGCGTCGACGTCGGGGTCGTCGATGGCGGCGTCGAGGGCGTCCTCGAAGTCCTCGGCGGTCGCGTCGGCACCGAGCGCCTCCTGGCGGTTGACGACCAGCCCGACGGAGTTGGCGGCGTCGGCGGCGAGCAGGCCGAGCGCGTCGGAGTTGCCCACGACGGCGACCCGGCGACCGCGCGGCAGGGGCTGGTGGGCGAGCAGCTGGGCGACGTCGAACATCTCCTCGAGCGACTCGACCTGGATGATCCCGGCCTGGCGGAACATCGCGTCGACCGCCTGGCCCGGGGCGCCGATCCGGCGCACGGCGTGGCCCATGGGCACGCCCTGGGAGCTGCGCCCCGAGCGGACCGCGACGATCGGCTTGCGGCGACTCACCCGCCGGGCGATGCGGGAGAACTTGCGCGGGTTGCCGATCGACTCGAGGTAGAGCAGCACCACCTCGGTGGCGTCGTCCTCCTCCCAGTACTGCAGGAGGTCGTTGCCCGACACGTCGGCGCGGTTGCCGGCGCTGACGAAGGTGGTGAGTCCCAGACCACGGTTCTGCACCTTCTCCAGGATCGCGGTGCCGAGCGCGCCCGACTGGCAGAAGAACCCGGCACGGCCGCGGGGCGGCATCACCGACGACAGCGAGGCGTTGAGCTGGACGTCGGGGTGGGTGTTGATGATGCCGAGGGCGTTGGGCCCGATCAGGCGCAGGCCGTAGGAGCGGGACAGCCCGACCAGGCGGCGCTGCCGCATGCGGCCCTCCTCGCCGGTCTCGGCGAAGCCCGAGGAGATGACCACCAGCCCGTGGACGCCCTTGGCGGCGCAGTCGAGCACGACGTCCTGGACCGCCTCGGCGGGCACCGCGACGATCGCCACGTCGACGTCGCCGGGGATGTCGCCCACCGACTTCCACGCCGGCATCCCCGACACCGAGTCGGCGCTGGGGTTGACCACGTGGATCCGGCCGGTGAAGTTGCCGAGCACGAGGTGGCGCACCAGGGCACGGCCGATGGTGTCTTGGCGTCGGCTGGCGCCGATGATGGCGACCGACCGCGGCGAGAAGAAGCGCTCGATCGAGGCGTACTCGGCCCGGTGCTCGCGCTGCTCCATCACGCCGAGCGCGGTGTCGGTCGGGTCGATCCGGAACACCATCTCCATCACGCCCTCCTCGAAGGCGCTCTTCACCTGGTAGCCGGCGTCGCGGAACGTGTGGATCATCGCCTGGTTGTCGGGCAGGACCTCGGCGACGAACTCCTCGACGCCGCGCTCGCGGCCGGCCTGGGCGAGGTGCTCGAGGAGGAGCTGGCCGATGCCGCGACCCTGGTGGGCGTCCTCGACGAGGAAGGCCACCTCGGCGTAGCCGGGGCGGATCGTGTCGTAGCGGCCGACCGCGATCATCTGGCCGGCCACGAGCAGGATCAGCGCGACCCGGTCGCGGTGGTCGACGCGGGTGAACCGGTCGAGGTCGCGCTCGGACAGCTCGGGCATCGGCGAGAAGAAGCGGTAGTACTTCGACTGGTCCGAGACCCGGCTGTAGAACTCGACGAGCAGCTCGCGGTCCTCGGGCTGGATCGGCCGGATGTGGGCCGTGCGCCCGTCGCGGAGCAGGACGTCGGCCTCCCAGTGCCGGGGCGCGGGCGTCGTACGCGGCTCGGGTGCTGCGGCGTCCGTGTCGGTCACGGTGGCAATCTATCGGGACTCCGCCCCCGCCCCACGGCGAGTGGGCGCGTCCTGGCCGCAATTTCCCGTCGAGGCGGCGCATTCTGACCGCGAAGCACCGCCGAGTCGGCGCATCCTGACCCCAAACCACCGCCGAGTCGGCGCATCCTGACCGGCGGTCGGCGAGGACGCGCCGACTCGACCCCGTATGCGCGCGAGGACACGCCGACTCGACCCCGAATGCGCGCCAGGACGCGCCGACTCGACCCCGTGCGTGAACCGGCGCGCCGCCGTCGGCGTGCCCCCGGTCGTCGGCGGCAGGGCAGCGGGGACAATGACCGCCATGGCACGACGCACGAAGCAGCAGCCCCTGCCGGACGACTTCGAGGAGCACATCCTCGACACCGACATCCGCGACGAGATGCAGACGTCGTTCCTGGAGTACGCCTACTCGGTCATCTACTCCCGGGCGCTGCCCGACGCGCGCGACGGCCTCAAGCCGGTGCAGCGGCGCATCCTCTACACGATGGACGAGATGTCGTTGCGCCCCGACCGCGGGCACGTCAAGAGCGCCCGCGTCGTCGGCGAGGTCATGGGCCGTCTCCACCCCCACGGCGACGGGGCGATCTACGACGCGCTGGTGCGGATGGCGCAGCCCTGGTCGATGCGCCTGCGCACCGTCGACGGCCACGGCAACTTCGGCTCCCCCGACGACTCCCCCGCCGCGATGCGCTACACCGAGTGCCGGATGGCGCCGGCCGCGGTGGCGATGACGGCCTCGATCGACGAGGACACGGTCGACTTCAAGCCCAACTACGACTCACGCGAGATGGAGCCGGTCGTGCTGCCGGCGGCCATCCCCCACCTGCTGGTCAACGGCTCGGCCGGCATCGCGGTCGGCATGGCCACCAACATCGCCCCGCACAACCTGGTCGAGGTGGTGCAGGCGCTCAAGCACCTCGTCACCCACCCGAAGGCCCCCCTCGACGACCTCATGCGGTTCATCCCCGGTCCCGACCTGCCGACCGGCGGCAAGATCGTCGGCCTCGACGGCATCCGCGACGCGTACGAGTCGGGCCGCGGCACCTTCAAGATGCGGGCCACCGCGCGCATCGAGTCGGTGACGCCGCGTCGCAAGGGCATCGTCGTCACCGAGCTCCCCTACGGCGTGGGCACCGAGCGCGTGATGGAGCAGATCAAGAAGCTCGTGATGGCCAAGAAGCTGCAGGGCATCGCCGACATCAAGGACCTCAGCGACCGCGAGCACGGCCTGCGGCTGGTGATCGAGATCAAGAACGGCTTCGTGCCCGAGGCGATCCTCGAGCAGCTCTACCGACAGACCGCGCTGGAGGACTCCTTCGGCATCAACGCGGTGGCGCTCGTCGACGGCCAGCCCCGCACCCTCGGGCTCAAGGAGATGCTCGACGTCTTCCTCGGCCACCGCTTCGACGTCGTCCGCCGCCGCTCGACCTTCCGCCGCGCCAAGGCCGCCGACCGGCTCCACCTCGTCGACGGCCTCCTCATCGCGATCCTCGACATCGACGAGGTCATCCAGGTGATCCGCGGCTCCGACAACGCGGCCGCCGCCAAGGAGCGGCTCATCGAGATCTTCGAGCTCTCCGAGGTCCAGGCCGACTACATCCTCGACATGCCGCTGCGCCGCCTGACCAGGTTCAGCAGGCTGGAGCTGGAGAAGGAGAAGAGCGAGCTCGAGCGCACGATCGAGTACCTCGACGCGATCCTGGCCGACGAGAAGCTGCTGCGGAAGGTGGTCTCCGACGAGCTCACCGAGGTGGCCAAGGAGCACGGCACCCCCCGGCGTACGGTGCTGCTCGGCGCGGCCCCCGCCGTCACGGCGGCCACCGACGTCGAGGTCAGCGACGACCCGTGCTTCGTGCTGCTCTCCTCCACCGGCCTGCTGGCGCGCACCAAGGACGCCGCCCTGCCGGGGCGCGGCGGTGGCCGCACCAACCACGACGTCACCGTCTCGGCGGTGCGCACCACCAAGCGCGGCGAGGTGGGGGTGCTCACCAACAACGGCCGCCTGGTCCGGCTCTCGGTGCTCGACCTGGGCAACGCCGAGCTCCCGTCGACCGCCAACGACCCCAACCTCCAGGGCACCCTGTCGCTGAGCGAGCTCGTGGCCCTCGAGCCCGGCGAGCGGCCGCTGGCCCTCACCTCGCTCGCCACCGACGGCCCGGGCCTGGCGCTCGGCACCCGCGACGGCGTGGTCAAGCGGGTCAACCCCGAGGTCCTCAACCGCGACGAGTGGGAGGTCATCGGGCTCAAGGACGGCGACGAGGTGGTCGGCGCGGTCGAGCTCACCACCGGCGAGGAGGAGCTCTGCTTCATCTCCACCGACGCCCAGCTGCTCCACTTCCCGGCGTCCGTGGTCCGGCCCCAGGGCCGGTCCGGCGGCGGCATGGCAGGCATCAAGCTGGGCGCCGGCCAGCACGTCGCGTTCTTTGGCGCCTTCGACTCCGCCGACGCGGTCGTCGTGACCGCGTCCGGGTCGTCCACGGCCCTGCCCGGCACCGAGGCGGGCTCGGTGAAGGTCACGCCGTTCACCGAGTATCCCGGCAAGGGGCGCGCCACCGGCGGCGTGCGCAGCCACCGCTTCCTCAAGGGCGAGGACACGCTGGTCACGGCGTGGGCCGGCCCCGGCCCGGCCCGTGCGGCGGCGTCGAGCGGCGCGCCGGTCGAGCTGCCCGACGCCGACGGCCGGCGCGACGGCTCGGGCGTTCCCGCGTCCCAGCCGATCGCCGCGGTGGCCTCCCCCGTGGCCGCCCAGGTGGCGTCTCGCGCCTCGGCGCACCCAGCGGCAGACGCGGACGCCGGTGACGCGCCCGCCCCTGTGGAAGGCTGAGCCGCATGTCCGCCCGTGCCCGCACCTCAGGACGACTCGTCACGACGGTCGCCGCCCTCGTCCTCGCCCTCCCCGCCCTGGCCGCCTGCTCCGGCGACGACGGAGGCGGCGGCGGTGCCGACGACGGTCCCACCCCCGAGGAGGCCCTCGCCGTGGCCGCGACCACCCTCGCCGAGACCAGCGGTGTCGACCTGACCCTGTCGACGCCGACCCTGCCCGACGGCGTCTCGGGCATCACCCGCGCGGTCGGCACCATCACCGACGCGCCCGCCTTCGACGGCTCGATCACCGTCGTGTTCGCCGGCCAGACCGTCGACGTTCCGGTCATCGCGGTCGGCAAGACCGTCCACGCCCAGCTGCCGTTCACCCCGGGCTGGAACGTGGTCAACCCCAAGGAGTACGGCGCGCCCAACCCGGCCAACCTGATCGGCGAGAAGGGCTTCGCCGGGCTGCTCGGGCTCACCGAGTCGCTCGAGGCCGGAGACAGCGTGCGCGGCGGCGCCGACAACTCCGAGATCCTCACCACCTACACCGGCACCGTGCCCGGCACGGCGATGAAGGCGATCATCCCGTCCTCCTCCGGCGACACCTTCGACGTCGAGTGGCAGGTCACCGACGAGGGCGAGCTGCGCAAGGCCACCCTCACCGGTGTCTTCTACCCGCGCGCCGAGCCGATGACCTACACCGTCGACTTCGCCGACTACGGGATCGACAAGGACATCACCGCCCCGTGAGCCGGACCGCGGGCGCGGCCGGACGGCAGCCCGGCGACGGGGCCCCGCGCGGCTCCCGGCTGCTGCTCGCCCTGGCGGCCGTCGCCGTGGCGTTCGCCGCCGCCGACACCTACGTCGTCGTCCTCGCGCTGCCCGACATGATGACCGGCGTCGGCGTGCCGATCGACCAGCTCCAGCGCGCCGCACCGATCGTCAGCGGGTTCCTCCTGGGCTACGTCGCGATGCTCCCGCTGATCGGCCGCATCGCCGACCTGCGCGGACGCGTACCTGTGCTGGTGATGGCCCTCGTGCTCTTCGCGCTCGGGTCGCTCATCACCACGGCGGCCTACGACATGCCCAGCATCGTGGCCGGCCGGTTCCTGCAGGGCGTCGGCGGCGGCGGGCTCGTGCCGGCGACGCTTGCCCTGGTCGCCGACCTCTACCCCGTCGAGCGCCGCGGCGTCCCCCTCGGCGTGGTCTCGGCCGTGCAGGAGATCGGCTCGGTCCTCGGCCCGCTCTTCGGCGCCGCGGTGCTCGCGTTCGCCGACTGGCGCGCGATCTTCGCGATCAACCTCGCCGTCGGCCTGGTGCTCGCCGTCGCGATCCGCTCGCTGGCGCCGCGTGCGACCACCACGGGCGGCACCGGCGACACGGACGGCATGGCCGGTACGACCGGTACGCCCGGCCGGCGCCGGCTGCCGGACCTCGTCGGTCTGCTGCTCGTGGCGGCCGCCCTCGCCGGCGCCGCCGTGGTGTTCGTGCGGCCCGCGTCGTTGATGCGCGACCTCACCTGGGGCCGGCTCTTCGTGCCGTTCGCCGGTGACGGCCGGTGGCTCACCCCGATCGGCGCCGTCACCGTCGTCGCGCTCGTGCTGCTGGTGGCGTGGTGCTGGCTCGCGCGCCGACCGCTGCTCGACCTGCGCGGCTGGGTCCGGGTGCTGGTGGACGCCGACCTCGTCGGCGCCCTGCTGCTCGCGGGGGCGCTGGGCGGCGTCATCCTCGCCTTCGCCACCGCCGACCCCAAGGTCGAGGTGTTCTCGCCGCAGGGGCGCTGGTACCTCCTCGGCGCCGCCCTGGCCGCCGTCGCCCTCGCGTGGCACCTGCGCCGCGCCGCGCAGCCGCTCGTGCCCCGCGGCGCGCTGCGGCGTACGCCGGCGTGGGGGGCGCTGCTGGTCAGCTTCTTCGTCGGCGCCGCGCTGATCGCCGCCCTCATCGACATCCCGCTCTTCGCGCGCACCACCGTCTACCCCGACGACCAGCTGCCGGCCGCGCTGGTGCTGGTGCGCTTCTTGCTGGCGCTCCCCGTCGGGGCGGTCGTCGGCGGCTACCTGATCCGCGTCGTCGCACCCGGCCCCGTCACGGCCGTCGGGATGCTGCTCGCCGCCGCCGGCTTCGTGCTGATGACCCGCTGGGGCCTCACCACGATCGAGGAGCCGATCGCCAACCTGGCCCTGGTGACGGGCGGGCTCGGCTTCGGCCTGGCGCTCGCCCCGATCAACGCCGCGCTGCTCGCGTCGACCGACGACGACGCCCACGGCGTCGCCAGCGCCTTCGTGGTGGTCGCCCGGATGGTGGGGATGCTCGTGGGCATCTCCGCGCTGACCACCATCGGACTGCGCCGCTACTACTCCGAGCAGCTCGCCGTGCCCCCGGTGCAGGAGGTCTGCGCCGGCAAGAGCCGGTGCTCCGAGTTCTCCGACCTGCTCCGCGTGGCCGGCATCGCCCAAGAGCACGCGGTCTTCTGGGGAGCGGCCGGCTGCGCGGTCGTCGCCGCCGTCCTCGCGCTGGTGCTGTTCCGCGAGGTGCGCCCCACCCGGCTCGCGGCGCGGGACGTCTTCCCGGCCGGCAGCTGAGGCGCGCTAGCCTGCCGGGCGTGAGCGACTTCGACGACCTCCTGCAGGCCAACCGCGAGTTCGCGGGCTCCTTCGACCTCGGCGGCTTCGACGGCAAGGCCCATGCCGGCATCGCGCTGGTGACGTGCATGGACTCGCGCATCGACCCGCTGGGCATGCTCGGGCTCCGGCACGGCGACGCCAAGATCTTCCGCAACCCGGGCGCCCGGGTGACCCCCCAGGCCCTCGAGGCGCTCGTCCTCGGCGTGCACCTGCTCAACGTGCAGCGGATCCTCGTCGTCCCGCACACCCGCTGCGCCATGGCGTCGGCCACCGAGCAGGAGCTGCGCGCCACGATCGGCGAGTCCGCCGGCGTCGACGCCAGCTGGGCGTCGTTCGACGTCGTCACCGACCAGCTCGACCAGCTGCGCCAGGACGTCGCCAAGGTGCGTACGCACCCGCTGATCGGCGAGCGCGCCAAGGTCGGCGGCTTCCTCTACGACGTCGACACCGGCCTGCTGGACGAGCAGGTCTGAGCGCCCGGCCCTCCGGGACGCCGGTTCGTACGCGGTCCGCTCAGTCTCCCGCGGACGACGGCCGGCCCGGCCGGAGGTCGGCCTGCATCGCCGCGATGCGCTGGTCCGTGCGGTCGATGCGGTAGGCGTCGAGTGTGCCGTGCCGCACCCCGAGCCGGATGATCCAGTAGAGCACCGCGGCCGGGAACGTCCACAGGATCACCAGGACGATCACTTCGGAGATGCTCGCGTCAGGCACGCGCGCAGCCTAGTCCCATCCGGCGTGCTGCGTGTCGGACAGGACAAACCCGCGCCCCGGTGGTCGGGCCAGCCGCGCACGCGGCCGCCGGCCGCACGTCGTCCTGTCCGACACGCCGGGGTACGCCCCGGGGGGCCGGCAGGGCGTGGGCGGGCGCGGGGCGGGCCGTCAGGCGTCCAGGGACTCCATGTCGACCTCGTAGGCGCCCTGCACGATGAACTCCTTGCGCGGGGCGACGTCGGAGCCCATGAGCAGGTCGAAGACCTTGCTGGCCTCGTCGACGTCGTCGATGGTCAGCTTGCGCAGCGTGCGGTGGCGGGGGTCCATGGTGGTCTCGGCCAGCTGGTCGGCGTCCATCTCGCCGAGGCCCTTGTAGCGCTGGATGGGGTCCTTCCAGCGCACGTTCTTCTTCTTCAGCTCCGCGAGCCTGCGCTGGAGCTCGTCGTCGGAGTAGGTGTAGATGTACTTCTCCATCCCCTTCTTGGGGTTGGACAGCTCGATGCGGTGCAGCGGTGGCACGGCCGAGAACAGCCGCCCGTCGCGCACCAGGTCGGGCATGTACTTGAAGAACAGCGTCGCGAGCAGGCAGCGGATGTGGGCGCCGTCGGAGTCGGCGTCGGCCATCAGGATGATCCGGCCGTAGCGCGCCGCCTCGAGGTCGAACGTACGGCCCGAGCCGGCGCCGACGACCTGGATGATCGAGGCGCACTCGGCGTTCTTGAGCATGTCGCCGACGCTGGCCTTCTGCACGTTGAGGATCTTGCCGCGGATCGGCAGCAGCGCCTGGAACTCGCTGCTCCGCGCGGCCTTGGCCGTGCCCATCGCCGAGTCGCCCTCGACGATGAAGAGCTCGGTGCGCTCGGTGTCGGAGCTGCGGCAGTCGAAGAGCTTGGCAGGGAGCGCCGAGGACTCCAGGGCGTTCTTGCGGCGCTGGTTCTCCTTGTGCTGCCGCGCGGCCAGGCGGGTCTTCGAGGCGCCGGCGACCTTCTCCATCAGGAGCTTGGCCTGGGCCCTCTCGGCCCGCTTGGTGGAGGTCAGGAACGCCTTGAGCTCGCCGGCCACCACCTTGCGGACGACGCCGCGAGCCGCCGGGGTGCCGAGGATCTCCTTGGTCTGGCCCTCGAACTGCGGCTCGGCGAGGCGCACGGTGACGACGGCCGTCAGCCCTTCGAGGACGTCGTCCTTGATCACGTCCGCGTCCGCGGCCTTGAGGACCTTCGCGGCGCGCATCGAGTCGTTGAACGTCTTGGTCAGCGCCGACTCGAAGCCGCTGACGTGGGTGCCGCCCTTGGGCGTGGCGATGACGTTGACGAAGGAGCGGACCTCGGTGTCGTAGGCGGTGTCCCAGCGCACCGCGACGTCGACGAACAGCTCGCGCTCGATCTCCTGGGGCGTCATGTGCCCCTTGTCGTCGAGCAGCGGCACCGTCTCGGTGAAGGTGTCCGTGCCCTGCAGGCGCAGGATGTCGGTGACCGGCTCGCCGTGGGAGAGGAAGTCCACGAACTCGGCGATGCCGCCGTCGTGGCGGAACTTCTCCTCGACCATCTCCGAGGAGCGCTGGTCGCGGATGACGAGCTCGAGGCCCGGCACGATGTACGACGTCTGGCGCGCGCGGCCGACCAGGCCCTCCATCTCGAAGCGGGCGTCCTTGGTGAAGATCTGCCGGTCGGGCCAGAAGCGGATGCGGGTGCCGGTGCGGCCCTTGGCGACCCGCTTGCCCTTGCGGGTCAGCCCGGACTGCGGGGTGAACGGCGCGTCGGGGCCCTCGCCGTCGAAGACGCCCGGCACACCGCGCTGGAACGACAGTCCCCGCTGGGAGGGCGAGCGGTCGACGTCGATGTCCATCCGCGAGGACAGCGCGTTGACCACCGACAGCCCGACGCCGTGCAGGCCGCCGGTCGCGACGTAGGACCCGCCGCCGAACTTGCCGCCGGCGTGCAGCTTGGTCGCCACGACCTCGACGCCCGACAGGCCCGTCTTGGGCTCCTTGTCGGTCGGGATGCCGCGCCCGTCGTCGTAGACCTCGACCGACCCGTCGTCGTGCAGGGTCACCTCGACGTGGTGGGCGACGCCGGCCAGCGCCTCGTCCACGCCGTTGTCGATGATCTCCCAGAGGCAGTGCATCAGCCCGCGCGTGTCGGTCGAGCCGATGTACATGCCCGGTCGCTTGCGGACCGCGTCGAGTCCCTCGAGGACGAGGAGGTGCGCGGCGTTGTAGGTGTTGTCTGCCGGTGCTGCCACAAGGGAAGAACCTACCCGCGACACGCCGGACGCCGACGGAGGCACGCCTGCCCCGCCACGCGCATGCTCGGGTCTAGCGTGGGGCACCTCACAGGCGTCGCCTCGGCGACGAACGGTCCACTGTCGGGGACATCACCACCGGGAAGGGGCACGGCGTGGTTGACTTGAAGCGTCCAGGGTCCGGGGGCCGGCGGGGAATCTTTGCCCCACTGGTTACGTTGGGCCTGACACCGATGAACAGAAACGAGGCTGACGTGACCACTGCCACCGCACCCACCCAAGCCGTCCTCACGGCCGGTGACCGCTGCGACCGCTGCGGTGCCCAGGCCTACCTCCGTGTGGAGCTCCAGACCGGCGGCGAGCTGCTCTTCTGCGCCCACCACGCGCGCGAGCACGGCGAGAAGCTCCGCGAGATCGCGGCCAACGTGCACGACGAGACGCACAGGCTCGACTCCCCCGCCGCGGGCAGCGAGGCCTGAGCTCGACCCACCCCCGACCACCGACTCCCAGCACGGCCCCGGACACGCTCTCCGGGGCCGTTCTGCGTGTCGGGACGGTTCCGCCCACCAGGGCGGGCGGGTGTCTGGGAGTCTGTGCCGCGTGAGCTCCACCGAGATCCTCGTCGCCCTCGTGATCGCCGTCGGCATCGCCGGCATCATCGTGCCCGTCCTGCCCGGGTCGATCCTCGTGCTGGGCGCCGTCCTCGTCTGGACGCTCGACATCGGTACGACGACGGCGTGGGCCGTCTTCGCCGTGTGCGCGGTGGTCCTGGCCGTCGGGGCGGTGGTGAAGTACCTCGTGCCGGGTCGCAGCCTCAAGGCCTCGGGTGTGCCCAACCGCACGCTCCTGGTCGGCGCCCTGCTCGCCTTCATCGGGTTCTTCGTCGTCCCCGTGGTCGGCGTCTTCCTCGGCTTCGTCCTGGGCATCTACGTCGCCGAGCGCGCCCGCGTCGGGGCCGCCGCGGCCGGGCCGTCGACCCGGTCGGCGCTCCGCGCCGTCGGCGTCTCGATCCTCATCGAGCTCGCGGCGGCAGCCGTCGCGGCGCTCGCATGGGTCGTCGGCGTCGCGGTCACCTGAGCGGCGGGGACCGGCCTCAGGCCGCCAGGCCCGGCGCGAGCGGCAGGCTCCAGCGACGCTGTCTGGGCGCCCAGTCGCGCACGGGGCGCGCCCCGGCCTGGTCGATCATCTTGACCGAGACCCGCACCGACGGCGACCGGTCGAGGCAGTCGCGGCTCACGACCGCGCGGAACACGTCCTGGCCCCACTTGGGACGCGCTCGGTAGTCGCACCGGACCTGGCCGTCGCTGCCTCGCCAGCCCTCGGCCGCGGTGAGGATGTAGTCGGTGCCGTCGCCCAGTCCGCTGCTGAGGACGTACTCGGGCCCCTTGCGGTCCCGGTCGGTGTCGAAGTAGACCGAGACCCCGGCCATGCTCGAGCGCATCAGCTCGGCGAACCGCACCTTGACGACCACGGCCTTGTCCCCGTGGCGGGCCTCGAGCCCGTAGATGTCGGTGAGTGAGCCCTTGGCGTCCGCAGGGTCGTCGACGGCGTAGAACTCCGCGTGCGCGGGCGCGGCGACGAGGACGGTCAGCGCCAGGACGTGGACGGCCAGGAGAGCGATCCGAGTTCTCATGCGTCGAGTGTGACACCGCGCACCCGTGCCGCGTCGACCGACTTCCGAGGGCTGGACTCCCCCGCGGTGGCACGATGGCCGCATGACCGGAGCGGGCGGCGCCGACACACGTCGTGGCGCCACGGTCCGCGCGCTCGTCGTCTGGCTCCTGGTCGGCCCGGCCCTCGCGGCGTGCGCCGCGGGCGCCCCGCCCGCGGACCCGAGCGAGCGGCCCGCGGGGACGTCGGCGGCGACGCCCGCCGCCCCGGAGCCGGACCGCACCGACGACGGGGCAGAGGAGGGGGGAGAGGAGGGGGCCGGACGCGGGCGCCCCGCCCCCGTGCGGATCGCCGTGGCGGGCGACATCCACTTCGAGGGCGCCCTCGCCGAGCGCCTGCGCCGCCCGGCGGACGCCCTGGCGCCGGCCGCCCGCGTCCTGGCCGAGGCCGACGTCGCCATCGTCAACCTGGAGACGTCCGTGGGTGACGGCGGCAGGCCTGAGCCCGGCAAGCGGTTCACCTTCTCCGCCGGCCCGCGTGCCCTCGCCGCGTTGGGGGCCGCCGGGATCGACGTCGCCAGCATGGCCAACAACCACGCGCTGGACTTCGGGCGGGACCGGCTCCCCTCGACGCTGCGCGCGGCCCGACGCGCGGCAGCCGCCGACCCGCCGCTCCGGGTGGTCGGCATCGGGGCCGACGCCGACGAGGCGCACCGCGCCGCTCGCACCGTGGTGGGCGGCACGGTGGTCGCCACCCTCGCGGCGTCCGCCGCCGACCAGGACCCGACCGCCGACCCCACCGGCCACTGGGCCGCCCGCCCGGGCCGCTCCGGCGTCGCCGACGCCACGGACCCTCGGCGACTGCTGCGCGAGGTCCGGCGCGCCGACAGCGAAGCCGACGTGGTCGTGGCCTACCTCCACTGGGGCGTGCAGGGCGAGCGTTGCCCGTCCCCCGACCAGCGGCGCCTGGCCCGCGCCCTGGTCGCGGCGGGCGCGGACGTGGTGGTCGGCAGCCACGCCCACGAGGTGCAGGGCGACGGCCGCCTCGGGGCGGGCTACGTCGCCTACGGGCTCGGCAACTTCGCGTGGTACTCCCCCGGCCCGACGGGCGTCCTCACCCTCACCGTCCGCCCCCCGCGCGAGCGGACCGGCCGGGCCCGGGTCACGGCGTCACGGTGGTGGCCCGCGACGATCGGTCCTGACGGGCTGGCCGCAGCCGACGCCGGCCCCGCGGCGGCCGCGTCACACGCCAGACGCGCGGCGCTGCGTTCATGCGCCGGCCTGGCACCGCCCCGGGCCCGCTAGCGCGGCGCCAGCCACGCGAGCACCACCCGACCGACCCGCTCGAGCTGCGCGGGCGACACGACGCCGGGCACGTCGCCGGCGGAGTGGTAGCCGGCGTAGGGGGTCGATCCCAGCCGGGCGGCCGGGAGCCCGTCGCGCACGAACGACCAGTGGTCGCTGCTGCGCTGCTCGGCGTCGGCGAGCGTCGGCACGCCGGCGCGCCGGGCCGCGGCCAGCAGCGACCGCTGCACCGGGTCCGTGGCGCCGGCCGACCCGATCGGCACCCGGTCGCCCACGCCGACCCGGTCCAGCGAGACCATCGCCCGCAGTGCGCGCCGCTCGGCGGGCGTCATCGCGGCCACGTAGCGTCGTGACCCGTAGTGGTGGTCGTCGTCGGAGGGGCCGCGGGGCTCCTCGGCACCGAACGCGACCAGCACCACCGGCAGCCGCGTACGCCGGCCCGCCACGGCCTCCGCCACCGCCAGCAGGACACCCACGCCGGAGGCGTTGTCCTCGGCGCCGGGCGCCTGCGGCACCGTGTCGAGGTGGGCGCCCACCACGAGGTGCGGCGCGGCGGGGTCCATCCCCGGGGGCCGGGCGACGACGTTGACGGAGGAGCCGCCCGCCACCGGGACGCCCCACGAGACGCCGGCCGGCACCTCGACGCGCTGGCGGGTGACGTCGTAGCCCAGCCGGCGCATCTCGCCGCCCACCCAGCGGGCGGCACGGGCGTACGACGCCCCGGTCGCCTCCCGCGGTCCGATCCGTCCGGCCAGCCGACGCACCGCACCGACGGCCGTCGCCCGGTCGAGGTCGTCCGGGGAGACGGCGACGGGCTCGGGTCGGGCGTCGGTCGGGGTCCCAGCGGATGCCGGCGGGTCGACGGGCCGGTCGGTGGCGGCCGCCCCGCTGCCCTCGCCGGGGCCGGGCTCCGGGGAGCCGACCTCGTCGCCGGCCGAGCAGCCCGCGGCCAGCACGAGGGCCGCGAGGACGGCGGCCAGCGCCCCTCGCCCACGACCCGTGCCCGGCTCCATGGGTCCACCCTGCCAGCACCCGCCCACCCCGGCCTGCCGTGCGCTCAACGCAGGCGGGCCGCGAGGTAGGCCGCGATCATCAGCTGGAGCTCGGCGAGGAGCGGGTCGCGGGCCGGGTCGCCGGCGGGGTGGCGGGCGAGGGCGTGCCGCACGGTCTCGATGCAGAGCCCCAGCACCTCGCGCAGCTCCGGGTCGGGCGTGGTGACCCCTGCACCGCGGAGGGCGCGGGCGAACTCGTCGACCAGCTGCTCGCGCACGACGTGGGCGGGCGAGTCGACGCGCTCGGGACTGACCTCCTCGGTGAGGCGGTAGTAGCCGGGATGCTTCAGCTGGAGGGCGGCCGCGCGTCGGAGCAGCTCGCCGAGCACGGGTCCGAGGTCGTCGAGGGACGCCATCTGGGCCACCGCGTCGGCGTACGCCCGGGTGGCCGCCTCGAGGTAGCGCGCGGCGAGGGCGCCCACGATCGCGTCGAGGTCGGGGAAGAACCGGTAGAGCGCGCCCACCGACAGGCCGGCGCGCGCCGCGATCCGGGTGGTGCTGGACAGGGCCACCCCGCGCTCGCCGACCTCCTCGTCGGCCGCCCGCAGGATGCGGTCGACGGTCTCCCGGGAGCGGTGCTGCTGGGGGTCGCGCCGGGCGCGGGTCACTGCGTGGTGATGACGCCCGACGAGGCGCGCGTGCAGGTCACCGACGCGCGGGCGGCCAACCACGCCCCGCGCAGGCACTGGCCGAGCGCGCGGTGCCCGGCCGCGTTGGGGTGCCACGACTCCTGGCAGGTCTGGTAGTAGTCGGAGCAGGTGTCGGTGACCCGCTTGATGTCGAGCTTGTCGTAGGGCCCGAAGCTCTGCACGTGGACACCGCTCGGGCCGTCCATCACCCGCAGGGGCGTCGCGAGGGAGTTGCCGGGGCTGCCCGGTGCCTCGCACAGCCGCGCCCCGTCGAAGGCGCGCTGCACGTTGAGGTAGGTGATCTTCGCGGCGGGTCGCTCGGCCCGCAACGTGGCGGCGACGCCGCCGACGAGGCTGCCGAGGTTCTGGCTGAACCGGTGGGCGGGAGCCAGCGAGTCGATGTCCGCGGGACATCCCGCGGCGTAGCGCTCGTCCACCAGGGCGCGGTACTTGTCGCGGGTGTCGCTGCGCCCGTCCTCGGTGCGGTACTGCTCGGCGTACGCCGGCGGGAGCGGGTTGGTGTAGTCCTGCAGCACGACCCGGTGGTCGCCGTCGGCGTCCACCTCGTCGAGCACGTCGAGCACCTGGCGCACGGCCGCGGTGGTCTCGGCGCGCGCCGCGGCGAGCTGGGCCGCGGTCGCGAAGTCGGCGTCGCTGCACGCGCGCTCGTTGAGCTCCTCCCCGGTCACCCAGTTGATGAAGTGGATCCACACCTCCCACCAGCCGGTGTAGCCGTCGGCGACGAAGCGGCCCGCGCACTCCGCGGCGACGCCGCCGAAGGTGAACTGGCTGTTGTTGGACCCCAGTCCCAGGAGCACGAGGTCGATGTCGCCGGTCTGCGCGACCGTCCGCAGCTGCGCGATCTGGGCGGCGACCGTACGTCCCGCTGGGCGCGCGCTCGACGCCGCGGCCATGTCGGCGGGCTGCGCCCCCGAGCACGCGAGGTTGACCCGGCGCGAGATGCCCGGCAGGTCGGCGACCTGGATGGACGCGTTGGCCGAGCGGTGGCAGAAGTAGGGGTTGCTGTTCGGCGACGCCCACCCGGGGAAGCCCTGCGCCACGCCGTTCTGGTCGGTCACCGCGACGTAGCCGCCCGCCCCCTCACCGCTGATGAAGCTGTCGCCCATCGCCACCGCGGTCGGCGGCAGCGGGTCGGCCGAGGCCGACGGCGCGAGCGCCAGCGTGCCGGCGGCGGTCGCCGCGGCCACGAGCAGCGCCCCGGCGAGCGAGGTCAGCGTACGAGCACCACGTCCGAGCATGGGGGCCTCCCGAGAGGAACGCGAAAGAGGATTCGCGTTCTCGATCGTGCGCCCGTCCACGGCTCCCGTCAAGGGTGGCCGTGGGTGGGCCTCAGCCGATGCCGAGGACGTTGGCCATCGTGGTGACGCCGGCGACGATGATCACGATGCCGATGATGTCGAAGACGATGCCCGAGCGCACCATCCGGGTGATCGGGACCAGCCCGGTGCCGTAGACGATCGCGTTGGGCGGCGTCGACACGGGCAGCATGAACCCGTAGGACGCGCCGAAGACCGCGGCGAGCGCCGGGATCGACGGGTTGACGTCGGCGGCGAGCGCGAGCTGGATCGCGATCGGCGCCACCACGCCCACGCTGGCGGTGTTGCTCGTCGTCTCGCTGATGACGACCGCGATGACGGTCGACAGGAGCGTGATCGACAGCAACGAGCTGACCCCGAGCAGGTCGCTCAGCCCGGTGCCCATCGACTCCGCCAGGCCCGTCGATCCCAGCAGGCCGCCGAGTGCGATGCCGGAGCCGAAGAGCACGATGGTGCCCCAGTCGATGCGCGACGCGTCGTTCCAGGTGATGGTGAACTGCCGCCGCGGCCAGTCGACGGGCAGCAGGAAGAGCAGGCTGGCGCCGAGGATGGCGACCGCCCCCTCCTGCAGGTGCGCCGACACGGACTCGTAGAACGAGCCCTCGCCGCCGGTCAGGAGCGCCACGAAGCCGGGCAGGATCCAGAGCGTCACCGTGACCGCGAACGCGATGAGCGTGTTGCGCCCGCCCCGGCCCATGGGGCCGAGGTTGGCGCGCTGCTCGCGAATGAACTGCTCGGCACCCTCGATCCGCTTGGTCTCGGGCTTGTTGAGCCGCAGCAGCACGATGCAGAGCGCGACGAACATCAGCGCCACGATGGGGAAGGCGAGCAGCATCCAGGTGAAGAACGGGATCTCCTCGCCGGTCTCCTGGGTGATCAGCTCGCGACCGATGAGGTTGGGCGGGCTGCCGACCGGCGTCAGCAGGCCGCCGACGCTGGCGCCGTAGGCCACCATCAGCAGCAGCGCGGTCGAGAACCGAAGCCGGCGTACGTCGTCGGGGTCGGCGTCCTCGTCGGACTGCGCCGACACGCGCCCGGCCAGGAAGCCGATGATCCCCATCGCGATCGGCATCAGCATCGCGGCGCTGGCGGTGTTGGACACGAACGCGCTCAGGCCCGCGCTGATCAGGCCGAAGGCGACCACGACCCGCACCGTGGAGGATGCGACACCGGGGATGCTCAGCACCCCGTAGGCGAACCGCTGGTCCAGGCCGTGCTTGCGCATCGCCTCGGCCAGCACGAAGCCACCGATGAAGACGAAGATCGTGGAGTTGCCGAAGAGGGCGAAGACATCCTCGGCCGGGGCGACGCCCAGCAGGACGCACGCCGCCATCGCGAGCATCGCGGTGACCGGGATCGGGATCGCCTCGGTCATCCACCACACGATCACCAGGCTGAGGATCCCGGCGAGCTTCTGGGCCGGCTCGTCGAGGCCGGAGCAGATCAGGTAGACCACGACGGCGACGACCGGGCCGATGGCCAGGCCCGACGTGCGCCGCAGCCGCTCGAAGCGCTGCTCGGCCGGGCTGAGCGTCTCCTCGACCTCGTCGAGGGTGCGGTACGTCGCGGGGCGGGCGTGGTCGGACACGGCGGGCTCCTCGGGTCGGAAGGCCCAGACGCTAGCCATCGCCGACGGGCCCGTCCACACCCCAACCGGTCGCCCCCGCGGACGCGACGACGGCCCGGATCCGCGGGGATCCGGGCCGTCGTCGTCAGGTCGTCCAGACGACCGGTGGTCGATCAGTCCAGGTAGTCGCGCAGCACCTGCGAGCGGCTGGGGTGACGCAGCTTCGACATCGTCTTCGACTCGATCTGGCGGATCCGCTCGCGGGTCACGCCGTAGACCTTGCCGATCTCGTCGAGCGTCTTGGGCTGGCCGTCGGTGAGGCCGAACCGCATCGACACGACACCCGCCTCGCGCTCGGAGAGCGTGTCGAGGACGGCGTGCAGCTGCTCCTGCAGGAGCGTGAACGACACCGCGTCGGCCGGGACGATCGCCTCGGAGTCCTCGATCAGGTCACCGAACTCCGAGTCGCCGTCCTCGCCGAGCGGCGTGTGCAGCGAGATCGGCTCGCGGCCGTACTTCTGGACCTCGATGACCTTCTCGGGGGTCATGTCGAGCTCCTTGGCCAGCTCCTCCGGAGTGGGCTCGCGGCCCAGGTCCTGGAGCATCTGGCGCTGGACGCGGGCGAGCTTGTTGATGACCTCGACCATGTGCACCGGGATGCGGATGGTGCGGGCCTGGTCGGCCATCGCGCGGGTGATCGCCTGGCGGATCCACCACGTCGCGTAGGTCGAGAACTTGTAGCCCTTGGTGTAGTCGAACTTCTCGACCGCACGGATCAGGCCGAGGTTGCCCTCCTGGATGAGGTCGAGGAAGAGCATGCCGCGCCCGGTGTAGCGCTTGGCGAGCGAGACGACCAGACGGAGGTTGGCCTCGAGCAGGTGGTTCTTCGCCCGGCGACCGTCCTCGGCGATCCACTCGTACTCCTCGAGCATCTTCGGGCTGATCCGGCCGCCCTTGGCGAGCTTCTCCTCCGAGAACAGCCCGGCCTCGATGCGCTTGGCGAGCTCGACCTCCATCTCGGCGTTGAGCAGCGGGACCTTGCCGATCTGCTTGAGGTAGTCCTTGACCGGGTCGGCGGTGGCGCCGGCCACCATGACCTGCTGCTCCGGCTCGTCGGTCTCGTCCGCCGCGGAGACCGTGAAGGCCTGCTTCTCGTCCTCCTTGATGGTCGGGTCGGCGACGACGTCCTTCTCGAACTGGTCGTCGGGGATGTCCGGGAGCACCTTCTTGCCGTCCGGTCCGACCACGACGGGCTCGACGGCACCGAGGTCGACGACCTCGTCGGCCGGGGCCGCGGCGGCCTTCTTGGCCGCACCCTTCTTGGCCGGGGCGGCGCTCTTGGCGGCGCTCTTCGGCGCGGCCTTCTTCGCCGCCGCGCTCTTGGCGGGCGCCTTCTTGGCCGCCGACGAGGTGGCGGCACGCTTGCTGGTCGCGGCGACCGCGCGAGTGCCCTCCGCGTCGATCTGGACCGAGATCCCGAGACCGCTGAGATGCACCAGCAGCGCCTTCAGGTGCCGAGGCTCGACCCCGGCCTCCTCACTGGCTCGCCGGACGTCCTCGGGGGACACGGTGCCCGCTGGGGTGGCACCGGCCAGGAGTGCGGCGATGGAGGGGTGCGTGAGCACCTCGGCGGGGAGCAACTTGCGTGCGTGTGAGGACACGAACACCTCTCGTCAAACAGCTTCGGGGCGCGGCGAGGCCCGGTGACGTCAAGAGCCGCGCCGTAATTGTGCCACGGCCCTCCTGAGGACCAACCACCGGTCGCACCACCGCGCGTGTCGGCGCCCGGCTGCGCTCAGCCGGAGACCTTCGGGGCGGACTTCGCGGCCGCCTTCGCGGCCTTCTTGTGGTCGCGCACCTTCTGCAGCGACTCGGCGTCGACGACGTCCGCGACCGAGCGGTGGCCGTCGAGCGCGTAGTCGCCGACGGCGGCCTCCCAGCCCTCGGGGCGCACTCCCAGCTGCTTGGCCAGCAGTGCGACGAAGATCTGCGCCTTCTGCTTGCCGAAGCCCGGCAGCGCCATCACGCGCTTGAGCAGGTCCTTGCCGTCCGCGGCCTCGGTCCACAGTCGCGAGGCGTCCCCGCCGTAGGTCTCCTCCACGATGCGGGCCAGCTCCTGGAGCCGGGCCGCCATCGAGCCCGGGAAGCGGTGGATGGCCGGCGGCGTCGCAGCCATCGCCGCGAACTCCTCCGGGTCGGCGGCCGCGATCGCCTCGGGGTCCACGCTGCCGAAGCGGTCGAGCACCTTCGCCGGGCCGCGGAACGCGTGCTCCATCGGGTACTGCTGATCGAGCATCATGCCCACGAGCAGCGCGAACGCGGAGTCGTCGAGAACCTTGTCGGCGGCGGGGTCGCCGGTGATCTGGAAGCCCATGGGGCGATTGTGCCCGACGTCGTGACCGCCTCGCGCGGGCTACGTGGCCTTGACCGCCAGGACGGGGCACGGGGCGTCGAGCAGGACGCGCTGGGCGTTGCTGCCGAGGATGAGCTTGCCCACGGGCGAGCGGCGGCGCAGGCCGATGACGAGCAGCTCGGCGCCGTTGGCCTCGGCGATGCTGATCAGGTCCTCGGCCGGCTCGAAGCCGCGCACCAGCTGGCGGACCTCGTGGTCGACGCCGCTGTCCTGGAGCTGCTTCTCGATCCCGGTGAGCTCGTCCTCGGCGGCGCGGGCGGCCGACCCGTCGAAGTCCTGGCCACCCCGGTGGGAGTTCACCACCACGAGCTTGCTGCCGCGCAGCTTCGCCTCGTTGATCCCGGCGGCGAGGGCGGCCTCGCCCTCCGGCTTGGGGACGTATCCGACGACGACGGTGCCCATGGTGTCTCTCCTCTTCTCGTGGCCACAGCGCCTCGCCGTTGGCCTGGTGGCACCGTAACGGAAACCACAGGTCTTACGCAGCCTGTGGAGGGGTGGGTCGCGAACCGCTCACTGGGGCACGCTGGGCGCGTGCCCCCGCCCCCTCCCGCGACAGGCCCCGCGACCCCTCCGGCGAGCCCGGTACGCATGCCGGTCGGTCCCCGGGTCGGCGCACCGCCCGCGGCCCAGCCGCCCGTGCTGGCGGCGGTGCACGCCCCGGTCGAGCGGTGGACCCACGACGTCCTGCGCGCCGCCACCCTCGAGCTCGTCGAGGGTGAGACCCGACGCCGGTTCCCGCCCGCGATCCACGCCGGCGTCCCGGGGCGCTCGGCCCGCCACGTCGAGGACCCTCCGGTCGCCGACGCCGGGGCGCGCGCCGACGTCGTCCTCGCCCTGCTGCGCACCGCGACGTCGCTGGCCCCCCGGCCGCTGCTGTGGCTGACCCGTCCCGGCGAGCTCTCGCCGCACGACGACGACCTGCGCTGGCTCGGTCCCGCCGCGTGGGCCGCGCGGGCCCTGGGCCTGCCGGTGGGCCTGGTGGTGGTGACCCGGCGCGGGTGGTTCGACCCGGTGAGCGACGTGCGCCGCGAGTGGCGTCGCCTGCGCCCGCGCCCCGGCGCCCGCTGAGCACCCGCACTCCCCCGTGCTGCGCGCGAGGTCGGTCCCGGGTCAGTCCCAGGTGTGCACGGGCTCGTTGCTGTGCATTCGGTCGCGGTAGTCGAGCAGGGTCGCCCGCAGCGCGTCGAAGCGGTCGGGGCCCCCGCGGGCGCGCACCCGGTCGACGAACCAGCCCGCGCCGCTCGCCTCGGTCTGGCAGCGCTGCTCGATGATGCCGAGGTAGCGGTCGCTCTCCTCGGTGGGCACGCCCCACGACTCGAGGCCCGCGCGCGCCATCGGCAGCAGCCGGCGCAGCATGAGCTCCGTGGCGCGGACCTGTCCCAGGCCCGGCCAGTAGACCTGCGCGTCGACGCCCATCTGGGCCGCGACGTGGAAGTTCTCCTCGGCCGCGGAGAAGGACATCTGCGACCACAGCGGGCGCTCGCTCTCGACGAGGTAGCGCACCAGGCCGAACCACAGCGCCGCGTTGGCGATGGTGTCGGCGACCGTCGGCCCGGCGGCGAGCAGCCGGTTCTCGACGCGGAGGTGCGGCATGCCCAGCGAGATGTCGTAGACGGGACGGTTCCAGCGGTAGACGGTGCCGTTGTGGAGCTTGAGCTCGTGGAGGGCGGGCGTGCCGCCCGACTCGAGCACCTCGAGCGGGTCCTCCTCGTCGGTGACGGGCAGCAGCGCCGGGAAGTAGCGGACGTTCTCCTCGAAGAGGTCGAACACCGAGGTGATCCACCGCTCGCCGAACCACACCCGCGGCCGCACCCCCTGCGCCTTGAGCTCCTCGCTGCGGGTGTCGGTCGCCTGCTCGAACAGCGGGATGCGCGTCTCGCGCCACAGCTCCTTGCCGAGGAGGTAGGGAGAGTTGGCCGACACCGCGAGCTGCACGCCGGCGATCGCCTGGGCGGCGTTCCAGTAGGCGGCGAACTGGTCGGGTGAGGTCTGCACGTGGAACTGGGTGCTGGTGCACGCCGCCTCGGGCACGATCGAGTCGGCCGTCGTGGTGAGCCGCTCCCTGCCGGAGATGCTGATCGTGATGTCCTCGCCACGCGCGGCGAGGATCTGCTCGGACAGGAGCTTGTAGCGCGGGTTGGAGCTGAGTGACGAGACGGTCATGTGGCCCTCGGCGAGCGTCGGGAGGATGCCGATCATCACCTGCTGGGCGCCCACCTCGGCGCCCTTCTCCTCGGCGTCGTTGAGGGAGCGGCGCAGGCTCGCCTCGAACTCCGAGAGCCCGCCCTCGCGCAGCTTGGCCGGCGCCACGTTGATCTCGATGTTGAACTGGCCGAGCTCGGTCTGGAAGTCGGGGTCGGCGATGGCCTCGAGGACCTCGGCGTTCTTCAGCGCCGGGTCGCCCACCTCGTCGATGAGGTTGAGCTCCATCTCGAGACCCGTCATCGGGTCGTCGGTGTCGAACGCCGACTCGCGGAGCATCCGCGCGAACACGTCGAGGTTGCGACGCACCTTCTCGCGGTGCCGCGTCCGGTCGGCCCGGCTGAACTCCTGCTGCGCGACCTCTTCACCCATGGCGGCACCCTAACCACGCGGCTGCCCGGTGGACACCGTCCCGAGGGCTGGGCTCACGCCGCCGGGTCGCCGCTCGCGCCGAGCGACGGGCGCAGGGCCGCCCAGGCGTCGGGCGGCGTGGCCGCCTCGAGGAGCTGGGCCACCAGCCCGGCGAGGGAGTGCGCCTCCTCGACCTCGCGGCACCGGTCGACCGCGCACCACGCGAGGGCGCCGTCGCCGGAGAGCCACGCGGCGAACGCCAGCACCGCGGCGGGGCCCGCGACGTGCGACGTCGGCAGCCGTCGCACCGCGTCGGACCACAGCTCCACCGCCGGGCGGGCCGTCGACCGGTCGAGCCACACCCACGCCTCATCGCGGCGGGCACCGACGCGGACGCTCGCCGCCACAGAGGCGAGCTCCGCGGCCGACAGCGTGGTGCCGGCCCGGACGTGACGACGCACCAGGCCGCCGAGGGCGCCCTCGGGCAGCGGCACCGCCCCCCGGAGGTGGGTGTCGGTGCGGCGAGCCGCGGCGGGGTCGGGGGCGAGCGTGGCGCGCAGGGCGTCGCGGCTGGCGTGGGTGACCCGGCCCTCGAAGACCGACCGGGCCGTGAACGGGTGCTCGGAGCGGGCGAACGGCACGCCCTGGTAGGCGGCGAGCGGGGCGCCCGGCAGCACGGCGTACCAGTGGTCGTCGTGGACGCGCAGCACCTCGCGCACGCCGATGCCGGCGGCGGTGAACTCGTCGTGGAGCGACCAGGCGGCCTCGTCGGCGACGGTCGTGTCGTCGTCGTAGACCACGGCGACGACCTCGCGGACGTCGTTGAGCCGGGCGGCACGCAGGAGCGCCTCCACGACGTCGTCGACGTCGTCGGGGTCGTGCGGCAGGTCGACGCGGGCATGCATCCCGCCCGGGCCGACGCTCACCACCACCGCGGAGCGCTGGGGCACGAAGCCGAGCGCGAGGGGCACGAAGGCGACGATGTCCTCGGGGGTGCGCGCGCGCATGGGGGCGGCGCCCGGGGCGAGGGCTGACGGAGGGACGGGCTCGAGGGGTTCCATGCCGAGGACGCTTCCCGCCGGCACCGACCGTCCACGCCCTCCGGCGCGCGGCGCTGTGGACGACGGCGGATCCGGCGGACCTGTGGACGACTGGCGGCCAGCCCTCGTGCCGTTCGGGAGGAGGGGGCGGCGGTGACGGGGACGCCGACCGGGATGCGGGAGGATGGCGGCGTGACGCAGTCCTCCGCCTCGGGCCGCACCGGCTGATGCGCGGCACCGCGTCGATCCTGCACCTCGACCTGGACGCGTTCTTCGCCGCGGTCGAGCAGCGCGACAAGCCCTCGCTGCGCGGCAAGCCCGTCGTCGTCGGCGGCACCGGCGGGCGGGGCGTGGTGTCCACCGCGTCCTACGAGGCTCGCAGGTACGGCGTGGGGTCGGCGATGTCCACGCGCGAGGCCAGGGCCCGGTGCCCCCACGCCGCGTTCCTCAGCGGGCGCTTCCACGCCTACCGCGACACCAGCCGACGGGTGATGCAGGTGCTGCGGGAGCTGTCCCCGCTGGTCGAGCCGCTGTCGCTGGACGAGGCCTTCGTCGACCTCGCGGCCGCCGACCTCCCCGACCTCGAGGTCGCCACCGTCACCGAGGCCGGCGCCGAGCTGCGGCGGCGCGTGCAGGAGGTGACGGGCGGGCTGACGGCGACGGTGGGCATCGCATCGTCGAAGTTCCTCGCCAAGGTGGCCAGCGAGCTCGACAAGCCCGACGGCATGACCGTGGTCCCGCCCGGCACCGAGCTCGACCTGCTCCGCCCGATGCGGGTCAAGGTCATCCCGGGCGTCGGGCCGGCCACGGCCGAGCGGCTGCGCCGCGCGGGCATCCACACCGTCGCAGAGCTCGAGGCGGTGACCGAGGACGAGCTCGTCCGGCTGCTCGGGCAGGCCCAGGGCCACGGCCTGTGGCAGCTCGCCCGGGCCCAGGACTCGCGGCCGGTGGTCGCCGAGCGGGAGGCCAAGTCGATCAGCGTGGAGAGCACCTACGACTCCGACCTCACCGACCGCCGGCTGATGGAGGGACTGCTGACCCGGCAGGCCCGCGAGGTGGGCGCTCGCATGCGCAAGAGCGGCTACAGCGGGCGCACCGTGACGATCAAGGCACGGCTGCACGACTTCACCACGCTCAGCCGGTCGAGCACCCTCCCCAGCCCGACCGACGACGCCGGCACCATCGCCCGGGTGGCCCGCGCGCTGCTGGCCGACCTCGACACGACCGGCGGCGTGCGCCTGCTCGGCGTCGGCGTGTCCGGTCTCGCCGACTGGGTGCAGGAGGACCTCTTCGGGGAGGCCGAGGAGGAGGACGAGGCCGAGATCGTGCTGCCCGAGCCGCCGCGGCGCACGTGGCCCCCCGGCGCGGACGTGGTGCACGACGAGATGGGCGCCGGGTGGGTGTGGGGCTCCGGCGCCGGGGTGGTGACCGTCCGCTTCGAGACCGCCGACACTCCCCCGGGGCCGGTGCGCAGCTTCCGGGTCGACGACCCGGCGCTGCGTCGCCTCGAGCCGCCGCCCGAGGACTGAGTCCCGCCGGCCGAGTCGGCCCGTCCTGACACGCCCAGCCCGTCGAGTCGGCCCGTCCTGACACGCCCAGCCCGTCGAGTCGGCCCGTCCTGACACGCCCAGCCCGTCGAGTCGACCCGTCCTGACACGCCCAGCCCGTCGAGTCGGCCCGTCCTGACATACCCAGCGCGTCGAGTCGAGGGTCAGGACGCGCCGACTCGACCCTGTTCGGCGGTCAGGACGCGCCCACTCGACCCTGTTCGGCGGTCAGGACGCGCCCACTCGACCCTGTTCGGCGGTCAGGACGCGCCCACTCGACCCTCCGACACCGCGACTCCGGCCGTCGCCAGCGCCCCCGCCGCCGAGCTCCACCTGGTGCTCGACGGCCGCATCACCCAGCTGCGGATCATCTTCGACCGGCTTCCGTTCGCCCTGGCGCGCGGCGACGTCGTCCGGCCGCCGGCCCCGTGAGCCCCCTCACACGACGCGGACCAGCACCTCGTCGCCGGGGCGCAGCTGGGCGCACCCGTCGAGGTCGTCGTCGTCGACCGTCGCGACGACCGGGTAGCCCCCGGTCGTGGGGTGGTCGGCCAGGAACACCACGGGCTGGCCCGACGGCGGCAGCTGCACCGACCCGAGCACGATGCCCTCGCTCGCGACCTCGCCCGCCCGCCGGGCCAGCCGCGGCCCCGTGAGCCGGAGGCCGACGCGGTCGCTGTCGGCGGCGACCGCGTACGTCGCCCCGTCGAGGTGGGCCCATCCGCGCGCGTCGAGCCAGTCGGCCCGCGGCCCGCGCCGCAGGCGCAGCACCGGCTCGCGCGGGCGTACGACGACCGCGGGCGGCGGCAGCGGCAGCCGCCCGGGGGTCCCCAGTGCGAGCACGTCGCCGGCGGCGAGCCGGGGCGGACCGATCCAGGCGAGGGTGTCGGTGGACCGCGACCCGAGCACCGCGTCGACCACGAGACCGCCGGAGAAGGCGACGTAGGACCGGACGCCCGTCGTGGCCGGTCCCACGGTGACCAGCGCACCCTCCGGCGCCGTGACCGCCGCGCCGTGCTCTACCGCCCTGCCCCCGACCCGCACGGCGCACGTCGCGCCGGTGACCGCCAGGGTCACCGCGCGCAGCGGCCGCAGCACCACCCCGCCCACCGTCGTCTCGACGACCGCGTCATCGGGAAGCCCGCCGACCAGGCGCCGGGCCAGCGCCGCGGCGCCGCGGTCCAGCGCGCCCGCTCGGGGGACGCCGAGGTGGGCCCACCCACACCTCCCCCGGTCCTGCAGCGTGGACAGCGGGCCGGGATCGACGACCTCGACGCCGCTCACCCGACGGCCTCGAACCGCACGCGGGTGCCCGGGGCCAGGAGCGCCGGCGGGTCGCGTCGGACGTCCCACAGCGCGGCGTCGGTCGTGCCGATGAGCAGCCAGCCGCCGGGCGATGCCGCGGGATAGACCCCGCACCAGGCGTCGGCGAGGCCGACCGCGCCGGCGGGCACTCGGGCCCGCGGCGACTCCAGCCGCGGCACGGCGCGCTCGGCGGGCAGCCCGGCGAGGTAGGCGAAGCCCGGCGCGAAGCCGCAGAAGGCCGCCGTCAGCTCGAGCGAGGTGTGGAGGTCCACCACCTCGGCGCTCGTGCAGCCCCAGTGCTCCGCCACGCGGGCGAGGTCGGGACCGTCGTAGCGCACCGGCACCCGCACGAGCGGGCCCTCGTCCGCGGACCCGTCGCTCGACCACGCGGGCAGCACCTCGCGCACCGCCTGCGGGTCGACACCGTCGAGCAGCACGGTCGCGGCGGCCGGGACGACCTCGTCGACCCGCAGCCCCGAGCGCCGCACCCAGGTGGCGAGAGCGGCGGCGGCCACCGCGTCCTGCACCTCGACCAGGCAGGCGCGGGCGCCGACGTCGATGACCCTCACGGCGGCCATTGTGCACCGGGGCGCCGCGCTCCCGGGCCTGTTCCCGCCGCCGGCCGACGGGCCGGAACGCCGCCGGAACGCGGCTGGAACGCGGCTGGAACGCTGGGGCATCATGGAGACGGATCCCGGTGCGCTGGGCGCACACAGGTGAGGGGCTCCCGGTGGTATGAGCACCAGGAGCCCCTCAATGTGATCGGGGTGGTGACGTCCGATCCACCGAACCGGCCTCCCGGCCCCCACAGTCCCCGCCACCGGGCCTGCGCGGCGAGCAAGTCGCCGTCTGGAGCTGTTCGTCCGATCCGATCCCCGACCCCGCCGGAGCGGTGTCGGTAGGCAGAGTTCTACGTGGTGCGGCGGGCGTCCCGCAAGGCTTTCGAGCGACAAACCCGCGGTCCCACAGGGTTGCCCACAGAAGTCATCCCGTGATCCACATCACAGCCCCTCTCCTCCACAGGGACGGGCTCAGCCTGTGGACGGCCAGCAGGTGGCGACGGACAGGCCCGCCAGCTCGAGCGAACGCCGGACGGCCGCCGCGGTCCGCACCGCCCCCGGCGAGTCGCCGTGGACGCAGACCGAGTGCACCGTGGCGGCGAGCTCGACGGCGCGCATCGCCACCTGGTCGGGATCGCTCACCAGCGCGCCCGGCCGGTCGCGCGCGAGCAGCCCGCCGTCGGCGGTGTAGCCGCGGTCGGGGAAGCCCTCGTGCCGCACCCCGCGGCCGCGGCGCTGCGCCATAGCCAGCAGGAGCGAGCCGGGCATCCCGAGCACCGGCAGCCGGCCCGAGCCGTCCAGCACGGCGGCCGCCTGCTCCTCGTCGCGGGCGACCCGGTGGTAGAGCGCGCCGTGCGGCTTGAGGTAGGACACGGCTGTCCCCTCGGCCGCCGCGAGCTCGGTCAGGACGCCCACCTGCTCGGCCACCTGCTCGCGCAGCACGTCGCCGGCCACGTCCAGCTCCACGCGGCCGAAGCCCGCGCGGTCGGCGTACGACACCTGGGCGCCGACCGCCACGCCCCGCCGGACCGCACCCGCGCACACCGCCCGCATCGTGGCGCGGGTGCCGGCGTGGAAGCCGCACGCGACGTTGGCGCTGGTGACCAGGGCGAGCAGCCCTTCGTCGTCGGTGACCTCCTCGCCGAGGTCGGCGTTGAGGTCCACCGCGAAGGGGTCGACGGCGTGAGGGTCGACCGCGTGGGAGTCGTCGGGGGCCGGCATGGGCCCAGTCTCCCCGGACGACCCCTGAGAAGTCCCTGAGAGTTGGTGGATCGTGCAACTCGAGTGGGTACTGACTCGTCAAGCCAGATGAAGGCACCGGATCCGGTGGGGAATCCCGCGACGGACACAGGCGTTGGATCAGATGTGCGACACGGGGTGGTCGCACGGGAGCAGGAGGACGAGATGAGCACCGCACAGGCCAACCGCACGACCACCACTCGTGAGATCGAGGGCCGCGACAGCGTGGGCCTCTACCTCGACGAGATCGCTCGCACCCCGCTCCTCGACGCCGAGACCGAGGTCGAGCTGTCCAAGACCATCGAGGCCGGCCTGCTGGCCCAGCACCTCCTCGACACCGGCCGGGTCGGTCGCCGCAAGGGCGGCGCCCCGATGAGCGCCAACGAGGCCGAGCTCGAGTGGCTCGCCGAGCAGGGTCGGCTCGCCGTCGACCGGTTCATCGAGGCCAACCTGCGCCTGGTGGTGTCCATCGCGCGCAAGTACGGCCGCTCGCAGATGCCGATGCTCGACCTGATCCAGGAGGGCAACACCGGCCTGATCCGCGCGGTCGAGAAGTTCGACTACACCAAGGGCTACAAGTTCTCGACCTACGCCACGTGGTGGGTGCGCCAGGCGATCACCCGCGGCATCGCCCAGCAGGCGCGCGTCGTACGCCTGCCCGTGCACGTCGTCGAGGAGCTCAACCAGGTCGGCAGCGCCCGCCGCACCCTCGAGCGCCAGCTGGGCCGCGACCCGGAGCCCCACGAGATCGCCACCGAGCTCGGCATGGACCTCGACCGCGTCCTCGACCTGATGAGCTGGGGACGCGACCACGTGTCGCTCGACACGCCGGTCGACGAGGACGGCGACACGTCGCTGGGTGACCTGATGGCTCAGGAGACCGCGCCCGGTCCCGACCTCAACGTGCTCGACGCGGAGGCCCGCCAGCGGCTCGACGACCTCGTCGGGATCCTCGACGAGCGTTCCGCCGACATCGTCCGCGCGCGCTACGGGCTCGCCGACGGGCGCCAGCACAAGCTGGCCGACATCGGTGCCCGCCACGGCATCTCCGCCGAGCGGGTCCGCCAGCTCGAGCGCGAGGCGCTGCAGAAGCTGCGCCGCGCCGGCGACCCGGACCTCGCTGCCTGACCCCGACCGGCAGCCTCAGTACGCCGCGGACTCCAGGTCCGCGCTCGCGGCCCGTGCCCGCTCGACCACGTCGGCGGGGACGGGCCGTCGTGCTGCCACCCGCGCCTGCCACAGCTGCACCGCCACGACCCGGGCCGCGGCCTCCTCCACGCGGCTGCGCGAGACCAGCCCGGAGTCGATGGCGTCGGCGACGATGCCGTGGGTGGTGGCGGTGTCGACCGGCATCAGGAGCAGGTCGGCGCCCGCCTGGAGGGCCTGCAGGGCCGGGGTCGGCCTGCCACCGACAGCGCCCATGCCGAGCGAGTCGGTGATGGCGACGCCCTCGAAGCCGAGGTCCTCGCGCAGCAGGTCGTAGACCTCCGGCGCCATGCTGGCCGGCACCCCGGGAGCGATGGCGGTCAGGTCGAGGTGGCTGAGCATGACCGCCGGCGCCTCCTGCCGGAACGCCGACTCGAACGGCGGCAGGTCCTGCGCCGCCAGCTCGGCGCGGGTCGAGTCGAGCACGGGGAGCGTGTCGTGGCTGTCGCTCGTGGCGCCGCCGTGGCCCGGGAAGTGCTTGACGGTCGACACGACGCCCGCGTCGTCGTAGCCCTTGATCGCCGCGCCCACCGCCTGGGACGCCAGCCGGGGGTCGGTCGAGGGAGACCGGGCGCCGATCGTGGGGTCGGCGGCTCCGATCGTGACATCGGCGACGGGGGCGAAGACCCAGGTGAAGCCGAGGTCGCGCAGCTCGAGGCCGGTGGCGAAGGCCGCGGCCCGGGTGACCCGGCGCCCGAGGCGGGCGTCGGCGGCGATGGCGAGGCCGGCGGTCTGGAAGTGCGGGAACTCGGTCGCGATGCCGCGCAGGTGCGACACGTAGCCGCCCTCCTGGTCGACGCCGATGACGGGCGGGTGGTCGCGGCCGTCGGCCGCGGCGGCGTCGACGATCGCCGACGTCATCGCCAGCACCTGGTCACGGTCGCTCACGTTGGCGCCGGTCACGGAGACGCCCGCGAGGTGCAGCTCGCGCACCATCCGGGCCGGCTCCTGGGGGTCGGTGCCGTGGAAGCGGCCCACGATCACCCCGCCGGCGAGCTGCTCGGAGCTCCACGAGCCGACCAGCTCGCGGGCCTGCTCGAGCTCACCCGTCGTCGGGCCCCAGCTCGTGGGGGCGTCGGGGTCCTCGGACTCCTCCGCCTCGGGGGCGGCCTGCCCGGAGTCGTCGGTCGTGGAGGGCGACGACGAGGACGTCGACGGATCCGCGTCGTCACTCGTCGAGGTGAGACCGGCGCACCCGCCCAGGAGCAGGACGCTCGTCGCGATCACGGCCAGGCGGGGTCGGAGCTGGGACACCCCGCGGAGGTTACCGGCCAGACCCGCGTCAGCCGGAAACGCGGGCGCGCTCCGCCAGCTCGGCGTGGATCGCCTCGACCTGTCGGCGCAGGTCGTCCAGCGAGCCGGTGTTGTCGACCACGTGGGTGGCGATCGCGAGCCGCTGCTCCCGCGTCGCCTGCGCGGCGATGCGGGCCTCGGCGTCCTCCCGCGTCCAGCCCCGGTCGCCCGTCATCCGCTCGACCTGCAGCTCGGCGGGCGCGTCGACGACCACGACCGCGTCGAACGACCCGGCCCGCCCCACCTCGGCGAGCAGGGGGATGTCGTGCACGACGACCGCGTCCGCGGGTGCGGCGGCCTCGAGCTCCGCGCTGCGCCGGTGCACCAGCGGGTGGATGATCGCCTCGAGTCGCCGGCGCGCGTCGGGGTCGGCGAAGACGAGCGCGCCCATGGCGGGCCGGTCGAGCTCGCCCTCCGGGGTCAGCAGCTCGGGCCCGAACTCCTCGACCACCGCCTCCAGCCCGGGCGTGCCCCGAGCCACCACCTCGCGGGCGATCAGGTCGGCGTCGACGACGACCGCCCCCAGCTCGGCGAGGACCGCCGACACGGTGCTCTTGCCCGAGGCGATGCCTCCCGTCAGGCCGACACGCACGGTCACAGGTCCTCCCCCACGACGACGGATCAGGAGGCCGTGGCGCGCTCGACGGCCTGCTCCGCCGCGGCCAGCAGCACGCAGGTCGCCACCGCCTCCATCGCGGCGGTGACCTCCTCGAGCGGCGGCATCGTGGGCGCCAGCCGGATGTTGGTGTCGTCCGGGTCCTGCTTGTAGGGGAACGACGACCCGGCCGGGGTCAGCGCGATGCCGGCGTCCTTGGCGAGCGCCACCACCCGGCTCGCGGTGCCGGGCACCACGTCGAGGTTGACGAAGTAGCCGCCGGCCGGGGCGTTCCAGGTCGCCACTCCGCGACCGCCGAGGCGCTCGGAGAGCACCCGGTCGACCTCGGCGAACTTGGGCGCGATGATCGCGCGGTGCCTGGCCATGTGGTCGCGCACGCCCTGCGGCGAGCCGAAGAACTCGGCGTGGCGAAGGTGGTTGACCTTGTCGGGGCCGATCGACCCGGTGCCGAGGTGCTGGAGGTACCAGCGGATGTTGTCGGTCGACGCGGCGAGGAACGCCACCCCCGCACCGGCGAAGGTGATCTTCGACGTGGAGGCGAACATGACCGGCCGGTCGGGGTGGTCGGCGGCCGCGGCGAGGCTCAGGATGTCGGCAGTCTCGGTCTCGTCGTCGCCGAGGTGGTGCAGCGCGTAGGCGTTGTCCCAGAAGATCTTGAAGTCGGGGGCCGCGGTCGGCATGGCCGCCAGCCGCTCGGCGACCTCGACGCTGCAGACGGCGCCCGTCGGGTTGGCGTACGTCGGCACGACCCACATGCCCTTGACGCTCGGGTCGTCGGCGACCAGCGCCGCGATGGCGTCGACGTCGGGACCGTCGTCGTTCATCGGCACCGTCAGCATCTCGATGCCGAGGCTCTCCAGCAGCGTGAAGTGGCGGTCGTAGCCCGGCACCGGGCACACGAACCTGACCTGGTCCTCCTTGCTCCACGGGCGCTTGGAGTCGACGGCGCCGAAGAGCATCATCCAGACCAGGCAGTCACGCATCATCGACAGGCTGGAGTTGCCGCCGGCGACGACCTGGTCGACCTCGACGCCCAGCAGCTCGGCGAACATCTCGCGCAGCTCGCGCAGGCCCTCGAGGCCGCCGTAGTTGCGCACGTCGACCCCGTTGGCGTCGCGGGCCTCGCTCGGGAGCCGCAGCAGGTCGTCGGCGAGGTCGAGCTGCTCGGCCGACGGCTTGCCGCGCGTGAGGTCCAGCTTGAGGCCCCGCGCCTTCAGGTCCTCGTAGGCCGCCCGCTGCTCCTCGAGCAGGGTGGCGAGGTCGGCGGCGGACATGTCGGCCAGCGGAGTCGCGTTCACCCCCCAAGGTTACCGAGCCGCGACGCGCTCCGGGCCGGTCGTACCCACGGAGCGGGACGCCCCGGCGACCGTTCGTGCGCACCCAACGGCGGGATCTCGCCGGGCACGCGCGGGATCGAGCGACGGGCTCGCCCGTTGGGTCCGTCCGACCGGCGCCGGATGCGGGCCGCGCGATCAGGCGGGCGTGCGGAACGTACGCCGGTACTCCTGGGGGCTGACGCCGCGGGCGCGGCCGAAGTGGTGGCGCAGGGTGGCGGCGTTGCCGAAGCCCACCTCGGCGGCCACCCAGTCGACCGAGTGGTCGGTCTGCTCGAGCAGCTCCTGGGCGGCCCGCACCCGCTCGCCGAGGATCCAGCTGTAGGGCGTGGTGCCGGTCTCGTCCTTGAAGCGCCTGGCGAAGGTGCGCCCCGACATGTGCATCTGCCGCGCCAGCGTCTCGACGTCCAGGTCGTCGGCGAGGTGGGCGCTGATCCACGCCAGCAGGGGCGCCAGCGCCTCCGACTCGCACAACGGCACCGGGCGGGCGATGAACTGCGCCTGCCCGCCGTCGCGGTGCGGGGGCACCACCATGCGCCGGGCGGTAGTGGCCGCCACCCTCGCGCCGAAGTGCTGGCGCATCACGTGGAGCGCGGCGTCGAGACCGGCCGCCGAGCCGGCGCCGGTCACGATCGGCCCGTCCTGCACGTAGAGGACATTGCCGTCGATGCTTGCCTCGGGGTGGCGGGCGGCGAGCTCGTCGACATAGCGCCAGTGCGTGGTCGCGCGCCGCCCGTCGAGCAGGCCGGCCTCGCCGAGGATGAACGCGGCGGTGCAGTGGGCGAACACCTGCGCGCCCCGGTCGTACGCGCCCCGCACCAGCTCGACGACCTCCGGCGACGGCTCGAGGTAGCCGCGCTTGGGGATCAGGCACACCAGGTCGGCGTCGGCGGCGTCGTCGAGGGAGTGCTCGACGTGCAGGTCGTATCCCGTCGCGCCCCGCACCCGCCCGGGTCGTGGCGTGGTGACGACGAAGTCGAAGACGGGGTTGTCGTCCTGGGGGTGGTAGGGCTCGCCCCACACCTCGCACATCGAGCCGAGGCCGAACGGCTCGGCGCCGTCCTGCACCACGGCTGCGACCTTCCTCATGCCGCCAGCCTGCTCCCCCGGTGGCAGGAAATCAACCAGTATCACGATTCCTGCCACGGGCGACCGGCTCGCGACAGCGGGGCCCGTTCCGGCGAGACGAAATCATCTTTTGCTTGACGTCACGCAAAAGTCGGCTCTAGCGTGACACAGGTCACAGGGCGCGACGCCCTGCGGCGCCCCGAACTCGGTTGTGGGAAGGCCCGCCATGCACCAGCGGTCTCGTCAGCTCGTCGTCTCGTTGCTCGCCCTGGTGACCGGCCTGGCGCTGGCCCTCGGCCTCACCGCCCCGGTCATGGCCGCGGTGCCCGACCCGGTCGCGCCACCGGCCGCCGCCGAGCGCGGGGACGGCTCCCCCGCCCCCGGCAAGGGGGCGAAGGACGCGGGCGCCCGCGCGCCGGCGGCGACGAGGGCGGCGGGCGCTGCCGCTCCCGACCTGACGAAGTTCCAGAAGGTCGTCCTCGGCCAGGGCACCGGCCTCGGCGAGGTCATGGAGCTGACCGTCGCGCCGGACGGTCGGGTCTTCTTCATCACCCGCGCCGGCGACATCTCGATGTACGACCCGGCCGACGGCAGCATCGAGATCATCATGAACAACCCCAGCCTCGGGGTGTGGAGCGGCCTCGAGGACGGCGGGCTGGGCATCACGCTCGACCCCGCCTTCGCCGACAACGGCTGGGTCTACGTCTACTACGCCCCGCTGCCCGCCTCGCTCACCGCCAACCGGCTCTCCCGCCTGACGGTCGAGACCGACGAGGACGGCGAGACGTTCATCGACAAGTCGTCGGAGAAGGTCATCCTCGAGGTCGGCACCCAGCGCAACGTGTGCTGCCACTCCGCCGGCTCGCTGCAGTTCGGCGACGGCGGCGTGCTCCACCTCGCGACCGGTGACAACACCTCCTCCTCCGACAACGACGGCTACTCCCCCCACGACGAACGGCCCGGGCGCTCCGACTACGACGCGCAGAAGTCCTCGGCCAACACCAACGACCTGCGCGGCAAGATCCTGCGGGTCGTCCCCCGCGACGACGACGCGGGCGACGTCGACCCGACCCCCGGTGACGGCGTCTCCTACGACATCCCCGACGGCAACCTGTTCGGCGAGGGCGGCGCCTACCCGTCCGCGCTCTACCCCGACGCCGACCCGGCCCGCACCCGCCCCGAGATCTACGTGATGGGCCTGCGCAACCCCTACCGCCTCGGCGTCGACCCCGACACCGACGCGCTCTACTGGGGCGAGGTCGGTCCGGACTCGCGGGTCAACAGCCCCAACCGCGGCCCGCGCCACTTCGAGGAGTTCAACCGCACCGAGGTCGCGATGAACGGCGGCTGGCCCTACTGTGGCGGCGAGGTCGGCCCCGACCTGACCAAGATGGACTTCGGCGGCGCGTACGTCGACTGGGACTTCGTGGCCAACCGCTACCGCACCAACCCCGACGGCAGCCCCAAGCGCTTCCCCTGCGACGACCCCGACGCGATGACGGGCGTCAACGACTCGCCCAACAGCACCGGCCTGCAGACCCTGCCCCCGATGACCGACGCGTGGATCCCCTACTCCGACGTGGGTCCCTACAAGTACGCCGCCGTCCAGGGCGCCACCCCGACGGGCGGCCAGGTCTACCGGCAGTCGCAGAACACCGCGGCCAAGGACACCGCCTTCCCTGCCGACTACGAGGGCTCCTACTTCATGTCGGAGATGAGCCGCGGCTGGATCAAGGAGGTCCGGATGGACGCCGCGGGCAACATCACCGCCATCAACGACTTCATGGACGGGTTTGTCGCCCCCGGTGACCTCGAGTTCGGCCCCGACGGCTCGATGTACGTCCTCGAGTACGGCACCGGCTTCTTCTCCGGCTCCCCCCAGACCAAGCTCGTCCGCATCGACTACGCCATCAACGGCTCCGCCCCGGTGGCGCGCGCCGGCGCCGACGTGACCGAGGGGCCGGCGCCGCTGGCCGTCCAGTTCACCAGCGCGGGCACGAGCGACCCCGACGGTGACGCCGTCACCTACGCCTGGGACCTCGACGGGGACGGCGACACCGACTCGACCGACGCCTCCCCCTCCCGCACCTACGACACCCCCGGCGACTACACGGTGCTGCTCACCGTGACCGACTCGACCGGCAAGTCCGCCACGTCGCAGGTCGTGATCAACGTCGGCAACACCGCGCCGAAGGTGACGATCGAGCTGCCCGCCGACGGCGGGTTCTACGCCTCCGGCGACGACATCCCGTTCGTCGTCGACGTGCAGGACGCCGAGGAGACGGTCGACTGCAGCGAGGTCGTGGTGCAGGAGGGCCTCGGCCACGACATCCACGTCCACCCCAACCTGTCGGTCACCGGCTGCGAGGGCACGATCCGCACGGCCGCCTCGGGCGACCACGGCCCGGACGCCAACACCTACGGCGTCCTCATCGCCACCTACCGCGACGGCGGCGCCAACGACGGCGCCAACGCGCCGCTGCAGGGCAGCGACACGGTCATCCTCCAGCCCAAGCTGCGCCAGGCCGAGCACGCGACCAACCGTCAGGGCGTCGGCTACACCGGCTACGACGACAAGTCCGGCACCCGACCCGGCGGCGGCGGCCTGATCACGGGCATGGGCAACGGCGACTGGGTGATGTTCGACCCGATGAGCCTGGTCAACATGACCGACGTGTCGATCCGCTACTCCGGCGGACCGCAGGCCGGCGCCACCATCGCGGTGCGTGCGGGCGCGGCCAACGGTCCCGTCGTGGCCACCGTGCCGCTCGCCGGGGGCACCGAGGGCCAGTACTTCTACAAGACCGTCAGCGCGCGCATCACCGCCCGAGACGCCGACCCGGGCGGGCGTCCGCTCTACTTCGTCTACTCCGGCAACGGCGAGATGAACTTCGACGAGTTCTCCGTCGCCGGCAAGGGCGTCGCGGGCAACACCTCCCCCGTCATCGCCTCCGCCACCGCGACGCCCGCCGACGGACTCGCGCCGCTCGAGGTGGAGTTCGCGGCCGAGGCCAGCGACCCCGACGGCGACGCCATCACCTACGCATGGGACTTCGGCGTCGAGGGCACCGACGACGACACCGCCACCACGCCCACCGCGTCGTGGACCTACCCCGAGACCGGCACCTACACCGCGACCCTGACCGTCGAGGACGCGACCGGCAAGTCCACCAGCCGTGCCGTCGAGGTCATCGTGCGGCAGCCCTGCGCCAGTGCGCCCACCGCGGACGACGGCTACGAGCTGCTCTTCGACGGCACCGACGCGTCGGCATGGAAGCAGGCCGGTCCCGGCGGCTTCACCGTGGAGGACTGCGCGCTCACCAGCCGCGGCGGCCTCGGCCTGTTCTGGTACTCCGAGCGCACCTTCGACGACTACGTGCTCAAGGTGCAGTTCAAGCTGTCCGACGACGGTGACAACTCCGGCGTCTTCACCCGCTTCCCCGACCCGGGCACCGACCCGTGGGTGGCCGTCGACGAGGGTCACGAGATCCAGATCAAGGAGGGCCAGCCGGGCGACGAGCCGCAGAAGACCGGCTCGGTCTACAACTTCGACCGCGAGGACGCGCGCAACGCCAAGCCGGTCGGCGAGTGGAACGACTACGAGATCCGGGTCGAGGGCCAGACCTACACGATGACGCTCAATGGCCAGGTGGTGAACGAGTACACCTCCGACGGCTCGCGCGGCACCGAGGGCTACGTCGGCCTGCAGAACCACGGCGACGCCGACGAGGTGAGCTTCCGCAACATCCAGATCCGGGAGCTCGACGTCGAGGAGCCGTTCGTCAACACGCTCACCGCGGAGCCCGTGCGCGGCGCCGCACCGCTCGAGGTCGACTTCACCGCCGAGGGCATCGACCGCCAGGGCGACGCGATCACCTACGAGTGGGACTTCGGCGACGGCTCCGACCCGGTCACCGGCGCGGGCGAGGTCTCGCACACCTACACCGAGGGCGGCACCTTCACCGCCGAGGTGACCCCCGTCGACGCCGACGGCAACCGCGGCCTGACCCGCACCACCGAGGAGATCACCGTCCTGGTCGACCCGGTCGCCACGGCGACCGCGACCCCGCGCTGCGGCGTGCTCCCCCTCGAGGTCGACTTCGACGCCTCGGCCACCGACCCGCAGGACCAGTCCGTCACCTGGCGCTGGGACTTCGGGGTCGACGGCACCGACGACGACACCTCCACCGAGCAGTCGCCCACCTACACCTACACGGAGGCGGGCGAGTACACCGCCACGGTCACCGCCACCGACCCCGACGGCAACACCGGCACGAGCTCGGTGCGCATCGAGGTGCTCGCCGACGGCGAGTGCCGCCCGGTGGCCGACCTGTCCGAGCTGTTCAACAACGACGGCATCTCCACCGACGCCAACCCCGGCGACGGCAACTTCGACGGCGGCGGGTGGACCTTCGCCGCCGAGCTCCTCCCCCAGGCCGTGCAGGAGGACGGCGGCCCGGTGCGGCTCAACGGCGTGGACTACGACTTCGGCAGCCCCGCCGACGGGAGGCTCAACAACGTCGAGGCCGACGGCCAGGTCATCACCCTGCCCACCGGCACCTACGACCAGCTCAGCGTCCTGGCCACCGCCCACAACGGCGACGTGCAGAAGGACGCCACCCTCGCCTACAACGACGGCACGACCGTCCAGGTGCCGCTGCGGTTCACCGACTGGGCGGTGGCGCCCAAGTTCGGCGAGGAGATCGCCATCGACATGCCCTACCGCCACAACGGGGGCGGCGACACCTCGCCGCGGGTCATGATCTTCACCCAGCCGATCCCGCTCGCGGCCGGCAAGCAGCCCGACACCCTGACCCTGCCGGTCGACCCGAAGCTTCACGTCTTCGCGGTCTCCGGCATGCGGTCGGAGGAGCCGGCGCCGCCGTGCGAGCAGCCCGAGCGCTCCGACGAGTTCAACGACACCGATCTGCTCGACAACTGCCACTGGACGGTGCGCCGGCCCGACGAGACGGCGTACGACGTCTCCGACGGCGCGCTGCACCTGACGGCGCGACCGGGCGAGTACAACGACACCCCCAACATCATCACCCAGGCCGCACCCGAGGGCCCGTGGACCGCGACGACCAAGCTCACCTGGGACCCGCTCGACGCCGGCCAGCAGGCCGGGCTGGTGGTCGCCGGCAGCGGCGGCTCCGGCTTCGCGAAGCTGACCTTCGTCGACAAGGGCAGCGACCGGGAGTGGATCGAGTTCCTGCGCTCGTCGAGCCCGAGCAACAGCGACTTCGACTTCAGCGGCAACTGGAACACCGGCGGCGGCAGCTTCGACGGGCCGTTCCTGCCCACGAGCTTCCCCACCACGTTCTGGCTGCGCTTCACCTCCGACGGCGCCCAGCTGCGCGGGTGGTACTCCACCGACGGCGAGCAGTTCACCGAGGTCGGCGACCCGCGCGCCCTGGCCGGGATCAGCAACCCCCGCGTCGGCGTGATGGCACTCACCGGAGGCGCGGCGGGCGGCCCCGTCGCGGACTTCGACTTCTTCCGCTGGTCGGGCGTCCAGGAGGGCGAGGACCCGACCGTGACCGCCACGGCCGAGCCGACCTCCGGCACCGCGCCGCTCGACGTCGACTTCCGCGCCGAGGGCACCGACCCGGAGGGTGGGGACCTCACCTACACCTGGGACTTCGGCGTGGCCGGCACCCAGGACGACACGGCCACGGGCGCGGACGCGAGCTGGACCTACACCGATCCCGGCACCTACACGGCGACCGTGACGGTCACCGACCCCGACGGCCAGACGGGTGAGGACACCGTCGAGGTGGTGGTCGAGGAGCCGGCCGGCGGCGACGTCTTCGTCGTCGACGCGGTCGACACGGCCACCGACAACCAGTGGGTCGCCGAGCAGACCGGCACGTCGACGGTCACCGTCGAGGTGGGCGACACCGTCGAGTGGCAGTTCGACCGGGCCACGATGGGCCACGACCTGACCTCGCGTGACACCGCCGACACGTGGTCCCCGCCCCTCCAGGAGTACCGCGACGCCAACGGCGCGCCGGTGCGCTACACCTTCACCCGCCCGGGCACCTACGAGTACTGGTGCAGCATCCACGGCGCCACCATGCGCGGCACGGTGGTCGTGGAGGAGCCCGCCGAGGACAACGAACCTCCGACGGCCGAGCCGTTCGTCTCGCCGCGCACCGGGCCCGCCCCGCTCTACGTCCACTTCGAGGCCCGCGCCAGCGACGCCGACGGCGACGCCCTCACCTACCTGTGGGACTTCGGCCAGAGCGACCAGCCGTCCGACCAGTCGACGCAGTCGCACGCCCACGTGACGTACGCCGACCCCGGCAGGTACGTCGCGACCCTGACCGTCAGCGACGGCAAGGGCGGGACCTACGAGGAGGAGTTCGAGATCTCGGTCACCGGGGAGGCGCCGCGCGTCAGCGTCTCGGCCACTCCCACGAGCGGCCGTGCTCCGCTGCCCGTCGCGTTCACCATCAACGCGATCGACGACCAGGGAGGTCCGCTGACCTACACATGGGACTGGGGGGACGGGACGACGTATACCGGCCCCAAGCCGCCGCTCAACCACGTCTACACGGCTTCCGGCAGCTACACCGCCACGTTGACCGTGACCGACCCCGACGGCAACGAGGGCAGCGACAGCGTCGAGATCAGCGTCGACGCGCTGCCGGACGTCGAGGCGAGCGCCACACCCGCGAGGGGCAGCGCCCCGCTGGAGGTCGACTTCGCCACGGCGGTCACCACGGGCGGTGAGCTCACCGCCTTCGCCGACGGCACCACGACCTACCCCGAGCTGTCCGGCACCGCCTCGATGGTCCGCTCGCGGGACACCACGGTGACCACGCTGGACGTCACCGGGCTCAAGCCCTCGGCCGCCCACATGGTGCACGTGCACGAGCAGTCGTGCGCGGACGGCAACGGCGGGGCGCACTTCCGCTTCGACACCGATCTCCCCTTCAGCGAGGACAACGAGATCTGGCTGCCGTTCACCAGCGATGCGGAGGGAGCCAGCGGCGAGGTGGTGGTGACCAGCGACCAGCGTGCCGACTCCGACGCCGTCGCCATCGTGATCCACGACCCGGACAACCCGGCCAGGCGGATCGGCTGCGTCGACCTCGACCCGAGCACCGCCGGGCTCACCTACGCGTGGGACTTCGGTGACGGCGCGAAGGCCGAGGGTCCTGACCCGACGCACACCTATGCCACGCCCGGCACCTACCGGGCCACGGTGACGGTGGGCAGCGCGGACGGGACCGACACGGTCACCGACACGGTCGAGATCGTCGTCACCGGCGACGGCCCGCCCCCTCCGGGCGACACCACTCCCCCGGACACCACCATCACCAGTGGTCCGAAGGGCCACGGCCGCGGGCGGGCGGCGACGTTCGCCTTCGTCTCCACCGAGCCCGGCAGCAGGTTCGAGTGCAGCCTGGACGGCGGAGCCTGGGCGGCGTGCTCGTCACCGAAGACGTTCACCAGGCTCGGCCAGGGCGAGCACGAGCTGAAGGTGCGCGCCACCGACGCGGCGGGCAACACCGACGCCAGCCCGGCGGTCCGCACCTGGACGGTCGACCGCGGCAAGCCCAAGGTCACGGTGGTCTCCGGGAGCGAGCCGACCCGCGACCGGACGCCGACCGTCCGCGCGCGGATCAGCGACCGCCATGACCAGCTCCGGGCGAGCGACGTGACGGTGCGCTTCGGCGGCCGGTCCGCGGCGGACGTGCGGGTGACCCGCAAGGGCCTCCTCATCGCGACGTCGAGGACCCTGGCCCCCGGACGCCACCGGGTGGTGCTCGTGGTCCGCGACGAGGCGGGCAACAAGCGCGTGGTCCGCTGGTGGCTGCGGGTGCTCCGCTGACGCAGTGCCTGACCAGCACCACCTCGCAGCGGCACCCGCCGGTCCCCCGACGGGTGCGGCTCCCCGTCGTACGTCGACCTGGTGCTGGCGCTGCTCGCCGACTCTGGGGCTTCGTCCCCGACGACGTCCACCTCGTGGTGAGCCCGACCACGATGTTCTGCGTGCCCACCCACCTGCAGCGCCTCTTCGCCCACTGGGACCGCGTCGGCGTGCCGGACCTCTCGTCGTTCCGGCTCGTCGCCACGCCGGCGCGCCGTGCCCCGCGCCGATCAAGCGCCGCCTGGTCGAGCTCTTCCCCGACGGCGCGGCTTGGGAGTTCTACGGGTCGACGGAGGGCCAGGTCACCACGTGCCGCTCGGAGGAGTGGCCCGAGGGCCCGCCTTCACCGTCGGCGACGTCGGGCGCCTCGACGCCGACGGCTACCTCCACCTCGACGGCCGGCGCCGAGCCCGAACTGTTTCTGCGACCTCACTACGTGCCCACTTCGATGCGCAATAGCTGCGGGCCGTCGAGCGTGGCTAGGCGAGGAACGGCGCCACCAGTCGGCGGAACCGCTCGGCGCCGTTGCGCCATGGGAAGTGGCCTGCACCTGGTTGGACGACGAAGTCGGCGTTCGCGAACAGTCTGGCGACCTGCTCGGCCAGCGCGGGTGGAACTCCGACGTCTAGGCCTCCGGCAAGCACAAGCACGGGCGCGTCGAGCCGTGACAGGGCGTCGCGCGTCGATGTTGCGTCGAAGGCACCGTCCGCACCGAAGGCCTGGATGTGTCGCGGATCGCGTCGCGCGTCCATCCGAGCGACGTACGCGCGGGTCGCGTCGTCCCAGCATCCGTGGCTGAACGGCTCCAGCAGTCCAAGTTGCTCAGCCGTCGCGGTGCCGACCCACGCCGCCTCGAGCGCCCCCATCGCGTCGGCGAACCACGGCTCTTCCGAGCGGAGGCGCGCTACCGTGCGCCGCGCATCATTCGGCACCTCAAGGTCCAGGCCGCGTACGGATGGCGCCACCAAGACGAGTCGACACACTCGACCGGGGCTTCTTTCGGCATAGCGATACACGACATTGGCGCCGGCGGAGTGCCCGAGCAGCTCGATGCGCGCTTCACCGAGGTGCTCTCGGAGCGCCTCGAGATCGTCGGCAAGCCGGTCGCAGCGACACGCTGACGGGTCGTCGGCCCCGCCCGATGAGCCGGTGCCCCGTGGATCAAGCAGGGCAAGTGCGCGGTCGGCGTGCAGTCCGCCGAGGTCGCCGAGGTAGTCGGAGTCGAGCATCGGCCCGCCGGGCACGCAGATCAAGGGCGGACGGGACGGCGAGGTGGAGCCGAGCAGGCGGAATGTCAGGCGTGCGCCGTCGCGAGCGAAGAAGGAGTGCAAGGTGAGGTCCATAAGGACTGCCTTTCGAAGTACTGGACAGTGGTAATCGGACTCACCTCCTCTGGTCGTTCGCGGGGCTGAGACCCTACATCTGCTGAGCCCCCGATGGAACGGTTGTTGTATCAACGGGTCGCGCGAGCCCGAAGACTTGGATCTGCCGAGATGAGTGCGCCTACCGCGCGGACAGGTTGTGCTACGCCAACACACGCTGGGCGAAAGTGCGGACGTCGATTTCACGAAGGTCTAGTTCGTCGAAGACCATGCCCGTCGTCACCATCTGGTTCTCAAGACCTGCCCACACGACGTCAACATGATATTCGCCCCACACGACGGCGACTCCGACCTGGCCGACCTGCAGTTCCTCGACGCCGTGGCCCGCGCGAGGTGCGTACTCGACGTAGACGCTGCGGCGCATTGCCTGAGTGTAGACCGCCAAGACATCCGGATCTGCCGCGATGATTCCATGATCGGCGGGGAGGCGGGGTCTACGTCCCAGCACTTCTTCCACCCTCCGGCGGAACCCGTCTCTCCCTCTTACCTGCCGCGATGGCCGGGGGCCGAACTCTCGGTTCTAGCGAAGGAACCCCCACCAGCCGCGCGCCAAGTCCATCGCCCAGTCTGCCTGGCAGATCAACGGGTATCCGACAATCATGGCGAACTCGGGTTCGCCCAACCGTTGGATCCCCGCGATATCGACAACCGCGGCGAGACTCGGGGTGAAGGTGCGGCTGCCGATCACAGACGCGGCCATTGTCACCATCGGCACCTCAAGGCTGTTGCCCATCGAGTCGATGCCGTTCGATGTGCCGTGCGACTCGAACAGGTATGGATGGGTGAGAACGAATGCTTGATCGACGACAGTCACTGCTGCGCCCGTATCCCAGATCGCACGGGCGGTCCCGCCGTGCTCAAACTCGACGTCGACGTGCGGGTGTCCGCCGGAGGACTGCACGAGAGGATGCTTGCCCTCGACGGGAGTCTCCGCATCGAGAGCAATCTCCGCGTCCGACATGCTGAGGTTGAGTCGGTGGTAGCGAAGGACGTCCAAGCCGAGGATCGCCGCGAGGTAATCCGGCCTAGGCTCCGCAAGTTCCACAGCCAGAGACTCGGCCCTGACTCCACCGACCTCAAGGGATGGCGCTACGACGCGAACCTCGGCTCCGGCGGCTTCGCCCAGTGCCCCGCGGCCGCCGCTCCCCTCGTCGCCCGCCCGTGCGAACGCCCGGGTGAAGTCGTTGGCCGGGATGCGGCTGCTCGACGCTCCGGTGTCGAGGAGCATGCGCACCGGCCGCCCGTCGACCAACACGTCGACGTACAACTCGGCGGCACCCAGTTCTTCGCGATCGGGATGCACGATTAGCGGGACTGGGCGCACATTGGCACCCTAGCCAGGGTGACCGGTGTGCGAGCAGGTGACGGCGACGGGATCGGAGGGACCCGGACACGCCCTACGTCGCAGATAAGGAAACGCACTCATCTGCCGCGATGAGTCCATGGTCGGCGGGGAGGCGGGGTCTACTTCCCAGCACTTCTCCCACCCTGGGGTGGAACCCGTCTCTCCCTCTTACCTGCCGGGATGGCCGGGTTCACCCTACGCACTTCCAGCGTCCGGATCTGCCGCGATCAGGTCGTCTTCTGCGCGCTGTCGGCGGCCGGCACTGCCGGGGCGAAGCCTTCGGCGGCGAGCCAGGCTCGGGCGCGTCCCCGCCGCCGTTCCGCGGAGTACACATACCAGCGATCTTGAAGGTCGGGCCAGCGTGTCAGCTCGTCTCTGAAACGGCGGAACGCGCCCCGACCCTCCAACGTCCGCGCCAAGCGGTCGACGAGGTCTGGTTCGGCGACCCCGGCGACGAACAGTTCCATGTCGCGGTACCCGGCGCGCGAGCCCTCGCTGACGACCCACAGCCAGCGTTCGCCGTCGTCGAGATCCTTATCCTTCCCCTCCTCCTCGCTCTCGATCCCGTACTCAAACACCGCCTCGGGCCACACCTCACCGGTGTGAAGATCGATGCGGCCGCCGCCCGCGACCGCGTCACCCTCGAGCACATCGACGAGTTGGTCGAGATCGACCGGCAAGCTCCTCAACAACGGGGCCGGCCCAGCGCCCAGTCTTGCCAACAACGCAGCAACCAGATCCTCGTCGCCCTCCCAGTCCCTCTCGCGCAGATCGGTCACGCACCGCTCAGCCAGCTCGCGCGCTGCCTCGATGTTCTGACCTAACGCCGCGAGCAGCCCATCACCGATCAACTGGAGCGCGTGACTTGGCCACGGACCCGCGCGGAGGAGCGACACCAGCGCCTCTCCATCCGCTGTGAACACGGCAGCGCGAAACTCTCGTAGCCGCTTTCGCTGGGACATGTCGGCATTCTTCCCATCGCTGCCATCCCGCGCACTACTCGCGGCATGTCCGGACGTTCATGGGCAACGGTGAAGCGTGCTCAAACGTCCCATGCCCGTGATGCAATTGCGAATGGCCGCTGCGAGTCTCTTGGTCCTCGCGCTCGGTGCCGCCTGTGGCGGCGATGAAAGCGCCGTTGTCGCCTCAACTTCCAACGGGAACGGTCCAGTCGTTGCGCACCCTGCCGAGGAAGACGGTTCCGGCGCCAGCGCCCAGATCGAAGGCCCACTATCTATGTCGAGCGGGTGCCTACTGGTCGGCGGGTATCCGGTGGTCTGGCCTTACGGCACGACGTGGGATGCGGACGCCCAAGCAGTCCGCTTGTCCGATGGTCAAGTAGTCGCCTTGGGCGATCGGGTTAGCGGAGGCGGCGGATACCCGCACTTGCCCGACCTTGGAACCGAGTTTGCCGAGCCACTGACGGACTGCCCGACGAACGAGTACGAGGAAGTCGCGATGTTCAATGCCGGGGATCAGATCACCGTCACCAAGTGATCGATGTTCTCACCAGCCAGCTGCAGACCCTTCGACGACCGGGGCGCATGCCACGCTCGCTCATCGGTGCGGGTTCAGGCGGTCAGCGCAACACCTCGGCTAGTGCTTGTGATGGTGTCTTGAAGCCGAGGGTCTGTCGAGGGCGTTCGTTGAGCTCTTGAGCGATGGCATCGAAGTCGTCTTGGGTCAAGGTGCGGAAGTCGACCCGGCGGGGCAGGTACTGACGCAGAAGTCCGTTGGTGTTCTCGTTGCTGCCACGCTGCCACGGCGACTTCGGATCGCAGAAGTAGACCTGCACACCGGTGGCGACGGTGAACCGCTGGTGTTGGGCCATCTCGTGGCCGAGGTCCCAGGTCAGGGACTTCGTCAGTTGCTGCGGCAGCGTCGTGACTGCGGCAGCCAGCGCATCGGCGACCGCGTCAGCCTTGTGATTGCCACCAGGTAGCGCGACCAGCATCAGGAACCGGGTCGAGCGCTCCACCAAGGTGGCAACGGGGCTCATCCCTTTGCCGAACACCAGGTCGCCTTCCCAGTGGCCGGGTACCGCCCGGTCCTCTACCTCGGCCGGTCGCTCGGAGATGTGCAGCGTGTTGGGCCGGCCGCCACGACCGTCGGGCAACCGAACTCCCTTGGGTCGCCGGATCACCCGCCCGGTGCGCAGGTGAGCGGTCAGTTCTTTGCGCAGCGCGCCGCGGGACTGGACGAACAGGGTGCGGTAGATGCTCTCGTGGGACACGTGCATCTCCGGGTCGTCGGGGTAGGTGGACTTGAGCCAGCCTGCGATCTGCTGGGGTGACCATCGTCGCTGAAGCTTCTCGGCCACGATGCCAGCCAGCACCGGGTTCACAGCCAGCTTGCACGCCTTGGGACGGGTCGCACGCGACCACGCCTCACGATCGGCTCTGGCTGCTCTGTATCGCCTGGGCCCGCCGTTGGTGTTGATCTCTCGGCTAACCGTCGAGGGCGCTCGACCCAATCGAGTCGCGATGGCTCGGATCGACTCCTGGGCCGCCAAGCCCCGAGAGATCTCCTCGCGCTCCGCCATCGACAGGCGACAACGTGATCGACGCCGAGGATCGGGTCTGACCCCACCACAGCGCAGCAGGTAGGTACGCACCGTGCTCGGTGACAGACCCAGTTGCCGAGCTGTCGGCTTCGCTGCCTGCCCCTCACGCAGCCTCGCCCACAGCGCGTCGATCGTCTCTGGCGTCAGCTTCTCGTAGTCACCACGTCCCACCGCAACCTCCTCGAGTTAAGGAAGTGTTGCGCTGACCCCTTGAGAGCACCGGCAGATCCGCGCTCTGAACGCGGCACACCTGGCCGTCACTCGGCGCAAGAGCGGACACTCGGATCGAGATGGTGCGGACGTGCGGCTCATGCGAACACGGACTACGGTGCTGAGGATGAGACTGCGTCACGTGACGATCGATTGCGCGGACCCCTACGAGCTGGCAACGTTCTGGAGCCGATTGATCGACTGGCCGATCTCCGACATCGATGAAGCCGGCGACGACGAGGTGCTAGTCGAAGCGCCGGACCAAGTGCCGGGTCTCCTGTTCGTCCGTGTACCCGAGCCGCGATCGGCCAAGAACCGGGTTCACCTCGACTGGGCGCCCGACCGGCGCTCCCGCGACGAGGAGGTCGAGCGGGCGGTCAGCCTCGGCGCCACGATCCACGAGGATCACAGGGGTCCAGAGGATCGCGGCTGGGTGACCCTGCGTGACCCCGAGGGCAACGAGTTCTGTATCGAACCACAATGAACTCAGGCGGCGCCCCAGACCGTGGGCACGGACATCGGCATGTGCGGTCGTCAGGTCGCTGAGGCCATGAACGCGGTCGTGCGCGGGTCGGCATGTCGAGCAGCGATCTGGACGTCGCGTAGGTCGACGCCGGCGTCGAGCATCGTGGTCACGAACGTGTGGCGCAGCATGTGTGGGTGCATGCGGGCGGTCGTGACGTTGGCCGACCTGGCGAGTGCTCGCAGGCGGCGGGTGGCTGCATGCCGGTCCATCCGTCGGCCGTAGCGGTTGAGCAGGATCGGGCCGACCGTTCGTTCGGCGATCGCCTGGTCGATGGCACGGCCGACAGCGGGAGGAAGCGGCACCAGGGCGGTCTTGTCGCCCTTTCCGTGCACGGTGAGGACACGGTGACCGCGAGCTTCGCCAAGCGCTTGGACGTTCGAGCCGGTCGCCTCGAACACGCGTAGGCCGAGCAGTCCGAGCATCGCGACGAGTGCAAAGTCGTTGGGGTTGGCGGAGTGGCGGCCGGCGGTGAGGATGGCCTCGAACTGCAGGTGGCTGAGCCCGAGTGTCGGCGACTCGAGTGGGACGTGCGGGCGTCGGACGTACTCGGCGGGTGAGTGCTCAAGATCTGGTCGATGACGCAGGTTCGGTAGAACGTGGCCAGCACGGATAGACGCCGCGACACCGTCGATGGTCGCAGGTGGCGGACTTCTTGCAGCCAGCGCAGGTAGAGCTCGACATGTGCTGGCTGCGCTTGCAGCCTGAGGTCCTTCTCCAGGCACCAGCGCAGGTAGGTGTTGAGGTCGGATGCGGTGTGGGCGCGGCTCTGCCCCTTGTAGCGGGCCAGGTGTGCGGCGACAGCAAGTCGCAGCATCGGGTCGTCGACGTCGGTCAGGGCGGGGAGAGTGTTGGTGTCCATCGGTCCACGACGCCTCGCCTCGGCAGGTTCGTCAACGCGCGCATGGTTCCCTCGCTCAGCTTCCTCGAGCCAGTCGGGATCCGCACATGCCGAGATGAGTGCCAGATCCGGACGTCGGGACACGCGGCACTGGTGGCTTCTGCCGGTCTGCCGCGATGAGGGCGCAGGACTACCAGCGTCCTGGCCGCCTCGATCGCGGTCCGCGGGCGCCGATCACCCGGCGCGGCACGCTCGAAGAGCTCGAGCACACGTTCAGCGCCTCACGCGGCGAAGCTCACCACCTCGCGCAGCTCGTCCCCAGTGAGGTCGATGCGCCCGTCCGGATCCAGACCCATCGTCTCGTTCCTGTCGTCGTTCGCCGTCAGCCGGCATCCTCCAGCACGAGCCCGGAGCCCGTCACCTGTCGGCGTCGGTGCCGAAGCCGGGCCTCCTCGCCCTGGTGGCCTGGTCCTCGAGCTCCTGGAAGACGGTGATCTCGAGTCCTGCGGGCGCGTTGAGCCGCGAGTTGAGGGAACGCCACGGCGTCTCGCGAGGGCTGGCGAGGAGCTCGGCGCCGGCAGCGGTGGCGGCGTCGGTCGTGGCGGCCGCGTCGTCGACCTCGAAGGCCACCCGCAGGGACGCCCCGGGGCGCCCTTCGTTCTCCACCTCGTCGATCACGCGCTTGTGGGTCGGGTTGGCGATCTCGAGGGTGGCGCGTCCGGCGTCGAGGATGGCGACGAGGTCGTCGCCCCCGTTGGCGAACGCGGCGACCTCCTCCATCCCGAGGACGTCACGGTAGAAGTGGAGTGCCTGCTCGTAGTCAGCGGCCTCGACGACCAGCCGCAGCTGCCTGACGTTCCTGTCGGTGTCGGTGTCCATGCTCCACAGGATCGGCCCTGACACCGGTGTCAGGTGCAAGCCGGGTCGCGCCGGGTCGCGTCGGGTCGCACGACCGACAGCTCGGCCCGCAGCCCGTCCAGCACGCGCTGGGCACGGTCGAGCTCGCGACGCTCGTCCTCGATGCGCTGCTGCTCCTCGCGCAGCCTCTCCTCGAGGAAGCCCGTGCGCTGCGAGACAGGTACGTCGAGGCACGGGAGGATCTCGGCGATGATGCGGGTGCCGAGACCGGCCGCGAGCATCTCCTGGATGCGGATGACGCGGTCGACGTCCTCGGGGGCGAACAGGCGCTGGCCCGAGCGGTCGCGGGTCGGGCGCACCAGCCCGCGGGCCTCGTAGTAGCGGATGGACCGCACGCTGACCCCGGTCAGGTGGGAGAGTCGGCCGATCTTCACCGGCACAGGATCCCACGGCCCGGAGGGCCCCGGCTGCGTGCCGCCGGCGAGCGGACCGACCGGCCCGCTCAGGCGGCCCAGACCGCGCCGACCCGGTCGACCAGGTCGCGCGACTGGCGCAGGCCCGCCTCCGCGGCCACGGCGCGCTTGGCCGGGTCGAGCAGGTTGCGGCCGAAGGCGGCCAGCGCGTCGGCGTCGGGGGTGACGACCGACCACGCCCGGGGCGCGACGCGCTCGACCTGAGCCCGGATCGACATCTTCCTGCTGACCGAGCGCGGCAGCGGCGCGAGCACCACGAGCCGCTCGGCGCCCGCGGCCACGTCGACGTTGGCGGTCGAACGCATGCCGCCGTCCATGTAGGTGCGCCCGTCGATCTCGACCGGCGGCCACACCGTCGGCACGGCACAGCTCGCCGCGACCGCCGCGACGAGGTCGGCCCCGGAGTCGGCCGTGAAGACGGTGAACTCCCCGCTGGTGGCGTCGACGGCGGTGATCCGTAGGTCGCGCTCGGGCCAGGCCCGGACCGGCAGCCGCGAGCGGATCACGGCCTCGCGGTCGACGCTTCCCGGCGCGTGCGAGGCCAGGGCGACCCGGCCGACGCGCGCCAGCTTGTCGCGTCCGCTGCCGGGCAGGACGTAGGGCGGGACGAGCTTGAGCGCCGCGATGCGCGACAGCCGTCCGCCGAGCTCGGCGTCGGCGGGCTCGAGCTGGGTGGCGTAGAGCTCCTCGAGGGACGGCCCGCCGGTCACCTGGGCACCGACCACGGAGCCGGCCGAGGTGCCCACCACGACGTCCGCGCCGGTGAGGTCGACGCCCTCGCGGGCGAGTCCGGTGAGGATGCCGAGCTCCCACGCGATGCCGGTGATCCCCCCACCGCCGAGCACCAGCGCCGACGTGCCATGACCAGTCATGTCGCCAGTTCTATCGGACCGACCCTGACGGGCAGCCCGACGACACGGGCACCACGGCCGCCGCGGCACCACGAACGACGACGGCCCGCCGGGAGTCCCGGCGGGCCGTCGTGGTGCTGCGTGGTGGTGCGTGTCGATCAGCGGATCAGTTGGAACCGCCGGTCAGCTTCTCGCGGAGCGCCTGCAGCGCCTCGTCCGAGGCGAGCGACCCGCCGGTCTCCTCACCGGGCTCGGCCGCGGTGTCGCCACCGGAGGAGTACGAGGTGGCCTCGCCGGCCTCGGCCTCGGCGACCTTGGCGTCGGCCTGCTGCTTGACGTGCTGCTCCCAGCGGGCGTGCGCCTTGGCGTACTGGTCCTCCCAGATCGCACGCTGCTCGTCGAAGCCCTCGAGCCACTCGCCCGTCTCGGGGTCGAAGCCCTCGGGGTAGACGTAGTTGCCCTGCTCGTCGTAGGTGGCGGTCATGCCGTAGAGCGTGGGGTCGAACTCCTCCACGTCGGAGGCGGCAGCGGTCTCGTTGGCCTGCTTGAGCGACAGCGAGATCCGGCGACGCTCGAGGTCGATGTCGATGATCTTGACCATGACGTCGTCGTTGACCTGCACGACCTGCTCGGGGATCTCCACGTGGCGCTCGGCCAGCTCGGAGATGTGCACCAGGCCCTCGATGCCCTCCTCGACGCGGACGAACGAGCCGAAGGGCACCAGCTTGGTGACCTTGCCCGGCACGATCTGGCCGATCTGGTGGGTGCGGGCGAAGTGCTGCCACGGGTCCTCCTGCGTCGCCTTCAGCGACAGGGAGACACGCTCGCGGTCCATGTCGACGTCGAGGACCTCGACGGTGACCTCGTCGCCCACGGCGACGACCTCGGACGGGTGGTCGATGTGCTTCCACGACAGCTCGGAGACGTGGACGAGACCGTCGACGCCGCCGAGGTCCACGAACGCACCGAAGTTGACGATCGAGGAGACGACACCCTTGCGGATCTGACCCTTCTGGAGCTGGGTCAGGAAGCCGTGGCGGACCTCGGACTGGGTCTGCTCGAGCCAGGCGCGACGCGACAGGACCACGTTGTTGCGGTTCTTGTCGAGCTCGATGATCTTCGCCTCGAGCGTCTGGCCGACGTAGGGCTGCAGGTCGCGCACGCGACGCATCTCCACCAGCGACGCCGGGAGGAAGCCGCGCAGGCCGATGTCGAGGATGAGGCCACCCTTGACGACCTCGATGACGGTGCCCTCGACGACGCCGTCCTCCTCCTTGACCTGCTCGATGGTGCCCCAGGCACGCTCGTACTGAGCACGCTTCTTGGACAGGATCAGGCGGCCTTCCTTGTCCTCCTTCTGGAGGACCAGGGCCTCGACCTTGTCGCCGACGCTGACGACCTCGTTGGGGTCGACGTCGTGCTTGATCGACAGCTCGCGCGAGGGGATGACGCCCTCGGTCTTGTAGCCGATGTCGAGGAGGACCTCGTCGCGGTCCACCTTGACGATGGTGCCGTCGACGATGTCACCGTCGTTGAAGTACTTGATGGTCGCGTCGATCGCCGCGAGGAAGTCCTCTTCGGACCCGATGTCGTTGATCGCCACCTGGGGGGCGTCGTAGTCCGGAAGAGTGGAGAGGGTGCTCGTCATGTGGAAGGAGGTTCCCTTGGATGGATGGAGTCGTGCGGACGCGTGCAGCGGTCCGTTTCACTGGTCCCCGACGGTGACAGATCACGCGCGGTGACACGGCGAGCCCGAGTTCGCTCGGTATGGAAGCCGGGCAGACGACTGACGCAACACCCAAGCCTACGCGTGCGCGCACCATCGCGTCCAACCGGCGCCGCACGCTCAGCCCACGCTCAGCGACCGCTGCCGCCCGCGGGCGCCGCAGCCCGCCCGACGCTCAGGTGCCGAAGGGCCAGGCGTGCAGGTCGCCGGTCGCCGCGACGGCCCGGAGCAGGGTCGCCGAGCGGTCCGCCACGGGGTTGGTCCCCTCCCGCGCGGCGAGGTCGACCAGCGCCCACAGGTCCGCGGCGCGGGCGCCCTCGAGGACGGCGTCGCGCTCGCCCCCGCGCAGTGACGTCCACGCGGTGAGGACCCCGTCGACGTAGGCCGGCTGCCGGTCGAACCGCAGCAGGTTGCCCAGGTCGGTCCACGGGTGGCCGGCGTGGGCGTACTCCCAGTCCAGGACGCCGGTCACCTCCAGCGTGTGCGGGTCGACCAGCAGGTTCTTGGGGTTGAGGTCGCTGTGGACCAGGCATGAGCGCCGCACCGTGTCCAGCAGCTCCAGGGCGGGCCACACCACCTCCCCCAGCGCCGCGCGGTCCTCCTCGGGCCAGTGCGCGAGCCGCGCCTCGACCCACTCGAGCAGGCCGATGTCGGGGAAGCGGCCCAGGCCGAGGTCGGGGTCGGTGAAGTGCCCCGGCCGCAGCATCGGCATCCCGGCCAGCGCGCCCGCGACCGCGCCCGTGTGGCCGCCCAGCCGGCGCAGTGCCTCGGCGTCCCCGGCGGCGGTGAGTCGCTGGACGACGAGGTCGCCGCGCTCCCCCGGCAGCCACGAGGTCACCAGCAGCCCGGGACGGCCCGCGGCCGGGTCGGCCCGCCGCACCTCGAGCACCTCGGGCACCGGCAGCAGGCCGCGCACCAGCTGCAGGGCCGCCTGGTCCACCTCCGGCGCGGCCGCGCCGCGCGGGTCGTCCGGAGGATAGAGGCGTACGACGGCGCGCTCCCCGCCGGCCTCGCCGAGGAAGGTCCGCCCCGAGTGACCGCCGGCCAGGGGTGCGAGGGACGCGTCGAAGGCACTCATCGCCCCGCATCGTGCCACGCGCCGTCCGGGCCACCGGCGGGCGGGAAGTACGCTCCGGGACGTGGAGGATCACCTGCCCCAGTCCGTGCGTGTCGAGCGGCGGTCGGTCTCCGAGCAGGAGTCGCGTCGCGCCAACGGTCCCGACTGGGACCGCTACGCCGACGAGTACCAGGCCACCCACGGCGCGTTCCTCGGCGACGCGGGCTTCGTCTGGGGGCCCGAGGGCCACACCGAGGACGAGCTGCGGGTCCTGGGCGACGTCGAGGGCCTCGACGTCCTCGAGGTCGGCAGCGGCGCCGGACAGTGCTCGCGCTGGGTGCGCCTGCACGGCGGCCGCGGCTTCGGCCTCGACCTGTCGCACCGCCAGCTGCAGCACTCGCTGCGCCTCGACGAGGAGACCGGCGTCGCGGTCCCGTCCGTGCGCGGCACCGCCACGGCCCTCCCCTTCACCGACCACAGCTTCGACGTCGTCTTCTGCTCCTTCGGCGCCCTGCAGTTCGTCAGCGAGATCGACGTCGCGGTCGCCGAGGTGGCGCGGGTGCTGCGCCCGGGGGGGCGCTTCGCGTTCTCCGTCACCCACCCGACGCGCTGGATGTTCCCCGACGACCCGGGCGAGGCGGGCCTCACCGCGACCCAGTCCTACTGGGACCGCACGCCCTACGTCGAGGTCGACGACGCCACCGGGGTGGTGTCCTACGTCGAGCACCACCGCACGATCGGCGACTGGGTGCGGCTGCTCGCGGCGCACCGCTTCCAGCTGGTCGACCTCGTCGAGCCCGAGTGGCCCGAGGACCACGACCGCGTGTGGGGCGGCTGGTCACGCGTCCGCGGGCTGCTGACGCCGGGCACGGCGATCTTCGTGGCGCACCTGCCGGGCTGAGCGGCTCCCCCGAGCCCTGGCCCGGCTCGCCAGGAGCGACGCCGGGTTGAGGTGCGACCACCACCGGCGGCGCCTGCCGGCCTCCGCCACGAGGCGGCGCCGCACCACCTGGCAGGCGTCCCAGAACTCCCTGCCGTCCTCTGCGGGCGGGGCCACCGGGGCGAAGACGGCCGCGTCGGCCCGCCGCGCGAGGTCGGGAGCGACGCCGAGCTGCCGGGCCTGCGCCAGGCGGCTCCACCCCTCCGGCACCGGGGTGCCGCGGTCGCGGGCCGCGTCGAGCACCTCCTGCCATCCTCCGACGTAGAGCGCCGACCACGACGGCGTACGCCGACGGCGCGCGCGGCGCAGCACCTTGACCAGCGGCACCAGCAGCAGACCGAGGAGGCCCGCACCCAGCACCACCGCGGCACCGGCCGCGGCGACCTGCCAGCCGGGCGTCCGCTCGACGGGGACCGGCGGCGGGTCGATCTCGCCGTCCGTCCCCCGCGCCGCCTGGTCGAGCTCGCGCTCGACGAACTGCGCGGGGTCGGTGGCCGGCGGTGGTGCGACGGTCGGGTCCTGGACCACCCGCGTGGACAGGTAGCGCTCGAGGTCGAGGGGGCGCCAGGTGCCGTCCGCGAACTGCAGCTCCACCCACGTCGTCAGGTCGCCGTAGTCGACCAGGCCCCGCCGGTCGGGCTCGGCCCCCGTCACCACCCGGGCGGCCACGCCGAGGCGGGAGGCACCGAGGGCCATGAGCGCGCTGTACTGGAACGGCGTGCCGCTCATCCGCTGCGAGCCCAGCATCCGCCGCCCGAGCATGTCGGGCGACTGGTCGAACTCCTCCGCCACCCGCACCGTGCCCTGGGTCCGCAGGTAGCGGGCCAGCAGCAGCACCCGCTCCAGCGGCAGCAGGTCGTCGCGGGCGAACGGGCGCAGGTAGGGGTCGGGGAACGCGCCCGCGCGCTGCCGCTGCTCGTCGGTGGGCTCACGCGTCGCGTCGCGGCGGGTGAAGTCGACCTCGCCGAGCACCGACTCGAAGCGGTACTCGTCGCGCACGTCGACCCCGCCGAGCACGAGCGCGCTGGCCGTGGCCTGGTTGTAGCGCACGTCGCCGACGTCGGTCCGGCCCGGGTTGAAGGCGAAGTCGATGCTGGTCAGCTCGCCGAGCATCGGCAGCCAGTCGCTGGAGTAGCCCGGCCGGAACCGCACCCGCACGACCTCCGTCGCGCCGGGGTGCAGGGCGGAGACGTCGGACCCGATCCGCTTGAACGTGCCGTAGCCGTCCGAGCCCGGGGAGCTGTCGGCGGGCACCCAGGCCGTCCCGGTGTAGAGGTCGAGCGCGGCCAGCCGAAGGCGGCGGCCCTCGGGCACGCCCCTGGCCCGGAACAGGCGGATGTCCTGGGTCCGGGCGGCGGGGAGCACCCGGGTGTCGGCGACGAAGGGGGTGTCGTTGCGGCCCCGGAGCAGCACGCGATCGGGGTCGTCGGCGTCCGGCACGACGAGCGCGGCCAGGCCCGACACCAGCACCACCGTCAGCACCGCTGACACCGCGGACGCGCCGGACCCGCGGGCGCCGTGCGCCGACGACTCGCTCCGCCGCGCGCGCACGGCCGCCCAGCCGAGCAGCACCACCCCGATGAGGACGGCCCGCGGCACCAGCAGGGTCGGTGCCAGCACGCCGAGCGGGATGGTCGCGGCGAGCGCGGCCAGCAGCGGGACCACCGGTGCCAGCGGGCGCGTCGAGGCGACGGCGAGCCAGGCCGCCGGGAGTGCGGCGAGGAAGCCGACGAGGAACGGCACCAGCATCACCTGGCCGGCCGCCTCCACGGGCGGGACCGTGCTGACCAGGGTGGTGGGCGCGTGGACGGAGTCGACGATCACCCGGCTGGCCGTGCGCAGCGTGGGCACCAGCCACGGTCCGGGCTCGCGCAGCGCGGCCCATGCCGCGACCGGGACGGCCGCCGCGAGCGCGACGAGGGAGTACCACCACCCGCCCTCGTGGACCCGGCGGGTCACCAGGGCCAGCCCGGCGAGCAGCACCACCGGCACCAGCCCGGCCACCAGGTAGCTGCGGTCGGCGAAGGTGTCGTCGAGGATCGAGAGGATCGTCGCGCAGACGACCACGACGACGAGCGCGTCAGCGACCCCTCCCTGCCGGGTCCTCACCGGATCCCCCGGGCCAGGAGCGCGCGGAGGCCGGCGAGGTCGGGCACCACGAGCTCACGCAGGGCACCGCTGTCGCGCGCGGACGCCTCGGTGGCACTGTCGGCGCGTACGACGAGCCAGTCCGCGCCGCGGCCGAAGCGGGCGGCCGCGGCGTCGAGGTCGACGAGGTCGCGGGCGGCACCGGTGACCTGGACGACGAGGCCGCTGCCGACTCCCGCCTCCGCCGCCTCCGCGGCGCAGGCCACGTGGTCGTCGCCGTCGTGGAGCGCGAAGCGGCACGCGACGTCGGTCATGGCGACCGGGTGGCGGCTGCGGGCCAGGTGCGGCCCGCACCGCAGGTAGGTGTCGAGGTCGTCACGCACCGCGCGCAGTGCGATCGAGGTCGCCGCCGACACCGCCAGCTCGAAGTCGTGCTCGCGCGGGTAGGAGGCGCGTGAGGCATCGACGAGCACCGTCACGTGACCGCGCCGCGTCTCGTGGAACTGCCGGACGAGCAGCTGCCCGGCCTTGGCCGAGGAGCGCCAGTGCACGTGGCGCAGGTCGTCGCCCACGGCGTACTCGCGCAGCGCGTGGAAGGCCAGGTCACTCATCGACAGCTGCCGGCTGGTCGCCCCGTCGAGGTCGCTGGTCATGCCGCCGGCGAAGACGGCGAGGTCGCACACCTGCGGGGACACGAGCAGGTCGAGCTCGTCGCCGAGCCGGTGGCTGCGGGTCATCAGGCCCACGGGGTCGGTCTTCTGGTAGGTCACCGTGCCGACGGTGTGCACGCCGCGGGGCAGGTCGGGGACCTCGACCACCTCCTGGTGTCGCGCGAACGGCCGCAGGAACGGCAGCCGCAGCCGCACGGCGGCCGGTCCCACTGGCACCACCACGCGCGGGAAGAGCATCGGGGCCGCTCCCGCCTCGACCTCGAGGACGGCGACAGGGGGCGGCGCCCCGACGACGGTGCGGTGCTGCCTGAGCGAGAGGGTGCCCGACAGCGCGCCGGGAAGCACCTGCCACACCAGCGCCACCAGCAGCAGGCCGAACGCGGCGACGGCGAGCTGGGTGAACTCGTGCCAGCTGAGCCACACGGCGAGGCCCGTCGCGACCACGGCGGTCGCCAGCACGCCGCGACCGAGCGGCGTCAGCAGGCGGGGCGGGCGAGCGAGCCGCGGCATCCGCCGCGCGGGCGCCCGGCGGGCCCCCCTGCGGGCGCCGGCCCGCTTGCTCACGCGCGGTCGCGCGGGGCGGGCACCTGCGCGAGCAGGTCGTCGATGACCGCGGCGGAGGTGGTGCCGCCGTAGACCGCCCCCGGTGCCATCAGGAGCCGGTGCCCGAGCACCGGGTGCGCCAGCGTGGCGACGTCCTCCGGGACCACGTGGCCCCGCCGCTCGGCCAGGGCCCAGGCCTTGGCGGCACGGATCCAGGCCAGGCAGCCGCGCGTGGACAGCCCCATGCGTACCTCGGGCACCTCGCGGGAGGCCTCGGCGAGGCGGCGTACGTAGCTGATGATCGCCGGGTCGACGTGGACGAGGTCGGCGAGTCGGCCCATCCGCTCGATGTCGCCGACCGTGACGACCGGGACGAGGTCGGCGGCCCGGTCACGGATGCGTGACTCGGCCAGCAGCGCCTCGGTGGACGCCGCGTCGGGGTGTCCGATGCTGGTGCGCATCAGGAAGCGGTCGAGCTGGGCCTCGGGGAGCTCGTAGGTGCCCGCCTGCTCGATCGGGTTCTGGGTGGCGATCACCATGAACGGGCGCCCGACCTGGTGGGTCGTGCCGTCGACGGTGACCTGTCCCTCCTCCATCACCTCGAGGAGCGCCGACTGCGTCTTGGGCGACGCCCGGTTGATCTCGTCGGCCAGGACCAGGCTGTGGAAGAGGGGGCCGGGGTGGAAGGAGAACTCGCCGTGCGCCTGGTCGTAGACCGTCACTCCGGTGACGTCGGAGGGCAGCAGGTCGGGGGTGAACTGGATCCGCGCGAACGAACAGTCCAGCGACCTCGCCAGCGCGCGGGCGAGCATCGTCTTGCCGGTGCCGGGGAGGTCCTCCAGCAGCAGGTGCCCTCCCGAGACCAGGCAGGCCAGCGAGAGGCGTACGACATGCGGCTTGCCGAGCACGGCCGTCTCGACGTTGCGCTGGACCCGCTCGAACGTGTCGGCGTACCACCCGACGTCGTCGGGTCCGACCGTGGTGAGCTCGGACATTGCCTCGGGGCGTCCCGGCCCCGGCTCAGGCGGTCTTGTCGCGGCGTCCGCGCAGCATCAGGAACCCGCCGGCCAGGAGCGCGATCGCCCCGCCGATGAACCCGACCAGCGGCAGCGTGGTGGTCAGCAGGCCGAGCAGCTGGCCGTTGTCCTTCGCCTCGGCGACGTTCTTCTCGACCTGCTCGTCGGTGAAGGCGAGCTGCATGTCGAGCAGCGTCGAGCCGTCCTCGAGCTCGCGCACCTCGTGCTGGGTCTGGTTGATGATCGAGCCGGTCGTCGGATCGATCCACAGGTACTTGTCCTGGGAGTAGACGCCCTCGATGCCGTCGACGACCTCGGCGGGCTGGTCCTCGATCAGCACGTGGTACTTGTACGTCTCGAGGCCCTCGATCGTCTCCGTGCCGTCGTAGGTGGCGTCGACCGCCTCGCCCAACATGCCGTCCCAGTAGGTGTAGTCCTTCTTCTGGGCGTCGAAGGGCCACTTGTTGACGAGGCCCGACTTCTCCTCGGAGCTCGGCGGCACGTACTTCGGGTCGTTGACCGCCTGGGCGGTGTTGCGGTTGGTGGCGAACACGTCGCTGCTGGCACTGACGAGCCGGTCGTCGGACTCGTCGACGCACTGGGGCGTGTCGCCGTCGTCGATCACCAGGCAGGTGGTGCTGACGAAGACCACGACGTCGTCGCTCGAGAGCTCGGCGTCGGCCTTCGTCACGCTGGCTGCCTTGACCTGGAGCGACTCGACCTCGCTCGTGGCGGGGTTGAGCTTGTCGGCCGTGCCGGACAGGTTGGTCAACGTGTCCGTGTCGAGCGGCGTCTTCTGGACGGCCGTGCCGCCCCAGAGCACCACGGTCAGCGCAGCGACGAGCAGGAACGAACCAAGACCGAGCAAGACGCCGGCAATGACCTTGCGCACGGGTACCCCCATAGATCAGTGAAGTCGCCGAAGGCTACCAGCAAGTAGATCCCTCGGGTAGGGAATCGTGACCACCCCTGCCGAGCGTGTTCCGGGGGGCCTCGAGGGGGCCGTGACTGGCATAGTCACGCCCGTGTCCCACGACGACGTCGCCCGCGAGAGCGAACACCTCCGCCGGCTCTACGCGCACCGCTTCGACCAGGACGCGGCCCAGCGCACGGCGCTCTGGCGCACCCTGTGCCGCTCCTACTTCCAGCGCTGGGTGCCGTCCGACGCGGTGGTGCTCGACCTGGCCGCCGGGCACTGCGAGTTCGCCAACAACATCGTGGCCGCGCGCCGGATCGCGGTCGACCTCAACCCGGCGGTGCACGAGCACGCCGACGAGGGCGTCGAGGCCCACGTCGCCAGCTCCACCGACCTGCACATGCTCGCCGACGCCACCGTCGACCGCGTGTTCGTGAGCAACTTCTTCGAGCACATCACCCGCGACGACATCCTCGCCACGCTCGCGGAGGTGCGACGCGTGCTGCGGCCGACCGGCAAGCTGCTGGTCCTGCAGCCCAACATCCGCTACTGCGCCCGCGACTACTGGATGTTCTTCGACCACGTCACGCCGGTCGACGACCGTGCCCTGGCCGAGGCGTTCGCCTCCACCGGCTTCCGCGTCGAGCTCAACCACCCGCGGTTCCTGCCCTACACGACCAAGAGCCGGCTCCCCTCGACCGACCGCCTGGTGCGGCTCTACCTCAGGTCGCCCTGGGCCTGGCGGGTGCTGGGCGGCCAGGCGTTCATGGTCGCCGTGCCGGACTGAACGGACAACCGACGGACGCGGGCCTCAGATGATCCCGTCGGCCATCGCCTGGCGCACCCACGGGACCACGACGTCGAGCATCTCGTCGAGGGACGTGGTGGCCTCGAAGCCCAGCACCTCGCGCGCCTTCGACACGTCGGGGACGCGTCGCTGCACGTCGTGCTCGAACGCGGGGTCGTGCTCGAGCGTGAGGGGGCGGTCGCCGTTGACCTTGGCCCAGATGATCGCGGCGAGCTCGCGGACGGTCGTGGACTCGGCCGTGGACAGGTTGAAGTCGTCGTTGCGGGCGGCCGGCGACTCCATCGCCTCGACGATGCCGCGCGCCAGGTCGGCGCCGTAGGTGTAGTGGCGCACCTGCTCGCCGTCGCCCAGCACGTGCAGCGGGTCCTGGCCCTTGAGCACCTTCTGGATCAGGTCGGGGACGACGTGGCTCATCGCGAGCTTGACGTTGCCGCTGGGGATCTCGACGTCCCCGAGGGCCCGCCCCTCCCCCACGCCCACGCAGTTGAAGGGCCGCACGATCGTGAACGGCAGGCCGTACTGGTCCCACGCGGCCCGAGCGAAGTACTCCACGGCGAGCTTCTGGAAGCCATAGGACGACAACGGCGGTGGGATCCTCCGCTCGTCACCCTCCACCGACGGCCAGTGCGTCGTGGACTCGAAGACCATCGACGACGACAGGTAGGTGACCTTCTCCAGGCCCCCCGTCGCGCGGGCCTTGATCGCGGCGTCGCAGGTGGCCGCGATGATCCGCTCGTTGGCGGCGAGCAGGTCGTAGGGGTAGGCATGGAAGTACGAGATGCCGCCGATCAGTGCGGCACCCGCGACCAGGTGCTCGCACCCGTCCAGCAGCCGCTCCATCAGCGCCACGTCGCGCACGTCTCCCTCGACGAAGGTGTAGCGCGGGTGGTCGTCATAGGACTTCGTCACCGGGCCGTACTTGGAGTAGTTGTCCACCCCGACCACCTCGTGCCCGCGCGCGAGCAGCTCCTCGACGACGTAGCCGCCGATGAAGCCGGCCGAGCCGGTGACCAGGACGCGACTCATGGGTGGACCTCCTGCTGGTTCCTGAGGGCGATGGCCGCCGAGCGTCGACGGACCTCCTCGAGCGAGAGCTCCGGGCCGAAGGCGAACCGGTACCACCGGAGGTACTTCGGGATCCACGCCCTCAGCTCGAAGCGCGAGTGCCCGACGGTGCGGTCGAGCCAGATCGTGGGCAGCTCGGCCACCGGCCGGCGCAGCCGCCGGGCCTTCGCCGTGAGCTCCAGGCCGATCTCGAACCCGGTCCGGCTGTCGATGCCGACCTCGCGCACGAACGCGGTGTCGTAGGCCTTGAAGCTGTTGGTGGCGTCGTCGGTGCCGACGCGGGCGAGCATCCCGAGCGAGCGCCCGGCCGCGTGGGAGAGGGCCGACTTGAGCAGAGGGCCCCCGACCTGCTGGCCGCCCGGGGCGTAGCGGGACGCAGCGGCCACGACGACGCCGCGCTCGACCAGCCGGGCCAGCGGGTCGATCAGCCGCGGGTCGTCCGAGCCGTCGGCCATCGTCACCACGACCACCGGGTGCGCCGCGTTGTCGATGCCGAAGCGGATTGCGTTGGCCGGGCCGCGGCCGTAGGTGCTCACGAGCGTGCGGACGCGGGGGTCGCCGCCGACGTGGTCGGCGACCGCCGCCAAGGTGCGGTCGTCGGGGAAGTCCACGACCACCAGCACCTCGAAGTCGAGCGTGATCGCGTCGACGATGCGGTCGAGCACGGGGCGGATCGCCTCGTCCTCCTGGTAGGCGGGGATCACCACCGACACGCTGGTCGCGCTCACGTGAGCGACCCCTCGCCGCGCAGGTTCCACACGTCGACGACCTCGCACGCGATCGGGAGGTCGCGGTAGGCCTCGTGGGGGGCGCCGATGACGACGAGGTCGGCCGCGGCCAGGACCTCGTCGAGCGGGAGGAGCTCCGGGTCGTCACGGACGAAGGGGTCGCTCGTGAGCACGCGTCCGGCGCGGAACCGCAGCACGCGCTTGAGCCGGTAGGACAGGCTGGAGCGCCGGTCGTCGCTCTCGGCCTTGAACGCCATGCCCAGGATCGCGACCGTCATCGTGGAGAGGTCGTGGCTGGCCTCGATCCGCTTGACGATGTAGTCGGGCAGGCCCTCGTTGACCAGCATCGCCGAGTGCCCCAGCGGGAACGACCCGCCCGTCACCGACGCCAGCTGCATCGTGTCCTTGAACAGGCACGGCCCGGCGGCCAGGCCCGGCCCGGGCAGGTCGGCGGCCCGCGGGTAGTCCTGCGTCATCGCGTCGCGGATCCGCGCGAAGTCGAGGCCGAGGTCGTTGGCCATCATGAAGTACTGGTTGGCCGCGGCGAACTTGATGTAGCGCCACGAGTTGGTGAACAGCTTGGCCAGCTCGGCCTCCTCGGGCTCGAGCTCGACGATGCGGTCGGTGAGCCGGCGGAACAGGTCGCCTGCGCGCTTCACCGCTCCGGGCGTACGGGCCGAGACGATCTGCGGGAGCTCGAAGAGCTCGGTCATCGCTCGCCCTTCGGCGATCCGCTCGGGGCAGAACGCCAGGTCGACCCCGCTGCGGCCGGCGAGCAGCTGCTCGACGCGTCGGGTGACCCCGGGGAACACCGTGCTCCGCAGCACCAGCAGCTGACCCGCCCGCAGCTGGCCGAGCAGGTCGCCCACCGCGCGCGGGACGGCCTCCGGGTCGGGACTGAGGTACTGGTCGACGGGCGTGCCCACCACGACGATCACGACCTCGGCGCAGGAGACCAGGGACAGGTCGTTGCGGGCGATCAGCGCGCCGCTGGCGAGCGCCTCCGCGAGGGGGCCCTCGACCCCCGGCTCGAGGAACGGCGCGACGCCGTCGCTGATCGACGCGACGGCGGCGTCGTTGATGTCGTGGATGGCCACGCGGAGGCCGCGCGAGGCGAAGGCGACCGCGAGCGGGAAGCCGACGTGCCCGGCACCGCCCACGATGCAGACGTCGAAGTCGAATGTGGTGCTCACCGTTTGCCTGCGCTCCTTCGTACGATCGCAGACAACCTACGTTACTGGCGGGTTGGACGCCGCCGATCGACACGACTCGGTGTGGCATGATGCGGCGCCGAAGGGGGCCACAGTGCGGCAGCTGGACTCGAAGTCGGTCTCGTGGAGACCGGCGTACACGCCATCTGTGGCACACGTCGTGACGGTCGGGGTCATTGTCGTGCTGCTGCACGCCGCCTTCCGTGGATGGGCCATTTGGTCGAGCTGGTTCCTCCTCGACGACTTCAATCTCCTGGATCAAGGCTCAGTCGGCTCGCCGGCCTGGTCCTATCTCGTCCAGACCTACAACGGGCACCTCATGCCCGGAGGACGTCTGATCGCATGGGCCGTCGCCCAGAGCGGGCACGTGAACTGGGGTCTGGCGGCACTGATCATGTGGGGACTACAGGTTCTCGCGAGCCTCTCGTGCTTGTGGATGCTCATCGTCCTCTTCGGCAAACGGTGGGGCGTGCTCGCACCGCTTCTTCTCTACACGACGAGCGCGCTGAGCGTCCCGTCGTTCGTGTGGTGGGCTGCAAGTCTCAACCAGACGCCCATCCACGTGTCCTTCTTCTGCGCGGTGGCGTGCTGGATCCACTACCTGCGTAGCCGCCAAGTTGGTTGGCTCGCGGGGACCTTGCTGGCGCTGGCATTCGGGCTCTTCTTCTGGGTCAAAGCGATTCTCCTGGTGCCGGTGCTGGCATTTCTCGCGTTGGCCTACTTCGCGCACGGCGGTCCAGTTGGGCGGCTGGTCGGTGTGGTCCGGACGTACTGGCTGGCGTGCGTCGTCGGGGCAGTGCTTGTGGCGTCGTACCTGGCCGTGTACCTCAGCCAAGGTGGAACCGAGCCGCTCGATGTCTCACCTTCGCTGTTCGGCGCCCTCGCCGAGACAATGCTCGGCAGCGCCTTCGCCACCGGGATCGTGGGCGGGCCCTGGCGCTGGAACAACTTCGCCCCTCCCACGGCCTACGCGGACCCACCTCTCTGGGCCCAGCAGGCAGCATGGGTCCTCATCTCTCTGGTCGTCGTCTATGCGTGGCTCCGCCGCACCAACACGCTGCGCGTCTGGGTGTTGGTCGCGGGCTACCTTGCAGCGCTGCTGGTCCTTCTCGCTACGTCCAGAGCCCCGCTGTTCGGCGCGGGTATCGGCATGGAGCTCCGTTACGTCGCGGACGCCATCCTCGTCACGACACTGGCGCTGGGCTTGATCACCATGCCTGTCGTCGGATCGCTGGAATCGAGCGCTCTACGGCAAGCACCACTTCTGGTCCGGCCGGCTCCCCGCTGGGTGGCTGGGGCGGTCGTGGGTGTCGTCGCCATTGGCGGCATCTACAGCTCAATCACCTACGCGGGCTATTGGCATCACGAGAATCCCGGCAAGTCCTACCTCCTGACATTGAAGTCCGACCTCGACCGGCGACCGCCCACCGAGATGGCCGCTCAGATCGTTCCCGAGGAGGTGTTCTCCTCTCTCGCCGCGCCGGCCAACAACACGGCGTTCCTCGCTCCCCTGTTGTCGGACAATGCAACCTTCGTCGACCGGTCATCGAACCTGGCGACTGTCGGTCCTGACGGGAGCCTGCGGCAGACCCTTATTGGGCCGGGAGTCGCGTCGCGGCCAGGCCCGATCGAGGACTGCGGATGGAAGGTCCGGACTCGGGGCCGCACCATTCCGTTGGTAGGACGCGCGTTCCACTACGTCTGGTGGGTGCGAATCGCCTACCTCTCCTCGGACGACTCACCAGTGAGGATCCGCGCAGGCGGGGTCGAGCACAGTTCGTGGATCATGTCTGGTCTCAACAACCTGTACGTTCGCGTCGAGGGGTCCTTCGATGACGTTCGGATCGACGGCCTGGACCCAGGTGTGACCATGTGCGTCGACGTGGTGGAAGTCGGTCCGCCGGAACCGGGAGGGCGGTTGCCATGAAGTTGCCGAGGTCGCCACGTTGGAGGGCCGCGTCGCCTCACGCTGACCCGGCAGTCGAGTTCCCCGTCCTCGACACGCTGCGCGCGATCGGGGCGCTCGCCGTCCTGACGACGCACACCGCGTTCCAGTCCGGCGACTACCTCCGCAACGGGGTCTGGGGGACGATCCTCGCGCGTCTGGACGTGGGCGTGGCGATCTTCTTCGTGCTGTCCGGATTCCTCCTCTCCCGGCCATGGCTCGCGCGCGCGGCCGACTCGGCCCGTCCGCCCTCGACGCGGCGCTACTACGAGAAGCGCCTGCTGCGGATCTACCCGGTCTACCTCGTGACGGTGGTGATCGCGCTCGTCCTGATCCCGGACAACGAAGGCGCCGGGCTCGGCACCTGGGTCTCGTCACTGCTTCTCGCCGACCCCTACACGTCCGAGAAGCTGCCCCACGGACTGACACAGATGTGGAGCCTGACCGCGGAGGCGGCGTTCTACGTGCTGCTGCCGATCCTGATGCGGCTGGCCATCGGATCGGGCCGGGGCTTGCGCCCGTGGCGGGTGCTCGCCGTGGCGACGGGAATGGTCGCCGTCAACGTCCTGTGGATCTACGTCCTCGCCGGCCTGGTGCAGGACCACACCGACGGAGCCCCCGGGCTGTGGCTCCCGGCGTTCGCCTCGTGGTTCGCCGTAGGGATCGTCCTCGCGTTGGTCCAGGTGCTGCACGACCGCGGACAGCTCCCCGTCCGTGCGCGTGCGATCGTCGACGTCGCCCGGATGCCTGGCGTCTGTTGGGCGATCATCGGCGGCCTGGTGCTCGTGGCCGCGACGCCGGTGGCCGGCCCGGTCATGTTCCAGGTCGGGAGCGACGGTCAGATCTTCGCCAAGCACCTGCTCTACGCGGTGATCGGTGGCCTGATGGTCCTCACCGGGGTGTTCGCCGACCGAGCAGGCACCTATGCGAGGGTCATGTCGTGGCCGCTCCTGCGGCACCTCGGCCACATCTCCTACGGGGTGTTCTGCATCCACCTCGCGATGCTGTCGTTGATCTACGCCGTCACCGACTACTCCGTGTTCAGCGGCGACGGGTTGCCTGTCTGGGCGCTGAGCGTCGTGCTCAGCGTCCTCGCCGCCGAGCTGCTCTACCGCGTGATCGAGGTGCCGTCAGCCCGGATCGCGGATCGGTGGCGTCGTGAGGAGTCGAGGGCGAGCGCGCCGAGGACCGAGCAGACCGCGGCCAGCACGAGGTAGTGGGGCCAGCCCCACGAGCCCGCCCACCCCGCGTTGGCGCCCCACGGACGCACGACGTACGACGCAGCTGCCGGGAGCAACAGGACGCCGACCAGCCACGCCGAACCCGTGGTAGGTGCCCGGCGGTGCACCAGCGCTCCTGCGGCCGCCGACGCCGCGGCGACGAGCAGGCCGGGTGTCCCCGCGAGCACGCCGCCAGCCGCGAGCGCGGTGGCCGCGGCAACGATGGATGAGCCGCGTCGTCCGGCTACCGGGGGAAGGTCCCTCCGCCTCGCGTCAGACCGGAGCAGCAGGAGCAGCAGGAGCAGCAGGGCCACCCCACCCACCAGGAGGGCAGCGCGGTAGGCCGTGTCAGGGGTGAACTTGGCGTCCACGCGCTCCCCTGCTCCGGCATCCAGTCGCCACCCCTGGCGCCATCCGTCGTAGGTCGCCGACTCGAGTGGTTGCGACCCCGCGTCGGCGGTCCACCCCGGGTTGACGTTCATGCCCGTGACGAGGTGGCGGCCAGCCTCCGGCGCGCCTGCCAGCAGCCGGGTGGGCGAGTCCATCGTCGACGAGAGTCCTTGCGCCGAAGCCGCGGGGGCGTCCCCGAGCACGACCGAGTCGACGACGAAGCCGCCGCCGGCCTCGACCTCGACCTCGTTGGCACCGGCTCGCAGCTCCAGCTCGTCGACACCGCACAGCTCGGCGCGTCCGGTCGCCCCGTCGTACAGCGCGGCAGGGTTCGCCGTGACCCGCGTGTCGTACGTCGTCTCGTTGATCCGCACGCGGGGTCCGGTCCCGCAGGCGGTGGTGCGGTCGGAGTCCGGGAGAAGGAACGGCACGAGCGGTAGCCCGCGCAGGCGCAGCTCGGAAATTCCGACTGGCACGGACGACATCGAGCCGTCGAATGCGATGTCCGTCGCCGGCTCGGCCTCGATCACACGGAGCGCCAGGCGCGTCGTGCGGATCGGCGGGAATCGCACCGTGCCGCGCTTGTTGGGGCGCACCGTCCGAGTGCCTCCGGGCCAGGTGAGCTCGAGCACCTCGGGGAGGCGCGCGGCGGCGCCCGGATCGACCGCGATGGACAGCCCGGTGATCTTCCGCCTGCCCAGCCAGTTGAGCGTCAGCTCCGGTCGAATGTCATCGGAGTCCGCGATCCAGGTCGTCGATGCCGTTCCGTCCACCGCCGCGACCGCGCGTGCCCGCGGGTCCGGTGCCACTGTGCTGGACGCGGAAACGGACACAGGCTGGTCGTCGAAGAGGTAGGCGTCCCAGGCCTCTCCCGGGTCGGCCGAGATCGCGATCCGGGCGGTGGTGGTCATCGGCCGCGGCAGGGTGAAGCGGCGCGCGAAGCCGAGCGGTTCCTCGTCGGCGGCCGCCTGGCCTGCGCGGCACCGAACGTTCGTCGCCACTCGGGCGCACCCCGTCCGGTCGTCCCGCACCCGACGCATGACCACAGCTGCGGGTGGGGCTGCGCCCTCCGGCGCGGCGGGCATGACCAGGGTTCGGTCGAGGTCCAGTCCCGCGACGCTCACGTCAGCGAGTGACAGCCGGTTGTCCGGTCGGCCGGACTGGTCCTCGATGCGCAGGACACGGGTGGGTCCTGGGATGGTGACCGTGCGGGTGTCGCCGGGCTCGAAGGTCAGCAGCGGGCTGGTCCACTCGTCGGTGCGGACCTGGAGCACCTCGCGCCCGTGGTCGGCCCCGACCGTGATCGAGGTACGCCCCGGGTAGGCCGGCGCACCCAGGTCGAGCTGCCACCAGTGCCCCAGGACCGAGCCAGGGCCGGAGACCCACGTGGATCGCGGGTCGTCGTCGATGGCTGCGAAGGGCATCGCGCCGGGCTGCACGGCCCCCGGCGAGTTGGCGTCGGACTGAGAGCTCGAGGCAGTGACGCTCGTGGCACCGTCCAGCTCGGCCCACGTCGACCAACGGGTGCCGTCGCCCACTTTGTAGTCCGGCGACCGGCTGGGCAGGTTTCGCGGCTGGTCGATCGTGCGGGTCTGGGACGTCGAGTCGTGCAACCGCCCGAAGTTGCGCTCCACGGCACGCATCCCGTCGGTCAGCACGACGGGCCATGAGGGATCGATGTCCTGCTCGTCAGCCGCGAGCAGCGCGGGGGCGGTGCCGAGCACCCCGAGCTCGGCTAGGTCACCGAGGTCCTCGGGGCCCCCGACGACCACCGTGGGACGGTCCGTCGACGAGACGCGTGAGACCTCGGCCCGCACGGCGTAGATCTCGATCGCGGGGTACTCGTCCTGCCATCCACCGTTGACCATGGCCTTGCCGAGCTCACCCTCGATCCGGGGTGCGCCGCCGATGAGGGGACCGAACGACCGCACACGCTCGATGCCGGGCGACTCGTCGAGTGCCTGGTGCACGAGCACGGGGTCCGGGACGTCGGCCGTGCGGGTCAGGTCGTTGCGCACCACGACGTGGCTGACCCCCGAGCGCGCGAGCAGACGGGCCAGACCGGCACCACCGCGCCCCTGCGCGAGCCGAGACTCCACGGCGTCGAGCATGCGGATGTTGCCCGCCGGCGCGAGCGGCACGGCGTTGCGGACCGCCCACGGCTTGTCGGCCAGCGACTGGAAGGGCTCGTCGCGGGGCGACCCCCAGACGTAGGTGCCGAAGGACGAGCCCGGGACCAGGAGCGCAGTGCCCTCGTCCTGGTCCTCCGCGAGCCAGTCTGCGGCAGCGGCCCAGTATCCGGGGACGTCGGCGAACCCGCCGGCCGGCGCGACGCGACCTACCGCCGCTGGCAATGAAGCGCCCAGGACCCCGACGACGCAGATCCCCACCAGTGGGACCAGCGTCACCCGCTGAGCGATCGCGCCGGGGCTGTGGTCACGGGCCAGCGCGGACCGGCGAGCCACCAGCTCATCGACGACGAACGCGAGTCCCACGACCATGGGCAGGCGGACCACCGGGTCGAACTTGTGGACGTTGCGCAAGGGCGCGAGCACCCCGTCGAGCAGGTCCTGCAGCTGGGGGGCGAACCACCCCTGCACCTGTCCGAGGTGTCCCATCGTGACGAGGACGAGCCCCACGAGCAGCCCCGAGAGCAGGAAGCCACGGTGCGGGTTTCGACGCAGCGCCAGTCCCACCAGGCCCAACAGCATGACCACGGCGCTGTTGAGGACGAGGTGCGCCTGCCGCAGGAGGTCGTTGCCTGCCCGAGATCCCGCGTCGACGTACGGGACCCAGTTCGACGTGCCCCGGAGCGCGTCGAAGAGCGTCGTCGGGAACGTGGTGTTGGCGCTCGACTCGATGAAGTCGAGGAAGGGAGGGCTGTAGCTGCCGAGCAGGAAGAGCGGGACGAGCCACCACAGCGTGGCCAGCAGGGTGAAGACCGGCCACCAGATCATCATCTGGCGCCGGCGGGGGCCCGGGGTGCGGGTGAGCAGCCAGAGGACCCCGAGCGGCAGCACGGCGCTGGTGGCCGCCGCGTTGACGCCGCCGACCATCGCGATCGCCAGCGCCGACAGCGCCGCGGCCCGCCGGGGGGAGCCGCGCTCCGCGCCCACGACGAGCGGGAGCAGCACCCAGGGGACGAGCGCCATCGGCCAGACCTCGATGGAGCTGGGCCCGATGACGGTGAGCATGCGCGGCGACAGCGCGTACGCCACGCCGCCGAGGACGCAGGCCAGGTCGGAGCGCACCCCGAGGGCGCGCGCGAGTCGGGCCGCGCCGACGAACGCGACGCACAGCACGAGCGCCGTCCAGAGGCGCTGCACCACCCAGCCGGGCGCGCCGAGGAGGTCGCCGAGCGCGAAGAACGGTCCCATCGGCCACAGGTAGCCGTAGGCCTGGTTCTGGAGCTGGCCGAACGCGCCCTCGCCGTCCCACAGGTGGGCGGCGCGCGACAGGAAGTCCCACGGAGCGATCGCCAGGTCGAGCTTGGTGTCGGCCACGAGCAGGCCCGGCGACTGGGTCATGGCCAGGCCGAGCAGCAGCACGCAGCCGGCGGTCAGCCGCCAGCGCCACGTCGTGCGGGCGCGGGTCACCTCCTCCTCAGCACGAGCACGAGGTTCCACGTCACCACCTCTCGCAGTCCGGGCACCCGTAGGAGCCAGCGGCTCCACCACGGGTTGTAGCGCGGGAGCACGTGCACGACGTCGGCCCCCTGCTGGGTGCGTGCCCACCGCAGTCCGTCGGCGACAGAGACCGCGAACAGCGACTCGCCGAACCGGTTCTTGGGCTCGTGGCTGTGGCGGCGAGCGTACCGGCGCCGGGCCCGGCGGCCCCCCAGGTAGTGCCACGGCGCCGTCTCGTGCCCGCCCCACGGGCCCCACCAGGTGGTGTAGCTGATGAAGACCAGCCCGCCGGGCCGGGTGACCCGCACCATCTCCTCCGCCATCCGCCACGGCTGCTCGACGTGCTCGAGCACGTTGGAGGAGTAGCACACGTCCACGGACGCGTCGCGGAACGGGAGCTGCATGCCGCTGCCGAGGACGGTGCGCGCGTCGATCTCACCCGTCCCGGCCAGCTCGCCGGCGTCCGCATCGAGGGCGACGTAGGAGGCCCCCGCCGACTCGAACGCCTGCCGGAAGTAGCCCGGCCCTCCCCCGACGTCGAGCATCAGCTGGCCGTGCAGGTCGTGGTACTGGGAGACCTGGAGGGCGGAGTCACGGGCCAGCGCGGTGTAGAACCGCGCCGGGTCGGACTGCTCGTGCCGGAACTCCCGGAACAGGTGCAGCGACCGGGAGAGGTCGGCGCGCCACGGCGGGTTCCTCGTCAGCACCCGCAGACCTTAGCCGACAAGTGACTCGGCGGTAGGGTTCGGCCCGATGACCGACCACGACGAGCTCGCGGGCCGCCATGTGGCCTTCCTCAGCTGGCGCGACACCCGCAACCCCGAGGGCGGCGGCGCCGAGCGCTACCTCGAGAAGATGGCGCACGGGCTGGTCGCGCGCGGCGCCGACGTCACCATCTTCTGCGCCGCCCACGCCGCGGCTCCGCCCGAGGAGGTCGTCGACGGCGTCCGCTTCGTCCGGCGCGGGTCCAAGCTCAGCGTCTACGCCGAGGGCTTCCGCGCGCTCGCCCGGGGCCGGCTCGGGCCGGTCGACCTCGTGGTCGACGTGCAGAACGGCCTGCCGTTCTTCACCCGGGCCGCCACCCGCGCACCCGTCGTCGTGCTCGTGCACCACGTGCACCGCGAGCAGTGGCCGGTCGTCTACCCGGGCCTCGTCGGCAAGGTGGGCTGGGCCGTCGAGCACCGGCTCGCACCATGGCTCTACCGCTCCAGTCAGTACGTCGCGGTGTCCCGGGCCACCCGCGACGAGCTCGCCACCCTCGGCGTGGACCGACGCCGCATCGCCGTCGTGCACAACGGCACCGACCCCGTCGTCGGCTCCGGGACGGGCACGTCGGCGCACCCCATGGTCGCGGTCGTCGGCCGGCTGGTCCCGCACAAGCAGGTGGAGCACGCGATCGACGCCGCCCTCACGCTGCGCGAGCGGTACCCCGACCTGCGCCTGCACGTCGTGGGCGGCGGGTGGTGGGAGGCCGAGCTGCACCGCTACGCGTCCGAGCGTGGCGCGAGCGACACGATCGTCTTCGAGGGGCACGTCGACGAGCGGCGCAAGCACGAGATCTACGAGCAGGCGTGGACACTGGCCCTCCCCTCGCTGAAAGAGGGGTGGGGGCTCGTCGTCGGCGAGGCCGGCATGCACCGCACACCCACCGTGGCCTACCGCTCAGCAGGCGGCACGCGCGAGTCGATCGCCCACGACCGCTCGGGGGTGCTGGTGGACCGGCAGCAGGACTTCGTCGAGGCCCTGGGGGCGCTGCTCGGCGACCCGGCGCTGCGGGCCCGCCTGGGCGACGGGGCGCTCGAGATGAGTCACCGGTTCACGTGGGAGCACGCGCAGGAGTCGTTCGCCCACGTCGTGGCGGCCGTGCTGCGTGGCGAGAGGGTCGACGCCCAGGACCCCGACGCCGAGTGAGCGGGACCGAGGCCGCTCAGCGCGACGTCACTCGCTGGTGACCCCGTAGCTGAACTCGGGCGAGTTGATCGTCCCCGGGGACTGCTCGGGCGCGCTGGTCTGGTTGGTGACCACGCCCATCAGGGTGGCAACGGCGAGCCCGCCGCCCACGATGCAGCTGACGATGGGTGCGACGATTGATCCCATGTGCGTGTGATCCTCCCTAGGCGATGCCAGCAAGGTACCAGCCGGTAGCCCCTACTGCGCAACTATCCGTCCGGCCCGTCGCCGGCGCCACACGGCCAGGAACAGCGCGAGGACCGGCAGGCCGCACCAGCCTGTCCACGCCAGCGCCATCACGACCGTCCACGCGGCCGGCACGCCCGAGGGCGGCCGTCCGGGACCGACGTCGACGAGGGTGAGGTCGTCGAGCTCGCCGACCTCCTCGCCGGCGACCTCGGGCACCTCGACGCCCGGCAGCCGCTCCACCACGACGTACCGGACCCCGGCCTCGCGCAGTCGCGCGGCGCGCTGACCGGGATCGGGCGCGGCCAGGGCGCGGCGCACGTCGGCGGCGCTCGGGTCCTCCCCCGCGAGTGCCCGCCCGTCGACGACGAGACGGTCCTCGACGACGACACGGCCCGGCAGGTAGCGGCCGAGAGGGGCCAGCACGGGGCGGGCGTCGTTGTTCCACGCCGGTGCCCGATAGCTCTGGAACGGCAGCACGGCGACGGTGCCCTCGGGCAGCGCGCGCAACTCGTCGACGAGCGCGTCGTAGGACGCGGGGTAGTCGACCGCGCTCACCCTCCCCGACAGGCCGAGAGCCGGGTCCGGCATGAGGGCGACGGGCACCAGCACGCACGCCAGCGCGATCATCGCGCGGGAGAGCGCGTCCGGCAGCAGCCGCACCAGCGCCTCCGCCCCCCGCCCGGCCAGCACCGCGGTCAACGGCGCCGCGAGTGCCAGCAGCCGCGAGCCGTCGCGCAGCACGCCCGCTCCGGGCACGGTGCTCGCCAGCCAGCCCGTGACCCCCGGCAGCGCCCACGCCGCCAGGGTGAGGCCCAGTCCCACGGCCCAGCACCACACCAGCGCCCGGCGCGGTCCCTGCGGCACCTTCGACCAGCCGCGGCGGACGCCGAGGACGGCAAGCGCCACGAGCACGAGGGCCATCGCCACCGCCAGCGGACCCGTGCGCGAGTCGGGGACCACCGCGGCGTTCCAGATCCCGCCGAGCGAGAGGAACGTCAGCGGCGCGGGCAGCATCCCCTCACCGCTCGGCGCGAAGACGTCCGCCCCCGCGGCGCTCGACGTGGCGCTGCCGGCGTGAAGCAGGCCCGAGACGACCCACGGAAGGTTGGCCAGCACGACGAGTCCCGCGAGCGCCAGCCATCGGTCGCGCCGGCGGCGGGCGGCGGAGACGCAGGCGGCGAACGCCGTGACGAGCCCCGTCGACGCGCTCAGGCTGCCCAGCAGGAGCAGCACGGGGAGCCGGGCGGGCATGACGCCGGACCTGCGCCACGCCGTGCCGGCGAGCAGGACCCACGGCAGCACGCCGTAGCCCACCAGAACCGGCCAGTGGCCGATCGCCAGCCGCTCGACCACGAACGGGTTCCACACCGCCACCGACACCGCCACGAGGCGTGCCACGACCCCCGGCCCGACCAGGGCCGCCGCACCGGTGCCCGCGGCCACGAGGGGCAGCAGCAGCACGAGCTTCTGCAGGAGCATCCCGCCCAGCACCTCGTCGAGGACCGCCACCACCGCGTCGGACGGGACCGCCCGCGGCAGGGCGGTGCCGAGGCCCAGCGCGTCCGCGCCCAGACGCAGGTCGGGCACCCACACCATGTCGTAGCTCAGGACGTACCCCGGGCCGAGCGCGCCGCCCAGCAGCAGCACGGCGAGCGCGGTGGCCCAGGCCCCCGGCCACAGCAGCGAGCGGGTGCGCGCCGTCGCCCGATCGCCCCGTGCTCCCACGGTGGGACACCTTAGGGTGTGCCGCATGCCCACACGAGCGCGCGACCGGTCCGACGCGGTCGCCGGTCCCCGCGGCAGGCTCGAGCGTCTGCTGGGCGGCAGCGGGCAGATCGCCGTGGCGATGCTGCTGATGAACCTCGCGACCTACGGCTTCACCATGACGGCGGCGCGGATCATCGGGCCGGTCCCCTACGGCGCGTTCTTCGCGCTGATGAACCTCGTGATGATCATCAGCGTCGTCATGCTCGGCCTCCAGGCGACCGCGGCCCGCCGGATCAGCTCGGATCCCGCCCACGTCGGGCAGATCGAGCGCGAGATCCTCCGGGTCTCGCTGCGGGCGTCCCTCCTCCTCGGCGCCGTCCTCCTCATGGGGGCGCCACTCCTCAACACGCTGCTCGACCTCGACAGCCTGCCGACAGCGGTGCTGGCCGCCTTCGCCGCGGTGCCGATGACGATGACCGGCGCCCAGGCGGGGATCCTCCAGGGTGAGCGGCGCTGGCGCGAGCTGGCCGTGCTGTACGTGCTCTCGGGGGTGCCGCGGCTCCTCGTCGGGGTCGTGCTGATCCTCTGGCAGCCGACCGAGTTCATGGCCTTCCTCGGCGTCACGATCGGCTTCTACGCACCATTCCTCTATGGGCTCGCCGTGCTGCGCCACGGGCGCGTGTCCGGCGAGACCCACGAGCGCCACGGGTTCGGGCCGATCATCAAGGAGGCGGTCGTCAACTCGCAGGCCCTCTTCGCCTACTTCGCGCTCACCAACGTCGACATGCTGGTCGGGCGCTCGGTCCTCGACTCGCACGACTCCGGGCTGTACGCCGCCGGCCTGATCGTCTCGCGGGCGGTGATGTTCCTGCCGCAGTTCGTCGTGGTCGTCGCGTTCCCCTCGATGTCGACGAGCCGCAACCGCTCGCGCGCCCTGGCCGGCAGTCTGCTGCTCGTCGGCGGCCTCGGCGGCGCGTGCGTGCTGGCCACCGCCGTGCTCCCCGACCTCGTGCTGGTCTTCGCCGGCGGCGGCGACTACGAGGAGGTGCGGAGCCTGCTGTGGGTGTTCGCGCTGCTGGGCACGTGCATGGCCGTGCTCCAGCTGCTGGTCTACTCGGTGCTCGCCCGCCAGGGCACGATGTCGATGGTGCTGATCTGGGTCGCGTTCGGCGTCGTGGTCGCCGTCGCGTCGACGCTGGTCTCGACCGTCGGCGAGCTGCTCGCGCTCGTGCTGAGCGTCGACGTGATGCTGCTGGTGGTGCTGCTGGCGATCAGCGCGGTCACGCTGCGCGGGCGGTCCCCCGCTCAGTGAGCGGCGTCGTGCCAGCTGCGCCCGGTGCCGATCGACACGTCGAGGGGCACGGCCAGGTCGGCGGCGCCGCCCATCTCGGCGCGGACGACCTCCGCGAGCGCGTCGCCCTCCCCCGGCGCGACCTCCAGGACGAGCTCGTCGTGGACCTGGAGGAGCATCCGTGAGCGCAGCCCGTGCTCGGCCAGGGCGCGCTCGACGCCGAGCATCGCGACCTTCACCAGGTCGGCAGCCGAGCCCTGGATGGGGGCGTTGAGCGCCATCCGCTCGGCGGTCTCGCGGCGCTGGCGGTTGTCGCTGGTGAGGTCGGGCAGGTAGCGACGACGCCCCATGATCGTCTCGGTGAAGCCCGAGCGGCGCGCCTCGTCGACGACGCCGGTCAGGTAGTCGCGGACCCCGCCGAACGTCTCGAAGTACTCGTCCATCAGGGCCTTGGCCTCCGAGGTGGAGATCCGCAGCTGCTGGGACAGTCCGAACGCCGACAGGCCGTAGGCGAGCCCGTAGTTCATCGCCTTGATCTTGGCGCGCTGCTCGACGGTGACGTCCTCGGCCGCGACACCGAAGACCCGGGCCGCGGTGATGGAGTGGAAGTCCTGGCCGGAGCGGAACGCCTCGATGAGCAGGGCGTCCTCGGACAGGTGCGCCATGATGCGCATCTCCACCTGGCTGTAGTCGGCCGTCAGCAGGGCCTCGCCGTCCTTGCCGACGACGAAGCCCTCACGGATGCGCCGGCCCGCCTCGGTGCGGATCGGGATGTTCTGCAGGTTGGGGTCGGTGCTGGAGAGCCGACCCGTGGCCGCGATGATCTGGTTGTAGGTCGTGTGGATCCGCCCGTCGGGGGCCACCGACTTGAGCAGGCCCTCCACCGTCTGGCGCAGCCGGATCACGTCGCGGTGGCGCAGCAGGTGCTGGAGGAAGGGGTGCTCGGTCTTCTCGAACAGCTGCTGCAGCGCGTCGGCGTCGGTGGTGTAGCCGGTCTTGGTGCGCTTGGTCTTGGGCATGTCGAGCTCGTCGAACAGCACCACCTGCAGCTGCTTGGGCGAGCCGAGGTTGATCTCCTTGCCGATCACGTCGTAGGCGTCCTGGGCCGCGGCGCGCACCTGGTCGCCGAACTCCGACTCGAGTCCCTCGAGGTAGTCGACGTCGACGGCGATGCCCACCTGCTCCATCCGCGCGAGCGTGCCGATCAGCGGCAGCTCGACCTCGTGCAGCAGGCGGGTGCCGCCGTGCTCCTCGACCGCGTCGTCGAGCGCGTCGGCGAGGTCGAGGACGGCCCGGGCGGTCAGCATGGCCGTGTCGCTGGCCGTCGTGTCGTCCATCGCGTCGAAGCTCAGCTGGTCGGCGTCGACGGTGTCCTGGCGCAGCTCGCGCTTGAGGTAGCGCAGGGTGAGGTCGGCGAGGTCGTAGGAGCGCTGGTCGGGCTGGACGAGGTAGGCCGCGAGGGCGGTGTCGACCTCGAGGCCGGCGAGCTCCCAGCCCCGGGCGGCCAGCGCGAGGCTCGGGCCCTTCGCATCGTGGACGGCCTTGGGGCGCGAGGGGTCGGCGAGCCAGGCTGCGACAGCGGCGTCGTCGTCGGTGTCGATGTCGGTCACGTCGATCCAAGCCGCCTGGCCCTCGCGCGTCGCCACGGCGAGGGAGACCACGTCGCCGGTGCCGGCGCGCCAGCTGCCCTGGACGGACAGCCCGACCCGGGTGCCCTCGGGGGCGTGCTCGGCGAGCCACGCGGCCGCCTCGCCCGTGCCGAGACGACGGCCGTCGAGCTCGAAGCCCGACTCGGCCTCGACGGCGTCGTCGGGGGCGGGGTCGATGGTGTCGAGCAGCCGGGCGCGCAGCTCCCCGCGGAACTCGAGCTCGTCGAGCAGCTCGAGGCCGGCGGTGCGGTCCCACGGCTGCCGGACCAGCCCGTCGGGGCGTACGGGCAGGGTGAGGTCGCGGACCAGGGCGTTGAGGCGGCGGTTGCGGATGACGTCGCCGAGGTGGGCGCGCAACGACTCGCCCTTCTTGCCGGTGATCTCGTCGGCGCGGGCGATCACGTTGTCGAGGCCGTCGAACTGGTTGATCCACTTGGCGGCGTAGCCCTGGCCGACTCCCGGCACGCCGGGCAGGTTGTCGGAGGTCTCGCCGACGATCGCCGCCAGCTCGGGGTAGCGCTCGGGCGGGACGCCGTACTTCTCCTGCACCGCTGCCGGCGTCAGCCGGGCCAGCTCGCTGACCCCTCGCATCGTGTAGAGCACGGTCGAGTCGTCGGTGACGAGCTGGATGGAGTCGCGGTCGCCGGTCATGATCAGCACCTCCATGCCCTCGGCGAGGCCCTGCGTGGCGAGCGTGGCGATGATGTCGTCGGCCTCGTAGCCGTCCATCGACAGGTGCTGGATGCGCAGCGCGTCGAGCACCCGGCGGATCAACGGCAGCTGGCTGCCGAACTCGTCGGGGGTCTTGTTGCGCTTGGCCTTGTAGTCGCTGTACTCCTCGAGCCGGAAGGTCTGGCGCGACTTGTCGAACGCCACGGCGACGTGGGTCGGCCGCTCGTCGCGGAGCACGTTGACCAGCATCGAGGTGAACCCGTAGACCGCGTTGGTGTGCTGTCCGGACGCGGTCGCGAAGTTCTCCACCGGGAGGGCGAAGAACGCGCGGTAGGCCAGGGAGTGGCCGTCCAGCAGGAGGAGGCGGGGGCGGGTCGTCTCGCTCGTCTCGGGCACCCGCCGACTCTAGCCGCCGCCGACGACAGGGGGCCCCGAGCCCCGGCACCGCACGGGCCCGCGGCTCGGCCACAATGGCGCCATGAGCGAGACATCCCCCACGCCCCCCGAGTCCCTGGCCGACCTCAGCATCGACGAGCTCATCGCGTTCCTCCCCCAGGGCAACGGGCGGCTCAACGACAAGATGGGGGTGCAGCTGGTCGAGGTCTCCGCCGAGCGGGTCGTGGCCACCATGCCCGTGGAGGGCAACACCCAGCCGTTCGGCCTCCTCCACGGGGGCGCGTCGGTCGTGCTGGCCGAGACGCTGGGCTCGATCGGGTCGGCCATCCACGCCTACCCGGCCAAGATCGCCGTCGGCGTCGACATCAACGCCACGCACCACCGCTCCGCCACCGAGGGCCTGGTCACCGGCGTCGCGACCCCGATCCACCTCGGCCGGTCGTCGACGAGCTACGAGGTCGTGATCACCGACGAGCAGGGCCGCCGGGTGTGCACCTCGCGCATCACCTGCGCGCTGCTCGACGCCCCCCAGGGCTGAGCGGGCCGTCGGGCTCAGCCGGGGACGCGCTCGCGGCGCACCCGGCGAGCGGCCAGCACCCGGTCGATGCGCTGGCGGCTCGACGCGGCCGGGCTCGCCTGGCGCCCCTGCGGCAGCCGCGCGCGCAGGGCGCCGGTGGTGGCCGCGCGGAGCGTGGCCTGCGGCGCGAGCGAGAGGCGGGCCATGAAGCGGTTGGCGTCTCGCGCCTCGGCGGCGGCGGCCGTCTGCACGTGGCTGATGCCGTGCTCCTCGGCGAAGCGACAGGCCGCCTCCATGAGTGCGCTGCCCACTCCCCTGCGCCGGAACTGCGCGAACACGTGCGGCGAGACCGCCAGCACGGCCGGCTCGAGGTTGAGCGGGGTGAAGGTGGCGGCCTCGAGGTAGACGGCCCCGGCCACCTCGCCGTCGATCTCCGCGACGACGACACACCGTTCGTCGCTCGCGCAGGCCGTCGAGACGATGCTCGTCACGTCGGCGAGCTGCTCGTCGGGACGGCCCTTGCGGAGGATGTCGCACCACAGCTCGCGCAGCGACGGTGCGTCGGAGGGATCGGCCGCTCGCACGACCACCGCAGTCCTGCTCATGTCGACTCCCAAGGATCAGCTCGATGTGACCGCTTCCCCCGTGCCCTGCCGCATCCGGCTCGGGCAGTGCCGCAGACCCTACGCCGTCGCGAGGGCTCTGTCAGGAGGGCCCCCACAAGGGTCTGCGGACAAGCGTCATCGGATCGTTGCCGACGCACCTGCCAAAGCCATCTTCCGGTCCGGTCCTTGTGGTCTAGGCTCCGCCGCATGCGCACTCGCACCCTTCACCGATCCCTGACCCTGGTCCCCGCTCTGGCCCTGGCCCTCACGCTCAGCGCGTGCGGCGACGACGCCGGCGACGACTCCACCGACGCCGGCAACGACACCAGCAGCGAGAGCAGCCTCGACACGGTGTCCTCGGGCACCCTCACGGTCTGCTCCGACGTGCCCTACCCGCCGTTCGAGGACTTCGACGACACGTCCGACTCCGGCTTCAAGGGCTTCGACATCGACATCGTGCAGGAGATCGCCGACGGCCTCGACCTCGAGCTCGCGGTCAAGGACTCCTCCTTCGACGCCCTCCAGAGCGGTCAGGCGCTCAACGCGGCCCAGTGCGACCTCGCCGCCAGCGCGATGACCATCACCGACGAGCGCAAGGCCGCCCTCGACTTCTCCGACGGCTACTACGACTCCCAGCAGTCCCTCCTCGTCGCCGACGACTCCGACATCGCCTCGATCGACGACCTCGACGGCGTGAAGATCGGCGTCCAGCAGGGCACCACCGGCAAGGCCTACGCCGAGGAGAACGCGAGCGGCGCGGAGATCGTGTCGTTCCCCAGCGACGCCGAGATGTTCCAGGCGATCAAGGCCGGCCAGGTCGAGGCGCTGCTGCAGGACCTCCCGGTCAACATCAACCACCAGGAGTCGGGCGGCTTCAAGGTCGTCGAGACCTACTCGACCGAGGAGTCCTACGGCCTCGCCATGAAGAAGGGCAACACCGCCCTCGTGGACGCGGTCAACGAGCAGCTCGGTGAGATGCGCGACGACGGCACCTACGACGAGATCTACAACACCTACTTCGCCACCGAGTGATCGGCACGTGGCTCTGAAGCGTTCGACGAAGCGCATCCTCAGCAGGGCGGTCCTCTACGCCGTCCTGCTGGGAGTGCTCCTCCTGGTGGGGTTCAGTGCCGACTGGGCGACCATCCGCGCCAACTTCTTCGCCCCGGCCGGCATCGGCAACCCGTTCAAGGGCGACTGGGGCACCTGGCCCGACCTCATCACGATCGGCGTCAAGAACTCCCTGATCTACACGGCCGTCGCCTTCGCGGCGGGCCTGGTGATCGGGGTCGTGCTCGCGCTCATGCGGCTGTCCCCCGTGGCGGCCTACCGCTGGCTCGCCACCGCCTACATCGAGTTCTTCCGCGGCCTGCCGGTGCTGCTCGTCGTCCTGGTGATGGCGTTCGGCATCCCGATCGCGTTCAACGGGTGGACCCCGCCCGGCGGCACCGTCGGTGCCGGCGTGGTCGGCCTGATCCTGGTCGCCGCCGCCTACATGGCCGAGACCATCCGCGCCGGCATCCAGGCCGTGCCGAAGGGCCAGACCGAGGCCGCTCGCTCGCTCGGCATGAGCGCCGGGCGCACCACGGCCACGGTGGTCCTGCCGCAGGCGTTCCGGATCGTGATCCCGCCGCTCACCAACGAGTTCGTGCTCCTCATCAAGGACACCGCGCTGCTCTTCGTCATCGGCTTCGCTGCCAGCCAGCGCGAGCTCACCACAATCGCGCGCGACTTCATGGCGTCCAGCGCCACGGCCGGGACCGCGACGAGCCTGATCCAGGCCTCGATCCTCTACCTCCTGATCACCCTGCCGCTCACCCGACTGGTGTCGTGGCTCGAGCGCAAGCAGCAGAAGGCCCGGTGACCATGACCGAGAGCGTCCAGGCGGCTCCCGCCATCCAGATCCGCGACCTGCACAAGTCGTTCGGGTCCAACGAGGTGCTCAAGGGCATCGACTTCCACGTCGACGACGGCGAGGTGGTCTGCGTGATCGGACCCTCGGGCTCGGGCAAGTCGACCCTGTTGCGATGCGTCAACCGGCTCGAGGAGCCCGACAGCGGCCAGATCCTCGTCGAGGGCATCGACATCACCGATCCGGAGACCGATCTCGACGCCATGCGCTCGCGCATCGGGATGGTGTTCCAGCAGTTCAACCTCTTCCCCCACATGAACGTGCTGCGCAACCTCACCGTCGCGCAGCAGAAGGTGAAGGGTCGTTCCAAGAAGGAGGCGATCGAGGTCGCCCGCGCCAACCTCGACAAGGTCGGGCTCAGCGGTCGCGAGAACGTCTATCCCGCCCACCTCTCGGGCGGGCAGCAGCAGCGCGTGGCCATCGCCCGGGCGCTGTCGATGGACCCCGACATGATGCTCTTCGACGAGCCCACCTCGGCGCTCGACCCCGAGCTGGTCGGCGACGTGCTCGAGGTGATGAAGACGCTCGCCTCCGAGGGCATGACGATGATGGTCGTGACCCACGAGATGGGCTTCGCCCGCGAGGTCGGCGACAAGCTGGTCTTCATGGACGACGGCGTCATCGTGGAGGAGGGCGACCCGCGCGAGGTGCTCGCCCACCCGCAGCACGAGCGGACCCAGGCCTTCTTGTCGAAGGTGCTCTGACGCTCCTCCGACGCCTCCCTCGACGACTCCCGCCCGGAGGCGCCACCACCTACGACGCAGGGCCCAGCCGGATCGGCTGGGCCCTGTGTCGTACGTGGTGGGTGACTCAGATGTCTCCGCCGAGGTAGGCGGCCTTGACGGCGTCGTCGCCGGCGAGGTCCCTCCCCTTGCCCGAGCGGACGATCTCGCCCGTCTCGAGGATGTGGGCGTCGTCGGCCGCCTTGAGCGCCTGGGCGGCGTTCTGCTCCACGAGCAGCACCGTGGTGCCCTGAGCGTTGATCTCCTTGATGATCGCGAAGATCTGCGCGATGAGCTTGGGCGCCAGGCCCATCGACGGCTCGTCGAGCAGGAGCAGCCGCGGCCGCGCCATGAGGGCACGCCCGATGGCGAGCATCTGCTGCTCGCCGCCCGACATCGTGCCGGCGGACTGGTTGATCCGCTCGGCCAGGCGCGGGAACAGCGCGAGCACTCGGTCGACGTCGTCCTGATAGGCCTGGGTCTTGCGGTCGTTGCGCACGAAGGCGCCCATCTCCAGGTTCTCGCGCACGGTCATGCCCACGAAGCAGCGACGTCCCTCCGGGGACTGGCTGATCCCCAGCTTGACCCGGTCGTAGGGGGCGTCGTGGGTGATGTCCTTGCCGTCGAACTTCACCGACCCGGTCCGCACCTTGCGGATGCCGGAGAGGGTCTTGAGCGTCGTCGTCTTCCCGGCGCCGTTGGCGCCGATCAGGGTCGTGACGCTGCCCTCGGGCACGCTGAAGCTGATGTCACGGATGGCCTCGATGTGCCCGTAGTTGACACACAGCCCCTCCACCTCAAGAAGCATCTTCTTCCTCCACTCCGAGGTAGGCGGCGATGACCGCAGGGTTGTCGCGGATCTCCGCCGGGGCGCCCTCGGCGATCAACTTGCCGAACTCGAGCACGACGATCCGGTCGGTGACGCCCATGACCAGACGCATGTCGTGCTCGATGAGCAGCACGGTGAAGCCCCGGTCGCGCACCTTGCGGATCAGGTCCATCAGGGTGCGCTTCTCCTGCGGGTTGAAGCCGGCCGCCGGCTCGTCGAGGCAGATCAGCTTGGGCTGGGTCGCCATGGCGCGGGCGATCTCGAGACGGCGCTGGTCGCCGTAGGACAGGTTGGCGGCCAGCTCGTCGGCCTGCCGGGCCAGTCCCATGAACCGCAGCAGCTCCATCGCCCGGTCGTGGCCGGCCGCCTCCTCCCGGCGGTGCTTGGGCAGCCGGAAGAGGGCGCTGACGATGCCCGTGGTGTGCTGGGCGTCGGCGCCCACGAGCACGTTCTCCAGCGCGGTCATGGCCGGGAAGAGTCGGATGTTCTGGAACGTCCGGGCGATCCCGGCCTGGGTGATCTGGAAGCGCTTCTTGCCCGCCAGCGACTCGCCCTGGAAGCGGATCGTCCCGGAGGTGGGCTTGTAGACGCCGGTGATGGCGTTGAAGCAGGTGGTCTTGCCGGCCCCGTTGGGGCCGATGAGGCCGAGGATCTCGCCCTCCTTGATGTCGAAGCTCACGTCGTCGAGCGCCGTGAGGCCGCCGAACCTGAGCGTCAGGTGGTCCACTTCGAGGATGCGTGCGTCAGACACGTGCCCCCTCCTCTCCTTCGGTGCCTTCTTCGAGCTCGTCGAGCTCGTGCTCCAGCTGCTTGGCTCGCACGGTCCGCTTCGGCGGGAACAGGCCCTCGGGTCGCAGGACCGCGAGCAGGACCAGTGCCAGGCCGAAGACGAGCACGCGGAAGTCGTCGAACTCGCGGAACCGCTGGGGCAGGTAGGCCACCAGCGCGGCGCCGACGAGGACGCCCCAGCGGTTGCCCTGTCCACCGACCACGACGGCGGCCAGGAACAGGATCGAGAAGAGCAGCAGGAAGGAGGCGGGGTTGATGAAGCTCTGTCGACTCGCGTAGAGCGAACCGGCCAGTCCGCCGATGAAGGCACCCGTGGCGAAGGCCAGCAGCTTGAACCGGAAGGTCGGCACGCCCATCAGCTCGGCGGCGTCCTCGTCCTCGCGGGTGGCCTCCCAGGCGCGGCCGACGCGGCTGTTCTTGATGAGGTAGTCGGCGAACAGGACGACGATGACGACCGTCAGGCCCATCCAGTAGTAGGGGATCTGGTCGAGCACGCCGAACACCAGGAACTTGGTGGTGTCCTGGGTGTCGAGCAGCACGGTGCCGTCGCCCCAGTAGAGGTGCGGGACCTCGAACAGGCCCTCGGTGCCGCCCAGGCTCGGCGGGCGGGCGATGTTGCTGATGCCCTTCGCGTCGCCCAGCCACTCGGTGTTGACCGCGACGAGGCGGATGATCTCGCCGAAGCCGAGGGTCACGATGGCGAGGTAGTCACCCCGCACCCGCAGCGTCGGCGCCCCCAGCATGACGCCGGAGATGGTGGTGGCCACGACGGCCGCGGGGATGGCCAGCAGCAGCGGCCAGTGGGCGTGGTACGACGTCAGGATGGCCGCGGTGTAGGCGCCGATCGCGTAGAACCCGACGTAGCCGAGGTCGAGCAGTCCGGCGTAGCCGACGACGATGTTGAGACCTAGCGCGACCAGCATGTACATGGTGACGATGAAGAGCACGCCGCCGAAGTCGACCCCGGGCGTGGTGATGAACGGGGGCTCCAGGAGCGGGAGCGCGTAGGCGAAGAGTGCGAGGAGGACCCAGAGCACGATCTTGACCGGCTTGGGCATCCGCGAGAGGGAGTCCTTGAGCTTGCTCATGCGCGGGCCTTTCCGAGCGACTCACCCAACAGGCCCGTGGGCCGGACGAGAAGGATGACCACCAGCAGAACGAAGGCGACGACGTGGCGCCACTCGGTGCCGAGGAGCGCAGCGCCCCAGTTCTCGGCGACGCCCAGCACCAGCCCGCCCAACAGAGCGCCGCGCAGGTTGCCGATGCCGCCGAGGACGGCGGCGGTGAACGCCTTGACGCCGAGCAGGAAGCCCATGTCGAACTTCGTCGTCTCGATCTTGAGCATGTAGAGGAACGCCGCGACGCCGGCCATCAGGCCGCCGATGAGGAACGTCATCTGGATGGTGCGCGTCGGGTTGACGCCCATCATCGACGCCGTCTCGGCGTCCTGGGCCGTGGCCCGGATGCCCTTGCCCAGCTTGGAGCGGCGCACGAACTGGTCCACGACGACCATCATCCCGACGGCGGAGCAGATCACCAGGATGTCGATGCTCGACACGTTGACGCCCCCGATCTCCCAGCGGGGCGCGTTGACGACGTCGGCGATGCTGTTGTTGATGCGGGCCTTGCCGACGTAGGCCGAGAGGTCGTCATCGAGCCCGAACCAGCCGGCGACCCGGTCGCGCAGGCCCATCAGCTCGGCGAGCACGAAGCTCGCGCCGATGGCCGAGATGAGCGCGATCAGGCGGGGGGCGTTGCGCTTGATCAGCGGGCGGTAGGCCACCCGTTCGAGGATCAGCGCGATGGCGGCGGACATCAGCATCGCCGCCACCAAGGAGGCCAACAGGATCAGCACGAGCTGCACACCGCTCGCGTCCGCTCCCCCCAGCGCCATGACGGTCCACAGCATGGCGAAGGTGCCGTACATGAACACCTCGGAGTGCGCGAAGTTGATCAGCTGCAGCACGCCGTAGACCATCGTGTAGCCCAGGGCGATCAGCGCGTAGATGGCGCCGAACGCGAGCCCGGACACGGTGAGCCCGGGCAGGTTGTTGAAGAAGAACTCGAAGTTCACGCAAGGCCTCCTGGCCGCAGTATCCAGCGCGTCGGATCGTGGACGTCGGCGCGGCCGGGGACGTCGTCCCCGGCCGCGCCTGTCGTGCGTACGATCTAGCGGTCGATCACTTGATCTCGCCCTCGGGGACGATCTCGCCGCCGTCCACCGTGTAGGCGTAGACGTGGACGTCCGCGGGCTCACCGGTCTCGTCGAACTTGAGCTGCTTGGTGATGCCGGCCTCGTCGTAGCTGTTGACGAACTCGAGCATCGCCTCGCGGTCGGTGACGCCGTCCTTGATGCCGTCGAGGAAGATCGTCGCGGCGTCGTAGGCCTCGGCGGCGTAGGTGCCGGGAGCCTCGCCGAACTCGTCCTCGTAGGCGGAGGCGAAGTCGGCCACGGCCGGGTCGGTGTCGGGGATGCAGGGGCAGGTGATGATCGTGCCCTCGGCAGAGCCACCGGCGTCGAGGAAGGCCGGGTCCTTCACGCCGTCCGCCACGACGAACGTGCCGTCGAAGCCGCCGTCGCGGAGCTGCCCGATGAGGATGGTCGCCTCGGCGTAGTAGCCACCGAAGAAGACGGCGTCGGCGCCGGAGTCGACGACCTTGCTGACGGTGGCGGAGAAGTCGGTGTCACCGGTCTGGATGGTGTCGGTGCCGGCCACGGCGTCGGCGCCGAGGTCCTTCTCGACGATGCCGGCCAGGCCTGCGCCGTACTCCGTGGCGTCGTCGATGATGTAGGACTTCTTGGCCTTGAGGGTGTCCTTGATGTAGGCCGCGGCGGCCGGACCCTGGGTGGCGTCGTTGCCGAGGGCGCGGTGGAAGGTGTCCCACCCGTTCTCGGACAGCGCCGGGTTGGTGGCCGACGGGCTGACGGTCGCGACGCCGGCCTCGGCGAAGATCGGGCCGGCGGCCGCGGACTCGCCGGAGAAGGCGGGACCGACGACACCGATGATCGACTCGTCGCCGGCGACCTCGGTGGCCAGGGACGGGGCCTCGTCGGGCGAGCCCTGCGAGTCGTAGTTGACCAGCTCGACCTCGCACTCGGCCTCGTCGTTGTACTGGTCGACGGCGAGCTCGGCACCCTGGATGATCGGCTTGCCGAGACCGGACGCGGGGCCCGTCTCCGGGCCGAAGAACGCCAGCTTCAGGTCGCAGGCGGCCTCGCTGCTGCCGCCGCCGCTGCCGCCCCCTCCGGCGCTCTCGCCGTCGTCCTCGGTCGTGCCGCACGCGGTCAGTACCAAACCGGCGACTGCCGCTGCAGCGACGGCCTGCCAGGACTTGGATGAGCGGATCATGGACCCCTCCGTAGTTCTCGGTGGACTGCCCACCTCGGCAGCCTCGTGGCGGGAACCTAACACTCGCGATGTGGCCCAGGACACGATTGCAGCCGCCGAGTTGCGGGCCGTTGCCGTTTCGTGACCAAGCGGTCCGTACCGGGGGCGAGCGCGAGCGCAGTGGCCCTCGACCCTCTTGAGGAACGCTTGACGAACGGCTGCGTCAGGCGGGATCCGCGGTCGCGCCGCCCTCGTCGGCCAGCCCGGCCACGCCGTGCTCCACGACCCCGTCGGCGACCTGCCTCATCGACAGCCGCAGGTCCATGGCGGTCTTCTGGATCCAGCGGAACGCCTCGGGCTCGGTCAGCCCCAGCTGCGCCTGCAGCACGCCCTTGGCACGGTCGACCGACTTGCGCGTGGCGAGCGACTCCCGGAGGTCGGAGACCTCGCGCTCGAGGACGGCGATCTCGGCGAAGCGGCTCACCGCCATCTCGATCGCCGGCACCAGGTCGCTGCGCTGGAAGGGCTTGACGAGGTAGGCCATCGCCCCGGCGTCGCGCGCGCGCGCCACCAGGTCGCGCTGGGCGAACGCGGTGAGGATGACCACCGGGGCGATCCGCTCCCCCGCGATCAGCTCGGCGGCGGCGATGCCGTCGAGGACCGGCATCTTGACGTCGAGGATCACCAGGTCGGGCCGGAGGTCGCGGGCCAGCTCGACGGCCCGCCGGCCGTCGCCGGCCTGCCCGACCACGTCGTAGCCCTCCTCGGCGAGCATCTCGGCCAGGTCCATCCGGATCAGCGCCTCGTCCTCGGCGATCACGACCCGGCGCACGTCGTCCGCGTCGGGGCTGGCGAGGGGTCGTCCGGCGTCGGGCTGCGTCACGACGCCAAGGCTAGTTCGGATAGGGTTCCGACGCCGACTCGGCCCCGGTAGCCCAACGGCAGAGGCGATGCTCTCAAACAGCATTCAGTGTGAGTTCGAATCTCACCCGGGGCACCCGCGACCTGGCGCCCCGCTGTCGGTGCCGCGGTCCACGATGGCGTCCGTGTACGGAGTCAGCGAGCGGACCCGGGCGCTTGCCCTGCTGTCGGCCGGGGCCACGGTGAGCGCCGTCAGCCGCGCGACGGGGGTGGCCCGGTCGACGATCCGATCGTGGGCGCACGGTCCGCCCACGCTCGGGCCCGGCTGTGCCGTCTGCTGGGGCGCGGCACCCTCGCCGGGGGCCGACTACGCGGCCCTGCTCGGCTTCTACCTCGGCGACGGCTGCGTCTCGCGGCACGGCAGCCACACCACCCTCCGCATCTCCTGCGACGCCACCCTCGCCGGCATCGTGGCAGACGTGGCGGGCCTGATGCGTTCGCTGCACCCGGGCGCGGTCTGCACCGTCGATGCTCCGGGCACGAGCGTCGTCCAGAGCAGCTGGAAGCACTGGCCGTGCCTGCTCCCCCAGCACGGCCCGGGCCGCAAGCACGAGCGACCCATCGTGCTCGAGGCGTGGCAGGAGGAGGTGGTGGCGGCGCACCCTGACCACTTCCTGCGCGGTCTCTTCCACTCCGACGGGTGCCGGGTGGTCAACCGCGCCACGCGCACCGTCGACGGCGTCACGCGCCGCCACGACTATCCGAGGTGGCAGTTCGTCAACGCCTCCGACGACATCCTCGGCCTGTGCACGTGGGCGCTCGACCTGGCCGGCGTCGCGTGGCGCCGGTCGGCGCCGCGGGTCGTGTCGGTCTCCCGCCGCGAGGCCGTCGCCCGGCTCGACGACCTGATCGGGCCCAAGCGCTGATCAGCCGGGACGGCGGTAGGCCGGGGCCACCCCGTGGATGGCGTCGCCCATCCGGTGGATGCGCAGCGCGTTGGTCGAGCCGGGGATGCCGGGCGGGGCGCCCGCGATGATCACCACGAGGTCGCCCTCCTTGACCCGGCCGATGGCGAGGAGGGCCTCGTCGACCTGGCGCACCATCTCGTCGGTGTGCTCGACCTGGGCGCCCTGGAAGGTCTCGACGCCCCAGGTGAGCGCGAGCTGCGAGCGCGTGCGGGCCCGAGGGGTGAAGGCGAGGATCGGGATCGGCCCGCGATAGCGCGAGAGACGCTTGGCCGAGTCTCCGCTGGTCGTGAACGCCACGACGTACTTGGCGTGCACGGCCTCGGCGACCTCGGCGGCCGCCTTGGCGATGATGCCCCCGCGGGTGTGCGGCTGCCACGTGACTGCCGCCATGTGGCTCAGCCCGTGGTCCTCGGTGGACTCCACGATGCGCGCCATCGTGCGCACGGCGACGATCGGGTACTCCCCCACGCTGGTCTCTCCGGACAGCATGACCGCGTCGGCACCGTCGAGGACGGCGTTGGCCACGTCGCTGGCCTCGGCGCGCGTCGGCGCGGGCGAGCTGATCATCGACTCCAGCATCTGCGTGGCGACGATGACGGGCTTGGCGTTGCGCCGGGCCTTGTCGATGATGCGCTTCTGGTGGATCGGCACGTCCTCGAGCGGGCACTCCACGCCGAGGTCGCCGCGCGCGACCATGATGCCGTCGAAGGCGTCGACGATCTCGTCGATGTTGTCGAGGGCCTGGGGCTTCTCGATCTTGGCGATGACGGGGACGTGGATGTTCTCCTCGCGCATCACCGCGCGCACGTCCTCGGCGTCCCCGGCGTGGCGCACGAAGCTCAGCGCCACGAAGTCCACCCCGAGCTTGAGGGCCCACCGCAGGTCCTCGGTGTCCTTGGCCGACAGCGCCGGCACCGACACCGCGACGCCCGGCAGGTTGATGCCCTTGTTGTTGGACACCCTGCCCGGCACGACGACCTCGGTGACGACGTCCGTGTCGTCGACGGAGACGACCCTGAGCCGCACCTTGCCGTCGTCGATGAGCAGCGGGTCGCCGGGCTTCACGTCGCGCGGCAGGCCCTTGTAGGTCGTGCCGCAGATCTCCGCGGTGCCCTCCACGTCACGGGTGGTGATGGTGAAGGTCGCGCTGCGCTTGAGCCTGACCGGACCGGCGGCGAACGTCTCGAGGCGGATCTTGGGTCCCTGCAGGTCGGCGAAGATGCCGATCGCGTGGCCGGTGTCGTCGGAGGCCTGCCGGACCAGCCGGTAGACGGCCTCGTGGTCGGCGTACGCGCCGTGGCTCATGTTGAGCCGGGCGACGTCCATGCCGGCATCGACGAGTGATCGGATCCCCTCGGGGGTGTTCACCGCGGGGCCGAGGGTGCAGACGATCTTTGCTCTACGCACGTACCTCACCCTATCGGAGATTGGATCGTTCCAAGCCCCTCCGCGCCTGCCGGCGGAGGTCTCGCCTCCCGGCGACGCGTCGAGCGCCGGCCCCGTCGCACGCCGCGCTGGGCCGGCGCCCGACGCGGTTCAGACGACGAGGGGGCGCTCGTGCGGCTTGATCGGGGCTGGCAGCGTCGTCGAGCCGGTGAGGTGGGCGTCCACCGCGGCGGCCGCGCTGCGGCCCTCCGCGATGGCCCAGACGATGAGCGACTGGCCGCGACCCACGTCGCCGGCGACGTAGACGCCCGGCACGGAGGCGGCGTACGACGCGTCGCGCCGCACGTTGCCCCGCTCGTCGAGGTCGACCCCGAGCTGGTCGATCAGACCCGGTCCCTCGGGACGGTCGCGCTCGGGACCGGTGAAGCCCATGGCCAGCAGCACCAGCTGCGCCGGGATCTCCCGCTCGGTGCCCTCGACGGGCTGGAACGACCCGTCGACCTCGACCAGGCGCAGCGCGGACACCCGGCCGTCGGCGTCGCCGAGGAACTCCTGCGTCGACACGGCGTAGACCCGCTCGCCGCCCTCCTCGTGGGCCGAGGAGACGCGGAAGGTCATCGGGTAGGTCGGCCACGGCTGTGCGGTGGGCCGGTCCTCGCCGGGCTGCGGCATGATCTCGAGCTGGGTGATCGACTGGGCACCCTGGCGGATCGAGGTGCCGAGGCAGTCGGCGCCGGTGTCGCCGCCGCCGATGATGACGACGTCCTTGCCGGTGGCCACGATCTGGTCGGAGCCGTCGGCGGTCGGGGCCTCGCCGAGCGCCACGCGGTTGGCCTGCGGCAGGAACTCCATGGCCTGGTGGATGCCGCCGAGCTCGCGTCCCGGGACGGGCAGGTCGCGCGCGGCGGTGGCGCCCATCGCGAGCACGACCGCGTCGTAGCGCTCGAGCAGCTTGTCGCCGGTGAGGTCTCCCCCGACGTCGACCCCGGGCCGGAAGACGGTGCCCTCGCGGCGCATCTGGTCGAGGCGCCGGTCGAGGTGCTTCTTCTCCATCTTGAACTCGGGGATGCCGTAGCGCAGCAGGCCGCCGATCTTGTCGGCCCGCTCGTAGACGGCGACGGTGTGTCCGGCCCGGGTGAGCTGCTGGGCGGCGGCCAGCCCGGCGGGGCCGGAGCCGATCACCGCGACGGTCTTGCCCGAGAGCCACTCCGGCGGCTGGGGACGGACGTAGCCCGAGCCCCACGCGCGGTCGATGATCGAGACCTCGACGTTCTTGATCGTCACCGGGTCCTGGTTGATGCCCAGGACGCACGCGGTCTCGCACGGGGCCGGGCACAGCCGCCCGGTGAACTCGGGGAAGTTGTTGGTGGCGTGGAGGCGGTCCATCGCGCCGTCCCAGTCGTCGCGCCACACCAGGTCGTTCCACTCCGGGATGATGTTGCCCAGCGGGCAGCCCTGGTGGCAGAACGGGATGCCGCAGTCCATGCAGCGCCCGGCCTGGGTGTTGATGATCGGCAGCAGCGCGCGCCCGATGCCGTCGGGGTAGACCTCGTCCCAGTCGTGGACGCGCTCGGCGACCTCGCGCCGGGAGGCGACCTCGCGGCCGTACTTCAAGAAGCCCTTGGGGTCAGCCATGCTGGTTCACCTTCTTCGCGTGCGGGCGGGCGGTGGAGGCGGTGCGTCGGGCGGGGTGCCCGCTCGCCGGGGCAGCCGGGTCAGCCATGGAGCACCTCCATGATGCGCGCGGCCGCCTCGTCCTCGTCGAGGCCCTCCTCGAGGGCCTCCTCCCGGGCCTCGAGCACGCGCTTGAAGTCGCTGGGCATCACCTCGGTGAAGCGGGCCAGCGAGGCGTCCCAGTCGGCCAGCAACGCGGCGGCGACGGCCGAGCCGGTCTCCTCCGCGTGCTGCTCGACCAGCGTCCTGAGCTCGTCGGCGGCCTTGCCGGTGACGGGCGACAACTCGACCAGCTCGGGGTTGACCCGCCCCTCGTCGAGGTCGAGCACGAACGCGTAGCCGCCCGACATGCCGGCGGCGAAGTTGCGCCCCGTGGGCCCGAGGACGACGACGACACCGCCGGTCATGTACTCGCAGCCGTGGTCGCCCACCCCCTCGACGACGGCGGCGGCGCCGGAGTTGCGCACGCAGAACCGCTCGCCCACGCGACCGCTGAGGAAGATCTGGCCAGACGTGGCGCCGTAGCCGATCGTGTTGCCGGCGATGATCTGCTCGGCCGCCTCGAACCTCGCGGCCCGGTCGGGCCGCACGACCAGGCGGCCACCCGAGAGCCCCTTGCCGACGTAGTCGTTGGCGTCGCCCTCGAGCCGCAGCGTGACGCCACGGGGCACGAACGCGCCGAACGACTGCCCGGCCGAGCCGGTCAGCGTGATGTCGATGGTGCCGTCGGGCAGGCCGGCGCCGCGGTGGCGCTTGGTGACCTCGTGCCCGAGCATCGTGCCGACGGTGCGGTTGACGTTGCGGATCCGCACCTGCGCGCGCACCGGCTCCCCGTGCTCCAGCGCCGGTGCGGCGATGGCGATGAGCTCGTTGTCGAGCGCCTTGTCGAGACCGTGGTCCTGCGTCCTGGTGTTGCGCAGGTCCTGGTGCTCGAACTGGCCGTACTCGCCGTGGGCGGAGGCCTGGTGGAGGATGGGCGTGAGGTCGAGCCCGGAGGCCTTCCAGTGCTCGACCGCCTCGACCACGTCGAGCGAGTCGACCTGGCCGATCGCCTCGTCGAGGCTGCGGAAGCCGAGCTCGGCGAGCAGCTCGCGCACCTCCTGCGCGATGAACTCGAAGAAGTTGACGACGTACTCGGCCTTGCCGCTGTAGCGCTCGCGCAGCACCGGGTTCTGGGTCGCGACGCCCACCGGGCACGTGTCGAGGTGGCAGACCCGCATCATGATGCAGCCGCTGACGACCAGCGGGGCGGTGGCGAAGCCGTACTCCTCGGCCCCGAGCAGGGCCGCCACGACGACGTCGCGCCCGGTCTTGAGCTGGCCGTCGGCCTGCACCACGATCCGGTCGCGCAGCCCGTTGAGCAGCAGCGTCTGCTGGGTCTCGGCCAGGCCCAGCTCCCAGGGACCGCCCGCGTGCTTGAGCGAGGTCAGCGGCGAGGCGCCGGTGCCGCCGTCGTGGCCGGAGACCAGGACGACGTCGGCGTGCGCCTTCGACACCCCCGCCGCGACGGTCCCGATGCCCACCTCGGACACCAGCTTGACGTGGACGCGCGCCGACGGGTTGGCGTTCTTGAGGTCGTGGATCAGCTGCGCGAGGTCCTCGATGGAGTAGATGTCGTGGTGCGGCGGCGGGCTGATCAGGCCCACGCCCGGCGTGGAGTGCCGGGTCTTGGCCACCCACGGGTAGACCTTGTGACCGGGCAGCTGGCCGCCCTCGCCGGGCTTGGCGCCCTGGGCCATCTTGATCTGGATGTCGTCGGCGTTGGTGAGGTACTCCGACGTGACGCCGAAGCGGCCCGAGGCGACCTGCTTGATCGCCGAGCGGCGCTCCGGGTCGTAGAGCCGGTCGGGGTCCTCGCCGCCCTCACCGGTGTTGGACTTGCCGCCCAGCCGGTTCATCGCGATGGCGAGGGTCTCGTGCGCCTCCTGGCTGATCGAGCCGTAGGACATCGCGCCGGTCGAGAAGCGCTTGACGATCTCGGAGACGGGCTCGACCTCGTCGATGTCGATCGGGTCGCGGACGCCGTCCTTGAAGGTGAACAGCCCGCGCAGCGTCATCAGCCGCTCCGACTGGTTGTTCACCCGGTCGGTGTACTGCTTGAAGATGTCGTAGCTGCCGGTGCGGGTGGCGTGCTGCAGCCGGAAGACCGTCTCGGGGTCGAACAGGTGCGGCTCGCCGTCGCGGCGCCACTGGTACTCACCGCCGGTCGCGAGCTCGCGGTGCGTCGGGGAGATGCCGCCACGCGGGTACGCCGTCGCGTGCCGGCGGGCCACCTCCTCGGCGATCGTGTCGAGCTCGATGCCGCCCAGCTTGGACGTCGTGCCGGTGAAGTAGCGGTCGATGACGGCCTGCGACAGGCCGACCGACTCGAAGATCTTCGCCCCGGTGTAGGAGGCGACGGTGGAGACGCCCATCTTGGACATCACCTTGAGCACGCCCTTGCCGAGGGCCTTGATCAGGTTGGCGACGGCCCTCTCCGGGTCGACCTTGACGTAGTAGGCCTCGCGGGCGAGGTCCTCGACCGACTCCATGGCCAGGTAGGGGTTGACCGCGGCCGCGCCGTAGCCGACGAGGAGGGCCACGTGGTGGACCTCGCGGACGTCGCCGGCCTCCACGAGCAGGCCCACCTGCGTGCGGGTCTTCTCGCGGACCAGGTGGTGGTGGACCGCGCCGGTGAGCAGCAGCGACGGGATCGGCGCCAGCTCGGCGGTGGCGTGGCGGTCGGAGAGCACGATGATGCGCGCGCCGGCGGCGATGGCGGTCGACACCTCGGCGCAGAGCTCGTCGAGCCTGGCCTCGAGCGCCGCTCCCCCGCCCTCGACGGGGTAGAGGCCGCGTACGACGTGCACCTGGAACCCCGGCATGTCGCCGTTGCGGTTGATGTGGCGGATCTTGGCCAGGTCGTCGTTGGAGAACACCGGGAACGGCAGCACGATCTGGCGGCACGACGCCGGGCTCGGGTCGAGCAGGTTGGCCTCGGGGCCGATGGAGCCGCTCAGCGAGGTGACGAGCTCCTCGCGGATCGCGTCGAGCGGCGGGTTGGTCACCTGGGCGAACAGCTGGGAGAAGTAGTCGAAGAGCAGGCGCGGCTTGTCGCTCAGCGCCGCGATGGGGGTGTCGGTGCCCATCGAGCCCAGCGCCTCGCCGCCCGTGTTGGCCATCGGCGTCAGCAGGATGCGCAGCTCCTCCTCGGTGTAGCCGAAGATCTGCTGGCGGCGGGTGACCGAGGCGTGGGTGTGCACGATGTGCTCGAGGTCGTCGATGTCGTCGAGGTGGATCTGGCCCGCGTGCAGCCACTCGTCGTAGGGCTGCTCGGCGGCGAGCTGGCCCTTGATCTCCTCGTCCTCGATGATGCGGTGCTCCTCGGTGTCGACGAGGAACATCCGGCCCGGCTGCAGCCGGCCCTTGCGGACGACGGCGGCGGGGTCGAGGTCGAGCACGCCGACCTCGGAGGCCAGCACGACCAGGCCGTCGTCGGTGACCCAGTAGCGCGACGGGCGCAGCCCGTTGCGGTCGAGGACCGCGCCGATCTGGGTGCCGTCGGTGAACACGACGCACGCCGGCCCGTCCCAGGGCTCCATGAGCATCGAGTGGAACTCGTAGAACGCCCGGCGCCGGGCGTCCATCTCGCGGTGGTTCTCCCAGGCCTCGGGGATCATCATCAGCACGGCGTGCGGCAGCGAGCGCCCCGCGAGGTGCAGCAGCTCGAGGACCTCGTCGAACGACGCGGAGTCCGACGCCCCGGGGGTGCAGATCGGGAACAGCCGCTCGAGGTCGCCGGGGATCAGGTCGCTCTCGAGCAGGGCCTCGCGCGCCCGCATCCAGTTGCGGTTGCCCATCACGGTGTTGATCTCGCCGTTGTGGGCGATGAACCGGAACGGGTGGGCCAGCGGCCAGCTCGGAAACGTGTTGGTGGAGAAGCGGGAGTGCACCACGGCCATCGCCGAGGCGACCCGCTCGTCGGTCAGGTCGGGGAAGACCCGGTCGAGCTGGTCGGTGGTGAGCATCCCCTTGTAGGCGAGGGTGCGCGAGGAGAGCGACGGGAAGTAGACGTCGGTCTCGGACTCGGCGCGCTTGCGCAGGCAGAACGCGAGGCGCTCGAGCGCCATGCCGCTCACCCGGGCGCCGCGGCCGGCGACGAACAGCTGGGCGAAGCGCGGCATCACGCTGCGCGCCGTGGCACCGAGGGTGGAGTCGTCGACGGGGACCTCGCGCCAGCCGAGGACGGCGAGCCCCTCCTCGTCGGCGATCTCCTCGATCCGCTTGCGGATGCCGGCCACCGCCTCGTCGTCACCGGGCAGGAAGGCGGTGCCGACGGCGTACGCCCTGGCGGGCGGGAGCTCGAAGTCGACCACCTCGCGGAGGAACGCGTCGGGCACCTGGAGCAGGATCCCGGCGCCGTCGCCGGAGTTGACCTCGGCGCCCGCGGCCCCGCGGTGGTCGAGGTTGCGCAGCGCGGTGAGGGCCTTCACCACGATGTCGTGGCTCGGCTCGCCGGTGAGCGTCGCGACCATGGCGACGCCGCAGGCGTCCTTCTCGTGGCGAGGGTCGTAGAGACCCTGGCTCGGCGGGAATGCGTGCATAGGGGCATTCTCCCGTCGTCGTCTCCGCTCGCCGCGGACCAGGTGCTGCGGTGGACCCACGGCAGGCGAGGGGGTGGAAGTTACCGCTGGGGACGACGTTGGCCCGAGCAACCGAAACCTACCACCGGCGCCGCCCGCCGGGGCGCGCCGTGTCAGGCCGTGGGACCGGCGGGCCGCTCGCCGCGGGTGCCGTCCACCGGCTCCGGCGTCTCGGGCCCGGGGTCGTCGTGGCTGGCGTCCTCGTGGTCGGCGTCGTCCGGCTCTCGGGTGCGGACGGACTCCTCCCGCCCGGGGTGGCGTCTCGCCGACCACACGAACCACGCCGCGGCGAGCACGAACAGCACGATCGAGGTCCACACGTTGAGCCGGAGGCCGAGGACGTCGTCCATCTGGACGTCGTCGATGCGCATGTTCTCGATCCAGCCGCGGCCGAGCGTGTAGAGCATGACGTAGAGCGCCACGACGCGGCCGTGGCCGAGGCGGAAGCGTCGGTCGGCCCACACGAGCAGCGCGAACGCGGCGAGGTTCCACAGGCACTCGTAGAGGAAGGTGGGGTGGAAGGTCGCCTGGTCGAGGTACTGGCTCGGCCGGTGCGCGACGTCGATCTCGAGACCCCACGGCAGGTCGGTGGGCCGGCCGTAGAGCTCCTGGTTGAACCAGTTGCCCCAGCGCCCCACCGCCTGGGCGACGAGGACGCCGGGCGCCATCGCGTCGAGCAGCGGCAGCACCTTGATCCCCCGCAGCCGGGCACCGATCCACACGCCGACGGCACCCAGGGCGATCGCGCCCCACACCCCGAGCCCGCCACGCCACACGTACAGCGCGGTGATCGGGTTGCGGCCCTCGCCGAAGTAGAGCTCCCAGTCGGTCAGCACGTGGTAGAGCCGGCCACCGACCAGGCCAAACGGGACCGCCCAGATGGCGAGGTCGCTGACCTCGCCGGGGCGCCCGCCGCGGGCCACCCAGCGTCGCTCACCGATCCAGATCGCGAGCACGATGCCGAGGATGATGCTCAGCGCGTAGCCGCGGATCGGGACGGGACCGAGGTTCCACACGCCGTCGGCGGGACTCGGGATGGACATCAGGGTCACCAACGGCGATCCGACGAGGGTGGGCACGGTGAGCATGGGCAGCATCATCCCTCGTCGAGCAGCATGGTGACGTCACCGGCCAGCTGTGCCTGCGAGACGTCGTGGTCCCACATGACGGGCGCCTGGTCGTCGGCGTCGACGGCGTAGACGCGCGTGCCGTGGGTGACGTCGTAGCCGCCGCTCGGGAGCCTCTCGCCCTTCTCGATGCCCACGGCGAGGCTGCGGCCCACCTCGACGATGTCGTCGAGGTCGCCGGTGAGCCCGATGATGCTGGGGTCGAACGCGCTGACGTAGGCCTCGGTCGCCTGCTCGTCGTCGCGCTTCGGGTCGGTGGTCACGAAGACCACGTCGAGGCGCTCCTTCTGCTCGTCGTCGAGGCGGGCGAGGGTGCCCGCGAGGGTGAACATCACCTGCCCGCAGATGTCGGGGCACGCGCTGTAGCCGAAGAACACGAGGGTGAGGTCCTTGTCGGTGTCCTCGGCCAGGCTGAAGGGCTTGCCGTCGGTGTCGACGAGCGGGGTCGAGGAGACCTCGAACGGCGGGTCGAGCACCGTGCCGGTCAGCTCGGCCGGACCGGCCTCGGCGCCCCCGCACGCGGTGGTGAGGAGCAGGACGGGCAGGGCGAGCAGGGTCCTAGCGCGCACGTCGTACGCCCTCCGCGAGGTCGGCGGTCAACGTGCGCAGGGCCTCGAGCCCGGCAGCCGGGTCGTCCGGGTGGTCGAGCAGGCAGCGGACGAACGCGGAGCCCACGATGACACCGTCGGCGTAGCGCGCCACGTCGGCGGCCTGGTCGCCGTTGCTGACGCCGATGCCGACCGCGACGGGGACGTCGCCGGCGGCGCGGACCCGGGCCACGAGCGGTCCTGCGAGGTCGGAGGTCGCCGCGCGCGTCCCGGTGACGCCCATGACGGCGGCGGCGTAGACGAAGCCGCGGCTCGCGGCGGCGGTCATCGCGATGCGCTCGTCGGTCGAGCTGGGCGCCACGAGGAACACCTTGTCGAGGCCGTGCTCGTCGGCCGCGGCGACCCACCGCGGGCCGTGGTCGGGGGTGATGTCGGGGGTGATCAGGCCGGCACCGCCGGCGGCGGCCAGATCGGCGGCGAAGCGCTCCACGCCGTAGCGCTCGACCGGGTTCCAGTAGGTCATCACGAGGGTGGGCACGCCGGTCGCGGCGACCGCCTCGACGACCCGCATCACGTCGGAGGTGCGGACGCCGCCGTCGAGGGCCGCCTGGGCCGCCGCCTGGATCGTGGGGCCGTCCATGACGGGGTCGCTGTAGGGCAGGCCTATCTCGATCGCGTCGCAGCCGGCCTCGACCATGACCTGCATCGCCTCGATGGAGCCGTCGACGCTCGGATAGCCGGCGGGCAGGTAGCCGATCAGCGCGGCGCGCTGCTCGGCCCTCGCGCGCTCGAAGGCCGTGCTGGTCGACGTCACTGCTGCTCCTCCGCGTCGAGCTCGGCCCCCGCCTCGGCCTCGGCCTCGACCCGGTCGAGGTCGGCATCGGGGCCCAGATCGGCGTCGCCGAGACCGAACCACTCGATGGCCGTGCCCATGTCCTTGTCGCCGCGTCCGCTCAGGTTGATGATGACGGTCGCGTCGGGGCCCTTCTCCCGGCCGAGCCGCTTGGCCACCTCGAGCGCGCCCGCGATGGCGTGCGCCGACTCGATGGCGGGGATGATCCCCTCGGTGCGGCTCAGCAGCGCCATCGCGTCCATCGCCTCGGCGTCGGTGACCGGCGTGTACGACGCCCGCCCGGCCGCGGCCAGCCATGAGTGCTGCGGACCGACGCCGGGGTAGTCGAGCCCGGCCGAGATGGAGTGCGACTCGACCGTCTGGCCGTCCTCGTCCTGCAGGACGTAGGTGCGGGCCCCGTGGAGCACGCCCGCCTCGCCGGCGTGGATCGTCGCCGCGTGGCGACCGGTCTCGACGCCGTCACCGCCGGGCTCGAAGCCGTGGATCTCCACGCCCTCGTCCTCCAGGAACGCGGTGAACAGGCCGATGGCGTTGGAGCCGCCGCCGACGCAGGCCGCGACGGCGTCCGGCAGGACGCCGTACTGCTCGAGGCACTGGGCGCGGGCCTCGTCGCCGATGCCGCGGCAGAAGTCGCGGACCATGCTCGGGAACGGGTGCGGGCCGGCGGCGGTGCCGAACAGGTAGGCCGTGTGGTCGACGCTGGCGACCCAGTCGCGCAGCGCCTCGTTGATCGCGTCCTTGAGCGTCGCGCTGCCCGACTCGACCGGCACCACGGTGGCGCCAAGGAGCTGCATGCGGGCGACGTTGAGCGCCTGGCGTCGGGTGTCGACGGCGCCCATGTAGACGGTGCAGTCGAGGTCGAACCAGGCGGCCGCGGTCGCGCTGGCGACGCCGTGCTGCCCGGCGCCGGTCTCGGCGATCACGCGCGTCTTGCCCATCCGCCGCGTGAGCAGCGCCTGGCCGAGCACGTTGCGGATCTTGTGGGCGCCCGTGTGGTTGAGGTCCTCGCGCTTGAGCAGCACCCGCGCCCCGGCGAGCTCGGAGAGCCGCTCGGCGTGGTAGAGCCGGCTGGGCGTGCCGGCGTAGTCGCGCAGCACCCGCTCGAAGTCGGCGACGAAGGACGCGTCGGCCATGGCGTCCTGCCAGGCCTCGGTGAGCTCGTCCAGGGCGGCGACGAGGGCCTCGGGCATGAAGCGCCCGCCCCACGTCTCGCCGAAGTAGCCGCGCTCGTCGGCCTCGAACCTGCCGGGCCCGGGCGCGCGTCCACCTGCCTGCCCACTCGTCTGCACGCTCACGGTGTGCCCACTCCTGTCATCGTGCGTACGGCAGCCTCGGGGTCGCCGTCCTTGACCAGCGCCTCGCCGACCAGCACCACGTCCGCGCCCTCCGCGACGAAGCGCTGCACGTCGGCGAGACCGGTGATGCCGCTCTCGGCGACGCTGACGCGGTCGTCGGGGATCTGCGGGACGAGGCGGCCGAAGACGTCGGGGTCGACGTCGAGGGTCTTGAGGTTGCGGCTGTTGACGCCGATGAGCTCGGCGCCGAGGTCGACGGCGCGGGCCGTCTCGTCCTCGTCGTGCACCTCGACCAGCACGTGGAGGCCGAGCTCGGTGGCCTCGGCGTGGAGCCGGCGCAGGGCGTCGTCGTCGAGGGCGGCGACGATCAGCAGGGCCAGGTCGGCGCCGGCCGCCCGGGCCTCGACGAGCTGGTAGGACTCGACGATGAAGTCCTTGCGCAGGATCGGGGTGTCGACGGCCGCGCGCACGGCGCGGAGGTCGGCCAGGCTGCCGCCGAAGCGGCGCTCCTCGGTGAGCACCGAGATGGCCGCGGCCCCGCCCCGGGCGTAGGCACGGGCCAGCGACGCGGGGTCGGGGATGTCGGCGAGAGCGCCCTTGCTGGGACTGCGGCGCTTGACCTCGGCGATCACGCTCGACCCCGCTGCCCGGAAGTGGGGCATCGGGTCGCGCGGCGCGGGGGCGTCGGCGAGGCGGGCACGCAGCTCGCGGAGCGGGAGCGCGGCCTCGCGGCGTGCGAGGTCGTCGCGGGCCCCCGCGATGATCTCGTCGAGCACGGATGCGGTCGCTGGCATGCCGTCAGCCTCTCACCCGGGCCCAGCCGCGACCGGGCCGGTGCCCAGTGGACGGACCGGCCGGACGGCAGGGCTGCGGGGTCAGTGGTCGGAGGCGTTGAAGCCGAGCCTGGACAGCACGAGGAACAGCGGGAAGGCGACGAGCGCGACGGCCACGCCGATCCAGAAGAGCGTCATCTGGGCGGGCTGCTGCAGCAGCGCGATGCTGCCCAGGACGAATCCGAGCATCGCGACCCCCACGGCGATCCATGCAGCGGGAGTGTTGCCGTGGCCTGCAGCCATCGTGGGTGCTCCTTCGTCGACTCGTGCGGTTGCGGGAGGAAGTCTAGGCGGTGCCTCAGGCGGTGGGGTCGCGGCCCTCGTCGAGGGCCTTCCAGATGTCGATGTTGTCGGTCGGACGGCCCGTCGCGTCCGTGTCGCCGGACGTCGGCGCGCCGGTCGGTGCGTCGTACCGCGTGCCCATCTCGGGCCAGCTGCGCACCAGCCGCAGGGCGAGGACGGCCGACGCCAGGACGAGGAGCCCGGCGAGGCACGCCAGCCAGAACCAGCCGGTCAGCGCGGTGTCGTCGAGCGTCGCGCCCGTGCGGCGGCGTACCTGCTCGACGAGATGGTCGGGCAGCGTGAACGGCGCCCACACGACGGTGGCGGCGTAGCCGAGCGCAGCCAGCACCCCCAGCGCTGCGATGGCCCGGCGGAACCGACCGCGGGTGACCAGCAGGACGCCCCAGCAGGCAAGCACGACGAAGGCGAGCGCCGTGCCGAGCGGCGAGGAGGCGACCTCACCGGGGTCCATCGTCGCGACACCGGGCGTGGTCTCGGCACCCGTGCCGTCCACCCACGGCTTGCTCGCCACCCAGGCCGCCAGCGCGGCGGAGGCGACGCCGAGGAGGACGACGGGACCGAAGGTGCGACGCGCGGGCGCTCGCCGTTCGGGCCGCTCGGGCTGCTCTGGCTGCTCAGCCATCGACCCGGTGCACCAGGCCGGCGTCGAAGCAGGTGCGGTCTCCGGTGTGGCACGCGGCCCCGACCTGGTCGACCACGAAGAGGAGGGTGTCGCCGTCGCAGTCGAGGCGGACCTCCTTGACCCACTGCACGTGCCCGGAGGTGTCGCCCTTGACCCAGTACTCGCGTCGCGAGCGCGACCAGTAGGTCGCCCGGCCGGTGTCGATCGTGCGGGCGAGCGCCTCGTCGTCGGCCCAGGCGAGCATCAGCACCTCGCCGGTGCCCTGCTGCTGCACGACGACGGGGACCAGGCCCTCCGCCGTGTGGCGCAGTCGTGCGGAGATCGCCGGGTCGAGGCCGGTGTCGGGGGTGCTCACGGATCCATGGTCTCAGCCTCGCGGGCGGACCACGTCTGCGCACACCGCCGGGTCACCGGGCCGGGCGCCGGCAGGTCGCGGTCGTCCCAACGGGCGATGGCCTGGACGTCGCGCGTGGTGGACACGAGGAACGCCTCGCTCGCCGCCGCCCGGACCTCGGCCAGCCGCGCGTCGACCTCGCGCGCCCCGCACCACTCGATGACCAGCTCGCGGGTGATGCCGGCCAGGCAGCCGGCGGCGAGCGTCGGGGTGCGCAGCTCGCCGTCGAGGACGTAGAACACGTTGGACCCGGTGCCCTCGCACAGGTCGCCGGCGGTGTTGGCGAACACGGCCTCGGTGCCGCCGTGGCGCTGCGCGTGGGCCAGGGCGATCACGTTCTCTGCGTACGACGTGGTCTTGAGGCCGGCGGTCGCGCCGTTCTCGTTGCGCGTCCACGGCACGGTGACGACGGTCGTCTCGGGCGCGGCGTGCGGGATCGGGCTGTAGGCGACCACGAGCGTGGCCGGCCCCTCGCCGCGTCCCGACCCCATCGGCTGCGGCCCCGCCGTCCAGGTGATGCGCAGCCGGCCGAGGGGGTCGGCCTCCGCGCCGTCGAGCACCGCCGCCACCCCGCGGCGTACGTCGTCGAGGTCGGGCGCGGGCAGCCCGAGGCCGGCGGCGCTGCGCTCGAGCCGGGTGAGGTGCCGGGTCAGCGCGAACGGTGCGCCGTGCAGCGTCTTCACCGCCTCGAACACCCCGTCGCCGACGGTGAACCCGTGGTCGGTGACCGCGACGGCCCCCTGGATCGGGTCGGCCAGCAGGTCACCGTCGATCCACGCGCGCATGGCGTCACTCTAGGGCGCCGGAGCAGGTGTCCGGACACTCGGACCTGGGGGTCGGTTTTGTGGCCTCGTCGGGCATGGGCTACTGTTCCACTCGCACTCAGGGCCGGTGAAACGGCCACGGGATGCAGGCGGACATAGCTCAGTTGGTAGAGCGCAACCTTGCCAAGGTTGAGGTCGCGAGTTCGAGTCTCGTTGTCCGCTCGGAAGGTCTCCCCCGTTCATTTCGGAACCTCCACGGTGGGTTGGCCGAGAGGCGAGGCAACGGACTGCAAATCCGTCTACACGGGTTCAAATCCCGTACCCACCTCGCAGTCACAACTCAAGACCCGGGCGATTGGCGCAGCGGTAGCGCGCTTCCTTGACACGGAAGAGGTCACTGGTTCAAACCCAGTATCGCCCACCAGAGAACATGCAGGTCAGAGGCCGGTTTCCGTCAGGAAGCCGGCCTCTCGTGCAACATACGTGCAACAAGGCCGACGCTGACCGGGCGCACTTGCAGCACCAGATGCGGGTTGTTGGGCAGTTCAGCCGCAGCGCCGGTCCTACCGGCAACGGCGTTTCAATCCTCAGGATTGGCCGGCCGGGATCTTCCGGTTCCGGAGATCGCTGAGAACCGGGCGGAACGCCTCAGGCGCAGCAGCGATGTAAGAGTCGTGATCGGTGATGGTGGCCATTATGTTCCTTCTCCTTAGGCAGGCGCCCTGGCATCGGGTGAAGGTCGCAGCATGACCGAGCATCGAAGCTCGACGAGCGTTGCGGATAGTCACGCGACGTCATCGGCATCCCGACGAGGCCCTGTGGGTGGAGCATCCGACTTGGCACGGTGAGCGTGCCCGGTTGGGGGTGCCACGGGCAACGTTTTTTGGGACGCGAACGTCCAATCTGGCGCGATGACCGCGCGGGCCTGTCGAGACACGTATGCACTCGTTTCGACTTCGGAGACCGCCCGACCGCAGAACGCGTCAGTCTCGTCCTTCGCGAACGTCGATGCCTTCTTCGGCGAACGCCTTGAAGTCGAGCATGTGCTGCCTCGTTTGCTTGATGAAGCTGCGCCGCATGAGCGGCGCGATCAGTCGCATGGGGCCGGAGAACCGGTACTCGTTCGCGCTCACCCAGCCAGTGGTGCCGGGCGAGGACTCGGACAGGGTCTCCTGTGCGGCGCTCCACATTCCCTCGGCGACGATCTCGCGGTCGAAGTGGACGACCTTGTCGTCGGGGAAGTCGCGGAGGTCGGTCGGCTCACGACGCGTAATGGTCTCGGTGCACTCCATGGTGCCCTTGCCTTGCCCGAAGACCACCCGCGACTCGGTCCCCACATGACCGTCCACGCCGGTCAACGGCTCGTGCGACACGAGTCCCTTTAGCCACTTCGGTCGGTTGGCCGGGTCGGTGAGCAGCTCGACCACGTGTTGGCGTGGCAACGCGATCTCGATCGAGGTAGTGAACTTCATGCGAGCCACGACGACCTTTCGTTGTGAACCGTTGTCTGCAGGTTAGCGAGCGCTTCTACGTCTCAGCGATGTAGGAACCGGAACCGTTCCATGCCCGAGTGCTGCTGGTGACCACCGCCTCCAACATCGTCATGATCCTCAGCCCGACGGCGGTCAACGGCACCAGGCTCCGACGCCGAATGTCCGGATCTGTCGCGATGAGTGCGTCCCGCAGACGGATCCGTGTGCGGCTCAGGGCGCCCCACGTGCGCCGGCCGTGCCGGAAGTAGCGGGTCCGCCCCGCCCGGCACGCGGGCGAGCAGCACTGCGGGACGCGCCTGGGCTGGTGGGAGGTTGTCGAACGTCTCCCAGGCGACGAGGACCATTCGGCCGATCCGCTCGGCGCGCTCGAGGACGACCACGAACTGGGGTGCTCCCCAGTCGTTCACTACGAGAGTGACGTCGCGCAGGTCGAGGGCGGCGTCGATGAAGTCGGCCAGGATCCGCGCCTGTCCTCCTTGCGAGAGGGTCGGCGTCCGCGCGCATCGGCAGTCGGTGGGCGCCGAGCGGAACGGTTGGTAGGACGCTCGGACGCCGAGGAGCAGCGGGACGACCTTGCGCCACTGCAGGTGGTTCATCGGGAAGCCGTGGGTGAGCACGAGGACGGGACCGCCGCCGCCGGTGTCGACGTACTCGACGGGTCCGGCCGGCGTGTCGACCCGGTGTGTCGTGGTCCTTGGCAGTTCCTTGGATCTCTCTTCCTCTGGAATGGTCGTTCTAGCGGGATCGTTCTAGGTTCGACTCACCCGGACGCAGGGATGCGGATGCCCTCCCAGGCGAGCCGTCTGCCTCGCTCCGGGTCAGCCTCCAGGCGCGAAGGGTCGTCGAAGACCAGCGTGCTGCGAAGCTCCACCGTGTACTGCGGCCACGGCGCCGACGGCCTGCCGTCGCGCGCGAACGCCAGCCAGTGGTCCTGCACCTCGTCTTGCACGGCGAGGAAGCCGCGCCGTCCGCCCGGCAGCGTCAGCAGCCGCACGGGCCAGCTGGACACGCCACCGAACACCGCCAGCAGCTCGATGCCGTGGATCGCCCCCAGCCCCGTAGCCCGCAACAGCTGCGGAGCGAAGTCGAACCGGTAGCAGAACGTCGGCGCGACGCCGCTGTGCCCTTGGAGCACTTCAAGCATCGGCCGCCATAGCACGAAGTCGGTGCTGACCTGGAGTGCGACCGCCCGCTGAGGGTAGCCGGGATAGGCGGCAACGACCCGCTCGTAGTCCGCCCCGCACCGGCCCAGTGCGGCCCGCAGCACCGACGGGCTCGTCGGCACGGTCAGGTCGAACTGGAACAGCGTGCACTCATCCCGATTGCTGCCGATGATCAGTGGCACCCGGTGCCCGTCCCCGGCCGCCAGCGCGTCCAGCGGGTTGACCGGCAGAAACTCCCCGTCGACGACCGGCGAAACCGCATACGTGCCTGGGTTGGCGTGCAGGGCCCCCTGCAGCGCTTGGTGCCCGGCGTCGAGCAGGGCCTTGACCGGCGCGGTGGCCAGCGCCTGCCTAGCGGTCTCCCGGCCCACACCGAGACACCCGATGAACCGCCGGGCGAACCGCTGGGCCTCCACGTCACCGATGGCCGCCCAGTCGGCCGCGGTGCTCTGCGCGATCGCCCGGTGAAATAGCCCCTCGGCCGACGGGGTCACCATCAGCGTGAGCACCGCGTCGCCGCCCGACGATTCGCCGAAGACGGTGACATTGTCCGGGTCGCCGCCGAACGCGGCGATGTTGCGCCGCACCCACCGCAGGGCAGCCACTTGGTCGCGCAGCCCCAGGTTGGCGTCGAAGCCGAACTCGCTGAAGTCGAAGTACCCGAGCGCGCCGAGCCTGTAGTTGATCGACACCACGACCACGTCGCCGCGCGCCGCCAGCGACTCGCCGGTGTACCGCGCGCCGGTGTCGAAGACATAGCTGCCCCCGTGGATGTACACCAGCACCGGCCGGGGCCGCGATGACGGCTCCAGCGGCGCGGTCACGTTCAGCGTTAGGCAGTCCTCGCCGGTCGGCCGCAGTCCTACCATCGGGTTGCGCCGCTGCGCCGCAGCGCTGCCGAAGCGCGTGGCGTCGCGCACTCCCGTCCACGGCCGTACCGGCTGGGGAGCGCGAAGCCGCAGCTCCCCGACCGGCGCTGCGGCGTACGGGATGCCGCGCCATTGCCGCGCGCGCTTGCCGACCCGGCCGCGGACGATGCCGTCCGCCGTCTCGACGTCAGTCACGCCGGTACCCGGCCGCTCGCGACCTGGTGGGCGCGACCGACCGGACCAGCGCGTTCGGTCAGGTCTTGGCCGTTCTGCGGCAGAGTTTGTGCGCTGATGAGGGCGAGTGTCGCGTCGAGAAGCGCGCAGGTCAGGGCGGGGAGCTGATCTGGGGATTCGGACAGCAGGAACAGCCAGGCGAAGACGGGGCCGACCAGCAAGGCGTTGAGGGTCGCTAAGTCGGGACGCGTGGTGAGTTCGCCGCGTGCGGTCGCGCGGTCCAGGACCTCCGCAAGGGTCTGGCGCTGGGCTCCGAGGTACTTCGCGTCGAACCGGTCCTGCAGTGCGGGGTCGGCGTGAATATCGGCCAGCAGACCTGGAATCGTCCCCGGCGGCGGCGTGGCCATGCTGTCAGCGATTTCGGCGAGCACGGCGGCTAGGTCGGCGCGCAGCGATCCGCGATCAGGTGCAGCGGCCAGGAACCGATTCGGCATGAGAACGTCAAAGATCATTTCCTGCTTCGTGGCATGGCGCCGGTAGATCGCAGCCTTGCCCACGGCGGCTCGCGCCGCCACCTCGGTCACCGTGAGCCGCGTGTATCCCACCTCGGTCAGCAGCTCTCGAACGGCGCAGGCGACGGCCTCGTCGACGCGACTGTCTCGGGGGCGCCCCCCTTGGTTGCGGGCTTGCTTCTCAACGGACATGGATGCAGGATACGAAACTAGGAGTTCCGATACAACCAGTTCCATAAACGTTTGGCCTATTGCGTCCCAAAGGGGCCGTCCGCGGTAGTGGCATGGCTTCACGCCGACAGTGCTGGTCGCCACCGACGACCGGTGCGCGCTGGCGGCGACGCCATCGCCGGGCCCTACCCGACCGGGTGGGCCCACCGCTCGAGAGGAATGACCGATGCGAATCCCGAAAGCAGCCCACACCGCACAGCCCTGGCGGATCCACGAGTTCACTCACGACTTCAAGATCGAGGACGTGTGGTCCTTCCGCGCGCCCGGCGCTGGCCCCGACGACTTCTTGGTGATGCTCAATGCGCTCAGGACGGCATACGACAACCGCAAGGATCCTGCTCCGGTTCGTTTCCTGTTCGCGGTGCGCTGGAAGCTGGGTGCCCTGCTCGGCTGGGACGCCCCTCGGGCGGGCCTGGGTGGTCGGGTCGTCTCGCTGCGGGACCGCCTCCCACACGACCTCGCGCAGACCGCGACCCATGCCGCCCCCTGCACCGACCCGTTCACCGAGGTCTACCAGCTCGACAACGAAGCGGCCCGCGAACTGGCCAACAAAACCGTCCACGACATCATGCATCTGGGCTGGGTGCCATCCGGTGACGGCGCATACGAACTGCGCATGGCGGCCCTGGTCAAACCCAACGGACTGTTCGGACGGCTCTACATGGCCGCCATCGCTCCATTCCGTTACCTCATCGTCTACCCGGCACTGACTCGCCAATGGGAACGTGCCTGGCTTGACCTCGGCCGCCCACACCGACACGCCGTACAGACCGCAGGCAGAGAAGCCGGCAACGCGGATTCCTAGCACGAAGCGAGCGCACGACGCAGGCTATGTCGACGTGCCGTCGCCCCAATCCTGCAACAGCATCGGTCGGACTGCTGCACGGACAGGTGACAGGGTTGGGACACGCCCCGCGTGACGGTCCCGCACTGGTCACGCTCGCGTCAGAGCCACGCTCGGATCGCGGTTCGCGCTCGTGGGAGGGTGTGCTCATGACCGACGGAGCGGCGCAGGGCCCCGAGATCATGCTGGAGACGGATCGCCTGCTGGTCCGGCCGTGGCGGGTTTCCGAGGCCGCCGCTCAGCGTCAGATGTGGGCCGAACGTGATCCACGAGTGCCGCCCCATCGCCGCATCGACGCCAACGGGCGCCCCACGGTCGCAGACTTCGAACAGGCGATTCGCTTGCGGGTGGTCGTAGCCGCGACGGTAGCGTCGATGACGCACGTCGCGAATGGGCGGACTCGTTGTCGAGTTCAGGATCCAGTGCTCCCCAGCTCAGCAAGCTCCTGGGGCGAGAGCCGCAGACCGCCGGCGGCTACGTTCTCCTCTAGGTGCGCGACGCTGCCGGTGCCGGGGATGACCAACATGTGGGGTCCTTGCTGAAGCGCCCAGGCGAGGCGGACCTGTTGGGTGGTCGCTCCGCGCGCCCGGGCGGCGGCTTGAACGGCAGCGTTCGCCTCCGTGGTCGCCCCCTGCTCACGGGCCGTTCCGGCGAGCGTGAAGAACGGGACGAACGCGATGTCGCGCTCGCCGCAAACGCGTACGACTTCATCATGCTGGCGCCGATAGTCGAGACCATAACTGTTCTGCAGACACACAACGGGGGCGATCGTCTGTGCCTCATCGACGTGATCAAGGGTGGCCGCGGATAGGCCGAGGTGCCTGATCAGACCCTCGGCCCTCATCTCCGCGAGCGCGCCGAATTCGTCCGCCAAGGTGCCATGGCCAGGGCCGGTCAGCCTGAGGTTGACGACGTCGAGATGGTCGCGTCCAAGACGGCGCAGGTTTTCCACCACCTGCGACCGCAACGCCGACGGCGTCCGGGCCCACCCCTCTTCGCCGGGTCCAACCTTGGTAGCTATCACCAAGTCATTCGGATATGGCCACAACGCTTCCCGAATCAGGTCAGTCGCCCATCTGGGAGATCCCGTTCCTACGCCAAGAGTTCCACCGGGTGAGACGTAAAACGCTGCAGTATCGAGATGATTGATCCCGAGCTCGATCGCGCGACGCAACAGTGCGACAGCCCGCGATCGATCGCGGTGAACGGTGATCCGCATGGTGCCGAAGCCCATCCTCCGCACCATCAGATCGCCCCCCAGCGACCAGGACCCGGCCGAGGAGACGCCGTCTTCGACAGTCAGCATTTTGTGTGACTGCTGATGACGCATTACCGAGCGCCGTCATAGGGGTGGCACCGCGTGGGCGAGCCGGCAGACCCATCAACGCCGCAGGTGACGTGTCGAGCGAGGTGCACGGATTCGGCTTCGTTCACTTGCATAGCTCCCGTTGTTTGCTGGATACCTGGTCACCACTCGAGCCAAGTCGAGTCGCGCCCTATCGGGACACGAGTCGATTCGGGCCGTCGTCGCGTCGCCCGGACGCGGGCTCATGCGGGGGTAACAGAGGCAGAGTCTCCGGCAGGACAGGGGCCTTGCGGCAAGCCCCCCACTGTGCTAGATGATAGTTGGAGGGGAGTTCGCATTTGGTGCTGTGGTGCTCCGCGGTTGGGATCTGCCGAGGCGCCCTGCGACTTCCGACGCCATGCTCGTCACCGACAGGCGTACGTCGTCGCCGCCAGCCCAGCCGTTCGTGTTCGAGTTCTCTGCTCGCGTCAGCACGCTCCCCCGGCTTCCGACACCCCAGCGGGACAACCGGCCACCGATCAGCCAACACTCGGACCGCTGCATCTGCAGAGGTTCGCTTACGGGATCCCGGAAAGCGACTGGACGGACGTTCAGCGTGTCAACGGTCCGTGAACGGCAGCCGCGGAGCGTGACCAGTACGGGATCGGCAATCGAAACGCTTCGACCTATACCAGTGAGTCGTCGTACGCGGCTGTAAGAGTGCCACCAGCGCTTCCGGTGTTCACTACGCCGACGGGTTCGATGAGCACGGCGTGGACCTCGCCGTCAGCGATTGGGCAGTGCTCAACGCCGCGCGGAACGACGAACATCTGGCCAGGACGAAGAGTGACGTCGCCATCGCGCAGTTGGATGGTCAACTCGCCGTCGATCACGAGAAACAGCTCGTCAGTGTCGTCATGGGTATGCCACACGAACTCGCCCTTGAGCTTGACGACCTTGACCTCGTAGTCGTTCAACCGCGCCACCACCTTCGGCGACCAATGCTCGGAGAACGACAAGAACTTCCCGGCGAGGTCTATGGGTACGTTGGTCATGGGCAAGTGTGACACACCAGGTCGGTCAGGCTCGGTCCGTAAGCGGATGGTGAACTGGCTTGCTTGGCGCCAGGCCGAGAGGTCCTTCGTCGCCAGGTTCGACAGGGCTTCGGCCATGACCTTGTCGCGGTTCTTGGCCGCGTGTTGGTAGCGCCGTGCTGCTTGATCTCGCGACGTCGGTCAGTGAGCCAGCCCTCGGCATCCTCAGCCGTCTCGAAGGTGACCCGCGCCTTGTGTCGAAGGGTGTCGGGGCCGAGGTAGGAGGCCTGCCACCGTCTAGATGGGAGCTTCGAGATGGCTCCGAAACCGCGCCTGCGGGCCATCCCTGGATCCCCCTCGCGTGCAAATTCGAACCCAGTATCGCCCACCAGCACCGCACGAGAGGCCGGCTCAGCCCTTGCCGCCCGGCACCACGAGCGTCGAGCGCGAGACCGCCGGCCGTACGAGGTCGGTGCCCGCGAAGCGGACGACCACGGGCCTGGTGCCCGGCGCGACGTCGCGGACGACGACGCGGGCCGTCCCTGCGACCAGCTCGCCCTCGACGGTGCGGCGGCCGATGGTGACGGTGATCGCGCCGGACGGCTTGGGTGCTCCCACGGCCCTGACGCGCAGGTCGACGACCACGCGGCCCCGCTTGACCTCCGGGCGGACCCGCAGGGTGGGCACGGCCCTGACGGGGGAAGCCACCGTGAGGGTCTCGGTCGTGGCCCGGAAGTGGCGGCGCGTCATCGTGACCTCGACCGCCAGCGCGTGACCGACGTCGCCCTTGCGGACGGTGTACGTGGCCTTCGTCGCCTTGGCGATGCGTCGCCCGTCGCGGAGCCAGCGGTAGGTGGCGGACGCGTCGCCCGGCTTGGCGCGACCGGGCTCCACGACGAGCCGGCGCCCCACCTGGGCCCTGCCCGTCACCCGGGATGGGCTGAGCAGCGTGACCGGCTTGGCCTGGACGGCCGCGGTCGCCGGTGCGTTCGACCTGGACTTGCGGTAGCCGTTCGCGCTCGCCGTGACGCGTGCGCTGATCTGCTGCCCGATCTGGTCACGGGTGAGGGTCAGGGTGTTGCCGGTGGCGTCGGCGAGGGGCTTGCCGTCGGCGTACCACTGGGTCGTGGACTTCTTCGGCTGCGGGGACCACGTCGACGGGGTGAGCGTGAGGGTCGAGCCGACCTGGGGCTCGCCCTGGATCGTCGGCAGCTGGGTGCGTGCGAAGGTGCCGGGTGCGACCGGAGGGGTCGCCAGGGCCGCGGCGCCGGGGGTGTAGCCGTCCAGCTGCGCCGTCACCTCGGCGGTCAGGGTCTTGCCCTTGACGTCGGGCGTGGGCACGTAGGCGGACCCGGTGGCTCCGGGGATGGCCGCTCCGTCGGCCAGCCAGCGGAAGGTGATGCTCGAGGGCGCGGGCGTCCAGGATCCGACGGCCACCTCGAGCGGCGAGCCGACCATGGCCGACCCGGCGATCGTGGGGGGCGAGGTGGGCTGCACCACGCGGTCGTTGAAGTGGATGAACCCGCTCGGCCAGCCGCCGCCGGTCTTGGTGATGCGGCGCCAGTAGAAGTCGCCGCCCCAGTAGTCCTCGGAGACGATGATCTCGGTGTCGGAGATGACCTGCTCCACGATGGCGACGTGCCCGTTCCCGCCGGCCGGCGTGACGTGCGGCCGATACCAGGCGACGGAGCCGACGGTGGGCGTCTGGTCGGTGATGGCGGCCATCGCGACGCCCCAGTTCGACGCGTTGCCGTTGCCCTCCCACGGCCGGACGTCGGGCATGCCCGACTGGATGAGCCGGTAGGCCACGTAGTTCGTGCAGTTGTGCCCGGCGTACATGCGCCAGTACTGCTTCGAGGAGACCTGTCGGTAGCCACCGTCGCCGTACCCCGCGGCCGCGCACCCCTGGTAGCCCGAGCACAGGTAGGTGGACGACGCGAGGGTGATCCGACCCGCGGTGGTCGGCACGACCAGGGCGAGCAGGACGAGCAACCCGGTGAGGAGCTTGGCCGTCCCGAGCGCCCGACCGACGACGTTCCGGACGGTCGTCAGGCGTGCTCGAACCGGGTGTGACTCGTGAGACTCGTGTGACGTTTGGGGCACAAGCGACGATCGTATGGGTCAAATGTCAAGCGCGCCACGCCGATGGGTGAACATCAAACGTGTAATTCGTCGCTCCAGCGGGAATCGACCGCCTCCCGGGGCGGACTTGGTGGGGAAGTCTGACACCTGGAGGCCGTTGCAACCCCCTCCAGGTGTCGGAGTCCCCGCTCGAGCGGGGACTCCGACGGGCGCGAGCGACCTCCGACCACGCCGCCACCTCAGAACCCGTAGCCGAACTCCTCGATCGTCCGGCGGAAGCGGGCGGCCACGATGTCGGCGTCCCCGGGGCCGTAGAGCTCGCGGTAGTGAGGCCCGCTCCCCTGCTTGGCGTGGGGCAGGTCGAGCTCGATGCCGAGGCGCGACGACAGGTCCGCCACCGCGGCGGGCAGCTCCTCGTAGCGGTAGACCCGGTCGACGACGACCCGCCCACCGAGCCGGTAGAGCCGCTCGTTGAGGGCGAGGCGCTCCATCCGCTTCGGGGTGCGGACGAACTCGGCGAAGGTCTTGGTGAACGACGGCTTGCGCGCGCTGTAGCGGTAGGACGAGGCGACCACGTCGAACGGGTTGCGCTCCACCGCGAAGGTGAAGTAGTCGTCCCACGTCTCGCGCCCGATCACCTCGATGACCCGGCGCGCGCCCATGTGGGCGTACGAGCTGGGCTCGGTGTCGTCGTTCTGCGGGCCCACTCCCCCGGCGGCCGCGCGCAGCTCCTCGTCCTCGGGGCTGATCCGGGTGACGATGTCGTCGGGGCCGCAGTGGCGCGACAACGCGATCTCGAGGCTGGTGCCGGCGGTCTTGCGGGTCTTGACGAACACGAAGCGGTGTCGGTGCGAGGCGATCACGGCTCAGTCGTCCTCGTCGGCCAGTTCCTCGCCGTGGGTGCCCGGGCGCGGCGCCCACGGCAGCTCCTTCGCCGGGCGTACGACGATGAGCCGGTCGCCGCGCGCGAGCAGGGACACCACGGGGTCGAAGTAGCGGTACACCTTCTCGTCGCGGATCACCGCGATGACCTGGTCGGGCAGCCGCTGGGGCTGCTTGCCGACCTCGGCGACGAGCAGGTCGCGCTCGGCGACCTCGAGGCCCTCGCCGTAGGTCATCAGGTCCTCCATCACCGAGCCGAGCATCGGCGACATCGACGACAGGCCGAGCAGCCGCCCGACCGCGTCGGAGGAGGTGATGACCGAGTTGGCCCCCGACTGGCGCATCAGCGGGACGTTCTCCTGCTCGCGCACCGACGCCACGATCCAGGCGTCGGGGTTGATCTGACGGACGGTGAGGGTGACGAGCACGTTGGAGTCGTCGCGGTCGGTGGTGATGATGACGTGGGTCGCCTTCTCCACCCCCGCCTGGCGCAGCACCCCGCGCCGCGTGGCGTCGCCGACGATGGCCACGAGCCGGTCGCGGTTGGCCTCCTCGACGGGCACGGGCTCGGGGTCGACGACCACGATCGACCTGCGGTCGTAGCCGTTGCTGACGAGGGTGTCGATCGCGCTGCGGCCCTTGGTGCCGTAGCCGACGACGACGACGTGCTGGTCCATCTTCTTGTTCCTCCACCGGGAGACCCGGAACATCTCGCGTCCCTGCGAGGCGAGGACCTCGAGGGTGGTGCCGATCAGCAGCACCAGGAAGGCGATGCGGGCCGGCGTGATCACCAGCGCGTTGACCAGCCGGGCCTGCTCCGACTCCGGTGCGATGTCGCCGTAGCCGGTCGTGCTGAGCGTGACGGTCGTGTAGTAGAACGCGTCGAGCAGGGTCAGGTCGCGGCCGGGGTGCGCGTTGTCGCGGTAGCCCTCGCGGTCGAGGTAGACGAGCAGGACGGTGCCGAACAGGATCGCGGCCGCCATCAGGATCCGGCGGCCGAGCTCCCACCAGGGAGACCGTTCGGTCTCCGGGAGGGAGACCCGGCCGACGCCGGGCTCCACGCTGTCAGCAGACACGGTCAGGAGTCTCGCACGCTCCTCCGCTCCCGCAGCCGCTGCACCATCTCGAGCCGCGCGCGCGTCGTGCTCTTCTGCGGGTAGACGGTGTCGAACGCCGCGTTGACCGCCGCCCCTATGAGCACGGATAGGGCCAGCAGGTAGAGCCACAGCAGCACGGCGATCGGCGCCGCCAGCGGCCCGTAGATCGACCGCGACTCCGCCGCGGTGACGGTGAGCACCCAGCGCAGCGTGTAGGACCCGGCGATCCAGCAGAACAGCGCGAAGACGGCGCCGGGCAGGTTGAAGCTCCAGTTGGTCCGCACCGGGACCGACACGTGGTAGAGCGTGGCGAGGAAGCAGATGCACACCACGAGCACGACGGGCCAGTAGAGGCTGTTGACGAAGTCGAGGCGCTCGGGCACCACCCGGTCGACCAGGCTCGGGCCGGCGACGACGAGCGGGATGCTCACCGCGCCGGTCACCATCGCGAGGACGTAGAGCACGAACGACAGCGCGCGGGTGGCGACGATCCCCCGATGCCCGCCGAGGCCGTGCATGATCGTGATGGTGTCGACGAAGACGTTGAGCGCGCGCGAGCCCGACCAGAGCGCCAGGATGAACCCGATCGAGATCACGTCGTAGCGCCCGCCGTCGAGGACCTGGTCGATCGTCGGGCGGATGATCGTGTTGACGGCCCTCTCGGTCAGGCCCTGCCGCGACATCTCGAGGACGGCATTGCGCACGTCCTCCACCTGGGTGTCGGTGAACCGCTCGCTGACGAAGCCGACCGCGCCGGCGAGGGCGAAGATCAGCGGCGGCACCGACAGCACCGCGAAGAACGCCGCCTCCGCGGCCAGGCCGGTGACGCGGTGCCGCAGGCACGACCCGACGCTCGTGACGATGATGCGCCAGGCCTGCTCCCGCCACCGGCGGAGGAGGACCTCGACGCGGCGCGGGGCAGGGGTGTCCTCCCGCGCCTCGACCATGCGGCCACGCTATCGAGCCGGCACGCTCGGTCACCGGACCCACGCGGCGGTTCCGCGTGCGACGTGACCGACCCCTCGTGGAGGGAGGAGCGGGGCCCTACCGTGGCGCCATGAGCGAGCGCCCCATCGTCGACCTCCGGACCGCGACCAACCAGGCGCCGCCCCTCGTCGGGCACAACGTGGTCACCTCCGACGTCGCCCTCACCGACGCGCTGGCCCGACACGGCGCCCCCGGGCTGGTCGACGAGCTCGCCCCGCTGGGCGCCGAGGCGGGCACCACCGAGGCGCGCGAGCACGGCATGCTCGCCAACCGCCACCACCCCGAGCTCGTGCCGTACGACCGCTGGGGCAACCGCATCGACGAGGTCGCGTTCCACCCCTCGTGGCACTGGCTGATGGAGCGCGCCGTCGGCCACGGCCTCCAGGCCGCGCCGTGGGAGCAGCAGGAGGCCGGCGACCCGCACGCCCACCTGCGGCGCGCGGCCGGGTTCTACGCGTGGTCCCAGACCGAGCCGGGGCACGGGTGCCCGATCTCGATGACGTACGCCGCCGTGCCGGCGCTGCGGGCCGACGAGGCGCTCGCCGAGGAGTGGACGCCGCTGCTGGCCTCACGCTCCTACGACCCGGGCGTGCGCAGCCGGTCGGCCAAGGCCGGCGCGCTCGCCGGGATGGGCATGACGGAGAAGCAGGGCGGCTCCGACGTGCGGGCCAACCAGACCCGCGCGACCCCGACCGCCGACGACGGTTGGTACCGCCTCGACGGCCACAAGTGGTTCACCTCCGCGCCGATGAACGACGTCTTCCTCGTCCTCGCCCAGGCCGAGGGCGGCCTCACCTGCTTCGTCGTGCCGCGCGTGCTGGACGACGGCACGCGCAACCGGATCGACGTCGTGCGGCTCAAGGACAAGCTCGGCAACCGGTCCAACGCCTCCAGCGAGCTCGAGCTCACCGGCACGCTGGCCCGGCGCCTGGGCGACGAGGGCCGCGGGGTGCGGACCATCATCGAGATGGTGGCGGCGACCCGGCTGGACTGCGTGCTGGGCTCGGCGGCGCTGATGCGCCACGCCCTGGCCGAGGCGTCCTGGCACGTCGCGCACCGCTTCGCGTTCGGCAGGCTGCTGGCCGACGCGCCGCTCATGCAGAACGTCGTGGCCGACCTCGCCGTCGAGTCGGAGGCGGCGACCGCGCTCGCGATGCGCCTCGCCGCGGCCGTCGACCGGCCCGGCGACCCGCACGAGGTGGCGCTGCGCCGCATCGCGCTCCCGCTGGCCAAGTTCTGGGTGTGCAAGCGCACCCCGGCGATGGTCGCCGAGGCGCTCGAGTGCCTCGGCGGCAACGGCTACGTCGAGGACTCGGGCCTCCCGCTGATGTTCCGGGAGTCGCCGCTCAACTCGGTCTGGGAGGGCTCGGGCAACGTCAACGCGCTCGACGTGCTCCGTGCCCTCGGCCGCGAGCCCGAGGTGCTCCACGCCTGGATCACGGAGGTCGGTGCGGCGCGCGGGGGCGACAGCCGGCTCGACCGGGCGGTCGACGACACCCTCGCCCTCCTTGGCGAGGCTGCCGGTGTCGAGGCGGGCGCGCGGCGGTTGGCCGGCCGGATGGCCGCGTGCCTCCAGGGCTCCCTCCTGGTGCGCTTCGCGCCGGGCGAGGTGGCCGACGCCTTCTGCGGCAGCCGCTTCGGCACGTCGTACGGTGGGACGTTCGGGATGCTGGAGAGCGGATCCCTCCGCGCCGTTGTCGAGCGGGCGACCCCGATGCTGTGACAGGCTCGTCGCGCGCACCGTCAGGACCAGCCCGACGGTGCGCCTAGCCGGGTCCGCGCTGTGGGAGCGCGGGCATGCCGGGAGGGGGAGGCCATGTCGGCCAAGGGCAGCACGTTGTTCACCGTCGGGACCCTGCTGCGGCACGCGCAGGACGCCGGCGCCGCCGTGCGACTGCTCGTCCAGGGCACGTGGCTCGAGGGCCGCATCGTCGGCGCCGACGGGCTCGGGGTGGTGCTCGACGACGGCAACGCCCAGCAGGTGCTGGTCCGTCTCGACGCGATCGTGGCGGTCAGCTTCTCCCGCACCGACATCGACGACCCCGACGGCAAGGACGGCCAGGACGCGCGGTCGCACGGGCGACGGCGCCGCGACCCGATCGAGGCGGGTCCGGTCGGCGGCTGACCTCGCCACCCCGCGGGTGCTCCTCAGCCCAGCGCCGCGCCGACCACCTGACGGGCCTCCTCCTGCACCTGCGCGAGGTGCTCGGGCCCCCGGAACGACTCGGCGTAGATCTTGTAGACGTCCTCGGTGCCGCTGGGCCGCGCCGCGAACCAGGCCGACTCGGTCGTCACCTTGAGCCCGCCGATCTTCGCCCCGTTGCCGGGCGCCTCGGTGAGCTTGCCGGTGATCGGCTCGCCCGCGAGCTCGGTCGCGGCCACGTCGTCGGGGGTCAGGGCGGCCAGCCGGGCCTTCTGCTCGCGGTCGGCGGGTGCGTCGATGCGCGCGTACGCCGGGTCGCCGTGGCGCTCGACCAGCTCGGCGTAGTGCTGGCTGGGCGTGCGACCGGTCGCGCCGAGGATCTCGCTCGCCAGCAGCGCGAGCACGATGCCGTCCTTGTCGGTGGTCCAGGTGGAGCCGTCACGCCGCAGGAACGACGCCCCCGCGGACTCCTCTCCCCCGAACCCGAACGACCCGTCCATCAGCCCGGGCACGAACCACTTGAAGCCGACGGGCACCTCGACCAGCGGCGCGCCGATCGACGCAGCGACCCGGTCGATCATCGAGCTCGAGACCAGCGTCTTGCCGATCCGGGCGCCGTCGGGCCAGCCGGGACGCGCCCCGCCGAAGAGGTGGGCGATGGCGACCGCGAGGAAGTGGTTGGGGTTCATCAGGCCCGCGTCGGGGGTCACGATGCCGTGCCGGTCGGCGTCGGCGTCGTTGCCCGTGGCGATGGCGTACTCGTCCTTGCGGCCCACCAGCGAGGCCATCGCGTAGGGCGAGGAGCAGTCCATCCGGATCTTGCCGTCCCAGTCGAGCGTCATGAAGCGCCAGGTCGGGTCGACGAGCGGGTTGACCACCGTCAGGTCGAGCCGGTGCCGCTCCGCGATCTCGCCCCAGTAGGCCACGCTCGCCCCGCCGAGCGGGTCGGCGCCGATGCGCACGCCGGCGTCCCGGATCACGTCGAGGTCGAGGACGGTCGGCAGGTCGTCGACGTAGGTGCCCAGGAAGTCGTAGGACCCGGCGGCGGCGCGGGCCTTGGCGAACGACACGCGGCGCACGCCCGCGACGTTGCCGCGGATCAGCTCGTTGGCCCGCGCGGCGATGACGCTCGTGGCGTCGGTGTCGGCCGGGCCGCCGTGGGGCGGGTTGTACTTGAATCCACCGTCCTGGGGCGGGTTGTGCGAGGGGGTGACCACGATGCCGTCGGCGAGCCCCGCACCGGTCGTACGCCCCCGGTTGGCGCGGATGATCGCGTGGCTGACCGCCGGGGTCGGGGTGAAGCCGTCGCGGTCGTCGACCAGCACGGTGACGTCGTTGGCGACCAGCACCTCCAGCGCCGTGGCCCACGCCGGCTCGGACAGCGCGTGGGTGTCGCGCCCGATGAACAGCGGGCCGTCGTAGCCCTGCTCGCGCCGGTAGTCGCAGATGGCCTGCGTGGTCGCGGCGATGTGCATCTCGTTGAACGAGGTGGCGAGCGAGGTGCCGCGGTGCCCGCTGGTGCCGAAGGCGACCTGCTGCGACACCTCGTCCGGGTCGGGCTCGAGGTCGAAGTAGGCCGTCACGAGGTGGGAGACGTCCACCAGGTCCTCGGTGCGGGCGGGCTGTCCGGCTCTCTCGTGGGTGGCCATGGCCCCATCTTGTCGGGTTTCGCGGTGGGTTCAGCAAGACCCACCCGAGAATGTGCCGTGTCGGCTGTCGATCCGGACGGGGGCCGTCCGTCAGAGTGGTGAGGCCGCAGCCGCGGCCCACGACACGAAGGAGCCACCGGCGATGAGCCGATACCTGATCCTGCTGCCCGCCCCCGAGGCGGCGTGGGACGACCTGCCGCCCGAGGAGCACGAGATGGGGCACCGCTCGCACGGCGAGTTCCAGCGCGACCTCGAGGCCGAGGGCCACATCCTCGTCACCGGCGGCCCGCTCGAGCCGTCCGTGCAGGCGACGTCCATGCGCCCCGACGGGGCCGGGGGCGCGCTGGTCACCGACGGGCCGTTCAGCGAGACCACCGAGCAGGTGGTCGGCTTCTACCTCGTCGACTCCACCGACGAGACGGCACTGCGCGCGACGTGCGAGCGGTTCGCCGCCCGCGGCGAGCACATCGAGTTCCGTCGGATGGCGGAGTGAAGGGGACCGACATGAGCCGCTACGTGCTGTTCATCGCCTACGAGTCCTCGGAGTGGGACGCCGCGAGTGCGGAGGTCCGCGAGTCCTACTACCGCGACCACGAGGCGTTCTCCGCCTTCGTCGCCGCGCACGGCACCGAGCACGCCTCGGGTGCCCTCGCCGACGCCGAGCGGGCGACGACGGTGCGACACCGCGGCGGCACCCGCGACGGCGAGATCGTGGTGACCGAGGGCCCGTTCGCGGAGACCGCCGAGCAGCTGGGCGGCTACTACGACGTGGAGCTGCCCGACCTCGACCACGCCGTCCGGGCTGCGGCGCTGCTGCCCGCCACGTACTCGGTCGAGATCCGACCCACCATCTCCATCGGCTGAGCGCCGTGACACGACGACGAGAGGACGAGCGATGAAGTACCTGGTGCTGTTGATGGACGACGGCGACGAGTTGCCCTGGGACGAGCAGACGGACGAGGAGAAGGCCGCCACCATGGCGAAGTTCGGCGAGTTCGACGCGGCCTGCGCGGCGCGCGACGGCGTGGAGATCCTCGCCGGCGAGGCGCTCGCCGGCCCGGAGTCGGCGACCACCGTCCGCCCGCGCGGCGGGCGGCTGCAGGTGAGCGAGGGCCCCTTCGCCGAGGCGGTCGAGGCGATGGGCGGCTTCTACCTGGTCGAGGCACCCGACCTCGACGTGCTCCTCGAGGTGCTCCCGGCGTTGCCCGCCTACGACCTGCACGTGCAGCCCGCGGTGGACATGGGCTGAGCGACCGCATGACCCTCCCCCAGGACCCCCTCGCCGAGGTCGTGCGCGAGGAGTGGGGCCGTCTGGTGGCCCTGCTCCTCGCGCAGTTCCGTCGCCTCGACCTCGTCGAGGACGCGCTGGGCGACGCCGTCGAGGCGGCCAGCCGCACCTGGCCGCTCGACGGTGTGCCCGCCAGCCCGCCCGCCTGGCTGATGACCGCCGCGCGCCGCCGGGTGCTCGACCGGCTGCGCACCGAGGACGTGGCCCGGCGCAAGGAGCAGCTGCTGCTCGTCGACGCCGAGCAGCACCAGCAAGGAGCCCGCACGATGGCCGACGCCGGCAGCCTGGTCGAGGACGACGTGCTGCGCCTGGTGCTGATGTGCGCCCACCCGGCGCTGGCGCCGGAGGCGGCCAGCGCCCTCAGCCTCCGGCTGGTGCTCGGCGTGCCGACCGCCGACATCGCACGGCTCTTCCTCGTGCCCGAGCCGACGATGGCCGCGCGGATCACCCGGGCCAAGAAGCGCATCGTCGGGGCCGGCATCCCCTTCGGGGTCCCCGACGCCTCCGTGCTGCCCGACCGGATGGACATGGTCGCCCAGACGGCCTACCTCGCCTTCACCGCCGGCTACGCCCCCGGCACAGGCCCCGACCTGCTGCGCGCCGACCAGGCCGGCGAGGCGATCAGGCTGGTGCGCGTGGTGCTCGCCCTGCGCCCTGGCGAGCCCGCGCTCGTCGCGCTGCTTGCGCTGATGCTGCTGCAGCACTCGCGGCGCGACGCCCGGGTGCGCGACGGGCGGCTGGTGCTGCTCGCCGACCAGGATCGCGACCGCTGGCACCACGACGACATCGCCGAGGCGACGCGGCTGCTCGCCCACCCCGTCCTGACCGGCGCGCTGACCGCGCTCGCCGCGTCCTACGTCCTGCAGGCACGCATCGCCGCCGAGCACGCCACCGCGCCGAGCACCGAGGACACCCGCTGGGACCGCGTCGTCGGCCTCTACGACCTGCTGCTGCGGGTGGCGCCGTCGCCCTCGGCACGGCTGGCGCGAGCGGTCGCGGTCGCGGTCGCCGAGCAGCACGGGCCGGCCGCCGGGCTCGAGGCGCTGGAGGGCCTGGAGATCCCCGCCAGCCACCGTCCGGCCGCCGTGCGCGCCGAGCTGCTCTCCCGCGCCGGCGACACCGACGCGGCGCGGGCGGCGTACGACCAAGCCATCGCCGCCTGCCGCAACGAGGTCGAGCTGGCGTTCCTCGTGGCCCAGCGCGATGCGCTCTAGTCCTCCGGGACCGACTGCTGCTTGGCCAGGACGGTGAGTCCCTCCTCGACGACGAACCCGCGAGCGCGGTCGGCGTCGTGGTCGACGCCGATGTGCACGCCGGGAGGCACGACGACGCCCTTGTCGAGGATCGCGTTGCGCACGACCGCTCCCTCGCCGACCCACACCCCGTCCATCAGCACCGAGTCGGACACCTCCGCGCCGTCCTTGACCCACGCGGCCGGCGAGAGCACCGACCGGTTGACCCGGCCGCCGCTGATCACCACGCCCGGCGACAGGATCGAGTTGAAGGTCGACACCTGGGCGCCGCTCGCGCCCTCGACCAGCTTGGCCGGCGGGTGCGGGCCGTAGCTGGTGTAGATCGGCCACGCGGTGTTGTAGAGGTTGAAGACGGGCAGCGGCGAGACCAGGTCCATGTGCGCGTCGTAGTAGGAGCGCATCGTCCCGACGTCGCGCCAGTAGCCGCGGTCGCGGTCGGTCGCGCCGGGGACCTCGTTGTCCTTGTAGTCGTAGACGGCCGACTCCGACTTGTCGACGAACCACGGCACGATGTCGCCGCCCATGTCGTGCTTGGACTCGTCGCGATCGGCGTCGCGGGTCACGGCGTCGCGCAGCGCGTCGGCGTCGAAGACGTAGTTGCCCATGCTGGCCAGCACCTCGTCGGGCGCGTCGGGGAGGCCGACGGGGTCGGTCGGCTTCTCGAGGAACGCGCGGATCCGCGACGGGCTGGCCGGGTCGACGTCGATCACGCCGAACTGGTCGGCCAGGCCGATCGGCTGACGGATCGCGGCGACGGTGCAGCCGGCGCCGGACTCGACGTGGTCGGCGACCATCTGGGCGAAGTCCATGCGGTAGACGTGGTCGGCGCCCACCACGACCACGATGTCGGGCCGCTCGTCGGTGAGCAGGTTGAGCGACTGGAAGATCGCGTCGGCGCTGCCGAGGTACCACCGCTTGCCGACGCGCTGCTGCGCGGGCACCGGGGTGACGTAGTTGCCCAGCAGGTTGGACATCCGCCAGGTCGTGGTGACGTGCCGGTCGAGGCTGTGCGACTTGTACTGCGTCAGCACGACGACCTTGAGGTAGCCGGAGTTGACGACGTTGGACAGCGCGAAGTCGATCAGCCGGTAGATGCCGCCGAACGGCACCGCGGGCTTGGCCCGGTCGGCCGTCAGCGGCATCAGGCGCTTGCCCTCACCCCCGGCCAGCACGACGGCGAGCACCTTCTTGCGCGGGGGCGTGATGGCCATGCCCCGAAACTAGCCGTCCGGTGGGGACGCGGTCGACCACCCCCGGGGACTACCTTCACCTCATGCGCATCGACGTCCTCAGCAAGGAGTACCCACCGGAGGTCTACGGCGGCGCCGGGGTGCACGTCGCCGAGCTGGTCCGCGCCCTGCGGGTGCTGCCCGACGTCGACGCCCGGGTGCGCTGCTTCGGCGCCCCCCGCTCCGAGGCCGGCACCACGGCGTACGCCGAGCCCGACTCGCTCGCCGGGGCCAACCCGGCGATCCGCACGCTCGGCGTCGACCTCGCGATGGTCGACGACTGCGACGGCGCCGACCTGGTCCACTCCCACACCTGGTACGCCAACATGGCCGGCCACCTCGCCGGGCTGATGCACGGCATCCCCCACGTCGTCAGCGCCCACTCGCTCGAGCCGATGCGGCCGTGGAAGGCCGAGCAGCTCGGCGGCGGCTACGCGCTGTCGAGCTGGGTCGAGCAGACGGCGTACGAGGGCGCTGCGGCCATCGTCGCGGTCAGCGCGGCGATGCGGGACGACGTGCTGCGCAGCTATCCGGCCGTCGACCCCGCCCAGGTGCACGTCGTGCACAACGGCATCGACACCACCGAGTGGGCGCCGCTCGACGACCCCGACCGGGTGCGCGAGCTGGGCGTCGACCCCGACCGGCCGAGCGTCGTCTTCGTCGGCCGGATCACCCGGCAGAAGGGCCTGCCGCTGTTCCTGCGGGCGGCCGCCGCGCTGCCCCCCGAGGTCCAGCTGGTGCTGTGCGCGGGCGCGCCCGACACCCCGGAGATCGAGGCCGAGGTGCGGGTCCTGGTCGAGGACCTCGCCGCCACCCGCTCGGGCGTCGTGTGGATCCCCGAGATGCTCCCCCGCACCGACGTCGTGGCGCTGCTGACCGCGGCGACCGTGTTCGCCTGCCCGTCGATCTACGAGCCGCTCGGCATCGTCAACCTCGAGGCGATGGCCTGCGAGACCGCCGTCGTCGCCACCGCGACGGGCGGCATCCCCGAGGTCGTGGTCGACGGCGAGACCGGGTGGCTGGTGCCGATCGAGCAGGCCACCGACGGCACGGGCACCCCCCTCGACCCCGAGCGCTACGTCGCCGACCTCGCCGCCGCGCTCACCGATGCCGTCAGCGACCCCGACCGCGCCCGCGCCTTCGGCGTCGCCGGCCGGCGGCGCGCCGAGGAGCACTTCAGCTGGGGCTCCATCGCCGCCCGCACGCTCGAGCTCTACCGCTCCCTGGTCTGACGGCAGTCGAGTCGGCGCATCCTGACCACGAGATCGAGTCGAGTCGGCGCACCCTGACCGCGACGTCGCGGCGAGTCGGCGCATCCTGACCGTCGTCCGCTCAACCTGACATGTCGTGGGCGTTAGGACGAGCCGACTCGACCCCGCCAGAGCGTCACAACGAGCCGACTCGATCCCGCCAGAGCGTCACAACGAGCCCACTCGACCCCGCCTGAGCGCCACGACGAGCCCACTCGTCAGCCGAGGACGAGGCCCGGGTAGAGCGGGTGCTTGTCGAGCATCTCGGCCGACCGCTTGGTGACGCGGTCGGCGACGCCGTCGCCGAGCACGTACGACGCCTTGCTGGGCCCGCCGGCCTTGGTGGTGCCTGCCCGGGTGTTGGCCAGCACGTCGACGATGAGCTCGGCCACGGTGTCGAACTCCTCGTGGCCGAAGCCGCGGGTGGTCAGGGCGGGGGTGCCGAGCCGGACGCCGGAGGTGTACCAGGCGCCGTTGGGGTCGGCGGGCACCGAGTTGCGGTTGGTCACGACGCCGGCCTCCAGGAGCGCGGACTCCGCCTGGCGGCCGGTGAGGCCGAACGACGACACGTCGAGTAGGACGAGGTGGTTGTCGGTGCCGCCGGTGACGAGGGTGGCGCCGCGGGTGAGGAAGCCCTCGGCCAGCGACTTGGCGTTGTCGGCGATGCGCTGCGCGTAGTCCTGGAACGCGTTGGTGCGGGCCTCCGCGAACGCGACGGCCTTGGCCGCCATCACGTGCGCCAGCGGGCCGCCGAGCACCATCGGGCAGCCACGGTCGACGTCGGCGGCGAACTCCTCCTGCGCCAGCACCATGCCGCCGCGCGGGCCGCGCAGCGACTTGTGCGTCGTGGTGGTGGTGATGTGGGCGTAGGGGACGGGGTCCTCCTCGCCGGTGAACACCTTGCCGGCCACCAGACCGGCGAAGTGGGCCATGTCGACCATCAGCACGGCGCCGACCTCGTCGGCGATCTCGCGCATCCGGGCGAAGTTGACCCGGCGCGGGTAGGCGGAGTAACCGGCGACGAGCACCAGCGGCTTGAACTCGCGCGCCTTGGCCGCGACCGCGTCGTAGTCGAGCAGCCCCGTCTCCGGGTCGGTGCCGTACTGCTGCTGGTGGAACATCTTGCCGCTGATGTTGGGCCGGAAGCCGTGCGTGAGGTGGCCGCCGGCGTCGAGCGACATGCCGAGCAGGCGCTGGTTGCCGAACTCGTGGCGCAGCCGCTCCCAGTCGGCCTCGCTGAGCTCGTTGACGTTCTTGGCCTGCATCTTCTCCAGGTAGGGCGACTCCACCTTGTTGGCCAGGATCGACCAGAACGCGACGAGGTTGGCGTCGATGCCGGAGTGCGGCTGCACGTAGGCGTAGGGCGCCCCGAACAGCTCGCGGGCGTGCTCCGCGGCCAGCGACTCGACGGTGTCGACGTTCTGGCAGCCGGCGTAGAAGCGGTGGCCGACGGTGCCCTCGGCGTACTTGTCGCTGAACCAGGTGCCCATCGTGAGCAGCACGGCGGGCGAGGCGTAGTTCTCCGAGGCGATCAGCTTGAGGGAGGCCCGCTGGTCGGCGAGCTCCTGCCGGGTGGCCTCCGCGACGCGGGGTTCGACCGAGGCGATGACCTCGAGGGCCTGGGAGTACGCACTGCTGATCAGGGAGTCCGTCATGGCGACAGCCTAGAGGCCGACCGGGCCCGGACCGCCCGCCACCCGCGCGCGCTGGACACCGCGGCACGGGAACCCCGGCGACGGGTGGCGCGTTGGACCCGCATGGCCCTCCCCTCTCCGTCCGACCAGGCCGAGCGGCTCGTCCGGCTCGGCGTCCACGACCTCTCCGGGACCGCCCCCGACCGGCTGCGGGGGGTGGCCGCCGGCGCGCCCTCCGGCGCGCTCCTGGTGACGTCGGCGCCCGCCTCGGCGCTGGCCCCGCTGCTGCGGCGCGGGGACCTGGCCGGCTTCGTCGTCAAGGACATGACCGACGTGGACGCGTTCGCCCCCGTCGAGGAGGTGCCACCGATGCCCTACGTCGCGATCGGTCTCGACCGGGGCGAGGCGTTCCTCGGCCGCACCCCCGCCGAGTCGGTGCCCGAGATCGTCGCCGCGGGCCGCTCGCCCCTCACCCTGGCCGAAGGCCTCCACTGGGTGCTTCAGGAGCCCGAGGTGCTGGAGCGCAACGCCTGCTTCATGGCGCCCGGCTCGCGACTGCGTCGCGCCAACGGGACGTACGACGCCCGCACCCCCGCGCTGTGGATCAGCAACGGCACCGGCCGCGACGGCGCCCAGCGCCGCGGCGCCACCAAGCTGGGCTGGTGCTGGTGGGGCAACCACCACACCTGGCTCGGCGTCGCCTCATGCGCGAGCCGCGGCTGAGGACTGGACCACCGGTGTGACCTGGGTCGCACTCCAGCCGCGCGGAGGCGTGACGCCCCGGGGCGCGTCTCACATCGTGGCGCTTGGTCTCGCGATACGAGATTCCGCCTTGTGGAACATCTGTCCAAGCCCTGAGACTTCTTGACATGGTCACCGCCTGCACCCACGCACACCTTGTGGTCCGACGTCATGTCGACCTCATGCGCGTGGGCAGCGCGACCTGTTGGCATCGCTGAACGCCGCCCAGCACATCCCCCTCCGCGCTCACCGTCGCGCGCGGCACCATCAGCGAACAGGACTCTCCTGACATGCCCGACCTCCGGTTCACGCCCCAGGCCGCCCAGCGCACCGAGATCCCGCGCCCCAAGCGCGCCGAGGGCCAGTGGGCGCTCGGCTACACCGAGCCGCTCAACAAGAACGAGCAGTCCAAGAAGGACGACGACCCGCTCAACGTGCGCGATCGCATCCTCCACACATACTCGCGCCGCGGCTTCGACTCGATCGACCCCGCCGACCTGCGCGGCCGCTTCCGGTGGATGGGCCTCTACACGCAGCGCGCTCCCGGCTTCGACGGCGGCAAGACCGCCCAGCTCGAGGAGGAGGAGCTCGACGACCGCTACTTCATGATGCGCGTGCGCACCGACGGCGCGGTCCTCGACGCGGCCGCCCTGCGGGCACTCGGCGAGGTGTCGACGGCCTACGCCCGCAACACCGCCGACATCACCGACCGCAACAACATCCAGTACCACTGGATCGAGATCGAGGACGTCCCGGCGATCTGGGAGCGGCTCGAGGCCGTCGGACTCAGCACGCTGGAGGCGTGCGGCGACAGCCCGCGACCGTTCCTCGGCTCCCCCGTCGCCGGCATCGCGAAGGACGAGATCATCGACGGCAGCGAGGCGCTGGCCGAGATCAAGCGCCGCGCGCTCGACAACCCGGAGTTCTCCAACCTGCCCCGCAAGTTCAAGACCGCGCTGACCGGGCACCCCAGCCACGACGTCGCCCCCGAGGTCAACGACGTGTCGTTCGTGGGCACCGTCCACCCCGAGCACGGCCCCGGCTTCGACCTCTGGGTCGGCGGCGGCCTGTCCACCAATCCCATGCTCGCGCACAAGCTCGGCGTGTGGATCCCCCTCGACGAGGTCGCCGACGCGTGGGAGGGCGTGGCCGGGATCTTCCGCGACTACGGCTACCGCCGGCTGCGCTCCAAGGCCCGCCTCAAGTTCCTCCTCGCCGACTGGGGCAAGGACAAGTTCCGCGAGGTGCTGGAGAACGAGTACCTCCACCGCGCGCTCGTCGACAACCCCTCCCCCGAGGCTCCCGTCACCCAGGGCGACCACATCGGCATCCACGAGCAGAAGGACGGGCGCTACTACATCGGCGCCGCGCCGGTGGTGGGCCGCATCGACGGCACCACCCTCACCGCGCTCTCCGAGGTGGTCGAGCGCCACGGCGCCCGCGGCGCCCGGCTCACCGCCTACCAGAAGCTGGTGGTGATCGGTGTGGCCGCCGAGGACACCGAGGCGTTCGCCGACGACCTGGAGCGGATCGGCCTCACCGCGCGCCCGAGCAACTGGCGCCGCTCCACGATGGCCTGCACCGGCATCGAGTTCTGCAAGCTCGCCATCGTCGACACCAAGGAGCGCGCCCGCCGCCTGGTCACCGAGCTCGAGAAGCGCTTCCCCGACCTCGACACCGCCATCTCGGTCAACGTCAACGGCTGCCCCAACGCCTGCGCGCGCACCCAGATCGCCGACATCGGCCTCAAGGGCCAGCTCGTCATGGACACCGACGGCCGCCAGGTCGAGGGCTTCCAGGTGCACCTCGGCGGTGCCCTCGGGCTCAACCCCGCGATGGGTCGCAAGCTGCGCGCCCACAAGGTCACCAGCGCCGGCCTCGACGACTACGTCTCCGCCGTCGTGTCGGCCTACCTGCGCGACCACACCGACGGCGAGCGCTTCGCCACCTGGGTCGCCCGCGCCGACGAGGTGCTGCTGCGCGGGGAGCCGGTGGCGTCCTGATGTCCGAGCGAGCCGTGCCCTTCCACTGCCCCTACTGCGGGGACGAGAACCTGTTCCCCCGCGAGGGCGCAGGCGCCTGGGAGTGCCGCTCGTGCCTGCGCAGCTTCACCGTGCAGATGACCGGGATGCTCCCGCACCCCGGCACCGACGGAGGCGCGCCGTGAGCCTCTCGACCCGCGCCGCCCGCGCGTTCAAGGGCACCCACACCGAGGGGCGTACGCCCGAGGAGCTGCGCGAGCTCGTCTCCCACGTCGGCGCCGAGCTCGAGCTCGCCCCCGCCGAGGTGATCATCGAGTGGGCCGTGGCGACGTTCGGCGAGCGGTTCGCCATCACCTCCTCGATGGGCGACGCCGTGCTGGCACACCTCGCCTCCACGGTGGCCCCCGGCATCGACGTGGTCTTCCTCGACACCGGCTACCACTTCCCGGAGACCATCGGCACCCGCGACGCCGTCGAGGCCACGCTGCCGGTCAACCTGCTGACCATCACGCCGGTCCAGAGCGTCGCCGAGCAGGACGCCGCGCACGGCACGGACCTCTACCGCACCGACCCCGACCTGTGCTGCGCGCTGCGCAAGGTCGCGCCACTCAACGAGGCCCTGTCGCGCTACGACGCCTGGGCCACCGGCCTGCGCCGCGCCGAGACCCACAACCGGGTCATCGCGCCCGTCGTCGGCTGGGACGCCCGCAAGGGCAAGGTCAAGGTCTCCCCCCTGGCCCGCTGGAGCGACGAGCAGGTGGACCGCTACGTCCTCGACCACGGCGTCCTGGTCAACCCGCTCGTCCACGACGGCTACCCGAGCATCGGCTGCCGGCCCTGCACGCGCCGCGTCGCCCCCGGCGACGACCCGCGCAGCGGGCGGTGGGCCGGCACCGGCAAGACCGAGTGCGGGATCCACGCATGACGTCACCCACGACCCTCGAGACCATCTCCCGCTCGACGCAGCGCGACAACGTCGTCCCGCCGCAGCACCACACCCTGATGCACCGCTCCACTCACGAACGGAGGCACGCCTGATGGCTGCTCCTGCTCTGGTTGCCCTGGCCCACGGAAGCCGGGACCCGCGTTCGGCCGCGACGATCAAGGCGCTCGTCGCCGAGGTCAAGGCGATGCGACCCGACCTCAAGATCGAGACGGCGTTCCTCGACCTCTCCAAGCCGAGCTTCGACACGGTCGTCGACCGGCTGGTGAAGGCGGGCCACGACGAGATCGTCGTCGTCCCGCTGCTGCTCACCGAGGCCTACCACGCCAAGGTGGACGTGCCCGAGGCCATCGCCGCCGCGATGGCCCGCCACGACGGGGTCCGGATCCAGGCCAGCCGCATCCTCGGCATGGAGGCCGCCTTCCTCGAGGTGCTCGACCTGCGCCTGCGCGATGCGCTCAAGGCCGCCCGGGTGCGTGAGCTCGACGCGCTGGTGCTGACGGCGGCCGGGTCGTCCGACCCGCTCGCCAACCAGGCGGTCGCCCGCATCGCCCGCACCTGGGGCGCGCGTCACCGGCTCCCGGTCACCGCGGCCTTCGCCTCGGCCGCTCCCCCGGCCGCCGGCGAGGCGGTGCGTGCGTTCCGTGCCGAGGGCAAGCGCCACGTCGCCGTCGCGTCGTTCTTCCTCGCTCCCGGCAGGCTGCCCGACCGGGCCACCGAGCTGGCCGTCGAGGCCGGTGCCGTGGCGGTCTCCGACCCGCTCGGGGCGCACCCGGCGGTCGCCCGCGCGATCCTCGCCCGCTACGCCGTGGGCGCCGTGGAGCTCGTCCCCGTCTGATCCGGCACGACGTCGTCGCGGTCGGTCGCTCGGGCGACCGGTCACCCGAGGTCAGGTGAGGTGCTTGAGCGCCTCGCGCCGCGACAGCCCGCTCAGCCGGTCGGCGTGGTCCTGCACGAAGGTGCGGACCCACGCCGGGTCGGTGCGCGCATGCTGTCGCAGCGCCCACCCCACCGCCTTGCGGACGAAGAACTCGCGCCCGTACGTCGTGTCATCGAGGTTGGCGACGAGCACCCGCTCCAGCAGGTCGGTGTCGGTCTGCTCGCCGTGGCGCAGCTGCGCCAGCACGGCCGTACGCCGCACCCACAGGCTGCCGGGGTCGACCGACCAGCCCTCGACGACCGGCGTGGCCGCACCCCGGTGGTCGAGCAGCACCTGGCCGACGGGCTGCGAGGCGATCTCGTCGACGACGTCCCACCAGGAGCCGAGCCGGACGAGGTGCTCGAGCAGGCGCAGCAGGTCGGGGTCGAGCCACGCGCGGTAGGCCGGGTCGCGCAGCAGCGCGACCGCGGCGTACCACTCCTCGCGGTGCTCGACGTCCTCGAACAGCTCGAGCACCGCGGCCTCCCACTGCGCCCGGTCGACGAAGCGGTGCTCGACCAGCAGGGGCCGCAGCAGGGCCCTGAGCTCCGGCGCCGTCAGGCCGGCGAACGGCAGCGCGGACTTCATGTAGGCCTGCTGCTGGGCCGCGCGCACCGGGTCGCCGGCCACGGCGAGGGCCGCGCGCACCGCACCGACGTACGTCATGGGCTAGCCGACGAGCCGCTCGCGCAGGTGGGCGAGCTGTCGCGCCGGGTCGGCGGTGAGACCTCCGTGCACCGGGCCCGGCTGCAGCACCGTGCTCCGCGGCGCCTTGAGGAACCCGAAGCGCTGCCCCAGCGACTGCCGGGCCGCCTCGCCGGCGCGCTCGTCGCCGCGGCACACCCGGTCGGCGAAGGTGAGGGCCTCGCACACGTGGTCGACGTCGATGCCGGGGTGGAGGGCGCGGAGCCGATCGGCGTCGACCGACCACGAGGCGTCGAGGTAGTCGGCGGCCTGGCAGTGCAGCACGACGCCGACGTTGACGAACTCCTCGCGCTCCGGGCGGGGCACGCACCGCAGCACGACGTACTGGTAGGCCATCCGGCGAGCGGTCATCGTGCGACCTCCGGCAGCCACTGGCGGGTGCCCAGGCGCGCGAGGAGGAACTCGACGTACGCCTCGCGCAGCGCACCGGGCGTCTCCGCGCCGGGCACCGGCTCCAGCCACACGTCGGGGACCGCGGCCAGCACGTCGACGAAGGCGTCCCGGTCGAGCCGGGCGGCGATCTCCTCGTCGAGCTCGCGCGCCCGGCCGGCGCAGGTCTCGAACACGTGGCCGGCGGCGTCCCACGGCTGCGCGGCGAACCGCGCCGGGTCGGTGACGCCCGAGCGCCAGCCGTGGTGGAAGTAGAGCGAGGCGCCGTGGTCGATCACCCAGAGGTCGCCGTGCCACAGCAGCAGGTTGGGGTTGCGCCACGAACGGTCGACGTTGGCGGTGAAGGCGTCGAGCCACAGCACCCGCGCCCCCTCGTCGTCCGCCGTGCCGACCTGGCCGTCGACGCCGAACGAGCCGGGCAGGAAGTCGATGCCGAGGTTGGGCCCGACGCTGGCGTTGAGCAGGTCCTGGACCTCCTCGTCGGCCTCGTAGCGCGCGAGCTCGGGGTCGAGGTCCAGCACGACCAGCCGCGGGGTGCGCAGGCCGAGGCGGGTGGCCAGGCCGCTGACGATGACCTCGGCGACGAGCACCTTCGCGCCCTGGCCGGCGCCGCGGAACTTGCACACGTAGGTGCCGAGGTCGTCGCCCTCCACGACGCCGGGCAGGCTGCCGCCCTCGCGCAGCGGGGTGACGTAGCGGGTGACCTGGACCGTCGGGAGGGGGCCGGTGACTGCGGTGCTCGTCACCGGACCGGTGCCTCCTCGGCGAGCCGCCGGATCTCGGCCGCGACGTCGAAGCGGGCGGCCGGCCAGTGCAGGTCGAGGCCGCGCAGGGTGTCGAGGAGGATGTGGGCGATCGCCAGGTTGCGATACCACTTCTTGTCCGACGGCACGACGTACCACGGCGCGGCGTCCGTGCCCGTGCGCTCGAGGGCGATCTCGTAGGCCTGGCGGTAGGCCGACCACATCGTCCGCTCGTCGAGGTCGCTCGTGTCGTACTTCCAGTGCTTGTCGGGGTTGGCCAGCCGCGCCGCGAGGCGGTCGTTCTGCTCGGCGGCGCTGATGTGGAGCATGCACTTGACGACCGAGACGCCCTCGTCGGTCAGCCGGGCCTCGAAGTCGTTGATCGCGCCGTAGCGGCGCTCGATCTCGGCGGGGTCGGCGAAGGAGCGGACGCGGCCGATGAGGACGTCCTCGTAGTGGGAGCGGTCGAAGACCCCGATGTAGCCGGCCTCCGGCAGCCCCTTCTCGATGCGCCACAGGAAGTCGTGCGCGAGCTCCTCCTCCGTGGGCGCCTTGAAGCTGGTGATGCGGATGCCCTGGGGGTCGACCAGGCCGATGGTGTGGCGCAGCACGCCGCCCTTGCCGCTGGTGTCCATGCCCTGGAGCACCAGCAGGATGCGCCGCTGGGAGCCGGCGGTGCGCTCGGCCCACAGCCGCTCCTGGAGGTCGGCCAGCTCGACCTGCATGTCGGCGAGCGCGGCCCTGCCGTCGGTCTTGGTGCCGTCGAAGCCGGGCGTGGCGTCGGTCGCGATCGTCGTGAGGTCGACGGGTCCGCCCGGCAGGCGGAGCGCGTCGGCGATGGCGGGTCTCATGGGGTCATCATGGCCCACCGGCGCCCGTACGACGGCGTACGCGTCAGTGCGCCATCGCGTCGGGATCCACGACCGGCGGCAGCACCGACCAGGGGAAGTCGATCCAGCGCTCGGTGACCCGCCACGAGTAGTCGGGTCGGATGACCGACTGGGGCTTCTCGTAGATGACGACCGTGCGCACCTCGGCGACGTGTCCCTCGCAGAACGCGTGGACGAGCTCCAGCGTGCGCCCGGTGTCGGCGACGTCGTCGGCCACCAGCACCTTCAGGCCCGACAGGTCGACGGCCGCCGGGGTCGGGGGGAGCATGATCGGGACGTCGAGGCGCTGGTCGACGCCGGTGTAGAACTCCACGTTGACCACGGAGATGTTCTTCACCGCCAGCGCGTATCCGAGCCCCATGCCGAGGGCGAGTCCGCCCCGGGCGATCGCGAGGATCATGTCGGGATGGAACCCCGAGTCGGCCACCTCCTGGGCCAGCTCGCGCGTCGCCGTGCCGAACAGGTCGTAGGTCAGGACCTCGCGCTCGCTCACGGCACCATCCCACCAGAGGCGGTCGCCCGTGGGAGAGGCGGGCCCGCAGCCCGGCCCCGGGTCAGAAGTCGGGGTGGGGCTCGTCGACCTCGGCTGCCCCGGCCAGCGCCTCGCGGACGACGGAGAACGCGAGGCCGGCGGGGTAGCCCTTGCGAGCGAGGAGGCCGGCCAGGCGGCGGGTGGCGACCTGGGGGTCGAGCCCTGCCATCGAGCGCAGCTTCTTGTCGACGAGCGCCCGGGCGGCGATGCGCTGGTCGTCCTCGTCGATCTGCTCGAGCGCGGCCTTGGCGTCGTCGTCGCCGACGCCCTTGCGCCGCAGCTCCTGGGCCAGGGCGCGTGGGGCGAGGCCGCGACTGCGGTGCCGGCTCTCCACCCACTGCCGGGCGTAGGCGGCGTCGTCGATCAGCCCGACCTCGGTGAAGCGGTCGAGCAGGCCGGCGGCGAGGTCGTCGGGCACGCCCCGCTTGGCCAGCTTGTCGGCCAGCTCCTGGCGCGAGCGCGCCTGCCCGGTGAGGGTGTCGAGGAGGATCCTGCGGGCCACCGCCTCGGGGTCGGCCTCGACCTCCGCGGCGGCAGCCTCCTCGCGGGCGAGCCTGGCCGCCTCGCGCTCCTCCCAGGTGCGGGTGCGTCCGCGACCACCCGAGCGACGGCCACCTCGACCCCCACCTCGATCGCTGCCGCGCCCAGCGCGATCGCCTCGGGCAGGGCGATCGGTGCCGGGCTCCGGGGTCTCGGCGCCGGTCCCGGTGGGCGTGGGTGGGACCTTCCCCACCCACGCCTCCACGCCGAGGCCGACGTCGCCGACCCACGACGGGGCCGGCCGGGTCTCCGGCCCGACCGCACCCGACGAGGGTCCGGATGCGGAGCCGGGCGCCCGGTCAGAAGTCATTGACCCCGATGGGCTCGTCGCTCAGGTCGTCGGCGGGCTTGTCGACGGCGGGAGTGACGCCCAGCTTCTCGAGGATGAGCTTCTCGATCTCGTTGGCGAGGTCGGGGTTGTCCTTGAGGAAGTTGCGCGAGTTCTCCTTGCCCTGGCCGAGCTGGTCGCCCTCGTAGGTGTACCAGGCGCCGGCCTTGCGGATGATGCCCGCCTCGACGCCAACGTCGATGAGACCGCCCTCGCGGCTGATGCCCTTGCCGTACATGATGTCGAACTCGGCCTGCTTGAACGGCGGGGCCACCTTGTTCTTGACGACCTTGACGCGGGTGCGGTTGCCGACCATGTCGGTGCCGTCCTTGAGCGTCTCGATGCGACGCACGTCGAGGCGCACCGAGGAGTAGAACTTCAGCGCGCGACCACCGGTCGTGGTCTCCGGCGAGCCGAACATCACGCCGATCTTCTCGCGCAGCTGGTTGATGAAGATGGCCGTGGTGCCGGAGTTGTTGAGGGCACCGGTCATCTTGCGCAGCGCCTGGCTCATCAGGCGGGCCTGGAGGCCGACGTGGCTGTCGCCCATCTCACCCTCGATCTCGGCGCGGGGCACGAGCGCGGCCACGGAGTCGATGACGATCAGCGACAGCGCGCCGGAGCGGACCAGCATGTCGGCGATCTCGAGGGCCTGCTCACCCGAGTCGGGCTGCGAGACCAGGAGCGCGTCGGTGTCGACGCCGAGCGCCTTCGCGTAGTCGGGGTCGAGCGCGTGCTCGGCGTCGATGAAGGCGACGATGCCGCCGGCCGCCTGCGCGCTGGCCACCGCGTGGAGGGCGACCGTCGTCTTTCCGGAGGACTCCGGACCGTAGATCTCCACGACGCGCCCGCGCGGCAGGCCGCCCAGGCCGAGTGCGACGTCGAGGGCGATCGACCCCGTGGGGATCACCTCGAGCGGGGCACGCGTCTCGTCGCCCAGTCGCATGACCGAGCCCTTGCCGAACTGCTTCTCCACCTGAGCGAGCGCGGCATCCAGGGCCTTCTCGCGGTCTGCACCAGCCATTGCAGTGTCCCGTCTTGTCGTCGTGTCGTGAGAGGTACGTCTGCGACGCTAGGGCGAGCCACCGACAGTCCCTGATCAGGACGGTCGAACGCTGTGGACAACCTCGCCCCTCGTCATACCTGTGGAAGCACAGTAGCCCGAACAGGTGTTCGATGTCGGCTCCGGGTGCGGCGTGTCGCGCCCGGTTCGTGAGTGGGCGGGGCGGGGTCGGGAGCAGGTCAGGCGTGGCGGTGGGTGAGGGTGCCCGCGACCAGCACCGCGCCCGCCAGCAGCGCGGCGAACATCGCGAGCACCGGATAGCCGAGCGAGCCGACGATGACGCCGGCGAGCGCGCCTCCCCCGGCGGCGGTGAGCGACATCGCCATGTCGGAGGTGCCCTGCACGTCGGTGCGCGCCTCGATGGGCGTGCGGTCGGCGATCACCGTCGACGCCGCGACGGTCGCGCACGACCAGCCGACGCCGAGCAGGAACAGCCCCGCGAAGATCTGCCACGACGTGCCCTGCGGCGACAGGCCGCACAGCGCGAGCGAGACCAGCAGCACGACTCCCCCGGCGACCAGGACCGCGGCGCGGCCGTAGCGGTCGGCGGCCCAGCCTACGAGCGGCGAGAAGGCGAACATGCCGAGCACGTGCACCGAGATCACGAAGCCGATGACCTCGAGGTGCGCACCGCCGTGCTCCATGTGGAGCGGCGTCATGATCATCACGGTGACCATGGCGGCGTGGGCGCAGGCCATCGCCACCACCGCGGCGCCGACCGCCGGCACGTCGCGTACGACGACGACGAACCGACGCCACGACCGCCCGCGCGGCTCGCGGTCGTCGGGCGCGGCGCCGGCCTCCTGCTGCGCGAGCAGCAACGGGTCGGGGCGCAGCCGCCACCAGACCCACCCCGCCGCGAGCACGAGGACGACGGCACCGATGGCGAAGCCGCCGGTCAGCTCGGGCACGCCGATCGACCGGGCGACGCTCGCGCCCACGCCGGTGAGGTTGGGCCCGGCGACGGCGCCGATCGTGGTGGCCCACACCACGACCGACAGCGCTCGGGCGCGGTGCTCCTCAGTGGCGAGGTCGGTGGCGGCGTAGCGCGAGCCGTTGTTGACCGCCGTCGTGGCGCCGAGCAGCACCGCGCCGAGCAGCAGCACCGCCATCGAGTCGACGACGCCGGCGACGACCGCCAGCACCGCGCCCGCCGCGCCCGCGAGGTAGCCGAGGACGAGCCCGACGCGTCGTCCGCGGCGTCGCATCACCCGCGCCAGGGAGTAGGCCGCCGCAGCCGTGCCGAGGACCTGGAAGGTCTGCGCGAGGCCGGCCATCGTCTCGCTGCCGGAGATGTCACGAGCCAGCAGGGAGGCCGTCGCCACGCCGATGGTCACGCCGACGGCGCCGACGGCCTGCGAGACGACGAGGGTGCGCACCGTGCGCCGCTGCACGTCGGCCACGGAGAGGCCAGCCTCCAGCCGGGTGGTCACCGCTCGCTGTCCGGGAGCTCGAGGTGGCGGCGCACCGCGGACCAGACCTGCTTGGGAGGGATGCCGGCGTCGAGCGCCTCGCGCGTCGTGCGCCCGTCGAGCTCGCGCACGACGGTCAGCTCGGCCCAGGTGCGCGAGTAGTCACGCCCGAGGACCTGGTCGAGCCGCGCCCAGAGCTCCGTGTGCCTCATGGGGACACCCCATCACGGACCGCCGACACCTCGAGCCACGACTCCGACCGCTTGCCCGAGATCTCGCCGCGCACCTCGACCTCGGCCCAGCCGGCACCGAGGACGACGGCGTGCAGGGCGTCGGCACGCCAGTAGGTGAAGTGGCGCCGGTGGCGGATCGACCCGTGCGTCGACCACCCCTCGCCGTCACCCTCCTTGAGGGAGATCCGCAGCAGCCCGCCGGGCCGGGTGACCTCGGCGAGGCGCCCGAGCACCGTCGGCAGGTCCGCCCGGGCGACGTGGAGCAGCGAGGCGTTGGCCCACACGGCGTCGTACGGGCCCTCCGGCGAGGTGAGGTCGTCGACGAGCGGGTCGAGGAGATCGGCCTGCCACCCCCGCTGGCGCAGGAGGTCGACGAAGCCCTGCGAGACGTCCGTACGCCGCACCCGCAGGCCGAGCTCCTCGATCAGCCGGGCGTCGCGACCCCCGCCGGACCCGATCTCCAGCACCCGGGCGCCCGGAGCCAGCCGGTCGACGAAGTCCTCGATGTCGGCACGGACCGAGGCCGGCATGACCGGTGACGCGTCGGCGTACGCCGCGGCGTCGAGGTCGTAGGCCCGGACCGTCTCGTTCACCCGAGCCCGGCCCCCACGTCGTGCAGGTGGTGCACGACGTCGTGCAGGTGGTAGGTGCCGAGGGAGGCGACGGTGAAGCGGTCGCCGTTGGAGCGCAGCCCGGGGCGGTCCGCGGCCGCGCCCGTCACACCGGCGTAGAGGTCGGCCACGTCTCCCGCCGCGCGCACCAGCTCGGCGGACACGACGGCCGGGTCCTGCCCGGCGTAGTCGCTCTCGACGGCGGTGGTGTCCTGGTCCCAGTTGGCGAAGGTCGGCTCGTCCTCGGTCAGCATCAGCCGCAGCCGCTCGCCGAAGAGCACGTGCACGTCACGGACGTGGCAGCCGTACTCCAGCGGCGACCACACGTCGGGCGCGGGCCGCCGGCGCGCGTCGCCGCGGGCGAGCGCCCGGGCCCACTCCGCGGCGCTCGCGCGCACCAGGTCGGGGAGGTCGGCCAGCCCCTGCGCTGCCGGGTCGAACCCGCACTCCGGGCACGACCGCTCCAGGACCCAGGTCCAGTCCTTGGTGTCGGGCGAGATGCTCATGCGTGCCATCCAACCAGCCGCCGGACGGGGGACAATGGCCGGAATGGACATCCGTCGCGCACTTCCCGCCGACCTTCCCGCCGTCGCGGCGATCTACGCCCGCGAGGCGCGCGAGGGCCATGCCACCTTCGACCTCGAGCCCCGGCCGATGGAGCTGTGGGAGGAGCGGCTGGCCGCCTCCGGGCCGCGCGACCACTTCCTGGTCGCCGAGCACGAGGGCGCCGTCGCCGGCTACGCCACCTCGTCGCCGTTCCGGCCCAAGCCGGCCTACTCCCACACCCGCGAGACCACGGTCTACGTCGCGCCCGGGCACCAGGGCCGCGGCGTGGGCCGGCGGCTGTACGACGCCCTGCTGGCGCGGCTCACCGACGACGGCGTGCACCTCGTCGTCGCCGCCGTCGCCCTGCCGAACGACGCGAGCCTCGCGCTGCACCGCGCGTGCGGCTTCGAGGAGGTGGGCGTGATGCGCGAGGTGGGCCGCAAGCACGACCGCTGGATCGACGTGGCGTGGATGCAGAGGGTGGTGGGCTGACCAGCGGTCAGCCCAGGCCGAGGCGCTGGGCGGACACCTCGCGCATCTCGACCTTGCGCACCTTGCCGGTCACCGTCATCGGGAGCTCCTCGACGACCATCACGTCACCGCGAGCGTAGGCGTCCATCGTCCGAACCCAGCCCGCCGGAGCGCCTCAGGTCAGCAGCAGCTTGTCGAGCCGGCGGCGCACGACGAGCAGCCCGACGATGCCCATCGCGACGAGGTAGACCACGGAGACGGCCGACTCCCAGGTCACCACGCCCGTGGTCAGCTCGCGGCACAGCACGACGCCGCGGTAGAGCGGGGTGGCCTCCACGACCCAGCGGAGCACACCGTCGCCGAACGCCTCGATGGGGAAGAACGTCGCCGAGAAGAGGAACAGCGGCATCTGCGCGAGCTGGATCTTGTCGAAGTCCTGCCATGACGTCATCCACGTCGTCAGGGCCATGCACACGGCCGAGAACGCGAACGCGATCAGGATCGCGGCCGGCAGGGCGAGGACGGCCCACCAGGTGTCGGTCAGGCCCATCAGCGCCATCACGACGAGGAACGCGGCGGAGTAGACCGAGCCGCGCATCAGGCCCCACGTGATCTCGCCGCGCGCGATGTCGCCGGTGGAGAGCGGCGTGGCGAGCATCTGGTCGTAGAGCTTCTCGTAGCGCAGCTTGAAGAACACGTTGTAGGTCGAGTCCAGCAGCGCGCCGTTGAACGCCGACGTGGCGAGCATGGCGGGTGCGACGAACTCGGCGTAGGGGATCGCCTCGCCGTGGAACTCGAAGGTGTCGATGAGCTTGCCGACGCCGATGCCGATGGAGAAGAGGTAGAAGACGGGCTCGAGGAAGCCGGTGATGAAGAGCTTCCACGCGTCCTTGTAGACGACGTAGTTGCGCAGCACCAGCACCTTGGTGGCGGCTGCGGGGGTGAGCGGGGCGGGGATCGGGTCGACGAGTGCCATATCAGACCTCCAGCCGACGGTCGAGGTGGCGCACGGCGAGGAACCAGCCGACGACGGTGAGCGAGACCAGGACCACGACGTGCACGGCGACGAGCGACCAGTCGACCTGGCCCACGCAGAACATCCGCGACAGCGAGACGCCGTGCCACAGCGGGGTCAGCCGGGCGAGCCACTCGAGCACCGGGCCGAGGTTGCTGATCGGGAAGAACGCCCCGGAGAACAGCGTCAGCGGGATCACGCCGAGGCGGAACAGCAGGCCGAACCCCTCCTCCGACCGCAGCCGCGCGCTGTAGGCGAAGACCAGGGTGGCGAAGGCGCAGCCGACCAGCACCTGCGACACCCACGCCAGGATCGGCCCCCACCACGTGGTGAAGACGCCGAACGGCGCGAGGACCAGCATGAAGACCGCGCAGGCCGAGGCGACCCGGAACACCACGAACGCGACGAAGGCGTTGACCAGGTCGCGCACGGCGAGCGGCGTGGCCAGCTGGGCGTAGAAGGTCTTGTGCCACTTGATGGCCCCCATGACGGGGTACGTCGACTCGTTGACCGCGATCGTCATGGCGTGCGAGGCGACGAGGCCGGGGACGACGAAGGCGAGGTAGGACGTCGCGCCGTCGAGCCGGTCGGGGTCGGCCTCGATGAAGCCACCGAGCAGCACGCCCATCGCGACGACGTAGAGCAGCGGCGTGAGGAAGCTGCTCACCACTCCCCCGCGCCAGGTGCGCTTGAGGACGGTGAGCCAGTAGTCGTACTGGCGGGCCATGCCCTCCCACGCCGACAGGGCGCCCGTCGGCGCCGGTCGGGCGGTGGTCACGGCGGCGCCGTCGGGGGCCGTGTGCGGTGTCGTCACGTCAGTCCGCCAGGCTCCGGCCGGTGAGGCGCAGGAAGACGTCCTCCAGGGTGGAGCGGCGCACCAGCGTCGCGATGGGGTGCAGGCCGCGGTCGATGACGGCCGCGACGACGTCCTCGCCGTGGTCGCTGTAGACGAGCAGCCGGTCGGGCAGCACCTCGACGCGCTCGCCGAGGTCCTCGATCTTCTCCGCGAGGGCCTCGTGCTCGCCGACCCCGAAGCGGAGCTCGGCCACCTCGCGGGTCGAGTGGGCGTCGATGAGCTCGCGCGGCGACCCCTCGGCCGCGATGCGCCCCTTGTCCATCACGACCAGGCGGTCACACAGCTGCTCTGCCTCGTCCATGTAGTGGGTGGTGATGACGAGGGTGACGCCGGCCTGCTTGAGCCGGAAGAGCTGGTCCCACAGGACGTGACGCGCCTGCGGGTCGAGACCGGTGGTCGGCTCGTCGAGCAGCAGCAGGTCGGGCCGGTTGATGAGGCTGCGGGCGATGGTGAGCCGGCGCTTCATGCCGCCCGAGAGGTTCTCGACCTTCGCCTTGGCCTTGTCGGTGATCTGCGCGAACTCGAGCAGCTCGTTGGCCCGCTCGCGGCAGGTGGCCCGGTCGATGCCGAAGTAGCGGCCGTAGATGTAGAGGTTGTCGAAGACGTTGAGCTCGTTGTCGAGCGTGTCCTCCTGCGGGCAGACGCCGAGCCGCCCGCGGATGGCCGGGCCGTCGGTGGCGGGGTCCATGCCGAGGATCCGCAGCTCGCCGCCGCTCACCGGGCTGACCGAGGCGATCATCCGCATCGTGCTCGACTTGCCCGCGCCGTTGGGGCCGAGGAAGCCGAACGCCTCGCCCCGGCGCACCTCCACGTCGATGCCCTTGACGGCTTCGAAGTCACCGAAGGACTTGCGCAGTCCCCGCGCCGAGATCATCGCTTCTGTCACAGGGGTCGACCCTAGAACAGCACGGGCCCGCCCGACCAACCCGTCACCCACAGGTCGCGCCTCCGGGCCCGCTGCTCGACGCCTGCCGCGGCCGCGTCGGGGTGCGCCGAACGCCGCACGGTGCGCTCCGGCCGGACCTAGGGTGGGGCCGTGGACGAGGCATGCGTCGAGCCCGTGTCGCCGGAGGCTCCGGCCCTGGCGGGCACCGTGATGATGAGCCAGCAGTGGCGCGACCTCACCTTCCTCCACTGGGCGCTCGACCCCGCCGACGTGGCCCGCCGGATGCCGCCCGGGGTCCGGCCCGACACGTTCCGGGGGCGGACCTACGTCGGGCTCGTCCCGTTCCGCCTGGTCGACGCCGGGGCGGGGCGGGGTCCGGCGGTCCCGTGGCTGGGCACCTTCCTGGAGACCAACGTGCGCCTCTACTCCGTCGACCGCACCGGGCGGCGCGGCGTCGTCTTCCTCGCCCTCGCCGCCGAGCGGGCCGCGGTGGTGCTCGGGGCCCGCTCCGCCCTGGGCCTGCCCTACCGCTGGGCGCGGATGCGCCACCACCGCGACGGCGACGTGCACACCTACGACGCGCGCCTGCGCGGGGCCGGTGCGCGGCCGGCCAGCCACGTCGTCGTACGTGCCGGAGCGCAGCGCGCGCCCACCGACCTCGACCACTTCCTCACCGCCAGGTGGGGACTCCACACGCGGTGGTGGGGACGCACCCTCCACGTCCCCAACCGGCACGAGCCGTGGCCGCTGCACGACGCCGAGGTGCTCGCTCTCGACGACGAGCTGATGGCGTCGCTGGGGCTCCCGGGCCTCGCCTCGCGCCCGCCCGACCACGTGGCCTTCAGTCCCGGCGTGCACGCGGACTTCGCGCTACCGGGCGACGCGGCCCGCCCGCGTCCGCGCTGACGCCTCTTGGCAGGCCGGGCGGGCCGGCGGAAAGATGTGGGACACCGATGTCGAAGCGCGTCGCGCCCGTTCGACGTACGTGCGAGAACACACCGACCCGCACACAGGAGGAGCGATCACGATGCCGCGTTTCATGGGATTCGTCAGGATGGAGGAGAACATCGACATGCCGCCGCAGTCGTTGTTCGACGCGATGGACGTCTTCATCGGCGAGCGGGCCGCCAACGGCTCGTTCCTCGACGGGGGCGGGCTCTACGGCACGGAGGACGCCGTCAACTTCGTCGTCCGCTCGGGCGAGGTGACCCGCGTCGACGGGCCCTACGCCGAGGGCAAGGAGGTCGTCGGCGGCTGGTCGCTGATGGAGTACGCCAGCCTCGAGGAGGCCGTCGCCGACCAGCGCCTCTTCGCCGAGCTGCACGCCAAGCACTGGCCGGACGCCACCGTCGTGGCCACGCTGCGCCAGGTGTCGGAGGGCCCTGAGGCCCCCGGCGACTGAGTCGGGACCGCACTACGCTGGCCGCGTGCCGGCAGGGACGACGTACGACGACCCCTCGGGGCCCCCGGGGCCCGACGGGGTCGTGATCGCCACGTGGCGGGCCGAGTCGGCCCGCCTCGTCGGCGCCCTCACCCGGATGACGCGCGACGTCGACCTCGCCGAGGACCTCGCGCAGGACGCGCTCGTGGCCGCGCTGGAGCAGTGGCCGGTGTCCGGCGTCCCGGACAACCCGTCGGCGTGGCTGATGACGACGGCGAAGCGCCGCGGCGTCGACCACTTCCGGCGTGCCGACACGCTGCGGCGCAAGGTCGCCGAGCTCGAGCACGCGCGGGGCGGGGAGGAGGCACAGGTGCCCGACCTCGACGACCAGGTCGACCACATCGAGGACGACGTGCTGCGGCTGGTCTTCCTCTCCTGCCACCCCTCGTTGACGCCCGAGTCGCGTGCCGCCCTCACCCTGCGCCTGGTGGGCGGGCTCACCACGGCCGAGATCGCCCGCGGCTTCCTCACCAGCGAGTCGACGCTGGGCCAGCGGATCTCGCGCGCCAAGCGGACGCTCGCCGAGGCCGGCGCCGAGCTCGAGCTGCCCACCGGCGCCGAGCGGACGGCGCGACTCGACGACGTGATGGCCGTGGTCTACCTGATCTTCAACGAGGGCTACACCGCCACCGCCGGCAGCGACTGGATGCGCCCCGACCTGGCGGCCGAGGCCACCCGGCTGGCCCGGATGCTCGCCGACCTCGCCCCCGACGAGCCCGAGGTGCTTGGCCTCCAGGCGCTGCTGGAGCTGCAGGGGTCGCGCACGGCCGCCCGCCTCTCCCCCGACGGCACGCCCGTGCTGCTCGACGACCAGGACCGCACGCAGTGGGACCAGCTGATGGTGCGGCGCGGGCTCGCCGCCCTGCGCGCCGCCTCCCGCCTGGCCGCCGGCGGCGCGCCGGTCGGCCGCTACTTCCTGCAGGCCTCCATCGCCGCCGAGCACGCGAGCGCCGCGCGGGCCGAGGACACCGACTGGACCAGGATCGCGGCGTTGTACGACGTCCTGGCACAGGCGGTGCCCGGACCGGTCGTCGAGGTCAACCGGGCCGTCGCCCACGGACGGGCCCACGGCCCCGCGGCCGGGCTGGCGGTGCTGGCCGCCGTCGACCCGTCGGCGCTGGGCGCCTCACCGCTCCTGCCGAGCGTGCGGGGCGACCTGCTCGAGCTGGCCGGGCGGCACGCCGAGGCGGCCGTGGCGTTCACCCGGGCGGCCTCGCTGACCCGCAACGAGGGTGAGCGCCGGGTGCTGCTGCGGCGGGCCGCGGGCAACGAGGCACGCTCCGCCGAGTGACCCCGGCCCGGCGAGGGCGTTCCGCTGGAGCGCCCACCGGGACATGATGGGACGACCCGGCGTTCGGACGATCGGGCGTTCGGACGATCGGGCGTTCGGACGATCGGGCGTTCGGACGATCCGGGTGGGAGGCGCCATGACGAGCGACGCACCGGTCTCCCGACGCGCGCGCCGACGAGGCCGAGGCCGGTTCGTCCTCGCCGACCTCGCGCGGCTGCTGGCCACCTGGCTGGTCTCCACCCTCCTCCTGTGGCTGGCTGACGCGCTGCTCCCCGACCTCGAGGCCTCCTCACTCGGGAGCCTGGCGGCGGTCGCGGCGGTCAGCGGTGTCGTCGGCTCGCTGGTGCGTCCGCTGCTGGTGGAGGTCGGCGTCCGCCTCGGCTGGCTGACGGTGCTCCCGCTGGCCTTCTGCGCCCAGGGGGTGGTGCTGCACGTCGCGATCCTCCTCGTCCCGGGGATCACCGCGACCTGGCCGGCCGCCTTCTGGGCGAGCTGGGTGTCCGCCGCCGGCGCGACGATCGCGGCCTACGTCCTGACCGCCGGCACCGACGAGTCGCTCACCACCGCCCTCGCCCGTCGGGGCCGGCCGGTGCGGCCGACCGACCCGGAGGTCGACGGCCTGGTCGTCGTCCAGCTCGACGGGGTGCCGTTCCCGGTGCTGCGCTGGGCCGTCCAGGCCGGCGGGGTGCCGACGATCCGCCGGTGGGTGACCACGGGCGCCTACCAGCTCCGCGAGTGGACCCCCCAGCTGCCGTGCACCACCCCGGCCAGCCAGCTCGGCCTGCTGCACGGCACCGTCGCCGGCATCCCGGGCTTCCGGTGGTACGACCGCGAGCTCGGCCGCGTCCTGGTCGCCAACCACCCCGGCGACGCGCGCATCATCGAGGAGCGCGCGAGCGACGGCCGCGGCCTGCTCTGCGAGGACGGCGTCTCGATCTCCAACCTCTTCTCCGGCGACGCGGACAACGCGCTGCTGACGATGAGCCGGGCCAGCCCCCGGGTCGGCTCGGCCCAGACCAGGAGGGCGTTGGCGTGGTTCATGCTCACCCCCACGGGCTTCTCCCGGAGCCTCACCCGCACGCTCGGCCAGGTGGCGAAGGAGCGCTGGCAGGCGCGCGCCCAGGTGCGGCACGACCTGGTGCCCCGCGTCCCCAGGAGCTGGACCTTCGCGCTGCTCCGGTCCGTCACCAACGGCCTGCTGCGCGACCTCAACACCGCGCTGATCGCCGAGGAGATGCAGGCGGGGCGCAAGGTGATCTACGTCGACTACGTCGACTACGACGAGGTCGCGCACCACGCCGGTCTCTTCCGGCACGAGTCCCTGGACGCCCTCGAGGGCCTCGACCGGGTGCTCGGCAACCTGGAGCTGCTCGCCGCGCACGCCGCCCGCCGCTACCGCCTGGTCGTCGTCTCCGACCACGGCCAGGCCCAGGGCCAGCCGTTCGCCGACCGCCACGGCGTGGACCTGCCGACCCTCTGCACCCGGCTGATGGGCGAGGACGTCCACGACTTCGAGGAGACCGACGAGGGCTGGGGCAGGGCCCACGCGCTGGTGCAGGACATCGGTGAGGAGGGCGTCGCGGGCCGGCTCACGGCTCCGGCCCGACGCCGGGTCGAGAGGGAGGGCGAGGACCGCGACGGCAGCCGTGCTCCGGACCGCCCGACCACCCGGCCCGTGGTCCTGGGCTCGGGCAACCTGGGACTGTTCTACGTGCCGGGCCCGACCCGTCAGAGCCTGGACGCGCTCACGGCTCGCTGGCCGCGCCTGCTCCCCGGACTGAGCAAGCACCCGGGCGTGGGGTTCATCGCCGGGATCGACGACCACGGGGTCCCCTGGGCCCACGGCGACGGCGGCCGGGTCGACCTGGCCTCGGGCGCCGTCACCGGCACCGACCCGTTGGCCCGGTTCGGCGAGCACGCCCGGCGGGTGCTGCTGCGGGCGGTGCTCGACCCGCGGGCCCCCGACCTCTACGTCAACAGCTCGGTGGACGACCACACCCTCGACATCGCGGCGTTCGAGGAGCTGGTCGGTGCGCACGGCGGCCTGGGCGGATGGCAGGACAGTGCGGTCCTGCTCGCGCCGCAGGACCTCGCCGGCTCCGTGCCGGAGCGCGTCGAGGGCGCCGAGCAGCTCCACCAGGTCCTGCTGGGGTTCCTCCGGCAGTCCGGCCAGCGCCTCGAGTCCGGGCCGCCGCACCCCGCCGTACCCGGCGGCGAAGGCCGACTTGGCGGGGAAGTCTGACACTTGGAGGGGGTTGCAACGGCCTCCAAGTGTCGGAGTCCCCGCTCGAGCGGGGACTCCGACAGCGCCCGGCTCCGACAGCGCCCGGCTCCGGCAGCGCCCGGCTCCGACAGCGCCCGGCTCCGGCAGCGCCCGGCTCCGGCAGCGCCCGACCCGCCCCGGACCCGACCCGACGAGCGAGACGTACGCCCGGGTCAGGTGTCGCCCGCGGGGGACCAGGTCTCCCCGTGCTCGACGGTGATCACCCGGCAGTCCGGCGCCGTGGCCGCGACCTCGGCCTCGAAGGCGGCGAGGGGGCGTTCGAACCAGTCGCCGAAGGTCGTCATCAGCGGGGCGTGCAGGGTGCCCCAGTGCACCGGCAGGGCGTAGCGCGCCCCGGTCGCGGCGCACGCCCGCGCCGCCTGCGCCGGTCCCATGTGGTTGGCCGACAGCCGCGGGCCCCACCCGCCGATCGGCACGATCGCCACGTCCACCCGCTCGGCGCCGGCCAGCGCGGGCAGGTCGGCCATCCCGTCGTACCAGGCGGTGTCCCCCGCCACCCACAGCGTGGTCGCGTCCGAGCGCACCAGGTGCCCGTGCGCCTCGTTGGGACGGTGCGGCATCGGGCGGCCGTGGTGGACGGCGGGCACCAGCCGCACCCGGACGGGGCCGACGTCGGTCCAGTCCTCCGCGCCCTGGCCGAGCAGGCCCTTGCCTCGCAGCCAGGCCGCGTTGCGGCTGCCGGTCAGGACGGGCACTCCCGCCACCATCCGCAGCGACCGGACCTCGGCGTGGTCGAGGTGCAGGTGGGAGAGCAGCACCGCGTCGGGGTCCGCCCACTGCTCGCGACTCGGCGGCACGGCCCTGCGGCGGAGCACGTTGTTGTGGGTGCGCAGCAGGGGGTCGGTCAGCAGTCGGCAGCCCGCGAGGTCGATCACCACCGTCGAGTGGCCCAACCACGTGAGCCTCAGCCGGTCGCCGGACGCGCGCACCTCATCGAGACTAGCCCTCGCCCGGCGGGCTCGCCGTACGACGTCATGGGGCTCAGCCGTCCGAACCGCGGATCCTCATGACGTCCCGCGTCGTTCGGCGACCAGCGCGACCCGACCTGCCACACGCCCGCGAGCCGCGGCCGGTCAGTCGACGACGTCGCCCGAACGGTCACCTGCCGCGTCGAGTGCAGCGGTCCCGGCCGTGTTGTGGGCGATGCCGACGAGCAGTCGGAGCGTCTCCTCCAGCCAACCGAACGTGACGTAGATCGACACCACGGCGACGAAGGCCCACAGGACCAGCACCGGCGCGGCGTCCGACCCGAGGTTGAGGACGGCGCCCAGGACCGCCATTGCGATGAACAGGATCTTGGCGGTCCCGATCGCGTTGGCGAGGCGCTTCGCGGGCAGCACGTAGGCGTGGCCGGCGTACGGCTCGGCAGCGATTCGTGGCGTGGTGGTGTCCCCCATGGCAGCACCGTAGGGGAAGCAAGACGCACGGGCGGACGGAATCGCCGCCACCGACCCGACGGCCGCCGGGGGCGTACGCCCGAGCAGGGCGCCGCGGCCCGCTCGGGCTCGCGACGCCCCCACTTCGGGGCCCAGCGGCGTCATCGCGCGACGAGGCCGGGACCGTGCCGTGGTGACGCGACCCGTGCGGCGCCCTCAGCGCGCCGGACGGGTCGAGGTGCCCACGGTCCGCCCGGCCGTGACGAGGGTGGCGACGACGGCCAGGGCGACGACACCCGCGCTCAGCGCGAGGTAGGCCGGGAGGTCGACGACGGGGACTCCCCAGCCGACGAGCCCGACGCTCGTGCCGAGCACGGCGGGCAGGACGGACACGGTGCCGATGACCCACGCCGCCAGCCCGGTGAGCACCGACTCGGCGCCGGTCATCGCGAGCAGCTGCCGCGGCGTCGCGCCGGTGCGGTGCAGCAGGCGGAACTCCCCGCCGCGGCCGGCCGTGAGCAGCACCAGGGCGTTGAGCGAGCCGAGCCCCACGAAGAGGAGCAGCATCAGGGTGAGGAGCGTCGAGAGGCGCTGGGCGCCCGCGTCGGCACTGGCGGCCGTGGCCACGTGGCGTGCGGTCGGCACGACCTCGACACCGTCGACGCGCACGGCCGCGTCCGCGGACACCAGCGCCAGCTCGGTCGTCGCGTCCACGCCGAGCCCGGCCGGCGTGGCCGGACCGACGATGTGGGGTCCGAGCCCGAGCCCGCGGTCGTACACCGCCACCACGCGCAGGTCCGTCTCGTGACCGTCCGACCGGACCCGGAGCGTGTCGCCCACGCCGGTGCTCGTCTCGAACGAGCTGTCGGAGCTGACGGCCACGGTGCCCGGCTCGGCCAGGTCGGCGAGGTCCCCGCTCACGACGCCGGGGTCCAGCACGGCGCGCTCGACGTCCGGCGGCACGACCAGCAGCCGGGTCGCCTCCCAGGCGAGCGCCTCGGGTCCTTCGTCGTCGACGCGGACCTCGGCCGGGGCGCCCGCGAGGGGGACGACGCCCGTGACGCCGGGGGCGCCGGCGAGGCGCGCGAGCCGGTCGGCGTCCAGGCCCCGGTCGGACGTCGCCACCATGCTGGTGCCGATGGCGTCCCCGAGCTGCCGGGTCGCGGCCTCCTGAAGGGCTCGGTCGACCGTGGTCTGCGTGGTGCCGACCGCCACGACGAGCGCCAGCGGGACGACCACGGCGGTGAGGCGGCGCGAGAATCCGTGCAGGTTGCCGACGGCCAGTCGGGTGCTGGCGCTGCCGCGACCGCCCGACACGGCCGCGGCGCGGCCGAAGGTCCACTCGACCAGCAGCGGGCCGGCCAGCGCGGCGGCACCGATCAGCAGGAACGCCGAGCTGGCGGCGAGGGCGCCGCCCATGGCGCCGGGCAGCACGGCCGGCGTCAGCGCGGCGGACAGCCCTCCGACGGCGGTCACGACCGCGGCGACCCGGCGCACCGGGCCGACCCGGCGCGAGTCCGCCGCGCTGTCGCGTACGGCCGTGGTGGGCGCCGTGCGCAGGGTCTCGCGTGCGGCGAGCCGTCCGGCCAGCAGCGCGGTCGGGACGACGACGAGGACGGCCGCGAGGACGGGGAGCGGCGAGAGGCTCGAGGTGTACCCGGCGTCGACGAGTCCCGCGTCCCGCAGCGCCTGGTCCAGCCAGCGGGCGAGGAACATCCCGGGGACCGCGCCGAGCGGCGCGGCGACCGCGCTGAGCAGCAGCAGCTCGGTGGACACCTGGCGGCGCACCTGGCCGCGGGTGGCGCCGACGACGCGCAGCAGGGCGAACTCGTGTCGGCGCCTGCGCAGCGCCAGGGTCGTCGTGGCGGCGACGACGAGGACGACGAGGACGAGCGCGGTGCCGGCGAACGACGTGCCGAGGGCGACCAGCATGCCGCCCTCGGGGCCGGGCAGCCGCAGCCCCGACTCGATGAGCACTCCGGTGACGGTCACGAGGGCCGACGCGAGCCCGACGACCAGTCCGGTCCCGATCGAGCCGGGCAGGTCGGCGCGGGCGCCCGAGGCGGCCAGCCGCAGCGCGCTCATCGGCTCGTCTCCAGCACGCGGGCGTTGACCTGCTCGGCACTCGGCGCGACGAGCGCGTCGACGACCAGGCCGTCGGCCAGCACGAGGACCTGCTCGGCGCTCGCCGCCACCCGGCTGTCGTGGGTGACGACCACGACGGTCTGCTCGAGGTCGCGCGCCGTGCTGCTCAGCAGCTCCAGCACGGCCGCGCCGGTCGCCGAGTCCAGCGCTCCGGTCGGCTCGTCGGCGAAGACGACGGTCGGGCGGGTGATCAGGGCGCGGGCGATCGCCACGCGCTTGGCCTGGCCTCCCGAGAGCTCGCCGGGCCGGCGCTCGAGCAGCCGCCCGAGGTCGGTGCGGGCGAGGAGGTGGTCGGTCCACGCCGGGTCGGGCCGGCGGCCCGCGAGCAGGAGGGGCAGCTCGAGGTTGTCCCGCACGCTCAGGTGGCCGACGAGGTTGTAGGACTGGAAGACGAACCCGACGTGCTCGCGGCGGAACCGGGTCAGCGCGTCGTCCGACAGGGTGCTGATGTCGTGCCCGCCGACGACGACGCTCCCGCTCGTCGGGCGGTCGAGCCCGGCGGCGCAGTTGAGCCCGCGCAGGATGCAACTTCCGGGCTTGCACCTTTGGGTGCAAGCCTCAGCCGTCGACCTCGACCACACCGTTCTGATAGGCCCACACGACCGCCTGCAGCCGCGACTTCACGCCCAGCTTGGGCAGCATCCGGGCGAGGTGCGACTTCACCGTCGAGGTCTCCACCACCAGCGTGCGGGCGACCTCGTCGTTCGACATCCCCTGCGCCAGGAGCAGCAGGATGTCGAGCTCGCGCGGGGTCAGCAGGTCGGTGGCGCGGGCGGCGACGACCGGCTGGGTGCGTCGCCGGGTGACCATCTCGGCCACGACCCGTCGGGTGAGGCTGTTGTCGAGCGTGCCGTGCCCGCCGGCGACCGCGCGGACGGCGTCGACGACGGTCTCCGGCTCGGCGTCCTTGAGCAGGAACCCCGAGGCGCCCGCCTCGAGCGCACCGAACAGGTAGTCGTCGACGTCGAACGTCGTGATGACCAGCACCGGGATCGGGTCGGCCACGTCCGGGCCGCACAGCTCGGCCGTCGCGGTGATGCCGTCGGTCCCGGGCATCCGGATGTCCATGCAGACCACGTCGGCGGCGAGGGACCGCGCGGCGTCGACGGCCGCCCGGCCGTCGGCCACGGCGGCCACCACCTCGAGGTCGGGCTCGGCGCCGATCATGGTCGTCAGCCCCGCGCGTACGAGCGGCTGGTCGTCGGCGACCACCACGCGGATCACGGCGTCGCTCACCGGTCCTCCTCCTCGCGCGGCACGGTCAGGGTGACCACGAAGCCGCCGTCGGGCGTCGGGCCGGTGACGAGGTCGGACCCGGTGAGCTCGGCCCGCTCGCGCATCCCGAGGATGCCGAACCCCCCACCACCACCGGGCAGCGGCGCCGAGGAGGGCGCGACGTTGCGGACGGTGAGGACGAGCGCGGCCGGGTCGCGGGCGTCGACGACGACCTCGCACGCGGCGGCCGGTGCGTGGCGCGCCGCGTTGGCCAGCGCCTCCTGCACCGTGCGGTGCGCCGCCAGCTGGGCCAGCGGCCCGACGTCCAGCTCGGCGAGGCGGTCCGTCGCCGCGCCCAGCACGGTGAGGGCGACGTCGCGACCGGCGGCGCGCGCGTCGCGCACCAGGCGCACCACGCCGTCCAGGGTCTCCGGCTCCACCTCCCGCGCGCCCTCGCCGGTGCCGCCGTCGTCGTCGCGCAGCAGCGCCACGAGTTGTCGTAGGTCCTTGAGCATCGCCGTGCTCTGCTGCCGGACCTGGCGCACCGCCACCTTGGCCCCGGCCGGGTCGGTGTCGATCTGCCGGTCGAGCGCGGCGGTCATCACCGCGATGCCCGAGAGGTGGTGCGCCGCGATGTCGTGCAGCTCGCGCGCCATCGCCGTGCGTTGCCGGGCGACCGCGGCCTGGGTGAGCGCGGCCTGCTCCCCCGCTTGGGCCCGGGCCTGCGCGGCGCGGGCCACGACGGCGTCGCGGCGCGCGACGACGACCGCCCCGACCACCGCGGCGAGCGCCACCGTTCCCACGCCCTGAGCCACCGCCAGACCCACCGATCCCGTCGTGAGTCCCTCGTCGCGGCTCGCGCGCACGACCTCCCCGAGGGCGAGCAGGATGCCCGCTCCCGCCAGCACCGGCACGGCCCGCCCCCACGCGGTCGTGAGCACCACGGCGTACGCCGCGACGAGCGCCGCCACCGTGGTGACGCCGGTTGCCACCCCCAGCCCCGCGGCTGCCGCCAGCGGCACGATCGCGCAGACCGCGAGGAGCGCCACCGCCGCCGACGTACGCCGTTGGACCAGGCCCCCGAGCAGCACGGCGGCCTGGGCGGTGATGGCCACCAGCCCCACGACGAAAGTGGCGAGCGTCGGTGCCGACTGCCCGTCCAGCGCGCGGGGCGACGAGGCCCCCACCACCCCGACACCGGCGAGGAGGACCAGCGCCACAGCCCACGCACCGACCACCGTCACGGGACGGAGCTGACTTGCCACAGCGGGGAGCCTACCCAGTACGCCGCCCTCTTCGCCCCGCCCTCGTCGCCCCGTGCGTTTCGGGGTAGTGAGGGACGGAACGGGTGGTCCGGGGGCCGATTTCCGACCAGACCGTCCCTCACTACCCCGAAACGGGACGAGGCGGGCGGCCGCCGGAGACAACGGAGTCCTGAGCCCCCATGGGCCCAGGACTCCGTCGGTTCTGGTGTCGGCCGGGTGCCGGCCGGGTGGGTCAGGCCTGCTGGCCGAGCGCGAACTGGATGTTGCCCTCCTCGTCCACGCCTCCGTCCAGCACCTTGTCGGCGAGGAACTCCGACGCCGGCCCGTCGACGTAGATCGTGGCTCCGTCCTGCTCGACGACCAAGTCGTCGGCCTCCGCGTGGTCGGCAGGGCTCACGGACAGGGACTGCCCGTCCGCCTCGGTGGCGATGCGGAGCGCGGAGATCTCCGGCACCTCCTCGGCGAGCCTCTTGACGATGTCGGTCACGTTCTCGGTGAGAGCAAGCACGGGCTCTCCTTCCGTAGGGAGAATGTGTCTGCTCCACCCTTGCTCGCACGTGCCGGTCAGGCAAACCGGCAGGTCACGAGGCGCTGTCGAGCACCCGCCGCACCACGCGCCGCCGCAGGGTGGGCGAGGCCACCACCTCGTAGCCGGCCTCGAGGAAGACCTGCACCAGGCCCACCGAGGCCTCGTCCCAGATCACGGTCTTTCCCGCCGGGGGGTCGATCGGGTAGCCCTCCAGGACGCGGGCGCCGGCCTGCTCGCCGTACGCCACGGTGGCAGCGGCGAGCTCGTAGGTCAGTCCCGCACGTCGCCAGCCCTTGCGCACGACGAAGCAGGTGACCGACCAGACCCCCTCGAGGTCGGGGTCCATCCGCATCCAGGCCTGCTTGCGGCTCCACAGCCGGGGGTAGTTCTCCCGCGGCTCCACCGCCACCCACCCGGCCGGCTCGCCGTCGACGTACCCGATCAGCCCGGACGTCGGACCGGCGGTGCCGCAGGCGGTCTGCTCGACCAGCGCGGTGTCCCTCTGCTCCTGGGTGGTGTCGCGCCAGATCCAGCCCGGCACCTTCATGGCCTGGCAACGGCACTTGTGAGCTCCCCCGGTGGCGAACACCGCCTCGACGTCCTCAGCCGTCGCGCGGTTGGCCGGGAGCCAGGTGAAGTCGGGCATGGGCCGACCCTACGACCGGCCGGGCCCGTGCGCGGGACGGATCGGAGACAGGGCGGGCGCCGGCGACGAGACCCTAGGGGAGCGCCTCGACGCGGATCCGGTCGACCAGGAGCACCGCAGGGAGCTCCGGGGCGTCGGTGTCGTGGCCGGGCCAGTCGCCCCCGATCGCCAGGTTGACGAGGAGGAAGAAGGCATGGTCGAACGGCCAGGGGCCGGGGACGTCGGACGGCGCCACCCGGTGGTGCTCCCGGCCGTCGAGGCGCCACGTGATCCCGGACCGGTCCCAGACGACGGCGTAGTCGTGGAAGTCCTCGGACAGGTCCGTGCCTGCGTCCATCGCCGAGCCGATGCCCCCGCCGATCCCGCTGAAGCCCGGGCCGTGGACCGTGCCGTGCGCGCGCCCGGGATCGGCTCCGACGTGCTCCATGACGTCGATCTCGCCACACCCGGGCCAGCCGACCTCGTCGATGTCGGTGCCCAGCATCCAGAAGGCGGGCCACGTGCCGCGGCCACCCGGCACCTTGATGCGCGCCTCGACCCGGCCGTACGTCGTGGCGAAGCCGGTGCGCGTCGTCAGGCGCGCCGAGGTGACCGTGCCGTCGGGCTCGCGTCGCGCCGTGATCGCGAGGTGTCCGGCGCCGTCGAGGGCGGCGTTGGCCACGTCGTCGGTGTAGACCTGTCGCTGCCGATCACCCCAGCCTCCGCCGCCGAGGTCGTGGGTCCACACCCGCGGGTCGGGCCGCTGCCCCGCTGCCCCCGCGAAGTCCTGGACCCACATCGGCCCAGTATGGCGGTCCCGGCGCCCTCACGGGCCGGGGCGGAGCGGCGCGCAACGGCTGCGGCTTCACCCGGACGTCGAGCACTCCAGCTCCGCGATCCGCACCCGGAGACACCGCTCCGCCGTACGCCAGAGGGTGGCGGAGTGCGCGTGGCGGTGCTGGACGGCGGTGCCGGGTCGCGCCCGGTCGCGGCAGGCCTCCTGCTCCTCGGCCCGCGCCGCGAACGAGTCGGCAGCGACGGCCAGCTCACGGACCACCGTGGCCGTCTCGTCGAGAAGAACTGCCGTCATGGCCCCACTCTGCGCGCGTGGACGCCGCACGCGCGGCTGTCGGCGCGAACATCCACCATTTGGTGGGGGCGACGCCGGACGGCCGCGCACCGCCTTCGGGCGGGTCCGGTGTCGGACCCCGGTGCAAGACTGCAGGCATGACCGCCCTCGACCGTTTCAGCGCGCCCACGCGCGCGTGGTTCGAGGCGTCGTTCGCGAGCCCGACCCCGGCGCAGGAGGGCGCGTGGGACGCCATCGCCGCCGGCAAGCACGCGCTCGTCGTCGCCCCGACCGGCAGCGGCAAGACGCTGAGTGCGTTCCTCCACGCCATCGACCGGCTGCTCAGCACGGAGCGCCCCGACGACAAGACCCGGCGCACCCGCGTCCTCTACATCTCCCCGCTCAAGGCGCTCGGCGTCGACGTCGAGCGCAACCTCCGCGCTCCCCTGACCGGCATCCGCCACACCGCCGAGCGGCTCGAGACCACGGTCCCCGACCTCACGGTCGGCCTGCGCTCCGGCGACACCAGCCCCGCCGAGCGGCGCAAGCTCGGCACCACCCCGCCCGACATCCTGATCACCACGCCCGAGTCGCTGTTCCTGATGCTCACCAGCCAGGCGCGCGAGACGCTGCGTGGCGTCGACACGGTGATCATCGACGAGGTCCACGCCGTCGCCGGCACCAAGCGCGGCGCCCACCTCGGCATCAGCCTCGAGCGCCTCGACGCCCTGCTCGACCGGCCCGCTCAGCGCATCGGCCTCAGCGCGACGGTGCGTCCCCTGGAGGAGGTGGCGCGGTTCCTCGGCGGCACCCAGCCCGTCGAGATCGTCGCCCCGCCGAGCACCAAGGAGTGGGACCTGCGGGTCGTCGTGCCGGTCGAGGACATGACGATGCCCGAGGAGTACGACGAGGAGTCGGGCGACCCGGGTCGCTCGAGCAGCATCTGGCCGCACGTCGAGGAGCACGTCGTCGACCTCGTCGAGCAGCACCGCTCCACGATCGTCTTCGCCAACTCGCGCCGCCTCGCCGAGCGGCTCACCGCGCGGCTCAACGAGATCGCCACCGACCGCGCCGAGCGGGCCGCCGCAGGAGTCGGGGAGGCCGACGGCCGGGAGGCTCCCGGCCACGGACCGCCGGCCCAGGTCATGGCCCAGTCGGGGCAGAGCAGCGGCGCCGGCACGATCATCGCCAAGGCCCACCACGGCTCGGTCTCCAAGGAGCAGCGCGCCGTCATCGAGGACGACCTCAAGCGCGGGCGGCTGCCCTGCGTGGTCGCCACCAGCAGCCTCGAGCTCGGCATCGACATGGGATCGGTCGACCTCGTCGTCCAGATCGAGTCCCCGCCGAGCGTCGCCAGCGCGCTCCAGCGCGTCGGTCGCGCCGGCCACCAGGTCGGCGAGGTCAGCCGCGGCGTGCTGTTCCCCAAGCACCGCGGCGACCTCGCGCAGACCGCCGTGTCGGTCGAGCGGATGCGCTCGGGCGCCATCGAGCGGATGGCGGTGCCGACCAACCCCCTCGACGTCCTCGCCCAGCAGGTCGTCGCCGCCCTCGCGATGGAGGAGTGGCACGTCGACGAGCTGTTCGCCCTCGTCACCCGCTCCGCCTCCTACACCCAGCTCCCCCGCTCGGCGTTCGACGCCACCCTCGACCTGCTGAGCGGGCGCTACCCCAGCGAGGAGTTCGCCGAGCTGCGCCCCCGCATCGTGTGGGACCGGGTGACCGACAAGCTCAGCGGACGCCCCGGCGCCCAGCGGCTCGCCGTCACCAGCGGCGGCACCATCCCCGACCGCGGGCTGTTCGGCGTCTTCCTCGTCGGCGAGAAGGCCAGCCGGGTCGGCGAGCTCGACGAGGAGATGGTCTACGAGTCGCGCGTGGGCGACGTCTTCGCCCTCGGCGCCACCAGCTGGCGCATCGAGGACATCACCCACGACCGCGTGCTCGTGACGCCGGCGCCCGGCATCCCGGGCCGCCTGCCGTTCTGGAAGGGCGACGCCCTCGGCCGCCCCGCCGAGCTCGGCGCGGCCGTCGGCGCGTTCACCCGCGAGCTGGCCGCCAAGCCGGCGGCCGCGGCGATCGCGAGTGTCCGCGAACGGGGCCTCGACGTCAACGCGGCCACCAACCTCGTCACCTACCTCGGCGAGCAGCGCGAGGCCACGCAGGTCGTGCCCAACGACGCCCAGATCGTGGTCGAGCGGTTCCGCGACGAGCTCGGCGACTGGCGCCTGGTCGTCCACTCCCCCTACGGCACCCCGGTCCACGCCCCCTGGGCGCTGGCCATCAACGCCCGGCTGCGTGAGCGCTTCGACATCGACGGCCAGGCGGTCGCCTCCGACGACGGCATCGTCATCCGCATCCCCGACACCGACGCCGAGCCGCCCACCGGCGAGGTCATCGTCTTCGAGCCCGAGGAGATCGAGCAGCTCGTCACCCAGGAGGTCGGCGGGTCGGCGCTGTTCGCCAGCCGCTTCCGCGAGTGCGCCGCCCGCGCCCTGCTGCTCCCCCGCCGCGACCCGGGACGGCGCAGCCCCCTGTGGCAGCAGCGCCAGCGCAGCGCCCAGCTCCTCGAGGTCGCGAGCCGCTACCCCGCGTTCCCCATCGTGCTGGAGGCCGTGCGCGAGTGCCTGCAGGACGTCTACGACCTGCCCGCCCTGGTCACGCTGCTGGGTCGCGTGCAGCGGCGCGAGGTCACCGTCCTCGACGTCGCGACCACCCAGCCCAGCCCGTTCGCCCGCAGCCTGCTCTTCGGCTACGTCGCGCAGTTCGTCTACGAGGGCGACTCCCCCATCGCCGAGCGCCGCGCCGCCGCGCTGTCCCTCGACCAGGGTCTGCTGGCCGAGCTGCTCGGCCGGGCCGAGCTGCGCGAGCTGCTCGACCCGGAGGTGCTGACCGAGGTCGAGTCCGAGCTCCAGTGGCTCGCCCCCGACCGTCGCGCCCGCGACGCCGAGGCCGTCGCCGACCTGCTGCGCCTGGTCGGGCCGCTGTCGACCGACGAGATCCGGGCGAGGTCGGTCGACGGCGCCGACGTCGAGGCGTGGCTGGCCTCCCTCGACCGCCGGGTCGCGCTGGTCCGGATGGCCGGGGAGGACCGGTGGACCGCGATCGAGGACATCGGCCGGCTGCGCGACGGCCTCGGCGTGCCCGTCCCCGTCGGCACCCCCGAGGCGTTCCTCCAGCTGCCCGACGACCCGCTCGGCGACCTCGTCTCGCGCTACGCCCGCAGCCACGGCCCGTTCACCACCGCCGAGGTCGCCACCCGGCTCGGGCTGGGCGAGGCGGTCGCGCGACAGACCCTCCAGCGGCTCGCGCACCGCGGGCGGGTGCTCGACGGCGAGTTCCGGCCCTCGGGATCGGGCACCGAGTGGTGCGACGCCGAGGTGCTGCGCAAGCTGCGTCGCCGCTCGCTCGCCCGCCTGCGCCAGGAGATCGAGCCGGTCGGCCACGACGCGGTCGCCCGCTTCCTGCCCGCGTGGCAGCGGGTGGGCGGCTCGCTGCGCGGGGTCGACGGGGTCGTCGCCGCCATCGACCAGCTGGCCGGCTGTCCCGTCCCCGCCAGCGCCCTCGAGCCGCTGGTCCTCGCGGCCCGCGTCCGCGACTACGAGCCGTCGATGCTCGACGAGCTCACCGCCTCCGGAGAGGTCATCTGGACCGGCCACGCGCCACTGCCGGGCAGCGACGGCTGGGTCAGCCTCCACCTCGCCGACCAGGCGCACCTGACCCTGCCCGAGGTCGAGGGCGACGAGCCCGACGGCCTCCAGCGGGCCGTCCTCGACGCGCTCGACCCGGGAGGGGCCTGGTTCTTCCGCCAGCTCGCCGACCGGGTCGGCTCCACCACCGACGCCGAGCTCAGCACCGCCCTGTGGGAGCTGGTGTGGAAGGGCCTGGTCACCAACGACACGCTCGCCCCGCTGCGTGCGCTCGTCCGCAGCGGCACGCCCTCCCACCGCACCCGGCGTACGCCACCGCGGATGGGGCGCACGACCCGGGGCCGGATGCCGGTGCGCACCGGCCCGCCCGAGACGGCAGGCCGCTGGGCGCTGCTCCCCGAGCGCGACGGCGACCCGACCCGGCGCGCCCATGCCCGCGCCGAGCACCTCCTCGAGCGGCACGGCGTCGTCACCCGCGGTGCCGTCGTCAGCGAGCGGGTGGCGGGCGGCTTCGCGGGTGTCTACAAGGTGCTCAGCGCCTTCGAGGACACCGGCCGCTGCCGCCGCGGCTACTTCATCGAGGGCCTGGGGGCCGCTCAGTTCGGCACCGCCGGCGCGATCGACCGGCTGCGCACCTTCGCCGAGCCCGACAGCGCCAGGGCCGGCACCAAGCCGACCGTCGTCGCCCTCGCGGCCACCGATCCGGCCAACGTCTACGGCGCCGCCCTGCCGTGGCCCGACGCCGGCGACCCCCAGCGCGCCGGGCACCGGCCCGGCCGCAAGGCCGGCGCGCTGGTCGTGCTCGTCGACGGCGCGCTGACCGTCTACGTGGAGCGTGGCGGCCGCACGTTGCTCACCTGGAGCGACGACCTCGACGTGCTCGGTCCCGCGATGGCCGCTCTGGCCGAGGCCGCCCGGCGCGGCGCGCTCGGCCGGCTCACCGTGGAGAAGGCCGACGGGCAGGCGCTCATCGGCAGCGGCGGAGAGACCCCGATCCGGCTGGCGCTGACGGCGGCGGGGTTCGTGGCGACGCCGAAGGGGTTGAGGCTGCGTGCCTGAGGGGGACACCGTCTACCGGGCCGCGGCCAGGCTCGACCGCGCGCTCACGGGCCACCGGCTCACGCTCACCGACTTCCGCGTGCCGGCCTTCGCCACCGTCGACCTCCGCGAGGGCACCGTCATCCGCACCCTGTCGCGCGGCAAGCACCTGCTCACCCGCGTCGACCACGAGCGCGCCTGGACGATCCACACGCACCTCAAGATGGAGGGCTCGTGGCACGTCTACCCCACCGGTGAGCGGTGGCGACGTCCCGACGCCCAGGTCCGCCTGGTGCTGGGCATCGCGGGCCGCACGGCCGTCGGCTTCCAGCTCGGCGTCGTCGAGCTGGTGCCGCGCGAGCAGGAGGCCGGGCTCGTGGCGCACCTCGGCCCCGACCTGCTCGGGCCCGACTGGGACGTCGACCGTGCCCTGGCCAACCTGCGCTCCCAGCCGGCTCGCGCGATCGGCGAGGCGCTGCTCGACCAGCGCAACCTGGCGGGCATCGGCAACATGTACATGGCCGAGCTGTGCTTCACGATGGGTGTCAACCCCGCCGACGCCGTGGCGACGGTCGACCAGCTCCCCCGGCTCGTGCGCCGCGGCCAGCAGATGCTCCAGGCCAACAAGGAGCGGGCGATCCAGACCACGACCGGCGACCTCCGTCCCCGGGAGCGGATGTGGGTCTACCGGCGCGACCGCTCGCCGTGTCGGCGCTGCGGCACGCCGATCGCGGTCGCGATGCTCGGCGACCCGGGGCGTGAGCGGGCCGCCTACTGGTGCCCGAGCTGCCAGCCCGCGCGATGAGCCGGGTCAGGCGGCGGAGGCCACCACGTCGCGGGCCGGGCGGGCGCTGACGACCATGCCGAGGGCCGCCTCCTCGATCGAGACCGCGTCGGCGACCTCGCGCAGCACGTCCGACAGCGGCAGGTCCATCGCCTGGCACAGCGACGCCAGGAGCTCGGACGACGCCTCCTTCTGGCCCCGCTCGATCTCGGAGATGTAGCCCAGGCTGACGCGAGCCTCGGCCGACAGCTCCCGCAGGGTCATCCCGCGCTGCATCCGCGCACGCCGGAGCACGTCGCCGAGCAGTCGTCGGAAGAGCACCATGCGTGAGTCCTTGCTCTCGGAGTTGCGTGGGTGAGGAAGTCTCTGCCCCAACGCTACCCGAGGGCCCCTTCTTCCCGACCGGTTACCCGCACTTCGACGCCGATCAGGACCTCAGCTGGTCCGCCAGGAGCGCCAGGACCGCGTCGCACGTGGCCTCGCGGATCGCCGCCCGGTCGCCGTCGAGGCCCAGCAGGCGCGCCGTCGACCCGTCCGGACCGGCCACCGCCACCCAGACCGTCCCGACCGGCCGGCCCTCCTGCTCGTCGGGCCCGGCGACCCCGGTGGTGGCCAGGCCCCACGTGGTCGCGAGGCGGTCGCGCACGCCGCTCGCCATCGCGAGCGCGCACTCCTGGGACACCACGCCGTGCTCCTCGACCACCGCGGCGGGGATGCCGAGCGTCGCGACCTTGACCCTCGTGGCGTATGACACCACTCCCCCGACGAAGCCGCGTGACGCGCCCGGCACGTCCGTCAGCCGCGCCGCCAGCAGCCCGCCGGTCAGCGACTCGGCCGTCGCGAGGGTCTCGTCGCGCCGCGCCAGGGACGCCAGGACGCGCGCGGCGGTGTCGCCTGCCCGATCCCCTGACCACATGTCGGCGAGACTAGCCGCATGGCACTTCCCATCGAGGACTACGCACTCATCGGCGACCGCGGCACGGCCGCTCTGGTGGGCAAGGACGGCTCGATCGACTGGCTCTGCCTGCCGCGCTTCGACTCCCCCGCGTGCTTCGCGGCGCTGCTGGGCACCGAGGACAACGGCCGGTGGCTGCTGGCTCCGGCCGACGAGGTCGTCGCCACCAGCAGGCGCTACGTCGACGGCACCGCGGTGCTCGAGACGACGTTCACCACCGCGGACGGCGAGGTGGTGCTGCTCGACGCGATGCCGGCCCGCGACGGCCGCGCGGACGTCGTACGCCGCCTGACGTGCACCCGCGGCACGGTGCGGATCCGCCACGACTGGGTGGTGCGCACCGACTACGGCCAGGTGCGGCCGTGGGTGAGCCGCGAGAGCGCGCACGGCAGTGAGCTGGTGGTGGCGGTCGCGGGTCCCGACAAGCTCGTCCTCCGGGGGCCCCACCTGCCCCGGGGCCACGACGGCCGCCACAGCGACGAGTTCGACCTCTCGGCCGGCGACGAGGTGACGTTCTCCACCACCTGGGTGCACTCGTGGAACGACGTGCCCGAGCCCCTGGACTTCGATCGGCGCATCGCCGCCACGATCGCCGACCAGCGTGCCTGGTCCGACCACGCGCCCGGCGACGTCGCGCACGCCGACCTGGTGCAGCGCAGCCTGCTCACGCTGCTGCTCATGACGCACGACGAGACGGGCGGGATCGTCGCCGCCCCGACCACCTCGCTCCCCGAGCACTTCGGCGGCGAGCGCAACTGGGACTACCGCTTCTGCTGGTTGCGCGACGCGGCCCTCACCCTGGAGTCGCTGCTCGGGGCCGGATACCCCGACGAGGCGCTCCAGTGGCGTGACTGGCTGCTGCGGGCAGTGGCCGGCGACCCGGCCGACCTGCAGATCATGTATGCCGTCGACGGCGGCCGCCAGCTGCCCGAGCGCGAGGTGCCGCACCTGCCGGGGTATGCCGACAGCAGGCCCGTGCGCATCGGCAACGGCGCCGTGTCGCAGCGCCAGAACGACGTGCTGGGCGAGGTGATGATCGCGCTCGAGCTGGCCCGCGAGGCGGGCCTGCACGAGACGCCCAACTCGTGGGCGCTCCAGCGCGCCCTCGTCGACGAGCTCGCCGAGCACTGGGACGAGCCCGACAACGGCCTGTGGGAGATCCGCGGTCCCCAGCGGCACTTCACGCACTCGCGCGTCATGGTGTGGGTCGCCTTCGACCGCGGCGTGCGGGCGATCGAGCGGCACGGCCTCGACGGCCCGCTGGAGCGGTGGCGCGAGCTGCGCGACCGGGTGCGCGAGGAGGTGCTCGACAAGGGCTTCGACCACCAGCGCGGCACCTTCACCCAGCACTACGACACCACCGAGGTGGACGCGTCGCTGCTCACGATCCCGCTGGTCGGCTTCCTGCCCGGTGACGACCCCCGCGTACTGGGCACGATCGGCGCGGTGCGCGCCGACCTGTCGGTCGACGGCCTCCTCCTGCGCTACCGCACCGAGACGGGGGTCGACGGGATCCCCGGCGACGAGAACCCGTTCCTGGCCTGCTCGTTCTGGCTGGTCTCCGCGCTTGCGGCCGCCGGGCGCCGCGACGAGGCGCACGCGCTGATGGATCGCCTCTGCGCACTGGCCAACGACGTGGGCCTGCTCTCGGAGGAGTACGACGTCGGTCACCGCCGGATGGCGGGCAACTTCCCGCAGGCCTTCAGCCACCTGACCCTCGTGCAAGCGGCCCTCGCCCTGCGCTGAGCAGGACGAGGGCCGCGAGCCGGGACAGGTGGACCGTCAGCTGCGACGGACCTTGACCGTGATGACCTCGCGGGCGCCGCGGACCTTGCGGCTCCCGGCGTACGACACGACGATCTTCTTCTTGCCGGCCTTGGCGAACCGGTCGAGGCGGACGAACGCCTTGCCCTTCTTGAGCTTGACCGTGTACTTCTTGCCACCGACCTTGACCACGACCTTGCCGGTGACGCCGGCGATGCCGAGCGCGGAGGTCTTGATCTTGAGCCGGGTGCGGGTCTCGCCGCGCACGATGCGTCCGGGCTTGGTGCGGACCTTGAGCGCGGCCTTGGCCTTGCGGACGTCGATCGGCAGCGAGAACGTCGTGCCGGTGGTCGGGCCGGTGAAGGTGATCAGCTGCTTGCCGGTCCTGACCTTGCCCTTGAGCTTCACCGACACCGCGGCGGTGCCGTAGTCGTCGTAGACGGCGGTGCCGAGGGTGTTGTTGACGGCCTGCGCGTCGAGCCCCTTGTCGCCGACCTTGACGTCGAGCTTGGCGTCCTTGGGGTCGGTGGGACCGGTCATCGCGAGCGACGACAGCGCGAGCTCCACCTTCTGGCCGAGCCGGTAGAAGCGCGGGGCGCCTGCCGGCCAGGTGACGTTGACGTGCTGCTGGTTGGTGTTCACGGCCAGCGGAGCCTTCGCGGCGAACTGGGCCATGTAGTCGACCATGGCCTGCAGGTCGACCTTGCCGGTGTCGCGCTTGGCCGTGGCCTGGTTGAAGGCGCGGAAGTTGTCGCCACCGCCCGCGAGGAACGAGTTGGCCGTCACCGAGTACTGCGTGGCGGGCTCGATCAGCTTGCCGTCGAGCCACATGCCGGTGACGCGGTCACCCTCGGCACGGGTGGGGTCGTAGGTGGCGAAGAAGCCCTTCGACACGCCCAGGCGCAGGAACGGCCGGGTCGGGACCGGGCCACCCGGGTTGGTCTGCCACTGCTGCTCGAGCAGCGTCTTGATCTGCGCGCCCGTCATCTTCATGTTGACCAGCGTGTTGGCGAACGACTGGACGTTGGCCGCCTGCTTGTAGGTCAGCTTGGCGGGGAAGCCGCCGGCCACGCCGCGCATGTCGTCGCGCAGGCCGCCGGGGTTCATGAACGCGATCTGCGCCGCTCCCGCCTCGGGCGTGGACGTGGCCCAGCGCTGGACCTCGGCGACCAGGTTGCTGAGGGTGGACTCGCCGCCCCGGTTCTCGGTGCCGCTCGCCAGGCGTGCCCGGTCGAACGCCCCCGCGACGGAGCCGAGCTCGGCGGCGCCGAGCACGTTGCCACGGGCGACGGCGGCGTCGACGGTCTGCTTGACCTCGGCCTTCAGGTCGATCGCGGCCTGCGCGGTGAGCGCGAGCGTGCCGGCAGCGACGACCTCCTGGCTCACGACGCTGACCGCGTCGGTGTCGGGGTCGACGCTGAAGACCAGCTTGTTGAGGTTGGTGCCGTACTGACCGGCCGAGACGACCGGGCGACCGTTGATCGTGTGGTTGTAGGCCAGGTGCGTGTGACCGGAGATGATCGCGCTGACGTCGTTGTCGACCCCGTTGACGATCCGGCCGAACGCGTTGTCGTTGCTCTGGGCGTCGGCCAGCTTGGTCGTCGGAGCGCCCTCGTGGACGAGCAGGATGACGAGGTCGGCGCCGTCCGCCTTGAGCGCGTCGGCCGCGGCGTTGGTCTCGGCGATGATGCTGCTCACCTTGACGTCGGCGATGCCGGTGGGGCTCACGAGCGAGGAGAGCTCCTCGGTGACGCCGCCGATGAAGCCGACCTTCACGCCGCCGACGGTCGTGGTCCAGGTGCCGCCGTCGGAGGCGTCGGCCGGGTCGGGCGTACGCGCGGTGATGTCGGGCAGCGCGTAGGAGCTGTCGGACTTCTTGCGGACGTTGGCGGCGATGTACTGCCACGTCGCCCCGCCGTAGGGGTTGCCGGTGGCGTCGAAGGGCGCCATCACGCGGTTGACGAGGTCGGCGTAGCCGCCGTCGAACTCGTGGTTGCCCGCCGCGGACACGTCGAGGCCGGCCGCGTTGAGGGCGTCGAGGGTGGGCTTGTCCTTCTGGATGAAGGAGTCGAAGGTCGAGGCGCCGATGAGGTCTCCGCCGGCGGCGAAGACGGTCGGGCCCGAGTGGTCGGCCTCGAGCTGGGCGACGGCGCCGGCGAACTGGGCGGCACCCGCCTCGGCGCCGTTGGCGAGCAGTCGACCGTGGAAGTCGTTGGTGGCGAGGATCTGGACGTCCGTCGGCACGGCGTTGGCCGGGGCGGCGGTGGCGACGACCGCGAGCGGTGCTGCGAGCAGCGCCGTCAGGGATGTCGCGAGGGCGAATCTGCGACCGGTTCGTGATGCTGGCACGAGTGGGTGGCCTTTCATCAGGGTGGGTGGGGGCACACCCTAACCCGCTCGCACGGCGGCTGACCGGCGAAGAACGAACCCGCTGTGGACATCTCCCGGCCCGGGCACGACAGCGGCCCCCGGCCTGCCGTAGCAGGGCGGGGGCCGCCGGTGGCCGAGGTGTCAGGTCAGCGCCTGATCCTCACCTTGACCACCGTCTTGTCGCGCTTGACCGTGTCGTCACCGAGGTAACGCACGACCACCTTCTTGGTGCCGGGACGGTTGAAGGCGGGGAGCTTGACCATGGCCTTGCCGTCCTTGACCTTGAACCGGAACACCTTCTTCGAGCCCTTGACGTTGACCTTGATCCAGCCGGTGGCCCTCTCGTCGCCGGCCTTGACCCGCACGGTGAACCGCACCTTCTTGCCGACCGTGCCCTTGGCGTCGCGCACCTTGAGGGTCGGGTCCACCTTCGTCGGCTCCGTGGTCGGCGGGACCGGTGCGTCCTTGGCGGTCACCGTGACGGTCACGGTGCCCTTCGAGGACGCGTGACGGTCGTCGCCGGTGTAGCCGATCGGCAGCCGGTGCACGCCGACCGGCAGGGCGCCGGCGGCGATCGCGATCGAGGCCTTCCCACCGACCAGCGTGGCGTCCAGCGTCATCTGCCCGAGGCCGAGGACGACCTGGCCGGTGGCGCTGCTGGGCGTGACCGCGACAGGGATCGATCCCGCGGAGCCGTCCTTGATGGTCACGTCGGTGGCCACCACGGTCGTCTCGATGCAGTCGACCTCGATCGGAACGAGCACAGTCGTGCCGGTCTTGTCACCGGTCAACGTCAACGTCTCGCCACTCGCGCAGTCGGGCAGCACGACGTCGACCGAGGCAGTGCCGGTCTCGTCGAAGCCCGGCAGCGCCGCCTGGACGGCCGTGGTCACCGGCGTCGTGCCGAGGACCTGGTCGCCGAGCGCGATCTCGAGCTCGGTGTCGGTCAGGTCGCCCGGACCGCTCATCGAGAGCGAGGACACGCTGAACTCGACGTCGTCGCCCGGAGCGTACGACGCCGGCGCCTGCGCCGGGAACGTGACGTTGACAGCGCGCTGCGAGTAGTCCACCGGCAAGGGCTGGTCGCCCGCGTCGGTGTCGGCGAACTCGGCCATGTACTCGACCATCGCGGCCAGGTCCACCTTGCCGGTGTCCTGCTTGCCCGTCGCCTGGTTGAACGCGCCGAAGTTGTCGCCGCCTCCTGCCAGGAACGAGTTGGCCGTCACCGAGTACGACGTGGTCGCATCGACCGGCTCACCGTCGAGCCACATGGCCGTGATGCGGGATCCCGCGGGCTTCGTGGCGTCGTAGGTGTAGGTGAAGCCCTCGGAGACGCCGAGTCGCAGGAACGGCCGGCTCGCGCCGGTCGGCTGCCACTGCTGCTCGAGGACGTCCTTGATCTGGGCACCGGTCATGTCCATGTTCACCAGGGTGTTGGCGAACGACTGGACGTTGGCCGCCTGGCGATAGGTCAGCGTGCGCGGGAATTCGCCCGACACGCCGACCATGTCGTCACGCATGCCGCCAGGGTTCATGAACGCGATCTGTGCGCCTCCCACTGTGGCGGGCGTCGCCCAGCGCTGCACCTCGGCCACCAGGTTGCCCAGGGTGGACTCGTTGCCGCGGTTCTCGGTCGTGCCGTTGGCCAGCTTGGACCGGTAGAACGGGCCGTTGATCTTGCCCAGCTCCTCCGCGCCGAGGGTGTCGGCCGCGTCGACGGCCGCGTCGACGATCGCCTTGGTCGGGGCATCGACGGGGTAGAGAGCCGCACCCGTGCCGTTCTCCAGGTCGAGCAGGGTCTGCGTCACGGCCTCCACCTCGCCGGTGGCGGGGTCGACCTCGAACAGCAGCTGGTTGAGGCGCGTGCCGTACTGACCGGCGGAGACCACCGGCCGCTCGGTCACCTCGCGGTCCGCCCAGCCCGCAACCGGGAAGGAGCAGTTGTAGGCGAGGTGGGTGTGGCCCGAGACGATGGCGTCGACGTTGTCGTTGACGCTGGTGATGATCGAGCCGAAGTCCGAGGCCGGGTCGTCGTCCATGGTGGCGCACGCGGTGCTCGGAGCACCCTCGTGGACCAGCAGGACGATCACGTCGACGCCGTCGGCCCGCAGGGCGTCGGCCTCGCGGTTGGTGGCGGTGACGATGTCCTCGATCTCGACGCCCTCGATGCCGGCCGGGGAGACCAGCTCGTCGAGGTGCTCGGTGACCGCGCCGATGAAGCCGACCTGGACGCCGTCCATCTCCTTGACGAACGTCGGCTCGAGCAGGTCCTCGGCGGCAGCGCCGGGCTTGTCGACGTTGGCGCCGATGTACTCCCAGTCGGCGAGCGGGATCACCCGGTCGACGAGGTCGGCGTAGCCGGCGTCGAACTCGTGGTTGCCGACCGCGGAGACCTCGAGGCCCGCCTCGTTGAGCGCGTCGATCGTCGGGACGTCCTTCTGGATGAAGGACTCGAACGTCGAGGCGCCGATGAGGTCACCGGCCGCGGCGAACACCGTGTTGGGCCGCTGCCCCCGCAGCTGCTTCACGGCACCGGACAGCACCGCTGCGCCGGCGTCGTTGGGGAACGGGGCGCCGGTGCTGTTGAGCAGGCGACCGTGGAAGTCGTTGGTGCCGAGCACCTGGATCTCCACCGGCCCGTCCGCGGCGGGCGCCGTGTCGATGCCCACGATCTCCGGGTTGTGGTCGGAGGAGCGGTACGGGTTGGCCACGTAGAGGTTGGTGACGTTGGTGTTGAAGCGCGCGTACTCGTAGTAGACCGACTCGTAGGCGTTGATGTCCCACACGTCGACGCCCTCGACGGTCGCGAGCGCCGCCTCGTTGGCGAGCACGTGGTCGAGCGAGCCGACCATGCCGTCGAAGTTGTAGCTCTCCTCGCCCTCAGTGTCGGAGTCGAGGTTGGTGTAGCCGGCCGCCTCGAGGACCTGGATCGGGTCCTCCTCGGAGTAGGCGTTGAAGTCGCCCGCCAGGAAGACGCGCGAGATGCCCCGAGCGGTCTTGAACTCGTTGGCGAACGTCACGAGCGCGTTGGCCTGCAGGATCCGACGGTCGTTGGCGTTGCCCTGACCGTTGGGATCTGCCGTGCCGGAGCCCTTGGACTTGAAGTGGTTGACGATGACGGCGAAGGCGTCGGCGTCAGCCGTTCCGACCTTCTTGAACGCCTGGGCGACCGGCTCACGGGCGTCGGCGAAGGCCTCGGTGCCCGTGGAGAGGTCGGCCAGGACGTCGGACGCCCCGACCAGCGCGACGTTGGCCGGCTGGTAGATGAATCCGTTGCGGATCACGTCCTGCTCGCTGAGCGGGGGCAGCTCGCTCGCCGCGGGCGACGGCACCGCGGCCCAGGTGCCCGCGCCGGCGGCCGCGTTGAGGGCGTCGACGAGCTTGTTGATCGCGAAGTCACGGTCCTTGCCGAACTGGACCGAGTTCTCGAGCTCCTCGAGCGAGACGATGTCGGCGTCGGCGGTGTTGATCGCCGCGACGATCTTGTCCCGCTGCCTGACGAGGTTCGCCTCGTTGGCCGCCCCGCGAGGTCCGTTGGGGTTGCACTGGTTGTTGCTGATGGGAGCGCCGCTGCGGTCGTTGTAGTAGGTGCACGTGCCCAGGCCCGAGCTCACGAACTCCGCGCCCGTGGTCGGGAAGAAGTTGAGCACGTTGAACGTGGCGAGCTTCAGGTCGCCGCCCACCTCCTCGGGAGCCGAGGGACGCGTCTGGCTGAAGTTGATCGTTCCGGTCGGGTCGCCGACGACCTGCGACTGGGGCAGGACGCGCCAGGCGTTGAAGCCGTAGGTGAACACGACGGGCTTGGGGAACGTGATCGCCGATCCCACGCGGACGCTGTGGGTGTCGGTGAACCACGGGAAGGGCTTGTCGTTGTTCTGCGTCGTGGAGAAGGTCCACGACGAGCCGTCGTCGAGGATGATCCGGTGCGCGTCGTTGTAGCGCTTGCGCTCGGCGACCTGAGCGGTGGCCTGCGCGTCGATGATCTCGGTCGGGGCGACGAGCGGCTCGGCGCTGTTGGCCACGACGCCGAGCTCGCCGCGGAAGGCGGTGGAGTTCGAGCCGTCGTTGTAGTAGGGGCCACCGTCGTAGACGTCGGTCGCGGTCCACGGGGCGGTCGGCTGGAAGAGCTCACCCTCGGCGAGCTCGCGGGCCTGGTCGAGCGCGGTGCCGGTGAGGCAGCTCGTGCCCGGCAGCGCGCAGTCGGTGCCGGGGATCACGGTCTTCGGCGTCACCGTGCCGAGCGAGGCGATCGAGGTCACGCCCGAGTCGGTGGCGACGATCTGGGTGGCCCCGGAGAACTCGGCGGCCTGGCCGGTCACCTTGACCGAGTCGCCCACGGCCGGGTAGCTCGCGAAGCCGGACGTGCCGCCATAGACGAACACGGCGTCGGACGCGTCAGGGGTGTCGGCACCCGGGGTCTGGATGTAGAAGCCGTTGAGGCCGCCCGCCGGGTACGACGCCGTGACGACGCCCTGGGTGGTGACGGTCTGGCCGTCGAGCGGGGTCGCCGCCCCGGTGCCCTGGATCTGGGCGATCGGGGTGACCGCGCCGGCTGCGGGCGTCACGGAGATGGTGAACGTCGTGGAGCCGGAGTCCTCATCGGCGTCGGTCGCCGTGACAGTCACCGAGGAGTTGCCGGTCGTCGCCGGCGTGCCGGAGACCTCGCCCGACGTGGAGCTGATCGAGAGCCCGGCGGGCAGGCCCGTCGCGGACCACGTGTACGGCGTCGCGCCGCCCGTCGCGGTGACGGTGAACGGCGTGATCGGCTCGCCGACCACGAAGGACTTGTTGGTCACGGTGGCGACAGCCGGGCCGGTGACCGGGCCGGCCGCGGACGCGGTCGGCGACGGTCCGGCGGTGGTGAAGTCCGCGCTGTTGTTGTCGGTGTCCTGGTTCCGGTTGAGCGACACGGTGGCCGACGCAGGTGCGCTGGTGGCGGCCGTCTCGAAGCTCGTCGCACCCGTCGTACCGACCATGTCGAGGATGCCCGGGGCGCCCGCGAGGTTGCCGGCAGTCGTGTTGGGGATGACCGAGGGGATGGTCGCGAGGATGACCTGACCACCCGCGCCAGCCATGCCGATGACCGGGCTGGCGGTCTGGTCAGGGGCCGGTAGCGCATCTCCCACCGCACCCACCCCAGACATCTGGACGAGCCACGTGCCACCCGCGGGGACGCTGCCACTCAGGGCGACCGGGTTGCCCCCGGAGTTGCCGGTGGCAGCGCGGTAGTGCAGGTACTTGCCCGCCAAGCTGATCGGGGCGGCCGTCGGGTTTCGCAGCTCGACGAAGTCTGCGTTGTAGACGGCGCCGGTGTTGCCGCCGGCGCCATAGACCTCGCTGATGACGAGGTCGGTGCCGGCAGGGTTGGCGGTTGCTGCTGCGATCGGGGTGAGTCCGGCGGCCAGGACGGCCAGACCCGCTCCCACCGCGATACGACGCGGTGAGGGGAGCGCGGGTGTGCGCATAGGTGCTCCGAATGTTCGGCTGGATGTGTCCGACGCATCTTCGCCTACGGCGGCCCGGAATCCGTTCCGCCCCTCGGGGCAATTCGTGCGAGTGTTGCCAAAACTTCACCGGCGGGTTGGTGATCGCGCGCAACCGCCGTCTCAGGCGCCTCGCGAGCCCCTCTGGCGCCTCACGTCACGGAAGAACTCGTACCCCGACCACATCGTCATGACGACCGCGGCGGCCAGCGTCGCCTGGGCGAGGTAGAAGACCACCTCGCCGAGCGGGCCGGGCCAGAAGTCGAAGGCCCCGCCGTGCGCGTCACCGTGCGGCAGCGGCATGATCAGGCCGGACAGGGCGACGGCCTGCAGCACCGTCTTGATCTTGCCGCTCTGCGCGGCGGGGATGACGACGTCCTTGAGGACCGACAGGCGCAGCAGCGTCACGCTCCACTCGCGCAGCAGCACCAGGATCGTGACCCACCACCAGACGTCGCCCACGACCGACAGCCCGATGAGGGCCATGCCGGTGATCGCCTTGTCGGCGATGGGGTCGGCGATCTTGCCGAAGTCGGTGATGAGGTTGTGCTTGCGCGCGAGGTCGCCGTCGATCTTGTCGGTGATCATGGCGACGGCGAACAGGCCGAACGCGACCCAGCGCCAGAGCGGGTCGTTGCCGCCGTCGTGCAGCAGCGCCCACCCGAAGAAGGGCACCATCACGATGCGCAGCGTCGTGAGCACGTTGGCGATGTTGAAGTTGGACGCCTGCTGGTGCTGGGTCGTCATGCGGCTGCCCCGTCCACCCGTGCGACGAGGTCGACGCCGTCGGTGCCGGTGACGGTGGCGCTCACCAGGTCGCCGACCCGGGCGTTGCCGGCGCCGGTCAGCAGGGTCGTGCCGTCCACCTCGGGGCCCTGGTGCGCGGCGCGTCCCTCGATCACGCCGTCCTCGACGGACTCGACGAGGACCACGACCCGCTCGCCGACGCGCTCCTCGGCCCGCTGGGAGTTGAGCTCCTCCACGAGCGCGGTGACGTGCTCGGTGCGGGCCCGGATCTCGTCCTCGTCGAGCTTGAGGTCGTCGGCGAACCCGGCCGCCTCGGTGCCGTCCTCGTCGGAGTAGCCGAAGACGCCGGTGACGTCCATGCGCGCGGCCTCGAGGAAGTCGCACAGGGCCTGCAGGTCGTCCTCGGTCTCCCCCGGGAAGCCCACGATGACGTTGGACCGAACGCCCGCCTCCGGGGCCAGCGAGCGGATCCGCTCGAGCAGGCCGAGGAAGCTCTCGGGGTCGCCGAAGCGGCGCATCCGTCGCAGCACCGCGGCGCTGGCGTGCTGGAACGACAGGTCGAAGTAGGGCACCACTCCGGGGGTGGAGGCGATCGCCTCGATGAGGCCCGGCCGGGTCTCCGCGGGCTGCAGGTAGGACACCCGGACGCGCTCGATGCCGTCGATGGCGCTCAGCTCGGGCAGCAGGGTCTCCAGCAGCCGGAGGTCACCGAGGTCCTTGCCGTAGGACGTGGAGTTCTCGCTGACGAGGAACAGCTCCTTGACGCCCTGGGTGGCCAGCCACTGGCCCTCCTGCAGGACGTCGCTGGGACGACGGCTCAGGAAGGACCCGCGGAAGCTGGGGATCGCGCAGAACGAGCAGCGCCGGTCGCAGCCGCTGGCCAGCTTGAGCGGCGCCATCGGGCCGGCGTCGAGGCGACGGCGTACGGCGCGCGGGCCGGTGGCGGGCGCACCGGCACCGATCTCACCCACCTCCCCGACCACGTCGTGGCCGGGCACCGACACCGCTGCGGCGTCGCGCTCGACCGGCGAGATGGGCAGGAGCCGGCGCCGGTCGGAGGGGGTGTGCGGGTGGTGGGTCTCCCCCGCCACGATCGCGCGCAGCCGCGCGGCGATGTCGGGGTAGTCGTCGAAGCCGAGCACCGCGTCGGCCTCGGGCAGCGACTCGGCGAGGTCCTTGCCGTACCTCTCGGCCAGGCAGCCGACGGCCACCACGGCCTGCGCCCGGCCGCCGTGCCCGGCCGACGCCTTGAGGTCAGCGGCCTCGAGCAGCGTGTCGACCGAGTCCTTCTTGGCCGCCTCGACGAAGCCGCACGTGTTGACCACGACGGTGTCGGCCTCCTCGGCGTCGTCGACGAGCACGAAGCCGCCCGCCTCGAGCCGTCCGGCGAGCTCCTCGGAGTCGACCTCGTTGCGGGCGCAGCCCAGCGTGACGACGGCGACCTGCAGCGGGGCCGGCAGGGCGTCGGTCAGGATCTCGGATTCAGTGGTGGTCATCGCACCCGTGAGTATGACGGGTCCAGGCCCGCGACCCCGCACCGCCGAGGCGTGAGGGCCGCCACGCGCGCCCCTGAGACGCACCCCTCACCGTTCATCCGTTGGGGCGTCACGCACCCCCCGGGATCAACCGTCGTCACCGGGGGTACTGCACCGGCATGGAGTTCACCACCATCAGAGGAGACCTCGGGGCGCCCCTCGAGGACGTCGCGCAGGAGGCCGTGGACGCCACGGCCGCGACGTACGCCCGCACGCCGGGAGTCGACGTGGCGGCGACGCTGCGCGAGCACCTGCGCGGGCGAGGCATCGACACCACCGACGCGACCGTCGAGCAGCTCGCCGAGGCGATCCGCGCCGGCCGCGAGGTGCGGCTCGGCCGGCACGACGGCTCGGTCGACCCGCACCCCTGACCGGGTCAGTCGACGACGAACGTCCCCTGGCCGGCGACACCCGGCTCGCCCACCGGGCGGGGGTCGCCGCCGGCGAGCGACACGGTCACGGCGCCGTCGGTCGAGTCGACCCGCACCGGCGGGGAGGCCTTGAGCTCGCGGCTCCCGCCGACGGCGAGGTTGCCCTTGAAGACCTGCTCCCCCGCGCCGTCGCGCACCACGACGCGCGCACCACCCGACGCGGCGGTGATGACGACAGCGACCGGCTCGGCCACGGGCGCGTTGCCCGCGCCCTGCGGGCCGCCCGAGCCGTTGAGCACCGGTGTCGTGCTGCGCAGCTCCGGCGGGGTGTCCATGACCAGGCGCGCGATCGACCAGGCCAGCACGAGGGCCATCACCACGGCGACGAGCACCGACCAGTTGGGTCCGCCGCGGGTGCCGCGGATCGAGCCGTGCGCGCCCGTGGCCAGCTCGGCCTCGAACACCCGGCGCGGGTTGATGGGCGCGTGGGCATAGCGCTCGTCGTAGGACGCCAGCAGGGGCGCGACGTCGATGCCCAGCACGCGGGCGAGGGTGCGCAGGTGGCCGCGGGCGTAGAAGTCGCCGCCGCACGGCTCGAAGTCGTCGACCTCGACCGCCTCGATGACGTGGGGGCGGATCCGGGTGCGCTCGGCCAGCTGGTCGACCGTGAGCCCCAGCCGGGTGCGCGCCGCCGCCAGCTCCGGGCCGATGACCGGGTCCTCGGCGGGCTCCACCTCGAAGTCGTCGAGCACCAACGGCTCGACCGGCTCACCGGGCCGCGCGATGGCCCGGACGCGGTCGCCCCACGACTGGGTCTCCTCCACCAGGCTCACCCGTCCCGGCCGGCGCAGCTCGCGTCCCTCGAGCTCGTCGTCCTCGGCCGTGACGATGTCGCGCCGCACCTCCGAGCGCCGGGCGGCACCGGTCTCGCGCAACGCCACCGGGGTGGGGCTCGCCACGACCGGCGACGCGACGTGCTCGGCAGGCTCGACCGGCTGGACGACCTCGGCGGGCTCGACGGCCTCGGCGGGCTCGACCACCTCGCCCTCCACGACCTCGTGCTCGGCGTGCTCGGCGGCGTCCGCCGACCCGGGGAGCTCCGCGTGCTCGGGCGCCTCGGGCTCGAGGACGACGATCTGGCTGCTGTCGCGGGCGACCCGGCCGAGCGCCTCGGCGAGGTCACCCGCGGTGCCCGTGACGTGGGTGGAGAGCCCGAGCGGCACGGCGAACGGCGCCCCGTGGAGCAGCCGCGACAGGCTGGTGTGGCGCCGGCCGGCGCGGGTCAGCTCGGCCTCGACCAGCTCGGGGTTGTGGGGCACGACGACGAGCCGGCCGTCGCGGAGCAGGCCGCGGCGCGGCGTGTGCTCGACGTGGTGCACCGCCGACCAGGGCAGGCCCCGCCAGGTGCGGCCCAGGCGGATCCGGATGCCCTGGGTGTCGGCGACGAGGAGCGGCGTGCGGGCGTCGACGAGGCCGGCGAGCCAGTAGGCGCCCAGCAGGCCCATCGCGACCACGAACGCCCAGTCGAGCGCCGAGCCGCTCTGCGTGGCGCGCGCCAGGTAGGCGATGGCGACCGCGGACGCGGTCAGTCCGACGCCCGCGGCGACGGCCGCGCTGCGGCGTACCTCCACCGCGTCCGGTGCGACCGCGAGCCCTCCGGGCTCACCGGTCGCGGCATGGTTGTCGTCCTCGTGCACTGCTGCCTGCATCGACGTGGCGCCCATCAGGCTCCCCCCTCCAACGTGGCGATCACGGAATCGATCTCGTCCGGCTTGACCAGGACGTCACGCGCCTTCGAGCCCTCGCTCGGCCCGACGACCCCGCGGCTCTCCAGGATGTCCATCAGCCGGCCGGCCTTGGCGAACCCGACGCGCAGCTTGCGCTGGAGCATCGAGGTGGAGCCGAACTGAGTGGAGACGACCAGCTCGATGGCCTGCACCACGAGCTCCATGTCGTCGCCGATGTCGTCGTCGAGCTCGCGCTTGGACTCCTTCGGCGCCGTCACGTCCTCGACGTAGGTCGGCTCGAGCTGGTCCTTGCAGTGCTTGACGACCTGGTGGATCTCGGCCTCGGTGACCCACGAGCCCTGGACGCGCACCGGCTTGGACGCGCCCATCGGCAGGAAGAGGCCGTCACCCTGACCGACGAGCTTCTCCGCACCCGGCTGGTCGAGGATGACCCGGCTGTCGCCGAGCGAGCTCGTCGCGAACGCGAGTCGCGAGGGGACGTTGGCCTTGATCAGGCCGGTCACCACGTCGACCGACGGGCGCTGCGTCGCGAGCACCAGGTGGATGCCGGCGGCGCGGGCGAGCTGGGTGATGCGCACGACCGAGTCCTCGACGTCGCGTGGCGAGACCATCATCAGGTCGGCGAGCTCGTCGACGATCACGAGCAGGTAGGGGTAGGGGGTGAGCGTGCGCTCGCTGCCCGCCGGCACCTCGACCTTGCCGGCGCGCACCGCCTTGTTGAAGTCGTCGATGTGGCGGAACCCGAAGTTGGCCAGGTCGTCGTAGCGCATGTCCATCTCGCGCACGACCCACGCCAGCGCCTCGGCGGCCTTCTTGGGGTTGGTAATGATCGGCGTGATCAGGTGCGGCACGCCCTCGTAGGCGTTGAGCTCCACCCGCTTGGGGTCGACCATGATCATCCGCACCTCGTCGGGCGTGGCCCGCATGAGGATCGAGGTGATCAGCGAGTTGATGAACGACGACTTTCCGGAGCCGGTGGCGCCGGCGACCAGCAGGTGCGGCATCTTCGCCATGTTGGCGACCACGAAGCCGCCCTCGACGTCCTTGCCGAGGCCGGCGACCATCGGGTGGTGGTCGGCGCGGGCCGTGCCGGAGCGCAGCACGTCGCCCAGCGACACGATCTCCTTGTCGACGTTCGGGATCTCGATGCCGATGGCCGACTTGCCGGGGATCGGGCTCAGGATGCGCACGTCGGCCGACGCCACGGCGTAGGCGATGTTCTTCGAGAGCGCGGTGACCTTCTCCACCTTGACCGCGGGGCCGAGCTCGACCTCGTAGCGGGTGACCGTCGGGCCACGGGTGTAGCCGGTGACTGTGGCGTCGATGCCGAACTCGTCCATCACCTGCATCAGCCGCTCGACGACCGCGTCGCTGGCCTTGGAGCGCGCCTTGTGCGGCGAGCCCGGCTTGAGCGCCGAGTTGTCGGGCAGCGAGTAGGTGATGTCGCCCGAGAGCGCGAGCTGCTCCACGCGGGCCGGGAGGGGCGTGTGGGGTGGCGGCTCGAGGGTGCCGGTGTCGTCCCTGCCGGCCCCCGCGACGGCCGGGGTGACCTCGGTGGGCGCGTCGCCCGAGAGGTCGGGGTCGGCGAACAGGTCGATGCCGTAGTCCTCCATCGGCTCGGCGTCCTTCTTGCGCCGACGCTTGGAGAGCTCGCGGTCGGCGAGCACCGGGCTGTCGTAGGCGGGATCGCCCATGTCGGGGTCGACCCCGTCGTCGAGCGCGGAGCGCCGGCGCGCGCGCACCGGCTTGGTCGGCTCCTCCGACCCCGGCTCGGGGGCCGGGGTGCGGCCCAGGGCCCGGTCGCGCAGCGCGGCGAGCCTCGCCGGCACCTGGTAGACGGGGGTCGCGGTGATGATGAGGACCCCGAAGACGGCGAGCAGCGTCAGCAGCGGCACCACGACGTACGTCGTCTGCATGAGGTCGAGCAGCAGGCTCGAGGTGACGTAGCCGATCGCGCCCCCGGCCTCCTGGAGGTTGGTCGCGTCGCCGAGGACGGGCTGCGGGTTGCCGTTGGCGATGTGGACGATGCCGAGCAGGCCGAGCCCGAACGCGGTCCAGCCGATCACCTGGCGGCCCGCGGGGCCGTTGCGCTCGGGGTCGCGCAGGGTGCGCCAGCCGGCGTAGACCAGGAACAGCGGCACCAGCCAGCCGACCTTGCCGACCGCGCCGGCGGTCATCGAGCGGGCGACGTCCATGACGCCGCCGGGCAGCTGCCACCACACGGCGGCGGCCGCGACCATCGCGAGGCCGAAGAGGAAGAGCCCGACCCCGTCACGGCGGTGCTCGGGGTCGAGGTCGCGGGCCGACTGCCCGATCGAGCGCGCGACCGCACCGACGGCGTGGGCGGCGCCGAGCCACACGGCGGCGACCACGCGGCCGAGGGCGCCGAACGCCCTCGCCACCGGTCCCGACCCGTTGCGCACCGCGCGGGGCGCGGGCCGCGAGCCGGAGCCTCGTGCGGACGCGCTCGAGCGGCTCCGACCCTTCGCCGAGGAGCGAGGGGCGGGAGGCTTGCTGGTACTCCGTGATCGGGTGCTCGAACCCTTGGTGGTGCGCTTGGATCCAGACGTGCTCGAGCTCCGCGACCCCGGCGGGGAAGACGTACGGGTCGCCATGGTCCGACCCTACGGCCACGTCACACCAGTCACAGGGACCACAGAGGTGCGTGTCGTCCGCCCGGGCCGGGCGGAGCGGAGGACGGGCGGCCCCGGCGCAGGGGGGCGGGAATTGGTCACCAAGGGGTCTTCCTGACCGACCGGACGGGCGCTTATGGTGACCCCGATCACCCGGCCGACCGGTGCCGGGGGACGTCTCGTCTCAGGGAAGAAGAACTACGTGAAGCTCCTCAACAGGGGGCTTGCACTCGCCGTCGTGGGCGCCGGCCTGGCCGCCGTCCCCACGCTCGGAGTGCAGGCAACAGCGGCACCGAGTGCCGAACCTTCGCTGCTCTCGCAGCTGCGCGACCAGGCCGAGGGCTCGGTCGCCATCAGCAAGGAAGCCGCCACCGGCAAGGCCGGTTTCGTCCGCACCAACGGTGACCTGCTTCCCGGCAGGGCCGCCCGCGATGCGGCCGGTGCCAGCGCCAAGGCCGACGCCTACCTCGACGAGTTCGCCGGTGTGCTCGGCGCGCGCAGCAGCGAGCTCGAGCAGGTGCGGGTGGACGCCGGCCCGCTCGGCTGGACCGTCACCTACACCCAGGCCTACCAAGGCGTCCCGGTCTTCGGATCGACCCTCAAGGCCAACGTGGACAAGCAGGGCGACCTCACCTCGGTCACCGGCTATGCCGCGCCCGACCTGTCGCTGAGCACCACGCCGGCGACCACCGCCGGCGAGGCCGGCGAGGCCGCGGTCGCGATCGTCAAGGAGTTCCCGCCCACCTCCGCCGACTCCTCTGCCGCCGACACCACCGGCCTGCGCGCGGGCGACGCCGAGCTCGTCGTCTACCGCAAGGGCTCGGTCAAGGGCGAGGACGGCGACGCCGTGCTCGCCTGGCAGGTGGACGTGTCCAACGTGACCGCGAAGGGCGGGAGCGTCCACGACGTCCTGTTCCTCGACGCCACCAGCCTCAAGCCGGTCAACCGCTACTCGCGCATCCACGAGGCGCTCGACCGCGAGCTGCTGACCGTCACCGACGACGGCGGCACCCCTGACGAGGTCAGCGACGACGTGCGCGAGCGGGTGTGGCAGGAGGGCGACCCGTTCCCGGGCGCCCTCGACCAGGACCAGCAGAACCTGCTGATCTCGAGCGAGGAGACCTACAACCTCTACGCGAACATGTTCGGCCGCGACTCCTGGGACGGCGCCGGTGCTCGGATGATCACCGTGCACAACCGCTCGGACCGCTGCCCCAACGCCTCGTGGAACGGCACCTTCGCCAGCTACTGCCCCGGTGTCTACGACGACGACACCGTGGCGCACGAGTGGAGCCACGCCTACACCCAGGAGACCTCCGGGCTGATCTACCAGTGGCAGGCCGGTGCGCTCAACGAGTCGATGTCGGACGTGTTCGGCGAGGTCGTGGACCTGGTCAACAACCGTGAGGACGAGGGTGAGGGCGACCTCTCCGCCAAGCGTCCCGACGGACTGTGCTCCACGCACTCCCCCGCGCTCCCGCAGCTCACGATCAACTCGCCCTCGTCGATCGCGAAGGACTGCCTCACCGGCGGTGCGTCGTTCGGCAGGCCGCTGACGGGCGCGGGCATCAGCGGCGACGTCGCGGCCCCCACCGACGCGGTCGAGGCCGGCGGCGGCACCAACCTCGACGGCTGCTCGCCCTACGACCAGGACGTGACCGGCAAGGTCGTCCTCGTCAACCGCGGCCTGTGCTCCTTCGAGGAGAAGGCCGAGGTCGCCACCGCCGAGGGCGCAGCCGCGCTCATCATCGGCAACCGCGAGGAGGCGCCGCTGGGCATGTCGGGTGCCGACCAGACCCTCGTCAGCACCGTCTCGATCGGTCTCTCCGACCGCGAGTCCATCCGCACCGCCATCGCCTCCGGCGCGACGGTCAACGTCACCATGCGCGACGTGGGCGGCGACCGCTTCGACTCCTACCGCTGGCTGCTGAGCGAGAAGTCGTCGGCGTTCGGCGGTGCCATCCGCGACATGTGGAACCCGACCTGCCACGGCGACCCGGGCAAGGTGTCGGACGCCGAGTACAAGTGCGGCACCGACGACGCCGGCGGCGTGCACAGCAACTCCGGCGTCCCCAACCACGCGTTCGCCCTCGCGGTGGACGGTGGCGCCTACAACGGCCAGACCTCGACCGGTCTCGGTCTCGACAAGGCCGTCAACCTCTGGTGGCGTGCGCAGTCGGCCTACCTGACGCCGACGTCGGACTTCACCGACCTGGCCGACGGCCTCGAGGCGTCCTGCGCCGACCTGACCGGCAAGCCGATCAACAAGATCACCCTGGGTGCCGGCGACGTCCAGCCGGCGGCGCCGATCACGGCCGCCGACTGCGGCGAGCTCGCCAAGGTCATCTCGGCCACGGAGCTCCGCAAGGAGCCGGTGCAGTGCGACTTCCAGCCGCTGCTCGACCCGAGCGCGCCGTCGCTGTGCGGTGACGGCTTCGTCACCGACGTCGCCTGGAGCGAGGACTTCGAGGACGGCCTGGCCGGCTGGACCGCCGGCAAGGAGGTCGTCTACCCGGGCGGCCTCAACGAGCCGTGGGTCTCCACGTCGGTCGAGGGACACCCGGGCAAGGTCGCCTTCGGCCCCGCCCCGGACAAGGGCGAGTGCTCCGGCACGGCCGGCGACTTCTCCAGCCGCGACTCGATCTCCAGCCCGGTGGTCGAGGTCGGTGAGATGCTCCACCCCAAGCTGACCTTCGACCACTCGGTCTCGACCGAGCTCGGCTACGACGGCGGCAACCTCAAGGTGAGCATCAACGGCGGCGCGTTCGAGACGGTCCCGGCGGACGCGTACCTCTACAACGCACCGATCGAGCTCGCCGAGGCGGGCAACACCAACCCGCTGGCCGGGGAGCCGGGCTTCACCGGCACCGACGGTGGCACCCTCAAGTCGGGCTGGGGCACGTCCGTGGTCGACATGGACGCGCTCGGCCTGGTCTCCGGCGACACGATGCAGCTGCGCTTCGACATCGGTCGCGACGGCTGCGGCGGCGTCATCGGCTGGTCGGTCGACAACGTCAAGCTGGTCGACTGCAAGCTGCCGACCAAGGTCGCCGTGGTGCGCAAGCCCGAGCCGAGCACGTTCGGCGAGGCCTCCACGGTGGACGTGACCGTGTCCCGCGACGGCAGCGTCGGCTCGGCCCCCACCGGCACCGTCAAGGTGACCGACGCCGCGGGCAAGGAGCTCGGCACCGCCGAGCTCGGCGCCAACGGCAAGGCCACCGTGGCCCTGCCGGCCGACCTCCCGATCGGCGCCAACGCGCTGACCGCGAGCTACCTCGGCAACCGTACGCAGGCGCCGTCGAAGGCGGCGTTCACCGCGACGGTCGTCGGCGCCTCCTCCACCAAGGCCCGGTCGAAGACCAAGGTCACGGTCAAGCCGAGCAGGCCGAAGGCCGGCACGAAGGTGACCTTCGTCGTCAAGGTCAAGGCCGACGTCAAGGTCACCGGCAAGGTCACGGTCAAGATCGGCGGCAAGAAGTACAAGGCCACGGTCAAGAAGGGCAAGGCCACGGTGTCGATCGCCAAGGGCCTGAAGGCCGGAAAGTACAAGGCGAAGGCGACCTACCTCGGGTCCGACACCGTCAAGCGCAGCACCGACACGGTGAAGTTCACCGTCAGGCGCTGACCGGCACCCAGCAGCACCCAGCACCATCACCGGAGGCCCCGGCGGAGCAGTCCGTCGGGGCCTTCGGCCTGCCTCAGGTCGCGTCGAGGCCGCTCAGCCAGGGCAGGACCACCTGCAGCGTGGGCGCGGCCAGGATCAGCACGGCGAGCAGCGAGACGGCTGCGGCCTGCACCCGGCGCGGACGCGGGTCGCGCAGCACCTCGACCCGGGCCGCGATCGAGCCGCCCGACCCGAGGGCGCCGGCAGGGGCGGGCGTGCCGGCCAGCGTCAGCAGGGCCGAGAGCAGGGCCCGTCGGTGGCCGTCCTGGCACGCTGCCCGGTCGGCGAGCACCTCGACCAGCACCTCCACCTCGTCGCGGGCGGCCGCACTGGCGACCCAGCGCGGGAACGCGCGGTGCAGCACCGTGAACGCCTCGAGCGCCAGGTCGTGGCGTGAGCGCAGGTGGGAGCGCTCGTGCTCGAGGACGGCGGCGAGCTCGGCGGGGGCGAGCCGGGTCAGGGTGGAGTGCGACACCACGATGCGCGAGCCACTCATGCCGGGCACGCAGTAGGCCACCGGCAGTGGGTGCTCGAGCACCGACAGCTCACCGTCACGACGGGCGACCAGGTCGACCCGGTCGCGGTGCTCGCGCCGGATCCGCCGCAAGGAGGTGCCGGTGCGGTGGCCGCTCAGCAGCAGCCTCGCCAGCACCACGAGGGTCATGCCGAGCGCGAGCGCCGCCACGGCGACGTCGCTCCTCGAGGCTCCGGGCCCCCACAGGCAGGCGGTCACCAGGGACAACCCGACACCGAGGGCAGCCAGGACGGCAGCCAGCGCCGTGCTCTGCCACAGCAGCATCGCCGCGGCCGGCGTCCGCCGCAGACGGGTCCAGCGCGACAGGGCCCACGGCAGCGGCCCGGCCAGCAGCACGGCGAGCACGCCGAGGACGAGGGGGGTCGGCATCGACAGGCCCGGTCAGCCGATCTCGTGGAGGGCGCGACGCAGCGCGGCGAGGTCCTCGGGGCTGGCCTCGCCGACGAACGAGACGAGGGCCTGCTCGCGGTCGCGGCCGGTCTCGGGGAGCGCCTCGTGCATCAGCTCGGCCGTCATCGCGGCGCGGGTGAGCCGCGGGGAGTAGCGGAACGCACGACCGTCGCGACGGCGTACGACGACGTCCTTGCGCGCGAGCCGGTCGAGGACGGTCATCACGGTCGTGTAGGCGAGCTCGCGGTCGCGGTGGCTGGTGAGGCGCTCGTGCACCTCGCGCCCGCTCGCGCCCGGAGCGTCCCGGCCGGAGGTGGCGTCGAGGTCCCAGAGCACCTCGAGGACGGCCTGCTCGAGCTCTCCCATCCGGGGGGACCTTGGACTCATGGACAGGAGTCTAGGGGCCCTGTCGGCCCACCTACGACTGACCGTAGTATCTACTACGCTCTGTAGTAATCTTGCGCCGAAAGGGTGCCCATGGACGTCCTCGACATCGCCCGGTGGCAGTTCGGGATCATCACCGTCTACCACTTCCTCTTCGTCCCGTTGACGATCGGGCTCACCGCCGTCATCGCCGGCCTGGAGACCGCCTGGGTGCGCACCGGCAAGGAGGAGTACCTCCGCCTGACCAAGTTCTTCGGCAAGCTCTTCCTGATCAACTTCGCGATCGGCGTCGTCACCGGCATCGTGCAGGAGTTCCAGTTCGGGATGAACTGGTCGGACTACTCACGCTTCGTCGGAGACATCTTCGGCGCCCCGCTGGCCGTGGAGGGCCTGCTGGCCTTCTTCCTCGAGTCGACGTTCCTGGGCCTGTGGATCTTCGGGTGGGACAAGCTCCCCCGCGGCCTGCACGCCGCGTGCATGTGGCTGGTGCACCTCGGCACGCTCGCGTCGGCGTGGTTCATCCTCGCCGCCAACTCGTGGATGCAGCACCCGGTCGGCTACCGGTTCAACCCCGACTCCGGGCGGGCCGAGCTCATCGACTTCTGGGCCGTGATGTTCAACAAGGTCCAGGTCATCACGTTCCCGCACGTGATCCTCGCGGCCTACATGACCGCCGGCACCTTCGTGCTCGGCGTGGCGGCCTACCTCTACATGAAGAAGCGCCACGAGGCCGACCGGCCGATGTACTACGGGGCGATCCGGCTCGGTGCGGCCATCACCCTGCTCGCCGGGCTCGGCGTCGCGATCACCGGCGACGTGCAGGGCAAGGTGATGACCGAGGTCCAGCCGATGAAGATGGCGGCGGCCGAGGGCCTCTACGAGACGAGCGACCGCTGCGCGCCGTTCTCCATCTTCACCGTCGGCACCCCCGACGGGAAGGAGGAGAAGTTCGCCATCACCGTCCCGTGCGTGCTCTCCTTCCTCGCCACCGGCTCCATCGACGGCAAGGTCCAGGGCATCGACCCGCTGAGCGAGGAGTACGTCGAGAAGTACGGCTCCGACCCGACGTCCAAGGCCTACACCGACGGCGACTACACCCCGGTCATCCCGGTGACCTACTGGTCGTTCCGGTTCATGATGGGCCTCGGCGTCTTCGCGGCGGCCGGTGCCGCGCTGATCCTGTGGATGACCCGCAAGGGCCGCCAGCCCCAGGTCCGATGGCTCGGCGCGCTCGGCATCAGCCTGCCCATCGCGACGACGCTGGCCTCGTCCTGGGGGTGGATCTTCACCGAGATGGGTCGCCAGCCCTGGGTCGTGTTCGGGCTGATGACCACCGAGTCCGGGGTGTCGCCGGGAGTCTCGGTCTTCGAGGCGGCGACGTCGCTCATCGTGCTGACGGCGATCTACGCCGTGCTCGCGGTGATCGAGGTCAAGCTGCTCATCACCTACGTGAACAAGGGCGCCGACCCCTACGAGGAGCCGCCCCGCGTCCCGGTCGGCGGCGGCTCCGACGAGGACGCCCCGCTCACCTTCGCCTACTGACCTGCCGACCCTGTTGCCCCGGAGAGAGACACCATGGAACTGACCACCGTCTGGTTCGCCCTGATCGCCGTGTTGTGGGTCGGCTACTTCTGCCTGGAGGGCTTCGACTTCGGCGTCGGCATGCTCCTGCCGGTGCTGGCCCGCGACGAGACCGAGCGCCGCGTCATGATCAACACCATCGGCCCGGTGTGGGACGGCAACGAGGTGTGGGTGCTGGTCGCAGGCGGCGCCACCTTCGCGGCCTTCCCCGAGTGGTACGCGACGCTGTTCAGCGGGTTCTACCTCCCGCTGCTGCTGATCCTCGTCGCGCTGATCGTGCGCGGCGTCTCCTTCGAGTACCGCCACAAGCGGGAGGAGATCGCGTGGAAGGGGCGCTGGGACCAGGCGATCATCTGGGGGTCGTTCGTGCCCGCCGTGCTCTGGGGCGTCGCGTTCGCCAACATCGTCGCGGGCGTGCCGATCGACGCCGACAAGGAGTTCACCGGCAGCATGCTCACGCTGCTCAACCCCTACGGGCTGCTCGGCGGCCTGGTCACGCTGACGCTCTTCGCCACGCACGGCGCCCTGTTCGTCGCCCTCAAGACCGACGGCGACATCCGCCACCGCGCCCGCGACCTCGCCCTGCGGATCGGCGTGCTCGCCGCTGTGCTCGCCGTGGTGTTCCTGGTCTGGACCCAGCTCAAGACCGGCGACACCCTGAGCGCGATCGCCTTCGCGGGCGCCGCCCTCGCCCTCATCGGCGGGCTCGTCTCGGCCGCCGCGGGCCGGGAGGGCTGGGCCTTCACCGGCACCTTCGTCACCATCGCGCTGGCGGTCGGCGGGCTGTTCCTGGCGCTGTTCCCCGACGTGATGCCCTCGACGACCGACCCCGCCTTCTCGCTCACCACCACCAACGCGGCCGCGACGGCCTACACGCTGAAGGTGATGACGTGGGTCGCGGTGATCTTCACCCCGATCGTCCTGGGCTACCAGGCCTGGACCTACTGGGTGTTCCGCCGGCGGATCTCCACGCACCACATCCCCACCGCGGTCCTCGCGGAATCCCCCCAGTGAAGCCGCTCGACCCGGCCGTCCTCACCCACCTCCGACCCGCTCGCGGCGCGCTGGCCGTCGTCGTCGCCGGCGGGATCGTGGGCGGCGTCGCCACGGTGGCGCAGGCGTTCGCCCTCGGGGCGCTCGTCGTCGCGGCCGTCTCGCCGCCCGACGGTGGGTGGCAGACCGCCGCCTTGGCGTTCGGTGCGGCCGTGCTGGTGCGCACGCTCGCGGCCTACGCCGGCCAGCGGGCGGCGGCGCGCGCCGGCGGCGAGGTGTCGGGCGCGCTGCGCCAGCGGCTGCTGGACGCCGCCCGCCGCACCGACGGCGTCGCCCCGGCCCGGCTCGTCGTCCTCGCCACGCGCGGGGTGGCGGGCGTCGAGCCCTACGTGACCCGCTACCTGCCGTCCCTGGTGCCGGCCGCCGTGCTGCCGGTCCTCACCCTCGCGGCGATCACCTGGCTCGACCCGCTGTCGGGCCTCGTCGTCGCCCTCACCCTCCCCCTCATCCCGGTCTTCGCGGTCCTCGTCGGGCTCACCACCCGCGACCGCGCCCGGACGCAGTGGCGCGCCCTCGAGGCGCTCTCGGGCCACTTCCTCGACGTGGTGCGCGGCCTGCCGACGCTCGTCGCGCACAACCGCGCGGAGGCGCAGGTCGCGACGATCCGCTCGGTCACCCACCGCTACCGCCGCGCCACGGTCGACACCCTCCGCCTCGCGTTCGCCTCCTCGTCGGTGCTCGAGCTCGTCGCGACGCTGTCCGTGGCGCTGGTGGCCGTGACCGTGGGCCTGCGGCTCGCCTCCGGGTCCGTCGGCTTCGAGGTCGCCCTCACCGTCCTGCTCCTCGCCCCCGAGGCCTACTGGCCGCTGCGCCGGGTCGGTGCCGAGTTCCACGCCGCCGCCGAGGGCACCGCCGCCCTGGCCGACGCCGACGCGCTCCTCGCCGAGGCCGCGGGCGACTCCCCCGCCGCCGCCGCGCGGCCCGACTCCCCGGCGCTGGCGACGAGGGGCCTCGAGATCGGCTACGCCGGCCCCCTCGCGGCACCCCTCACCGCGCCGCTCGACCTCGACCTCCCCCTCCGCGGGCTGGTCGCCGTCGCCGGTCCGTCCGGGTGCGGCAAGTCCACCCTCCTGGCCACCCTCCGCGGCGAGCTCGCCCCGCTCGCGGGCGACGTGCTCGTGGGCGGCACCGCGCTCGACCAGGTCGACCCGGCGTGGTGGCACGCGCAGGTCGCCTGGGCGCCGCAGCGGCCGTTCCTGCTCGCCGACACGATCACCGCCAACGTCCGGCTCGGCCGTCCCGGGGCGAGCGACGCGGAGGTCCGCGAGGCGCTGCGCAGCGTCGGGATGGACGACGTCGTGCGCGCCCTGCCCGACGGGCCGGCCACCGTGCTCGGCGAGGACGGAGCCGGGCTGTCCGCGGGCCAGCGGGCCCGCATCGGGCTCGCCCGCGTCGTGCTCGCCGATCGCCCGGTCGTGCTCCTCGACGAGCCCAGCGCCCACCTGGACGAGGAGACCGAGCAGGTGCTGCTCGACACCCTGGCCGTCCTCGCCCGCCGCAGCCTGGTCGTCGTGGTGGCCCACCGCCCGGCCGTGCTCGCCGCCGCCGACCGCGTCGTACGCCTGACCCCCTCCCCCGCCGCCGGGAGCGCCGAGCCCACCGGGGCCGTCGGGTCCCCCGAGGCTGCCGAGGCCGCCGCAGGCGCGCCCGCCGATCGCCCCGCGACCGCGCCCGTCGTGGTGGCCGCCGAGGACGACGACGCCCGACCCCGCTGGGGACTCCGGACCGCCACGGTGCTCGGCGCGCTGTCCACCGCCTCCGGCGTCGCGCTCACCGCCACCGCCGGCTGGCTGATCACCCGCGCCAGCGAGCAGCCGCCCGTGCTCTACCTCATGGTCGCGATCGTCGGCGTGCGCCTCTTCGGCCTCGCCCGGCCCGTGCTGCGGCACGCCGAGCGCGTGCTGAGCCACGACGTGGTGCTGCGCGAGCTGGCCGAGCGGCGGGCCGCCGTCTTCGCCGACCTGGTGCCCCTCGTTCCCGGTCGCCTCGGGCCACGCCGTGGCGACCTGCTCACCCAGGTCGTTGACGACGTCGACGCGCTGCTCGACGACCGCCTGCGGGTCCGCCAGCCGGTCGTGACCGCCGTGCTGGTCGGCGTGGCGGCGGCCTGCCTCGCGGCACTCGTGTCCCCCGTCGCCGGCGCCGTCGTGCTGGCGGTCGCGGCCACGGGCGGCCTCGCCTTCGTGCTCGCGCGGCGCGGCACCGCGGCGGCCGAGCCGCAGGTGGTGGCCCACCGGGCGCTGCTGGGCACCCGGGTCGAGGAGCTCGTCCACGGCGTGCGCGAGCTCGAGCAGTGGGGCGCGACCCAGCGTGCGCTGGACTCCGTGCGGGCGGAGTCGGACGCGCTCTCGCGCGCCCTGCGACGCTCGGCGCGCGCCGTCGCGGCCGGCACCGCCCTGACCACCGTCGCGGCGGGTGCCGGCGTCGTCGCGGTCGCGGCGCTCGTCGACCCGTCGAGCACCACCCCGGCCCGCCTGGCCCTGCTGCTCCTGGTGCCGCTGGCCCTGGCCGACGCCACCGGGACCCTCGCCGACGCCGGCGCGCTGGCGGTCCGCGCCCGCGCCGCGCGCGAGCGCCTCGACCGGCTCGCCCAGACTCCCCCCGCGGTCACCGACCCCGACGTGCCCGCCGCGATGCCCGAGGCGTACGACGTCGCGATGCACCACGCCGAGCTCGGCTGGACCGAGCGGCCGGCGCTGGCGCTGGAGCACCTCGCGCTGCGTCCCGGTGAGCACCTCGGCGTCACGGGGCCGTCCGGCTCGGGCAAGTCGACGCTCGCCGCCACGCTGGTCCGCTTCATCGACCCCCTCGCGGGAGAGGTCATGCTCGGCGGCACCGACCTGCGGCGGCTCGCGCTCCACGACGTACGCCGGCGCGTGGGGCTCGTCGACGACGACCCGCACGTCTTCGCCTCCACCGTCGCCGAGAACGTCCGGCTCGCGCGCCCCGGGGCCGACGACGACGCGGTCCGCGCCGCGCTCGACCGCGCGTCGCTCGGCCCCTGGGTCGACGCGCTCCCGGCCGGCATCCACACCCACGTCGGCGACGGCCGGCGCGAGGTGTCCGGCGGCGAGAGGGCGCGACTGGCGCTGGCCCGCTCCCTGCTGGCGGATCCGCCCGTCCTGGTCCTCGACGAGCCGACCGCCCACCTCGACGGCCCGACCGCTCGCGCCGTCGCCGACGAGATGCTCGGCTCCGCCGCGCGCGCGGGCCGCTCGATCGTGTGGATCACCCACGGCACCGTGGGCCTCGACGCGATGGACCGGGTGGTCCACCTGGAGCCGGGGGCGGCGCCCTCGGTCAGTGGGCGTGCTCTCGCGAGGAGCGCAACGGCAGGGTGAAGCGGAAGGTGCTCCCCCGGTCGAGCTCGGAGGACACCGACAGCGTGCCGCCGTGCGACTCCGCGATGCGCTGCGCGATCGGCAGCCCCAGCCCGGTGCCCGGCACCGACAGTGCGTTGGGGTTGGTGGAGCGGTGGAACGCTGAGAACACGCTCTGCTGATCGGCCGGGGAGATGCCGATGCCGGTGTCGGTGACCTCGACGCTCACCTCGTCGTCGCCCACCGACATGGCCACGGTCACCGCGCCGTCCTCGGGGGTGTACTTCACGGCGTTGTCGACCATGTTGTCGATGACCCGGGCGAGCTCCTCGGGATCGCCGAACACCACCACGGACCCCAGGGCGGGGCGGTCGAAGCGCAGCCTCACCCCGGCCTGGTTGGCCCGGATGCTCAGCAGGTCGACGCTGGCCTCGCACAGCTCGGCGAGGTCGACCGCACGCCGCACGGTCTCGCGCCGGCCCTGGATGCGGGAGTAGTGGAGCAGGTTGGCGACGAGGTTGTTGAGCCGGCCGGCGTTGCGGATGATCGCGTCGATCGACGCCAGCTCGGGATGCCGGTCGGCGATCAGCTCGGCGTGGCCGAGGATCGCGGTCAGCGGCGTCTTGAGCTCGTGGGAGATGGTCGCGATCAGCTCGCTGCGGTAGCGGGCCAGCTCGCGGAGCTCCTGCACGAGGCGCTGCTCGGTCTCCAGGACGCGGGACGCGCGCACGGTCTGCGCGACGAGCCTCCCCACCTCGAGCACCGCGTCGGCCTCGGCCGGGGTGACCGGGCGCGCCCGTCCACCGAAGCCGAGCACGAGGTAGCCGACGAGGTCGTCCTGGGAGACCAGCGGGCACACCAGCACCCGGTCGACCCGCAGGCCTCGCATCAGTCGTTGCAGGCCGGCCGCGCTCCGCGGCAGCTCCTCCGGCGTCTCGTCGTCGACCCCGAGCTCGAGGAGCACGAGCCGGTCCGCGAGGCGGGTGAGGTCCTCGCGGAGCCCGGGCACGTCCTGCTCGGGGGTGAAGGCGTGCGGGGCGCCGACGCCGAGCTCGCTGCCCTGGGCATCGCTGGGGAAGGTGCGCACCACCGTCTGCACGGTGCCGAGCGACTCGGCGACGGCCACCACGGCCGCCCCGAGCGCCTGGGCGAGGTGCTGCGCGGTGGCGGCGCCCGCGACCGTGGTGAGCATGCGGTCGAGGCGTACGCGGTCGGTGAGCCGCTCCCGCTCCCGGGCGTTGGAGAGCGCCACGCCGGCCTGCACCGCGAACATCTCCAGCAGCTCGCGGTCGGCCTCGTCGGGCACCCGTTCGTCGGCCGGCAGGTCGACGGCCATGTTGCCCAGCAGCTCCCCGCCCGCCGAGTAGAGCGGGGCGTAGAGCGCGTGCTCGGGGTGCCACGCCTGCGGGTCGGGGACGGGGTCGAGCTCGGGGATCCACGCCGCCTGCAGGCGCTCGGGCGACATCCGTCCGGCCGGGACGAAGCGGAGGATGCCCCACTTGTCGGCCTCGCGGAACTCGTCGAGGATCTGCTCGGCCGGGGTGCGGCGGTGCAGGATCTGCGCGACCACCTCGGGCGGTCCGGCGACGTGGGTCATCACGAGCGCGTCTCCCTCGAGCCGGGCGATCGCCGCGACGCCGTAGCCCAGCACGTCGACGACGCCGTGCGCGATCTCCTCGAGGATCACCTCGGTGTCGGTGGAGGAGTTGACCCGCCGCATCAGCTCGGCCAGCCGGCTGAGCGCGCCCTGGTTGCGCGGCATCCCCACCTCCCCTCGACGCCGACCGGCGCCCTGGTCCCTGTGCTGCCGGTCCCGCCCGGGGTCCTGCGTCGATGCTAGGGCCCGTCAGGCCTCGATCACCACAGGGATGATCATCGGACGACGCCGGTGCGCGCGGTTGACCCACCGGCCGACCACGCGGCGCACGGTCTGCTGGAGCTGGTAGCTGTCGTTGGTCCCCTCGGCGACGGCGGCGTCGATGGCGTCGATGATCGGCTGGCGGATGTCCTGGAGCGTCGCCTCGTCCTCGGCGAAGCCGCGGGCGTGGATCTCGGGCCCGGAGACGACCTTGCCCGTCACCGAGTCGACGACGACGATGACCGACAGGAAGCCCTCCTCGCCGAGGATCCGGCGGTCCTTCATCGAGGCCTCGGACACGTCGCCGATCGTGGTGCCGTCGACGAACACGTAGCCGACGTCGACCTTGCCGACGATGCGCGCCACCCCGTCGATGAGGTCGACGACGACCCCGTCCTCGGCCAGCACGACGTTCTCGACGCCCGTGGCGCGCGCGAGGTCGGCGTTGGCCCGCATGTGGCGGAACTCGCCGTGCACCGGCAGCACGTTGCGCGGCTTGACGATGTTGTAGCAGTAGAGGAGCTCGCCGGCGCTCGCGTGACCCGACACGTGCACCAGCGCGTTGCCCTTGTGCACGACGTTGGCGCCCAGGCGCGAGAGCCCGTTGATCACCCGGTAGACGGCGTTCTCGTTGCCGGGGATCAGGGAGCTGGCCAGGATGACGGTGTCGCCCTCCTCGAGGTGGACGAAGCTGTGGCTGCGCTGGGCGATCCGGCTCAGGGCCGACAGCGGCTCGCCCTGCGAGCCGGTGGAGACCAGCACCTGCTTCTCCGGCGGCAGGTCGGCGAGCTCCTTGGCGTCGACCATCACGCCGGGCGGGACGTTGAGGTAGCCGAGCTCCTGGGCGATGGCCATGTTGCGCACCATCGAGCGGCCGACGTAGCCGACCTTGCGACCGTGCGCCACGGCGGCGTCCAGCACCTGCTGAACGCGGTGCACGTGGGAGGCGAAGCAGGCGACGATGATCCGCTGGTCGCTCTTGGCGAAGACCCGCTCCAGGACCGGCGAGATGTCCTTCTCCGAGGTGGTGAAGCCCGGCACCTCGGCGTTGGTGGAGTCGGTGAGGAAGAGGTCGACGCCCTCGTCGCCGAGGCGGGCGAACTCGTTGAGGTCGGTGATCCGGCCGTCGAGCGGGAGCTGGTCCATCTTGAAGTCGCCGGTGTGCAGCACGACGCCGGCACCGGTGCGGATGACGACCGCGAGCGCGTCGGGGATCGAGTGGTTGACCGCGACGAACTCGAGCACGAACGGGCCGAACGTGATCGTCTGGCCCTCGGCCACCTCGTAGTGCACCGTCTCCTTGAGCCGGTGCTCGCGCAGCTTGGAGCCGAGCAGCGCCAGGGTCAGCTTGGAGCCGACGAGCGGGATGTCGCCCCGCTCGCGCAGCAGGTAGGGGGTCGCGCCGATGTGGTCCTCGTGACCGTGGGTGAGCACCAGCGCCTCGACGGCGTCGAGGCGGTCGCGGATGGGCGCGAAGTCGGGGAGGATCAGGTCGACGCCGGGGTGGTGGTCCTCGGGGAACAGCACGCCGCAGTCGACCAGCAGCAGCCGGCCGTCGTACTCGAACGCGGTCATGTTGCGGCCCACCTCGCCCAGTCCGCCGAGAGGGATGACCCGGAGGCCTCCTGCCGGCAGTGGGGCGGGCGCGCTCAGGTCGGGGTGGGGATGGCTCAAGGGATTCCTCGTGTTGGTGTGGTCGATCAGATCAGGCCGGCGGCTGCCAGGCCGGTGCGCAGCGCAGCGACCTCGTCCTCGTCGAGTGCGACGAGCGGGCCGCGGACGCGGCGGTTGTCCAGCACCCCGAGCAGCTCGAGGGCTGCCTTCGCGGTGGTGGCTCCGTAGTTGGGGACGCCCATGACGGCCGCGAAGGCCGGCACGAGCGCCGTGTGGATGCGCAGGGCCTCGGCGTGGTCGCCGCGGACCCAGGCGTCGATCATCGACGCCAGCTGGTCGCCCGCCGCGTGGCCGACGACCGAGACCAGGCCGACGCCGCCGTAGGCGAGGTAGCCCAGCGTGGCGACGTCGTCGCCGGAGTAGACGGAGTAGCCCATCTCGGTCAGCTGCGCGGCGCGGGGCAGCAGGCCGGAGGCGTCCTTGACCGAGGCGACGTGGTCGTAGCGCCGCATCGCCTCGTAGGTGTCGAGCTCGATGAGGCTCGCGGTGCGACCGGGCACGTCGTAGAGCATGACGGGCAGGTCGGTCGCCTCGGCCACGGCGGAGAAGTGGTGGCGCAGGCCGACCTGGCCGGGCTTGTTGTAGTAGGGGCTGACCAGCAGCACCCCGTCGACGCCGATCTTCTCGGCCTGGCGCGCCAGCTCGACCGAGTGGGCGGTGGAGTTGGTGCCCACGCCGGCCACCACCGTCGCGCGGTCGCCGACCGCGTCCTGGACGGCTCGCAGGATCTCGCCGTCCTCGGCCACCGACGTCGTCGGGCTCTCGCCCGTCGTGCCACTGACGACCACGCCGTCGTTGCCGTGGGCGACGAGGTGGGCGGCGATGCGCCCGGTGCCCTCGAGATCGACGCTGCCGTCCTCGTGGAACGCGGTGGCCATCGCGGTGAGGAGGCGACCGAACGGGGCGTTGGAGCTCATGGTCGAAGGTTATCGCCCCACCTCCGCGCGAGTCGCGGCGCCGAGCCGCACACGGGTGTCGGCGGGTCGCCCCATACTGGGCCGATGGCGTACGACGAGGTGCTGGCGCAGCGGATCGACGAGCTCCTGACGGGCGAGCAGGGCCTGACGTCGAGGAGGATGTTCGGCGGCCTGGGCTACCTGGTCGACGGCCACATGGCGGTGGCCGCCGGCAGCCAGGGCTCCCTCATGGTGCGAGCCGACCCCGCCGACGCCGAGGCGTGGGTCGACGGCGCCGCGGTGAGCCCGATGGTGATGCGCGGGCGACCGATGGCCGGCTGGCTCCTGGTGGCCGCCGAGGCGCTCGCCACCGACGACCAGCTGCAGCTCTGGCTCGACCGCGGCGTGGGCTACGTCCGCACCCTCCCGCCCACCTAGGGGCCGGCCTCCGTCAGCGCGCGGCGACCCGGGCCCGGAGCACCGGCAGCACGTGGTGCTCGAGCATCGGGGCCAGGTCGTCGGGGTGGTCGTCGAGCGGGGTCCAGCGCACCTCCGCGATCTCGCCCGCCGCGACCGGGTCGGCGTCCGACTCCACCCAGAAGACCGTGGAGTGCAGCGAGTGGCCGGGCTCGTTGGCCGCCTCGGAGAGGAACTCGCCCAGGAGGGTCGCCGACCCGATCTCGAGGCCGACCTCCTCGCGGGTCTCGCGCAGCGCGGCGTCGCGGGCCGACTCCCCCGGCTCGAGCTTGCCACCGACCAGCATGAAGCGTGCCGTCCCGCGCTTGCGGACCGTCAGCACGCAGCCGTCGCGCACCAGCGCGACCGCGGCGACGACGATGTGCCTGTCGTCCGTCTCGTCCATGGCTCGAGGATCCCATCCCACCGCAGCCCATCCCACCGCAGCCCATCCCGCCCGGACGGCACGCAGCCACCCTGACGGGGCTTACCCGCGGGTGGCTGCGTGGTGCTGCTCGCTGGTCCGTCAGCCGCCTCTCGGCGAAGGGCCGCTCGCAGCGGCGAAGGGTGAGGCCCGGGGGCATGATGCGGAGCCAGCTGTCCATACCAACGACCACCCGAGCACGGTCATTCCCGCGCATCGGCGCGCATCCACGGGGACGACCCCCTACGACCCCAGCGCGCGGCGCACCGCCGCGAGTGCGTCGGCCTCGGACGCGCCGAGCGAGCGGACCGTGTCGGCGTACGACGCCGCGGCCTCGCGCAGCGTCCGCTCCACGCCCGCGCCGCTCACGTACGTCCCGGCGCGCCCGCGGGTCTCGACGACCCCGAGGGCCTCGAGCTCCTTGTAGGCCCGCGCGACGGTGTTGGGCGCGAGGTCGAGGGAGGTGGCCAGGCTGCGGACCGGCGGGAGCCGGACGCCGGGAGCGAGCGCGCCGGAGTCGACCTGCGCCCGGATGGCCTCGCGCACCTGCTCGAAGGGCGGCACGCCCGACGCGGGGTCGACGGCGATCCGCACGGCGGGGCTCACGCCGCGGGCTCCATGCGCTCGAGCCACACGCGGTCGTAGCCGTCGAAGCGCTCGCGCCGCGTCTCGACCCACTCGTCGGCCGGGAACTGCGGGTAGTGCACGTCGCCCTCCGGCTCGAGGTCGACCTCGGTCAGCACCTGGTGCGTCGCCCAGGGCAGCAGCGCGGCGTAGACCTCACCGCCGCCGGCGACCATCACGTCGCCGGGCTGGGCGCCGGCGAGTGCGAGCGCCTCCTCGACCGTGTGGGCGACGAGGACGCCCTCGTGCGACCACCCGAGGTGCCGGGTCAGGACGATCGTCGTGCGCCCGGGCAGGGGGCGGCCGATCGACTCGAAGGTCGTGCGACCCATCAGCAACGTGTGGCCCCAGGTGAGCTCCTTGAACTGCGCCTGCTCGCCGGGCAGCCGCCACGGGATGTCGGGACCGTTGCCGATCACCCGGTTGCGGGCGTGGGCCGCCACCAGCACCACGCGCTGCTCGGGCCGGAGCGATCCGGTCGCACCGCCGGTCATACGGCGATGGGGGCCTTGATGCCCGGGTGGGGGTCGTAGCCCTCGACGGCGATGTGCTCGAGGTCGAAGCCGTCGATCTCCGTCACGGACGGGTCGAGCACCAGGCGCGGCAGCGCGCGTGGCTCGCGGGTGAGCTGGAGGCGGGCCTGGTCGACGTGGTTGAGGTAGAGGTGGGCGTCGCCCATGGTGTGCACGAAGTCGCCGACCTCGAGCCCGGTCACCTGCGCGACCATGTGGGTCAGCAGGGCGTAGGACGCGATGTTGAACGGCACGCCGAGGAACGTGTCGGCCGAGCGCTGGTAGAGCTGGCACGACAGCCTGCCGGGGCCGGCCGGGGTGGGCTCGACGTAGAACTGGAACAGCGTGTGGCACGGCGGCAGCGCCATGTCGTCGACGTCGGCGACGTTCCACGCCGAGACGATGTGGCGGCGCGAGTCGGGGTTGGTGCGGATGCCGTCGACGAGCCGGGCGATCTGGTCGACGTGCCGCCCGTCGGGCGTGGGCCAGGAGCGCCACTGGTAGCCGTAGACCGGGCCGAGGTCGCCCTGCTCGTCGGCCCACTCGTCCCAGATCGTGATGCCGCGGTCCTGCAGCCACTTGACGTTGGTGTCACCGCGCAGGAACCACAGCAGCTCGCCGAAGACCGAGCGCGTGTGCACCCTCTTGGTGGTCACCAGCGGGAAGCCCTCCGCCAGGTCGAAGCGCATCTGGTGGCCGAAGACGCTGAGCGTGCCGGTGCCGGTGCGGTCGGTCTTCTCCACGCCCTCGTCGAGGATCCGCTGGAGCAGGTCGAGGTAGGCGCGCACGGGGCGACTCTACGACGCAGGCTCAGGTCAGCAGCACAACCTTGCCGGTGGTTCGTCGCTCGGACAGCGCCCGGTGCGCCTCGGCTGCCTCGGCGAGGGGGAACCTGGTGGTCGCGGGCCGCCACTCGTCGGCGGCGAGTCGATCCACCGCCTCGCGTGCCAGCCCCTGGATCCCGTCCGGCCGGGCGAACATGCGGGCTCCGATGGCGGCGGTCACCGCGACCCCGCGCTCGAACACGTCCTGCGCCGACAGGGCGATCGCCTCGCCGGCCGTCCAGCCGAACATGACCAGCCGGCCGCCCGGAGCGACCAGGTCGAACGCCGCCCGGCCCACCGTGCCGCCCACCCCGTCGAGGGCGACGGTCACCGGGCGCTCGGCGCCGAGGAGGGCAGCCACCTCGGCGGGCCACCCGGGCTCGAGGTAGTCGACCGGGTGCGCGCCGTACGACGCCACGAGCGCCGACTTGGCCGCACCGCCGGCCACCCCGACGACGCGGGCGCCGGCCTGCACGCCGGCCTGGACCAGCAGCGTCCCCAGCCCACCGGCCGCGCTGGTGACCAGCACCGTGTCGTCCGGCCCGATCGCCGCCTCCTCGAGGATGCCCAGCGCGGTGCGGCCGGTCCCGACCATCGCGACCGCCTCTGCCTCGTCCACGTGCTCGGCCAGGGGGATCAGCGCCGCGGCAGGCGCCAGAGCGCGCGCGGCGTAGCCGCCACTGAGCACACCGAGGTGGGCGACCACCCGTCGACCGAGCCAGGACCCCTCGACGTCCGGCCCGACCGCGTCCACCACCCCGGCGACCTCGCGGCCGGGCGTCATGGGCAGCGCCGCTCGTCCGAAGGGACCGGCGACGCCCTCACGCAGGGTGGCGTCCAACAGGTGAACGCCGGCTGCGGACACGGCGATCCGCACCTGTCCCGCCGCCGGGTCCGGCTCGAGGACGTCCTCGAGCACGAGCACCTCCGGACCGCCGTAGTCCCTCTGCACGATCGCCTGCATCACGTCGGTCCTCGCTCGGTCGTCCTCGGCTCCTCCATGCCCAGGACGCTAGGAGCTCACGTGGACGTGAGGTCAAGCAGTCGCCGCACGAGGCGTGCCACCGGGGCACACCCCGTTCAGGACCGCGGCAGCCGGGCCTCCACCAGCACGCACTCGACGTCGAAGGCGTGGTGCGGGCCGAGGGCGTCGTACGCCGACCGCAGGCGGGCCCGCACGGCCTCGGGCTGGGCGCGCCACGCAACGCCGAAGTTGCCCACCGTGGTCAGACCGCACCAGAGGTCGTCGGCAGCGACGCGCCACGTCCACGAGCGGGCGCCGGCGGCGGTGACCGTGAGCCCGGCTTCGGCGAGGATGCCGGCGAGGCCGTCGGCGGAGCGCTCGAAGTCGCGCTCCGGCGCGAGCCGCGGTGACGCCACCCGCCGGGCGCCGGCGGCGTCGAGGAGCCCGCCCCACATCACCGCCTGCGGCGGCGGGGTCGCTCCCCAGATCGTCGCGCGCACCACCGCCCCGGGCGCCGCCACGCGTGCCAGCTCCCGCGCACCCGCGCGGGGGTCCTCGACGTGGTTGAGCACGAAGGCGGCCGTCACCACCTCGTAGCCGTCGTCGGCCATCGGCAGCTCGGGCAGGCCTCCCACGAGGACGTGCTCCCGGCCGAGGGCGGCAGCGGCCAGCCCGGCCATCTCGAGGTCGGGCTCGACCCCGACGGCGTCGTGCCCGGCCTGTCGTGCGGCTCCGACCAGCGCGCCGGTGCCGCAGCCCACGTCGAGCAGTCGCGCGCCGCGCGGCAGCCCGTCGAGGAGAGCCGGGATCGTGCCGGCACAGAGGCCGGCGAAGCTGCGCGCGTACGCCTGCGCCACGCCCGTCCAGAGTGCCTCCGCCACGAGGCGTGACCCTAGCGGTGGGGCTCAGCGCAGCAGGATGGTGCCGCCGGCGACGACGGTCACCGGCTCCCCGCACGCCGTCGGCGTACGGCACACGACGAGCGCCCGCCGGCCGGACTCCGACTGCCGGACGGCGTCCTGCGCGCCGTCGCGGCGCGAGGAGTCGATGAGGTGTGCCCAGCCCCCGTCGGCCATCGGCACGCTCTGCACCAGCACGTCGTAGGGGCCGAGCGCGACGACGGGTGGCGGCACCGGCACGTCGTCGAGCGCCGCGGGAGCCTCCTCCACCGGCTCGACGCCGCCCTCGGCGTCCACGCGGAGCACCTCACCGGACCGGAGCCGGGCGACCACGGCGGAGCCGTCGGCGACGAACGCCTCCACCCCGCGCAGCCGGACGACCACGTCCGCCAGGTGCAGCTCGCCCTCGGCGTACCACGCGACGGGCAGCGGGTTGGCCTCCTCGCGCACCGGGGGCGGCGCCGGCCGGGCGGCCCACCACGCCCACCCGGCGGCGAGCACCGCCGCGACCGCGACGCCCGCGAGCGCGCGGCGCGCCGCCAGCCGGCGACGTGCGGCCCGCACCCGCTCGGCCCGCTCGAGCCACCGTTCGGGACCGTCGCCGGGGTCGCGCGGGCCGAGTCCGTGGGGCGCCGGCTCCCCGGGCCGGGGCGCCAGCGCGGCCCGCTCGCGGGCCTCGGCCCACAGGGTGACGTCGACCTGCTCCTCGCGCACGCGGCGCCGCCACGAGCGCCGCGCGGCCACCAGGGTCTGGGCGACCGCGAGCCGCGCGTCGTCGGGCGCGACGCCGTCCTCCTCCAGGCCGGCGACGAGGTCGGGCCAGCGCGCGTCGACGTAGGTCTCGAAGTCCGACCCGTCCGCCGTGCCCACCTCGGTCCCCTCCCGTGCGTTCCTCGACCTCGCGTGCGGTCTCCCGGCTCGGCCTCGGGAGGCGTTCGGGGCCGGGGCCGGGGCGGATGGGTCAGGCGCTCAGCGACATCGGCCCGTAGACCTGGCGGTCGTGCTCGAACAACGTCACCGCGGCGACGCCGTGGTCGGCGAGGTCGGCCCAGATCTCGCCCACCCACGACTCAGCGTCGCCCTGCGTGGCGAACCGCTGGTCGGAGTGGCCGGCGACCTCGACCTCGGCGCCGGCCGCGTCCTCGAGGCGCCACCACCAGGGCCGGTCGGCGGCCGAGGGCTGGCGGAAGGTCGGGGGCTGTCCGGGGAGCACGTCAGGACTCCTTCACGGACGGGTCGACGAAGGGCGGCTTGACCAGCTGGAAGACCTCGCGCCGCCCACGGATGTCGACGCCCACCTCGGCGTCCTCGGCGACCATGGTCGGGATCAGCGCCAGGCCGATGCCCTTCCTCAGCGTCGGGGAGAACGTGCCGGACGTGATCTCGGCCAGTGGCACGTCGGGGGTCAGCGAGACGCTCATCCCGGGTCGGGGGATGCCTCGGCCGACGGCGAGCAGCCCGCGCAGCCGGCGCATCGGGCCCTCCTCCTTCACCTTCCGCACCGCGTCGCGGCCCCAGAAGGCGTCCTTCCTCCACCCGACCGCCCACGAGAGGCCGGCCTCGAGGGGGTTGGTGTCGAGACCGATGTCCTGGCCGTGGAGGGGGTAGCCCATCTCGGTGCGCAGCGTGTCGCGCGCACCGAGCCCGCACGCGACGATGCCCCACTCCTCGCCGGCGGCCATCAGGTCGTCCCACAGCCGTCCGGCGACGGAGTTGTCGACGACCAGCTCGTAGCCGCGCTCGCCGGTGTAGCCCGTGCGGCACACCACGACACCGACGCCGGTGTCGTGCAGCTCGGCCTCGACGAAGGACATGTACTCGTGCCCGACCGGCAGCCCGACCTTCTCGAGCACCTCGTCGGACCGGGTGCCCTGCACCGCCAGCACCGCGTAGTCGTCGTGGTGGCTGACCACCTTCACGCCCTCCGGGGCCGCGGCCTGCAGCCGCGCCACGACCTCGGCCGTGTTGGCCGCGTTGGGGACGAGCAGGACGTGCTCGTCGTCGTGCCAGTAGGCGATGAGGTCGTCGACGATGCCGCCGGACTCGTCGAGGCACAGCGTGTACTGGGCCTTGCCCGGCCGGATCTTGGCCAGGTCGTTGGACAGGGTGGCGTTGACGAAGTCGGCCGCACCCGGACCCGACACCATCGCCTTGCCGAGGTGGCTCACGTCGAACACGCCGACCGACTCCCGCACCGCCGTGTGCTCCTTCACCACGCCCGTCCGGTACTCCAGGGGCATCGACCACCCGCCGAACTCGGCGAACTTCGCGCCGAGGGCCTCGTGACGGTCGTGGAGCGGCGACTGCTTGAGCGATGCGGCCATGGCGCCGAACCTACCGCAGCGTGCCGCCCGTCCCCCCTCGCCTAACATGCCCGGGTGACCACCTACTCGTTGCGCAGCGCCAGCCCCGCCAAGACCCGAGCCGACGCCGTCGTGGTGGGAGTGGTCACCGGCGCCAAGGGTCCACGGCTGTGCGACGCCGCCGCCGACATCAGCGAGGCCTACGGTCGCCGGCTGCGCCCCTTCCTCAGCACGATGGGCGTCACCGGCAAGGCCGGCGAGTCGGTCAAGGCCCCGACCCGCGACGGCGTCAACGCACCCCTGCTGGTGTTCGTCGGGCTCGGTGCCGACCAGGCCGACCCCGTCGCCGTACGCCGGGCCGCGGGCGTCGCCGCCCGCAGCGTGCCCAACGCCGCCTCGGTCGCCCTCGCCCTGCCGAGCGACACGCCCGAGCTGGTCGAGGCCGTGGTCGAGGGACACCGCCTCGGCGGCTACACCTTCACCGGCTACAAGTCCCGCCAGCCCGACACGTCCGCGCCCAACGACGTCGTGGTGCTCACCGGGATCGCCCGCCGCGCCGAGGCCGTCGCCGCCCTGGAGCGCGCCGAGGTGCTCGCCGACGCGGTCGCGCTGACCCGCGACTGGGTCAACACCCCGCCCCGCGACTGCACTCCCCCGCTCCTCGCCGAGCTCGTGCGCGCCGCGCACAAGGACGTCACCTCCGGCCGCGGCGCCCCCAAGGTCACGCTCGAGGTCTTCGACCACGAGCAGCTCGCGGAGATGGGCTGCGGCGGCATCCTCAGCGTCGGCGACTCCTCCGCCGCGCCCTCCCGCCTGGTCAAGCTCACCTGGGCACCGCGGGGCGCGACCGTGCACCTCGCGCTGGTCGGCAAGGGTGTCACCTTCGACTCCGGCGGCCTGACGATCAAGCCGTCGTCGAGCATGGTCAACATGAAGGGCGACATGGCCGGCGCGGCCAGCGTCGTGGCCGCCACCCTCGCGATCGCGCGGCTGGGCCTGCCGGTCAAGGTCACGGCGTTCGCCCCGATGGCCGAGAACATGGTCTCCGGCACCGCGACCCGCCCCGGCGACGTGATCACCATGCACAACGGCTCGACGGTCGAGATCGCCAACACCGACGCCGAGGGCCGCATGCTGCTCGGCGACGCGCTGTCGATGGCGGTGCAGGACGAGCCCGACGTCGTGGTCGACATCGCCACCCTCACCGGGCACATGCAGCTCGCCCTCGGCGACAAGGTCGGCGCCGTCATGGGCACCGACCCGGAGGTGCAGTCGGTCCTGGCGGCGGGCGCGGCGGCGGGCGAGCAGCACTGGCCGATGCCGATCCCCGAGGAGATGCACGAGCGCGTCACCAGCTCCAAGGTCGCCGACCTGCTCCAGCACGACTGGGTGCGCTGGGGCGGCGGCCTCTACGCCTCGGCGTTCCTGCGCGAGTTCACCGGCGGCCTGCCGTGGGCCCACCTCGACATCGCCGGCAAGGAGATGAACACCGGCGGCCCCTACGGCCACGTCCCGTCCGGCGCGACCGGCTTCGGCGTCACCACGCTCGTCGAGCTCGCCCGGTCGCTGGCCGAGGCCCGGTCGAAGGGCTAGATCCCCTCGGCCTTCTTGCGCCGGTTGTAGTCGCGCATCCGCTGCGGCACGCCGACCACCGCGGCGTCGTACGACGGCACGCGGTGGCGGTTGGCGAAGTCGTGGGCCCACCGGACGCTCGGCACCCGGCGCCGGGTCCACTCCCCGTCGTGGGCGACCAGCAGCAGCGTCACGTCGCTGACCGCCGTGCGCGGCTCGACGAACCCCTCGACCCCCTGACGGGTGGTGACGAACCGCTCGAGGTGTCGCACGTCCTCCCCGTCGGAGGCCCGCACCCGGGTGGACCCGGTGCGGGTGGCGTCCTGCGCGGGGGCGCTGGTGCGGCCCTTGCGGCGGAGTCGGTCGAACAGGCCCATGGCGCACATTGTGCAGGGAGGGGCCGCATCGCGCTCGCGATCGCCGCTTCGACCCACCCGACCCGGTGTGGACAGCGTCACGAAGAGTGCAAAGATGGACGCGCCCCGAGATGGTCGGTGCGAGTCGAGCACGTGTGGAGGGAATGCAGTGGCGGACGCTGAGTTCGACGTACTCGTGCTCGGGGCCGGATCAGGCGGCTACGCCTGCGCCCTGCGAGCGGCCCAGCTGGGCCTGAGCGTCGGACTCGTCGAGAAGGGCAACCTCGGCGGCACCTGCCTCCACGTGGGCTGCATCCCGACCAAGGCCCTCCTCCACGCCGCGGAGGTCGCCGACTCCGCGCGCGACGCCGCCCGGTTCGGCGTGACCGCGTCGCTCGAGGGCATCGACATGGTCGGGGTCAACGCCTACAAGGACAAGGTCGTCGAGCGGCTCTTCAAGGGCCTCACCGGCCTGATCGCGTCGCGCGGCATCACGGTCATCCCGGGCACCGGCACGCTGAGCGGCCCGCGCGAGGTCACCGTCGACGGCACCGCCTACACCGGCCGGTCGGTCGTGCTGGCGTCCGGCTCCTACAGCAGGTCGCTGCCGGGCCTCGAGGTCGACGGCGACAAGGTCATCACCTCCGAGCACGCGCTGCGCCTCGACCGCGTCCCCGCCTCGGTCATCGTGCTCGGCGGCGGCGTCATCGGCTGCGAGTTCGCAAGCGTGTGGAGGTCGTTCGGCTCCGAGGTCACCATCGTCGAGGCCCTGCCGCGGCTCGTGGCCGCCGAGGACGAGGCCTCCTCGAAGGCGCTCGAGCGCGCCTTCCGCAAGCGCAGGATCGACTTCCGCACGGCGACCTCCTACAAGAGCGTCAAGGTCACCGACACCGGCGTCGCCGTCACCGTCGAGGGCGCCACGGACGGGGAGAGCGTGATCGAGGCCGAGGTGCTGCTCGTCGCCGTCGGGCGCGGACCCGTCACCGACGGCCTCGGCTACGTCGAGCAGGGCATCGAGATGGACCGCGGGTTCGTGCTCACCGACGAGCGGTGCCGCACCAACGTCGAGGGCGTCTACGCCGTCGGCGACATCGTCCCCGGCCTCCAGCTCGCCCACCGCGGCTTCCAGCAGGGCATCTTCGTCGCCGAGGACATCGCCGGGCTCGACCCGCGCCCCATCGACGAGACCGGCATCCCGCGGGTCACCTACTCCCACCCCGAGATCGCGTCGGTCGGCCTCGACGAGGCGGCGGCACGCGAGGTCCACGGCGACGCCGTCACCACCCTGACCTACGACCTCGGCGGCAACGGCAAGAGCCAGATCCTGCAGACCCAGGGCTTCGTCAAGCTCGTCGGCCTCGTCGACGGGCCGGTGCTCGGCGTCCACATGGTGGGAGATCGCGTCGGTGAGCTCATCGGCGAGGCGCAGCTGATCTACAACTGGGAGGCGCACGCCGACGACGTCGCGCCCCTGGTGCACGCCCACCCCACGCAGAACGAGGCCCTCGGCGAGGCGCACCTCGCGCTCGCCGGCAAGCCGCTCCACGCCCACTCCTGATCCACCCGCGACATACCTCCCCACCCACACGCGAGCGAAGGAACCACATGGCCTCCGAAGTCACCCTCCCCGCACTCGGCGAGTCCGTCACCGAGGGCACCGTCACCCGCTGGCTGAAGCAGGTCGGTGACACGGTCGCCGTCGACGAGCCGCTGCTCGAGGTCTCCACCGACAAGGTCGACACCGAGATCCCCTCACCGGTCGCCGGCACGCTGCTGGAGATCAAGGCCAACGAGGACGACACCGTCGAGGTCGGCACGGTCCTGGCCGTGGTCGGCGAGGAGGGCGAGTCGGCCGGTGACGCCTCCGGGACGGCCCAGCCCGAGGCGCAGCCCCAGGACGACGCCGAGTCGGAGAAGAAGGCCGAGCAGGAGGAGCAGGTCGCCGAGGAGACCGGCGAGCTCCCCGACGGCGACCAGACCCCCGAGTCGGAGAAGGACGACGCGCCCGCCCAGGAGGAGCCCGCAGCCGAGCAGGCCGCGTCCGGCGACTCCGGCTCCGGCGACTCGTCCGGCGGTGGTGGCGGCGGCGGTACGCCCGTGACGCTGCCCGCGCTCGGCGAGTCGGTCACCGAGGGCACGGTCACCCGCTGGCTCAAGCAGGTCGGCGACGAGGTCGCCGTGGACGAGCCGCTGCTCGAGGTCTCCACCGACAAGGTCGACACCGAGATCCCCTCCCCGATCGCCGGCACGCTGCTGGAGATCAAGGCCGCCGAGGACGAGACCGTCGAGGTCGGCGCCGAGCTCGCGATCATCGGCTCCGGCGACGCCGGGTCGGGCGCGACGTCGCAGCCGCAGTCGGACCAGGCGCAGTCGGACCAGGCGCAGTCGGACCAGGCGCAGTCGGACCAGGCGCAGTCGGACCCGGCGCAGGCCGAGGACGACGCCCCGACGGAGGCCGAGCAGGAGCGGTGGACCGCCGAGGAGCAGGGCGAGCAGCCCCAGCAGGTCGAGCCCGAGGCCAAGGGCGAGGCGCCCTATGCGCCGGCCCCGCAGGGCGAGCCCGAGCCGCAGCGCACCGACGCGGCCGCGCAGGCCCCGTCGGGTGGATCCTCCTCGTCGGCGTCCTCCTCCGACGGCGGCCGCGACCAGTCCGCGTACGTGACCCCGCTGGTCCGCAAGATGGCCGAGCAGCACGGTGTCGACCTCGCCTCGGTGCAGGGCACCGGCGTCGGCGGCCGCATCCGCAAGCAGGACGTCCTCGACGCTGCCGCCGCCGCCCAGCAGGCCAAGGCCCCGGCCGAGGCACCCGCCGCCGCGCCTGCTGCCGCCAGCGCTCCCCCGGCCGCCGCGGCTCCGTCGTCGGCGTCGCCGTCGCCGCTGCGCGGCACCACCGAGCCGCTGTCGCGGCTGCGCAAGGTGATCGCCTCGCGCATGGTCGAGTCGCTGCACGAGGCCGCCCAGCTCACGCAGGTGATGGAGGTCGACGTCACCGTGATCGCCCGCCTGCGGGAGTCGGTGAAGGCCGACTTCCTGGCGCGCGAGGGCGTGAAGCTGACCTACCTGCCCTTCTTCGCCAAGGCCGCGATCGACGCGCTCAAGCTGCACCCCAAGCTCAACGCGGCGATCGACGCCGAGAAGGGCGAGGTGACCTACTACGACCGCGAGAACATCGCGTTCGCCGTGGACACCGAGAAGGGCCTGCTGACGCCGGTCGTCAAGGAGGCGGGCGACCTGTCGATCGCCGGGCTGGCGAAGAAGATCGCCGACGTCGCCGAGCGCACGCGCACCAACAAGATCACCCCCGACGAGCTGTCGGGCGGCACGTTCACCATCACCAACCTCGGCAGCTTCGGGGCGCTCTTCGACACCCCGATCATCAACAAGCCGCAGGTCGCCATCCTCGGCCCCGGTGCCGTGGTGAAGCGGCCCGTCGTGATCGACGACCCCAACCTGGGCGAGACGATCGCGGTGCGGCACATGGTCCACCTCTCGCTGACCTACGACCACCGCCTGGTCGACGGAGCCGACGCCGGCCGGTTCCTCCAGGAGGTCAAGAAGCGCCTCGAGGCAGGACAGTTCGAGGTCTGATCCGGCTCGCACGACGCCCCGCCCACGCCACGTGGGCGGGGCGTCGTCGTCCCGGGCCCGCCGGTGGCCGTGTCGACATCGTCACAGCGGCGTGAGTCACACGAAAACGAGGCGCGCGATGTCGGTGCGGCCACGTAGCGTCTGGTGCTTGTGACGGTGACCGAGATCCAGACCCACGAGGCACCGGCGGCGACGTCCGCGACCGATGGGCTGCCGCCGGGCCGGGTGCCCGTCGACTGGCGCCGCGTGCGGCGTCCGCTGACCTATCTCTGCTTCTCGATGTCCCTGCTGGGCGCGGTCGCCGCGTCCCTCGGCTCCATGGTCGCGGGCCGGCTCGCCGACAGCCCCACCGAGCGCCTCCTGGTGCTCCTGGCGCTGTGCGTGGTGGGCGGCGCGGTCATCGACACCGTCGCCAAGACCGTCTGGGCCACGATCTGCGACCGCGCCGAGGGCCAGCTGCGCGCCGACCTGCTCGACGCGGCGATGGCGCAGCCGCTGTCCGAGCTGTCCGAGCAGGCCGTGGGCGAGGTGCTCGACCGCATCGACGACGACACCTGGGAGGTCGGCCAGCTGATGCGCTGGGGCGTGTGGCAGGCCGCGCGCACCCTCCTCGCGTCCGGCCCGCTGTGGGTGGTCGCCTCGCTCACCTGGTGGCCGGCCGTCTTCCTCTTCCCGCTGACCGCCGTCGTCACGTTCACGGTGATCCGCCGGCTGCTGCCGCTCGTCGCGCAGCGCAAGGTCATCGAGGAGGCCGCCTGGACCGACCACGCGGCGTCCACCGAGGAGGGCGTCGCCGCCCGCGACGACCTGCGCACCTCGCTCGGCCAGGCCCACGTCCTGCGCCGCAACGCCCACCTGGCGTCCGTCGTCCACCGCACCCTCGACGCCGTCCTGGCCGTCGAGGTGCGCATCACCCGCCGCAGCGGCGGCATGCTCCACGGCGCCCTGGCCGCGGTCGGAGTGGTCGGGGTGGCGCTGGTGCTCTCCGGCGACCTGAGCACGGCCCGCCTGGTCACCCTCTTCCTCGTCACCACGATGTTCGTCGGCGGCGTCGACATGCTCGCGCGCCACCTGCCCGACCTCCAGGAGGGGTTCGGCGCGGTGCTGCGGCTGCGCGGGATGCTCGCCTCGCCGGCCGAGCCCACGGGCGGCCTGCCCGTGCCCGACGGGCCCCTCGACGTCGAGTTCCGCCACCTCGAGTTCAGCTACGGCACCGGCACGTTCGCCCTTCGCGACGTCGACCTGCGGCTCAGCGCCGGCCACACCTGCGCGCTCGTCGGTCGCACCGGCTCGGGCAAGTCGACGCTGGCCTCCCTGCTCTCCCGCGCGGTCGAGCCCCCGCGCGGCACGGTCTTCCTCGGCGGGGTCGACGTCCTCGACCTCGACCTCCAGCAGCTGCGCTCCGCCGTCGGCGTGGTCACCCAGCGCACCGAGGTGCTCGCCGGCACGCTCGCCGACAACATCACCCTCTTCACCGACGTCCCGTCCGCCGTGGTGGAGGCGGCCGTGGCCGAGCTCGGCCTGACCGACTGGGTGGCCGGCCTGCCCGAGGGCCTCGACACCGTCCTCGGCCCCGGCGGCACCAGCCTGTCGGCCGGCGAGGAGCAGCTCGTCGCGTTCGCGCGGCTGCTCGTGCGCGACGTCAGCGTCGTGGTCCTCGACGAGGCCACCGCCCGCATGGACCCAGTCACCGAGGCCCGCGTGGTGCAGGCCGCCGACCGGCTGATCTCCGGGCGCACCGGCATCCTGGTCGCGCACCGGCTCTCCACCACCGAGCGGGCCGAGCAGGTGGCTGTGCTCGAGTCCGGGCGCGTCGTCCAGCAGGGCCCCCGCGGCCGCCTGGCCGCCGAGGACGGGCCCTTCCGCGACCTCCTCGAGGCAGCGGCCCACGAGCCCGTCGTCGAGGAGCACCACCACGACGAGTCGACGATCGGGTCCGTGCGCCGCAGCACCACTCCCCCGGCACCGCCCCGGCTCGCCCCGACGCCGAGCCTGGCCCGCCAGGTGGTCCACACGATCAGCATCCAGCCGCAGTGGGGCATGCTCGGCGCGTTCCTCTTCCTCGCCTCGTCGCTGACCGGCGCGTTCGGCGCGGTCACGGGGTGGGTGTGGGGTCACATCGTCACCGACCTGCAGGCGGGCGAGCGGCCCACCCTCCTGGTGGTGGCCCTGGTCGCCTCGCTCCTCATCGGCCCGCTCCTGCTCGCCCAGGCCTTCCGCTCCTACCCCCACTGGTGGGTGGAGGTACGGCTGCGGGTGCGCGCCGCGGTGCTGCACGGGCAGACCGCGCAGCGCCGGCTGCTCCGCACGCCGCCCGGCGAGGTCGTCGCTCGCACCATGGACGCCGACCGGCTGGCCCGCTACACCGACCGCTGGGTCGACTTCGTCAACGGTCTCGTCGTTGCGCTGGTGACCGCGCTCATCGCCCAGACCTGGCTCGCCGGCGCGGTCCTGCTGACGGTCATGGTCGCCTCGGCGCTGGCCTCCACCCTCGGGCGCCGGGTCGCCGGCCGCTCGGCCGCGGCCGCGTCGACGGCCCGCGCGCGGTTCGGCCAGTCGCTCGTCTCCGCGCTCGAGTCTGCCCGCACGGTCAAGCTGGCCGCCGCCACGCCGCAGGTCCACCAGCACCTGCGCGCCGTCGACGGCGGGCGCGTCGACGCCGCCGTGCGCGAGCACCGCGTCCAGGCCCTCCTCGACGGCGTTCCCGTCGTGATGGTGCAGTGTGGCGTCGTGGCCGCCTGGGCAGGTCTGCTCACCGGCCGCTGGGAGCTCGCGACCGCACTCCTCGTGGCCAACGCCGTCAGCGGCTTCGACTGGTTCGGCCGCGTGGCCGGGTCCGTCGTCACCGAGGCCCCCGGCACCCGCGCGTGGATGAACGCCACCAGCGAGCTCGCCGGCGGCGGCGACCTGATGGACCTCCCGCCGGGCGTCGACCTGGTGCGCGGCACCGGCCCGGTGCCCGCGACGGCGCACCGCGAGCCGCTGCGCACGCTGACGCTCCGCGACGTCTCCGCGGTGCACGACGACGGCACGCTGGGCGTCGAGGGCGTCGATCTCGACGTGCAGGCCGGCGAGCTCGTGCTCCTGCTCGGCCAGGTCGGCTCCGGCAAGTCGAGCCTGCTCGGCGCGCTCGCCGGGCTCGTCGGCAGCACGGGCGAGATCCGCTGGAACGACCGGCTCGTCGACAACCCCCAGATCGCGCTGCGCCCCGGCCGCGTGGCCCACGTCGCGCAGGTGCCGCGGGTGCTGTCCGGCACGTTCACCGACAACGTCGCCCTCGACCACGCCGACAGGTCGGTGATGCCCGCCCTCGAGGCGGCCCGCATGGGGCGCGACGTCACCGAGGCCGGCGGTCCCGACGCGCTCGTCGGCCACCGCGGCGTACGCCTGTCCGGTGGGCAGGTGCAGCGCCTCGCGCTGGCGCGGGCGCTGGCCACCGAGTCCGACGTGCTCCTGGCCGACGACGTGTCGTCCGCGCTCGACGCCGCCACCGAGATCGAGCTGTGGCAGGCGCTGCGCGCCCGGGGCACCGCCGTCGTGGGCGCGACCAGCAAGGCGGCCGCGCTCGCGCAGGCCGACCGGGTCGTGGTGCTCGACTCGGGCCGGGTGGTCGACCAGGGGCCCTGGCGCGAGCTCGCCGGGCGCTGGGCCCACCTGGCCGGCTGAGCCGGGCGCACGTCCCGTCCGCCCCCACCCGTCACGCCTCCCCGTCCCACCGCCGTCCCTCCCGCCTGCGTTCGTCGCGGCGCCCACGGGGCGTCCGGGCGGCTTGTGGCCCCATGGTTGGGTGGGGACATGCGCGTCGTCATCGCCGGTGCCTCGGGATTCCTCGGCACCCACCTGTCCGACCACCTCCGGGTGCACGGGCACGAGGTGACCGCCCTCGTCCGCAGCGAGCCGGCCTCCGCGCACCAGTCGCGCTGGGACCCCGCCGAGGGCGTGATCGACAAGGAGCTCGTCGGGCGCGCCCACGCGGTGGTCAACCTCGCCGGGGCGCCCATCGCCGGCAACCCGCACTCGAGGAAGTGGGCGGGCGAGGTGCTCGACTCCCGGGTCTCCACCACCCGCCTGCTCGCCGAGACCATCGCGGCCTCGGAGCGCCCGGCGGCCTTCATCGCCGGCAACGGCATCGCCTGGTACGGCGACCACGGCACGTCGGCGGTCACCGAGGACACGCCCAGCGCGGGCGACACGTTCCTCACCCGGGTCTCGCACGCGTGGTCGGCCGCCGCCGACGCGGCCCGCGACGCCGGGGCGCGGGTGTGCGAGCTGCGCACGGCCCCCGTCATGGACCGCACCTCCCCGCCGCTGAAGCAGCTGCGCCTGCTCTTCCAGGCCGGCGGCGGCGCCCGGCTCGGGTCCGGCGAGCAGTTCATGCCGATGATCTCGCTGCGCGACTGGATCGGCGCGGTGAGCTACCTCATCGAGTCACGTGACGTGTCCGGGGCGTTCAACCTCTGCTGCCCCCGCACGCCCACCAACGCCGAGTTCACCCGCGCGCTGGCCGCGGCGCTGCACCGCAAGGCGTTCCTCGCCGTGCCCGCGCCGCTCATGCGCCGCGCCGCCGGCGATCTGGCCCCCGAGCTCCTGGGCTCCGTCAACGCCCGGCCCGCCGCGCTCGAGCGGGCGGGCTACGACTTCGAGGACGAGGACGTGCGCGAGGTGCTGGCGGCCGCGCTGTCCTGAGCGCGGCCGACGTGGCGCACCTCCGCCACCAGCCACCTCCCGTCCGCACGGACCAGCACCACCCGTCGCGTCGACGGACGGCCGGCGGGCAGCGCGACGGGCGTCCCGGCCCCCACGGCCGTGCCGCCGACCACGCGGTCGGTCACGACGAGCTCCCGTCGACCGGGCGCCCGGGCGACCACCCGCAGCGCCAGCACCTGGGTGGTCAGCCCCTCCACGCGCAGGCCACGGCGTCGGTAGTCGCGCAGCTGGCCCACGTCGGCCGCGCCGGCCGCGGAGCCGTCGGCGTAGAGCCGCGCCAGCGCCTCGGCGTCCCCCGCCGCCCACGCCGCGGCCCGCTCGGCGTCCCAGGCGGCCAGCACCGCCGCGGGGCCGGTGCGCCGGGTCGCACTGGCGGCGGCGTCGCGCGACCGGCGCTCCGAGCCGGACTCCGGACGGGCCGCGGGGCCGCCCCGGTCAGGACGCGCCAGGGCCACCACGAGGGTCGCGACGACCAGGGCGCAGGCGAGCGCGGTGAGCGCGGGCAGCAGGCGGCGCGGATCCATCCCGCCAGCGTGCCGGATCCCCCACCCGCCCGCAGGCGTCATCCACAGCCTCCGCGGTACGTACGCCCTCCGGCAGCCGCGTAGGCTCGGGCACATGCCGCTCGAGCACGACGCCACCACCGCGCTGGACTTCGAGGTCGCCGGGCTGGGCGACGACGCCGTCGACTACCTGGCCGCGTGGGACCTCCAGCGCCGGGTGCACGAGGAGGTCGTCGCCGGCGAGCGGCCCGGCACCGTGCTGCTGCTCGAGCACCCGCCGGTCTTCACCGCCGGCAAGCGCACCGACCCGCACGAGCGGCCGCTCGACCCCGGGGGCGCCGACGTCATCGACGTCGACCGCGGCGGCAAGATCACCTTCCACGGCCCCGGCCAGCTCGTCGGCTACCCGATCGTGGCCCTGCCCGACCACGTGAAGGTCGTCGACTACGTGCGCCGCGTCGAGGAGGCGCTCATCGCCGTGTGCACCGACCTCGGCGTCACCACGGCCCGCATCCCCGGCCGCAGCGGCGTGTGGCTGCGCGAGGACGAGCGCGGACCGGAGCGCAAGATCGCCGCCATCGGGATCCGCGTGAGCCGCGGGGTGACGATGCACGGCTTCGCGATCAACTGCGACGTCGACCTCGGCTGGTACGACCGGTTCGTCCCCTGCGGGATCGCCGACGCCGGCGTGACCTCGCTGTCGCACGAGCTCGGCCGTGACGTCACCGTCGCCGACGTGCTGCCCGCCGTGCGCCGCCACTTGGCGACGTACCTGGCGTGGCAGCCCTACGACGCCACCCCCGACTACGACCCGCGCCCCGAGCCGGGCCGCGCTCGCATCGAGCTGGTGCGCCCGGGCGGCTGAGCCCCGACCCGGCACGTCGCCTCGCAGCAGGCGAGCCCGCGTGCGGATGCTGGTTGGGGGCGCTCGGAGCCCCGTCGTAGAGTGGCAGGTGTGACGACTGCTCCCGCACCCGAAGGACGCAAGCTCCTCCGACTGGAGATCCGCAACGCGGAGACCCCGATCGAGCGCAAGCCGGAGTGGATCAAGACCCGCGCCAAGATGGGCCCGGAGTACACCTCCCTGCAGAACCTGGTGAAGTCCGAAGGGCTCCACACGGTGTGCCAGGAGGCCGGCTGCCCCAACATCTTCGAGTGCTGGGAGGACCGCGAGGCCACCTTCCTCATCGGCGGCGACCAGTGCACGCGTCGGTGCGACTTCTGCCAGATCGACACGGGCAAGCCGCAGCCGCTCGACCGCGACGAGCCGCGCCGGGTGGCGGAGTCGGTGCAGAAGATGCAGCTGCGCTACGCCACCATCACCGGCGTCGCGCGCGACGACCTGCCCGACGGCGGCGCCTGGCTCTACGCCGAGACCGTGCGCGCGATCCACGAGCTCAACCCCGACACGGGCGTGGAGAACCTGATCCCCGACTTCAACGGCAAGCCCGACCTGCTGCGGGAGGTCTTCGAGTCGCGGCCCGAGGTGCTCGCCCACAACGTCGAGACCGTGCCGCGGATCTTCAAGCGGATCCGCCCGGCGTTCCGCTACGACCGCTCCCTCGACGTCATCACCCAGGCCCGCGACTTCGGCCTGGTCACCAAGTCCAACCTGATCCTCGGCATGGGCGAGACCCGCGAGGAGGTCAGCCAGGCGCTGCGCGACCTCCACGAGGCGGGCTGCGAGCTGATCACCATCACCCAATACCTGCGCCCCTCCCCCCGCCACCACCCCGTCGAGCGGTGGGTCAAGCCGGAGGAGTTCGTCGAGCTCAAGGCCGAGGCCGACGAGATCGGCTTCGCCGGCGCCCTGTCCGGCCCGCTGGTCCGCTCGTCCTACCGCGCCGGACGCCTGTACGGTCAGGCGATGGACGCGCGCGCCGCCGCCACCGCCTGACAGCACCACCGCTCCACCTCCCGAAGCACCTGTCGAAGCACCTGTTGAACACCTGACCGGACAAGGCCACCTCATGTCGACCCCCGCCACCACGCCCACCTCGCGCCGTGGGCAGATCATGCAGACCTACCAGATGGCCAAGCGGAGCGACCCGCGCCTGGGCCTGATCGTGATGGGCGTGTTCGTGCTCGGCGCGGCCCTCGGCTTCGCCGTGATGTGGGTGCTGCCGGGCGAGGGCCTGCTCGGCTGGATCATGTCCGTCGTCGGCGCGGTGCTCTTCGGCGCGCTCTTCGCGCTCCTCGTCTTCGGCCGCCGCGCCCAGAAGGCGGCGTACACGCAGATGGAGGGCCAGCCGGCCGCGGCCGCGGGCGCCCTGCAGATGCTGCGTCGCGGCTGGAAGGTCGACCCCGTCGTCGGGTTCACCAAGCAGCAGGACGTCGTGCACCGCGTCGTCGGTCCCCCCGGCATCGTCCTCGTCGGAGAGGGCTCCAGCCCCGCCCGCGTCCGCCAGCTGCTCACCACCGAGCACCGCAAGCACGAGCGCGTGGCCTACGGCGTGCCGATCCACGAGGTCGTGTGCGGTCGCGGCGAGGGCGAGGTGCCGCTGCCCAAGCTCGTGCGCCACGTCCAGAAGCTCGGCCGCAACGTCAAGCCGGCCGAGATGACCGACATCCTCCAGCGGCTCCGGGCCCTCGACGCCCAGCGCGGCAAGCTGCCGCTGCCCAAGGGGCCGATGCCGACCTCGATGAAGGGCATGCGCTCGCAGCAGCGCGGCCGCTGACCGCAGCCGGGATGCCTGCGCTCGACGGACTGACCGACGCCGAGGTGGCGATCGCGGCGGCTCGAGCAGGCGCCGACGTGGTGGCCCGCGCCTACGGATCCGCGCACGTGCGCTTCGCGAAGACCCCCACCGACTTCGCCACCGATACCGACCTCCGCGCCGAAGAGGCGATCGTCCGGGTCCTGCAGGAGCACCGCCCGGCCGACGCGCGCACGGGCGAGGAGTCGGGAGCCGGCGGCCCGGCCGCGGCGTCGCGGCGGTGGCTCATCGATCCGCTCTGCGGCACGCTCAACTTCGCGGCCACCACGCCTCTCATGGCGGTCAACGTCGCGCTCACCCACGACGGCGCCACCATCGCGGCCGCCGTCGTCGACCCGATCGCCGACGAGCTGTTCTGGACCGACGGATCCCGCGCGCTCGTCCGCCCGGGTGGCGGCACGGATCGGGCGCTCGAGCCGACCCCGGCATCCGGCCTGCTCGAGATCAACTGCGACGGGCCGCTGGACCGGCCGTTCGTCGGCGGGCAGCTCGTCCACGATCCCGGGGTCCGAGCCGCCTACGGTCCCCGGGTCATCTCCTCGACGCTGGGCGTCGTCTGGGTCGCCGTGGGTCGCCGGGCGTCCTACGTCTCCGACGGCTCGTTCCGGGGCAACCTCCACTTCGCCGCCGGGATCGCGGTGGCCGAGGCCGCCGGCTGCGTCGTCACGGACCTCGCGGGAGACCCCCTCCACACCGGCCGCGGCCTCGTCGTCTCGGCGGATCCCACGACGCACCAGGAGGTGCTCGCGCTGGTGCGGCCGCACCTGTCGGCCGTCGCCACCGTCGGCTGACGGGCGTACGCACCCTGGGTGCGGGCGCGGGTCAGATCCGGACGGTGCGCGTGCCGGCGGCGACGTCGTGCAGCCCGCGTCCGTCGTACGTCAGCAGCGGCGGCACGAGCAGCGCGACGAGCACCGAGCGGACGAGCGCCCGCAGCAGCGACACCGGTCGGCCGGAGCCGTCCGACCTGACCACCCGGAGCCGGGTCGCGAGCTTGCCGAACGACCCGCCGGCCAGGGCGGTGAACACCGCCGACTCGAGGACGAAGAGCGCCAGCGTGCCGAGGCCGTTGGGGTTGCCACCGAGCACGCCGGCCGCCACGAGGCCCTCGACCACGGCGAGGCACGCGATCCAGTCGACGACGAGCGCGAGGACCCGCCTGCGGAAGCTGGCTGACTCGAGCTCCGGTGTTACAGCGCTGGTCACGTGGCCAGCCTAGGAGGCGCGAGCAGCGGCCCATCGGCCGGTCACCTGTTACACGCGCGAAACAATCGGGATACGGTCAGGAAACTGCTCCCGCCTAGCGTGGCGGCACGGTGCAACGAGGCTCCGCTCCCGAACGCTGCAATCGACGTGCGCGCGCCGCCGTCAAGGAGGAACCGAATGTTCAACAACTCCGATGAGCTCCTGAAGTTCATCAAGGACGAGCGCGTCGAGATGGTCGACGTGCGCTTCTGCGACCTTCCCGGCGTGATGCAGCACTTCACGGTGCCCGCCGGCGCGTTCGGTCCGGAGGTGTTCGAGGACGGCCTCGCCTTCGACGGCTCGTCGATCCGTGGCTTCCAGGCGATCCACGAGTCGGACATGTCGCTGCTGCCCGACCCGACCACGGCCTACATCGACCCGTTCCGCACCGCGAAGACGCTGGTCATCAACTTCTTCATCCACGACCCGATCACCGGCGAGGCCTACAGCCGCGACCCGCGCAACATCGCCAAGAAGGCGATGGCCTACCTCGCCTCGACCGGCATCGGCGACACCGCCTACTTCGCCCCCGAGGCAGAGTTCTACGTCTTCGACGAGGTCCGCTTCGCCACCTCCGCCAACGAGGGCTTCTACCGCGTCGACTCCGAGGCGGGCGCGTGGAACTCCGGCGCCGCCGGCACCGCCGACCGCCCCAACCGCGGCTACAAGGTCAAGTACAAGGGCGGCTACTTCCCGGTCGCGCCCTACGACCACTTCGGCGAGCTGCGCGACGAGATGGTCAAGGAGCTCGAGGCCTCCGGCCTCTCCGTGGAGCGTGCCCACCACGAGGTCGGCACCGCCGGCCAGGCCGAGATCAACTACCGCTTCGACGAGCTGCTCAAGGCCGCCGACGACGTGATGAAGTTCAAGTACATCGTCAAGAACGTCGCCTGGCGCAACGGCAAGACAGCCACCTTCATGCCGAAGCCCATCTTCGGCGACAACGGCTCGGGCATGCACGCCCACCAGTCGATCTGGAAGGACGGCGAGCCGCTGTTCTACGACGAGACCGGCTACGCCGGCCTGTCGGACATGGCCCGCTACTACATCGGCGGCATCCTCAAGCACGCCCCGTCGCTGCTGGCGTTCACCAACCCGACGGTGAACTCCTACCACCGCCTGGTCCCGGGCTTCGAGGCCCCGGTCTCGCTGGTCTACTCCCAGCGCAACCGCTCGGCCTGCGTGCGCATCCCGATCACGGGCGCCAACCCCAAGGCCAAGCGCATCGAGTTCCGCTGCCCCGACCCGTCGGCCAACCCCTACCTCGCGTTCTCCGCGCTGCTACTCGCCGGCATCGACGGCATCCAGAACAAGATCGAGCCGCCGGCCCCGATCGACAAGGACATCTACGAGCTGCCGCCGGACGAGATGGCCGACATCGCCCAGGTCCCCACCTCGCTCGGCGCGGTGATGGAGAACCTCGAGCGGGACCACGAGTTCCTCACGGCCGGCAACGTCTTCACGCCCGACCTGATCGAGACCTGGATCGACTACAAGCGCACCAACGAGATCCTCCCGATCCAGCTGCGCCCCCACCCGCACGAGTTCGAGCTCTACTACGACATCTGAGCCACGCTCAGCGCTGACCTGCGGAGTCACCCGCTGATCCGCGTCTGACCTGCGAGAACGTCCCTGGACAGCTTCGGTTGTCCAGGGACGTTTTCAGTTGGCTGATGGGATGGGTGTCGCACGGACGCGACGGCGTCCGTTGGTCGCGGCCCGTAGCCCAACCCGCCCAGAATGACGCGACCCCCTGTAGCGGGCCGCGAGTTGGCCCCTAGGCGCGCCGCACACTTCGAGCGCCCACTTACTTGGCCTGGAGTACGCCGCGACGGGCCTGATTGGTCTGGTGTCGAGTCGGACTGATACCGGATGCGCCGGCATGCTTCCTTGTAGTATCGAATAGTGACGTATCCCCCGTCGGTGTGGCGCGAGTTTGGCTATCGTGGAAACCTCTATTCGACTGACCCGATCGAAGTGAGCAACGAAGGCAGGGCCCTTCTCGTTGGTCGAGAGACTGAACTGGCAAAAATCGCCAGACAACTAAGCGGTGGTGCCAGTGTCATCGCACTTGAGGGTGACTTCGGCGTAGGGAAGACCAGTCTCGCGGCGGCTGCTGCGTATGACGCTACGGGGTGGCGCGCGACTGGCGGCCCCTTGTTTATTGCGGCGAAATCGCGACTCAGTCTCCGTCCGGATGACACGCGAGATAGTTTTGAGCGCCGGACGATGCGCGTCGTAGCGGCTGCACTGATCGAAGCTGCCGAGCTACTCCGGGGCGAGGGGCGAGCCCTCGGGGCCGTCGACGCAATGAATCGCTGGCTCAACGAGCCCGAAGCTGTTTCTAGAAACGGCCAAGTCAGCGTGTCTGTCCTCGGCAGCGGCGGCGGCGGGGGCCTCGGCACCACGCGCACACCAAACGAAACTCAGGGGTTCGCCGAAGATGGCATGATCGCGCTCGTTGACGAGTGGCTCAAACAAGCGTTTCCTGACCGTGAATCCGGCGGCGTTATCTGCTTTCTGGACAACCTAGAGGAGTTGCGCGACAGTGCAACGGCCCTCGCAGTCATGGAGCCCCTCAGGGATGCGCTCTTCAAGCGTCCCGGCTTGAGATGGATCGTCGGCGGCGCACAGGGGATGGTGCGAGCAGCCTATTCCAGTCCAAAAATGACAGGCGTCTTCTTGAATCCTATCGACGTCTATCCCTTGTCCGACGATGTCGCCCCGGCGGTCATTGGGGCACGAGCATTAGCCCTGCGAGAGTCAGATGACGCCTTTCCTCCGGTGTCGGAACAGGCCTTTGCGCATCTCTATGTGTCAATCGGCAAGAACCTCCGCTATGCACTGAACCTCGCTGAGAGATACTCATTCGATCAGGATGCGGAGGCGCTTCGCGCGGTGACTGGAGCAGAACGCGACGCGCAGTTCGGCGAGTCGATCCTTCGCGAGGCGGACGCCGTGTACGGATCTTATGCATCGAATCTGACGAAAGCAGACTGGAAGGTGTTCGACACACTGCTTCGCGAGAAGTCGGGCTCGTGTAGCCCCAGCGACTTCAATGCGTTTGGCTACGCGGCGATGCCCCCTCTACTTGTGAGGGTACGAAAGCTGGAGAGCGCCCACTTGGTCAGCTATACGACGGATGACGCAGATCAACGCAGGCGTACGATTTCGGTGACTGATCACGGACGACTTGCGTACTATCGGCACGTGAATTCTTAACCCCCATACAGCGCGCCTGGGGGTTGGCGGCTCCTCCCGTGCAAATGGACAGAACGTCCGGATGCACAATGAGCGTTAGCCTCCGGTCCACGGCTCTGCGCGATGAGTTCGTCGCCGCCTGAGGGCTGCGCGAGACAACCTGGCTTATCGGTAGCAACGTGAGTCGCGTCCTCGTACGGTGTCGCCATGACACGGGGATCAAAGAGTAGGCCGCTGGTCGGTGCTCACGGACTCTTCTGGGACCGGCACGAGATCGACTGGAACGCGGGTCGCGGAACCACTTACCAAATGCTCGGATATGGAGGGGACCGACGACCGCGACTTGAGATCTGCGACTTCCGGAGAGCGCGCGGCACCTACGTTCTTTACAATGATTATGGACCGACCTACGTTGGCAGAGCGCGAGGCAACCAAGGTTTCGGAAACCGCTTGTCCGCTCATCACAGGGATAAGTCCAAGCGCTGGGTTAGGTTTTCGTGGTTCGCCTTCGACTCAGTAGAGAACTGGCCTGAACACGATTGCTGGCGGCGGCCCGCCGCCGACGATGCGTCCAATGCAGTCGGCAGCCAGAGCGCGATCGACGGTGTTGAAGCCTTGATGATCGTGGCCTTCGGCCTGAGCGGTCAAAGTCAGATGAAACTAGGCGACGGCGGGCCTTGGAAGCAATTGACCTACCAAGACTGCGGCCCTGGGGGCATCGGCAGACGAGTGGCCGCGAAACCGATCCGTACGCCGACGCTCCGCGAGGCCCTAGCCTTTCAGTGGGGGTAGAACCGGTTGCACGAGAGTTGGCCGAACTAGTCTCTGCCGCTGGTGGGCCTGCTGCCCCAATGGTTGGTAGCCCGATCTAGCCCATTCCGCCGCCTGACGGCGCAGCTCAGACTGGACGGCCGCCATGCGGCCCCCAATGACCCCTAGCCATGGTCGCCGGCGCTCACAAGGCGGAGCGAGCTACATCGTGGTTCCGCAAGCGGACATTGGCAGACACCCCGTGCGCCCGCACGAGCAACTTGGACACGTGCAAACCACGCTCGCTTCCAGCGGGCCGTCGCGGCCGCGATCGGTCGAGTGAACTGGACGCAATCGTCGGCGTGCTCCCATATCCGTTTGGCCGGTCCGCCGGCATCAAGGGCCAACTGCGCCCACGCCACCAGCACAAACAATGGGGTCCCATGAACGCTGCAGTCCGCCTACCTCGACATCGCGCGGGCGCTGGAATCGGACCCGAATCCGTATGACAGCAACTTGTCAATCGCCAGTTCGGGCCATTGACGGTGCCTCGATCGCCCAACACGATCGGCGTGTCCAGTTCGGACATACCTTTTTTCGGGAGGAAGAATGACATCTCGGGGTTGGAGAGGCATCGCTGCTATTGCGATCGCCTGCGTAGCCACTTTCCTACCTGCAACTTCAAGTAGTGCGGAGGACATGGCGGGAGACTGGACGGTCGTCGGACGTGCCGAGGATCCGTGCGGGAAAATGAATCCGATTCGGTACGGCTACTACAGCTTTGGCGACGATCGCGGGTGGGGCTGGAGCAAGATGTACTTCAAGCACGGCGTGACCGCGATGAACGTATGGCGCGGCACGATGACGGACTCGTGCGGCACCCCGGACGTCCCCGGGTCCACTACGTGGATTTATCGGTCGAAGCTCGTCTACGAGGTGTACCAGAACGGCCAGTGGGAGGAGGTAGACTCCGTAATCACTCGAGCCATCAACCAACGCGCTCAGTTCAACGGAGAGCGCAAGGGACTGATCACCCTCTACTGTGAGGGATACATGGGTCCTTGCCCCGCCTGGGTGAACCAAGTCATTGGTGGCTCACGAGTTGAAATGCGCCGAGGAGGGCTCGCTGTGGGAAAGGACGATCAGGAAGCGTCACGCGTGACGAGCCAGCCGGCACCCGCGCTGGATCCAGCGCCTGAATCAGTCCACGTGCCGGCCGTGATGGGCGCTGCGAAGGGCGGCCGGGCGACAGCCGTACTGGCTCGGTTGGAAGCCCAGGTTCGGAAACTGACGTACGGCCTCACACCTACCCTCGTGGAGTTGCGGCAATCGGATCCCAATACCGTTGAGATCATCTACACCTATCCCGGCTACGACGGCTTGATCGGGCTTCGCCGTGACGTTTCGGTGGAATCCCCGAACGTCGATCCGAACAGCAGGGTATACGCGCTGGCCGCCAATGAGAACAACCCCGAAGAGGTCGCGACGATGTTGCGGGTAGACCTCGAAGCGCCACCCCCTGTTGATCTGTTGAAGAAGGATCAGGCGGGTGTCGCGTGGTGGGGAACTACCCAGACGGACTAGCAATTCCTTGAGTCGAATCCGCCCCTTGGGATAACCAACACGGGGCGGATTCGGCACATTTCGCGAACCCCCTCCGATCCGCACGGGGTCCGGGTACGGGCGGCGCAGCGACACCCGTATGAAGTCGCGCAGACTCGGTCGCGACCCTTTGTCGGGGAAGACGGTTCGCAGGTGCGGCGGCGCAACGCGCAGACCTGCCGCCCCTCCCCGTCCAGGAACTCGCGTCATTGCGCCGCGTTCGTTCCCGGACCGCTGGGCCAGTCCTATACGCCACACTCTTGTCGGTCCTGTTTGGGAGTGGGTCTGAGGTCGAGTCGGCAGCTCGCGGGCACCGGCGCCAGGGACTGGCCCGACCGCCGTAGTCTTCGTTCCTCTCGCCTATCTTCGGTCAGGTCTGTGGCAAACCTTCGCCCGCGGCCGGGGCCTCGAGACCCGCGATCTAGATCTAGGAGTGCCATGGTCAGGACCTACACACCTGCAGACCAGGGCGCGCTGGTCGACCTGTTTGCCCGCGTGGGCGCAGACTCGCCGAGTGGCGACCTGTGGAAGCACTTGCCGTCTGAGCGAATGGCATACCTCGACCCCTACATCGAGCACTGCCCCGACACCCTCTTCCTCGCCGAAGCCGATGGCGACCTGGTCGGCTACCTCACTGGCTGTCCGGACACTGCCCTCCTGCCCGGGGAGGACGAACGCCTGACCCAGGCGATCATCCGGCACAAGGTGATGATCAGACCGCGCTCGCTGCCGTTCTTCGCCCGGAGCCTGTTCGACGTCGTCCGGGCGAAGGTGCGAGGCGTGGAGGTCGCGTCGGGTGAGAGTGTGGACCAACGCTGGCCCGCTCACCTGCACATCAACCTCGTGCCGGAGGCCCGCGGGACCGGCGCTGCGAACGAGTTGATGGCCGCTTGGCAGAGCTGGCTCACGCACACCGCGAGTCCTGGCTGCCACCTGCAGACCTTGGTCGAGAACTCGCGGGCCACGCGGTTCTTCGAGAAGTGCGGATTCGTCCCGCACGGTTCGACGCCCTTGGTACCGGGTGTTCGATTCCGGGGAAAGCCTGTGCATCAGCAGACCATGGTCTGGTCTCCCTCGCAGCAGGGTTGAGCCCCTGCTGGGCGACGTCCTTCCCGAGAGTCTGGTGCCACGGCCGCAAGGCCTGGAGGCCAAAAGTGTGGTGGCTGCTGTGTGCGGATCTGATGAACCGGTCGACGTTCATGAGCGGGTGGACTCGACGCTGCCGACCTGCGAGCTTCCACTTGGCTACCCGGCGCAGCGGTTTCGGAGAAGCGGTGCCGCGCCAGCTTGACTAGCGTCAATGGCACACGACTAAAGGGAATCACGATGAGCTACCAGGCTTACCTCGACGCTATCGAGAAGAAGACCCGCAAGACGCCCGAGGAGCTGTTGAGGGAGGCCGCTGCGCGCGGGTTCACTCCGCAGAGCAAGGCGGGCGATTTCGCGGCGTGGCTCAAGGACGACTACGACGTCGGCCGGGGACATGCGATGGCGCTGTTTGGCGTACTCAAGAATGGAGCGACGATCAGTGACAAGCACGTCAACAGCGGCACCACCCACTCCGATGCCTCCACCCAGCTGCGTTTGGACGGCGTCGACCGCCGCTGACGGGAGTCGTCGGCTCGGCGCACGCGCCGTCGGGCGCGTCATTGCGCCGCGACTACCGCACCCGGCGGATGCGAGGCCGTCCGAGGTAGCTTCTTCATTATTGGGGCAGAGCTGTCGACAGCCCGGGCAGCCCCTGGTAGTTCAATGCGCGCTCGTGAGCTACCCCGCACGCCGTCATTGACATTAGCCCCGCGCTGATCCTCAATCCGGCGAAACCCTTGTTCCCGCCGCCGAACCCAAGGCCAAGCCCTGCATCGAGCCCGCCGTGCGCCGCACCATTGAGCAGACGCCAGAACGGCTCGAAGGCTTCGGCGAGCAGATTGACTTCAGAGGTGAGGTATTCGCGCGTCAGTGAGGTCATCGATGGCCGTGGCTCGTCGCCGAACTGGCGCACATGCCCGGACTTGTCGAACTGCGCAGGGATGTCCAAACGTCTCGCCGTAGACAGGAGTGCCCCCTTGTTGTCACCCCTAATCGCGACGCTGTCGCGGCGCAGAGAATGCAACGCGTCGTTGAGGGCGCGGGAAGCTCGCGTCTGCGGTTCTACATCGGGGTCAAGGACGGCCACAGCTCGGGCACTCGCCTCGCAGCAACCTCGAGCAAGCGCGCTCAACGCAATGTCGATCCCGTCCAACGGCAGCAGTGCCGCCATGCCGCGCAGATGGTGCCGTGCGGCCTCTAGGAGGCCGGCGCTAACGAACGCGGGCAAGATGCTGTCGATGTCTGCGGTGCGGGCGCACCACGCCCGATCGAGGTCGTACAGGTTGCCCGGCGTTCGATCCCCGCGCGCAATGGCAAGCTTGTGATGAAACTCCGCGAGGTCGAGATGCCTCTCAATCAGAACGGCCACTTGCGCAGGGTCACCGACGAAGTCCCTCCACTGCTGGCCGCCTGGCTGCTGCCACTCCTGTCATCCTGTTTATCCACCCGCTCAATATGACGGCCCCAGGTCGTGACATCAGCACAACACCCAGGTCCGACTGGGCGCAGGGCGGCCGTGTGCGCCCGCCGAGTCGCTCTCGTCGAACGACTTGCGCCGTTTTGGAGGCGAGGGGTAGACCCGCGTCCTTCCGCCGCGTGTCGGCGCCGGGAGAACATCCGGATCTGATGGGCGGACCACTACCTGTCGAAGGGTCCCGGCACCGAATCCACTCGCTGGGGAGCTCAGCCAAACAGCTCGCCCAGCCAATGCTCCTTCTTCTTGCCGCGGTACCCGCTGGACCCCTCCGAGCGACGGTCACGATCGTCGGAGGTGGCTCGCGTGGGGTTCTGCACATCGCGGGCCGGTGCGGCGGGGGGTACGGCGGAACGCGACGCCTCCGCCTCCGCACGTTCGAGGATCTTGTCGAGCTCACCACGGTCGAGCCATACGCCCCGGCATTCCGGGCAGTAGTCGATCTCCACGCTGGCGCGCTCGCTCATGACCAGAGTCGTTGAATCGTTGGGGCACTTCATGGGAATCCTCCTTGGCACGGACAACTTCACTCAGACTAGGTCGGCATTGCGCGAGCAACGGCTCCGCTCCTCACACGCGTGGACCACCTCGCCTGGATCGGCCGCGACAGTGGCGTCACTCTGCCGCCTGACGGCGCCCTCGCAAACACCCCGGTCATGCGATGTCCGGATGACATAAGGCAGGTCTCAATGCCTTCGGCGGCTTCGATCTGGGCCTCCCGTCTGCCGAGCCACCGCGACCACGTTCTCGGCGGCAGTTCCTTGCGAAGATGCTCGGAGCCGCCGCCGCGATATCGTCGTCACAAGGTCATGCGCCTACTCAGGTTGGTCCTGCTGCCTGTGTTCGTCTTCGCGGCCATGCTGGTGCCTGTGGGCCCAGGGCCGGCGTACGCGTGTTCATGTGCGTACCAGCACACCGCTGACTTCGTGGAAGGTGCTGACGAGATCTTCGCGGGCACCCTGGTCAGCATGGCGGACCCACCGGAGCACGACGTCATGAGCAGCGCCGACCAGATCACCTACACCGTGGCAGTCGACGCGGTCTATCAAGGCGATGTCGCCTCTACCACCGTGTTCGAGTCACCCATATCCGGTGCTTCGTGCGGTCTGGAGGGAATGGTTGTCGACCGTCGCTACCTAGTTTTCGTGAGCACGGATGGCTCGGGCCGGACTGCGAGCCTTTGTGGCGGCACGGCGCCTGCTACGCCTGGACGGGTGAACGCCGTCGAACGGCTGACAGGAGCACCCGCGCAACCCGCGGTCGGGATGGACGATGCAGCAGCGGCGTCGGGAGGTGTGGCTGGAGCCACCGATGACGATGAGCCTGCACAGCCGGCCATCTCGCGGTGGACCATCAGCACCGCCGGCATCATCGGGGTTGCTGCGCTGCTGGGCGCAGGTCTCCAACTGCGTCGCCGCGCGACCCAAGGCGGAGCGCGCCAACGCTGATGCCCTGGGTTGGGCCCAGCGGGCGGGGGTCATGGACTTGCGGATCTCCCGCGACGATTGCGTCTTATCGCCGTCTGTACCGGTGGTTCCCTGCGTCTGGGCGACATCACGACTCGAGGACAGAAGCGGGTCTAATCGAGGGACTCCCACAGGCCGTTCTCGACCTCGCCACGGGAAAACGACTCTGCCCAACCCGCCCGGTGCGCGGCGTTGGCCTGGAACCGAGCCGGCAACTGGTTCTGCAGGTTGTACACGTCGCCCCTGGCGAAGATGTCGTCCGCGGCCGCGTTGACCTCCGAGCTCGTGCCCGTCAGGGCCGTCAAGAAGCCCTTGGGCTGGCCAGTGCCGGACCCGGTGGACGCGGTCGCCTGCAGCTGGTCGGCGGCGTCTCGCAGGACGGCTGACAGCTCTTCGGTGAACCGGGCCGGGTCCATGCCGACTTCGAAGCTGTAGGGCACGAACACGTCACCGAAGTGCACCGGGATCGGCTGGTCGTCGATCGTCGGGGATTCGTCCGCGGCTTGGGCGGCCTCGGCCTTCCACTCCGCGGTCGCGCCGGCCGACGTGATGCCCGTCCAGCCCTCGGTCGCGGTCTGCACCACCCGGGCGACCTGCCGCAGCGGGTTGATGCTTCCCGACCAAGGGCCCGGTCCGCCACTACCGGCCTGCCACCAGGCAGGTCCTTCGGCCGTGACCCGCGGGCCTTGACCATGACCTTGAGCTCGGCCATGGACCTGTTCCCTTCGTTCGCCCGCGACCAAGATCGGCGGCGGTGCTTCTCGCTCTGGGTCAGGTGCTTGACGGCGACGCGGATGGAGTAGGCAATGGCCTGCCGGCTCGGACGCGGTGAATGCGTGGGAAACTCCGGCGAGCTCCACGGTGTCGTTCGCTCCGGCTCGCTCGGCCATGAACCTCGATACGACCTACATCATCCCAGCCTCTATCCGACCGGCCCCGATTCGCCGCCGCTGCTCAGCTCGCGATCTGAACAGCGGCGGCGACTTCGGCCACAACAGCATCCCGGCGTCAGTCCGAGAGCCGCCCGGCGGCGTGGTTTGCAGCGATGTAGCCAAACACCAGACCTTGGGCGATCGTCGCACCCGGTCCGGGGTAGACCCGGCCGAAGGCGTTGCCGGCCGCGTTACCAGCGGCGTACAGGCCCTCGATGACCGATCCGTCTGGGCGCAGGGCGCGGGCGAACTCGTCGGCCTTCACGCCGCCGCAGGTGCCCAGGTCGCCAGGGACGACCTTGACCGCGTAGAACGGGCCCTGGTCGATCGGACCCAGGCACGGGTTCGGCTTGACGGCGGGGTCGCCGTAGTAGCGGTCATAGGCGCTGTCGCCGCGGCCGAAGTCGTCATCGTGCCCCGTGGCACACAGGGTATTGAAGCGTTGGACGCTCTGAGGCAGCGCCGGCATGCCCATCTCCGCGGCCAATTTCTCCAATGAGTCGGCCTTCTTGACAACGCCGGCGTCGTACCACTCCTGCGGGAAGGACTGGCGCGGGAAGATCGAGCCGCCGAAGACGTACCGGTTGCGGTAGCGCTGGTCGAAGACCATCCACACCGGCAGATCCTGGCGGAGCAGTTCCTTGCCGGCCGACATGTAGTTGACGGCCTCATTCATGAAGCGCTCGCCGGCCTGGTTGACGATGATCTGGCCCGGCAGTGAACGCTCGGCCAGCAGCGTGCCGGGCATGGGGCCGGGAATCGGCACCGCCGGGAACCACCAGGCCTCCTCCATGAAGGCCAGGTCCGCGCCCACATCCTGGGCGGCGATGGTGATCGCGTCGCCGGTGTTCGCCGGGTTGCCCAACGCCCAGTCGGTGTCGAGCTTCTCGGACTGGTACGCGTGTCGCATCGCCTCATTGCGGTCGAAACCGCCCGCCGACAGGATCACGCCGCGCTTCGCCCGGACACTGATGTCCTTGCCGTCACGATGCACCACCACGCCGACGACGCGGTCGTCCTCGACGAGCAGCTCCTTCAGGGGCGAGTCAAGCCACACCGGGATGTTCCGGTCCCGGACCCCGGCGTACAGCCCTGCGGCCAAAGCACCGCCACCGGCGATGTACTCCCGGCGAATGGCCAGGCCGCCGACGCCCATGCCCAGTAGGCGCGCCGCGACGGCGATGCCGCGCGGGGTCCGGGCGACCAGGTTGAGCCACTTGTAACTGCTGCCGGTCACCGGCATCGGGAACGGCGCTTCCAGCGCGGGCGGACGCAACTTGTCACGGTCGGTACCCAGCTTGCGGGCGTTGAAGGGTTTTGGCTCCATGGCCCGCCCGACGGCCGACCCTCCCGGGAGCTCCGGGAAGTAGTCGGCGTAGTTGGCCATGTGGCCGAACTTCAGCGGCGTCAAGCGGCGCAACGCATTCACCGCCTCGGCCCCATGAGACAGGAACGACTTCCAGCGCGCTTCGGGTGCTTCCCCGCCCGTGACCGCAGTGAGGTACTCAGTCGCCTGAGACATCGAGTCCGGCGCTCCGGCCTCGGCCAGCATCGAGTTGCACGGCACCCAGAAACCACCCCCCGACAGGGCAGTCGACCCGCCCACATACTCCGACTTCTCCACGAGCAGCACCGACATGCCTGCCTCGGCCGCCGCCAGCGCGGCGAGCATCCCTGTTCCCGTCCCAACGACCACGATGTCGAACGACTTGTTGTCCATCTCACACTCCCTTGTTTCGCAAATCTAACCACATGGCAGGTTTTCGCAGCGCCGAACCCGCCTACATCCCGCGAGTGGCGTGGCCGTGAGAGATAGTGGAGCCGTGACGAGGGTGGTGCGCGGGCCGTACAAGGTCGGATTGGCGAAACGAGCCGCGATCCTCGACGCGGCGCTGGAGGAGTTCTCGCGAGCGGGTTTCGAGGTCGCTTCACTACGGGCCATCGCCGCTCGGGTCGGGATCACCCACGCCGGCCTGCAGCACCACTTCGCGTCCAAGGACGACCTTCTGCTGGGCGTGCTCATCGCTCAGGAGGACGCCGACCGCCAGTTCTTCGACGAGGGCGCCCTGCTAGACATTGACGACCTCATCAGTGCGTACGCACGCGTCGCTGAGCGCCGCCGCTCCACCCCTGCCTGGACCCGGCTATGGATCAGCCTCAAGCTGAACGTCGCTGCGCAACCCGACCACGTCGCTGCCGACTTCGTCCGTCAGCGCGTCGCGGCATGGGATCAGGAACTGACCGAAGTGCTGAGTCGGGCTCAGAGCACCGGTGTCATCGCAGCCGACGTCGACTGCGTCGAGGCCGCCCGCGGCCTGCTCACCCTCCACGAGGGCCTGATGATCCGACAGATGCTCGACCCGAGCACCGACGTGGACAGCCCACTGCTCTGGACGCTGACCCAACTCCGCGCAAGCGCCCGTGAGTAGGCGGGTCTGCTGTACGAACCGCTGTCAGCTCGACGAAGGAGCCTGAGTGCCAGCCGTCTGGGGACCGCGACGCCAACATCGGGTGGGTGCGCTCCCCCGCTCAAAGCGCCCCTTAAAGCGGTCGCCGGCCAACATGCAATAGGGAGCGTGCAGGCAACTCGCGCACGCGGCGCCCGCCGGCGCGGTCAACCGGCCCGAGGCAGCCTGTCACCGGATCGCGCAGCAGACCCGAACGGCCGAACGGGCGTCCTCGAACTAGGTGAGTGACTCGGCGACCGCCCCGGTCTGGACGCCATGCAACTGTGCTGATCATGGACCCAGCTCCGAGTCACACCGAGCGCCGCCCGGCACACGGGACCCTTCGCTCGCACAGGACGACGACGGCAAGGACCGGCAGCCAGAGGTAGCCCGGCCAGAACGCCAGCCGCTCGAACAGACCACCGAGCTCGGCGCTGCCGGTGCGCGCCAGAAACGCGACCAGTCCGACGAGCGAGACCGCCCCGGCCACCAGCGCCGACCCCGACACCCCGCGTCGGTGGCGCAGGACGTAGGCGATGACGAGCAGGGCCAACGACTGCGCCACGAACGCTGGCAGCGCCACGAGACTGTGCAGGTCCAGGTCCTGGTCGAGCGGTACCAGCCCGGTCGCGACCGAGCTGAGCCCCGTGATGACCCACAACCCCACCGAGGTTGTAGCCGCAGCGCCCTTGGGGAGCCACCCTCGCAGCAGCACCGCACCAATAGCGAGCAGCAGGCCGAATACGATGAACGCACCGTTCACCAGCGGGTGCAGCGGTGAGCACACCGGGACGTCGCCGTAGGGGTAGGCGATGGTGGTGCACGTGGTCGCACCGAGGTCACTGATGGTGTTGTCGAGCAGGCTGTATGGAGCCGTGGCGGCCGCGGCGGCGATGAGCTCACAGACCACGTACAGAGGCTGAGGCACCCACATCAGTGCCCCGGCCGGGGCACGAGTCGATGAGGTGGCCGGCATCGTGGGAGTTGCGGTCATGGTGTGCGTCCTCCTGACGGGACGGTCCGATCGGCGCGAAGGACCTGGATGGTCAGCTGGTCGGCGTGCGTCGTCTGCGTCGCCACGCGAGCAGAACGACGAGACCGTAGATCACCACGCCGGCGGTGACCCCCGCAACGACCCATCCGATCTCCGACGCAGACCCGGTTCATGTCCGCACTCGCGCGTGAGGCGTTCCCCTCAGCGGGGGGGCGCCACTGCTAGCCCAGGAGGACGGTTGGGCCAGCAGTGGAGAAGGCGCGCACCGAGCGCACGTCCGCACAACCGTTGAACGGGGCACGGGCACAGGGCGCAGGTGTGAGTGACGACCATGGTCGGACCCGAGATGTGCCCCGGCACGTATGTCGGGACGCCGAGCGTGTCACCGCGGGGGCGCATAACGGCGGACGCCTAGACGGTATGGATTGACCGGCTCGTCCTGAGTTGGTCGTTGAACGCAGCCGGGATCCGCCGCGAGGTCGTGGCGCCGTCGAAGCTGCAACGGCCCAGCGGCGACAGGGTCAAGACCGACGCCAAGGACATCACCGCGGTGAGCGTTCCCAGCGTCGGCCAAGAGGCCGCACGTGACCTGGTCCGCGCCCGCGAGGACGCCCGGGGTGACCTGATGCCGGCCCGGCACCGGTCGTCGAAGCTCTTGCTGCGCCAGGGTTACGTCTACTCCGGCGCGAAGGCGTGAACCGGCGCCCACGACGTGTGGCTGCGCCGCGCCGGCGCCCAACTGGACTCCGCCGCGACCAGGCTGACCTTCGAGTCCGACTACGACGCCGTGCTCCACGTGAAGGCATGCCGCGACCGCCTCGACGACGCGATCACCACCACGGCCGCAGACTGCGAAGCTCACCCCGGTGCTGCGGCGGCTGGGCTGCCTGCGCGGAATCGGGCCCCTGACCGGGCTCGCGTTGGCGGGCGAGGTCGGCGACTGGGACCGATTCACCGGCAAGACCATCGGCTCGTTCATCGGGCTGGTGCCCAGCGAGTACTCCTCGGGCCAGTCACGGGTCCAGGGGTCGATCACCAAGACCGGCAACACCCACCTGCGGCGCCTGCTGGTCGAAGCCGCGTGGCACCACCGGCCCGCCTACCGCATCGGCAAGACCATGCGGGACCGGTGGGAGCTTGCCGGGCCTGCTGCTCGCGCCCGCTGCGACGAGGGCAACCGGCGACTCCACCACCGCTGGAGCACCATGCGCGCACGACCCAAGAGGCACACGATCGCCAACGTCGCGATCGCCCGCGAGCTGGCCGGCTGGTGCTGGTCGCTGGCCGTCCTCGAAGAATGAGGACCGATCCCTGAACTGCTTCGTCGACCCAGGCCCGCTGGCAGCAGCGCGAGGAGCGACCCGCGACACAGCTATGAGCAGCACCGAGAGCCACACCAGTGATCGGCGCGACGCTCGACCCTAGACACGCGATCCGCTCCAGCCGAACGGCCCGTCCTGCGGTAACCAACCCGCGCATATCAGCCTGACCGTGCGTCGCCAACGACACGCGACCAGCCGCCACACCCCGACGAAGCACGAGGCGCCCGCCCCACCATCAGTGGGACGGGCGCCTCAACCTGCCCTTGACAAGAGGTGCCTACATATCAGCTGACCGCCTGCCTTGCATTGGCCCCTGCGCGTGCGGGTGCCTACCTCTGGGTGCTGCACGTCACCCAGGATGCCGCAAGACGCGAGCGGAGGTGCTGGCACCGACGGTGTCGGCTCGGGACGAGTCAAGCGCTTGGCGTCTTGGAACGTAGGAACGAGGTCCGCGGTAGCCCGTCCGAGCCCCGAGTCGGGTATTCGCAGACCGGCGCACTCCCGAGGATCGTCGTCCTGCCAGCGCCGCTGGGTCCAATGATGCCGAAGATCTCCCTTCGTCAACGGTGAAGGAGACGTCGTTGACGGCAACGTGCTGTCCGTACAGCTTGTACAGATTTCGGACTTCCAAATGCCATCATGCGCGAAGTTGAGGGCCACCGAACCCCGTCACATCGACTGCAGCCTCTGAGCTTGGGTTGGTTCGTGCCTCCACCGTTCGGTGGGTGGGGCTGCATCGCAGTCCCGGGTCATCTCTTAGGCGAGCAGGGCGTAAAGCGCTGCGCGGTGGGCCCGGTAGGCACGATCGCCTGGGCGCGTCATGGTGTACGTCGTGGCCGAGCCCGGTCCGCGCCCGCGCTTGTTGACTTTGACGTAACCAGCCGACTCCAGCGCAGACATTTGTTTGGACAGGTCCGAGTCGGTCAGGTCGAGTTGTTCTTTGAGGAACCGGAATGTGGCGTACTCGGTGTTCGCCAGCACGGCCATCGCTATGAGCCGCTTCGGTGCGTGTAAGACAGGGTCGAGGTCGCCCAGGCTCATGGCAGCCGCTCCCGCACGACGGCCGCCGCACGCTCGTAGCGGGCTTGGAACAGCCGCAGGCCCACGGTCACCAGAGCGAACGCGGCACCGGACGCTGCCGGGACCCCGGCCAACCACATCACGCCCGCCACAAGGACGGCGATGCCCACCGCTCCGATGGCGTAGCACCGGTACTCCCGCCGGATCTCCGGCGGAGGAGTGCCACGACCGGGCATGGGGAAGGCATCGTACCGCCGGGCACACCACCCCACGAACGCGCCGACGCCGGCGGCGAGCGTGATCATCGCCAAAACGAAGGCGAACTCGCTCTCGCTCCAGAACGCGAATGCTCCCACATAGGCGGCGAACCACACGCCAAAGAGTGGTGGCACCCACCAAGGCGAAGGCCGCATCCGGATGTAGGGCGCCGCCTCGCCGCGCTCCAGCTCACGGATGCGCTCCAACGGCCCCAAAGAACTTTCCATAGGCGCAAGCATAAGAGAAGTTGCCATTTATGCAAGTAACATTCCGGGAGTCGCCCCCGGATGCGAGGGCGAGCCCGGGGGCGCGGCTAGCAGCTCAGCGCTCCGCTGGGTCTTGCTGTCACCAGAGGATGCAGCAGTCCCTCCGGCCTACTACCGGCGGTTCGGTTTCGTGCCGGCGAGTGAACTTGGACTGGCCCCCCAGACGTCGGCTACGGCGACGAGTTCCAGGTCGGTCCTCAAATGGGGCTTACATCCGCGGGCGCTCCCAGTTCACGGCCCCCCGCTCGCCTCTAATGACCAACGGTGCCGCCGGTCATCGAGTCGCTGGTCGCGCCGCGGTCCGCGACGGGTCGGGCGCGCGCGGGGCCTTCAATGTGCGTTGCTCCTGAACGGGCCGCATGCGCCGAGCCAACGTGGGCGGCTCCGCACCGTGACGCTGCGGCCGAGCGTCCCGGTCGGGAGGCGCTGGTGACAAGAAGTTCGGCTGTTGTTGCATACACCGCACACCCGGGGGGTACCCCCCGCTGTCCCCAACAGCCCAGCAACGGCGATCACGGGGCATCCAAATCAGGACACCAACATGTCGCACCACGTCTCCTCGTTCCATTTCGCCGGTCCCGATCACCTCATCGCACCCGCTGAGCTGGACCTAGCCGCTGTCCCCGACCTCGTGCGCTCCGTCCAGCAGGCGCATCGCAACGCCACCGGTCGGTGCCTGACCGTGGATCTGTCCGGGGTCGTGCGGATGGACCCACGCCTGGTCCGCTCGCTCACCTGGGCCAGCCGATTCACACGATGCCACGGAGGACGGATGCGGATCGTCCCACCCCGAACCGGTGTCCTGACCCCGCTTGCAACACTGGCGTTGCTACGCCACTGCGCGCCCACAGTCGTACCTCGGCACGCCCAGCTGCTCGACGTCGCTTAGCGCGTCACGCGGACCAGACCCTACTGACCTCTTCGGAGTGCTTCCTCCGCTTGAAGAACGGCTTCTCCATGAGCCTGGTGACCACCGAGTCCGGCCACCCATACATTGACCCCCATAGGGCGCCGAGGCGACCGTGGCGGCACGACGAGCATCGCCCATGCGGCAACTCCGAAGATCGATCCTGCTGATACCGCCGCGAGTCGGCTCGACGGTTCAAGGCGCGGGTTTTCCTCGACGCAGGTCCCGGGGAATCACGGACCGATCCGTTGCAATCGCGTGCATGTGCTGTGCCAGCGCCGGGGTCAACGGTCGCGTAGTCTGGAGTCAGAACCGCCCACGGACCCGAGACCGTGGGCGGTTCTTTCATGCCCGGCGGAGAACTTCAGCATCCGTCCAGCACAGCGCCGCTTCAGGCAGGGCATCATCTGTGCTCAGGGCACGCAGCGCCTCCCGCGACGCATCGGCAGGTGCGTCCTCACACCGCCGCCTTCGAGCTACTCAGCGGACGGCGCCGTGACCTATACCCGAGCCGCACGCGCTGGCACCTTGTCCCGCGGTCATACACCCACGCAGGTTGCAGCTCGAGCCCCAGTGCAGACCGACGCCTGGCGGACCAACGGCGAGTAGCGATGTCGATCTGTGCGCCGGCCGTTCGACGTACGGGTGACACCACTCTGGAGGAGCCATGCGCGACGTGACCCTGTACGCCCTGCTGTCCTTGGACGGAGTCGCGGAGGAGCCGGGCGACTGGATGTTCGAGGCGGACGAGACCGTGTTCCGCAACCTCGCTGACGTCATCGGGGTCCAGGACGACGTCGTCCTCGGCCGCGGTACGTACGACTACTGGGCCGACTACTGGCCGACGTCGGACGTGCAACCGTTCGCAGACTTCATCAACACGACCATCAAACACGTCGTGACCTCACATCCCCTGGACAAGGGCTGGGAGCAGTCGGTCGTCGTCGACTCCCCGCTCCCGTCCTACGTCAGACGGCTGAAGGCAGGGTCGGGAGGCGACATCGGCGTCCATGGCAGCATCGCCGTCGCCCAGACTCTGCTGGCCGAGGACCTGGTGGATCGTCTCGAGCTCGTCGTCGTCCCGACGTTGGCCGGCTCTGGGCGGCGTCTCTTCGAGGACGGCTCAGATCCCCTCAGACTGACCCTGGCGCGGGCTGAATCGTCGCCGACCGGTTGCGTGTTCCTGAGCTACCGGCGTCCTTCGTCCGATTGAGCTCAGACGCGCTACCGGGAGATCACGACCTTCAGCGCCTTGGTCTCCGCCGCCCGGCCGAAGGTGTCGTACGCGTCCATCATCTCGTCGAGCGTGAAGTGGTGGGTCGCGAACTTCTCGACCGCCAGCTTGTGCTGGGCCACCAGCTTCAGGAGCATCGGTGTGGTCGAGGTGCTGACCAGGCCCGTGGTGATGGTGAGGTCCATGATCCACAGGTCCTGCAGCTGCAGCTCCACGGGTGATCCGTGCACGCCCACGTTGGCGATGGAGCCACCGGGTCGGACGATCGTGGTGCAGGCGTCGAACGTCGCCGGGATGCCGACGGCCTCGATCGCCACGTCGACGCCGAGCCCGTCGGTCATCGCGAGCACCTGCTCACGCCAGTCCGCGCTGCCGCTGTCGACGGTGTCGGTCGCCCCGAAGCCCAACGCCTGTTCCAGCCGGTTGGCGTCGAGGTCGAGCGCGATGATCCGGGCCGCGCCGTAGAGCGTGGCGGTCATCATCGCGGCCAGTCCGATCGGCCCGGAGCCGACCACCGCGACCACGTCGCCGGGCTTCACCCGGCCATACCTGACACCGATCTCGAACGAGGTCGGGATGATGTCGGACAGCATGACCGCGGCCTCGTCGCTCACCCCGTCGGGCAGCTTGTAGACGGAGTTGTCCGCGAACGGCACCCGGACCAGCTCGGCCTGGGTGCCGTCGATCAGGTGACCGAAGATCCAACCGATGCCGCTGGCGCCCTCCTCGGCCAGGCAGTGCGCGTAGAGGCCCTGGTGACAGTACGAGCAGGCGCCGCACGCGCTGACGCACGAGAGCAGCACGCGGTCGCCGACGGCCACCGTGGACACCGCCGAGCCCACCTCGGTGACGGTGCCGACGCCCTCGTGGCCGAGGATCCGACCGTCGGTCACCGCCGGCACGTCCCCCTTGAGGATGTGCAGGTCCGTGCCGCAGATCGTGGTCGTGTCGATCCGCACGATGATGTCGGTGGGTTGCTGGATCTGGGGATCGGGAACGTCCTCCCAAGCCTTGTTGCCCGGACCGTGGTAGACCAGTGCCTTCATCTGTCCTCCTGATGTGCGTCGGCTGCCCGGTGGCGATCGCGAGCTCAGCTGCTCGATCCACGGGTGGTCGCTCCACTGGGGGCAGATCGCGGGGCTTCCGGCGATCGAGCGTGGATTTCGACGGTACGCCGCACCCGGACTCCGCGCACGAGGCGTATGGCCCCGGTCTTCCGCGCGCCGCCGCCGAGCCCTACCGGGTCAGCCCTCGCAGCGACTCCCTACGCGGACGGCGCGTCGGCGACCTCACGCGCTCCTCGACCCTGCCGCTCGGCGCGCCGCTGCGCGCGGCGCTCCTTGCGCCGCTCGACGAGCACGTAGAGGGCCGGCACCAGGAGGAGGGTCAGGAACGTCGAGGACAGCAGGCCGCCGATGACCACGACCGCGAGCGGCTGGGAGATGAAGGCGCTGCCGCCGGTGACGCCGAACGCCATCGGGGTGAGGGCGAGGATCGTGGCGAGCGCGGTCATCACGATGGGACGTACGCGCTTCCCGCCGCCGTCGGCCAGCGCCTCGGCGATGCTGGCCCCAGCCTCGCGGCGCTGGTTGACGAGGTCGATGAGCACGATGGCGTTGGTGACCACGATGCCCACCAGCATGAGCGCGCCGATGAGCGACGGGACGCCGAGCGGGATGCCCGTGAGGACCAGCAGCAGCATCGCACCGGTGGCCGCGAACGGCACCGAGACGAGCAGGATCAGCGGCTGCACGAGCGACTTGAAGGTCGCCACCATGACGACGTAGACGATCGCGATGGCGATGAGGAGCGCGAGGCCGAGCTGGCCGAACGCCTCGGCCTGGTCCTCCGACACGCCGCCGATGGAGACGTCGGTGCCCTCGGGGAGGTCGAGGTCGTCGACCAGGGCCTGCACGTCGGCGGTCACCGAGCCGAGGTCGTCGGCCGCGGGCTCGGCGGTGATGGTGACCGTGCGCTCGCCGTCGGAGCGGGTGATCGCGGTCGCGACGTCCTGCTCGACCAGCTCGGCGACCTGTCCCAGCGAGGCGCCGTCGCCGACGGGCAGCTGCCGCAGCTCGGCGATCGAGCTCGGCCGCGGGCCGCCGACCACGACGACGTCGAGCTGCTCGCCGTCGATGGTGGCCTGGCCGACGGGCGGCTGCGACAGGGCCTGGGCCAGCACGCCACCGAGGAACCCTGAGGTGAGGCCGGCGGCCTCGGCCTCGGGGCGGGCCCGGACCGACAGCACCGGCTGGGCCGCTGCGGCGTCCGAGGTCACCGTGCCGATGCCGTCGACGCCCTCCAGCTCGGTGGCCACGATCTCGGCGGCCTCGCCGAGTCGGGACTGGTCGGTCGCGGTCACCACGAGCTCGAGCGCCGAGGCGAAGCCGGCGTCGCCGGCGGTGACGGTGACGTCGCCGGTGGCGTCGGCCAGGGCCGCCTCGATCCGCTCAGCGGCCGCCTCGCTGTCGGCGTCCTCCGCCAGCGTGAGGGCGAAGGTCGTCGCGCCGCCGCCGAAGATGGCGGCCACGCCCTCCCCGGTGCCGACGGTGCTCTGGACCGTCTCGACCTCGTCGTCCTCGACGAGGACCGATTCGACCTCCCGCGCTGCGGCGTCCTGCCGGTCGAGCGTGGCGCCGGGCTCGAGCTCCTGGGTCACCGTGAGGGTGTTCTGGCCGCTGCTGCCCAGGAAGTTGGTCTTGATGAAGGGGGTCAGCCCCAGCGTCGCCACCAGGACGACGACGGCGACACCGACGGTGCGCCACGGGCGGCGGACCACCCAGCGCACGGTGGGGTCGTACGCGCGGCGCAGCCACGAGCGCTCCTCCTTGGCCTCGGCGTCCGCCTGCACCCGTGCCGGGTCGACGACCGTGTCGGGGCTCTTGAGGAACCAGTAGGCCAGCACCGGGATGATCGTGAGCGACACCAGGAGCGAGGCCAGCAGGGCGAGCGCCACGGTGACGGCGAAGGGGCGGAACAGCTCGCCGACCTGGCCGCCGACGACGCCGATCGGCAGGAACACCGCGGCCGTGGCGATCGTCGAGGAGGTGATGGCACCGCCGACCTCGCGCACCGCGGTGGTGATCGCGGCGACCTTGGACTCCCCGTAGGACAGGTGTCGCTTGATGTTCTCGATCACCACGATCGAGTCGTCGACCACGCGGCCGATCGCGACGGTCAGCGCGCCGAGGGTGAGGATGTTGAGCGTGTAGCCGCCCAGCCGCAGGCCGATCAGCGTCACCAGGAGCGACAGCGGGATCGACAGGGCCGTGACGAGCGTGGACCGGACGGAGAAGAGGAACAGCAGGATCACCAGGACCGCGAAGAAGAGCCCGAGGGCGCCCTCGGTGGTCAGGTCCTCCACCGACTTCTCGATGAAGGGTGCCTGGTCGAAGGCGACGGAGAACTCGGCACCGTCGCCCAGGTCGTCCTCGAGCTCGGGGATGAGCTCGGCGACCGCGTGGGAGATGTCGACGGTGTTGCCGTCGGGCGTCTTGGTGATCGCAACGGCGAGGCTCGTCTCGCCGTTGGTGCGGGAGTACGACGTCGGCGTCGCCTGCGCGGTGCGCACCTCGGCCACCTCGCCGAGCGGTCGCGTACCGCCCTCGGGCAGCGACACCGGCACCCGGCGCAGCTCGGCGAGGGTCGTCGGCGTGGCGCCGACCTGGACCGACAGGCTCGACCCGGCGTCGTCGACGGTGCCGGCAGGCACGAGCGAGGCGTTGGTCGACAGCGCGTCGGACACGTCCGCGGCGCTCACTCCGAGTTGGCGGGCCGCGGGCGTCGGGGTGACCTCGACGCGGTCGGTGGGGGCACCGGTGACGTCGACCTGGCGGACGCCCTCGACGTCCTCGAGGGACGGCACGACGAGGCGGTCGATGCGCTCGGCGAGCTGCGCGGGGTCGGCGTCGGAGGTGACCGCGAGCTGCACCACGGGGAACTGGTCGAAGCTGCCGGCGAAGACGACCGGCTCGACGGACTCCGGCAGGCCCTGCGCACTGCTCATCGCGCTCTCGGCCTGCTGCTGGGCGCGCTGGAGGTCGGTGCCGTACTCGAGGGTGAGCAGGACCAGCGAGACGCCGCTCGACGACGTGGAGTCGACCTGCTCGAGCCCGTCGACCCCGGAGAGTGCCTGCTCGGCGGGCGCCGTGACCTCCTGCTCGACCGCCTCCGGGGAGGCGCCGGCGTAGGGCAGGACCACGCCCACGGCCGGGAACTCCAGGTTGGGGATCAGCTCCTGCTTCAGCGCCCCCGCGGACAGCACGCCGAAGATCGCCACCATGACCGTGGAGAGGGCGATGAGGGCTCGGTTGCGAAGCGAGAAGGACGCGAGATGACCCACGGGGTGCGGCTCCTGTGTCAGGGCGGACCGGAGGTCCACGAAATCGTTAGCGCGATGCTAACGATATGGTGGTGACCGTGAGCAATCGGGACGAGGACGTCCGCGAGGTGGAGGCGCTCTCCTGCCGGCTGCAGGAGGCCTTCGCCCACGTCCGGGTCGACGAGGTCGTCGCCACCGAGCTGTCGGTCCAGCAGCTCAAGGTGCTCATGCTCGTGCAGTACCGCGCCCCGATGACGGCCCACGCCGTCGCCGACGCCCTCTGCGTCAGCGCGGCGACCGTGTCGGGCCTCGTCTCGCGACTGGTGGCGGGCGGGTTCCTCGTCCAGGAGCCGGCCCCGGACGACCGGCGCGCCCTGCTCCTGCGTACGACCGCGGCGGGCAGCGAGGCGCTCGAGGACGTCGCCGCCATGCAGCTGCGGCACTGGCGCGACGTCGTGCCCGGGCTCACCGACGCCGAGGTCGCCGGCCTCCGGCTCGGGCTCGCCGGCATCGAGCGCGTGATGCGCGGCACCCCAGGCGGCACGCGCGAGGGGTGACGACCTCCTGACCGCGGGGACGCGTGCGTCAGGACGCGCCGCCTCGACCCCGATTGGGCGTCAGGACGCGCCGCCTCGACCCCGAAGAGGCGTCAGGACGCGCCGCCTCGACCCCCAAAGGCTGTCAGGACGCGCCGCCTCGACCCCTAAGAGGCGTCAGGACGCGCCGCCTCGCGGCGGCGGCGGACGAGCACCCAGCCGCCCACCCCGACCAGCACGATCAGGAGCAGGACGTCGGCCGCGAGCCCGATGTCGTGCTCGAGCGCGCGGTAGGACGCGCCGACCAGGTAGCCCCCGACCGCGACCGCGCTCGCCCAGAGGACGCCACCGACGACGTTGAAGACGGTGAACCTGAGCCGCGCCATCCCGATCGCGCCGGCGGCACCGGGCAGCAGCGCGCGCACGACCGCGATCCAGCGTCCCAGCGCCACCGCCAGGCCCCCGCGACGCCGGAGCAGGTCGTAGGTGCGGTCGATGTCCCCGGGCCGGACGACGTGGCCCAGCAGGCGTCCCGCGAGCCGACCACCGTGGCGCCGGCCGAGCTCGTACCCGGCCTGGTCGCCGATCAACGCGCCCGACGACGCGGTGAGGATCACCGCCCACAGCGGCAGCTCGCCCTCGTGGGCGACGACACCGCCGATGAGCACGGCGATCTCCCCCGGGATGAAGACCCCGACCATCAGACCGGCCTCCGCAGCGGGGAGCGCGAAGACCACGAGCAGCACCAGCCACGGCGGCAGTGCGACCAGTGCGTCGACGATGCCCGTCACGAGCCCCTCTCCCCTCACCCTGGCGCGAGGTCCGCGCGACCCGCCGGGTACCGGGCACGCTACGAGGACCCCAGCCCCTCGGACAGTGCCGAAGGACCAGTGGGTTCCGGGGCCGGTGTGCTCCGCCGGCCGGCCCCCGCAGCGACGAGCATGGCGGTGTGCCGGCCCTGACCCCTCGCACCGCCTGGGCGATCGCCGTCGTGTCGGTGGCCTGCCGCCTGGCGCTGCGGGGCACCCACGGCGACCTCGTGCCCGACGTCATCGACCTCGCCGTCTACCGCGCCGAGGGCATGGCGCTCCGGCACGGGTGGGACCTCTACGGCGCCCTGCCGGGGGTGCGCGGCCTGATGACCTACCCGCCGTTCGCCGCGATCGTCTTCTCCCCGGTGAGCCTCCTGCCGATGGGCGTCCTCGCCCCGGCGTCCGTGCTGGCCAACGTGGCGCTGCTGGCGGTGGTGGGCCACCTCTCGCTCCGTCTCGCCGGCACCGAGGGCCGCCGGCTGAGCACGGGCACGGCCGTCGTGACCGCGGTCGCCGTGTGGTGCGAGCCGGTGCAGTCCACGATCGCGCTCGGCCAGGTCGACCTGCTGGTCGTCGCCCTCGTCCTTGCCGACCTGACCGTGCTGCGCGGCACCCGGTGGGCCGGGGTGGGCACCGGTCTGGCCGCCGGGCTCAAGGTGACCCCCGCGATCGTCGTCGGCTACCTGCTGCTGGCCGGCCCCCGGCGGACCGGGGTGAGAGCCGCCGTGACGGCGCTCGGCACGGTGGCGCTCTCCGCGATCGTGGACCGGCAGGCGACGTGGGACTACTGGACGCGCCACCTCTACGACGACCGACGGGTCGGGAGTCCGGAGAGGATCACCAACCAGTCGGTCCGAGGATGGCTGGTCCGTGCCTTCGGTGAGCGCGATCTCGCGGGTTGGCAGCTCGCCACGACGATGGTGGCCGTCCTCGCCGTGCTGCTGGTCGGGACGTACGTGGCCATCCGGGCCGGGCGCGCCGGCGACGACCTGGGCGGCCTGGTGGCCATCGCCGCCACCGGGCTGATGGTCTCGCCGATCTCGTGGACCCATCACTGGGTCTGGTGCGTGCCGATGCTGGTGCTGGGCTGGCAGCGCTCCCGGCTGCTGCTCGTCACCGTGCTGGCGACCACCGCGACGTACGTCGTCCGACGGATCGACGACGACCGACCGGAGCTGTCGTGGGACGCGCTCCAGGTGGCGGCCTCCGGTCCCTACGTCGTGCTCGGGCTCGTGGCCCTGGCCGTCGTCGCGCGGGGCGTGCCGCTGGCCCGTCGTACGGCCGGGACCTCGCCGGCTCGCGCGGCCTGACGTCGCCTCAGCCGGGCAGGACCGACCGGGCCGCGGTCACGCCGCGCCCGCCGCGACGGGGAGCCCGGACGTACGCCACTCCAGCATCCCGTCCTCGAGGCGCCGTGCCTCGACGCCGGCCCCGCCCAGGATGCGGACGGCGTCGTGCGCCATCACGCAGAAGCTGCCGCGGCAGTAGGCCACCACCGGCGGCGCGTGCCGCAAGGCGTCCGTCTCGCCGTCCAGCGTCTCGAGCGGCATGCTCCGGGCGCCCGGGATGTGGCCGGCGAGGTACTCCTCGGCGGGACGCACGTCGAGGAGGGTGACCTCGCCGGACGCCAGCAGCTGCTCGAGCTCGTCGCGCGTCACCAGGCCCACCTCCCCCGAGCCGGGCAGGTCGAGGTAGGCCTCGAGGGCCCGGCCGACGTCGGCGGAGCGGTCGCGGGCGACGGCGCGCATCGCGGCGTAGAGGTCGGCCACGTCGTCGCCCGCGAGGCGGTAGAACACCTTGGTCCCCTCGCGCCGGGTCAGCACCAGGTGGGCGAGCTTGAGGACCTGCAGGTGCGCCGAGACCGTGCTCACCCCCATCCCCGCGGCCCGGGCCAGCCCGTCGACCGTGCGCTCGCCCTGGGCGAGCAGGTCGACCAGCTCGAGCCGCTTGGCGCTGCCGAAGGCCTTGCCGACGACGGCGAGCTCGTCGAACAGGTGGTGGCGACGCTCTTCGTTCATCGTTCCTCCAATGATCTTTGGAAGATCGTAGGTTGTCTTGCTACGGTCCTCCCATACCCCCCAGGGTATCCATCGAACCTAGGAGGCCCCATGCCCATCCCCGTCACCGTCGTCCCGATCGACACCCCCGGCCTCGGCGACCGCACGTACGTGGCCCACGACGGCGCCGTCGCGCTCGTCGTCGACCCGCAGCGCGACATCGACCGCGTCCTGGCCGCCGCCGACGAGGCGGGCGTGCGGATCACCCACGTCTTCGAGACCCACATCCACAACGACTACGTCACGGGCGGGCTGGCCCTGGCCGAGGCGGTCGGCGCCGCCTACCTCGTCAACGTCGACGACCCGGTCGCCTTCGAGCGCACCCCCGTCCGCGACGGCGACGTCGTCGCCGTCGGCGACACCATGCGGGTGCGCGTGGTCCACACCCCCGGCCACACCCACACCCACCTGTCCTTTGCGCTCTCGGCCGGCGACGAGCCCGTCGCGGTGTTCACCGGCGGGTCGCTGCTCCACGGCTCCACCGGCCGTCCCGACCTGCTCGGCCCCGACCACACCGACGCCCTGGTCCACGCGCAGTGGCACTCCGCCCAACGCCTCGCCGACGAGCTGCCTGACGACACGTCGGTCTTCCCGACCCACGGCTTCGGCAGCTTCTGCTCGGCCACCCAGTCCGACGCGACCGCGAGCACCATCGGCGACGAGAAGCGGACCAACCCGGCCCTGACCAAGGACGAGGCGGACTACGTCGACGGCCTGCTCGCGGGCCTCGAGGAGTTCCCCGCCTACTACGCCGAGATGGGCCCCGCGAACACCGCCGGCCCGCGGGCGGCCGACCTGTCCGACCCCGAGCTCGCCGACCCGGCCGAGCTGCGCCGCCGCATCGACGCCGGCGAGTGGGTCGTGGACCTGCGGACCCGGTCGGCGTTCGCCGCCGGTCACCTCAGCGGCAGCGTCAACTTCGGCCTCGACGGCCAGTTCGTCACCTACCTGGGCTGGATCCTCCCCTACGACGCGACCATCACGCTGCTCGGCGAGACCCCCGAGCAGGTGGCCGAGGCGCAGCGCGAGATGGTCCGCATCGGCATGGACCCGGCCGCGATGGCCACCGGCACGCCCGAGGACTGGGCCGACGGCGCCCCGCTCGGCAGCTTCCCGGTCACCGACTTCGCCGGGCTCGCCGCGGAGATCCGCGAGGACCCTGCCGGCGAGCGCGTGGTCCTCGACGTGCGCCGCCCGGCGGAGTACGACGCCGGCCACATCGCCGGCGCCGTCAACGTCCCCGTCCACGCCGTCCTGGCCCACCTCGAGTCGATCCCGCAGCAGAGGCTCTGGATCCACTGTGCCGGCGGCTACCGCGCCGGCGTCGTCGCCTCGGTCCTCGCCGCGCGCGGCCACGACGTCGTCGCCATCGACGACTCGTACGACGAGAGCGCTGCCGAGGCCGGGCTCACGCTCGTCTGAACCTCGCACTCCCCCACCCCCCGATCAGGAGACACCTGCCATGACCAGCACCCCCACCGAAGCCCGCACCCTCGACGCCCACACCCTCCAGGAGCGCCTCGCCGACGGCGAGCCGCCGCGCATCCTGGACGTCCGGACCCCGGCGGAGTTCGACACCTCACACATCCCCGGCGCCTACAACGTCCCGCTCGACACGCTCCGCGAGCACCGCGACGAGCTGCGCCGCCACCTCGACGAGGACGTCGTCCTGGTCTGCCGCTCGGGCGCCCGGGCGACGCAGGCCGAGGGCGCGCTGCGCGAGTCCGGGCTCCCCGGCGTCCGGGTGCTCGACGGCGGCATGACCAGCTGGGAGGCCATCGGCGCCCCGGTCAACCGTGGCCGTCAGACCTGGGAGCTCGAGCGCCAGGTCCGCCTCGTGGCGGGCACCATCGTCGCCGGCAGCGTCCTCGCGAGCACCGCCGTCCCGCGGCTCAAGTGGGTCGCCGCGGCCATCGGCACCGGACTCACCGGCGCGGCGCTGACCAACACCTGCGCCATGGGCGTCGCGCTGTCGAAGATGCCGTGGAACCGCACCGCCGACTCGTGCGACATCGACGAGATCGTCGCCGCGCTCTCCGGGGACGACGCCGCATGAGCCCCACCGTCGCCGTCGTCGTGGTGCTGGCCGTGCTCGTCGGCGTCTCGCTCGGGATGCTCGGCGGCGGCGGCTCGATCCTGACCGTCCCGCTGCTCGTGTACGTCGCCGGGCTGGACGCCAAGGTCGCCATCGCGGCCTCGCTCTTCGTCGTCGGCGTCACCTCCGTGGCGGGCCTGGTCAGCCACGCCCGCCACGGGCGGGTCAAGTGGCGCACCGGCCTGATCTTCGGACTGGCCGGCATGATCGGCGCCTACTCCGCCGGTCTCGTCGGCGGGCACCTGCCCGGCAACGTGCTGCTCATCGCGTTCGCGGCGATGATGGTCGCGACCTCGCTGGCCATGCTCCGTGGGCGCAAGAACCCGCCGGCCCACGCGTCGGACGGCGAGCTGCCGGTCAGGCGGATCGTCGTCGACGGCCTCGTGGTCGGCGTGGCCACCGGCCTGGTCGGAGCCGGCGGCGGGTTCCTCGTCGTGCCGGCCCTGGTCCTGCTCGGCGGGCTGCCCATGTCGGTCGCGGTCGGCACGTCGCTGCTGGTCATCTCGATGAAGTCGTTCGCCGGGCTGGCCGGCTACCTCAGCTCGGTCGAGCTGCCGTGGGGACTCGTCCTCAGCGTCACCGCCGCCGCGGTCGTCGGCAGCGTTCTCGGCGGCCGGCTCGCGGGCCGGGTGCCCGAGGCCCGGCTCCGGCGGGCGTTCGGCTGGTTCGTGCTCGTCATGGGCGGCTTCGTCCTGGTGCAGCAGGGCCCGGCCTGGGCCGCCCCCGCCGCGCTGACGGTCATCGTCACGGCAGGGCTCGCCGCCGGCGCGTGCTGGCAGTTCGTCCGGGCCTGCCCGCTGCGCCGCGTGGTCGCCGGATAGCTCCGGTCGGTCAGTCCTGCCGTCCGGAGCGGTGCGGGTGGTCGTCGTGGCGCGGGTCCTGCTCGGGATAGCCCGCCTTGGGCTCGACGCCCTCCGGCTGCGGCTCCTCACCGCCCGGGCTCTGCTCGGGAGGTGCGTCGACCGGGGACCCCTGGGCCGAGGTGTCGCGGAGGCCGTCGGCCCCCTGCTGTCCCGGGCCGGTGTGACCGACCCACTCGCTGCTCGAGCCCATGCCGCCCGCGGCACCGTCGGGCCCCGAGCTGTTGGGGGTCGACTCCCGCTCGACCTGTTCCGGCTTGTCGTTTGTCATCGGCGCCTCTTCCTGTCGCGACGACCGGTCCGGGTCGTGCGTACGCGTGACGCCCGGACGCGGCCTGCCACCGGCGGTGGTGGTGACGCCCGGTACCCCCGCTCCCGCCTCGCATGTGCGGGCGCGTCGCCGATCCGGAGAGTCCACGGGGTCACGCCAGGGCCGAACGGCGCACGCCGGAACCGTGCACGTCGCACGCCCCGGACGTGCCACCCGAGCCGGCCGGGTTGCAGCCCCCGGCCGGCTCGGGAGCTCAGGTGGCCATGTCGAAGACCAGGCGCGCCGGGACCGCTCCCGACAGCACCTCCTCGAAGCAGGCGTTGACGTCCTCGAGGCGACGCGGCTCGGCGACCACGCGGGTGCGCCCGTTGGCGTGGAGGGCGAAGCAGTCGGCGAGGTCGTTGCGGGTGCCGACCAGCGACCCCGTCACCGAGATCCCCTTGAGCACCGTCTCGAACACCGGGAGCTCGAGCCGGTTGTCGGCGGGCAGGCCGACCAGCACGAGGCGGCCGTTGGGGTTGAGCGAGGCGTGGGCGGCACGCATCGCGGCGGGCGACGGGACGGTGACGACCGCGATGTCCACCCCGCCGAGGGCCTCGAGCTCCACGGCCTGGTTGCCCCGCCCATCCACGACGTGGTCGGCGCCGAGCTTCTTGGCCAGGTCGAGCTTGGCGTCCTCGACGTCGACGGCCACCGTGGTGGTGCCGAACACCTTGGCGTACTGCAGCGCGAGGTGGCCCAGGCCGCCGATGCCGACGACCATCGCGGTCTCGTTGGGCTGCGGGTGCGCCACCTTGAGCGCCTTGTAGGTGGTGACTCCCGCACAGGTGAGCGGCGCGGCGTCGAAGGCCGACACGCCGTCGGGCACCGGCACGGCGTGGCTGGCGTAGCCGATCGCGTACTCGGCGTAGGAGCCGTCGATCGTGTAGCCGGTGAACTCCGGGGTCACGCAGTAGGTCTCCCACCCACTGACGCAGTAGCGGCACCGACCGCAGGCACGACCGAGCCACGGCAGGGCGACCCGCGTGCCGACGACGGGCGTGTCCACGTCCGGGCCGACCGCGACGACCTTGCCGACGCCCTCGTGACCCGGGATGAGCGGCATCTTGGGCTTGATCGGCCACTCGCCGCGCGCGGCGTGGATGTCGGTGTGGCACAGCCCGCTCGCCTCGATCTTGACCAGCACCTGCCCGGGGCCGGGCTCCGGCGTCGGGATGTCGCGGATCTCCAGCGGCGCGCCCATCTCCGGGACTACTGCTGCTCGCATGTCGTTCTCCTCAGGTCGGTGCTGCGTGGGTGCTGCGTGGGCGCTACGGCGGTGCTGCGGGTGCTACTTGTTGAGCTCTCCTGCGTCCTCCAGGACCAGGTCGGCGGTCGACAGCCCGCGGTCGGACGGCACGATCCGCACCGGGCAGTGCGCATTGGCCATCACGGCGCGCGCGGTCGGGCCCAGGTGCAGGGCGGCCGCGACCCCGCGCGGCCTGCGGACCAGCACGATCTCGTCGACCCGCTCCGAGGCGCTCACCAGGGCGTGGGCCGGCTGGTCGTGGACGACGCGCACCTCGACCTCGACGTCGGGGTAGACCGCCCGCCACTGCTCGAGCTCGCGGTCGACCTCCTCGTGGGCGCGCTCGGCCCAGTCGGTCTCGGCGACGCGGTGGGCCACCACGTCCTCGTAGAAGCTGGGCAGTCGCCACGCGTGCAGGACCACCAGCCGGGCTCCGCGGGTCTGCGCGGTGGCGAACGCCTCGGCCAGGAGCTCGGGCGAGCCGTCGGGCCGCTTGATGCCGACCAGGACGGTCCCGGTGGGCTCGCCCCCGGGCCACGTCTCGGGCACCGTGACGACGGGGGCCCGCGAGCTCGCCGCGACGGCGGTCGACACGTTGCCGGTGAAGATGCGGGCGGCCACCGGACGACGGTCGGCGCCGAGCACCACGAGCGGGGCGTCCTCGCTGACCGCCAGCAGCGCCGGCACCGCGCCCTCGCGGGAGAGGCTCGTCGCGAGCCGGGTCGACTCCGGGGCCCGGGCCTCGTCCACCGTCCTCTGCACCACTGCCTGTCCGGCGGTGGTCAGGTCATCGACCGGCAGGGGGTACATCGGCGTCATCGGCACGAAGATCGGCACGGCGTGCACGACGTGCACGCCCGCCCCGAGGCGCGCAGCCTCGGCGACGGCGTAGCGCAACGCCTGGACGCCTGCCCGGGACCCGTCGACGCCCACCACCACGTCGCCGTCCCCTGCAGCCGACCTCCGGTCCTTCGACATCTCCACGCCTCCTCGTCCCGGCGGGCACCTCCCGCCACCACCATCCTTTCGGTGGACCGCGGCCGTTGGGGAGGGCCGACGGCCCGTCAGGACATGGGACCTTGTGCCCGGACGCCCTCAGCGGAGCGGGTCGAACGCGACGAGCTCGGCCGGCGTGGCTCCGGTCGCGATGCGCCGGGCGAGCAGCCTCCCGGTGAGCGGCCCGAGGGCGATGCCCCACATGCCGTGTCCCCCGGCGACGAAGACGTCCGGCGCGTCGGTCGCACCGATCAGCGGGAGCCCGTCCGGGGTGCACGGACGGGCGCCCACCCACTCGTCGCGCCGGTCGTCGAGGTCGATGCCGTCGAACAGCGGGCGGGTCGCCTCGACGATCGCCTCGATCCGGCGCGGGTCGAGGGGGGCGTCGGTGTCGCGGAACTCCATCATCCCCGCGACCCTCAGCCGGGGCCCGTCGGCGGTGGGCAGCGGCGTGCACGCGACGCGCTGGGCCGGGAAGTAGACCGGCGTCTCGGGCAGCCGGTCACCGCCGACGCTGAACGAGTAGCCGCGGCCCGCCTGCACCGGCTGGCGCACGCCGAACCGGCGGGCCAGGGTGCCGATCCACGCGCCATTGGCCAGCACGACGGCGTCGTAGCGCAGCGGTCCGGCAGCGGGGTCGTCGGTGGTGACCAAGGCGCCCCCAGCGGTCTGGCGCACGTCCGTCACGGCGCTCGACTCGCGGATCTCGCCGCCTCGCGCGACGAACGAGTCGGCGAGGGCCGCCAGGAACGCCGGCGGGTCGAGGTAGCGCTGCCCGTGCAGGACGACGGCGCCGCCGATGGCTGCGGTCAGCGACGGCTCCAGCGCGCGGGCCTCGCTGCCCGACAGGACGTCGTACGTCACGTCCTGTCCGGCGCTGCGCACGTGCTCGAGCTCCTCGACGAGCACCGCCCGCTCCTCGGCGGTGCGGAAACAGGCGAGGAACGGGTCCGCGAGGCGCGTGGTCGCCTCGACTCCCCCGGTGGCCAGCTCGTCGAACGCCGCCAGCGCCTGGCGGTTCATCGGGGCGTAGGCGCGCATGCCGATGCCCCACCGGCGCGCCGTGCTGTGGCGGACGAACCCGGCGAGGAAGCGCGCGAGCCGCGGGTCGAGCCGCGGCGGCAGGTAGACCGGCGAGGACGGGCTGAGCACGGCCCGCACCCCGTAGGTGAGCACGGCCGGCTCGGGCAGGGGCGCGGTCAGGGAGGGGGTGAGCCAGCCGGCGTTGCCCCAGGAGGAGCCGCCGGCGACGTGGCGGCGTTCGTGGACGGTGACGTGGAAGCCGTGCTCCTGGAGGAACCAGCCGGTGGACAGGCCCACCATCCCGGCTCCGACGATGGCGACGCGCTTGGTCATGGCTCTGCTTTCTGCAAGGGGAGGTCGGGAGGAACGCCGACGGGGCCGTCGTCGTCGCGGGGTCGGCGGGACGAGCGGCCGGGGCAGCGCGGCGCGACCCGGTGCGGGCGCGCGAGGGCTGCGTGCGGCGGGTGGGCGCGACGGTGGGCGCACCCGGGGCGGTCAGGTCAGCGGGGCCGGAGGGGCGCGGTCGACACTGCGCCGCAGGACGTCGAGGCCGCGGACGCCGCGGGCCTCCTCGCTGAGCTCGAGCGCCAGCAGCGCGGCGCCCGACGGCACCCGCGACGGCCGGTGGACGCGGTCGGCCGACGCCGCCGCCACACCCGTGCCGTCCACCATGGGGCGACCCTAGCGGGAGGGCCCGGTCGGCCCGCACCGGCCCGGGAGGGCGCGGCGACGGGCCGACGTGGTGGGACTGCGCGGCTCAGCGCCGGACGGTGAACCGCCACCTCTCCACGGTCCGGTTGCCCAGCGCATCCTCGGCGACGAGACGCACGGTGTGACGGCCGGGAGACAGCGCCCGCCTGGGCGTCCAGCTCATCCGCCCGCTCCGCGCGTCGTAGCGCACCCCGCCGACCTTGGTGCCGTCGACGAAGAGGGTCAGGTCGTCGGCGCGCACCCGGGAGTGCCGGTCGGAGACGACCGCGCCCACGGTGGGCGTCCGGTCGCGCGTGGTGCCGGTCGGGGTCAGCTTCCGTACCGTGGGCCCCGTGCGGTCGACCGTCCAGGTGGCCGTCGCCGGCGTGGCGTCGGTGCCGCCCGCTCCCACCGCCCGGACCCGCACCCGGTGCCGCCCGTCGTCGAGGTCGCGGTAGGTCTTCGGCGACGTGCACGCCCGCCAGGCCGACCCGTCGATGGAGCACTCGAACCTCGCTCCCCCGGCGCCGGGACCGGTGGCGGTGAACCGGATGGTCGCCGTCCGCGCCCGGGTGGCGTCACGCGGGGCGCCCGTGATCCTCGTGTCCGGGACCGGCTGCTCGGCCCGGGTGACCGTCACCGTCACGGTGCCGGTGTCGGTGTCGGTGCCGTCGGTCACGACGTAGTCGAACGTGTCGGTCCCGAGGTGGCCGGCGTCGGGGGTGTAGGTCACCGTGCCGTCGGCTGCCGCGACGGCCGTGCCGTGTGCGGGCTTGGTCACCGACTGCACCGAGAGCTCGTCGCCCTCGTCGGCGTCGGTGTCGTTGGCCAGCACGGCGACCCTGACAGCGGTGCCCTGCGGAGTGGTCGCCGTGTCGTCGACCGCCTTCGGGGCGGCGTTGCCCGGGTCGACCGGGTCCTCGCCGTCGACGAGGAAGGTGTCGAAGGAGACCTCGTCACCCTCCTGCAGCACGCCCGCGGCGAACACACCGAACCGCGGGCCGGTCATCGGGTTGACGACCGCCCGGGGCATCTCCACCCAGGTCGCGCCGCCGTCGAAGGACGCCTCCCCGGTGTAGGACGTGCCGGCCTTGGTGAGCCGGAACCGCATGTCGCTCAGGTCGGTGCCGTCGGGGATGGCGAGCTCGGGCTGCGGGTCGCCACCCACGATCCGGTCGTCGACCTCCGAGCGCAGCTCGACGCGGTTGGGCGCCGTCCGGCCATCGTCGGAGATCACTACGAGCTTCACGTAGTTGGCATCGTCGCCGTAGGCCATCAGGCCGGCCTGGCTGTAGCCGCCGTCGAGTCCCTCCACGTCGGCGTGTGCCTCGAGCGTCCAGTCGTCACCGGCGTGGTCGGGCGACTGCAGGATCAGGTTGGACTTGCCGGTGCCGCCCTGGTAGATCTCGCCCCGCGTCGTGGTGAGGAACAGCCGCCCGTCGGCCACCCGGCGCGTGGCCGGATCGTCGGCGACGATCGCGTCCCACCGGCAGGTGTCGAGCGCGTCCCCGTCGAACGTGTCGTCGGGGGTGTCGGTCTCACAGGTCTCGGCGACCGTGACGGTGACGGTGCCCGTGTCGGTGCCGCCGTTGCCGTCGCTGACCACGTAGTCGAACGTGTCGGTCCCGGAGTAGCCGGCCTCGGGCGTGTAGCGGACAGTGCCGTCGGTGTTGATCCTCGCCGTGCCGTGGGCGGGCGTGGTGACGGACTCGACGGTGAGGTCGTCGCCGTCGGGGTCGGTGTCACCGGCGAGCACCGAGATGGTGACCTCCCGCCCGGCCGTGGTGACGGCGGTGTCGTCGTCGGCGACGGGCGGACGGTTCTCCGCCGCTGCCGGGGTGAGCCGGAAGTAGTCGAACGACGCGGTCCGGCCCGGTTGCTGCACGCCGAGGGCGAACAGGCCGAGGTCCAGGTCGGCCGTGGGGTGGGTGACGGTGCCCACGGCCTGCCACTCGCCGCCGTCGACGGCGACCTCACCGGTGTAGCTCGACCCGTCCTTGGTCAGCCGCAGGCGGTACGACGTCACGTTGGCCGGCAGGTCGACCTGCGGCTGCGGGTCCTGGATGGCCCCACCCAGCTCGGAGCGCAGCTCGACCCGGTTGATCCGGCCCTGCCCGGTGTCGGAGATGACGTCGAGCTTGACGTAGTTGTCGTCGTCGCCGTAGGCGAGCAGGCCGCCCTGGGCGTAGCCGTCGGTGAACGTCGCCGACAGCCTGGTCTCCGCGACGTAGTCCGTCGGGAGGTTGGCGGCCGACTGCAGCACGAAGTTGGTCGCCCCCGCCGCGTTGGGCGTCTGGTAGATGTCACCTTCCGTGGTGGTGATGGTGAGCTCGCCGTCGGCCACCTCGTAGGTGGTCGGGTCCTCGCGGACGATGGCGTTCCAGCGGCACTCGTCGAGGGAGGTGCCGGTGAACTCGTCGCTCGGGTCGGTGGCGCCGCTCGTGCCGTCGGGCTCGAAGCGGATCCAGTCGAACGTCGCGGTCGGGCTCGTCGTCGCGCCGCCCGACACCGCGGCCGGACCGATCCGCGGCGTGGCGAACGTGCTCATCGGCGCGGGCCGCCCGACCGGGGAGAACGTCTCGCCGTCGGCGGAGTAGGACGCCCGAAGGTCGGTGCCGTCGGAGGTCAGCCGCACGTAGTAGGTCGACGGGAACCCGGCAGGCACGCCGCCGAGCTTGTCGGCCGCCTCGTTGCGCGGTGCGCCCTGCGCCTCGTAGATGAACTCCACGTCGCGGTTGCCGCCGGCGGAGATGAGGTGGACCGAGGCCCAGTTCTCGTCGTCGGAGTAGAGCCGCAGCCCGGCCTGGTGGTAGTTCTCGGTCACCTCGGCGGTGACCTTCGCGGTCACCTCGAACGCGCCGTCGGGCGCCTCCTGCACGATGATGTCCTTGGCGTTGCCGCCGATGCCGTAGAGGCTCCCGGTGTCGATCGGCAGCTGGAGACCGCCGTCGGCCACGCTCCAGGTGCCGCTGTCGCGGATGACGTCCCACTTGCCGTCGAGCGAGGTGCCGTCGAACTCGTCGGACTGCTGGACCCCGCAGGCGTTGAGCACCCGGATCGGGACCGTGGCCGAGCCCGACGCGCCGGACGGGTCGGTGGCGGTCAGCCGCGCGGTGTAGGAGCCCGGCTCGGTGTAGGTGTACTGGGCGTCGAGGCTGGTGGCCGTGTCGGCGTCACCCGGCACGCCGAAGTCCCAGCGGTAGGTCAGCTCGTCACCGTCGAAGTCGGACGCGGAGCCCTCGAAGTCGACGGTCAGCGGCGCGGTGCCCTGGCTGGGGGTGCCCTGCGCGCCCACCTGCGGACGTGAGTTGACCGAGACGCCCTTGCCGGCGGCGTCGAAGAAGTTGACGTTGAACAGCCCCGTGGCGGCGGGGTCGTCGTTGGTGAAGACCAGGAACAGCTCGTGCGAGCCCTCCCGCGCCGACTCGGCGATGTCCATGTCGACGAACTGCCACTGCTGCCAGCCCCCGGTCACCGGGACGTCGACCGAGCCGGCCAGCGGCCCGGTGGGGCTGTCGAGGTGGGCCTCGATGGTGCCTCCGACGCCTCCCGACGCGACCCGGAAGCGCAGGCGCGGCACCTGGTGGAGGCTGATCGGCGCGTAGGACACGTGGTCGCCCGCGTCGATGTTGGACAGGTTGCGCGAGCCGCCGAGGGGATCGGTCGTCGCCTCGGTGGCGACTCCCTGCTGGGTGTCGACGTGCTCGGCCTGCTTGCGCTTGGGCTGCAGGACGACCTCGTCCTCACCGGTCAGCGTGCGGACGCCGCCCCCTCCCTCGTCGGTGTAGCTGGCGTTGATCACCCCGAAGATGTCGGCGGAGGCGTCGTGGCCCTCGTCGCGGACGGTCGGCAGGACGACGTCGCAGCCGGTGCGCGAGCTGAGCGGGTGGCCGTGGGAGTCGTGGCCGAGGATGTAGTCGATCTCGACCCGGTCGCAGTCGATCTCCCCGTCCTCGGGGTCGGTCACGGTGACCTTGACCCGCACGGAGTCGCCGAACTCGAAGAACGCGCCGTCGGGCGGCATCTCGATCTCGACCGTGGGCCGGGTGTTGCCGACCGTCACGACCGCGGTGGCCACGCCGGTGCGACCGGTGGTGTCGGTGACGGTCAGACGGGCGTCGTAGACGCCGTTCTCGGTGTAGACGAACGTCGGGTCGGCCTCCCTGGAGTCGACGGTGCCGTCGTTCTGGAAGTCCCAGGCGTAGGACACGATCGAGTCGCCCTCGTCGGGGTCGCTCGATCCGGCGCTGGAGAACCGCACGGTCAGCGGGGCGGTGCCCGAGTCGGGCGTCGCGGTGGCCGACGCCGACGGCGAGCGGGCGCCCTCGTTGATGGCGTTGATCTTGTAGACGGCCGAGTTCTCGTTGCCGGTGAAGTAGCCGCCGTTGCCGTAGTCGAGGACGTAGAGCGAGCCGTCGGGTCCGAACTCCATGTCCATCGCGGCGTAGAGGGTCGAGGAGTCGAAGAACGGGTCGATGCCGGCCACGTCGCCCTCGGCGTCCATGGCGATGTCGCGGATCCAGCCGCGGGTCCACTCGCCGGCGAAGAAGTGGTTGTCGAAGTACTCGGGGAACTTCACGTCGGAGTCGAGGTCGGGGTCGTAGTTGTAGACGGGGCCCGCCATCGGGCCCTCGCCACCGCCGCCGAACTCGTTGGTGGTGACGCCGCCGTAGGTGACGCTCCCCCCGTCGTACTTGATCCAGGCGGGCTGGGCCGGCGGGAGGTTGGTCAGGCCGGTGTTGTGCGGGCTGTTGTTGACCGGCGCCGTGCAGTCGAACTTGGGGCCGGTGGTGTTGGTCGCGAAGTCCCACTCGTTGTAGGTCTCGGCCGGGGTGTTGGTGCCGGTGCAGTAGGGCCAGCCGAAGTTGCCGGCCTCGCGGATCTGGTTGAACTCCACGATGCCCCCGGGGCCACGGTTGGGGTTGGCGCCGCCGGCGTCGGGTCCGTACTCACCGAGGTAGACGTAGCCGGTGCGCTTGTCGACCGTCATCCGGAACGGGTTGCGGAAGCCCATCGCGTAGATCTCCGGGCGGGTCTTGCCCTGGGCGTCGTCGGCCTCCGGGAACAGGTTGCCGTCGGGCACTGTGTAGCTCGCGGCGGTCGGGTCGGGCGTGATGCGCAGCACCTTGCCCCGCAGGTCGTTGGTGTTGGCCGAGCTGCGCTGCGCGTCGTAGGCCGGGTTGCGGGTGGCGCGCTCGTCGAGCGGCGCGTAGCCGTCGGAGGCGAACGGGTTGGAGTCGTCGCCGGTGGAGAGGTAGAGGTTGCCGTCGGCGTCGAAGTCGATCGCTCCGCCGGCGTGGCAGCAGATGCCGCGGTTGGCGTCGACGCGCAGCAGCTCCTGCTCGGTGGAGGGGTCGAGGTCGTCGTCGACCATCTTCATCCGGGTCAGGACGTTGTAGCCCTGCCACGTCGCGAACTGCTCGGCGGTGCCCTCGTTGGGGGCGTCGCCGGCCGGCGTGGCGAGCGGCGGTGCGTAGTAGAGGTAGACCCAGCCGTCGTCCTCGAAGTCGGGACTGACGGTGAGGCTCTGCAGGCCGTCCTCGTCGTGGGAGTAGATCGGGACGTCGTGGAGGAGCGTGGTGTTGCCCTCGAGGTCGGTGAGGAAGATGCGGCCGTCGCGCGCGTTGTGCAGCACGCGGCCGTCCGGCAGCACCGAGATGCTCATCGGCTCGCCGACCTTGTCGACGCCCTTGGCCAGGGTGACCTGCTCGAACGACGCGTCGGTGGGCGGCGGCGCCGTGCAGCCGTCGGGTGCCTCGCCCGCGGCGTACTGGATGCCGCCGAGCAGGTGCAGACGGAAGAGGGGCTCGGAGAAGGACGCGTCGGTGTGGCCGCCGCCGGTGTAGAAGCTGCGGCCGCCGTCGAACTCCTGGTACCAGGCGATCGGGTGGTCGTCGTCGCCCGGAGCGCCGTCGTTCTCGTCGTAGGTCGACTCGTCGAGCGAGGCGATGACGTTGATGTCGCTGTTGGTGCGGGGGCTGTAGTCGGCGCCCCCGCCGTTGACGACGGGGTCGGTCGGCGACTGGAAGTTGTACCACTCGTCGGTGCGCGTCCACCGTGCCGGCAGCGCGCAGGACGACGGCGTGCTCCGGTCCTCGACGTCGATGGTGGCGGTGGGAGTGCCGGCGGGGTGGCTCTGGAAGTAGGCGCCGACGAGCCGGCCGTACCAGGGCCAGGTGTACTCGGTGTCGGAGGCCGCGTGGATGCCGACGTAGCCGCCGCCGGCACGGATGTAGGCCTCGAACGCCGCCTGCTGGGCGTCGTCGAGCACATCGCTGGTGGTGGACAGCCACACCACCGCCTCGTACTTCGCGAGGTTGGCCTCGGTGAACTGGGCGGGGTCCTCGGTGGCGTCGACGGTGAAGCCGTACTGCGCCCCGAGCCGCCTGACGGCCCGGACGCCCGCCGGGATCGAGTCGTGGCGGAACCCGGTGGTCCTGCTGAAGACGAGGACGTCGAAGGTCGGCTCCACCGCGGCGGCCACCGCAGCCGTGGGCGCCGCCGTCCGCTGGGTGGTGCCGGCCAGCGGTGGCGGGGCGGCGGCCGCGGCGGGGGCGGTGGCGATGCCCCCGGCGGCGACGGCCACCGCCACCAGTCCCGCGAGGGATGTCCTGACACGTGCCGCGGGTGAACGGAAGCTGCGCATGCTGTCCTGCCTTCTCATGGCCGTGCGGGGTTGCTGGCGCCGCTCGGGGACCGGGCGGCGAGGCCGGCTGCGAGGGCAGCGGCGCGGGAACGGGGCCGGAACGGGAGCCGCGACGAGCGCGGCGAGGACCCGGGGCGGGGCAGAGGGGAACTCGCCATGGCGACCGTGGCCCCTCTCCCGACGCGGGTGGCCGAGAGTCACCCGTGATGCTCGTCACACTAAGGACCCCATTTCGCCGGAGTCAACACACAAGTGCCCCCACTTCTCGCGATCGGCCGCCAGAACCCTCCCGACATCCGGCGGATCGGGGCGCGCGCAGGACGAGCCGGACGTCGGCCCGGTGAGGACCGACGCCCGGCTCGGCGTGGTGATCGACCCGGTCAGGGCAGGGGCGTCGGGTCGGTCGGGTCCGGCGGCACCGGCACCGATCCGCGGATCTGGTTCTGCGCCTGGCAGTGGCTGGTGCAGTTGGTGGCGCCGGCCGAGAGCTCGATGGCGTCCTCGCCGAGGACCCCGCCGAGCCGACCACCCGGCGCGACCGACCACCGGGTCGTGCGGCCGTCCTGGAACAGCTTCGTGGCGGCCTGGGGGCTGTCCTTGCCGAGCAGCATCTGGTGCGACCCCGGACCGGACGTCACCGCGTCGACGCCGTTGCCGAAGTTGATCTTCCCGGTGTAGCTGTTGACGAAGTAGAACAGGCCCGGGCCGAGCGTGTGCACGAGCTCGACGTTGCCGGCGAACTCCGGCTCCATCTGGAGGATCCCGCCCTGGGGAGCGTCCTTGGCCTGGACCTTGAGCTTGCCCGCGGCGGTGCTGAAGATCGCCTCGAACCGGTCGTCGCGGACCTCGAGCCGTTTGAGCACGGGCGCGCGGAGCTGCGCCGGCGTCAGCACCGGGACCTTGGAGGCGAAGACCACCGTCGGCTCCGTGACCATCCGCTCCGGCGACGCAGCGCCGGTGAGGGTGTAGTCCCGGACGCCGAACGTCGCCGCGTCGAGGGTGAACCGCGTGTGGGTGCCGACGACCGTCACGACGCCCGAGACCGGGAGGTCGCGCAGCCGGACGTCGCGCCCGGGAGCCGGGTCGTAGGTGCGGCCGTTGACGGTGACGGCGTAGTTGCCGGACGACGAGCCGCCGTGGTCGCGATCGTCGTCGCCCCCGTCGCCACCGCCCTTGGCGTGGGCGATGCCGGTGGTGGGGACGAGGAGCACGGCGCTCGCGAGGGCGGCAGTGGCGAGTCGGAGCTTGTTCATGGTGGCGGTTCCTCCCGGGACGTGCCGACCCGGTGGTCGGCTGGTGACCCCAGTCAAGGCCCGGCCGGGTCCCGGTCGACAGATGTCCGATGGTGCTAGTACCGCCTCGCCCGGGCGCGGATCAGCGCCGGCGACCTCGGGCCGCCAGGCCTACTCCCCGCCGGACGCGTCCTGCTCGCCGACGACGGCGAGCGCCTGCCGGGCGATCTCCCACTCCTCGTTGGTCGGCACCACCAGGACCGCGACGTCGGAGCCGTCGGCCGACACCGTGGCGGCCTCCTTGCGCCCCACGGCGACGTTGCGCTCGGGGTCGAGGACGATGCCGAGCCGATCGAGGCCGCCGAGGGCCGCGGCCCTCACGTCAGGGCTGTACTGGCCGACCCCGCCGGTGCAGACGACGGCGTGCACCTCGCCGAGCGCGGCGTAGTAGGCGCCGACGTACTTGCGCACCCGGTAGGCGAAGACGTCGAAGGCCAGCGCCGCAGCGGCATCGCCGTCCTCGCGGCGCTGCTCGAGCACGCGGAAGTCGTTGACGCCGGAGAGGCCGAGGACGCCCGACTCGCGGGTCAGCGCGCGGTCGATGTCCTCCAGCGACCAGCCGAGCGTGCGCTGCAGGTGGCCGAGGATCGCCGGGTCGATGTCACCGGAGCGGGTGCCCATCACCAGGCCCTCGAGCGGGGTGAACCCCATCGAGGTGTCGATCGACCGACCGCCCCGGATCGCGGCGGCCGACGCCCCGTTGCCGAGGTGCAGCACGATGAGGTTGGTGTCCTCGACCGTGCGGCCCAGCATCTCGGCGGCACGACGGGAGACGAAGGCGTACGACGTGCCGTGGAAGCCGTAGCGCCGGACGCGGTGCTCGTCGCGCCAGGCCACCGGCACCGCGTAGGTGTAGGCGTGCTCGGGCATCGTCTGGTGGAAGGCGGTGTCGAAGACCGCGACCTGCGGCACGTCGGGGAAGAGCTCGCGCGCGACCCGTAGTCCCTCCAGGTTGGCGGGGTTGTGCAGCGGCGCGAGCGGCACCAGGTCCTCGAGGGTCGCGAGCACGCGGTCGTCGACCACCGCCGGCTCCGAGAAGGAGCTGCCGCCGTGCACCACCCGGTGGCCGACCGCGGCCAGCGCGTCGCGGTCGATGGCGGGCCCGTGCTGGCGGAAGGCCTCGACGGTCGAGCGGAGCGCGTCCTCGAAGTCGGCGACAGGCCGCTCCTCGACGTGGGCCCGGCCGTCGACGGAGTGGGTGAGCCGGCCGGACTCCTCCCCGATCCGCTCCACCGACCCGGTCGCCTCGGCCACGCCGGTGATGCCGTCGAGGAGGCGGTACTTCAGCGAGGAAGAGCCGGCGTTGAGCACCAGCACCTGGGTGGTCATGAGAGCTCCTGTGCCTGGATGGCGGTGATCGCGACGGTGTTGACGATGTCGCGGACCAGCGCGCCGCGCGAGAGGTCGTTGACGGGTTTGCGCAGGCCCTGCAGCACCGGCCCCACCGCCAGCGCCCCGGCCGAGCGCTGCACGGCCTTGTAGGTGTTGTTGCCCGTGTTGAGGTCGGGGAAGACGAAGACGGTGGCCCGCCCGGCGACGGCGGAGTCGGGCAGCTTGGTGCGGGCGACGGCGGCGTCGATCGCGGCGTCGTACTGGATCGGGCCCTCGACGAGCAGGTCGGGCGCCCGCTCACGCACCCGCGCCGTGGCCTCGGTGACCTTGACGACGTCGGTGCCGCTGCCCGACGTGCCGGTCGAGTAGGACAGCATCGCCACCCGCGGCTCGATCCCGAACGCGGCGGCGGTGCGGGCGGAGGCGATCGCGATGTCGGCGAGCTGCTCGGCCGTGGGGTCGGGGTTGACGGCGCAGTCGCCGTAGACGAGCACCTGGTCGCGCAGGCACATGAAGAACACCGACGACACCACCGAGACCTCCGGCACCGTGCGGATCACCTCGAGCGCCGGGCGGATCGTGTGGGCCGTGGTGTGCACCGACCCCGAGACCATCCCGTCGGCCAGGCCGAGCTCGACCATCATCGTGCCGAAGTAGGAGACGTCGACCACGATGTCGCGTGCCGCCTCGAGCGTCACGCCCTTGTGCGCGCGCCGCTGGTGGTACTCCTGGGCGAACCTCTCGCGCAGCTCCTCGTCGTAGGGGCTGAGCAGCCGGGCGCCCGAGACGTCGATGCCGAGGTGGGCCGCCTTGGCCCGCACCGACATCGGGTCGCCGAGCAGGGTCAGGTCGGCGACGTTGCGCCGTAGCAGGACGTCGGCGGCGCGCAGGATGCGCTCCTCCTCCCCCTCCGGCAGCACGATGTGGCGCCGGTCGGCGATCGCGTCGTCGAGGACCTGGTGCTCGAACATCAGCGGCGTGACGACCGACGTGCGGGCCACCTCCAGGCCGCTCATCAGCTCCTCGCCGTCGACGTGGTCGGCGAACATGGTCAGCGCGGTCGCGATCTTGCGCGGGGAGTCCTTGTCGAGGCGGCCGCGCCGGTTGGTCAGCGCGGTCGAGGTGGCGTGGGTGCCGAGGTCGGTGGCCACGATCGGCAGCGCCACGTCGATCCCGTCGAGCAGCCGGTCGATCTGCTCTGGCAGCGGCAACCCGCCGTTGAGCACGATGCCCGAGATCTGCGGGAAGCTGGCCGACTGGTGCGCGCTCAGCACGCCGAGCACCACCTCGGGCCGGTCGCCGGGGGTGACCACGAGGGCGCCGTCGAAGAGCCGGTCCAGCACGTTGGGCAGCGTCATCGCCGCGACCACGAGGCCCGGCACCTCGCGCGCCAGCTGCTCCTCCTCGCCCCGCACGAGGCGCCCGTCGCAGGCCGCCATCAGGTCGGCCACCGAGGGGGCGCTCAGCAGCGGCTGCTCGGGCAGCGCGAACGCCGGCACGCCGTCTTGGCGCAGGGCCGTCGCCGTGCGGTCGAGGGCGGCGGGGTCGACGCGGTTGGCGATGACCGCGAAGAGCGTCGCGTGGTTGGCCGCGAGCTCGGCCTGGGCCATCGCGGCCGCCGTGCGCAGCTGCTCGACGCCCCGCTCGTGGCCGTTGAGCACCAGCAGCACCGGGGACCCGAGGTTGGCCGCGACCCGCGCGTTGAACGCGAACTCGGCCGGGGCGCCGACGTCGGTGTAGTCGCTGCCGACGACGACGACGGCGTCGCTCTTCTCCGCGACCTGGTGGTAGCGCGCGACGATGCGCTCCATCGCCGCGTCGGGGTCGGCGTGCACGTCGTCGTAGCTGACCCCCGCGCACTCGTCGTACGTCAGCGCGACGGCGTCGTGCGAGACGAGCAGGTCCAGGACATAGTCGTGGACCTCGCCGGCCGACGCCTCGGCACGGACCACGGGCCGGAAGACCGCGACCCGCGCCACCCGCCGCGAGAGCTGTTCGAGAACGCCGAGCGCCACCGCCGACTTGCCCGTGAAGCCCTCGACCCCCGCCACGTACACGCTGCGTGCCATGTGTCGAGACTAGACCGCTCGCCGGTGGGCTCTCCGGGGGGTACGAGAGCCCGGGCGCCCGCGCCGCTCGGACGGAGGCGGCGGGGTGGCTCCGGACCCGCGCTGTGATCTTGTACACGGTCTGTCCATGGTTTTCGCTTTTCGGCTGTTGGGCAGACCGTGGGCACGTCAGGATTCTGGGAGCTCGTACCCGAGCCACGACGCCGACAGACACCCCCGCCGGAAGGAGAACTCGTGGCCACCCTCACGACGCCCCCGCGTCTTGCGCAGGTCACCGTCCAGCCCACCACGATCGAACGTGAGGAGCGCGCGCGCCGCACGGCGTCGATCGTCGACGACCTCCGCCGTGCGAGCACCGAGGCCGAGCGCCAGGAGCTCGTCCACGAGCTGATCGAGGCCAACCTCGCTGTGGCCCGCTCGATGGCCGCCCGCTACCGCAACCGCGGGATCGACCTCGACGACCTCGAGCAGGTCGCCCTCGTGGGGCTCACCAAGGCGGCCCGCCGCTTCGACCCGGCCGCCGGCCACGACTTCCTGTCCTACGCCGTGCCCACCGTGCGAGGAGAGCTGCGCCGGCACTTCCGCGACTCCGGCTGGATGATCCGGGTGCCGCGACGCATCCAGGAGCTCCAGGCGCGCATCGGCGCGGTCCAGCACGAGCTCGAGGCCGAGCTCGGACGTTCCCCGCGCCCCTCCGAGGTGGCGACGCACCTCGGCGTCGACCTCGACGACGTGGTCGAGGCCCTGTCGGCCGACGGCTGCTTCCGCCCCACCTCCATCGACAGCAGCGACGACGAGGGCGCCGGGCCCATCGCCGACGTCCTCGGCTTCGAGGACCGCGGGTTCGCCTCGCTGGAGGCCCGGCTCGTGCTCGACTCGGCGGTCAGCCGGCTGCCCGAGCGCGACCGCAGGATCATCCACTGGCGCTTCGTCGACGAACGCACCCAGCAGGAGATCGCCGACCTCGTCGGGCTGACCCAGGCCCAGGTGTCACGGATCCTGGCCAAGGCCCTCGAGCGCCTGCGCGGCGACCTGTCCGACCTGGCCCCGGCCGCCTGAGCCACCGCGACGGGGCGGGCAGCCGGGCTACCAGGCGACCTGGTCGACGTCGGTGACGAGCGCCGCGCCCTCGCGCCTCAGGTCGTCGGGCGCGGCGTGCTCGCGCAGGCTCGCGAACGCGAGCCCGGTGCGCTGCTCGAGCAGGTCGAGCGGCACGAGGTAGGTGTCGAACTCGTCGAGGAAGTCGGGCACCGCGCGCTCGAGCCCGCTGAGGTCCTGGGTGAGCACGAACGCCTTGGCCCGCAGCTGGTCGTCGGCGACGTAGACGACCACCTTCCAGTACTCGACGGGCAGCCGGACGCCCCGGTAGAGCGGGTCGGTCGGCGCCAGCACCGGCCCGGCGAACAGGCTCAACCGGCGGTCCTGGAGCCCGTCGAGGGCGAGCACGGCGTTCTCGAGCAGGCCCCACACCCCGCCGCGACCGGACTGGTTGAAGTCCTGGTGCTGCGGGGTGATGTTGGTGAAGAAGAACGAGTCGGAGTTGGCCTGCCGGGCCTCCGCGAGGGTGCCCCACAGCAGGTCGGAGCGGCGCGCCACGTGGCCGCGGTCGAGGTCGTTGTCGGCGTACGCCGCCTCGCCGACCTGGGCGTCGGCGGGCAGGCGCGGGTCGAGCCGGAAGCGCTCGCCCGAGCGGCTGATGCTCTCCCCCGGGAACAGGCGCAGGCCGTCGATGTTCCACGCCACCCACCAGGCGAGCCTGCGCTCGGGATGCATCCGGACGGTGAAGTGCGTGTAGTCCAGCGGGGACGCCGCCACGGGGTCGTCGTCCTCGCCCGGCGCGGGCGCCGTGGGCGGGGCGAGCTCCGCCCCCGCGCCGGGATCGGCGTCGGGGTCGGGCCGCAGGAACCGCGCGTCGTACCCCAGTGCCATGGGTGCCGTGTCGCGCAGTCCGGGCGGTCGTGGCGGCGGCCGGCCCGCTCCCCGCGTCAGTCGGCCTCCCAGTAGGGCCCGGGCAGGTAGCGGTCGGGCTCGACCGTGGTGACCGGGCGGCGCACGGTGCGCCACACCGTGCGGGTGGTGCCGTCCGGGTCGACCACCGTGCGACGGACCCGGAAGTTGGCGTAGGTCGTGGTGTAGGCGTTGCGGGTGTTGCGCTTGTTGTTCCACTGGTAGTTGAAGTTCCTGAGGTACTTCTTCGCCACCTTCGCGCCCCGGATGGTGAACCACACCTCGTCGTTGGCCGTGCTCAGGCTGGACCAGTTGACCGAGCCGGTGAGCACCATCGAGGTGTTGGGCACGCCGTTGTAGGTGCCCTGGATGACGAGGTACTTCTGGTGGCTGTAGTAGTCGAGGATCAGGTCGTCCACGCCGTCGTTGTTGAGGTCGAAGTTGTCCTCGGTGTTGTAGTCCATCCCGGTGGAGCGCAGCGGGATCCGGCCCCGCCTGGTCGGGGCGCCGATGATGCCCTTGGTGCGATAGCCGATGAGCCCGTAGCTCACCCGCACGTCGCAGCCCTGGATCCACTTCTGGCGGATGGCCTCGGCCAGGTAGTCGCCGCGACTGCCGCGCATGGTGTGCATCGACAGGGCCAGGCGGGTGCGGGTGACCTTCCCGGTGACGGGGTCGACGTTGCGGCACCCGACCCGGTTGAGCAGGGTGACGACCAGGTCGTCCTTGAGGGGCGCGACCCGCGGGAAGGCGACGACGGTGTGCTTGTCGACGGAGTCGTCGCACACCGGCCCGACCGGGGTGCCGCAGAACGAGATCGGCGGCTGGCGGGTGTCGTAGTCGCGGCGCATGTCGTTGAAGAGGCCGACGAACTGGCGGTACAGCTCGTGGTCGCCCGAGGTGAAGTAGAGGTCGTTCCACTGGTGGATGGCGGCGTTGCGCGTCATGTTGGCCGAGCCCACCGCGATCACGTCCTCGCTCGCGCCGGCCTGGCTGAAGAGGTAGAACTTCGAGTGCAGGTTGTTGAACTCGTTGGCCGTCCCGCGGCAGCTCTGCTTGCACTTGTAGATGAAGCTGTTGCGACGCGGGTTCTTGCCGACCTCGGCCCGGATCAGCTTCATCGCCCTGGTCTCCCAGTGGTCGTTGAGCAGCATCTGGACCCGTACGCCGCGGCGGTGCGCCGCGACCAGCGCCTGGGCGACCGGCACCCGGTCGAGCGAGTAGATCGCGATCCGGATCGTCGACCCCTTCGGCGTGTGGTTGATCGTCTCGATCACCCGTCGCTCGATCTGGAAGTGCCCCTTGCGCAGGTGGGGGTCGTTGAAGAAGGGGCCCTTGAAGGCCTCCCAGCGCGCCGGTCTGGCCGACGTGCCGGCACTCGGACCGGCCTGGGCCGCGACCGTCCCTCCGGGCACTGCCCGACCGGGGGCGACCGGACCCAGCATCGCCACCACCAGGCCGACCAGCACCAGGCAGAGGCTCCCCACGAACCTCGACTTCATCGACACGACCCCCACCTCTCGACGCGCTGTGCCCTTCAGGATAAGCAGACCGGCCCGGCTCTGGGGGCCTCTGCGGCCACGTCCTCGGACCGCTTCTAGCACCTCGCCCGCAAGTCCGGCAGGGCAGGTCGACTGGCTTGACTCGTTCGAACGCCTGTTCGATCATGAGGGCATGTCGTCCGCCCGCTCCGTCGCCCTCGACCCGGGTCGCTCCGTGGTCGAGCAGCTGCGCGAGCGGGTGGCGGCCATGGAGAGCAGGATGGAGATCAAGGCGGCCGGGGAGCCCGTCCCCACCCTCCCCGGGCTGGCCGGCCTGATGTCCCTGCACGCGGGGGCAACCTACGCCGTCGACTCGGCGTCCCTGGCGCTGGCCCTCGCCGCCGGGGCCTCCCGGGCCGGGGAGTGGGTCGGCTTCGCCGGCTGGCCCGACTTCGGCGCCGAGGCCGCCGCCGAGCTCGGGATCGAGCTGTCCCGCACGGTGCTGGTGCCCGATCCCGGCGAGCACTGGCTCGAGGTGACGGCGGCGCTGGTCGACGTGCTCCGGGTCGTGGTGCTGCGCCCGCCGGCCACCGTCGACGAGCGCACGGCGGCGGTCCTCGACTCGCGGCTGCGCACCCGGTCGGCGGTGCTGGTCGTGCAGGGCGACTGGCCGCGCGTCGAGGCGCGGTTGAGCCTCGAGGGGTCGACGTGGAGCGGTCCCGCCGCGGGCGCCGGGCAGCTGGAGCAGCGCCGCGCGCACGTCGTCGTCCGCCGCGGGGCGCGGCCGGCCCGGCGTGTCGAGCTGGCCTGGCCGGGTGTGCGGCCGGTCGCCCCTGACGTCCCGCGGCGGGTGCGGGAGATCCACCGGGCCTCCGGATGAGCTCGCGGGTGGGGTCGCAGGTGAGGTCGCGGGTGGTGTCGCGGTGAGGGTGATGGTCGTGTGGTGCCCCGACTGGTCGGTGGTGGCCGCGCTCGACGAGGCGGGCAGGTCGCTGCGCTCCCCCGCTGCCGTGCTGGCGGCCAATGCCGTCGAGGTGTGCAACGGTCCGGCGCGCGCCGAGGGCGTACGCCGCGGGCAGCGCCGGCGCGACGCGCAGGCCAGGTGCCCGGAGCTGGTGCTGCTGCCGGCCAACCCCGACCGCGACGCCCGCGCCTTCGAGCCGGTGCTGGCCACCGTGGAGGACCTGCGTCCCGGGGTCGCGGCCCTGCGCCCCGGACTGCTGGCCGTCCGCGCCCCCGGCAGCTGGTACGGCAGCGAGACGGCCGCGGCCGCCACCGCCTGCCAGGCCATCGTGGAGGGCGGCGTGTGGGACGTGCGGGTGGGCATCGCCGACGACCTCTTCACCGCCGAGCAGGCCGCCCGCACGGCCGACGTGCAGGCGTGGACGGTCGTGCCGGCCGGCGGGTCGGCGGCGTTCCTGCGCGACCTGCCCGTGCAGGTGCTGGCCGACGACGGGGCGCGCGGGCGCGAGCTCGTCGGGCTGCTGCAGCGGCTCGGGCTGCCCACGCTCGGCGACCTCGCCGACCTGCCCGGCGACGCCGTCGAGCACCGGCTCGGCGCCTACGGGGCGAGCGTGCGCCGCCGGGCACGCGGCGAGGACCCCGCGCTGTTCGCCGCCCGGACGCCGCCCCCCGACCTCGACGCGGAGGTGGCGTTCGAGCCCGCCCTCGACTCGGTGGAGGCGATCACGTTCAGCGTGCGCACCACCGCCGAGCGCTTCGTCTCCCAGCTGGCGCACCACCAGCTGCTCGCGACGGGGGTGCGGGTCGAGGCGGAGTCCGACGGCGCCGTCTGCTCGTCGCGCACCTGGCTGCACCCCCGCCACTTCACCGCGCGCGACCTCGTCGACCGCGTGCACTGGCAGCTGCAGTCGGCGACCGTGGGCGGCTCGCTGCGGGCTCGCAAGCACGCCGGTGTCGTACACGCGCCCATCGACCGGGTCAGGTTCGTGCCCGACGTGGTCGAGCCCGCGGCGGCGCACGGCGAGGCGCTGTGGGGCAGCGCCTCCGACGACCTCGTCGAGCGCGGCGTGGCCAGGGTCCAGGGGATGGTCGGCTTCGACGCGGTGCGCCGACCGGTGCTCCAGGGCGGGCGCACCCCCGCCGCACGCCAGGCCCTGGTGCCGTGGGGCGAGCGGGCCGTCGACCTCCGACCCGTCGACCGGCCGTGGCCGGGCCGGGTGCCGGGGCCGGCGCCGGTGCGGGTCTTCGCCGCTCCCCCGGCGGCCGAGGTCGTCGACGAGGCGGGCCGCGAGGTGCGGGTCACCGACCGGGGCGTCGTCACCGGCGAGCCGCGACGCTTCCGGGTCGGCGGTGGCGTGCTGCCCTGGCAGCCGGTGACCGCGTGGGCCGGGCCGTGGCCGGTCGACGAGGGCTGGTGGTCGGGCGCGTCCGGGCCCACCGCCCGCTTCCAGGTCGTCGGGGCAGACGGCCGCGCCTGGCTGCTGGTGCGCGCCCCGGACGGGTGGGCCCTGGAGGCCGGCTATGACTGAGCGCCACGTGCACCACGTGCACCACGTGCACCACGGCAGGCGTCGGCTCGGTCGTGGGTGTGGGACCGGAGGCGTGCGCTGATGGGCTGGAACAACCCCGCCATGCGGTGGAAGGAGCTCGAGCGCCGGCTGAGCGGGCTGCCGGGCGCCGACGACGCCCCCGTGTCGCGACGCAAGCGCGCCACCCCCGAGGCGCGGGCGATCGAGCGACCCGCCACGGTGACGCCCTACGCCGAGCTGCACTGCCACAGCCACTTCAGCTTCCTCGACGGCGCCAGTTCGCCGGCGGAGCTCGTCGAGGAGGCCGTGCGGCTGGGCCTGTCCGCGCTGGCGATCACCGACCACGACGGCTTCTACGGGGCCCCGATGCTGGCCGAGGCCGCCGCGGCCTACGACCTGCCCACCGTCTTCGGCGCCGAGCTGTCGCTCGGGCTGAGCGGTCCGCAGAACGGCGTTCCCGACCCCGAGGGCAGCCACCTGCTCGTGCTGGCGCGGGGCGTGGAGGGCTACCACCGCCTCGCCGCGGCCATGACCGACGCGCACCTGCGCGGCGACGAGAAGGGCCGGCCCGTCTACGACCTCGACGAGCTCGGCGAGCGCGGGCGCGGGCACTGGGTGGTGCTGACCGGCTGCCGCAAGGGCACCGTGCGGCAGGCGCTGGCCGCCGGCGGCGAGCCCGCGGCGGCCGCGGCGCTCGACCGGCTGACGTCGCTCTTCGGCCTCGACGACGTGCTCGTCGAGCTCTCCCCACGACCGGGGTCCGACGCCACCAACGCCGCGCTCGCCGGGCTCGCGGCCGTCCACGGGCTCGACGTCGTCGCCGCCGGCAACGTCCACCACGCCACCCCCCAACGGCACCGGCTGGCCTCGGCGATGGCGGCGGTGCGGGCCCGCCGCAGCCTCGCCGAGCTCGACGGCTGGCTCGACCTGTCGGGCTCGGCCCACCTGCGCAGCGGCGCCGAGACCGCCGCCGCGCTGGCGTCCCACCCCGGGGCGGTCGAGCGCAGCGTCTCCCTGGCCGAGGAGCTGGCCTTCGACCTGCGCAAGGCCTCCCCCGCCCTGCCCAAGCGGCAGATCCCCGAGGGCCACACGGCCGACTCCTGGCTGCGGGTGCTCGCCGAGCGCGGCTTCGCCGAGCGCTACGCCGGGGTGCCCCACGAGCGCGAGGCCCGCGAGCGGCTCGAGCACGAGCTCCGGGTCATCGCCGAGAAGGACTTCGCCGGCTACTTCGTCATCGTCCACGACATCGTCGCCTTCGCCCGCGAGCGGCGCATCCTGTGCCAGGGCCGCGGCTCGGCCGCGAGCTCGGCGGTCTGCTACGCCCTGGGCATCACCGCCGTCGACGCGGTCTTCTACAAGCTGCCCTTCGAGCGCTTCATCTCCGCCCACCGCGACGAGGAGCCCGACATCGACGTCGACTTCGACTCCGACCGCCGCGAGGAGGTCATCCAGTGGGTCTACGACACCTACGGGCGGCGCAACGCCGCGCAGGTGGCCAACGTCATCGCCTACCGCCCCCGCATGGCCGTGCGCGACGCCGCCAAGGCGCTCGGCTTCTCCCCCGGCCAGCAGGACGCGTGGTCCAAGCAGATCGACGGGTGGAGCTCGGTCGTGTCCGGCGACCTGGGCGACCCGGCGGCCCACGACGTGCCCCCGGCGGTGGTCGCGCTCGCCGACGAGCTGATGGGCGCGCCGCGCCACCTCGGCATCCACTCCGGCGGCATGGTCCTCACCGAACGCCCGATCGGCGAGGTGTGCCCCATCGAGCGGGCCCGGATGGACCGGCGCACCGTGCTGCAGTGGGACAAGGACGCCTGCGAGTCGATGGGGCTGGTGAAGTTCGACCTGCTGGGCCTGGGCATGCTCGGCGCGCTCGACCACATGATGCGCCTGGTGGGCGAGCACCTCGGCGAGCACTGGGACCTCGCCACTATGCCCAAGGAGGAGCCGGCGGTCTACGACATGCTGTGCCGCGCCGACTCGATCGGGGTCTTCCAGGTGGAGAGCCGGGCCCAGATCGGCACGCTGCCCCGGCTGCGCCCGCGCGAGTTCTACGACCTCGCCATCGAGATCGCCCTCATCCGTCCCGGTCCGATCCAGGGTGGTGCCGTCCACCCCTACGTGCGCCGGGCCACCGGGCAGGAGCCGGTGACCTACGACCACCCCGAGCTGGTGCCGGTGCTCGAGCGCACCAAGGGCGTGCCGCTGTTCCAGGAGCAGCTGATGGCGATGGCGGTGACCCTCGGCGACTGCAGCCGCGACGACGCCGACCTGCTGCGCCGCGCCATGGGCTCCAAGCGCGGCGTCGAGCGCATCGAGTCGGTCAAGGCCAAGCTCTACGCCGGCATGCGGCGCCGCGGCATCACCGGCGAGCTCGCCGACTCGATCTACGTCAAGATCCTCTCCTTCGCCAACTTCGGCTTCGCCGAGTCGCACGCCCTGTCCTTCGCCCTGCTGGTCTACGCCTCGTCCTGGTTCAAGCTGCACTACCCCGCGGCGTTCCTCGCCGGCCTGCTGCGCAACCAGCCGATGGGCTTCTACTCCCCGCAGTCGCTGGTCCACGACGCCCGGCGCCACGACGTCGACGTACGCCGTCCCGACGTCACGCGCTCGGCCGCCCAGGCCGACCTCGAGCCCCTCGAGCCCCTCGAGCCCACCGAGTCCACCGGTGCCCGGCCGGTGGCCGCGACCGGGCTCGACGCGTGCCGCCGGCCGCGCTTCGAGCGGGTCGAGTGGGTGCCCGGCACGCCCGACCCGGTGCCCGCCCACCGGCGCGACGGCGCGCTCGCCGTACGCCTGGGCCTCGACTCGGTGCGCGGCATCGGCCTCGACGTGGCGCGCCGCATCGTGGCCGCGCGTGAGGAGGCCCCCTTCACCGACATCACCGACCTCTCCCGGCGCGCCGGGCTGACGTCGGCCCAGCTCGAGGCCCTGGCCACCGCCGGCGCGTTCGAGGCGTGGGGGCTCGATCGTCGTTCGGCGCTCTGGGCGGCCGGCTTCGCCGAGGGTGCCGAGCACCTCCCCGGCACCACCCCTGCCCCGGCCGCGCCCACGCTGCCCGGGATGTCCGAGCCCGAGATCACCCTCGCCGACCTCTGGGCCACCGGCGTCTCCCCGGAGCGGCACCCCGTCGAGCACCTGCGCGCCCAGCTCCGGCGAGCCGGCGTGCGCTCGATCGCCGAGCTCGCCACCGCCGAGGCGGGGCGGCGCGTCCACGTCGGCGGCCTGATCACCCACCGGCAGCGTCCCGGCACCGCCATGGGGGTCACCTTCCTCAACCTCGAGGACGAGACGGGCATGCTCAACGTCGTCTGCTCGATCGGGGTGATGAAGGCCCACCGGCAGGCCGCCCGCAACTCGGTGGCCGTGGTCGTGCGCGGCCGCCTCGAGCGCAACGAGGGGGTCACCAACCTCGTCGCCGACCGGGTCGAGGGCATCGACGTCGTCGTCCCCGGCGCCGGCGCGGTGCTGCAGGCCCGCGCCTCGTCCCGCGACTTCCGCTGACCCGGATCCCGTGGTCGGTGCGACCACGAGGCGACGCTCCCCCACCGTGGGTCCACCGCCGGGCGTCCCATCGCTGAGCCCAGCGTGGCGCCGCGGTCTGTGGACGACGTCGAGCTTCGTGGGGTGGTCCGACACCTGGTGGGGGTTGCAACGGCCTCCAGGTGTCGGAGTCCCCGCTCGAGCGGGGACTCCGACCCGGGGACTCCGACCACGGGCGAAACGAGACGCGCCACGCCCGTCGTCGCCCCTATGCTCGACACGAGCCGACCGTCCGGGTCGTGTCGCCGAGGGAAGGGAAAGCGTGAGCCCCGCCCCCACCGACCCCACCGACTTCTCCTACTCCGTCGTCATCCCGGTCTACAACAGCCAGGACGTCGTCGGGCGCACCGTCGCCGCCGTGCTCGAGGTCTTCGAGGCCGCCGGCCTGCGCCACCAGGTCGTGCTGGTCAACGACGGCAGCCGCGACGGCAGCTGGGACGTCATCGCCGCCCTCGCCGCCCAGTCGCCCCACGTCGTCGCCCTCGACCTGCTGCGCAACTACGGCCAGCACCACGCCAACCTCGCCGGCATGCGGGAGGCGAGCGGCGACTACGTCATCACCCTCGACGACGACCTGCAGAACCCGCCCGACCAGGCGCTGCTGCTGATCGACAAGGCGATGGAGGGCCACGACGTGGTCTTCGGCCGCTTCGAGCGCAAGCAGGCCCGTGGCCACCGCCGGCTCGGCAGCAAGGTGATCAGCATGATCAACCGCCGCGTCTTCGACCAGCCTGCGGGCCTCGCGGTGTCCAACTTCCGGATCCTGCGCCGCGACGTGGTGGACCGGATCTGCGCCTCGCGCACCGCCCACCCCTACATCACCGGCCAGGCGCTGATGTATTCCAGCGACCCCGCCGACGTGCTGGTGCGCCACGACCCGCGCCCGGTCGGCACCAGCTCCTACGGCCTGCGCCGCATCGCCTCGCTCGTGCTGACCATCCTGTTCAGCTACTCCGTCTTCCCGCTGCGCCTCGCCGCCGGCGTGGGGTTCGCGGTCGCCGGGGGCAGCTTCCTGCTCGGGCTCTTCTACCTCGTCCGGTCGCTGTTCGTGGACTCCCCCGTGCCCGGCTGGACGACGATCGCGGTGCTGCTGGCGCTGCTCAACGGCTTCGTCATCATGCTGCTGTCGATGCTCGGCGAGTACGTCGTGCGCACCCTCAACGCCGTCAGCGCCGTCAGCACCTACCACGTCGCGCGCCGGGTCTCCTCGTGAGCGGGTGCACCCATCGGCACCTGCTCGTGGTCGGCGCGCAGCGGTGCGGCACGACCTACCTCGCCACCGCGCTCGACGCCCACCCCGACGTGGCGATGGCCCGCCCGTCGCCCCCCGAGCCCAAGGTCTTCTGCGACGCGGAGCTGTCGACACGCGGTGCCGAGTGGTACGACCGGACGTGGTTCGCGCACGCAACCGACGAGGACCTGCTCGGCGACAAGAGCACCAGCTACCTCGAGGACCCGCGCGCCCCCGCCCGCGCCGCGGCGATGCTCGGCGAGCCGCATGTGGTCGTGCTGCTGCGCGACCCGGTGCGCCGGGCGGTGTCGCACTGGCGCCTCAGCACTGCGCACGGGATCGAGACCCGCGGGCTCGAGGAGGCGCTGCTCGCCGACCTTGGCGACGACCAGCCGTGGGACCGGCGGCGCTCGTCGGTGTCCCCGTTCGCCTACCTGCGGCGCGGTCGCTACGCCGAGCAGCTGGTCCCGTGGACGACTGCGTTCCCGGCGACGACCCACGTGCTGTTCCTCGAGGAGCTGCTCGCCGACCCCGCCGTCCTGCCGGCACTGGTGGGCGACCTGGGCCTCGACCCGGCCCGTACGCCGCCGCCGGCGGCCGGGCCGGTCAACGCGAGCGCCGGCGACCGGCCCGACCTCGACGCAGGCGTGAGCGAGGCCCTCGCGGGGTACTTCCGGGAGAGCAACGCCGACCTCGCGGCCCGGCTGCGGCGTCCGCTGCCGTGGTGAGCGGGAGCGGGATCGGCGACGACGAGAGGGAGGTGCCGGTGGTGGCACACGCACAGCAGCCGGGACCCGGCGGCACCGGCGACCTGCCGGACATCGCCTTCAACGTGCCCGCGGTCGTGGGACGCGAGCTCGACTACGTCCAGGAGGCCGTGCTCGGCGGCCACCTGTCCTCGGGGGGCGAGTTCGCCCGCCGCGCGGCGGAGATCCTGGCCGCCGACACCGGGTCCCCCGAGGTGCTGATGACCACCTCCTGCACCGCGGCGCTCGAGCTCTCGGCGATGCTGATGGACCTCCAGGAGGGCGACACCGTCATCGTGCCGTCGTTCACCTTCACCAGCACCGGGCTGGCCTACGCCCGCCAGGGGGCCGGGCTGCTGTTCTGCGACATCGAGCGCCGCACCCTCGGCCTCGATCCCGAGCACCTCTCCACCCTGCTCGACGAGCACGTCCGGGCGGTCGTGGTGGTGCACTACGCCGGCGTCGCCTGCGACGTCGAGGCGATCCGCGAGGTCCTCGCCGAGTGGCCCGAGGTGCGCCTGGTCGAGGACAACGCCCACGGCCTGTTCGGCACCTGGCGCGGCGAGCCGCTCGGCAGCCTCGGGCGCTACGCGACGCTGAGCTTCCACGAGACCAAGAACTTCACCTGCGGCGAGGGCGGGGCGCTCGTCCTCAACGACGCACGCGACGTCGACCGGGCCCGGGTGCTCTACGACAAGGGCACCAACCGCCACGCCTTCATGCTCGGCCAGGTCGACAAGTACACCTGGAAGGACACCGGCTCCTCGTTCGGCCTCTCCGACGTGCTGGCCGCCTACCTCCTCGCCCAGCTCGAGCAGCGCGAGGCGGTGCAGGCCGTGCGGCGGCGCATCCACGACCACTACGAGGCCGCGCTCTCGCCCCACGGCGACGAGCTGGGCTTCGAGGTGATGCGGGTGCCGGAGGAGCGGGAGCCGGCCCACCACATGTACTACGTGCTGCTGTCCGACCACGGCCGCCGCAACGACGTCCTGGAGCTGATGCGCAAGTCGGGGGTGCAGGCGACCTTCCACTACCAGCCGCTGCACACCTCGGACGCCGGGCGGGCCTTCGCCGTCCGGGCGACGCAGTGCCCGGTCGCCGAGGACGTCAGCGGCCGGCTGCTGCGCCTGCCGTTCCACAACACCCTCACCGACGGGGACCTCGACCGGGTCGTCGCGGCCTTCCTCGAGGCGGGCGCGGCCACCGCGCCCGCCCGGTGAGACCCCGATGAGCACCTCGATGAGCGCCGAGACGGACGCGCAGCCCGGCTCCTCCTCGCTGCGCCGCGAGGGCTACTGGTGGCACCGGGCCCGCGCCGACCTGCTGGACGCCGTGATGGCGCCCCACCTGGGCACCCCGCGGCGCACCCTCGACGTCGGCAGCGCCGACGCGCCCAGCGTCGCGTGGATGCGCGGCGCGCAGCAGCACGTCGCGCTGGACCTGTTCCCCGACGGGCTGAGGCCGGGCGAGGGCGTGGTCGGCTCGGCCACCGAGCTGCCGTTCGCCGACGCCACCTTCGACGTGGTCTCGGCGTTCGACGTCGTCGAGCACTGCGCGGACGACGCCCGCGCGGTCGCCGAGCTGCTGCGCGTCCTGGCGCCCGGCGGCCGGATGCTGATCTCGGTGCCCGCCTACCAGTGGGCGTGGTCGGACCACGACGTCCAGGCCGGCCACCACCGGCGCTACACCAGGCGCTCGGTCGTCGCGCTGGTCGAGGGTGCGGGTGCGCGGGTGCTGCGCACGACCTACGCCTTCGGTGGGGTCTTCCCGCTCTTCGCCGCCGAGCGGCTGCGCCGCCGGGTCCGGCCCGCACCCGCGGGCGACTCGCGCCTGCCCGAGGTGTCGCCGGCGCTCGACCGGGTGCTGAGCGGCGTGTGCCGTGCGGAGGCGCGGGTGCTGCGCCGCGGCGACCTTCCCTTCGGCTCCTCGGTGTTCGTCGCCGCGGTCAGGCCGACGTCCTCCGACCCGGCCTGAGCGCGCCGGACGCCACCACCGCGAGGAGCGCCGTGGCCACGACCTCGGCGGCCAGGAAGGCGACGGCCACGCGCTCGAGGGGCGCCGCCGCGCCGGTCGTGAGCAGCACGAGCGCCCCGGCGACGACGGCCAGGCACCAGGCGCCGCTCACCCGGCCCGGACGCTCCAGCGCGAGGGCGACCACCATCAGCACCACGTTGACCAGGGCCAGGGCGCACCCCGCCGCCACGAGCGTCGCGACGCCCGGCCCGACCTCGACGGAGCGACCGAAGACGGCCCGCACGAGCGGCGACCCCGCGACGAGCCCGACGACGGCGCCGATCGCCACGGTCGCGACAGCGAGCACGGCCAGCCGCCCCGCGAGCGCGCGAAGCGCCTGCCGGTCCTCCGCCGCGACGAGCCCGGTCACGTGGTGGGTGAGCTGGGGCAGCGTGCCCAGCACGACCATGTAGGGCGCCCGGAACAGCGCCAGCGTCGCGAACATGACCGTCACCTCGGCCGGCGACCCGCCGACGAGGGCCACCACCACCGCTCCCCCGGTGAGCACGCCCTGGGCGAACAGCTGGGCGGTGGCGGCGCCGCCCAGGAAGGCCAGCGACCCCGCCCGGCCCGCCTCGTCGTCGGCCGCGTGGAGGCGCCAGGCCGCCGGCCAGAGTGCGACCAGCGAGCCGGCGACGAGGGCCAGGCCGTGGGCGACGGGGTCGTGCACCCCCGCCAGCAGCAGCACGCCGACGAGCACGCACCGCAGCGCGTTCTCCGCGACCAGGCTCCACGCCGCCGCCCCCATCCGGCCGCGGCCGGCCAGGCCGCCACGCAGCACGCCGACGCACGCAGAGCCCCCGAACACCAGCGCGACGAGCACCGGGAACCAGCCGTCGTCGCGGCCGAAGAGCCGCTCGCGCAGCAGCCACGACAGCACCCCGGCGGTCACCGAGACGAGCACCACCACCGTCGCGACGCCCCCGGCCGAGCGGCCTACGTCGCCCTCGCGCCCGGCGGCGACGCACCGGGTGATCCAGTGCTGGAGCGGGAACGTGAGGGCGGCGCCCGCCAGCGCCCACGCGGTCCACAGCACCGAGACCGGAGCCGCCGCGGTGGCCCCCAGGGCGCGGGTGACCAGGACGAAGACGAGGTAGGCCAGCAGCCCGCTGACCACCGAGCCGGCGGCGAGCAGGGCCGGTGCCCGGCGGCTGCTCATCCGGCGGGCACCGGTGCGCGGGCGAGCGGACTGCTCGGGTCGTAGCCCGCCGCCGCCCGCAGGTCGGCGATGGTCGCCGGCCCGAGCGAGGCGCGGGCGTACCAGTCCCACAGCGGCGCGCTGCCGACGTAGACGTAGGCGGGCCGCAGCGACTCGCGCCACCCGGTCGAGACCGTCTCCCCCACCGCGACGAGGTCGGTGCCGTCGGCGACCAGGTCGCTGCGGAAGCCGGCCAGGCCTCCGGGCCAGGTGTCGTCCATGTAGTCCTGCAGGCCGCTGCGGAACATCTGGTAGCGGGTGGGGTTGGTGCGCCCGGCCAGGACGAGCGGCTGCGGTGCCTCGATCGAGGTGAGGGTGGCGCCGGGAGGCAGGGTCGCCAGCACGGCCTCCGTCGCCTCGCGCTGCTCGCGCAGCGTGTCGTCGCGCGAGGTCAGCGAATAGGTCAGGGCGAGCGCCACCCCGCCGACGGCCAGGGCGGCCGCCACCGCCGCCCGGCGCCGCGGCGCGAGCCCGTGCGCGGCCACCGCGTAGGCCGCGCCGAGACCGAGGGCGGCGAAGGGCAGCACCGCGAACAGGTCGGGCCAGGCGTCGTACTCCCGCCAGATCCAGGCCAGCCCGGCCACCAGGCCGGCCGCCATCGCGGGCAGCACCCGGAGCCCCGGCTCGGCGTCGCGGGCCCGGCGCGACACCGCGGCGAGGGAGACCAGCACCAGCAGCACCGTGCCGGCGAGGAGCAGCCACACCGTCACGCCGTAGGCCACCTGCAGGTCGTCCCACACCCGTTCCAGGTCCTCGGCGAGCGGATCGGGCACCGTGTAGCGGCGGTTGATCCCGTAGAAGCCGTCGTAGGCCTCGCGCAGCGAGCCGGCCAGGGCGAACCAGGCGGCGAGCACGGCGACGGGCACCAGCCCGCCCACGCCCACCTGCACCAGGGCGCGCACCCGTCGTCCGTGGGCGAGCAGCAGCGCCGCCACGACCACGGCGGTGACGGTGCTGAAGAACGCCGTCTGCAGGCACAGGGTGGCGAGGCTGGTGAACAGCCCCGCGGTGAACCAGCGGCGCCGGGTCGCCGCCCACAGCGCGACGAGGACGAACAGCGTCATCGGGGTCTTCTCGCGCGGCCCGCTCGAGGCGTACTGGATGAAGCCGTGGAAGGCGAGCATCGCGCTCGCGGTGACGAGGCCCGCCGGGCGGGAGCCGAGCAGGTCGCGACCGAGCAGGTAGGACACGCACACCGCGGCCGTGGCGAGGAGCATGAACAGCACGCGCATGGTGACCACGTCGTCGAGGCCGCCGACGCGCGCCACGAGCGCCCCTGCCCCCGGCAGCACGTGCGCCAGCGGCCCGGCGCGGTTGAGCACCCCGAGATAGGGCGGCACCCCGTCCGCGACCTGCTGGCCGGCATAGCTGTAGATGCCCAGGTCACGGGTCAGCGCGCCGTGGAAGCCGTGGAGCACGTAGACGACGACCGCGACGATCCCGACCACCGGGACGAGCGGGTCGACGGCGCGCAGCCGGGATGCCCCGCCGCGCCGGACGCCGTCGGACCGGTCGGGACGAGGGGGCACGCCCGCCACCCTACGGGGGCGCCACCCTGATTCGGCGGTGGTCCGATCGGCCTCCTAGGATGGATGCCAGCAGAGGGTTCAACGCGTCCTTGGAGGTGGGTTCGGCGCGTCGTACCGACGCACCCTGAAGGATCCCGTGAGCCCCCTCGCCTCCTACCGCCGACTCCTGTCGATCGCCGGCCCCTCCTACGTCCTCGTGGCCTTCGTCGGCCGCCTGCCGTTGGCGATGAGCCAGCTCGGCACCCTCCTGCTCGTCTCGACGGCCACCGGCAGCTACGGCCTCGGCGGGCTGAGCGCCGGCGCCCTGGCCGTCGCCAACGCCGCGGGCGCGCCGGTCGCGGGGTCGCTCGCCGACCGCATCGGGCAACGCCCCGTCGTCCTCGTCCAGTCGCTGCTCGGCGCCGCCGGGCTGGCCCTGCTCGTCGCGGTCGTGGCCGCCGACGCCGCCGACGGGCTGGTCGTCCTCACCGCGGCCGCCACCGGACTGGTGCTCCCCCAGGTCGGGCCGCTGGCCCGGGTGAGGTGGCGCCCCCTGACGCGCGCGACCGGTGCCCACCAGCGCCGGCTCGTCGACGCCGCCTTCTCCTACGAGGGCGCCGCCGACGAGGCGTCGTTCGCGATCGGCCCGGCGCTGGTGGGCCTCTCGGTCGCCGTCGTCTCGCCGTCCGGGGCGCTCCTGCTCGCCGCGGTGCTGCTCGCCGTCTTCGGCTCCGCGTTCGCGCTCGACCCGTCCGCCCGCCTGACCCACGAGACGGAGCGGGCCGTCGGCTCGGGCCGGCTCATCGCGCCCGCCTTCGTCGTGCTGGCCGCCGCGCAGGTCTCGATCGGCATGCTGTTCGGCGCCACCCAGACCGGCGCCACCGTGCTCGCCACGGAGGCCGGGACGCCGGGCGCCGCCGGGCTGGTGCACGCGACCCTCGGCGTCGGCAGCGCGGTCGCCGGTCTCGCCACGGCCTTCGTCCCCGAGCGGATCGGTCACGAGCGCCGCGCCCTCGTCGCCGCCTGGGTGCTGCTCGTGCTGTCGCTGCCGCTGCTGGCCGTCGGCTCGTTGGGCACCGCGACCGCGACCGTGCTGGTCCTCGGCTGCGCCGTCGCGCCCTACATGATCGCCGTCTTCTCGCTCGCCGAGCGGGCCGTGCCGCCGGCCCAGGTCGGCGCGGCGATGACGACGCTGGCCAGCGCGACCGGGCTGGGCTACGCCCTCGGCTCGAGCCTCGCCGGCCGCCTCGCCGACGAGTCGGGCGCCACTGCCGCGTTCGCCATCACCGTCGGCGCGACGGTGCTCGCGGTCGCGCTGATGTCGACGCAGCAGCGCCGTCTCCGCGCGGCAGCAGCCGACCGGAGCATCCCGCCGGCGACGCCCGGCGAGCACCGCGCGGACGTCCCGGTGGGCGGCAGCCGCTAGGTTGGACCCGTCCACCACGCGGAGGCACCGGGTCCCCGCCCCTGGCTGGACAGGTCGGACAAGCCATGGTGGAAGCATCAGGACGACAGCTCGATCCCGGCCGGCACGAGCAGCTGGCCGCGCTCCTCGACGACGTGCTCGTGGCCCGGCGTACGCTCGACCAGTCGCGGCACGCCACCCGGCTCGGCGAGCAGCAGCAGCTGCGCCAGGCGCTGCTCGACGCGCTGGAGGCCTACGCCGCGGCGCTGGCCGCGGCGGGCGCCCCGCTGCCACCGCGGCTGCGGTCGGAGATCGACCTCTACAAGGGCCTCCGCGGCCGGATGTGACCCACCCGGGGGCCGACGACGCACTCCGTGGGGAGGGCGACCCGGGTGCCCGCTTCTTGAGCACCCGGGTCTGGGGGCCGGTGACCTCCGGAGGTCACCCGCACCTGTGACTGGCGGTACCCCTGTGTCGACGACTCATGCCGCGTGCCGGCCGCGCGATGCCCGACCCGGATCGCGGCGCCGGTCACCGCGGGCGTCGGCGGCATGACGCCGCGCCTCGCGGGGTACGACACGAGCGTGGAACCGATCCCCGAGACGCTGCGCGCCCTGGACGACCTCGGTGCCCACGTCGACGACGACGCCGCACTCGCGACGAGCCTGTCGGCGGCCACCGAGACCGCGCGCCGCGTCGCGCCGGGGCTGGTCGGGGTGAGCCTGGCGTCCCGCGAGCTCGGCGTGACCTTCACCCTGGTCGCGTCCGACGACGAGATCGCGACCCTCGACGCGGTGCAGTACGTCGACAGCGGACCGTGCGTCGACGCCATCGACCTCGGCCACGGCATCACCACCTCCCCCGGCGGCCTGCTCAGTGAGTCGCGCTGGCACGACTTCGCCCGCGCGAGCGCCGCTGCCGGGGTGCAGAGCACCCTCACGCTCCCGGTCGTGCTCGACGACGAGGTGGTCGCGACGGTCAACCTCTACGGGGCCGCCACCGACACCTTCGCCGGCCGGCACCAGCAGCTGGCCGACGCCTTCGGGGCGTGGGCTCCCGGCGCGATCACCAACGCCGACCTCTCGTTCACCACCCGCACCCTGGCGCAGGAGGCCCCGGCGCACCTCGAAGGGCTGGCGCTGCTCGACGCCGCCACCGGGCTCGTCGCGGCCCAGCGCGACATCCCGGTCGCGCAGGCCCGCGCCCACCTCGAGGACGCCGCCCGTCGCGCCGGCGTCCCCGCCGTCCGGTTGGCCCGCGTCATCGTCGGGCTCCACGACGGCTGACCCGCGCACGGGTCCAGCCCGACCGGCCATCCGCAGGGACCGCGGCCCTACGCCGGCGTGACGTGGGTCTCGGGCGCTGGCGGCGAAGCGGAGGTCGGGGCCGCGGGCCGGTAGGTTCGCGCGGTGCCCGACACCCGCCCTCGCCGGACCTTCGCGGTCATCAGCCACCCCGACGCAGGCAAGTCCACGCTGACCGAGGCGCTCGCCCTGCACGCCCGGGTCATCACCGAGGCGGGCGCCGTGCACGGCAAGGGCGACCGGCGGGCCACCGTGTCGGACTGGATGGCGATGGAGAAGGCCCGCGGCATCTCGATCACCTCGGCCGCGCTCCAGTTCGTCTACCGCGACCACGTGGTCAACCTCGTCGACACCCCCGGTCACAGCGACTTCTCCGAGGACACCTACCGCGTGCTGTCGGCCGTGGACTCGGCGGTGATGCTGGTCGACGCCGGCAAGGGGCTCGAGCCGCAGACGCTCAAGCTCTTCAAGGTCTGCGCCCTGCGCGGCATCCCGGTGATGACGGTGATCAACAAGTGGGACCGTCCCGGCCTCTCGGCACTCGAGCTGATGGACCTGATCCAGGAGAAGATCGGGCTGCGACCCACGCCCCTCACCTGGCCCGTCGGCGAGGCCGGCGACTTCCGCGGCGTGCTCGACCGGCGTACGGGAGAGTTCGTGAAGTACACCCGCACCGCGGGCGGCGCGACCCGCGCGCCCGAGCGGCGGATGGCCGCCGACGAGGTCGACGACGCCGACGCGGAGACCTGGGCGGCCGCCGTGGAGGAGCACGAGCTGCTCACCCTCGACGAGGCCGACCACGACCAGGACCGGTTCCTGGCCGGCGAGACCACGCCCGTGATGTTCGCCTCGGCGCTGCAGAACTTCGGCGTGGCCCAGCTCCTCGACCTGCTGCTCGACATCGCGCCCGACCCCAGCGCGACCGCCGGCGTCGACGGGTCGGTCCGCGAGACCGGCGACGACTTCAGCGCCTTCGTGTTCAAGGTGCAGTCGGGGATGAACAACGCCCACCGCGACCGCCTCGCCTACGCCCGCGTCGTGTCCGGCACGTTCGAGCGCGGCATGGTGGTCACCCACGCCGGCAGCGGCCGCCCCTTCGCGACCAAGTTCGCCCAGTCGGTCTTCGGCCGCGACACCGCGGCGGTCGAGACCGCCGAGCCCGGCGACATCATCGGCTTCGTCAACGCCCAGTCCCTGCGGGTGGGCGACACCGTCTACGTCGGCGACCCGATCGAGTACCCGCCCGTGCCGAGCTTCGCGCCGGAGCACTTCGTCACCGCCAGCGCCAGCGACATCGGCCGCTACAAGCAGTTCCGCCGCGGCATCGAGCAGCTCGACCAGGAGGGCGTGGTGCAGGTGCTGCGCTCGGACCTGCGCGGCGACCAGAACCCCGTCCTCGCCGCCGTCGGACCGATGCAGTTCGAGGTCGTCGAGGACCGGATGACCAACGAGTTCAACTCGCCCATCCGGCTCTCCCGGCTCGACTACCAGGTCGCCCGCCGCACCGACGCCGACGGGGCGAGCGCCCTGGCCGGCAAGCGCGGCGTCGAGGTGCTCCAGCGCAGCGACGGCACCCGGCTCGCCCTCTTCGTCGACCAGTGGCGGGCGATGGTCACCGCCCGCGACAACCCCGACATCATGCTCGAGCCCCTGCCCGCCGGCGGCGGCTGACGCACGGGCCGTCCCCGCCGTCGGCGTACAGTCGAGGAGGTGACCTCGGCTCCCTCCCCGACCCTCGTCCTCGACGGCCGCTTCGCGCGCGAGCTGCCCGAGCTGGCCCTGCCGTGGCAGGCCGTCGCCACCCCGGATCCGCGGCTGCTCGCCCTCAACGCGCTGCTCGCCGCCGACCTCGGCCTCGACCCCGACTGGCTGCGCGCCGACGGCCTCGGGCTCCTCACCGGCACCCTCCTCCCCGAGGGCGCCACTCCTGTGGCCCAGGCCTACGCTGGCCACCAGTTCGGCGGCTACTCACCGCGCCTGGGCGACGGCCGCGCCCTCCTGCTCGGCGAGCTCGCCGACGACGACGGGCGGCTGCGCGACCTGCACCTCAAGGGCTCGGGCCGCACGCCGTTCTCCCGCGGCGGCGACGGTCTCGCCGCGGTCGGCCCGATGCTGCGCGAGTACGTCGTCAGCGAGGCCATGCACGCACTCGGGATCCCCACCACCCGCAGCCTCGCGGTCGTCGCCACCGGGCGTCCGGTGCAGCGCGAGACGGTGCTGCCGGGAGCCGTGCTGGCGCGGGTGGCGAGCAGCCACCTCCGGGTGGGCACGTTCCAGTACGCCCGCGCGAGCGACGACGTCGACCTGCTGCGCCGCCTCGCCGACCACGCGATCGCCCGCCACCACCCGGCCGCGGCCGAGGCAGACCACCCCCACCTCGCGCTCCTCGACTCCGTCGTCGCCGCCCAGGCCTCCCTGGTGGCGCAATGGATGCACGTCGGGTTCGTCCACGGCGTGATGAACACCGACAACATGACGATCTCCGGCGAGACGATCGACTACGGCCCGTGCGCGTTCATGGACGCCTTCGACCCCGCGACGGTCTACAGCTCCATCGACACCGGCGGGCGCTACGCCTACGGCAACCAGCCCGTCGTCGCCGAGTGGAACCTCGCCCGATTCGCCGAGTCGCTGCTCCCGCTGCTGGCCGACGAGCAGGACGCGGCGGTGGCGCTCGCGGTCGAGTCGCTCGGCAGGTTCCGCGACCTCTACTCCACCGCATGGTCGACCGGGATGCGCGCCAAGCTCGGCCTGCCCGACGACGTCGACCCGGCCGAGGCGTCGAGCATCGTCGCCGACCTGGTCGGCCTGCTCCAGGCCGAGCACGTCGACCACACGTCGTTCTTCCGCAGCCTCGGGGCCGCCGCCCGCGGGGACACCGAGCCCGCTCGCGGCCTGGTCCTCGACCTCGCCGCCTTCGACGCATGGGCCGCCCGCTGGCTGCGCCTGGGACCCGACGCGACCGCGATGGACCGGACCAACCCGGTCTACGTGCCGCGCAACCACCTCGTGGAGGAGGCGCTGGACGCCGCCACCGCGGGCGACCTCGCCCCGTTCGACCGGCTGGTCGAGGCCGTCACCTCGCCCTACGACGAGCGTCCGGGGCTGGAGCGCTACGCCGAGCCGGCTCCCGAGTCGTTCGCCGGCTACCAGACCTTCTGCGGCACGTGAAGGGCCCCGCGGACGTTCCGCGCTGAGCAGAACGCGTGAGGGCAACCGACCCCGAGGAGCTAGGTTCGAGCACATGGGAGACATCGTGCGGTTCCCCGATCCCGCGACCGGTCGCCTCGCCCGCCCGCCGGACGAGTCGGCAGACCAGGCGCCCGAGCCGCTGTGGCGCGAGCTCGTCGGACGCGAGCTGCACCGCGAGCGCCGGCGGCGCGGCGAGCGGCTCGTCGACGTCGCGGGCCGCGCGGGAGTGTCGGTGCAGTACCTCTCCGAGGTGGAGCGCGGCCTCAAGGACCCGTCGTCGGAGATGCTGCACGCCATCGCCGGCGCGCTCGAGTTGAGCGTGCGGCGGCTCGCGGTGCGTGCCGGCCGACCGGACGCCCTCGCCCTGGCCGCCTGACCCGCCCGGGCCCGCCCCGCCGCGCCCTCCCCGCCCTCCCTGCCCGCCTGTCAGCCCAGCGCCGGGCCCTGCTCGTGCAGCACGGTGTCGACGATCCCGTAGTCCACGGCGGCCGCTCCCGGCAGCACGAGCGTCCGGTCGGTGTCCTGCCGGATCTGCTCCGCGGTGCGGCCCGTGTGCCGGGCCAGCACCTCCTCGAGCAGCAGCCGCACGCGTGCCACCTCGTCGGCCTCCAGGATCAGGTCGGGGATGGTGCCGCGTCCCTGGGTGGCGGGCTGGTGCAGCACGACCCGGCCGTGGGGCAGGATCGCGCGGCGACCGGGTGCTCCGCCGGCCAGCAGGACCGCGGCGGTCCACGCGGCCTGTCCGACGCAGACGGTCTCGACCGGCGGCCGCACGAACTGCATCGCGTCGTAGACGGCCAGCATCGCGGTGATCGACCCGCCGGGCGAGTTGACGTAGAGGCTGATCGGGAGCTCGGAGTTCTCCGAGGCGAGGTGGAGCAGCTGGGCGATGACCGTGTTGGCCACGCCGTCGTCGATCTCCGTGCCGAGGTAGACGATCCGCTCGGACAGCAGGCGGGAGTAGAGGTCGAGGGTGCGCTCGCCGCGCGGCGTCTGCTGCACGACGTACGGGATCGCGTAGCTGCTCATCGCACACCCGCCAGGCCGACGGTGCGGGCGCGCGCCGGCGTCACGTGATCGACCGAGCTGATCACCTGGTCGACGAAGCCGTAGGCCAGGGCGTCGGGAGCGCTGAACCATCGGTCGCGGCGCGAGTCGCGCTCGACGGTCTCGCGGTCCTGCCCCGTGTGCTCGGAGATCAGCCCGAGCACGGTGTCGCGGGTGTGCCGCAGGTCGTCGGCCTGGATCTCGATGTCGACGGCCGTGCCGCCGATGCCCGCGGATCCCTGGTGGAGCAGGACCCGCGAGTGCGGCAGCGCGTAGCGCTTGCCGGGTGTGCCGGCGGAGAGGAGGAACTGCCCGGCGCTGGCGGCCATGCCCATCGCGAGCGTGCTGACGTCGTTGGGGATCAGCTGCATGACGTCGTGGACGGCGAGCATCGACGACACCGAGCCGCCCGGGGAGTTGATCCAGAGGCTGATGTCGGCGCGGGGATCCTCGGCCGACAGGAGCAGCAGCTGGTGCATGAGGCGGTTGCCGTTGTCCTCGCGCAGCTCCTCGCCCAGGACGATGATCCGCTGGAGCATCAGGCGGCGGACGAGCTCGTCCTCGATGCCGGAGGTGGTGTGGGTGGTCATGCCGCCAGCCTGACGGGCGCCGGGCGGGCGCCACAGGGCGTTCCGCCCGGGGCGGATCCGCTCCGGGCGGAGCCGGCTCAGTCGATCGGTGCGGAGGTGTCGCACACGAGCGCCGCCGGCGCACGCGTCAACCGACGCGCACTCCGCTACGTTGCTGCTCCATGTCGACAGTCTCGGAGACCCAGGAAGAACGCGGCCTCGCCCGCCTCGCCCAGCGCAGCGCCGCATGGACCGAGAAGTGGTTCCCCGACGCCTACGTCTTCGCCCTCGCCGGCGTCGTGCTGGTGTCGGTCGCGGCGATGGTCAACGGCTCGAGCCCGGTCACGGTGGCGGAGACCTTCGGCGGCGGCTTCTGGGACCTCGCGACGTTCACGCTGCAGATGGCGATGGTCGTGCTGACCGGCTACGTCGTCGCCACGTCCCCGCCGGTCGCGCGGATCATCGAGCGCATCGCGCTCTACCCCTCGACGCCGCGCGGTGCCGTGGCGTTCGTCGCGCTGCTGTCGTGCGTGGTGTCGATGCTCAACTGGGGGCTCAGCCTGGTCTTCAGCGGCTTGCTGGCCCGGGCGATCGCGCGCCGCGCCGACCTGCGCGCCGACTACCGGGCGCTCGGCGCGGCGGCCTACCTCGGCCTCGGCGCGGTCTGGGCGCTCGGCCTGTCCTCGTCCGCCGCCCAGCTGCAGGCGACCCCGGCGTCGCTGCCGCCGGAGCTGCTCGAGATCACCGGTGTCCTCGACTTCGGCGCGACGATCCTCACCTGGCAGTCGCTCGTGATGGCGGTCGTCCTCATCGTCCTCAGCGTCGCCGTCGCCTGGGCGTCGGCGCCACAGGGCGACGCGGTCCGCACGGCCGAGGACATGGACGTCGACCTCTCCGACGAGGTCGAGCCGATGGCGCCGCGCACCCGTCCCGGCGAGCGCCTCGAGTACTCGCGGGTGCTGCCGGCCCTCGTCGGGCTGCTGACCCTCGGCTGGCTCGTCCACCAGCTCGCGACCCTGCCCTTCCTCACCGTGATCAGCAGCCTCAACGGCTACCTCATGGTGTTCCTGATCCTCGGCCTGGTCCTCCACGGCACCCCGCGCGGGTTCCTCAACGCGGTCACCAAGGCCGTGCCGACCACCGCCGGCGTGCTGGTGCAGTTCCCGCTGTACGCCGCGATGGCCGCCGTGCTGACCCGCGCCGAGGGCCGCGGCGGGATCACCGTCTCCGAGCACCTCGCCGACCTGTTCACCGACATCGGCGGCGGCGGCGCGTTCGCCGTCGTCATCGCCATCTACACGGCGCTGCTCGGGCTCCTCGTCCCGTCCGGTGGGGGCAAGTGGCTGGTGGAGGCGCCGTACGTCATGCAGTCGGCCACCGACGTCGGGATGAACCTCGGCTGGACGGTGCAGATCTACAACGCCGCCGAGGCGCTGCCCAACCTGGTCAACCCGTTCTTCATGCTGCCTCTGCTGGCGGTGCTCGGGGTGCGTGCCCGCGACCTCGTCGGATTCACCTTCCTGCAGTTCGTCTTCCACCTGCCGGTCGTGCTGATCCTGCTGTGGCTGCTCGGGATGACCTTTGAGTTCGTCCCGCCCGTCATGCCCTGACCGGGCGCCGACGCGTCAACGCCGCAGCCGGATGCGGATCGGTCCGGTGGCCGCGGCCGGGTCGACGACCCGGCCGCCCTGGGTGATCTCGACCCGGCCCCGGTCGACGAGGCGACGGGCCGCCCGGCGCGCCGGCTCCATCAGCTCGCGCCACGAGTCGGCGTCGCCGACCGCCCGCGCCGCGTCGGACGGGCAGATCGTCGAGGTGGGGGCGCGGCGGGCCAGCAGCTCGAGGATGCTCGCCTCGAGCCGCCGATCCACATCGGCCGTCGCGGGCCGGCCCGACGGCGCGCCGGGTGTCGGGTCGCCGGGCATGCCCCCAGCGTGCGCCGCTCGCGCCGCTCCGACCTCACCCCCATGGGCACGGTCCGGCATAGCCGGCCCGGATCGGTGGTTGTGCCCTCTGTCCGTTCGACCTTCATCCGAGAGGCAGTCCCATGCGCGCACTCGTCCAGCCCAGGTTCGGCGACCCCTCCGAGGTGCTCTCGGTCCAGGAGGTGCCCGACCCCGAGCCCGGCCCGGGCCAGGCCCTCGTGCGCGTGCTGCTCTCGCCGATCCACAACCACGACCTCTGGACCGTGCGTGGCAGCTACGGCTTCAAGCCCGAGATGCCGGCCCGTGCCGGCACCGAGCTGGTCGGCGTGGTGGAGGCGCTCGGCGAGGGCGTCGACGGTCTCACCGTCGGCCAGCGCGTCGCCACGGGCGGCACCTTCGGCGCCTGGGCCGAGCGGGTCGTCGCCCCGGCAGCCGGGCTGACCCCCGTGCCCGACGGCATCAGCGACGAGGCCGCCGCGCAGCTGGTCTCGATGCCGTTCAGCGCCATCGCGCTGCTCGACTTCCTCGAGGTCTCCGAGGGCGACTGGATCGTGCAGAACGCCGCCAACGGCGCGGTCGGCCGCCTGGTCGCCCAGCTGGCCGCGGCGCGCGGCGTCAACGTCCTCGGCCTCGTCCGCCGCTCCGACGGCGTCGGCGAGCTGCGCGAGCAGGGCATCGAGCGGGTCGTCGCGACCGACGACGACGGCTGGCGCGAGCGGGTGCGCGAGATCGTCGGCGAGGCGCCCGTCGTCGCCGGCGTCGACTCGGTCGGAGGCACCTCGGCCGGCGACGTCGTCTCCCTCCTGGCGGAGGACGGGGTGCTGGTGGTCTTCGGCGCCATGGCCTCGCCCACGATGGAGATCAGCTCGGGTGACGTGATCTTCAAGCAGGTCGTCATCAAGGGCTTCTGGGGCAGCAAGGTCTTCCCCGCCATGGCGCGCGACAAGCGGGCAGCGCTGATGGGTGAGCTGGTCACCGGCATCGCGTCCGGGACGCTGACGCTGCCGGTCGAGAAGGTCTACGGCCTCGACGAGATCGCCGACGCCGCGCGTGCCAGTGCGGCGCCGGGGCGACGCGGCAAGATCCTGCTGCGCCCGTGACACCCACGCCGCGGGGTCACGCGCGCGCGACGCCGCGGCCCCTAGGCTGGGCGCACGGGGCGCGAGGAGCGCCCGACGGCCACCGAACGACGGGACGGGGACGATGATGAGGCGTGGTGTGGGAGCAGCACTCGCCGTGACGGCGGGCGGGCTGCTGCTGGCCGCGTGCGGCACCGGCGTCACGCCCACCGGGGTGAGCGCGACCGATCCGCCCGCCACCGAGCCCACCAGCGAGCCCACCGAGCCCAGCACCGAGCCGCCGAGCGAGCCCAGCACGGAGCCGGCGACCGAGCCCAGCACGGAGCCGCCGACCGCGCCGGCGACGCCCGACGGGCCCGCATTCGGTCCGGCCACCGAGGTGCAGCTCAGCGAGCCCTCCGGCGAGTGGGACCTGCAGCTGGCCGACGTGCGCCTCGGCGAGCACGACGGCTTCGACCGGCTGGTGCTGGAGCTCGCCGGCAGCGGTGCGCCGGGCTGGGCCGTGGAGTTTGCCGACCAGGCAGTCGCCGAGGGCAGCGGCGAGATCGTGCCGCTCGAGGGTGACCGCGTCCTGACGATCAGCGCGTCCGGCACCGCCATGCCCGAGCCGGGGTCCTACGAGACCCCCCGTCGCCTCGGCCCGTCCGGTGACCTGGCCGAGGTCCGCGTCGGCGGCTGGTTCGAGGGATACCTCCAGGTGTTCGTGGGCCTCGACGGCGACGCGCGCCCCTTCCGGGCGTTCGCGCTCACCGACCCGCCGCGCCTCGTCGTCGACGTCAGCCACCCGCCCTCCTGACCGGGCCGCGGCGCCTCACCCACCCACCGGTCAGCCGACCCGCATCTCGCCGAGCTCGTTCCAGCCGTCCTGGTCGACCTCGGTGCTCACGATGTCCGGGGTGCGGGCGAGGTACTGCGGGAGCTCGGCCTGGGCGGCCTTGAAGTGCTCCGAGCCGACGTGGGCAGCCCCGGCCGCACCGTCGCGGAAGGCCTCGACGAGGACGTACTCGTGGGGGTCGGCCAGGCTCCGCGACCAGTCGAACCACAGGCAGCCCTCCTCGGCGCGCGTCGCCTCGGTGAAGGCGCGCGAGATCTCGGGCCAGTCGTCGGCGTGATCGGGCTTCACGGAGAACTTCGCGGTGATGAAGATCAAGGTCTCACTCCTGGGGTGGACGGGGTTGTCACCCCCGAGCCTAGGACGCTGGCCGCTCGCTATCGTGGGCGCATGACCGGCCCGGCGCACCCCACCGCCCGATGACCCGGTCCCGTCGCCTGCTGCTCGTCGTCGACGCGCCGTCGCTGCTCCACCGCAACCACCACGCCCGCTCGCACACCGGGCTCCGCGACCGCCAGGGCCGGCCCATCTGGGCACTGCACGGGATGCTCCGCCAGATCCTCGAGTCGATCGACTCGTTCGCCCCCGACGCCGTGGTCTTCGGCCTCGACGACCGCACGGGCTCGCTGCGGCGCGACCGCTACCCCGACTACAAGGCCGGGCGGGCCGAGAAGGACCCCGAGCTCGTCGACCAGCTCGACCGGGCCGGTGCCCTCCTCGACGCGCTGGGGCTCGCGACCGTGACCCCGGCCGGGCTGGAGGCCGACGACGTGAACGCGTCAGGGGCCACCTGGGCCACCGCCAACGGCTGGGACTGCGTGATCATCACCTCCGACCGCGACGCCTTCGCGCACATCAGCCCCCACACCCGGGTGCTGCGCCTGATCGACGGCGGCATCCACGGCTCGCCGATGCTCAACCCCGCGCGGCTGTTCGACCTCTACGGGGTGCGCCCGGCCAACTACCTCGCGTTCGCGGCGCTGCGCGGCGACTCCAGCGACAACCTGCCGGGCGTGCAGGGCATCGGCGAGAAGACCGCCGCGATCCTGCTCGACGTCGCCGGGTCGATGGACGCCGCCTGGGCCGACGTCGACCACAACGACGGCGACGGGCTGCGTGCGGCCCTCGACGACTGGGCGGCCGAGACGGGCGGTCGCCGCGTCGGCAGCACCGTCGTACGCCGGCTGCGCGCCGACGGCGCCCGCGAGCGCTACGACTTCAACGTCGCGATGATGTCGGGCCGCGACGACCTCGACCTCGGGCTCACCCCCGACGTGCCCGGCTCGCGCGGGCTGCTGCCGCTCGACCTCGACCGGGTGACCAAGGTGGTCGGCTTCCTCGACAACGACTTCACCACCGACTTCGCGGTGCGGGTGCTCACCGGCCGGCCGGCGTCAGGCTGACTCCCGCCGCTCATCGCCCGACTCATCGCCCGACTCATCGCCCGACTCATTGCCCGACTCATCGCCCGCCTCGTCGAGCCGCGCCCGGAGCCGGTCGACCTCGTCCTCGAGGTCCAGCACCCGGGCGACGCCGGCGAGGTTGAGCCCGTCGGCCAGCAGGTCGCGGATCCGCGCGAGGCGCGCGACGTCGTCGGCGCTGTAGAGCCGGGTGCCGCCCTCCGTGCGGTCGGGGCGCAGCAGCCCGCGCCGCTCGTAGACGCGCAGGTTCTGGATCTCCATCGAGACCATCGAGGCCGCCACCGAGATGGCGTACACACCGTGGTCGTCAGCCGCCACGCGGGCACCTCCTCGGGTCGTCGGGATCGCGTCCCTCGTCGGTGTCGCGAGGGGCTTGCACCAAGTCTGACAGATGGGCTATAAGAAACCTATAACCATTAATACAGGTTGTGGACCCACGGTCCACCCGGCACCGAACCAGGAGGAGACGATGTTGCTTCGCACCACTGACCCGTTCCGTGACCTCGACCGGCTCACCCAGCAGCTGCTGGGCACGACCAACCGTCCCGCGGTGATGCCGATGGACGCCTGGCGCGAGGGTGACCGCTTCGTCATCGAGTTCGACCTGCCCGGCGTCAACGCCGACACCATCGACCTCGACGTCGAGCGCAACGTGCTCACCGTGCGCGCCGAGCGCGTCGCCCGCAACGGCGACTGGGAGCCGCTGGCCTCCGAGCGCCCGCGCGGCGCGTTCAGCCGCCAGCTCGTGCTGGGCGACAACCTCGACCTCGAGCGGATCGAGGCGTCCTACACCGACGGCGTGCTGCGGCTGATCGTCCCGGTCGCCGAGAAGGCCAAGCCCCGCAAGATCGAGATCACCCAGACGGGATCGGGGCGCGGCAGCGAGCACGCCGAGCTGAGCGCCTGATCCTCGCCCGATCCGTCGCCCGATCCCTCGCCCCTGGTCGCGGGACCGCAGCCCTTGCGCAGTGTGCTGCGGTCTCGCGACCGCTCCACGTCCGGACCCGGCAGACCACGGCGGCGCCGCGATCAGTTGCCGCTCGTCACCACGATCGGCACGACGACGGCGGTCATCATGGCCACGTTCATCGCCGCCACGGCCTTCGCCACCGCCTCGCCGGCGACGACGTCGGTGGAGATCTCCGCGATGCGCCGCTTGAGGTCCTTCCTGCCCAGGGCCCCCGACTCGTCCTCGAGCACCTTCGGCGCCACCTCGAGACCCTGCAGGATGCAGAGCAGGCTCGCGTCGGCGGGCGTCGGGGTGCTGCCCAGCAGGACCGCACGCAGCCGCTCGCGGACCCGTCGCTCCGGCTCGGGATCGCGCACGGGGTACTTCTCCGGCACCAGGCCGAGCGCGCGCTTCTCCTCGATGTCGATCGTCCCGGCCGCCTCGAGTGCCACCGCCACCTCGCGCTCGACGGCGAGCTTGCCGTCGGTCACCAGCGACGACAGCTTCTTGCCGTCCTTCTGCTCCAGGCGCGCCATCGCCGCGTCGAGCGCCGGGTGCCCGACCGGTCCCGGCACGAGCACCGTCATCCGGGGGTCCTTGTCGTCGCTCAGGGTGATCCGCTCCGCGACCACCAGGTCGGTGACGATGGCCGCGGCCAGGCCGTAGCCCCGGTGCGCCATGGCGCTCTCGGGCTTGCCGTCGTCGCGTCGCAGCAGCAGGAACAGCTCCTCGCAGATCAACATGGCGCTCAGACTAGGTCGACCGCTGATCGGCGGGATCCGCCTCCTGGTGGAGATCCAGCGACAGGATCCGCGCCGTGAGGTCCACCGCTGGACCGAGGAGCAGGATCACCGCGAGCGTCCCCACCCCCACGGTCGCGCCGAGCAGCCAGCCGCCCAGCGCTCCCCCGCCCTGCACGACGCTGTAGCTCCACCGGAAGGGCACCGGCGGGTCCCACGCGAGAGCCGCCGCCTCCGCCGGACCGGCGCCGGTGTGGCTGCCGAGGTAGAGCGCGATGCCCACCGCGAGCAGCGGGAACGCCGCGACGAGCAGCGCCACGCGCCACCCCAGCGCGTCCGGCGTCGCCAGCAGGTCGAGCACCGCCGACACGACGATGCCCACGAGCACCACCTGCACGACGGTGCCCACCCCCGGGCGGACCCCGCGCAGCATCGCCAGCAGCACCAGCACCACGCCGACCACCAGGTTGACGATCCAGAAGGCCACCCCGGAGGTGAGGGTGAGGCCGTTGACGAACGTCGAGTACCCGTCGGAGCCCAGGTCGGCCGCCAGCAGCAGCGCGACGCCGGTGCCGAGCACGACGCACCCGACGAGGAGCATGGCCGTACGCCGGGGGCTGGGGATCACGGGCGACAGCATCGCAGGGCCCGTCGTGGGGTCGGTGCCCTGGCAGCGATGTGGACGGCCGCACCCGTCTTCCACGACCGGGCGGCTGCGTCGTACGTTGGCGACCCCCTGACTCGGAAGGCACCCACCCCCATGCGCTCTCGGCACACCCGCCTCGCCCTCGCCGCCGTCGCGGCCCTCACCGTCGCCGGACTCGGCGGGCCCGCGCTCGCCTCGCCGGCCGCAGGGCCGGGCGGCACAGCCAGCGCCAAACCCGGCAATCCCACCAAGCCCGGCAAGCCCGGCACGCCGCCCCGGTCCACCGAGGTCCGCTTCGCCACCTTCAACGCCTCGCTCAACCGCGGCACCGAGGGCGGGCTGGTCGCCGACCTCTCGACGCCCGGCAACCCGCAGGCCGCCGGAGCCGCGGAGACGATCCAGCGCGCCGACGCCGACGTGGTGCTGGTCAACGAGTTCGACTACGCGCCGGACGGTGAGGCGGCCGAGCTGTTCCGCGACAACTACCTCGCCGTGGGCCAGAACGGCGCCGCCCCGGTGGACTACCCCTACTACTACGTCGCGCCGAGCAACACCGGCGTGCCGAGCGGCTACGACCTCGACAACAACGGCGTCGTCGGCGTCCCCGGCACCCAAGCCGGCGGCGACGACTCCCTGGGGTTCGGGCTGTTCCCCGGGCAGTACGGCATGGTCGTCTACTCGAAGTACCCGATCGCCACCGACGAGGTGCGCACCTTCCAGCGATTCCTGTGGAAGGACATGCGGGGCGCGGTGCTGCCCGACGGCTGGTACTCCCCCGCCGAGCTCGACGTCCTCCGGCTGTCCTCGAAGTCGCACTGGGACGTGCCGATCCGCATCCCGGGGCGCAAGCCGGTCCACTTCCTCGTCTCCCACCCGACGCCGCCGAGCTTCGACGGCCCGGAGGACCGCAACGGGCGGCGCAACCACGACGAGATCCGCTTCTGGGCCGACTACGTCAGCGGCGGCCGGGCGGCGTCCTACATCTACGACGACGAGGGCGCCACGGGTGGCCTCGGTCGCGGCCAGGACTTCGTGGTCGCCGGAGACCAGAACGCCGACCCGTTCGACGGCGACTCCTACGCCGACGCGATCCTCCAGCTGCTCGACCACCCGGGCATCCAGGATCCCCACCCCACCTCGGCCGGCGCGGTCGAGGCCACCGCACGCGACCGGGGCGCCAACCTCACCCACACCGGCCCGGCGGCCGAGGACACCGCCGACTTCGCCGACAACGCCCCCGGCAACCTGCGCGTCGACTACGTGCTGCCGAGCAGCCGCCTCGCGGTCGCGGGCGCCGGCGTGTTCTGGCCGGTCGCGGCCGACCCCCTGTTCCGCCTCGTCGGCACCTACCCGTTCCCGGTCACCGACCACCGCCTGGTCTGGCTCGACGTGCGGACCGGGCACGGGCACGGGCACGGGCACGGGCACGGGCACGGGCACTGACCGTCGCCGAGGGGGCGGCGGAGGCCGATCCGGTGCCCCCAGATCGCGGTCCGGGTCAGACGTAGTCCTTGGCCACGTAGCGGCCGTCGGGGGTGATCGGGTCGTCGACGTTGATCGCCTCGACGGCCTCGGTGAGCTCGGCCTCCGCCAGCGGCGGGCGCCGGTCGAGGTGGATGCCGGCGATCATGCACCGCACCGACCCGCCGGCCAGCTCGATGGTCGGGATCTCGACCGAGACGATCTCGCACGTCTCCTCGATGGCGGCCACCTGCGCGGGGCGCAGCGAGCGTCGGGCGCGGCCCGACATCGCCATCACGTAGCGACGCCTGCCGTCGGGCGTACGGCCGCACAGCTCGACGGCGTTGCCGGCGAACTCGCGCACCTGCGCCTCGGTGAGCTCGACGATGGTCCGCCCGGTGACGGCGAGCCGCTCGCGCACCTGCTCGCGGCGGTGCTCGTCGGGGATCATCTCCAGGGCGATCAGCGCGACGTCGGTGCCGATGCAGGCCAGCACGTTGGTGTGGTAGACCGGCACGCCGTCGGAGTCGACGGCGTCGAAGGCCATCGGCTCGTAGTTGAAGTCGGTGCAGAAGCGCTCGAGCACGGCGACATCGGCGCGGTGGCTGCGCGCGGTGTAGGCCACCCGCGAGACGTGGTCGAGCACCATGGCGCCGGTGCCCTCGAGGAAGACGCCGTCGGGCTCCAGGCCGGAGTAGTCGATGATCGCCTGCACGCGGTACTCCGACTTCAGCAGCTCCAGGACGTCGGCACGCCGCTCGTGGCGGCGGTTGGAGGCGTACATCGGGTAGACCGCCACGGTGCCACCGGCGTGGGTGGACACCCAGTTGTTGGGGAACACGCTGTCGGGGCGGGTGTGGTCGTCGTCGTCGAAGACGTGCACCCGTACGCCGACGTCGCGCAGCGCCGCGGCCAGCGCGTCCATCTCGGCCAGCGCCTTCTCGGCCGTCGTGTAGTCGGTCTGCCCCGCAGGGGCCTCGGACTGGAACGCGTTGTCGGCCGCGGTCGCGGGGTTGGGGACGAAGCTGGTCGCGCGGACGAGGATCACCGCGGTTGGGGCCTGGGCACTCACGGGAGGAATGTAGGCCACGGCCCCGCGACGCCCGGAGGCGCGGCGACCACGCCGGGCTAGGGGTGAGCCGCGCCCAGCCCGACGGCCGCGGCCATGGTGTCGGCCACCTCGGCCGGGTCGCGCCGGGACGCCGACTCGTAGCAGGTCAGCTCCGTCTGCACCCAGCCCGGCACGTCGGCGCCGCTCCACAGCCCGCACGGGACGAGGCCACGCTCCTCGACGAAGGCGATGACGCGCTCGTTGACCTCCTCGGCCGTGCCGGGCGCGTAGGCCAGGAAGGTGGCGATGTGGGGCTCGTCGGGCACGGTGCGGAAGCCGCGCTCGCGCAGCGCCACCGCCAGCGCGACCGCCCAGGCCCGATGCTCTGCGAAGTCGGACAGGTGCTCGTCGAGGCCCTTCAGCCCGCCGAGCGCCGCCGTCGTCATGGAGTAGAGCGTGCCGCCCATCCGCTGCCGCCACGACCGCAGCTCGCCGGCGAGGTCCTCGGGGCAGGCGACCAGTGCCCCGCTCGAGCCGCCGAGCCCCTTGTAGAGCGAGACGTAGACCGAGTCGAACAGCTCGGCCACCTCGGCCAGGTCGCGGCCCCAGTAGGAGACCGACTCCCAGATCCGGGCCCCGTCGGCGTGCAGCCGCACCCGGCGCTCGCGGGCGGCGGCGGAGAGGGCGACGAGCTCGTCCCACGGCGGCAGCAGACAGCCGGCGTCGCGCAGCGGCAGCTCGACCAGCGCCGCCCCGAGCCGGCCGCCGACGGCGGCGAGGTCCTCGTCGGTGGCGGTGCGGGGGCCGGTGGTGAGCCACTCCAGCTCCAGGCCGAGCACCCGCCGGGGACCGTCCTGCTCGTGCCGCACGAGGTGCGACAGGTCGGGCAGGGCGACGCGGCGTGAGCCCGCGCGGTCGCACCACGCGCGCAGGGTGGCCTGCTGGGCCATCACGCCGCTGGGGAACATCACCGCCGCCGGCTTGCCGAGCAGGCCGGCGACCCGCGCCTCGAGCTCGGCGACGGCCCCGCGCTCGCCGTAGCGGTCCCACCCGATGTCGTGGGCCTCGGCGAAGTCGGCGAGGTCGCGCAGCATCGCCGCGGGCGTCGACGGCGGACGGTGGAAGATCCACTCGGCGCCCGCCGACGCCGACCGGAAGCGGTCGTGGACCTCGCTCACGCCGGGATCAGGACTGGCGCTTGAACCAGTAGGTGGTCTCGACGCCCGGGATGACCTGCACCAGCTCCCAGCCGCTGAGGCCGAGGGTGGACAGCAGGTCCTCCCACGACTCGGTGTCCTCCACGAGGGCCTCGGGGTCGGCGTTGTAGCCGCCGACCTCCACGTTGCCCTGGTCGTCGACGGTGATCTCGAGGTGTGCCCAGGTAGCCATGCGGTGATCCTCGCACGTCCGGTCACCGACCGAGCGGCCACTCCGCCAGCACATGGCAGCGGTCGGTCTCCCACCAGGCGAGCTGGAGCCGGTCGAGCACGACGTCGACGGGCACGACGTCGGCGAGCCGCGCGGCGGTGGAGGCCAGGTCGACGTCGTCGGAGGCCGCGTCCACGGTCAGGTGGGGGCGCACGTCGCTGCCGAACTCCCCGCCGTACGGCGGCCACGCGGGGAACGCCGCGACAAGGCGCGCGGTCAGGTCTCGGAGCGCCTCGTCGGGCTCCGGCACGAGGTGGATGATCCCGCTGGGGAACTGGTCCAGCCGCGCCAGCCTGACCGCGACCGGCGGGGTCGCGGCCGCGATCGCCGCGACCGTGCCGAGGTCCGCGTCGGTGGGGCTGGGCGCGAAGGGACCGAGCGCGGTGATGTGCGCGTGCCCGAAGCGCGCGTCGGTCGAGACGAAACCGGCGTCGTAGTGGGCGGTGCGCTCGCGCACCCACTCCTCGAGCGCCGGCACCGGGAGCTGCAGGACGGAGTGGCCGGTCACCCGGGCAAGACTCGCAGGCCGTCCGGGCGCGCGCCTCACTAGGCTGGTGGCGCCATGACCCAGTCGCCGCGCATCGCCCCGCCCCCGTCCGAGATCGCCACCCTCGCGCGCGATCGCGTCGCCGCACTCGCCACCCCACCGGGGGCGCTCGGCCGTCTCGGCGAGCTCGGGGCGTGGCTGTGCGCCGCGCAGGGCGTCGTGCCCCCGCGCCCGCTGACCGACGTCCGCCTCGTGGTGCTGGCGGGCGACCACGGCGTCGCCGCCCACGGCGTGTCCGCCTACCCGGCGGCCGTGACCGAGGCGATGGTGCGCACCCTCGTGGCGGGGAGCGCGGGCGTGAGCGCGCTGGCGCGTGCGCACGGCGTCGCGGTGAGCGTGGTCGACGTCGCCGTCGACGCCGACCTCGACGACCTGCCCGACGCGGTCACCGCCCGCAAGGTGCGCCGCGGCTCCGAGCCCATCCACCTGGCCGACGCCCTGACGCGCGACGAGGCCGAGCGCTCGCTCGCCCTCGGCGCCGAGCTCGCCGCGGAGCAGATCGACGACGGCGCCCAGCTGCTCATGACCGGCGACCTCGGCATCGGCAACACCACGGCCGCGGCGGCTCTCGTCGCGACCGTGCTCGGGCTGCCCGCCGACGAGGTGACCGGTCGCGGCACCGGCATCGACGACGACGGGTGGCGCCGCAAGCGCGACGTGATCGAGCAGGCGCTGGCCCGCGCGCAGGGCCGCACGTCCGACCCGGTCGAGGTGCTCGCCGCGCTCGGCAGCGCCGACCTGGCCGCCACCGTCGGCTTCCTGGTCGAGGCGTCCACGCGGGGCGTCCCGGTCCTCCTCGACGGCCTGATGTCGCTCGCCTGCGCGGTCGTGGCCGAGGCGCACGCGCCGGGCGCCGCGGCGTGGTGGCTGGCCGGGCACCGCTCGACCGAGCCGGCGCAGGCGCACGCCCTGAAGTCCCTGGGCCTGGAGCCGGTCCTCGACCTCGGCATGCGGCTGGGCGAGGGGTCCGGTGCGGTCGCCGCCGTCCCGGTGCTGCGCTCGGCGATCGCCGTCCTGCGCGAAGTGGCGCTGCTGTCGGAGATCATGCCTTCGTGATCGTGCGCGACGCCTGGCTGCTCGCGACCGGGACCCTCACCGCCGTGCGGGTCCCGCCCCCGAGCCGGGTCGACCGCGGGGTCGCCGGGCTGGCGATGGCTCTCGCGCCGCTGGCCGTGCTGCCGCTCGCGGCCGCCGCGGCGGTCGTGGTGCTGGTCGGCGGCTGGATCGGCCTGCCTCCGCTTGCGACGGCGTACGTCGTGGTGCTGACGCTGGCCCTCGGCACCCGGGCGTTCCACTGGGACGGGCTCGCCGACACCGCCGACGGGCTCACCGCCTCCTACTCCCCCGCCCGCTCGCTGGAGGTGATGCGCACCGGCCCGGTCGGCCCGGCCGGGGTGGTCGCCGTGGTGCTCGTCGCCGGGCTCCAGGCGGCCGGGCTGACGGCCGTGGTGCGCGACGACCGGGGCTGGTGGGTCGTCGGGCTGCTGGTGTGCGTCTCGCGCGTCGCGCTGACCGTCTCGTGCGTGCGCGGTGTGCCCGCGGCACGCCCGGACGGCCTGGGAGCGACGCACGTCGGCTCGGTGCCGGTCGTCGCCGCCGTCGCGTCGCTCCTGGTCTGCGGCGCGGCCGCGGCCCTCGCGGGCCACGGGCTCGGCTCGGCCGCATCGACCGTGGTGGGACTGGCGGCTGCGGTGGCCGTCGTGCTGGCCCTGCTGCTGCGGTGCGTACGCCGCCTCGGCGGCATCACCGGCGACGTGCTCGGCGCGGCCGTGGAGGTCACCTTCGCCGTGCTGGTCCTGGCCGCCGCCACTGGCTGACGGCTGCTGCGCGCGGCCCTCTCCCGGGGTCGGTCAGTCGCCGGAGCCCGGCTCGGCCATCCTGCGGTGCATCGCCGCCTTGAGCTTGTCGGGCATCGCCTTGCCGGCGGCCTCCTGCACCTTGGTCTTCAGTCCGCCGCCGACCACCCGGGCCTTGCCGTCCATCAGCGCCTCGAAGCCCTGGCGGGCCACCTGCGCGGGGTCGTCCTTCTTCGACGTGCCGACCGCGGTGTCGTCGGCCATGTCGGCGCGCTCGAAGAAGTCGGTGTCCGTCGGTCCGGGCATCAGCGAGGTCAGCGTGACGCCGGTGTCCTTGAGCTCGTCCTGCAGCGCCTCGGTGAAGGACTGGAGGAACGACTTCGACGCGTTGTAGACCGCCTGGAACGAGCCCGGCATCGTCGCGGCGATCGACGACGTCACCAGCACCCGGCCCGCGTCGGCGGCCACCATGTCGCGGAGCACGAGCTTGGCCAGGCGCACGGTCGAGACGACGTTGAGGTCGATGATCGAGAGCTCGTCGGCGAGGTCCGTGTCGACGAACGCGCCGCCCTGTCCGTGGCCGGCGTTGAGCGCGATGGCGGCCACGGGGCGACCGTCCGCACGGATGGCGGTGTAGAGGGCGGCCACTCCCTGCTCGTTGCGCAGGTCAACCTGCACCGCCTCGACTTCCCCGTCGCCCTCGGCCCGCAGGACGGCCGCGGCGACCGTGATCTCGTCGTCCTCGGCCGCGACGAGGAGGTCGAAGCCGTGCTCGGCGAACTGCTTGGCGAGCTCGAGACCGATGCCGCTCGAGGCGCCCGTCACGACCGCGAGCGGACGACCGCCTCCCGAGGCGGTGTCGCCGGTCGTGTCGCCGGTCGTCTCTGCGGTGGCGTCGGCGGGACTGGACGGGGTCGGGTCGTCGGCGGTCATGTCGACCCGTACCCATGCGGCTGCGTCCGATCCGCGGCGACCTGACAGGATCGCGCCATGCGGATCCTGGTCACCGGCGGCGTGCGGTCGGGCAAGTCCACCCACGCGGAGGACCTGATCGGAGGCGCACCGGCCACCTACGTCGCCACCGGGACGCCCCCCGACCGCGAGCAGGACCCCGACTGGGCGGCCCGGATCGACGCCCACCGCGCCCGGCGCCCCGACTCCTGGGGCACCCTCGAGACGCAGGACCTGGCCGGGGCGCTCACCGCGGCCCGCGACCCCCTCCTCGTCGACTGCCTCGGCACCTGGCTGACCGCGATCATCGACACCCACGACGCGTGGGAGGACGACTCCGACGCCGTCCACGACCTCGTGCTGGCGCGCACCGACGAGGTCGTCGAGGCGCTGGTGCGGTGCGAGCAGGACGTCGTCCTGGTCACCAACGAGGTCGGCCTCGGCGTGGTGCCCGAGCACCGCTCCGGTCGCCTCTTCCGCGACCTGCTCGGCGTGGTCAACCAACGCGTCGCCGCCGCCTGCGACGAGGTGCACCTCGTCGTCGCCGGGCGCGTGCTGCGACTCTGACCGGACCCGTCCCTGCGTGACGACCGCGATGACCACCGCAGGTTCGTCCGCGCTGTGGTGCAATCGCGCCATGGTGAACATGCTGGCCGTCCCCGCAGGGCTCTACCGAGGGACGGTGACCGGGCCGGAGAGCGGGGACTGCCAGTGCCGCATCGATGTACGCCGACTGACCGAGCACGCGATGAGCGTCGACTACGAGGCCGTCGGTGTCTCCGGACTCCAGCACGTCGAGCACACCATCGTGACGGCTTCCGCTCTGCACGTCGTCGCCAGTGAGTTCCCCACGGTCGTCACCTTCCGGAGGACGGGCCCCGGACGCTACGTCGCGGACGTCGAGGGACCTGCCATGGAGATCCACCCGGGCTGGGACGGCGCCTCCCTGACATGGGCGTGGCACTGGGCTCCTCCGGGCGAGGAGGCCCGCGAGCAGTCCCGCGCGGTCGCGCGCCAGGTGCGCTGACGCAGGAGCGCGTTCATCGCGCGGCAGACCGTCGTCGTCGCGGTTGCAGGACAGGCTGATCCTGTGGCTGGCCCGTCAGGTGACGGCGGGCGGATGGTTGGGCTTGATCATCGCGCACCGCAGGGAGGCGTCGATCCCTGGGAGCGACGCCTCGTGTGCCATCGCCCGAGCCAGCTCCGGGCCGACGTGGTTGCTTGCAAGGACCCGATAGCCGAGACGGAGGTAGTAGGGGCCGTTCCACGGGACGTCTCTGAAGGTCGTCAACGTGGTGGCAGGAAGCCCGGCGTCGCGACCCCAGGCTTCCACGAACTCGAGCAAGGCCCGACCGATACGTCGACCGGCGTACGCGGGTGCTACCGACACCTGGGCCACGTGCGCGTTCCCGTCGAGCACCTCCGCGGTGATGTACGCCGCGATCTCCGCACCGAACTGCGCCACCCAGACCTGCGCTCGCTCAATGGCCTCGCGCAGATCGCTTCTGTCCGGCACGTCCTCAGCGACCTGTGACATGCCAACGGTGTGGAACAGCTGCCCCGCCTTGACCTCCACATCGACCAGACGCTCCATGTCGGCCTCATGAGCAGGACGAATGGTCGGGACGGTCACGGCTCCCACGCTCCCACACGTCGTGGACGGGCCCTCCACCTCGGGTGACCGGGGCGTCCGCACCTACGTCGGCGCGTACGTCAGGGCGGCCGGCTACAGGGGCGAGGATCAGGTGTTGCCCACGTTCGACCTTCACGGTGGTCCGGGGATGCGGAGTCTGGTGGCCTCCGACGACGTGGAAGGTTCGCTGAGGCTGGGTCTGGTCCCCGGGGCGAGTCGTCCGTGCGGGTCCAGTCAGTCAGCGCGCGAGCCAGATCTCGGTGCTGTCGCAGTAGGACGGGACGACCAGCCCGCCGACCCGACCCGTGGTGCTCCTGTCCACGCCTCCGTCGACGGAGACCTTCTCGCCGACAGCGATCTCGCCAACGCCGGGGAGCTCGATGGTGGTGGGGGCGTCGCTCGTCACCTCGGTGCCGTGCGGCCATACGACGACCGTGTCGCGATACGTAGTGACATCAGTGATGCCCAAGCACCCATCGACGACCGCAAGGGTTCCCTCGAGGCGTGCGTCCATGCCTCCACCAGTTCGTTCGGCAACCAGCACGGTCGCGTCACCGCCGTCGACGGCTCGTGCCCCGCCGCACGCGCTGAGCGAAATCACGACACAGGCAAGAGATACGGCTCTCCCCATCCGCCCGGCGCTCACTGAGGCAGTGTGGCGCACTCGCGCGACGCCTGCAGGGAGGTCGCTTGAAACGCCGGACCCGCCGCGAACCGAGCGCCCGCTCATGCCTGCGGGTTCAGGCGGTCAGCGCAACACCTCGGCTAGTGCTTGTGATGGTGTCTTGAAGCCGAGGGTCTGTCGAGGGCGTTCGTTGAGCTCTTGAGCGATGGCATCGAAGTCGTCTTGGGTCAAGGTGCGGAAGTCGACCCGGCGGGGCAGGTACTGACGCAGAAGTCCGTTGGTGTTCTCGTTGCTGCCACGCTGCCACGGCGACTTCGGATCGCAGAAGTAGACCTGCACACCGGTGGCGACGGTGAACCGCTGGTGTTGGGCCATCTCGTGGCCGAGGTCCCAGGTCAGGGACTTCGTCAGTTGCTGCGGCAGCGTCGTGACTGCGGCAGCCAGCGCATCGGCGACCGCGTCAGCCTTGTGATTGCCACAGGTAGCGCGACCAGCATCAGGAAACCGGGTCGAGCGCTCCACCAAGGTGGCAACGGGGCTCATCCCTTTGCCGAACACCAGGTCGCCTTCCCAGTGGCCGGGTACCGCCCGGTCCTCTACCTCGGCCGGTCGCTCGGAGATGTGCAGCGTGTTGGGCCGGCCGCCACGACCGTCGGGCAACCGAACTCCCTTGGGTCGCCGGATCACCCGCCCGGTGCGCAGGTGAGCGGTCAGTTCTTTGCGCAGCGCGCCGCGGGACTGGACGAACAGGGTGCGGTAGATGCTCTCGTGGGACACGTGCATCTCCGGGTCGTCGGGGTAGGTGGACTTGAGCCAGCCTGCGATCTGCTGGGGTGACCATCGTCGCTGAAGCTTCTCGGCCACGATGCCAGCCAGCACCGGGTTCACAGCCAGCTTGCACGCCTTGGGACGGGTCGCACGCGACCACGCCTCACGATCGGCTCTGGCTGCTCTGTATCGCCTGGGCCCGCCGTTGGTGTTGATCTCTCGGCTAACCGTCGAGGGCGCTCGACCCAATCGAGTCGCGATGGCTCGGATCGACTCCTGGGCCGCCAAGCCCCGAGAGATCTCCTCGCGCTCCGCCATCGACAGGCGACAACGTGATCGACGCCGAGGATCGGGTCTGACCCCACCACAGCGCAGCAGGTAGGTACGCACCGTGCTCGGTGACAGACCCAGTTGCCGAGCTGTCGGCTTCGCTGCCTGCCCCTCACGCAGCCTCGCCCACAGCGCGTCGATCGTCTCTGGCGTCAGCTTCTCGTAGTCACCACGTCCCACCGCAACCTCCTCGAGTTAAGGAAGTGTTGCGCTGACCCCTTGAGAGCACCCCGAGATGCGCGCGTAGAGGGCGCCATGTCCTGAGGTGTTTTCGGAGGTCGCCGCCCACTGAGGGACGGCGCCTCCTGGGGCCTGGCCCGACTCGAACGGTGCCGTCATCCTTGGGTTCAGTGACGCCCAGTACCAGCGCTGGGCGTTGAGCAGGCTGGCCGCTAACGATAAGGCAGGGTGCCAGAGTCGTCATCCGTGATGCACCCGGATCTGGCACCCCTCTGTGTCAAGGAGCGGCTTCGGCGTGGGTCTTCCGGGTGGCTGGGGGTGGGCGTCGACACACCCCCCGGATCGCCCCCTACCTTGGGTCGCGTGACCTTCTGGCAGCTGGCCTTCGACGCGAACGACCCGCGGCGGCTCGCGCAGCAGATCCGGTGCTGCGTCGCCGTGAGGGACGAACCCCGTGAGGTCTCCCGCTCGGCTGCGGACGTCAGCCCGGGCCGTGGGGGTGGGCGAGGTCGTAGGCGCGCGAGACCTTCTGCGGCACGACCAGGCGCCAGGCGTCGACGACGAGCTCGCGGGCCTCGGCAGGGTCCAGCGTCGCAAGGTCGGCGTGGACCCAGTGGAAGCGCAGGTCGGCCTGCGGGGGCAGGTGGAACCTGTGCGGCTCGCTCTCCACGAGTGCGGCGCGCTCCTCCTTGGGGAACCCGAACCCCATCACGCGCTCGTCGAGGGAGAACGCGACGTAGACGATCTGCTTGACCCGGAACTTCAGGCGCCCTCGTACGTAGACCTCGTAGGAACGTTCGAGCTCCGACCCGAGCGCGCGGACGTCGTCGATCACCGCCACTCTCGCACCACCACCGCACCGCCCCTCAGGACGCGGCCGCGGGGATCGCGAGTCGGCCCATCGAGACATCGTCCTCCCTCGTTGACCGGGTGTCACCGGCTCCTGCTCGCCCGATGACCGACCAAGACTGTCCCGCCCGTGCCTCCTATCTGCGTCGATGGAAGCGGAGGTCGCCGTTGGGGAGCCGGTCGACCCGGTGTCCGGCGTCGTGGACGCGGTGATGGTGGTGGGTGCAGAGCAGGAGGCCGTTGGCGAGGTCGGTGGGTCCGCCGTGGTGCCAGGGCTCGAGGTGGTGGGCCTCGCACCAGGTGGCGGGGATCTCGCAGCCCTCGGCACGGCAGGTGCGGTCGCGGACCAGGAGCGCCTTGCGCTGCGCGGGGGTGAAGAGGCGCCGGACACGGCCGAGGTCGATCGGCAGGCCCTCGCCGCCGAGGACCACCGGAAGGATCCTGGCGCTGCACGCCAGGCGGCGCGCCTCGGCGGCGGTGATCCGGTCCCCCGTGAGCTCGTCGCCCGGCACCAGCCCCGAGCCGAGCAGGTCCGCCGTGGCGAGCTCGGCCCTGAGCGACTCCAACGAGATGGTGACGACCACGGTGGTCGCGTCGCCGCCGTGGACCGGCAGCCGACCGGCGTCGAGGGTCTCGAGGAGCTGGATCCACGCCTCGCCCATCCGGCGCGGGTGGGGAAGCCGCTCGGCGACGTCGCCCCCGGCGGGACCAGCCAGTCGCGGGTTGGTCAAGGCCTCCAGGTAGGTCACCCACCGTGTCGCCGCGGCGTCGGGGAGCCGGCCGGAGATGCGGGTCGTGCCGTCGCCGAGCCGACGCATCGTCAGCCGGGTGTGCTCGCGGGCGTGGGCCTCGAGGTCGGCGAGCCGAGCGGCTTCGGCTCGCTCGGCGACCTCGGGCGCGACGACGTCGAGGATGCGGCGCCCGATGCGACCGAGCTCCTTGGGACCGAACTCCCCCGCCCGGTCGACGAGGTGCGCCTCGGCCAGCGACACCGTCTCGGCGTCGACGGCACCGGGCAGCGCGGTGAGCGCACGATCGATCACCCGCGCCTGCGCCAGGCTCGCGGCGCCCTCCCGCATGGCGGCCGCGAGGACCGGCCGGTGGCGGTCCAACGACTCGGCCAGGCGCAGGTCGGACCGCGCGTCCGCGAACGACGTGCGGGTCTGCTGCGCCAGCCAGCCGGCGGCGTCCCGGGCCGCGGTGTCGGCAGCGAGGTCGCCGGCCTCGGCGAGGATCCGCAACCGCAGCTCGGCCAGCTGTCCCTCGGCCCGACCCAGCTCACCCAACGCGCTCGCCTTCTCGGCGGTGGTCATGAACGTCGGGTTGGCCCCGGACACCGACTTGAGGCGCGCGCGGACGTCGCAGGCGGCGGCGATGATCGGGTGCACCACCACGGACCTCCTCCACGTCGACGACGAGCCGATCGCGCACGCGCGCGATCGATCGATGGTCGTCGCTCCTGGAGGCCCGGGTCCCCGGACTATTACGTCACCCTCGCAACTCGCTCCACTCAGCCATGGCCCGGGCGACGCCCTGGAGCCATGGACCTATGGTGCGTCCGATCAGACTACCCGCTCTTGCGCATATTCGCAAGCGTGTTCGATCGCGGACGAGCGGCGCGGAGCCCACCGTCGCGGGGACGGACGCCGCAGCGCCGCACCCGCCCGGGCGTCTCCCCCTCCGCAGGGAGCGGCTGCTGCTCGTACCGCCCGCGGGGCGACCCGCCCCGACCTGAGGTCCCCGCTCGCCGCCCGAGGCAGACACTCGCGCGGGGTGCGCCTATCGTCGCAGGGTGACGGCACGGGTGGCAGAGGTGATGCTGCGGTCCCCGATCGTCCTGGACGGGGAGGCGACGGTGGCCGATGTACAGGAGGTCCTCGCCAGCCCTCACGTCCACATGGTGCTGCTCACCGGCACGGGCCGGGTCGGCGAGCAGCTGCTCGGCACGCTCGTGCGCCGGGACCTCGCCGCCGCCGGGTCCGGGGAGCAGCCCGCGCTCGCGCATGCCGTGCTCGAGGGGCGCACCATCGGCGCCGACCTGCCCGCGGAGCAGGTACGCCGGGCGATGCGCGCCGTGGGCGAGCGGCGCGTCGCCGTGGTCGACCGCCAGGGGCTGCTGGTCGGGCTGCTCTGCCTCAAGCGCCACGGAGGTGGCTTCTGCACCGACGCCGGCGTCGCCTCGCGGCGCGCCGAGCGCACCGACGGCCCCGGCGCTCAGGCCAGCAGGACGTAGGAGCCCAGGGCCACCAGCCACGACACGAACGACCCCAGCAGGAAGTACTCGGTGAGCTGGTGGATCCGGTCCTGGTCGCGCCGCGACGAGAGCTCGGGGAAGCGCAGCAGCCCCTTGGCGGCGACGACCACGCTGGCCGCCGTCACCTGCCCGCCGAGGGCGAGGGCGAGGATGAAGACGCGCTCGAGCGGACCCAGCAGGCGCCCGCCCTTGAGCCGGGTGGGCGGCATCGCGCCGTCGGCCCGCGGGTTGATGGTGCCGGTCGCCTTGAGCACCAGCCGGACCAGCACGTTGCCGGTGGAGAGCTGGATCGCGAACGCGCCGAGAAGCAGCAGGAACCGGTCGGGACCGACGCCGTCGAGATCGCCCACGGCGAGGGAGTCGAGCCACCGGGCCAGCGGGCCGGAGGCCTCCGGCGCCAGCCCGGAGCAGGCGATCGCGCCCACCAGCGCCACCAGGAACACGCCGAGCGGCAGCCGGGCCGCCTTCGGTCCCGGGTGGCCGAAGCCCCACGTGACCGTCAGGCCCCACAGCAGCACCACGACCGCGATGCCCAGGAGCGCCGCCACGTCCCGCCCCGACGTCAGCCCGGCCAGCAGGCCGGTGCACAGCGCCACCAGCGCCCCGACGCACTCGGGCAGGTAGCGCGTGCGGCGCACGGCGTGGATCAGGTCGGTGACCGCGAACCCGATCAGCAGGATCCCGAGCCAGCTCATCGGTCTCCTTCCTCCCGGTCGTCGCCCCCACTGGCGGGCGCGAGCAGGTCGTGGGCCGCGACGATCGCCGCGAGCCCGTCGGCGCGCACCCGCTGCGACACCGCGGACGCGCTGATCCCCAGGGCGTCGGCGACGTCGCGCTGGGTCTCGTGGGACAGCAGACCACGCAGCACCGACACCGAGCGCGCCGACAGGCCGCTGACCCGCTCGTCACGCAGCACCAGCCCGGCGTTGACCAGGGCGGGGTCCGCTCCCCCGGCGGCGCCGTCGGCCACGACGTACGCCGTGCGCAGCCACCGCTGGGCCGGGCTGTGCTCCGCGCTGGCGGCGGCCTCGATCGCCACCCGGGCCGCCCACCACCCGGGTCCGTCCTCGATGCCGGTGTCCGCGTCGAGGACGGTCGTCGCTCCCCAGCCGATGCCGTGGCGCACGTCGTGGTCCGGGAGCAGCCGCGTCCGGACCAGCAGCGTGGCCCGCACGGCCTCCGCGACCGTCGCGAAGGCACCCTGGTACTCGTCCCCGACGGTGACCCACAGCGGCCGGAGCGGGTGCACCAGGTCGTTGACCTCGCCCAGCGCCGACTCGAGGCGCTGGTGGAGGTCGGCGCGGTCGTGGGAGGCTCGAGACCCCACGAGGTCGCCGATCAGCGTCGCGACGGCAGTCCTGGGCACTCCTCGATAATGAAGGTCATTGCTTCATTTGTCCATCGATGAAGCACATCGCTTCATTCCCAGAAGACCCGCTCGACCACGGCGTGGGCGCGGCGGGTGGTGCGCAGGTAGTCGTTGACCATCTCGTCCGACGCGCCCTGCGGGTAGCCCAGCACCCGCGCGACCGCGGCGCGCTCGCGGGCGTCGCTGGGCAGCTGGTCGGCCGGTCTGCCGCGCACGAGCGTGACGGCGTTGCGCACCCGGCTCACCAGCCGCCAGGCCTCCGCCAGCGTCGCCGCGTCGGCCTCGGCGACCAGCCCCGCCCCGGCCGCCGCCTCCAGGGCGGGCAGCGTCTGCGTCGTGCGCAGCCCCTCGACCCGCCCCGCGTGCCGCATCTGCAGCAGCTGCACGGTCCACTCGACGTCGGCCAGCCCGCCGCGACCGAGCTTGAGGTGGGTGTGCCGGTCCGCGCCGCGCGGCAGGCGCTCGTCGTCGACGCGTGCCTTGATCCGACGCACCTCGAGCACGGCGGACTCCGCGATGCCGTCGAGGGGGAAGCGCAGCGGGTCGATGAGCTCGGTGAAGCGGGCGCGCAGGTTGGGGTCGCCGACCACCGCGTCGGCTCGCAGCAGGGCCTGGAACTCCCACACGTCCGACCACTTCGCGTAGTAGGCGGCGTAGGACTCCACGGTGCGCACCATCGGGCCGTTCTTGCCCTCCGGGCGCAGGTCGGCGTCGATCTCCAGCGGCGGGTCGCTGGCCGGCAGCGAGAGCAGGCGACGTACCTCCGAGACGACCGCGGTCGCGAACGACGCCGAGGCCTGGGTGTCCGCACCGTGGGCGGCCTCGTGCACGAACATCACGTCGGCGTCGCTGCCGTACGACAGCTCGAACCCGCCGTAGCGACCCATCGCGACCACGGCGATCCGGCTCGGCGGCGCGTCCAGGCCACGCTGGCGCCGCACCGCCTCGATCGCGATGTCGAGCGTCGCCTGCAAGGTGGCGTCGGTGAGCCGGGTCAGCCCCTGGCCGACCACTGCCACGTCCGTGCCCGCGACGAGGTCGCCGCAGGCGATGCGGAGCAGCTCGCGCCGGCGCACCGAGCGCACAGCGGCGACCGCGGCCTCGGGCGAGTCGGCGCGCTCGGCGACCGCCTGCATCTCCGCCAGCGCCGCCTCGGCGGTCAGCGGCACCAGCGACTCCCCCAGCATCCTCACGCCCTGCGGCTCGCGCTCGAGCAGGTCGGTGGCGTAGCGCGAGGTGCCGAGGACGAGGGCGAGCCGCTGGGCGACCTCGCCCTCGTCGCGCAGCATCGTGAGGTACCACGGGGTGCGGCCGAGGCTCTCGCTGATCCGCCGGAAGCCGAACAGCCCCGCGTCGGGGTCGGGCGAGTCGGCGAACCACCCCAGCAGCACCGGCAGCAGGGTGCGCTGGATGTCGGAGGTGCGCGAGACCCCGCTCGTCAGCGCCTCGAGGTGGCGCAGCGCGGCCCGCGGGTCGGCGTAGCCCAGGGCGGACAGCCGGGCCTCCGCGGCCTCCAGCGACAGCCGTGCCTCCGAGCCGGGGAGCTTGGCGACGGCCCCGAGCAGCGGTCGGTAGAACAGCTTCTCGTGGAGCCGGCGCACCTCGCGGCGGTGGTGGCGCCAGCGCCGGTCGACCTGGGTGGCCGGCTCGGAGAAGATGCCGATGGAGCGGCCGAGACGACGCAGCGACGCCTCATCCTCGGGCAGCACGTGCGTGCGCCGCAGCTGGTAGAGCTGGATCCGGTGCTCGAGGGTGCGGAGGAACGTGTAGGCCTCGTGCAGCTTCTCGCCGTCCTCGCGACCGACGTAGCCGCCGTCGGTGAGGCGGCTCAGCGCGCTCAGCGTCGCGCCCTCGCGCAACGACGGGTCGGCCCGGCCGTGGACGAGTTGGAGCAGCTGCACCGCGAACTCGACGTCGCGCAGGCCGCCGGAGCCGAGCTTGAGCTGCCGCTCGGCCTCGTGCGCCGGGATGTGCTCGACGACTCGTCGGCGCATCGCCCGCACGTCCTCGACGAAGCCGTCGCGACCCGCGGCGCTCCACACCATCGGGGCCACCATCTCGCGGTAGCGACGGCCCAGGTCGGCGTCCCCCGCGACCGGTCGCGCCTTGAGCAACGCCTGGAACTCCCAGGTCTTGGCCCACTTCTCGTAGTAGCCCTGGTGGCTGGCGAGGGTGCGCACCAGCGGGCCCTGGCTGCCCTCGGGTCGGAGGTTGGCGTCGACCGGCCAGATCGTCCCCTCGCGCGTGTGGTCGGAGCAGATCCGCATCAGGTGCGAGGCGAGCTGGGTGGCCGCGCGCAGGGCGGCGCCCTCGTCGGCCCCGGGTGCCGGCTCGTGGACGAAGACGACGTCGACGTCGGAGATGTAGTTGAGCTCGTGGCCGCCGCACTTGCCCATCGCGACGACCGCGAGCCGCACCGTGCGGGCGCCGTCGCCGACCCGCGCGCGGGCCACGGCCAGCGCGCCCTCCAGGGTGGCCGCGGCGAGGTCGGAGATCTCGGCCGCCGCGTCGTCGAGCGCCACGTGGTGGGAGAGGTCGCGCGAGGCCAGCCGCAGCAGGTGCCTGCGGTACTCCACGCGCAGCGCGTCGACGGCCTCGGCGTCGGGGAGTCCGGCCACCGGCTCCCCAGCACGCGGGTCGGCGCCCACCGCGCGCAGCATCGCCTCGCGCAGGGCGTACGCGGCGGCCCGGGTGGTGCCGAGGGTGGGGTCGGTCAGCTCGCGCCAGTGCTCCGGGTGGCGGACCAGGTGCAGGGTCAGGGCGGCGCTCGCGCCGAGCACGCTGCACAGTCGCATCGCGGTGCCCTCGTCGTCGGCCACCTCGGTGAGCATCTCCGCGCCGGTGCCCTCGGCCTGCTCGTCGAGGGCCTCGGCGAGCCGGAGCAGGCCCTCGAGCGCGGCGTCCGGGTCGGCCGACGCGGCGAGCTCGTCGGTCAGCGGCGGACCCGCCTCGCCGAGCCGCGCGATCCCGCGGGCAGCGGCGGCGCCGTCGACGAAGCCCTTGCGGACGTACGACCCCGGCGTGTCCCCCATCTGCGTCAGTCCGCCGGGCTCAGAGGACCGGCAGCATCCGGTCGCGCTCGTAGGCGGAGACCTGGGTGCGGTACTCCTCCCACTCGGCGCGCTTGTTGCGCAGGAAGAAGTCGAAGACGTGCTCGCCGAGCGTCTCGGCCAGCAGCTCGGAGTCCTCGGCGATCCCGATGGCGTCCCACAGGCTGCGCGGCAGCGGCGCGATGCCGAGTGCCCTGCGCTCCCGCTCGGTCAGCGACCAGACGTCGTCCTCGGCCTCGCGGGGCAGCTCGTAGCCCTCCTCGATGCCCTTCATGCCCGCGGCCAGGACGACCGCGAAGGCGAGGTAGGGGTTGCAGGCCGGGTCGATCGTGCGCAGCTCGATGCGGGTGGACTGGCCCTTGTTGGGCTTGTACATCGGCACCCGGATCATGGCGGACCGGTTGTTGTGGCCCCAGCACACGCCGGACGGGGCCTCGCCCCCACCGAGCAGGCGCTTGTAGGAGTTGACCCACTGGTTGGTGACCACGCTGATCTCGCCCGCGTGGCGCAGGATCCCGGCGATGAACTGCCGGCCGGTCTTGGAGAGCTGGTACTGCGCGCCGGCCTCGAAGAAGGCGTTGCGATCGCCCTCGAAGAGCGACACGTGGGTGTGCATGCCCGACCCAGGGTGGGTGGTGAACGGCTTGGGCATGAAGGACGCCCAGATCCCGTGGCCGAGGGCGACCTCCCGGATGACCGTGCGGAAGGTCATGATGTTGTCGGCGGTGGTCAGCGCGTCGGCGTAGCGCAGGTCGATCTCCTGCTGGCCCGGGCCGCCCTCGTGGTGGCTGAACTCGACCGAGATGCCCATCGCCTCGAGCATCGTGATGGCGTCGCGGCGGAAGTCGGCTCCTCGCGACTGGGCGGTGTGGTCGAAGAAGCCGCTGCGGTCGACCGGCTCCGGCTCGTCGCCCTTCCCCGGCACGTCCTTGAACAGGTAGAACTCGATCTCGGGGTGGGTGTAGAAGGTGAAGCCCTTGTCGGCGGCGGTGCTCAGGGTCCGCTTCAGCACATGGCGCGGGTCGGCGTAGGACGGGCTGCCGTCGGGCATCACGATGTCGCAGAACATCCGCGCGGTGGCCGGGCCGCCCTCGTCGCCGGTGCGCCATGGCAGGATCTGGAACGTCGAGGCGTCGGGGTGCGCGAGCATGTCGGACTCGTAGACGCGGGCGAATCCCTCGATGGCCGAGCCGTCGAACCCGATGCCCTCCTCGAACGCGTTCTCGAGCTCGGCCGGTGCGACGCTCACGCTCTTGAGGAAGCCCAGCACGTCGGTGAACCACAGCCGCACGAACCGGACGTCACGCTCCTCGAGCGCCCGGATCACGAAGTCCTCTTGCTTGCCCATGCCACCAGCCTAGGGCCAGCGCGACGCGACGGTCGTTGGGTGTCCGCAGCCGAGTCAGAAACCCGCGTCCGACGGCATCCCGCCGCCGATCAGCGCCTCGCGCCGGGCCCTGTCGGCGATGTGCAGCTCGCGAAGCAGGCGCCGCAGCTCGGCCTCTTCGGCCACCAGCCCGACGCGCAGGTGGATGCCCGGCGGGTCGGGCTCGCGGTCGAGGGGAAGCAGTAGCCGGCTCGGTCGCCACCGGTACGACGGCGCGCCCGCCGCGGCGGTCAGCACCAGCGCGGCCCAGCGGGTGCCGAGGCTGTCGGGCACCACGGCGCCGACGTCGTCCCACGCCAGCTCGCTGTCGATGCCAATGCCGTGCAGCTCGACGAGGTCGGCCGAGATCCGCAGCTCGGGTCGCCGCGACCACGCACGCCACATCTCGGCGGCCAGCACCAGCACGAGCAGCGCCGGGACGCCGGCCACCACACGCACCCCGGTGCGCTCGTCGAGCACGGCCGCCAGCCCCAGGCCGATGCCGAGCGTCGTCAGCACGACGGCGACCGCGGGGGCCTGGCCGCGCTCGCCGAGCGCCAGCGCCCACGCGGGGCGTCCGCGCAGCTCGGTGCGCCGCCACGTCGAGGTGCTGCGCCGTTGGCCGAGGCCGACCATCGCGGCCACCGACACCATGAACGCGCCGAGCACGAGGTTGAGCAGGCGCTGCTCCGCGCGCGTCGCGGCCAGGTAGAGGGCGCCGACGCCGATCACGCCCGTGACCACGACGGTGAAGACACCGACGGGGCGCGAGGTGAACGCGTGGCGCCCGCTCATGCGCTCGGACGCTAGCACCACCGTCAGCCGCAGATGTTGACGTCCTGCGACCCGAGGACGCCGTCCCAGACCTCGCGCATCGGCGCGAGCCAGCTCTGGGTGGTGGGCACGAAGGCGATGCTTCCGTTGACCTTCTTGCGCACCCCGTCGACCCACACCTTCTCCACGACGAGCGGCACGATGACCCTCCGGCTGCGGACGCCCTCCCAGCACGCCGACGCGCGTCGCTTGGTCACGGCCTCCTCCACGGTGACGGGGTCGCCGACGCGCTTGCCGTTGTAGCGCCACGCGACCGTGGTGAGATAGCCGGTCTGGCCCTCCCAGGGCGCGACGACGGTGGCCGACATCCCCCACGTGCGCCTGGCGGCGACGCGGAAGGTCACCGATCCGTCGCGCACCTTCCTGGTGCGCGACTGCCACACGTGGACCACGACGTCCAGCGTGCGCCGGGCGTTGACGAGCTGGATCTCGCAGCCCTCGCAGTCGTCGACGGTGAAGGTCAGCGTCGTGCGGGCGGCGGCGCGCTCGGCGGGCTCAGCGGGGGCCGGCCGGGCGTGGGCGGGCGCGGACGCCAGCGAGCCGGCGAGCAGCGCGACGCCCGCGAGCGCGGTGGCCAGCGACCGGAGGGCGCCGGATGGGACGGTGGGACGGGCGGTGGATCGGTGGGTCATCTCTGTCTCCCCGTGAGGTGGTGTCAGCGATGGGGACGCGGGCTGCGGTCCATCGGGTGACACCGAGACTGGCACAAGGATCAGTCGTCGCCCAGCGTGTTTCGCTCGAGGTCGCCGAGCGTGGGCCGTCCGCGGTTGCAGAAGACGTCGAGCTCGACCGAGCTGCGACCGTCGCTGAAGACCGCCTCGACGTCGTCGTCCGGGCCCCGCTCCCAGCTCACGGCGCGCCAGCCCGCCTGCTTGTCCGCGCGCACACCGACGCCGTACGCCCAGGTGTCGCGGCACTCGACGAGGAAGGCCCCCCACTCCCCCGTGATCTCGTCGGACACGGCCGGACCGTCGGGCTCGGGCACGGTGGGGGACGGCACAGAGGCGTCGCGGGCGACCTCGTCGCCCACGGGACCGCGGTCGCGGATGGTGGCGCCCACGGTCGACACCGCGAACACGCCGGCGACCACGGCGAGGAGCGTGGCCGCGACCCACAGGCCCACGAGCAGCATCCGACGTCTCACGGGGCGCATCTTGCCGGTTCGCCGGTCAGCGTGGGGTGAGGAGCCGGTTAAGGCGCGGCTAAGGCCGCGGTGGCGCGCGTCGGGGACGGTACGGTCGATGGGTGGCCGAGGTGCTGATCATCGAGGACGACGACCGGATCAGGCCGTTGCTGGTGCGGGGCCTGCGCGAGTGCGGCCACACGGTCACCTCGGCGCCGACCGGGATGGGCGGGCTGCAGCTCGCCGTCGACTCCTCCCCCGACCTGGTCGTGCTCGACCTCGGCCTGCCCGACGTCGACGGCACCCAGGTGCTGTCGATGCTGCGGGCGGTGAGCGAGGTGCCGGTGATCATCGCCAGTGCCCGCGCCGACGACCCGTCGCTCGTCGGGGCCCTCGACGCCGGCGCCGACGACTACGTCGTCAAGCCCTTCACCAGCGCCCAGCTCGACGCCCGCGTCCGCGCGGTGCTGCGCCGCGCCGCGTCCGGCCGGCGGCGGCCCACGACCCTCACCGTCGGCGGCCTGTCCGTCGACCTGGCCGGTCGCCGCGTGCAGCTCGACGGCCGGGCGATCGACCTGACGCCGCGCGAGTTCGACCTGCTCGCCCACCTCGCCGAGCGACCCGGCGAGGTGGTGACCAAGCGTGACCTGCTGGTCGACGTGTGGCGCCAGCCGTGGGGCGGCTCGGACAAGACCGTCGACGTGCACCTGTCGTGGCTGCGCCGCAAGCTCGGCGAGACCGCCGGCTCGCCCCGCTACCTGACCACCGTGCGCGGCGTCGGCGTACGACTCGCCGCGCCCGGGCCCGACCAGGCCGAGGACGACTGAGGTGCGCCGCAGCCTCCTCGTGACGGCGGCGGCCGCGATCTCCATGGTCCTGCTCGCGATGCTCGTGCCGATGATGATCCTGGTGCGCAGCTACGCCCTGGAGGACCGGCTGGCCCGCGCCGCGCTGGAGGTCCAGGCGGTGGAGACCGTCGTGTCGGGCCAGGACGCGGGCGCGGTCGCGCAGTACGTCGACCGCGTCAACGACAGCGACCGCGACGCACGGGTGACCGTGCTCTACCCCGACGGGCCGGAGATCGGCCCCGACCCCGGACAGGGCGCGCTGGTCCTCGACGCCCGCAACACCGGTCGGGCGCGCGTGGACGACGTGCCCGGTGGGTCGCAGCTCCTCGTGCCGGTCTCGCGGGGCGGCAACTCCGCGCTCCCGTCGCAGACCCCGGTGATCCGTGTCGTCGTGGACGAGCCCGGCCTCGACTCGGCCGTCGGGGCGGCGTGGGGGCTCCTCGCGCTGCTCGCGCTCGTGCTCCTGGCCGGCTCGCTCGCCGTGGTCGACCGCCTGGGGCGCTCGTTCGTGCTTCCGATCCGGCAGCTCGCCCGGCACACCCGCTCGCTCGGCGGCACCGGCGTCGTCACCCCGCTCCCTGCGGTGTCGGGCCCGCCCGAGGTGCAGGAGCTCGCCAGCGCGGTGGACCGGCTGGTCGGGCGCATCCAGCTGCTCCTCGCGCGCGAGCGGGCCAACGTCGCCGACCTCTCCCACCGCCTGCGGACGCCGGTCACCGCCCTGCGGCTGCGGGTCGAGGCGGTCGACGACCCGTTGCTGCGCCACCGGCTCGGCGGCGACCTCGACGCCCTGCAGGCCACCGTCGACGAGATCGTCCGCGAGGCCCGGCGCTCCGAGCGCGAGGGGCTGGACCCCCGCACCGACGCGGTCGCGGTGATCACCGAGCGCGTACGCCACTGGGAGCCGCTGGCCGAGGACCAGGGCCGCCCCTACGAGGTCCACCTCGCACCGGCGGGGCCGCTCCTGCGGGCCAGCCGCGCCGACCTGGAGGCGCTGGTCGACGTGCTGCTCGACAACGTCTTCTCCCACACCCCCGACGACGCGGCCGTGCGGATCACCCTCGACGCGCAGGACGACGTGGTCGAGCTGGTCGTCGAGGACGCCGGCCCGGGCCTGCCGCCCGGGCTCGACGCCACCGGCCGCGGGTCGAGCGGAGGCGGCTCCACCGGGCTCGGCCTCTCGATCGCGGCCCGCACGGCCGAGAGCTGCGGCGGCGCGTTGGAGGCGGGCACCTCGGACATGGGAGGAGCCCGGGTCGCCGTCACGTTGCGGACGGCCTGACCCAGGCCCCTGCGGAGCCGTCGCTCAGCGCACGGTGACCTTCAGCGAGCAGGACTTCCCGCCGGCGGGCGTCACCGTCAGCTTGAAGGTGTCCTTGCCGGGGGTGTTGCGGCGGAACGTGTCGAGGCTGAGCTCGCCCTCGTCGTCCGCGCGCAGCACGCGGGACACCGCCAGCTTGCCGTCGTGACGGATGGCCACGCGCCACTGGCTGCCCGGGCGGGCCCGGTCGATGTCGGCGTCGACCTCGAAGCCGCGGCGGCCCTCGCGGTCGACGTTGAGCTCGAAGGTCGCGCCGGCGCAGGTGCCGCGCCGCTCGACGTCGGCGCTGGCGGGCGACGCGACGAGGACGGTGGTGCCGGCCGCGGCGGTGGCGACCAGGGCGGTGGTGGCGATGAGCGTCTTCTTCATGGGGTACTCCTCAGGTCGGGTGGCCCGGACGGGCCGCGCTTCGTGGTGGGTCAGGAGCCGATCGTGGCCGTGCAGGGCTCCCCGTCGGCGGGGGTGAAGGTGACGGAGTAGGACGCGTCGCCCGAGTCGCCGGAGCTGAAGGCGTCGACGTCGATCTCGCCGTCCTCGTCGGTCGTGCGGACGCCGCTGAGCAGGGACGTGTCGTCGCGGGTCAGCTCGACCTGCCACTCCTCGCCCGGTCCGGCCGACTGCAGCTCGGCGCTGACCTCGGTGCCGCCGTCCTCCCGCTCGGTCGTGAGCTCCCAGGTGGCGCCGCCGCACGTGCCGCGCTCGGTGGCGCTCTTGTCGGCCGCGTCGTCCACGGCCCACCACACGCCCAGCCCGATCGCGACCGCCACGACCACGACCACGGCGATGACCACGTTCATCCGCACATTTCCTCCTTCGTCGTCGGACGCCCGGGTGGCGTCCGTCGACCACGAGGTTGGCGGGCGGGGGGCTAAGCGCGCTCCAGCCGGCCGTTAAGGGCAGGCAAAGACCTCAGGAGGTCGGCACGTCCCGCTCGATCTCGGCGAGCCACGCGGTGCCCTTGGCGTCGCTGGGCATCCGCCAGTCGCCGCGCGGGCTCATGGTGCCGCTCGGGCTGACCTTCGGCCCGTTGGGCAGCGCCGAGCGCTTGAACTGGTTGGCGAAGAAGCGCTTGACGAAGACCTGCAGCCAGGTGCGGACCTCCTCGAGCGAGTACGCCACCCGCGCGTCCTCGGGGAACCCGGGCGGCCACTCCCCCGCCGCGGCGTCCTGCCACGCGTGCCAGGCCAGGAAGGCGACCTTGCGGGGCCGGAAGCCGTGGCGCACGACGAGCGCGAGCGTGAAGTCCTGCAGGTTGTAGGGACCGACGGTGTCCTGCGTGGCCTGCGGCCGCTGTCCCTCCTCGACCGGGATCAGCTCGGGGGTGATCTCCTGCTCCAGGATCTCCGCGAGGACCTCGTTGGCCTCCTCGAGCTCCCCGTGGCTGATCACCCAGCGGATGAGGTGCTGCACGAGCGTCTTGGGCACGCCGGCGTTGACGCTGTAGTGCGACATCTGGTCGCCGACGCCGTAGGTGCACCAGCCGAGCGCGAGCTCGGAGAGGTCGCCGGTGCCGACGACGATGCCCCCGCGCTGGTTGGCCAGCCGGAAGAGGTAGTCGTAGCGAAGCCCGGCCTGGACGTTCTCGAACGTGACGTCGTAGACCTTCTCCCCCTCGCTGTAGGGGTGGCCCATGTCGGCGAGCATCTGCTCGGCGGCGGGCCGGATGTCGAGCTCCTCGAACGTCACCCCGAGCGCCTGCGAGAGCCGGGTGGCGTACGACTTGGTGGTCGAGCCGGTCGCGAAGCCGGGCATCGTGAAGGCCAGCACGTCGCTGCGCGGGCGCCCGAGCCGGTCCATCGCCTTGCACGCGACGATCAGCGCGTGGGTGGAGTCGAGACCGCCGCTCACGCCGATCACGGCCTTCGGCGCGCCGATCGCGGTGAGCCGCTGCTCGAGCCCGGAGACCTGGATGTTGTAGGCCTCGTAGCAGTCGAGCTCGAGGCGCTCGGGGTCGTCGGGGACGAACGGGAAGCGGTCGACCTTGCGCATCAGCCCGATGTCGCCGACGGGCGGCTCGAGCTCCCACTCGACGGTGCGGAAGCGGTTGACCCGCTCGTGGTGGGTGCGCCGGTTGTCGTCGAAGGTGACCTGCCGCATCCGCTCCTGCCGGATCAGGTCGAGGTCGACGTCGACCACCGTGCGGCGCGGGCCGTCGGGGAACCGCTCGCTCTCGCCGAGGAGCGAGCCGCACTCGTAGACCATCGTCTGGCCGTCCCAGCTCAGGTCGGTCGTCGACTCGCCCTGGCCGGCGGCGGCGTAGACGTACGCCGCGGCGCACCGCGCGCTGGCGCTGCGCACCAGGAGCCGGCGGTCCTCGGCGCGGGCGATGGTGATCGGCGAGCCGCTCAGGTTGGCCAGCACGGTGGCCCCGGCGAGCGCGGCCTCGGCGCTCGGCGGCACCGGCACCCACAGGTCCTCGCAGACCTCGACGTGCAGGTCGAGGCCGGGCACGTCGAGGCAGCGGAAGATGAGGTCCGGCCCGAAGCGGACCTCCTGGCCGGCGACCGTGATCCACTCCAGCTCGCGGTCGTCGCCCGGGGCGAACCAGCGGCGTTCGTAGAACTCACGGTAGTTGGGCAGGTAGGACTTGGGCGCCACGCCGAGGACCGACCCGCGCTGCACCACGACAGCGCAGTTGAAGACCCGGGTGCCGTGCACCACCGGCGCCCCGATGACGAGCATCGTCATCAGGTCGGCGCTGGCCGCCACGATGTCGGCGATCGCCTCCTCGACCGCGGCGAGCAGGGTGTCCTGGAGGAAGAGGTCGTCGACCGAGTAGCCCGTCAGGCCCAGCTCGGGGAACACCGCGACCGCGACCGAGTCGTCGTGGCAGGCCCGCGCCTGCTCGATCACCTCGGCGGCGTTGGCGGCCGGGTCGGCCAGGTGCACGGGCACGGTGACGGCGGCGATGCGGGCGAACCCTTGGGCGTAGGCGGAGTAGAAGTCCACGCCGCCACTCTAGGGAAGCGGACCGGGCCGAGATCCCACCCCTCGGGGCACGCGGGCCGGCAAATGGGTGGGAGGACCGGGCCGACACGTCCTACGGTGCGGTCATGGCCCTCGTCATCACCCCGTGTGCCTCCGACGAGGACCTCGAGGCGTGGCGACAGGTGCGGATCGCGGTCGTGCCCTACGAGCGCGCCCAGTCGGTGGAGGAGATGCGCGCGCACGCCGGGCCCGATCGGCTGATGGTGCTGGCCCGTGAGGACGGCGTGGTGGTCGGCTCCGGCCTGGCCGACCGCTCGGAGACCAGCGGCGGCGGCTCGGTCGTGCCGCGCGTGCTCCCCGAGCACCGCAGGCGCGGCGTGGGCACGGCCCTGCTCGACCGGCTCGTCGCGCACGTCGCCGGCCTCGGCGTCCCGACGCTGCGCGCGGGCGCGGACGACGAGGGCTCGCTCGCCTTCGCACAGCGCTTCGGGTTCGAGGAGGTCAACCGCGAGGTCGAGCAGACCTTCCGCATCGACGCCCCGATCGCGGTGGCGCCGGCCCCTGATGGGATCGAGGTCGTCACCGCCCAGGAGCGGCCCGGGCTGTGGGAGGCGGCGTACGACGGCCTCGGGCTCGAGGCGCTGGCGGACTTCGCCGTCGACACCCCGCTCGACGTGACGCCGGAGCGCTGGGCGACGTCCTGGCTCGCCGACCCGATGTTCCTCGCGCTGCACGACGGGGAGGTCGTCGGCTGCGCGGGCCTGGGCCGCGACCCCGACCAGCCGACCCGCGCCGAGAACGGCCTGACCGCCGTGCGCCGTGCCTGGCGCGGGCGCGGCCTGGCAGTCCACCTCAAGCAGCGCGCCCTCGCCTGGGCGGCCGACCACGGGATCCACGAGGTCTACACCTGGACCCAGGACGGCAACGCAGCGATGCGCGCCCTCAACACCCGGCTCGGCTACGCCACCACCCGGGTCGGCATCCAGCTCGCCCGTCCCCTGCCGCCCGGCGAGCCACCCTTTACCGGCGCCCTCGCGCAGTCGTAGCGTCGGCGCCGTGCGCCAGCCCCTCCGCAGCACCCGGTGGTCCCTGTCCGTCGCCCTCGCCGCGCTCGTCGCCGGGCTCGTCACCCTTCCGCCGCCGGCGACCGGGGCCGGCGAACGTGCCGCCCCTCGCGACGAGCGAGCCCCACAGCTGCGGGTCCGCACCGTCGTCCGCGGGCTCCAGCACCCCTGGGACGTCCAGCAGGGACCGGGTGGCCGGCTGCTCGTCTCCGAGCGCGACCGCGCCCGGCTCAGCGTCGTACGGAAGGGGAAGCGCCGGACCCTCGCCGACCTCTCGACGCAGGTCTGGGTCTCCGGCGAGACCGGCCTGCTGTCGATCGCGGTGGACGCCGGCTCGCGGACGCTGTGGGCGTGCCACGGCGCCTCGACCCGGCGGGGCACGGAGGTGCGGGTGACGCGGTGGCGGGTCGACCCGCGGTGGCGCAGGCTCTCGCAGCCGCGCCTCGTGGTCGGCGACTTCCCGGCGACGTCGGGACGCCACGGTGGCTGCCGGCTGCTGCTCGACCGCGACAGCGACGCCCTGTTCGTCGGCACCGGCGACGCCGCCGTCGGCACCAACCCGCGCTCCCTCGACTCCCTCGGCGGCAAGGTGCTGCGGGTACACCGCCGCACCGGCGCGCCGATGCCCGGCAACCCGTTCGCGGACGCGAGCGGTGCCCGCCCGCTCGTGTGGACCTACGGCCACCGCAACGTCCAGGGCCTGGCCCAGCGCGACGACGGGACCCTCTGGTCGGTCGAGCACGGCAGCGACCGCGACGACGAGGTCAACCTGCTCGTCCCGGGCGGTGACTACGGCTGGAACCCGGTCCCGGGCTACGACGAGACCGTGCCGATGACCGACCAGTCGCTCCCGGGCCAGCAGCAGGAGGCCGCGTGGTCCTCCGGTACCCCGACGATCGCGACCTCCGGCGCCGCCTGGGTGCGCGGCTCCCAGTGGGGACCGCTCGAGGGGACGCTCGCCGTCGCCGCGCTCAAGGGCTCCGCGGTCCTGTTCCTCCGCTTCGACGCCGCCGGTCGGCTCACCTCCGTCACCCGTCCGCCCCGGCTGCAGCGCCTGGGCCGACTGCGCTCGGTCACCGCGGCGCGCGACGGCGACCTCCTCCTCACCACCGACAACGGCGCGCGCGACCGGGTCGTCCGCGTCTCGCCGCGCTGACGTCCGCCGCCGAGCGTGACGGCCGCCACAGCGCCCTACCGACCGGTCGCCACTAGCCTGACGAGTGGTCCGTGGACTCCAGCAGGGAGCCGCGAGATGACGAGGAGCGAGCATGCCCGAAGAGACTGCCCCCTACGGCTCCGGCCCGGCACCGTCGGCGCCCGTGAAGCGCGTACGCACCCATCACCTGCGGGAGATGAAGGAGCGCGGCGAGAAGATCACCATGCTCACGGTCTACGACATGTACACCGCGGCGGTCTTCGACGAGGCCGGCATCGACATCCTGTTCATCGGTGACTCCGCGGCCAACAACGTCCTCGGCTACGAGACGACGCTGCCCGTGACGGTCGACGAGCTCATCCCCCTCGTCCGCGCCGTCTCGCGCGCCGCGCGGCGCGGGCTGGTCCTCGCCGACCTCCCGTTCGGCTCCTACCAGGCGTCGCCGGAGCAGGCCTTCCACACGGCCGTCCGCTTCATGAAGGAGGCCGACGCGCACGCCGTCAAGCTCGAGGGCGGCGTCGAGGTGGCGCCCCAGGTGGAGAAGCTGTCGACCAACGGCATCCCCGTCATGGCCCACATCGGCTTCACCCCGCAGAGCGAGCACGCCCTCGGCGGCTACCGGGTCCAGGGGCGCGGCGAGGCGGCCGACCGGATCCTGGCCGCCGCGCACGCGATGGAGGACGCCGGCGCGTTCGCCGTGGTGATGGAGATGGTGCCCGGCGACGTCGCCGAGCAGGTCAGCAAGGAGCTGACCATCCCCACCATCGGCATCGGCGCCGGTCCGGCGTGCGACGGCCAGGTGCTCGTGTGGCAGGACGCGTTCGGCCTGCGCACGGGCCGGATGGCGCGCTTCGTCAAGCAGTACGCCGACGTCCACGGCGTGCTGCTCGAGGCGGCGCGGGCCTACGCCGACGACGTCCGCGGGGGCACGTTCCCCGGCCCCGAGCACACCTTCTGAGGTCCCCGGTCCGGCCCGCCGCGCTGCCGCCGGCGGGCCGGTGGCGGTGACAAGTCGGCCCCGGCACGGAAGGATCGAGGTCCCGACGACGCGAGGAGCCCGACGTGAGCGAGACCCCGGCCGGCAGGACGGCAGCCAAGAAGTCCCCGGCGAAGAAGTCGACCGCCACCAAGTCCGCGGCGAAGAAGTCCGCCACCACCAAGTCCGCGGCGAAGAAGTCCCCCGCGAAGTCAACGGCGAAGAAGTCCCCCGCGAAGTCAACGGCCAAGAAGTCGACCGCGACGAAGACCCCCGCCACGAAGTCTGCGGCGAAGAAGTCGCCGGCCACGAAGTCCGCCGCGAAGTCCGCCACGAAGAAGTCGACAGCCACGAAGACCACAGGCACGAAGTCGTCGTCGGCCACGGCGCCGGCGCGCCCGTCGGCCTCCCCGCCCGCTGGGCGGTCGGCCCAGCAGTCGACGCCGAGGCCAACGGCCAAGCCCATCGCGTCGTCGGCGCGGCGCTCGCCCGCCGAGCGCGCGGTCGACGTCGGCGCCCAGGCCATCAGCACCGCCGCGATGATCCAGAAGGTCGCGCAGGAGACCGCCGAGCGGGTCGCGGCCGAGACGGCAGCGCGGGTGAGCAAGCAGTACGAGGCGGCGATCGCCGACCTCACCCGCACCCTCGACAAGAACACCAAGCGCGCCCTCAAGAGCGTCCGCGCCGCGGCCGACCTGGCTCAGGCGGCCAACCCCGTCACCGGCAAGAAGGGCAGGAAGAAGTGATCACCTGTCGGGAGTCGCGTCGCTGACGCCGTCCCCCGGGGTCGCGGCCTCGTCGTTCCAGGCCGGGTCGTTGTCCCACTCCTCGTTGCGCTCCTCGACCTTCTCGAGCGCGCGGGAGGCCTCCGCCGCCGAGGCGTAGGGGCCGAGCCGGTCGCTGTTCTTGCAGCCGTCTCGTCCCTCGACCGTGCGGTGGGTCAGGCAGAACCAGTATTCGTTCTCGCTCATGGGCCGAAACTACACTCGGGCCGTGCCAGCCGTATCCCCCGCAGAGGTATCCGCACGCCGTGCCGTGCCCGCCCACATCGTCCGCCCGGAGTACGTCGACCAGCCGGCGCCGCAGCGCTTCACCGGCGAGGAGGTCAAGGACGCCGAGACGATCGAGCGGATGCGGGTCGCCGGCCGGCTCGCGGCCCAGGCGCGCGAGCTCGTCGGCTCGCACGTCGTGCCCGGCGTGACCACCGACGAGCTCGACCGGATCGGCCACGAGTTCCTCTGCGACCACGGCGCGTACCCGTCGACCCTCGGCTACCGCGGCTTCCCCAAGTCGCTGTGCGCCAGCGTCAACGAGGTCATCTGCCACGGCATCCCCGACAGCCGGGTCGTCGAGGACGGAGACATCGTCAACATCGACATCACCGCCTTCCTCGACGGCGTGCACGGCGACACCAACGCCACCTTCCTCGCCGGCGACGTCGACGAGGAGTCGCGGCTGCTCGTCGAGCGGACGAAGGAGGCGCTCGACCGGGCGATCAAGGCCGTCAAGCCCGGTCGCCGCGTCAACGTCATCGGCCGGGTGATCGAGGCCTACGCCAAGCGCTTCGGCTACGGCGTCGTGCGCGACTTCACCGGCCACGGCATCGGCACGGCGTTCCACTCCGGCCTGATCATCCCCCACTACGACGACGCGCGCTTCGACGACGAGATCCGGGTCGGGATGACCTTCACCATCGAGCCGATGCTCAACCTCGGCACCCCCGACTACGACATCTGGGACGACGGCTGGACGGCCGTGACCAAGGACGGGCTCCGCTCCGCGCAGTTCGAGCACACCTTGGTCGTCACCGACGATGGCGCCGAGGTGCTCACGCACCCCTAGACTTCCCCCTGAGTGGGTCGGCCGGGCGGCCGCGGCTCCACGTGAGTGGGGTCGAGGAAGGTCCGGGCTCCACAGGGCAGGGTGGTGGCCAACAGCCACCCGGGGCAACCCGCGGGATCAGTGCCACAGAGAACAGACCGCCTCCCTCTCCGGAGGGCGGTAAGGGTGAAACGGTGGTGCAAGAGACCACCAGTGCGCCGGGCGACCGGCGCAGCTAGGCAAACCCCACCCGGAGCAAGATCAGACAGGATGCGTTTGAGGGCGGCCCGCCCGAGCATCCGGGTAGATCGCACCAGGCGGCCGGCAACGGTCGTCGCAGATGGATGGTCGCCCCCGCGCGAGCGGGACAGAACCCGGCCTACAGGCCGACCCACTCCTCACCCCATCTGCCCCTCGGCAACGCCCGAGGCGATCAGCGGTTCGGCTTCACCAGCGGGAACAGGATGGTGTCGCGGATGCTGTGCCCGGTCAGGTTCATCACCAGGCGGTCGATCCCCAGCCCCATGCCGCCGGTCGGCGGCATGCCGTACTCGAGTGCGGCGAGGAAGTCCTCGTCGACCTGCATGGCCTCCACGTCGCCGGCAGCGGCGAGCAGCGACTGCGCCACCAGCCGCGCCCGTTGGTCGACCGGGTCCACCAGCTCGGAGTAGGCCGTGCCCTGCTCCGCGCCGAACATCACGAGGTCCCACTTCTCGGCCAGCCGCGGGTCGTCGCGGTGCGCGCGCGTCAGCGGGGCGTTCTCCTTGGGGAAGTCGGTGTAGAAGACGGGAGTGGTGGTCCGGGCCTCGCAGAGCTCCTCGTAGATCGCCTCGAGCACCGGACCCCAGGAGGGCTCGAGGTCGACCTCGAGGCCGATCCGCTCGGCGTGCCGGACGAGCTCGGCCAGGGGGGTGTCCGCGGTGACCTCCTCCCCCAGTGCCCCGGACACGGCCTCGCACACGGTGCGGGCCGGCCACTGGCCCGAGAGGTCGATCTCCACGATCGTGCCGTCCGCGTCCGCGCGACGGGCGACCGGTGAGCCGTAGACGGCCGTCGCGGCCTCCTGGACGAGCTCCTGGGTCAGGACCCGCATGCTGTCGTAGTCGCCGTAGGTCTCGTACACCTCGAGCGAGGTGAACTCCGGGTTGTGCTTGACGTCGGCGCCCTCGTTGCGGAACTGCCGACCGATCTCGAAGACCCGCTCCATCCCACCCACCACCAGCCGCTTGAGGTGCAGCTCGGTCGCGATGCGCAGGTAGAGGTCGAGGTCGTAGGCGTTGATGTGAGTCTCGAACGGCCGCGCGTTGGCCCCGCCGTGGATCGTCTGGAGGATCGGCGTCTCGACCTCGGTGAAGCCCCGCTCGTGCAGGCTGTCGCGGACGCTGCGGACGATGGCGGCGCGCCGGTAGGCCATCGTGCGGGAGTCGGGCCGCACGATCAGGTCGACGTAGCGCATCCGCACGCGAGCGTCCGGGTCGGTGAGCCCCCTGTGCTTGTCGGGCAGCGGGCGCAGCGCCTTGCCCGCCAGCAGGACCGACGTCGCCCGCACGCTGAGCTCGCCCGCGTGCGTCGTGACGACCTCGCCCGTGACGCTCACGTGGTCGCCGAGGTCGACGGAGTGCTCCCAGAACGCGAGCTGCTCGCGCCCGCCGTGGTCGGCGTCGACCATCACCTGGAGGTCACCGCTGCCGTCGCGCAGGGTCGCGAACCCCACCCCTCCCATGTCTCGCTTGAGCAGCACCCGGCCGGCCACCGAGACCCGGTGGCCGGTGTCGACGTCGGGGCCGACGTCGCCGACGATCGAGCGCACCTCCGCCAGCGTGTGCGTGCGCGGCACGGTGACCGGATAGGGCTCCACGCCGTCGGCGCGCAGCCGGTCGAGCTTGTCGCGCCGCACCCGCATCTGCTCCGGGAGGTGCGCACTCGACAGCGCCTCCGCGACCACGTCGCGCTCGGGACGCATCAGCGCCAGGACCTCCGCGGCGTGCTCGTCCCCGCCCGTGGCGAGCAGGTGCTCCTTCGTGTGGTGACGCAGCAGCGCGATGGACGGGGCGGTCAGGAAGCCCTCGGCGCTGCCCGCCGCCGTCCCGACCCGGGGCAGGTCGGAGGCGTACTCGAAGCCCATGTAGCGGGGCTGCCACTCCGGCTGGTACTTGGCGTTGGAGCGGTAGAGCGACTCCAGCTGCCAGTTCTTGCTCGCGAGGAGGAGGCCCTGGCGCCACAGCCGGGCCACCGGTCCCGCCCCGACCTCCGCACCGCGCTCGAAGGCCTCGCGGAACATCGCGAAGTTGAGCGAGACCGGCCCGACACCGAGGCGCGGGGCCTGGTCGGCGAGACTGGCGACCATCAGCTCGACGAGTCCGTTGTCGGCGGTGGGATCGCGACGCATCAGGTCGAGCGACAGCCCGGTGCGACCCCACGGGACGAAGCTCAGGAAGCCGCGCAGCCGACGGTCGGCGTCGTGCGCACGCACCAGCACGCACATCCCGTCCAGCGGGTCGCCGAGTCGTCCGAGCGCCATCGAGAACCCCCGCTCGTCCCCACCGTCACCGCGCCACTGGCCGGCGGCGACGGCCAGGGTGGCGAAGTCGTCCTCGCCGAGCGTGGCGTGGCGGACGACCGTCGCGGTGTAGCCGCGGCGGCGCAGACGCGACACCGACTGGCGCACGGGCTTCATGCCGGTCCCGTGGAGGGAGAAGGCGGCCAGGTCGACGATCGCCTCGTCGCCGATGTCGAGCATCGTCAGGCCCGCGTCGGCGAAGGCGAGCGCACCCTCGTGTCCCGCCCCCATGACCGCGAGCGACCACCCGCTCCGACGCGCCTCCTGGCGCCAGCGCCCGATCGCGTCGGGCCAGTAGCGCGGGTCACCGATCGGGTTGCCGCTGGCGAGGCTCACCGAGCCGACGACGCGGTACGACACCCCGGCTCGGGCGGTCGTGGGGGCGCCGGTGTCCCAGACGACCGACTTGTCGCGCCGCGTCGCGAAGTAGCCGAGCGAGTCGTGGTCGCCGGCGTCGCGCAGCATCGAGCGCACCGTGGCCTCCTCGGCGACGTCGGGCACCCGGCTGTCGCGGGGCGAGCGGAACAGCAGGACCGCGGTGGACAGCGCGACCACCGTGCCGACCGCGCCGATGAGTGCACGCACCCACCAGGGGGCGGTGACGTCGGTGCCCGGACCGACCCGTCCGACGTCGACAAGCGTGGCGTTCAGGACGTACGTCACCGCCTCGCCGAGGCCGGACGCCGTGCCGAAGCGCTGGGTGAGCAGCCCTCCACCCACGAGCAGGATCGCGCTGCCGGCGAGGACGAGCGCCGCCGCCGACCGGAGGGTGCCGGCGGCGCTGCGGGCGACGAACTGGTGCCGCACCCGCACCGCGAGCACGAGGACCGCGGTGATGACCACGAAGCCGATGCTCGCCGGCACGACCCGCTCGCCCTGGACGATCCACACCACCCGGCCGACCTGCGGCACGACCAGCAACCAGACCACCAGGACCCACCACGCGGCCCGCATCCGGCGTCGTAGCGCGACCGCGACGACGAGCACGAGCGAGGCGTAGACGACGCTGGGCACCACCGGCAGCAGCAGCAGCGACACGACGTCGTCGTTGCGTGCGAAGTGGCGCCCCCAGGAGGGGACGAGCGCCACGACGAGCACGAGGAACGCCCATGCGTAGGCGGCCGAGGCGAACAGGTCCGGCCACCGGTCGTCGGCAGGCGCGTGCTGCGGGACGCTGCGCTGGGGGGACGCCTCGGCGGGCGACCAGCGGGACCTCGTGCTCATCGGTCATCGGTCCTTGTCTCTGACGCGGCAGGTCTCTGCTCGTCCGGTCCGGCCGGGCGCTCGGGCCTCGAGCTCGGGTCGAGGTGGTGGGGGTGGGCGGCGACGACACCCAGGCAGACGATCCAGGCGCTGACGAAGAGGATGTGGATCCGTTGCGCGGCGCTGGCGATCCACATCGCGTCACTGAAGTAGCCGAAGTAGGCGAACAGGCTGGTGAAGACGACCCCGCCGATCCAGAAGTCCCAGAAGGCGACCCGGCGCAACCACACGGGGCCGGTCGCGTGGGTCGCGCGCCACACCGCCGCCATGCCGACGAAGAGCGCACCCTCCGAGACGAGGCTGGCACCGTTGTGGATGAGGGACTGCACCAGCTGGCGCGGGGCGTCGCAGGTCTCGCCCGGTCCGCAGGGCGTCGGGACCGCAGCCGCGGCGGCCGCTCCGATCGCGAACACGACGGTCCCCCAGACCGCGACCTCGCGCCACGGCCCGGGCGGGAGCAGCGAGCGTACGCGCGGCAGGAGCGCCAGGACCAGCACGCCGCACACCACGTCGGTGACCCGCAGCGCGACCGCGTGGGGCTCGCCGGGCGCCCCGAGCGTGCTGACGACCAGGTCCATCCCCTCGAACCCGCGCAGGATCCAGTCGAGGATGAAGTTGGCGTAGAGCAGCGCCGCCACGCATCCGACGACCAGCAGCCCGGGACGACGATCCGACCGCGCGCGGCTCACGGGTGCCCGCTTCGTGTCCGAGCACGACGGGCGACGGCGGACGCGTCGCGCGGCACGAGGTGGCTCGAGGGCGCGGCAGCCAGCGGGTCGGCCGGTTGCCAGCGCGCCACCTCGTGGCGCTCGCTGTCCGTGAGGGACATATCGACAGTGTGCCGGACGACCGACCGGGCCGGTCGCGTCGCAGCCGCGCTCCCCGGCGCGTCGGACAGGACGAACTCAGCTGGGGCGCCCGCCTCACGCGGTGGCCGCGAGCCCGCCGTCGACTTCGTCCTGTCCGACACCTACGAGCTGGGCGAGGGTCCAGCGGACATAGGTCCGCTCGAGCCTCACCTGCTCCCACGTGAACCGGAGCACCCGCCACCCGTGGAGCACCAGCAGGTTGTAGCGGGCGCAGTCGCGCGCATGGGCCCCTCGGGTCGCGTGGAAGGTCCACGAGTCGGCCTCGAGGACGACCTTCGGGGCCGGCACGACCAGGTCGGGATGCACGGTCCCCGACCCCAGGTCGACTGCGAGCTGCGGGTGCACGTCCAGCGAGGCATCGAGGCACAGCGCCCGGAGGACGGACCACCTGACCGGTCTCGACCGCGGCCCGGAGCAGGCGACGTGTCGTCAGCTGCAGGAGCTGCTGGTGCGAGGCGTGGCCGCCGTAGCGCTGCAGCGCCTCGACGGGTCCCCATGCCCGTCAGCCTGCCGACATCGGGCCGCGCCCGCTCCCGCTCTCCACAGCCGGGCCTCAGACGAGGCGGAACGCCACCTTCCGCGTGCGCGGGTCTGCCTCGACCAGCTCGACGGTGACCTCCTCGCCGAGGGGCAGGTCGGTGGTGGCGATGACCCGGGCCTCGATGGCGGGATCCTGGATGGTGATGTCGCCCTTCTGCCTGCTCTTGTCGTCGAGCTCGACGACGACGGCGGCGAAGCGCTCGCCCACCCGCTCGTGGAGCAGCTCGGCCTCGCAGAGGTCGACGACGGCGTTCTCGTAGCGGTTGGCCCGGCGGCCCGACTCGGTCATCGCGTCGGGCAGGCCGGCCATCGCCTCGACCACCCAGGTCGGCACCTCGGTGCCCGCGCACAGCGCCACGCAGATCTCGCCGGCGTAGCGGTCGACGAGCCGGCGCAGCGGCGCCGTCACGTGGGCGTACTCCGAGGCGAGGGCGGAGTGCTGGGCCTGCTCGGGCAGCTCTCCGTTGAACGTGACGTAGCCGGCGCCGCGCAGCAGGCGGGTGCACGCCACGATCATCGCCGCGTGCGTCGGCGTCGACGGGTCGAGCGTGCGGATGAAGTCGGGGTAGAGCTGCTCGGCCGGCCAGGCGATGCCGAGCGCGCGGGCGGTGCGGTGGAGGCGCTGCACGTCGCGGGGGTCGGCCGGCGGCAGGGTGCGCAGGATGCCCGTGCGGGCGTAGACCATCAGCGACGCGGCGGCCATCCCGGTGAGCAGCGAGATCTGCGCGTTCCACGTCTCGACCGGCGTGAGTCGCCGGAACTCCAGCTCCCAGTGGCCGCCCTCGCTCTCGACGAGCTCCTGCTCGGGCAGCGGCAACGAGACCCCGCCGCGGGCGGCCTCGCGGGCCAGGCGCAGCTCCCCGACCTCCCGCAGCAGGCCGACGAGGTCGGAGGCCTTGCCGGCGTCGAGCTCGGCCTGCACGCCCTCGTAGGACAGTTTGGCGCGCGAGCGGACCAGCGCCCGCTGCACGTCGACGTCGGTGCCCTCGCCCGTCTCGTCGACCTTGATGGTCCACAGCAGCGCCGGGCGGACCTCGTCGGGGAGCAGCGACGCCGCACCCTCGCTCAGCACGGGCGGGTGCAGCGGGATCTTGGAGTCGGCGCCGTAGAGCGTCTCGCCGCGACGGTTGGCCTCGACGTCGACCGGGTCGCCCGGCGCGACGAACGCCGCCACGTCGGCGATCGCGTAGTGCACGACGTAGCCGGTGCCGTCGCGCTCGATGTGCATCGCCTGGTCGAGGTCGCGGGCCGACTCGGGGTCGATCGTCACGAACGGGATGTCGGTGCGGTCGAGCTCGGGCAGCCGCGGCGAGGCGGCCGCCTCGGCGGCGGCGCGCTCGACGGCGTCGGGGAACGCCGCCGACACCTCGAGCTCCTGCTGGATCGCCGCGATGCCGTCGCGCATCTCCTGCGCCGTGACGCTGTCGCCCGTCGATCGGACCTTCACCACGCGGTTGCTCGGCATGCCCGCACCCTAGCCGTGCGGCCGGCAGCGGCGCTGCCTACGCTTGCGCCCGTGCTGATCCTGCTGCCACCCAGCGAGGGCAAGACCGCTCCGCGCCGGGGCAAGCCCCTCGACCTCGACGCGCTGTCGTCCCCGTCGCTCACCCCGACCCGCGCGTCGCTGCTCGAGTCGCTTGTACGCCTCTGCCGCGACGACCCGGAGGCCGCGGCCGCCGTGCTCGGCCTGGGTCCCGCCCAGCGCGACCTGGTGCAGCGCAACGCCGACCTGGTGGACGCCCCGACCGCCCGCGCCGACGCCGTCTACACGGGCGTGCTCTACGACGCGCTCGACCTCGCCACCCTCTCCCCCGCGGCCCGCCGGCGCGCCACGTCGCGCGTCGCCGTCACCAGCGCGCTGTTCGGCCTCGTGCGCCCGGGCGACAGGATCCCGGCCTACCGGCTCTCCGGCGACGCGTCCCTGCCCGACACCGGGTCGGTCGCCGGGGCGTGGCGCGAGATGCTCGGCGACGCCGTCACCGAGGCACTGGGCGCGGGGCTGCTCGTCGACCTGCGCTCCGGCACCTACGCCGCCTTCTGGCGCCCCGACGCGTCACTGGCCCGCCGCGTCGCGACCGTGCGCGTGCTGCACGAGGCCGACGGCCGGCGCACGGTCGTCAGCCACTTCAACAAGGCGACCAAGGGCCGGATCGTCCGGGCCCTCCTCGAGGACGGCGCCAACCCGCGCACGCCGCGCGCGCTCGCCGACGCGCTCACCCGGCTCGGCTGGACCGTCGAGGTCGGCGAGCCGACCGCCAAGGGCACCCAGCTCGACGTCGTCGTGACCGCCGTCTAGTTGTGATGTCCAGCTAGCGCAGCGGGATCGCGTCGGTCGCCTCGAGCGGGTCCATCCCGCAGAGCGCGAGCATGTCGGCGATGATCGAGCGCACCTGCGCGAGGATCACCTCCGCCGACAGGTCGTCGCTGTGCTCCACCTGCGCCGTGGCGCACCCGAGCGAGATCAGGTCCTCGATGACGGCGGCGGCCATCCGGTCGGAGACGAGCTCGTCGGCGACGCGGTCGCAGAGCGCGGCCAAGTCGCGCGTCAGGGAGGCGTACGACGCCGGCACGGGCTCACGGCGGTGACACGCCACCGCCACCCGGCGCACGACGACCCGGGTGTTGCGCAGCGCCACGTCGAGCGGCTCGACGAGCTCGGCGAGCCGGCGCTGGTGCTCGCCGTGCCGTCGCCGGAAGGGCGAGGAGCTCACCACCGACAGCCCTTCCTCCGACGCGGCGCGCAGCTCGGCGATGAGCACGTCGGTGGAGCGCGCGTCGCGCAGCGCGGCCAGCGCCCGCTCGACGTCGCCGTCGCCGAGCCGGTCGGCACTGGAGCGCAGCAGCTCGGCGATCTTGCGCACCACCACCGCGGCCTGGTCGCGCGGCTTGCGGAGCGGCGCCCGGGGCACGACGGTGGCCGCCACGAGCGCCACCGCTCCCCCGATGATCGCGTCGGTCCAGCGCAGGAACGCCTCGCCCGGGGCGGGGGCGAGCGCCGCGACCACGATGCCCTGCACCGCCGCCTGGATGACCAACAGCTGCCCCGCGTCGAGCAGCAGCGCGATCGACATGCCGGCGGCCACGATCAGCGCGATCTGCACGCCGCCCGACCCGATCAGGTGGGTCGTCGCGTCGCCGAGGAAGACCCCGAGCGCCACGCCCACGGTCACCTCCGCGACCCGGCGCTGCCGCTGGCCGTAGGACATGCCCAGCGAGACGACCGCCGCGATCGGCGCGAAGAACGGCAGACGGTGGCCGAAGACGTCCGAGGCGAGCCACCACGCGACGCCCGCGGCGACCGCGCACTGCCCGATCACCCAGCCCTTCGCCCGCAGCCGCGCCACCCGGGCGCGCAACGACATGCGACTGCGCTCCGCGACCACCTCGGCGTCGACGAAGCGCACGACGCGTCGTCCTCTCAGAGGCCGGACTCGTCGGTGCGCACCAGGATGCGCTGGCACTCCTCGCACCGGATGACCTCGTCGGCCGGCGCGGAGCGGATCCGCGACAGCTCGGAGGCGTCGAGGCCCATGTTGCAGCCGCCGCACTGGCGGGCCCGCAGCAGGGCGGCGCCGATGCCCTTCTGCTCGCGCAGCCGCTCGTAGAGCGCCATCAGGTCCTCCGGCATCCCCTCGGTCGCGGGGCCGCGGGCGGCGGTGACCTCGTCGAGGGCGCGGTCGATCTCGACGCGCTTGTCGTCGCGCGCGGTCACGAGCTCGGCGAGCCGCGCGTCGATGTCGTCGGCGCGGATGCCGAGGCCGTCGAGCACCTGCTGGGCCTCCTCGAGATTCTCCATCACCTCCAGCTCGGCGTCCTCGAGCGTGGTGATGCGGCGCTCGAGCGAGACCAGCTCGTGCTGCATCCGCTCGAGGTCCTTGGGGTTGGTGACCTGTCCGGTGTCCATCCGGGTGCGGTCCCGCTCGCGGCGGGCCTTGACCTGCTCGACCTCGCGGTCGGCCTTGGCCTGCTCGACGGTGAGGTCGTCGACGACGATGCGCGCGTCGCGGACCCGGTCGGTGAGCTCGGTGCGCTCGGCCTCCAACGCGCTGATCTCCGCCAGCTCGGGGAGGTGGGCTCGCTGGTGCCGCAGCTGGGCGGCGCGCGAGTCGAGCTCGGCGACGCCGAGCAGCGCGACCTGGTGGGTGGGATCGGCCTTCAACGGCTCTCCTGCTTCAGTGGCGGAACGTCCACGGGTCGGTGCACCGCGTGCTGACCCGGGTGTCGACCCTATCGTCCAGCGCCCGGCGCAGCCGAGCCTCCACCACCGGCAGCCACGTCCACTCCGCCGCCCAGTGGGCGACGTCGACCAGCGCAGGCCCTCCGTGCTCGAGGAACTCCCCGGCCCGGTGGTGCCGGAGGTCGCTGGTGACATAGGCGTCGACGTCGCTGTGCGCGAGCTCGTCGAGCAGGAAGTCGCCCGCCCCGCCGCACACCGCGACGCGGCGCACCGGCCGCTGCGGGTCGCCTGCGACGCGTACGCCGTGGGCGGTCGCCGGCAGCGCGGCCGCCACCCGTGCCGCGAACTGCTCCAGCGTGGTCTCCTCGACGCTGCCGGTGCGCCCGGTGCCGGTCGGGGCGAGGCCGGGGTCGGCGAGGGACACGACGTCGTAGGCCGGCTCCTCGTAGGGGTGGGCGGCGAGCATCGCCCGCACGACGGCCGTCCGGCGCCCGGGCGGCACGACCGCCTCGATCCGGGCCTCCTCGACCGCCTCGAGGCCGCCCACCGCGCCGATCGCGGGCGAGGCCCCCTCGAGCGGACGGAAGCGGCCCTCGCCGGTCGTGGTCCACGTGCAGGAGTCGTAGTCGCCGAGTCGGCCTGCCCCCGCCTCGGTCATGGCCGTGCGGACGGCGTCGGCCTGCGCCAGCGGCACGAAGACGACGACCTTGTCGAGCGGCTGCGCGGGTGCCGGGCGGATCGGGGCGAGGTCGCGCAGGCCGAGGGCCAGCGCCAGCGCCTCGGACACGCCGGAGGACGCCTGGTCGGCGTTGGTGTGGGCGGCGAGCAGGGCGCACCCGCCCGCGGTCAGCGTGTGCAGCGTGCGCCCCTTGGGGGTGTCCGCGGCGACCGAGCTGACCGGCGTGAGGAACAGCGGGTGGTGCACGACGAGCAGGTCGGCACCCCACGCGACGGCCTCGCGGGCGACCTCGACGGTCGGGTCGACGGCGAACATCACCCGCGCGACCTCCGCGGTCGGGTCGCCCGCCACCAGGCCCACGGCGTCCCAGCCGTCGGCCGTGCCGGGCGGGTACCACGCGTGGAGCAGGTCGACGACGTCGGCGAGGCTGGGCATCTGCGCAGGCTAGACGACGACCCCGGGGCGGCGGGGGTGGCGGGGCGTCCGGTGGGGCTAGTTGACCTGGCGCTCCTGCGCCTGCCAGTAGGGCTGGCGCAGCTTGAACTTCTGCAGCTTGCCCGTCGCCGTGCGCGCGAGCTCGTCGCGGAACTCCACCGAGGTCGGGGCCTTGTAGCCCGCGGCCTTGTCCTTGCACCACGCGATCAGCTCGGCCTCGTCGGCACTGGCGCCGTCGGCGAGCACGACCAGGGCCTTGATCGTCTCGCCCCACCTCTCGCTCGGCACGCCGATGACGGCGACCTCGGCGACCGCCGGGTGAGAGAACAGCACGTCCTCGACCTCGATCGAGGACACGTTCTCACCGCCGGTGATGATCACGTCCTTCTTGCGGTCGCTGATCGTGAGGTAGCCGTCGTCGCCGATCACGCCGCCGTCGCCGGTGTGGAACCAGCCGTCGACCAGGGCCTTGGCGGTCTCGTCGGGACGCTCCCAGTAGCCCTCGAGGATCACGTTGGAGCGCGCCAGCACCTCGCCCTGCGCGTCGGTGCGCAGGCGTACGCCGATGGCCGGCGCGCCGGCCCGCACCAGCTTGGCCGCCCGCTCCTCGGCCGACAGGTCGTCCCACTCCGCACGGCAGCGGTTGACCGTGAGCAGGGGCGAGGTCTCGGTGAGGCCGTAGATCTGGACGAACTCCCAGCCGAGCTCCTCCTCGACGCGCACCACGGTCCTGGTGGGCGGCGGGGCGCCGGCCATGATGATCCGCACGCGGTCGCGTCCGGGGATCTCGCCCTCCCAGTCCTGCGCCGCGTCGAGCACCGCGGCCGCCACGGCAGGCGCCGCGCACATCACGGTCACGCCGTGCTGCTCCACCCGGCGCAGGATCTCGGCGCCGTCGACCTTGCGCAGCACGACCTGCGGCACGCCCAGCCCGGTCATCGCGAACGGCATCCCCCAACCGTTGGCGTGGAACATCGGCAGCGTGTGCAGGTAGACGTCGCGGTCGCTCACCCCGGCGTGCAGCCCGAAGGTCACGGCGTTGGTCCAGAGGTTGCGGTGGGTCAGCTGCACGCCCTTGGGCCGGGCGGTCGTGCCGGAGGTGTAGTTGATCGTCGCGGTCGCGTTCTCGTCGGGCTCCCACGCCCGCGGCTCGGCGCCGGGCGCGGCGAACATCGCCTCGTCCTGCCCCAGCACGAACGTGTGCTCCACGTCGACCCCCCGCAGCGGCTCCACCAGTTCGGGGTCGACGTAGAGCACCCGGGCGCCGGAGTGCGACACGATGTAGGAGATCTCGTCGGGGCGCAGCCGGAAGTTGATCGGCACCAGCACCCGCCCCGAGCCGCACACGCCGAAGAACGACGTGAGCAGCCGCGCCGAGTTGTGGCTGATGATCGCCACCCGGTCCCCGACCTCGAGCCCGAGCTCGTCGAGACGGGCCGCCTGGCGCCGGGCCAGCTCGTACGCCTCCGCGTAGGTCACCGTGCCCAGCGACTCGGCCGGCTGGTCGGGCTCGTCGATGAAGCCCGGGCGCTCGCCGTAGACGGCCGCCGCGCGCTCGATGAAGTCGCTGACGCTGAAGGGGACGATCATGGACCCACTGTGGCACGCGTCACGCGCGCCGATCGAGGCCCGCGCGACGGACGGCAGGCAGGCCGCGACGAGCGGAGCCCGCCGCGCGACGGGCGGGAGACGCACCCGGTGGAAGGAGTGCGTCGGGACGGTTTCGAACCGCCGACCGCTCGGGTGTAAACCGAGTGCTCTACCGCTGAGCTACCGACGCGCAGTGGCACACCCTACGGGACCGCGCACCGCGCTCGGCAAACCGTCGGAGCGGGCCGTCTCACGCGGGGGCACCGTGCCCGGAAATGAGTTGAACCGCTGGCGTCTCGGGTCACCAGCGGTTCAACAAGAAGAACGTTACACGACCCCCTCAAGGGGGTGCCCCGAATCGCGGATCTGGGGACGATCGGTCTAGACCGCAGCGGCCCGGAGGCCCGGCTGGAGACCGGCTAGAGAGCCGCGTGCAGCTCGCGCAGGTGCTCCTCGAGGTCACGACCGTCGAGGCTCGCGTTGTGCACCGACCAGCGCAGCCGGCCCTCACGATCGATGACGTAGGACGAGCGGCGCGGGGCGCCCTTGGTCTCGTCGAAGACCTCGTAGGCGGAGGTGACGGCGCCGTGCGGCCACCAGTCGGACAGCAGCGGGAAGTTGAGCCCCTCGGCCTCGGCGAAGGTGCGCAGCGCGTAGACCGAGTCGCACGAGACGGCCAGCACCTCGGTGTCGAAGGTGAGGAACTCGTCGAGCCGGTCGCGGACCCCCGACAGCTCGCCGGTGCACACGCCGGAGAAGGCGAACGGGAAGAACATCAGCACGACCGCCTTGCGGCCGTGGAAGTCGCTGAGCCGCACGTCCTGGCCGAACTGGTCGCGCAGCGTGAAGTCGGGAGCCGCCTCACCCATGCACAGTCCGTTGCTCGTCACGTGGTCCCTCGCCGTCCTTCTCGTCGTCCGTCTCGTCGTCCCACCGGGCCAGGTCGCGCCTGAGGACCTTGCCCGTTGCGTTGCGCGGGAGCTCGTCGACGAAGACGATCTCGCGCGGCACCTTGAACCGGGCCAGGCTGACCCGCACGTGCTCGCGCAGCTCGTCGGCCGAGACCTCGCCGGTGCGCACCACGAAGGCGCGCAGACGCTGACCATAGTCCTCGTCGGCGACACCGACGGCGGCGACCTCCCCCACCGCCTCGTGGGCGACGAGGCAGTCCTCGACCTCGCGCGGAAAGACGTTCTCGCCGCCCGAGACGATCATGTCGTCGTCGCGGCCCGCGACGTGCAGGCGACCGGCCGCGTCGAGGTGGCCCAGGTCGCCGGAGCACATGAGCCCGTCGACGACCTCCTTCGAGCCGCCTCCGGTGTAGCCCTCGAAGAGCAGGCCGTTGCCGACGAAGATCCGCCCGGTCTCGCCGCGCGGGACCTCGTGGCCGGCGTCGTCGAGGATCCTCACGACCGTGCCGTGGGGCGGGCGACCGGCGGACGTCGGGTCGGCCCGCAGGTCCTCCGGCGTCGCGACCGAGGCGTAGGCGACCTCGGTCGAGCCGTAGATGTTGTAGAGGTTGTCGCCGAAGCGGTCCATCCACGCGTGCGCGAGGGTCGCGGGCAGCGCCGACCCGGACGAGGCGACGACTCGCACGCGGGAGAGGTCGACGCGGTCGAGGGCGGCGGGGTCGAGGGCGAGCATCCGCTGGAGCATCACCGGGATGACGACCAGCGACTCGCAGCGCTCGGACTCGGCGGTGCGCAGGGCATCCTCCGGGTCGAAGCCGCGCCGCAGCACGATCGTCGAGCCGAGCAGCATCGACAGCGCGAGGTGCGCGAAGCCCCAGGTGTGGAACAGCGGCGCCGCGATGTGGGTGCGGCGTCCGGCCCGCAGCGGCATCCGCGAGAGCAGCGCCACCGCCGCGTCGACCCCCGCCTCGCGGCGCGGGGCGCCCTTGGGCGGGCCGGTCGTGCCGGACGTCAGGACCACCACCCGGGCGTGGCGCGCCGGCGGGTGCAGGTCGCCGTCGTCGTACGCCGTCACCAGCCGCTCGACGGTCTCCTCGACGGCCTCCTCGCCCCCCACGACGGCGCCGGTCGAGGTGTCAGCCGGGGTGTCGGCCGGGGTGTCGGTGGGGGCGTCGGTCCAGGCCAGCACCCGCCGCTCGACCTCCGCGCGGGCGAGCAGGGGCGTGAACTCCTCGTCGTGCACGACCAGGCGCGGCGCCTCGCGGGCGAGCACGTCGACGAGCTGGGGGCCGGCGAAGGCGGTGTTGAGGTAGAGGATGTCGGCGCCCAGCTTGGCCGCCGCGACGGACGCCTCGACGAAGCCGCGGTGGTTGCGGCACATGATCGCGACCGCGTCGCCCTCGGCCACGCCGCGATCGGCCAGCGCGCGGGCCAGGGCGTTGGAGCGCCGGTCCAGCTCGCCCCAGGTGAGCTCACCGAGCTCGTCGACGATCCCCACCTGGTGCGGGGCTCGGGCGGCGAGGCTCGCGAAGCCGCCGGCCGGGCCGGTGCCCCAGCGCACGACCGTGCGCCCGACGTCGAGCAGGGTGCGGGGGGCGTAGGGGCGGATCACGCCCGCGCGGCCCAGCACGCGGACGGTGGTGGCGGCGCCCGACGCCCGGCCCACCAGGGTCGAGGCGAGGGCGCGAGCCGTCACGCGGGGGTCTTCGGGGCGACCAGCCGGGTGGCCTGCCAGTCCTTGCTCACTGCCGCGGTCGTCGTCTGCGCGAGGCCCGCGATCGGGGCCGCCTCGGAGATGTCGGCCGCGTCCACGCTCCCCGACCGGCCCACCTTCGGGGTGAGCAGCCAGATCGAGCCACCGCCGACGAGGTCGGTGAGCGCGTCGACGAGGCCGTCCACGAGGTCGCCGTCGTCGTCGCGCCACCACAGCAGGACCGCGTCGACGACGTTGCCGTAGTCGCCGTCGACCATGTCGGCGTCGATGGTGTCCTCGACCGCGACGCGAAGCTCGTCATCGGTGTCGTTGTCCCAGCCGAGTTCCTGGACGACCATGCCGGGCTTGAGGCCCAGCCGGTCCCCCGCTCCTGTCACCGGGGCAGAATCGCCCACCGTCGAGCTCACGCAGTGCCTCCCATGTCCGGGTGCCCGACCGTTGTGGTCAGGCAGTGCGCACAGTCCACAGGAACACGGCAGGCGCCGCAACCCCGGGCCACCCCCACCGGGTGGTCGCGCGTGCCCACGCGCCACGTCCGCGACCGTCCGGACGCCTCGGGCCGGGGCTGAGACGGCGCGTGCGTGCACGCACGATGGGACTACCCGCCGGTAGATTTCGTGGCGCGGTGGACCGTGACACGATGAGCAGGTGAGTGACGCCGAGAAGTCCAGCGAGAAGTCCAGCAAGAACCCGGCCATCGCGTCGGTGATCCACGAGGGTCTGCCCACCCAGCTGCCCGACATCGATCCCGACGAGACGCAGGAGTGGCTCGCGTCCTTCGACGCGATGCTGGACGATCGCGGCCGCGACCGGGCCCGCTACCTCATGCTGCGACTGCTCGAGCGCTCGCGCGAGAAGCAGGTCGGCGTTCCCGCGCTGCGCTCGACCGACTACATCAACACCATCCCGCCCGAGCGCGAGCCGTGGTTCCCCGGCGACGAGGAGGTGGAGCGCCGCATCCGCGCCTTCATCCGGTGGAACGCCGCGGTGATGGTGTCCTCGGCCAACCGCAAGGGCCTCGAGGTCGGCGGCCACATCGCCACCTACCAGTCCTCGGCCAGCCTCTACGAGGTCGGCTTCAACCACTTCTTCCGCGGCAAGGACCACGAGGGCGGCGGCGACCAGGTCTACATCCAGGGCCACGGCTCGCCGGGCGTCTACGCCCGCGCGTTCCTCGAGGGTCGGCTGAGCGAGTCGCAGCTCTACCGCTTCCGCCAGGAGGTCCAGCACGGCAAGGGCGCCGGCCTGCCGTCCTACCCGCACCCGCGCCTGATGCCCGACTTCTGGGAGTTCCCGACCGTGTCGATGGGCCTGACGGCCATCAACTCGATCTACCAGGCCCGCTTCAACCGCTACCTCGACAACCGCGGCATCAAGGGCACCGACCAGCAGCGCGTGTGGGCGTTCATGGGCGACGGCGAGATGGCAGAGCCTGAGTCGCTCGGCGCCATCCGCGTGGCGGCGCGCGAGGAGCTCGACAACCTCACCTGGGTCATCAACTGCAACCTCCAGCAGCTCGACGGCCCGGTCACCGGCAACGGCAAGATCATCCAGGAGCTCGAGGCCAACTTCCGCGGCGCCGGGTGGAACGTCATCAAGGTCGTGTGGGGCCGCGAGTGGGACGCGCTGCTGGCGCGCGACGTCGACGGCGTCCTGGTCAACCAGATGAACTCCACGCCCGACGGCGCGTTCCAGACCTACTCCACCGAGGACGGCGCCTACGTCCGCGAGCACTTCTTCGGCGGCGACCCGCGCCTGCGCGCGATGGTCCAGCACATGTCGGACTCGCAGATCGAGAAGCTGCCGCGCGGCGGTCACGACTACCGCAAGGTCTACGCCGCGTTCGACGCCGCGACCAAGCACACCGGTCAGCCGACGGTGATCCTCGCCCACACCATCAAGGGCTGGACGATCGACGCCCTCGAGGGCAAGAACGCCACCCACCAGATGAAGAAGCTGACCCTGGGCGACCTCAAGAAGTTCCGCGACCGGCTCTACCTGCCGATCAGCGACCGCGACCTCGAGGAGTCCTACGAGAAGACGGGCGGCGCCCCGTTCTTCCACCCCGGCTCCGAGGCCCCGGAGGTCGAGTACATGCTCGAGCGCCGCAGGGCCCTCGGCGGCTCGATCCCCCGCCGCGTCAACCGCGCCTCGTCCCTCAAGCTGCCCGGCGACGAGATGTACGCCGAGCTCAAGCAGGGCTCGGGCAAGAACAAGATCGCCACCACGATGGCCGTCGTGCGCCAGCTGCGCGACTGGATGAAGGACCCCGGCATCGGCGAGCGCATCGTGCCGATCGCGCCCGACGAGTACCGCACCTTCGGCATGGACTCGATGTTCCCGAGCGCCAAGGTCTACAACCCGGGCGGGCAGCAGTACGAGTCGGTCGACCGCAAGCTGCTGCTGTCCTACAAGGAGTCCGCGCAGGGCCAGATGCTCCACGAGGGCATCTCCGAGGCAGGTGCCGTGGCGTCGGCGACGGCCGCCGGCTCGGCCTACTCCACGCACGGCGAGCACATGATCCCGTTCTACATCTTCTACTCGATGTTCGGCTTCCAGCGCACGGGCGACTCGATCTGGGCGATGGCCGACCAGCTCGCCCGCGGCTTCCTCATCGGCGCCACCGCGGGTCGCACCACCCTGACCGGCGAGGGCCTCCAGCACGCCGACGGCCACTCGCCGCTGCTGGCGGCGACCAACCCGGCGGTCGTCCACTACGACCCCGCGTTCGCCTACGAGATCGCCCACATCATGCAGAGCGGCCTCCAGCGGATGTACGGCACCGGCGGGCCCGAGGGCCACGGCGAGGACGTCATCTTCTACCTCACCGTCTACAACGAGCCGGTCTCCCAGCCCGCCGAGCCGGCCGACGTCGACGTCGACGGGATCCTGCGGGGCATCCACCGCGTCGCCACCGCCGACGGCGAGGGTCCGCGGGTCCAGCTGATGGCCTCGGGCGTCGGCTACCCGTGGATCCAGGAGGCGGCCCGCCTGCTGGCCGAGGACTGGGGCGTCCAGTCCGACCTGTGGTCCGTGACGTCGTGGAACGAGCTGGCCCGCGACGGTGCCGCCGCCGAGCAGTGGAACCTGCTCAACCCGGGCGAGCAGCGCCGCACCCCCTACGTCAGCGAGAGGCTCGCCGACGTGCAGGGCCCGGTCGTCGCCGTGTCCGACTACATGCGGGCGGTCCCGCTCCAGATCGCGCGCTGGGTGCCGGCCGACTACCGCGTCCTCGGTGCGGACGGGTTCGGCTTCGCCGACACCCGCCCGGCCGCGCGCCGGTTCTTCCACATCGACGCCGTCAGCGTCGTCGTCCAGGCGCTCCAGGCCCTGGCCGACGCCGGCGACTTCCCGGTGGAGAAGGTCGTCGAGGCCGCCCAGCGCTACCGCATCGACGACCCGACCGCGACCCAGGACATCAAGCAGGAGGGTGGCGACGCCTGACGGCTCGCCGACGTCCGCGAAGCGCCGACGCCCGCCCGACCCGGACCACCGCCCGGGTCAGGCGGGCGTCGCGCGTACGTCGTCCAGCGGCGCGACGGGCGCGTCGCCGGCAGCCGCCTCGGCCGGGGCGAGCGCCGCACCGTCGTGCAGCAGCTCGCGCCACCGGTCTCGGTCGTGCCGGCTGGGCTCGGTGGTGCGGATGAAGTCGCGCACGATCCTGGCGAACCGCTCGGGGTGGTCGCGGTGCGGGAAGTGGCCGGCGTTGGGGATGATCTCGATCCGCGCGGTCGGCGCGAGGGTGCGGGCGGTGCCGGCGTGGCGGGCCGGGATGACCATGTCGTCGGAGCCCCACACGACGCACATCGGCATCGCCTCGGTGAGGTAGGCCCGGTCGGCCATCGTGACGACCTGGCCCCTCCAGTCCACGACGGCCCGCACGACGTGTCGGATCGCCGCCCGGGCGCTGGGGTCCTTGAACGAGTCGTAGATCGCGGCGACCTCGTCGAGGTCGCGCAGCCGGGACACCCCGGTGCCGGCGAGCACGCGCAGGGTGGTCGTGGCGGCGTGGCGCAGTCCCGGTGCGGTGAGCACGCCCATGACCTGGTGGAACCCCGGCGTGGTGATCGCGCGGATGGCCGGGTGCACCTCGGGGCCGAGGCCGCCGGACCCGACGAGCACCAGGCGCTCGGTCCGCTCGGGGTACTGGTAGGCGAACTGCATCGCCACTCCCCCACCGAAGCTGTGCCCGACCACCGTGGCGGTGTCGATGCCCAGCACGGTCAGCAGGTCGCGCATGCCGTTGGCGTAGCCGCCGACGCTGTAGTCGGCCCGGGGCTTGTCGGACGAGCCGTGGCCCAGCAGGTCGGGAGCGAGCACGGTGTGGGTCCGCGACAGCGAGGTGATCACCGGGTCCCAGGTGGTGTGGTCGCAGCCGAGGCCGTGGAGCAGCAGCACCACGGGCCCCGACCCGGCGCGGACGAAGGCGCGCCGGTGGCCGTGGACGGTCACGTGCTCGACCTGCGGGCTGCTGTTGCTGGGCACTCTCGACCTCCCCCTCGGCCGCGCGGCGCGGACTGTCGCGGATTCAACCAGAGTGGACGTCCACGTACCCCGCACCGCCCGCAGCGATGCGGACTCGTGACCTTCGACCCCACCCGCCCCCGACCCGGCCCCCCACCCGGCTCCCGCCCGCGCCACGCGGGTGGGCTTCGTGGGAATCCCACTACCCGGCCGGTCCCACTACAGTCGTGCCGTGTCCGCCTCCAGACGTCGCGCCGCCGAGGCGCTGCGCAACTCCACGGGAGCGCTCAGCACCGCGGCCACGGCCCGGATGTCGACCGACCTCCCGTGGTTCGACGACCTGAGCGCCGAGGACCGGTCGTGGGTCGGGCTGATCGTGCAGGCCGGCATCCGCGGCTTCGTCGACTGGTACGACCGCGAGATCGAGGCGTCGTCGCACGACCCGCTCGACGTGGTGGTGTTCGGCGCCGCGCCGCGCGAGCTGACCGGCGTGATCTCGCTCCAGCAGACGGTCGAGCTGGTGCGGCTCAGCATCCGGGTCGTCGAGACCACCATCGACGCCCTCCTCCACCCCGAGGACGCCCGCGAGGTGCACGACGCGGTGCTGCGCTACGCCCGCGAGGTCGCCTTCGCCACCGCCGCCGTCTACGCCCGCGCCGCGGAGTCGCGCGGCGCCTGGGACGCCCGCCTCGAGGCCCTCGTGGTCGACGCGGTGGTGCGGGCCGAGGCCGACGAGGCCGTGCTCTCCCGGGCGAGCGCGCTGGGCTGGGGAGCCCACGGCGACGTCGCCGTGGTGCTGGGCTCGCCGCCTCCGCACCGGGCGGAGCTCGACGTCTTCGAGTCCGTACGCCGCTCGGCGCGCGCCGGCGGGATGGACGCCCTGTGCGCCACGCAGGGTGATCGGCTCGTCGTCGTCCTCGGCGGGGTGAGCGACCCGCTGCCGGCCGCGACCCGGCTCCTCGAGCACTTCGGCGACGGCCCAGTGGTGGTGGGGCAGGTGACCGCCGACCTCGCCCACGCCAGCGCCTCGGCCCGCGACGCCCTGTCGGCCCACCGGGCCGCCACCGGTTGGCCCGACGCCCCGCGTCCGGTGGCCAGCCGCGACCTGCTCCCCGAGCGGGCGCTGGCCGGCGACGGGCACGCGCGCCGGCACCTCGTCGACGAGGTCTACCTCCCGCTGGTCGCGGCTCGCGGCACCCTCCTCGAGACGCTCGGGGCGTGGTTCGAGCAGGGCTCCTCGATCGAGGCGACCGCACGTGCGCTCTTCGTGCACCCCAACACCGTGCGCTACCGGCTGCGCCAGATCACCGACACCACCGGCTGGTCGCCGACGCGTCCGCGCGAGGCGTTCGCGCTCCAGCTCGCCCTGATCCTGGGACGCCAGTCCGGACGCACGGAGTTGTAGGAACCCTACAAGGATCCGGGGGTCAGATTCGTCGGCGTCGGACCGGCGGCGTGCGGTCGCCACCCGGCAGAGTGGGCGTGTGCTCGTCATCGTCGCCCCCGGCCAAGGGGCCCAGTCCCCCGGTTTCCTCACGCCCTGGCTGGAGGACCCGACCTTCGCCGCGCGCTTCGACTGGCTGGCGACCGTCGCCGGCGTCGACCTGGCGCACTACGGCACCGAGGCCGACGCGGAGACCATCCGCGACACCAAGATCGCCCAGCCGCTGCTGGTCGCGACCGGCCTGGTCGCCGCCCTCGACCTCTTCCCGCACCCGGGCGACGCGTTCGCCCGCATCGGCGCGGTCGCCGGCCACAGCGTCGGCGAGCTGACCGCCGCGACGGGTGCGCGCGTGATGACCGCCGAGCAGGCGATGGTGCTGGTGCGCGAGCGGGGCAACGCGATGGCCGACGCGGCCACCACCAGCGCCACCGGGATGACGGCCGTCCTCGGTGGCGACCGCGACGAGGTCCTCGCCACGATCGAGCGCCACGGACTCACCGCCGCCAACGACAACGGTCCCGGTCAGGTCGTCGCCGCCGGCACCATCGAGCAGCTGGCCGCGTTCGCCGACGACCCGCCCGCCAAGGCGCGGCTGATGCCGTTGAGCGTCGCCGGCGCGTTCCACACCGAGCACATGGCGCCCGCGGTCGACCGCCTCGCCTCCCTGGCCCGCTCGGTCTCCACCCACGACCCGCGCACCCCGGTGATCTCCAACCGCGACGGCCAGGTCGTCCACGACGGTCGCGACGTGCTCCGCCGCATCGTCGGGCAGATCGCCAATCCGGTCCGCTGGGACCTGTGCATGGAGACGATGGGCGACCTCGGCGTCACCGGCATCCTGGAGATGCCGCCCGCCGGCACGCTCACGGGCATCGCCAAGCGCGCGCTCAAGGGCGTGGAGACCTTCGCCCTCAAGACGCCCGACCAGCTCGACGCGGCCCGCGAGTTCTGCGACAAGCACGGCGAGGCCTCGATGATCGAGACCACCCCGACCTGGCGGATGATCGTCTCGCCCGCCAAGGGCACCTTCCACCTCTCCGCGGAGGCCGCGCAGCTCCACCTGCTCGCCCCCGGCGCCACGATCGGCGCGGTGGCGAGCCTGCGCGAACGCACCGACATCACCGCGCCGCACGGCGGCTCGGTCGTCGAGTGGCTCGTCGAGGACGGCGACCTGGTCTCCCCCGGCCAGCCCCTCCTGCGCCTGCACCCCGAGGCCTCGCTCTGATGGCGGCGATCACCGTCCCGACCGGCGCCGCCCACGCCCGCATCCTCGGCCTCGGCGTCTACCGCCCCTCGCGCATCGTGCCCAACTCCGAGGTGGTCGAGGCGATCGAGTCCAGCGACGAGTGGATCCAGCAGCGCTCCGGCATCCGCACCCGCCGCTTCGCCGCCCCCGAGGAGACGGTGCAGATGATGAGCGTCGCCGCCTCGCGGCAGGCCCTCGAGCGCGCCGGCATCAGCGCCGAGCAGATCGACTGCGTCGTCGTCGCGACGGTCAGCCATCTCCTCCAGACCCCGGCCATCGCGCCGGCGATCGCCACCGAGCTCGGCACCGACCACGCGGCGGCGTTCGACATCTCGGCCGCGTGCGCCGGCTTCTGCCACGCCGTCGCGCTGGGCGCCGACATGGTGCGCGGCGGCAGCGCCGGGCACGTCCTGGTGATCGGCGTCGAGCGGCTCTCCGACATCACCGACATGAACGACCGCGGCACCGCGTTCATCTTCGCCGACGGCGCAGGCGCCGCGGTGATCGGCCCCAGCGACGTCGCCGGCATCGGCCCCGTGGTGTGGGGCTCCGACGGGGAGCAGTACGACCTCATCCGCCAGCGCGAGGACTGGCGCGACGTCGTCGGCAGCGACACCACGCCCGGGTCCGGCGTGATGCCGCACCTGACGATGCAGGGCAACCCGGTCTTCCGGTGGGCGTCCTTCACGATGGCCAAGGTCGCCCAGCAGGCCATGGACGCCGCCGGCGTCAGCCCCGACGACCTCGACATCTTCGTCCCCCACCAGGCCAACATGCGCATCATCGACGCGATGGCGCGCTCGATGAAGCTGCCCGAGCACGTGCGGATCGGCCGCGACATCGCCGACCAGGGCAACACGTCGGCGGCCTCGGTCCCGCTCGCGCTCGACCGGATGATGCTCGAGGGCGACGCCCGCAGCGGCGACACCGCCCTCCTCATCGCGTTCGGCGCCGGACTGGCCTACGCCGCCCAGGTCGTCACCGTCCCCTGACCCCGCCCGGCCGCGCCGGGCACGGCGGAACGGCATCCCCACAGACCCGCACCAGCACAGACCGAGCAGCACCCACACAACAAGAAGGGAAGGCCCCATGGCCAGCACCGAAGAAATCCGTGCCGACCTCGCTGAGATCGTCAACGAGGTGGCCGGCGTCGACGCCGACGACGTCCAGCTGGACAAGTCCTTCGTGGACGACCTCGACGTCGACTCGCTCTCCATGGTGGAGGTCGTCGTGGCCGCCGAGGAGAAGTTCGGCGTGACCATCCCCGACGACGAGGTCAAGAACCTGAAGACCGTGGGCGACGCCGTCGCCTACATCGAGCGCGCCCAGGGCTGACGCTCGTCCCCTCACGTCACGGGTGGCCGGAGTCCAGCCCGGCCCCCGTGACCCAGGACCCCCCACAAGCGAGAACGGAACCTCACCTGATGCCCTCGACCCGCGTAGTCGTCACCGGCCTCGGCACCACCTCCCCCCTCGGAGGGGACGTCGCCTCCACGTGGCAGGCGATGCTGTCCGGCACCTCCGGCATCGCACGCCTGACCGACGAGTGGGTCGACCAGCTGCCGGTGAAGATCGGCGGCCGGGTCGCCGTCGAGCCGTCCGAGGTCCTCGAGCGCGTCAAGGCGCGCCGGCTCGACCGGTCCAGCCAGTTCGCCATGGTCGCCGCCGACCAGGCGTGGGCCGACGCGGGCCTCGAAGGGTCCGGCCTCGAGCCCGAGCGGCTGGGAGTGGCCCTCGCGTCGGGCATCGGCGGAGTCACCACGCTCCTGGCCAACTACGACGCGCTGCTCGAGAAGGGCGCCCGCCGGGTCTCCCCGCTGGCCGTGCCGATGCTCATGCCCAACGCGCCGGCGGCCAACGTGAGCCTCAAGTACGGCGCCCGCGCCGCCGTGCACGCCCCCACCTCGGCGTGCGCATCGGGCAACGAGGCCATCTCGATGGCCCTCGACCTGATCCGACTCGGTCGCGCCGACGTCGTCCTGGCCGGCGGCACGGAGGCCGCGATCCACCCGCTGCCCATGGCGGCGTTCGCCAACATGATGGCGCTGTCCAAGACCGCGAGCGACGACGGCGGCGACCCGACGACGGTCTCCCGCCCCTGGGACACCGGCCGCGACGGCTTCGTCCTCGGCGAGGGCGGTGCCGTGCTCGTGCTCGAGTCCGAGGAGCACGCCCGGGCCCGCGGCGCGACGATCTACGCCGAGGTGCGCGGCGCCGGCATCAGCAACGACGCCCACGACATCGCCCAGCCCGACCCCGAGGGTCGCGGCGGCACCCGGGCGATCCGGATGGCGCTGCGCGAGGGCGACGTCGACCCGGCCACCGTGGTCCACGTCAACGCCCACGCCACGTCCACGCCGAAGGGCGACATCGCCGAGGGCCTGATGCTCCACGCCGTGCTCGGCGAGCACGTCGACCGCTGCGTGGTCACGAGCACCAAGTCGATGACCGGCCACCTGCTCGGCGGGGCCGGCGCACTGGAGGCCGTCGCGACCGTGATGGCCCTCCGCGACCGGGTCAGCCCGCCCACGATCAACCTCGACGAGCGTGACCCCGAGGTCGAGCTCGACATCCCGACGGCCCGGCGCGACCTGCCCGACGGCGACATCGTGGCGCTCAACAACTCCTTCGGCTTCGGCGGCGCCAACGTCGCGGTGGCCTTCGGCAGCGTCTGAGCACCACCCCCACCCACGAAAGCCCCGCTCGCGACTCTCCCGGACGACACCGCGGGGAACCGGAAGGATCCTGATGACGACGACGGCCACCAAGCCCGCCAAGCTGCCCCGCGAGCAGGACCCGCGCAACCCGGTCCACCGGCTCACCGCGCTGCTCGACGAGGGCACGCTCGAGCTGATCACCCCCGACGACGACTCGGGGATGCTCGCCGCGGTGGGCCGCGTCGACGGCACGTCCGTGGTGGCCTTCTGCAGCGACGCCACCGTCATGGGCGGCGCGATGGGCGACGTGGGCTGCCGGGTGGTGGTCGACGCCTACCACCGCGCGATCACCGACGGTGTCCCGATCATCGGGCTGTGGCACTCCGGCGGCGCCCGCCTCGCCGAGGGGGTGCTGTCCCTCCACGCCGTCGGACGCATCTTCCAGGTGATGACGCAGGCCTCCGGCGTGATCCCGCAGATCTCGGTGGTGCTCGGCCCCGCCGCCGGCGGCGCCGCCTACGGGCCCGCGCTCACCGACGTGGTCATCCTCGGTCCCGAGGGCCGCATCTTCGTCACCGGCCCCGACGTGGTGCGCTCGGTCACCGGCGAGGACGTCGACATGCTCCGCCTCGGCGGGCCAGAGCCCCACGGCCGGCGCTCCGGCGTGGTGCACATCCTCACCGAGTCCGAGCGCGAGGCGCTCGACCGCGCCCGCACGGTCGCCTCGCTCCTCGGCGCCCAGGGCAGCCTGGCCGCCGACTCCGTGGAGGACCGCGACCTCGAGGCCCTGCTCCCGGAGTCGAAGAAGCGGGCCTACGACGTCCACCCGCTCGTCGAGGGAGTGCTCGACGAGGGCACGATGCAGGAGCTGCACGCCCGGTGGGCGCCCAACATCGTCACCGCCCTGGGCCGTTTCGGCGGCCGCACGGTCGGCGTGGTCGCCAACAACCCGCTGCGCCTCGGCGGCTGCCTCGACTCCCTGTCGGCCGAGAAGGCGTCCCGCTTCGTGCGCATGTGCGACGCGTTCGGGGTGCCGCTGATCGTTCTCGTCGACGTGCCCGGCTACCTCCCCGGCGTCGGCCAGGAGTGGGACGGCGTCGTGCGACGCGGTGCCAAGCTGCTGCACGCCTTCGGCGAGTGCGTCGTGCCCCGCGTCACGCTCGTGACCCGCAAGACCTACGGCGGCGCCTACATCGCGATGAACTCCCGTTCGCTCGGAGCCACCCGGGTGTTCGCCTGGCCCGGCGCGGAGGTGGCCGTGATGGGAGCGGTGGCCGCGATCCGGATCCTGCACCGCCGCCGGCTGGCCGAGGTCTCCCCCGAGATCCGTCCGCAGGTCGAGGCGGAGCTGGCCGCCGAGCACGAGCGCATCGCCGGCGGCGTCGACAAGGCCGTCGAGATCGGCGTGGTGGACGAGGTCGTCGAGCCCACCCGCACCCGCAGCGCGATCGCGCAGGCGATGCGCCACGAGATCGACACCTCGGGCGTACGCCGCGGGCACCACGGCAACATCCCGCTCTGACGCCGGCCCCTCCCGCCGCGGAGAGGATCAGGCCGAGAGGCGTCCCGGCTCGCTCACACCACCTGGTGGAGCCAGCGGACCGGGGCGCCCTCGCCCGCGTGCCGGAAGGTCTCCAGCTCGTCGTCCCACGGCTTGCCGAGCAGCTGGTCGATCTCGAGCAGCAGCGTGGTGTCGCCGAGGGCGGCCTTGACCACGGCCGCCTTGAGGCGGTCCTCGGGGATCAGGATGTCACCGTGCGGCCCGGTGATCGCGTGGAAGATGCCGAGGTCGGGGGTGCAGGAGAAGCGGGTGCCCTCGGTCGAGCTCGTCGGCTCCTCGGTGATCTCGAAGCGCAGGTGGTTCCAGCCACGCAGCGCCGACGCGACGGCCGCGGCGGTGCCGGCCGAGCCCGTCCACGACAGCTCGGCACGGTAGGAGCCCGGCTGGGCAGGCTGAGGCGTCCAGTCGAGGGACACGGCCACGCCCAGCACTCCGCCCACGGCCCACTCGATGTGCGGGCAGAGTGCGGAGGGAGCTGAGTGCACGTAAAGGATGCCCCTCGTGGCCGGACCGTCCGGACGGGAAGCAATGCGTGTGGTCACGGTGACCTCCTTGAGTTCCGACGCTCCAGATGCGCCTTCCCCAGCGGTCTGTCGTCAGTGCTCAACGAATGTCGAGTGACACGTATGTGATTAGGCCACCATTGTGACGCATGTGGCGTCCGAGCGCCAGTGATCACGCCGAACGCCCGTCCCGGGACCCGTCCCCCGCTGGCGCCGGGGCCGGCTCAGGACTGCCGCCGCTCCAGGGCGTCGGCTCGCTGCGCGGCGTCGGTCAGCTCCTCGGCGTCGATCGCGTGCGTGCGGTGGAACCACGCCAGCGCGTCGGACTCGCGCCCGGCGGCCTCGAGCGTGTCGGCGTAGGCGTAGCGCAGCCGCACCACCCAGGGCGCCCGACTGTTGGAGGTCAGCGGGGCGAGCTCCAGGGTGCGCAGCGCGGCATCGAGCTGGCCCATGTCACGGCGCGCTCCGGCCTCGACCAGCGTCATCTCGGCCTTCGCCTCGGCGCTGAAGTTGGCCACCGACGGGCTCTTGGCCAGCTTGATGGCCTGCTCGGGGTTGCCCAACGCGCGGTGACAGTCCGCCATGATCGGCAGGTAGTCGGTGGCGCCGTTCATCCGCTTGGCCGCCCGCAGCTCCGACAGCGCCTCGGCGTAGTGGCCGGCGGCGTAGGCGGTCTCGCCGGCAGCCTCGCGCACGACCGCGATCCGCGACGCGCGGGCGCGTGCGGCGAGGGCGTGACGGTAGGCGAGCTCGGGGTCCTGGTCGATGAACGCCCCGGCGGCAGCGAGGTGCCTGGCCACCCGGGCCGCGAGCTTCTCGGGCAGGCCCTTGAGCTGCGCGCGTACGCCGCGGTCGAGCTCGGCACCCGTGATCCCCTCGGGCAGGTCGGGTCCGTCGTAGGCGGCCTGGTCGACGGTGCGCGGTGCCTGCTCGGAGCGCCCGCGGAAGGAGCGCTCCTGACCGCGCTCGGGCCGCTTGCCACCGGTCGGCTTGCCCCCGGAGGCCTTGCCCCCGGAGGCCTTGCCCCCGGACGTCGGGCGGCCCGACGCGCTCCGACCCTCGCCGGAGCGGCTCGCGCCGCGGGCGTCGCCACGCGTGCTGCTGTCGCGTGAGTCGCTGCGCGGGCCACTGCGTGAGCTGGAGCCACCACGGCCGCCGGCGGTCGAGCCTCCTCGGCCGGCGCCGCTCCCGCCCCGTGACGGTCGCTGTCCTCGACGGTCCTCGGCCACAGCCGCACTTCCCTTCTCCTCGCGTTGTCCCCGTCCAGGGCCAACGCTACTCACACGTGGCGCAAAATGACGCAGGGGCCACCAGATCACTGGTGGCCCCTGCCAAATGTATGTCCGGCGGCGTCCTACTCTCCCACAACCTCTCGGTTGCAGTACCATCGGCGCTGAAAGGCTTAACTTCCGGGTTCGGTATGGGACCGGGTGTTTCCCGTTTCGCTATGGCCGCCGTAACTCTTTCAACTCAATCAAACCCTGCTGGGTTTGTTGGGTGGGAACTGCTTAGTGGACGCGAACATGTGTGTTCGTCTTTTGCGCGTGTGTGGTCTTGTACGGTGTTGGGACAAGCCCTCGGCCTATTAGTACCGGTCGGCTAGGCATTACTGCTGTACACCTCCGGCCTATCAACCCCATGTTCTGTGGGGGGCCTTACCCCATCTCTGGGTGGGAAACCTCATCTTGAAACGTGCTTCCCGCTTAGATGCATTCAGCGGTTATCACTTCCGAACGTAGCCAACCAGCCGTGCTCTTGGCAGAACAACTGGCACACCAGAGGTTCGTCCATCCCGGTCCTCTCGTACTAGGGACAGCCTTTCTCAAGTTTCCTGCGCGCGCGGCGGATAGGGACCGAACTGTCTCACGACGTTCTAAACCCAGCTCGCGTGCCGCTTTAATGGGCGAACAGCCCAACCCTTGGGACCTACTCCAGCCCCAGGATGCGACGAGCCGACATCGAGGTGCCAAACCATCCCGTCGATATGGACTCTTGGGGAAGATCAGCCTGTTATCCCCGGGGTACCTTTTATCCGTTGAGTGACCACGCTTCCACATGCCGTGGCCAGATCACTAGTTCCGACTTTCGTCCCTGCTCGACATGTCTGTCTCACAGTCAAGCTCCCTTGTGCACTTACACTCGCTACCTGATTGCCAACCAGGCTGAGGGAACCTTTGAGCGCCTCCGTTACATTTTAGGAGGCAACCGCCCCAGTTAAACTACCCATCAGGCACTGTCCCTGATCCGGATAACGGACCTAGGTTAGACATCTAGTACGACCAGAGTGGTATTTCAACGTTGACTCCACCTCCACTGGCGTGAAAGCTTCACAGTCTCCCACCTATCCTACACAAGCCGTACCAAACACCAATACCAAACTATAGTAAAGGTCCCGGGGTCTTTCCGTCCTGCCGCGCGTAACGAGCATCTTTACTCGTAGTGCAATTTCGCCGAGTCCATGGTTGAGACAGTAGGAAAGTCGTTACTCCATTCGTGCAGGTCGGAACTTACCCGACAAGGAATTTCGCTACCTTAGGATGGTTATAGTTACCACCGCCGTTTACTGGGGCTTAAATTCTCAGCTTCGACCACAAGTGGTCTAACCGGTCCTCTTAACCTTCCAGCACCGGGCAGGAGTCAGTCCGTATACATCGTCTTACAACTTCGCACGGACCTGTGTTTTTAGTAAACAGTCGCTTTCCCCTGGTCTCTGCGGCCATCACCGCTTCCCCCAGCAAGTGGGTTCACGGATCCGGCCCCCCTTCTCCCGAAGTTACGGGGGCATTTTGCCGAGTTCCTTAACCATGGTTGTCTCGATCGCCTTAGTATTCTCTACTTGATCACCTGAGTCGGTTTGGGGTACGGGCGGCTCGTTGCTCGCTAGAGGTTTTTCTCGACAGCATAGGATCACCCACTTCGCCAAGATTGGCTCCGCGTCACGTCTCAGACTCCACACTGAAGTGGATGGTGCGGATTTGCCTACACCACGTCCTACGCGCTTGCCCACAGACAACCATCGCTGTGGCTGGGCTACCTTCCTGCGTCACCCCATCGCTTGACTACTACCAGCTCGGGTCCCACGCTCCGCCTCCCAGCCTCGCCCCGAAGGGTCCGGTCCGAGAGGTTTCGGGTGGTTAGCATCACCAGGTTCGTCATGGGCGCAACTTCGCCGGTACGGGAATATCAACCCGTTGTCCATCGACTACGCCTGTCGGCCTCGCCTTAGGTCCCGACTTACCCAGGGCAGATTAGCTTGACCCTGGAACCCTTGATCATTCGGCGCACGGGTTTCTCACCCGTGATTCGCTACTCATGCCTGCATTCTCACTCGTGTGGCCTCCACGCCTGGATCACTCCGACGCTTCACTGCCCACACGACGCTCCCCTACCCATCCAGCGCACTGAACACCGATTCCTCGATGCTGATGTATTCGCTGAATGCCATAGCTTCGGCGGATGACTTGAGCCCCGCTACATTGTCGGCGCGGAATCACTTGACCAGTGAGCTATTACGCACTCTTTCAAGGGTGGCTGCTTCCAAGCCAACCTCCTGGTTGTCAATGCGACTCCACATCCTTTTCCACTTAGTCACCGCTTAGGGGCCTTAGCTGATGGTCTGGGCTGTTTCCCTCTCGACTACGGAGCTTATCCCCCGCAGTCTCACTGCTGCGCTCTCACTTACCGGCATTCGGAGTTTGGCTAACGTCAGTAACCTTGTAGGGCCCATTAGCTATCCAGTGCTCTACCTCCGGCAAGAAACACGCAACGCTGCACCTAAATGCATTTCGGGGAGAACCAGCTATCACGAAGTTTGATTGGCCTTTCACCCCTATCCACAGGTCATCCCCTCAGTTTTCAACCTAAGTGGGTTCGGTCCTCCACGTCGTCTTACCGACGCTTCAACCTGCCCATGGATAGATCACTTCGCTTCGGGTCTTGAGCGCGCTACTGAATCGCCCTATTCGGACTCGCTTTCGCTACGGCTTCCCCACACGGGTTAACCTCGCAACACACCGCAAACTCGCAGGCTCATTCTTCAAAAGGCACGCCGTCACCCACACACACCCCAAAGGGAATGCACAAGCTCCGACGGATTGTAGGCACACGGTTTCAGGTACTATTTCACTCCCCGCCAGGGGTACTTTTCACCTTTCCCTCACGGTACTTGTCCGCTATCGGTCATCAAGGAGTATTTAGGCTTAACGGGTGGTCCCGCCAGATTCACACGGAATTTCAGGGGTTCCGTGTTACTTGGGAACACGCTCCAGAGCCAGCGCTTTACGTCTACGGGCCTATCACCCTACGGTACGGCTTTCCAACCGACTTCGACTTCCACACTGGTTTCTTACTCTGCTCCTCACCGGCAGATGAGAATGAGCGGTCCCACAACCCCCCGAGTGCAACCCCTGCCGGGTATCACACACTCGAGGTTTGGCCTCTTCCGATTTCGCTCGCCACTACTCTCGGAATCACTGTTGTTTTCTCTTCCTGTCGGTACTGAGATGTTTCACTTCCCGACGTTCCCTCCACACACCCTATGTGTTCAGATGTGGGTAACACGACATGACTCGTGCTGGGTTTCCCCATTCGGACACCCCCGGATCACAGTTCGGTTGCCAACTCCCCAGGGCTTATCGCAGGCTCCAACGTCCTTCATCGGCTCTTGATGCCAAGGCATCCACCATGTGCCCTTCATAGCTTGTCTCAACAACGTCAAAACAACACACGCTGAAACAAAAAACGAAAAAACACACCACCCACCCCCAATCAAAGGGCAGGTGATTCACTCACAACCCACACCACACCCAGCCCACACCCACACCACCGCACCCCCCCCCCCAACAAACAAGAAAGGAAAGGATCCGACACGTGCGTGCGCACCAAGGCGGCATCGGTTGCAAAGATGCTCGCGTCCACTATGCAGATCTCAAACAACAACCCCACCAACCCCCACCACCACCCCAACGGGCACCAGCAGACGAAGAGGGAACAGAAGGCGCCTCACGGCTGATCCTTCAGGACCCAACAGTGTGTCTGACCCCACCCCCACCAACGCAGGACCTGGGTGAACCACCCACCACCAACCCCCCACCCACGAACCCGTCCCGAAGAACAAGCCCATGCATGAGCGACCAGCAGCAGCTGACGTCGACGATTCCACTAGTGAGACACCACCATGCGTGCCGAAACATTCGCCCGGCATCGGGGTGTGTGCTCCTTAGAAAGGAGGTGATCCAGCCGCACCTTCCGGTACGGCTACCTTGTTACGACTTCGTCCCAATCGCCAGCCCCACCTTCGACGGCTCCCTCCACAAGGGTTGGGCCACCGGCTTCGGGTGTTGCCGACTTTCGTGACGTGACGGGCGGTGTGTACAAGGCCCGGGAACGTATTCACCGCAGCGTTGCTGATCTGCGATTACTAGCGACTCCGACTTCATGGGGTCGAGTTGCAGACCCCAATCCGAACTGAGACCGGCTTTTTGGGATTCGCTCCCCCTTACGGGATCGCAGCCCTTTGTACCGGCCATTGTAGCATGCGTGAAGCCCTGGACATAAGGGGCATGATGACTTGACGTCATCCCCACCTTCCTCCGAGTTGACCCCGGCAGTCTCCTATGAGTCCCCACCATTACGTGCTGGCAACATAGAACGAGGGTTGCGCTCGTTGCGGGACTTAACCCAACATCTCACGACACGAGCTGACGACAGCCATGCACCACCTGTACACCCCCAAAAAAGCCCCATCTCTGGAGCGGCAGGGTGTATGTCAAACCCAGGTAAGGTTCTTCGCGTTGCATCGAATTAATCCGCATGCTCCGCCGCTTGTGCGGGCCCCCGTCAATTCCTTTGAGTTTTAGCCTTGCGGCCGTACTCCCCAGGCGGGGCGCTTAATGCGTTAGCTGCGGCACGGAATCCGTGGAATGGACCCCACACCTAGCGCCCAACGTTTACGGTGTGGACTACCAGGGTATCTAATCCTGTTCGCTCCCCACACTTTCGCTCCTCAGCGTCAGGTAATTCCCAGAGAACCGCCTTCGCCACCGGTGTTCCTCCTGATATCTGCGCATTTCACCGCTACACCAGGAATTCCGTTCTCCCCTGAATACCTCTAGTCTGCCCGTATCGAAAGCAAGCGCCGTGTTAAGCACGGCGTTTTCACTCCCGACGCGACAAACCGCCTACGAGCCCTTTACGCCCAATAATTCCGGACAACGCTCGCACCCTACGTATTACCGCGGCTGCTGGCACGTAGTTGGCCGGTGCTTCTTTACCTGTTACCGTCACTTGCGCTTCGTCACAGGCGAAAGAGGTTTACAACCCGAAGGCCGTCATCCCTCACGCGGCGTTGCTGGATCAGGCTTCCGCCCATTGTCCAATATTCCCCACTGCTGCCTCCCGTAGGAGTCTGGGCCGTGTCTCAGTCCCAGTGTGGCCGGTCACCCTCTCAGGCCGGCTACCCGTCGAAGCCATGGTGAGCCATTACCTCACCATCAAGCTGATAGGCCGCGAGCACATCCCTGGCCGAAAAACTTTCCACCACACCGCATGCACGACATGGTCATATCCGGTATTAATCACCGTTTCCGGTGGCTATCCCGAAGCCAAGGGCAGATTACTCACGTGTTACTCACCCGTTCGCCGCTCGAGTACCCCCGAAAGGGCCTTTCCGCTCGACTTGCATGTGTTAAGCACGCCGCCAGCGTTCGTCCTGAGCCAGGATCAAACTCTCCATCGAAAAACACGCACCCACACCCACCACCAACAGGCAGCAGACACAAGCACGACAATCAATAAGAGCCACATCCATGACAAAAAACGAAACTGACATGTTGTCAGAATCATCGTCAAAGAAACCGCGACACCATCCACCAACCCACACCCAAAGGCACAAGCCAGAACATGACGTCAACGGGGCAAAACAAACTAATTCGTCGACTAATCAAACACACTGTTGAGTTCTCAAGTATCAGACGCACCCACATCGCGATCCGGTGAGGATCTCGGTTGCGTGAGGCAACTGGTCAAACCTAGCGAGCGACTTTCTGCCGTGGCAAATCCTCGGCTGTTTCGCTCTGACCCGGTGGTGTCACCGTGACCGATGACCGCTTCGGGTTGTCCTGCCCGGGGCCGGGAGCCCGACCTGACCGGTCTTGCTCCCCGCCGCTCCCTGGCGACAAAGAGAACATTATTCACTCCGCACCGATCGCGCAAATCGAAACGGTGTGACCGCGCGCACATCTGCGTTTCCGCAGGTCAGCGGCCTGTTGGGGCCCCTGGGGCGGGTGGGAGCGCGTCCCCGCACCCCGTGGGAGGGGTCCGCGAGCGCCCGCCCACCGCGTCCTCAGGACACCTCGACACCGGCGAAGTTCTTCTTCCCGCGCCGCAGCACCAGCCACGATCCGGCGACGAGGTCGGCGTCGGTCGGCCGGAGCTCGGGGTCCTCCACGCGGACGTTGTTGAGGTAGGCGCCGCCCTCGGCGACGGTGCGCCGGGCCTCCCCCTTGCTCTTGGCGAGACCGGCTGCCACGAGCAGGTCGAGGATGCCGGGCAGCTCGCCGGCGGGGAGCGTCGTGCCGCCGGCCTCGCGCAGGGCGGCGGCGAGGGTGTCGGGCTTGATGGCGGCGAGGTCTCCCCCACCGAACAGCGCGGCGGCGGCGGCCTTGGCGTGCTCGACCTCCTCCTCGGAGTGCACCAGCGCGGTGACCTCGTCGGCGAGCCGCTTCTGGCCCGCGCGCAGGAACGGCTTGTCGACCGTCTGCTGCTCGAGGTCCTCGATCTCCTCGCGCGAGAGGAAGGTGAAGATGCGCAGCAGCTCACCGACCTTCTCGTCCTCGACGTTGAGCCAGAACTGGTGGAAGGCGTAGGGGGAGAGCATCTCGGGGTCGAGCCACAGGGCGCCGCCCTCGGTCTTGCCGTACTTGGTGCCGTCGGTCTTGGTGATGAGCGGCGTCGCGAAGCCGTACGCGTTCTCGCCCGTGACCCGGCGGACCAGGTCGGCTCCCCCGGTGATGTTGCCCCACTGGTCCGAGCCCCCGAACTGCAGCCGCACGCCGTGCTCGCGGAAGAGGTTGAGGTAGTCCATCGACTGCAGCAGGACGTAGGAGAACTCGGTGTAGCTGATGCCCGACTCGAGCCGGCGCCGCACGGTGTCGCGGGCGAGCATCCGGTTGACCGGGAAGTGCTTGCCGATGTCGCGCAGGAAGTCGATCGTCGACAGCGACGCCGTCCAGTCGTAGTTGTTGACCGTGGTGGCGGCGTTGTCGCCCTCGAAGCTGACGAAGCGCGAGACCTGCCGGCGCACCCGCTCGGTCCACTCCTTCACCGTGTCGAGGGAGTTGAGGGTGCGCTCGCCGGAGTCGCGCGGGTCACCGATCATCCCGGTGGCCCCGCCGACCAGGATGTACGGCGTGTGACCGGCGTCCTGGAGGCGCCGGGCGGTGACCAGCTGGACCAGGTTGCCCATGTGGAGGCTGGGGGCCGTGGGGTCGAAGCCCACGTAGAACCTGACGCTCCCCTCGCCCAGCGCGGCGCGGAGCGCATCGCGGTCGGTGGAGTGCGCGACGAGGCCGCGCCACTCCAGCTCGTCGAGGACATTGGGCGTCGTCACGGGGGTGTTCCTTCTGCTGGGGCGGACTCGGGTACGGGCACTAGCCTAGGGCGACGACGCAGGAGGGACGGCACGTGATCGCAGGCAGGTACACGCTCGAGAGGCAGATCGGGCGCGGCGGGTCCGGCACGGTGCACCTCGCCCGCGACGAGGTGCTGGGCCGGCTGGTGGCGATCAAGCGGATCGGTGTGATCCCGGGCTCCGACAGCGCCGGGGTGGAGCGTGCCGAGCGCGAGGCGCGGCTGGCCGCGGCGCTCAACCACCCCCACGTCGTCTCGGTCTTCGACCTCGTCGACGAGCAGGACGTGCGCTGGCTGGTGATGGAGTACGTCGACGGCGAGACGCTGAGCGAGCGCGTGGCGACGTCCGGGCCACTGGCCGCCGAGGAGGCCGCCGCCCTGCTCGCCCAGACTGCCGACGCGCTCGTCGAGGCCCACGCGCACGGCATCGTCCACCGCGACGTCAAGCCGAGCAACATCCTGATCTCCGGCGGGTCGGCCAAGCTCAACGACTTCGGGATCGCCCGGTCGGAGGACGACCACTCGCTCACCCAGACCGGCCTGGTCACCGGCTCCCCCGCCTACCTGGCTCCCGAGGTCGCCTCCGGCGCGTCGGCCACCCCCGCGAGCGACGTGTGGTCGCTGGGCGCGACGCTCTACCACGCCGTCACCGGCACGCCGCCCTACGACGTCGGCGACAACCTCATCGGCGCGCTCTACAAGATCGTGCACGAGGACCCGCCGCGACTGCCCGACGACCACCCGCTGGCCGGCCTGCTCACCATGATGATGAACCGCGACCCCGACGCCCGCTGGCCGATGGCCCGCGTGCGCGACGAGCTGGCCCGCGTCGCGCGCGGACAGGCCTCCACCGTCGCCCCGGCGCCGGTCACGACCACGGCCCGCCGTGAACGCACCGGCGAGCTGCCGACCCTTCGCGAGCCGGCACCCGCACCCGGCCCGCCGCGGCGTCGGCGCGCCGCCCGCTGGGCGTGGCCGGTGGCCGCGGCCGCGCTGGCGCTCGCCGCAATCGCCGCGGCGTACGTCTGGGCCGGCCGCGGCACGCCCGAGGCGCTCCCCGAGGAACGACAGCGCACGTCGCCGGAGACCTCGCAGACCCCGGTCGGCAGCGCTCCCCCGGCCACCGCCGAGGACACCCGCAAGCAGATGGACGCCTTCATCGGCTCCTACCTCTCCACCGTGACCAGCGACCCCCGGGACGCGTTCGACCAGCTCACCCCGGAGTTCCAGGACGCCAGCGGGGGCTTCGAGGGCTACATGGGGTGGTGGAGTCAGGTGCGCTCCGCCTCGCTGGTGGACGTCACCAGCGATCCCTCCGACCTCACGGTGGGCTACACCGTCGACTACGTGATGAAGTCGGGCGAGCGCAGCACCCAGCGCGTACGGCTCCAGCTCGAGCGGCGCGACGACCGGCTGCTCATCGCCGGCGAGGGCTAGGGCGCCGCAGGGCTGGTCGACGGCCCGTCGAGGTCGTGACGCTGGACCCACAGCGCTGCCTGGGTCCGGTCGGCGACCCCGATCCGCTGGTAGGCCGAGGTGAGGTGGGCCTTGACGGTGCGCTCCGTGATGCCGAGGCGTTGGGCGATCTGCTTGTTGAGCAGCCCCTCGACCACGAGGCGCAGCACCTCCGCCTCCCGCGGGGACAGCTCTGCTTGCGCCGTGCCCTGGCCGGTCGCGCCGGGCGCCGAGCGGCGGCGCGACAGCACGCGCCTCGCGGCGCGGGGGTCGAGGGGGGACTCCCCGCGTGCGACCGCGCGGATGCCGTCGAGGAGGACGTCCGGCTCGGCGTCCTTGAGCAGGTAGCCCACCGCACCGGCCTCGATGGCCGCGTCGATCCGCGCGTGGTCGGAGAACGATGTCAGCACCAGCACCTCGGTGCTCCCGCCGGCCCCGACGATCGCGCGGGTCGCGGCGACACCGTCGAGTTCGGGCATCTGCAGGTCCATCACCACCACGTCCGGGGTGTGCTCGCGCACCTGCTCGACCGCCTCGTTGCCGTCCCTGGCCACGCCGACGACCTCGAGGTCGTCGGACGACTCGATCAGGCCGGCCAGGCCGCGGCGCACGACTGCGTGGTCGTCGGCCACCACCACACGGATCATCCGACCGGCACCTCCACGCGCACCATCGTCCCCGAGCCGGGTGCCGACTCCACCTCCCAGGTGCCGCCGTGCTCGCGCACGAGGCTCTCGGCCGCCCGCAGGCCGAAGTGGTCGTCGTCGCCGCTGGCGCCCGGGTCGAACCCGACGCCGTCGTCGACCACCTCCAGGACCAGTCGGTCGTCCTCCCGACGCACGGTGAGCGACATCCGGTCGGCGCGGGCGTGCCTCGCGACGTTGCGCACGCTCTCCTGCGCCACCCGCCACACCAGCGCGAGCGCCGAGCGGGGCACGTCGCCGGTGCCGCTCACGTCGACGTCGACCCGGGTGCCCGACGCGGCGAGCGGGGCGACCAGGTCGTCGATCGACGCCGCCAGGCCCGCGGTGTGCAGGTCGGGCGGGTAGATGTCGACCAGCAGCGAGCGCAGTGACCGCATGCTGACCCGCAGGGACCGGCCGACGTCCTCGAGCTCGCGCCGGTGCTGCTCGTCGGACCGCGCCGCCAGCGCCGAGAGCGCCATCGACGAGCCGGACAGGTCCTGGACGACGCCGTCGTGCAGATCACGGGCGATGCGCAGCCGCTCGGCGTCGGAGGCGTGTACCGCCGCCTCCAGGAGGCGCTCGCGCTCGCGCGCCGCCCGCGTGAGACGCCGCGACAGGAGCACGACCAGCGGGGTGCCGAGCGCCACCAGGGCGACGAGGGCGCCGATGGTGATCGGCAGGAAGCGGTCGAGGATCTGCGCGCGGCTGGCCCGGATGTCGTCGACGCCGAGGTAGGCCTCGAAGAGCAGGGGCTCGCCCTCGGGGGACCGGACGCGGGTGTAGACCTCCAGCAGGTCGCCACCGAGGTCGCGCTCGTAGCGGTTCTCGGGGCGGGAGAGGTCGGACAGCTCGGCATCGGTGCCGCCCTCGCGCAGCACCTCGAGCTCGTCGTCGCCGAGCGGGTAGACCGTGCCGATCAGCTCGGTGCGGTCGCTGTAGACCACCGTGCCGTCGGCGTCCCAGAGCTTGATCCGCAGCACGTCGTCGACGAGCAGCCGGTCGAGCGCCGTGCGGTCCATCCGGTCGATGGCGGCGGCGTCGCCGTCGCGGAGGCCCGGCGGGATCGCCGGCTCGGCCACCGACGCGGCGAGCACGCGGGTCAGCGAGCGGGCATCGGCGACGGCCTCCTCGTCGGCGGCCGAGCGGCTCAGGGCGCTGGTCGCGACGACGACGACCACGAGCGTGGCGAATCCCGCGGCCAGGAACTGCACCACGGGACTCGTGAGCCATCGCATGCGGATCGTCCCCCGGGGAGATCAGTGGAAGGTCAGTAGTTGACCACACCAGCGCACGTCTGCCCGGCACGGACGGCGCGGAACGCGAGGGTGTCGGTGCCGCGCAGGTCGACGACCTTGCGCTCGACCTCGAAGGAGCCGCTGCGCGCGGTGGTGGTGCCGACCCCGCGGTCGCTGACCGAGCCGTTGTGGCGCAGCGTCCAGCGCCACTGCTGGCCGGCGACGAAGCTGTCGATCTCACCCTCGACCTCGAGCCGGCCGTCATCGGTCTTGACCTTGAGCTTCCAGTCGGCACCGGCGCCGCAGGCGCCGGTGCGGATCACCCGGTCGTCGTCGCGCCCGCCGCTGTCGCCGCTGCCGCCGTTGTCGTCGCCCGGACCGTCGTCGGTGCCGCCACCGTGACTGCCGTGGTCGTCATCGTGGTCGTCATCGTGGTCGTGGTCGTCACCACCGCCGCGCCACGACGTCGGGTGCTCGGCGCTCGCCGGGTCGACGGCGTCAGCCGCGTCGGCGGCCACCGTCGTGAGCGACCCGAGCAGCAGGGCGGCCAGGGCGACGGCCGCGGCGAGCAACCCGGCGAGGAAGCCGGCGAGGTCGCGGGTCGCCGACGTGGGAGGGGTGGGACGGGCTGGGGTACGGGCGGTGGTGCGGGTCATGGGTCCTCCTCGGTAGGTGTGACCCAGCCTGCGCGAGCGCCGCAGCGCCGGCGAGATGGCCGATGGTGCTAGTACCCCCTGGGCGGGCCCCGTGGGGTGAGGACGCCGCCGCGCAGATGACTAGCCTTGTGCGTCAGCCACGAGAGGGGGACACGTGATCGCAGGCAGGTATCGCCTGGAGAGGGAGATCGGCCGCGGTGGAGCCGGGGTGGTCCACCTCGCGCACGACGAGCTGCTCGACCGCCCGGTCGCGGTGAAGCGCATCGGCCTGCTCCCGGGCACCACCGACGACGACGTCGTACGAGCCCAGCGCGAGGCGCGCCTGGCCGCCGGGATCAACCACCCCCACGTCGTGTCGATCTTCGACCTGGTCAAGGACGAGGACTGCTACTGGCTCGTCATGGAGCACGTCGACGGCCGCACGCTGGCGGAGCTGGTCGCGAGCGAGGGCCCGCTGCCCGACCGTCGCGCGGCGGCGATCCTCGCCCAGGCCGCCGACGCGCTGCTGGAGGCCGGGTCGGCCGGCATCGTGCACCGCGACGTCAAGCCCAGCAACATCATCCTCACCGGCGCCGACCGGGCCAAGCTCGGCGACTTCGGCATCGCCCGGTCCGCGAGCGACACGGCGCTGACGCAGACGGGGCTGATCACCGGGTCGCCCGCCTACATCGCCCCCGAGGTCGCGTCGGGACAACCGGCCAGCGAGGCCAGCGACGTCTGGTCGCTCGGGGCGACGCTCTACCACGCCGTCGTCGGGCGACCTCCCTACGACGTGGGCGACAACGTCCTCGGTGGCCTCTACCGGATCGTGAACGAGGACCCGCCCCGCCTCACCGGCGACCACGCCGTCGCGGGTCTGCTATCGGTGATGATGGTCAAGGACCCCGCGCAGCGCTGGCCCGTGGCGCGCGTGCGCGACGACCTGCGACGGATCGCGCGGGGCGAGCCGAGCACCGCCCCGCTGCCCGCGACGCCCGTCCCCGTCTCCGAGCAGACCGACCCCGACGCGACCGTCGCGATGGCGGCCCCGACGGGGACGTCGGGCCCGGGGTCCGCCCGGGGGGACGCCACGCGGACCACCCCGACCACCCCGGCACAGGCGGCCGCCGCGTCGACACCGGTCACCGACCACGACCCGCCACCGCCGCAGGGGCCGACCCCCACTCCCCCGCCGGCCACGACCCCGGCCGGGTCGCGCGGCCGGTCGGCGGGGTGGCTGGCCGCGGCGCTCGCGCTGGCGCTGGTGGCGGGCCTCGGCGCATGGCTGCTGTGGCCGCGCGACGAGGACCCGACCGGGTCCACCGCCGGCGACGACGCGCCGGGCGCGTCGGCCGACCCGAGCTCGGAGGAGCCGTCCGACTCGACGTCCGAGCCCACCTCCGAGCCCACGTCCGACCCGACCTCCCAGCCCACCGAGAGCCCGACCGAGAGCCCGTCCGAGGAGACGACCACCGACCCCGGCGCGTCCGGGGCGACGCCGGCCGCCGCGCGGGCGTTCGTCCGCGACTACTTCGCGCAGGTCACCTCCGACCCCGCGTCGACGTTCGAGCTGCTGACCCCGGAGTTCCAGGCCGCGAGCGGCGGCCTCGGGAGTTACACGGGGTTCTGGAGCACGATCGAGTCGGCGACACCTCGTGCCGTCCGGGTGGATCCGCAGACCCTGACGGCGTCCTACACGATCGACTTCGTGACGACGTCCGGCCGGACCATGACCGAGCAGGGCCGGCTGCAGCTCGAGGAGCAGGGCGACCAGCTCCTCATCGCCGGGGAGGGCTGATCGCCGCGACGCGAGCCTGCGTAGGGCGGGTGGGGCTCGAACCCACGACCCAAGGATTATGAGTCCTCTGCTCTGACCGACTGAGCTACCGCCCCTCGGGGCGCACCCTAGGCGATCCGCGCCTCGACCTCGTACATGTGCTCCACCACCCGGAAGCCGAGGGCGGTGTTGGTGCGGTGCATCGCGGTGTTGGAGGGGGCGGTCCAGGTGTGCACGAGCCGGACGTGCGGGGGCAGGCCGGCGTAGTTGGCGGCCTTGAGCGCCGCACCCAGCCGGTGACCGCGGTGCTCGGGCATCACCAGGGTGTCGTCCTGCCAGCCGTAGTCGGTGCCGTGCGGGACGAAGAGCAGCGAGTAGCCGCCGAAGGTGCCGTCCGAACGCCGGCGAGCGGCGGCCACCCGGACGTCGTACGCCCGCATCAGCCGCTCCTCCGAGGAGGCCAGCCGCTCGTCGTCGAGGACCTCGGGGTCGAGCTCGAGGTCGCCGGTCGGGACGTCGGAGTTCATCTGGTTGCGCATCGCCAGGTAGGCGGCCCGGTGCTCGTCGGGGCACCGGCCGCGCCAGGTCACCAGGTCGTAGGCAGGGTCCGCCGGCGAGGCGGTCACGGGCAGGTCGGCGACGAGGTGGTCCTCGCGGTGCTTGTCGACCGCTCCCATGGCGGCGGCGAACTCGTGGGCCGGTCCCGGCTCGGCGACGTCGACGGTGACCTCTCCCCCGAGCCGGGTGCGGCCCGCAGCGCCGGCGCGCTCCACGAGCGCCTGCCAGAGCGCACGGCCGATGCCGGCACGCCGGTGCGCGGGGAGCACCTGCACCTCGCCCCAGGCGACATCGGTGTTCTCGGTCAGGGGCAGCTCGAGCTCGGCCACGCCGATCACCTCACCGCCCGCCACGGCCTGGAGCCAGGTGCGCGCGTAGTGGGTGCTGGGCGAGGTGGCGGTCACCTCGAACGCCTGCAGCGTCGTGGTCAGCGCGTGCGGGCGGTCGGCCCGGACCGCGCGCTCCATGACGTCGTGCCACGCAGCCCTGGCCACCGGGTCGGTCGGGTCGAGCTCGACGATCTCCACGACCGCATGGGACCGCACGCGAGCGTCCGCACGCAAAATGGGATCTCGGTTCGGCTTCGCAAGGGGTCCTCGGCGTGGGACAGTGGCCCGTCGCAGAAGCGGCGCGCGTAGGGGAGGACCTCGGTGGCCAAGGATCGATCTGCACTGCTGCCACCGTCGCAGCGCCACCTCGTGACGCGCTTCGGCTACGGCGTCGACGCCACCCTCGCGCGCGACGTGCAGCGCGCAGGCGGCGCGTCGGCGTGGTTCGAGCAGCAGCTCACCGCGCCCGGCTCCTTCCCCGACGGGTCGGCCGACGCCGTCCGCGGGTGGTGGCCCGACCTCGACCGGAAGCCTGCCGACCTGTGGAAGCGCCAGGCCCAGGAGATCCGCGGCGGCTGGCAGGTGATGGAGGACTACGGGCGCTGGCTGCTGCTCCGGCGCATCCGCACGCGCCGCCCGGTGCTGGAGAAGATGACCGAGTTCTGGGAGGCGATGCTCCACGTCCCGGTGACCGGCGACGCCCAGTTCACGTGGCGCGCCGACTACGGCGACACGATCCGGCGCCACGCCCTCGGCCGCTTCGACCAGATGCTGGTCGAGACCACCACCCATCCGGCGATGCTGATCTTCCTCTCCGCCGCGACCTCCACCAAGCGGGCCCCCAACGAGAACCTCGGGCGCGAGCTGCTCGAGCTGCACACCCTCGGCGCGGGCAACTACGACGAGGACGACGTCAAGGCCTCCGCGCGGATCCTCACCGGCTGGCACGTGGACCTCTGGAAGACGTGGAAGCGGTCCTACGTCAAGGAGGACCACTGGACCGGACGGGTCAAGGTGCGCGGCTTCCGCCACGACAACCGCAAGGCCGACGGCCGCGAGGTCACCCGCGAGTACCTGCGCTACCTCGCCCACCACCCGTCGACCGCGCAGCACGTCGCGACGCGACTGGCGACCAAGTTCGTCCACGACGAGCCGCCGCCGGCGCTGGTCCGCCGGCTCGCGAAGGTCTACCTGCGCAACGACACCGCGATCGTCCCGGTGCTCCGCGCCCTCGTGGCGAGCAAGGAGTTCCGCAGGTCGGCCGGCGACAAGCTGCGCGACCCCGGCGAGGACGTCGTCGCGACCTACCGCGCCCTCGGCGTCGAGGTCGGGCGTCCGCGCCGCAACGACTCCGCCGCCAACGCGATCCTGTGGCAGGCCGGAAGCCTGGGCCTCACCCCCCACGCCTGGCCGCGACCCGACGGCACCCCGGTCACCGACACCACCTGGGCGTCCCCGTCCCGTGCGCTCGGCTCGATGAGCATGCACTGGTCGATGGCGGGCGGCTGGTGGCCCTCCGAGGGCCTGCGCCACCGCAGGCCGAGCGCCTGGGTGCCGGCCACGAAGCCGATCCGGTTCGAGGACCTCGTCGACGCCGTGAGCCGCGACCTGCTGCACCGGCCGGCCACCGCGCGCCTCGTCGAGACCGCCTGCCTGGCCACCGGCTGCAAGGCCAGGGAGAAGATCGACCGCGAGCACGGCCTCTACGAATGGGGCTTCCCGCGGCTGCTGGCCGCTGTCCTCGACTCCCCCGACCACCTGGCGTGCTGACATGACTGATCCCCACACCCCGTCCGGCGCGGCGTCGCCCCGCTCGTGCGGATGCCCCGACTACGACCAGGCCCGGATGGCGCTGAGCCGGCGCTCGCTGCTGGGCACCGCCCTCGCCGGCGGTGCCGTCGCGCTCGGCCCCTCGCTGTCCGGCGCGGGTCCCCGTGCGTACGCCGTCACCGGCCGGTCGGCGTCGTCGCTGGCCATGCCCGGCGGCTCCGTGCTGGTGCTGCTCTCGCTGCGCGGCGCGGCCGACGGGCTCTCGCTCGTCGTCCCGCACGGCGACCCGGTCTACTACGCCGCGCGCCCCCGGCTCGCCATCGCCGCCCCGTCGCTCCTGGCGGCCGACGCGATGTTCGGGCTGCACCCCGCCCTCGCCCCGCTGCTGCCGATGTGGGAGGCCGGATCGCTCGCGGCCGTGCACGCCACCGGCATGGCGACGCCCAACCGGTCGCACTTCGCGGCGATGGAGGCCATCGAGGACGCCGCCCCGGGATCGAGCGAGCGCACGGGGTGGCTCAACCGGCTCCTCGGCGAGCTGCCCGGCACGACGCCCCTGCAGGGCACCGCGATGGGCAACCAGGTGCCGACGTCGCTGTTCGGCACCCAGCCCGCGTTCGTGGTCAGCCGCGTCGACCAGGCCAAGGTCGCCGGTGCCGAGGCGGACGGGCGCCGGCTGGCCTCGCTGTCCCACGCCTGGAAGGGCAGCAGCCCCATGGGACGAGCCGTGCGCGACGCGATCTCCGGGGTCCAGTCCTTCGGTGCGGCGCGCGAGACCACGGCCGGCACGCCCACCCCGGCGTTCCCGTCCAGCGGACTCGGCAAGGCGCTCTCCGACGTCTCCCGGATCGTGCGCTCCGGCGTCGCCGCCGAGGTGATCACCGTCGACCAGGGCGACTGGGACATGCACACCGACGCCGGCACGCTCGAGTGGGGCGACATGCGGCGCAACGCCGGCGACCTGGCGAGCTCGATCGCGGCGTTCTTCGCCGACCTCGGCCCCGCCGCGGACCGGGTCACCCTCGTCACCCTCAGCGAGTTCGGCCGCCGGGTGAAGGAGAACGACGACTACGGCACCGACCACGGCTTCGGCAACGTCATGTTCGTCGCCGGCGCCGGCGTCCGCGGCGGGCAGTACTACGGCTCCTGGCCGGGCCTGCAGGACACGCTCGACGCCGACGTGCTCGTCACCACCGACTACCGCAGCGTGCTGGCCGAGGTCGTGACCAGACGGTTCGGGGTCTCGGTCGCCCAGGTGTTCCCCGGCTTCGCCCCGCAGGCAGTCGGCGTGATGGCCTGACCCGCGGACGGCGGGCTCACGCGACGCGTACGGGGTGGCGCACCACGGCGTCGAAGAAGTAGCCCTGCGTGTTGTGGACGGCCGCGAGCGGCTGCGTGCGCCCCTGGTCGTCAGTGGCACGTGCGAGCAGCTCGTGGCGCCCGGGCCGCGGGCGGGCCCAGCGCACCGACCACTGCGTCCAGCCCTCCTCCTGGCGCGAGCGCCGGTCGAGGACGGCGGGGCGCCAGCTGGCGCCGCCGTCCAGGCTCACCGAGACGCGACTGATCCGGCCGGCGCCGCTCCACGACCGCCCGGTCAGGGTGACCGGGCGCGCCGGCAGCACCTGGTCGCGGGCGAGCTCCCACGCCGAGCGCACCGGGTTGACGGTCAGCGGCGGGGAGTCGGCCGGCCACTCGGGCCCGGTCATCCGGTAGAAGGTGGTGTTCCACGGCGACGTCAGCTCGGTCGTGGAGACCTCGAGCGAGCCGAGCCACTTGATGCTCGCGATGCCCACCCACCCCGGGAGCACGAGGCGCAGCGGGTAGCCGTGGTCGGGCAGCAGGTCCTCGCCGTTCATGCCCCACGCCAGGAGGGCGTCGTCGAGCGCCTTCGCGACCGGGAACGGGCGTCGCACGCGGCCGTAGTCGGTGCCGCCGGAGACGAACGGGTCGTCCAGTCCCGTCGCCTGGATCGACACCGCATCCGGGGACAGCCCCACCGCGGCCAGCACGTCGCGCAGGCGTACGCCGCTCCACCGCACCGTCCCGACGGCACCCAGCCCCCACGAGGTGCCGGACACCGACTGCCCCTGCTGGTCGCGGAACAGGCTGCGGCCGTTGCCCGTGCACTCGAGCACGGCGGTGAGCTCGTGGCGCGGCAGCCGCCGGAGGTCGGCGTAGGAGAGGCTCAGCGCCTGGGCCTCGGTGCGCGGGGTGGCCAGCCCGTCGCCGTGCACCCGGAGCGCGTAGGTCGAGCGGTCGATCACGGGCGTGCGCGTGTGGTTTCGCACGAACAGACGCGACTGCGGCGTGAGGTAGCGCCCGGGGTCGACCGAGCTCCAGAGCATCTCGGCGTTGGTGCCGAAGTCGGTGAACCAGGCCGGCGGCGTCGGCTTGAGCACGAAGGGGGACGCCGCGAAGGCGGAGCCGGTGCGCCAGAGGGCGGGCGGCGCGGCCGCGAGGCCGGCGGCCGCGGCGGCGGCGGTGAGGAAGCCACGACGGGTGGGCGTGATCGAGGTCATGGACGGACCATATACGAGTAAGTGACCTATTTGACTAGACAACACGTCGCGGTGTCATGCTCCCCCCATGACCGACACCCGACCCGAGCCCCCCGCCTACGAGCCGCTCCCCGAGGACTGGGAGACCGCGTTGTTCGTCGTGGCGCACCCCGACGACATCGAGTACGGCTCGGCGGCGGCGGTCGCCCGCTGGACCGGGCAGGGCAAGAAGGTCGTCTACTGCATGGTGACCAGCGGGGAGGCCGGGATCGACGGCCTGCACCCCGACGAGTGCGGTCCCCTGCGCGAGGCGGAGGAGATCGCCTCGGCCGCCACGGTCGGCGTCGACGAGGTGGTGTTCCTCCGCCTCCCCGACGGGATCCTGGAGTACGGCGTGGAGCTGCGGCGCGCGCTGGCGAAGGTGGTCCGCGAGCAGCGACCGGACGTCGCCCTGACCATCAACTTCCGCGACACCTTCGGCGGCACCCGGCTCAACCAGGCCGACCACATCGCCGTCGGCAAGGCGCTCCTCGACGCCGTGCGCGACGCGGGCAACCGGTGGGTGTTCCCCGAGCAGCTCACCGACGGCCTCGAGCCGTGGGGCGGCGTCGGGGCGGTGTGGGTGGGCGGGTCACCGCAGGCGACGCACGCCGTCGACGTCACCGACACCTTCGCGGCGGGGGTGGCGTCACTGAAGGAGCACAGGGCCTACATCGAGGGCCTCGGGTGGGAGGGCTGGGACCCCGAGGAGTTCCTCGACGGCATCCTCCGCGCCGGCGGCCAGGGCATCGGCGTCACGCACGCGTCGACCTTCGAGGTGTTTGCGATGGGGTGGGGCTGAGCGACTGGCGGCCGAACCGCCGGCGGCGCGGCGCGCGGGGCTCGCGTTCCCCCGCCCCGGCGAACCGGGCGCCCACCAGGGGCGGCGGGCTCGGCGCCACCGGCGCGGCCTCCTCCTGGGCTGGCGCAGCGGCCCCGCTGTCCGGGACGACCGGCGCCGACGCCGTGGACAGGTCGTGGCCCGCGAGGACCGCACGCACCTCGTCGACCATCGCCAGGAGCGCGTCGTCGTCGGTGACGTCCGTCTGGGCGACCAGGGCGTGGCGCCCCAGCGAGGCGCCCACCACGGCGCCCTGCTCGAAGCGCAGCCGCACGAACCCGGCGGCGCTCTGGTCCTCCAGCGAGCGCAGGATGGCGAGCATCCGGTTGCCCACGTCGGCGAGCTGGTCCGACCCGTCATGGCCGGACACGGCGACGACGCGCGAGGCGGCCGTGACGACAGCGCTCCACCGCACCCCGTCGATCGCCGTCATCCGGGAGACGCAGTGGGCGAGCGCCGACGACGTGTCGGCGGCTCCCACCACGGTGTAGGTCGGCACCTCGCGGGGCCCGGCGGGAGTCGCCACCGCCCGGTAGGTGCCCTCCCCGGCGGGGGTCCACGTCACGCCGACGACGAAGCGGCGCAGGCCGGACGCCTCCATCGCCCGCAGGTCGCCCACGTCGAGGAGCTCCCCCGCTCGCCGCGCCAGCCGCCCGGTGTAGGGCAGCGCGGCCGCCACCGCGCCCGCGGCGCCGTCGTCGCCGACCAGCGTCCCGTCGGGGCGTACGACGAACTCGGCCGTCCCCTGCCCGCTCGGCACCCGGTCTGCGCACATGGCACCACCCTGACGCAGCGCGCGACCCTCCGCGAGCGGCGTAACGCACAGTTCACACGGGGCGGCGAAAGCGTTACGCCACGGCAACCGGCGCTAGGTGGTCGGGGTGGCGGAGGCCGTCGAGGTGATCGAGGTGGTCGAGCCCGGCAGGGTGCCCGTCTCGACCACGTGCTGGGCGACGGCGAAGAGCTTGATGTTGTGCTGGGAGGAGAGCCGCTTGAGCACGGCGAACGCCTGCTCCGAGGTCAGCGAGAAGCGCTCGCGCAGGATGCCGGTGGCCTCGCCGATCAGCTGGCGGCTGCTGATCGCCGTGTGCATCTGGTCGTGCTGCACCGTGGCGCTGAGGGCCACGGCTGCGTGGGCGGCCACGACGAGGCCGTCGAGGCGGTCGTCGTGGTCGAACGCGCCGGGCTCGTAGGCGTAGAGGTTGAGCATCCCGATGCTGTCGCGCTCGACGAACAGCCGGAAGCCCAGGTAGGAGCGGACCCCGGTGCGCTCGACCACGCCGGCCGCCCACCGGGGCCACGGCGCGTCCCCGGCCAGGTCGGGCACGGCGACCACGTCGGCGGTCGGGGCGTCCTCCATGGCCGGCCCCTCGGCGAGGTCGTGCTGCAGGTCGTCCATGAGCTGGAGCGAGACATGGGAGTGCGCGCAGGTGTCGTGGCGCGACGAGCGCAGCACGCAGACACCGGCGACGTCGCAGGCATCGATGAGCTCGACGGCCATCTCGGCGATGCGCCGCACCGTGTCGCCGGGTCCCTGGTTGCCCGACATCCCCCTGGCGGCGTCGGCAAGGCGTCGGCCGAACTCCTGACGATCCATGTACGGCCTTCTCTCCGAGTCCCACGACCCCTCACGCATCGTATCGACGGACCGGTGACGCGGGCCTCGCCGCGCCCGGCCACTCGTCCCGGGCCGGACGCAGAACCGCCTCCGACCTGTCGGAACAGGTCGGAGGCGGTGGACGCTCCCCCGGTTGGACTCGAACCAACAACCCTCCGGTTAACAGCCGAATGCTCTGCCAGTTGAGCTACAGGGGATCGCTTGTGCAGCGAGGCGAAACCTTAGCAAGCCCAGAGTACGCGGGCGAAATCAGGGCAGGCCGACATCGCGCCGAGCCAGCTCCAGGGCCTCGCGGGCGGCGACGCGGACCAGCGGGTCGTCGGGGTCGACGCCCTCGTCGTACTCGTAGACCCACTGCACGCCCCCCGCCCCGGACGGGGCGCGCCGCGCGATCACCCGCAGGGCACGACGCCCGTCGAGCGAGACGTGGCGCTGCAGCACCACGCTCGCCGTGACCCGCTCGTGGACCAGCTCGAGGAGCCGTCCGGGCTCGTCGAGGACGGCGGTGTGGACGGGCCGCTCCTCGCCCCAGCTGCCCACCTCGGTGAGCCGGAACGTCTCGGTGTCGAGGTCCCAGCCGGCGGCCTCGACCTGCTCCCACGGCACCCGACGGGACCCGCCCGAGCCGTCGACGACGTAGAACGCGTCGCGGGTGCCGGCAAGCACCGTGCCGTCGGTCGCGATCGCCGTGGCGAGCACCCGCTCCCCCGGCGCGACCTCGACGGACGCGCGCGGTCCGCGGCGGCGCCACCTGCTCACGACTGTCCTCCCGGCTGGCCGACGGCGCCCTCGCGCAGCCGTCGGCGGTGCTGCTCGAGGACCACGAGCTCGCCGAACATGCGGTTGTAGTCGAGCGCCTGCTCGACCGGGTTGGTGCGCTGGAGACGGGCCTTGACGTCGGCGATGCGGCGGGACGTGGTGAGCTCCTGGAGTCGGTAGACGTAGGCCACGGCGAACGTCGGGGTGGGGTCGGAGGTGCCGCGCACCGGCTCGACGCCGAGCTCGGTGACGGCGGCGATCACGGCGGGGTCGGTGGCCGCCGCTCGCACCCGGGCGGCCCACCCCGGGTCGTCGCCGGCGCCGGCCGGGCCGCCTGCGGCGGTGACGGCGGCCCACACGCCCTGGAAGGTGGGGTGGGTGAAGTCGTCGGTGGTCACGTGGGCGGTGGTGCGCCCCACCCCGGCGGGGTGCTGGATGACGAGCTTGAGCATCTCGCGCTCGATCAGGAACCGCGGGTCGGACAGGCTCGGCAGGGCGGGCCGGGCCGGCTCGGCCGGGGCGGCCTCCGGGACGCGGGAGGTGCGCCGGTCATCGGTGCGCGGGGGCCGGCTGGCGGCCCGGCGGACCTCGGCGCGCACCTCGTCGACGTCCATGCCGACCATGTGGGCGAGCTCGCGGGAGAAGGAGTCGACCTTGGTCCGGTCGCGGATGCTCGCGACCAGCCCGGCCGCGTCGCGCAGCGCGTCGACCCGGCCGTCGGCGCGGTCGAGGTCGTAGCGGGCGAGGATGTTGCCGAGCGCGAAGCGGTAGAGCGGCTGGCGCTTGGCGACCAGCTCGCGCACCGCCTCGTCGCCCTCCCGCAGCCGCAGGTCGCAGGGGTCCATCCCCTCGGGCGCGACGGCGACGTAGGTCTGCGAGGCGAAGACCTGGTCGCTCTCGAGCACCTTCATCGCGGCCTTCTGCCCGGCGGAGTCGCCGTCGAAGGTGAAGATCACCTCGCCGCCGGAGGAGCCGTGGTCGCCGAGGAACCGGCGCAGCACGCGGGCGTGGTCCTGGCCGAACGCCGTGCCGCACGAGGCGACCGCCGTCGTGACGCCCGCGAGGTGGCACGCCATCACGTCGGTGTAGCCCTCGACGACCACCGCCTGCTGGCTGTCCTTCATCGCGGTGCGGGCCAGGTCGATGCCGTAGAGCACCTGGCTCTTCTTGTAGATCGCGGTCTCGGAGGTGTTGAGGTACTTCGCCTCGATGCGGTCGTCGTCGAAGATGCGCCGGGCGCCGAAGCCGATGGTGTCGCCGTTGGCCTCGCGGATCGGCCACACCAGCCGGCCACGGAAGCGGTCGTAGGCCGAGCGCCCGAGCGCGGCCAGACCGGCCGCGACCTGCTCCTCGTCGGTGAACCGTCGCCCGCGCAGGTGGCGCACCAGCGCCTCGCCGTCGCGGGGGGCGAAGCCCACACCGAACATCTCCGCCGCGGCCTGGTCGAAGCCACGCTCGTGGAGGAACTGGCGCGCCACGACGGCGTCGGGACCGCCCAGTTGCTCGGCGTAGAACTCCTGGGCCACCTTGTGCGCCTCGATCAGCCGGCCGCGCGAGGGGCCCCGGGGGCGGGCGGGCTGGTCGTCTCCGTCCTCGCGGCGCAGCTGGACGCCGAACTTCTCCGCGAGCCGCTCCACCGACTCGGTGAAGGTGAGCCCGTCGACCTTCATCAGGAACGAGATGACGTCGCCGCCCTCTCCGCACCCGAAGCAGTGGAAGAACTGGCGGGCCGGATTGACGTTGAACGACGGGGTCTTCTCGTCGTGGAACGGGCACAGGCCCTTCAGCGAGCCGCCGCCGGCGCGCTTGAGCGTGACGTAGCCGGACACCACGTCGTCGATCCGCGCCTTCTCGCGCACCTCGGCGATGTCGTCGTCGCGTATCCGGCCTGCCACGCCGGGGAGTCTACGGGCGGGCTCCCACGCCCACCGCGGGGTCTCCACAACCCCCGCGACGGGCTCGCGCGCGGGACCGGCCACCCCTTGGGGCGTACGGCGCTGGTGTGGGCCCGGTGGGTCTGCCAAGGTCGACGCATGACTGCTCAGCACGGAGCGCCAGAGAGTCAGACTCTCGGAGCGCTCGTCCACCAGCTGTCCGAGCAGATCCCAGAGCTGGTCCGCTCGGAGATCCGCCTAGCGCAGGCCGAGGTCACTCAGAAGGGCAAACGGGCCGGCGTCGGGATCGGCATGTTCAGCGTCGCCGGGCTGCTCGCCTTCTTCGCCCTCGGCTCGCTGGTCGCCACCGCGATCCTCGGCCTCGCCCACGTCGTCGACGCCTGGCTCGCCGCGCTCATCGTGGCGCTGGTCCTGCTCGCCGCCGCTGCCGTGGCAGGGCTGATCGGCAGGAGCAAGGTCGCCGAGGCCGGGCCGCCGGCCCCCGAGAAGGCGATCCAGGGCGTCAAGGAGGACATCGCGACCGTGAAGGGTGAGCACCGTGGATGATCAGCAGAAGACGCCCGAGGAGCTGGAGGCCGAGATCGCGCTGCAGCGCGAGCAGCTCGCGCACACCGTCGACGAGCTGACGGCCAAGCTCGACGTGAAGTCGCAGGCGCGCCAGAAGCTCGCCTCGCTGAAGGACTCCGCCACCACCGAGACGGGCGAGCCGCGCACCGAGGTGCTCGCGGCCGCCGCGTCGCTCGTGGCGATGGCCGTGGTGCTGCTGCTCTGGCGGCGCCGCGGCGCCCACTGACCGACCAGGGAAGGGAGAACCATGAAGAAGCTCATGCTGCTCGTCGCCGGAGGTGTCGGCTACGTGCTCGGCGCCCGCGCCGGCAGGGAACGCTACGAACAGATCAAGAGGACGGCCACCCGGGTCAAGGAGGACCCGCGGGTGCAGGAGAAGGCTCACCAGGCCGCCGACCTCGCCAAGGACAAGGCTCCGGTGGTGAAGGACAAGGTCGCCTCGGTCGCCGGCACCGCCGCCGACAAGGTCACCCCGTCGAACAACGGCGGGCACCGCTCCGACCTCGAGGACCAGCTCCACCCCGACAGCACCGCCCGGCAGGACGACCCCTACCCGCAGGGCGACCTGCCGTAGCCCGTCCCCGACCCGCCGCGCAGGCCGCTCAGCCGAGCGCCGCGTGGCGGGTCACGGCACTGGCGTCGGTCAGCGACGCGACCTGGTCGATGACCACGCGTCGCCGGCCGGCGTCGTCGCCTGCCCGCTCCCAGTCCTCGACGAAGACCCGGTCGAGCGCGGCGGCGCCGCGCACCCAGATCCGCTCGACGAGCTCGGCGACGAGCTCACGCTGGCGCTCCATCAGCACCACCCGGTCGTCGGCCTGCATCACGTAGTGGGCCGCGATGCCCTTGAGCACCCCGATCTCGACCTCGGTCGCCTCCGGGACGACGAGGTCGGCGCGGTGGCGCACCGGCGGCTCCCCGTCGGTCGCGGCGAACGTCGCCTGCTGGACGCTGCCGCAGAAGCGCCCGATGAGGTCGCTGGTGAGGTTCTTGATGGCGGCGAGGCTGCGCCGGCTCCCGTCGTAGGACGACCGCGGCCAGCTCCCGACGGCGCGCAGTCCGGCCAGCGCGGCGTCGAGCGCCGCGTCATCCGCGCCGGGGAGGTACCACGAGCGCACGGTCTCCCACAGGGCGTCGCGGTCGAGGCGGGTGAGGTCGAGGCGGCCCGCCACGATGCCGTCCTCCACGTCGTGCACCGAGTAGGCGACGTCGTCGGCGAGGTCCATCACCTGCGCCTCCAGGCAGCGGCGCCTGCCCGGCACGCCGGCGCGCACCCAGTCGAAGACCGGCCGGTCGTCGTCGTAGACGCCGAACTTGACGACCACCCGTGGGGTGCCGTCGGCGTGCACGCCGTGCGGGCCGGTGGCCTCCGTGCGAGACCACGGATACTTCGTGCAGGCGTCGAGGGTCGCCCGGGTCAGGTTGAGGCCGACCGATCGGCCGTCGGCGTCGAAGGTCTTCGACTCCAGCCGGGTGAGCAGCCGCAGGGTCTGGGCGTTGCCCTCGAACCCGCCGCAGTCGCCGCTCAGCTCGGCGAGCACCCGCTCGCCGTTGTGGCCGAACGGGGGGTGGCCCAGGTCGTGGGCCAGCGCGGCCGTCTCGGTGATGTCCGGGTGGGTGCCGATGGCGCGGGCCAGGTCACGGGCGATCTGCGCCACCTCGAGGCTGTGGGTGAGCCGGTTGCGGACGAAGTCGTCGGTCTGCGGGCCGACCACCTGGGTCTTGGCGGCCAGGCGCCGCGACGCCGCGGCGTGCACCACGCGCGCCCGGTCGCGCTCGAACGCCAGGCGCACGGGCGCGTCGACCCGCTTGGGCGGCTCGGCGACGATGCGCTCGCGCGCCGCGTCGTCGTAGAGATCCTCGATGCTCATCGGCCGGTCAGCCTAGCGACGCCCCCTGCCGTCCGCCGACACCCGCCCACATCGAGGGAGGCGACCGCGTAGGCTGGCGGGGAAGGACCGGTGACCCGGCTGCCACCAGGCAGGCCTTCCCGGTCGAGAGGCGGACGTCATGACGACGCCGGACAGTTCCCAGCACGCGCGCGACACCCTGGACCAGATGGTCGAGGAGACCGAGGCACCGGTGCGGCTGCGGCTGGCCCAGCACCTCGGGCGCAACGCCCTCGACGGCGGCTGGTGGCCGCGCACCCGCGACCTCGGCAGCGAGCTGCGCCTGCTCGTCGACCAGTTCCCGGTCGACCTGGGCCGGATCACCCAGGTGCGCGTCTCGCCCTCCGACTGGGGGACGCGACCGCGCACCGTCCAGGTCGCCCGCGGCCTGGTGAGGGTCGGCTCGTTCACCACCGACGACAGCCACGTCGCCCACCTCAGCACCTCCAACCGCACGCTGCTGCGCGTGCTGGTGGTGCCGGCCGAGCTCACCGACTACCAGGGCGAGGAGGCACTCCTCGCGGCCGCGACGGCGGGCAACGCCCACTCGGCGCTCGAGCTGATCCGCACGGTCACCGACAGCCCGGACGTGGACCCGCGCGACCGCTGGACCTGATCCCGGGCCGAGCCTCGCGGCCGGACCCAGGTGCCGGGATCCGTCAGTAGACCGTGACGTGCACGTGGTCGTAGTGGTTGGCGGTGACCGACCCGCGGTCGGACATCGCGCGCCACCCCTCGCCGGAGCGCTCCACCGACCAGATCTTCTGGGCGTAGATGATGTACTCGATCCCCAGCGCGCCGTAGTTGGCGCGCAGGAAGTCGGCGATCGCCCAGCCGGTGGCGCCGCTGACCATGATGTCGATCGCGCGGCCCTGGCCGTGCTCGCCGTCGCCGCGCCACGTGCCGTAGCTGGTGATCGAGGGCCAGTTGGCGCAGACCACCTCGTGGATCTCGTGGAGCGACGCGCGCCCGGCCTCGATCGAGGAGCCGTTGGCGCAGGATCCGCCCAGGCTCGGGCCGGAGGCGGCCCGCTTGGCCTCGACGACCTTCTCGGGCTTCGGCTTCTTCTGGCTGAGGTAGTCGGCGGTGACCCAGCGCGACTGACCGTCGACGACGATCTGGGCGCGACCGAGCTGCTGGCGACCGGTGATGGAGACCCGCTTCAGCGCCGCGACCAGGCCGAGCTTGTCCGCCTTGTCCGACGGGCCCTCCCAGAGGTTGAGCGGCGCGGTGGTCCACATCGTGTCGTCGAGCCTCTTGGCGAGCCGGCGGGCCTTGCGGTCCACGCTCATGTCCTCGCGGGCGGCAGCCTCGGCCCTGGCCGCGTGACGGATCTGCGAGCGGGACACGGGGGTCCCGCTGCGGCGGCTGAGCGCCGTGGCGCCCGCCGCCGAGGAGCCGGCCGCGGCGTTGTCGGCCTGGTCGGTGGTGGCCGACGACGTGCCGGAGGCCGCGAGCAGGCTGTCATCGGGGCTCGCCGGCGCTGCGGCGAGGACGCCCATGGTCACCGCGGACAACGTCGCCACCACGGCGAGCGGCGCGGACACCAGGACGGAACGGGGGACTCGGGACGGACGGGGGGAGATAGCAGGGGCTTCCCGCTTGTGGCGATGCTGAGCCACAGCGCTGATCCTTTGCACTTGCTGACGGGGGACGGTGCGCCGAACCACGAGGTGGAACCAGGGGAAGGACTCGTGCCCACGTCGACGCGGATCATCGAGTGAAGCACAGGATTCTCGGCCTGTCCCAATCTCCCCCAGTTAATTTCGGCGTGTTCCGACTCACCCCTACGGATGCGCGCATACGCCGACCCCACCGGGGCTCAGCCGCCGGTGGCCTCGTCGGCGTCCTCGCGCAGCTGCGCCCCGCGCCCGTCGGTGTCGTCGAGCCACCCCTCGGGGAGCACGACCTTCTTGCGTGGCGCACCCTGGCGGCCCCGCGGCGTGCCCAGCTCGCGAGCAGGGAACGGCGCGTCATCGTCGAGGCCGTCGAGCAGCACGTCGAGCGAGGCCAGCGAGTCGACCAGGGCCAGCTGGTGGCGCAGCTCGCCCCCGGCCGGGAAGCCCTTGAGGTACCAGGCGATGTGCTTGCGGAACTCCTTGCAGCCCCGCTCCTGGCCCATGTGCTCGGAGAGCAGCTCGGCGTGGCGGCGCATCATCGCCTTCACCTCGCCGAGCCTCGGCAGGGTCGCGACGGCCTCGCCGTGGAAGGCAGCGGCCAGGTCGCGGAAGAGCCAGGGTCGGCCGAGGCAGCCGCGGCCCACGACGACGCCCGCGGCGCCGGTCTGCTCGACCATCCGCAGCGCGTCTGCCGCCTCCCAGATGTCGCCGTTGCCCAGCACGGGGATGTCGACGTGGTCGACGAGCGCGGCGATGGCGTCCCAGTCGGCCTGGCCGGAGTAGGCCTGCTGGACCGTGCGCCCGTGCAGGGCGATGGCCGCGACGCCGGTCTCCTGGGCGATGCGCCCGGCGTCGAGGTAGGTCAGGTGGTCGTCGTCGAGGCCCTTGCGGGTCTTCATCGTCACCGGGACGTCGTACGGCGCCGCCGCGGCGACCGCGTGCTCGAGCACCTCGCCGAGCAGGCCGCGCTTCCACGGCAGCGCTCCCCCGCCACCCTTGCGGGTCACCTTGGGCACGGGGCAGCCGAAGTTGAGGTCGACGTGCGAGACCCCGAAGTCGGCGCAGAGGATCTCCACGGCCTTGCCGACGTAGACGGGGTCGGTGCCGTAGAGCTGCACCGAGCGGACCGACTCGAGGTCGTCGAAGACGAGCATCTTCCTCGTCGTCTCGTCACCCTCGACGAGACCCCGGCTGGTGATCATCTCGCAGACGTAGAGGCCCGCGCCCTGCTCGGCGCACAGGCGGCGGTAGGCGGCGTTGGTGATGCCGGCCATCGGCGCCAGCACGACCGGCGTCTCCACGCGCAGCGACCCCAGCGTGAGGGAGTCGGGCACGGCGGGCATGGGCCCATTCTCCGAGCGCGGGCCGTCCGGGCCCAAATCAGGCGGCTTCGGCCCCGGCCATGATCGCCACCCCTACTGCGAGGCTCACCACCACATGAAGGACTCGTGCGGGAACGAGATGTTGCCCCCGACGTCCGACGCGCGCTGGCACGACTGCGCGAGGTCGCAGCGCACGAGCACCGCACCACCGCGCGCGGGCAGCTGGAAGACGAAGCGCCGGTTGCCCTCCCACGCGGCCGTCTGCTCGTGCTCGGAGGTGATCGACCAGCTGTCCTCGGTGATCCTGCGCCCGAAGGCGATCGAGTCGAGCAGGGCACCGTCGCTCATCCGGCGCACGTCGAGGACGGCGGGGCTGTTGAACCCCGAGCCGGAGATCCGCAGCCCCACGGCGGTCTCGCCGTCAGGCGAGATCGCGAGCGGCGAGAACGGCGCGGCCCACGCGGGCTCGACGGGCGCCGAGATCGGGCTCGGGCCGTAGAGCCGCCCGGTCGTGCGCACGAACATCAGGTCGTCGCGCAGCGAGACCCAGGTGGCGTTCCGTGCGATCTCGGTGCGCGACGTGCGCGGCACCCAGTCCATGACCCGCAGGCGGTAGTGCTTGTCCTCCCCCCAGGTCGCGATGTGGCCGGCGTCGGCGTCGAAGGGGGTGAAGTAGCTGCTGCTGTAGCGGCCACCGAGGTAGTCCCCGGCCAGGGTCAGCACGCTGCTCGTGCCGCCGCCGCGGTCGTACGTCGTGGAGACGAGCATCTCGCCGTCGCGGGACAGCAGCCAGCCGATCGCCGCGTCACCTTGGCCGTAGGTCGTGGTGCGGGTGTGCCGCACCTCCTGCGGGGCCTTGCCCTTCCGGATCGCGACGACGCGGCCGAGGTAGCCCTTGCGCACGGCGACGAGCCAGCCCATGCGGCTCTCCCCCAGCAGCATCCGCTGCTCGCCGTTGGCGGGCGTGCGGATCGACAGCGTGTCGCCGCCGGCGGTGTGGATCACGCCGTCCTGCATGTGGTCGAGCCGGGCGTCGCTCCCGCGCGGGAGCCGCATGGGCGTGATCGTGCGGGTCGGCGGATCGTCCGCGCGGGCCGTCACGACCTGAGGCGGTGCCGAGGCCGCGGAGGCCACTGCGCCGGGCGCGAGCCCGACGAGCAGCGTGAGTGCGAGCAGTCGCGCGCGAGCTCCCATGACATCCCCCGATGCGTGCGTGTGGGTCATCGCCCACACTGCCACACCTCATGGGCGCGGGGACCCTCAGCAGCCGAGCAGCTTCTCCGCGAAGTAGCGGCTGATGCCGTCCAGGCTGACCCGCTCCTGCGCCATGGTGTCGCGCTCGCGGACGGTGACCGCGTCGTCGTCGAGGGTCTCGAAGTCGACGGTCACGCAGAACGGGGTGCCGATCTCGTCCTGGCGGCGGTAGCGCCGGCCGATGGCACCGGAGTCGTCGAACTCGACGTTCCAGTTCTGCCGCAGCTCGGCGGCGAGCGCCTTGGCCTTGGGCGAGAGGTCGGAGTTGCGGCTCAGCGGCAGCACCGCGACCTTCACCGGCGCCAGGCGCGGGTCGAGCTTGAGCACGACGCGCTTGTCGACGCCACCCTTGGTGTTGGGGGCCTCGTCCTCGGTGTAGGCGTCGATGAGGAACGCCATCAGCGACCGGGTCAGGCCGGCCGCGGGCTCGATGACGTAGGGCACGTAGCGCTCGTCGGCGGCCTGGTCGTAGTAGGACAGGTCCTTGCCGGAGAACTCGCTGTGCTGCTTGAGGTCGAAGTCGGTGCGGTTGGCGATGCCCTCGAGCTCCTCGAAGTCACGACCCGAGAACCCGAAGCGGTACTCGATGTCGGTCGTGCCCTTGGAGTAGTGGGACAGCTTCTCCTTCGGGTGCTCGTAGTGGCGCAGGTTGGCCGGGTCGATGCCGAGGTCGACGTACCAGCGGGTGCGCTCCTCGATCCAGTAGCGGAACCACTCCTCGTCCTCGCCGGGCTTGACGAAGAACTCCATCTCCATCTGCTCGAACTCGCGGGTGCGGAAGATGAAGTTGCCCGGCGTGATCTCGTTGCGGAAGCTCTTGCCCATCTGGGCGATGCCGAAGGGCGGCTTCTGGCGGCTCGAGGTCACCACGTTGGCGAAGTTGAGGAAGATGCCCTGCGCGGTCTCGGGCCGCAGGTAGTGCAGGCCGGACTCGTCCTCGATGACGCCGAGGTAGGTCTTGAGCATCATGTTGAAGTTGCGCGGCTCGGTCCACGCGTTGCGGGTGCCGCAGTTGGGGCAGGCGACCGACTCGTTGATGTCGACGGTGTCGGGGTCGTCGATGCCCTTCTTGGCCGCGTGGTCCTCCTGCAGGTGGTCCTCGCGGAACCGCTTGTGGCAGGACTGGCACTCCACCAGGGGGTCGCTGAACGTGCTCAGGTGGCCGGAGGCCTCCCAGGTGCGCGTGGGCAGGATGACGCTGGAGTCGAGGCCGACGACGTCGTCGCGGCGGGTGACCATGAACTTCCACCACTGGCGCTTGATGTTCTCCTTGAGCTCCACGCCGAGCGGGCCGTAGTCCCAGGCCGACTTGGTGCCGCCGTAGATCTCACCGCACGGGTAGACGAAACCTCGGCGCTTGGCGAGGGAGACGACGTTGTCCAGGGCGGTCGGGGCGGGCTTGGCCACGGTGGGTTTCCTCGGGGTGGGAGCAGGTCGGGCCGGCTGGCTGCCGGCTCGCGCGAACGAGCGCTCAGCCTATCGAGCGCGGCTGCGCCTCGTTGAGGTCGGTCCCCTCCTCGACCACCTCGTACGCGCTGGGCTCGTCGACCGCGTGCACCATCAGCGGCTGGATGTGCATCTTGCCCTCGTAGGAGCCGAGTGCCCGCCGGTAGGAGCCGACGTTCTCCCAGCGGGTGGTGAGCACCCACAGCGCCGGGTCGTCGACGTTGCGGCCCACCTCGCCGCCGATCCACCCGGGCTTCGCGGCGAGGATGTCGCGGGCGCGGAGTAGACCGCTGCGCAGCTCGGCCTCGGCGGCGGGGTCGGGACGTGGGACGCGGAGGCGGGTGACGACGAGCACGCCACCAGCCTAGAGGTGCACGGTTTTGACAATGGTTCTCAACCGGCGTGAGAATCGTTCTCATGTCGCCTCGGCCCCTCGCCCTCGCCGCCACCCTCGCCTCCACCGCCCTGCTCGCCGCCTGCGGCGGGTCGGGCGACACGAGCGGGAGCGACGGGAGCAGGCACTCCGCCGTCGCCGCGTTCTACCCCCTGGCGTGGGTGACCGAAGAGGTGGCCGGCGACGACTGGGACGTCACCAACCTCACCGCGCCGGGCTCGGAGCCGCACGACCTCTCCCTCGACATCCGGCAGACCGCGGCCGTCGCCGAGGCCGACCTCGTCGTGCTCGAGCACGACTTCCAGCCCGCCGTCGACGCCACCGTCGAGGCCAACGCCGGCGATGCCGCGGTGCTCGACGCCGCCGAGGTGCTCGAGCTCATGCCGACCTCCGACCACGACCACGCGCACGACGAGGCCGGCCACGACCACGGCGAGCTCGACCCGCACTTCTGGCTCGACCCGCTCCTGATGGCCGACCTCGGCGACGCCGTGGCCGAGCAGCTCGCCGAGATCGACCCCGACCGGGCGGCGACCTACCGGGACAACGCGGCGGCGCTGCGCGAGGAGCTGGAGGCCCTCGACCAGCAGTACGCCGACGGCCTGGCCGAGTGCGCGCGCACCACCACCGTCGTCAGCCACGAGGCGTTCTCCTACCTCTCCCGCTACGGCCTGCAGTTCGAGGCGATCGCCGGCCTCTCCCCCGACGCCGAGCCGACCCCCGCCGACCTGGCCCGGCTGCAGGAGCTGATCCGGGAGGAGGGCATCACCACGGTGTTCTCCGAGCGGCTCGCCAGCAGCAAGATGGCCGACTCCCTCGCCGGCGACCTCGGGCTCGCGACCGCTGTGCTCGACCCGATCGAAGGCCTCTCCGACGACACGGCCGACGACGACTACCTTTCCCTCATGGGCCACAACCTCGAGGCACTCCGCAAGGCCAACGGATGCCGGTGAGCGCAGGGCCCCCTCCGGTCGCGGTCCGCGGCGGGTCGGTCGCCATCGGCGGCCGCCCGATCCTGCGCGGGATCGAGCTCACCGTCGAGCCCGGTGAGTTCGTGGCGCTGATGGGCGCCAACGGCTCCGGCAAGTCGACGCTCGTACGCGCGATCACCGGCCTGCTGCCGCTGACCGGCGGCGCCGTCGACCTCTTCGGCACGCCGTTCGACGACTTCCGCGACTGGCACCGCGTCGGCTACGTGCCGCAGCGGCCGTCCGCGGCGAGCGGGGTGCCCGCGACCGTGTGGGAGGTCGTCGCGTCCGGGCGCATCACCCGCCGCCGGCTCTTCCGCCCCATGTCGCGCCAGGACCGGCAGGCCGTCACCGACGCGATCGACGTCGTCGGCCTCGCCGACCGCGCCGGCGTCGGCGTCTCGCAGCTCAGCGGCGGGCAGCAGCAGCGCGTCCTCATCGCCCGCGCGCTCGCCGGGCAGCCCGACCTCCTGGTGCTGGACGAGCCGACCGCGGGGGTCGACCTGGAGAACCAGCGCGCCCTGGCCGACGCGCTCGCCACCTTCAAGGACCGGGGAGCCACGATCGTGCTGGTCGCCCACGAGCTCGGCCCGATGGCGCCGCTCATCGACCGCGCCGTGGTGATGCGCGACGGGCGCATCGCCTACGACGGCCCCGCCCTCGACGAGGAGGACGCACACGGCCACCACCACCCGGTGGACGGCACCCACGACCACGTCCCCCACGTGGGCTCACCGCTCGACGGGCTGGGCGGCGGACGATGAGCGAGTTCCTCGACCTGTTCTCGTTGCCCTTCATGCAGCGCGCGCTGCTCGCCGCGCTGCTCACGGGCCTGGCCGCACCCGCCATCGGCACGTTCCTCGTCCAGCGGCGCCTCGCCCTCCTCGGTGACGGCATCGGCCACGTGGCCGTGACCGGCGTGGCCATCGGCCTGCTGACCAACACCTCGCCGACCTGGACGGCCGTGCTGGTCGCCGTTCTCGGCGCGGTGCTCATCGAGTTCATCCGCGAGCGCGGCCACACCAACGGCGACGTCGCCCTGGCGCTGCTCTTCTACGGCGGCCTGGCGGGCGGCGTGCTGATCACCGGGCTCGCCGGTCAGGGCGCGGCACGGCTCCAGGAGTTCCTCTTCGGCTCGTTGACCAGCATCACCGCCGGCGACGTGTGGTTCACCCTCGGCCTGACCGTGGTGCTGCTCGGGGCGACCCTGGGCCTGCTCCCCCAGCTCTTCGCCGTCGCGAGCGACCCCGACTTCGCCCGGGTCGCGGGACTGAGGGTGCGCTTCTACAACCTGCTCGTCGCCGTGCTGGCCGCGGTGACGGTCACCGTCGCGATGCGCACGGTCGGCCTGCTCCTGGTCTCGGCACTCATGGTGGTGCCGGTCGCCACCGCTCAGCAGCTCGCCCGCTCCTTCCGCACGACCATCGCCGGGGCGATGGTGGTCGGCGTCCTGGCCGCCCTCGGCGGACTGCTGCTGAGCGCCGCCCTGTCGTTCCGCGCGACGGTGGCCCCGGGGCCCACCATCGTGCTGCTGGCCCTCGTGATGTTCGCCTCGACGTGGCCGATCGGCGTGTGGCTGCGACGCCGGCGGCGGCTCCACTCGCCGTTCCCCAGCGTGACGGTCGCAGACCACACCGTCACCGACGAGCACCCGCACGAGCACGGCACGGACTGCGGCCACCCCGCGGTGCCGCACGACGACCACGTCGACTACGTGCACGACGGCCACCGCCACGCCGCCCACGGAGAGCACTATGACGAGCACTGACCCGAGCCCGCGGCCCTCGGTGCGGCCCACCCGCCAGCGTCGCGCGGTGGCGGCCGCGCTGGCCGGGTTCGACGACTTCCGCAGCGCGCAGGAGATCCACGACCTGATCTCACGACAGGGCGACTCGGTGGGGCTGGCGACCGTCTATCGCACCCTGGCCGCGCTGGCGGACACCGGCGAGGTCGACATGCTGCGCAACGAGGACGGCGAGGCGATCTGGCGCAGGTGCTCCGACACGCACCACCACCACCTCGTCTGCCGCGCCTGCGGCGCGACCGTGGAGGTCGAGGGCCCGGCCGTGGAACGCTGGACCAACGCGATCGCGACCGAGCACGGGTTCGCCGACATCAGCCACACGCTGGAGATCTTCGGGACCTGCCCGGCCTGCCGCTAGCCCTGCTGCTCGTTGGGCAGGGCGCCGCCGTAGCGCCGGTCCCGGCTGGCGTAGGTCTCGATGGCCGACCACAGGTGGCGCCGGTCGACGTCGGGCCACAGCACGTTGGTGAAGACCATCTCGCTGTAGGCCGCCTGCCAGAGCATGAAGTTGGACAGCCGCTGCTCCCCCGACGTGCGCCAGACGAGGTCGGCGTCGGGCAGCTCGGGGACGTAGAGGTGACGAGCGAAGGTCCTCTCGTCGATCTTGTCGGGATTCAGCCGTCCAGCGGCGACCTCGCGGCCGATCGAGCGGGCGGCGTCGGCGAGCTCGGCCCGGCCGCCGTAGTTGACGCACATCGTCAGGGTCAGGACGTCGTTGTCCTTGGTCATCTCCTCGGCGACCTGGAGCTCCCTGATCACCGACTTCCACAGCCGCGGCGCGCGGCCCGCCCACCGCACCCGTACGCCGAGCTCGTGCATCTCGTCGCGGCGGCGTCTGATCACGTCGCGGTTGAACCCCATCAGGAAGCGCACCTCGTCGGGCGAGCGCGACCAGTTCTCGGTGGAGAACGCGTAGGCGGAGATCGCCTTCACTCCGATCTCGATGGCTCCCTCGACGACGTCGAAGAGCGTGCTCTCGCCCTCCTCGTGCCCCTTGGTGCGCGGGAGCCCGCGCTGCTTGGCCCACCGGCCGTTGCCGTCCATGATGATCGCGACGTGCTCGGGCACCAGGTCGCGCTGCACCTGCGGCGGCGTCGCCCCACTCGGATGCGGTGTCGGCGGCCTCACCTCTCGCTTCACGGTGGAGAGCCTAGAACGGCGGCCCGTCCGAGCGCCGAGCCGGCCGGGCTGGACCCTGAGTCGCCCAGAGACTCAACGCGCATCCCGGGCGTGTCGCGGGCCGCCCCTGCCGCACGCTGGACTCTGAGTCGCCCAGAGACTCAACGCGCATCCCGGGCGTGTCGCAGAGTCGGGCAGCCGGCACTGGGCCTTGAGTCGCTGGGAGACTCAAGGGCCAGCGCAACGCGGGCGTCATGAGATCTCGCGGTTCGCACCGCGGATTCCCCTGACGTCAGCCCAGGCGAGTCGATCGGCCGGTCAGCGCTCGACATAGGCCATCGAGCGCAGGCCGCGCTCGAGGTGCCAGGCGAGGTAGGCCGAGACGAGGTTGCTCGCCTCGCGCAGGTGGCGCGGGTCGGCGGCGTGGACGACCGGCCAGTCGCCGACGAGGAGGGCGCCCAGCACCAGCACCGTCTCGGCGGCGGGGGTGGCCGAGCCCGGCAGCCGGTCGGAGGCGCACAGCACGCCACCGGCGGAGGGGTTGAAGAAGCGGTGCGGGCCCTCGACGCCGCACTGGACGCAGTGGTCGAACGACGGCGCGTAGCCGGCGACCGACAGCGAGCGCAGGAGGTAGGAGTCGAGCACCTGCTTGGCCGGGTGCTCGCCGCCGGCCATCGCGCGCAGGCCACCCACGAGCAGCAGGAACTGCTGCACCGCCGGCTCCTTCTCCTCCGTGACCAGCCGCTCGGCGGTCTCGAGCATCACGGTGCCGGCGGTGTAGCGGTCGTAGTCGAGCCCAAGCCGGGCATGGAACGGGTCGAGGGTCTCGGCCTGGGTGATCACGTCGAGGCTGCGGCCCTCGGCGAGCTGGAGGTCGACGTGGGTGAACGGCTCGAGGCGCGAGCCCCAGCGCGACGTCGTACGCCGCACGCCCTTGGCGACCGCGCGCACGCGCCCGTGCTGACGCGTCAGCAGGGTGATGATGCGGTCGGCCTCGCCCAGCTTGTGGGTGCGGAGCACGACCGCCTCGTCGCGGTAGAGGGGCACCCGTCCATTGTCCCCCACCGGCTGCGTCCGGAGCCTGCCGGACGCCGCGCGGCGCGTCAGCGTGTCCGGGAACCGGAGTCGCTCGTGGCCGGCTGGTCGCTCCAGCAGTCCAGGGCGAAGTCGGTCGCGGCGGCGGTGAGCCGCTCGGGGCGCAGGCGCCACTCGAGGATGGAGGACGCCCGCTCCAGGCGTGCGTGGGGCAGCTCGGCGGCCAGCATGTCGGCGTCGACGAAGGGGTGGATCGGGTCGACCGGGTGGCCGATGAGGAGCACCGGGGCCTGGATCCGGCGGCGCTGGCTCGACGACGGGGCGATGCGACCGAAGATGACCCCGTGGAGCACCGAGGCGACGGCATCGGCGCGGTGGTCGAGGGTGTCGAGCCCGATCCCCGCCCAGAACGGGACGATGCCACGAGGCACCGACCGCGCCAGCCGCTGCACGGTGTTGGCGGTGACCGGGAGGTAGCGCGCGGCCAGCATGATGGGGACGAACGCGAGGACGCCGGCCACCAGCGCGTTGTTGAGCACCGGCATCTCCACGAGCAGACCCCGCACCCGCTCGGGCGCGATGACCGCCACCTCGAGCGAGACGTTGGCGCCCAGCGACGTGCCGCCGATGACCGCCTGGTCGGCGCCGAGGTGGTCGAGCAGCTCCACCACCTGCTCGCCGAAGGACGTCATCGAGTAGACGAGCGGGTCGGCCGGCTGGTCCGAGCGGCCGTGGCCCAGCAGGTCGAGCGTCACCACGTGCAGCCCCCGCACGGCCATCGCCCGGGCCAGCGGCTGCTGCATCCGCCGCGGCATGAGCAGCCCGTGCAGCAGCACCACCCAGTCGTCGCCCGAGCCGTACTCGGTGTACTCCAGTCGGTCGCGCCCGCCGTCGGACTCGACGAAGAACTGGCCGACCCGCTCGCTGACCACCATGGCGCGAATCTAGCGCCGCCGGCGCTCAGGCGCGGTTGATCGCGCTGATGACGGCCTTGAGCGAGGCGGTGACGATGTTGGCGTCGAGCCCCACGCCCCAGAGCACCTTGTCGCCGACCGCGCACTCGACGTACGCCGCGGCGGTGGCGTCGCCACCGGCCGACAGGGCGTGCTCGGCGTAGTCGAGGACGCGTACGTCGCCGCGGCCGACGTAGGCCGGGTTGCCGGCCGCCTGCTCGGCCTCGACGAGCTCGTTGAGCGCGTTGGTGAAGGCGTTGATGGGCCCGTTGCCGGAGCCCGTGAGCTCGCGCCGCTCGCCGTCGACGTAGACGTGGACGGTGAGCTGGTCCTTCTCCCCCGCAGCGCTGGAGGTGTGGACCGAGTCGAGCTTGAGCGGCGCCTCGCGGTCGAGGTACTCGCTGCGGAAGGCGGCCCAGATCGCGGCCGGGGCGACCTCTCCGCCCTCGGCGTCGGTGCGCTGCTGGATGACCCGGCTGAACTCGATCTGCGCGCGACGCGGCAGGTCGAGCTTGTGCTCGTGCTTGAGGATGTAGGCCACGCCGCCCTTGCCCGACTGGCTGTTGACCCGGATGACCGCCTCGTAGGTGCGGCCGACGTCCTTGGGGTCGATGGGCAGGTAGGGCACCGCCCACTCGTGGTCGTCGACCGGGACGCCGGCGCGCTGGGCGTCGGCCTCCAGCGCCTCGAACCCCTTCTTGATCGCGTCCTGGTGGGAGCCGGAGAACGCGGTGTAGACGAGGTCGCCCCCGTAGGGGTGGCGCTCGTGGACCGGCAGCTGGTTGCAGTACTCCACCGTGCGTCGGATGCCGTCGATGTCGGAGAAGTCGATCTCGGGGTCGATGCCCTGGGTCAGCAGGTTGAGCCCCAGCGTGACCAGGCAGACGTTGCCGGTGCGCTCGCCGTTGCCGAACAGGCACCCCTCGATCCGGTCGGCGCCGGCCAGGTAGCCGAGCTCGGCCGCCGCGACCGCGGTGCCGCGGTCGTTGTGCGGGTGGAGGGACAGGACGACGTGCTCGCGGTGGTGCAGGTGGCGGCTCATCCACTCGATGGAGTCGGCGTAGACGTTGGGCGTGGCCATCTCGACGGTCGCGGGCAGGTTGATGATCACCGGTCGCTCGGCGGTGGGCTCGAACACGTCGAGGACGGCGTTGCAGACGCGGACCGCGAACTCGAGCTCGGTGCCGGTGTAGGACTCGGGCGAGTACTCGTAGAAGACCTCGGTGCCGGGGACGAGCTCCTCGTACTTCTTGCAGATCTCCGCACCGCGCACCGCGATGTCCTGGATGCCGTCCTCGTCGAGGCCGAAGACCACCCGGCGCTGCAGGGTGGAGGTCGAGTTGTAGAGGTGGACGATCGCCTGCTTGGCGCCGCGCAGCGACTCGTACGTGCGCTCGATGAGCTCCTCGCGGGCCTGGGTGAGCACCTGGATGACGACGTCGTCGGGGATCAGGTCCTCCTCGATGAGCATCCGCACGAAGTCGAAGTCGGTCTGCGACGCGGCCGGGAAGCCGACCTCGATCTCCTTGTAGCCCATCTGGACCAGGAGCTCGAACATCTCCCGCTTGCGCGCCGGGCTCATCGGGTCGATGAGCGCCTGGTTGCCGTCACGCAGGTCGACCGCGCACCAGCGCGGCGCCTGGGTCATCCGCTTGGTGGGCCAGGTGCGGTCGGCCAGGTCGACCGGGATGAAGGGGAGGTAGCGCTGGGGCTTCATGCCGCTGGGGCGCTGGGGGTTCCGCTCGTGGGGCGGGGTGCTGCTCAGGGTGGTCATGAGTTCCTCGGTCTGCTCGAAGGGGCGACCGGCACGCGCCACACTCCGCAACGAGGGGGCCGGGTCAGGCCTCGCTGCGGCGGCGAAGGAGAAGGCTGCGCATCATGACGCAGACATGCTAGCCCGTCTCCACGACGGCGCGCCGCCCGGCTCCCGGGTCGTGAGACGGGGGGTCAGGCACGGCCGCGGGCGGCGTGCGCCACGGCGGTGATCTCGAACGGTCCCGCGCCGAGGCGACGACGCAGCACCGACTCGAGGTCCCGGCGCCCGTCGGGGCCGAGCGCGGCGACCGCCTCCCCTGCCGGACCGACGCCGAGGAGGTAGGGCTCCCACCACTCCTCGAAGCTCGAATGGGTGACGCTCACGTCGATCTCCACCGACTCGACGTCGTCGAGCCCGGCGTCGGCCAGGATCGCCACGAGCGACTCGCGGGAGCTGCCCGGGAGGTCGCCGCGCTCGCCCGGATGGTCCGGCCTGAGCTCGGCCACCGCCTCCCACAGCGGCCACATCGGCGCGCGCGAGCCGGCCAGGTCCCACACGGTGGCGCCGACCCGGCCGCCCGGCCGGGTCACCCGGGACATCTCCGCGACGCCCGCGACGGGGTCGGTCATGAAGTGCACCACCAGACAGGCGGCGGCGACGTCGCACGTGTCGTCGCCGAACGGCAGGGACTCGGCCGTTCCCAATCGCACGTCCACGCCGGGGAAGCGCTCGCCGCACGCCGCGACGAAGGGCTCGGACGGATCGATCGCGCGGACCCGCTCGACCCCCAGCCGCTCGACCAGCACGCCGGTCAGCGCTCCCGGCCCGGAGCCGACGTCGACGGCCTGCTGCCCGGGCGACACCTCGAGCCAGTCGGCCAGACGCGCCGCCAGCGGCCGCGAGTACCGCCCCATGAAGCGGTCGTAGGTCTCACCCGCCACGTCGAACGTCATGCCTCGACGGTACGCCGCGCACAGGCTGGGTGAGTAGCCTCAGCCCCGTGCCGCGCCTGCTGATCGTCCACCACTCGCCGACGCCGTCGGTCGCCACGCTGACCGAGGCGGTCGTGGCCGGCGCCTCGGACGAGGCGATCGAGGGTGTCGAGGTGGTCGTCCGCCCCGCGCTGGAGGCCGACGCCGACGACGTGCTGGCCGCCGACGGCTACGTGCTCGGCACCACCGCCAACTTCGGCTACATGAGCGGCGCGCTCAAGCACTTCTTCGACTCCATCTTCCTGCAGGCCGGCGGTGCGCTGACCGACGACGGGTCGGCGGCGACGGTCGACGGCGGCCCGAAGCCGTTCGGCCTCTACGTCCACGGTCGCTACGACACGACAGGGGCGGTGCGCTCCGTGCAGTCGATCGTGGGCGCCCTCGGCTGGCGGCAGAGCGCACCGGTCCTCGAGGTGCTCGGCGACGTCGGCGAGCCGGCGCGCGAGTCGGCGTACGAGCTCGGCGGCACGATCGCCGCCCTGGTGATGGGATGAGGCGCGTGCTCGTGGCCGCGGCCGCCGCGCTCGTGCTGTCGGGATGCACGTCGGGGCCGACCACGCCCGACGACGATCCGACGCCCTCGGGATCGCCGACCTCCGCCGGGAGCGAGCCCCGGGCGGACCCGGGCCCACGGCCCAAGGTCGGCGAGTGCCACGCGCTCACCTTCCGCCAGGCCGTCGCGGTGGTCGGCCGCACCGCGCCGGTGGCGTGCCGCAAGCCGCACACCGCCCAGACCTACTTCGTCGGCCGGCTCGACCTCACCACCAAGTCCGGCTTCACCCGGCGCGTGGACTCCGGTGCCGCCCAGCGGCAGATGAGCCGGGCCTGCACCCGGCGGCTCCCCGCCCACCTCGGGCGTACGCCCCGCGAGCTGCGGCTGCGGATGGTGCGCGCGGTCTGGTTCAGCCCGAGCCAGGCACGTGCCGACGTGGGCGCCGACTGGTTCCGGTGCGACGTCGTGGCGGTCGCGGCACCCCGCCGGCTGCTGCGCCTGCCGCGCCGGACCACGGGGTGGGCGGGCCCCGCGATGTGCGCCACGGCGCCCCCCGGCACCCCGCGCTTCGAGCGGGTCGCCTGCAGCGCGAGGCACTCGTGGCGGGCGGTCGCCACCGTCGACATCCCCGGCAAGCGCCTCCCCCGGCGCCCCGCGATCACCGACCGGATGGAGCCGGTGTGCCGCAACGCCGCCGCCGGCCGCACCGACGACCCGCTCGACCTCACCTGGTCGCAGGAGAGCCCGACCCGCGCCCAGTGGGCCGCCGGCCAGCGCTACGGGATCTGCTGGGTGCCCGCCTGAGCGCGGGCGAGCCGGTCAGAAGCCCAGCTTGCGCAGCTGGCGCGGGTCGCGCTGCCAGTCCTTGGCGATCTTGACCTGCAGGTCGAGGTAGACCGGGGTGCCCAGCAGCGCCTCGATCTGCTGACGAGCGGCCGTCCCGACGGCACGCAGGCGCGAGCCCTTGTGGCCGATCATGATGCCCTTCTGGGAGTCGCGCTCGACGTAGAGGTTGGCGACGATGTCGAGCAGCGGCTTGTCGTCGGGGCGCCCCTCGCGCAGGCCCATCTCCTCCACCACGACGGCGATGGAGTGCGGCAGCTCGTCGCGCACGCCCTCGAGCGCCGCCTCGCGGATCAGGTCGGCGGCCAGCGCCTCCTCGGGAGCGTCGGTGAGGTCGCCGTCGGGATAGAGCGGCGGACCCTCCGGCAGCAGCTTGACGAGCAGGTCGGCGAGCAGGTCGACCTGGTCGCCGGCGACCGCCGACACCGGGACGATCTCGGCCCACTCGGTCTTCGTCTCCTCACCGAGCGCGGCGATGTCCATCAGGTGGTGGGCGAGCTGCTCGGGCGTCACCAGGTCGGTCTTGGTGGCGACCGCGATGCGCACGGTGCGGCGCACCTTCGCCAGCTCGGTGACGAGGAACCGGTCACCGGGCCCGATCTTCTCGTTGGCCGGGAAGCACACCGCGACCACGTCGACCTCGGCCCAGGTCGTGCGGACGAGGTCGTTGAGCCGCTCGCCCAGCAGGGTGCGCGGGCGGTGCAGGCCGGGGGTGTCGACGAGGATCAGCTGGGCGTCGTCGCGGTGCACGATGCCGCGCACGACGTTGCGGGTGGTCTGCGGCTTGGAGGACGTGATGACGATCTTCTGGCCCACCAGCGCGTTGGTCAGCGTCGACTTCCCCGCGTTGGGGCGCCCGACGAAGCTGGCGAACCCGCTGCGGTAGCCCTCGGGCGCCTCGTAGAACGCGCCGGCCGGGGCGACCCCGGAGAGGTCGAAGTCGTCGTCCAGCTCGTCGTCCAGCTCGTCGTCGTCCTCGTCCGGCTGGTCGTGCGGCTCGTCGTGCGGCTCGCCGCCCGGCTCGTCGTTCGGCTCGTCGTGCGGCTCGTCGTGGTCAGCCATCGGTCGTCTCCCTGGCGGCGTCGTAGTCGGCCCAGATCTGCTCATCAGTCTTTCCTGCTGCCGTGCCTGCGCGCCAGATCGGGCCGGGGTCGACGGCGCGCGGCTGGCGCCCGGCCGTGGCGCGCCAGTAGCCCATCACGTCGTAGTGGCTGGTCGGCAGCGCGACCTCGCGCATCAGGTGCTTGCGGATCGCGCGCATCTGTGCCGACTCGCCCGCCATCCAGAAGTAGCCCTCGCCCTCTGGCCAGTCGATGCCTTCCACGACCTCCGCCAGCGCGCTCTGACCGGGGGCGGGCGGGGTGAGCCAGGTGACGTCGACGTCGGCGGGCAGGTAGCCGGCGAGGTCGTCGGGCACCTCCGCGAGGACGCGGGTCGGCAGCTCCGGGTGGGACTCGGTGATGCGGGCCATCGCGGGCATCGCGGTCAGGTCGCCCACGAGCAGCAGCCACCCGGCACCGGGAGGCGGGGCGAACGACGCCTTGGGCTCCGTGACCGTGACCGTGTCGCCGACGCAGTCGCGCATCGCCCACTCGGTGACCAGGCCGACGTCGTGGACGACGACGTCGAGGGTCAGCTCGCCGTCAGTGAAGGACCGCACGGTGTAGTAGCGGCTCTGGAACTGCCCGGGCACCACGAGGCCGACCCACTCGTCGGGGACGCCCGTCGAGACGAACCCGTCGAGCCCGTCGAGCACGAGGCGCACGAGGTGGTCCGACAGCGACTCCCGGCGGCGCACGGTCGCCTGGAACTGCGCTGCGCGGGTGCTCACCAGAGGAGGCTATCGGTGGCTCACCAGTGCGGACGCATCGGGAAGTCGGAGCGGCCGTCGTCGTGGTTGCGAGTGGCGAGGACCTGGTGCAGCTCGACCTCGTCGCGCTCGAAGCCGAGCCGCGAACCGGCGATGTAGAGGCCCCACACCCGGGCCGTGCCCTCCCCGACCTCGGCCACGCACTCGTCCCAGTGCTCGACGAGGTTGCGGTTCCAGTCGCGGAGCGTGGCGGCGTAGTGCGGGCGCAGGTTCTCGCTGTGCTGCACCTCCAGGTCCTGGTCCTGGGCGGCCGCGATGATCGTGCCCGAGGCGATGAGCTCCCCGTCGGGGAACACGTAGCGGTCGATGAACCGCCCGGTCTCCCGGCGGGTGTTGTGGCGCCGGGTGATGCAGTGGTTGAGCAGCCGCCCGCCGGGTCGGAGCCGGTCGCGCAGGTGGCGGAAGTAGCTCGGGTAGTTGCGCACGCCGATGTGCTCGGTGAGCCCGATCGAGCTGACCGCGTCGAACCCGGTCTCCGCCACGTCGCGGTAGTCGAGGTGGCGCACCTCGGCCAGGTCGCCCAGCCCCTCGCGGTCGATGGCCTCCTTGGCCCACTGGGCCTGCTCGAGCGACAGCGTCACCCCCAGCGCGCGTACGCCGTGCTCGCGGGCCGCGTGGCGGACCATCGTCCCCCAGCCGCAGCCCACGTCGAGCAGGCGCTGGCCGGGACGGAGGTCGAGCTTGCGGCAGACCAGCTCGAACTTCGCCGCCTGCGCCTCCTCGAGCGTCGCGTCGGGTGTCTCGTAGAGGGCGCACGTGTAGGCCATCGAGGGCCCCAGCACCATCTCGTAGAAGCGGTTGGACACGTCGTAGTGGTGCGCGATGACCTCGGCGTCGCGGGTCATCGAGTGCCGCAGCCCCTCCACCGCGCGCCGCCACCGCGGCAGGTGCTCCTGCGGCGGCGGGGCCGGCGGTCGGAGGTGGGCGAGTCCGAGGTCGCGGGCGATGTGCAGCGCCTCGGACGGCGTCGGCACCCGGAACCGCGTGTGGTCCTTGAGCAGCGCCAGTGCGTCGTAGGGGTCGCCGGGGTGGACGCCCGAGAGGTCGAGGTCGCCGCTGACGTAGGCGCGGGCCAGGCCGAGGTCGCCCGGCGCCGTCATCACGTAGGCGAGCCCGCGCTCGCTGCGCAGGTGCATCCCCACGCCGGCGTCGGGCGGGCCGGCGCTGCTGCCGTCGTAGGCCGTGAAGAGCAGCGGCAGCCCTCCCCGCACGAGCCGGTCCATGGCGTCGCCGATGGACATCCGTCCACGCGCGCCCGAGCCGAGGTCGGAGCTGGTCATCGTCGTCGCACCACCTTGTCGTAGAGGCAGGTCAGCCGGTCGTCGGGGTCGTGCACGGCCTTGACGCGGGCCAGCTGCGCGCCGCCGTAGAGGCGGTCGAACTCGTCGGGCGGGTAGAAGGCCTCGGAGTAGAGGCTCTTGTGGCCGCCGAGCTCGGAGACCTTCGCCTCGATGGCGCGGTTGCGGGGCGACGAGGGGGCCTCCGGCCCGACGTTGACGATCCCCCAGAAGCCCACGTTGACGTAGGTCGTGCCGGCGCTCAGCGGGTAGCCCGGCCACGGGCGCTCGCCGTCGGCCTCCCCCGAACGGCGCAGCCGCAGGGGGCACAGCCACACCGGCCGCATCCCGACCTCGCGGTCGAACCAGTCGAGGAACTCCGCGAGCCGCTCGACCGGCACCTCGACGTCCTGCACGACGCGCTCGCCCTGCGGCCGGCCCGCACGCCGGTCGAGCCGGTCGGCGACGCCGAGGCGGCGGTCGAGCGCGACGAGCTTCCAGTAGACGTCGGAGCGGCGCAGCCGGCGCGGCCACACCCGGCGCACCACCGGGTGCTGGGCCCCGAACGCCCGCGAGCACCAGAACCAGTCGGTGTCCCAGCGCCAGAGGTAGTCGTGGACGGTGAGCCGGTCGGTGGAGCGCTGCTGCAGGGAGCGGTAGAAGACCTGCCGGCCCGTGTAGTCACTGGTCGGGCCGGGGGCGTCGGTCCACCGGGCGAGGGTGAGGTAGAGCTCGTCGGGCGCGAACGCGACCCCGTCGAGGGCGTCGACCCGCTCGCCCTGCCACGCCCGGTCGCGGACGACCTGCCCGACCCCGTCGGCGAGCGCGGCGGGGCCGTCGAAGCGCACGTGGCGCAGCGCGACGTACGACGGGACCGGCTCGAGCTCGATGCGCAGCCGGGTGGCGTAGCCCAGTGAGCCGTAGGAGTTGGGGAACGCGTCGAACAGCTCGTCGCCGGGCTTGGTCGTCACGATCTCGCCGGCCCCGGTGAGCACGTCCATCTCGAGGACCGACTCGTGGGGCAGGCCGCTGCGGAAGCTCGTCGCCTCGATCCCGAGCCCGGTGACCGCGCCGCCGAGCGTGATGGTGCGCAGCTGCGGGACCACGAGCGGGATGCGGCCGTGCGCCAGCGTCACCTCGACGAGGTGCTCGTAGGTGCACATGCCCTGCACCTCGGCGACGTCGCCGTCGACCTCGATGACGCCGGTGAGCCCGGAGACGTCGAGACCCGGGCCGGCGTCGGAACGGCCGCGGAAGAGGTTGCTCGTGCGCTTGGCCAGGCGGACCGGGGCGCCGGGCGGCACCGCGGCGTACGAGGCGACGAGCCTCGCCGTCCCAGCGGCGTGCTCGGCCCATCCGACGGGGGTGCGCACGCGCCCACGCTAGCGAGACGAGGCGACGTCCGCGAGGCTCACGGGCCGATCGGCAGGGGCCCTCAGGTGGCGAGGGTGCGGGCGAGGTCTCCGCGGGCGTCGCCCACGTGGACGGGCACGCCCGGGCCGGCGAGGTCGCGGACCGCGTCGAGGCCGGGGTCGCCGTCGAGGAGCACCACCGCCGCCTCGAGGCCGCTCGCCCCCGACGAGAGCGCCATCGCCACGCACACCTCCAGCGCGGAGAGGGAGAGGTGCTCGAGCCGCACGCTCGCCGCGGCGTAGGTGCGGCCGTCGAGGTCGCGCACCGCGGCTCCCTCGTCGGAGCGTGCCCTCGCCCGGGTCGCCCGCGCGAGGGTCACCAGCTTGGCGTCCTCGGCGCTCAGCGCGTCCGGGGAGCCGGCGGGCAGGTCGTTGCTCATGGCAGCACCCTAGTGAGCGCCCGAGCGTCCCGCCGAGGTGACCGGGTGGTCGTCCTCGGCCCCCTGCTCCTCGTCGGCGAGCACCGTGACCAGGACGGTCTCGATCTTGTTGCGACGTCCGGTGGCGCGCTCGGCCTCCAGCCGCAGGCCGTGGCACTCCACCACGGACCCGGGGATCGGCACCTTGCCGAGGTGCTTGGCCATCAGGCCGCCGACGCTGTCGACGTCGTCGTCCTCGACCGAGAAGCCGACCAGCTCGTCGAGGTCGTCGACCGGGTAGCGCGAGGAGACGCGGATGGCGCCGCCCTCGACGTGCTCGACCTCCACCTCGTCGTCGTCGTACTCGTCGGTGATCTCCCCGACGATCTCCTCCAGGACGTCCTCGATGGTGATCAGCCCGGCCGTGCCGCCGTACTCGTCGACCACGACGGCGATGTGCTGGCGCCGGGCCTGCAGCTCGCGCAGCAGGTCGTCGACCGGCTTGGAGTCGGGGACGTAGTGCACCGGGCGCATCACCTCGTCGACGCGCTGGGTGAACTCCACGTCGGGCGCCTCGAAGTCGCGGCGGACCAGGTCCTTGAGGTAGGCCATCCCCACGATGTCGTCGAGGTTGTCGCCGATCACCGGGATGCGGGAGTAGCCGCTGCGCAGGAACAGCGAGAGCGTCTGGCGGATGTTCTTGTGGCGCTCGATGTAGACCACGTCGGGGCGCGGCACCATCACCTCGCGGGTGATCGTGTCGCCGAGCTCGAAGACCGAGTGGATCATCCGCCGCTCGCCGGACTCGATGATCGCGCCGGCCTCGGCGAGGTCGACGAGCTCGCGCAGCTCGGTCTCGGTCGAGAACGGGCCCTCGCTGAATCCCTTGCCGGGCGTGATCGCGTTGCCGAGCAGGATCAGCAGCGCCGGGATCGGGCCGAGGATCGTCGTGACGAGGGAGAGCGGGCCCGCCGAGGCGAGCGCCACGCGTACGTCGTGCTGGCGACCCACGGTGCGCGGCGCGACGCCGATGACGACGAACGAGACGACCAGCATCACGCCGATGGTGGTGAGGAACGTCGGGACGGGCGAGCCCTGGTAGGCGTCGCGCGCCCACGTGGCCACCAGGACGATGGCGCTGATCTCGCACAGCAGGCGCATCAGCAGCGCCGTGTTGAGGTAGCGCGCGGGGTCGTCGAGGAGCTTGACCAGGCGCACCGCGCCGGGTCGCCCCTCGGCCTTCAGCTCCTCGGCACGCGCCCGGGAGAACGCCCCCAGCGCCGCGTCCGCCGCGGAGAACAGGCCCGCGAGGACGACGAGCAGGGCGGCCGAGCCGAGCTGCCAGATGTCAGCGGTCATGTCAGGCGGGATCGGCGGTGGAACGCCACTTGTCGAGCAGCTCGCCCTGGAGACCGAACATCACCGCGTGCTCCTCGGGCTCGGCGTGGTCGTAGCCGAGGAGGTGCAGGATGCCGTGCACCGTCAGCAGGTCGATCTCCGCCTCGCGGCCGTGACCGGCCTCCTCGCCCTGCCGCCCGGCGACCGCCGGCGCCAGCACCAGGTCGCCGAGCACGCCCTCCTCGGGCTCCTCGTTGACCTTGCCGGGGCGCAGCTCGTCCATCGGGAAGGCGAGCACGTCGGTCGGCCCCTCCTTCTCCATCCACTGGCCGTTGAGCTCGGCGATGGTGTCCTCGTCGACGGCCTTGATGCACAGCTCGGCCTGCGGGTGCACGCGCATCTGGTCCATCACGAAGCGCGCCAGCTGCGAGAGGCGGCGCACGTCGACCTCCTGGCCGGACTCGTTGAGGACCTCGATGCTCATCGCTGGCTCCGCGGGCCGGACGTCGCGCCGCCGGACTTCGGGCCCGCCTGCGGGCCCGACTTCGGCGCGCCGGTCCTCGGACCGGGGCGGGTCGCCTCGCGCTCGGCGTCGAAGACCTCGTAGGCCTCCACGATGCGTCCCACCAGGCGGTGGCGCACGACGTCGGTGCCGGTGAGGCGGCAGAAGGTGATGTCGTCGACGCCGTCGAGGATGCCCTCCACGACGCGCAGGCCCGACTGGGTGCCCGAGGGCAGGTCGACCTGGCTGGTGTCGCCGGTGACGACGATGCGCGAGCCGAAGCCGAGCCGGGTGAGGAACATCTTCATCTGCTCGGGCGTGGTGTTCTGCGCCTCGTCGAGGATGATGAACGAGTCGTTGAGCGAGCGGCCGCGCAGGAACGCCAGCGGGGCGACCTCGATGGTGCCGGCGGCCAGCAGCTTGGGGATCGTCTCGGGGTCGACCATGTCGTGCAGCGCGTCGTAGAGCGGGCGCAGGTAGGGGTCGATCTTCTCGCTGAGCGTGCCGGGCAGGAACCCGAGCCGCTCCCCCGCCTCGACGGCCGGCCGGCTCAGGATGATCCGGTTGACCTCCTTGGCCTGCAGGGCCTGCACGGCCTTCGCCATCGCGAGGTAGGTCTTGCCGGTGCCGGCGGGGCCGATGCCGAACGTGACGGTGCTCTTGTCGATCGCCTCGACGTAGCGCTTCTGGTTGAGCGTCTTGGGCCGGATCGTGCGTCCGCGGTTGGACAGGATGTTGAGGCTCAGCACGTCGGCCGGCCGCTCCTGCGTCTCCGTGCGGAGCATCTGGATGATCCGCTCGACCGTCTCGCCGGTGACGCCCTGGCCGGTGCGCACCAGCGTGACGATCTCGTCGAGGAGCCGCTCGGCCGTCGCCACCTCGGCGGACTCCCCGGCAAGCGTGATCCGGTTGCCGCGCACGTGCACGGTGGCCTCGAAGGCCCGCTCGATCAGCCGGAGGTGCTCGTCACCGGGCCCCAGGACGGAGACCATGTCGATGCTGTTGGGGACGACCACGGTGTGGGTGGGTCGGTCCTGTGGGGTGCCGGGTTGGTTCGTCGCAGTCATGGATGCCCGTGTCGGGCGGCCTTCCGGGTCGATGGCGGAGCCCTCCCATGCTACCGACCGGGAGGCGTCCGGCCCACCTCGTTGTCGCCCCGCCCCGCGACGGCGCCCGCGCGAGGGGCGACGCGGGGGTCAGACGAGGGACTCGGACAGCCGCGAGGTGCCACCGAGCACGTGGAGGTGGGTGTGGAAGACCGTCTGGCCGGCGCCCGCACCGGTGTTGGCGACCAGGCGGTAGTCGTCGTTGCCCGACGCCCGCGCCACCTCGTCGGCGAGGGACACCAGCCGACCGATGACGGCGGGGTCGGCGGCCGCGGAGGCGGCGGCGTTCTCGTGGTGCTCCACCGGGACCACCAGCACGTGGAAGGGCGCCTGCGGGTGGAGGTCCCGGATGGCGATGGCGTGGTCGTTGCGGGCGAGGACCTCGGCGGGGATCTCCCCGGCGACGATCCGGCAGAAGACGCAGTCGTCGGACGTGGTGCTCATCGCCCCAGCCTAGGGTCTGCCCGGGCGTGCCCGTGGGCGGCGTGTGACCCGTCGTCCGGGCCGTCGGCCCCACTACCGTGAGCGCCATGACCTCCCCCGGACCCGTACGACGCTGGGTCGGCGCGGCCGCCGTCGTCGTGGCGAGCACCCTGTCGCTGGCCGCGTGCAGCGCCGACCCCGCCCCGGTATCCGGAGAGGCGAGCCAGCCCACCGCGACCGACGACGCGCAGCCGTCCTCCCCGGGGTCGCCGACCGGGTCCCCCACCTCGTCGAGGTCACCGTCCGGGTCGTCCGGGTCGCCGTCTGCGCCCTCCGCTGCCGGCACGGCCGTCCCGGTCTACTTCGCCGGCGACGGACCGGGCGGGCGCACCGTGCTGTTCCGCGAGTTCCACCGGGTGCAGGGCGACCCGCTCACCGAGGCGGCCCGGCTGGTCGCGGGCGGCGGCCAGCCCGCCGACCCCGACTACCGCACGCTCTGGCCGGGGGTGGAGATCTCCTCGGTGCGGGCGACCGACGGTGTGCTGCTCGTGGAGGTGCCCGCCGACGGGTTCACCGACCGCCCGGACGGGATGTCGCGGCGCGACGCCCGCCTCGCGCTCCAGCAGCTGGTCTACACGCTGCAGGGCGTGCAGCAGGAACGGGTGCCCGTGGTCGTCCGCCGCCCGGACGCCGAGCCGCTGCTCTTCGGCCTCCGCACCGACCGCGAGCTCACCGCGGCCAACGCCCTGCGCACCCTCAACCTGGTCAGCATCACCTCGCCCGCCGAGGGCGACACGGTCACCGGCGACACCCTGACCGTGACCGGGGTCGCCAACTCCTTCGAGGCCAGTGGGCCGTGCCGGCTCCTGCAGGGCGGCACGGAGATCGCGCTCGAGGGCTACCAGGCAGAGGCCTGGATGGACAAGCGGCTCTTCCCGTTCGAGGTGGACCTGCCGCTCGGCGACGTCTCCGGTGAGGTCGTGGTCCAGTGCGAGACCGACGACCCCACGGGTGGCACCGAGGGCCCCGGCCCGGCCGTCGACACCAAGACGATCACGGTCACGTAGCCGTCACCCGGGCGGCGTCCCGCGCGGCCGGCCGATGCGTCCCGCGCGTGTCGGACAGGAGGAAGTCGCCGAGGTCGTACGCCGGGAGGCGCAGTCGTACGCCCGCCCGGCGGGTTCGTCCTGTCGGACGCGCCGTCAGGCCCAGCGGTTGGTGCGGGCGAGCACCGCGGCCACGGCGACGACCCCGGCGGTGGACGTGCGCAGCACCTCGGCCCCGAGGCGTACGACGTGGGCGCCGGCGTCGGCCAGCACCGCGAGCTCGTCGGGGCTGATGCCGCCCTCCGGTCCGACGACGAGCACGATCCGGCCTGCTTCGGGGACCTCCAGCGCACCCAGGGGCAAGGTGGCGTCCTCGTGCAGCACCAGTGCGAGGTCGGCCTCGGTGACCAGGGCCGCCAGGTCGGCCGTGGTCGCCAGCGGGGCGACCGTGGGCAGCCACGACCGGCGCGACTGCTTGGCTGCCTCGCGGGCGGTGGCCTGCCACTTCGCGTGCGACTTCGTCGCCCGCTCGCCCTTCCACACCGCCACCGAGCGCGACGCGGCCCACGGGACGATGCGGTCGACGCCGACCTCGGTGAGCACCTCGACGGCGAGCTCGCCGCGCTCGCCCTTGGGCAGCGCCTGGACGACGGTGATGGCCGGCTCGGGGCGCTCGTCGTGGGAGACGTCCTCGACAGTGACGGCGAAGACCCGCTTGCCCGTCGACGCAACCGACCCCGTGGCGCAGGTGCCCCGGCCGTCGGTGAGGACGACCCGCTCACCCTCGCGGAGCCGGCGTACGGCGACCGCGTGGTGCGCCTCGTCGCCGCTCACCTCGACGAGCGTGCCGGGCGCTGCTCCGTCCAGCGACTCGACGAGATGGACCGGGAGCGACACCCCGGCTCAGCCCTGGAAGGCGTCGCGGAGCCGGCCGAACATCGACTTGTGCGGCGCCTCGTTCTTGCCGTCGGGCTGCTCCTCGCCGCGGATGGCGGCCAGCTCGCGCAGCAGCTCCTCCTGGCGGGGATCGAGACGGGTGGGGGTCTCCACGGCGATGCTGACGACGAGGTCGCCGCGACCGCCGCGCAGGCTGGGCACGCCGAAGCCGCGGATCACCTGCTCGCTGCCCGACTGCGTGCCGGGACGGATGTCGACGTCGTAGGTCGTCACGGTCTCCGAGGACTCCTCGGACGACGCGGACAGGTCGGCCTCGAGCAGCGGCAGCGTGAGGTGCGTGCCGAGGGCGGCCGCGGTCATGGGCAGCGAGATCGTGGTGTGCAGGTCGTTGCCGTGACGGGTGAAGGTCGGGTGCGGCTCGACGTGGATCTCGACGTAGAGGTCGCCCGCGGGGCCACCGCCGGGACCGACCTCGCCCTGACCGGTGAGCTGCACGCGCGTGCCGTGGTCGACCCCGGCCGGGATCTTGACCGTCAGCGTGCGCCGGGAGCGGATCCGGCCGTCGCCGGAGCACTCACGGCACGGGTCGGGGATGATCGAGCCGTAGCCGCGGCAGGCCGCGCAGGGGCGCAGGGTGCGGATCTCGCCGAGGAACGAGCGCTGCACGACCGCGACCTCGCCCTGGCCGTGGCAGGTCTCGCAGGTGACCGGCTTGGTGCCGGGCGCGGTGCCCTCGCCGTGGCAGGCCTCGCACCGCAGCGCGGTGTCGACCTTGAGGTCGCGGGTCACGCCGAAGGCGGCCTCGGCGAGCTCGACGTCGAGCCGGATCAGCGCGTCCTGGCCGCGCCGGGCGCGCGAGCGCGGGCCGCGGGTCTGCGCGCCGCCTGCGGCACCGCCGCCGAAGAACGCGTCCATGATGTCGGTGAAGCTGAAGCCCTGCCCGGCGCCGAACCCCTGGCTGAACGCGTCGCCGCCGCGGTCGTACGCGGCACGCTTGCCGGGGTCGCTCAGCACCTCGTAGGCGCGCGAGACGTCCTTGAAGCGCTCCTGCGTGGCCGGGTCGGGGTTGACGTCGGGGTGGAGCTGCCGCGCGAGCTTGCGGTAGGCCTTCTTGATGTCGTCGGCGCTCGCGTCGCGCGAGACGCCGAGGATGTCGTAGGGATCCTGGGTCACTGGTTTCCTTCATCGAGGATCCGCGAGACGTAGCGCGCGACCGCGCGCACGGCTGCCATGGATCCGGGGTAGTCCATGCGGGTGGGGCCGACCACGCCGAGGGAGCCGAGGTGCAGCTCCTGCGGGCCGTAGCCGGTGGCCACGACGCTCGTGGCCGCGAGCTCGGAGTAGGGGCCCTCGTGGCCGATGCGCACCGTCAGCGCGTCGACGCCCGACTCCCCGAGCAGCTTGAGCAGCACGACGTGCTCCTCGAGCGCCTCGAGGAGCGGACGGACGGCGGTGTCGAAGTCGCCGTAGCGGGCGAGGTTGGCGGTGCCGCCCACGGCGACCCGCTCGTCGCTGCGGTGGTCGGACATCGCCTCGGTGAGCACGCCCACGATCGCCCGGGCCGAGTCGGCCTGCTCGGGGCGCAGTCCGTCCGGGAGGTCGGCGAGCGCGGCGGCGGCCGCGGCGATCTGCACGCCGGAGCTGGCCTGGTTGACCGCCACGCGGAGCTCGGCGAGGTCGCTGTCCACCGTGGGCTCGTCGAGCTCGACGAGGCGCTGCTCGACCCGGCCGGTGCTCAGGATGAGGATCACCATCACCCGGGTCGGGGTCAGCGACACCAGCTCGATGTGGCGCACGGTCGAGCGGGAGAGGGTGGGGTACTGGACGATGGCGACCTGCCGGGTCAGCTGGCTGAGCAGCCGCACCGAGCGCTGCACCACGTCGTCGAGGTCGACCGCCCCGTCGAGGAGGGTGGCGATCGCGCGCCGCTCGGCCGCGCTCATCGGCTTGAGCGTGGCGAGCCTGTCGACGAAGAGCCGGTAGCCCTTGTCGGTGGGCACCCGCCCGGCGCTGGTGTGGGGCTGGTGGATGTAGCCCTCCTCCTCCAGCGCGGCCATGTCGTTGCGCACCGTGGCCGGTGAGACGCCCAGTCCGTGGCGCTCGACCAGCGCCTTGGACCCGACCGGCTCCTCGGTGGCGACGTAGTCCTCCACGATCGCGCGGAGCACGTCGAGCTTGCGGTCGTCGACCATCTGCTCTCCTCTCGCATCGGATCCGGTTTCTGGCACTCGTTCGCCCTGAGTGCCAAGACTACTCGCACTCCGTAGGCTCGCGCCCATGCCCGACGACACCCCGCGGTTCACCGAGGTCGCCCCGCGCGTGTGGGTCGCGCACTACGACTGGATGCACGTCAACATCACCCTCGTCGGCGGCTCCGACGGCCTGCTGATGGTCGACACCCACGGATCCGCCGCGCAGGCGCGCGCGGTCGCCGACGACGTACGCCGGCTCGGCGCCGGACCGCTCACCGCGCTGGTCAACACCCACGAGCACTGGGACCACCACTTCGGCAACGCGACCATGGTCGAGCAGTTCGGCGACCTGCCCATCCACGCCACCGACTGGGCGGTCGAGCACATGGAGGAGTCGGCGGCCCGCACCTTCGAGAAGTTCGAGCAGGACGCCGACGACCCGCGACGCGACGAGGTGCTGGCGACCACGCTCCGGCTGCCCACCCGCACCTTCTCCTCCGCCGTCCAGCTCGACCTCGGCGACCGGGCGGTCGAGCTGATCCACCCCGGGCGCGGGCACACCGCCGGCGACCTCGTCGTCCGCGTGCCCGATGCCGACGTGCTGCTGGGCGGCGACCTGGTCGAGGAGTCCGACCCGCCGTTCATCGGCGACGACTCCTGGCCGCTGGAGTGGCCGCTCACGCTCGACCTGGTCCTGGGCCTGATGACCGATGCGACCGTCGTCGTGCCCGGGCACGGCGCGGTGGTGGACAAGGCGTTCGTGCAGGACCAGCGACTCGAGCTCGGCGTGATCGCCGAGACCATCCGCGACCTCGCCGGCCGCGGCGTGCCGCAGTCCGAGGCCCTCGCCGCCGGGGAGTGGCCGTGGGACCCGGAGCGGCTGGTGAGCGCGGTCCGGCTGGGCTACGAGCACCTGCCCCGCAGCCAGAAGCGACTGCCCCTCATCTGAGCCCCCACCCCGCGGGGGCTGGTCTCGGCGGCGCCGGGCCAGTAGGACTGGTGCATGAGCGAGAACAGCGAGTCCCAGACCGACAACACCGAGTCGACCGACACGCCGAAGGCGGGCAGCCGCACCAGCCCGGCCGACTCCGACCACTCCGGCGGCACCGCGTCGCCCGACGAGGCCACCCTCGGCGGCATCTCCGACGACCAGCTCCCCGACGACCTCCAGCCGGGCGAGGACAACCCGCTGGCCGAGCCGCTCGACCCCGACGACGAGGCCACCAAGAGCCGCGACGAGCTCGAGATGGACGCCACCCAGGAGGACCTGGGCAACAGCGACAGCGGGGACGGCGGGGAGACCGGCGACGACGCCAACAGTGGCGACGGCGCCCAGGGCGCCGGCATCGCCGGGGGCTGAGCCCCGTCAGGTGCGGTGTCGCGGGTGGTGGCTGACGACCGCTCGGCGTGCCACCCCCACCTCGGGGCGTCGGGCCCCTACCGTGGTCCGGTGCCTCAGGATCGCTACGGAACCGACGTCCTCTCCGGTGACTGGCGCGCGCCTCGCAACGGTCGCGCCACCGAGGTGCCGACCGCGCTCGGCATGGTCGTCGAGGAGGTCACCACCGACTGGTGCGGCGAGGTCGTCGCCGTCGACCGCGACATCGACACCCTCACGCTGGAGGACCGCCGTGGCAAGCGACGCACCTTCCCGCTCGGCCCCGGCTTCCTGCTCGAGGGCAAGCCGGTGATCCTCACCCGACCCGTCCGCGCCGGCGCGCCCGCCGCCCCCACGCGTACGGCGTCGGGCTCGGTGGCGGTGCCCCACGCACCGGCCCGCGTCGCCCGAGCGAGCCGCATCTTCGTCGAGGGCCGCCACGACGCGGAGCTGGTCGAGAAGGTCTGGGGCGACGACCTGCGCATCGAGGGCGTGGTGGTGGAGTACCTCGGCGGCGTCGACGACCTCGCCGAGCACCTGCGCGACTTCCGGCCCGGCCCGCAGCGCCGCGTCGGCGTACTGGTCGACCACCTCGTGCCCGGCTCGAAGGAGGCGCGGATCGCCGAAGCCATCGCCCGCTCCCCCATCGGCAAGCACGTCCTGGTGGTCGGGCACCCGTTCATCGACATCTGGCAGGCGGTCAAGCCCGACCGGCTCGGGATCCCGGCGTGGCCCAGCGTCCCCCGCGGCATCGACTGGAAGACCGGCACCTGCCAGCAGCTCGGCTGGCCGCACCGCGACCAGGCCGACATCGCCCGCGCCTGGAAGCACATCCTCGGCCGGGTGAGCTCCTACGCCGACCTCGAGCCGGCCCTCCTCGGCCGGGTCGAGGAGCTCATCGACTTCACGACGGCGCCGTAGCCGTATTTCCCGTGACGATGGTTCATCAAGGTATGCAGGCGAACCCGCACTTCCCGGCGTGAACTGATCGAGGGAAGTGCCTGCTGGGCTGCATACCTTGATGAACCGTCAGCGGGAGCGGCGGGTCAGTCCACGAGGTCGCGGACGATGGCGTCGGCGAGGAGACGGCCGCGCTGGGTGAGCACGAGGCGCTCGGTGGCCAGCTCGACGAGGCCGTCGGCGACGAGCCGGGCCACCTGCGAACGGCCGGTCGCCTCGAGCGCGGTGACCGGGAGTCCCTCGACGAGGCGGATCTCGAGCAGGATCCGCTCGACCCGCTGGTCCTGGTAGCCGAGGACCTCGCGAGCGAGGGCGGGCGAGACGCCGCGGGCCAGCCGCGCGGCATAGGCCGCCGGGTGCTTGACGTTCCACCAGCGGACACCGCCGACGTGCGAGTGCGCCCCCGGCCCGACGCCCCACCAGTGCCCGCCGGTCCAGTAGAGGAGGTTGTGGCGGCACCAGTGCTGGGGCGAGGTCGCCCAGTTGGACACCTCGTACCAGCTCATCCCCGCGGACGAGAGCTTCTCGTCGACGAGGTGGTACTTGTCGGCGAGGTCGTCCTCGTCGGGCATCGGCAGCTCGCCGCGGGCGACCTGGCGGCCCATCGCGGTGCCCTCCTCGACGATGAGCGAGTAGGCCGATACGTGGTCGGGACGGCAGGCGAGGGCGGCGTCGACGGAGGTCTCCCAGTCGGCCAGCGACTCCCCCGGCGTGCCGTAGATCAGGTCGAGGCTGACGTCGTCGAAGCCCGCCTGGCGCGCCCACTCGACGACCGCGGGCACCCGCATCGGGTCGTGGGTGCGGTCGAGGGTGCGCAGCACGTGGTCGACGGCCGACTGCATGCCGAAGGAGATCCGGTTGAAGCCGGCGGTGCGCAGCTCCTCGAGGTCCCAGACGGCGACGCTGTCGGGGTTGGCCTCGGTCGTGATCTCGATGCCGTCGGACAGGCCGAACTCGGCGGCCGCGCTGGCCACCACGGCGCCGAGGTCGGCCGGCTTGAGCAGGGTCGGCGTGCCGCCGCCGAAGAAGATGGTGTCGATCTTGACGTCGCGGTGGCCGAGCACCTGGCGGGCGAACCGGATCTCGCGGATCGCCGCCTCGGCGTAGGACGAGCGGCCGGCGCCGACCTCGTCACCGAGCTCCTCGGCGGTGTAGGTGTTGAAGTCGCAGTAGCCGCAGCGCACCGAGCAGAACGGGACGTGGACGTAGAGACCGAACGGCTTGGTGCCGAACTGGGCCCACGCCTCGTCGGGCAGCAGGCCGTCCTCGGGGGCGACGTCGCCGTCGGGCTGGGCGGGGGGCACGCCGGTATCCAACCATGTGGGCCACGTGCGAACGGGTGCCAGTGGTCTCCCACCGGCACCCGTTCACCAGTACGCGCGTGCGCCCGCGGCCGGGCGCGCCGGATCCGTCAGGCGTACATCTCCTCGATGATCGCGCGGTGGTTGTCCTGCACCACGTTGCGCTTGACCTTCATGGAGGGGGTCAGCTCGCCCGACTCGATGGTGAGGTCGTGGTCGAGGAGCCGCCACCTCTTGATGGTCTCCCAGCGGTTGAGGTGGCTGTTGAGCTCCTCGACGTAGTCGCCGACCATCTTCTGCACCGCGTCGGAGGTGACGATCTCGGTGTAGGAGGCCCCGCTCATGCCGTTCTCCTCGGCCCAGCCGGCCATGGCGTCCGGGTCGAGGGTGACGAGCGCGACGCAGTAGTTGCGCTCGTCGCCGAACACCATGAACTGGCTGGCGTAGGGGCACACGGCCTTGAACTTCGACTCGATCGCCGGCGGGGCGATGTACTTGCCGCCGGACGTCTTGAAGAGCTCCTTGATCCGCCCGGTGATGACCAGGTGGCCGTCCTCGTCGATGGCGCCCTTGTCACCGGTGTGCAGCCAGCCGTCGGAGGTCAGCGTCTTCGCGGTCTCCTCGGGAAGGTTGTGGTAGCCGTCCATGATGCCGGGGCCCTTGATCATGACCTCGTCGTTCTCGCCGAGCTTGACCTCGCTGCCCGGGAAGACCGAGCCGACCGTGCCGAACTTGTTGTCGTCGGGGTGGTTGACGAAGGACCCCGCCGAGCTCTCGGTGAGGCCGTAGCCCTCGAGGATGGTGATGCCGGCGGCGCCGAACCACTCGGCGATGTCGCGGTTGAGCGCGGCGGCGCCGGAGATGAAGAAGCGGACGTTTCCGCCGAACCGGTCGCGGATCTTGCTGAACACCAGCTTGTCGAACAGGCCGTGCTGCACCTTGAGGCCCAGCGGCACCGGCTTGCCCTCGCGCTTGCGGCGCTCGACGTCGAGACCGACCTCGAAGGCCTTCTTGAAGATCTTCTCCTTGGCTCCACCCTCGGCGGCCTGCATGGTGACGATCCGGCCGTGGGCCTTCTCGAAGATGCGCGGCGCGGCGCCCATGAACGTCGGCTTCACCACGCCCAGGTTGTCGACGATCTTGTCGACGCGACCGTCGATCGCCGCGGCGAACCCGCACGCCATCTGCGTCGACATCAGCACCTTGCCGAACGAGTGCGCCATCGGCAGCCAGCGGAACTCGAGGTCGTCGGGGCCGAGGATGCCCTGCGCGCGGATCGCCTCGCCCTCGTAGACCCAGGACGAGTGCCGCAGCCGCACGCCCTTGGGGCGTCCGGTCGTGCCGGAGGTGTAGATGAGGGTGGCGAGCTGGTCGGGACGGATGGCCTGCGACGTCGTACGCACCACGTCGGGCTCGGTGGCGAGCCGCTCCGCGCCGAGCGCGGCGAGGTCGTCGAGGGAGATGATCCAGTCGCCGTCGGTGGCGCCGTCGAAGACGACGACCTTGGTGACGTGGGGCAGCTCGCCGCGGTGCGCGGTCAGCTTGGCGACCTGCTCGTCGTCCTCGGCGAAGACCACCCGGCTCTCGGAGTCGGCGAGGATGTAGACGGTGTCCTCGGCGTTGGTGGTCGGGTAGACGGTGGTGGTCGCCCCGGCCGCGCACATGACGGCGAGGTCGGCCAGGATCCACTCGTAGCGCGTGCCGGAGGCGATGCCGACGCGCTGCTCGGGCTCGACGCCCACCGCGATCAGGCCGGCGGCGAGCGCCTCGACCTTGTCGCCCGCCTGCTTCCAGGTGACGGACTCCCACGCCTCCCCCCGCGGGAAGCGGAACGCCTCGGCGTCGGGAGTGGCGCTCACGCGGTCGAAGAACTGCACGGCGACGTTGGGCGGCATCTGGTCGAGGAAGGCCGTGTCGATCGTGGTCGGCATCTGTTACCTACTCATTCGTCGGGACGTGGCGGCGGGCGCCACAGGGGATGCTGGGGGGCGTGCTGGAGGGGGATGCTGGTGACGTGTGGGCTGTAACCTAGATCACTGCGTTTACCGAGCGGTAGCAAATGGGGGGAATGTCCAGTCCTGCCGCCGACTTTCCGACTTTCGACCCACTCCGACGCGATCGCGGGACACGTCCGTGGGCCGTCGCGTCGCGGCCCGGGGCGCAGGAGCCGAGACGCTCCCGTCAGTCCTGCACGGCCTTGATCACCGCGATGCAGCGGGTGATCCAGTCCCGTTCGTCACCCGTCAGCCGGCGCCCGGCCCCCTGGGCGTCCTGCACCGTCCAGCCGGCGTTGAGCACCATGCGGACCACGACCCAGTCACGGGCGCGCGCCTCGTCGAGGCCGCCCGCGTCGACGAGCGCGTGGAAGCGCCGGCGCAGCCCGTCGCGCACCGACCCGACCGCGAGCGGGCCGCTGAGCTCCTCCATCCGGTTCCAGAGCATCGGCGCCGGCTCGTAGTGGGGGTCGCCGGCCATCGGCTTGGGGTCGATCGCGCGCCACTCCCCCGTCTCGTCGGCCATCACGTTGGCGTAGTGCAGGTCGCCGTGGACGACGACCGGGGGCGCGTCGGTGGCGAGGAGGTCGGGGCCGAGGGACAGGGCCTGCTCGACGTAGCGCCGCGGCACCGGGATGTCGAGGCCGAGCGCCTCGAGCTCGCTCAGCCACCGCTCGACGTACGACGTGACGCTCGCCAGCTGCGGCAGGGCGGGGATGTGGAGCCGGGTGTAGAGCTCGCCCACCACCTCGCACGCCTCGACGTCCCACGCGTCGGTGAGGTCGGGCCCGGGGAGCCAGTCGAGCAGCAGTGCGCGCCTGCGCGGGTCGGCCGTGCGCAGCCGGACGGCACCGCTCCCGCCCCAGTGCTGCAGCGCCAGCCCTTCGTGGAGGGACTCCTCGTCGCCGTCGAAGCTGATCTTGAGCGCCCCGGTGAGGCCGTCGGCGTCGCGCACCGGGACGACCAGCGAGCACCAGCCGTGGAGCGGGTCCCCGTCCGGGCGCAGCCCCCAGTCGGCGAGCAGCTCGCTCGTCAGTCGCGGCAGCCGGTCGAGCCAGCGCGCCCAGTCCTCCCCGAGCGCACGGCGCGACTGCAGCCCCGAAGGGATGGTGACCGGCATGCGGGCGAGCCTAGGGTGGCCCGCATGGGTGAGCGCCAGCAGCCGTGGTCCGACGACAGGGCCGAGCACGGCCGCATCCTGGTCCTGACCGACAACCCCATCTCCCGCGCCATCGCCGCCATCGCCTCCGCGGCCGGTCGCAACGTCGTGGTGGAGGCCATGGACGACGGCGGTCCGGGGCTCGACCCGCAGCCCGGCGACGCCGTGGTGCTCTGCGACCACGACGCCCCCGACGCCCCCGCGGTGCTGCGCGCGGCACTGGCCTCGGACGCCTCCTACGTGGCGATGATGGCCAGCCGCGCCCGCGCCGCCGGCCTGCTCGACGAGCTCGCCGCGGAGGGCGTCGACACGTCGGCCCTCCACGTGCCGGCCGGCCACGACCTCGGCGGCAAGGGGCCGGGCGAGATCGCGCTCTCGGTGGTCGCGGAGGTCGTCGCCGAGTCCTACGGCCGCCCCGGCGGTCCGATGCGCGGCTGAGGTGGCGCTCGGCTGGGACGACCTCGCGGCAGCCGCGCTCGCGCGTCAGTTCCCCGACGACCCCGGCACGGTCGCGGAGCAGGTGCGCGCCATCGGCGCCATGCAGACCCAGACCGCGCGGTCGGCGTTCATCGGCCTCGGGGCGCGCTTCCCCGGCGTGAGCCACGCGGCGATCAGCGAGGCGTACGACCGTGGCGAGATCGTCCGCGGCAGCACGATCCGCGGCACCGTCCACACCGCGACGCCGGAGACCTACACCGTGCTCGCCGAGGCGACCCGCGTCGGGCAGCACCAGCGGTGGGCCCGGATGCTCGGCATCACCGACGAGCAGATCGCCGACCTGTGGGCGTCGGTCGAGGACCACGCCCGGGAGTGGCGCAGCCCCGACGACCTGCGCGAGCACGCGCGTCGCTGGCTCGCCGAGCACGCTCCCGCGTCGGCGGGCGTGGTCGACGACGGCCCCGCCCGCCACGTGGCGCTCACCCATGGCGGCCTCGTGCGGCGACCGGCCTCGGGTGACCGGTGGGAGGGCCAGGGCACGCCGGTCTACGGCACCTTCCACCCCACGGGCCCGGCCACGCTGGCCGACGTCGTCGCACTGCACCTGCGCGCGCACGGCCCCGCGTCGCGCCAGGACGTCGGCTGGTGGGCCGGGCTGCCGCTCAGGGCGGTCGAGGAGGGCATCGCCGGGCTCGAGGTGGTCGAGCACGAGGGACCCGGCGGGCGGGCGTACGTCGACCTGCCGCACGCGCCGCCCCCGCGCGACCTCCCCGGGGTGCGCCTGCTGCCGGAGTTCGACGCGCTGCTCTGCGGCTACGACTCCAAGGCGCGGGACCGGTTCGTGACCCCGGAGCACCACAGGCGGCTGTGGAGCGAGTCCAACGGCATGCTGCTGCCGCCGCTGCTCGTCGACGGCCGGATCACCGGCCACTGGCGTGCCGGCGGGACGGCACGACGCCGGCCGATGGAGGTGACGTGGTTCGCCCGCACCCGTCGTCCACGCCGCGCGGAGCTCGAGCAGCCGGTGGCGGCGCTCGAGACAGCGCTCGGCATCACGGTGACCGAGGTGGGGATCACGCGCGAGTCCGTGTGAGCGCGCGACCCGGACCGGCGGCCTGCGGCGAGGGCTAGGGGCGAGCGGGCTGGTCGAGCGAGGGCTCGCCGCCGCGCTCCTCGCGCAGGGTCACCCAGGCCGCGCGGACGTGGGCGCGCATGACCGACTCCGCCCACACGGCGTCGCCCGCCCGCAGGGCATGCACGATCTCGTGGTGGTGGGCCAGGCTGCGCTGCATCGCCTCGGCCGAGTAGTGCGAGAACGTGCGCCACACCAGGGGCACCTCCACCACCGACGACACCAGCCCGACCAGGCGGGTGTTGCCCGAGGCCTCCAGGATCGCGCGGTGGAAGCGGTTGTTGAGCTCGGTGATGGCGTCGAGGTCGGGCGGCACGCGCCGGGCCTCGCGGTCCATGCCGTCGGCGAGCCCGGCGAGCAGCTCGAGGTCGGCACCGCCGGTGGTCGCGGCGAGGCCGCACCCCCACGGCTCGAGCTGCGAGCGGAGGCTGAAGATCTCGTCGAGGTCGCCCACGCCCCAGTCCTCGACCTGCACCCCGCGATTGGGCTCGTGCCTGACCAGGCCCTCCGCGGCCAGCCGGCGCAGCGCCTCGCGCACCGGCGTACGGCTCACGCCGATCACCGCGGCGAGGTCGCCCTCGCGCAGCCACTCGCCGCCGGCCCGCTCGCCGCTGAGGATCTGGCGGCGGATGGTCAGGTAGGTGACCTCGGCGGCCTTGCCGGCGTCCGCGCCCGCGTCGAGGGTCATGGTCGCGAACCCTAGCAGCGCCGCTCGCGGGGACGATTGTATGCAACTTTCTGCACGGCCGTTGACGGGTCGCCGGACACAGCGCTAGCGTCGCGTCATCGCCGTATGATCTACCTCACACTCGGCGCCGCGTTTGCATACGAAAGGCTCCGCTGTGCCGGATCCAGGCCCCCTCCCCCTCGACGACCTGCGCGTGGTGGAGCTCGGCCAGCTGCTGGCCGGGCCCTTCTGCGGCCAGCTGCTCGGCGACTTCGGTGCCGAGGTGATCAAGGTGGAGGACCCCGCCCACGGCGACCCCATGCGCCAGTGGGGCCGGGAGAAGCCCTACGGCCAGTCGCTGTGGTGGCCGGTCGTGGCCCGCAACAAGCAGTCGGTGACCGCCGACCTGCGCACCGAGCGCGGCCAGGACCTCGCGCGGCGCCTGGTGGACAGGGCCGACGTGCTCATCGAGAACTTCCGCCCGGGCACCCTCGAGCGCTGGGGGCTGGCCCCCGAGACGCTGTGGGAGACCAACCCCGGCCTGGTCGTCACCCGGGTCACCGGCTTCGGCCAGACCGGCCCCTACGCCGCGCGCGCCGGCTACGGCTCGATCGGCGAGGCGATGGGCGGCATCCGCTACGTCACCGGCGACCCCGACCGCCCCCCGGCCCGCGCCGGGGTCTCCCTCGGCGACTCCCTCGCCGCCACCTTCGCCTGCCTGGGCACCCTCGTCGCCCTGCACCAGCGCGGGCGTACGGGCCGGGGCCAGGTGGTCGACTCCGCCATCTACGAGGCGGTGCTGGCGATGATGGAGTCGCTCGTGCCGGAGTGGCAGGTGGCGGGCTACCAGCGCGAGCGGACCGGCACGACGCTGCCCAACGTGTCGCCGAGCAACGTCTACCCCACCGCCGACGGCGAGATGGTGCTCATCGCGGCCAACCAGGACACGGTCTTCCGTCGCCTCGCCGAGGTGATGGGGCAGCCCGGGCTCGCCAGCGACGAGCGCTACGCGACCCACGGCGCCCGCGGCCGGCACATGGACGAGCTCGACGGCCTGATCGCCCAGTGGAGCAGCACGATCGCGGCCGACGACCTGCTCGAGCGGCTGCACGCCGGCGGTGTCCCGGCGGGCCGGATCTTCCGCGCCAAGGACATGCTGGCCGACGAGCACTTCGCCGCCCGCGAGGCGATCGTGCGGCTCGCGCACCCCGACCTGGGCGAGTTCGCCATGCACAACGTCGCCCCCAGGCTCTCGGAGACCCCCGGGTCCGTCCGGCACGTCGGACCGGCCCTGGGCGAGCACAACGACGCCGTCTACCGCGGCCTGCTCGGCATCAGCGACGACGAGCTCTCGTCCCTGCGCGCCGCGGGCGTCATCTGATCCGCACCACTCCCTCCGACCCCACTCACCCGACCCCGGCACCGACCACCAAGGAGAGCACCCATGACCTATCGGCTCGGAGTCGACGTGGGCGGCACGTTCACCGACATCCTGCTCATCGACGAGGACTCCGGCGCGACCTTCCGCGCCAAGACCTCCTCCACACCCGAGGACCAGTCGGTGGGCGTGCTGCGCGGCATCGACCAGGCGTGCGCCGCGGCCGGGATCGACCGCGGCGTCGTCGGCGACGTCTTCCACGGCACGACGGTCGCCACCAACGCGATCCTGGAGGGCAAGGGCGCGCGGGTCGGCCTGGTGACCACCCACGGCTTCCGCCAGGTGCTGCAGATCGGACGGTCGTTCGTCCCGGGCGGGCTGGCCGGCTGGATCATCTGGCCCAAGCCCGAGCCCCTCGCGGCCCTCGAGGACACCGTCGAGGTGCGCGGTCGCATCGCGAGCGACGGCAGCGTCGTGACCGAGCTCGACGAGGACGACGTCCGCGCCCAGCTCCGCAGGCTGGCCGGGCGTGGCATCGAGGCGCTGAGCATCTGCCTGATCAACTCCTACGCCAACCCCGCTCACGAGCAGCGGGTGGGCGAGATCGCCGCCGAGGAGCTGCCCGACATCGCCGTGTCGCTGTCGTCGGAGGTGCTGCCCGAGCTGCGGGAGTACGAGCGCACGATCACGACCGTCGCCAACGCGGCCGTGCAGCCGCACGTCACGAGGTACGTCGCCAACCTGGCTGGCCAGCTGCAGGACTCCGGGGTCGACGGCTCGCTGTCGATCCTGCGCAGCGACGGCGGTCTGGTCTCGGCGGGCGTGGCCGCCGACAACCCCGTCAACCTGCTCCTGTCCGGCCCCGCCGGAGGGGTCACCGGCGCCGCCTGGGTGGCCGCGCAGACGGGCCACCGCGACTTCCTCACCTTCGACATGGGCGGCACCTCGACCGACGTGGCCCTGGTCGAGGACCTCACCCCCCGCATCGGCCGCGAGACCACCGTCGGTGACCTCAAGGTGCGCGCGACCTCGGTCGACGTCCGCACGGTGGGGGCCGGCGGCGGCTCCGTCGCCCACGTGCCGGCGCTGACCCAGGCGCTGCGGGTCGGCCCGCAGTCGGCGGGCGCCGCGCCCGGGCCCGCTGCGTACGGCGCCGGGGGCGTCGAGCCCACCGTGACCGACGCCAACGTCGTGCTCGGCCACCTGCCCACCGCGCTCGCGGGCGGCGAGGTCACCCTCGACCCCCACGCCGCCAGGACCGCGGTGCAGACGATCGCCGACGCGACCGGACTGGACTCGGTGGAGGCCGCGGCGGCCGGGATCATCGACATCGTCAACGAGAACATGTTCGGTGCGCTGCGGCTGGTGTCGGTCCAGCAGGGCTACGACCCCCGCGACTTCGCACTCGTCGCCTTCGGCGGCGCGGGCCCGCTGCACGCCAACGCCCTCGGTCGGCTCACCGGCTCCTGGCCCGTGATCATCCCGCCGTCCCCGGGCGTGCTCTGCGCCTACGGCGACGCCACCACCAGCCTGCGCGACGAGTCGGTCCGCACCCTGGTCCGCCGCTTCGGCGACCTCACCGACGGCGCCCTGCGCACCATCCTCGACGACCTCGCCACCGCGGCCCGGGCGACGCTGAGCGCCGAGGGCGTCCCTGACCACCAGCTGCGGGTCACCTACGCGGCCGACCTGCGCTACCACGGGCAGGGCTTCGAGATCCCCGTCACCGTCGACATCGACGGCTTCGACGGCCGCGGGGGTGGGCTCGAGGCGCTCGGCAAGGCGTTCGACACCGAGCACGACCGGCTCTTCTCCTTCGTGCTCGACACCGAGCACGAGCTGGTCACCCTCAGGGCCACCGCGGACGCCCCCCGCCCCGACGTCGGCGCCGTCGTGCTGGCCGAGGGCGGCGACGACCCCTCGGTGGCGCGGGTGCAGCAGCACCGGATCTGGTCGGACGGCGCGATGGTCGATGCCGACGTCTACGACCGCTCGCTGCTGCGGGCCGGCAACGTCGTCGTCGGCCCCGCGGTGATCACCGAGATGGACTCCACCACCCTCGTGCTGCGCGACCACGCCGCCACCGTGCATCCCAGTGGCAGCCTCCTCATCCGACCCGTCGACCAGGCCCAGGAGGGCTGAGCCGTGGCACACCTCATCGAGACCAACACCTCCCCCCTGCAGCAGGTCGACGTCGACCTGGTCACCCTCGACCTCGTCGAGAACGCCCTGCGCAACGCGCGCTACGAGATGGACGAGGTGCTCTTCCGCACCGCCCTCTCCCCCGGCATCCGCGAGCAGCACGACGAGTTCCCCCTCATCGCCAACCGCGACGGGAAGATGATGGTCGGCCAGTTCGGGCTGTCCATCCCCGACTTCCTCGACAACTTCGACGGCACGATCGAGGAGGGCGACGTCCTGCTCACCTCCGACCCCTACTCGTGCGGGGCCGCGATCAGCCACGCCAACGACTGGCTGGTGGTCATCCCGGTGTTCTTCGACGGCCGCATCGTCGGGTGGACGTCGATGTTCGGCCACATGTCCGACGTCGGGGGCAAGACCCCGGCCTCGATGCCGACCGACGCCCGCACCATCTTCGAGGAGGGCGTCGTCATCCCGCCCTTCCGCCTCTACAAGAAGGGCGTCCTCGACGAGGACGCGCTCCGGATCATCCTCAACCAGGTGCGCAAGCCCGACTGGAACCGCGCCGACCTCAACGGCATCGTGGCGGCCTGCCGCACGGCCGCCCGTCGGGTGCAGGAGCTGTGCGCCCGCTTCGGCGTCGACACCTACAGCTCCGCGCTCGACGCGCTGCTGGAGCGCAACTACCGCGCCATGAAGACGCTGCTGGCGATGGTGTTCGAGGAGGGCCGGACGCTGTCGTTCACCGACTACATCTGCGACGACGGCCTCGGCTACGGCCCCTACGAGCTCCGGCTCAGCCTGACCCGCACCGGCGACAAGGTGCTGCTCGACTTCACCGGCAGCAGCCCGCAGGCCCAGGGCCCGATCAACTACTACATCAACGAGAACCTGGTGCGGATGTTCTTCGGGATCTACATGATCACCGTCGCCGACCCGCAGATCCTCTGGAACGACGGCTTCTACCCACTCGTCGACGTCGAGATCCCCGACGACTCGTTCTGGAAGCCGCAGTACCCCGCCGCCCTCAACGCCCGCAACCACGGCATCGGACGGGTCTTCGACCTCTTCGGCGGCCTGCTCGGGCAGACCAACCCCGACCTGCTCAACGCCGCCGGGTTCTCCTCCTCCCCCCACTTCATGTACTCCGGCACCTACGGCGAGGGCGACCGCAAGGGCGAGTGGTTCCAGCTCTACTCCATCGGCTTCGGCGGCATCCCGGGCCGGCCGATCGGCGACGGCCCGGACGGCCACTCGCTGTGGCCGTCGTTCGTCAACATCCCGTGTGAGTACCTCGAGTCCTACTACCCGCTGCGGATCGAACGCTGGGAGACCGTCACCGACACCGGTGGGGCCGGGCTGCACCGCGGCGGCAACGGCGTCGACGTCACCTACCGCTTCCTCGAGGGCGGCACCATCGCGATCCACGACGACCGGTGGCTGACCTACCCGTGGGGCGTCAACGGCGGCGAGCCCGGCGCGCGTGGGCGCAAGTGGCTCGTGCGCGCCGACGGCACCACCGAGGTGCTGCCCAGCAAGGTCCACGACGTCCCCGTCGCGCCGGGCGACCTGCTGCACTTCGTCACCTGGGGCGGCGGCGGCTGGGGAGACCCGCTCGCCCGCGACCCCGCGCTGGTCGGGCTGGAGGTCACCCGCGGCCTGGTCAGCGCCGAGGGCGCGCGCCGCTACGGCGTGGTGTGCGACGAGTCGGGCACGGTGGACGCCCCCGCCACCGAGTCGCTGCGCGCCGAGCTGGGCGCCGGGCGCCCCAGCCCGCTGCCGACCTTCGACATGGGACCGCCGATGGAGACGATCCTCGAGCGGGCGCTCGAGGAGACCGGGCTGCCCGCCCCGCGTCCCCCGGTCCCCCGGTGACGCCCGTGGGCGACCAGCCCTCCGAGGCCGGGACGCCGCAGCCCTTCGGGGGCTCGCTGCGTCCCGGCGCGGTCCCGGCGGTGCTCGCGGTCGACATGATGCGCGCCTACTTCGACCCCGCCAGCGCACTGTGCCTGCCGTCGGACGCGTGCCTGGACTCCGCCGCGCGGGTGCTGGCGTGCGCCCGGCAGCAGGGGGTGCCCGTGGTGCACACCCGGGTCCGCTACGCCGCCGGCGGCGCCGACGGGGGCGTGTTCTTCCGCAAGGTGCCCGCGCTGCGCGACCTGGTCGGCGACGGACCCATGGGCGAGCTGGTGCCGCAGGTGGCGCCCTCGGACGACGAGCTGGTGGTGGTCAAGCAGTACGCGAGCGCGTTCTTCGGCACCACGCTCGCCTCGACCCTGCACGCCTGGGGCGTCGACACCGTCGTCGTGGTCGGGGTCAGCACCAGCGGCTGCATCCGGGCCAGCGCCGTCGACGCGGTCCAGCACGGCTTCGTGCCGCTGGTGGTGGCCGACGCGGTCGGCGACCGCGAGCCCGGGCCGCACCACGCCAACCTGCACGACCTGTCCACCAAGTACGCCGAGGTGGTCGACGAGGCGACGGCGCTCGCCTACCTCGCCGACCGCCCCGCCCCGGGAGCGCCCGCGTGAGCGCCCCCGGCTCGGTCACCGTCCTCGAGGTGGCACCGCGCGACGGGCTCCAGAACGAGGAGACGATCCTCTCCACCGACGACAAGGTCGAGCTCGTCGAGCGCGCCGTGCGCGCCGGGTCGAGGCGCATCGAGGTCACCAGCTTCGTCAACCCCGCCCGCGTGCCGCAGATGGCCGACGCCGACGAGGTGATGGCCGCCCTGCCTCGCCCCGACGGCGTCAGCTATGCCGGGCTGGTGATGAACGGGCGCGGCCTCGACCGTGCCCTCGCCGCCGGAGTCGACGAGGTCGACGTGGTGGTCGTGGCGACCGACACGTTCTGCCGGCGCAACCAGGGCGTCGGCACGGCCGAGGCGTGCGAGCAGGCGGCCACGATCGTGGCGCGGGCCCGCGACGCCGGCGTCCTCACGACGGTCACGATCGGCGCGGCGTTCGGGTGCCCGTTCGAGGGGGAGGTCGCTGAGGGCAGGCTGCGCGAGGTGGTGCGCCGCGTCGCCGACGCGGGCCCCGACGAGCTGGCGCTGGCCGACACGATCGGGGTGGCGGTGCCCAGCGACGTCTCGGCCCGGGTGGCCCTGGCCGCCGAGGTCGCCGGTCCGGGGGTGTCGCTGCGCCTGCACCTGCACGACACCCGCCACACCGGAGTGGCCAACGCCGTGGCCGGGCTCACCGCCGGCGTCACCACCCTCGACGCCAGCATCGGCGGCACGGGCGGGTGTCCCTTCGCCCCCGACGCGACGGGCAACGTCGCCACCGAGGACCTCGTCTACCTCCTCGACCGGATGGGCGTGGCCACCGGCATCGACCTGGCCGCCACCACCGCGACGACGGCCTGGCTGGAGGAGCGGCTGCACAAGCGTCTGCCCGGCGCCCTGCTCAGGTCCGGCGGCTTCCCCGACCAGGAGCGCTAGGTGTGAGGCCCAGCGAGGTTGTCCGACTTGGTGATGGGTGATTGCTTGCCGGTGGCCGAGTGGGGCCGGTGGTCGGTGTACACGTGGAAGCGTTCGATCTTGCCGTCGGTCTGCGGGCGGTAGGGCCGAGTGCGCTGCGGGTGATGGCAAGCTCGGCACAGGTGTCGCGCCACAGGTGCGAGCGGTGGCAGCCGCCGTTGTCGGTCAGGACTCGCGGACGGTGACGCCGCGCCCGGCGAACCACGCCACCGCGTTGCGCAGCACTGCGGCTGCGGTCTCTTTCGTCTCGTCGTCGTGAGCCTCGACGTAGGACGCGGGCGTGTCGTCACACGATCTCGACCAACGTTCCTGAACATCACAACTAGACACGTCCCGTCCCCGCTAGGACACCCGGATCCGGGCCGTTGAGCGGGGACATCCCCGCTCAACCCCGGGGGTTTCCACCTTCCGAGCTCATTCAGATCGTGTCGGCACCGTCCCCGGTCGACGCCTCCCGGGCGCGGGTGGCGGCGGGCGTCAGCACGCCGGCGAAGACGAACCCGACCGACCAGAACGCCGCGTTGCCGTCGCCGACCAGGTACATCGCGTAGCCGAGCGCCAGGGCGACGGCGGCCGAGACGGCGTAGTGGCGCAGCTCCACGCGCTCCGTCCCCTCGCCGGGCGGACGGCCGAAGGAGCCGAGGAAGAGCATCATCCAGAGGGCCAGCGCGAGGACGGCGCCCACCAGGAAGTGCCAGCCGCCACCGGAGGCACCGCCGACGACGAGCGTGACGGCGAGCGCGACGGCCAGGTGTCCGAGGAGCGGGCGCACGCCCGCACCATGCCCGCGAGGACGCGGTCTGTCAACCGTTGGTTGACGGCGGGGCCGGCTGGTCGCGGAGGTACTCCCCCGGCGTCATGCCGGTGACGGTGCGGAAGTCGTGGGTGAAGTGCGCCTGGTCGGCGTAGCCCAGGTCGGCCGCGACCTCGGCGAGGGTGCCGGCGCCGGCCTTGAGCGCCTCGACGGCCCCGTGCAGCCGGCGCCGCTGGAGCAGCCACTTGGGGCTCAGCCCGACGCGCTGCTCGACCAGGCGCTGGAGGCTGCGCTCGGACAGCCCCACGGCCCGGGCGAGCTCGTCGACACGGGTCACCTCCGGGTGCTCGCCCAGCCACGCCACCAGCCGGTTGACCAGCAGGCCCGGGGCGTCGACGGGCAGGTGGGTGGCCAGCCACCCCTCGACGTGCCCGATCGCCGCGAGGTGGGCGGCCGGGCCGTGGGGGTCGGCGGCCATCGCCGCGCGCACCTCGTCGACGAGGCCGGGGTCGGGCAGCAGGCCGCGCAGCTCGATCCACGTGTCGGTGACCTCGGCGACCGAGCGCCCGAGCACGAGCCGCCCGGCGGCGGGGCTGAGCATCGTGCCGACCGCCCAGCCGTCGCCCTCGAGCGTCACGCTCGACCGGCCGCGCGCGACGCCGTAGAAGCGGGCGTAGGTGTTGCTCACCACCACCAGGCAGACGGGGTGCTGGAGGGTGCTCTGGGTGGACGGCTCGGGCAGCGACCAGACGGGGATCCAGTGGCGGTCGACGAGGTCGGCGAGGCGCTCGCTCGGGGCGTAGCGGTGGATCGGCGGCGAGGGCCGGCTCACCCCCGTCAGGTGGGCCCGGTCGATCGGGTCCACCGGCCGGGGACCTCCCGCACTCGTCCGGCTGCTCATCTGTCGGATTATTCCAAGCAGCACCGACAGCGCGGCGGCGAGAGTGGGCGCATGACCCAGACCACCACCTCCTCACCGACCCCGTCACCCGCCCACCAGCTCTCCCTGTTCCAACAGCGCGCCGACCGGTTCGCCCGGGTCCTCGACGCCGTCGAGGTCGCGGGCGGCGACTGGGACGTGCCGTCGCCGTGCGAGGGCTGGACCGCCCGCGACGTCGTCGGGCACGTGATCGAGACCCAGCGCGACTTCCTGCGCCAGCGCGACCTCGACGCCGGCCCGGATCCCGACCTCGCCGACCCGGCCGCCGCCTGGCGACGCCAGCGCGCGCACGTCACCTCGGTGCTCGCCGACGGCGTGGCGGCTCGCGAGTACGACAGCTACTTCGGTCCCACGACCATCGCCGCCACCATCGCCGACTTCTACGGCTGGGACCTCGTGGTGCACGGCTCGGACGTCGCCCGGGCCACCGGCCAGGAGTGGACCGTCAGCGACGAGGAGGCCGCCGCGCTCCACGCCACCGCCGACGGCTGGGGCGACACCCTGCACTCCGAGGGGATCTGCGCCCCGGCGGTCGAGGTGGGCCCGGACGCCTCGGTCACCGACCGGCTGCTCGCGCGGCTGGGCCGCGACCCCGGCTGGCGGCCGGCGCGCTGACCGGCCCGGTCCGTCCGGCCGGTCCCGGCGGTCCGCTCAGCCGATGCGCTCGAGGGTGACGACCGCGACGGTGCAGCGTCCGGTGACCTCGCCGGGACCGATCACGAGCGTGCCCGTCGCGATCGCGTCGCGGGTGCCGGAGACGACGTACGCCGCCTGGTCGGCCGCGAGCGGCAGCGCCGAGGACCGGCCCAGCTCGAGCACGGTCACGAACGGTCGCACGAGGGTGGGGTCGACGACGACGTCGAGCGCGCGTACGGCTCCCTCGGGCACCGACGCCACGGCGGCCGCGTCGCCGGGGAGGGCGAACGGGCGTTGCGGCTCGACGACGTGCGCCTCGTCGTCCACCTCGAGGTCGAGGACCGGGCCGTCGACCACGGTGAGCACGCGCAGCGTGCCCGCCGACGTCGGGACCGGGCCGTCCGCGGTGACCTCGGCGAGGCCGATGCGCCACGCTCCGTCGTCGCCGCGTGCCAGCTCGCGGATGGTGCTGCGGCCCGCGGCCCACGGCTGCGGCGCCACGTCCTCGCTGCGGACGACGGATCCCACGTCGAGTCCTCCCTCGTCGACTCCTACTTCTTGCCCGGCTTGTCGGAGGGCTGCGTGGTGGACAGCGCGGCGACGAACGCCTCCGGCGGCACCTCCACGGACCCGATGTTCTTCATCCGCTTCTTGCCCGCCTTCTGCTTCTCCAGCAGCTTGCGCTTGCGGCTGATGTCGCCGCCGTAGCACTTGGCGAGCACGTCCTTGCGGATCGCGCGGATGGTCTCGCGGGCGATGACGCGGGCGCCGATGGCGGCCTGGATCGGCACCTCGAACTGCTGGCGCGGGATGAGCTCCTTGAGCTTGCCGGCCATCATCACGCCGTAGGAGTAGGCGGCGTCGCGGTGCACGATCGCGCTGAACGCGTCGACGGGCTCGCCCTGGAGCAGGATGTCGACCTTGACCAGGTCGGCGGCCTGCTCGCCGGAGCGCTCGTAGTCGAGGGACGCGTAGCCCTTGGTGCGCGACTTGAGCTGGTCGAAGAAGTCGAAGACGATCTCGCCCATCGGCAGGGTGTAGCGCATCTCGACGCGGTCCTCGGAGAGGTAGTCCATCCCCTGCAGGTTGCCGCGCTTGAGCTGGCACAGCTCCATGATCGTGCCGATGTAGTCCGACGGCGCGAGGATCGTCGCCTTCACGACCGGCTCCCGCACCTCGGCGACCTTGCCGTCGGGGTACTCACTCGGGTTGGTCACCTCGACCTCGGTGCCGTCGTCGAGGACGACCTCGTAGACCACGTTGGGAGCCGTCGAGATGAGGTCGAGGTCGAACTCGCGCTCGAGGCGGTCGCGGGTGATCTCCATGTGGAGCAGACCGAGGAACCCGCAGCGGAAGCCGAAGCCCAGCGCGCCCGAGGTCTCCGGCTCGTAGGTCAGCGCCGCGTCGTTGAGCTGGAGCTTCTCCAGGGCGTCGCGCAGCGTCGGGTAGTCGTCGCCGTCGATCGGGTAGAGACCGGCGTAGACCATCGGGTTGGGGTGCTTGTAGCCGCCCAGCGACTCGGTGGCCCCGTGGTGCTGGGAGGTGACGGTGTCACCGACGCGCGACTGGCGCACGTCCTTCACACCGGTGATCAGGTAGCCGACCTCGCCGACGCCGATCTCGCGGGCCTTGACGGGCTCGGGGCTGATCACGCCGACCTCGAGCATCTCGTGGACCGCGTTGGTCGACATCATCTTGATCCGGTCGCGGTGGCTGAGCTTGCCGTCGACGACCCGCACGTAGGTGACCACGCCGCGGTAGGTGTCGTAGACGGAGTCGAAGATCAGGGCACGGGCCGGGGCGTCCGCGTCGCCCACCGGCGCCGGGGTCTGCTTCACGATCTCGTTGAGGAGCGTCTCGACGCCGACGCCGGTCTTGGCGCTGGTGAGCAGCACCTCCTCCGGCTCGCAGCCGACCAGGCCGGCCAGCTCGGCGGCGTACTTCTCGACGTTGGCGCTCGGCAGGTCGATCTTGTTGAGCACCGGGATGATGTGGAGATCGGCGCCCATCGCGAGGTAGAGGTTGGCCAGGGTCTGCGCCTCGATGCCCTGTGCGGCGTCGACGAGCAGGACGGCGGCCTCGCAGGCCTCGAGGCTGCGGGAGACCTCGTAGGTGAAGTCGACGTGGCCCGGGGTGTCGATCATGTTGAGGACGTAGGTGCCGGGCTCGGCGCCCTCGGCGTTGCCCGCCGGCACCGTCCACGGCATCCGCACGGCCTGCGACTTGATGGTGATGCCGCGCTCGCGCTCGATGTCCATCCGGTCGAGGTACTGCGCACGCGACGCCCGCTCGTCGACGACCCCGGTGAGCTGCAGCATCCGGTCGGCCAGGGTCGACTTGCCGTGGTCGATGTGCGCGATGATGCAGAAGTTGCGGATGATCGACGGGTCGGTCGAGCCAGGCTGCGGCGCGTTGGTGAGGCTCACGGACTGCTTTCGGGGGTACGACGGCTGGGTCGGCTCATTCTTCCACGCGCGCCGCGGGCCGCCGAACCGGCGACGCGGCGCGGGCGCGAGCCCGCAGCCGGCCGCTGCGCGCCGGGCTACCGCCCCGTCGCCACCCAGTAGCGCCGCTTGTCCCCCCGCACGTCCTCCAGCACGCCGCCGGCCGCCTCGATGACCCCGATCGAGCCGATGTTGTCGGTGTCGCAGGTGACCAGCGCGGGGTCGATGCCGAGCCCGCGCGCCCACGGCAGGGCGTGTCGCAGCATGGCCGTCGCGTGCCCCTCTCGCCGCCGGGTGGGGCGCACGTCGTAGCCGATGTGCCCGCCCACCTCGAGCAGGAAGTCGTTGAGCCGGTGCCGCACGGCGATCCGGCCGAGGTAGTGCTCGCCGTCTACCCACCACAGCGTCGTGCACGGCACGTGCACCCGCGGACGCGGCGTCTCCTCGAGGGCGTCGGCACGCACCGCCTCGACGAAGGCCGCGAAGACGTCGGGGTCGCTCCAGCCCGGGGCGTTGCGCGCGATCCAGGCCGCCGTCTGGCTGTCCTCGGCGCCCTCGGCGACGAACTCGTCCATCGCCTCGAGGAAGGACTCACGGACGGCGGTGGTCGGCAGCACGAGCTCGGGCATGGCGTCAGTCTGGTCCGCACGCCGCCTGCCCTGTCCAGCGGATATCCCGTCGTGGTCCGCGTCGGGGTGGGCAAGGATGGCGCCATGGCCCGCTCCCCCTCGATCGCCCCCTACCCCGCACCGCACGGCAGGACCGCGCGTCGCCTCGAGTGGGCGTTCCTCCCGCCCGGCCTGCGGGCCTGGATCGAGCGCACGTGCGGCTCACCGGTCGCGTCGGCGATCTCGCAGACCAGCGGGTTCACCCCCGGGTTCGCGTCCGTGCTGGTGTGCGAGGACGGCTCGCGCCACTTCGTGAAGGCGGCCTCGGTGAAGGCCCAGCGGATGTTCGCCGACTCCTACCGCGAGGAGGCGCGCAAGCTCGCCGCACTGCCTCCGGAGGTGCCGGCCCCGAGGCTGCTGTGGCACCTCGACGACGACTGGGTGGTGCTCGGCATCGAGTACGTCGCCGCCCGGACGCCCGAGCGGCCGTGGCGGGCCGACGAGCTCGACGCCGTGCTCGACGCGCTCGAGCAGGTCGCCGACGCGCTCACCCCGCCGCCCGCGGGGCTCGACCTCGACCCGGCCGAGTCCGACTTCGCGCCGCTGCTCGAGGGATGGCCGGCGCTTCGCGACCGGCGTACGGACCTCGGCGCCGCCCGGCTGGAGGAGGCCGAGGCGCTCGCACGCCGCTACGCCGAGGTGGTCGGCGGCGACACCGTGGTCCACACCGACGTCCGCTCCGACAACGTCCTCATCGACGCCGACGGTCGCGCGCTGGTCTGCGACTGGAACTGGCCGGTGCGCGGAGCCGCGTGGTTCGACTCCCTCGCCGCCCTCATCGGCCCGCGCGGGGAGGGCATCGACGTCGAGCCGGTCATCGCCGGGCGCCGCCTGCTGGCCGGGGTCGACCCCGAGGCGATCGACATCGCCCTCGCGCTCTACGTCGGCTACTTCCTCACCCAGTGCGAGCTCCCGGTGCCGCCGACGTCGCCGCACATCCGCGACCACCAGCGCTGGCAGGGCGAGGTGTGCTGGGACTGGCTCGGCGAGCGCCGGGGCTGGTGGTGACCGCACCGCGCGCGGTCGGCGTCCGCCTGGCCTACGACGCCGTCCCCGCCGCGGTCCGCGCCTGGGTCGAGGACACCCTCGGCTCCCCCGTCGTGGCCACCGCCGAGCAGGTCGGCGGCATGTCGCCGGGCTGCGCGACCCGGCTGACGTGCGCCGACGGCACCCGCGCGTTCGTCAAGGCCGTCGGTGCCGAGCTCAACCCCGACACTCCGGGGTTGTTCCGGCGCGAGGCCGGGGTGCTCGCCCACCTCGGCGCGCACGAGCTCTGGGCACGGCTGTTGGCGTCGTACGACGACGGCGCGTGGGTGGCGCTGCTGGTCGAGGACGTCGAGGGGCGCCACCCCGACTTCGGCGATCCTGCCGAGCTCGATGCGGTCCTCACGGGCGTCGACCGGCTGGGCGCGGTGCTGCGGCAGCGTGACCTGCCGGTCTCGGTCGACCTCCTCGACGTCGGCCGCGTGCTCGGCACGTGGGCCGACACCCTCGCCTCCCTCGCCGACGCCCCGGCCGCCGCTCCCGTGCCGCACTGGCTGCGCGACGACCCGTACGGCTGGGCCGACGTGCTCCGCCACCACGCCGCCGCCCCGATGCCGCACGTCATCCACTGGGACATCCGCGTCGACAACCTGCTGCGCCGCCCCAGTGGCGAGGTCGTCTTCGTCGACTGGGGCACGGCGGCCCGCGGCCCCGCCTGGGCCGACCCCCTCCTGGCCCGGCTCGAGCGCGTCGACGAGGCGTGGTTCGACACCTCCGTCCTCGCCTCGCCCGCCCTGTGTGCGGTCGGCGACGACCTCGTCACGGCGGTCCTCGCCGGGTTCGGCGCGCACCTCGCCGCCCGGTCGGTCGTCGCGGTGGACGTCAACCTGCCGACGCTCAACGATTTCCGCATCCGGGAGTCGGAGCGCATGCTGGGGGCCGTCGCGCGCCGCACGGGCCGGTGAGCACCGGCCAGGGGCGCGGCAGGCGATTTGGGCGCCCACGGAGGGTGACGGTAGAGTTCACCACTGCGTGTCCGGCGCCCGACCCTGTCCGGGGTTGCCAGGCAGCCGACAGCACCAGACTTCTCATCCTGACCAGTTCGAGCATTCGAGGATCCGCACGTGGCGAACATCAAGTCCCAGATCAAGCGCAACAAGCAGAACGAGAAGGCGCGCCAGCGCAACCAGGCCGTCAAGTCTCGCCTGAAGACTGCCGTGCGCAAGTTCCGCGAGCTGTCGGAGGCCGGCGACAAGGACGCCGCCGTCGCGGCGGGCCGTGACGCCATGAAGGCCCTCGACAAGGCCGCCTCGAAGGGCGTCATCCACGCCAACCAGGCCGCCAACCGCAAGTCCTCGATCGCCAAGAAGGCCGCGTCGCTCTGACGTCCCGCTTTCACCGTCGACACCCGCCCTCGTGGCGGGTGTCGTGCATTTCGGGGGCGTACGCGGTGGTCACGCGGGCGCGGGTCAGCGCCCGTCGCGCAGGCCCGCCACGGTGAGCACCAGCCGCTCGAGCGTGTAGGACGCGTCGTGGGCGCGGCCCTTGATGTCGGCGTCGGCCAGGGCGACCGCACGCACCGCGGCCGCGATGCCCTCGGCGCTCCACGACCGTGACTGGTCGCGCACCGTGCGCACCTTCCACGGCGGCACGCCGAGGTCGCGGGCCAGGTCGCCGTCGCGGGCTCCGCGAGGAGCGCCGAGGTAGCGCGCCAGGCTGCGCGCGGACGCCGCCATCGCGGAGGTGACCAGCACCGGCGACGTGCCGGAGTCGAGCGCCCAGCGCAGCTCCTCCAGGGCGGCCGCCCGCCGGCCGGCGAACGCGGCGTCGGCGACGGTGAACGACTTGGCCTCGGCCCGGCCGCCGAAGTAGCGCTGGACCTTGTCGACGGTGAGCTGCTCGCCGTGGAAGTCGTTGGTGAGCTGGTCGGCAGCGGCCGCCAGCGAGCGCAGGTCGGTGCCGACGGCCTGCACGAGGAACGCCGCGGCGTCGGGGTCGATGCGCGCGCCGTGGGAGGCGACCTCGGAGGTCACGAAGCCCGGCATGTCGCTGGCCCTGATCTCCTCGGACTTCACCTCGGTGACGGGCGACAGCTTGCGCAGCTTGGTGAGCACGCCGCTGCCCTTCGGCCCGCCGGAGTGCACGAGCACGAGCGCCACGTCGTCGGCAGGGGCGGCGCAGTAGGCCAGCAGGCCGTCGACCGACTCGTCGGGCAGGTCCTCCAGGCCGCGCACGACGACGCACCGGATCGAGGAGAACAGCGACGGCGCGGACATCTCGCCGAGTGACGCGAGCGTGAGGTCGGCGGCCGCCGACTCCGCCATCTCCGCCTCGGGGTCGTGGGCGCGGACGGCGTCACGGACCGAGACGACGGTGCGCGCGGAGAGGTATTCCTCCTTGCCCGTCACCAGGACGACGTGGCCGAGGACCTGCGCGGCGGAGGGGGTGCGAGCCATGGTGGCCACACCCTATCCGCGGCCCACGACACCGGGCGTCCCGTCCTCGACCACCACGACCACGTCGCCGCCCACGTCGGTGCGGCGTACGTCGGCGCCGGCCGCCGCGAGCGCGTGGAGCAGGTCGGGGGCGGGGTGACCGTAGTCGTTGTCCTCCCCCACCGACACCAGCGCGAGGCGCGCGCCCAGGGACGTCAGCCAGTCGAGGTCCTGGTGCCGGCTGCCGTGGTGCGGCACCTTGAGCACGTCGACCTGCACCCCCGCGAGGTCACGGGCGAGCGCGGCCTGGGCCGACGGCTCGAGGTCGCCGGTGAGCAGGATCCGGACCCCGGCCACCTCGGCGAGCAGCACGACGCTGGCGTTGTTGGCCGCGCTCTCCCCCGCGTCGCCAGCGGCGACGCCCGGGCGGGGCCACACGGCCTGCAGCGTGACCTGTCCGACCCGGCGGGTGAGGCCGTACGCCGCCGGCACGGCCGGGCGCCCGGTCACCTCCTCGACCGACCTCGCCCCGGCCTCGGGTTCGCGCAGGGCCGTGCCCTCGACGACGTCGATGCGGCGCCCGTCGGCCACCCCGGCGACTCCGCCCACGTGGTCGGCGTGGAAGTGGGTCAGCACGAGCAGCGGCACCGACGCGACGTCGAGGCGGTCGAGGCAGGCGTCCGTCACCGCCGGCTCGGGTCCCGCGTCGACGACCACCGCGCTGTGCTCGCCGGCCCGCAGCACCAGGGCGTCGCCCTGGTCGACGTCGCACATGGCGAGCACCCAGCCCTCCGGCGGCCAGCCGGGTGAGGGAGGGCGGACGAGCATGACCACGACGAGCAGGCCGGTGCAGGCGAGGGTCGTACCCGCCCGGCCGAGCACCCGCGGGGCGAGGGGCACCGCCAGCACGCACAGGAGCGTGAGCAGCCCCAGGGACACCGGGCCGGTGCCCCAGTCGACCGCCGCCGTCGGCACGCCCGCGCCCCACCGGGCGACCGCGATGATCCACGCCGCCGACCACGCCGCCGGGGCGGCGACCACCGCGCCGAGCGGACCCCACACCAGCCCGAGGAGTCCCCCGGCCAGTCCCAGCACCGTCGCCGGGGCGACCGCCGGCGCCGCCAGCAGGTTGGCGCCCACGGCGACCAGGCTGACCTGACCCGAGAGGGCCGCCACCACCGGCGTGCAGGCGACCTGCGCGGCCAGGGGCACCGACACCGCCTCCGCCACCCACCGGGGCGTCCAACGCATCAGCGCGTCGCGCCACACCGGCGCCAGCAGCAGGATGCCGGCCGTGGCCAGGGCGGACAGCGCGAACCCGGGCGTGAGCGCCAGTCGCGGCCAGACCAGCAGCAGCGCCAGTACCGCCACGCCCAGCCCCCGCACGCCCCGCGAGAGGCCGTTGCGCCCCATCCCGACCAGCGCGACCGTGCCCATCGCGGCGGCGCGCACGACGCTGGGCTCGGCGCGCGCGGTCAGCACGAAGCCGACGATGCCGAGCACGCCGAGGGCGTAGAGCCAGGGTCCGCGCACCCCGACCCACCGCCCGAGCACCAGCAGCGAGCCGACGACGAGGGTCAGGTTGGTGCCGCTCACCGCGAGCAGGTGGGTGAGCCCGGTCGTGCGGAAGTCGTCGGCCAGGTCCGAGTCGAGGCCGCCGTCGTCCCCGACCACCAGCGCCGGCACCAGCTCACGCGCGTCGACGCCGCGCCCGGAGACCGCGTCGCGCACCGACCGTCGTACGGCCGCCGCGGCGTCCCACCACGGGCCGGGCCGGTCGAGCACCCTCGGCTCACCCGTCGGCCGGACCAGCGCCGCCACGTCGTCGTCCGCGGCGACCAGCCGCGCCGTCGTCTCGAGCGTGGTGCCGAGCGGCAGCCGGGGCCAGTCGGCGCCGGCCATCACCACGACCGGCGCGTCCAGGGTCCACGCCGTCCCGCGACCCGCCACCTGGGTGGCATCGGCCCGCACCACCTGCAGGTCGCCATAGGCCCCGCTCACCACGCGCACGTCGGAGGTCAGCTCCAGGCGCACCGACACCACCGCTCCCTCGGCGGCGAGCGCCGTCAGCGGCGAGGTGGCGACCAGGGCGTGGTGGAGCGCGGCGACGCCCGCCACCGAGACCAGCGCCGCCAGCGGCCCGAGCCACGCCGGAGACCACCACCGGCGCCCCACGCCGGCGACGAGCACGCCGGTGACCAGCGCGACCGAGCCCAGGGCCGGCCGGGCCGGCAGGACCAGCACGAGCAGCGCCCCGGCCCAGGCCCCCGCGCCGAGCGCCACCGCGCGCAGGTCGGGCACCGGGCGCCCCGCTCAGAGGGTGACGAGCGGGGCGAGGTCGGCGAGCGTGGCCTCACCGATGCCGTCGACCTCGAGCAGCTCCTCGACCGAGGTGAAGGCGCCGTTGGCGTCGCGCCAGGCCAGGATCGCGCCGGCGGTCACCGGCCCCACGCCGGGCAGGGTGTCGAGCGCCGCCTCGTCGGCGGTGTTGAGGTTGACCAGCGCCGTCCCGGCCGGGACCTGCGAGTCGATCGTGCCGGCGACCCCGGCCGCCGGGGCGACCCCGACCAGGATCTGCTCGCCGTCGACCACCGGTCGGGCGAGGTTGAGGGCGGTCAGGTCGACACCCCGCCGCGCCCCACCGGCCGCCTCGAGGGCGTCGACCACCCGCGAGCCCGGGGGCAGGACGGCGATGCCCGGGCTCCGCACCTTGCCGGCGACGTCGACCACCAGGTCGGCGCCGTCCTCCCCCTCGGCGCCAGCCCCGGCCGTGCCGGGCGGCCCGACCGGCACCAGCGGGGTCGCCGCCACGGCAGGGGTCTCGGAGGTGCCGGTCGCGGCCGTCTCGAGCGGCACCACCCGCGCCTGGTCGCGCACCACCCACCAGGCCGCGAGGCCCACGGCGAGGGCCGCGACCACGGCCACCACCGCGAGGTGCACCGGTCCGAGCCGGAACGCCCCGACCCGCAGCCGGCGAGAGGCGTGGCGGCCCGGGAGCGGCGCGACGAGCGGTGCGGGCGCCCCCGCCCGGCCGGTGGGGTCGGCGCCCGCGGACGTCCGGTCGACGGTCGGGTCCGGGCGCTCGCGCACGCGGGTGTGGCCCTCGACGGGGCCGGGTGGCTCGTGGCGCACAGCGGCGAGCTCGGCGCTGAGCGTCGCCAGTCGCCGCGACACCGCCTCGGCGTGCTCGGAGGAGGACTGGGAACGGCGCATGCCTCCACGCTAGGAACGCCGGAGCACGGCCGACAGGTGGCGTCGGCAATCTGTGGAGAGCCGACGGACGACGCGCGCCGAGACCGGCCGGAGCCGGGGCGGCGTCAGCCGGCGGGTCGCGGGGAGACGCAGACCGCCACCATGCCCGGGCCGACGTGCGCCCCCAGCACCGCGCCGAGCTCGCCGCACATCACCTCGCGACCCTCGAGGCCGTCGGAGAGCCGCTCCCCCAGCGCCTCGGCGAGCTCCTCGGCGCGAGCGGCGTTGGCCAGGTGCGACACGCAGACGTCGACGGGGCGATCGCCGGCCGACTCGACGGCCAGCTCGGCGAGTCGGGCCAGGGCGCGCGAGGCCGTGCGGACGCGCTCGCGGGGGGCGACGCGGCCCTCGGCGATCTCCAGCAGCGGCTTGACCGACAGCGCACTGCCGACGATCGCGGCCGCGGCGCCGATGCGCCCACCCCGCCGCAGGTGCTCGAGCGTGTCGACGTAGAACAGCGAGGTGGCCGCCTGGCCGCGAGCGAGCGCCGCCTGAGCCGCCTGCTCCCCGGTGCCACCGGCGTCGAGGACGTCTGCGGCGGTCAGGGCGGCGTAGCCCGTGGCGATGCCGACCTGGCCGGAGTCGACGACGTGCACCGGCAGGTCGACCTCGAGCCCCGCCAGCTGCGCGGACTCGAAGGTGCCGCTCATCTCGCGGGAGAGGTGGACCGAGACGACCTCCTCGGCCCCCTCGGCCGCCAGCGAGCGATAGAGCTCGGCGAAGAGCGCCGGCGCCGGGCGCGAAGTGCTCACCGGGACGAAGTCGCGCAGCGCCTCGGCCACCACGTCGGGCGTCGCGCCGTCGGGGCCCTCGTCGAGCACCTGCGCCCCGATCACGACCTGGAGCGGGACGACTCGGATGTCGCGACTCTTCGCCAGCTCGGCGGGAAGGCTCGCGGTCGAGTCGGTCACCACCACCACACGGGACATGGCGTGACCCTAGCCTCCGGGCGGCCGCGGCCGGCCCGCCTCCTCCCCGGTCCGCGTCGCTGGGCGGGCGCGCCCGGACGCCGTACCGTGGGAGCACGCGCCGTTCTCCAGGGGGGCCGATGGCCGAGTCAGCGATCCGAGTGCTCGTGCTCGAGGACGACCGTGACGCCGCCCACTTCATGCGGGCCAGCCTGAGCAGGCTCGGCGGCATGGAGGTCGACCTCGCGGGCACGGCCGACGAGGCCGTCGCGGCGATGCGACGCCAGCGCTACGACGTGCTCGTGACCGACATCCGGCTCCCGGGCCGCTCCGGGCTCCAGGCGCTGCCGGAGTTCCGCGCGATCGACGCGACCGTGGCGGTCCTCGTGCTCACTGCCTACCCGACGTTCGACCACGCCGTGGGGGCGCTGCGCGAGGACGTCGACGACTTCCTCGTCAAGCCGGTCGGCGCCGAGGAGCTGGTCAGCCGCGTCGAGGAGCTCGCCGACCTGGCCCGCCGTCGTCGCGCGCCGTCCCGGCTGCGGGTGCTCGCCGTCGGTGCGCACCCCGACGACGTCGAGCTGGGGGTCGGGGCGACGCTGGCGGCCCACGCGGCGGCCGGCGACGAGATCACCACCCTCGTGCTGTCCGGGGGCGCGGTCGGCGGCAGCACGGACATGCGCCACGGGGAGGCCGTGAGCGCGGCCGCGCTGGTGGGCGCCCGCCTCATCCACCTCGACTTCGCCGACACCCACATGTCGCCGGCCGACGGCCTGATCACCGCGGTCGAGCGGGCCGTCGCCGAGGTCGCCCCCGACCGCATCTACACCCACGGCATCCACGACCGCCACCAGGACCACCGCGCCGTGCACGAGGCCGTCGAGATCGGCGCGCGCTCGGTCGGCGACCTGTGGTGCTTCCAGAGCCCGTCGTCGACCGTCGACTTCCGGCCCAACCGGTTCGTCACCGTCGACGGCTTCGTCGACACCAAGCTCGAGATGCTCGCCGCCTTCGCGTCCCAGGCGCACCGCGACTACATGCAGCCCGACGCTGTGCGGGCGAGCGCGCGCTACTGGGCGCGTTTCACCACGGCCCGGGAGGTCGAGCCCCTCGAGACCGTCCGGGTGACCCAGACGGTGCGCGTCGCGACCAGCGTGCAGGCGCCGCAGGCCGTCGACGACCCGGCGGCCGACGCCGCGCACGGCGGCTGCGGCTGATGGTGCGCACCTCGGTGGGCGCCCGGGCGCGGGAGCTGTCCAACCGGATGATGATCGCCTGGCCGACCCCGGACGCCTCGGGCTGGCGCCACCTGCCGTTCTCGGTGCTGGTGCTGGTGGTCGCCTACATCCTCTACGAGATCCCGCTGCACCACCGACCGCTGCTGCTCGCCGCCGGCGTGGCCGTCGCGCTGGCGGTCCAGGCAGCCGCGAGCCTGGGCAGACCGGCCCGGTGGCCCCCCGGCTGGCGCCTGGCGCTCCCCCTCGGCCAGATGCTGGCGGTCGGCCTGCTCGACCTCGGCAGCGGCGATCCCATGGGATCGGTCATCATGCTGCTCTTCGTGCCAGGAGTGAGCCTGGCGCTCGCGCCCGGGGGCCGCCCGCTGCTGGCTGGGCTGCTCGGCGTGGTGGTGGTGTCCCTCGTCCCGGTGATCTTCACGACCGGCCGTCTCTACCCGGGACTGCACAGCACGATCAACGCCGTGCTCATCGGCGCGGTCATGCTCCATGTCCACGCGATCATGGAGACCACGCGGCGCCAGGAGCGCCAGCTCCTCGCCGCCTACGACCTGTTGCGCAGCATCATGCTCGCCGCCACCGAGCAGGCGATCATGGCCACCGACGAGACGGGCCGGCTGCTCACGGCGAGCAGCGGCGCCGAGCGCCTCTTCGAGGTCCCGCGGGAGCAGCTGAGGGGCACCGACCTGACCGAGCTGGTCGACGGCCCCTCGCTGGGCGAGCTGGTCGGGGCGGCCGCCGACGGTGGCTCGCACGTGTCCCTGTGGCGCCGCTCCGTCGGCAGCTCGCCGCGCATGGTCGAGTACGTCGTGACGTCCCGCCCGTCCATCGGGCCCGCGGACGAGCCCGACCCGATGCGCGGCTACCTCGTCGTCGCCACCGACGTCACCGACCGCGAGGAGGAGCTGCGGCGCCAGGAGCAGCTCATCGGCCTGGTCAGCCACGAGCTGCGCACCCCGTTGGTGTCGATCCTCGGCTACGTCGACCTGCTCCGGCTGGATCCCGGTGGGCTCACCGACGAGCAGCGCGAGTACGTCGACGTGCTGACGCGCAACGCCCGCCGCCTGCGGTCCCTCGTCGACGAGCTGCTGATGAGCGCCCGCGTCGTCGCCGGCGACCCGATGTCGCCCGAGGAGGTCGACGCCGTGCAGGTCGCGCGCGCCGCGATCGCGAGCGTGCGGCCCATGGCCGAGGCCGCGGACGTGAGGGTGGCCCTCTCCGGCGACGAGGTCGTGCCGCTCGTCTCCGACCCACAGCGGCTCGGGCAGGTCGTCGACAACCTGCTCACCAACGCGATCAAGTACAGCGACGCCGGGGGCGAGGTCCGCGTCGAGGTCGTGGCCGAGCCCTCGCCCGACGGGCAGCGGGGGGTGCGGATCCGGGTCGCCGACGACGGCACCGGCATCACCGCCGACGAGCTGCGCCGGATCACCCAGCCGTTCTACCGCACGCGCGACACCCGGCGACGCCACATCGCCGGGGTCGGCCTCGGCCTCACGCTCGTCCAGGCACTGGTCTCCGACCACCGGGGCACGCTCGTCATCGACAGCGAGCCCGGGCGTGGCACCGAGGTGACCGTCCGGCTGCCCGACGTACCCCTCGCCGCAGACCCCGAGGCCGCCCCTCCCCGCTAGGTGCCGTCCGGGTTCCACACCGACGCGAGGGCGCTCCAGTACTCCGGCGACATCAGCGACAGGGGCGTGACGTTGACCGAGGTGATGCCGTGGGTCTCCGCCGCGCGCAGGGCGGCGACGAACGGCGCGAGGTCGATCGGCCCGACCGGCGGTCCGGGCGGGCGCTCCCACAGGCCGACCGACACGGTGAGCCGCGACGTGTCGAGCCCTTCGGCCTCCAGGCGCCCGAGTATCCGCTCGACGTCCGCCGGTCTCCGGGTGCGGTAGAGGTAGGCCCACAGGACCAGGCGCTCGACCTCGCCGAGCAGGACGTCGTACTCGTGCCCGCTGGCCAGGTCGCCCCGGGCCGGGTACTTCCAGTTGATCCGTACGTCCATGGCGAGGTCGACGCGCGCCCCGTCGCCGCCCCGGGTCGCGTCCATCCGCTCCCGCATCCGCGCGAGCAGGTCGGCGATCACCGCCGCCCGCCAGGCCTTGATGCTGGACGCGTCCTCCTTGATCGACCCGTCGCTGGCGCGGGGCCAGTCGGGCAGTCCGGTCATCCGCCGGAAGAGCCGCAGGTCGTCGTCACCGAACGTGAAGTCGCTGAGGAACAGCTCGGTGATCGAGATCTGGCTTGGGTGATAGCGCTCGCACAGCGTGCCGACGAGGTCCACCAGGCGCCTGCCGACCTCGCCGTCGACGAGCTCGCTCGCCGAGGCCTGGTAGACCGCCCGCCGACCGTCGGCGGCGACCCCGGCAGCCTCCGGGTGGTCGGCCAGCCAGTTCGGCGCCATCGTGTCGACGATGAGACCGACCTGGCGGTTCGAGCCGTCCGCCGCCCGGTGCAGCGCCCGGGCCGCGCGGGTGAGGTGGTCGGTGCCCGGCTCCGCGGCCGCGTCGGGGTGCGCCTCCCAGTCGAAGGCGGTGAACTCGATCCGGCCCGCGTTCAGCTCGACCGCGTTGGCCCCGGCCTCGTCGAGGCGGGCGTTCACCGCCGCCCAGTCGGTGTCCCGGTCGACGACGCTCGCGAAGTCGATGCTCACCGACCTGGTCCGGTCGGGGAGCTGCGCGGGGCGCATCGTCGGCGGCGTCTCAGCCGTGGGCGGCGTGCCCGACTCGCCCGACTGCCACGGCCGCGAGATCGCCAGCGCAGCCACCAGCGAGGTGACCACGATGCCGGCCACGATCAGGAGCCAGGGCCATCGTCGTCGCTCAGGCCACGCACCGACACCGTCCCGGTCCGCTCCAGCTTGTTCCATCGGTTCTCCGCATTCCCGAGCTCGAGCCGGACGGCATCGAGCACGACGAAGGTCATCAGGGTCGAGTAGAGCGGCCACAACGGGACGGTCCACAGGTGGCGCAGGTCATCGGCGGCCCGGTCGAGCGCGAGGGCGAGCGCCAGCAGCGCCAGCGACGCCGGCACCCCCAGCAGGAGCACCCACGACCACCAGGTGCCGGGCAGCCAGCCGGAGCCGTCCACGGCGACCAGCCACCCCACGTTCACCGCGGCTGCGAGCTGGAGGAAGGGGGCGATCACCTGGGTGACGGTGTTGAAGAGCAGGTAGACGCCGAACGCGCCGTAGCGCGGGTTGCCGATCATCGACCAGTGCATCTCGGTGGCCTGCAGCAGCCCACGCGCCCAGCGGACCCGCTGCCGCCACAGGCCACGCAGGGTGGAGGGAGACTCGGCGTACACGAGCGCGTCGGGGGCGAACGCCACCTGGAAGCCCGCCTCGTGCACCCGCCAGGTCAGCTCCAGGTCCTCGCCGAGCGTGTCCGTGCGCAGCGGACCCACCCGCTCGAGCACGTCACGGCGGAAGGCGCCGATGTTGCCGGAGACGACGGGCAGGCAGCCCAGCACGTCGAGGGCGCGACGCATCAGGCCGGTGCCGACGTGGCTGATGACGGAGAGGAGGCGGGTGAGCGTCCGGTCGAGGTTGACGGGCTTGTCGTTGCCGCAGACCGCACCGATCCGCGGGCTGCGGAAGCCCCGCAGCAAGCGGGCCAGCGTGTCGGGGCGGAACACCCCGTCGGCGTCGACGAGCACGAGGACCTCGCCTCGGGCGGCGGCGATGCCGGTGTTGAGGGCGGCGCCCTTGCCGGCGTTGTCCTGCCGCAGCGCCCGCACCATCCCGGGGTGTGCGGCGGCCAGCTGCCGCATCCGCGCGAAGGTGTCGTCGGACGACCCGTCGTCGACGCACACGATCTCGAGGCGTGGGTAGTCGCTGCGCGCGATCGAGCGCACGCACTGGTCGATGACGCGTGCCTCGTCGAAGGCCGGCACCACCACGCTCAGGGAGGGGGCCTCGGCGAACATCGGGCCGTAGCCGGCCCGTCCGGACCGGCTGCGCCGGGCCCGGACCTCGAAGACCAGCGCGAACGGCACCATCGCGAGGCGCACGACTCCGGCGACCGCGAGCGGGACGAGCAGCACGAGGACCAACGCCGCCATGAACGCGACCACGGGTCACCCTGTCCACTCGGCAAGCACGTCGGCGAGGAGCTCCGGGGCCTGCGCGGACAGCGCACCGAACCTGCTGTTGACCTCGAGCACCACGGGGGTGCCGTCGCTCGACCTGCGTACGTCCAGGTCGACCGGTCCGACCAGGTCGAGTGCCTCCACGGCACGCACGGCGAGCGCCTCGACGTCGGGCTCGGCACCGTCGCCGAGTCTCTCGACCGCCGCGGCGTTGCCCACCCGGCCCTGCGTGAGCTCGGTCTTGCGCAGCACCACGACCCGGCACCTGCCGCTGTGCGGTGAGCGGTAGACCTGGGGGCTGTACTCCACCCCCGGCGCGTAGCCCTGGACCAGCCAGGTGGCGTCGAGGGAGTCCCACACCGGGTCGCCACCGTCCTCGACGACGTGCACGCCGCGACCACCGCGGCTCACCCGCGGCTTCACCACCACGGGCCCGCCGCCCCAGGCCACGGCGTCGGCGGCGGAGCCGGCCTCGGCGACGGTGGCGTGCGGAGGCACCGCGACGCCGCTCGCGGCCAGCGCCCACATCGTCAGCAGCTTGTCCGCGGCGACGGCGACGGGGCCCGGCGCCGAGAGCACCAGTCCCGGGCCCATCCCCGCCGCGAGCCCGAGCACGGCGAGCCGGGGCAGCTCCTCGGCCACGGTGGGGACGACGAGGTCAGGGTCGAGGCGAGACACCAGGTCGCGCATGTCCTCGTCGTACGCCGGGTCGGGCGCGCCCGGCACCGGCAGGACCGTCTCGTAGCCGGGCACGGGGGCCGGCGCGAGGTCGACCCCCAGCAGGCGCAGCCCACCACCGCGCTCGGCGCGCGCCAGGACCTGCGCGCCGAGGGCCCGCCCCGCGGGTCCGGCCGCACCGGTGACGAGGATGGTCGTGCGCTCCGAGGCGGCACCCATCCGCCGAGTCTAGGCGCGGCGCCGCTCCGGGCGGCGCCGCGCGCTCAGACGACGATGTTGACGAGCTTGGGCGCGCGCACGATCACCTTGCGCACCGTCGCCCCCTCGAGCGCCCGCTGCACGGCGGGATCGGCCAGCGCCGCGGCCTCGAGGTCGGCGTCGGAGACGTCGGGCGAGACCTCCAGGCGCGCCCGGACCTTGCCCTTGACCTGGACGACGGCGGTGACGGTGTCCTCGACCAGCAGCGCCTCGTCGACCTCGGGCCAGCCGGTGCGCGCGACGGTGGGCTCGTGACCCAGCCTTTCCCACATCTCCTCGGCCGTGTAGGGCGCGACGAGCGACAGCAGCACGGCCACCGCCTCGGTGGCCTCCCGCACGGCCGGGTCGGCCGGACCGCAGCCGGAGTCGATGGCCTTGCGGGTGGCGTTGACCAGCTCCATCACCCGCGCCACCATCACGTTGAAGCGGTAGGTCTCGACCAGCTCGGCGGCGTCGTGCACGGTGCGCGCGGTCGTACGCCGCAGCGCGAGGTCGCCGGTCGACACGTCGGCACCGGGCGCCGAGGTGACGTCGCCCGAGAGCCGCCAGGCCCGCTGCAGGAAGCGCAGCGACCCCTCCGGCGACATGGTGGCCCAGTCGATGTCGTCCTCGGGCGGTCCGGCGAACACGAGGGTCAGCCGCACCGCGTCGACGCCGAAGGCCGACAGCTGCTCGCCCAGGTTGACGCCGTTGCCCAGGGACTTGCTCATCTTCTTGCCCTGGTTGATCACGAAGCCCTGGTTGAGCTGCGCCGACCACGGCTCGCGGAAGTCGACCAGGCCCATGTCGTTGAGGACCTTGGTGAAGAAGCGGCCGTAGAGCAGGTGCAGCACCGCGTGCTCGACGCCGCCGACGTAGAGGTTGCACGGCATCCAGGCGTTGACCTTCGCGCTGTCGAACGGCGCCTCGGTCTCGTGCGGGGAGCAGTAGCGGAACATGTACCACGACGAGTCGACGAACGTGTCCATCGTGTCGGTGTCGCGGGTGGCCGGGCCCCCGCAGGTCGGGCAGGTCGTCTCGACCCACTCCGTCGCCCCTCCCAGCGGCGAGGTGCCCTTGGGCTTCAGGTCCGCGCCCTTCAGCATCGGCAGCGTCACCGGCAGCTGGTCCTCGGGCACCGGGACCTCGCCGTCCACCGGGCAGTGGACGATCGGGATCGGCGCGCCCCAGTAGCGCTGGCGGCTCAGCAGCCAGTCGCGCAGGCGGAAGTTGACCGCCCCGGAGCCGCGGCCCTCGGCCTCGAGCCGCTCGATGATCGTGCGGATGCCCGACGCCTTGTCGCTCAGCCCGTCCAGTGGCCCGGAGTTGACGTAGGTGCCGTCGCCCGAGGTCGCCACCCCGGACTCCGCCGGGTCGTCCTGCCCGGGCACGTCGATGACCCGCCGCACCGGCAGTCCCATCGCCCGGGCGAAGTCGAGGTCGCGCTGGTCGTGCGCGGGCACGGCCATGATCGCGCCGGTGCCGTAGTCGGCCAGCACGTAGTCGCTCGCCCAGACCGGGATCTCCTCGCCCGACACCGGGTTGGTGGCGGTGATGCCCAGGTCGACGCCCGTCTTGGGGCGGTCGGTGGCCAGCCGGTCGATGTCGGAGGCCTTGCGCACCTCCACCAGGTAGTCCTGCAGCGCCTGCGCGCGGTCGGGGTGCACGATCTCCGCGGCCAGCGCCGCATCGGCGGCCACCACCATGAACGTCGCGCCGTACAGCGTGTCGGGACGCGTGGTGTAGACCTCGACGTCGCGCTCACCGCCGGCGGTGTGCAGCGTGAAGGTGACGTGGGCACCCTCGGAGCGGCCGATCCAGTTGCGCTGCGCGGTGACGACGCGGTCGGGCCACGTGTCCTCCAGCTCGTCCAGGCCGTCGAGCAGCTCCTGGGCGTAGTCGGTGATCTTGAAGTACCACTGGGTCAGCTCCTTCTTGGTCACCTCCGCACCGCACCGCTCGCAGGTGCCGCCGACGACCTGCTCGTTGGCCAGCACGGTCTGGTCGACCGGGCACCAGTTGACCGGGCTGTTCTTGCGGTAGGCCAGCCCGCGCTCGTAGAACTTCAGGAACAGCCACTGCGTCCAGCGGTAGTAGTCGGGGTCGCTGGTGTTGAACGTGCGCGACCAGTCGAACGACGCGGCGTAGGTGCGGCACGACTCGATCGAGCGGGCGATGTTGGCGCGGGTGTAGGTGTCGGGGTGCTCGTCGTTGCGGATGGCGGCGTTCTCCGCCGGCAGGCCGAAGGAGTCGAAGCCCATCGGGTTGAGCACCTCGTAGCCGCGCTGCCACCAGTAGCGCGCGACCACGTCGTGCAGCGCGAACACCTCGGCGTGGCCCATGTGGAGGTCCCCGCTCGGGTACGGGAACATCGTGAGCGCGTAGCGCTTCTCACGCGGGCTGTCGTCGTCGGCCCGGAAGGGCTCGAGCTCCTCCCAGACCCGCTGCCACTTCGTCTCGGTGGCCTCGATGTCGTACGTCGCGCGCGCCTCGCTCGCGTCGTGGGCTCCGGTGTCGGTCGTCATCGCGTGTCCTCGTGCTGGCTGTTGCTGTGGCGGGGGTCGGGCATGAAAAAACCCCTCGCATGGAGGGGTGGCCGCGCGTCGGTCTCCGTGGGTGGGAGGACTCGATCAGCGCGGCTGGGCAAGAAGGAGCTGCTCGTGCACGGCACCAGCATACTCGCCCCCCGGGCCGCCTGCCGATCAGGTGGGGCGGCGCCCCGACCCCGCTGGGGCCCGGTCGGGATACCGGGCACCGGAGCCCTGCCTCCGCGGCGCCGGCCGGCCCGACGACAATGTCTGTCCAAGTCTTCCCACCGGTCCCCCACCGGGGTACAACGAGATTCCCACGTTTCTCGGACACGGCGGCCGCGGTCGCCGGAAGGGACCCACCGATGCACCTCAGTTCTCGGGTCGGAGGAGTCGGCGCTGCCCTCGTGACGCTCTCCCTGGCAGCAGCTCTCGCACCGTTCGCCTCGCCGGCCTCCTCGGCCGGCCCACCACCAGGGGGTCCGCCCGGCGCCGGCGCCGGGTTCCAGGGAGAGGACTCCACCTCCCGCGACAAGGACGTCCGCGACGGCCGGGCCGCGCCGACCGCGAAGCAGCGGTCCGCTGCCGCGGACCTCGACGCCACGGCCCGGTGGAACAAGCTCGGCACGCCGGCCGTGCTGATGGCCACGGACGCGCCCCTCGCCACGGGGCTTCCCGCCGACCCCGAGGCGGCCGCGCTCGCGTTCCTCGCCGGGTCCCGCGACGTCCTGGGCCTCACCGCCCGGGCCGCCGAGTCCGTCGAGGTGCTCGCCAGCCGCCCGCTGGGCGAGGACGCCGACGTGGTGATCGTGCGCCAGCAGTTCGGCGACCTCGCGGCGGGCGTCGACGGCATCGCCGCCGTGGGCCTCCGCAACGGCAAGGTGCTCTACGTCAGCTCGTCGCTGGCACGCGACGCGGCCGCGCCGGCTCCGGCCACCCTGACGGCGGCCGACGCCGAGCGGCTCGCCGCCCGCGACGCCGGCATCGCCGCGCCCGTCGTGCTCGGCACGACCGAGGTCGCGGTGCCTGTGCCGGGCGCCGCGGCGCGCGCCGCCTTCCAGGTGGTGCTCCGCTCCGAGGGCGACGAGGCCGTCGGCTTCGCCAGCTACGTCGACGCCCGCTCCGGCGAGGTGCTGGTCCGCGAGGACCTCGTCGACCACGACGCCGACAACCCCGAGTGGGAGGTGTTCCCGAGCAGCCCGCCGGTGGACTACTCCTCCCGCGACGCCCGGGCGACGTGGTGCTGGACGCCGCTGACCGGCTGCGAGGAGACGGTCGGCACCAGCGCCTCGCTGCCCTGGGACGTCGACCCGGCGACCAACCTGCCGACGTTCACCACGCTGGGCAACAACGCCATCGCGGTCGAGAACCGCAACAGCAACAACTCGCGGACCGTCGGCACCGAGACGGCGACCGCGTCGCCGACCCGTGACTACGCCTACCCGTGGACCAACCAGTGGTACGAGGAGGGCTGCAACCCCGCGACGTTCGGGTCCCCCGACAACGTCGACCTCGACGCCGCCCGCGCCAACCTCTTCGCGATGCACAACCGCATGCACGACTGGTCCTACCACCTCGGGTTCGTCGAGAGCACCTGGAACATGCAGAAGGACAACCTCGGCCGGGGTGGCCTCGGCAACGACTACGAGCAGGGCAACGCCCAGGCAGGCGCGATCTCGGGCGGTCCGCCGACCTTCGCCGCGCGCAACAACGCCAACCAGTTCACCCCGCCCGACGGCCAGGCGCCGATCACCAACATGTACATGTGGCAGCCGATCGCCGGCTCCTTCTACGCCCCGTGCGTCGACGGCGACTACGACATGAGCGTCATCGGCCACGAGTACGGCCACGCGATCAGCAACCGGATGATCGCCGGCCCCAACGGCGGCGTCAGCTCGCCGCAGGGCATGAGCGAGAGCTGGAGCGACCAGCTGGCCATGGAGTACCTCCACGAGCACGGCTACGCCGCCTCCGGTCTCCAGGCCTTCACGATCGGCCAGTACACGACCGGCGACCCGGTGGCCGGCATCCGCAACTACAACATGAGCCGCAGCCCGCTCAACTACACCGACATCGGCTACGACGTCACCGGCCCGCAGGTGCACGCCGACGGCGAGATCTGGACCGCGACCAACTTCGACATCCGGCAGGCCTTCATCGATCGCTACGGTGCCGGCGACGCGGCCCTCAACAAGTCGTGCGCCAACGGCCAGACACCGGTCAGCGGGTGCCCGGGCAACCGGCGCTGGATGCAGCTGGTGTTCGACTCGTTCCTCCTGATGGCCAACAGCCAGGTCAGTCAGGTCGACTCCCGCAACGCGATGCTGGCCGCCGACCTGCTCCGCTTCAACGGGGCCAACCAGGACATCCTCTGGAACGCCTTCGCCCGTCGCGGCCTCGGCGAGGGTGCCACCAGCGCCGGCAACGCCGACGCCGACCCGGTGCCGAGCTTCCGCTCGGCCTACGCCGACGAGTCGGCGGTCACCTTCGCGCCGCGCGACGAGCAGGGTCGCCTGGTGCGCGGAGCCCAGCTCTTCGTGGGCCACTACCAGGCACGGGCCGTGCCGGTGGCCGACACCGACCCGACCACGGCGCTGCCCAACCGGGTGGAGCTGGTGCCGGGCAACTACGAGTTCGTGGCCCGCGCCCCCGGGCACGGCCACGCCCGCATCCCGCTGACGGCGTTCGCCGCCGGCCGGGCCAAGACCCTCAAGCCACGGATGGACACCAACCTGGCGTCCGTCACCAACGGCGCGGCGGTCGAGGGCACGGGCACCGACCTGGTCAGCCTCGTCGACGACGAGGAGGGCACCCAGTGGGCGGCCCTGGGCGCTCCGGTCGCGGAGCAGCACGTGATCGTCGACCTGGCCGGCACCAAGCGCCAGGACGTGCGGCGGGTGCAGGTCAGCACCCACCTGCGACCGGCCCGGACCAACCCCGACGGCACCCCGGCCGAGCCGAGCCAGAGCCGCTACTCGGCCCTGCGGCAGTTCGAGGTCTGGTCGTGCTCCATCGCCCGCGGGGTCGACTGCGACGAGCAGGACGAGTTCACCCGGGTGTTCGTCAGCCCGGAGGACGCGTTCCCGGCCACGGCCCCCCGGCCGCGGGCGCCGGACCTGATCCTCCGCTCGTTCGACATCCGGCGCACCAAGGCGACCCACCTGTGGCTCCAGGTCGTCACCAACCAGTGCACCGGCGGGCCCGACTACGCCGGTGAGCAGGACCAGGACCCGCGTGCGGTGAGCGACTGCTCGGCAGGCAGCGACCAGGACCTCAACGTGCGGGCGACGGAGTTCCAGGCCTTCGGCCGCTGATCGACACGGCTGCACCCCCGAGGCCCCGGCACGTGAACGTGTCGGGGCCTCGGCGCGTCGGCTCGCTCGGGTGGGCTCGGGTGGGATCAGGTGGGCCCAGGTGTGGTCAGCGGACGAACTGCGGGGTGAAAGGCGGGTTCCACCACTCCCCGTTGTAGGCCTTGACCGCTCCGATGACGTGCAGGACGGCCGCGACGACGAACGGGACTGCGAACACCGGCAGGAACACGACGAAGCCGATGCCGAGCGTGATGACGCCCAGGACGACGTAGATCACCCCGGCGACGAGGAGCCAGATGAACATCGAGATCTGCACGTTGATCGAGTTGGCTGCGTGCGCCCGCACGAACGGGCCCCGGTCCTTGTGGACCACGTAGACGGCGATCGACGCCAGGAACCCGAGGAAGCCTGCCGAGCACACCATCGCGACCACCGCGCCGGCGTGGCTGATCGCTCCCCAGGTGCGCTCGTCCTGCGGCGACATGGTCGTGGGCGTCGCCCGGTAGGCGGTCGTGGGCTGCTGGGGGTCCCGCTGGTAGCCCCCCGGGTCGTACGGGCTCGGGTACTGGTCGGACATCTGGCTCACTCCTCGGCGGGCCGGGCGCCCGCTCTCATCAAGGCAAGCCAAGCACGTCGAGGGCGCCGAATCACGTGGTTCGACCCGGTTCAGGGCCGGATTCAGGGCCGGATCCAGGGGTGGATTCAGGGTCGGGTCAGGGGTGTGCCGGAGGCCTCCGGCGCAGCCGAGCCATAGTCGGCCGGCCAGACCACCCAAGAAGTGTTTGACAGTCGAGACCCACCCGCGCAGACTTGCCCCCCAAGACTTCTTGGAGGGTGAGCCTTGACCGACGACCTGACGGACCCGGAAGCGGTCTCGGCACTGCGCGCGGTGGCGCACCCGGTACGACTCCGGATCCTCTCGCTGCTGACCGCGGAGGCGATGAGCGCGGCCGAGGTCGCCCGCGAGCTGGACCTGACCCACGCCAACGCGTCCTACCACCTCCGGGTGCTGCACGAGGCGGGCGAGCTGGTGGTCGAGAGCGAGGAACGCATCCGCGGCGGCGTCGCGAAGCGCTACCGCTACGTGGTGGTCGACGCCCCGCCCGCCACGCGCGCGAGCAACGACGACCGCATCGCCTACGTGCGTGCCACCGCCCGCGAGATCACCCGACGCCAGCTCTCGCACCGGTCCGGGGTCGGGCAGATGTCCGACATCGAGACCTGGGTCGATCCCGAGACCTGGGCCCGGGCCGTGGACCTGTTGCGCGAGGCCGGCGACCTCCTCCACGCCGAGGCCCGAGCGCCCCGCTCCCCCGGCACCATCCACGTCAGCGCGTCCCTGTTCGCCTTCCGGATGTCCGACCCGGGCCAGGAGTCGTCGTGACCTGGTCGAGCGCCCTGGCTCCGCTGCGCAACCGCAACTTCGCGTGGTACTTCGCCTCCCGCACCACCAACACCCTCGGCACGATGATGGCCAACATCGCGCTGACCTTCGCGGTGCTCGACATCGACGGCCGGGCCGTCGCCATCGGCCAGGTGCTGGCCGCCCACACGATCCCGATGATCCTGCTCCTGCTGTGGGGCGGTGTGCTGTCCGACCGCTTCCCCCGGGCGGTCGTGCTCCAGGCCTCCAACATCGCCTCCGCCCTCACCCAGGGCGTGATCGCGGTGCTCGTCCTCACCGGCACCGCCGAGCTCTGGATGGTGATCGTGCTGAGTGCCGTGCACGGCGCGGTGTCGGCGATCTCGATGCCGGCGATGGCCGGCATGGTCCCGCAGCTGGTGGCGCGCGAGCAGCTGCAGCCGGCCAACGCGCTGCTGTCGCTGACCCGCAACGGGCTCACGGTCCTCGGGCCCACCGTCGGCGCGCTGCTGGTCGTCACGGCCGGTGCCGGCTGGGCGCTCGCCATCGACGCGCTCGCGTGGGCGCTGGCCGCACTGTGCCTGACCCGGGTCCGGATCCCCCCACTGGAGCGGGCCGCGTCCGACAGCACCATCGCGGAGCTCCGCGAGGGCTGGACGTTCTTCCGCCGGACCACCTGGCTGTGGGTGGTCGTGCTCGGCTTCGGTGGTCTCAACGCCATCCACCACGGCGCGATCTTCACCCTCGGGCCGGTGGTCGCCGAGGACACCATCGGCCGGCAGGGCTGGGGCTACGTGCTGTCCGCCGAGGCGCTCGGCCTGCTGGTGATGACGGTGATCCTGCTGCGGGTGCGCCTCGAGCGGCCGCTGCTGTGGGGCATGCTCGCCTGCGCGTCCATGTCGTTGCCGATGCTCATGCTCGGCCTCGACCCGGTGCTCGTCGCCCTCGTCGTCGCCGCCTTCGTCGGCGGCATGGGCCTCGAGGTCTTCGGCATGGGGTGGAACCTGGCCATGCAGGAGAACATCGACGACCACCTGCTGTCGCGGGCCTACTCCTACGACATGCTCGGCTCCTTCATCGCGATGCCCATCGGCCAGCTCGCGTGGGGTCCGCTGGGCGAGGTGTTCGGCAACGACCGCGTGCTCGTGGCCTCGGGGGTGGCCTACGCCGTGATCTGCGCGCTCGTGCTGTGCTCGCGGTCGGTGCGCACCCTGCCGCGCGCGCCCGTCGCACCGGCGGCGACGGCGAGCGGCCCCACGCCGTAGGGTCTCGACATGACCGTCATGGACCTCTTCCGTCTCGACGACAAGGTCGTCATCGTCACCGGCGCGTCGAGCGGGCTGGGCGTGGCGTTCGCCCACTGCTTCGCCGAGGGCGGGGCCGACCTGGTGCTCGGAGCCCGCCGCGCCGACCGGCTCGAGCGGGTCGCCGACTCCGTGCGCTCGACCGGCCGCCGCGTGCAGACCGTCGTGACCGACGTCGCCGACCCCGAGCAGTGCCAGCACCTCGTCGACGAGACGATGGCGACGTTCGGCCGGGTCGACGTGCTCATCAACAACGCCGGCGTCGGCACCGCGGTGCCGGCCACGCGCGAGACGCCCGAGCAGTTCCGCTCGGTGATCGACGTCAACCTCAACGGCTGCTACTGGATGGCACAGGCGTGCGGCCGGGTGATGCAGCCCGGATCGAGCATCATCAACATCTCCTCCGTCCTCGGCATCACCACCGGCGCCCTCCCGCAGGCGGCCTACTCCGCGTCCAAGGCCGGGCTCGGCGGACTCACCCGGGACCTCGCCCAGCAGTGGACGGGCCGCAAGGGGATCCGGGTCAACGCGCTCGCGCCGGGCTTCTTCGCCTCCGAGATGACCGACACCTACCCCGAGGGCTACCTCGACCTCGCCCTGCAGCGCGTGCCCGCCGGACGCACCGGCCGCCCGCACGAGCTCGCCGCGACCGCCATGTGGCTGGCCTCCGACGCCGCCGGCTACGTCACCGGGCAGATGATCCCGGTGGACGGCGGCCTCACGATCGCCTGAGCCCGGCCCGAGCCGGCCCCGGCCGGGGTCGGGCGCGTCAGAGCCAGGCCGCGCCCGCGACGACGCCGTCCCTGCGCCGTCCCTGCGCGGCGTCGGCGAGCCACCGCTCGCCGTCGTCGACCCCGGAGCTCCCCCAGCCGTCGAGCGAGCGGCGCACGACCCGCTCGCCGTCGCGGACCGCGTAGACGCCGCCGGACAGGGCCAGCACGAACGCGTCGTCGACCCTCTCGAGGAGGTCGGCGGACCCGGTGTCGCACGCGTCGCAGCCGCAGTCGGGCTGGCTCACCAGGACCTCCGCGGGGTCCCCGACCCCGATGGCGACGAACGCCTCGGTGGCGCCCGGCGACGGCGCGACGCCCACGACGACCGGTTGCGTGCCCGCTCGTCCGCGGACCACGGTGACCCGGCTGGACTCGAGCACCGGCGCGCCCCACCGCACCGACCGCGGGTCGACCTGCTCGGCGACGCCGAGCCCGGCCGACACGATGGCCTCCACCCACGCGTCCGCACGCACGGCGAGCAGCCGGTACTTCCCCGGGTCGAGGCAGCGCGAGTACTCCTCCTCGTCCGCGGGGGCACCCTGCGGGTGCGGGTCCGGCCAGTCGGCGAGGTCGCCGCGCAGCCGCGCGAACACCTCGTCGACCGCCGGGAGCAGCGCGGCGGCGGCGAACCGCCGACGATCGGGGCGGGTGGTGACCACGACGCCGTCCAGGGTGAGGCGGGTGGACGCCTCGACGGGCAGCGCGAGGGACAGCTCGGCGAGCTCCCCCCGCCCGTCGTCCGTCCCCACGATCGCCCACACGACGCCCTCGCTCCGCTCCGGGCGCCCGAGCGGCAGCAGGGAAATGTGGGTGCCGCCGGGCTCGAGGAAGACCCGGCGCGGGAAGTGGCGGTCGGCGTGGAGGCCCAGGGCCAGCAGCAGGTCGGCGAGCCGGTCCGGGTCGGGCGGGGTCAGCTGAAGGTGCTCCACGACCGGCCCGTCGCCCGGCCCCGGGCCCATCGGCGACGTCCACTCGATGAGGAACGGCAGGAAGCCCTCGTCCGACCCTCCGTCGACCTCGCACACGCGCCACTCGATGAGCTCCCCGTCGGGGGTGCGGCGCGAGCCGGGCATCGGCGGATCGGGCGCGAAGCCCGCGGCGAGCAGTGCCCGTCGCGCGTCGTCGAGGTCGTCGACCGCGATCGCCCACGCGATCGGTCCACGGCTCGCACGGAGCCGGTCGAGCCACGGGCCGGTCGCGTGCCTCCCCGGTGCCACCAGCTCGACGTAGGCCGGTCGTGGGCCGCGGACGAGCAGGTTCTCCGTGCCGCCCGGGTGGGCTCCCCCGCGCTCGGCGCGGATGCCGGCCGCGCGCCACCGCTGCGCCGCCTCGTCGAGGTCGGCGACGGCGATGACGAGGTGGTCGAAGCGTGCCTCCATGCCCGACAGGCTAGGAGCACCGTCCAGCCATTTGGCGGGTCGTCAGGCGGTGAGGACCTCGGTGACGGCGGCGACGAGCACCGCGACGTCCTCGTCGCTGGCGACGAGCGGCGGGGCGAAGCGGACGGTCGAGCCGTGGGTGTCCTTGGCCAGGATGCCGCGCGCCATCAGCGCCTCGGACATCTGCCGGCCCGTCATGAGCGTCGGGTCGATGTCGATGCCGGCCCAGGCACCGCGGACCCGGACCTCGGACAGACCCCGACCGACCAGCGGCGAGAAGCCCGCCTCGAGCAGCTCGCCGATCTCGGTCGAGCGCCTCTGGAACGTGCCCTCCTCGAGCATCGCGACGACCTCGGTGCCGATGGCGGCGGCCAGCGGGTTGCCGCCGAACGTCGAGCCGTGGGAGCCGGGCGTGATGACGTCCATGACCTCGTGGTCGGCCGCGATCGCGGAGACCGGGTAGAGGCCGCCGCCGAGTGCCTTGCCCATCACGTAGATGTCGGGCACGACGTCCTCGTGGTCGCAGGCGAAGGTGCGCCCGGAGCGGGCCAGGCCCGACTGGATCTCGTCGGCGACCATCAGCACGTTGCGCTCGGTGCAGAGCGCGCGGAGGTCGCGCAGGAAGCCCTCGGGCGGCATCACGACGCCGCCCTCGCCCTGGATGGGCTCGAAGAGGACGGCGACCGTCGTCTCGTCGATGGCCGACGCCACCGCCTCGATGTCGCCGTACTTCACGCCGCGGAAACCGGTGGTGAACGGCGCGTACCCCGAGGTCGCGACGTCGTCGTCGGAGAAGCTGACGATCGTGGTGGTGCGGCCGTGGAAGTTGCCCTCCATCGTGATGATGGTGGCCTGCCCGGCCGGCACGCCCTTGACCTCGTAGCCCCACTTGCGGCTGACCTTGATCGCGGTCTCGACGGCCTCGGCCCCGGAGTTCATCGGCAGGACCATGTCCTTGCCGGTCAGCCGGCACAGCGCCTCGGCGAACCCGCCGAGCTTGTCGTTGAAGAACGCGCGGCTGGTCAGGGTCAGCCGGCCGAGCTGCTCGCGCGCGACCGCGACGAGGCGCTCGTTGGAGTGACCGAAGTTGAGCGCGGAGTAGCCCGCGAGGCAGTCGAGGTAGCGGTTGCCGTCGACGTCGACGACCCAGGCGCCCTCACCCTCGGCGAGGACGACGGGCAGCGGGTGGTAGTTGTGCGCGGCGTAGCGCTCGGTGGCCTCGATGTGGGCCCGGGTGCGCTCGGAGACGGCGGGGGTGGTGCCGTGCGGAACGTCGGTCGCGGTCATGGGCCCATCGTGCCACCGGGTGTTTCAGTTCGCCGACTCGGCGGACCGGTGCTCCGGAGTCGCTGGCTGCTCCGGTCGCGACCGGCCCAGCGACAGGCTGGCGAGCAGGCCCAGGATCAAGAACATGGCCGCGGCGGCCGCGGAGATGCGGGTCGCGTCGGTGAACGCCTCGCGCGCGTCCTGCGCCGCCGACGCGGTGGCCGGGTTCTTGCCCAGCTCCGGGATCGCGGCGCCGGCGCTGCCCTTGACCGCCTCGACGATGCGGGTGCGTTCCTGGTCGGGCACGTCCTGGTCGGCGAGGTGCGCGTCGAGCCGGGCGCCCAGCACGGTGAAGAGGATGGTGCCCAGGATCGCGATGCCGAATGCCGACCCCACCTGCCTGGCGGTGCTCTGCGTGCCGGATCCCTGGCCGCTGAGCTCGACCGGGACGTCGACCAGCACGACGCCGGTGAGCTGGGCCGTGGCGAAGCCGACGCCGACGCCGTAGACGAACAGCAGCGGAGCCGTGACCCACCACGGCGAGTCGGTGCGCAGCAGCAGCGCGATGCCCGCGATGCCCGTGATCTCCAGCGAGATGCCGAGGCGCACGATGAAGACCGGCGAGTGGTTGCGTCCGATCACCGTCGTCATCCCGCTCGCCGCGAAGCTGCCGACGGCGAGCGCGAGGAGCACGAGTCCGGTCTGGAACGCCGTGTAGCCCAGCACGTTCTGGAACCACAGCGGCAGCGCGAACAGCAGCCCGAACTCGCCCAGGCTGACGATCAACGCGGCGATGTTGCCGTTGCGGAACGAGGTGATGCCGAACAGCGACAGGTCGAGCATCGCGACCCGTCCGGCCGCGTTGCGCCGCCGCTGGACCGCGACGAACATCCCCAGCAGGGCGAGGCCGATGACGAACGAGAGGGGGATCGGCGAGACCTCCCACGGCCAGCGGCGGCCGAAGAGGGTCAGCGTCTCGTCGGTGCGCAGCCAGCCGTAGGTGCGCCCCTCGATGAGGGCGAACACCACCGCGCCGAAGCCGAGCGTGGCGAGGAGCGCACCGACCCAGTCCAGGCCCTTCTTCGTGCTGGGCTCGCGCGACTCGCTGACCAGGAGGTAGAGGCCGGTGATGACGACGATCGTGAACGGCACGTTGAGCCCGAACGCCCACCGCCAGGAGAAGTCGGTGGTGAGCCACCCGCCCAGGAGCGGGCCGAGGGCGGCCGTGCCGCCGATCGTCGCGCCCCACACGCCGAACGCGATCCCGCGCTCACGGCCACGGAAGGTGGCGTTGAGCAGCGACAGGGAGGTGGGCAGCATCATCGCGCCACCGAGGCCCTGCAGCGCGCGGGCGCCGATCAGCCAGGCGCCGCTCTCGGCGGTGGCGGCCAGGATGCTCGAGAGCCCGAAGACCAGCGCGCCGATGGCGAACAGGCGTCGTCGTCCCCACTGGTCGGACAGGCGGCCGAAGACGAGCAGCAGTGCCGCGAAGACCAGCGTGTAGACCTCCTGCACCCACTGCGCCTGCGTGGAGGTGATGCCGAGGTCGTCGATGATGGACGGCACGGCGACGTTGACGATCGTCGAGTCGACGATGATCAGCGAGACGCCGAGGCTGATGACGACCAGTCCGTACCACCGCCGCCGGTCGGGCGGAGCAGCGGCGACGTCGGGCTGTGCGGTCGGGTCGGTGGCCATGCCATCCACGGTAAGCCGCCCGCCCGCGCGTGGCGGCGGCGCGCCGCGCGCCACCGCGATCGGCGCGGCACCCCCCGAAAGAACGAGAGGCCGGGCCCTCGGGCCCGGCCTCTCGTGTCCATCTCCTCCTGGTGGAGCTGAGGGGACTCGAACCCCTGACCCTCTGCATGCCATGCAGATGCGCTACCAGCTGCGCCACAGCCCCAACAGCCGAGAACACTAGCCGACGCCCGACGGCAGGTGAAATCCGGGGGGTCCTGCTCAGGTCAGCCAGCGCCAGAGGAACCAGATCCCGAGCACCGTCGCCACCACACCGGCGACCACCGGCACCAGCATCAGCGCCACGGCGCCGACGACGTACGCCGTGCTCGGGGGCTCGCGCAGCGGCTGGCGCTCGATCTCGCGCATCAGCAGGCGCACGTTCTTGCGGTTGGCCCGGTGGGCGACGTCGAGCAGGTCGCCGACCCCCGGGACGAGGCCCAGCAGCGCGTCGACGAGGAGGTTGAGGCCCATCCACGCCAGCACCGGCATCGGCACCCGGGCACGGATGGCGTCGCGGACGATGATCCCCGACAGGGCGCTGCCGACGGCGTCGCCGATGCCCGGCACGAGCCCGACGAGGGCGTCGAGACCGACGCCGATGCGCGTCCCGGGCACCGTCACCGCGTCGTCCATCACCCGCGCCAGCTGGCGGCTCAGGGTGACGTCGACCTCGCGGGCCCGCTCGCTCACGCCACGACCCGGTTCCACGCCGTGAGCCGCCAGCGCACGGCGCCACCGGTCCACGCGGAGGCCGAGTGGGTGAGCTCGACCCACCCGCAGTTGGCCAGCACGCCCAGACCGTCCCCGGCGTCGTCGCCCCAGCCGAGGAAGGCAGGGACCGCGGTGCGCAGGGCGGCCCCGTGCGAGACGACGATGCCGGTCTCGCCCTCCCCCAGCCCGTCGGCGTACGACGTCAGCGCCGGCAGGAGCCGCGCCACCACGTCGGCGCGGGTCTCCCGGCCCGGGATCGCCGCGATGTCGCCGGCCAGCAGGGCGGCGTGCTCGTCGGGGTGGGCGCCGGCGTACTGCTCGTCGGTGAGCCCGACGCGGTTGCGCCCGACGTCGTACTCGCGCAGCCGCGGGTCCAGCACGGGCTCCAGCCCGGCCTCCGCGGCCACGACGGCCGCCGTCGCGGCCGCCCGGGCCAGGTCGGAGGACCACACCGCGACGGGCCGCAGCGCGGCCAGGACGGGTGCGACCGCCTTGGCCTGCGCCTCACCGACCTCGTCGAGGGGGACGTCGGCGTGGCCCTGCGCGCGCCCGGTGTCGTTCCACTCCGTGCGGCCGTGGCGGAGCAGGACGAGGCGTCTCACGTCAAGGTCAGCGGGATGAGCGGGCAGTCGCTCCACAGGCGCTCGAGGGCGTAGAAGGTGCGCTCCTCCTCGTGCTGCACGTGCACGACGATCTCGCCGTAGTCGAGCAGCACCCACCGCCCCTCCTTGTGGCCCTCGCGCCGGATCGGCTTGGCGCCCACCTCGCGGAGCTTGTCCTCCACCTCGTCGACGATGGCGCCGACCGCGCGCTCGTTGCTGGCGCTGGCCAGCACGAAGGCGTCGGTGATCGCGAGCTGGTCGCTGACGTCGAACGCCAGGACCTGGTCGGCCTTCTTGTCGTGGGCGGCCTGGGCCGCGACGGCGACGAGGTCGAGGGCGTGGTCGGTGGCAGTCATGCCGTGTCCTTGCTGCTGGAGGTGCTGCGGGGAGTGCTGCGGGGAGTGCTGCGGGGAGTGCTGCTGGGAGTGCTGCTGGTGACGCGGGCGGCCCCGGGGCCGGAGCGGCCGGGAGCCGACGCGCCGTCGGTGTAGAGGCCGTGCTTGGCGATGTACTGCACCACACCGTCCGGCACGAGGTACCACACGGGCTCGCCGCGACGCTTGCGCTCGCGGCAGTCGGTCGAGGAGATCGCCAACGCCGGGATCTCGACCATGGTCACCCGGTCGGCCGGGATCTTGGCCAGCGCGCTGGGGTCCATCTCGTAGCCGGGCCGGGTGCAGCCCACGAAGTTGGCGAGCGCGAAGAGCTCGTCGGCGTCGCGCCAGGTGAAGATGTCGGCGAGCGCGTCGGCACCGGTGATGAAGAACAGCTCGGCGTCGGGCATCTCCGCCTTGAGGTCGCGCAGCGTGTCGATCGTGTAGGTCTTGCCCGCGCGGTCGATGTCGACGCGGGAGACGTTGAAGCGCGGGTTGGCGGCCGTGGCCACCACGGTCATCAGGTAGCGGTGCTCGGCGCCCGCGACCTCCCGGTCGCTCTTCTGCCACGGGTCGCCGGTGGGCACGAAGACGACCTCGTCGAGGTCGAACCAGGCCTGCACCTCGGACGCCGCGACCAGGTGGCCGTGGTGGATGGGGTCGAAGGTGCCACCCATCACCCCGACGCGACGCTGCCCCACCGGACCGGCCACGGGCTCAGCTGTGCTCGCGACCGCCACCGAAGGAGACCACGGCGAACAGCAGGACGAGCAGCAGGCCCAGGGCGATGGCCCCCACGGCGTAGGGGTGGATCGCGGGCGAGTGCTCGCCGGTCTCGGCGGCAAGCGGGATGACGGTGCTCAGCATGGACTCACCCTACCGGCATCACCGGACGTGGCCCTCGCCGACCACGACGTACTTGCTCGACGTCATCTCCGGGAGCCCCATCGGGCCGCGTGCGTGGAGCTTCTGGGTGGAGATGCCGATCTCGGCCCCGAAGCCGAACTCACCGCCGTCGGTGAACCGGGTGGACGCGTTGACGATCACCGCGGCGGAGTCGACGGCGGCGACGAAGCGGCGGATCGTGGCCTGGTCGCGCGCGACGATCGCCTCGGTGTGGCCCGAGGACCAGCGGCGGATGTGCGCGATCGCGCCCTCGACGTCGGTGACGACGGCTGCGGAGATCTCCGGGCCCAGGAACTCGGCGGCGTGGTCCTCGTCGGTCACCGGGACCACGTCGTCGTACTCCGCGAACGAGCGGTCGCCGTGGATCAGCACCCCGGCGTCCTGCAACGCCTCGACGACGGTCGGCAGGAACTCGTCGGCGACGTCCTCGTGCACGAGGAGCGACTCGGCCGCGTTGCACACGCTCGTGCGGTGGGTCTTGGAGTTGAGCACGATCGCGAGCGCCTGCTCGAGGTCGGCCGAGGCGTCGACGTAGACGTGGCAGTTGCCCACCCCCGTCTCGATGACGGGCACGGTCGACTCCTCGACGACGCTGCGGATCAGCCCGGCACCGCCGCGCGGGATGAGCACGTCGACGAGGCCGCGCGCCCGCATCAACGCCTTGACGCTGTCGTGCGACTCCCCCGGCACGAGCTGCACGGCGTCCTCCGGCAGGCCGCTGCCGGCCAGCGCACCGCGCATCGCGGCGACGATGGCGCCGTTGCTCGACCGGGCGCTCGACGAGCCCCGCAGCAGCACCGCGTTGCCGGCCTTGAGGCAGATCCCGGCCGCGTCGGCCGTGACGTTGGGACGCGCCTCGTAGATCATCCCGACGACCCCGAACGGCACCCGCACCTGACGCAGCTCCAGGCCGTTGGCGAGCGTGCTGCCGCGCAGCACCTCGCCGACGGGGTCGGGCAGCGCGGCCACGTCGCGCAGGCCCTGCGCCATCGCCTCGAGGCGGGAGTCGTCGAGCCGGAGCCGGTCGACGATGTGGGCGGGCGTGCCGGCCGCGTCGGCCCGGGCGACGTCCTCGGCGTTGGCGGCCAGGATCTCCGGGCTGGACGACACGAGGGCGTCGGCCATCGCCCGCAGCGCGGCATCCTTGGTCGCCCGTGTCGCCGTGGCCAGGTCGTGGCTCGCGGTCCGGGCGCGCTGGGCCGCCTGCCTGACGTCGTCCTCGCTGCTCATGCGCACGAGGGTAGGCCGAGCCGGCCGGCCCGCGGGCGGCGTCTCGCATCACGACGGCGGGGTCGTGGCCCGGACGCGCAGCGACCCGGCAGGAGTCCTGCCGGGTCGCTGTGCACGGTCGGGCGTGCGGGTCGCTCAGCCCTTGCGCTCGGCGATCTTCTCGGTGGCGGCGGGCAGCACCGTGTGGAGGTCTCCGACGACACCGAAGTCGACGAGCTCGAAGATCGGGGCCTCCGGGTCCTTGTTGACCGCGACGATGGTCTTCGAGGTCTGCATGCCGGCGCGGTGCTGGATCGCACCGGAGATGCCGTTGGCCACGTAGAGCTGCGGCGAGACGGTCTTGCCGGTCTGGCCGACCTGGAACGCGTGCGGCATCCAGCCCGAGTCGACCGCGGCACGCGAGGCGCCCACCGCGGCACCGAGCGAGTCGGCGAAGCCCTCGATCGGGTCGAAGTTGCCGCCGGTGCCACGACCGCCCGAGACCACGATCGCGGCCTCGGTCAGCTCGGGACGACCGGTGGACTGGCGCGGCTGGGTGGCCACGACCTGCGCACCCTTGGCGGCGTCGGACACGGTCGCGGCGAACGCCTCGACCACACCCGCGCCCTCGGCCTCCTCCGGAGCAGCGGAGTTGGGCTTGACCGTGATGATCGGCGTACCGGTGGTGACCTTCGCCTGGACGGTGAAGTTGCCGGCGAACACGCTCTGCGTCGTGACGCCGCCCTCCTGCACGTCGACGGCGTCGGTGATCAGCCCGGAGCCGATCTTGATCGCCAGCCGCGCGGCGACCTCCTTGTTCTCGAACGTCGAGGGCAGCAGGATCGCGGCCGGGTTGCTCTTCTCGACCAGCTGCTGCAGCGCCTCGGCCTTGGGCGCGACGAGGAAGCCCTTGATCGGGGCGTCGTCGATCACGTAGACCTTCGCGGCCCCGTACTTCTTGACCTTCTCGGCCACCGCGTCGCCCTGCTCGGGCGAGCCGAAGAACACCGCGGACGGCTCGCCGAGGCGGCGCGCGATGGTGAGCAGCTCGTAGGTCGGCTTCTTGACCTCGCCGGCGGCGTGGTCGATGACAACAAGAACCTCAGACATGTGGTGTCTCTCTCCAGTCTCGGCAGCCGGCTCAGATGAACTTCTTGGACGCGAGGAAGTCGACCAGCGCGCCGGCGCCCGAGCCGTCCTCGTCGGTGACGATCTCACCGGCGGTGCGCGGCGGACGCGCGGTGGTGTCCTCGACCCGGCTGTAGGCCACCGACAGCCCGACCTGGTCGGCATCGAGCCCGAGGTCCGACAGCGACCACGTCTCCAGCGGCTTCTTCTTCGCCGCCATGATGCCCTTGAACGACGGGTAGCGGGCCTCGCCCGACTGGTCGGTCACGCTGAGCACGATCGGCAGCGTCGCGCCGATGACCTCGGTCGAGCCCTCGTTGTCACGCTTGATCCGCACCTGGTCGCCCTGCGACTCCACCACCGAGGCCAGTGTCACCTGCGGCAGGCCCAGGCGCTCGGCCAGCATCGCCGGCACCACGGACCCCGCGGCGTCGGTCGAGGCCATCCCGCAGATCACCAGGTCGGCACCGGTGTCGGCCTTGACCTTCTCGATCGCCTTGGCCAGCACCAGCGAGGTGCCGAGGTAGTCGGAGCCCGCGATCGCGTCGTCGACCACGTGGACACCGGCGTCGGCGCCCATCTGCAGCGCCTTGCGCACCGCGTCCACGGCCTTCTCCGGCCCCACGGTCAGCGCGGTCACGGTGATCTCCTCACCCTCGCGCTTCTCGCGGAACTGCAGCGCCTGCTCCACGGCGTACTCGTCCAGCTCGGACAACAGCCCGTCGACGCCGACGCGGTCGACCGTGAAGTCGTCCTCGAACTTGCGGTCGGCCGTCGCGTCCGGCACGTACTTCACACAGACAACAATGTTCATGGTGGTGTGGCCTCGCGGCCCCTCCTGTGCACTCGGATGTGTGGGTGAGGCTACCGGCCGGTCATGACCGATCGGAATGGTCGTGCGGGTGCGGTGGCTCACAGTGGCGCACAGTGGCGCACAGTGGCGCCGACGGCGTCAGGGTCGGACGATGCGCTCGAGGATCCGCCCGGCGACCAGCCAGGCCACCGCGCCGAGGCCCCAGTTGAGCAGCGCGTTCTTGACCTCCGCGCCCCGCCCGCGGAAGTCCTTGATCCCGTCGTGGCGGGAGAACACCCCGAGGTCGGCGAGGTCGGCGGCGCGGAGCACGACGTCGACGAGGGCGTTGGACCTGTTGGCCTCGAGGGCGATCAGCAGCGCCCCGACCGCCAGCAGCAGTGCCGCGAGCGCGCACGCCAGCCAGATGAGCTGGGCGAGCGTCGCCCGGATCTTGGTGACCACAGCGCAGTGCCTCCCCGTGTCTTCCCGTGTCTTGCCGGCGTCGTTCAGCGGCCCACGAACGTGGCCTTGCCGGGCCCGTTCTCGACGAACGACGTCATGCCGCGGGTGCGGTCCTCGGTGGCGAAGATGCCGGCGAACTGCTGGCGCTCGATCTCCAGCCCCGTCTCGAGGTCGACCTCGCTCCCCCGGTCGATGCACTCCTTGGCGGCGCGGATCGCCAGCGCGGCGGCCCCGCGGAACTGCGCGGCGTAGGCCACCGACTCCTCCAGCACCTTCGCGGCCGGGACCACCCGGTCGACCAGGCCGATGCGGAGCGCCTCGTCGGCCTTGACGAAGCGGCCGGTGAAGACGATGTCCTTCGCCTTGGCCGTCCCGACCAGGCGGGCGAGCCGCTGCGTGCCGCCCGCGCCGGGGATGATGCCGAGCAGCACCTCGGGCTGGCCGAACACGGCGTCCTCGGCCGCGAAGCGCAGGTCTGCGGCCAGGGTGAGCTCGCAGCCGCCGCCCAGGGCGTAGCCGTTGACGGCGGCGATGACGGGCTTCGGGATCCGGGCGATGGCCGTCGTGGCCGAGCTCACCGACGCGGAGAGCTTGACCATCTCGGCGTGGGTCATGCCCGCCATCTCCTTGACGTCGTTGCCGGCCGCGAAGACCCGCTCGCCGCCCCACAGCACCACGGCCCGTACGTCGTCGCGCTCGGTCACCTCGGCGGCGGCCTCGCGCAGGTCGGCCTGCACCTGGCTGCTGATCGCGTTCATCTTCGGACGGTCCAGCCGCAGCACCGCGACCCCGTCGGTCACGTCGATCGAGACGAACTCCATGGTGGCTCCCTGGTCGAGTGGTTGGCGCGGCCCGTGCGTGGCGCATTGTGCCGTGCCGCGGCGATGGCACCACAATGGCCCGCGTGACGCCACCCCCGGAGACGACGCCCGTGTGGAACCACGACGGCGAGACCCGGTCGGTGTGGCCGGGTCGCAACCACCCGCTGGGGGCGACGTGGTCCGCCGAGTCGACCAACTTCGCCGTCTACGCCCCGGAGGCGACGGCGATGTGGGTGTGCCTGTTCGACGAGGACGGCTCCGAGACCCGCCACCGGCTCACCGAGCACTCGCTGGGCGTGTGGCACGGCGCCCTGCCCGACGTGGCGCCGGGCACCCGCTACGGCTACCGGGCCGACGGTCCGTGGAACCCCGACGCCGGGCTGAGGTTCAACCCCGCCAAGCTGCTGCTCGACCCCTACGCCAGGGCCGTCTCGGGCGACCTGGTCGTGGACGACGCCATCTTCGGCTACGTCAAGGGCGAGCCGGCGAGGCGCAGCGACCTCGACTCGGCGCCCTACGTCCCGCGCAGCGTCGTGGTCCACGACGACTTCGACTGGGGCGAGGACCGGTCGCCGGACCGGCGGTGGCGCGACACGGTCATCTACGAGCTGCACGTCAAGGGCATGACCGAGCTGCACGACCGCGTGCCCGAGCACCTGCGCGGCACCTATGCCGGCCTCGCCGCCCCCGCGGTGACCGACTACCTCAAGGACCTCGGCGTGACCGCGGTCGAGCTGCTGCCGGTCCACCAGTTCTTCTCCGAGCCCGCCCTCTCCGCGCGTGGGCTGGTCAACTACTGGGGCTACAACTCGCTGTGCTTCTTCGCCCCGCACAACGCGTACTCCTCCTCGGGCGACCGCGGCGAGCAGGTCGCCGAGTTCAAGCAGATGGTCAAGGACCTCCATGCCGCCGGGCTCGAGGTCATCCTCGACGTGGTCTACAACCACACCGCCGAGGCGGGTCCGTCGGGGCCGACGCTGAGCTTCCGGGGCCTCGACGACCGCGGCTACTACCAGCACGTCGTGCCGCGCGAGCCCGCGACGGGCAAGGCGCCGGAGCCGGTGCGCTACTGGGACGTGACCGGGTGCGGCAACACCGTCGACGCCACCCGCACCCAGAGCCTGCGGCTGATCCTCGACTCGCTCCGCTACTGGGTCGACGAGATGCACGTCGACGGGTTCCGGTTCGACCTGATGAGCGCGCTGTCACGCACCGACCAGGCGGTCGACATGGGCTCGCACCTGCTCACGGCGATCGGCCAGGACCCCGTGCTGCGGCACGTGAAGCTGATCGCGGAGCCGTGGGACGCCTCCATGGAGGGCTACCGGGTCGGACAGTTCCCCCCGCCGTGGATCGAGTGGAACGACCAGTTCCGCGACACCGTGCGCGACTTCTGGCGCGGCCACTCCGGCGGCGTACGCACGGTCGCGACGCGGCTGGCCGGATCGAGCGACCTCTACGCAGACGACGGCCGCTCCCCCTACGCGTCGGTCAACTTCATCACCGCCCACGACGGCTTCACGCTGCGCGACCTGGTGTCCTACGACGTCAAGCACAACGAGGCCAACGGGGAGGACAACCGCGACGGCAGCGACAACAACCGGTCGTGGAACTGCGGCGTCGAGGGCGAGACCGACGACCCCACCATCCTCGCGCTGCGCCGCCGCCAGGCGGCCAACCTGATGGCCACGCTCTGCTTCTCCAGTGGCGTGCCGATGCTCACCGCCGGCGACGAGCGCGGGCGCACCCAGCACGGCAACAACAACGCCTACGGCCAGGACAACGAGACGTCGTGGATCGACTGGCGCCCCGACGACGCGTGGCTCGACGTCTACGAGATCACCAAGGCCGCGCTGCGACTGCGCCGGGAGCACCCGGTGCTGCGCCAGCGGCACTGGTTCGCGGGCCGCCCCACCATCAAGGGCGGGATGAAGGACCTCGTCTGGGTGCACCCGAGCGGACGCGAGATGACCGTCGCGGACTGGAACGACGACTCCATCCGGACCATCGGGATGTTCCTCAACGGCGCCCCGCTCCGCTCCCCCGGCCCACGCGGGGAGCAGGTGCGGGACCGCTCGTTCATGATCTGGCTCAACGCCGGGGTCGACGACGTCGAGCTGGTCCTGCCCGCCAACACGTGGGTCCACCACGGCGAGGTGGTGCTGTCGACCAACCCCGACGTGGCGGTCGGCACGCCGGTCGTGGCGGGCGGGACGCTCGGGCTCCAGGCCCGCTCGGTGCTGGTGCTGCGCGAGACCTGAGACCCCGGCCAGGTACGGCTAGGCGGGTGCGCCCACCCACTCCATCGGGTCGCCGGCGTCGAGGTCGGCGATCCCCAGCTTCTCCAACGCGCCGAGCACGACGAGGCGTCGTACGGCCGCGAAGGTCAGCACGTGCGCGACCATCCCGCCGTAGGTGAAGACCCGCGGCGTCTCGCAGGTGACGTCGACGAAGGTGTCGTCGAGACGCCCCTCCTCGACGGTCGTGCGCACCTGGCTGAGGAACGCCGGGCCCTCCTCGGCGAGCTCGCGCCGCAGGGCGCTGGGCGACTTGCCCCGCTCCTGGGCCCAGTCGTAGGAGCGCTGGTCGACGGCGGCGTTCCACTGGGCCAGCTGGCCGACCAGGCGGCCGAGCACCGACCGGACGGTCATGTCGTCGTCGATGGTGCCGATGGGCACCTCGATCGGGGCGTCGAGCTGTTCGTCGGTCAGGCGCGAGGCCCGCTCGATCATCTCGCCGGTCAGCCAGATGTGGTGCTCGATCATGCGTGTCACCAGGTCCATCGGTGTCACCTTTCGTGAGGTCGGCAGCCGCAGGCTGCCGGGCGGGTGGAAGTGCACTCCGCTCGCGCCCTCGATCTGGGTGCGGGTGGGGTGCAGACGCCAGCGGCTCGGCGGGGTGCCGTACTCCCGCGCGAACGCCCGGGTGAACGCCTCGTGGGAGCCGAAGCCGGCCTCGAACGCGATGTCGACCACCTGGTGGTCGCTGGTGATCAGGCGGTGGGCCGCGCGCTCGAGCAGCAGCCGGCGACGCATCCGCTCCGGTGCCTCCCCACCGGCCGCCGACACCACCCGGGTGAGGTGGAACCGGGACAGGTGGAGCCGGCGGGCCCGCGCCTCGCCACCGAGGTCGAGGGTCTCGGCCAGGGCGTCGAGGAAGGCCGCGAAGGTGTCGGCCGCTGTCGTCATGACCACCACCTTCGTCCGTGGCGGGACGGGGCGCTTGATCGCACGTGCGCAGTCTGCACCCGTCAGGCCGGCGCGGTCTCCGTCGCTGCCTTGGCGGCGCCGATGACCTCGGTCAGCCGGTCGCGCAGATCCACCAGATCGGCCAGGTCCATCCCGAGCCGGCACAGGATGGTGCCGGGCACCTCGAGCGCCTGCGCCCGCAGGCCGCGGCCCTTCTCGGTCAGCGCCACCGCGAGGCTGCGCTCGTCCGCCGGGTTGCGGTCGCGGCGGACCAGCTCGGCCGCCTCCAGCCGCTTGAGCAGCCGCGACAGCGTGCCCGGGTCGAGCTCGAGGCGGCGGCTGAGCTCGGTCACCGACAGCGGCTCCTCGCCCCACAGCGCCAGCATCACGAGGTACTGCGGGTGGGTCAGCCCCATCGGCTCCAGCACGGGCCGGTAGACCGAGATCACCGTGCGGGACGCCACCGCGAGCGCGAAGCAGACCTGCTGCTCGAGGGCGAGAGGATCCTCGATTGGGCGCGGCGTGGACACCTTGTTAGCCTAGCAATCGTTGTCGCAACAACCGATTCGTCGAGAGAGGCACCTCAGATGGCTGGCAGCGTCCCCGCGCGACGTACCGAGAAGGGCCGCGGCCACCTCCTCGACCTCGACGCGCCGCGCCGGGTGGTCGCCGATCCCGAGAAGGACGCCCGCGACCTCGCCCGCGTGCAGCGATGGGTGATGTCCACCCTCGCCGTCAGCACGATCCTGCACCTCGTCGTCGGCCTCGTCGCCGCGGCCGTGATGCTCGACGACGTCCCCGACTCCTCCAAGATCGGGCTCACCATCATCGCGGGCATCTTCGGCGCCTTCGCGGTCGCGGCCGGCCTGGCGATCCACGGCCGGCGCATCGTGTCGCCGTGGCTGCTGCTGGGGCTGGTCCCCACCGGCGTCGGGCTCTGGCTGACCTTCGCCTGACCGTCGACGCGGCCCTACAGACCCAGCACCCGGGCGGCGACCAGGTAGGCCGCGCGCACCCCGTCGGGGTCGTGGGGGCCGGCGTGGCCCTCGACGCCCGCCGCGCGCGAGCGCACGGCCGCGCCCGGGTCGGACGCCACCAGGTCGGCGGCGAGCGCCGTGACAGCGATCGTGCGGTCGTGCTCGTCGAGGTGGTCGAGCGCGAGGCTGTCGTGCAACCGCCCGGCCGCCTCCGCCATCAGCTCCCGGGCGAGCTCCCCGTCGACCTCGGGCCGGGCAGCGGCCGCCGAGTCGGCCGCAGCGAGGAAGGGTGCCAGGAGGTCCGGGGGCGGCGGCGCGGCCATGGGGCCATGGGGCCATCGTCGTCGCGACGCCCGGCGGTGGCAACGGGGTTTCGCCCGCCCCGCGCGCGACGCTCAGGCGGGCTCGGCCACCAGGCCCAGCTCGGCCACCGAGGCCAGCGACGGGTTGCGCGGCACCACGCGGACGGTGTAGCCGAACGGTCCGGAGACCGCCAACGGCACCGAGGCGTCGAAGCGGTGGCGGTTGCCGTCGTAGGACTCCCCCACCTGCATCGGCGTGACCGTGGTCGCGGTCAGCACGTCGTCGGCGCCGGTGCGGCCGTGCACGACCTGGACCTCGACGTCGTCCGGGGAGAGCGAGCCGAGCGCCACGTAGGCGCGCACGCCGAGCGTGGCACCCACCACCGCCTGGTCGCCGACGCCCTCGGAGTCGACGTGCTCGACACGGACGCCGGGCCACGCGGCGCGCACCTCGGCCTTCCAGTGCGACAGCGTGCGGGCGCCGGTGTAGTCGGAGTTGAGGGTGCGCGCGGTGCGCGCGGCCGGGGCGTAGAGCTCACGGACGTAGTCGCGCACCTGGCGGGTGGCGAGCACCTTGGGGCCGAGCGACTTGAGCGTGTGGCGCACCATCTCCAGCCACCGCGGGGGCACGCCCTCGTCGTTGGTCTCGTAGAAGCGCGGGACGACCTCGATCTCGATGAGGTCGTAGAGCGCGGCGGCCTCGAGGTCGTCGCGCCGGTCGGGGTCGACGATCCCGTCGGCTGACGGGATCGCCCAGCCGCTGTCGCCGTCGTACCACTCGTCCCACCAGCCGTCGAGGATCGAGAGGTTGAGGCCGCCGTTGAGCGCGGCCTTCATGCCGGAGGTGCCGCAGGCCTCGTAGGGCCGCAGCGGGTTGTTGAGCCACACGTCGCAACCGGGGTAGAGCGGCTGCGCCATCGCGATGTCGTAGTTGGGCAGGAACGCGATGCGGTGGCGGACCTCGGGGTCGTCGGCGAAGCGCACCATCTCCTGGATCAGCCGCTTGCCGGTCTCGTCGGCCGGGTGGGCCTTGCCGGCGATGACGAGCTGGACGGGACGCTCGGGGTCGAGCAGCAGCCTCTTCAGGCGCGCGGGGTCGCGCAGCATGAGCGTGAGCCGCTTGTAGGTCGGCACGCGCCGCGCGAAGCCGATCGTCAGCACGTCGGGGTCGAGTGCGGTGTCGATCCACGTCGTCTCGGCGGGGGCGAAGCCCCGCTTGGCCGCCGAGCGACGCATCCGGTCGCGGGCGTCGTCGACGAAGCGCGTGCGCAGGCGGCGCTTGAGGTCCCAGATCTCGCTGTCGGCGACCTGGTCGACCAGCGGCCACAGGGCGTCGGTGTCGTCGCCGTCGACGTCGGCGCCGCGACTGGCGGCGAGCTCGACGACCTCACGTGCGATCCACGTCGGTCCGTGGACGCCGTTGGTGATGGAGGTGATCGGCACCTCCGCCTCGTCGAACGCCGGCCAGAGGCCGTTGAACATGCCGCGCGAGACGTGCCCGTGCAGCTCGGAGACGCCGTTGGCGCGCTGGGCGAGGCGGAAGCCCATCACCGCCATGTTGAACACGTTGGCGTCGCCGCCCTCGTAGTCCTCGGCGCCCAGCGCCAGCACGCGCTCGACCGGCACGCCCGGCGTCGGGGAGTTGCCCCCGAAGTACTGCGAGACGAGCTCGCGCGGGAAGCGGTCGATGCCGGCGGGCACCGGCGTGTGGGTGGTGAACACGGTGCCGGCACGGGAGACCTCGAGCGCGGTGTCGAAGTCGAGGTGCGGTCCGTCGTCGGCGACGGTGAGCTCGCGGATGCGCTCGATGCCGAGGAACCCGGCGTGCCCCTCGTTGGTGTGGAAGACCTCCGGGACCGGGGCGCCGGTGATGCGCGACCACGCCCGGAGCGCACGGACGCCGCCGACGCCCAGCAGCAGCTCCTGGCGCAGCCGGTGCTCGGAGGTGCCGCCGTAGAGCCGGTCGGTGACGTCGCGGTAGTGGGCGCTGTTGTCCTCGATGTCGGTGTCGAGCAGGAGCAGCGGCACCCGCCCGACCTGCGCGACCAGGATCCGGGCGATGAGGTCGGGGCCGTCGGGCAGCGCGATCGACACCGTGGCGCGGGTGCCGTCTGCCTCCCGCAGCTGCGAGAGCGGGAGCTCGTCGGGGTCGAGCACCGGATAGCTCTCCTGCTGCCAGCCGTCGCGGTCGAGGGACTGCTCGAAGTAGCCGTGGCGGTAGAACAGCCCGACACCGATCAGCGGGATGCCGAGGTCGGAGGAGGCCTTCAGGTGGTCGCCGGCGAGGATGCCGAGGCCGCCGGAGTACTGCGGCAGCACCGAGGTGATGCCGAACTCGGGCGAGAAGTACGCGATCGCGCGCGGGGCGTCGGCGCCCGCCTTGCGGGCGTACCACCGGTCCTCGGAGAGGTAGCGCTCCAGGTCGGCGTGGGCGGCGTCGAGGCGCGCGCGGAAGTCGGCGTCGCCGGCCAGCTCGTCGAGCCGCTCGCGACCGACGGCGCCGAGGAAGCGCACCGGGTCGCCGGACACCTCGCGCCACAGCGCCGGGTCGATCGAGGAGAACACGTCCTGGGTGGGCGGGTGCCACGACCAGCGCAGGTTTCCGGCCAGGACGGACAGCGCCGTCAGCGGCTCGGGCAGGACGGGACGGACAGTGATTCGTCTGAACGCTCGCACCGGCATGACGCTAGGGCATTTGTTGGAACGCTCAAAGGGCGCCCCCGCTTCGCCGGACCGCGTCGCCACGACACCGTCGGTCGCGTGCGTCACACGCACGCCCCGGCCGGCCACCAGCGAGCCGTCCCAAGGGGTGGCCTCGACCCCGGTCGGCTTGCGTGCGCGGGGTCGGGTTCGCAAGTGTGGGGCCATGGTTGGACGGATACCCGTGATGGATGTCTCGCCCGTGGTCGACCTCGGTCGGCAGTCGGCCAAGGCGACGGTCGGCGAGCCGATGCCCGTACGCGCGTCGGTGTTCCGCGAGGGGCACGACCAGCTGTCCGCCGAGGTGGTCGCCATCGATCCGTCGGGCCGTTCGCGCCCCCCGGTCCGGATGACCCCCGAAGGCGCGGAGCCCAACCGCTACGTGGCGCACATCACCCCGGACGTCGAGGGCGAGTGGACCTTCGAGATCCACTCCTGGTCCGACCCGATCGCGACCTGGCAGCACGACGCCGGTCTCAAGATCCCTGCCGGCGTCGACGTCGAGCTCATGTTCACCGAGGCCCGGTTGCTGCTCGAGCGCGTCTCCAGCGCCACCGGGGCCGACGCGCTCGACGAGCACGCGGCAGCGGTGGTGGCCGGCGCCCACGCGGCCGCGAGCGACACCGAGCGGCCCGTGGCGGCTCGGCTGGCCGCCCTCCAGGACCCCGAGCTCGACGCCGTGCTGCTCGCCCACCCGGTGCGCGAGCTGCTGACCGTCACCGGCCCGTTCCGCTTCCGCGCCGACCGCACCCGCGCCCTCTACGGCAGCTGGTACGAGTTCTTCCCCCGCTCGGAGGGCGCGACCCGCGACGAGAGGACCGGCAAGGTCACCACCGGCACCCTCCGCACGGCCGCCGAGCGGCTCGACCGGGTCGCCGAGATGGGCTTCGACGTCATCTACCTCCCCCCGATCCACCCGATCGGCGAGGTCAACCGCAAGGGACCCAACAACAGCCTCGACCCCGGCCCCGACGACCCCGGCTCGCCGTGGGCGATCGGCAGCCGGCACGGCGGTCACGACGCCATCCACCCCGACCTCGGGACGTTCGAGGACTTCGACGCGTTCGTGGCCCGCGCGCGCGAGCTCGGCCTGGAGGTCGCCCTCGACCTGGCGCTGCAGGCGGCGCCCGACCACCCGTGGGTGACCACGCACCCGGAGTTCTTCACCACCCGGGCCGACGGCACGATCGCCTTCGCCGAGAACCCGCCGAAGAAGTACCAGGACATCTACCCGGTCAACTTCGACAACGACCCCGCCGGCATCTGCCGCGAGGTGCTGCGCATCGTCAAGCTGTGGATGGCGCACGGGGTGCGGGTCTTCCGCGTCGACAACCCCCACACCAAGCCGCTCGCCTTCTGGGAGTGGCTGCTGGCCGAGGTCCGGCGCACCGACCCCGACGTGGTCTTCCTGTCCGAGGCGTTCACCAAGCCGGCGATGATGCACGGCCTCGGCGCGGTGGGCTTCCACCAGAGCTACACCTACTTCACCTGGCGCACGGCCCGGCGCGAGATCGAGGACTACCTCCTCGAGCTCTCGCACCGGTCCGACCACCTGATGCGGCCCAACTTCTGGGTCAACACCCCCGACATCCTCCACGCCTACCTGCAGTACGGCGGCCCGGCGGCGTTCAAGGTGCGCGCCGCGCTCGCGGCCACCGGCTCGCCGAGCTGGGGCGTCTACGCCGGCTACGAGCTCTTCGAGCACGTGGCCGTCAAGCCCGGCTCGGAGGAGTACCTCGACTCGGAGAAGTACCAGATCCGCATCCGCGACTGGGAGCGGCACGACGCCGAGGGGACGACCCTGGCGCCCTACCTGACCCGGCTCAACGAGATCCGTCGACAGCACCCCGCGCTCCAGCTGCTGCGCAACGTGACGATCCATTCCAGCGACGACGAGCAGGTGCTGGTGTTCTCCAAGTCGCACACCCTCCCCGACGGGCAGCGAGACATCGTCATCAGCGTCATCAACCTCGACCCGCACGGCACCCGCGAGACGATGGTCCACCTCGACATGCCCGCGCTCGGCATGGACTGGCACGACTCCTTCATCGCCCACGACGAGATCACCGGCGCCGACTGGAGCTGGACCGCGCACAACTACGTACGCCTCGACCCCGGTTACGAACCCGCCCACGTCATCTCCATCAGGAGGACCCCTTGACCGACCACCCCACGTCCGCCGCGATGCCGACGGACGCCACCCGTGCGACCGCCGTGCTCAACGCGGAGCCCGAGTGGTTCCGCACGGCGGTGTTCTACGAGGTGCTGGTGCGGTCCTTCCACGACTCCAACGGGGACGGGACGGGCGACTTCAAGGGGCTGATCGAGAAGCTCGACTACCTCGAGTGGCTGGGCGTCGACTGCCTGTGGGTGCCGCCGTTCTTCACCTCGCCCCTGCGCGACGGCGGCTACGACGTGGCCGACTACAACAACATCCTCCCCGAGTGCGGCACGGTCGAGGACTTCCACGAGTTCATCGACGCCTGCCACCAGCGCGGCATCCGGGTGATCATCGACTTCGTCATGAACCACACGAGTGACGCCCACCCGTGGTTCCAGGCCAGCCGCAGCGACCCCGAGGGCCCCTACGGCGACTTCTACGTGTGGTCCGACACCGACGAGCTCTACCAGGACGCCCGCGTCATCTTCGTCGACACCGAGCCGTCCAACTGGACGTGGGACCCGGTGCGCCAGCAGTACTTCTGGCACCGCTTCTTCCACCACCAGCCCGACCTCAACTTCGACAACCCCAAGGTCCACGACGCGATGCTGGACGCGATGGCGTTCTGGCTCGACATGGGCCTCGACGGCTTCCGCCTCGACGCGGTGCCCTACCTCTACGAGCGCCCCGGCACCAACGGCGAGAACCTCCCCGAGACCCACGAGTTCCTCAAGAAGTGCCGCCGCTTCGTCGACGAGAACTATCCCGGCCGCGTGCTGCTGTGCGAGGCCAACCAGTGGCCGGCCGACGTGGTGGAGTACTTCGGCCCCGAGCGCACCGAGGACGGCCGCTGGGTCGGCACCGAGTGCCACATGGCGTTCCACTTCCCCGTCATGCCGCGCATCTTCATGGCGGTGCGGCGCGAGTCGCGCTTCCCGATCTCGGAGATCCTCGAGCAGACGCCCCAGATCCCCGAGGGCTGCCAGTGGGGCATCTTCCTGCGCAACCACGACGAGCTCACGCTCGAGATGGTCACCGACGAGGACCGCGACTACATGTGGTCGGAGTACGCCCACGACCCGCGGATGAAGGCCAACATCGGCATCCGCCGTCGGCTCGCGCCGCTGCTCGACAACGACGTGAACCGGATGGAGCTGTTCACCGCGCTGCTGCTCTCGCTGCCCGGCTCCCCCGTGCTCTACTACGGCGACGAGATCGGGATGGGCGACAACATCTGGCTCGGCGACCGCGACGGCGTCCGCACCCCGATGCAGTGGACGCCCGACCGCAACGCGGGCTTCTCCGCGGCGACGCCGGGCAAGCTGCACCTGCCGGCCATCCAGGACCCGGTCTACGGCTACCAGTCGGTCAACGTCGAGGCGCAGCTGGAGAACACGTCCTCGCTGCTGCACTGGACCCGGCGGCTCGTGCACGCGCGGCGGCGGCACCCCGCGTTCGGCCTCGGCGACTTCGTCGACCTCGGCGGCTCCAACCCGAGCGTGCTGTCCTACATCCGCGAGCACGACGGACCCGACGGGCGCGACGTGATCCTCTGCGTCAACAACCTGTCGCGCTTCCCGCAGCCGGTCGAGCTCGACCTGCGGCAGTGGGAGGGCATGATCCCGGTCGAGCTGCTCGGCGGCGTGCCGTTCCCGGCGATCGGCGAGCTGCCCTACCTGCTGACGCTGGGCGGCTACGGCTTCCTCTGGCTGAGGCTGACCGATCCGAGCACCACGAGGGTGGAGCCATGAGCAGGACAGAGATCAGGAGCTGGATCGACGGCGCGCGCTGGTTCGGCGGCAAGGGGCGCGACTGGGAGCTGGGCGACGTACGCCGCGTGGGCGTCCTGCCCGGGGCGCCCGACGGCCTGCGCGTGACCGTCGAGCTCGCCGAGGTGGCGTTCGACGACGGGTCGAGCGAGCTCTACCAGCTGCCGCTGGCGTTCTACACCGAGCCGCAGGAGCGCATCGCGCACGCCCTCATCGGCGAGTGGGACGACGAGGAGGCGGGACACGCCTTCGTCTACGACGCACTCCACGACCGGCAGGCGATGGCCCTGTGGCTGGCCGGGTTCGCCCGCCACGGAGTCGCCCCGGCACCGCCGTCCGACGCGCGCGGCGACCTGATGTTCCACCGGCTCCCGGGCCACGAGCTCGACCTCGAGGCGCACTCCACGCTCTTCTCCGGAGAGCAGTCCAACTCCTCGGTCGCCTTCGGCGAGGACGCGCTGATGAAGGTCTTCCGCAAGGTGACCCCGGGCGTCAACCCCGACATCGCGATCCACCAGGTGCTGACCGAGGCCGGCTCGACCCACGTCGCCGCGCTCTACGGGTGGCTCGACCTGGTCGACGAGGAGACCAACACCACCATCCAGCTCGCGATGCTCCAGCAGTTCCTCCGCACCGCCAGCGACGGGTGGGACCTCGCGCTGGCCAGTGTGCGCAACCTCTTCGCCGAGGCCGACCTGCACGCCGACGAGGTCGGCGGCGACTTCGCGGGCGAGGCCGCCCGGCTCGGCGTGGCGCTCGCCGAGGTGCACGCCGACCTGGCCGCGCACTTCCCCGTCGAGCGGCGCGACGCCACGGCCATCGACGAGCTCGCCAGGGCGATGGAGGAGCGGCTGGTCGCGGCCCTCGACGTGGTGCCCGACCTCGCCCCCCACGAGGCCGGGCTGCGTGAGCGGTTCGCCCGCCTGCGCGAGCTCGACGCCGTCGAGGTGCAGCAGGTCCACGGCGACCTGCACCTGGGGCAGACGCTGCGGACGGTCAAGGGCTGGAAGATCGTCGACTTCGAGGGCGAGCCGGCCAAGCCGCTCGCCGAGCGTCTCCGGCCCGACTCGGTGTGGCGCGACGTCGCCGGCATGGTCCGCTCGTTCGACTACGCGCCGCGCGTCGTGGCCCTCTCGAGCACCGGCGCCGAGGCGCCCGGCGAGGCCGAGCAGCGTGCCTACCGGGCCTCGGAGTGGGCCGCGCGCAACCGTGCGGCGTTCCTGGACGCCTACACCGCCCAGCTGGGCGAGGACTCCCAGGACGCCAACGGGGTACTGCTCGACGCCTACCTCGCCGACAAGGTCGTCTACGAGGCGGTCTACGAAGCCCGCAACCGTCCGGGATGGATCTCCATCCCCCTGGCAGCGTTGGAGGAGACGTCATGACCCAGCCCCCCCGCACCCCCCGCACCCCCCGCTCGGGGTCCCCGAGCCAGGCGCCCGCGGCCCCCGCCGCTCCCCCCGTCACTCCCCCGGCCTCGCCGGTCTCCCCTCCCGCCTCCCCTCCCGTCGAGGCCCCTCCCGTGTCCCCGCCTGCTCCCCCCGTCTCCGCCCCCGGGACCCCGGCCGGCGACCCGCACGCCCCGGGCGAGCTCGACCTGCACCTGATCGGCGAGGGCCGCCACGAGCTGCTGTGGACCGTGCTCGGCGCGCAGGCCGGCGCCGACGGCACGTCGTTCCGCGTCTGGGCCCCCAACGCGCTCGAGGTCCAGGTGGCCGGCGACTGGGCCGGCTGGGACGGTGCCGCGCACCCGATGACCCGGCTCGACGGCTCGGGCGTCTGGCACGCCCACGTCGAGGCCGCCGGCGTCGGCTCGCACTACAAGTACCGCATCCGTGGCGCCGACGGGCAGTGGGTCGACCGTGCCGACCCGCTCGCCCAGTACGCCGAGAAGCCGCCGCGCTCGGCCTCGGTCGTGTGGAGGTCCCAGCACGAGTGGAACGACGACGCGTGGCTGGAGAGGCGCCGCACCGCCCAGCCCGTCGACGAGGCGATGTCCACCTACGAGGTGCACCTCGCGTCGTGGCGCAAGCACTACTCCGGCGAGCTCTACTCGTGGGACGAGATCGCCGACGCGCTCGTGCCCTACGTCTCCGACCTCGGCTTCACCCACGTCGAGTTCATGCCCGTGATGCAGCACCCGTTCGGCGGCTCCTGGGGCTACCACGTCACCTCCTACTTCGCCCCCGACTCGCGCTTCGGCGACCCCGACGGCCTCAAGCGGCTCATCGACCGGCTGCACCAGGCCGGCATCGGCGTGATCCTCGACTGGGTGCCCGGCCACTTCGCCACCGACGAGTGGGCGCTGGCCCGCTTCGACGGCACCCCGCTCTACGAGGACCCCAACCCGCAGCGCGGGTGGCACAAGGAGTGGGGCTCCCACATCTTCAACTTCGGGCGCAACGAGGTGCGCAACTTCCTCTACGCCAACGCGGTCTACTGGCTCGAGGAGTACCACGCCGACGGTCTGCGCGTGGACGGCGTCGCCTCGATGCTCTACCTCGACTACGCCCGCGAGCACGGCGAGTGGTCGCCCAACAAGCACGGCGGACGCGAGAACCTCGAGGCCGTGCAGTTCCTCCAGGAGATGAACGCCACCGTCTACAAGCGGGTGCCCGGCATCGTCACCATCGCCGAGGAGTCGACCGCGTGGCCCGGGGTCACCGGACCCACCAGCGAGGGCGGCCTCGGGTTCGGCTTCAAGTGGAACATGGGCTGGATGCACGACTCGCTCAACTACGTCGCCAAGGACCCGCTCTACCGCAGCCACCACCACGGCCAGCTGACCTTCTCCCTGGTCTACGCCTACGCCGAGAACTACGTGCTGCCCATCAGCCACGACGAGGTCGTGCACGGCAAGGGCTCCCTGCTGCGCAAGATGCCGGGCGACCGGTGGCAGCAGCTGGCCAACCTGCGCGCCTACCTCGCCTACATGTGGGCGCACCCCGGCAAGCAGCTGCTCTTCATGGGCTGCGAGTTCGGCCAGGAGTCGGAGTGGGCGGAGAGCCGGGAGCTCGACTGGTGGCTCCTCGAGCACCCCGAGCACGCCGGCGTCCACGCGCTCGTACGCGACATGAACCACGCCTACACCGAGACCGCCGCGCTGTGGGGCCGGGACAACGACCCGTCCGGGTTCCAGTGGATCGACGCCAACGACGCGGGGCGCAACACCTTCTCGTTCGTGCGCCGCTCCCCCGGCGAGCCCGACTTGGTGTGCGTGGCCAACTTCGCCGGCACCCCCCACGAGGGCTACCGCCTCGGCATGCCGTCGGCCGGCACGTGGACCGAGATCCTCAACACGGACGCCGACGCCTACCACGGCTCCGGCGTGGGCAACCTCGGCTCGGTGACGGCGGTCGCGGGCGACCACCACGGGCAGCCGGCGTACGCCGACATCGTCGTACCCCCGCTCGCCACCGTCTGGTTCCGCAAGGCCGACTGACCCCCGCGCTCGCCGCTGGTTCATCAAGGTATGTCGTCGAACCCGCACTTCCCACGGTCAGCTCACCGTGGGAGGTGCGGGTTCGTCTGCATCCCTTGATGAACCAGCAGACGGCGACACGGAGAGGTGCGCGGACCACGAGCCGTCCCCAGCCCTCCTTCGCGGGTGGTTGTCCACAGTGAGGTGGACCGCCACTGCCGGCGTGGGCATTGCGCGGTCGAGGGTGCTGTCATGGATGACCCGCTTCGTGCCGTCTCCCGGGAGAGCGGCTTCTTCACGCGTGCCCACGCCCGTGAGGCCGGGTACGACGATCGCGCGGTGGCGCGCGAGCACCGGTCGGGCAGGTGGCTGCGGATCCGGCGCGGCTACTACGTCTTCCCCGACGTGTGGCACGCCGCCAGTGCCGAGGAACGACACCTCGTGCGCTGTCGTGCGGTCCTCGACTCGTTGGGCGACGTCGTCGCCCTGAGCCACGTCTCGGCGTGCCTCGCGTGGGGGATCGACGTCTGGGGCGTGCCGCTGGACCGCGTCCACGTCACCCGGCTCGACGGTGGCCCCGGGCGCGTGGAGGGCGATGTGGTCCACCACGAGGGCTTCGTGGCCGACGACGAGGTGACCGAGGCTGGTGGCGTCCGCGTGCTGACGGCGCCGAGATGCGTCCTCGAGGCGGGTTCCGCGGCGACCGCGGAGGCGGCGCTCGTGCTGCTCAACTCAGCGCTGCACCGAGGAGAGTGCACGATCGCCGACATCGGCAACCAGTTCGACCTCATGGCTCGGTGGCCGCGCATGCGCCATCTCCACGTGCCGGTGCGCATGGCGACCGACCAGGCGGAGTCGGTAGGCGAGTCCCGCGGGCTGTGGCTCTTCTGGGTCGAGCACCTGCCCGCGCCCGTCCTGCAGCACGAGGTGTACGCCGGCGCACGGCTCGTGGGGCGTACGGACTGGGCATGGCCGCGCCACCACGGCCTGGGTGAGTTCGACGGCAGGGTGAAGTACGGCCGGCTCCTCCGGCCGGACCAGGAGCCCGGCGAGGTGGTCTTCCGCGAGAAGCGACGTGAGGACGAGCTCAGGGAGGTCACCGGCGCCTGGATGGTCCGGCTCGTCTGGGCCGACCTCGACCAGCCTGCTCCCACGGCCGCACGCCTGCGCCGGCTGATGTCTGCGGCCAGCTGACGTCGTGCGCCCCGCTCGCGGGCCGCATGAGCGGTGACGGTTCATCAAGGTATGCAGCCGAACCAGCACTTCCCGCGCTCAACTCGCCGAGGGAAGTGCGGGCTGGGCTGCATACCTTGATGAACCAGCAGGGGGCCGCCCCCACCCCGCTCTGGCTAGGGTGGTCCGGTGCCTGCCCCCCAGCCGACGCTGACTGACGGGACCGTCACGCTTCGACCGTGGCGCGACGACGACATCGAGCCCGCCGCGGCGGGACACGACGACGACATCGACTTCTGGTTCGGCAACGCCGAGCGCCCCACGGTCGAGGCGCAGCGCGAGATCGTGCGCGGGTGGCGCGAGCGCGCCGCGAGCGGCGACTTCGCCAGCTTCGTCATCGAGGAGGCGACGACCGGCGGACCGGCGGGGGTGGTCGAGGTGCGCCGGATCGCCGAGCGGGGCGTCGAGCTCTCCTGGTGGTTGTACGCCGGCCGGCGCGGTCGCGGGCTGGCGACGCGTGCCGTGCGCGTGGTCACCGACTGGGCGCTGACCGGCGCCGACCAGGGCGGCTGGGGCGCGACCCGCGTCCAGGCCCGGGTCGAGCCGGGCAACCGGGCGAGCATGCGCGTGGCCACCCGGGCCGGCCTGCGCCAGGAGGGTGTCCAGCGGGTCGAGCCCGGGTCGGGCGACCGCCCGGAGACCACCGAGTACGTCGTGCTGGCGCGGCTGGCCGGCGACCCGCCGCTGTCGGACCCCGAGAGCTTCCGCTCGCTGCTCAACTCCTTCCTGCCCCGCAAGCGGGCCATCTCCCAGATGCTGCTGCGCGACCCCGACGGCCGCGTGCTGCTGTGCCAGCTCACCTACAAGCGCGACTGGGACCTCCCCGGCGGCGTCGTCGAGGTCGGCGAGTCCCCGCGGCTCGCGGTGCAGCGCGAGGTGGAGGAGGAGCTCGGCCTCGAGGTGGAGCCCGGCGCCCTCGTGCTCACCGACTGGTTGCCGCCGTGGGGCGGCTGGGACGACGCGCTGTGCCTGGTCTACGACGGCGGCACCCACGCCCCGGAGGTGCTGGAGGACGTGGTGATGCAGGAGCGCGAGATCCGCGACGTGCGCTTCTGCACGCTCGAGGAGGTCGACGAGCTGGCCGCGGACTTCACCGCCAGGCGGGTGCGCGCGGCCGTTGAGGGGACACTGCCGTATACGGAGTCCGGCCGCTGAGGCAGGATGCGACCATGACCTGGGTCTACGACTTTGCGGACGGAAACAAGGACCAGAAGGACCTCCTGGGCGGCAAGGGAGCCAACCTGGCGGAGATGACGAGGCTCGGGCTGCCGGTCCCACCGGGCTTCACCATCTCGACCGAGACCTGTCGCGCCTACCTCGCCGAGGGTGGCGAGCCCGAGGGCCTGGCCGAGGAGGTCACCGCCCACCTCGCGGCGCTCGAGGAGGCCATGGGCAAGAGGCTCGGCGACGCCGACGACCCGCTCCTGGTCTCGGTGCGCTCGGGCGCGAAGTTCTCCATGCCGGGCATGATGGAGACCGTCCTCAACGTCGGCCTCAACGACACCTCCGTCGCCGGTCTCGCCGCGCGCAGCGAGTCGGACCGCTTCGCCCAGGACTCCTACCGTCGGCTCCTCCAGATGTTCGGCAGCACCGTCCTGCACGTCGACGCCGAGCTGTTCTCCGACGCGCTCGACGAGGCCAAGCGGGCCAAGGGCACCGACTCCGACCTCGACCTCGACGCCGACGACCTGCGCGGGGTCGTCGAGGCGTTCAAGGCGATCATCGTCGACCAGACCGGCAGCGAGTTCCCGCAGGACCCCCGCGACCAGCTGGACCTGGCGGTCCGGGCGGTCTTCGACTCCTGGAACACCGATCGCGCCCGCCTCTACCGCCGCCAGGAGCGCATCCCCGAGGACCTCGGCACCGCGGTCAACGTGCAGGCGATGGTCTTCGGCAACTTCGGCATGGACTCCGGCTCGGGCGTGGCCTTCACCCGCGACCCCGCCAGCGGCGAGCAGGGGGTCTACGGCGACTACCTCCAGAACGCCCAGGGCGAGGACGTCGTCGCCGGCATCCGCAACACCGTCCCCCTCGCCGACATGGCCGAGATCGACCGTCGGTCCTACGACGACCTGATGGGGATCATGACGCGCCTGGAGCGGCACTACCGCGACATGTGCGACATCGAGTTCACCGTCGAGCGCGGCAAGCTGTGGATGCTCCAGACGCGCGTGGGCAAGCGCACGCCGGAGGCGGCCTTCCGCATCGCGGTGCACATGGTCGACGAGGGCCTGATCCAGCTCGACGAGGCCGTGCTCCGGGTGAGCGGTGACCAGCTCGCCCAGCTGATGTTCCCCCGCTTCGACGAGACGTCGGAGCGCACCCTGCTCGCCACCGGCATGAACGCCTCCCCCGGCGCGGCCGTGGGCAAGGCGGTCTTCGACTCCGACACCGCGGTCGAGTGGGCCGAGCGCGGTGAGGACGTGATCCTGGTCCGCAAGGAGACCAACCCCGACGACCTGCGCGGCATGGTCGCCGCCCGCGGCATCCTCACCAGCCGCGGCGGCAAGACCTCCCACGCCGCGGTCGTCGCGCGCGGCATGGGACGTACGTGCGTGTGCGGGGCCGAGTCGCTCGACGTCGACGCGCGGGCCAAGGAGTTCCGCGTGCGCGACGGCGAGATCGTCCGCGAGGGCGACGTGATCTCGATCGACGGCACGACCGGCGAGGTGTTCGCCGGTGCGGTGCCCGTCGCCGACTCCGTCGTGGTGCGCCACTTCGAGGGCGAGAGCCTCGACGACGACCTCGCGCACGCCGTCGCCCGCATCATGGCCCACGCCGACGGCGCCCGGCGGCTGCGCGTGCGCACCAACGCCGACACCCCCGACGATGCCGCCCGCGCCCGCCGCTTCGGCGCCCAGGGCATCGGCCTGTGCCGCACCGAGCACATGTTCCTCGGCGAGCGCCGCGAGCTCGTGGAGCAGCTCATCGTGGCCCAGGGCGAGGACGGCGTGGAGGACGCGCTGGCCGCGCTGCTGCCCCTGCAGCGCCAGGACTTCACCGAGATCCTCGAGGCGATGGACGGGCTCCCGGTGACGATCCGGCTCCTCGACCCGCCCCTGCACGAGTTCCTCCCCGACCTCACCGACCTGAGCGTCGAGGTGGCGCTCGCCGAGGAGCGGGGCGAGGTCGACGAGCGCGCGGCGACCCTGCTCACCCACGTGCGGCGCCTGCACGAGCAGAACCCGATGCTCGGCCTGCGCGGCGTGCGGCTCGGCATCCAGATCCCCGGACTGTTCCGCATGCAGGCCCGGGCCATCGCCGAGGCCGCGGCCGACCGGATGGCCGCCAACGGCAGCCCCCGCCCCGAGATCATGGTGCCGCTGGTCGCCAGCGTCCGCGAGCTCGAGATCGTGCGCGCCGCGATCGAGCAGCAGGTCGCCGCGGTCGAGGAGGAACGCGGCATCACGCTCGACATCGCGATCGGCACGATGATCGAGCTCCCCCGCGCGGCGTTCCTCGCCGACCGCATCGCCCAGGCGGCCGACTTCTTCTCCTTCGGCACCAACGACCTCACCCAGATGGCGTGGGGCTTCTCCCGCGACGACGTGGAGTCGTCGTTCTTCTCCCGCTACTTCGAGCACGGCATCTTCGACGTCTCGCCGTTCGAGTCGCTCGACCAGCGCGGCGTGGGCGGCATGGTGGAGATGGGCACGACGAAGGGCCGCGAGACCCGTCCCGACCTCAAGGTCGGCGTCTGCGGGGAGCACGGCGGCGACCCGCGGTCGGTGCACTTCTTCGACGACGTCGGCCTCAACTACGTCTCGTGCTCGCCCTTCCGCGTGCCGGTGGCCCGCCTCGAGGCCGGACGCTCGGTGCTGGCGAAGCGCGACTCAGAAGAGCGCTGAGGCCAGGTTGCGACGACCCGCCAGCACGCGCGGGTCGTCGTTGCCGACGGCCGCGAACAGACCGAGCAGGTGGTCGCGGGCGCGCTCGCGGTCCTTGTCGCTCGTGCGGGCGACCAGGCCGACCAGCCGGGCGAAGGCGTCCTCGACGTGGCCGCCGAGCATGTCGAGGTCGGCGACCATGGTCTGGGCATCGACGTCGTCGGGGTTGTCGGCGGCCGCCGCACGCGCGGCGGCGAGGTCGACCCCCTGCGTACGCTGCATGACCTTGGCGATCGCGAGCCCGCCCGCGGCCTCGACGTCGGCCGGGTTGGCGTCCACGAGCTTCTGGTACTCCGCGACGGCGGCGTCGATGTCGCCGGCGGCGAGCGCGTCCTGGGCGGGCGCGTAGCGCGGGTCGACGGTCTCCTCCTCGCCCTCGGCGTCGGGCACCGCGCCGGTGCGCGGCTGGTGGCGGCCCGTGATGCCCTGGGCGGTGAGCTGCTGGGCGACCTGCGTGAGCGCGGTGCGCAGCTCGTCAATCGGCAGCGGGTCCTGCAGCAGCGGCATCGGGCGGCCGTCGACCACGGCGACGACCAGCGGGATCGACGGGATCTGCATGGCCTGCGCGATCTGCGGCGTGGCGTCGATGTCGACGAGGCCGAGCAGGTAGCGACCCTCGTGCTCCTCGACCACGGTCGCGAGGTCGTCGGCGAGCTGCCCACTCTCGGGCATCCGGGAGCGCGAGTAGAAGGCGAGGAGCACGGGCGCGGTCGTCGACTGCTCGAGCAGGCCCTGGAAGCTCTGCTCGTCGACGGTCACGCTGTAGGAGTGCGCGCCGGTCGGCGAGGTGGGGTGGGGAGCGGGTGCGCCCGCCTGGGGTGCGGGCCGGCCGAGACCGGACAGGTCGATGGCACCGGGGCGGCTGAACGGCTGCTGCGTCATGGGCCCAATCCTAGGGAGCGCGACCATGCTCGCGCGCCCGGGTCGGTAGCCTCACGGCATGGGATCCCGGGCGGCCGCCCTGCTGACGCGGCACCGGCGCAACGTCGGCCTGCTCGCCCGCTTCGGTGTGGTGGGCGCCTCGGGCGTGCTGGTCAACCTGCTCACGCTGGTCGTGCTGCGCCGCCTCGGCCCGCACTTCGACGACGCCGTCGTCGCGATCGGCTCGTCCGGCTTCAACCTGCGCTGGTACCACGTCTACTCCACGATCGCCTTCCTCGTGGCCAACCTGTCCAACTTCCAGCTCAACCGCACGTGGACCTTCAAGAGCAGCGGCGCCGCGCCCTGGTGGCGCGAGTACTGGCCGTTCTTCGTGGTGGGCGTCGGCTGCCAGGTGGTCGGACTCGCGCTGCTCACCCTCCTCATGCATCCCCACTCCCCGATCGGCCTGTCGCGCGAGCTGCTCGACGACTCCTCGGGCCTGCGCAACCGGCTCTACTGGGCCCAGCTGATCGTGATCACGCTGGTGACCCCCCTGTCGTTCGTGGTCAACAAGCTGTGGACGTTCGCCGCGGTGCGCACGGCCCGCGTCGACCTGGGCGAGCCGCGCCGGGCCGACGACGTACGGACGCGGTGAGCGTCGGCGCGCGACGGGGCTGAAGAGGCCCCCTCCAGCACCTGTCACTGGGGGGCTACTGCGTGGTACAACAAGCCGGGGTCCGACGGGAGGGGTGCGACGGGCATGACGACATCCGGGTCGTACGACTTCACCGGCTACCAGGTGCTGGTCGTCGGTGGCGCGCGCGGCGAAGGGCACGCCATCGCCTCCGACTTCGCGTCCTCCGGCGCCTCCGTGACCGTGACCGGCACGATGATGCTGCGCTCCCTCTACGACACCGATCTCTCGGCGTTCGACTACGAGTCGGTCAACCTCGCTCGGCAGGACTCGATCGACCACCTCGCCGCGTCGATCACGCACATCGACGTCCTGGTGCTGGCGGCGCCCTGCGCCCTCCCCCACGGCCTTCCCCCCGACGAGCAGGCCTTCATCGCCCAGGCCGTCCGGTCGGGGCTGCTCGGACCGACGTTCCTCACCACTCGGCTACGGCTCAAGCTCGGGCAGAGCCCGGCCCTGGGCGGGGGGTGCGTCGTCCACACGGGGGCGGTGACGAGCTGGCTGCAGCTCTCCGGCACCCCGGAGGCGGCCCGCCGCGACCTCGTCGAGACGACGGCCCGCGCCGGCCACAACTGGGCCGGACTCGGCGTGCGCGTCAACGCCGTGCTCCCGATGTCGCCGTCGGTGCTGCCGCGCCAGTACGCCCCCGGCCCCGCGTCTGGCGGCGGCAGCCGGACCGCCGGCGGCACGCTCGTGCGGGCCCGCTCGCCGCAGGTCGCCGACGCCGTCGCCGATGCGACGCTCTTCCTGGCGAGCAGTGCCGCCGCCCGGATCACCGGCCAGACCCTGCTGATCAGCTGACGCCGCAGCCCCGGGCGGTTCCCGCTCAGTCGGCCAGCAGCTCGTCGGCCGCCGCGTAGGGGTCGACGTCGCCCGCGGCCACCCGCCGGGCCAGGACGTCGAGCTCGGCTCCCGCCTCGGTGCGCCCCCAACGCTCCCGCAGCGCGGCGAGCGCGATCGCCTCGACCTCGTGCCGGGCACGGAGCGTACGACGGCGCGCGAGCTCGCCCGACTCCGCGAGCCACGCGGCGTGCCGGTCGACCTCGCCGAGCAGCGCGTCGACCCCCTCGCCGGTGCTCGCCACGGTCTGGACCACGGGCGGACGCCACGCCCCGTCTCGACGCTCCGCCATGGACAGCATGGTGCGCAGCTCGCGGCGGGTGCGGTCGGCGCCCTCGCGGTCGGCCTTGTTGACCGCGTAGACGTCACCGACCTCGAGGATCCCCGCCTTGGCGGCCTGGATCCCGTCACCCATTCCCGGGGCGAGCAGCACGAGCGTCGTGTCGGCCAGCCCGGCGACCTCGACCTCGCTCTGCCCCACGCCGACGGTCTCGACGACCACGACGTCGCACCCGGCCGCGTCGAGGACGCGGACCGCCTGCGGCGTGGACCACGCGAGCCCGCCGAGGTGGCCGCGGGCACCCATCGAGCGGATGTAGACGTCGCGGTCGAGGGCGTGGTCGCCCATCCGGACCCGGTCGCCGAGCAGCGCCCCACCGGAGAACGGCGACGAGGGGTCGATGGCCAGGACGCCGACGCGCCTGCCCGAGCGCCTCAGCCCGGTGACGAGCGCGTTGGTCGTGGTCGACTTGCCCACGCCCGGCGCGCCGGTGATGCCCAGCACGTGGGCGCGCCCGGCGTGCGGGCCGAGCGCGGCCATCACCTCCCGCAGGAGCGGGGACGCGTCCTCGACGAGCGTGATCAGCCGGGCCACGGCGGCCGGGTCGCCCCGGCGGGCGCGATCGACGAGGTCGGGCACCGTTACGGCGCCACGCCTCGTCATGCCGCCGGACACGCCCCCGCCGCCGCGCCGGTGCGCTCAGGCAGAGGGGACCCGGACGATCAGGGCGTCGCCCTGGCCGCCGCCGCCGCACAGCGCGGCCGCGCCGACGCCCCCGCCGCGGCGCTGGAGCTCCAGCGCGAGGGTGAGCACGACCCGGGTGCCGGACATGCCCACGGGGTGGCCGAGGGCGATCGCGCCGCCGTTGACGTTGACCTTGGCGTCGTCGATGCCGAGCTCGCGCGCCGAGGCGATCCCGACGGCGGCGAACGCCTCGTTGAACTCCACGAGGTCGAGGTCGGTGGGCGAGATGCCCTCCTTCTCGCAGGCCCTCGCGGTGGCGGCGGCCGGCTGCAGCTGGAGGGTCGAGTCGGGCCCGGCGACCTGGCCGTGCGCGCCGATCTCCGCGAGCCAGGTCAGACCGAGCTCCTCGGCCTTCGCCTTGCTCATCACGACCACCGCGGCGGCGCCGTCGGAGATCTGCGAGGCCGAGCCCGCCGTGACGGTGCCGGCCTTGCTGAAGGCGGGCCGCAGCTTGCCCAGCGACTCGACCGTGGTGTCACCGCGCACGCCCTCGTCCTCGGCCACCACGACCGGCTCGCCCCGGCGCTGCGGGACCTCGACCGGCACCACCTCGTCGGCGAAGACGCCGTTCTTCCAGGCGACGGCGGCCTTCTGGTGCGAGTAGGCGGCGAAGGTGTCCTGCTCCTCGCGGGTGAGGTTGGCGCCCGCGGCGTTGCACTCCTCGGTCAGCAGGCCCATCGCCTGCGAGGTGAACTGGTCGAACAGCGCGTCGTAGGCCATCGAGTCGACGAGCGAGACGTCGCCGAACTTCACGCCCTCGCGCGACTTGGGAAGGAAGTGGGGCGCGTTGGTCATCGACTCCATGCCGCCCGCGACCACGATCTCGCACTCGCCCGCCCGCACGAGCTGGTCGGCCAGCGCGATGGCGTTGAGCCCGGAGAGACAGACCTTGTTGATCGTGATCGAGGGGACGTCCATCGGGACCCCGCCCTTCACCGCGGCCATGCGGGCCGGGTTCTGGCCGGCGCCGGCCTGGATGACCTGGCCCATGATCACGTAGTCGACCTGGTCGCCCGTGACCCCGGCCTTCTCGAGGGCGCCCTTGATCGCGACGCCGCCGAGGTCGGCGGCGGTGAGGTCCTTCAGCCCGCCGAGCAGGCGGCCGATCGGGGTGCGGGCCCCGGCGACGATGACGGATCCGGACATTGAGGTGCCTCCAGTCGAAAGGATCGAGGTGCTGCTCCTTCGGACCCTACCCACCTCGGTGACGGCGCCGGGAGGGTGTGGTGCCGGCGTCCCGTGAGGCACGCGTCACACCCCGGGTCGGCGCTCTCGTTCCGGGACCCCCGCTCAGTCCGCGTGGTGACGCTCACACCCCCTCGCCCCCGGGCGCCGCGTCGGCCACCATGTGCGCATGAGCCCCGACCTGCCCGGACACCCCCTCGGTGACGTCCAGCACCTGTTCACCGCCATCGACCACGTGGGCATCGCCGTCCCCGACCTCGACGAGGCGATGGCCTTCTACCGCGACACCTACGGCATGGAGGTCCTCCACGAGGAGGTCAACGAGGAGCAGGGCGTGCGCGAGGCGATGGTCGGGGTGGGCGACTCCGGCTCGTGCATCCAGCTGCTCGCCCCGCTGACCCCCGAGTCCACGATCGCGAAGTTCCTCGACCGCAACGGCCCGGGCATCCAACAGCTCGCCTTCCGCGTCGACGACGTCGAGCACGTGGCGGGCGTCCTGCGCGAGCGTGGGCTGCGCCTGCTCTACGACGCCCCGCGCCGTGGCACCTCCGACAGCCGGGTCAACTTCATCCACCCCAAGGACGCGGGCGGCGTGCTGGTCGAGCTCGTCGAGCCCGCCGCGTCCGCGCACTGACGCCCCCGCCCACCAGCACCCGCGGGCTCGCCCCGGGCCCCACCGCGACGTACGTCACACCACCCACCACCAGTGGTTACTCGCCGGTATCGTCCCCGGCACTCGTCCCCCCGATGCCGCACCAGGAGACACCCGTGCACCACATCCTCGACGCCATCCAGTCCGGCAGCGCCACGGCGGAGGACTTCGCCAGCCTCGACCTCCCGGAGTCCTACCGCGCCGCCTTCGTCAAGAAGGACGAGGTCGACATGTTCGAGGGGGTGGCGTCGAAGGACAAGGACCCGCGCGCGTCGCTCCACGTCGAGGACGTGCCGCTGCCCGAGCTCGGACCCGGCGAGGCCTTCGTGGCCGTGATGGCGAGCGCCATCAACTACAACACCGTGTGGACCTCCATCTTCGAGCCGGTGTCCACCTTCGGGTTCCTCGAGCGCTACGGCCGCAACAGCGAGCTGACCAAGCGCCACGACCTGCCCTACCACGTGGTGGGCTCCGACCTGTCCGGCGTCGTGCTCAAGACCGGCCCCGGCGTCACCAAGTGGAAGCCCGGCGACCGGGTGGTGGCCCACTGCCTCTCCGTCGAGCTCGAGGGTCCCGACGGCCACAACGACACCATGCTCGACACCGAGCAGCGGATCTGGGGCTTCGAGACCAACTTCGGCGGCCTGGCCGACGTGGCGATGGTCAAGGCCAACCAGCTCATGCCCAAGCCGGAGCACCTGACCTGGGAGGAGGCCGCCTCCCCCGGCCTGGTCAACTGCACCGCCTACCGCCAGCTCGTCAGCAAGAACGGCGGCGACATGAAGCAGGGCGACAACGTCCTGATCTGGGGCGCCTCCGGCGGCCTGGGCGGGTTCGCGACGCAGTACGCCCTCAACGGCGGGGCGACCCCGGTGTGCGTGGTCTCCAACGAGGAGAAGGCTTCCATCGCCCGCAGCATGGGCGCGGAGCTGATCATCAACCGCTCCGAGGAGGACTACAGGTTCTGGAACGACGAGGGCACCCAGCAGGACCCGCGGGAGTGGAAGCGCTTCGGCGCCCGCATCCGCGAGCTCACCGGCGGCGAGGACATCGACATCGTCTTCGAGCACCCCGGCCGGGAGACCTTCGGCGCCTCGGTCTTCGTCACCCGCAAGGGCGGCACCATCACCACCTGCGCGTCCACCTCGGGCTACATGCACGAGTACGACAACCGCTACCTGTGGATGAACCTCAAGCGCATCATCTCCAGCCACTTCGCCAACTACCGCGAGTCGTGGGAGGCCAACCGCCTCATCGCCAAGGGCAAGATCCACCCGACCCTGTCGAAGACCTACACCCTCCAGGAGGTCGGGCAGGCGGCCCTCGACGTCCACCAGAACGCCCACCAGGGCAAGGTCGGCGTGCTCTGCCTGGCCCCCGAGGAGGGCCTCGGCGTCCTCGACCACGAGATGCGCGCCCAGCACGAGACCGCGATCAACCGCTTCCGCGGCGTCTGAACGCCCCGCGCCCGCACCCGGCCTGCGAGGGTCGTCACACCCCGGTTCGCCGACCAGATCCCGGTCGCCCGCGAGCCGGGGTGTGAACTTGAGGACCCATCGGAGAGACTGGCCGGGACGCAGTCCGTACGACGTGAGAGTGGGTGCCGCAGCATGGCTTCCGACCAGGGCCTGTCCATCTTCGACGAGCCGGAGCCCGCCGACGGCAAGGCCACCCCTTCCGGCCCCGCCGGCGCCGGCACCGAGAGTCGGACGACCCCGGACTCCGCCGCCGAGGAGACCCAGGTCCTCCCGGTGACCCCGAAGGAGACGCCGGACGACGAGCCACGCCGCGCCCCCGCCGGTGGGGCGACGACCCCCGCTCCCCCGCCGGCCACCCCGCCGGCCACCCCGCAGGCCACCCAGCCGGTCCGCGCAGCGGCCCCGGTGCCGCGGGGCGAGACCACCCGGCGAGCGCCCGTGGTCCCCCCGCCCGCGCAGCTCCCCCCGGTGCCCGCACCGGCAGCCGGTCCGCTGCCGGTGGTGCGGCGCGGTGGCTACGACAAGGCGGCCGTCGACCAGCGCCTCGGCCAGCTCCTGAGCGAGAAGTCGGGCCTGGCCACCAGCCTGGCCAGCAGCGAGCAGCAGGTCATCGAGCTCGAGGCCGAGCTCGAGCGGCTGCGGGTCGAGGTCGCGGAGAACGCCAACCCGACCTACGCCGGACTGGGCGGCCGGGCGACCTCCATGCTCAAGATGGCCGAGGACGAGGCCGCCGACGTGCGCGCCGCCGCCCGCCGCGAGGCCGACGAGATCCGCGCGCAGGCCGAGCGCGACGCCCACAGCATCCGGGCCGACGCGGCCCGCGAGGCCGACGACATGCGGATGGTCCAGCTCAAGGAGCTCGACGAGATGCGCTCGCGCCTGACCACCGACGCCGAGACCGAGCGCGCCCTCGCAAAGGCCGAGGCCGACGACCTGCTCGCGGCCGCCCGGCGCGAGGCCGACCAGCTCCGCCTCGCCGCACAGCAGGAGACCAACGAGGTGCGCGTGACGGCGACCCGCGAGGCCGAGCAGGCCCGCGCCGCCGCCGACCGCGAGGTCCAGGAGGCGCGGCGCACCCTGGCGGTGGAGAAGGAGCGCCTCGCCCGCGAGGCCGCCGAGCACCACAGCAACGCCACCGCCGAGACCCAGCGCCTGGTCGCCGAGGCCGAGGCACGCGCCAACGCCGCCGAGCAGCGGGCGCGCGAGGCGACGGCCCAGGCCACGGCCCACCGCCAGCAGGCCCAGTCGGAGTCCGAGGGCCTGCTCTCCCGCGCCCGGCGCGAGGCCGAGCAGATCGTCGCCTCGGCCCGCACCCAGGCCGACTCCATCGGCGCCACCCGCATCGCCCAGGCGGAGCGGGAGCTGGCCAACATCCAGGCGGAGGTCGATCGCGCGGCCAAGCGCCGCGACGCGATCACCGCCCAGCTCGGCGCCCTGCGCGACGTGGTCGCGGGCTTCGCCGAGGACGAGTCCTGAGCTGGCGCGACCGGCTCCGGGCGCTGGTCGCCTCCGGGTCCGGGAACTCGCCCGACCACTCGGGCCGCATCTCCGTGGACACCCGGACCGCCGAGACGCCGCGCTCGCTCGACGGGGTCGCCGCACGGGTCGCCGAGCAGGTCGCCGATGACGCCGACCGCGCCGAGGCGGCCGCCGACGCGGCAGAGGGGGCGGCCCACGACTCCGCGCGCTCGGCCGTCGACATCGCGGAGCGGATCGACGACGCCACCGATCTCGTGGTCGACGAGGCCCTCGACGTGCCCTACGTCCCGGCCGAGCCGGTCCCCTCGCCGATGCTGTTGCGGCACTCCCCCTTCAACATCGGGTTCTTCGGCGCGCTCGGCGCGGTCGTCGCGATCTTCCTCAGCCAGCAGCTGTTGAGCATCTCCTCGATCCTCGTGCTGCTGGTGATGTCGATGTTCCTGGCCATCGGCCTCAATCCCACGGTCGAGTTCTTCATGCGGCGCGGCGTGCGGCGCGGGCTGTCGGTGCTCCTGGTCCTCGTCGTCGTGCTCGGCGTGCTCGCCCTCTTCGTCGTGGCCGTCGCGCCGGTGATCAGCGAGCAGATCGCCGCGATCACCCGGAGCGCCCCCGGCTGGCTCGACGACCTGCAGTCCAACGCCCAGGTGCAGAGGCTCGACGACAAGTACGACGTGATCGCCAAGGTGCGCGACTACATCCAGAACGGCGACTTCGGCCAGCGCGTCTTCGGCGGCGCGCTCGGCGTCGGCCTGCGGGTGCTCTCGGTGGTCACCAACAGCCTCATCGTCCTCGTGCTGATGATCTACTTCCTGGCCTCGCTGCCGAGCATCAAGCACGCGGCCTACTCCCTGGCGCCGGCGTCGCGGCGTCGGCGCGTCAGCGAGCTGGGCGACGGCATCATCCGCTCGACGGGCGCCTACGTCGCGGGCGCCTTCTTCGTCGCGTTGTGCGCGGGCATCAGCACGCTGGTGTTCTCGACCCTCATCGGGCTGGGTGACTACGCCTTCGCGCTGGCCTTCGTCGTGGGCCTCTTCTCGCTCATCCCGATCGTGGGCGCCTTCGTGTCCGGCGCGATCATGACGCTGCTCGGCCTGACGGTCTCCCCCACGGTCGCCCTGGTGGCGCTGGTCTACTACCTGGCCTACCAGCAGTTCGAGTCCTACGTGATCTACCCGCGCATCATGAAGAGGTCGGTCGACCTGCCGGGCTCGGTCACCGTGGTCGCGGCCCTCGTGGGCGGGTCGCTGATGGGCGTGGTGGGCGCGCTGCTGGCCGTCCCGGTCGCCGCGGCGCTGCTCCTGCTGCACCGCGAGGTCTTCCTCACCCGGCAGGACGCCCGCTGACGGGGTCAGGGTCCGCCGCGGGGAGCGGCTCCGCCAGGAGCGGCGCCCGCTCCTCGCCCAGCTTGACCACGACCACACCGGCCAGCACCAGCAGCCCGCCGGCGAGCTGGATCGGTCGCGGCAGCTCGTCGAGCAGGAGCCAGGCCCACACCACCGCGGCCAGCACCTCCCCGAGCGCGACGAACGACGCCAGCCGGCTCCCGAGCCGGCGCCCGGCCTCGATGCCGGTGACGTAGGCGAACGCGGCCGTGACCAGCCCGAGCGCCAGGACCGTGACCCACCAGGGCACCGCGACGCCGGCGTAGGCCGCGTCGGCCGTCGAGGTGCGGAACGGCAGGACGCCGATGGCCCCGGCCGCGCCGAGGACCGCGGTCGCGACGAACAGCCCGCCCGCGGCGAGGCTGATGCCGGGCAGCCCGTTGCCCTCGTCGGCGGAGATGACGAAGTAGCTCGCCGCCCCGACCATGGCGCCGAGCGCCCACAGCACCCCGGCCGTGCTCAGCTCGGCGCCCGAGACGACGTCCAGCACGAGCACCAGTCCGGCAGCGGCGATCGCCGCGCCGATCACCGTGAGCCCCGAGGGCCGGTGGCCGTGGCGCACCCAGAGCCAGACGACCACCGCGACCGGCGCGGTGTACTCCAGCAGCAGCGCCACGCTCACCTGCATGTAGGTGACGGCGTAGAAGTAGCACAGCTGGGCGCCGGCGACCGCCGTGATGCCGTAGACGGTGACGAGCCCGGCATTGGCCCGGAGCACGTGGAGGCGCCCGCGCAGGGCCAGCAGGCCGGGCACCAGCAGGACGAGCGCGGCGATCGCGGTGCGCAGCGTCACCGCGGCGCCCGCGCTCCAGCCGGTGTCGAGCAGCCCGCGGGCGAGCGCGCCGGAGAGGCCGAAGGTGAGCGCCGACGCGAGCGCGAGGAGCAGGCCCGCTGCGGTCCGGGACGATCGCGCGTCATGGGTCAAAGCTGTCACACCCATGACGCTAGGCGCGGTGACTGTAATGTGTCAACGTGCATTTCACCGATGACACGGACGCCGCGCTCCAAGCGGCCGTCGCCCTCGCCAACTCCACCGACGAGCCCGGAGATCCCCTCGGCTCGATCGACGACCTGTCCGCCTTCCTCGCCCGGTGGACCTACACGGGCCGCCACGACGCGACGACCGCCGAGCTGGAGGCGGTGCGCCGGCTGCGTCCCGACCTCCGCTCCCTGCTGCTCGCCGAGCGCGACCGGGCCGCAGAGATCGTCAACGACATGCTCGCCCGGTCCCGTGCGCTGCCCCAGCTCCAGCGGCACGGCGACTGGGACTGGCACCTGCACGCCGTCGACCCCGACCGTCCCCTCGACGAGCGGGTGGTCGTCGAGACGGCGATGGCGATGGTCGACGTGATCCGCGCCGACGAGATGTCGCGCCTGGCCACGTGCGCGGCCGACGACTGCGAGGACGTCGTGCTCGACCTCTCGCGCAACCGCTCCCGCCGCTTCTGCTCGACGACCTGCGGCAACCGCGAGGCCGTCGCCGCCTACCGGGCGCGCCGGCGCAGCTGATCCACGCCGAGGTCAGGCGAGGAAGCGCCGCAGCACCTCGAGGAAGACCTCCGGCTGCTCGGAGTGCACCCAGTGCCCGGCGCCCTTGACCAGGACCCGGCGGTTGCGCGGGAACCGGCGGTCCATCTCGGCGGCGTGCTCGTCGGAGATGTAGTCCGAGCGCGCGCCGCCGACCCACAGCACCGGCCCGTCGTACGTCGCGTCGCCGAGCTCCTCGTCGGGCCAGCCGACGAGCTGGTCCATGTGCTCGCCCAGCAGCTCGAGGTTGACCTGCCAGTGCCAGCCGTCGTCGGTGCGGCGCAGGTTCTGCAGCAGGAACCCGCGCACCGTCGGGCTGGGCACCGCCTCCGCGAGGGCGGCCTCGGCCTGGTCGCGGCGCTCGAGCGAGCCGAGGTCGAGGGCGCGCATCGTCTCGATGTAGCCGACGAACTCCCGCCCGCTCTCGTACGCCACCGGGGCGATGTCGACGACCGCCAGCCGGTCGACGAGCTCGGGGTGCCGCAGCGCGACGCACATCGCGATCTTGCCGCCCATCGAGTGCCCGACCAGGGCGACCGGCTCGTCGCCGAGCTCGGCGGCGACGAGGTCGGCCAGCTCGAGGAAGTCGAAGCGCTCGGTCCACGACGACCGCCCGTGGTTGGGCATGTCGAGCAGCAGGACGCGGTGGTCGGCGCTGAGCGCCTTCGCGACCTGCGTCCAGTTCTTGCCCTGGCCGAAGAGTCCGTGGCAGAACACGACGCGGGGTCCGGACTCACCGAGCTCGGTGCGGTGCAGGCTCACGCGGCCATCCTGACGCACCCCGCTCGACCGCCCGCCACCGACCCTTCGCCGGCCGGTGCGGGTGGTGACCGGACTCAGAAGTCGAAGCCGTCGAAGAGGTCGCCGATGCCGTCGCCGATGCCGCCGAACAGGTCGCCGATCCCCTCACCGATCGCCCCGATCCCCTCACCGAGGCCGTCGAAGCCGCCCCCGAACAGCATGCCCATGAACATCCAGTCCATCGGCGAGAAGGCACCGAAGTAGCCTTGGGCGTAGGGCTGGTAGGCGCGCCCGCCCTGCCAGTAGGGCACGCGCCGCGAGCCGACCATCACCTTGCGGATGTCGGGCTCGGCCCCGGCCCGCACCCGCTCGATGTCGAGCGCGCAGGCCGGCACGTCGCGCGGGGCGCCGCCGGGCGGGGTCCACGGAACGTCGGCGACCGACAGGCCGTGCCGGGGGTCGAAGAAGCACGGAGGGCGGCGCTGGGGCAGCGGCTCGCCCGCGACCCGCGCTCGCACGCACGCCATCGCGTAGCGCCCGTCCTCGAGGATCTCGGTGACGTGCTTGACGTCCTCGGCGCGGGTGAGTCCCGCGGCAGCCGTCTTGGCCGACTCGTAGGAGTCGAGGGCGCGCTGGTAGTCGGCGTTGGCACCGGCGTCGAGCGGCTCGCCGGCCAGGTCGATGTCGAGGTCCTGCAGCTCCACGCCGAGGGCGGTGACGTCCTCCTCGGCGAGCCTCCTCACGGGGGCGACCTCCGCCTCGGCGCGCGCCAGCTCACGCTTCTTGCCCGTCCGCCCCGCGGCGACCGCGACCGCGGTGAGCCCGCCGAGGACGATCAGCACGAGCACGAGTTCCATGGCTCAAGCCTACGCAGTCGCGACAACGTGCCCGCACCGGATCCGACGCCCGTTCGCGGCGGCCCGCGAAGGCGGGGCGAGACCTGCGAGGGCAGGTCGCCCATCGACCCCCGACGATGTGCGACCTGCCCTGACAAGCGGCCGGTGGGCGGCGGGGCCATCCCCTCGCGCGGCCCCGTCCCCTCGGCGTACGCCAACCCTCCCGCGACGGAGGCCGGCCCGGCATCCGTAGTCCTACCTAACTGCGGTCCCCGGGGGCGATAGATTCGTACCCGTGCTGTCCCCCTGTCTCGGTCGCGACGACGTCCAGCGAGCACTGGAGGAGGCCCTCGGGGAGGCGCGGTGGGTGACGGTCGTGGGCCCGCCCGGCAGCGGCAAGACCCTGCTGGTGCGCCACGCGGCCGCCGGCGTGCCCGTGTCCTGGGTCGACGCGCGCACCCTCCGCACCCTCGACGAGGTGCTCGTGGCGGCGCTCGAGAGCCTGGGCGCGGAGACCGCCCCGGGCGACTCGCTGGTCGGCGCGCTGGGGCGCGCGGTCGACGGCCGCGACTGCCTGCTCGTGCTCGACGGGCTCGACCTCGACACCACCGGCGCCGGCCCGGTGCTGCAGTCGGTGCTGGATGGCACCACCGACGCGCGCGTGGTCGTCACGGCGCTGACGACGGCCGGCCAACCCGCCGAGTCGGTCGTCCGGGTCGGACCGCTGCCCGTCCCCTCTGTCCGCGGGCCGCTCGAGGGACCCGCGGTGGAGCTGTTCCTCCAGCGCATCCGCGCGGCCGGGGGCCAGCGGGTCGACCTCGACGTGCAGGCGCCCGAGGTGCGCCGCCTGCTGCGCGCCACGGGTGGCCTGCCGCTGCTGATCGAGCAGGTCGCCGTGCAGTCGGCGCTCGTCGGGCTCAGCAACGCGATGGCCACCGTGAGCCTGGACCAGGCCGTCGACTCCGCCCACGACCTCCTCGACCCCGCCAGCGCCACCGCGCTGCGCCGCATCGGCCTGCTCGACTTCGGCGTCGGGCTCGGGGTGCTCGCGCAGGTGCTCGACGTGCCGGTGCCCGAGGCCGCCGAGCTCGCCGGCAACCTGGTGCGCCGCAGCCTCCTCGAGGTCGACGCCCAGGGTCGCTTCGACATGCTCTCGCCCATCCGCGGTCGGGCCCGCGTCCTCGCCGGGCCCGACGACGAGGCGGCGGTCCGCACCGGCCTCCTCGCCTGGGCCCAGGCGCACGCGCCCGCCCACGACAACTACGGCGCGGCCGACGCCGAGTGGCTCGGCGACCTGCCCGCGATGCGCCAGGCGGTCCTCGCCGCGTGCGCCGACCCGGCCACCCGGGCCGAGGGCTACTCCGTGGCCAACCGCATCTTCTCCTCCCTCTACACCTCGATGCGCGCCCGGGAGGCCGTCGAGATCCTCGAGGGGGCCCTCGCGAGCGGCGACGGCCCGCCCGCCATCGGCGCGCAGGTGGCGCGTCGCGCGGGCATCGCCGCCTCCGAGATGCGCGGCACCTACGAGGGGCTGTGGCTGCTCGAGCGCGCCGACCAGCACGCCTCGTCGGCCCCCCGTCCCGAGGAGCAGCTCGCCAAGACGGCCTCGATCCGCGCCGAGATGCACCTCGACGCCGGCGACCTGGCGAGCGCGGAGTCCGAGGCCAGGCGCGCCATCGAGCTCGACCCCGACGGGTCGATCGGCCGGCAGGCCACGCGCACGCTGGCCGACCTCTACGCCTCGCAGGGCCGCTTCGCCGAGGCCACCCGGGCCGTGGCGGACGCGATGCCGTCTCGTACGACCCGCGACGAGCGCTGGATCGACCTGTCCGCGCGCACCATCCTGGCCCGCATCGCGCTCGAGCAGGGCCGCATCGCCGAGGCCGTCGCCGGCACCCGCGCGGTCGTCGTCGAGGCCCGCGAGCTGGCCGAGGACCGGGTCGGGCTGCTGGCCGAGACACTGCTGCGCGGTCTCGATCCGACCTGGGTGGCCAGCGACGTCGTGCGCGAGACGCTGCCCTGGGCGGTGCGGCTGCCGGTGCTGGCCCAGGACGGCCGCGAGCTGCTGGCCCGGGGCGACGCGCGCCAGGCCGCCGGACTCGCCGCCGACGTCGTCGCGCTGGCCGACTCGGCGCGGCTCGGACGCGACGGCGTCGACGCCCGGCTGCTGCTCGGGCGGGCGCTGGTCCAGCTCGACGACCTCGACCAGGCCACCACCACCTACCTCACCGCGCTCGAGCAGTGCGCCACGATGCGCCTGCCGCTCCGCGCCGCCGACGTGCTCGACGGCCTCGCGGGCGTGGCCCGGGCACGCGAGTTGCCCGAGGCGCGCTCGCTCGCGGCGGCGGCGTTGGCGCTGCGCAGCCCGCGGATGGCGGTGCGCTGGGGCTACTCCGCCGACTATGACGTGGTGCCCGCGAGCCGGCCGCCCGCGGAGTGGCTCGACGGCGACGACCTGTCCGCGCACGCCGTCGCGCTCGTGACGGAGATCTTCGTCGGCGCGCCGTCCCTGCGCCCCTCGGTGCTCGACGTCCTGACCCCCGCTGAGCGGCAGGTCGCCGACCGGGTCGCCCACGGCCTGACGAGCCGCCAGATCGCCCAGGAGCTCTACGTCTCACCGCGGACCGTCGACGCGCACCTGACCCACATCTACCGCAAGCTCGACATCAACACGCGGGCGCGGCTCGCGGCCCTGGTGGTCGACAACCGCTGACTGTCGGTGGGCGGGTGCAGGATGACGGGATGAGCCGGACCATCCAGGTGACCTTCGACGCCCACGACCCCGAGACGCTCTCCCGCTTCTGGGCAGCCGCCATGGGCTACGTCAACCCGCCACCACCCGGGCGCGAGCTCGCGCCGGGCCAGGACGTCTTCGAGGCGTGGCACGACTTCCTCCGCGAGGTCGGCGTGCCCGAGTCGGAGTGGAACTCCGCGTCCGCGGCGCAGGACCCCGACGGCGTGGGGCCGCGGCTGTTCTTCCAGCGCGTGCCCGAGGGCAAGGCGGCGAAGAACCGCGTGCACCTCGACCTGCGCGCCGCCCCCGGCCTCGAGGGCGAGGAGCGGATGTCCGCGCTGGAGACCGAGTCCGAGCGTCTCGTGGCCCTCGGCGCGACGCGGGTGGAGCGTCACGAGCCGTCACCCCCGATGGACGCGGGTCACCTGGTGATGACCGACCCCGAGGGCAACGAGTTCTGCCTCGACTGAGGTGCCGGCCGGCTCAGCGGCTGCTGTAGTCGCGGAAGCCGCGACCGGCCTTGCGCCCGAGGTAGCCGGCGGTGACCAGGTGCTCGAGCAGCGGTGCCGGGGCGAAGCCCGGCTCGCGGAACTCCAGGTAGAGCTCGCGCTGGATGGCCAGCGACACGTCGTTGCCCACCACGTCGAGCAGCTCGAACGGCCCCATCGGCAGCGCACAGCCCTGCTTCATCGCGGTGTCGATGTCGTCGGCCGTGGCGTAGTGCGCCTCCAGCATCTTGACGGCGTCGTTGAGGTAGGGGAAGAGCAGCGCGTTGACGATGAAGCCCGAGCGGTCCCCGCACCTCACCGGCACCTTGCCGACCTTCTCGGCGATCGCGAGCACGGTCTCGGTGACGGCCTCGTCGGTGGCCACGGTGGAGACCACCTCGACCAGCTTCATGACCGCGGCCGGGTTGAAGAAGTGCATGCCGATGACGTCCTGCGGGCGCGAGGTCGCCCTGGCGATGGAGATGATCGGGAGCGACGAGGTGGTCGTCGCCAGGATCGCGCCCGGCTTGCAGATCTCGTCGAGGTTCTCGAACAGGGTGGTCTTGACCGCGAGGTCCTCGGCGATGGCCTCGACCACGAGGTCCACGTCCTTGAGGTCGTCGAGCGAGGTGGTGCCGCGCACCCGGGCCAGGGCGTCGGCCTTCTGCTCCTCGGTGGCCCGGCCGCGCTGGATCTGCTTGTCGAAGCTCTTGGTGATGCCCGCGACGACGCCGTCGACCTTGTCCTGCCCGCGGCCGGTGAAGACCACGTCGTAGCCGGCCTTCGCGAAGACCTCCACGATCCCCGACGCCATGGTGCCCGTGCCGACGACGCCGACGAGCTCGACGTCGTGGCGCAGCTGGGGCTTGTCCTCCGAGCTCGGGGTCTGGGCGTCCGCGACGACCACCGGGCTGTCGGGCGCCTCGTAGGTGTAGAAGCCACGTCCCGACTTGCGGCCCAGCAGGCCGGCGGTGACGTACTGCTTGAGGATCGGCGCGGGGGCGTGCAGGCGGTCGCGGCCCTGCTTGTACATCGTGTCGAGGATCTCGTAGGCCGTGTCGAGGCCGATCAGGTCGAGCAGCGCCAGGGGGCCCATCGGGTAGCCGCAGCCGAAGCGCATCGCCGCGTCGATGTCCTCGCGCGAGGCGTACTTGCCCTCGTACATCGACACGGCGTGGTTGAGGTAGCCGAACAGCAGGGTGTTGGCGATGAAGCCCGCCTTGTCGCCGCACACGACGGGGTTCTTGCCGACGCTGCGCAGCAGTCCCTGCACGCTCGCCAGGACGTCGGGCTCGGTGACCACGGTGCGGACGATCTCGACGAGGTCCTGCACCGGCGCGGGGTTGAAGAAGTGCACGCCGACGACCCGTCCCGGCCGGGAGCTGGCCGTCGAGATCTCGGTGACGCTCAGCGACGAGGTGTTGGTGGCCAGGATCGCGTCGGGGCGCACCACGTCGTCCAGCGCGCGGAAGATCGACTTCTTCAGCTCCAGCGACTCCACCACTGCCTCGACGACGAAGTCGGCGTCGGCCAGGTCGGCCATCGAGGTGGTGAAGGTGACGCGGCCCAGCAGCTCGGCCTGCTCCTCGGGCGTCATCTTCTCGCGCTTCACCGCCCGCGCCGTGGAGTGCTCCAGGTGCTCGCGTCCGCGCTGGACGGCGGCCTCGGTGACCTCCACGCCGACGACCGAGTAGCCGTTGCGGGCGAACACCTCGGCGATGCCGGCGCCCATGGTGCCGAGGCCGATGACGCCGACGGTGGTGAACTCGCGAACGGGCGTGTCAGTCATGGACGCATGCTCCCACGGCGCGGGGCCCGCGGGGCTGTGGGAAGCGTCACGCAGGCGGGTGCCCCGGCACCCCGGGTGCTCCCCCACTCCGCACCACGGACGCACGGTAGATTCCCCCGTCGTGAGGATCGTCGTCGCGCGCTGCCAGGTGGACTACGCCGGACGGCTCACCGCCCACCTGCCGCTGGCCACCCGGGTGCTGATGCTGAAGTCGGACGGCTCCGTGCTGATCCACTCCGACGGCGGCTCCTACAAGCCGCTCAACTGGATGTCGCCGCCGTGCACGGTGCGTGAGGGGCTCTCCGAGGACGGCCGCGCCGAGTGGCTGGTGAGCGCCACCAAGTCCGACGACACCCTGCGCATCCTCATCGACGAGGTGCTCCACGACAGCTCGCACGACCTCGGCATCGACCCCGGCCTGCAGAAGGACGGCGTCGAGAAGCACCTCCAGGAGCTGCTCGCCGAGCACCCCGCCACCCTCGCCGACGGCCTGACCCTGGTCCGCCGCGAGTACATGACCGCCATCGGTCCGGTCGACCTGATGTGCCGCGACGCCGACGGCCTGTCGGTCGCGGTCGAGATCAAGCGCCGCGGCGAGATCGACGGCGTCGAGCAGCTCACCCGCTACCTCGAGCTCCTCAACCGCGACCCGATGCTCACCAGCCGGGGGCCGGTCCGCGGCATCTACGCGGCGCAGGAGATCAAGCCCCAGGCGCGGGTGCTCGCCACCGACCGCGGCATCGCCTGCGCCCTGGTCGACTACGACGCCCTGCGCGGGATGGACGACGCCGAGCACCGGCTGTTCTGACCACCGGGCCCGGGCGGACCTCGTGGATGGTCCGAGCCACCAGGTGACGCGGATCGTCCACGATCGTGCGTCGGCGCTCGCCCGGGGTCGTGAGGGCGTGGGGCTCGCTACGCTCGCACGGTGACCGCCACCCCGCCCGAGCGCATCTTCCACATCGCCACGGCGGCCGACTGGCGACGGGCCCTGGCCACCGGGACCTACACGACCTCGACCCTCGGGCGCAGCCTCGAGGAGGAGGGGTTCATCCACGCCAGCCGGCGTGACCAGGTGCAGGGCGTCTTCGACCGCTACTACCGCGACGTCCGCGAGCACCTGGTCCTGCTCACCATCGACCCGGCGCGCCTGACCGCGGCGGACGTACGCGTCGAGCCCGTCGGCGACGACACCTATCCGCACGTCTACGGACCCCTCGACCGCCGCGCCGTGGTCGACGTCGTCCCGCTGGATCGCCGCGGGCGCAGCGAGAGCCTGATGTCGCTGTGGGTCAAGGGGATGGCGGCGCGGATGGGCGTCGCGCTGCTCGTGATGGCCGCGATCGTGGCGCTGCTGTGGGCGCTCGGCGTGACGCGCTGACCGAGGCCGGCGGGCCGGCCGGCCGTCAGTCGAGCGTGCGCCCCGCCCACGACCGGGCGACCCAGCCGTCGGCGTCGGCCTCCAGCGCGACCAGCTCGCAGTTGCCCAGCGGCAGGTCGAGGGCGTGCTCGGGGGCGAGGTTGCGGGCCAGCACCGGCAGCGCCAGGCACGTCGCGCCGCCGTGGCTGACCACGAGCACCGCCTCGCCGCGGTGCGCGTCGGCGACCTCGTCGAGGACGGCGCCGTAGCGGGCCAGCACCTCCAGACCCGTCTCGGCGCCGGGGATCCGGGCGGACAGGTCGCCGCCGAGCCAGGCGGCGAACGTCTCGGCGAACGGGTCCGGGTCACCGGTCGTGCCCGCCGCGTGCCCGACGCCGAACTCGCGCAGGCCCTCCCGCACCACCACGTCGACGCCGAGCCCCGCGGCGGCGATCTCGGCCGTCTGCACGGCCCGCGACATCGGGCTCGACCACACGGCCGCGACCCGCTCGCCCCCCAGCCGGGCGGCGAGGTCGCGCGACTGCTCGCGCCCGCGCCGGGTCAGCCAGCCGCCGGAGTCGCTGAGCAGCTCGCTCTCGTAGGACGCCTCGCCGTGCCTGGCCACGAACACCCGGGCGGCGCACTGCAGGTCAGTCACCGGCGAGCCCCACCACGTCGTCGGCGCAGCCCCACGACAGGGTCACGCCGGCGCCACCGTGGCCGTAGCAGTGGATGACCTCGCCGACCCGCTCGAGGCGCACCGCGGGCCGCGCGGGCCGCAGCCCGACCTTGTGCCGCAGCACGCGGGCGCCCTCCAGCTCGGGCACCAGTGCGCAGGCCCGGTGCAGCACCTGCCGGGCGACCTCCGGGTCCGGCGTGCGGCTCCACTCGCCCTCGACGTCGGTGCCGCCGAGCACGATCTCGGCGCTGCGGGGCACGACGTACGTCAGTCCGCCACCGTCGAGCGTCCAGCGGTCCAGGCCCACCTGCTCCACCACCACGACCTGGCCACGCACGGGTGTCACCGTCGGGTCCGCGCCGAAGTGCCGTGCGCCGAGCCCGGTCGCGTTGACGACGAGACTGCCGTCGTCGGGCAGCGTCGAGAGGTTCATCCGGGTCAGCGTGCCCCCGAGCTCCTCGATCCGAGCGACCAGCCAGCGGAGGTGGACCGGCATGTCGATCACCGGCGCGACGAAGGTCCATCCGTCGTCGTAGCCCGGCGGCAGCGCCGTCTCGCGGTCCAGCGACGGGACCGCCGAGCGCCACCACGGGTCGGGCTGCGGTGAGCGGAGCACCTCGGTGCCGGTGAGCATCCGCACGCCGCTCTCGTCGTCGGCGGCGAGCTCCGCGAGGACGCCGTACGACGTCGCGGACCACGCGGTCACGTGGTCCTGGGGCAGCGCACGGTAGGGGTACCAGAGCGCGGCCGCGATCGCCGACGTGGTCTCGAGCGGCAGGTCGCGCGCGACGACGTCGACGCGGTGCCCGGCCTCGAGCAGGCGCACGGCGCAGGTCAGCCCGACCACGCCCGCCCCCACCACGATGACGCGTCGCGGGAAGGTGGCCATGGCCGCAGTCTGCCAGCGTCAGGCGCCGGCCTGCCGCGGAGCGGTCGGGTCGACGCCTTCGGCGCCCTGCTCGCGCGCGACGTACTCCTCGATGTCCTCGATGTCGTCGCGGTTGCGCGTGGTGACGGCGAGCAGGTCGGTCATGGTGGCGACCTCCTCGACCTGCTCCTTGATGAACCACTGCATGAACTGCTCGGAGGCGAAGTCGCCTTCCTCCCGGGCGATGCGCAGCAGGCCGTTGATCTGCTCGGTCACCGTGCGCTCCTGGTCGAGCGCGAGCTGCACGGGCTCCACGACGTCGGCGAAGTCCGAGCGCGGGGCCGGGACCGCCGGGACGACGACGTCGGCGTCGGTGTCGAGGAGGTACTGCACCATCATCATCGCGTGTGCCCGCTCCTCGAGCGCCTGCTCGTAGAAGAAGGCCGCCATCCGGGGCATGGTCAGCGCGTCGTAGTGGATCGCGCAGGCGAGGTACTGGTTGTGGGCGGCCAGCTCGTTGCCGATCTGGGTGTTGAGCTGGTCGATGAAGCGGGGTGCCGGCACGTGGGCTCCTGGGTCGGGGACGAACGGGGTGGGATGAGGCTCAGGCGGCCTTGGCGAGCTTCTTCTTGGTGACCTTCTTGCCGTCGAGTCGCACCAGCTTGCGCTTGTGGACCGTGTAGCCGGCGGGCAGCGTGCCCTCCTTCAGCATCCGGAGCGGGCACCGCTCGCAGCGCTTCTTCGACACGCAGCACTCGGTCTTGGGGAGCTTGCGCGGGGTCGTCCGGGCGGCGGCCTTGGCCGTGGCCCGCGCCTTCTTGCCCTCCTGCTTGCCCTTGCCCACGCCCCGGACCCTAGCATGTGGTTAGGGTTGCCTTACCTCTGGTTCGAGCCCGTGGGCGCGACGGATGACGTCGACGAAGCCGTCCATGATCTCGGTGAGCCCGAAGTCCTTGGGGGTGTAGACCGCGGCGACCCCGCGCTCGACGAGCGCCCGGGCGTCCGAGGCGGGGATGATGCCGCCGACGATCACGGGCAGGTCGCCCAGCCCGGCGGCGGCGAGGCCGTCGAGCACGTCGGGCACCAGCTCCATGTGCGAGCCGGACAGGATCGACAGCCCGACGAGGTGGACGTCCTCGGCCACCGCGGCGGCGACGATCTGCTCCGGCGTGAGCCGGATGCCCTGGTAGATCACCTCGAACCCGGCGTCGCGGGCGCGTACGGCGACCTGCTCGGCACCGTTGGAGTGCCCGTCGAGCCCCGGCTTGCCGACGAGCACCCGCAGCCGGCCGCCCAGCTCCTCACCCGTCCGGCGCACCCGCTCGCGCACCGCGCCGAGCTCGGCACCGGCGTCGGCCACGCCCACCGCGCCGCTGACGCCGGTGGGCGCGCGGAACTCGCCGAAGACCTCGCGCAGGGTGCCGGCCCACTCCCCCGTCGTCGCGCCAGCGCGGGCGGCGACGAGCGTGGGGTGCATCAGGTTGGCGTCGGTCTTCGCCGCCTCGGCCAGCGCGGCCAGCGCCTCGGCCACCGCGATCTCGTCGCGCTCGGCCCGCCACGCCTCCAGGCTGGCCAGCGCCGAGCGCTCCGCCTCCGGGTCGGCGGCCTGGATGGCGGCGTCGAGGTCGGCGGTCAGCGGGGACGGCTCGGTCGTCTCGAACCTGTTGACGCCGACCACCACCTCCTCGCCCGACTCGATCCGGGCGCGGCGCGCGGCGTGCGCCGAGACGAGGTTCTGCTTCATGTAGCCCGACTCGACGGCGGCGACGGCGCCACCCATCGCCTGGACCCGTTCGATCTCGGCCCGGGCGCCCTCGACCAGCTCGGCCACCTTGGCCTCGATCACGTGGCTGCCGGCGAAGATGTCGTCGTACTCCAGCAGGTCGGACTCGTAGGCGAGCACCTGCTGGAAGCGCAGCGACCACTGCTGGTCCCACGGACGCGGGAGGCCGAGGGCCTCGTTCCACGCGGGGAGCTGCACGGCGCGGGCGCGGGCGTCCTTGGACAGGGTGACGCCGAGCATCTCGAGCACGATGCGCTGGACGTTGTTCTCGGGCTGCGCCTCGGTGAGGCCGAGCGAGTTGACCTGGACGCCGTAGCGGAAGCGGCGCATCTTCGGGTCCTGCACGCCGTAGCGCTCGCGGGTGATCTCGTCCCACAGCTGCACGAACGCGCGCATCTTGCAGGTCTCCTCGATGAAGCGGACACCGGCGTTGACGAAGAAGGAGATCCGGCCGACGACCTTCTCGAAGTCGTCCTCCGAGACCTGCCCCGAGCCCCTCACCTGGTCGAGCACGGCGATCGCGGTGCACATGGCGTAGGCCAGCTCCTGCACGGGCGTCGCGCCGGCCTCCTGCAGGTGGTAGCTGCAGATGTTGATCGGGTTCCACTTCGGGATCTCGTGGACGGTGTAGGCGATCAGGTCGCCGATCAGCCGCAGCGACGGCTCGGGCCCGAAGACGTAGGTGCCCCGGGAGAGGTACTCCTTGATGATGTCGTTCTGGGTCGTGCCGGCGAGCAGGTGGGCGACCTCGTCTGGCGAGAGGTCGGGGTTCTGCTCCTCGGCGACGACCTGGTACATCGCGAGCAGCCACATGGCCGTCGCGTTGATCGTCATCGAGGTGTTCATCTCCGTCAGCGGGATGTCGCGGAAGAGCTTGCGCATCTCGCCGAGGTGCGGGACGGGCACGCCGACCTTGCCGACCTCGCCGCGGCTGAGCGGGCTGTCGGGGTCGTAGCCGGTCTGCGTCGGCAGGTCGAAGGCGACGCTGAGGCCGGTCTGGCCCTTGGCCAGGTTGGTGCGGTAGAGCGCGTTGGAGGCCTCGGCCGTGGAGTGGCCGGCGTAGGTGCGCATCACCCAGGGGCGGTCCTTCTGGTGGACCGGAGCCGCAGATTCCGTCATGGCGACACAGTAGGGCGGCGGTTACCCGTCAGTCACCGCCGCGGGCTGTGACTGATGCCTCACCTCGGACCGTCAGGCGGTCGCGGCCACCCGCTCGACCTCGATGGCGTGGGCGAGGCGGGTGAGGTGGGCCATCCGGCGCACGGCGGGCCCGGGGTTGCGGACGGTGAGGCTGTGTCCCGACAGCCACGCATGACGGGTGGCGACCACCAGCACGCGGAGGGCCGTGGCGTCGATGGTCGACACGTCGGTCATGTCGATGACCACGTCGTCGTCGAGCCCGTCGAGGTGCTCGTAGATCGCGTGGCGCACCTCGCCGGTGCTGCGCACGTCGAACGCTCCGTGCAGGACGAGCGTGTGACCGTCCGAGACGATGTCCATCCGGTGCTCCTCACCGGCGTCCCCCGACGCCTGCTGTGACTGCTGTCACCTCTCCTGACGTAGTTGTACCTCGCGGGGTTGCCCCCGTGCCTCATCTTTTCCGGCGAGTCCGGCCCGTTAGGCTCCGCCCATGGTCAACCTGACGCGCATCTACACCCGCACCGGTGACGCCGGCCGCACCCGGCTCGGCGACATGAGCGAGACCTCGAAGACCGACCCGCGGCTCGAGGCGTACGCCTGCGTCGACGAGGCCAACGCCCACATCGGCGTCACCCTCGCCCACGGCGGACTGGAGGACGACGTCGTCGAGGTGCTCACCCGGGTGCAGAACGACCTCTTCGACGTCGGCGCCGACTTCTGCACCCCGGTGGTGCCCGACCCGGAGTACCCGCCGCTGCGCGTGGAGCAGGACTACGTCGACCGCCTCGAGGCGTGGTGCGACCACTACAACGAGCACCTGCCCGCCCTGCGGTCGTTCATCCTCAACGGCGGCACCGTCGCCGCGGCCAACCTGCACGTGGCGCGCACGGTGGCGCGACGCGCGGAGCGGGCCGCGTGGGCGGCCTGGGCCGAGCACGAGGAGACCATGAACATCCTCGCCATCACCTACCTCAACCGGCTCTCAGACCTGCTGTTCATCCTCGCCCGCCACGCCAACCGCGCCAACGGCGACGTGCTCTGGGTGCCCGGCGGCGACCGCTGACCCGACGGGCGCCCACAGGCTGACGCACTCCGAGGAGGACGCCCCGGAGCCGACCCCCGACTCCGCGCGCTGGGTCTAGGGCCCCTCGCCGGCGGCCGGCCGCTCCCCCGTCCGCTGCTCGCGGGCGGCGGGCACGACGAGGGCGGCGGGCACCAGCAGCAGCGCGACCACCAGCAGCGCGTCGAGCGTGCCGACCCGGTCGCCGACGAACCCGAGGAGCGGCGGTCCGGCGAGGAACGCCGCGTAGCCGATCGTCGACACCACGCTCACCCGCGCCGCGGCCCGGGCCGGGTCGTCGGCGGCCGCGCTCATCCCGACGGGGAAGCCGAGCGAGGCACCGATCCCCCACAGCACGATGCCGGTGACCACGAGTGCCGGGTGGTCGGCCAGCACCATCAGCAGCACCCCCACGGCGGCGACGACCATGGTGGCCCAGAGCACCGCCACCCGGCCGAACCGGTCGATGAGCCCGGTGCCGGCGAACCGGCCGGCGGTCATCGCCAGCACGAAGACCGCGAAGCCCGCGACGCCGACCGCGTGCGAGACGTCGTGGCCGTCGACGAGCGCGACGGCGAGCCAGTCGTTGGCGGTGCCCTCCGTCATCGCCAGCGCCAGCACCATCACGCCGATGAGGAGCGTGCGCGGCTCGAGCCACGCACGCGCCGCCGACGCGGCGCTCTCCTGGTGCCGATCGGCCACGGGCAGGAACGACGGCGAGGAGCGCCACACCAGCACGACGGACACCGCGACCACCGCGACGAGGTGGACGGCGGCGGGCACGCCGAGCTCGATCAGCAGCGCGCCCGCGAGCGCGCCGACCACGGTGCCCGCGCTGAACCCGGCGTGGAAGCGGGGCATGATCGTGCGGCGCAAGCCCCGCTCGACCTCGGCGCCCTCCACGTTCATCGCCACGTCCCACACCCCGATGCCGAGGCCGTAGACGAACAGCCCTGCGACGGTCACCGCGAGCAGGTGGCCCAGGCCGAGGGCGGCGGCCGCCATGCCGAGCGCCGCCGCCGTGGCCCCGAGCCGCACGACGCGCACGGTGCCCAGCGCGTTGATCGCGGCGCCCGTCGTGGGCAGGGCGAGCACGGAGCCGAGCGCGATCGCGAGGAGCACGAGCCCGAGCTGGCCGTTGGTGAGGTCGAAGCCGGAGCGGACCTCCGGGATGCGCGAGACCCAGCTGGCGAAGACGAGCCCGTTGAGGAAGAACGTCAGCCCGACCGCGTTGCGGGCGACCCTCAGCGCGGGCACGCTACTGGCGCCGGTTCCAGTCCGTGCCGGGCGGGCCCGACTCCAGCCACGACTGGAAGCCGGTGAGCGACGCCTCGCTCATCGCGATCTCCAGCGGCTCGCCGTCGTAGCGGCAGCTCGCCACCAGGTGCCCGGCGTAGAGCGACATCTCCTCGGCCCCCTCCGGCGAGCGGCGGCCGGTGTACTCGAGGTGGTCGCGCGCCCACACGCGCTTGGGGCGCGGCGACAGCGAGAAGATGCGGAACCACTCCAGCGTCTGGCCCGAGTAGCGACCGATGCCCAGCAGCCAGCCGCGACCAGGGTGATCGGTGCGCGCGCGGTAGCTGAGCTCGAAGGTGCCGCCGTGGCGCGCGAGGAGGCGGCGGCGGACGATGAGGGTGATGCCGTAGAGCAGGACGAGGAGAAGGCAGAGCCCGACGATGTCGAGCGCCCATTCCCAGACCGCCATCCACACCCTCCGAAACGCAGTGAGCGCACGAACCGGTCGGTTCGTGCGCCCACCCTAGCGAGTCAGCTCGGAGGCCTCGTCAGGAGGCCCGCTCCACGGCGCGGATCCGCGCCTCGGCACGCCTCACGGCCTCGTTGGCGGCGTCGTCGTTCTCGCCGGAGGCCTGGGCCCGCTCGAGCTCCTGGCGTGCCTTCTCCAGGTCGATCTCGTGCGACATCTCGGCCCGCTCCGACAGGATCGAGACCCGGTTGTCGGCCACCGACAAGAAGCCGGCGTCGACCGCGGCGATCCAGGTCTCTCCGTCCACCGTCTGCACGTCCACCACACCCTCGATGATCGAGGACAGCAGCGGGGCGTGGTTGGGCAGGATGCCGACGTCGCCCTCGGTGGTGCGGGCGATGACCATCGTGGCCTGGCCCGACCAGACGAGCCGGTCGGCGGCGACCAGCTCGACCTGGAGGGACTTGTCGGTGGAGGCCATCAGAGGCTCTTCTGGATCTCGGCCCACTTCTTCTCGACGTCGTCCAGACCGCCGCACATGAAGAAGGCCTGCTCGGCCACGTGGTCGTACTCGCCGTCGGCGATCTTGTTGAACGCCTCGATGGTGTCGGCCACCGGGACGGTCGAGCCCTCGATGCCGGTGAACTGCTTGGCCACGTAGGTGTTCTGCGACAGGAACCGCTGGATGCGACGCGCCCGGGACACGATGATCTTGTCCTCCTCGGAGAGCTCGTCGACACCGAGGATGGCGATGATGTCCTGGAGCTCCTTGTTGCGCTGCAGGATCTGCTTGATCCGCACCGCGCAGCGGTAGTGCTCCTCGCCGATGTACTGCGGGTCGAGGATCCGCGAGGTCGACGTCAGCGGGTCGACGGCCGGGTAGATGCCGAGCGAGGCGATCTCTCGCGAGAGCTCCGTCGTGGCGTCGAGGTGCGCGAACGTCGTGGCGGGCGCAGGGTCGGTGTAGTCGTCGGCGGGCACGTAGATCGCCTGCATCGAGGTGATCGAGTGACCACGCGTCGAGGTGATGCGCTCCTGCAGCTGGCCCATCTCGTCGGCGAGGTTGGGCTGGTAGCCCACCGCCGACGGCATGCGGCCCAGGAGCGTGGAGACCTCGGAGCCCGCCTGGGTGAAGCGGAAGATGTTGTCGATGAAGAGCAGCACGTCCTGCTGCTGCACGTCGCGGAAGTACTCCGCCATCGTCAGCGCCGACAGGGCGACCCGCAGGCGGGTGCCCGGCGGCTCGTCCATCTGGCCGAAGACCAGGGCGGTCTGGCCGATGACGCCGGCCTCCTCCATCTCGACGATGAGGTCGTTGCCCTCACGGGTGCGCTCGCCGACTCCGGCGAACACCGACACGCCACCGTGGTCCTTGGCGACGCGGGCGATCATCTCCTGGATGAGCACGGTCTTGCCGACGCCGGCACCACCGAACAGGCCGATCTTGCCGCCCTGCACGTAGGGGGTGAGCAGGTCGATGACCTTGATGCCGGTCTCGAACATCTGGGTCTTCGCCTCGAGCTGGTCGAACGCCGGGGCCTTGCGGTGGATGCCCCACCGCTCCTTGACGTCGAGGGTCTCGCCCTCCGCCAGGTTGAGGCAGTCACCGGTGGTGTTGAACACCTTGCCGAGGGTCGCGTCCCCGACGGGCACGGTGATGGACTCACCCGTGTCGGTCACCTGGGCGCCTCGGACGAGGCCGTCGGTCGGCTTCATCGAGATGGCACGGACCATGCCGTCACCGATGTGCTGGGCGACCTCGAGGGTGATCGTCGTGGTCTCGCCGCTCAGGGTCAGGTCGACCTTCAGGGCGTTGTAGATCGCCGGCATGGCGTCGGTCGGGAACTCGATGTCCACGACCGGGCCGATGACGCGCGTGATGCGACCGACCGAGCCGGCGTTGCCGCTCGTGGTGGTCTCTTCAACAGTGGCAGTCATTTCTCTCACTCACTCCCGGCGTTGGCGTCGGCAAGGGCGTTGACGCCACCGACGATCTCGCTGATTTCCTGGGTAATGCCGGCCTGGCGGGCCTGGTTGGCGATTCGGGTGTACTTCTTGATGAGCTCGTCGGCGTTGTCCGTCGCGGACTTCATCGCCTTCTGGCGGGCGGCCAGCTCGGAGGCGGCCGCCTGCAGCAGGGCGAAGAAGATCCGGCTCTGGACGTAGCGCGGCAGCAGGGAGTCGAGCACGTCGGACGGAGACGGCTCGAACTCGTAGAGGGGCAGCAGGTCGCCCTCGGCGGGCGGCTCGGTGCCCTCGACGACCTCCAGCGGGAGGAGTCGTACGGCCGTGGGCTCCTGGCTGAGCATCGAGCGGAACCGCGTGAAGACCACGTGGACCTCGTCGACCGGCCGGGCGTCGGTGTCGTCGTCCTCGTCAGCGAGGAACGCCGCGATCAGCGTGGCGCCGATCTCGGCCGCGACGTCGTAGGTGGGCTGGTCGGAGAAGCCCGTCCAGGCCCGCACGACGTCGCGCTGACGGAACTTGAAGTAGGCCTCACCCTTGCGACCGCTGGTGTAGAGGTCGACGTCCTTGCCCTCGCCCTTGAGCTTCTCGACGAGGCGCTCGGCCTCCTTGAGCACGCTCGAGGAGTAGGCGCCGGCCAGGCCGCGGTCGGAGGTGACCACCAGGACGGCGGCCCGCTTGGGGTCCGCCGGCTCGGTGGTCAGCGCGTGGTCGACGTTGGAGAACGTCGCCACGGCCGACACGGCGCGGGTCAGCTCGCGGGCGTAGGGCGCAGCCGCCTGCGCGCGCTGCTGGGCCTTGATGATCCGCGAGGCAGCGATGAGCTCCATCGCACGCGTGATCTTCTTCATCGACTCCGTCGACTTGATCCGCGCGCGGTACTCGCGTACGGAGAGGGCCATTGCGTCAGCTCCGCTTCTGCTTGACGATCTGCTCCTGCTCGACGTCCTCGTCCGCGAGGGCGACGTGCTCTTCCTTGCCGGCCTTGATGCTCTGGCCGTCGGAAGTCTCGAACTGGTCGAGGAAGGAGTCGTAGGCGCTCGCGAGCTCGGCGTCGGCGTCGTCGTCGAACTTCGTGGTCTCACGGATGCCGGCGAGGATGCCCTCGTGGCTGCGCCGCAGGTAGTCGAGGAACTCGTGCTCGAAGCGCAGCACGTCGTCGGTCGGGACGCGGTCGAGGCGGCCGGTGGTGCCGAGCCACAGCGAGGCGGTCATCTCCTCGACCGGGTACGGCGAGTACTGCGGCTGCTTGAGCAGGGCCATCAGCCGCTGCCCGCGATCGAGCTGCTGGCGCGAGGCCGCGTCGAGGTCGGAGGCGAACATGGCGAACGCCTCCATCGCGCGGAACTGCGCCAGGTCGACCTTGAGCGAGCCGGTGACGGCCTTCATCGCCTTGGTCATCGCCGAGCCGCCCACACGCGAGACCGAGACGCCCACGTCGATGGCAGGGCGCTGGTTGGCCGCGAAGAGGTCGGACTGCAAGAAGATCTGGCCGTCGGTGATCGAGATGACGTTGGTCGGGATGAACGCCGAGACGTCGTTGGCCTTGGTCTCGATGATCGGCAGGCCGGTCATCGAGCCCTTGCCCATCTCGTCGGACAGCTTCGCGCAGCGCTCGAGCAGCCGGCTGTGCAGGTAGAACACGTCGCCCGGGTAGGCCTCGCGGCCCGGCGGGCGGCGCAGCAGCAGCGACACGGCGCGGTAGGCCTCGGCCTGCTTGGTGAGGTCGTCGAAGACGATGAGGACGTGCTTGCCCTCGTACATCCAGTGCTGGCCGATGGCCGAGCCGGTGTAGGGGGCGAGGTACTTGAAGCCCGCCGAGTCGGACGCCGGCGAGGCCACGATGGTGGTGTACTCGAGGGCGCCGGCCTCCTCGAGCGCGCCACGCACGGAGGCGATGGTCGAGCCCTTCTGGCCGATGGCGACGTAGATGCAGCGGACCTGCTTCTCCGGGTCGCCCGACTCCCAGTTGGCCTTCTGGTTGATGATCGTGTCGATCGCGATCGTGGTCTTGCCGGTCGCGCGGTCACCGATGATCAGCTGGCGCTGGCCACGGCCGATCGGGGTCAGCGCGTCGATGGCCTTGATGCCGGTCGCGAGCGGCTCGTGCACCGACTTGCGCTCCATCACGGACGCGGCCTGGAGCTCCAGGGGGCGACGACCGGAGGTCTCGACGTCGCCGAGACCGTCGATCGGGGTGCCGAGCGGGTCGACCACGCGGCCGAGGTAGCCGTCGCCGACCGGGACGGAGAGGATCTCGCCGGTGCGGCGGACCGGCTGGCCCTCCTCGATCTTGTCGAAGTCACCGAGGACCACGACGCCGATCTCGCGGGTGTCGAGGTTGAGGGCGATGCCCAGCGTGCCGTCCTCGAACTCGAGCAGCTCGTTGGCCATGACCGAGGGCAGGCCGCTGACGCGGGCGATGCCGTCGCCGGCCTCCGCGACGGTGCCGACCTCCTCCGTGGTCGCCGTGTCGGGCTTGTAGTCGGACACGAAGCGCTGGAGCGCGTCCCGGATCTCGTCCGGACGGATGGAAAGCTCCGTCATCTCATCTCACCTGTTCCTGGTCTGGTCTGCTCGAAGGTTCTGGGTGGTGCTGGGTGGCGTGCCTGGCGCCGGGGTGCTCAGCCGGCGAGGCGGCGGCGGGCTTCGTCGAGACGGCTGGAGACCGTCCCGTCGATCACGTCGTCACCGGTCTCGACGCGGATGCCGCCGATGACCTCGGGGTCGACGACGACGTTGAGGTGGATCTCCCGACCGTAGTTGCGGGAGAGGGCGTCGGCCAGCCGCTGGCGGTCGGCGTCGGACAGGGGACGCGCGACGCGGACGGTCGCGACTCCCTGGCCGCGGACCTCTGCGGCCACCTTCTGGTAGTCGGCCAGGGCCACCCCGACCGTGCGGTAGCTGCCGGACAGCGACTGCTGCACCAGCGCCACCGTCGCCGGGAGCACCTTGTCCCCCAGCAGGTCGGCCAGCAGGCGCGACTTGTCGTCGCGGCTGCGGGCCGGGTCGGACAGCGCGTCGCGCAGCCCGGGGTTGTCCTTCACGACCTGTCCGAAGGCGAACAGCTCGTCCTCGAGCCGACCGGCGTCGCCGCCGGCCGACGTCACCACCGAGACCACGCCGAGACGCTCGAGGGCGTCGGCGAGGTCGCGGCCGTTGGTCCAGCGCTGCCCGACCGCGATGGTCACCACGGCAAGCGCCAGCTCGGAGACCTTGCCGGCCAGCACCTCGCGGAGCAGGCCGGCCTTCGCGTCGCCGTCGATCGACGCATCGGTCATGACCCGCCGCAGCGCGGGCTCGGCGCGGAGCAGGTCCGCCACGCCGAACAGCTCCCGACCGACGGTCCCCGCGTCACCGGCGCCCGTGAGGGCACCGGCGGTGGCGGCGTACGCGTCGGCAGACGCACCTCGGAACATCAGTTGACACTCCCTGCGGTGGTGCCGCCGCGCGCCTCGAGCTCGGAGAGGAACCGGTCGACCACGCGGCTCTGGCGAGCCTCGTCGTCCAGGCTCTCGCCGACGATGCGACCGGCGAGACCGGTCGCCAGGGCGCCGACCTCGGCCCGCAGCGAGGTGACCGCCTGCTGGCGCTCGGCCTCGATCTGCGTCTTGCCGTGCTCCACGATCCGGGTGGACTCGGCCTGGGCCTGCTCCCGCATCTCGGCGATGATCGCGGCGCCCTGCTCGCGCGCCTCCTCACGGATGCGCGCTGCCTCGTGCCGGGCGTCGGCGAGCTGCTTCTCGAGCTCGGCGAGCTTGGCGTCGGCCTCGGCCTGCTTGGACTCGGCCGCGCTGAGCCCACCCTCGATGGCCGCCGTGCGCTCCGCGAACGTCTTCTCGAACATCGGGACGACGAACTTCGTCACGAGGACATAGAGGATCGCGAAGACGATGAGGGCGAGGATGACCTCTGACCAGACCGGCAGCACCGGACTGTGGGTCTCGCCCTCCGCCGCCGCCAGGACGATGTGGTCCATGAGTCGAACTCCTACGGTCTAGAGCTGGGGTGCGACGGTCGTCAGAGAGGCAGGACGAACGCGAGCGCGACGGTGATGATGAAGAGCGCCTCGGCGAGAACGAAGCCGAGAATCGCGATCGACTGCAGACGGCTCTGGGCCTCGGGCTGGCGGGCGACACCGGAGATGAACGCGGCGAAGATGAGGCCGATGCCTACGCCGGGACCGATGGCGGACAGGCCGAGACCGACCAGGTTGATGGAGCCTTCCACGGCTTTTCCTTTCGTCGGCGACGCGTCTCTCGCGCCGCTGTTTGGCGAAACTTGTGGGTGGTGCGGATCAGTGCTCGTCGGCGAGGGCCTCGCCGATGTACATCGAGCTCAGGAGGGTGAAGACGTAGGCCTGGAGGAACATGACCAGCATCTCCAGGAAGCTGACGCCGATGCCGAGCCCGAAGGACAGCACGCCGACGGCGCCGTAGAGGATGTTGCCGCTGGCCAGCAGGGCCGCACCGCCGGTCGCGAACAGGATCAGCAGCAGGTGGCCGGCGAACATGTTGCCGAACAGACGCAGCGTGAGCGTGACCGGGCGGATGATGATGTTGGAGAAGAACTCCAGGGGCACGAGCAGCAGCAGGATCGGACCCTTGACGCCGCCGGGCATGGTGGCGTGCTTGAGGTAGCCGAGCGGGCCGTGCTTCCAGATGCCGGCACCGACGTAGATCAGCCAGCTCAGCATGGCGAGCGGCACGATGAAGCCGATGCGGGAGAAGCTGGGGAACTGCAGGAAGGGGATCACGCCGTAGTAGTTGTTCACCAGGATGAAGGTGAACAGCGTGAAGAGGTAGGGCACGAACTTCATGTAGTGCTCGCTGCCGATGTTGTCGCGAGCCATGTTGTTGCGCACGAAGCCGTAGATCATCTCGCCGGCGAACTGCAGGCGGCCCGGCACGAGCGAGGCCTTGCGCGAGGCGGCGTAGAAGAACCCGAAGACCAGCACCGCCGACAGGACCAGCAGCACCATCGGCTTGGTGACGTCACCGAAGATCGGCGGCAGCTCGAAGCTCCCGGGGCCGGGGGCGTGGAATCCCGAACCGCCCTCTGCCGCGACAGGCTGGCTGATGATCACTCCGACTCCTCGTTGTTCGTGTTGCTCGTGGTGTGACGCGTGTTGCTCGTGCCGCCGTCGTGCTCGTGCTCGGCCGCTGTCTGGCGGTTGAGCTGCACGACCATCATGTAGGTGCCCAGCGCGCCTCCGAGCAGGACCCCCGCCGCCACGAGGAAGCGGGTGTCCAGCCACTGGTCCAGCAGCCAACCGACCGCCCCGTAGAAGAGCACCCCCGCCACCAGGTAGCTGGGGGCACTGATGCGCGACGGCTGGGAGGAAGAGGCACCGGACTCGGCCATGGCGCTGCGGACTTTAGCAGTCGTGGCACTCACGACTCACCCCCGGGGAGGTCGAAGTAGGGCGTGCGCTGCCGCGCGGTCAGCACGAGGTGAGCGGCGGTCCACACGACGGTGGCGAGCACCATCGAGGCGGCCAGCCAGCCACGGGCCTGGTCGCCGGGGAACAGCCCGCCCCGGGTGATGGCCACGAACACCAGCAGCACGATCGCGAGCTGCGTCGCGTAGGTCGCCAGGGCGACCAGCAGGGACGCCGTCGGCATCGCGCTGGCGACGACGTGCAGCGACAGCGTGCCGAAGGACACGACCAGCACCACCAGGCCCGCCCCCACGGCGGCAGCGGCAGCGGCCTCCGACCCGTGCACCACGGCGGCGAGGGCCACCAGCACGGCGCCGGCGAGCACCGTCGCGACCGCGGCACCGGCGACGACTCGCGCGCCCGCCGCGAGGCTGCGGCGGCGGGTGGCCGCGCTGCTCTCGCTGGTCTCGGTCGTCATGTCGGCGGCCTGTCTGGTCTGGTGCGGGCGGTGCGGGTACGCTCGTGAAAACTATCACAAAGTCGTCGAACGGCTGAATTCAGGGACCCGCCGCGGGCTCGTCGGCCCGCCCCTCCACGGTCGCGTTGTGGGGCAGTCCGGTGTCGCCGAGGCCGGTCTTGCGCGGGCGGTGCATCTTGGGCAGCACGAACGTCAGGGCGACCGCCAGCGCCAGCATCGTGCCCACGCTCCACCACACCCACGCGGCGTCGAACAGGCTCACCACGACCGCGCCGGTGGCGATCGTGAACGCCCACGTCCACATGATCAGCACCGCGCGGCGCTGCGAGTGGCCGATCTCGAGGAGCCGGTGGTGCAGGTGCTGCTTGTCGGCGCTCATCGGCGAGCGGCCCGCCCGCGTGCGTCGTACGACCGCCAGCACCAGGTCGACGATCGGCACCATCAGCAGGGAGATCGGCAGCAGCACCGGCAGCACGGTCACGAACAGGCTGTTGCCGGTCGTGACGGGCATGCCGACGAACTGGCCGGTGAGCGTCAGCGCGCTCGCCGAGAGGACGAGCCCGATCAGCATCGACCCGGAATCGCCCATGAACAGGCGCGCGGGGTGGAAGTTGTGGGGCAGGAACCCGGCGCACGCCCCCGCCAGCGCGGCGCTCAGCAGCGCCCCCGTGGTCGCGAGCGTGAGGTTGGCCTGCGCCGAGGCGAAGTAGCAGTAGAAGAAGAACGCGGCCGCGCCGATGCCCACCACGCCGGCCGCCAGCCCGTCGAGGCCGTCGACGAAGTTGACGGCGTTCATCGTGCCGATCACCACGACCAGGGTCAGCACCGCGCCCTGCACGTCGTCGAGTGAGAACTGCGTGCCGTCGGCACCCGGGAAGTAGTAGAAGCGCACCCCCATCGCGACCAGCAGCCCGGCGGCGAGGACCTGCCCGCCCAGCTTGGTCAGGGCGTCGAGGTCGAAGATGTCGTCGATGACGCCGACGGCGCAGACCAGCGCCCCGGCGAGGAGCACCACGCCGGCGTCCTTGAAGACGAAGCCCTCGCTGCGCTGGCCCAGGAAGGGCAGCTCGCGCGCCACGAGGTAGGCGGCGGAGAGGCCTCCGAGCATGGCCAGGCCGCCGAGGTAGGGGATCGGCTCGGCGTGCACGTCACGGTCGCGGACCGCGGCCACCGCACCGGTGCGCAGGGCGATCTCGCGGGCGATGACGGTCAGCAGGTAGGTCACCGAGAGGGCGACCAGGAAGACGAGGAGGTACTCCCGCATCCGCCTATCCCTGGTCCTGGAGCACCACGCCGTGCTCCTCGATCGCCGCGTTGAGCTGCTCCAGCGAGAGCGCGCCGAGGCGCAGCACCCGTCCGTCCGGGACCGTGACGTCGACGATGGTGGACGCCTCGCCGCCCGGCGAGGGGCCGGCGTCGACGATGACGGCCACCGCGTCGCCGAGCATCTCCTCGGCCTGGTCGGCATCGGCGGCCGCGGGACGGCCGGTGAGGTTGGCCGAGCTGACCGCGAGAGGGCCGGTGCGCTCGAGGACGGCGAGCGCCACCTCGTCGTCGGGCATCCGCACCGCGACGGTGCCCCGGGTCTCGCCGAGGTCCCACATCAGCGAGCCCTGCTGGTGGCACACGAGGGTCAGCGGGCCGGGCCAGAACTCCTCGACCAGCGTGCGCGCCCACGGCGGCACCCGCTCGGCGAGCGCGTCGAGGGTGGTGGCGGCCGAGACGAGCACCGGCGGCGGCATGTCACGGCCGCGCCCCTTGGCCTCGAGCAGTGCCCGCACGGCGTCGTGGGAGAACGCGTCGGCGGCGATGCCGTAGACGGTGTCGGTGGGGATGACCACCAGCTCGCCACGGCGTACGGCGGCCGCGGCGGCGCTGACCGCCGCCTCCCGCTCCTCCTCGGTCGAGGTCGCACGCCTGTCCACGACGCTCATCGTGCCAGCCGAGCCGTGAGGAAGCGCGCCCGACCCGCGAGGTCGGTGTGGTCGCTGACCTCGACCCACCGCCCGGTGGCGGCGAAGACGCCCGGAGCCGACTCGCCCTGGACGTCGGCGTGCTCGGCTCCCACCACTCCCCCGGGCCGCAGCAGCACCGCCGCGCGCCGCTCGAGCAGCCGCATCGCGTCGAGGCCGTCCTGGCCGGAGAACAGTGCGAGGTGCGGGTCGTGGTCGCGGGCCTCGACGGCCACCGACTCCCATGCCTCCAGCGGGATGTAGGGCGGGTTGCAGACCACCACGTCGACGGTGCCGGCCAGGTCGTCGAAGGCGGCGAACGCGTCGCCGAGGCGCAGGTCGACGTCGGCGAGGTTGGTCCGGGCGTAGGCGTGGGCCTCCGGGCTCAGCTCGACGGCGTGCACGTCGGCGTGCGGCACCTCGTCCTTGACGGCCGCGGCGATCGCCCCCGAGCCGGTGCACAGGTCGACGACGACCGGCACACCGGGGACGGCGCTCGCCTCCTCGACGGCCCAGCCGGCGAGGAGCTCGGTCTCGGGTCGCGGCACGAAGACCCCGGGGCCGACGGCCAGCTCGACGTGGCGGAAGGCGGCGGTGCCGGTCAGGTGCTGCAACGGCTCGCGGGCGGCCCGGCGCGCCACCAGCGCGTCGTACGCCGCCTCCTGCTCGGGAGCCAGGGCGTCGACCAGCGGCAGTCGACCGAGCGGGACGTTCAGGACGTGGGCGAGCAGCAGGTCGGCGTCGCGCTCGGGCGAGGCCACCCCCGCCTCGCGCAGGCGCTCGGCCGCGGCGCGGCGCAGCTGCCTCACGACTCGAGCGCCGCGAGCCTGGCGGCCATGTCGGTCTCCACGCACGAGTCGAGCACCGGCTGGAGGTCGCCGTCGAGCACCTGGTCGAGGTTGTAGGCCTTGTAGCCGGTGCGGTGGTCGCTGATCCGGTTCTCGGCGTAGTTGTAGGTGCGGATCCGCTCGGAGCGATCGACGGTGCGCACCTGCGAGCGCCGGGCCTGGCTGGCCTCGGCGTCGGCGGCGTCCTGCGCGGCCTGGAGCAGCCGCGCGCGCAGGATGCGCATGGCCTGCTCCTTGTTCTGCAGCTGGCTCTTCTCGTTCTGGCAGCTCACCACGATCCCGGTCGGCAGGTGGGTGATCCGCACGGCCGAGTCGGTGGTGTTGACGCTCTGCCCACCGGGCCCGCTCGAGCGGAAGACGTCGATGCGCAGGTCGTTGTCGTCGATCGTGACGTCGACCTGCTCGGCCTCGGGCATCACGAGCACGCCGGCGGCCGAGGTGTGGACGCGCCCCTGCGACTCGGTGACCGGCACGCGCTGGACGCGGTGCACGCCGCCCTCGAACTTGAGGAGTGCGTAGGGCGCGCGGCCGGGCTCGACGGCGCCGCGGGCCTTGACCGCGGCGGTGACGGACTTGTAGCCGCCGAGGTCGGACTCGGTCGCGTCGAGGATCTCGACGCTCCAGCCGCGGGTCTCGGCGTAGCGGGAGTACATCCGCAGCAGGTCGCCGGCGAAGAGCGCCGACTCCTCGCCGCCCTCCCCCGACTTGATCTCGAGCAGCGCGTCCTTGCCGTCGGCAGCGTCGCGGGGCACCAGCAACCGCCGGAGGCGCTCGCCCGCTGCCTCACGGCGAGCCGCGAGGTCGTCGGCCTCGGCCGCGAACGCGGGGTCGTCGGCGGCGAGCTCGCGCGCGGCCTCGATGTCGTCGCCGAGCCGCAGCCACTCCTGCCAGGTCGAGACGACCGCCGTCAGCTCGGCGTAGCGCTGGTTGAGCTGCTTGGCCAGGCGCTGGTCGGCATGGGTCTCGGGGAGCGAGAGGCGCCGCTCGAGGTCGGCGTGCTCCTCGCGCATGCCCTCGACGGCCTCGAACATCGGGTGGGCTCCTCGGGGTCGGACGCGTGGCGGGGACGGTGTGGCTGGTCTGGCCGGGGTGCGAGACGGCAGACGGCAAGGCGCCGGCCACCCGCTCGAAGCGGGCGACCGGCGCCTGACGTGGGCTACTTCTTCTCGGCCGGGGCCTTCTTGGCGTAGCGGGCCTCGAAGCGGGCGACGCGGCCGCCGGTGTCGAGGATCTTCTGCTTGCCGGTGTAGAACGGGTGGCACTGCGAGCAGACGTCGGCGTGGATGGAGCCGGAGGTCGCGGTGCTGCGGGTCGTGAACGACGCGCCGCAGGTGCAGGTCACCTGGGTCTCGACGTACTCGGGGTGGGTGTCCTTCTTCATGGGTGTCCTCTCGAAGTGTTCCGGGTCGCCCGCGTGGATCGCGTACTGACGTGAACCGGAACCGGCGCACAAGTGTGCCACCGGTCTGAACAACAGCGCCAATCCCGAGATTCCCGGCCCGGGGCCGGCGCCGCCTGCGATCGTCAGCGGCCGCTGACGACCTTGGCCACGGCCTGCTGCGAGTCGGCCGCGGCCAGCTTCTTGCGGATGTCGCCGACCACCGCGCCCTCGGCCGGGGCGAGCAGCCGCTCCTCGTGTCGCGTGCCCGAGGCGGTCACGTCGACGGCGGGGACGATGCCCTTGGCGGCCCGCTCGGCGCTGAGCGCGAGCTCCCAGTTCTCGGTGCCGGCGATCTCCTCGAGGAAGAACTCGTCGGTCGCCGACCCGGTGCCCACCGCCACCGTCGCGAGGACGGTCAGGGAGCCGGCGTCCTCGATCGTGCGGGCGGCGCCGAAGAACTCCTTGGTGGGGTGCACGGCGGACGCGTCCACGATGCCGGCCAGCACCCGGCCGTTGGCGGGGGCGGCCAGGTTGTAGGCGCGGCCGAGGCGGGTCAGCGAGTCGAGCAGCACGACCACGTCGTGGCCGAGCTCGACGAGTCGCTTGGCCCGCTCGATCGCCAGCTCGGCCACCAGGGTGTGGTCGGCGGGCTGCCGGTCGAACGTCGACGCCACGACCTCGCCCTTGACCGCGCGCTGGAAGTCGGTGACCTCCTCGGGCCGCGCGTCGACCAGCACCACCATCACGTGGCACTCGGGGTTGTTGGTCGTCACCGACTGCGCGATCGACTGCAGCAGCGACGTGGCGCCCGTGCGGGGCGGGGTCAGGATCAGCCCGCGCTGGCCCTTGCCCACCGGCGCGGCGATGTCGATGACCTTGCCGGTGAGGTTGTCGTCGGCCGTGGCCAGGCGCAGCCGCTGGTGGGGGTGCACCGGCACCGCGTCGGAGAACTGCGGCCGCTCCTTGGCGCCGTCGGCCTCGGTGCCGTTGACGCTGTCGATGCGGACCATCGGGTTGAACTTCTCGCGGCGCTCTCCCTCGCGGGGCTGGCGCACCTGGCCCACGACGGCGTCACCACGGCGCAGGTGGTACTTCCGCACCATCGACAGCGACAGGTAGACGTCCTCGGGTCCGGGGAGGTAGCCCGAGGTGCGCACGAACGCACAGTTGTCGAGGACGTCGAGGATGCCCGCGGCCGGCACGAGCACGTCGTCCTCGAGGATCGTGGTGTCGGGCTCGTTGCGGCTGCCCTGGCGCGCGACCGTCCGGTCACGCCCGCGACGACGCCGGTTGCGCCGGCTGCCGCCCTCGCCGTCGTCGTCGTCGTCGGGGTGCTGGCCCTGGTCCTGCTGGTCCTGGCGGTCCTGCCGGTCCTGCCGGTCCTGCCGGTCCTGCCGGTCCTGCCGGTCCTGCCGGTCCTGCCGGTCCTGGCGGTCCTGGCGGTCCTGCTTGCCCTGGCCCTGCTGGTCCTGCTGCTTGTGCTTGCCCTGGCCCTGCTGGCCCTGCTGGCCCTGCTGCTGCTTCTGCTTGCCCTGCTTCTGGTCCTGCTTCTGGTCCTGCTGCTTGCCCTGCCGGGCGCCCGCGCGCTGCTCGGACCCCTGCTCGGACCCCTGCTCGGACGCCTGGTCGGCCCCCTGCTCGGACGACTGCTCGGACGACTGCTCGGACGACCGGCCCGGCTGCTCCGGTGCCTGCTCGGACTGCTGACGGTCGGCCTGCTGCTCGGCCTGGCGCTGCTTGCGGGTGCGGGTGCGCACGGTCGTCTGCACGGCCGTCGGGGCGGCCGACTCCTCGCCGCCGGCGGTCTCGACCGTGCGCGCCTCGGGACGCGACTGCGCCTGCGGTGCCTGCTCGGCGCCATCCCGCTCGGGCCGGGTCTCGGTGCGGGTCCTCTCGGCGGGCGCGCCTCCCGACTGGTGGGTCCGGATGGCCTCCACGAGCTGGGCCTTCTTCATCGCACCGGCGCCGGGGATGCCGAGGCCGGCGGCCATCGACTTGAGGTCGGCGAGCAGCATCGAGCTGAGGCCGCCCGATCGCTTGGCGGGCTTGGCCGCCCCGGTGGTGCCGGCCGTCTCGGGGGCGGCGTTCTCCGCAGGGGTGGCGGGGGTCTCGGTCACGTGGATCCTTCGCACGTTGCGTCGCCCGCGACGCCGCGAAGGCGGTGCGCGAGGCGGATGGTGGGCGCCCGTCCACGCGGACCCCGAGGAGGCACGGGATCCGGGACGAGCAGGTACGCCGAGCGGCGCGCGGTCAGGTTAGCAGGAGCGCGCCGTGGGGCTCGATCGACAGGGCGTGGCAGGCCCAGCCGTCCGGGCAGGCGGCGGTGAGCGCCGAGGAGTCGGCGGTGCCGAAGGCCAGCACCGTCGGCCCCGCTCCCGACACCACGGCCGGCACGCCGGCGGCGCGCAGGCGGCGCACCAGCGCCAGCGTGTCGGGCATCGCCGGCTCGCGCTGGTCCTGGTGCAGCCAGTCGCGGGTCGCGGCGAGCAGGTGCTCGGGCTGCCCGGCCAGGGCGGCCACGAGCAGCGCGGCCCGACCGGCGTTGGCGGCGGCGTCCGCGTGGGGCACCGTCGCGGGCAGCAGCCCGCGGGCGACCGACGTCTCGACCCCGGTGGGCGGGACGAAGACGACCGCGGTGACCCGCGGGTCGACGCCCACCCGCACGGCGTACCAGTGCCCGTCCTCGCGCCCCGAGACGACGAAGCCGCCGTAGAACGCGGGCGCGACGTTGTCGGGGTGGCCCTCGAGGTCGGCGGCGAGGTCGAAGAGCGCGTCGTCGGAGGCCAGCAGCTGCCCGCCCGGCACGAGCGCGCGCGCGAGCACGACGCCGGCGACGATCGCCGCCGAGGAGGAGCCCAGGCCGCGGGCGTGCGGGACGACGTTGTGACACGACAGCCGCAGGCCGGGCGGCTGCTGGCCCATCAGCTCGAACGCCGCCCGCATGGAGCGGACCACCAGGTGCGACTCGTCGCGCGGCACCCCGTCGGCACCGGCCCCGTCGACCTCGACGACCAGGCCTTCGGGCAGCACCTCGGCCTCGAGCTCGTCGCGCAGCGACAGCGCCAGGCCGAGGGAGTCGAAGCCGGGGCCCAGGTTGGCCGACGTCGCCGGGACCGAGACCCGCACGGGACCGTCGACGAACCGTCCCATCAGGCCAGGCCGGCGGCTGCGGCGGCGGCGTCCACGTCGGCGTCGATCACCGTGTCGACGATGTCGCCGCAGGACTCCAACGCGGTCGCGGTGTCCTTGAGGCCGTGCCCGGTGACCGTGATCGCCACGGTGGCGCCGGTGAACACCTGGCCGGACTCCAGCGCTGCGAGCAGCCCGGCGACGCCCGCCGCCGAGGCGGGCTCGACGAAGACGCCGTCGTTGCGGGCCAGCTCGAGCTGCGCGGCGAGGATCTGGGCGTCCGAGAGCGCGGCGAAGCCGCCCTCGGACTCCTTGGCCGCCTGCTCGGCGAGGTGCCACGAGGCGGGGTTGCCGACGCGGATCGCGGTCGCCCTGGTCTCGGGGTCGGGGAACGGCTCGCCGGTCACCAGCGGGGCGGCGCCCTCGGCCTGGAAGCCGAGCATCCGGGGCCTCCGGGTCGCGCGGCCGAGCTCGGCGTACTGCTGGTAGCCCAGCCAGTAGGCGGAGATGTTGCCGGCGTTGCCGACCGGCAGCAGGTGCAGGTCGGGGGCGTCGCCGAGGAAGTCGACGATCTCGAACGACGCGGTCTTCTGCCCCTGCAGGCGCACCGGGTTGACGGAGTTGACCAGCTCGACGGCGTAGCCCTTCGACAGCCCGATCGCCATCGCCAGGCAGTCGTCGAAGTTGCCCCGCACCATGATCACCTGCGCGCCGTGCACGACCGCCTGGGCCAGCTTGCCGGCCGCGATCTTGCCCTCGGGGATCAGCACCAGCGGCTTGAGGCCCGCCTTGGCTGCGTAGGCGGCCATCGACGCCGAGGTGTTGCCCGTCGAGGCGCACACGACCGCCTCGGCCCCGAGGTGGCGGGCGTGGGAGATCGCGGCGGTCATCCCCCGGTCCTTGAAGGAGCCGGTCGGGTTGTCGCCCTCCACCTTGAGCCACACCTGGCCACCGGTCAGCCCCGAGAGCCACTCGGAGTGCACCAGCGGCGTGCCGCCCTCGCGGAGGGTCACCGCAGGCATGTCCTGGGGAAGGTCGAGCAGGTCGCGGTACTCCTCGATCACCCCGCGCCACTGGTGGGTGGTCGTGCTCGCCTGCGTGCTCATTCGTCTCCTCCCTCGACGCGCATCACCGAGGTGACCTCGCGCACGATCTCCATGCTGCGGAGCTGGTCGACGGTCGCCCGGAGGGCGGCGTCGGGTGCGGTGTGCGAGACGACGACGAGCTGCGCGTCGGCGCCGCGGCCCTCCTGGCGCACCGTCTGGATCGAGACGTCGTGGTCGGCGAACGCGTTGGCCACGGCGGCCAGCACGCCGGCGCGGTCGTCGACGTCGATCGCCACGTGGTAGCGCGTGAGGGTCTCCCCCATCGGCTGGACGGTCCGGTCGGCGTAGGCCGACTCGCCCGCGCCGCGGGTCTCGGCGAGCCTGTTGCGGGCCACCGTGACGAGGTCGCCGAGCACCGCGCTCGCGGTCGGCGCGCCGCCGGCGCCCGGCCCGTAGAACATCAGCTGCCCCGCGGCCTCCGACTCGACGAAGACCGCGTTGAACGCCTCGCGCACGCTGGCCAGCGGGTGGGAGCGCGGGATCATCGCCGGGTGGACGCGGGCGGCCACCTGCTCCTGCCCGTCGGGCCCCCGTCGCAGCTCGCAGATCGCGAGCAGCTTGACGACCGCGCCCATGTCGCGGGCGCTCGCGACGTCGGCCGCGGTCACCTCCGAGATGCCCTCGCGGTGCACGTCGGCCGCCGTCACCCGCGAGTGGAACGCCAGGCTGGCCAGGATCGCGGCCTTGGCCGCGGCGTCGAAGCCCTCCACGTCGGCGGTCGGGTCGGCCTCGGCGTAGCCGAGCTCCTGGGCCTCCTCGAGCGCCTCGGAGAATCCCGCGCCGGAGGTGTCCATCTTGTCGAGGATGAAGTTGGTCGTGCCGTTGACGATGCCCAGCACGCGGGTCACCCGGTCGCCGGCGAGCGACTCGCGCAGCGGCCGCAGGATCGGGATGGCGCCGGCCACGGACGCCTCGTAGTAGAGGTCGCGCCCGGCCTCGGCGGCCGCCTCGAACAGTGTCGGCCCGTCCTCGGCGAGCAGGGCCTTGTTGGCCGTCACCACGCTGGCGCCGTTGTCGAGCGCGGCGAGGATCAGCGACCGGGCGGGCTCGATGCCCCCGATCACCTCCACGACGAGGTCGACGTCGTCACGCGCCACCAGGCCGTGGGCGTCGGTGGTCAGCAGTCCCTCGGGCACGTCGACCTCGCGGGGCGCGTCGAGGCGTCGTACGGCCACCCCCACCAGCTCCACCGGCGCGCCGACGCGCGCGGCCAGGTCGTCGTGCTGCTCGGCCAGCAGCCGCACCACCTGCGACCCGACCGCACCGCAGCCCAGGACCGCGACGCCGAGCCGCCGCTTGTCACCCTCACTCATCAGAGAACACCCACATCGGTCGCCAACAGGTCGGCCACAGTCTCTCGTCGCAGCACGGTGAAAGTCTTCCCGTCCCGCACTCCGATCACCGGAGGACGCAGCACATGGTTGTAGTTGGACGCCATGGATCTGCAGTAGGCGCCCGTGCCGGGCACCGCGACGAGGTCGCCGGGGCGCACGTCGGCGGGCAGGAACTCGTCCTTGACGACGATGTCGCCGGCCTCGCAGTGCTTGCCGACGACCCGCGACAGCGCGGGCCGCGCCGCGGAGGCCCGGGAGGCGAGCGTCGCGGAGTAGTCGGCGTCGTAGAGGGCGGTGCGGATGTTGTCGCTCATCCCACCGTCGACCGAGACGTAGGTGCGCCGGGCGCCGCCGTCGAGGGCGACCTCCTTGACCGTGCCGACCTCGTAGACGGTGCACATCGACGGCCCCACGATCGCCCGGCCGGGCTCGATCGACAGGCGCGGGACGGCCACCCCGTGCGCGCGGCACTCGTGCTCGACGATCGCGGTGATCTCGGCGGCCAGCCGCGCGGGGTCGGACGGGTCGTCCTGGGTCGTGTAGGCGATGCCGAAGCCGCCGCCGAGGTCCATCTCGGGCATCTCGACGCCCAGCTCGGCGCCGATCCGGGCGTGCAGCGCGAGCACCCGGCGGGCCGCCACCTCGAAGCCGGACGTGTCGAAGATCTGGCTGCCGATGTGGGAGTGCAGCCCCAGCAGTCGCAGCCCCGGGGCCTCGTGGACGCGTCGTACGGCCTCGAGGGCGTCGCCGCTGGCGATCGAGAAGCCGAACTTCTGGTCCTCGTGGGCGGTGGCGATGTACTCGTGGGTGTGGGCCTCCACCCCCGCGGTGACCCGCACCATGACCCCCGTCGTGCGGCCGAGCTCCGCGGTGACGGACGCGAGCCGCTCGACCTCGTGGAAGGAGTCGACGATGATCCGGCCCACACCGAGCTCGACGGCGACCCCGAGCTCGCCCAGCGTCTTGTTGTTGCCGTGGAAGCCGACCCGCTCCATCGGGAAGCCGGCCCGCTCGGCGACGGCCAGCTCCCCACCCGAGCAGACGTCGAGCGAGAGGCCCTCGTCGGCGAGCCACCCGGCGACGGTGGTGCAGAGGAAGGCCTTGCCGGCGTAGTAGACGTCATAGCCGGAGAACGCGTCGCGGAACGCAGCGGCGCGGCTGCGGAAGTCGGCCTCGTCGAGCACGTAGGCCGGGGAGCCGTGCTCGCGGACGAGCTCGGGCAGCGGCACGCCCCCGACGCTCAGGACGCCGTCGGCCTTGGCCGCGGTGCGCGACCAGAGCAGCGGCACGAGGGCGTCAGGGTCACTCGGCTCGCGCAGCCACTGGGGCCCGCGGAGCGCACCGTCAGCGTGGGCCCAACCGGACGGGTGCGCGGTGGGCACGCCCGCTCACATCCTCTCGGGAGCCGAGACGCCGAGCAGGTCGAGGCCGTTGGCCAGCACCACCCGGGTGGCGTCGACGAGCATCAGGCGCGCCCGGTGCAGGTCGCTGACCTCCTCGTCGCCGCGCGGGAGCACCCGGCAGCTGTCGTAGAAGCGGTGGTAGGTGCCGGCCAGCTCCTCGAGGTAGCGCGCGACGCGGTGGGGCTCGCGCAGCTCGGCGGCCGCCTTGACCACGCGCGGGAACTCCGCCAGCGCGCGCAGCAGCTCACCCTCCTTCTCGTGGGTGAGCAGCTCGGGGTGCGACTCGGCCGTGACCCCGAGGTCGGCGGCGTTGCGCATCAGGCTCGAGACCCGGGCGTGGGCGTACTGCACGGTGTAGACCGGGTTGTCGTTGGTCGCGCGCGACCAGATGTCGAGGTCGATGTCGATGGGGCTGTCGCTGTGGTAGCGCGCCAGGGCGTAGCGGCTGGCGTCGACCCCGATCGCGTCGACGAGATCGTCGATGGTGACGACCGTGCCGGCGCGCTTGGACATCCGCATCGGCTCGCCGTCCTTGAGCAGGTTGACCATCTGCCCGATGAGGATCTCGAGGTTCTTGCCCGGCTCGTCGCCGAACGCGCTGCACATCGCGTTCATCCGGCCGACGTAGCCGTGGTGGTCGGCGCCGAGCATGATGAAGCAGCGGTCGAAGCCACGCTCGCGCTTGTCGAGGTAGTAGCCGAGGTCGCCGGAGATGTAGGCCGGGGTGCCGTTGGACCGGATGATCACCCGGTCCTTGTCGTCGCCGTACTTCTCGGTGCGCAGCCACAGCGCGCCGTCGGCCTCGTAGGTGTTGCCCATCTCGGTCAGCCGCTCGATCGCGCGCTCGACCGCGCCGGAGTCGTGCAGCGACTTCTCGTGGAAGTAGACGTCGAAGTCGACGCCGAAGTCGTGCAGCGACTTCTTGATCTCCTCGAACATCATCTCGACGCCGACCTCGCGGAAGACCTCCTGCGCCTGCGCGTCGTCGAGGTCGGTGACGTCGGGGCGCTGGGCGACGACGGCGGCGGCGATGTCGTGGATGTACTGCCCGCCGTAGCCGTCCTCCGGGGGCGGCTCGCCCTTGGCGCTGGCCAGGAGCGAGGAGCTGAAGCGGTCGATCTGCGCGCCGTGGTCGTTGAAGTAGTACTCCCGCGTCACGTCGGCGCCGGTCTTCGCGAAGATCCGGCCCAGCGCGTCGCCGACCGCGGCCCAGCGCACGCCACCGAGGTGCAGCGGCCCCGTCGGGTTGGCGGAGACGAACTCGAGGTTGATCTTCTCGCCGGCGAAGGCGTCGGAGGAGCCGTAGTCGGCCCCGGCCGCGACGATGTCGGCGGCCACCTGGCCCTGCGCGCCGGCCTCGACGGTGATGTTGAGGAAGCCCGGCCCGGCGACCTCCACCTCGGCGATGCCGTCGGACGCCCGGAGCCGCTCGGCCACCAGGTCGGCGAAGGCACGGGGGTTGGTGCCCGCCTTCTTGGCCAGCTGGAGGGCGACGTTGGTGGCGTAGTCGCCGTGCCCCTTCTGCCGGGGTCGCTCCACCGTGACCTGGGCCGGCACGCCGTCAGGCAGCGTGACCGCGCCGTCGGCCACGAGGGCCTCCAGCGCATCGACGATGGTCGAGGAGAGCTGATCGGGGTTCACCTGACAAGCCTATCGGCGCCGCCTCCGGCGAGCCGATCGGGTTTCACGCCCTGGCCCGTGGGCCGTCCACAGGGCTGCCCTAGGCTTGCCGGCGTGACGACGCACCCGACCTACGACCAGCTTCTCGAGCTCCCCGCCTACGTCGAGCAGCCCGTGCCGATGCCCTTCGAGGACATCAACGGCCACCTCAACGTCCGGCACTACATCGGCATCGCCAGCGAGGGCCTCGACGAGTCGCTCGTCGAGGTGGGCATCCCGCAGATGTGGCCGCTCACCGACGGGCACGCCTGCTTCACCGCCGAGCACCACGTCACCTACTTCCACGAGCTGCGCACCGGCGACACCATGTCGGCGCGGGTGATCCTGCTCGGACGCTCCGAGCGGGCGGCACACGTGCTGATCTACCTGCTCGACGAGACCCACCAGCGAGTGGCGTGCGTCGTGGAGGAGATCTTCCTGCACATCGACCTGGAGACTCGGCGCACCGCGCCCTGGCCCGAGGACGTCGCGGCCAAGCTCGACGCCCGGATCGCCGAGCACAGGGCCCTGCCCCTCCCCATCACGACCTCGGGGTCGATGGCCCTGCGCTGAGGCGGTTTCACCACCGCGACCGAGGACCGGTAGTCTTCACCGCGCACCGGCCCCGGGTCACCCCGGACCGGTGCGGGCCTCCGTAGCTCAGGGGATAGAGCACTGGTTTCCGGTACCAGGTGCCGCAGGTTCGAATCCTGCCGGAGGCGCTTTCCGGACGGACCCACGAGACGTGGGTCCGTTCGTCATTTCGGCTCGCGCCAGGCGGGGAGGAACCCGCTCAGCACCCGCGGAGGGTGGCGTCGGGCCGGGCCGCGCCCCCGAGGCGCCGCGCCTGCGCCACGTCGGGGAAGACCACGCTCGCGGCGCCCACGAAGCCGACGCGACCGCGTACGACGCACGTGGTGATCCGACGCGGGTCGACCTGGGCGACCGCCTGGGCGATCTCGAACAGCTCGGCCGGCGAGGCGTTGGTGTCGGTGTGGGCCATCACGGTCATCACGCCGCGCTCGATGAACCCGGGCACGGCGGCCTGCGCGCGGATCCGGGCGTGGATGCCGCGCAGCGTGCGCTGCTGGTTGGCCGAGCGGTCGAAGTCGCCCCCGGCCAGCCCCTTGCGGATCCGGGAGAACGCCATCGCGTTGTAGCCGTCGAGGTGGATGCGACCCTGCTTGAAGCCCTCCTTCTTGAGGTAGGGATCGGCGAAGCGGCGCGGGTTGGTGACGGTGATGCCGCCGATGTCGTCGACCATGTCCTCGAAGAACGGGAAGCGCGAGACGACCACGTAGTCGGGCTCGATGCCGACGAGGTTGCGCACCGCCCCGGCCATGCCGCGCGGTCCTGCGAAGTAGAGCGCGGAGTTGATCTTCTCCCGGCCGTGGCCGGGGATGGCGACCCAGGAGTCGCGGGGGACGCCGATCGCGGTCGCGGCACCCGTGCGGGTGTTGATGCCGACGAGCTGGATGGCGTCGCCGCGGGCACGGGTCATCGCCTGGCCCGGACGGGCGTCGGAGCCGACCGCGAGGATCCACACCACGTCCTTGCCGCCGGTGGCGACGCCCTGGGCGTGCCGGATCCTGACCAGGCTGACGTCGCTCGGCTGCACCGCCGACGGGGGCACGACCAGCGCGGTCACCGCGAGCACGGCCGCCAGCACGGTCGCCTTGACCAGCCTCATCGACCGCTTCATCACCGGGCTCCCTTCGCGACGTCGTAGCCGAAGATCCGCCATGCCCCGCGCTTGTGGGTCAGGAACAGGCGCCCCCGCACCGTGGTGGTGCCGGTCTTGGGCCCGGTGGTGTCGAACGCGAGCACGAAGTGGGCGGTCACGGCGCGCGCCCGGCCGCCGGTGGCGAGGATGTCGAGGGTGATCCTGCGCTTGCGGGGGGTCACCGACTCGATGCGCGGCCCGCCGGTCTGGTTGGTCAGCAGCGCCTTGTCGGCGCGGGCGCGCTGCTCGGCCGCGGCGGTGAAGCCGGGGAACGCCGCGGGGAACCTGCTGCGGGGGTAGGTGCCGCCGAGGTAGGACGCCTCCCACCACCGGTCGACCACGGCCCCGACCTGGCGACGCACGGCCTTGCGCCGGGCCACCGGCAGCCGACCGTGGACCCGGTGGATCCCGGTCCTGGTGGGCGCCGGGTGGGAGGTCAGCGTCGCCTGGGCGTCGTTGCGGCTGAGCCGCTCGGGTGCGGACGCGGGCTCGTCCGCCGACTGGCAGGAGGCGAGGGGGACGAGCAGGACGAGCGCGAGTCCCACGAGGCGACGACGGGCCCGGTGGGCACGGCCCGGTGCGGGGCGGGGCATGAGGACTCCAGCGGTGCGTACGACGAAGGATGAGCGCGGAACGGGGCAGACCCGGGAAGAAGGATGAACGAGCGACGGACGGGCGGTGCACGCGGGGTGGACGAGGGGCCGGTGCCTGTGGTCCACACCATGCCCCAAAGGTCGAGCCCGCTCCTGCATTTGCCTGCGTGTGCGACTAGCCTTGTCGGCTACGTGGTCTAACTCTCGCGCGATGAGATCTGGAAGAGGCGAAACAAGCGTGGCGCAGTCCCCCAACGGGCAGTCCGGCAACCAGTCCTCGGTTGCACCGTCATCTGACCTGGGAGCCAACGAGTGGCTCGTGGAGGAGATGAAGGAGCAGTACGACAAGGATCCCTCGAGCGTGGGTCCGGAGTGGGCACGCTACTTCGGCAACGGCAGCTCGGCCGCCGTGTCGACCAGCGCCTCCGGCGCAGGCTCCGCCACCGGCGCGCGGACCGCCTCGGCCCCGACCGCCTCGAAGGCGCCCGCCGCGGCTCCCCCGCGCGCCGCGCAGCAGGGCCAGCAGCAGGCCCCGAAGCCGGCCGCCAAGCCCGCCGCGACCGCCACCAAGACCGACGCGAAGCCCGACAGCAAGCCCGACAGCAAGGCCGACACCAAGCCCGACACCGAGCCCGCCTCCGCGACCCCGCGCCCGAAGGCCACCGCCGACGAGCCGGCCAAGGGCACCAGCAGCCCGGTCGCCAAGGACGCCAAGCCGGCCGCCCCGGCCGCCTCGGCCGACGAGCCGACCTACACCGTGCTGCGCGGCGCACCGGCGCGCACCGCCGCCAACATGGACGCCTCGCTGTCGGTCCCGACGGCGACGTCGGTGCGCTCGGTGCCGGTCAAGCTGCTCTGGGACAACCGCACCGTCATCAACAACCACCTCGCCCGCGCCCGCGGCGGCAAGGTGTCCTTCACCCACCTCATCGGCTACGCGCTGGTCAAGGCGCTCCGGTCGATGCCGGAGATGAACGTCGGCTTCGAGGTCGTCGACGGCAAGCCCAACCTGATCACTCCCGCGCACATCAACCTCGGTCTCGCGATCGACATGAAGAAGCCCGACGGCACCCGGCAGCTGCTGGTGCCGAGCATCAAGGGCGCCGAGGCGATGGACTTCGCGGCGTTCTGGACGGCCTACGAGGACGTGGTCCGCAAGGCCCGCGACAACAAGCTCACCGTCGCCGACTTCCAGGGCACCACGATCTCGCTGACCAACCCCGGCGGCATCGGCACGGTGCACTCCGTGCCCCGCCTGATGGCCGGCCAGGGCGCGATCATCGGCGTCGGCGCGATGGAGTACCCCCCGGAGTGGCAGGGCGCCTCCGAGGAGGCGATCAACCGCAACGCGATCAGCAAGTCGATGACGCTGACCTCGACCTACGACCACCGCGTCATCCAGGGCGCCCAGTCGGGCGAGTTCCTCAAGCGGGTGCACAGCCTGCTGCTCGGCGAGGACGGCTTCTACGACGAGATCTTCCGCTCGCTGCGCATCCCCTACGAGCCGATCCGCTGGGCTCGCGACGTGGTCGCCACGCACGACGACGACATCGTCAAGCAGGCGCGCATCCTCGAGCTCATCCACGCCTACCGCGTGCGCGGCCACCTGATGGCCGACACCGACCCGCTGGAGTACCGCCAGCGCACCCACCCCGACCTCGAGATCGAGTCGCACGGCCTGACCCTGTGGGACCTCGACCGCGAGTTCGCCACCGGCTCGTTCGGCGGCGAGGGCCGCCGGTTCATGAAGCTGCGCAACATCCTCGGGATCCTGCGCGACTCCTACTGCCGCACCACCGGCATCGAGTACATGCACATCATGGATCCCGAGCAGCGCAAGTGGATCCAGGAGCGCGTCGAGCAGCCGCACGTCAAGCCGCCCCGCGAGGAGCAGCTGCGCATCCTGCTCAAGCTCAACCAGGCCGAGGCGTTCGAGACGTTCCTGCAGACCAAGTTCGTCGGCCAGAAGCGCTTCAGCCTCGAGGGTGGCGAGACGACCGTCCCGCTGATCGACGAGATCTGCGAGGCGGCGGCCGAGACCGGGCTCGACGAGGTCTGCATCGGCATGGCGCACCGTGGCCGGCTCAACGTGCTGGCCAACATCGTGGGCAAGAAGTACAGCCAGATCTTCCGCGAGTTCGAGGGCAACATCGACCCGCGCACGGTCCAGGGCTCCGGCGACGTGAAGTACCACCTCGGCGCCGAGGGCGAGTTCGTCGCCGGCTCCGGCGACAAGATCAAGGTCTCCGTGGCGGCCAACCCCTCGCACCTCGAGGCCGTCAACCCGGTCCTCGAGGGCATCGCCCGCGCCAAGCAGGACATCCTCGACCAGGGCGAGAAGTTCCCGGTCCTCCCGCTCCTGGTGCACGGCGACGCCGCCTTCGCCGGGCAGGGCGTGGTCGCCGAGACGCTCAACCTCTCGCAGCTGCGCGGCTACCGCACCGGCGGCACGGTGCACCTGGTGATCAACAACCAGGTCGGCTTCACGACCGCGCCGGGCTCGTCGCGCTCGTCCCTCTACGCCACCGACGTGGCGCGGATGGTGCAGGCGCCGATCTTCCACGTCAACGGCGACGACCCCGAGGCGTGCATCCGCGTCGCGCGGCTCGCCTTCGACTACCGCCAGACCTTCAACAAGGACGTCGTCATCGACCTCGTGTGCTACCGCCGCCGCGGCCACAACGAGGGCGACGACCCGTCCTACACCCAGCCGCTGATGTACGACCTGATCGAGCAGAAGCGCTCGGTGCGCAAGCTCTACACCGAGTCGCTCATCGGTCGTGGCGACATCACGATCGAGGAGGCCGAGCAGGTCCTCAAGGACTACCAGCAGCAGCTCGAGCGGGTCTTCACCGAGGTGCGCCAGGCCAGCTCGGAGGCGCCCACCGAGTGGACGACCGTCCCCGACTACCCGGACAAGCCGGCCGGCGACTTCTCGACCGCCGTCACGCCGGAGGTGCTCAAGCGCATCGCCGACAGCTACATCACGCCTCCGCAGGACTTCACCGTCCACCCCAAGGTGATGCCGCAGCTGCAGCGTCGCTCCGCCGCGATCACCGATGGCCCGATCGACTGGGGCACCGGCGAGATCCTCGCCTTCGGCTCGCTGCTCATGGACGGCCGCCCGGTCCGCCTGGCCGGCCAGGACTCGCGCCGTGGCACGTTCGTGCAGCGGTTCGCGACGATCATCGACCGCACCAACGCCGACGAGTGGACGCCGCTGACCAACCTCACCGAGGACCAGGCGAAGTTCCACGCCTACGACTCGCTGCTCTCCGAGTACGCCGCCCTCGGCTTCGAGTACGGCTACTCCGTGGCGCGTCCCGAGGCGCTGGTGCTGTGGGAGGCGCAGTTCGGCGACTTCGTCAACGGCGCCCAGACCATCATCGACGAGTTCATCTCCGCCGGCGAGACCAAGTGGCGCCAGCAGTCCGGCGTCGTGCTGCTGCTCCCCCACGGCTACGAGGGCCAGGGTCCCGACCACTCGTCGGCGCGCATCGAGCGCTTCCTGACCATGTGCGCCGAGGACGCGATGGTCGTCGCGCAGCCCTCGACGCCCGCGTCCTACTTCCACCTGCTCCGCCGCCACTCCCTCGGCGAGGAGCACCGCCCGCTGATCGTCTTCACCCCCAAGTCGATGCTCAAGCGCAAGGAGGCCGCCTCGCAGCCGGCCGACTTCGTCGGCGACACCACCTTCCGCCCGTTCATCGGCGACGACGCGGCCGACCGCGACAAGGTGGAGACGCTCATCATGTGCTCGGGCCGGGTGACGTGGGACCTGATGGTCGACCGCGCCAAGCGCGAGAACGGCGAGAAGTTCGCCATCGGCCGCGTGGAGCGCCTCTACCCCAACCCGGTCGAGGAGATCCGCGCCGAGCTGGCGAAGTACCCCAACCTCAAGGCGGTCCGCTGGGTGCAGGACGAGCCGCGCAACATGGGCCCGTGGCCGCACTACCAGCTCAACGTGTGGCCGCATCTCGACGTGGAGGTCGAGCCGGTGACCCGCCCGTCGTCGGCGTCCCCGTCGGTGGGCACGGTCAAGCGCCACGTCGAGGAGCAGAAGACGCTGCTCGACGCCGCCTTCGAGTCGCCGCGCAGCGTCGGCAACGACTACTGAGGCGGAGCGGGCGGTGTACTTCACCGATCGGGGGATCGAGGAGCTCGAGCGGCGCCGGGGTGACGAGGAGGTCACCCTGGCGTGGCTCGCCGAGCAGCTGCAGGCCTTCGTCGACGCCCACCCCGACTTCGAGGTGCCGATCGAGCGGCTCGCCACGTGGCTGGCGCGCCTCGACGACCCCGAGGACTGAGCCCCGGTGCGACCCCCTGACGCGGGCCTGGCCGCGGAGCTCGGCTACGCGCACAGCACGGCCAACCCGCTCCACCGGCTCGTGCGCTGGGGCGCCGGCACCGCCGCGGGCGGGTGGCTGTTCTCCCGCACCCTGCGCCATCTCGACGACCTGGTCGCCCGGCTCTCCCGCGGCCGGCACAGCGGCCCGGCCCTGCTGGCGGGTCTGGCGGTGCTCGACGTCACGACCACCGGCCGGCGCTCGGGTCAGAGGCGCACCAGCCACCTCATCGCGACGCCGTACGCCGGCGGGCTGGCGCTGATCGGCAGCAACTTCGGCCAGCAGGCCACACCGGCGTGGGCGCTCAACCTCGAGGCCGACCCCCGGGGCCGGGTGTCCTACCGCGGCACGTCGCGCGAGGTCGTGGCCCGGGCGGCGACACCGGCGGAGGCCGAGGAGGTCTTCACGCGGGCTGAGCGGTTCTACCCCGGCTACCTGCGCTACCGCGCCCGGGTCGGCCAGGCCCGGCGGATCCGGGTGTTCGTGCTCGAGCCGGCCTGATCATGAGCCTGATCAGGAGCCCGGTCGCGGCGCGACCGGGCGCAGGGTCACGTCGGGGATCGTGGCGCCAGCCGGCAGGTCGACGACGTGCAGGATCGTGTCGGCCACGGCCTCCGGGCTGAGCCACCGGGAGGCGTCGTAGTCGCGGCCCTCCTGTCCGTGCACCTTCTCCTGCATCGGCGTCGCGGTGCGGCTGGGGTAGACCGTGCTGACCCGCACGCCGTGCTCGGCCTCCTCGGCCCGCAGCGCGTCGGCGAGCGAGCGCAGGCCCGACTTGGAGGCGGCGTACGCCGACCAGTCGGCGTGGGCGACCAGGCCGGCGGAGGAGTTGACGAAGACGACCGTGCCGCGGCCGGCGCGCACGTGCGGCAGCATCTCGCGGGTCAGCACCGCCGGCGCGGTGAGGTTGACCGTGAGCTGCTCCTCCCACTCCGCCAGCCGCAGCCGCTCGACCGGGGCCAGGTCGACCACCCCCGCCACGTGGACCACCGAGTCGACGGGACCGTCGACCAGGCGGCCGACACCGTTGAGGGTGCCCGGGTCGGCCAGGTCGGCGACCAGGAGCTGGGCCTGGGGGAAGGTGCGCGCGAGCTCGGCGGCACGCGCCTCGCTGCGGGCGAGGAGCACCAGCTCGTCGCCGCGCCCGGCGAGCCGGTGCGCGAGCGCGAGCCCGATGCCCGAGCCCGCCCCGGTGAGGACGTGCCGGCGCGTCATCGCGTGAAGACGACCTTGCCGAAGACGTCACCGTCCGCCATCGCGGCGAACCCCTCCCGGGCCTGCTCCATGGGCAGGGTGCGGTCGATGACCGGCCGGGCGCCGGTGGCGTGGAGGAACTTGACCAGCAGGTCGAGCTCGCCGCGGGTGCCCATCGTCGAGCCGATCACCGAGAGCTGGGTGAAGAAGATCCGGGTCAGACCGGCGTCGTCGACGTTGGGGCCCGACGTCGTGCCGCTGATGACGATGCGGCCGCCCGGGCGCAGCGAGCGGACCGAGTGGCTCCAGGTGGCCCGGCCGACCGTCTCCATGACCGCGTCGACCTTGACGGGCAGGCGGGTGCCGGACTCGAAGACCTCGTGGGCGCCGAGCTCCAGCGCACGTGCGCGCTTGGCCTCGTCGCGGCTGGTCGCGAGGACCCGCAGGCCGCCGGCACGGCCCAGCGTGATGAGCGCGGTGGCGACGCCGCCCCCGGCACCCTGCACCAGCACCGTCTCGCCCGGCTTGCAGGCGCCCTGCACGAAGAGCATGCGGTAGGCGGTGAGCCACGCGGTGGGCAGGCAGGCCGCCTCCTCGAACGACAGCGACTCGGGCTTGGGCACGAGGTTGCGCCGCGGCACGACCACCTGGTCGGCGAAGGTGCCCTGGTGGCGCTCGGAGAGCAGCGACCGGCCGGGGTCGTCGGCCTCGTCCCCGGTCCAGCGCGGGTCGCCGATCACCCCGTGCACCACGACCTCGTTGCCCTCGTCGTCGACGCCGGCGGCGTCGCAGCCCAGGATCATCGGCAGCGCCTCCTCGCGCAGCCCGATGCCCCGCAGCGACCACAGGTCGTGGTGGTTGAGGCTCGCGGCCCTGACGGTCACGGTGGCCCACCCGTCGGGAGCCTCCGGTGCGGGCCGCTCCCCCACCACCAGGCCGCTCAGCGGGTCGTCAGGGGAGAAGGACTCGGCGTAGACGGCGAACATGCACCGACCCTAGCGAGTGACCCCCGTTAACCGGTTGCAGGTCGGCACCGGCGCAGATTGGCTGGGCGGGTGAGCATTGTCGTACGCCCGTCCGAGGACGCCGGGAAGTACCTGGCCACCGACCAGCTCGTCTGGTTCGGCGAGGTCACCGACGACGACGCCGAGCACCTGCGGCTCGGCCTGCCCGAGGACCAGCGGTTCGTCGTCGACCTGCCCGACGGCCCCGACGACCTGCACAGCGGGATCTACGGCGTGCGGCCGATGTCGATGTCGCTGCCCGGCGGCAGCGTCGTCCCGGTCGCCGGCCTCACCTGGGTCGGCGTCCACCCCGACGCGCGGCGCCGCGGCGTGCTCGCGGCGATGATCCGCGACCACCTCGACCGCACCCGTGCGGCCGGCACCGCGATCTCGGTGCTGCACGCCAGCGAGGCGGCGATCTACGGCCGCTTCGGCTACGGCAACGCCGTGCTGACGCACCAGGTCGACCTGGGCCGCGGCACGACGTTCACCGCGCCGCACCTCGAGGACGAGGTCGCCGGCGTGACGACCCACCTCCACGACATGGCCGCGCCCGGCATCGCCGAGCGGATGCGCGCCTGCCAGCTGGCGTCGGCACCCCACTTCCCCGGCACCGTCGTCGGCTCCCCCGACTACGTCTCGCTCCTGGGCCACGAGGCGCCCGAGCAGCTGCGCGACAAGGAGCCCCGTCGCGTCCTCATCGCCCGCCGCGCGGGCGCCGACGTCGGCTTCGTCGGCCTGCGCCGCCAGCACAAGTGGGACAACGCCCGGCCCGCGGGCACGGTGGTGGTCGGCACCTTCTTCGGCGACCCCGCGGCCAGGCTCGCCCTCGCCCGCCGCGTCGTCGAGCTCGACCTGATGGGGACGAGCAGGTTGGAGAGCATCGGCCTCGACGACCCGCTGCTGGCCTGGATCGGCGGCCACCGCAGCACCGGTGACCTCAAGACCTGGGACAGCACCTGGGTGCGCCTGGTCGACCTGGAGGCCGCGTGGGCACTGCGGTCCTACGAGGCCGACTGCGACGTGGTCGTCGAGGTGGCCGACCGCCACGTGCCGGGCAACGCCGGGCGTTGGCGCCTGACGGCCTCCGCGGGCCGCGGCACGGCGTCCCCCGCCGGCTCCCCCGCCGGCACCCCCGCCGACGTCACCCTCGACATCGGCGTGCTGGGAGCGGGCTACCTGGGGCACGGGATCGGTGCGCTGCTCCGGGCCGGCCTCGTCGCCGAGCACCGCGCGGGGGCCTACGCCGAGCTGGCCCGGGCGATGCGCACGCTGGTCGCGCCGGAGCCGTCGATCGGGTTCTGAGCGATCAGCCAGATCGCTCAGCCAGATCGCTCAGCCCGACCGCTCAGCCAGCCGCTCGAGGTCGCGCCGGACGTAGCGCAGGTGGGCCCACTCCTCCTCCAGGACCACGCGCACGCAGTCGCCGACGCTGGGGTGCCAGTCGAAGCCCCACGGGTCGTCGCGCTCCTCGGCGAGCACCTCCGGTGTGACCGTGGCCAGGAAGTCGGTGACCAGCTGCTGCCGCTCGGCGCGCACGGCGAGGACCTCGTCGTAGTCGGGCGGATCGGTGCGGAAGGCGGAGGTGTCGACGCCCATCTCCTCGGCTCCGGTGAAGAGCAGGCCGACCTCGTGGAACGGCTGCTCCACCCGCAGGATCGCGCCGCGCAGCCAGGTGTCGGTCGCCAGCACGAGGTGCCGCAGCGTCTGGGCGAGGGACCACTCGTCCTCGACGTGGGCGTCCACCAGCTCGGGCGGCGTGCTCGCCACCGTGTCGGCCCACGCGGCCTGCACCGCGACCCACGCGTCACGGAGCCCGTCGGGCGTCTGGGCGTTCTGCAGCTCGCGGCCCGGGAAGCGGCGGTTGAGCTCGGCGTCGACCAGCGGCACCACGTCGACCCCGTTGACGACCAGGCTGCCCGTGAACAGGTCGTGGCTGTCGATGTCGAGCCCGTCGACGTCGACGCCGCGCATGGTCACGCCGCTGACGTCGGAGAAGCGCAGGGTCGCGCCCTTGAAGCTCGTCCCGGTGAAGGTCACGCCCTCGAAGTCCTGGGGGTCCGCAGGGGTCGTCATCGCCCCATCATGGCCCGAGCGCGCGCCCACCGGAACCGTCCCGCACGCGGGCGGCCGGGACGAGTGCCCGCAGCGCGGATCAGCGCCGGGCGACCCCGTCGCGCCTCGCCGCGTCGGCGACCGCCTGCCGCACGGCGCCGGGCACCCGCGGGTCGAACGGGGACGGGATGACCAGCTCCTCGCTCAGGTCGTCGCCGACCAGCTCGGCCAGGGCCGTGGCCGCGGCGACCTTCATGCCCTCGGTGATCGCGGTGGCGTGGACGTCGAAGGCGCCGCGGAAGATGCCGGGGAAGGCGAGCACGTTGTTGATCTGGTTGGGGTAGTCGGAGCGCCCCGTGGCGACGACGCGGGCGTACTTGTGCGCCAGGTCGGGGTGCACCTCGGGCGTCGGGTTGGCGAGGCCGAAGATGATCGCGTCGTCGGCCATCGAGGCGACGATCTCCTCGGGCACCTGGCCACCGGAGACGCCGATGTAGACGTCGGCTCCGGCCATCACGTCGGCGAGCGTGCCGCGGCGGTCGAAGTGGTCGGCGGTGTCGCGGGCGAGGGCCGCCTTGACCTCGGTGAGGTCGGAGCGCGAGGAGTGGAGCACGCCCTTGCGGTCGAGGACCGCGATGTCGGTGATCCCGGCCTCGAGGAGGATGCGCGCGACCGCGACGCCGGCGGCGCCGGCTCCCTGCACCACCACCCGCGCGGTCGCCGCGTCGCGACCGGTGAGCCGCAGCGCGTTGGTCAGCGCGGCCAGGGCGACGACGGCGGTGCCGTGCTGGTCGTCGTGGAAGACGGGGATGTCGAGGCGCTCCTTGAGCCGCGCCTCGATCTCGAAGCAGCGGGGCGCCGAGATGTCCTCGAGGTTGATGCCGCCGAAGCTCGGGGCGAGCCGCACGACGGTCTCGATGATCTCCTCGACGTCGGTGGTGTCGAGGCAGATCGGCACCGCGTCGACGCCGCCGAACTGCTTGAAGAGCACGGCCTTGCCCTCCATGACCGGCATCGCGGCGGCCGGGCCGATGTCACCGAGGCCCAGGACGGCGGTGCCGTCGGTGACGACGGCGACCGTGTTGGGCACCCACGTGTAGTGCTGGGTCATCGACGGGTCGGCGGCGATCGCCTCGCACACCCGGGCGACGCCGGGGGTGTAGGCGAGGGACAGCTCGTCGGGACCGGTCAGTGCGACCGTCGAGACGATCTCCATCTTGCCGCCGACGTGCAGGTCGAACACGGGGTCGCCGGCGTGCGGGTGCGAAGCCATGCTGGCGATACTCGCACAGCTCAGTGGCCCCGAAGCGCGCGTCCCACACGTGGGGAAGGCCACACCCGCAGTCGTACGACACCCAGCACGTCGCCCTCCGGCACGGTGCCGCGGTGGCGCGAGTCGACGCCCTCGGCGGGGTTGTCGCTCAGCAGCCACCAGCCCGCCCCGCCCGATCGAGTACGCCGCTCCTCCACCGCCCGCTTGACCGCCACGGTGCCGTCGGGGAAGCGGGCGACCACGAGGTCTCCCGGGCGGGGCGGGACGCCGTGCCGGACGAGGAGCAGGTCTCCCTCGCGCAGCGTCGGGAGCATCGAGCGACCACGCACGACGGCGGTCCCGAAGGGGGGTCCGGACCGCCCACCCCGCGGGGCGAGACCCCGCTGCCGACGCCACTCCACGCGGAGTAGTGTCGCAGCAGATGCACATCTTCCCGATCGAGAGGAACCCGATGCTTCGCCACCTGCTCGCCCCCACTGTCGAGGTCTCCGCGCACTGCGACCTCCCCTGCGGCGTCTACGACCCCGCCCAGGCCCGCATCGAGGCGGAGTCGATCAAGGCGATCATCGCCAAGGTCGCCGACAACGACGACCCCGACTTCCGCACCCGCGCCATCCTGATCAAGGAGCAGCGCTCGGAGCTCGTCAAGCACCACCTGTGGGTGCTGTGGACCGACTACTTCAAGCCCCCGCACTTCGAGAAGTACCCCCAGCTGCACACGCTGGTCAACGAGGCCACCAAGCTGGCCGGCGCCTCGGGCACCAAGGGTGAGCTCGACGCCGCCAAGGCCGACGAGCTGCTCGCCAAGATCGACGAGATCGCCGAGATCTTCTGGGAGACGAAGAAGGCCTGAACGAAGTGAAGGCCTTCGAGTCATCCAGCGCGAGCGAGCCTGCGAGGTCGCGACCGCGGAAGAAGGCCTGAACGAAGTGAAGGCCTTCGAGTCATCCAGCGCGAGCGAGCCTGCGAGGTCGCGACCGCGGAAGAAGGCCTGAACGAAGTGAGGGCCCTCGAGGCCTGACCCGCACCCTCCGACGCCGCCCCGGTCCCCTGTGGACCGAGGCGGCGTCCGGCTTCTCGCCGCTGGCTAGGCTCGAGACGAGGGACGGAGGCCCGATGATCGAGCAGGTCGCGCTGCGCGACGGCACCGACGCGTTCGTCGTGCCGCTCGAGCGCACCGACCGGGCGACGCTCGCGGCCGAGTTCGACTCGCTGTCGCCTGAGTCGCAGCGCCGCAGGTTCCTGGCGCCCGTGCGGCACCTGTCCGACGCCATGCTGGCGCACCTCGTCGACGACGTCGACGGCATCAACCACATCGCTCTCGTGCTGTGCGCGGAGACGAGTCCCGACGTCTACGACCCTGTCGCCCTGGCGCGACTCGTGCGCTACACCGACGCCTCCGAGGCCGCCGACCTGGCGGTCACCGTCAAGGACGCGTGGCAGGGCCGCGGCGTGGCCACGGCGCTCCTCTCGGTGCTGATGCGGCACCGACCCGCGGGCGTGCACCGCATCGTGACCGAGGTGCTGCGCGACAACCCGGCGTCGCTCGCGATGCTGCGCAGGCTCGGCCGGCTGAGCCTGCGCGACGACGGCAGCGGGGTCTACAGCGTGGTCGTCGAGCTCGAGCCGCTGTCGGACGAGGAAGCAACCGGGGAAGCGCGCCCGGCAGCGACGGACGCGGTCGCGCAGGCAGGCCGACCGGCGCCCCCGACGGCGCCGCCCGAGGAGGAGGCCCGAGCCCCCGCGCTCGTGGGCGACGCCGAGCAGCGCCACGCGTTGCGCACGCGCGACCAGGTGTGTCCGTGGTTCGACTGAGCGGCACGGCTAGGGTGTGCGCAGCATCGGCCTCGAGGATGGGACATTGACGCAGATGGCAGACAACACGGGGGATTCGCGCGCCGACGTGGAGCTGAGGCTGCCCGCGGAGAGTGCGTTCGCGACGATCGTGCGTACGACCGCGGCCGGGCTCGCGGCGCGCCTCGATTTCACCATCGACGACATCGAGGACCTCCGCATCGCCATCGGCGAGGCGACCGCACTCGTCATCCCCGAGGCCGACCCCGGCACCGACCTCGTGGCCTCCTTCTGGTTCGGCCGGGGCTCGATGACCGTCGAGCTGCTGGCCGAGGCGGTGGACGACCCGCCACTCGACACCGAGAGCTTCGCTTGGCAGGTGCTCGACACGATGGCGCAGGAAGCGTCGGCGGGACCGGAGGGAGGACGCTTCCGCGTCCGCTTCACGGTCTCGTCGGCGGTCGGCGCGGGAATGACAGGTGCCGAGCTCTGACATGAGCACAGACACGGGGGACACGGGGGGCGAGACGGGGCTCGAGGCCACCGTCGACCACGGGCTCGACGACGACGTCGTGCCTCGTGGTCTGGAGCACGTGCGCGCGCGCAGCGCCGAGCTCTTCGCGGTGATGCGCGACGACGAGGCGAGCAGCGCCGAGCGGGCGGCGGCACGCGACGACCTGGTGCACCTGCACCTCTCGCTGGTCGAGCACTGCGCGCGCCGCTTCCGCAACCGCGGCGAGCCGTTCGAGGACCTCGTGCAGGTCGGCACGATCGGCCTGATCAAGGCGGTCGACCGCTTCGAGACCGACCGCGGCGTCGAGTTCTCGACCTACGCCACGCCGACGGTGATCGGCGAGATCAAGCGCCACTTCCGCGACAAGGGCTGGGCGATCCGGGTGCCGCGCCGGCTCCAGGAGCTGCGGATGCAGATCGGCGGGGCGACCGGTGAGCTGACCCAGAGGCTGGGCCGCTCCCCCACGCCCCGTGAGCTCGCCGAGGTCATCGGCTGCACGGTCGAGGAGATCATGGAGGGCATCGAGTCGTCCCACGCCTACGCGACGCTCTCCCTCGACGCCTCCGACGACAACGACGAGGGCCCGCCCGCGATGCTCGCCACGCTGGGGATCGAGGACGCCAACATCGAGCACGTCGAGATCCGCGAGTCGATCAAGCCGCTGCTCGACGGCCTCGGGGAGCGGGAGAAGCGGATCCTGCTGCTGCGCTTCTTCAAGAACATGACCCAGTCGCAGATCGCCGAGGAGATCGGCGTCTCCCAGATGCACGTCTCCCGGCTGCTGACCCGCACGCTCGCCCAGCTGCGCACCTCTCTCGAGGCCGACTGAGCATCCGTCTCCCCACGCCCGCCTGGCTAGACATCCCAGCTAGGCGTCGAGCCGGTCGTTCTCCTCCAGCACCCGCGTCGTCGCGGGGTGGAGCAGCCCGCCGATGACCAGCAGCGCGGCCAGCGCGAGCCCTCCCGGCAGCACGACCGACCAGACGTCGCGGAGGTTCCAGGCCATGCCCAGCTGGATCAGCTGCGCCATCACGACCGGCCCGCGGGCCGAGCGGCGTGCGTTGCGCAGCGCCCACGCGCACCAGGCGAGCGCGGCCGCGCCGGCCACGAAGAACGCCGCGGTGGTGACACCCATGGCGAGCCGGACGGCGCGCAGGTGGAACAGCTCGACGACGCCCAGGCCCAGCAGCAGGAGTGCCTCGAGCCCCACCAGCGCCGCCGCGACCAGGAGCGGGGGCGGGGCGTCGAGCGCGGGACGGGAGGGACCTGGCGGGGGCGTAACGGTCACCGGACAACAGTAGTTGTGACGGACGCGACGGGTGGTGGGGGTTGTGGGAACGTTCAAAGGTTGGGAGTCTGGACGTTGCGCACATCGGCGCCCGGGCCAGCTGAACGTCCGTAAACAGCAACCGACGTGATGTGAAAGAGGGATTCCCCGACCCATGGATTGGCGCAGCCGCTCAGCATGCCTCGACGAGGACCCCGAGCTGTTCTTCCCCATCGGCAACACCGGTCCTGCGATCCTCCAGATCGAGGAGGCCAAGCAGGTGTGCCGTCGATGTGAGGTACGCGAGCAGTGTCTCGCGTGGGCCCTCGAGGCCGGCCAGGACCACGGAGTGTGGGGTGGCCTCAGCGAGGACGAGCGCCGCGCGCTCAAGCGGCGCAACGCCAGGGCGCGCATCCGCACCGCCTGAGGACGGTCAGTCGACCGGCAGGTCCGCCTGCACCCGCGCGCCCCGGCTTCCGGGGCCGATCTCGAGCACGCCGCCGAGCTCGGACTCCACGAGCGTGCGCACGATCGACAGCCCGAGCTGGGTGGACGCCTCGGGGTCGAAGTCGTCGGGCAGGCCTCGGCCGTCGTCCTCGACCACCAGGTGCAGCCGGCCCGTGATGCGGCGCGCCGTGACCACCACGCGCCCCGGCTGCTCGAGCGTCGCCGGGTCCTGGCCCGCGTAGCCGTGCTCGACGGCGTTCTGCAGCAGCTCGGTGAGCACCATCGCGAGCGGCGTGGCGGCCTCCGAGGCCAGCTTGCCGAAGGAGCCCTCACGCACCACGCGCACCGGCACCTCCACCCCGCTGACGTCGACGACCATCGAGCCGAGCCGGTCGGCGATCTCGTCGAAGTCGACGGTCTCCTCCACGGCGTGGCTCAGCGTCTCGTGCACGATGGCGATGGAGCCCACCCGGCGCACCGCCTCCTCCAGGGCCGCCCTGGCGTCCTCGGCGCGGGTGCGCCGCGCCTGGAGGCGCAGCAGCGCCGCGACGGTCTGGAGGTTGTTCTTCACCCGGTGGTGGATCTCGCGGATGGTGACGTCCTTGGTGACCAGCTCGCGGTCGCGGCGACGCAGCTCGGTGACGTCGCGCACCAGCAGCAGCGCGCCGGTGCGCTCGCCTTGCGGGCGCAGCGGGATGCTGCGGACGATCAGGGTCACCTCGTCGGTGCCGACCTCGGTGGCCCGGCCGTCGCGACCGCCCAGCACGGCGCTGAGCGTCTCCTCGTCGGGGCGCTTGCGCGCCGGCACCAGCTCGCGGGTCAGGTCGGTGAGGACGAGCCCGGCGAGGTCGCCCTGCAGGCCGAGGCGGCGGTAGGCCGAGAGGCCGTTGGGGCTGGCGTAGACGACGCGCCCCGTGTCGTCGAGCCGGACGAAGCCGTCGCCCACCCGCGGCGAGTCGGCGTGGTCGCTGCGCTGCCCGCTCAGCGGGAAGCGGCCCGCGGCGATCATCTGGGTCAGGTCGGACGCGGTCTGCAGATAGCTGAGCTCGAGCCGGCTCGGGGTGCGTACGCCGATGAGGTTGGTGTTGCGGGCGATGGTGGCGATCACCCGACCCGCGCGGCGCACCGGGATGACCTCCACCCGCACCGGCACGTCGTCGCGCCACTCGGGGTCGCCCTCGCGCACGACGCGGCCGGTGCCGAAGGCCTCGTCGAGCATCCGGCGCCGGCCGACGGGGACGAAGGTGCCCAGCACGTCGTCCACGAGGGCGGTCGGCCCGGTGGTCGGCCGCATCTGGCCGCCCGCCCAGTAGCCCTTGCCCTCCCGGTCCGGCAGCCAGAGCACGAGGTCGGCGAACGACAGGTCGGCCAGGATCTGCCAGTCCGCCATGAGCCGCTGGAGCCAGGCGATGTCGTCCTCGACGAGGTCGGTGTGGGCTCGCACGAGCTCGGGGAGGGAGGGCACCCGCCCAGACTAGGGCGGTGCGGGAGGCGGCTGGCAGGATGTCCCCCATGTCGCTCGGGTACTGGAACCAGGTGCAGGCCACCGGGTTCGAGGTGCCCTCGGACCGTCCGCTCGACGACCTCACCGCCGAGCTGACCACCATGCTCGGCTCGACCCGGGCCGAGGTCCGCGACGGCACCGCCTACCCCGCCCTGGCGACCTGGATCGACAACGGCGTCTACGACGACCTGCTGGCCGGGCTCGGCGACGGCATGGTCGCGGGGCTCGCGGTCGGGCTGGGCGAGTCCGGCACCGACACCGTCTTCCGCCGCAGCTTCAGCGCGCTCATCGTCGCCGAGTGCCTCGAGCGCGACACCGCGCACCGCCTCCTGCCGGCCGCCAGGATCCTCGACTGGGGCGACCGCATCGCCGTGTGGTTCCTCGCCGAGCGCGACACCCGGGGCTTCGTGCCGGGCAAGGGCTGGGCGCACGCGGTGGCTCACGGCGCAGACGCGATCGGCGCCCTCGCCGAGTCGCCCCACCTCGGCGGGCCCGAGCACGAGGTGCTCCTCGACGTCCTGGCCGAGCGCGTGCTGCGGCAGCCTGCCGACGAGCCACTGGCGTCCGGCGAGCTCGACCGGATGGCCCACGCCGCGATGCGCGTCCTGCGCCGCGACACGCTCGGCAGCGACGCGCTCGAGCCGTGGGTGCACCGCATCGCCGCGGCGGGCAACGCGTTCGGCAAGGGTGGCGACTCCGACCCGTTCCTGACGACGGCGATGCCCCAGGCGTACCTCCGTGCCCTGTTCGTCCACCTCTCCCTGGCGCCCGACCCGCCCGAGGTGCGTTCCGACCTGCTGCTCACGGTCATCGAGGCGCTGCGCCTGACCAACGTGCACTACCTGCAGGCACCCACCCACTAGCCTGCTCGCATGACCGAGATCACCGGCCACAGCGGCGAGCTCGCCGTCCATGTCGCCCGCGCCCACGGCGTCCAGACGATGTTCACCCTCTCCGGGGCCCACGTGTTCCCGATGTACGACGGCGTGGTGCGGATCAACAAGGACGGCCAGGACCCGCCGATGCGCCTGATCGACGTGCGCCACGAGCAGACCGCCGCGTTCGCCGCCGAGGCCACGGGCAAGCTCACCCGCGTGCCGGGCCTCGCCGTCCTCACCGCCGGCCCCGGCGTCACCAACGGCATCAGCGCGATCGCGCAGGCCCAGTTCGCCGGCTCGCCGATGGTCGTGGTCGGCGGTCGCGCCCCGCAGAACCGCTGGGGCACCGGCTCGCTCCAGGAGCTCGACCAGCCGCCGATCATCGCGCCCGTCGCGAAGGCGGCGACCACGCTGATGACGGCCGGCGAGGTCGCGGCCGGCATCGACGAGGCGTTCACCCTCGCGCGCTCCAGCCACCGCGGTCCGGTCTTCGTCGACGTGCCGATGGACGAGTTCTTCAACTCCGCCTCCGGCACCGTCGGCTCGGGCGAGGGCACCCGCATCGAGCCCGACGGCGACGCGATCGAGACGGTCGCGCGCCTGCTCGCCCGCGCCGAGCGGCCCGTGCTGGTGCTGGGCACCGACGTGTGGGCCGACCACGCCGAGGCGGCAGCCCTCCGCTTCGTCGACGACCTCGGCATCCCCACGCTGACCAACGGCATGGGACGCGGCCTGATCCCCGGCGGGCACCGCAGTCTCGTCGCCAAGGCCCGCGGCGCCGCCCTCGCCGGTGCCGACCTCGTGGTCGTGGTGGGCACGCCCCTCGACTTCCGCCTCGGCTACGGCGTCTTCGGCGGGCCCGACAAGAGCCCGACGGGCGCGTTCGCCCGGGTCGTCCACATCGCCGACTCCCCCGGCCAGGTCTCCCACCACGCCGACCTCGCGGCGTCCGTCTCGGGCGACCTCACCACGGTGCTCGACGGCCTGCAGGCCGCGATCGAGCGCGGCGACAAGCCCGACTGGCGGGCCTGGTCCGACCAGCTCGCCGACCAGGTGAAGGCCGCCGCCGAGCGCGACGCCCAGCTCCTCACGGCCGAGGCCGACCCGATCCACCCCGCGCGGATCTACGGCGAGCTCGTGCCCCGCCTCGAGGACGACTCGGTGGTGATCGGCGACGGTGGCGACTTCGTGTCGTTCGCCGGCAAGTACGTCGAGCCGAAGCGTCCCGGCGGCTGGCTCGACCCCGGCCCCTACGGCTGCCTCGGCGCCGGACTCGGCGCCGCGATCGCGGCTCGCATCGCCCGCCCCGACGCCCAGGTCACCCTGCTGCTCGGCGACGGCGCGGCCGGCTTCTCACTGATGGACGTCGACACCCTGGTCCGCCACGACCTGCCGGTCGTCATGGTGATGGGCAACAACTCCGCCTGGGGCCTGGAGAAGGGCCCCATGCAGATGCTCTACGGCTACGACGTCGCCGCCGACCTGGCCCAGCGCACGCCCTACGACCAGGTGGTCACGGCGCTCGGCGGCGCCGGGGAGACCGTGACCGACCCCCGCCAGATCGGGCCCGCGCTGGACCGGGCGTACGCCTCCGGCGTGCCCTACCTCGTCAACGTCATCACCGACGTCGACGCGGCCTACCCGCGCAACACCTTCGGCATCTGAGGCTGCGTCGGTGACCGGGCTGGAGCTGCGCAGGATCCACCGCCCGGAGACGTCCGCCGCCGGCGACGTGTGCGTGGCGGCCTACGGGCCGTTCCTCGCCCGCGCCGGCGACGACTACCGCCGCCGCCTGCACGACGTGGCCACCCGCGACGAGCAGGCCGAGGTGTGGGTGGCGCTCGACGGCGACCAGGTGCTCGGCAACGTGACCTACTGCCCGCTCGGGTCGCGCTGGCGCGAGATCGCGCGTGACGACGAGGGTGAGTTCCGGATGCTGGCGGTCGCCCCGGCCGCGCAGGGCCGCGGGGTCGGCACGGCGCTCGCCCGCCTGTGCGAGGACCGCGCCCGCGAGGACGGTGCCACGTCCATGGTGCTGTCGTCGCTGGCGGTCATGTCGGCGGCGCACCGCGTCTACGAGCGCCGGGGCTACGCCCGTGACCCGGGCCGCGACTGGTCGCCGCGGCCCGGCGTGGACCTGCTCGCCTTCACCAAGCCGCTCTGAGGCCTCAGCAGGAGCGGGCCGTCGTCGGGTCGTCGACGTCGTCGAGGCAGACGGTCCCCCACGGCAGCGCGGCCATCTCGGTGCCGGAGACCATCTGCCACCGCCACGCCCCCCAGGTGCCGTCCTCGCCCTCGACGGTCGAGACGAGGTCACCGTCGGTGGTCAGCCACGTGCGGGTGCCGTCGGCGGTGAGCGCGATCTCGCCGGTCGGCACGAGGACACGCAGCCGGTCGCCGTCCTGCACCACGACCTGGACCCGCGACGGGTCCGAGGCCGAGGTCACCACCAACGCGGCACCGTCGGACAGGACCGAGGCCGGCTGCACCGTCGAGACGCGCGGGTCGGCCACGTCGAGCCGGTGGCGTGCGGTGCCGTCGCCCCCCTCGACGACGAGCACCGGGGGGGCGCCCGCCTCGATGCGGGCGGTGAAGCGGTAGCCGATGTCGAAGGCGGCGCCCTCCCCCGGCCCGAAGGTGTCCTCCGACGCAGGGGCCAGGTCGGGCAGCGCGTCCTCCGTGTCGTCGCCGCACGGCCGGTCCGGCGACGGCTGCCCGAGCCCCATCCGCAGGCACCCGGCCCCCGTCGCCCGGAGCACCCCGTCGTCGTCGAGGCCCCACCGCCACGCGTCGACCACGATGGTCTCGGGCCGCAGCAGGCTCATGCCGCCCTCGGCGTACGCGTCGACCGACCGGCTCGACCACAGCTCGCCGTCCTCGATCCAGTAGTCGTGGAGGTGGACCATCCGGTAGTGCTCGGTCTCGCTCCCCCCGACGGGGACGTAGCCGCGCACCAGCAGGTCGGGCTCCTCGGGCACCGCCTGCACGAGCAGCCCGGCGCGCAGGTCGAAGACCAGCGGGTGGCCCAGCCCTCCGGGGCCGCCCTCGCCGAGGTCGTCGTAGTAGAGCACCAGCTCCTGGTCGCCGTCGCCGTCGGCGTCGACGGGCTCGAGGGCAGTGGTGCCGATGGTGGAGCCGAGCTCGGCGATGCCGTAGGCCTCCCGGCCGGTGCTGCTGACGATCGTCTGGATCCGGATCCGACCGTCGTAGTCCTTGGTGCGCTCGGCGAGGAACTGGACCTTCTCCTTCACCCCGTCGCCGTCGAGGTCGAGCCGGGCCGGGCTCGACAGGTCGTCGGCCTTCCAGTCGCGCCCGACGTCGGCGGGCAGCTCCACCTCCGGCGCATCGGGCCTCGGCGCGACGTCGTCGGACCGGGTGTCGCGGCCGAGGCCCTGGACGACGATGCCCAGCACGAGCAGCACCGCGGCGGCCGTGGCCAGCAGCACCCACGGCGAGCGCCAGCGCGGGCGCAGCGGCGCCACCGGGGCGGGTGGCGCGAGGTCCTCGGGGCGGACCAGCTCGGCGCGAGCGGCCAGGGCGGCGCGCAGCCGGTCCTCGATGGCGGGACCGGCGCCGGGTGTGGTGCTCATCGCTGCTCCTCCCCCAGGTCGTGGGCGGACGTCATGGCCCTCTCCAGCGCGACCAGCGCGCGGCTGGCGGTCGACTTCACGGTGCCCGGGCTGATGTCGAGCGTCCGGGCGATCTCCGCCTCCGACAGGTTGGACCAGTAGCGCAGCACCAGGACCTCCCGCTGCCGCGGGGCGAGCCGCTGCAACGCCTCGATGACCTCGCGGTGCTCCTCCGCCAGCACGGCGCTGTCCTCCGGCGTCGGCGGCGAGGGATCGTGCGGTGGCGAGTACGCCCGCGCCGTACGCCGCCGGCGCAGCGCCGAACGGGCGGTGTTGACGACCGAGACCCGCAGGTAGGCCAGCGCCCTCGACGGGTCCCGGACCGCGTCGGGGCGACGGGCGAGCGCGGCGAAGGCGTCCTGCACGACGTCCTCCGCGGACGCGAGGTCGTCGACGAGGAGCACGGCGAGCCGCACCAGGCCGAGTCGGTGGGCGGCGTAGAGCTCGGTGATGTCCACGGACGGCTCCATCCCCATCCCCACCCCTGCGGTCCTCGCGCTCATGTCTGGTAGACGTGTGTGTGCTCCTCAGGTTGCCGCACCGACCTCACGTTCCCCGGAAGGCCTGCCCATGCCCGACCTCGCGCCCGCCACGCTGACCTACACCGTCACCGACGACGACACCGCAGCCGCGGTGGGCAGCGGGTCCCTCCCCGTGCTCGGCACCCCGCGGCTGCTCGCCTGGCTGGAGGCCGCCACCTGCGCCAGCCTCGACCCCGCGCTCGACGAGGGGTCCACCAGCGTGGGCACGCGGGTGCAGGTCGAGCACCTCGCAGCCAGCCCCGTCGGCGCCGAGGTGGAGGTCAGCGCCTCCAGCGCCTACGCGGACGGCCGGCTGCACCGCTTCACCGTCAGCGCCCGCGACACCACCACGGGCAAGGTGCTCGCGGCCGGCGAGATCACCCGCGTCGTCGTCGACGCCGAGCGGTTCCTCTCGCGCCTCTGACGACGGAGGATGCGGGCTCAGGCGGTCAGTGCGACACCTCGGCTGCGACAGTGGTCGATAGCCAGCCCGCACACGCGGATCAGCCGATGCCGAAGAGGTCTTCCCGGATCTCACCGATCAGCGCCACCACGGAATGATCGATGGGGCACACCCACGCCGCATTCGACGCGGCAACGCTCGCGCGCAACGGGTGGCTTGCGGGATGGATCGGACACGGAGGCCAGTTGGTGGGCGCCGAGGTCCACAGCCGATTCTCGATGGCCCACTCCTGCACCTGGTCGGCCGCGTGCGCAACGCGTTCTTCGCGGGATGCTGCCCGTCGCACGGACAATCCCGAACCGCTGCCGTCTGCGCTCCACATCATGCACGACACGTACTCGCGGTCGCCGATCCAGTCGTGGTCGTCGAACCTCGGCGCGTCCACCTGCGTGCGGGCGAGGTCCCGCAGGACGGGCTCGACCGACTCGGACAGGACTGGATCCATGGCCGCACCATGTCAGGTCGGGGTCCTCGACGTCCGGGCATGCGCACTGGTGGTGCGCGGATCTGCAGGTCAGCGGGCCCCGGGTGATCGAGTGCCGCCGGAGCGCGGCGTCACAGGGCGGTGCGTGCGAAACTGGCCCACGTGCGCCGTGCCGCAGTCGTGCTCACGCTGGCCCTGGCAGGGTGCAGCACCGGTCCGTCTGTCGATCAGCCCCCGGCCCCGTCCCTCCGCCCCGACCACGTCGCTCCACCGCGCCAGGTCTTCCACGAGGACCGCCCCTACCGGCTTCAGAACTCGATGCGCGGCCTGCGCCTGGCCGCTCGGACAGCCACCTGGATCGACATCGACTCCAACTACTGCTGGGACGCTGCCCGACGACACCGCGTCCCCCTCGCAACGCATTGGCCAAACGTCGCCCGCGAGCGGTTCCGCGACCCCCTGGGCCTCATCAGCCCGGACGCGGCCTTCGCCGACCTGACCCTTCCGGAGGTCCGCCGGCTCAGGTCGGGCGACCCCGTGCCCTACCGGATCTCGACGATGGTGGAGATGGTCCGCGCGGCGGCCCGCGTCGGGCTGACGGGGATCGAGTGGGAGGTCAAGGGTGGACGGGCCTTCGAGCGGCCCGGCACCTACCGCCGGGTCCTCGGTGCGGCGGACGAGGTCGGCATCGCGATCAACGTCAAGACGCTTGCCCACATCGGCGGCAGGGACGCCGCCCTGCGCCGACTGCGCGCCGCCAAGCGGGCAGGGGCCGCGACGATGCTCCTCGGCGGAGGCGACCGGCCACCCCGGATCACGGACTCGCAGTCCCGCTACATCGACTTCGTGCGTTGAGCCTGCACGTCCGGGGTGGCCACCCGGGACACACCGACCGAGGCCGACGGCGCCCGTCAGAGCTCGCGGATCACCCGGGCCGGAGAGCCCACCGCGACGACTCCGGAGGGCAGGTCGCGGGTCACGACCGACCCCGCCCCGACGACCGTGTCTGCCCCGATCGTCACTCCGGGGCACACGATCACCCCGCCGCCGAGCCAGCCGTTGTCGCCGATCGTGATGGGCTCCGCGGCCTCCCACTTGTCGCGCCGCGGGCCGGGCTCGATCGGGTGCGTGGCGGTGAGCAGCTGGACGTGGGGGCCGATCTGCACGTCGTCGCCGATCGTGATCCGCGCGACGTCGAGGAGCACCACGCCCCAGTTGATGAAGGTCCGGGCGCCGATCGTCGTCTGGTAGCCGAAGTCGCAGTGCAGGGGCGGGCGCAGCTGGCTGCCCTCCCCGAAGCCCTCGAACAGCTCCTCCAGCAGCTCGCGACGCCCCACCGTGTCGTTCGGGCTCAGCGTGTTGATCCGGTGGGCCAGCAGCTGGGCGCGCCGGGACTCCTCGGCCAGGACGGGGTCGTCGGCGATGTAGGGCTCGCCGGCGAGCATCCGATCGCGCATCGTCTTCTCGCTCATCTCGCCACCGTACAAGCCACCCGGCCCGTGCCCGGACGTGCAAAAGTCCCCGCCGCAGCGGGGACTTCTACGAGATGACGGCGCGGGTGCGCGTCAGGCGTTGGGGCGCTTGCCGTGGTTCGCGCCCTTCTTCTTGCGAGCGCGGCGCTTGCGTCCGGTCTTGCCCATGGTGGTCCTCCTGGAGTCGGTGCTCGGAGCAGTGTCTCAAATCCGCCCGGAGGCGGCGAATCGGGTCGGCCTCGGGGCCTGTCGGCTCAGGCGCCGGCGTCCGTGATCCGGACGTGGACCTGGTGCAGCTGCAGTCGTACGCGGTCGCGCAGCGACTCCGGCGCCGACTCCGAGCACGACCGCGCGACGAGCTGCTTGACCGCACGCTGGAGGTCGTAGCGCTCGAGGCAGGGACCGCACTCGCGCAGGTGCATCTCGACGACGGTGCAGTCGGCCTGGTCGAGCTCGTTGTCGAGGAGGTAGACGATGCGCTCGATGTAGTCGACGCAGTCGTCGTCGCTGTCGTCGGGGCCGTGGTGCTCGTGGCTGCTCACGCCTTGCTCCCCTCTCCCGGTCCGGGCACCGTGGACGCCGGCAGGAGGTCGTTGGTCCGCACGTAGTCGGCCAGCATGTCGCGGAGCTGGCGACGACCGCGGTGCAGGCGGGACATCACGGTGCCGATGGGCGTGTCCATGATCTCCGCGATCTCCTTGTAGGGGAATCCCTCGACGTCGGCGAGGTAGACCGCGAGGCGGAACTCCTCGGGAAGGCGCTGCAGGGCGTCCTTGACCTCCGAGTCGGGCAGGTGCTCGAGCGCCTCCATCTCGGCCGACCGCAACCCGGTCGAGGAGTGCGACTCCGCGCGGGCGAGCTGCCAGTCCTCCACGTCCTCCGACATCGACTGCTGCGGCTGCCGCTGCTTCTTGCGGTAGGTGTTGATGTAGGTGTTGGTGAGGATGCGGTAGAGCCAGGCCTTGAGATTGGTGCCCGGCTTGAACTGGTGGAAGGCGCTGTAGGCCTTGGCGAAGGTCTCCTGCACGAGGTCCTCGGCGTCGGCGGGGTTGCGGGTCATCCGCATCGCCGCGCCGTAGAGCTGGTCCAGGTAGGGCAGCGCATCGCGCTCGAAGCGCGTGGTGCGCTCGTCGGAGCTCTCGTCCTCGACGGCGATCTCGACAGGGGGGGACGTCTCGTCCCGGAGCGATTCAGTCATCGCGTCCCAGCGTACCGCCGTGGGTGGATCCAGGGTCGTCGCAGTCACACCGACCCAACACCTCACCCCGCCCGGGGATTCCCGACGATCTCGCGCACCAGCCACTCCAGGGTCGACTCGACCACGATGCCCATCGCCTCGTCCTGGCTGATGTCACCCCGCGCGGGGACCTTGAGCCCGTGATCGGCCCCCGGGACCACGACCAGGTCGAGCCCGCCGAGGTCGCCGGGGAACTCCTCGGGCCGCCCCATCGCGTCGCGCTCGCCCTGCACCACGAGCGTCGGCAGGCCGACGGACCGCAGCTCGGGGAGGCGGGTGGGCTCGGCGCGACCGGGCGCGTGGAGCGGGAACGACAGCGCCAGGCAGCCGCTGGCGCCGAGCGAGCGGGCCGTGCGGGCCGCCGAGCGGGCGCCGGCGGAGCGTCCACCGACCACGAGGGGCGTACGCACCCGCATCGCGTCGGCGGCGCACGTCAGCGCGACGTCGAGGGTCGGCGGTGCGGTGGCGATCTTGCGCCCCGCGACGCGCCACGGCTGCTCGAACAGCACGACGGAGAAGCCCTGCGCGGGCAGCGCGTCGGCCAGGGCCCACAGGTCGCGGGCGTCCACGCCCCCGCCGGCGCCATGACTGAGCAGGAGGGTGGCGATCGGCCGGTTGGCGCGCCGGGTGTGGAGGCGGCCCTCCCCGTGCGGGGTGGCGACGGTGCGGACGGAGGCCTTCTTCACTCGTCCTCCAGGGGCAGCGGCTCGATCAGCTCGGGGCCGTTGTTGCGCACGTTGCTGACCAGCCTCGGCACGGCGTAGGCCTCGAGGCGGCCCGGTGCGGCCGGCACCAGGAGGGAGGTGTCGCCCGGCGTCGTCGGGTCGAGCCACTCGTGCCAGCGCTCGCGCTCCACCATCAGCGGCATCCGGTCGTGGATGTGCCCGAGCGAGTCCTCTGCCTCCGTGGTCAGCACCGTGCAGGTCCAGCGGAAGCGGTCGGGGTCGTCCTCGGCCCTCGACGGGTCGCGCCAGATCTCGTAGAGCCCCGCCATCGCGAGCACCCCGCCGTCCTTGGGACGGATGAAGAACGGCTGCTTGACCGGCTTGCCCTTCGCGTCGGTGCGCGAGGTGGGATACCACTCGAAGTAGCCGTCGGCGGGCAGCAGCGCGCGACGGGACGCGAACGCCTTGCGGTAGGCCGGCTTGTCCGCCACCGTCTCCATCCGCGCGTTGATCATCCGGTTGCCGATGGAGGGGTCCTTCGCCCACGACGGCACCAGGCCCCAGGTGAGGACCCGCAGCTGGCGCTGCGGGGGCTCGTCGGAGTCGCGCGACGGCGGCCGCTCGACGACGGCCGCTCGACGACGGCGTAGACCTCCTTGGTGGGCGCGACGTTGTAGTCGGCCGCCAAGGGGGCAGCGATGCGGCTCTCGACGACCTCGAACTCCTCGACGAGGTCGTCGGCGCTCCGGGACGACGCATAGCGACCACACACGTGGCCCACCCTAGGGGAGCCGGGCGTCGGCCTCAGTGGCACGGCGCGAGTGGCACCGCGCGGCACCGGCGCACCCCTGCGGGCGCGGCAGCGCCGCGAGGACATCGTGTAGACAGGGCGCATGACGATCACCCGGTTGCTCGCACGCCCCATGTTGGCCACGATCTTCGTCGCGGGCGGCATCAACGCCCTCCGCAATACCGAGGGGCACGCTCAGAGGGCCAAGAAGGTGGTCGACCAGGTCGTGCCGGTCGTGGAGCAGGTCGCGCCCGGCGCGCCGATCCCCACCGACCCGGCCACGCTGGTCCGGATCAACGCCGGCGCCCAGATCGTCGCCGCCGCCGCCCTCGCCACCGGCCGGGCGCCGCGCCTGAGCGCGACCGTGCTCGCGGCCTCGCTCGTGCCGACCACGCTGGCGGGGCACGCCTTCTGGAACGAGACCGAGCCGCAGGCCAAGAACGCCCAGCGCCTGCAGTTCTTCAAGAACACCTCCGTCCTCGGTGGCCTCCTGCTGGCCGCGGTCGACACCGAGGGCAGGCCCGGGCTGGCCTGGCGGGCCCGGCGCGCCGCGTCCGACGTGCGCCGCGAGGCCCGGCACGTCGCCAAAAACGCCCGCCGCGAGGCCAAGCTGGCCAAGGCCCAGCTGACCTGAGGTCTCGATAGGGTGCGCGGGTGAGTGAGCTCTGGCCGGCCCCGCGCCCCCACGACCCCGTCGACCGGGTCGTGTCGCTGCCGGGCAGCAAGTCGCTGACCAACCGGGCGCTCGTCCTCGCGGCGCTCGCCGACGGCCCCAGCGTCGTACGACGTCCGCTGCGCTCGCGCGACACCCTGCTCATGGTCGGCGCGCTCACCGCGCTCGGCACGGAGGTCCACGACACCAGCGGCCCCGGCTCGGGCGACTGGGCCGTCTCCCCCGCCCCCTGGGACCGCGACGCCGACGTCGACTGCGGCCTGGCCGGCACGGTGATGCGCTTCGTGCCGCCGATCGCCGGCCTGGCGCGCGGCACGGTGCGCTTCGACGGCGACCCGCACATGCGGCAGCGCCCCGTCGGCCCGATGCTCGCGGCGCTGGGCGCGCTCGGGGTGCGGGTCGACGACGGCGGCCGGGGAGCGCTGCCCTTCGCGGTGGCGGGCACGGGATCGGTGCCCGGCGGCACGGTCACCATCGACGCCAGCGCCTCGTCGCAGTTCGTATCCGCCCTGCTGCTCGCCGGCGCCCGCTACGAGCACGGTGTCGACGTGCGCCACGTCGGCAAGCCCGTGCCGTCGCTGCCCCACATCGAGATGACCGTGCAGATGCTGCGCCGCCACGGTGTCGAGGTCGACGACGGCGACGCCAACCGCTGGGCGGTCTCCCCCGGCCCGGTGCGGGCGGTCGACCACGACATCGAGCCCGACCTCTCCAACGCCGCGCCGTTCCTCGCCCTCGCGGCCGCGACCGGAGGCCGCGTGACCGTCACCGACTGGCCTTCCTCGACCACGCAGCCAGGCGACGAGCTGCGCGAGATCCTCACGCTGATGGGCTGCGAGGTCGCCCTCGGCGACAACGGCCTCACCGTGGTCGGGCCGCCGCGGCTCTCGGGTGTCGACCTCGACCTGCACGACGTCGGCGAGCTGACTCCCGCCGTGGCCGCCCTCTGCGCGCTGGCCGACTCGCCCTCCCACCTGCGCGGCGTCGCGCACATCCGCGGCCACGAGACCGACCGGATCGCCGCGCTCGCCGCCGAGCTCGGCCGGCTCGGGGCCGACGTGACCGAGCGCGAGGACGGACTGACCATCCGGCCGGCGCCCCTGCACGGCGGCACGTTCCGCACCTATGCCGACCATCGCATGGCCCACGCCGGCGTCATCCTCGGCCTCGCCGTGGACGACGTGCTCGTGGAGGACATCGCCACCACCTCCAAGACCTTCCCCGACTTCGCCGGGGCCTGGAGCCGGGCCGTAGGCGCCGCCCCGAGCGGCGTCGGGGCGAGCTCGTGACGGGTCGCTACTCCGAGCACGACCACGAGCACTACGAGCGGCCACGGCGCCGCACCCGTCCCCGCACCAAGGACCGGCCCACCTACGACGACGCCGTCGAGGCCCGGGTGGTCACCGTCGACCGCGGCCGCTTCACGCTGCTCGTCGACGGCCACCGCGCGATGGCGATGAAGTCGCGCCCGCTCGGACGCAAGGGCGTCGTGGTGGGCGACCGGGTGCGGGTCGTCGGCGACACCAGTGGCGCCGACGGGTCGCTGGCCCGCATCGTCGAGGTGGTCGAGCGCACCACCACGCTGCGCCGCACGGCCGACGACGACGACCCGGTCGAGCGGGTCATCGTCTCCAACGCCGACCAGCTGGTCGTCGTGACCGCCCTGGCCGACCCCGAGCCGCGCCCGCGGCTGATCGACCGTGCGCTGGTGGCGGCCTACGACGCCGGGATGGCGCCGCTGCTGTGCCTGACCAAGGCCGACCTGGCCGACCCCGAGACGCTGCTCTCGACCTACCGGTCGCTGGGGGTGCCGTGGGTGGTGACCCAGCTCAAGGGCGAGGGCGCCGGCGACCTCACCGAGCTGCGCGACCGGCTGAGGGGGCGCACGAGCGTGCTGGTGGGCCACAGCGGCGTCGGCAAGTCCACCCTGGTCAACGCGCTGATCCCCGACGCCGGCCGCGAGGTCGGCATCGTCAACGCCGTGACCGGCCGCGGGCGCCACACCTCGACCAGCGCCTACCTGCTCGAGCTGCCCGACGGCGACGGCTGGATCATCGACACCCCCGGCATCCGGTCCTTCGGGCTCGCCCACGTGCGGCCGGAGAACCTCATCGAGGCGTTCCCCGACCTCGACGAGATGACCGAGACGTGCCCGCGCGGCTGCACCCACGGCGGCGACGAGCCGGAGTGCGGCCTCGACGAGGCGATCGCGGCGGGCGAGGCCGACCCCGACCGGGTGGAGTCGTTCCGGCGGCTGCTCGCCGCCCGTGAGGCCTCCACCGACTGGTGAGCGCCCGGCGCCGGACCGGAGCGCCTAGCCCCAGACCGCCGTCGTGCCGGAGTCCCCGGCGAGGTAGACCGTGACGAGGACGGCCACCGACGCGGCGACGAGCAGCACCGCCACCGGGACGCCGAAGCGGGTCTCGCGGGCACCCCGGCCGGAGGCGAGCGCCGAGGCGCCGCCCAGGGCCCAGGCGGCGAGTCCGGCGACCACGACGTAGCCGAGGACCACGTTGCGCAGCATCCCCCCCGCATCCTCGTGGTCGGCCACGATGGGCGCGAGCTCGGGGCGCGACGCCAGCAGGTCCTCCCCGGCCTGCACCGCGAGGAGCGCCGCGCCGGCCACCACGACCGCGAGGACCACGAGCGGCCACCGCAGCAGCCAGCGCCACCGCGGCACGGCGGCGTACGCCAGTCCCGTCAGGGCGGCCAGCGGCCCGAGCACGACGACGGCGTGGACGACGAGCGGGTGCAGCGGCACCCCGTTGAGCTCCATGGGGTGCAGGCTAGGGCGCGAGGCTGGGAATAGCCTGTGAACATGCCCCGCACCGGCTCGACCGATCACACCGACGACCTGCGCCTGGCCCACGTCCTGGCCGACGACGCGGACTCGCTGACCCAGTCCCGCTTCAAGGCCCTCGACCTCCACGTCATGAGCAAGCCCGACCTGACCCCGGTCACCGACGCCGACCGGGCCGTCGAGGAGGGGATCCGGCGCACCCTCTCGCGGGTCCGCTCGCGCGACGCCGTGGTCGGCGAGGAGCAGGGCACGACCGGGCACGGACAGCGGCGGTGGATCGTGGACCCGATCGACGGCACGAAGAACTTCGTGCGCGGCGTGCCGGTCTGGGCGACCCTGATCGCGCTCGCCATCGACGACGAGGTCGTGCTCGGCGTGGTCTCCGCGCCCCAGCTGCAGCGCCGGTGGTGGGCCTCGGCGGGCAACGGCGCGTGGACGGGCCGCTCCCTGCTCAAGGCCACGCGGTGCGAGGTGTCCGACGTGCGACGCCTCGAGGACGCGTCGCTCAGCTACTCCTCGCTGTCGGGCTGGGACGAGCGCGACCGCCTCGACGACTTCGTCTCCCTCTCCCGGCGCTGCTGGCGCACCCGCGCCTACGGCGACTTCTGGTCCTACATGCTGCTCGCCGAGGGGGCCGTCGACCTGGCGGCCGAGCCGGAGCTCGAGCTCTACGACATGGCCGCCCTCGACGTCATCGTGCGCGAGGCGGGCGGCCGGTTCACCTCGCTCGACGGCACCGACGGGCCGTGGGGCGGCAACGCGCTGGCCTCCAACGGCCACCTCCACGACGCCGCCCTGTCGTTCCTGGGCGCGGCGGACGACGACACCGACCCCGACGTGCCCCGTCGCGGCCCCGGCTCGGTCAGCACCCTGCGCACCCGGCAGGCGCCGCCGGTGCTCGACTGACGGGGACGCGGCACCCCTGTCCCTCGGTGCCGGGCTTGGCTACGGTGACCTCTCACCCGTTCTGCCGGACGAGAGGTCGAGACCATGAAGATCAAGGACGTCATCCAGGGCAAGGGCAGCCAGGAGGTCGTGACGATCGGCCCCGACGCCTCCGTGCGCGAGCTGGTGGCCCTGCTGGCCGAGCACAACGTCGGCGCCCTGGTGGTGAGCGAGGACGGCGAGCACGTGGCGGGCATCGTCAGCGAGCGCGACGTCGTACGCCGCCTGCACGACGACTCCGGCGTGCTGGAGAGCACCGTCAGCTCGATCATGACCGCCGACGTGCGCACGTGCACGGCCGGCGACGGGCTCACCGAGCTGATGCAGACCATGACCGAGCACCGCGTCCGGCACGTCCCGGTGGTGGACTCCGGACGGCTCACCGGCATCATCAGCATCGGTGACGTGGTCAAGAGCCGGATCGGTGAGCTCGAGTTCGAGCGCGACCAGCTCGACAGCTACGTCCACCAGACCTGACCCACCTGCCTGACTCGAATGGAGAGATCGTGAGCGAGAAGCCCGACGTCGACCCCCACATGGGCGACGCGCCCGCCGACCTGGAGGTCACCGACCTCGTCGAGGGAGAGGGTGCCGAGGCCACAGCCGGCTCCACCGTCTCCGTGCACTACGTCGGCGTCGCCCACTCCACGGGCGAGGAGTTCGACGCGTCCTACAACCGCGGCACGCCGCTGGAGTTCCGCCTCGGCATCGGCCAGGTCATCTCCGGCTGGGACACCGGCGTGCAGGGCATGAAGGTCGGCGGCCGCCGCCGCCTGGTCATCCCGCCGCACCTGGGTTACGGCGACCGCGGCGCCCCCGGTGCCATCAAGCCGGGCGAGACGCTGATCTTCGTGGTCGACCTGCTCGACGTGCGCTGAGCCCCCGGACCCCTCACCCAGCCTGGGCGTCGTGGACCGGGATCGCGACCTGCACCCGGTCCTCGACGCCCAGCTCGGTGAACACCGCCCGACAGGGTCCTCACCGACGGACGCCCTCGGTCCGCAAGACTGGGCCCATGATCAGAGTCGAGAACCTCACCAAGCGCTACGGCGGGTTCACCGCCGTGGACGACATCTCGTTCGAGGTCCGCCCGGGCAGCGTCGTCGGCTTCCTCGGACCCAACGGGGCCGGCAAGTCCACCGCCATGCGGATGATGACGGGCCTCACGCCGCCACGTCCGGACGCGCCACCATCCTCGGTCGCCCCTACCGCGACCTCCACAACCCCGGACGCCAGGTCGGCGTCATGCTCGACGCGTCCGCCCAGCACCCCGGCCGGACCGGCCGCGAGGTGCTGCGGGTCGCCGCGATCTCGCTCGGCGTCTCCAAGGCCCGCGTCGAGGAGGCCCTCGCCCTCGTGGGGCTGACCGACGAGGAGGCCGGCCGCCGGGTGCGCAACTACTCCCTCGGCATGCGCCAGCGCCTCGGCCTCGCCGCCGCGCTGCTCGGCGAGCCGCAGGTGCTCGTCCTCGACGAGCCGGCCAACGGGCTCGACCCGCAGGGCATCCACTGGATGCGCGGCCTGCTGCGCCGCTTCGCCGACGGTGGCGGGACGGTGCTGCTCTCGAGCCACCTGCTCCACGAGGTGCAGGTCGTCGCCGACGACCTGGTGATGATCGGCCGCGGGCGGATCGTGGCGATGGGCTCCAAGGACGAGCTCCTCCGGCGCGGCGGCACCTCGGTCACCTCGACCGACGACGACCGACTGGCCCGGCTCCTGCAGGACAACGGGGTCGACGTGACGCGGACCGGCGCCGGCCTCGTCGTCGACGCCGAGCCCCGGGTGGTCGGCGAGATCGCCGCCCGCGAGTCCGTCGTGCTCCTCGAGCTGCGCAGCGGCGGCTCGGACGGCCTGGAGGAGATGTTCCTCGACCTCACCGCCGCCACCTCTCGTGAAGGAGACGCAGCATGAGCACCGACACCGCCACCACCACCCCCGCCGTCGGCGACGGGTCCACCGGCCGACCGGGCGACCCGACGCCGCTGGCCGGCCGCCCCGGCGTGCCGTTCTCGCGCACCCTGCACGCCGAGGTGCGCAAGATGGTGGACACCCGCGCCGGCCGGTGGATGGTCATCGTGATGGCCGCGCTGACCGTGCTGATCCTGGGCGCGTTCGTGATCTGGGGCCCGACGGACGACGCGTCGTTCACCGACCTCGTGCAGATCGCCATCCAGCCGCTCGCGATGCTGCTCCCGGTGATCGGCATCATGGCCGCCACCGCCGAGTGGTCCCAGCGCACCGGCCTGGTCACCTTCACCCTGGAGCCGCGCCGCGGGCGCGTCGTGCTCGCCAAGGCGCTGGGCGCACTGGTGCTCGGGCTCGTCGTCATGGCCGTCGCCTTCGCCGCGGCCGCGCTCGCCAACCTGGCCAGCGGCGGCACCTGGGACCTCGGGGCGGGCGCCGCCGGCAAGCTCGTCCTGGCCCTCCTGATCTTCGTCCTGCAGGGCGTCGCGTTCGGGCTGCTGTTCCTCAACACACCGGTCGCCATCGTGACGGTGCTCGTCCTGCCGACCGCGTGGACCATCGTCACCCAGGTCGTCGGCTCGCTCTCCGGCGTCGGCGCGTGGCTCGACCTGAACGCTGTCACCCGCCCCCTGCTGAGTGGGGACATCACCGCCCGCGACTGGGCGCAGCTCGGCACCGGGGTCGGCGTGTGGGTGCTGCTGCCCCTGGCCGTCGGCACCTGGCGGGTGCTGGCGCGCGAGGTGAAGTAGCCCGCTACCGGAGACGACCGCAAGGGACGTCACCAGGGGACGTCACAGGGGACGTCACAGGGGACGTCACCAGGGGACGTCACCAGGGGACGTCGATCTCGACCTCTCCGGTGGCGACCCGGGCCGCCTGCCCGCCCAGCGCGACCACGTCGCCGGGGGCGAGCTGGCGGCCCCGGCGCGTCTCGACCTCCCCGTTGACGAGCACCGCGCCGTCGGCGAGCACCGGCTTGGCATCGGCACCGCTCTCGACGAGGTTGGCCAGCTTGAGGAACTGACCGAGCCGGATCGACTCGTCGCGGATCGGCACGTCGACCGGCTCGGGCTGTGCGGACGGGGACGACGGCGACTCGGGCGACATGAGGCCAGTGAACCAGCCCGGGCGCGTTCCGTGCCAAGGTGTGCGGGTGGTGCGACGTGTGGGACTGGTGGCCGGGCTCCTGTCGTGCCTGCTCGCGCCGCTCCTGGCGCTCACCGCACCCGCCAGCACCGCACCCGCCAGCACCGCACCCGCCAGCACCGCACCCGCCAGCACCGCACCCGCCAGCACCGCACCGGCCCCGGGCGAGCGCCCGGTCGCCGCGCCCGGGCAGAGCGGGTGCCGGGCCGAGGGCGGCATCGAGGTGTGCTTCACCTCGCCGCCGACCGTGCCGCGCGACCCGACCGTGCTCGACCGGCCCAGCCGGCTCTTCGACACCGCGGGCCCGGGTGACACGATCCGCATCGCGATGTTCCGGTGGGACATCAAGCCGCCGACCGACGCGATCCTGGCCGCGCAGCGGCGCGGCGCGACGGTGCTGCTCGTCGGCGACGACGACCTGCGGCTCAACAAGCAGGGCCGCCGGCTCATCGAGACGCTCGAGCAGCAGGACCCCACGATCCGCAACGTGACCATCTGCAAGGGCGCCTGCCTCCCGTGGCGCGCCCCGGGACCCTTCCCCGACAGCCAGGACGTGCAGCACCTGAAGTTCTTCCTGACCGACATCGGCGGGGTGCAGTCCTTCATCACGTCCTCGGCCAACCTCGAGGACCGTCAGTACCGCCAGTACAACTCGTTCATCAAGATCGACGACCCCGGGCTCCACGCCTTCGGCGTCGACTACTTCGCCCGGCTGCAGGCCCAGCGGCTGACGGTGGACGGCGAGCGCTGGGACGACCGACGCAAGGTGTGGTCCAGCGGGGACGTCACGGCGGCCGTCTACCCCAACCGCAGCGACCTGCTCCTCTCGACGCTCAGGTCCCTCCGGTGCACCCCGGGCGCCCGCGACGTGTCGGCGATGATCGCGGTGATCCAGCGCGCCGACGTGCGCGCCCAGCTGGCCCGGCTCTCCGCCCGCGGCTGCCGGGTGCGGATCGTGACCTCGCGCGACACGGTGGAGAACTGGGTGCAGCGCGCGCTGCCCAGCGGCGACATCCCCGACGGCCGGGTCCGCACCGTCCTCACCCACGACAAGATGCTCGTCGCGCACGCGCGCTTCCGGGGCAGGACCACGCACCTCGTGGTGACCGGCACCTCCAACACCACCTGCGGCGGCCTGCTCTACAACGACGAGGTCATGCTGCGCGTGGTGGGCAACCGATGGCTGCACGACCAGTACCTCGCACACTTCGACGACGCGTACGCCCGTGCGCACCAGAGCCGCTCGCGGGTCATGCCGGTCATGAGGCCCTGCCGGCGCTGACCCCCGCCGACCGGGTGGGTTGCCGGGGGCCCGGTCAGTGCACCGCCAGGCTCACCGCGTGGATCACGACGCCCACGAGGCCGCCGACGATCGTGCCGTTGATGCGGATGAACTGGAGGTCGCGCCCGACGTGCAGCTCGATGCGCCGCGCCGCCTCCTTGCCGTCCCACCGCTCGATCGTCGAGGTGATGACCGTCGTCACCTCGGCGCCGTAGCGCTCGACCGCGAAGACCGTGAGGTCGGCCGCGACGCGGTCGAGCCGCTCGCGCAGTGCCGCGTCGTCGCGCAGCCGCTCGGCGAACACGCCGAGCTCCTCGAGCACCCGCTGGCGCACGGCGCCCTCGGGGTCGCGGATGGAGCCGAGCAGCGCCGAGCGCATCGCCTTCCACAGCGAGATCGCCGTCGTGACGACCTGGGGGTGCTCGAGCAGGCGCTCCTTGAGGGCCTCCGTGCGGCGCACCGTCTCCCCGTCGTTGAGCAGGTCGTGGGCGAGCTGGCCGAGCATCGAGTCGAGTGCTTCGCGGGCCCGGTGGTGCGGGTCGTCGCGGATGTCCTCCAGCCAGGCCATCGCCTGCACGTGCATCCGCGAGGTGACGACGTCGTTGAGCCGGGGCGGCGCCCACCAGGGCGCCCTCTCCTCCAGCACCCGGATGAACGTGTCGGGGTTGTCGCGCAGCCAGGTGTGCAGCTCGTCGACGGCGAGGTCGACCAGCCCGTGGTGCAGGTCGTCGCGCAGCACCTCCATCAGGGTCGTGCCCAGCAGCGGCGAGATCGGCTCGTCGCGGAACCGCGGGACGAGCGCCTGGCTGACCAGGTCGGCGACGTGGTCGTCGCGCACCTTCCCGAGGGCGATCACCGCCACCTCGGCGGCCTCGTCGACCACGCGGCGCGCGTGGGCGGGGTCCCCCAGCCATGCGCCCACCCGCGCCGAGATCGTCGCGGCGGCCACCCGCTCGCGGATGATGTCCTCCTGGAGGAAGTTCTCCCCGACGAACTCCTGGAGCCCCCTGCCCAGCTCGTCCTTGCGCTTGGGCACGAGGGCGGTGTGCGGGATCGGCAGCCCCAGGGGGTGCTTGAACAGCGCGGTCACGGCGAACCAGTCGGCGATCGCGCCGACCATCGACGCCTCCGCGCCGGCGTTGACGAACCCCCAGAAGCCGTCGCGACCGAGAGTCGCGACGTAGACGCAGGCGGCGAGCAGCAGCAGCCCGACCGCGACCGTGCGCATCCGGCGCAGCCCTCGTCGCCGGGCCTCGTCGGCGCCCGGGTCGGGGGTGATCAGCGTGATCGGCGGGGGGCTCGGGGACGAGCCGGCCGGCGAGGTGGCGGAGGTGGCGACCATGCGGGCCATCCTCCCCCACCACCCGTCACGCACCGCGTGCCAGAATGCCGCGCATGCCTCGCACCGTGATCACCTTCGGCACGTTCGACGTGTTCCATGTCGGACACCTGCGCGTGCTCGAGCGTGCCGCCGAGCTCGGCGAGCGACTGGTCGTCGGCGTCTCCGCCGACGCGCTCAACGAGCGCAAGAAGGGTCGTGCGCCGATCTTCAGCCAGCGCGAGCGCCTCGCGATCGTCGGGGCGCTCAAGGTCGTCGACGAGGTGTTCGTCGAGGAGAGCCTCGAGCAGAAGCGTGACTACCTCCTCGAGCACGGCGCCGACGTGCTGGTGATGGGCGACGACTGGGCCGGGAGGTTCGACGACCTGGCCGACGTCTGCGAGGTCGTCTACCTGCCCCGCACGCCCGCCATCTCCACCACGGCCATCATCGAGCACATCGCCGACCTCTGAGCCGACCTCTGAGCCGACCTCTGAGCCGCCGAGACCCCCGGCCACACCCGCCCGTCGACACCCTCGTCGGGTCGCGGCGGGGTTAGGGTCGGGCACGACATGATCGACACGAGGGGAACCATGCGCAGATTCGTCACCACCGCTGTGGCCATCGCACTGGTGGGCGGGGCGCTCGGCGCTCCGGCCGTCGCGGCCGCCAACGACCGTCCGGGCAGCACGCCCGGCACATCCGGGGTCCTCGACCCCTCTGACCTGTTCGAGCTCACTCCGGAGCCGGCCCTGCCCGTGCTGGAGGAGGACCTCGAGCCCACCGCCTCCGAGACCCTCGCGACCGCTCGCCGTGTGCTCGCCGGCGACGCCCGGGCGGGCGACCCGTCGGCGACCCTGGTGCTGCGCGACCTCTGGATGAAGCGCACCCAGCTCGAGGGCGACCAGCGTCGCCAGGCCGACGCGCTCCTCGCGCGCCCGACCGACGGCGTCACCGACCCCCAGGGGTTCGGCTACACCGAGGCCGAGGCAGCGCCGCTGTGCAACACCCGCATCTGCGTCCACTACGTCCCGACCGGGATCGACGCCCCGCCGTCGCCCGACTGGCCGGCCCAGAACCTCGCGGTCATGGACTCGGTGTGGTCGACCATCGTCGACCAGATGGGCTTCCGCGCGCCGGTGACCGACGGCAGCAAGGGCGGCGGCCCGCAGTTCGACGTCTACCTCAAGGACCTCGGCGGCTCCCTCTACGGCTTCTGCGCCGGCGAGAAGCGGGCCAAGAAGCGCACCGCGTCGGGCTACTGCGTGCTCGACAACGACTTCGCCGCGTCGCAGTTCCCCAACGGGACGCCGCTGGACAACCTGACCGTCACGGCAGGCCACGAGTTCTTCCACGCCGTCCAGTACGCCTACGACTACGCCGAGGACCCGTGGATGATGGAGTCCACGGCGACCTGGATGGAGGAGCGGATCGCGACCGCGGTCAACGACAACCGCCAGTACCTCCCGGTCAGCCAGATCTACGCCCCCAACATCCCGCTCGACGCGTTCAGCCGCACCAACGGGTTCCAGTACGGCAACTGGGTGTTCTGGGAGTACCTCACCTCGCGCTACGGCAACGGGCTGATGCTCAAGACCTGGAAGCAGGCCGGCAGCCTGAAGAAGGACGGCAAGAAGTACAGCCTCCAGGCCCTGCAGAAGGTGCTCAAGCGCAAGGGTGGCTTCACCAAGAACTACGCCCTGTTCGCCGCCGGCAACCTCACGCCCGCCGCCAACTTCCCCGAGGGCGCCGAGTATCCCGGCCCCAAGGTCCGCGGCGCCAAGCTGCTGAGCAAGCGCAAGCGCGCCAAGCGGTTCGGCACCAAGATCGACCACCTGGCCTCCGCGTCCTACGTCTACGGCCCCGGCAAGGGCCTCGACGGCAAGAAGTGGAAGCTCGCGCTGCGCATCACGGGCCCGGACAAGCGCACCTCGCCGGCCGCCGTGGTGGTCGTCCACCGTCTCGACGGCAAGCGCAAGGTCAAGCTGGTCAAGCTCAACCGGCGCGGCGACGGCACCACCAGGGTGCCCTTCGACAACCGCAAGGTCGCCGCGGTGTCGGTGACGCTGGTCAACGCCTCGACCCGCTTCCGCTGCGGGCGCAACACGGTGCTGGCCTGCGCGGGCAAGCCGATCGACGACCGGCTGCGCTTCGCGGTGAAGGCGCGCGCCACCAAGTGACGCGCCGATGATCAGGAGCTGATCCGCAGCAGGGCGTGGAGCGCGGCGACGCACTCCTCCACCAGTTGCGACAACGGGACCGGGCGCTCGTCTGGCGGCACAGCCGACCAGGTGAGCGCCCGGTCCTCCGTGTAGGCCCACCAGGCGTGCACGACGATCCTGGTCGAGGAGCGCTGCGACTCCGGCACGCCGAGCGCCGCCACGACGCGGTCCGTGCTGACGTCGCGCACGGAGTCCATCACCTCGCTGACCCGCGGGTCGGCGACCCCGTGCCCGTGGACGAGCGCGAGGTAGGACCGGCGCCGGCGGTCGATCTGCTCGATCATCAGGCGCGTGGTCATCTCGACCTGCGCCTCCCCCGCCAGCGACTCGTCGGGAGCCGTGTTGCGCAGGATCCGGCGACCGGCCGCCGCGATGCAGGCGAGGTAGAAGTCGGTCTTGGTCGGGAAGTAGTGGAACAGTAGTCCGCGCGAGATGCCGGCCTCCGCGGCGATGTCGTCCATCGACAGGTCCTGGATCGGCGTCTCGACGATCATCGCGAGGCCGATGCCCACCAGCTGGCGGCGCCGGTCGTCGGCGCTCAGCCGTCGTCGTACGACGGGCGCGTCGGCGGGCGGCACCGGGGCGTCGGACATCTGTTGAGCATTGCTCAACAGTGTGCGAAGGTCAACGCCATGGACTTCTCCCTCTCCCCGCGCGCGGCCGACCTGCGCGAGCGCGTGCGCGCGTTCGTCACCGACGAGATCGAGCCCGTCGAGGCCGAGGCGCACCGCCGGATCACCCGGCTCCGCGAGTCCGGCGGCGACAACTGGACCCCCGACCCCGTCATCGCCGAGCTGCAGGCCAAGGCCCGCGCCGAGGGTCTGTGGAACCTCTTCCTCCCCGCCTCGCACGCCGGGCGGTACGCCGCCGACTTCGGCACCGACGGCGGCGACGGGCTCACCAACGTCGACTACGCGCCGGTCGCCGAGGCGATGGGCCGCTCGTTCCTGGCCCCGCTGGTCTTCAACTCCAACGCCCCCGACACCGGCAACATGGAGGTGCTGCTCAAGTACGGCACCGAGGAGCAGAAGCAGCAGTGGCTCGAGCCGCTCCTGCGCGCGGAGATCCGCAGCGCCTTCTGCATGACGGAGCCCGACGTGGCGTCGTCGGATGCCACCAACATGGCCGCCACCGCGGTGCTCGACGGCGACGAGGTCGTCATCAACGGCCGCAAGTGGTGGTCGACCGGCGTCGGCAACCCCGACTGCAAGGTCTTCATCTTCATGGGGCTCTCCGACCCCGACGCCGACCGGCACTCGCGCCACACCATGGTGCTGGTGCCCCGTGACGCCGAGGGCGTCGCCGTCGAGCGGATGCTCACCACGATGGGCTACTACGACGAGCCGCTGGGCCACGGCGAGGTCTCCTTCGACGACGTGCGGGTCCCGGCCTCCCACGTCCTGCTCGGCCCGGGACGCGCGTTCGAGATCGCCCAGGGCCGGCTCGGTCCCGGCCGGGTCCACCACTGCATGCGAGCGATCGGCCTCGCCGAGCGGGCCCTCGAGCTCGCCTGCGCCCGTGCGCTCTCGCGCACCGCCTTCGGCAAGCCGATCGCCAGCCTCGGCGGCAACCGCGAACGCATCGCCGACGCGCGGATCGCCATCAACCGCTCGCGACTGCTGGTGATGCACGCCGCCTGGCTGCTCGACCAGGGCATGAGCCGGGAGGCCTACTCCGCGGTGAGCGAGATCAAGGTCGAGGTGCCGGCGATGGCCCTGGACGTGATCGACATGGCGATCCAGCTGCACGGCGGGGCCGGGATGTCCGACGACTTCCCGCTCGCGGCCGCCTGGGTCGGGGCCCGCACGCTGCGGCTGGCGGACGGACCCGACGAGGTGCACCGCAACGTGGTCGCCAAGATCGAGCTCGGGAAGCACGCCTCGTGAGCGCCCCGTCGAGCAGCAGCGCGCGACGCGTCCTGGTCACCGGTGCCGCCTCGGGGCTCGGTGCCGCGCTGGTCACCGCCTTCCGCGAGAGGGGTGACGAGGTGCTCGCCACCGACCGGGTCGACGCCGACGGCATCGACCTCGTCCTCGACATCACCTCCGACGCCGACTGGGACGCGGCCGTGGACGCCGTCCGGGAGCGGTGGGGCGGTCTCGACGTGCTGGTCAACAACGCCGGCGTCGCCGGTGGCGGGCGGGTCGACCGCTGCACGATCGAGGAGTGGCAGTGGATCACCGACGTCAACCTCTTCGGCGCGGTCCGCGGCACCCGGGCGTTCGTCCCGATGCTCAAGGAGCGGCGCTCGGGCCACCTCGTCAACGTCGCCTCCCTCGCCGGGCTCGTGCACCCGGGCGGGATGGGCTCCTACAACGCGGTGAAGGCTGCTGTCGTGGCCTTCACCGAGACGTGCGGCCACGAGCTGGCGTCCCACGGCATCCGCGCGAGCGTCGTCTGCCCGTCCTACTTCCGCACCAACCTGATGGACTCCCTGCAGGGCAGCGACGAGGCCGTGGGCCGGGTGGTCGCCGGGCTGGTCGAGCGCTCGACCACCACCGCTGACGACATCGCCGCCGCGGTCCTGGCCGGCATCGACGCCGGCGACGACGTGATCGTGCCGGACGAGGCGGCCCGGCAGGCCTTCTTCCTCAAGTGGGCCGACCGACCGGCCTACGACGCGATCATGCGCGACCAGGCCGCGAAGCTCGAGGCGGGAGCGGGCTCGTGAGCGACGTGCCGGGCGCCCGCGAGGTGCGCGCGGAGGACGCGTTCGACGTCCCCCGGGTCGCGGCCTGGCTCCGCGACCACGCCGAGCACGCCGACGGGCTCGACGGCGAGCCGGAGGTCCGCCAGTTCACCGGCGGCGCCTCCAACCTCACCTACCTGCTGCGCTACCCCTCGGGCCGCGACCTCATCGTGCGACGCGCCCCGGCCGGCACCAAGGCGCGTGGGGCGCACGACATGCACCGCGAGCACGCCATCCAGTCGGCGCTCGCGCCGGTCTTCGGCTACGTCGCCCCGATGGTCGCCTTCTGCGACGACGCCGACGTCATCGGCGCCGACTTCTACGCGATGGAGCGGATCCCCGGCGTGATCCCGCGCAGCGAGTGGCCGGGCGACGTGCCCCTGTCCGCCGAGCAGGCGCGCGAGCTGTGCCTGCACGCCGTCGACGTGCTCGCCGAGCTGCACGGCATCGACCCCGGGGCGGCGGGCCTCACCGGTCTCGGCAAGGGCCGCGGCTACGTCCGCCGCCAGGTCGAGGGCTGGTCGACGCGCTACCGCAACGCCCGCACCGACGACGTGCCCGACCTCGAGTCGGTGATGGCGTGGCTCGACGCGCACCAGCCCGACGACGTGGCCACCTGCGTGATCCACAACGACTACAAGCTCGACAACCTGGTGCTCGCCGAGGACGACGTGACGCGCGTGGTCGGGGTGCTCGACTGGGAGATGGCGACCCTGGGCGACCCGCTGATGGACCTCGCGGGCTCGATGGCCTACTGGGTGCAGGCCGACGACGACGAGGAGTTCCAGCTGATGCGGCGGGTGCCGACGCACCTGCCGGGGATGCTGACCCGCGGCGAGTTCGTGGCGGCGTACGCCGAGCGCACCGGCCGGTCCGTCACGCCCGAGCAGTGGCGCTTCTACGAGGTCTTCGGGCTCTTCCGGATGGCCGTGATCGCCCAGCAGATCTACTACCGCTACGTCCACCGCCAGACGACCAACGAGATGTACGCCCTGTTCGGCGCGGCCGTGCAGGTCATCGGCCGCCGCGTCGACGGACTGATCGTCCGGTGAGCAGCATCCTCCTCGTGCGGCACGGGCAGGCCTCGTTCGGCGCCGCCGACTACGACGAGCTCTCCCGGACCGGCCACGAGCAGTCGCGGCTGCTGGGCGCCGCCCTCGCCGCCCGGGGGGTCGTGCCCGACCTGGTCGTGACGGGCGGGATGAGGCGCCACGCCCAGACGGCGGCCGGCGTGCTCGACGGCGCGGGCTGGTCGACCCCGGCGGACGTCGACCGCGGCTGGAGCGAGTTCGACCACCTGCAGGTGCTGGCCGTCCACGACCAGCCCACCACGGCCGGCGGCGAGTCGGAGAAGGCCGCCTTCCAGCGGTGGTTCGAGGAGGCGACGCGCCGCTGGACGTCGGGCGACCACGACGAGTCCTACGACGAGTCGTTCGCGGCGTTCACCGCCCGGGTGGGCGCGGCGCTCGACCGGCTGGCCGACGCGCTGCCCCGCAGCGGCACGGCCGTCGTGCTGACCAGCGGCGGACCGGTGGCCTGGGCGGCGGCCTCGCTCCTCGCCGACGGCGAGCCCACGCGGACCGACCTGTGGCTGCGGCTCAACCCCGTGTCGATCAACACCGGCACCTCGACCGTCGTCCGTGGCTCGCGCGGCACCACGCTCGTGACGTTCAACGCCGCCGACCACCTCTCCCCCGACCTGATCACCTACCGCTAGGACCCCCGTGCCGACCACCCTCATCACCGGAGCGAGCAGCGGCCTGGGCGCCGAGATGGCCCGCCAGCTGGCCGCCCGCGGCCACGACCTCGCGCTCTGCGCGCGGCGGACCGACCGGCTCGACGCGCTGCGCGACGAGATCGTGGCCGCCCACCCCGAGCGCCGCGTGGCGGTCAAGGCGCTCGACGTCGACGACCACGACGCGGTCTTCCGCGTCTTCGGCGAGCTCCGCGACGAGCTCGGCGGACTCGACCGGGTCGTCGTCAACGCCGGGATCGGGAAGGGCCAGCCGCTCGGCACGGGCCGCTTCGACGCCAACCGCCAGACCGCGATGACCAACTTCGTCGGTGCGCTGGCCCAGACCGAAGCGGCGGCGGCGATCTTCCGCGCCCAGGACTCCGGCCACCTGGTGGTGGTCTCCAGCTTCTCGGCCCTGCGCGGCATGCCGCGCAACATGACGACGTACGCCGCCTCCAAGGCCGCGGTCGCCCACCTCGCCGAGGGCTTCCGCGCCGACGTCCACGGCACGCCGATCAAGGTCACCGTGCTCTACCCGGGCTTCATCGTCTCGGAGATGTCGGCCACCGCCACCGCCACTCTCCTGGTCGCCTCGACCGAGAAGGGCGTGCGCGCCATGGTCGAGGCGATGGAGAAGGAGAAGGGCTCCGCCGTGGTCCCCGCCTGGCCCTGGGTGCCGCTGGGGTTCCTGATCAGGCGCGTGCCGCTCGGGGTGCTTCGGCGCCTGGCATAGCGCCGGCGCCGGTGCCTCGTTCGCCCGGGTGAGCCCGAGCCTGCTCGGGCCATGGCGGGGTGGATGTCGGTATGGCGGTGCAGAGTGTCCGGCATGGTCACATTCGAGGATCAAGACATGACTGGTGCCGAGTTTCGCGAGTGAGACATGACCCGGGCTCGTCTGATCGGCGTGGTGATGCAGGACGCGGTCATCGACGGGCTGGTCACCAACCTGGTGGCAACGGAGTCGAAGTGACGGCGTACGTCGAGGCCGAGCTGGACCGGCGGCACCCGGTGCGAGCGCTGATGCGATCAACCGACCCCACAGACCTACGCGAGGCCGAGCGAGGCCTGCGGGACAGCTGGGCATCCACGGTCGCGCGACTGCGCGGCATGCCCGAGGGGTCAGAGCACCAGCGCGTCGGCGGCGAATGGTCGGCGGTAGAGACCCTGCGCCACCTGGTGTTCGTGCACGACTCGTGGTTCCGTCGCTGCTGCCTTGGGTCACCTCGACGGTTCACGGCAATCGGGTTGGCACCGGCCTTCGTGCCTGACCAGGAGGAGCAAGGCCTGGACCGAGCGGCTGCGCCTGGCCTCGACGAGGTGCTGACGGTGCGCGAGGAGCAGGCCGCCGAGCTCGAGCGTTGGTTGGCGAGCGTGACGACCGATGAGCTGTCGGCGCCCGCGCCCGTGCCTGCTGGGCCGGGCTGGCCGCCGTACGCCGCGGGGAAGACGGTGCTCGAGTGTCTGCGGGTGGTCTTGAACGAAGAGTGGGCGCATCACGGGTTCTGCGAGCGCGACCTCGACCTGCTGGGGGGTGATCGTCGGACGCGATGAGCCATCGGTGGGTACGAGCGGGGGCAGACCCGCGAGGTTCCCCTCCATCTCGACGGCAGGTCGACGAACAACGGCTGGGAAACCGCCGCCCTTCTCCGTCACGCGGCGATGACGCACCCTCCCGACGCACGCCCAGCGGCAGCTCCGGATGGCCGACGCCTCGCACGCCATGGGCATGAGCGGGCGCCTTGAGTCGTCCTTGCCACACATCGGAACTGGTAGTTTCGCCAGGTGCGTCGTGGCGAGCTGTGGTGGGCAGAGATCGACGGGAAGCGACCGGTGGTTGTGCTGTCGGACGAGGCGCGCTCTGAGGTCCACGTCATGCAGATCGTCGCACCGGCCACGTCGGCCGAGAAACGCGGCTTCCTGATCATGTCCGGCGACCAGGCGGTCGACGCCGACAACCGGCGCCGCATGGTCGCCGAAGCCGGTCAGGTTCAAGCCATCGGGATCGAGGTCTGGTTCGGCAGCTCGGAGGGGCTGGCCGAGGAAGGTGTCGTGCGAGTCGCGCTCCCGCAGAACGCGACGGTCTTCTGCACCTGGGGTACGCGCCTCGGCGAGGAACTTCTTGTCGAGCGGATCGGCGCCTGTTCGCCGGAGAAGCTCCGTGAGCTCGACGCCGCCATCCAGTTGGCCGGCCCCTGACGTTCACAGGTGCAGCGTTGTCGGCAACCGGATGGCACAACCAGACCATGCAGGAGGCGGACAGCGGCTGTCCGGGTGCTTTCCAGGTGGCGCGGACAGGCGGCCGAACGGCCAAGGTCGGGGCCGGCACCGATTCGTGCAGCGGACCCCACCTGGTCAGGGCAGCGTCACAGGCGCGTCGTACACGAACCAGGCAAGTGCCACGCAGTTGGCGATGACCGTGAACCAGAAGATCGTGCGGAACGGTTGCTTGGTCGTCTTGTGTCGGAAGACCCGTCGCGCGACCAGCGCACCCGGCCAGCCACCCAGGAGGGCGATCGTGTGGAGGGTGGACTCCGACGTGCGCCACCTACCCTGTTCCGCTGCGGACTTGTCGGCGCCGTACATCAGGAACGCCACTCCGCTGCACAGGCCGTAAGCAGCCAACAGCGTGACTGGCAGCTCGTCCAGCACGAGAAGGCCCACCAGGAGGGTGAAGAACAGCGTCGCTGAGGCGAGCGCCAAGGGCATCCCGGTGACGCCTGGACGGCCGGCCCAGACGGCGCCGACGTATCGCACCTCCGATGCACGCGCCCGGTTGCGCTCGTCTCGAAGCTCGGCGTAGGTGACCTCGCACCCGGTGACGGGCCGCCGACCACGAGGGAACGCACTTACGTGCACGAACACACGCGGGCCTCCAACAGCGGGCGTGATGAAGCCGAAGCCCCGGTCGTCGTTCCAATCCGCCAGGACCCCCTGCTGCCGCCCGACGACGGCGTCAGAAGTCACGTCTTCGGCTCCTTGGCTCGGGTGTCGCCAGGCTGGTCAGCCTGGATCGCGGCACAGGTGGCTCCCGCCCTCGGAGCACCGAGCACCTGTGATCGGCATTATGCGACGTTCGATCTCGCGACGGGTCGAACTCCGAGAAGACGTGACACGAGCGTGCCCAGGCGAGCGGAGACATCGTCGGTCAAACGGCGATGACCCTCACGTCCTCCTGGTGAAGCGGACGTCGCCGTTGGGGAGGCGCGCAGCGTTGTACGCCGGATCGTGGGCGCGGTGGTGATGGTGGCTGCAGAGCAGGACGCCGTCGTCGAGGTCGGTGCGGCCGCCGGAGAGCCAGGGGTTCCAGTGGTGGGCCTCTGCCCAGGTGCCGGGGATGTCGCAGCCCTCGCCGCGGCAGGTGCGGTCCCGGATGAGCAGGGCGCGCTGCTGGGCGGGGCTGAACAGGCGGCGGGTGCGGCCGAGGTCGAGGACCTCCGAGGGGCCGCCGAGGACGGCGGGCAGGATCCTCGCGCTGCACGCGAGTCGGCGGGCCTCGACGGCGGTGATCATGTCCCCGGACCCCGCCGGCCCGTCGGCGTCGCCGGGCACGGCCGGGGCGATGAGCCCGGCGGTGGCGAGGTCGGCACGCAGTGAGTCGAGACCGATCGTGACGACGAGGGTGGTGGCGTCGCCGCCGTGGACCGGGAGGCGGCGCGGGTCGACGGCCTCGAGGAGCCGGCAGAACGCCTCGCCGAGCTTGCGCGGGTGCGGGAGCCGTCCGACCGCGTCTCCCGCGGCAGGGGCGGTCGTGCCGTCGTCGCGGCGGGGGTTGGTGTACGCCGTGAGGTAGGTGACGAACCGGTGCGCGACGGCGTCGGGGACGAGCGAGGTGATCCGGGTGGTGCCGTCACCGAGCCGGCGCACGGTGGTGCGGGTCTTGCGGTGCGCCTCGGCCTCGAGCTCGGCCAGCCGCCGGGCCTCGGCGTCGTCGACGACCTCGGGGGCGACGGTGGCGAGGATGTGTCGGCCGACCTTCGCGAGCCGCTGCGGGTCCAGGGTCGCGGCGTGGCCGACCAGGGCGCCCTCGGCAGCGGCGAGGACGTCGCCGGGGACGGTGTCGGGCAGGTTGTCCAGCGCCCGCACGATGACGCGGGCCTGGGCGAGGTTGGCCGACCCCTCCCGCAGCGCGGCACCGACCACCGGCCAGCGCCGGTCGACCGCCGACGCGAGGCGCAGGTCGGCGCGGGCGTCCTCGGGACGCGACAGCGTGGCCCACGCGAGCCAGCCGGCGGCGTCGCGGGCGGCCGCACCCGCGGCCACGTCACCGGCGCCAGCCAGCACCCGCAACCTCAGCTCCGCCAGCCGGGTCTCGAGCCGGATCAGCTCGCCCAACGCGGCGGCCTTGTCGGACGTCGACATGAACGTCGGGTTGGCGTCCGCGACGCTCTTGAGCGTCTCGTCGATGATGCCCGCGGCAGCGAGGATCGGGTGGGCCACTGATGGTCCTCCTCCCCCGTCGGCGTCGTTCGAGCGTCGCTCGATCCTACCGCTATTCGGGCTCTATTCGAACAAAGTTTCGATCAAGGATCCGGCAATCATTCCCCCATCCGAGGGACATTCGCGCGCCCGTCGAGCGTCGTCGTACGGGTGTGGCGCTCCCGATCGGGGGTAGGTTCGCGCGCATGGACATGCTGCGGGGGCCCCAGATCGCCGAGGCGGACCTGACCGACTGGCGCAAGCTCGCCCAAGGACTGCACGCGCGCTACCTGACCGACGGCTTCGGCGCCGCGGTCCGGTTCGTGACCGCGATCGGTGAGGCGGGCGACGCGATCGGCCACCACCCGAGGGTGAGCATCGGCACCGGGCACGTCGACCTCGAGCTGGTCACGGGCGACGCGATCTACCGCGACGACGAGGGCACCGAGCACGTCGTCGAGTGGGTGACCCAGCAGGACATCGACCTCGCCCGCCGGATCACCGACATCGCCGCCGACCACGGGCTGACTGCCGACCCGGCGTCCGTCAGCGAGGTCGAGCTCGGCCTCGACACCTCGCGCTCGGCGACGGTCGCGCCTGTGTGGGCCGCGCTCCTCACGGGAGATGCCGACTCACAGGGCAGGGGCTCGCCCGGCGACGAGGTCCGCGACGCCACCGGACGCGTGCCCAACCTGTGGTTCGACGACAGCGCCGACGAGGGCGCGTCCCACCAGCGGCTCCACGTCGAGGTGTACGTGCCGCTCGAGGTGGTCGAGGAGCGGATCGCCGCCGCCGTCGCCGCGGGCGGGACGGTCGTCGACGACACCCAGTCGCCCGGGCTCACCGTCCTCGCCGACCCCGACGGCAACACCGGCGTCGTCTGCGCCGACGTGTCCGCGGCCGGCAGGGGCTGACGCAGTCGATCGCCCGTCGTCTCGCCTGAGCCCGTCCAGGAGCCGGGTCAGGACAGTCCCACCTCCCTGAGCTGGCGGCGGCGAGAGCCGATGTCCAGCCTGCGGAAGATGTGGCGCAGGTGGGCGTCGATCGTGCGCGGGCTGAGGAACGGCTGCGAGGCCGCCTCCCGCGAGGTCGCCCCGGTGGTCATCACCGACGCGACCCGGACCCGCAACGCCTCCCGTCCCTGGAGGCCGACGATCCGGCGAGCACATCGGTGACTTTCACCGACGCGGTGGTGCCGTCATCAGCACGAGCCTGATGACACACCACCACCTCGACCCGAAGGATCCCCATGTCCACCAGTCCCGTCATCGATGTCGCCGACCTCCACGTCACGTACGGCGACTTCACCGCCGTCAAGGACCTCTCGTTCCAGGTCGGACAAGGCGAGCTCTACGCCCTCCTGGGCACGAACGGGGCCGGCAAGACGTCCAGCCTCGAGGTCGTGGAGGGTCACCGGCCGGCCGCCTCCGGCGCGGTCCGGATCTTCGGGCAGAGCCCGATGGACAGGCGCGCGGTGCGGCCGCGGATGGGCATCATGCTGCAGGAGAGCGGCTTCTCCGCCGACCTGACGGTGCGGGAGTCGGTGGGCCTGGTCGGCTCGTTGAGCGGGCGGCTGGACGACGTCGACCGGTTGCTCGACGTCTCCGGTCTCACCCGCCGGGCCGACACCCGCGTGGCGCAGCTGTCGGGGGGCGAGAAGCGCCGCCTCGACTTCGCCACGACGATCTACGGCGGGCCCGACCTGGTCATCTTGGACGAGCCCACGACGGGTCTGGACATCCAGTCCCGCGACGCGCTCTGGGACGCCGTCGAGCGGCTGCGCGAGGACGGCGCCACGATCGTGCTCACCACCCACTACCTGGAGGAGGCGCAGGAGCGCGCGGACCGCATCGGGCTCATGCACGAGGGCACCCTGCGACGCGAGGGCACCGTCACCGAGCTCACCGAGTCCCTGCCCTCCGTCATCACCTTCACGCTCCCCCCCGGCGCGCCCGAGCCGCCCCTCGTCGGCGCGCTCAACGGCGCCTTCCATGTCGAGACCTTCCGCCTGCAGGAGGACCTCCACCGGCTGCTGGGCTGGGCGGACGACTCCGGGGTGGAGCTGCGGGAGCTGGCCGCCGGGCCGACGCGGCTCGACGACGTCTTCCGCACGCTCGATGCGGCCTGAGGCCTCTGCGCCGCCACCCACCGCACCCGCGCCCGCCGACCGGCGTACGCCCCCACACCCGAAGGGAACCACCCATGCTCGAGATCGCTCGCAGCGAGCTCATCCAGATCTTTCGCAACCGGCTCGTCCTGGTCACCGGACTCGTCATCCCGGTCGCCGTCGGCGGCTACTTCGTCCGCCAGCACGAGACCTTCTCCGAGCTCGGCAGCCTCGGCTACGTCGCCGGGATCGTGATGTTCACCGTGCTCGCGTTCGGCCTCTACACCACCGCCGTGACCACCCTGGCCGCGCGCCGGCAGAACCTCTTCCTCAAGCGACTGCGCTCGACCGCGGCGAGCGACCGGAGCATCCTCGCCGGGCTGGTCCTGCCCATCACGGTCATCTCGCTCATCCAGGTCGTCGCCATCCTGGTCGTGCTGGGGGCGGTGGTCCGCAGCCCCGCGCACGTGCCGCTGCTGGTCGTCGCGGTGCTCGCGACGACGGCGATGATGCTCGCCCTCGCGCTGGCCACCGCCGGGCTCACGAACTCGCCCGAGCACGCCCAGGTCACCACCCTGCCGGTCAGCCTCGCGGTGATCGCGATCGCGAGCTGGGTGGGGATCACCGGCACGGAGGAGCTGGCCTACCTCAAGCGCCTCCTTCCCGGTGGCGCGGCGACCGAGCTGGTCGTCGACGCCTGGAACGGTGGGGTGCCCCTCCGCGACTCGCTCCCCCTGCTGGCGCCCACGCTCGCCTGGGTCGCCGCCTCCGTGGCGCTCGCCGAGCGATTGTTCCGGTGGGAGCCGCGCCGATGATCGCGGAGTCGGTCGTCGACGGCCGCTACGCGGTGGGTGACGTCATCGGGCGGGGCGCCACGGCCGAGGTCCACCGCGGCCACGACCTCCGCTCGGGGCGCCCCGTCGCCATCAAGGTGCTGCGCCAGGACCTCGCCCGCGACCCTGCGGCCCGGTCCCGGTTCCGGCGCGAGGCACGGACCGTGGCTCGCCTGGACCACCCCGCCATCGTGTCGGTCTACGCCGCTGGCGACAGCGCCGACGAGGGGCTCGGGGGCGAGACTGCCGGCGGGGTCCCGTTCCTCGTCCTGGAGTACGTGGCGGGGCGCACCCTGCGCGAGCTCCTGGCGACCCGCGACCTCGGGCGCGACGAGGCGATCCACTACCAGACCGGGATCCTCGCCGCGCTCGACGCCAGCCACCGGGCGGGCGTCGTCCATCGCGACGTCAAGCCGGCCAACGTGATGATCACGCCCGAGGGCGCCGTCAAGCTGCTGGACTTCGGCATCTCGAGCGCCGGGACCGACCCCGCCGCGACCCAGACCCACGGGCGGACGTTCCTCGGGACCCCGTCGTACACCTCCCCCGAGCAGGTGCGGGGTCACCCGGTGGATGCCCGCAGCGACCTCTACGCCGCCGGCTGCGTGCTCCACGAGCTGCTGACGGGGCGGCCGCCGTTCGTCGGGGACGACGCCGTCTCCGTGGCCTACCAGCACGTCCACGAGGCGCCCGCCGCCGTCAGCACCGCCCTCGCCCCGCTCGACGCGGTGCTGGCGAGGGCCCTGGCCAAGGAGCCGGACGACCGGTTCCAGGACGCGTCCACGTTCCGCGACGCGCTCCTGTCCGCGGCGTAGCAGCGACGCGAGGGCGGTCGTTCCTCGCCCGAGGGGCTGTCAGCCGCCGCCCGGCGAGGCGCTGGTCGGCCGGGCGTCAGGGTCGTGGATCGGGTCACCGCGCTCGTCGAGGTGCGCGTGCACGGCCCGCTGCGCGTACGTCGTGGGTGGGCCACCGACGCGCAGCCTCGAGTGACCGTGGCCCGTCGCCCCCGGCGGGCCGACCTCGACGAAGAGGTCCTCGTGCTCGGCGGCGTAGAGCTGCTCGCACGTCTCCAGGTCCGCCAACGACCACAACTCGCCCAGCTCGTGGTCGAGCGCGGCGGCGACGGCGGCTCGTCGCTCGTCCCACCGGCCGTCGTCGGCGAAGAGCCGCAGGAACCGCGAAGGGGTCATGTCGGCGAGGAGCGCCCGCACCGACTCGCGGGACACGACACCCGCGCCGCCGCCGACGGGGTCGGGCGCGGGGCCGGGGCGGGCGGTGGCGAGGAGGACGCGCGCCACCCAGTCGGCCCCGGCGTCGAACGCCACGGGCACCTGCTGCGCAGCGGCATGGTCCATGACCCGGCCCAGCCACCAGATCCGGCGCATCGTCGCTCCCGCGTAGATCACCGAGCCGGCAGGCGAGATCCCGCGGCCCTGGCGAAGCGCGACGAGCGCGTCGACGTCGTCGCGGGAGAAGTCGCTGTCGACGTGGGCGAGCCGGGAGGGCGCCGGCATCTCGGTGAGCCGCTCCCCTGCCCGGGCGGCGCTCGCCTCAGCGGCCAGGCACTGGAGCATCGAGCGGATCCAGACGCAGAGGACCGCGACGCGCGCGGCGGCCAGGTCGGTGCCCGGCCTCGCGGGGCCGGTGGGGTCGGTCCCGTCCGCGGTCAGGGTCGGTCGTGCCCCGTCGACGGTGCCGCGGCTCGAGCAGTCGAGCAGCAGCCCGTCCGGCGTGCACCCGGCCACCGCGATGACGCCCGGGGCGCGGGCGAGGTCGTCGAGGGTGCCCGGGCGCGGCCCCCAGTCGCCCGCGGCCGCCACCACGAGCCGGTTCCTCTCGCGCAGGAACCGGGTGGCGTGCGCCAGCGGGTCGGACTCGGGATCCCGCGAGCGGGTCACCCCCAGGCTGAGGCGGTAGACGTGCGCGTCGTGGGCCTTGGCGGCATCCAGCGCGTGGAGGAGGCGCAGCCGGGTGCGCGGGTAGCGCGGCCACGTGCGCAGCACCTCGAACCTCGGGTCGGGAGGCACTCCGGCGGGCCAGGCCAGGAGGGGCAGCCCGCGGAACACGATCCCGCCGTCGGCGGTGTCGTACGGGTCGCCGTCGCGCAGGTCCGGAGGGGCGGGCAGGAGGTGCACGTCGAAGCGTCGTGCCATGCCTGCCTCCCTCGGTCCCCGGCCACGTGGCGGGACCGCCCTCACTCGTGGGGCGTGGACGTCACCGTGGCGGTGCCGCGGACCTGCCGGTCCCGGGCCATGGCCCGGACCCCGTCGGTCACGCCCATCCGCTCTCCCGTTCCTGCGGCTCCCCCTGCTCGGGGCGCCTACGTCCACGGTGACCCCTGCCCCGCGCCACGGTCAAGGCCGGACGGCCCGGGTCGCCGACGCCGATCGGGGAGGATCCGAGCCACCTGGTGGCCTTGATCCACCACGATCACGCGGGCGCGGTCAGTAGTCGTCGGGCTCCGCGGGCTCGGGCTCGCGGGTGACGTGCATCGCGGCCTCCTCGGCCGACGCGCCGGCGCCGTCGATGCCGACGTCGTGGGCGATCTCCTGCTTGTCGCGGTCCTCGCCCAGACCCTGGTCGGGAGCGACGAGGCGGCCGGTGCGCTCGTCGGGCTCGTCGAGGCCGAGCTGCTCGTCGAGCGCGTTCTCGTCCTCGCTGTCGTCGTCGGCGTCGTCCTGGGCGTAGGGGTCGGGGTCCGGCTCCTCCTCGGCCAGCCGCTCGTCGAGGGACTCGCCCTGGCGGCGCTCGGCCTCGGTCGGGTAGTCGTCGTAGCCCTTCGGCGCGCGGTCGGGCGGGGAGTAGCCGCGGTCGAGCACGTCGTCGAGGTCGGTGTCGTCGAGCGTGTCCTCGGGCTGGAGCTGGTCCTCGTCGTCGATGGACATGTCGAGGTAGGTCTCGCGGTCCTCCGTCATGCCTACAGGCCTACCCGACCCGCGCGGGGCGGGCAAGGGCCGGACGGGACCGCTCAGCCGAGCTCGCGCTCGAGCGCCTCGGTCAGCAGCGTCACCAGCGCCTCGGTCTGGATGTTGGCCGAGGACGACACCTCCTCGTCGGAGCCGTCGAGCGCCCGGGCGGCGAGGCCGGCCTTGGAGTCGATCAGCTCGGCGATGCGGGTGTCGATGGTCTGCGCGGCGATGATGCGCCACGCGGTGACCGGGTCGCTCTGGCCGATGCGGTGCACGCGGTCGATCGCCTGGGTCTGCTCGGCGTCGGTCCACGACAGCTCGGAGAGCACGACGTTGGAGGCGACCTGCAGGTTGACGCCGACGCCGGCCGCGGCCAGCGAGCAGACGATGACCTGGACGTCGGGGTCGTTGACGAAGGCGTCGATCGCCTTCTCGCGGGCCCGGGGCGTCTGGTCACCGCGGATCGAGGTGTGCTTGAGGCCGCGGCGGGTGAACGTGTCCTCGGCGATGTCCATCACGTCGACGTGGCGGGCGAAGAAGACGACCTTGCCGACGTTGCGGGCCAGCTGCGCGGCGTAGTCGGCGGCCAGGCCGGCCTTGGCGCGCCCGATCCTGCGGAACATCGAGAAGACGTTCTCGCCGCCGGTGCCGGAGTCCATCTCCTCGCGCTCCCACGTCGCGACGCGGCGGACGAGCTCGTGGTCGATGCCGTCGACGACCGAGCCCGTACGACGTGTCTCGAGCGCGGCCCTGTAGCGCTGCACGAGGCGACGGGCGAGGTCGTCCTCGGCCGCCCGGATGGAGCGGGTGTCCTCGTCGTCGAGCTCGACGGGGATGTCGGCGATGCGGCGGGCCGGGATGTCCTCGGCCACGTCGACCTTGCGGCGACGCACGATGCCCATGTCGATCACGGCCTTGCGCGCCGCGGGGTAGAACGGCGGGTCGGCCGGGGTCAGGTCGGTCTCCTCGAGCGCCTCCATCAGCCGGGCCAGCGGCTTGGTGTCGTCGATCCAGCCCAGGAACTGCCAGATCGCGCGGAAGTCCTCGATGTCGTTGATCAGCGGGGTGCCGGTCAGCGCCATGAGCAGCGGGCGGGCGGTGCGCGCGCGGAGCTGCTCGGAGAGCTCGAGCACGTGGCGCGAGCGCTGCGAGGTCTTGTTCTTGATGAAGTGGGCCTCGTCGACGACCATCCCGCGGAAGCCGAAGGAGCCGAGCCAGCCGACGTGCCGGTCGAGGATCTCGTAGTTGACGATGATGACGTCGGCGAACGCGTCGACCTCGTCGCCGTCGCCGTGGATCACGGTGGCCCGGCGGCGGGGCGTCCAGCGCTCGGTCTCGCGGGCCCAGTTGGTCTTGACGACGTTGGGGCACACCACGAGCAGCGGGAACGCGTCGGCGGCCTGCGCGGCGAGCAGCGCCTGCGCGGTCTTGCCGAGGCCGGGCTCGTCGGCGAGGAGGAAGGTGCGGTGGCCCTCGGCCGCGGCGGCGATGAGTCGCGCCTGGTGCGGCATCAGCTCGAGCTTGCCGGGGGCGCTGAGCGAGGTGGCCTCGGGCAGGTCCATGCACGAGGAGGCGCCACCGAGCTCGAAGGAGCGGAAGAGCGGGCCGAGGAGCTCCCACGACGACAGCCGGCCGTGGATGCTGCGGCGCTCGCGGCCGATGCCGAAGTCGGGCACGAGGAACGGGTTGGCCAGCTGGTGCTGGACCACCGAGCGGGGCACCACGCGGCGCTCGCCGAGACCGGGGCCGGCCTCGTCGTCGGGCTTGGGCTCCTCGGGGGCCACCTCGACGCCGGCCCGGCGCAGCATCTCCAGGCGCAGGTCGCGGGCGCTGTCGGTGACCACGGCCTCCTCCGAGAGCAGGCCGAAGAGCGAGGGGTCGCGGGTGGCGGTCTTGGCCAGGATCGTGGCGATGCCGTCGAGGCGCTTGAGCTCGTCGGCCTTCTGGGCCTCGCTCAGCTCGGTGGAGGCCCGCACGTCGGTGCGGTGCTCGCGCACCAGCAGCGCGACGACCTGGAAGCGCACCCGCTGGCCGGGGGCGAGCGGGCCGCGCTGCACCGCCGACTCGAGCTCGCGCACGGCGCGCGCCAGGACCGGGACGATGCCCTCGTTGTCCTTGTGGCGGGCGTGCGCAGGGGTGCGGCGACTGCCGCGTTGGCGCTGGCGCTGGGCCAAGGTGGTCCTCCCGGACTGGGTACGCGTCGTGGAGCAGGCGACCCGTACGGCTCTGCCTGGCACGCCACGGCGTGGAGGTGTGGAGCGGGCGTCAGGTGCGCGGTGGCGACGGATCAGGGGCGATCACTGCGGCACGGCGTCTGGACGCTCGGACCACTGTACCGCCCGCGCGGCGGTTGCCGGTAAACGCATTGCCTCAGCGCGCCGCGCGGTGGTCGACGATGCGGCGCATCTTGCCCACCGAGCGCTCGATGGAGGCCACGTCGACGACCTCGACGCCGACACTGACGCCGATGGAGGCCTTGATCCGCTGCTGCAGCTCGGACTGCGCGTGGGCGGCCTCGGTGTCCGTCGTGGCGTCGCGTCGCTCGACCCGCACGGTGAGGCTGTCGAGGTTGCCCCGGCGCTCGAGGTGGCACTGGAAGTGCGGCGAGAGGGTCGCGATGCCGAGCACGATCTCCTCGATCTGCGTGGGGAACAGGTTGACCCCGCGCAGGATGATCATGTCGTCGGTGCGTCCGGTGATCTTCTCCATCCGCCGCATGCTGCGGGCGGTGCCGGGCAGCAGCCGGGTCAGGTCGCGGGTGCGGTAGCGCAGGACCGGCATCGCCTGCTTGGTGAGCGTGGTGAGGACCAGCTCGCCCTCCTCGCCGTCGGGCAGCACCTCGCCGCTGACGGGGTCGATCACCTCGGGGTAGAAGTGGTCCTCCCAGACGTGCAGGCCGTCCTTGGACTCCACGCACTCGCTCGCCACCCCGGGACCGATCACCTCGGACAGGCCGTAGATGTCGACCGCGTGCATGTCGGTGCGCTCCTCCATCTCCCGGCGCATGTCGTTGGTCCACGGCTCGGCGCCGAAGATGCCGACCTTCAGCGACGTCGAGCGCGGGTCGACGCCCTGCGCCTCGAGCTCGTCGAGGACCGAGAGCATGTAGGACGGGGTGACCATGATGATGTCGGGCTCGAAGTCGAGGATCAGCTGCACCTGGCGCTGCGTCATGCCGCCCGAGACGGGCACGACGGTGCATCCCAGCCGCTCGGCGCCCGCGTGCGCGCCGAGGCCGCCGGTGAAGAGCCCGTAGCCGTAGGCGTTGTGCAGCACCATCCCCCGCCGGCCGCCCGCGGCCCGGATCGAGCGGGCCACGACGTCGGCCCACATGTCGAGGTCGTCGCGGGTGTAGCCGACGACGGTCGGCTTGCCGGTCGTCCCGCTGGAGGCGTGCACGCGCACGACGTCCTCGCGCGGCACCGCGAACATCCCGAACGGGTAGTTGTCGCGCAGCGTCGCCTTGGTGGTGAACGGCAGCCGGCCCAGGTCCTCCAGCGACCGTACGTCGTCGGGGACGACGCCGGCCTCGTCGAGGGCGCTGCGGTAGTGCGGGACGTTGTCGTAGGCGTGGCGCACCGACCACCGGAGCCGCTCGAGCTGGAGGGCGCGCAGCTGCTCGACGGGTGCGGTCTCGATCGGCTCGAGGTCGCCGGGCTGCGGAGTCAGGTCGTGCACGGTGGGGTCCTCAGGGTGGCGGGTCGGGTCGCGGGTCGGGTCGTGGGAGGCTGGGGCTCATGACGGAGGGAGCGACGCGGCGCGGACGCCCGGGCCACGACCAGCACTCCGTGGTGCGGGTGGCGGTCGAGCTCTTCAACCGGCAGGGCTACGACGCCACCAGCGTCGGCGACGTGGCCCGCGAGCTGGGGCTGACCAAGTCGGCGATCTACCACCACGTGCCGAGCAAGGAGCACCTGCTGCAGAGCGCTGTGGACGAGGCGCTCGACGCGCTCACCGCCGCGCTCGACGAGGTGGCGGACACCGAGGGCCTCGACGCCGGCCAGCGGCTGCGGGTGGCCGTGCGGGCCAGCGTGACGGTGCTGGTGCACCACCTGCCGGCGGTCACGCTGCTGCTCCGGGTGCACGGCAACACGCCCGTCGAGAAGGCGGCCCTCGCGCGCCGGCGCGCGATCGACGAGCGACTGGCCGACATGGTGCGCGACGCGGTCGACGAGGGCGTGCTGCGCGACGACCTCGACCCGCTCGTGATCAGCCGGCTGCTGTTCGGGATGGTCAACTCGCTGGTCGAGTGGGTGCGTCCCGGCATCGACGCCGACGCGCTCGGCGACGCCCTGGTGGCGCTGGCCTTCGACGGTCTCACCCACGGGACAGCACCCGGCTCCGGCCGCGGAACTGCGCGATGACCTCGCCGGCGTCGGGGTCGTCGGCACGCACGGTCACGTCGTAGAGCCCGGACCGACCGCGCAGCCACACCTCGCGCGCCCCGGCGTGGAGCGTCTGGCCCAGGCGCGCGGGCGCCAGCAGGTCGACGGAGAACCCCGCCGCCACCGTCACGGGCCCGCGGGAGTTGCAGGCGAGCGCGAACGCCGAGTCGGCGAGCGACGCGACCAGGCCGCCGTGGCACAGGTCGTGGCCGTTGACCATGTCGGGACGCACGACCATCGAGACCCGCGCGGCGCCGTCGCCGACGTCGGCGAGCCGCATCCCGAGCATGGCGCTGGCCGCGTCGGCCGCCCACATCTCGCGCGCCGGGTCAGGCATCGAAGTCGATGGTCACGGCGTCGCCGACCGGATAGGTCTGGCAGGTCAGCACGAACTGCCGGGCGACCTCGTCGGGCTCGAGGGCGTAGTTGCGCACCATCTCCACGTCGCCCGCGACGACCTTGGCCCGGCAGGTGCCGCACACCCCTCCCTTGCACGCGAACGGCAGGTCGCTGCGCACGGCCTGGGCGGAGTCGAGCACCGTCGCGCCCCGCGGCATCGGCGTGGTCGTCGTACGCCCGTCGAGGACGACGGTGACGTCGCTCGTCACGCCCTCGACCACGCGGTCGGCGTGGTGCAGCTCCGGCGGCGGCTCGTCGACGTAGAACAGCTCGAAGTGCACCTTGTCCTCGGGCACACCCAGCTCGGCGAGCACGGCGCGGGAGTCCTCGATGAGGCCGAGCGGGCCGCAGAGCCACACGTGGTCGAGCGCCCCCAGCGGCACCTTCAGCGGCAGCAGCCGGCGCAGTCGGGCGGCGTCGAGGCGCCCGCTGAAGAGCTCGACGTCGCGGGGCTCGCGCGAGAGGACGTGCACGAGGTCGAAGCGCGGGCCGTGCAGGTTCTTGAGGTCGCTGAGCTCCTCGGCGAACATCACCGACGTCGTCTCGCGGTTGCCGTAGAGCAGGGTGACCGAGCTGGCCGGGTTGGCCAGCACGGACGCAGCGATCGAGAGCATCGGGGTGACGCCCGACCCGGCGGCGATGCACAGGTGGCGCCCGGCCATCGCCGGGTCGGCACGGAAGCTGCCCGACGGCGCGGCGACCTCGATCCGCTCCCCCGGCCCGACCTCGCGGATGAGCCAGGACGAGAACATGCCCCCGGGGATCTCGCGCACCCCGATCCGGGGCGCGGCGCCGGCCGGGGCGCAGATGGAGTAGCTGCGGCGGTGCTCGACCCCGTCGACGACCCGGCGCAGCGTCAGCGACTCCCCCGGCTCGAAGGCGAACACGTCACGCAGGTCGTCGGGGACCTCGAAGGTGACGGCGGCCGAGTCGTCGGTGAGCGGCTCGACGCGGCTCACGGTCAGCTCGTGGAAGGCGGTGGCCACGCTCAGATCTCCTTGACGTGGTCGAAGGGCTCGCGGCAGGCGGTGCAGCGGTAGTGCGCCTTGCAGGCGGTGGAGCCGAACTCCGAGACCAGCTCGGTCGCGGCCGAGCCGCACTGCGGGCAGCGGACCTGGCGGGCCGTCGGCAGCAGGGTGAGCGGGATCGGCCCGGTCGCCGACGGCGCAGGTCCGGGAGGCGAGATGCCGGCCGCGGCGAGGGCGGCGCGGCCGGCGGGCGTGATCCAGTCGGTCGTCCAGGCCGGGGTGAGGCTGACGCGCACCTCGACGCGGGCGAAGCCCGCCGCCTGCAGCTCGCGCACCAGGTCGTCGCGCATCGTCGCCATCGCCGGACAGCCGGAGTAGGTCGGGGTGATCTCGACGACGACGTGGGAGTCGCCGACCACCTCGACGTCACGCAGCACGCCGAGGTCGGCCAGCGTCAGCACCGGGAGCTCGGGATCGGTGACCCGCTCCGCCACGCGGCGGGCGCGCTCGGTCGTGCGGCTCGTCAGCCTCACCACAGCCCCCTCGGGTGGGCCCGCGCGACCGACTGCATCTCGGCGAGCATCCGGCTCAGCGGCTCGCCGTGCATGCCGTCGCGGCCGGTGCGGCCGAGCACCCCGGCGCGCCGGGCGACCTCGGGGCGCGGCACGTCGGCGGCGGCCAGCACCTGCCCGAGGACGGCCTCGGCATCGTCGCGCACCGTCGCGGGGTCGACGCCCACCCCGCCCGCGGCCGCGGCCGCCTCGACCGGGTGGGTGTCGAACAGCTCGGGCCACAGCGGCCACAGGGCGTCGAGCGCGGCGACGAGCCGGCGACGCGACTCGTCGGTGCCCCCGGCGAGGGTGACGAACCACCGGGCGGCGTAGTCGCGGTGGTAGGCCAGCTCCTTGACGCCCTTGGCCGCGACGGCCGCGAGCACGTGGTCGCGGCTCTCCCGCAGCCGCTCGAAGGTCGCCAGCCGCCAGACCGAGAACAGCAGCACCCGCACCGTGGCCTCGGCGAAGTCGCCGTTGACCAGCTCGACGAGCCGCACGTTGCGGAACTGGTGGGCGTCGCGGAAGAACGCCAGCGCGTCGTCGGGCGGGGCAGGCGAGCCCTCGGGGAGCGTCGGCACGAGTGACGCGTCGGCCTTCGCGGCGCGGGCGAGCAGGAGCCGCGCCTGGCCGAGCAGGTCGAGCGCCAGGTTGGACAGCGCGATGTCGTCCTCGAGGTCGGGCGCGTTGCTCGTCCACTCCGAGACCCGGTGCGACATCACCAGCGCGTCGTCGCCGAGCATCAGCGCGTACGCCGCCAGCTCCGCGGCGTCGACGCCCTCGGGGACGCTCGTGTCGACGCCGGCGAGCGGGTCCTCGCCGTGTCCGTCAGGAACGGGGGCGGCGCCGAACGCCCAGTGGGCGTCGTTGACGAGCAGCCCGGAGTAGGCGCTGTCGTGCTCGTCCTCGTCGGGTGTCGCGATGTGGGAGTCCATGGCCTCGATCCGTCGACTGTCGGCAGGGGGTGGGACGACGTCACATGTGCGGGACGTCGGCGGGGATGTCGTAGAACGTCGGGTGGCGGTAGACCTTGTCGCCGCTCGGAGCGAACATCGGGTCCTTCTCGTCCGGGCTCGAGGCGGTGATCGCGGCGGCGCGCACGACCCAGATGCTCACGCCCTCGCTGCGCCGGGTGTAGACGTCGCGGGCGTGGAGCAGGGCCATCCGGTCGTCGGCGGCGTGCAGCGAGCCGACGTGGACGTGGTTGAGCCCGCGCTTGCCACGCACGAAGACCTCGTAGAGCGGCCACTCCGGCTCGGGGGCGGGCACCCCCTGCCCCGTCGGGACGCCCTGGAGCGGGACGGCGCCGTGGCCGCCCTCGGCGGAGAGGTCGGCCCCGGTCGGCTGGTCGCTCATCGGGCGCCTCCCTGCGTGCGGGCGTACGCCGTCGCGGCCTCGCGCACCCAGGCGCCGTCCTCGTGGGCGCGGCGCCGGTGGGCCATCCGCTGGGCGTTGCACGGGCCGTTGCCCTTGACGCCCTCCATGAACTCGTCCCAGTCGGGCTGGCCGAAGTCGTGGTGACCGCGCTCGGCGTTCCACCGCAGCTCGGGGTCGGGCAGCGTGACGCCGAGCGCTTCGGCCTGCGGCACGGACATGTCGACGAACTTCTGGCGCAGCTCGTCGTTGGTGTGGCGCTTGATCCCCCACGCCATCGACTGGGCGGTGTTGGGCGAGGCGTCGTCGGGCGGGCCGAACATCATCAGCGCCGGCCACCAGAAGCGGTCGACCGACTCCTGCACCATCGCGCGCTGCTCGTCGGTGCCGCGCATCATCGTGGCGAGCAGCTCGTAGCCCTGGCGCTGGTGGAAGGACTCCTCCTTGCACACGCGGATCATCGCGCGGCCGTAGGGTCCGTAGGACGTGCGGCACAGCGGCACCTGGTTGCAGATCGCGGCGCCGTCGACCAGCCAGCCGATCGTGCCGACGTCGGCGTAGGTCAACGTCGGGTAGTTGAAGATGGAGGAGTACTTCTGCTTGCCGGCGACGAGGAGCTCGGTGAGCTCGAGCCGGGAGACGCCGAGCGTCTCCGCGGCGGAGTAGAGGTAGAGCCCGTGACCGGCCTCGTCCTGCACCTTGGCGAGCAGGATCGCCTTGCGGCGCAGGCTCGGGGCGCGGGTGATCCAGCTGCCCTCGGGCTGCATCCCGATGATCTCGCTGTGCGCGTGCTGGGCGATCTGGCGCACGAGCGTGCGGCGGTAGCCCTCGGGCATCCAGTCGCGCGGCTCGATGCGCTCGTTGCGCGCGACGGTGGCCTCGAAATGGCGCTCGAGCTCCTCCTCGGACGCCCCGGGCGCGGTCTGGGTCAGCGTCATCCGTCCTCCAGCCTGGGCAGTGCGGCCACATTTACTGACCGATCGGTCTGTATTAGTGTGGCATCCATCACCCCCTGGAAGCAAACACCGATCGGCGAGGAGCCCACCGTGACCCGACTGCTCGAGAGCTATGCCGCCGGCCGGTGGTACGCCGCCCCCACCGAGGGCGATCCGCTGCTCGACGCCGCGACCGGCGAGGAGGTCGCCCGGATCTCGAGCGCCGGCCTCGACCTCGGGGCGATGACGCACCACGCGCGCGCCGTCGGCGGGCCGGCGATCCGCGAGCTGACCTTCCACGAGCGCGCGCTGCTGCTCAAGGAGCTCGCGACGCACCTGAACGGGCTCAAGGACGAGCTCTACGAGGTCTCCCTGGCCACGGGGGCGACCCGGCGCGACTCGATGATCGACATCGACGGCGGCTTCGGCACGGTCTTCAGCTATTCGTCCAAGGCCCGGCGCGAGCTGCCCAACGACGTCGTGGTGTGCGACGGCGACCTCGAGCAGCTCGGCCGCACCGGGGTCTTCCTCGGCCAGCACGTCTACACCTCGCGCCCCGGGGTGGCGGTGCAGATCAACGCCTTCAACTTCCCCGTCTGGGGCATGCTCGAGAAGCTCGCGCCGGCCTTCGTGGCCGGCCTGCCGACGATCGTCAAGCCCGCCAGCCAGACGGCCTACCTCACCGAGCTGGTGGTGCGCCGCATCATCGAGTCCGGCATCCTCCCCGAGGGCTCGCTGCAGCTGCTCGCCGGCTCGGCCGGCGACCTGCTCGACCACCTCGGGGTGCAGGACTCGGTCGCCTTCACCGGCTCGGCGCACACCGCGGGCATCCTGCGGCAGCACCCCTCGGTCCTGCACGGTGGCGTCGAGCTCCAGGTCGAGGCCGACTCGCTCAACTGCTCGGTCCTCGGCCCGGACGTCACCCCGGACGAGCCCGAGTGGGACCTCTTCGTCAAGGGCGTGGTGACCGAGATGACCGCCAAGGCCGGCCAGAAGTGCACGGCGATCCGGCGCGCGATCGTGCCGTCCGCGGTGGCCGGGGAGGTGACCGAGGCGATCGCGGCTCGGCTGGCCACCATCACCGTCGGCGACCCCGGCGACGAGTCGGTGCGGATGGGCCCGCTCGCCTCCCTCGGTCAGCGCGAGGAGGTGCGCAAGGCGGTCGAGGCGCTGCGCTCCTCCGCGGACGTGGTCCACGGCGACCCCACGGCCACCTCGGGCTTCCTCGGCGACGCCGAGCGCGGCGCGTTCATGCAGCCCGTGCTGCTGCGGGCCCGTTCCGGGGCGCTCGAGCCCCACGACGTCGAGCCGTTCGGGCCGGTCTCGACGGTGCTGACCTACGACTCGCTCGACGAGGCGGTCACCCTCGCGGCACGCGGCAAGGGGTCGCTGGTCGGCTCGGTCGTGACGCACGACCCGGGCGTGGCCCGCACGCTCGTGCTCGGCCTCGCGCCGTGGCACGGGGCGGATCCTGGTCCTCGACCGCGACGACGCCCCGGAGAGCACCGGGCACGGCTCGCCCCTGCCGACGCTCGTGCACGGCGGCCCGGGCCGCGCCGGCGGCGGCGAGGAGCTCGGCGGCGTACGCGGGGTGCTCCACCACATGCAGCGCTCCGCGATCCAGGCCTCCCCCGACATGCTGACCGCGATCACCGGGCGGTGGACGCGCGGCTCCCGGCGCACCGAGACCCCGGAGCACCCGTTCCGCCACTCGCTCGCCACGCTGCGCATCGGCGACACCATCACCTCCGAGCCGCGCACGATCTCGCGCGACGACATCGACCACTTCTCCGACTTCACCGGCGACACCTTCTACGCCCACACCGACCCGGAGGCGGCGGCGCGCAACCCGCTGTTCGGGGGCATCGTCGCCCACGGCTACCTCATCGTCTCGATGGCCGCCGGGCTCTTCGTCGACCCGGCGCCCGGCCCGGTGCTGGCCAACTTCGGCGTCGACGACCTGCGTTTCCTCACCCCGGTCAAGGCCGGTGACACGATCCGGGTGACGCTCACGGTCAAGCAGATGACCCCGCGCGCGTCGGCCGACTACGGCGAGGTGCGGTGGGACGCCCTGGTGACCAACCAGGACGGCGACCCCGTGGCGACCTACGACGTGCTGACGCTGGTGGCCAAGGAGGCCTGAGCGCGCCGGCCCGGCGCCGGCCCCGGTAGCGTGCGGCCATGGCACAGAAGAAGTCGTGGAGCGACCTGACGCCCACCCAGAGGAAGCTCGTCGCCGCGGCCGGGATCGTCGAGGTCGCCCTCACCGCCTGGTGCGCCCGCGACCTCAAACGGCGCCCCTCCGACCAGGTGCGCGGGCCCAAGCTGCTGTGGGTACCGGCGCTGTCGGTGCAGCCGGTCGGCCCGATCGCCTACCTCGTCCTCGGCCGCAAGGGCTGAGGCCCGCGCCTCATCCGTCGTAGGGGACCTCGGAGCGCCAGTCGGCCTCGTCCGTCCTCACGGCCGACCACAGCGCCTCGGCGACCCGGTCCGGGGCGAACGCGCCCTCGCGTGCCAGGGCGCCGCGCACCGTCACCGAGACGGCGCGGATCCCGTGGGGCGCGAGCGTCTTGTCGATGCTCTGCACGAGGTTGCGCACGCCGGCCTTCTGCACGCCGAGGGACGCCGCGCCCTCCCACGGCTCGTCGGCGGCCACGCTGCCGGTCACGCTGATCCGCGCGCCGGCCGACATGAAGGGCCGCGCTGCCTGCACGGCCGTCAGCAGCGCACCCACTCCCAGCGCGACGTCGGCGAGCAGCTCGGCGACGGTGAGCTCCAGCGGGTCCTTCTGCCGGAAGACGCTGGGGTTGAAGTGCAGCACGTCGATCCGGCCGCTGTGCTCGCCGAACCGGCGTACGGCCGCCCGGGTGGCCTCGTCGTCGGTGACGTCCACGCGGGCGTGCCCGACCGTGGCGCCCCGGCGCTCGAGGTCGGCCGCGAGGTCGTCGAGGACGTGCTGGTCCTGGCCGAGCAGCGCCACGTCGTACCCCTCGTCGGCGGAGCGGCGCGCGAGCGACCCGCTCACGCCCGGACCGGCACCCACGACGACGATCACTGGTCGGCTCATGGGACGTTCCTACAGGACCAGCGTGCGGGTCCCGGCCCAGGGGGCCGGTGGGCTCAGGGCTTGTGGGGGTGCTCGCCGGTCGGGTCGTCCGGGATCGCGTCGGGTCCTTGCGCGCCCTCGTCGACCTCGCCGGGGTGGGGGTCGGGCTGCCCGGCCACGGAGTCGCCGGAGCTGATCGGCTCGGGCTCACCGCCGGCCGCGGCCATCTCGGAGACCTGCCCGTCCTGCTGGTCCTGCTGATCGTCGTGTCCGTCGGTGCCGCTCATGCGTGCCTCCTGCTTCGTCGGGGACCCTCCACACAACCAGCAGGCCCGCGCGCACACCTCACCTCGCCGGGTGGTGGGTGCCCTGCGGCGGCTGGCTACCGTCGCAGCATGACGCGTTTCGGCTACACCCTGATGACCGAGCAGAGCGGCCCGCGGGAGCTGGTGTCGTACGCCGTCGCCGCGGAGCGGGCCGGCTTCGACTTCGAGGTGATGAGCGACCACTACTCCCCGTGGCTGACCGAGCAGGGGCACGCCCCGTACGCCTGGACGACGCTGGGAGCGGTGGCGCAGGCGACCGAGCAGGTCGGGCTGATGACCTACGTGACGTGCCCGACCCTGCGCTACCACCCGGCCGTGGTGGCGCAGAAGTCCGCGACGCTGCAGATCCTCGCCGAGGGCAGGTTCGTCCTCGGCCTCGGCAGCGGGGAGAACCTCAACGAGCACGTGGTGGGCCAGGGCTGGCCGGCGCTCGCCGAACGGCAGGACATGCTGGCCGAGGCCATCGAGGTCATCCGCGCGCTGCACACCGGCGACCTGGTCGACCACCGCGGCGAGTTCTTCCAGGTCGACTCCGCCCGGGTCTGGGACATTCCCGAGCAGGGCGTCGACATCGGCGTCGCCGTGGCCGGCGATCGCGCGATCGAGCGCTTCGCGCCCCTGGCCGACCACCTGGTGGCCGTCGAGCCCAAGGCGGAGATCGTGGAGTCGTGGAACTCCGTCGACGGGGCCCCGCGCATCGGCGACGGAGCCCGCGCGGTCGGCCAGATCCCCATCTGCTGGGACCCCGACGAGGACGCGGCCCTCGCGCGCGCCCACGAGCAGTTCCGCTGGTTCGGCGGCGGCTGGTCGGTCAACGCCGACCTCCCCACCCCCGCCGGCTTCTCCGGCGCGACGACCTTCGTCCGCCCCGAGGACGTCGCGGAGTCGATCCCCTGCGGGCCCGACCTCGACAAGATCGTCGAGGCCGTCTCGGCCTACTGGGAGGCGGGCTTCACCGACGTGGCGCTCGTGCAGGTCGGCGACGAGGGCCAGGACCGCTTCCTCACCGAGGCCGCCCGGCCGCTCCTCGACAAGCTCCGGGCCGCCGCCCCCTGACCCCGCGGGGTTGCTCCGCCCGCCCTCGTCGGAGTCCCCGCTCCGCCCGCCCTCGTCGGAGTCCCCGCTCGAGCGGGGAGTTCGACACCTGGAGGGGGTTGCGAAGGCCTCCAGGTGTCCGACTCGCCCTCCAAGTCCGGCCCGAGGACGTACGCCGAGCGGCCGCGCCCAGCGGAGTCAGCGCCAGCCGAGGCCGGGGGCCACGTCGGTGAGCACCGACTCCAGCAGGTGCGCGTTGTAGTCGACCCCGAGCTGGTTGGGCACCGTGAGCAGGAGCGTGTCGGCGGCGGCGACCGCCTCGTCGCCGGCGAGCTCCTCGACCAGCACGTCGGGCTCGGCGGCGTAGGTCTTGCCGAAGACCGCGCGCAGGTTGGCCTCGATCTGGCCGAACTGGTCGGAGCTGCTGCCCTCGTGGCCGAAGTACATCCGGTCGAGGTCGGTGGTGATCGGCATGATCGAGCGGCTGACCGACACCCGCGGCTCGCCCGCGTGCCCGGCCTCGCGCCAGGCCTCGCGGAACACCTCGATCTGCTTGCGCTGCTGGACGTGGAAGGGCTCGCCCGTCTCGTCGGCCTTGAGCGTGGAGCTCATCAGGTGCATGCCCTTCTCCGCCGCCCACCGGGCGGTGGCGTCGGAGGCGGCGCCCCACCAGATGCGCTCGCGCAGGCCCTCGGAGTGCGGCTCGATGCGCAGCAGGCCGGGCGGGTTGGGGAACATCGGGCGCGGGTTGGGCTGGGCGAACCCCTCGCCCTCCAGCACCTGCAGCAGCACCTCGGTGTGGCGGCGGGCCATCTCGGCCTGGTCCTCGCCCTCGGCGGGGGCGTAGCCGAAGTAGCGCCACCCCTCGATCACCTGCTCCGGTGACCCGCGGCTGATGCCGAGCTGCAGCCTGCCGCCGGCGATGAGGTCTGCCGAGCCGGCGTCCTCGGCCATGTAGAGAGGGTTCTCGTAGCGCATGTCGATCACGCCGGTGCCGATCTCGATCCGGCTGGTGCGCGCGCCGACGGCGGCCAGCAGCGGGAACGGCGAGGCGAGCTGGCGGGCGAAGTGGTGCACGCGGAAGTACGCACCGTCCGCGCCGAGCTCCTCGGCGGCCACGGCGAGGTCGATCGACTGCAGGAGCGTGTCGGAGGCCGAGCGCACCGCGGACTGCGGCGAGTCGGTCCAGTGGCCGAAGTTGAGGAACCCGATCTTCTTCATGACTGGTTCAACGCTCAACCATCGTGGATGTTCCCGGGCACGCGTACGACGCTCGGCGGGCGCCCCGGCGCGGCCAGCGACAGCACCGCCCGCATGATGTCCGGGCGTTGCGCGAGCTCGTCCTCGAGCCGCTGCAGCTGCTCGGCGGCCTCGCTCTCGACGTGGTCGCCGACCAGGTCGACCGACCCGACGAGGAAGAGCCGCTCCGGGCCGACGTACTCCAGGTGCAGGGTGTTGACCGACTGCACCTCGGGTCGCTCCTCCAGCCAGCGGAGCACCGAGGCGTAGATGCGCGGATCGGCGACCTGGCCGACGAGGAACGCCATGTTGCGGCGCAGCAGGTAGATCGCGATGAAGCCGAGCAGCAGGCCGACGAGGATCGACCCGATCGCGTCCCACGCGGCGTCGCCGGTGACCTGGTGCAGCGCCAGCCCGGAGATCGCGATGACGATGCCGACCAGCGCCGCGGCGTCCTCGAAGAAGACCCCCCGCAGCGTCGGGTCGGACGTCTGGTCCACGAACTGCGCCCCGCTCACCTTCGCCGAGAGCGCGCCCCGCCTGACCTCCCGGCGGGCCTGGAGGAACGACGTGCCCTCGAGCACGAACGCGGCGCCCAGCACGAGGTAGGCCCACAGGTAGTCGGCGTCGCGCTCGTCGGCGCCGAGCGACTGGATCCCGTGGATGACCGACACCGCCGCGCCGACGGCGAACAGGCCGAACGCGGCGATCATCGACCACACGTAGGCGGCACGGCCGTAGCCGAGGGGGTGCTCGTCGTCGGGCGGCTTGTCCGACCTGCGCTCGGCCACCACCAGGAAGATCTCGTTGCCGGTGTCGGCCCAGGAGTGCGAGGCCTCGGCGACCATCGACGCGGAGCCGGTGACGACCGCGGCGACGGTCTTGAGCACGGCCAGGATCGCGTTGGCGGTGAGCGCCACGATGACGGTCAGCATGACCTCAGTGTGCGCCCTCCCCGCCCTTCCGCGGCTGGCCCGCGCGACTGCCGACGTACGCACGCTCGCGCACCGCGGCCAGCCAGTGCGGGCCGAGCCGCCACGGCCGCGGCCGGTGCAGCACCGGGTCGAGGTCGGGACGCGGCGCCTCGGACCGGCGCTCCACCCGGACCGTGGCCGTCTGCACGTCACCGCCCGCCCCCACGACGCGCAGGGTGAGGTCGACGGGCAGCCGCCCGACGAGCACGTCGGGCTCCGGCGAGTCCAGGCGCGGGTCGGGCACGTCCACGACGACCTGGAGCCGCTCCCCCGACGGCGAGCGCCACCACATCAGGGAGGTCAGCGTCGCGCCGCCCCACCGCATCCCCGGCGCGAGCAGGTAGCGCTGCCACCGCGCGCCCCCCGGCGCCGTCGTGCACAGCACGTCGACGGGCGGGTCGTGGAGCAGGCGGACGCCGAGGCCGAGCAGGTCCGGCACCCCGCGCGGCGTGCCGATGCCCTTCGAGAGCCGGACCAGGCAGTGCACCACGCCCACCGGCAGCGGCCCGGCGCCGTGCACCTCGGCGCGACCCTCGTACACCACGCCGCGGGGATGGAACGCCGGCGCGGAGCGGGCCGCGGCGAGCGCGGCGAAGGAGCGCACGACGGCGCGGGTGGCGAGCGAGGGCATGGTCGGTGGGTACCCCCTTGACCGGTCCGCCATATTGAGGGACCCACCCCGATGCAGGGAGACCCCGTGATCCTCGACCGGTTCGAGCGCCACCCGCTCACCTTCGGACCCTCGCCCGTGCACCACCTCCGGCGCCTGAGCGAGCACCTCGCCGCCCGCGGTGGCGGGGCGCAGGTGTGGGCCAAGCGCGAGGACGTCAGCAGCGGCCTGGCCTACGGCGGCAACAAGGTCCGCAAGCTCGAGTACATCGTCCCCGACGTGCTGGCCAGCGGCGCAGACACGCTGGTCTCCATCGGCGGCTACCAGTCCAACCACACCCGCCAGGTGGCCGCCGTCGCCGCCCACCTCGGCCTGAAGTGCCGCCTGGTGCAGGAGAGGTGGGTGCCGTGGGACGACCCGGCCGCCACGCAGGTCGGCAACATCCTGCTCAGCCGCATGATGGGCGCCGACTCCCGGCTCGACCCGAGCGGCTTCGACATCGGCATCCGCGACTCGTGGAAGGACGCGATCCGCGAGGTCGAGGAGGCCGGCGGCACGCCGTACGCCATCCCGGCCGGCGCGAGCGAGCACCGGCTCGGCGGCCTCGGCTTCGCCCGCTGGGCCTTCGAGCTGGCCGAGCAGGAGCAGGCGCTCGGCGTCACCTTCGACACGATCGTCGTCTGCACGGTGACCGGCTCCACCCACGCGGGCATGGTCGCCGGCTTCGCGGCCCTCGAGGACCTCACCGGCGTCCGCCGCCGCGTCCTCGGCATCGACGCCAGCGCGACCATCGACAGGACCCGCGACCAGGTCGAGCGCATCGCGCGGCACACCGCCGAGCTCATCGAGCTCGGCCGCGACCTGCGCGACGACGAGGTCACGGTGCTCGAGGGGTGGGCGGGCGACCTCTACGGGATCCCGGTCGACGCGACGATGGAGGCGATGGCGCTGGGCGCGCAGCTCGAGGCGATGATCACCGACCCGGTCTACGAGGGGAAGTCGCTCGCCGGCCTGGTCGACCTGGTGAGCGCCGGCGACATCCCCCGCGACTCGCACGTGCTCGACGCCCACCTGGGCGGTCAGCCGGCCGTCAACGCCTACCACTCCCTCTGGCCGGCGCCGGGCTGACCGACCGCCGCTCCCCGGGGCCGGGGCGACGTCAGGCCAGCGCGAAGTCGACGGCCGCCAGCGCGTGGAGGCGGGTGGTGGCGAAGACCGGGACGTCGACGTCGTCGGGGCCGAGCAGCAGCTCGATCTCGGTGCAGCCGAGCACCACGCCCTCGGCGCCGCGGGCGACCAGCCGCGCGACCACGTCGACGTAGGCCGCCCGCGACTGCGGGCGTACGACGCCGCGGACCAGCTCGTCGTAGATCACCCGGTGCACGACCTCGAGGTCGTCGCCCGCGGGCACGATCGCCTCCACGCCGTGGCCGGCGAGCCGCTCGCGCACGAACGTCTGCTCCATGGTGAACCGCGTGCCGAGCAGGGCGACCCGGCGCAGCCCGGCGCCGCGGACCGCTGCCGCGGTCACGTCGACGATGTGGATCAACGGGATCCGGATCGCCGCCTCGATCGCCCCGGCCACCTTGTGCATCGTGTTGGTGCACAGCACCAGGCACTCCGCGCCCGCCGACTCGAGCGCCGCGGCCTCGGCCGCCAGCAGCGCGCCCGCCGCGTCCCAGTCGCCCGCCGCCTGGAGTGCCTCGACGTCGGCGAAATCGACCGAGGCCATCACCACCCGCGCCGAGTGGTAGCCGCCGAGCCGGTCGCGGACGGCCTCGTTGACGATCGCGTAGTAGAGCGCCGAGCTCTCCCAGCTCATCCCGCCGAGGAGCCCGATCCGGCGCACGACCGGTGTCGCTGGTGCGTCCATCGCCCCATTCAACATCGCGCCGTCCACCACCGTCGCCGGCCGCACGATGTCGGCGCGCAGCGCTAGCGTGCACCATGGCCACGACTCCCCTCGTCGCCTCAGGCGACCTCACCGTCCACCCGGCCACCCACGCCCGCTTCGACGACGTGCGCACCATGGTCGGCCCGAAGAACCCAGGCTCCAACGTGTGCTGGTGCCTCAGCCACCGCATCCCGGCCAAGGACAACCGCGAGCTGGTCGGTTCCGCGCGCGCGGCCCGGGTCGAGGCGCTGACCCGCCGCGCGACCAAGCCGGGCGTGCTGGCGTACGACGGGAGCGAGGTCGTGGGGTGGGCGGCCGTCGCCCCGCGCGCCGAGCTGCCCTTCGCCCGCTCCACCAGGATCCCGGTGATCGACGACCAGTCCGCCTGGTCGGTGTGGTGCATCCGGGTCCGTCCCGGCCACCGCGGCCGCGGCATCTCGCACGTCCTGCTCGAGGGTGCCGTGGCCTACGCCGCCCGCCGCGGCGCGCCGGTCGTCGAGGGCTACCCCGTCGACAACCGCGGGGAGAAGGTCGACCTGACGATGGCCTACGTCGGCACCCGCAAGCTCTTCGAGGACGCCGGCTTCGAGGTGGCCGCTCCCACCACGGCCACGTCGGCCGGGTTTCCCCGCGTGGTGATGCGCCGCACGACGTGATCGCCACGCCGAGACCCGGATGCGCGGGAGGCCGCCTGCTCCTGATATCGTAAGTCGAGTAAACCAGTTGACTAAAGGAGAATGCGCTGTGGTGACGAACGAGGGGGACTGTCGGGTCGTCGTGGTCGGAGCGGGCGCCGGCGGCACGCTGGTCGCCACCCACCTCGTGACGGCGCTCTCCTCCCGCTTCCGGGTCGAGCTGGTCGACCCGGCCCCCGGCACCGGTCGCGGCCAGGCCTACTCCACCACCGACGAGCGGCACCTCCTCAACGTCCCGGCGTCGGGCATGAGCGCCTTCCCCCGCGATCCCGAGCACTTCCTGCGCTGGCTCCGCGCGCACCACGACCCCGACTTCCAGCCCCACGACTTCGCCCCGCGCGCCGTCTTCGGTCGCTACGTCGAGACCCTGCTGACGACCGCGACCGAGTTCCCGGGCAACGCCCAGCTCGTACGCCGTCGCGCGGAGGTCGCCGACATCGCCCGCTCCGGCGACGGGTTCGTCGTGGACCTCTCCGACGGCGACCGGCTCGAGGCGCGCGCGGTCGTGCTCGCGACCGGCAGCCGCCCCGGCACCGGCTGGGCCCCGCCCGAGCTGGCCGACGACCCCCGGCTGGTGGCCGACCCGTGGACGCAGCCGATCCCGGCTGTCGGCGACGTGCTGATGCTCGGCTCGGGCCTGACGATGGTCGACCTCGCGATCAGCGCCGACCGCCCCGACCGCACCATCCACGTCGTCTCGCGCACCGACGCGATGCCGCACGCCCACGTGCTGCCGACCACCCCGCCCGTCCCGCCGCCGCCCGGCATCACCCGCACCCAGGACCTCGACACGCTGCGCTCCACGCTCGCCGCGCACGTCCACGAGACCGTCGAGGCCACCGGCGACTGGCGCGCCGCCATCGACGGGCTGCGCCCGGTCACCGCCCAGCTCTGGCGCGGCCTGTCGGAGGCCGACAAGCGTCGCTTCATCGCCGAGGACGCCCGCGCGTGGGACGTCCGTCGCCACCGGATGGCCCCCGCCACGGCGCGCCGCCTCGACGCCGTCGCCGCCGAGGGCCGGCTCGTGCGCCACCGGGGCACCCTCGCCGCCGTGCGGGCCGACGACACGGCCCTTCACGTCACCCTCGACGACGGCACGACGCTGCGGGTCGCGGCGGTCGTCAACTGCACCGGCCCCGTCGGCTCCATCGCGGCCGACCCGCTGCTGACCCGGCTGGCCCAGTCGGGCCTCGTCCGACCCGGCCCCGCGGGCCTGGGCATCGACACCGCCGACGACGGCCGCATCCTCGGCACCCTGCCCGACACGCTCCCGTTCCTCGCCGTCGGCTCGCTGCGCCGCGGCAACCTGTGGGAGTCCACGGCCATGCCCGAGATCCGCGAGCAGGCCTACGACGTCGCCCGCATCGTCAGCCGCTCGCTGCACGGCGAGTCGCGCCGCCGCCCGGTCGACCCCTACGGACTCACCCTGTCCACCAGCCAGGACGCCGCCGAGCGCTACAACGCGGCCCTCGGCCGTCTGCTCCGCCTGCAGGAAGGCGTCGAGGAGGGGCTCATCGACGCCGTCGCCGCCGATGAGGGCTTCGTGCTCGCCCACGCCGCCCTGGCGCTGCTCGGGCACGAGTGGGGCACCACCGCCCAGTGGCGGGAGTCCCTGCGCGCCGCGCACCGGGCGGCGGCCGAGCGCCACCTCGACGACCGCGAGTCGTCGTTCCTCGACGCCGTCACCACGCGCCTGCGCACCGACGAGGCCACCGGCGCCGCCGCCCTCCTGCGGCACGTGCGCCTGTTCCCCCGCGACGCGCTCGCCGTCAGCGTCGCGGTGCCGACCGTCGCCTTCGGCGGCCTGACCAGCGGCCCCCAGACCGCCGACCTCGTCGAGTCGCTGGGCCGTGCCTACGGCGACGACTGGTGGTACGCCGGCCAGCTGGCGTTCGTCCGGCAGGACCAGGAGCGCTGGGCCGAGGCCGAGGACCTGGCCTCCTACGCCCTCTCGGTCGAGCCGGCCTCGGGCCACGCGGTCCACGCCCGCGCCCACGTCCACTACGAGACCGGCGACCACGCCGCCGGGCTGGCCTGGCTCGACGAGTGGATCCACACCCGCGGTCCGGAGGCCAACCACCGCTCCCACTTCTCCTGGCACGCCGCGCTCCACGAGCTGATGCAGGACGACGTGGAGGCGGTCCGCCGCCGCTACGCCCGCGAGCTCGCCCCCTCGGTCGTGAGCGGCAGCCGGGTCGTGGTGGACAGCGGGTCGCTGCTGTGGCGCGGGCGGATGACCGGCGCCTGGACCGACGACCTGCCCGTCGCCGAGGTGCGCGCCCAGGCCCCCGCCGAGTGGCTCACGACCCCGCCCACGCCGTTCGCGGCGATGCACAGCGCGGTGCTGCTCGCGGCCGACGGCGACGCGTCCGCGCTGGCCGCGCTGGCCGTCCGGTCCCGCGCGAGCGACGACCGGGTGCTCCGCGACGTGGTCGCCCCGCTCTGCGACGGACTCCTGCAGGTCGTCGAGGAGCGCTGGGACGCCGCCGCGACGACCCTCACCGGCATCGTCGGCAGGTTGTCGCCGCTGGGCGGCAGCCGGGCGCAGCGCGAGGTCGTCGAGGACACCCTCGTGCACACGCTCGCGATGGCCGGCCGCACCACGGAGGCCGCGGGGCTGCTCGACCAGCGGCTCACCCGCCGCTCCTCGGCCCTCGACGCGCGGCGCCGGGCGGCGGTCACCGCCGCCCGCGCGGCGGCCCCCGGCACGACCCCGCAGCACAGTCGGTCGCTCGGGCGCTGATCGCGGTGCACCTCGACGGGTTCGGCTCGGTCGCGGCGACCACGATGGTCGCCGTGGTCATGGCCGACCTGCACGTCGAGGTGGTCGCCGGCGCCGCCGCGTGGCTGGCGGGGTGGTGGCTGCTGCGCGAGGCCGGTCCGCCCCGCGCTGACGGCTAGGGAACGGGTGCCGCGGGCGTGCGCGCCACGACCGCGAGGTGGTCGACGTGCACGGCTCAGCCCTCCAGGTCGCCGGTGCGGGCGACGAGGTCGGCGAGCAGGGCCGGCATGCCGCCGGCGGCCACCACCCGGCGCTGGCGGTTGGGCTCGGTCTCCCCCGCCAGCGTCGCGTCCAGCGCGTCGAGCGGTGCGTCGATCCGATCGGGAGCCAGCACCGCGCGCGCCTCGGCGACCACCCGGCCCGCGATCTCGCGCATCGGCCGGAGGTGCTGGTCGACGTCGACCACGCGGGTGTCGAGGCCGTAGCGCGACGCCCGGTGGTCGTTGACGGCCAGCACGTCGTCGTCGAGGTCGTGCTCGTCGGGCGCCTCCACGGCGCGACGTGCGATGCCCTGCACGAGGGCGGTCAGCGCGGCGACGCTCGTCAGGGACGGCACGGAGTCCATCACCCGGACCTCGAGGGTCCCGAGCAACGGGCGCGGGCGCATCTCCCACCACACGTAGGTGTGGTCGGACGCCTCGGCGGCCCGCATCAGCGACTCGGTGCGCGCGACGTAGTCGTCCCACGACCGCAGCAGCGGCGGCATCGTGGTGCGCGGGTAGGAGCGGATGATCGCGGCGCGGGCCGTGGCCTGCCCGGAGTCGAGCCCGTGCCAGTAGGGCGATCCGGCGGCGAGGGCGCGCAGCAGCGGCAGCCGGTTGCGCAGCCCGCGGTAGGCCAGGATCGCGGTGCGCTCGTCTGGCAGCCCGACGTGCACCTGCAGCGCGGCCGTCGGCGTGCGCAGCAGGCCGGCGTACTCGTCGATGATCCGGTCGTAGCGCGGCGACGCGGCGATGTCGGCGACGCCGACCGGGGCGGTCGGGTGCACCCCTGCGGCGAGGACCCGGCCGCCGTTCTTGCCGACGAGCGCGCGCAGCTCGCGCAGCGCGCGCCACGCGTCCTCCGCGGTGGCGCAGACGGGCGTGTTGAGCTCGACCTGGTCGACGTAGATCTCCCCGGTCACCACACCCGCGTCGGGCCTCGACTGCGACATCGCCGCGACCAGCGGGCCCGCCGCCGCGCCCATCAGCGCGTCCTGGTCGTCGACGAGCATCAGCTCCTCCTCGACGCCGACGGAGAACTCACCGCCCGGCACGTGCGCCGGCACACCCACGTCGTCCGGGACCTCCCCCGACATCCCGTTCGTCATGCGCCCCTCGTGCCCCGCGGACGACCCCGGCATGCGCCCTCGCCGCGCCCGTCCTCGCGGGTCAGCGGTCGGTCCTCGTGGGTCAGCGGCGCGGGGGCAGCGACAGCCGGAGGACCCGGTGCCAGGCGCTGGCGACCTGGCGCAGCAGCGGGGCGCTCCGGTAGGCCAGGCCGTGCCGCTCGAAGAGGTCGCGGACGGGACCGGCGATCTCGCGGTAGCGGTTGCTCGGGAGGTCGGGGAACAGGTGGTGCTCGATCTGGTGCGACAGGTTGCCGCAGAGCACGTGCAGCAGCGGCGGGCCGGAGATGTCGGCAGAGCCGAGCATCTGGCGCAGGTACCACCGCCCGCGCGTCTCGTGCTCGTCGACCTCCTCGACCTCGAAGACCTCCACGCCCTCGGGGAAGTGGCCGCACATGATCACCGAGTGGCTCCACACGTTGCGGGCCAGGTTGGCGACCAGGTTGGCGGTCAGCGTGGTGCGCGCCGAGCCGGTGGGCAGCGACAGCAGCGGGTGGAGCACGTAGTCGCGGAACGCGCTGCGCGCCACCCGGCGCCCCGTCGTGCGCATCTCCTCACGCTGCTCCGGGGAGAAGCCGGTGCCCGAGCGGAGCGACTCGCCCAGGTCGAGGTCGTACATCGCGATGCCGTACTCGAAGATGCAGGCGTTGACGAGGTTCAACAGCGGCTGGGCCAGGTGGCGCGGCTCCCACTCCTGGGCCTCGTCGACGCGCAGGATGCCGTAGCCGAGGTCGTTGTCCTTGCCGAGCACGTTGGTGTTGGCGTGGTGGCGGTCGTTGTGGGCGCGCCGCCACTGCTCCGGCGCCGAGGCGTGGTCCCAGTCCCAGGTCGAGGAGTGGATCTTGGGGTCGCGCATCCAGTCCCACTGCCCGTGCAGGACGTTGTGGCCGATCTCCATGTTGTCGAGCACCTTCGACAGCGCGAGCGAGGTCGTGCCCAGCCACCACGCGACGCGGCTGCGGCTGCCGAGGAGGACCACCCGACCGCCCACCTCCAGGCACCGCTGCACGGCGATGACGCGGCGGACGTAGGCCGCGTCCCGTGCCCCGCGGTCGGCCAGCACCTCCTCGCGCAGCGCGTCGAGCGTGCGGCCGATCTCCTCGATCTCGGCGTCCGTCAGGTCGGCGTACGAGCGGGTGGCCGGCGGCGGCGCAGGGGCGTGCTGGAGGAGGGGGGCCATCGTTCCCAGTGCCCCTCTCCGGCCTCCCCCATGCATCTCGAAAAGTCCGCCCCCAGGGGTGGAGTGTGCGGCAGGTCGATGGGTACGGAGCGCCATGACAGACGACTCGTACCACGACCAGGACGCCGACCCGCCGACCCCTGACGGCCGAGAGCCCGACCAGGAGCAGCTCGAGCCGGACTCCGAGCCGGCGAGCGACCCCGACCCGGATCCGGGCGCAGGCCCGGGCACATCCACCCAGTCCGAGGAGGACGAATGACGACCTACGGAAACGAACCAGCAGGCACCACCACCGGCAGCGACCCGGCCAGCACGGGCGGCTACGACGCGAGCGGCTTCACCCCGGGCTCGACCGGCACCGGTGACTCGAGCACGACCGACAAGGCCAAGGAGACGGCCGCCACGGCCGCCGACCAGGGCAAGCAGGTGGCCGGGACCGCCAAGGACGAGGCGCTCAACGTCGCCGGGACCGCGGCCGCGCAGGCCCGCACCGTCGTCGGCGAGGCCCGTCAGCAGGTCACCAGCCAGCTGAGCGACCAGGCCACCACGGGGCGCGACAAGCTGGCCCAGACGCTCGTCACGCTGGGTGACGACCTCCAGCAGATGGCCCAGGGCGAGGGTGCGTCGCAGGGCCTCGCGAAGGACCTGGCCCAGGAGGTCTCCGACCGCGTCCGCGCGCTCGGCAGCCACCTCGAGGACCGCGACCCCGCGCAGCTGCTCGACGACGCCCGCGACTTCGCGCGGCGCCGCCCGGGCACCTTCCTGCTGGGCGCCCTCGCCGCGGGCGTGGTCGCCGGGCGGATGTTCCGGGCCACCGCCGACGGCGCGGCTGCGGCGTCGCTCGCCGACTCCGGCACCACCGGCACGCCGGGCACGACCTACGGCAGCACCGGCGTGGGCACGGGACCGATGGCCACCGCCAGTGGGGACGCGCCGCTCGCCGCGCACTCCAGCACCGACAGCCCGGGCACGACGGGCTACGACACCCCGGCGACGGACCCGGCGCCCTCGTCCCTCGACCCGACGACGTCCGGCCTCCCGGGACAGCGCACCCAGGACACGCCGTGACGGGCGTCCCGGGCGCGGATCCGGTGTCGGGCGTGGGTCCCCTGCCGACCGGCTCACCGGAGCCCGGCCCCCACGTGGCCGGCGCCGCGGACGAGCGCAGCCTCGGCCAGATCGTGGGCGACCTGAGCCACGACCTGACGACGCTGGTCAAGCAGGAGCTCGACCTGGCCCGCACCGAGCTCAAGGCGGAGGCGGCCAAGGCCGGCAAGGGCGCCGGGATGCTCGGTGGCGCCGGCGTCGCCGGCCTGCTGACGCTGATCCTGGCGAGCTTCGCGCTGAGCTACCTGCTCGACAACTGGATGCCGGTGGAGCTGGCGTTCCTGATCACGACCGTGCTCTGGGCCGTCGTGGCCGCCGTCCTGGCGGCCCGTGGACGCGCGGAGCTGAAGAAGACCAACCCCCAGCTGCCGGAGACGCAGCAGACACTCAAGGAGGACGCGGCATGGGCCAGAGCACAGAAGAGCTGAGCAACGACATCGCGCACACGCGCGAGTCGATGACCGCCAACGTCGACGCGCTGCAGGACCGCGTGAGCCCGTCGGCCATCGTCGAGCGGCGCAAGCAGGCGACCCGCAACCGCCTGCTCGGCGTGCGCGACAAGGTGATGGGCACCGCCCAGGGCGTGGGCTCCTCGGCCTCGGGCACGTCGGGGTCCGCCAAGGACTCCGCGACCGGCGCCGTCGACTCGATCAAGGGCACCGCACAGGGCGCCGTCAGCGGGGCCCAGGACAGGGTGCAGGGCACGCCCCTCGCCGCCGGCCTGGTCGCCTTCGGCCTGGGGATGGTCGTCTCGGCGCTGATCCCCGCCTCGGAGAAGGAGGCGGTGGCCGCAGGACATGCCGTCGACGCGGCCAAGGAGCACGGTCAGCCGATCGTGGACCAGGCGAGGTCGGTGGCGCAGGACGTCGCCGACGGCGTCAAGGAGACGGCCACCCAGGCTGCTCAGGAGGTCAAGGACGCCGCCACCGACAGCGCCGGGCGGGTGAAGTCCGAGGGCCAGTCGGGAGTCGACGAGGTCCGCTCGCAGACGCAGTCCTGACCCGACCCCTCCTCCCCACCGGTTCGCCGGCCGGCCCCCACCGGGGCCGGCCGGCGAACCGGTGGCCCAGCCCCTCCCGGTCCAGCTCCGCCCCGCCCCGCCCCATCACAGGAGGCACGCCGTGCGCGCCATGGTCTACCGCGGTCCCTACCGCGTCCGCGTCGAGGACAAGCCCCGCCCGCGGATCGAGCACCCCGCCGACGCCATCGTGCGGGTGCGACGCGCCGCCATCTGCGGCTCCGACCTCCACCTGTTCCACGGGATGATGCCCGACACGCGGGTCGGGCACACGTTCGGCCACGAGTTCGTCGGCGTGGTCGACGAGGTCGGTCCCGCGGTGCGCGACCTGCAGGTCGGCGACCGCGTGATGGTGCCGTTCAACATCTACTGCGGCACCTGCTTCTTCTGCGCCCGCGGGCTCTACTCCAACTGCCACAACGTCAACGCCAACGCCACGGCCGTCGGCGGCATCTACGGCTACTCCCACACCACCGGCGGCTACGACGGCGGGCAGGCGGAGTACGTCCGCGTCCCCTTCGCCGACGTCGGTCCGATGGTGATCCCCGAGTGGCTCGACGAGGAGGACGCCCTCCTGATGACCGACGCCTTGGCCACCGGCTACTTCGGCGCCCAGCTCGCCGACATCCGCGAGGGCGACACGGTCGCCGTGCTCGGCGCCGGGCCGGTCGGGCTCTACGCCGCCCGCAGCGCCTGGCTGATGGGCGCGGGCCGCGTCGTCGTGATCGACCACCTCGCCGAGCGGCTGGCCAAGGCACAGACGTTCGCGCACGCCGAGGTCCTGGACTACGACCAGATCGACGACGTGGTCGTGGCGATGAAGGAGACGACCGGTCACCTCGGCTTCGACCGCGTCATCGAGGCCGTGGGCGCCGAGGCCGACGGCAACCTCACCCAGCACCTGACCGCGGCGCGGTTCAAGCTCCAGGGCGGCGCCCCGACCGCGCTCAACTGGGCGATCGACGGCGTGCGCAAGGGCGGCACCGTGTCGGTCATGGGCGCCTACGGCCCGATCTTCAGCGCCGTCAAGATGGGCGACGCCGTCAACAAAGGGCTGACCCTGCGGATGAACCAGTGCCCCGTCAGGCGCCAGTGGCCCCGGCTGCTCGAGCACGTGCGCAACGGCCACCTCAAGCCCAACGACATCGTCACCCACCGCTTCGACCTCGAGGACATCGCCGAGGCCTACCACGTGTTCTCCGCCAAGCTCGACGGCTGCATCAAGCCGGTCATCGTGGTCGGCGACTGAGGAAGGACGACCCATGCCCTACACCCCGGACAAGCCCGCACTCCCCGAGGACGTCGAGCAGCTCCGCGCGCGCATCCCCGGCTGGGGTGCCGACCTCGACCCCGCGGACCGGCCCTCCTTCCCGCGCGAGGTCCTCGACCCGGCCGTCGTCGGGCGGCCCCTCCCGGAGCAGCAGCCCGGCGGGCAGGGACGCGAGCGCTCGATCGAGCACGCCCGGCTCACCCCCGCCTTCGGCACCGCGCAGCCCATGACCGGACTCTCCGGGACCATCCGCCGCTACGCCTACGCCAGGCACAGCGAGGCCAAGGCGGCGCACTGGCTGCTCCTCATGGCCGCCGACCGCGTCGACGTCACCGAGCACGTGGTCCGCTCCCTCGCGACGACACGGCCCGACAACCCGCTCACGCAGAGCGGGATCCGCGCCGAGGCGACCTACGGCGGCATCCGCTCGCGCCGCGGACGCAGCGACGTGCGCCACCAGGTGCTCGACCCGGTCGTCAACGGACTGCCGTGGGCGCTCGCGACCTACGTCGCCTGGCGGGCGGCGCGGTCCCTGCGCCGGGGGTGACCGGACCGGCCCGCGGGCGCGTGCGAGGGCGCACGCGTGGGTACGACGGAGGATGACCTCACTCGCAGAGCAGGACCTCGACCAGCTCGGCGGCCGGCTGAGCATCCTCACCCGCCAGAAGCGCGACCACGAGCGGCTCGACCGGCTGCTGCACCGCCTCGGCCGGAGCGCGCCGGGCGAGGAGGAGGACGCCACGCTGCACGCGATCGCCCGACTTGTCTTCCCGCACGCGTTCGCGGAGGAGTCGGTGCTGTGGCCCGAGGCCCGGCGGGTGCTCCCCGACGGCGAGGCGCTCACGCTCCAGGTGGAGCGGGAGCACCAGGAGGTCAACGAGCTGTGGACCTCGCTCGAGCGGCTGCCCTCGGGCAGCCCCGATCGCCGCGAGGTACTCACCCGGCTCGCCGCGGTGCTGCGCGAGGACGTCCGCGACGAGGAGGACGAGCTGCTGCCCCGCCTGCAGGACGCCGTGGACACCCGCCGCCTCCAGGTGCTCGGCGTCGCGTGGGAGGCCGTGCGGCGCACGGCGCCCACCCGCCCCCACCCGGTCGTGTCGCGCCGCCCTCCCGGCAACGCGCTGGCGGCCGTGCCGCTCACGGTGCTCGACCGCAGCCGCGACCTGCTCGACGCCGGCGCCCGGCGCTTCCCGCGGGCCCACGAGCCCGCCTCACGGGCCAGCCGCGGTCTGGCCCGCGCTGCCGGACGGGTGGAGCGGGCCGGGGTGCTGCGCCGCGGCGAGCACCCCTCCACGCACCGCGACTGATGCGCCTGCCGAGCGCACCACCGCCCGGCGAGCCGCGTGCTGCGCCGCCAGGACGCCGAGCACGACCAGGGCCATCGTCACGCCCCACCAGGTGCCGGTGAGCGCGCAGCACAGGGCGAGCACCCGCTGCAGCCCGTCGTGGTGGCTCGGGCGGGCGGCGTGGCGCGCATGACGGACGGGCTGAAGGACCGGGGGAACGACGGGCACGGACATGATCTGCCTCCGGGATGAGGTGGTCAGGTGAGGACGAGGAACGCCAGCCCCACGAGCAGCGCGGGGATGGTGGTGAGCACGGTGGCGGCCAGGGCCGAGCGGTGCTCGAGGGCCAGGAGGGGCAGCAGGGCGTCCCCGTCCTGGCTGATGGTGTTGGCGACGAAGGTCGCCAGCGGCATGCCCCCGGCGGCGAAGATGCCGACGAAGACGATCTGCACCGCGCACCCCGGCACGAGGCCGATCAGTGCTCCCACCAGCACCCCCGCGAGGCCCAGCACGGGCAGCTGCGAGCCGTCGAAGCCGGTGAGGTGCGTGAGCAGCGACCACGCGAGGTAGGCCACGGCCACCCACACGGTCACGAACGCCACCTCGTGACCACCGTGGCGCAGCACCGCGGCCATCGACGTCTCCCCCGCGCTGCGCTCGTCGTCGTCGGCGAGCCGGCAGCCGCTGCGCACGAACACCACCAGCGCCACGACGGCGCCCAGCACGCCCAGCGCGAGGTAGACCGTCTCGGGGTCGAGGAGCTGGAAGGTGACCGGGACGCTGACCGTGGCTCCCCCGCCGATCGCCAGCCAGAGCAGCACCGGCAGCACGCCGACCTCGTGGAGCGCGAGCACCGGGCGCGCCCGCACCGGTCGGGCCGCCGTCACGACGGGCGACGGCACGAGCGCCGCCCGCGCGCCGGCGTCCACCGGGGCGGGCGCGGGGGACGGCGTACGCTGGCGCGGGTCGATGCCGATCGCGTCGACCAGCCATCCGGTCGTGGCCCCCACGACGAGCAGCAGCCCCTTGAGCTGCACCGTGAGCCACGGGTCGTGGGCCAGGAGCACCCACGACGCGTCGCCCATCGTGGCGACCAGCGCCGCGACGGCCGCCCCGTAGGACACGGCCCCTCGGCCGTAGGCGGCCATCACCAGGATCGCCCCGCCGCACCCGGGCGGCATGGTGAGGGCGGCCGCCACCAGCGGACCCGCCGCCCGACGCCGCTCCAGTGCGGCGTCGAGGCGGTGGCCCCACCGGCAGCGGGCCCAGCCGAAGGGCGCGACCATGAGGGCGACGAACACGCCGACCTGCATGAACGCGTCGGCCAGCGGCCGGAGCAGGAGCTCGGTCATCCCAGGCGCTCGCTCGGCAGCTCACTCGCCGGGAGTGAGCTTCTCCTTGGCCTTGTTCATCAGGTTCTGCATGCCCTGTGCGTAGGCGCCACCGGCGGTGCCGGGCTTGCCCGGCCCCTTCGACCCGTCGTAGGTCGCGAAGTGCAGCGGGTCGGGAGCCGGCAGCTCCTGCACGTCGTCGGTGAGCGCGCGGCCCTCCTCGAACCTGATCTCGCCCTCCCCGGTGAGGGAGGCGCCCTGGGCCCAGCGGCCCTCGCCGGCGGTGCTGCCCTCGTGGAAGCTGTAGAACACGGTGGCCTGCTCGGACGCCTCCTCGTCCTTGCGGGAGCTCTCGAAGCCGTCGGTGTGCCCGTCCTCGATGAGCTGCTCGATGCCGAGCAGCCACTGCTGCTGGTGGAAGGTGTCGCGGGCCAGCGCGAACGACAGCGTCTCCTTCACGCCCGGGTCGTCGGTCATGCCGATGAGGCGCGACACCTGCAGCCGGCCCTGGGCCTCGGCGGCGACGTTGTGCCGGAAGTCGGCGAGCAGGTTGCCGCTGGCCACGATGTAGCCGGCGTTCCAGGGCACGCCCTGGCTGTTGGTCGGCATCGCGAAGCCGCCGCTGACGATGGCCTGTTGCGGGTTCTGCCCGCCGAGGATCGCCGCGAGCGCCGGGTTGGCGGCGGCCGCCTCGGCCTGCGTCTCCGACGGGGCCCCCTCGAGCAGCCGGGCCAGAAGCGTGGTGAGCATCTCGACGTGGCCGATCTCCTCCGTGCCGATGTCGAGGATCATGTCCTTGTACTTGCCCGGCGTGCGGCAGGCCCAGCCCTGCCACATGTACTGCATCATCACGGTCATCTCGCCGAACTGGCCGCCGATCACCTCCTGCAGCTTGGCGGCGTAGAGGGCGTCGGGGCGCTCGGGCCGGGCGCTCCACTGGAGCTCCTTGGTGTGCCGGTACATGTCGTGCCTCGCAATCTGTCGGGTGAGGCGGAGCGGTCGGCTCCGCTGCGACGACCACGATTCCGGGGGCCCGTCGCGGGGTCGTGACGCCGGCGACCACACCGGCGTACGTCCGTCGGTCCGCCCGCCATTCGACGGGCGTCCGGCCGTCGGCTCCGAGGCGTCACCGTTGCGTCACGCATGCATGCACACCGGGGCGAGGGGCACTGTCTTCGCACGCGATCCTGGAGGCGCACGTGGCGTTGGCGGCACGACTCGACCTGCTGGGCGGGTTCCGGCTGGACCTCGACGGTCAGCCGCACCCCGTCCCGGCCAGTGCGCGCCGGCTGCTCGCCCTGCTCGCGGTGTGCCACCGCGGACGTCGCGCCCCCCGCGCGGCGCTCGCCGAGATGATGCGCCCCGACTCCGACCCCGCGCGGGCGACCTCGACGCTGCGCTCGGTGCTGTGGCGGCTGCCCCGCGACCGCGGGCGGGCGCTGGTGCAGGGCGACGCGCTGGAGGTCTGGCTGCACCCCGAGCTCACCGTCGACCTCTGGGAGGCCGAGGCGGAGGCCCAGCGGCTGTGCCGCAGCGAGGCGCCGCCGGTCGACGAGCTGCCCGACCTGTCCCTGCTGGCCCAGGACCTGCTGCCCACCTGGCACGACGACTGGCTGACGGTGGAGCAGGAGGCGTTCCGGCAGCGTCGGCTCCACGCCCTCGAGCGGAGCGCCGACCTGCTGTGCCGCGCCGGTCACTACCACGACGCCCTGAGCGCCGGGCTCGGAGCGGTGCGTGCGGAGCCGCTGCGCGAGAGCGCGCACCGGCGGGTGATCGCGGTGCACCTCGCCGAGGACAACCACGCTGAGGCGCTGCGGCAGTACGACGGCTACCGCCGCCTGCTGGCGTCCGAGCTCGGACTCGCGCCGAGCCCGTCGATCCGCAGCCTGGTCGCGCCCCTGCTCGGGCGCCCGGTCGACCTGCCGACCGGCACCGACTGACCCCGGCTCAGGACGGCGGCGCCGACGGGTCGAGGCTCACGACCTCCCCCCGGGCCGGGCAGCGCAGCTCGGCCTCGAGCCCGGCGTCGCGGGCGCGGGTGACGAAGTCGGACAGCGGCGAGCGGAAGACGGTGTAGTCGTCGTGGTGCACCGGCACCACGACCCTGGGCCGCGTCCGCTGGACGAAGTCGACGCCCATCCGGCCGTCCATCGTGACGGTCCGCAGCAGCACCCGGGTGCCGCCGAGGTGCACGACGGCGGCGTCGATGTCGGGGAACCGCTCCCGCACCTCGTCGACGTGCGCGCCGGTCAGCGTGTCGCCGCTGACGTAGACGCGCCGGCGCACCTCGCCGTCCACGAGGTGCTCCAGGACGCTGCCCATCACCGGCGGCAGCATCCGCCCGAGGAGGCCACGCGCGTGCACGGCGGGCACGGCGGTCACCCGCAGCTCCTCGCTCCCCTTGACCAGCGTGTGCCGGTCCCAGGTCTCGATCGCCCGTGCGTCGAAGCCCCAGGGGCCGAGGCGACGCACTGCGTGCGGGGTCGAGAGCACGGGAGGCGACCTGTCGAGGCGTGCGCGGGCGACCCGGTCGAAGTGGTCGCCGTGCAGGTGCGAGAGCAGCACCGCGTCGAGCGCCGGGAGCTCCTCCGGCTCGACGGCCGGGTCGGTCAGCCGGCGGCTGGACAGCCCCCAGCCGAGGTAGGCGCGCTGCCCGCGGTGCAGGAAGTTGGGGTCGGTGAGCAGCGTGAAGGAGCCCAACGACAGCACCGTCGTGGCGGTGCCGATGAAGTGGAGCCGGTCGCTGGTCGTCATCGGCTCGCTCCTCAGCGTCCGAGGCCGGTCGTGCCCGGCCGCCTGGCGAGCACGACGGCGAGGGCGATCATGCCCACGCCGAGGACGAAGTGCAGCCAGTCGTCGGCGGTGTTGAGCGGGACGAAGTTGGCCTGCGAGTCCTTGTCGACGACGAGCCCGTAGAGCCACAGGGCGAGGTAGACCGCGCCCCCGCCGAGCAGGTAGCCGCGAGCGCTCGCCGCGGTGCGGGCGAGCACCATGCCGGCGACGCCGAACAGCAGGTGAAGGACGTTGTGCAGCACCGAGACCTGGAAGAGGCCGAGGAGCTCGGCGTGCGACTCGTGCCCGGCGGCCTCGAGGCCGTCGTGGCCGGTCGTGACGCCCGGGATGAAGCCCAGCACCCCGACGAGGAGGAACGCTGCCCCGACGAGGACGGCGGCCGCCTGGATGGGTGATCCGGTCGCGGTCGCGGTCGACGTCGAACGCAGGCGCATGTCGTCGGTCATCGGAGGCTCCTTCGGTGGTGCCGGTCCGTTCCGGGAGCGGCGTGGCTGGGGCTCGGTCCGTACCCTGCTGCGGTCGAGGCACACGTCGTCCCACCCGTTGTGACGTGCTCGAACGACGTGCTGGGCCCGTGGTGAAGATCACGGATGCCGGGGGCCGCACCGGGGTACGTGGACCGCGTCCGTCGACGCCGAGAACTGACGAGAGGACCGCAGGTGAACCCGATCCGCCTGGTCTCCGGAGCCATCGCCCTGCCCGCCCACGCCGCTGCCGCCGTGCTCGGAGCGTCCGTCGGGATCGCCACGACCGGCGCCCTCGCCACCGCGCGAGCCGTGGGACGGGTCATCGAGCGCGCGTCTGCCGCCGACCGCGCCGCTCCCGGCCCGTGGCCGGAGCCTCCGGCGGCCCGCGAGGTCGACCCGATCCCCGGCACCCGTACGCACCCGGCGGCAGGCGCCGAGCCGGCCGCGGCCCCCGAGCAGGCGCCGGCACGCAAGCAGCCCACGGCGACGCCCGCGACGCGGCCTGCGCGGAAGACCGCCACGAAGACTGCGAAGACGACTGCGAAGACGGCTGCGAAGAAGGCCCCGTCGAAGGCCCCGAGGAAGGCCTCGTCGAAGCAGGCGGCCGTGCTCGCGCCCGCGCTGGGCCTGAGCGAGACCGAGGTCGAGAAGGCCGTGGCCGACTCGGGCACCGGCTCCGACGACGGACCGACCACGCCGTCCGGCATCCCCGCGGCCGGCGCCGGGGTCAACCCCGACACCACCGAGACCGACCTCCACCAGCCCGGCACGGAGCCCCTCATGGACCCCGCCACGGTGAAGTCGGTGGCGAGCGAGTCCGACGTGCTCAGGCGGGCCGCCGAGGTCGACAAGGGCTGAGGGTCCCGGGAGCGGCCAAGGCCGAGCGCACGGGCCGCCCCCAGGCCGAGGTCGACCGGGTGATCGAGTGGCTGGCCGGATCCGCTCGTGCGGCGGATCCGCTCCCTCGACAAGCTCGTCGACGAGCTCGCCCAGGGACGCCCGATGGAGAAGGTGCTGCGCGCCTGAGCCCCGCCCGCGCGTGCTCCGCCTCGCGCTGGGTACGGGGGCCGCATGGATCCCCGACCCGACCCCGGCGCGTGGCGACGGCGCACCGTGCGCGGCGACGGCGTCGACCTGGCAGTGCTCGAGGCAGGCGACCCGGAGGCACCCGCCCTCGTCCTGGTGCACGGCTGGCCCGACACGCACCGGGTCTGGCTGCCCGTGGCACAACGGCTCGCCGCCGACCTCCGGGTCGTGGTCTACGACACGCGCGGCCAGGGCCTGTCCCCCACGGACGCCCCCGACAGCGCGTTCGCCCTCCCGCACCTCGCGGCCGACCTGATGGCCGTGCTCGACGACGTCGACCCGGCCCACCCGGTCCACGTCGCCGGTCACGACTGGGGCTCCGTGCAGGCGTGGGAGGCGGTGTGCGAGCCCGGTGCCACGGACCGGATCGCCTCGTTCACCTCGATCAGCGGTCCCAACCTCGACCACGTCGGGGCGTGGGCCCGCAGCACGCTGCGGCACCCGACCCCGGCCGGCGTGGCAGGTCTCCTGGGGCAGGCCGTGTCGTCGTCCTACGTGCCGTTCCTCGTCTCCCCCCTCGCGCCTGCGGTGCTGCGCGTCCTCGGGCACCGCGACATGGTCTCCGGGCTGCGCTACTACCGCGGCAACGTGGGCCGACCGGCCCGCGGCCCCCGCCCGCGACGTACGAGCGTGCCGGTCCTCCAGCTCGCCCTGGACCGCGACCCCGCGATCCGCGAGGCGGCGCTCGTCGCCAGCGAGCCGTGGTGCGACGACCTGCGTCGCCACCACCTCCCCCTCGGCCACTGGGCGCTGCGGACCGACCCCGATGCGGTGGCCGAGGCGGTGCTCGGCCACGTCTCCGCCGTCGAGGCACGTCGGCCCGCCACCGACGCGTGAGCCGGGCGCCGTCACGGGCGGGCACGGGGCGGGGAGCCTGCCCCCGGGTGTCACGTGCCGATCGTGACGTGGGCGACCAGCACCCCGACCAGCCGCACCAGCACCATCCCCACCGCGCCTCCGACGAGGAGGCCCACGGTGACGAGGACCAGCACGGCCATCGCGGTCGCGATCCACGGCCGGCGCTCGGGGAAGTAGCGCTCCGGGAGCGTGCGCCTGTGGAGCAGCGGCGTACCTGCGAGCCGGACGGTGGGGAGTCTCATCGCCGCAGCGGCGCGACGCGCCCCGCGCCCGCCTGCCTCTCGGGTCGCACCGTGGCACGGGCGGCACCCCGCCCGTCCTGCGGACCGTGCCGGCCGGCGGCTGCGTGGTCGCGGATCAGCCGGCGGGCGAGCGCCTCGCACAGCGCGAGGGCGTCGGGGCCGCTGACGGCGATGGGGGCCACGAGACGGTCGGCGCGGTGGACCATGCGCAGCACCCGGCCCGCCGGGACCACGGGGCCGTACTCCGCGACGAGCCGCTCCCCCAGGTCCGCGACGCTCCTGCGGTGGTCGAGCGGCGTGGTGACGAGGTCGGCGGCGTGGTCGTCGAGCAGCCCGCGGGCGACCGCCTCGCAGAGGGCGAGGGCGTCCGCCGCGTCGCTCGCGGCTGTGGCCACGAGCCGGTCGGCGCGATGCACGATCCGCAGCACCCGGCCGGCGGGGATGTGTGCCGCGAACTCCGCGGCGAGCCGCTCGCAGAGCTGGTCGAGCTGCCTCCTGTGCGCCGTTGGGTCCATGGGGTGCTCCTTCGTCGCGCATCAGGTGGCTCACCTGAAGCATCGAAGGAGCGGGGGCAGGGCGCGCAGAGGCCAAGTGCTCGCTGCCGCGATGACCTCCGCAATGGGCCCCCGGTCCGCGCGCACCGGAGCCTCGTGACCGGCAGGGGAAGGGCGGCGCACACCGCGGGATGACGGGCACCGCTGGTCGGCCGGAACCGGATCGCAGACGGCATGTTAGACGTGGTCCGGGCGCCGCGGTAGTGCCGAACGGCCGCCAACACGCGTGACTTCATACCACGTCACGGAACCGGTGCACAGCGGTACTTTGGTCGCATGGCACAGCCTTCTCGGGCGGCGGCCGGCACGTCGCGACGACCCGTCTCCGTCTATCTGCTCGACGACCACGAAGTGGTGCGTCGCGGGCTCCGCAGCGTCCTCGAGCACGACGGCGACATCGTCGTCGTCGGCGAGTCCGGACTGGCCCAGCAGGCGGCCCGGCAGATCCCTGCCCTGCGCCCGCAGGTCGCCATCCTCGACGTCCGGCTGCCCGACGGCTCGGGCGTCGAGGTGTGTCGCCAGATCCGCTCGGTCGATCCCGGCATCGCCGCGCTGATGCTCACGTCCTACGACGAGGACGAGGCGCTGTTCGCGGCCATCATGGCCGGAGCGGCCGGCTACCTGCTCAAGCGGGTCAAGCCCGCGGACCTCGCCGAGACGGTGCGCCGGGTCGCCGACGGGCAGTCGATGCTCGACCCCGCGGTCACCTCGCACGTCCTCGCCCGCCTGCGCGACACGCGCCCCGAGGACCCGCTCACCCGCCACCTCACCCCCAAGGAGCAGCAGGTCCTCGAGCTGCTCGGCGAGGGCATGACCAACCGCGAGATCGCCTTCGCGCTGCACCTGTCCGAGAAGACCACGAAGAACTACGTGTCGTCGGTGCTCGGCAAGCTCGGGGTGAGGTCGCGCACGCAGGCCGCCATCCTCGCCAAGAGCCCGCAGGCCCACCTCGGCGATCGTCACGGCTGAGCCATGCAGCGGGGGGAGACGGGTCGGACCAGGGTCCGCCGCTGCGGCGGCCGGTGCTGTCGCTCGCGCGGTCGCGGTCGTGCCCGACCCCCTAGGGGTGAATGTCGGATGAAGGAGACGCCGTCAGGGCGCATGATCATGTGACACAGCGACACATCTTGGGGGGAACAGGAATGCAGGAGATCTCGCACGACGTCGGGGGCGGCACCCAGGCGTGGAGGCAGGAGAGGTCGACCTTCGACGACCTCATGCACATGGCCAGCCGTGGCGGCCGGGCCGACGACGAGACCGACCGGTGGGAGCGGCTGCTGGCTGCCGCGTCGACCCTGTCGTCGGGCTCGGCGCTCGACGACGTGCTCAACCAGGTGCTCCGGGTGGGGGCCGAGATCACCGGCGCGCGCTTCGGGGCCCTCGCCATCGCCGACTGGGGCGCGCCCCGGCCGATGCGCCTGCTCTTCACCCACGGCGACCTCGGCAGCCACGACACGCGGCTCGACGACCTGCTCACCCAGGGGCTCGTGGTCTCCCCCGACGATGCCGGGTCGCCCTCGGCGGCCGACGAGACCGCCGCCCGGCGCCCCCCTCGCCGCGCCGAAGGGGGCGCGCGCGACATCCTCAGCGTGCCGGTGCGCGTCGCCGACCGCGCCGTCGGCACGCTCTACTTCTCCGAGAAGACGAGCGGGCCGGCCTTCCTCGACCGCGACGAGCAGGTCGCGCGGGCCCTGGTCGGCGTCGCTGCGATGGCCATCGAGAACTCCCGGCTCCACGACCAGGCCTCGCACCGCGAGCGGTGGGTCTCGGCTGCCAGCGAGCTCGTCACGTCCAACCCCGACGACATGTCGCTGCAGATCGTCGCCGACTGGGCCCGCGACCTGTCCGGTGCCGACGCCGCCTGGATCGCCTCGGGCGAGGACCCGGCCCACCTGCAGCTGCGCGTGGTGTCCGGCTTCGACGCCGACCCCGACGGCATGGCCGAGGTCGACTTCACCACCTCGCTCACCCGGTGCGTGACCTTCAGCGGCCGTCCGCTGAAGGTGCAGAACATCTTCGAGCACGGTCGCGGGGTCGACGTCTCGGCGGCGCTCGGCCACGGCCCGATGGCCTCCGCCCTCGTCGTCCCGCTCTACAGCTCCGCCGACGGCGACGCCGCGGTCACCCTCGCCTGGGTGGACGAGGTCGACCCGGCACGCCTGCACCACGACGCCGCCCTCCCCACCCTGCTGGCGCAGCAGGCGCCGCTGGTGCTCCACGTCGCCCGCATCCGCCAGGACGAGAGGCGCCTCGCCGTCCTCGAGGAGCGCGACCGGATCGCCCGCGACCTGCACGACCTGGTCATCCAGCAGCTGTTCGCGCTGGGCCTCGAGCTGCACAGCGCGTCGTGGGTCGAGGACCCCTGCGACATGGCCGCGCGCATCGACCGCGCGACCGAGGAGATCGACGACGTCATCCGCGAGATCCGTACGACGATCTTCCGCCTCGGCCCGGTCGCCGCCGCGTCCGACCCGCGGGCGGCCGTCGTGGAGGTGGTCGAGCGCGCCGCCCGGACGATGAAGGTGCGTCCGGTCGTGCGCTTCGACGGCCCCGTGGGGTCCGTGCTCGACACCGACCTGCTGCCCGAGGTCCTCGCGGTGATCACCGAGGCGCTGTCCAACGTGGTGCGCCACGCCCACGCCTCGACGTGCGCGGTCGACGTGGCCGTCGACTCCGAGGTCGTCGTGCGGGTGCGCGACGACGGGGTCGGGATGCCCGACGGCGTGCACGAGACCGGCGGGCTGGCCAACCTCCGGCTGCGGGCCGAGCAGCGCCACGGGCACCTGCACGTCGCGACGGCCGATGGCCGTGGGACCACGGTGACCTGGTCGGCGCCCCTCACCTGACCGCGGCGCCGGGTGGCCGACGAGGCACGGCTAACCTGAGCCCGACGACGCGCCGCGGCAGCACCGGCGGGTCCCGGACCCTCAGGAGGGGCGACATGTACGGCGAGGTGGTCTCCACCCGACAGCTGGGCTCCCACCTGGTCCGCGTGGTGCTGGGCGGGCCCGGGCTCGACGGCTTCACGACGACCGGGAACGCCGACGAGTACGTCAACTGCTACTTCCTCCCCCCGGACGCGCCCTACGCGCCTCCCTTCGAGGACGAGGCGGTCCGCGACCTGCCCCGCCCGCAGCGCCCACGACCGCGCCGCATCACGGTGCGGAGCTGGGACGACGCGCGCCGCGAGCTCACCCTCGACATCGCCGCCCACGGCGACGTCGGGCACGCCGGCCGCTGGGCGACCCGGGCCCGGCCCGGTGACCGGCTGCAGCTGCGCGGACCGGCGGGTGGCTACCACCCCCATCCCGACGCCGCGTCCTACCTGCTGGTGGGCGACGAGAGCGCCCTGCCGGCGATCGCCGCGTGCGCCGAGGCCGTGCCCGAGGGTCGGCCCGTGACGGCCGTGCTCGAGGTCGAGGACGCCGCCGGTGAGGTGCCGCTCCACTCCCCCGGTGTGCTCCACGTCCGGTGGGTCCACCGCACCGGTCACGCCGACCCCGAGGGCCTGCTCGCCGACGCGGTGCGCGCCCTGCCTCCAGCACCGGGGCCGGTGAGCGCCTTCGTGCACGGCGAGGCGGGCGCGACGCGGGCCGTGCGGCGGGTGCTCCTGGGCGAGGGCGTCGTCGACGAGCAGATGCTCTCCTGCTCGCCCTACTGGCGGCGCGGGCTCGACGACGAGCAGTGGCGCGCGGTCAAGGCAGACTGGGTGCGGGCGCTCGCCGCGGAGGACGTCACCGCCTGAGCGGTGGCCGGAGGCCCGCCCGCCGCACGCAGGGCGTACGCCCGCCCTCAGGCGAGCGACAGGAAGAGCTTCTCCATCTTCTTCACGTCGATGTCGTCGGCGCCGCCGTCGCCGTTGAGCAGGCACTGCTGCAGGCCGTTGGCCACGATGGCGAAGCCCGCGCGGTCCAACGCCTTGGAGACCGCAGCGAGCTGGGTGACGACGTCCTCGCAGTCGCGCCCCTCCTCGAGGAGGCGGAGCACGCCCGCGAGCTGGCCCTGGGCGCGCTTGATCCGGTTGATGACCGGCTTCATCGAGGTGGGGTCGAGCTCCATCGGTTCTCCTGGGTGCGAGGGTCGGGGCGCTGGGTGCGGCAGCGCAGCCCGGCGTCGGCCGCGATACCCCCCATCGTATGCCGGGGCGCGGGCACCTCCACGGCGCCCGTCGCGCGCACGTAGCGTCGATCGCCTCGACCGTCGGCTCGTCCCGGCAGCGACGCCGTATGGTGATGGTGAACGCATCAGGCGAGAACGGCCGCGAGGGAGCGAGCGTATGAGCCAGGTAGAGCCGCCGCGGATCGCGGCGCTGCTGGCCCAGGCGGCCACGAGCATCACAGCCGCCCGCACCACCCACGACATGGTCGAGGCGATCGTCGCCGCCGCACCGGACGCCGTGCCGGGCTTCGACCACGCCAGCGTGACCATCCGGGGCAAGGACGGGCAGAACGAGACCTACGCCGCCTCCAGCAACGTGGTGGAGAAGCTCGACCTCATCCAGTACGACTGCGGTGAAGGACCGTGCCTGGACGCCCTGGTCGACGGGGGCACGGTCATCTCGGACCACATGCGACATGAGCACCGTTGGCCCAGCTTCGTACCCCGCGCCCTCGAGGCCGGGGTCACGGCCCAGATGGGGATCGGGCTGCACGAGGTCGACAGCGCCGGCGGCGCCGTGCTCAACCTCTGCAGCACCACCGGTGATGGCATCGGCCCCGAGTCGCGAGACCTCGCTCAGCTCTTCGCGCTCTATGCCGCCACCGCCCTGGGAGGGCGACACAACGAGGAGCACCTCACCACCGCCCTGTCCAGCCGGAAGGTGATCGGACAGGCCGTCGGCATCCTCATGGAGCGCTACCGGATCAACGAGTCGAATGCCTTCGACTACCTGGTACGCGTCTCCTCCACCGCCAACATCAAGCTCCGCGACGTCGCCGCGGAGGTCGTGACGCAGAGCGACACCCGCTACACGACCGACCCACCGCACTGAGCGGGGCCAGCGCGGCCCAGGCGCGAGTCGAGTGCTGGAGGCGTCGTCGTCCGCGCGAGGGACAGCACTCGACGCCGGCAGCGGACGGCCGGGACACCCGCTCGCGGCTTCCGCCCGCAGTGGGCCGACGTGCTGGCCCGCCGGGGGCCGAGCCAGGTCCGATGGACAACCCGCTCGGCGCCTTCAGCGGGTACGACGGCTACCAGGTCCTGCTGTTCCTGCACGAGGCCGGACACTTCTCGGTGCTCTTCGGCTGCCCGATGGCCGACGACGGGCTGAAGCCACTCCGGCTCGACGCCGTCTTCGACGCTGCCTGTCGCGCCGTCCCCGCACTCGCCCGCTGGACCGACCCGGAGCGGGCGCGACCGCCCAGCCCGGTGATGGTGGGCGGCGCCCTGCGCAACGTGTACCGGCCCCAGCGGCGGATCGCGGCTCGCATCGGTGGGTGACGTCGTGGCCACCACGACACCCACCCGCGGCCGCGGCATCGCGATGGCGTTCACCCAGATCGACAACCTCCTCCGCCTGCTCGACGACGGCGCGGATCCGGCGTCGCTCGCCGACCCGTTCGGTGCCTGGTGCGACGAGCAGATCCGCCCCTGGGTCGAGGACCACATCGCCATCGACACCGATGCCGTGGCGCGCTGGCAGGGCGCCGAGCTCGACCTGGCCCGGCCGTTGACGACCGAGCGGATCCGCGAGGCCGCCCAGGCGGACCCCCGGATCGGCGAGTACGCCGGACCGTACTTCTCGATGACCGCGCTCCCCAGCTGCCCCACGCCGGCCGAGCCCCTGGCGCGGGCGGTCTACGAGACCGGCTGGCGGGCGCCGTACGCCGCCGGCCCCAGCCGGGACGAGCTGGTCGCCGTGATCGAGGAGACCCGAGCGCGCCTGGACCGAGGGAAGTGAGCGGGGGGATCCCCGGGGAAGCGACAAGGCCTGATCCGCATCGCTGCAGATCAGGCCTCGTCCTTTGTAGCGGGGGCAGGATTTGAACCTGCGACCTCTGGGTTATGAGCCCAGCGAGCTACCGAGCTGCTCCACCCCGCGTCGGTGAACAGAACCTTACAGGGGTGGTCGGGCGGAGCCCAAATCGGGGTCAGCGTGCCGCTCGGACCGCCTCCTCGATGAGCGCGCGACCCTCGTCCATGAGGCGTGCCCAGCGCACGGTGTCGCCGTTGCGCTGCGCCTCGTCGGCCCGGGAGAACTTGTCCTCGGCCTGCTCCAGCAGCTCGCGGACCGTGGACGGGGTGCCGGGCTCCGTGGTCGGCTGCTCACCCGGCGACTCCGACGGCTCCTCGGTCGGCTCCTCCGTGGGGTCCTCCGTGGGGTCCTCCGTCGGGTCGGTCGTCCCGTCGTCCGAGGCGTCGGAGGTCAGGGCGTCCTCGATCGCGTCGACGAGCGTGGTGCCGATGCCGACCCGGTTCTCGTAGGAGACGAGCACGAACCGCAGGATCGGGAAGTTGGACTCACCGTCACGGCGCGTGTAGACCGGCTGCACGTACATGAACGTGTCGTCGATCGGCAGCGTGAGCAGGTTGCCCGGCACCCGGTCGGCGTCACCGGTCGTGTAGGGCAGCAGCGCCTGGCTGATGTCCTCGTTGGTGGCGAACGTGTTGGCGATCTGCAGCGGCCCGCCCGTGGGCTCGTTGGGCAGCTGCAGCACCCTGACCTTGCCGTAGTCGTCGCTCGTCGCGTCGCTGTTGACCGACAGGTAGGCGGCGAGGTTGTTCTCCTTGCGCCGCGGCACGTAGACCGAGGTCAGCGACCAGGTCTCGCCGTCGCCGGTGTCGGCGAAGAGGCGGTAGGGCGGCTGCAGCCGGGTGGTGCGCTGCGGGTCGCTCGGCACCTCCCAACGGCTGGAGCCCTCGAACCACGCCGACGCGGACGTCTCGTGGTAGCGCTGGAACTGGAAGCGCTGGGCCTTGAACAGGTCCTCGGGGTAGCGCAGGTGCTCGCGCAGCGAGTCGGGGATGTCGTCCTTGGGCTGCACGACGTCGGGGAAGACCGCCTCCCACGCCTGCAGGATCGGGTCCGCCTCGTCCCACTCGTAGAGCGACACGGTGCCGTCGTAGGCGTCGACGGTGGCCTTGACCGAGTTGCGCAGGTAGTTGATCTCGTCGGTCGGCAGGGTCTGGAACCCGGTGTTCTCCTGCAGCGAGTCGTCGGTCATCTCCTCGAGCGACTCCCGCTGCGACAGCGGGTACTTGTCGGTGACCGTGTAGCCGTCGAGGATCCACAGGATCCGCCCGTCGACCACCGCCGGGTAGGGGTCGGAGTCGACGGTCAGCCACGGCGCGACCTTCTCCACCATGCGGCGCGGGTTGCGGTCGTAGAGGATCTTGGAGTTCTCGTGCACGCGGCTCGACAGCAGCAGGTTGGGCTCGCTGAAGCGCACCGCGTAGAGCAGCTGGTTGACGATGTTGCCGATCGGCACGCCCGCCTTGCCGTCATAGGTCGTCGCGACGTCCTCGTCGGTGCGCTCGCCGCGCGGCAGGTCGAACTCCACCGGCTTCCCGTCGGGGTTGAGCCCGACGATGCTGTAGGTCGGGCTCTGCTCGCCGAAGTAGACGCGGGTCTCGTAGCCCTCGTCGCCGGCGAGCCTGGTGAGTGCGTCCTCGTCGGCCTCCTGGCCCTCGGCCCACTGGATGCCGGTCTGCTGGACCGAGTCATCCCCCGGGCGCTGGTTGGCGTACGCGGCGATCACGCCGTTGCCGTGGGTGTAGGCGGTGTGCAGGTTGGACCAGTTCTGGTCGCCCTCGGCGAGGCCGCTCTGGTCGAGCTCGCGCACGCCGAGCACGACGGCGCGGTCCTTGCCGTCGATCTCGTAACGGTCGACGTCGAGCACGTTGGGCACCGAGTAGTAGGCGCGCACCTGCTGCTGCTGCTCGAAGATCTCGCTGACGATCTGGGGGTCGACCAGCGGGATGCCGGCGGTCATGCCGTCGAGCTCCTCGAGCCGGCCGTCGTTGGCCACACCGGTGCCGGCGACGTTGCGGACCTCGATCTGGTCGAGCTGGTAGGCGGCGCGGGTCGCGTCGATGTTGGCCTTGATGTAGGGGCCCTCGCGGTCCGGCACGTTGGGGTTGACGCGGATCGCCTGGACCACCGTCGGCACGATCAGGCCGAGGATGATCGCGGACAGGGCGAACAACGCGACACCGACCGACGGCAGCAGCCAGGTGCGTCGCCAGATGTTGGCGAGGAACAGCAGCGCGCAGACGATCGCGATGCCGGCGAGGATCTCCTTGGCCGGCAGGACTGCCTTGTCGTCGGTGTAGCCCATGCCGGTGAAGATCGAGCCCGAGTTGGTGACGAGGTCGAAGCGGTCGAGCCAGTAGTCCACGGCCTTGGCGAGCACGAACAGCGCGAGAAGCGCGGAGACCTGGATCTGCGCGGCACTGGTCAGCCGCTCACCGGGGCGGGCGGAGAGCCGGATGCCGCCGAAGAGGTAGTTGGTCAGCAGCGAGGCGATCAGGCCGACGACGGCAGCGGCCATCACGAAGTCGACGAGGTAGTGCCAGAACGGCAGCTGGAAGACGTAGAACCCGACGTCCTTGTTGAAGTAGGGGTCGGTGGTGCCGAACTGCTCGCCGTGGCGCCACAGCGAGAAGCTGCGCCACTGGCCGGAGGCCGACGCGCCCGCGAAGAGCCCCATCACGCCGGCGGCGACCGCGATCACCAGGCCCATCCGCGGGGCGAGGAGCGCGCGGTAGCGGTCCATGCCGTCATCGGGCGTCCCGGGCATCCCCGGCCACAGCAGCGGGCGGAAGCGGTAGGCCATCGCCATGGCGATGGCCACCGCGGCCGCCATCAGCCCGGCGAAGACGAAGAACAGCCCGACGCGGGTCAGCAGCAGGGTGTTGAAGACCTCCTGGTAGCCGACCGAGCCGAACCACAGTCGCTCGGTCCAGAAGGAGGCGAACGCGCTCAGCAGCATGAACCCCACGACCAGGACGATCGCGGTGATGACCAGCGCTCCCGGCCGGCGTGACGCGGCTGCGGGCCGTGCGCCTCCTGTGCCGCCGGGTCCGCCAGGCCGCTGGGGGCCGTCGGGTCCGGAGGGTCCTGTGGGTCGGTCGAACGGATTGCTCATCTTGACTAGGCCTGCTCAGGGTTCTCGTCGGGGCGGGGAGGGGTGTCGTGCAGTGTCTCGTGGAGCAGCTGGAGGAGTCCGGGCACCAGCTCGGTGCCGTTGACCACCGACTGCTCGTCGTCGTGGGCCCGCAGCCGCAGGGCGCAGTAGGACGCACCGGCGCGGGTCACGCCCGCGACCATGCGCACCTCCTGGCGGTCGGGGTGCTCGCGCGCGAACAGCTCGGCCGCGGCGGGGTCGTCGGGGATGTCGTCGTCGACGCCGGGCGGCAGCACCAGTCGCTCGATGACGGCGGCGCAGCCGGCCACGCTGTCGGGCCAGGCGATGCCGTGCAGCACGTCCTCGAGGACCTGGCCGGGGGGCAGCCCGTCCTGCTCGATCGGCGTGAGCGAGCCGTCCTCGGCGGGACCGTCGATCTCCATCACCGCGGCGAGCGCCGGCTCCTGCGCGACCAGCTCGGCGGTGTCGACCAGGGCGTAGAGGCGGGCCGGCTGGTCCCAGCCGTCCTGGGCGACGTGCGCCTCGATCTCGAGGACGGCAGTGGCCAGGGCGGGGTCCTCCGGCAGCGCGTCGGGTGCGGCCGCGTCGGCCGGACCGGCGTCGGGCGCCGGTGGGGTGGGGTCGGTCATGAAGCGGTGTCCTCGCAGGTCGGCAGGTCGGTGTCGGGGTCGGCCACCCAGTCGGACAGGGTCTCGACGGCGGCGTGCATCGTGGTGGCCTTCGCCAGGCGCATGTCGCCGGGGTCCACTCCCCCGATGCCGCCGCAGTTGGCGGCCGGCACGAAGAACAGGTCGGCTCCGGCGTCGCGGGCGGCGGCGATCTTCTGCTGGATGCCGCCGATGGGGCCGACCTCCCCGGTGGGGGTGATCGTCCCGGTGCCGGCGATCTCGGCGCCGCCGGTGAGCGAGCCCGGCGTCAGGGTGTCGTAGATGGCGAGAGCCATCATCAGCCCGGCGCTGGGGCCCCCGATCCGTTCGGAGATGTCGACGCTCACGTCGAAGGGGAAGTCGAAGCCGAGGCCGGGCGCGATGCCGATGCGGAGGTCGCCCTCGACCTCCTCGGGGGTGACGTCGACGCTGACCTCCTTCTCGCCGCGGCGCACGAGGAAGGTGAGGGGCTCGCCGGGGGACGCCTCGTCGACGGCATCCACCACGTCCTGGGCCTCCCGGATCGGCGTGTCGCCGACGCGCAGCAGCACGTCGCGCACCTCGAGCTTGCCGTCGGCGGGCAGCCCGGGGGTCACGTCGAGGATCTTCACGACGGAGTCGACCTCCTCGCCGAGCTCGGTGAGGGCCGCCGCCACGGCTGTGTCCTGGGAGGACGCCATCGCCGCCTCCGACTCGCGGTCGGTGGACTCGTCGGTCTCGTCGGGAGCGTAGATCGAGGACCGCGGCCACACGGCGGCGTCGGGGTCGAAGTAGGCCTGCAGCAGCTCGGGCAGGGAGACGTCCTCCTGCGGCGTGCTGACGTAGACGGTGGTCATCCGCAGCTCGCCGTCGTCGTGGTAGGCCTTGCGGCCCGCGACCTGGACGATCTCCTTGCCGTCGTCGTCGGCGAGTATGTCGACGGTCGGTCCTGGGTAGTAGGTGACGTAGGGCAACGGCACGAACGCCGCCGCCGCCCACAGTGCTGCGAGCAGGCAGAGCGCGAGCAATCCCGCACCTGTCCGCTCCTTCATGTCCCCAACTCTCTCAAATGGCGGCAACCGGCCGACGACGAGCCACCCCGGGCGGACTCCTCAGGAGGCGCGCCGGCCCGCGTCGTCGCGGGGCGCGGCGCCGTGGCTGGGGCGGACGGCGATGCCGGTGCTGCGGTCGCGCCCGGGCGCCGGCGTACGCCGGGGGGGCGCCGGCAGGTCCTTCGACAGCGCCCTGCCGAGGCGCTCGGCGGCCACGTCACGGTCGACCTCGCCGCGGCCGTCGCGCCCGGCCCACGACACCCACGCCATGGCGGCGACAGTGACGACGGCCGACGGCACGAGCCACAGGAGGATCTCCACCCGACGAGCGTAGGCGCAGGGACCTCCCGGGACCGGGAGGCCTACGGCGTGCCGACCCACTCCTCGCTCTGGTCGTCGAAGACCTGGTGCTTCCAGATCGGCACCTCGGCCTTGAGGGTGTCGATGAGTGCCCGGGACGCCGCGAAGGCATCACCGCGGTGGGCTGCGGTGGTGGCGACGACGACTGCGAGGTCGCCGATGCGCAGCTCGCCGACCCGGTGCACGGCCACCACTCCCCTGACGTCGTGGTCCCGCGCCACCTGCCGGCAGACGTCCTCGAGCCGGGCCAGTGCGGACGGGTGGGCGGAGTAGTCGAGCGCCACCACGCCCTTGCCCCCGTCGTGGTCGCGGACCTGGCCGACGAAGAGGACGAGGCCGCCGGCCCCGTCGTCGCCGAGGGCGTCGAGCACCTCGACGACGTCGAGCGGGGTGTCGCGGATGTCGACGAGGCGCAGCGGATCACGGACGGGGTCACGGACGGGGTCACGAAGCGGGTCACGACGCGGGTCGCGGAGGGGGTCGCTCACCCGGGCGAGTCTAGGTCCGGCGCGCCCGTGGGGGCAGGCGTGGCGCAGGCGCGGGGGCTGCTGGGCCGGGTGGGTAACGTTGGCCCCATGAGTGACACCCCCGGCGGACCCGGGTCGTCCGGTCAGGGTCCCGATGACAACAACCCCTTCAAGGGCACGCCCTTCGAGCAGATCTTCTCCCAGATGGGCGGGTTCGGCGCGGGAGGCGGGATGCCCGACCTCAACTCGCTGATGGCGCAGATGCAGTCCCTGTTCGCGCCCCACGACGGGGCGGTCAACTGGGACACGGTCACCGACCTGGCCCGCCGCACGGCCGCGCAGGAGCCCGACCCGACCGTCAGCGCGGCGCAGTCCGCCGCGGTCGACGACGCGGTGCGCCTGGCCGACCACTGGCTCGACACCACCACCGAGTTCCCGTCCGGGGTGAGCACCACCGCCGCGTGGTCGCGGGCCGAGTGGATCGTGGAGACCATCCCCGTGTGGAAGGTGCTCGTCGAGCCGATCGCCGGCTCCGCCACCCAGGCGCTCGGCCAGGCCATGCCCGAGGAGATGAAGCAGCTGGCCGGCCCGTTGATGGCCATGATCGGCAGGGCCAGCGTTGCGATGGTCGCCACCCAGGTCGGCAGCGGCCTGGGCGCGCTGGCCGGTGACGTGCTCAGCGCCTCCGACATCGGCCTGCCCCTCGGCCCCATCGGCAAGGCGGCCCTGCTGCCGACCAACGTCGCGGTCTTCGCCGAGGAGCTCCCCGACGTCTCGGCCGACGACGTGCTGCTCTACCTCGCGCTGCGCGAGGCGGCGCACCAGCGGCTGTTCGCCGGGGTGCCGTGGCTGCGCGACCACCTCATCGGGGCGGTCGCCGAGTACGGCGCCGGCATGGACTTCGACACCTCCGGCATGGAGGCCAAGCTCCGAGAGGTCGACATCGCCAACCCGCAGGCGATGCAGGACGCCCTCACCGGTGGCCTGTTCGACCCCGAGCCGTCGGCCGCCCAGAAGGCGGCGCTGGAGAAGCTCGAGGTGACGCTCGCGCTGGTGGAGGGCTGGGTGGACGAGGTGGTCGGCCAGGCCACCGCCGAGCGGATGCCCGCCGCGGCCAAGCTGCAGGAGACCGTACGCCGCCGGCGCGCCGCCGGCGGTCCCGCCGAGCACACCTTCGCCACCCTCGTCGGACTCGAGCTGCGGCCCCGGCGCCTGCGCGACGCCTCCACCCTGTGGGGCTCGCTGCGCACCCGGCAGGGCACCGAGGCCCGCGACGGCGTCTGGATGTCGCCGCACCTGCTGCCCACCGCCGCCGACCTCGACGACCCGCTGGGCTTCCGGGAGGACTCGGTGACGCCCGACGAGCTGTCGGAGGAGGAGTTCGACGCCGGCCTGCGCGACCTGCTCGGCGGCGGCCAGGACGACCCCGACGACGGCCCCGACAAGGGCCCGGAGCACAGCCCGGAGGACGGCCCGGAGGACGGCCCGGAGGACAGTGCCGACGGCGGGTCCCGCCCCACCGGGTGAGCGCTCAGCTCCACGCGACCGCGGTCGCCACGCTGACGGGCTGGGTCGCCCCGACCCCCGGCCAGGACGCCCTGCGCAGGCGCTTCCTCGCCCACCTCGCCGCGCACCCCGACGGGCTGGCCAAGGCCTGCTTCCCCGACCACCTCACCGCCGGGGCGATCGTCGTGTCGCCCGACGGCGGCCGGGTGCTGCTCAACCACCACCGCAAGGCCGACGCGTGGCTGGCCTTCGGCGGTCACCTCGAGCCGGGCGACGCCTCGCTCGCCGACGGCGCACGACGCGAGCTCGTGGAGGAGTCGGGGTTGGCGTCGTTCGACCTCGCCGAGGAGCCGTTGTCGGTCGACGAGCACGCCGTGGAGTTCTGCTCCGAGCGGGGCACCGTGCACCACCTCGACGTGCGCTTCCTCGCCACGGCGGAGCCCACGGCCGCCCACGCCACGAGCGAGGAGTCGATCGACGTGCGGTGGTGGCCCGTCGACGCGCTGCCGGCGACGTTCGACGACATGTACGTCCTCGTCGACGCCGCCGTGGCGCGCGTGCGGTCGCGTCAGTCGACGTCGTCGCCCGGCGGCGGCTCGAGCCGCGCGGCCGCGGAGTAGCCCTCGAGGTAGCCCTTCGCCTTCTCCGCGCGGGGGTAGCGGTCGACCCACGCCCAGAACGCGGGCGTGTGGCCCGACTCCAGCAGGTGGGCCAGCTCGTGGACCAGGACGTAGTCGACCACCCAGGCGGGCACCTTCTGGAGCCTGTCGCTGAGCCGGATGGTGCGCTCGCCCGGGGTGCACGAGCCCCAGCGCGCGTTCTGGTTGCTCACCCACCGCACCGAGGCGGGGATGGCGAGGCCACCGAAGTAGAGGTCGTTGAGCTTGGCCGCCCGCACCACCAGGTCGCCGTCGGAGCGCAGCCGCCGCTTCTCCTGCCGCTCGATGCGGGCGACCATGTCGGCGACCCAGGTCGCCTCGTCGCGCTTGCTCATCGAGGCCGGGATGAGCACCACGATGCGGTCGCCGTCGCGGTAGGCCGAGACCGTGCGCCGCCGGCGGCGCGAGCGGCGCACCTCCACCTCGGGCGGGCTGGCCGGCGTGCTCATGTGCCGAACCTAGCCTCCTGCACCCACATCGGCAGGCGAACGCGCTGGCCGCCTGCCGGGGCGGCCAGCGCTCAGGACCGCGAGCCGGCCCACTCCAGCAGGCGGTCGCGATCCCACGTGTTGACGATGCGCTCGGGGTCGATCCCGGCCTCGGTGGCCCGGGCGGCGCCGTGGTCGAGCATGTCGAGCTGGCCCGGGGCATGGGCGTCGGAGTCGATGGAGAACAGGCAGCCGAGGTCGCGCGCCAGCTCGAGCAGCCGGGTGGGCGGGTCGCGCCGCTCGGGCCGGGAGTTGATCTCGACGGCCACCCCCTCCTCCGCGCAGGCGGTGAAGACGGCCGTCGCGTCGAACCTGCTCGGCGGACGCACGCCCCGGTTGCCGGTCACCAGGCGGCCCGTGCAGTGGCCCAGCACGTTGGTGTGCCGGTTGCGCACCGCGGCGACCATCCGCCTCGTCATCGGCTCGGGGTCCATCTTGAGCTTGGAGTGCACCGATGCGACCCGCACGTCGAGCCGGTCGAGCATCTCCGGTGTCTGGTCGAGCGAGCCGTCGTCGAGGATGTCCACCTCGATCCCCTTCAGCAGGGTGAACGACCCGCCGAGGTGCTCGTTGACCGCGTCGACGACCCCGAGCTGGCGGGTCAGCCGCTCCGCGCTGAGCCCGTTGGCGACCCGCAGCCGCGGGCTGTGGTCGGTGAGCACGAGGTAGTCGTGGCCCAGCTCCATGGCCGTCATCGCCATCTCCTCCAGCGGCGAGCCGCCGTCGGACCAGTCGGAGTGGGAGTGCAGGTCGCCGCGCAGCCTGGCGCGCAGCTCCTCCCCACCCCGGGCGAGCGGTCCCGCGGTGGTCTCCAGCCGGGCCAGGCGCTCGGGGACGACGCCGTTGCAGGCGTCGGTGATCACGGCGGCGGTGCTCGGCCCGATGCCCGGCAGGTCGGTGAGCGTGCCGTCGGCGGCGCGGCGGCGTACCTCCTCGTCGGGCAGCGGCAGGATCGTGCGGGCGGCCTTGCGGAACGCCTCGATCCGCCGGCTCTCCTCGCGCTGGCGCTCCATCAGGAACGCGATGCGCCGCAGGGTCGCGACCGGCCCGCGCGCGCCGCCCTGCTCCGTCTGGTCCACTACTTCTCCTCCACAGCCCCCGCACCGGCTCGTGCGCTGGTCAGGGGCACAGTACGGCGCGCGGGCCGGGCGTGTCGCGCACAGGCCCGTCCCCATGTGGGAGGCCGTCGTCCACGGCCCGCGGGCCACGGTGCACACGGTCTCCACAGGGCTGTCCACAGGCGTGGACATCGCGCTGTTGACCGCCCGGGGGGTCGGCCCTAGCGTTGCGGCCAGAAGGGCCCCGCGGCTCCTCGACGCCAGCAGGGGAAGGCAGGCGCCAAGGGCCGTGGGGCCCTCCTACGTGCAGCGTGCCTCAGCGGCCGCGGAACTCCGGCGCCCGCTTCTCCCGCGCTGCCGCGATGCCCTCCTGGAGGTCGGCGGTGGCGAGGGTCACCGGCTGGGCGAGCGCCTCCCACTGGAGCGCCGACTCGACGTCGGCGGGTCCGCCGCCCGCCAGCGCGACCTTGGTCAGCCGCGACGCGATGGGAGCCGTGGCCGCGATGCCGGCCGCCGTCTCGAGCACGTCGTCGAGGAAGGTCGCGCGGTCCACGACCCGGGAGACGAGCCCGAGGCGCAGCGCCTCGTCGGCCTCCACGACCCGGCCGGTGAGCAGCAGGTCGCGTGCGTGCGCCGCCCCCACGACGTCGGGCAGCAGTCGGGTGGCGGCCATGCCGGCGTGCATGCCCAGCTTGGTGAAGGGCACGCCGAGCTTGGCACCCTCGGCGGCGTAGCGGATGTCGCAGGCAAGTGCGAGGCAGAGCCCGGCGCCGATCGCGTGCCCGTTGACCGCCGCGATCGTGGGCACCTCCAGGCGCCGGATCGAGAGCCACGAGCGGTAGAACGGCAGCATCCGCGAGCGGAGCCGGTCGACGCCGGCGTCGGGCTCGCTCGCGATCCACGAGGTGTCGCCGCCGGAGCAGAAGGCACTGCCCTCCCCCGTGACGACGACTGCCCGCACCGACGGGTCCGCCGCGATCGCGTCGGTGGCCGCGACCCAGGACGAGGTCATCTGCTCGCTCATCGCGTTGCGCATGGCGGGGTTGTCGAGGGTCAGCAGGACGACCCCCTCTGACGGGCGCTCGAGGCGCAGGTGCGTGAGGTCTGGGGACTTCGCTGGCATGGGCCGAGGGTACTGATCCGGCCGGGGCGCGGCCGGGCCGGGCGGGCGCCCGACGGCGGTCCGGCGACGGTCGGGCGGTGGTCGGGCGGTGGTCGGGAGGGAGCCGGGAGGGGGCCAAACGGCGGCCGAACGGGTGCCGGTCCCGGAAGCGGGTTTCCACGCGTGGCGCGTGTGGTGCGTGAGCGTGGCCCGAGCGTGGCGTAGGGTCGTCCGCGGAGCGCTGGCAACCGCCAGTTATCCCCGGCGGGCTTCCCCTACGACAACCCCGTCGCGACGACCACGAAGAAACAAGCAAGGAGGCCGTCATGGCGGAGACCTGGAGCGGTGAGTTCTACTGCGTCAAGTGCAAGGAGAAGCGCGAGGCGGAGGGCGAGATCAAGGTCAACGACAAGGGCACCAAGATGGCCAAGGGCGTCTGCCCGGTCTGCGGCACCAACCTGAACCGCATCCTCGGCAAGGCGTGAGCCTCACCTCTTGAGCTCACTGCGGCGGCGTCACCCCTGGGGTGGCGCCGCCGCTGTCGTTCCCGGGCACGGATCCGCCTGTGGAGGACGCCCCGACCGGGGCCCCGAGGTGGCACGGTCGAGGGGTGACCGCGCGTCCTAGTCCGCCGTACGCCCACCTGCTGCGGGCGCAGCTCGACTGCCCTGACGCGTGGACCCCGCCCGTGGTCGCGGCGCTGACCGCCGCCGGCGTCCTCCTCGACCGCGAGGCGCCCGTGGGCGTCGCGGTGACGCCGGGGCGGACCGTGTCGAGCACCGTCGATGCGTGGTCGGTCGACTCGCTGCCGCACGTCCTGCTCGCGGTGCACCCGTGGGCGGTGGAGGTGGGACCGTGGGTGGCCCCGGGCCTGGGCCCGTGCGCGAGGTGCGTCGCCGCGGCGGTCCTCGAGGAGGGCGGCGCGCCGGGCGCCGACGACGTGCCGCGCCCGCTGCTCGCCCTCGGGGTGGGCACGGCCGCGCGCGACCTCGCCGCCTGGTCGCGCGGCGAGCTGCCGCACACGTGGCTGACATCGTGGCGCCTCGACCACGAGCCGCTGCCGGCCGTGCGGCGCTGGCGGCGCCACCCCTATTGCGGGTGCGGGTGGTTCGAGGCCCCGTGAGGCGGGGTCGCGGTCACCACCACTCGCTGTCGAGCTTGCTCTCCATGGCCCGCAGGTGCGTGCGTGAGCACGTGTCGCAGAAGGCGCGGCGGCGGCCGTTCTCGACGGCGACGGTCCAGGTGAGGGTCTGCTCCTGCGGGGCGCTGGCGCCACAGAAGTCGCACGTGACGGGCTCGCTCACGCCCCGAGGCTACTCCGCACGGGCCGCACGGGCCGCTCGGAGACGCCGGTGAGCCGGTGCGTCGTCACCGTGACGACGCACCGGCTCACCGGGTGTGGACTCACCCGCGATCAGGGCGAGGGGGTCCGGGGCCGAGGGGCCCCGGAGCATCAGAGCGCGCGGGCGAGGGCGAGGCGCGCCTGCTGCGCGGCCTGCTCGGCCTTGCGGCTCATCCGACGGGCCAGGGCCAGCTGGTGGCCGCGTCGCAGCTCGTGCGCCTCTCCCAGGCGCGCGGTCATTTGCGCGCGTGCGAGTTCTTCGTGCATGAGATTCATGTCGTGTCGTCCGTTTCGGTAGGTCTTCATGGGATGTGTGTCCTGTGGTTCCTCGGAGGTGGGTGAGCGGGTGGCGCCTACGCGGCGGCCCCGTCCTTCTGGTTCTGGCCGGCCTGGGTGGCGACCTGCTCGGACTTGCGGGGCCGGCCTCGCGGCCGCTTGCGCGGGATCACCACGCCCTGGAGGAAGAGCTCGCCTCCCCAGACGCCCCACGGCTCGCGCCGTTGGAGGGCTCCGTCGAGGCACAGCGCCTGCACGGGGCAGTCGATGCAGAGGGCCTTGGCCTGCTCCACGTCCGCGGGGGACTCGGCAAACCACAGCTCTGCGTCGTTGACGCGGCAGGGCAGCAACTCCTCATCCACTCCGGCAGCTGCGTCGTGCAGGGCTCCGAGCGGGGCCTGGGGCTCCATCCCGGTTGCGTCGGCAGCTCGGTTGCGGTCGAGAACGCTGATGGTCATGTGTTCACCTCCTGTCGTTGACCTGATCGCGGGTGGTTAGGACAAACAGAAAGGCCGCGGATCCCGGGTGTCGGGTTCCGCGGCCTGGAGGCTGCCGATGTAGGTGGATGACCTATGTCGACGGACTCCAGGCGGGAGGACCCGGGAAATCGCCCTTGATGCGCACGATCGCGGCGGCGTCGCCCTGGACAGCCTCCACGCCGGCACCGACAACGCGCGTGTGCGCACAGGGGCGGCCGAGGGCGGACATGCCGAAGGACGGCGACCACGCCGTCATCGTCTTCGTGTAGTTCTCCACGGGGGGCACCTCCTTCGGGGCGTCAGGCGCGGATCGTCGTCAGCGATCCCATGCGCGGGTTGTCGTGAGAGGAAACGTTAGACCCCTCACATCGTGAGGGGCAAACCATTTACTGGGTATTACCGTGATTTCTTCTGCGGAGGCGTCTCGGACCCCGCAGCGGCACCCTCGACGGGCCTCTCGACGGCCCTCTCGGCGGGCCTCTCGACGGCCCCGCCGGCGACGAGCGCGAGCACCTCGTCGCCGTACTTGGCGATCTTGCCGGGCCCGACGCCGCTGATGGCGCGCAGCCCTTTCTCGTCGGTCGGGACGTGCTCGGCGATGAGCTGCAAGGTGGCGTCGGTGAACACGACGAACGCCGGGACGCTGTCGTCGGCCGAGCGCGCCAGGCGCCACTCGCGCAGCCGCTCGAAGAGTGCCTCGTCGTAGGAGGCCGGGCAGTCGGCGCACCGCCCGGTCTTCTTCTCCACCGAGGTCGACAGCGCGCCGCCGCACTCGCGGCAGTGCATCGCCGCCCGGTTGCGCCGCGTGCGCTCGCGCCGCTGCCCGGTCAGGCCGGGGACGCCGTCGAGCAGGGGCGCGAGGAACGGCGAGCTCCGCCGGTGGGAACGTCCGCCCGGCTCGCGCGCGGTGGCCCACGAGACGGTGAGCTCGTCGCGGGCGCGGGTCATCGCGACGTAGAGGAGGCGGCGCTCCTCCTCGACCTCCGCCGGCGTCTGGGCCTGGGAGATCGGCATCATCTTGTCGTGCATGCCGGCCACGAAGACGGCGTCCCACTCCAGGCCCTTGGCGGAGTGGATCGTGGCGACGGTGACCGCGTCGGCGACGGGTGCGTGCTGCTCGCTGGCGCGCCGGTCGAGGTCGTCGACGAAGTCGCCGACCCCGGCGTCGGGGCGATCGCGGCTGAAGTCGGCGGCCAGGTCGACGAGCGCCTGCAGCGACTCCCACCGGTTGCGCACCTCTCCCCTGCCCTCGGGCGGCTCGGTGGAGTGGCCCATCTGCGACAGCACGGCCAGGACCGCCTCGGACACGGGTCCGGAGGCCTCGCCGGAGCGCGCCGCGCCCCGCACGAGGGTGATCGCCTGGCGCACCTCGGGACGGTCGAAGAAGCGGGCCGCGCCGCGCACGACGTAGGGGATGCCGCGGGCGGCGAGCGCCTCCTCGAAGCGCTCCGACTGGGCGTTGATCCGCAGCAGCACCGCCATCCGGCTGGCGGGCGTGCCGGAGGCACGGAGCGCGGCCACGCGGTCGGCCACGCCGTCGGCCTCCGCGACCTCGTCGGCGGCCTCGCGCCAGGTGATGCGGGCCCCCGAGGGTCGCTGGGCGCGGAGGTCGACGCCCTTGCTGGGCGTGCCGTCGAGCAGCCGGTTGGCCGCGGAGACGATCTCGGGGGTGGAGCGGTAGTTGCGGACCAGCTCGACGCTCGTGGCCGAGGGAAAGCGCTGGGTGAACTCGCGCAGGTAGCGGGCGTCGGCGCCGGCGAAGGAGTAGATCGTCTGGGCGGGGTCGCCGACGACGCACAGCTCGTCGCGGCCGCCGAGCCACAGGTCGAGGAGGGCGTACTGGAGGGGCGAGACGTCCTGGAACTCGTCGACGACGAACCACTTGTACTGGCGGCGCACCTGGGCGGCGACGGCGTCGTTGTCGGCGAGCAGCCCGGCGCCGAAGAGGAGCACGTCCTCCATGTCCATCCGGCCCTGGCCGCGCTTGACCTCCTCGTAGGCGTCGAAGGCGCGCGCCACGACCTCCGGGGCGAGGCCGGACACCGCCCGGCCGCGGCTGCGCGCGACCGCGGCGTAGGTGTCGGGGCTGACGTTGGAGACCTTGGCCCACTCGATCTCGCTGGCGAGGTCGCGCAGCGTGGCCTGGTCGACGCCGAGGCGCTGGCGACGGGCCGCCAGCGCGATCATGCCGAGCTTGGACTCGACCAGCTCGGGCAGCTCGCGCTGGTGCACCCGGGGCCAGAAGAACCGCAGCTGGCGCAGGGCCGCGGAGTGGAAGGTGCGCGCCTGCACCCCGGGCGCGCCCAGCGCCCGCAGCCGCTCGCGCATCTCGCCCGCAGCGCGCGTGGTGAACGACAGGGCCAGCACCTCGGTGGGGGCATAGACCCCCTGCGCGACCCCGTGGGCGATGCGGTGGGTGATGGCCCGGGTCTTGCCGGTGCCGGCGCCGGCCAGGACGCGCACCGGCCCGCGGAGTGCCTCGGCGACCTGTCGCTGCTCGGGGTCGAGCGCTTCGAGCAACGGAACAACTCCTGCGAGGTGGTGGTTGGAACTGGTGGCGGGTGGAGCGCACCCGCCTTCCTCACCCTAGACGCCGGAGGGGACACTCCATCCATGACCTTCACCATGTTCACCACGCCGTGGTGCGGCTACTGCCACCGCCTCAAGAGCCAGCTCGACCGCGAGGGCATCGAGTTCTCGATCGTCGACATCGAGCAGCAGCCCGACGCGGCGGTCACCGTCGAGCAGGCCAACGGCGGCAACCAGACCGTGCCGACGCTGCTGTTCTCCGACGGCAGCACGCTCACCAACCCGTCGGTGGCGCAGGTCAAGGAGAAGCTGGCCTCGCTCTCGTGAGGCTGGCCTTCGTGTCCGTGAGCGGTCCGCGTTAGCCTGAGCCCGTGTCACTGCTGAACTCGATCGACCGCGACCACGTGCTCACCGCGATGGAGACCTGGGACGCGGCGGGCGGGCACAACTACATGCTCGTGCGCGGCGGCGTCTCGACCCACGTGGTGCTCCACCACGGCAAGGAGTACGACGCCGCGGCCATCGCGGGCATCGCCCACGGGCTCGCGACCGGGCGCACCCTCACCCCGGCGGACATCCCCGGTGGCTCCGAGGGCGCGAGCAAGGCGCTGAGGCGCCTCGGCTTCGAGATCCGCGACGACTCGCCCCCCGGCGAGCGGGTGCCGGGCACCCGCGCGCGCACACCGCGTACGCCGCGGGCGGCCACCACGCGGGCGACCACCACGCGGGCGACGACCTCGCGCCCGCGGGTCGCCGCCAGCGACCGGGTCGACAAGCTGTGCCCGACCTGCTTCCTCGCACTGCCCGCCACGGGCATCTGCGACAACTGCGCCTGACCGGCGTCTGACCGGCGTCTGACCGGCGCCTGGGGCTCAGCCCCAGCCGGGACCGTCGAGCGGGCGGCCGAACCAGCTCTCGATGAGCGACGACGAGATCGAGATGCCGCGCGGCACGACCAGCTCGCCCGCACGGCCGGCCGCCTCGAAGTCGGCGCGCGTCCACCAGCGCGCCTCCTCGATCTCCGCCCCGTCGACGTCGATGTCGGTGGTGAGGGCGCGGCCGGTGAACCCGAGCATCAGGCTCGCCGGGAGCGGCCACGGCTGGCTGCCGAAGTAGGCCACCTCGCCGACGGTGACGCCGACCTCCTCGTGCACCTCGCGGCGAACCGCGTCCTCGAGGGTCTCCCCCGGCTCGCAGAACCCCGCCAGCGTCGACCACCGGCCGGCGGGCCAGGCGGTGTTGCGTCCCAGCAGGATCGCCTCGTCGTCGCCCTCGCCGTGGGTGATCGCCATGATCACCGCCGGATCGGTGCGGGGGAACTGCGCGCGGTCGCACTGGGTGCAGCGCAGCTCGTGGCCCGCGGCGCGGCTGGCCAGGGTGCCGCCGCAGCGCGGGCAGAAGCGGGTGGCGTGGTGCCACTCGGCCAGTCCGACGGCGTGCATGACCAGGGGCGCCTCCTGCGGGCTGCCGTCGGCGAGGAGCGTCAGCACCGAGCGCAGCGGGACCCACTCCTCCGGCGGGCCCGGCGCGCGGTCGGGGGGCACGATCACGGCGAGGTGCACGACGTCGTCGCTGGCACCCAGCAGCACCAGGGTGCCGTCGGGAGCCTCGTCGGGACCGACCCAGTGGACGGCGCCGTCCACCGGCCGCAGCCGGTTGCCCGCCACCACCAGGACGCGCGTGGCCGGGTCGGCCATCTGCTCGGCGAGCCACGCCTCGTCGGTCCGGCGCAGGCCCATCCGGTTGTGGGCGTGGGCGGAGAGGGCGACGTGCGGGAGCAGGCGTTCGTGAGGCACGTCGTTCAGGCTAGCGACCGACGTCGCGGGCCTACGCTGTGCGCCATGAGCACGCACATCGGCGCCCAGCCCGGGGACATCGCACCCACCGTCCTGCTGCCGGGCGATCCGCTCCGGGCGAGGTGGATCGCGGAGGCCTTCCTCGACGACGCCCGCTGCTACAGCGAGGTGCGCGGGATGTACGGCTACACCGGCACGTGGAACGGCACGCCCGTGTCGGTGCAGGGCTCCGGGATGGGCCAGCCGTCGATGGCGATCTACGTCCACGAGCTCTTCACCGACTACGACGTGCGGTCGATCGTCCGGGTCGGCTCCTGCGGTGCGCTCACCGAGCGCGTCGGCGTGCGCGACCTGGTCATCGCCTCGGGCGCGTGCACCGACTCAGGGATCAACCGCATCGCGTTCCACGGCCTCGACTACGCGCCGGTCGCCGACTTCGGCCTGCTGCGCGGTGCCGTCGAGGCGGCCGAGGCGCGCGAGGACGGCTCGCCGTTCCACGTGGGGCTGATCTTCTCCAGCGACTCGTTCTACCCCGCGCGGCCCGAGCTGCTCGAGCGGATGGTCGCCTGCGGCGTCCTCGCGGTGGAGATGGAGGCGAGCGCGCTCTACACGCTGGCCGCTCGCCACGGCCGTCGCGCGCTGGCGATCTGCACGGTCTCCGACCACATCGTCACCGGTGAGGAGACCACCGCGCAGGAGCGCGAGCAGACGTTCGGCGAGATGGTCGAGATCGCCCTCACGGCCGCCCTGGCCGACGACCGCTGACCGGCCCCAGCCGTCGTACGACCCGCGGTGGCCGAGCCGCGAGCGTCAGAGCGCCAGCAGCTCCTCGAGGCCGGCGCGGTCGGGCAGGTCGTCGAGGTGGACCGTGCGCCCGGTGCGGACGTAGTGGAAGGCGGCCCGCACCTGCGCGAGGGGCGTGCCGGTGAGCTCCGACCAGGCGAGACGGTAGAACGCCAGCTGGAGGGGGTCGGCGGTCTCGTGGCGTCCGGTCTTCCAGTCGACGACGAGGTAGCCGCCGTCGGGCTCGCGGTAGACCGCGTCGATGCGGCCGCGGACCACCTGCCCGGCGAGCACGAGGGCGAACGGCGCCTCCACGGCGTGGGGTGCCCGGTCGCCGAACGGACCGTCCTCGAAGCGCTTGACCACCTCGCCCAGGTCGGCCTCGTCGTCGATGCCGGCGTCGGCGCGACCGGGGAGCTCGTCGGGCTCGATCAGCGCCTGCTGGCCGAAGCGGTGCTCGATCCACGCGTGGAACGCCGTGCCGAAGCGCGCCGCGGGAGCGGGGGGTCGCGGCATCGGGCGGGCCAGCTCGCGCGCGAACGCCTCGGGGTCCTCGCGCAGCCGGGCCAGCGCCGTCACCGACAGGCTCTCGGGCAGCGGCAGGTCGACGGTGGTCGCGCGCTCGGCGCGCGCCTCGGTGAGCAGCTGGGCGAGGTCGTCGTCCCACTCCGCCACCCGGGCCGCCTCGACCACGTCGAGGCCCTCGTCGGGAGCGGTGCGGTCGACCGTGCGGACGAGCTCGGCCGCCGCGAGGCGACGGCGCGCCTCCTCCCCCGTGCCGGGCACCGGCCAAGGCCGGGAGGTGTCGACCTCGTCGTTGGGGTTGGGTGACTTGGGCGGCGGCTTCTCCAGCCACCGCTCGACGGGCTGGCCCCACTCCTCGAGCTGCTCGCGCACCACGCGCTGGTAGTCGGAGGGACCGAACGGCGTGGACCGCTGGCCCCAGACGTAGGACGTGACACTCAGGTGGTGGGCGGCGCGGGTGTAGGCGACGTAGCCCAGGCGCAGCTCCTCCTCGGCGTCGTGCGCCTTGGTGGCGGCCCGGTAGGCGTCGAGCGCGGCCTTGTCGTGCCCGACCAGCTGGGGCTGGTCGGCGCGGTCGCCGCGCAGCGGCGCGGGCAGCACCGCGGGCGACGACGTCCAGAGCGTGCGGGACCGGTTGCTGGGGAAGCGGGTCTCCCCCACCCCGACGCAGAACACCGACGACCACTCCAGGCCCTTGGCCCGGTGGACGGTGAGCAGCTTGACCGAGTCGGCGGCCGTGGGGGTGGCGACGTCGAGCCCGTTGCCCTGGTCGTCCTCGGCGGTGAGGTAGGCCAGCAGCGCCGGCAGCGTGACGTCGCCGTCGACGGACTGGAACTCCGCGACCGCCTTGACGAACAGGTCGAGGTTGTCGCGGCGGGCCGCGGCGGCCGGCGACGTGGCCGAGGCGAGCTCGACGTCGACGCCGGTGGTGTCGATGATGCGGCGCACGACGTCGAGCAGCGGGTCGCCGACGTGGCTGCGGAGCCGCCGCAGCTCGGCCGACAGCAGGGCGAGGCGATCGCGCGCCTCGGCGGAGTAGGCCGCGTCGCCGGGCGACTCGACCGCGTCGCTGAGGGCGGGCAGCTCGGAGACGTCGATGCCGTCGGCGATCTGCAGGAGCTGGTCGGCGATCGTGGCGGTCTCGGCGCGCCCCCGCACGCCGGCGATCTCGGCGGCCCGCTCGGCGAGCAGCCGCAGGTCGCGCGGACCGATCGCCCACCGGGGGCCGGTGAGGAGCGTGAGCATGGAGGGATTGGCCGTGACGTCGTGCATGAGCGTGAGGGTGGCGACGACCTCGGCGACCTCGGGCAGGCGGATCAGCCCCGACAGCCCGACGATCTCGACCGGGATGCCGGCCGAGGTCAGGGCGTCGTAGACGTCCTCGGCCTGGGCGTTGTCGCGGCTGAGCACGCCGATCTCCGCCCATGGGGTGCCGGAGGCGTGCACCCGCTGGACCTCCGTCGTGAGCCACGCCAGCTCGTCGACCGCCCGCTCGAACACGTGGGTCTCGACGTGGCCGTCGGCGGCGCGGTCGGCCGCCCGCAGGCGCGCGACCTTGTCACCGTAGGCGGACAGCAGGGGCTCGGCGAGCCGGTTGGCGACGTCGAGGATGCGCCGGTCGGAGCGCCGGTTGACGGTGAGCGGCAGCCGCCCGGGCTCGCCGTCGACCGCCGGGAACGTGTCGGCGAAGTTGAGGATGTTGGACACCGAGGCGCCACGCCAGCCGTAGATGGCCTGGTTGGGGTCGCCCACCGCCATCACCGGGTGGCCGAGGCCGCGCTCGGGGTCAGGCCCGGAGAAGAGCCGCGCGAGCATCGTCGCCTGCGCCACGGAGGTGTCCTGGTATTCGTCGAGGAGGACGACCTTGAAGCGGGCCCGCTCGAGCTCGCCCACCTCCGGCTGCTCCTCGACCAGCCGGGCGGCCAACGCGATCTGGTCGCCGAAGTCCATCAGCCCGAGGTCGGCCTTGAGCCTGCGGTAGCCGGTGACGAGCTGGAGCAGCTCGGCGCGGCGGTCGATGGCGTTGATCGCCTTGGCCGGCGGGTCGAGGTAGGTCTTGCGGGCCTTGCCGGCCAGCTCCTCCTCGACGGCCCGCTCGAACCCCCGGCGCGCCTCCTGGTCGACGCGGCGGACGTCGTCGGCGTCGACGAGGTGCTCGCTCATCGCGCCGTCGAGGGCGAGGAGGTTCTGGATGGCGGTCGCGGGGTGGTCGGTGAGCAGCTCGATGTGGCCGGTGAACCGCTCGATGACCCGGGCGCCGAGCTGGTAGCGCGAGGCGTCGGACACGACGCGGGTGTCGGGCTCGTGGCCGATGCGCAGCCCGTGGTCGGTGAGCAGGTTGGCGGCGTAGGCGTGGTAGGTCGCGACCGTCGGCTCGAGCACGTCCTCGCCCTCGACGACCACCGACCGGTCGAGCAGGCCGGCGGCGCCGAGGGCGGCGGTGACCCGCTGGCGCAGCTCGGCGGCGGCCTTGGTGGTGAAGGTGAGGCCCAGCACCTCCTCGGGACGCACCTTGCCGGTGGCGACGAGCCACACGACGCGCTGCGCCATCAGGGTGGTCTTGCCGCTGCCGGCGCCGGCCACGACGACCGTGGGCCGCAGCGGTGCGGTGATGGCGGCCCACTGCTCGTCGCTGGCGGCGTGCTCGGCGCCCATGAGGGCCCGCAGGTCCTCGGGCGAGTCGAGCCGGACCGGCGGACGGTGACCGGCGGGCAGGACACCAGATGGTGCGGTGAGGTCGCTCACTGGACGGTCACGCTCCCGGCGCCCCGGGCGGGGCAGATGGCCGTGAACGGGCAGTCACGGCAGTGGGGTCCCGCCGTCGCGGGGAAGCTCTCGGCCCGGACCAGGTCGGCGGCGCGGGCCAGGCCGGCGCGCAGCAGCAGGCGCTCGGGACCCGTGTCGGCGTGGGCGGGCTGGGCCTGCACCTTGGCCGTGGCGGAGTCGTCGTCGATGCCGAGCTGCACCAGCTCGGCGCCGCCGGAGGCCATCGGGCGCCCGGCGGCCTCGTCGAGGGCACCGGAGTCGACGGCGTACTGGTAGAGGGCGAGCTGGAGGTTGCCGGCGACCGCGGGGCCGCTGGGGGCGGTGCGCGCGCTCTTGAAGTCGACGACGACGACCCGGCCGTCGTCGTCGATCTCGAGACGGTCGGCGAACCCCGTCAGCCGCACGGGCCGGCCGTCGACGTCGACGACGCTGTGGAAGCGCTGCTCGGCGCCGAGGAACTCGCGCGGGTTGTCGAGGTGCCACCGGACGAACCGCGCGACGGCCTTGCGGATCCGGGCGAGCTCACGCTGGCGCGACCACGGGGTGCGGAACGCGAGCCGGTCCCACACCGCCTCGACCTCGGCCATCAGCGGCTCGACCTCGGCGGGCAGCTCGCCCACCGCGACCCGCTCGGCGAGCGCGTGGAGCACCTGCCCGAGGTTGGCCGACTGGTGGACGGCGCAGACCCCGCCCGCCTCGCGCTCGAAGAACCACTGGGCCGGGCAGACGAGGATCGACTCGAGCATGCTCGCCGAGACCGGCACCGGCCGCTCGGGGTCGCGGATCGGCTGGATCGAGCGGGTCGCGCTGCGGGTGCCCCACCAGGTGGACGGGTCGGCGGTCGGCACGAGCTGGCGGCCGTCGACCTCCTCCGCCGCCAGCGCGGCGAGCCGTCGAGCGGCCGCCTCGCGCAGCGGCGGGCTGACCTCCGGGTCGGCGGCGGTGCGGCGCAGCTCGGCGACGAGCCCGCCCAGTGACAGCGGCCGCGGCGGCCGGCCGTCCTGGTGGTGGACGGTGACGCCGAGCTCCTCGAGGAAGCGGGAGGGCTGCTCGCCGTCGTCGTCGGGTGAGCGCACCGCGGTCACGACGAGCCGTCGCCGGGCGCGGGTGCAGGCGACGTAGAAGAGCCGCCGCTCCTCCATCAGCAGGGCCCGGCTGGTCACGGGCGGGACGAGGTCGGGGTGGCCCGCGGCGTCGACGCCGATGCGGTCGGCGCCGAGCAGGGTGGTGCGGCGACGCAGGTCGGGCCAGCCCTCCTGCTGCACGTGGGCGACGACGACGAGGTCCCACTCGAGGCCCTTGGAGCGGTGGGCGGTGAGGAGGCGGACCGCCGAGCCACGCACCCCCTGCTCGGCGAGGGTGTCGGCCGGCAGCTGCTGGGCGACGACGCTGGCGAAGAACGCCGCGACGCCGACGTGGTCGCGCTGGTCGACGGCGCGGGCCGCGAGGTCGAAGAGCGCGACCACCGCGTCGAGGTCACGGTGGGCGCGGCGTGCGCTCGCCCCTCCGGCGTCCACCTGGCGCCGCAGCCGCTGGGGCCAGGAGGTGCCGGACCACAGGTGCCACAGCACGTCCTCGACGCCGGCGCGGTCGGCCAGCATGACTGCCGCCTCGCGCAGCAGCCGGGCGAGCGCGGCCGCGCGCTCCACGTCGGGACCCGCCAGGCCGTCGAGGAAGCCGGGCTCGACGACCGAGAGGCGGAGCAGCTCGCGCGAGGTGCGGCGCACGGCGGGGTCGGAGACGGTCTTCTCGCGCGCCCGCAGGCGCCGGACGAGGGCGCGCAGGTCGGAGGCGTCGAGGCCGCCGAGCGGCGAGAGCAGCAGCGACTCGATGCGGCCGGGGTCGAGGTGGTCGGGCGAGTCGGGGTCGTCGTTGTCGAGGTTGACCACGGCGCGCAGGCCGTCGAGGAGCGGGACGACGGCGGGGTCGCGCACCAGCGGCAGGTCGTCGGAGGCCACCTCGACGGGGACGCCGGCCGCGGCCAGGGCGCGGCGCAGCGGCGGGATGCTGGTGCGGCCGGACCGCACGAGGACCGCCATCCGGTCCCACGCGATGCCGTCCTCGAGGTGGGCGCGGCGCAGCAGGTCGGCCAGCCGCTCGGCCTCGGCGCGCTCGGTGTCGTAGGTGACGACCTCGACGCGCCCGTCGCCGTGCGGGCCCGGGACCGCCTCCGGGGACAGGAAGTCGCGGCGGGCGTCGGCGGTGATGCTGCCGGTGAGGGTGAGCCGGTCGGCCACCCGCCCGGCGGCGAGCAGGATGCGCGGACCGAACCGCCGCGTGCGCCGCAGCACCACGACGGGCGCGGGCTCGCCGATCGCGGTGGGGAAGCTGGCGGGGAAGTCGAGGATGCCGCGGACGTCGGCGCCGCGGAAGCCGTAGATCGACTGGTGCGGGTCGCCCACGACCGTGAGGTTGCGGCCGTCGCCGGCGAGCGCCCGGAGCAGGGCGACCTGCCCGGGGTCGGTGTCCTGGTATTCGTCGACGAACACGTGCTGCCAGCGTGCGCGCAGCTCGTCGCGGTGGGTCTCGGCCTCGATCACGGCCCGGCGGATGAGGTCGGAGTAGTCGGTGGCGCCCAGGCTGTCGAGGACGGTGAGGTATTGCTCGAGGAAGAGCCCGGCCGCCACCAGCTCGGGCAGGTCGTGCTCGATGCCGAGCGCGCGGAGGCCGGCGGGGTCGAGGCCCTTCTCACGGGCCCGCGCCAGGACCGCCTGCACCTCCCGCACGAAGCCGCGCGTGCCGGCGGCGCGGCGCAGCGGCTCGGGCCACACGACCGACTCGGGGTTGTCGCGGAGCAGCTCGCGCAGCACGACGTCGGCCTCGGGCGCCGACAGCAGCCGGATGGCGCCCTCGTAGAGCTCGGCGGGCGCGTAGGCCCGGACGAGAGCGTAGGCGAAGGAGTGGAACGTCGAGCAGGAGGCCGCCCCGGTCGTGCGCGCGACCCGCGCCGTCACCCGGTCGCGGAGCTGCTCGGCGGCCTTGCGGGAGAACGTCAGCGCGAGCACGGCGTCGGGTGAGGCGCCCCGGTGCTCGACGCGGTCGACGATCGCCTCCACGAGGGTCGTGGTCTTGCCCGTGCCGGGGCCGGCCAGCACGAGGAGGGGGCCGCCCTCGTGGTCGACCACGCGCTGCTGGTGCTCGTCGAGCTGCGGGACCACGACCTCGCGCTCGGGCCGCACCAGCCGGTAGCGGGTGGACGTGTCGTTCATGGGAACACCTCATCACGCGGGACCGACAGCGCGCTGCCGGCCCCGCGGACGGATGTGGGACGACGCCGGCGGGCCTCAGCCCAGGTCGACGATGGCGGCGACCGGGCCGCCGCCCTCGGGGCCCTGGTGGGCCGCGGAGACCGAGACGAAGACGGCCGGGTCGCCCGTCACGGCCGCGGTGACGCCGCCGACGCACGCCTTGATCTGGCGGTGCCAGTGCACGTCGGAGTCGTCGAGCATGGCGTTGCGGCGCCCGCGGACCATGCCGTCCTGGCTGGCCTCGCACTTGAGGAACACGTTGACCAGCCGGCCGTCGAGGTCCTCGGTGCGGGGACGCTCGGGCAGGTCGAGGCCGGCGGAGCGGATGGCCTCCCAGATGCCGTCGGCGTCGAGGGCGTCCTCCATCACCGAGTGGCCGATGCGGTAGCGCCCACCCACGCCCGTGGCGTTGCCGACGACGACGATCTGGGCCTGGTCGAGCTCGACGCCCGACGAGCACGAGGCCACCGAGGAGTAGAGCTCGCGGTTGTGCATGACGTCGGCGTCGGTGGGCATGTCGATCTCGCCGAGCGCGACGGCGATGCCGAGGCCGGTGGTGCCGTTGGAGAGGTCCATCGACTCGTGGGTGTGCTCGGTCCACACCGTCCTGCCGCGCGACTTGGCGTCGCGGATGGTGTGGATGGTCAGCAGCGGCGTCTTGGTCTGCACGTAGTGCACGTCGGCCGGGTCGGTGATGCCGGCGCGCTCCATGGCGACCTTCACGCCCGCGGCGACCTTCTCGATCATCGCGGTGTAGCCGATCTCCTCCGGCAGGAGCGGCTCGCTCATCGCGAAGCCGGCGGTCAGCCGCAGCTCCTCGCGCGACGGGTCGTCCTCGGGCACGTCGGTGGTGGCGAAGATCGTGGCGTGCGGGCTGATCACCCCGTCGGTGCCGCCGGACCACACGATCGGGATGCCCTTGACCTCCTCGGCGTCGGCGCCCGCGGCGACCAGCGCCTCGCGGAACGCGCGGTCGGCGATGATCCGGGTGTAGTCGTTGACGCCGCCGTTGCCCTCGGTCTTGCCGATGATCGCGAACACGCGGTCGGCGGCGATGACGCCCTCGTCGATGAGCCGGGTCAGCTCGGAGGCGTCGGCGACGGAGTGGATGGGGACCTTGCGGACCTCGATGGCGGAGGGCATGGGCAGGCTTCCTTTCGTTGCGGTCAGGTGGGTACGACGACGGTGCCGGCCTTGCCGGCGACGGCCGCGGTGATCTGGTCGAGGCTGGTGATGACCCCGGTGCCGCCGGTGGCCTCGACGAAGCGGCACACGGCGTCGACCTTGGGGCCCATCGAGCCGGACGCGAAGTGCCCGTCGGCGGCGTGGGCGCGCAGCTCCTCGACGGTGACCCGGCCGAGGGGCTCGGCGTCGGGGCGCCCCCAGCGGATCACGGCGTGCGGGACGTCGGTGGCCACCACGAGCACGTCCGCGCCGGTGGTGCGGGCCAGCAGCGCGGCGCCGAGGTCCTTGTCGATGACCGCCTCGACCCCGGCCAACGAGCCGTCGGGTCGGCGTACGTGCGGGATGCCGCCGCCTCCGTTGGCGACCACGACGAAGCCGGCCTCGATCAGGGCGAGGACGGCAGGGGCGTCGACGATCTCGCGCGGCTCGGGCGAGGCGACGACCCGGCGCCAGCCCTTCTCGCCGCGGTCCTCCCACGTCTCGCCGTGGCCGATCAGCACCCGGGCCTCGGCCTCGGGCAGGTGGCGCCCGATGGGCTTGGTCGGGCGGGTGAATCCGTCGTCGTCGGCGTCCACGACCGTACGGGTCACGAGCGTGGCACTGCGCCGGTCGATGCCGCGGGCGCCGAGCTCGCGGTCGAGCGCGTCCATCAGCACGAAGCCGAGGGTCGCCTGCGTCTGCGCCCCGCACCAGTCGAGCGGGACGGGCGGCACGACGCTGGCGGCGAGCTCGTTCTTGACCAGCAGGTTGCCGACCTGGGGGCCGTTGCCGTGGGTGACGACGACCTCGTGGTCGTGCTCGATCAGCCCGGCGACCGCGGCCATCGCGACCCCGGCCGCCTCGATCTGGGCCTCGGGTCGGGCCCCGCCGTCCGCGCTGGTCATGGCGTTGCCACCGAGTGCGAGCAGGACCCTCATGCGGCAACCGTAGTGATCCGCACCGCCCGCACCCACCGTCAGGAACGGCCAACCGATCGCGGCATCGTTGGCAAGGTGTGCCAACGGTCCGGCGTCAGCGGCCCCCCGCGACGCGCAGCGTCGTCCCGGTGACGTAGGACGCCTCGTCCGACATCAGCCAGCCGACCGCGTCGGCCACCTCCTCGACCCGACCGGCCCGGCCGAGCGGCACCCGGGGCCCGACGCGCCCGACCCGGCCGGGGTCGCCGGCGTCGGCGTGGATGGTGGTGTCGATGATGCCCGGGGCGACGCCGACGACGCGGATCCCGTCGTCGGCCACCTCCTGGGCCAGGCCGAGGGTGAGGGCGTCGACCCCCGCCTTGGCGGCGGCGTAGTGGACGTACTCCCCCGGCGAGCCGAGCGTGGCCGCGCCCGAGCTGACGTTGACCAGCACGCCCCCGGAGCCGCCGCGCGAGCGACCCATCGCCAGGACGGCGGACCGGGCCACGAGCAGCGCGGAGGTGAGGTTGAGGTCGACCGTGGCGCGCACCACCTCGGGCGGGGTGTCGGCGAGCGCCCCGAGGTGGAGCGTCGCGCCCGCGTTGTTGACCACGCCCGTCAGCGCCCCGGCTGCCGCGAACACCTCCTCGACACCGGCCGCGGTGGTGAGGTCGGCGCGCACGGTGGTGCACTCCACCCCGAGCGCCCGGCACTCCGCGGCCGTGCGCCCGGCGGCCGCGTCGTCGCGGGCGTAGCCGAGCACGAGGTCGTGACCGTCGGCAGCCAGTCGGCGGGCGACGGCGGCGCCGATCCCGCGGGTGCCGCCGGTGACCAGGGTGCGCATGCGCCCTGTCTACCGGATGTGGCTACCGGATGTGGCCACGGATGTGCCCACCGGACGCTCACGCCCAGGCGAAGTAGCGCAGGTAGACGTAGACCCAGGCGACCAGCAGCGTCATCACGGTCACCACGACGCCGTACTTGGTGAAGCCCCAGAAGCTGATCGGCTCGCCCGCCTTGGCCGCGATGCCGAGCACGACGACGTTGGCGCCCGCCGCCACCGCGGTCGCGTTGCCGCCGAGGTCGGCGCCGAACACGAAGGCCCACCACAGCGGGCTGTCCGCTCCGGCGGTCGCGGTGCCGGACACCATCTCCTCGACGACGGGCACGGTCGCGGTGGTGTAGGGGATGTTGTCGACGAACGCCCCCACGACGCCGGAGCCGAAGAGCAGGGCGGTCGCGCCGAGCAGCTCCCGCTCGCCCATCGCCTCGGCGGCCCACTCACTGATCGCGCCGATGACGCCGACCTGCACGAGCGCGCCGACGAGGACGAAGAGCGCCATGAAGAACGCGAGGGTGGCCCACTCGACCTCCTCGAGGAACTCCTCGGGCTCGGTGCGCGAGACCAGCACCATCGCCCCCGCGCCCATCATCGCGACCACCGACGGGTCGAGGTGCATGACCGAGTGCAGGCTGAAGGCGACCATCACCAGCAGGAGCACGACGAGCGAGCGGCGCAGCATCCGCACGTTGGTGATGGCGTCGACCGGACGCAGGTCGTCGAGGCCGTGCACGTTGCCCATCCGCGTCATGTCCTTGCGGAAGAGCCAGCGCGCCATCACCACGAACAGCACCAGCAGGATGATCGTCAGCGGCAGCGAGTGGACCAGGAAGTCGGTGAACGTCAGGCCGGCCCGGCTCGCGATGATGATGTTGGGCGGGTCGCCGATCAGGGTCGACATGCCGCCGATGTTGGAGGCGAGGATCAGCGAGATCAGGTAGGGCGCCGACGGTAGCCCGAGGCGCCGGCAGACCGACAGGGTGACCGGGGCGACGAGGAGCACGCAGGTGACGTTGTCGAGGATCGGCGCGACCGCCGCGCCGACGAGGACCAGCAGCACGAGCAGCTTGTAGGGGTGGCCGCCCGACTTCTTGGCCGCCCAGAGCGCGAGGAACTCGAAGAGCCCGGTCTGCTTGAGCACGCCGACGATGATCATCATCCCGAAGAGCAGGAAGATGACGTTCCAGTCGACGCCGGTGTGGTGGTCGAAGAACGCCGTCTCGGCGTCGACGAGGCCGATGACGACCATGCCGGCGACACCGCCGAGGGCGGCGGCGACGCGGTGGACGCGCTCGGTCGCGATGAGGGCGTAGGCGATGATGAAGATCGCCAGCGCCGCGGAGGTCAGGATCACGCGATCCGCCTGCGCACGCCGAACGCGCGTGCCGAGCCGGAGCCGTCGTCCATGTCCTCGGCCCAGCTCGCGAGGCGGCCGTAGCGGCTGACCGAGCGGAGCCGGTCCTCCACCCGCGCGACCTGGCCGAGCGCCGCGACGACGAGGACCTGGTCGCCGGTGCGCAGCACGGTGCGCGAGTCGGGGACGATGACCTCCTTGCCGCGGGCGAGGATGGCGACCCCCGATCCGACGGGGAGCCGCAGCTCGCCCACCTCCACGCCCGACAGCCGCGAGGACGGCTCCACCTCGAAGCGCAGCAGCACCGCGTCGAGCCGGTCGAGGGTCGCGAAGCCGATCGAGACCTTGTGGACGAAGCTGCCCTTCTCCTGCCAGCGGGGCTGGCGACCGCGACCGACGGCGAGCCCGATCGCGAAGCCGATCGCCGAGGCGATCAGCGCCACCGACACCGCGACCTCCAGGAGGTACTCCGTCCCGGTGCTCACACCGCACCCCCCGTCAGCCGGGCCTCGACCTCGGTGACCGACAGGGCCGTGGCCTCGGTGCCCAGCGGCAGCAGGCGGGTGAGCTCGGCGGGCCAGCGGTCCTGCAGCTCGTCGAGGTCGTCGACCAGCGTGCCCACCTCGAGCTGCTCGACCGCGCGCGCGACGACGTCCTCGGCCGACCGGGCGGCGTGCGCCGAGGGGGCGTACGCCGTGCCCGGCTCGACGTCGTGCACCAGGAGCGTCAGGTCGGCGAGCGCGACGACGTCGACGCCGTCGCACGTGCGGGAGCGGACCACCAGCGGCAGGACCCGCGGGTCGGTCGGCACGGCCTCGAAGCGCTCGAGCCCCGGCCACCGCGCGACGAGCCCGTTGCGCCGCACGCGGACCACGGTCCCGCCGCGGACCACGAGGACCAGCTCGCCGGGCGCCACCCGGCGCAGGCAGAGGAGGGTCACGAACAGCAGCCCCGGTCCGACGATGACCAGCCACACCACCCAGGCGGCGCCCGTCGGGTCGAGCGTGGCGTTCTCGTCCGGCGGGGGCATGCGACGAGTGTCGAGGTGGCGCACGGCCGGCGACCATGGGTGCCGGACCCCATCTGCGGGATGGGAGGGTTGCCGCATGCGCCTGCCCAGCCACCTCCCGTTGTTCTGGACGATCTGTCTGATCAACGGTGTGGTGCTGGTGGGCGCGGCCCTGCTGCTGGTCCTGTCCCCCGCCCGCGTCTCCGCCGACGCGGTGCCCTCGGAGATCCTCGTCATCGGCCTGGGGCTGGTCGTGATCATCTTGACCAACGCCCTGCTCATCCGCTGGGCGCTCGCACCGCTGCACCGGCTGATCTCCCGCCTGGAGGGCATCGAGCACCTCGAGCCGACGGAGCTCCCCGAGGAGGGGTCCGGCCCCGTGCTCGGCATCGCCCGCAGCGTCAACGGCCTGCTCGACCGCCTGGGCGAGGAGCGCCGCACCGGCGATGCCCGGGCGCTCGCCGCGCAGGAGGCGGAGCGGCACCGCATCGCCCAGGAGCTGCACGACGAGGTCGGCCAGAGCCTGACGGTCGTGCTGCTGGGACTCAAGCAGCTGGAGTCGCAGGCCGCGCCCGGGCTGGTGCCCGAGCTCGCGGCGGTCCGCGAGAGCGCCCGCGCCGGCCTCGACGACGTACGACGGGTGGCGCGACGGCTGCGTCCCGGGGTGCTGGAGGACCTCGGGCTCGCGAGCGCGCTGGCCGCCCTGGCCACCGAGTTCGCCGACCACAGCTCGGCGTCGGTGCGCCGCTCGTTCGCGCCCGGCCTCCCGCCGCTGAGCCCGGAGGCGGAGGTCGTCGTCTACCGGGTGGCCCAGGAGGCGCTCACCAACGCCGCCCGGCACGCCGACGCCGGCGAGGTCGAGCTGTCGCTGCACCGGCTCGGGTCCCACGTGGTCCTCGAGGTCCGCGACGACGGCCGCGGCTTCACCGGGCTCTCCGAGGGGTCCGGGCTGATGGGGATGCGCGAGCGCGCCGCGCTGGTGCGCGCCGAGCTGTCGGTGATCAGCCAGCCGCGGCACGGTACGACCGTGCGGCTCAAGGTCCCCGTCGACGCGATCGAGGAGGTGCCCGCGTGATCCGGATCCTGCTGGCCGACGACCACACCCTCGTGCGCCGCGGCGTACGCCTCATCCTCGAGCAGGAGCCCGACCTGACGGTCGTCGCGGAGGCCGCCGACGGGACGGAGGCCGTCGAGCGGGTGCGCGACACCGAGGTCGACCTGGTCGTGCTCGACATCGCGATGCCCCGGATGACCGGGCTGCAGGCGGCCGCCGAGATCGCGCAGCGCCGCGACCCGCCGAAGATCCTGATGCTGTCGATGCACGACAACGAGCAGTACTTCTTCGGCGCCCTCAAGGCCGGCGCGAGCGGCTACGTCCTCAAGTCGGTCGCCGACGAGGACCTCGTCGGCGCCTGCCGCGCGGCGATGCGGGGCGAGACGTTCCTCTACCCGGGCGCCGAGAGCACGCTCGTGCGCGACTACCTCGACCGGCTGCGCCGCGGCGAGCGGGTGCCCGCCTCGGTGCTCACCGCCCGCGAGGACCAGGTGATCAAGCTGATCGCCGAGGGACGCTCCTCGCGCGAGATCGCCAAGGAGCTGCACATCGCACTGAAGACCGTGGAGGGCCACCGCGCCAACATCCTCGCCAAGCTCGGGATGCGCGACCGGGTCGAGCTGACCCGCTACGCGATCCGCGCGGGGCTCATCGAGCCCTGACCCGCCTCCTGCGAGGGTGGACCCACACCCGGACCCCACATCCGGACCCCACGCCGGACCCCACAGCTGGACCCACAGCTGACCCACGAGGAGGACCCGTTGATCATGCGCACCTGGCGCGGTGCCGTCCGACCCGAGGACGCCGACCGCTACCTCGACCACCAGTCCGGCACCGGGGTGCGGGAGTACCGCGCGACCCCGGGCAACCTGGGCGTGCTGGTGCTCAGGCGACCGGCCGGCGACCTGGTCGAGGTCACGACGGTCTCGCTGTGGGAGTCGATGGAGGCCATCCGGGCCTTCGCCGGCGACGACCCCGCGGTCGCCCGCTTCTACCCCGGCGACGACGAGCTGCTGGCCGAGAAGGACCTGCACGCCGACCACTTCGAGGTCGTCAGCACCGACCTCGACCCCGGCGTGCTGGCTCAGACCCGGTCGACCTCGGCGAAGGCGGCGCCCCCGGCCAGCGAGGCGTAGCCGGGGCCGCGGTCGAAGAACGCGTCGTCGTCGCGGCTCCATGCCGCCCGCGACGACCGCTCGGCGGCGGTGGCTGACTCGTCGAAGCCCAGCGTCCCGTCGCCGGTCGAGCCGGTCAGCACCACGCCGTAGTCGCGCAGCGCGGCCTCGGCCGACACCTTGCGCCAGACCACGTCGCGGACGACGGACTCCGGGTCGCGGGCGAGCGGGTCGCCCCAGCCGCCGCCGCCCGTCGTCCGGATCCGGACGAGCTGGCCGGCCTTGATCTCCTCGGCGTCGGCGAGGGCGTCGACCTCGCGCTCGTCGGGGCCGCCGGGGTCGATGACGACCTGGAACGGCGCGCCCGCCTTGCCGCCGCGTACGCCCCAGCAGGCCAGGATCGAGCGGTCGGCGATGGACATGAAGCGGGCGTCCTCGAGCATCCGCAGGTGCTTCTCGTAGCCCAGGCCGCCGCGGTGCTCGCCCGCGCCGCCCGAGTCCATCGCGAGGCCCAGGCGCTCGACGATGAACGGGAAGCGCGACTCGGTGAACTCGGTGGGCAGGTTGCGGGAGTCGGGGACGACGTGGATGGTGTCCTCGCCGTCGGCGTAGTAGCGCCCACCCGAGCCGCCGCCGAGCACCTCGCGCATGAGGTAGTCGTTGCCGTCGCGGTCCTTGCCGTAGACGCCGGTGTAGCGGATCGTCTCCTGGTCGGCGGGCATCCTGCCGTCGACCGCCTTGGCCACGACGCCGGCGAGCACGCCGAGCAGCCGCAGGATCACGAAGGTGCGGGCGTTGGTCGGGGCGGGGTGGATCGGCGTGAGCAGCGTGCCCTTCTCGGGGAATCGCATCTCGATCAGCGGCACGATGCCCTCGTTGACGTCGAGCTCGGCCATCCGCTCGGGGGTGTCGGCGAGGTTGCGCAGGATCGGCGCGAGCCACTTCTTGAGGAAGTTGCCGCCGACGTAGTCGCCGCAGTGGTTGATCGGGCCCTTCGCCTGGGCGCTGGTGCCGGTGAAGTCGATGATCAGGCGGGGCCCGGCAGGACGGCCGTGGTCCGGGTCGGCGGGGGCGTCGCTGACCTTGGTGAGGGTGATCCGCTGGGTGTGCAGCTGCGGCTCGTCGATGCCGTCGTGCTCGGCGTAGTCCTCCCAGACGTAGGTGCCGTCGGGGATCTGGGACAGGATCTCGCGGCGGTAGGTCTCGGTCGTCGCGTCGAGGATCGCGTCGAACGACGCCTCGATCGCGTCGCGGCCGTAGCGCTCGAACAGCTCGCCGAGGCGCCGCGCGCCCATCAGGCAGGCCGAGCACTCGGCGTCGAGGTCGGCGGCGAGGCTGTCGGGCATGCGCGAGTTGCGGGTCATGATCCGCAGCGCCGCCTTGTTGGGCGCCCCGGCGTCCCACAGCTTGATCGGTGGGACGGCCAGCCCTTCCTCGAAGACGCTGGTCGCGTTGCTCGGCATCGACCCGGGAACGGCGCCCCCGATGTCGTCGTGGTGGCCGAAGGCCTGCACGAAGGCGACGACCTCGCCGTCGTGGAAGACCGGCACGGTGACGCACAGGTCGGGCAGGTGGCCGATCCCGCCCTCGGACTCGTAGACGTCGTTGTGGAAGAAGACGTCGCCCTCGCGCATCTCCTCGATCGGGTGGTCGCGCACGACCGGGTGGACCAGCGCGCTGTAGGAGCGCCCGGTCAGCTTGCGCAGCTGGCGGTCGTGGATGCCGGCGCGGAAGTCGTGGGCGTCGCGGATCATCGGCGAGCGGCTGGTGCGCCCGATGGCGGTCTCCACCTCCATCTCGACGCTGGCGAGCGTGCCCTGCACGATCTCGACGAGGATCGGGTCGACGGTGGTGCCCTCGGCGGTCAGCCGGTGGCCGTGCTCGTACGCCGTGGGCAGGCCGGCCGGGTTGACCGGCGTCGCGGTGACGTAGGCCGGGTCGACGGGACGGGTGCTGAGGTCGGTCATCGGGCCGACTCCTTCCGGATCACGAGGTTGGCCCAGTCGTCGACCACGACCTCGAAGCCGGGGTGGACCGGGATGGTGGAGCCGAACTCCTCCACGATGGCCGGGCCGCCGAACGTGTCGCCGGCACCGAGGTCGGCGCGCCAGAGGACGGGCGTGTCGACGTAGCCCTGCTCGGCGTCGAAGCAGACGGCGCGGCGGCCGCGGACAGCCCGCTCCTCCACGGTGCCGGCGGCCTTGTCGAGGGTGGGGATCTCCGGGCGGGTGATCGGGCCGATGCCGCTCACGCGCAGGTTGACCCACTCGACCTGCTGGTCCGGGTCGCCGCGGAAGTCGTAGCCGTAGAGCTGGCGGTGCTCGGTGTGGAACGCGTCGGCCACCTGCTCGACGTACGCCGCGTCGACGCCCCGCCCGTCGCCGGCCTCCGGCGCGGCGACGCGGACCTCGAAGGCCTGCCCGACGTAGCGCACGTCGATGGTGTGCTGGAAGCGGTGCTCGTCCGGGGAGAAGCCCTCCTTGGCCAGCGCCGCGCGGGCCCGGTCGGTCAGGTCGTCGAGGATCGCCTGCACGGTCGCGTGGTCGAGCGCCGACTCCTTCGCGACGTGGGTCTGGACGTAGTCGTTCTTCACGTCGACGGTCAGCAGCCCGAACGCGCTCACGTTGCCCGGGTTGGGCGGCACGACGACGCCGGCGAGGTCGAGGATGTCGACGAGCCGGCAGGCCAGCAGGGAGCCGGAGCCGCCGAAGGTGGTGAGCATGAAGTCGCGCACGTCGAGGCCGCGCTTGACGCTGACCTGGCGCAGGGCGTTGGCCTGGTTCCACGCGGAGATCTCGAGGATGCCGGTCGCGCAGCGCTCGAAGTCGAGGCCGAGCCGCTCGGCGAGGTCGGCGATGCCCCCGCGGGCGGCCTCCACGTCGAGCGGGATCTCGCCGCCGAGCAGGTGCGGAGGGATGCGGCCGAGGGTGACGTGGGCGTCGGTGATGGTCGGCTGGGTGCCGCCGTTGCCGTAGCAGAGGGGGCCGGGATCGGCGCCGGCCGAGTGCGGGCCGACCTTGAGGGTCCCCTCCGGCGAGAGCCAGGCGATCGAGCCACCGCCGGCACCGACGGTGACGACGTCGATCATCGGGATCTTGCTCGGGTAGGCGCCGACCGTGCCCTCGGTCGTCAGCGTCGGCTCGCCGTCGAGGACGACCGACACGTCGGTCGACGTGCCGCCCCCGTCGCAGGTGAGGATCCGTGGGAAGCCCGCGACCTCGGCGATCAGCGCGGCGCCCAGCGCGCCCGCCGCGGGGCCGGACAGCACGGTGGTGATCGGCTGGTGCACGACCTCGTCGGCCGACAGCACGCCACCGTTGGACTTCATCACGTAGAACGGGATCGGCTGGGTGTCCCGGCCGGCGCCGGTGAAGTCGCGCAGCCGCTCGGAGATGTTGGAGACGTAGCGGCTGACGTTGGGCTTGACCGCCGCGTCGACGAGCGTGGTCATCGAGCGCTCGTACTCGCGGTACTCGCGCAGCACCTCGCTCGAGATCGACACGACGGCGTCGGGGTGCTCGCGGCGCAGGACGTCGCGCATCCGCAGCTCGTGGGTGTCGTCGGCGTAGGCGTGGAGGAAGCAGACGCCGATCGTGGTGATGCCCTGGGCCTTGAACCACCGGGCCGCGGCCACGGCCTGGTCCTCGTCGAACGGACGGACCTCGGCGCCGGTGAAGTCGAGGCGGCCACCGACCGTGCGGACCCGGTCGGCCGGGACGATCCGGTCGGGCTTGACCCAGAAGTAGGAGTTGCCGTAGCCGTCGGGCACCGACTGGCGCGCGATCTCGAGCATGAACTCGTAGCCCTCGGTGGTGATGAAGCCGAGCGCCTCGACCTTGCCCTCGAGGAGCTTGTTGGTGGCCACGGTGGTGCCGTGCGAGACGGCGGTGATGTCGCTGCCCTCGCCATCCACGAGGGCGAGGATCTTCTCGATGCCGGCGATGAAGCCGTCGGCGGGGTTGCCCGGGGTGCTCGGGGTCTTGGTGGTGACCAGCTCGCCCGAGTCCTCGTCGAGGGCCACCACGTCGGTGAAGGTGCCGCCGGTGTCGATGCCGATCCTGATCCGCCGCGAGCTCATGGGCTCGATTCAACCGAGGCAGCCGCCGCGGCGGCCACGGCAGACCTTGCCGACGGAACGCACGTCCAGCGTCAAGAGTTGCGCCGCCCGAGGACCTGCGACACAAAGGTGAAGGGCCCTCGGCGGTATGAGCGCCAAGGGCCCTTCGGGTGGCCGGTCGAGTGATGCTCGCGGCCGACAGCCCCGTCCTTCCGGTCCCAGCCACCGCATCACCCGGTGCCTGCGACTCGTCCCCAGCGGACTGGTTCGGAGTCGGGTGGACCATCTCTCTGGAGCCATCCCGCGGCCCCTTGCGGGGCTGCGTAAGGAGAGTTCTATGCCGTGGACCACGCTCGCCGCAAGAGCTGGAGGCCACGATCGTCGACATACTTCGGGTTCCGGCGAGTCGTCCCCAGCCGAACGGCGGTCATCCCCAGCTGTGGGTCAGTTGTCCACACCGTCATGCACAGCTCAGTCCCCGGCCACGAGCTCCTCCAGCGCGGCCGCCACCTGCAGCAGCTGACGGTCCGCGCCGTGCCGCGCGACGAGCTGGACGCCGACGGGCAGACCGTCGGCGGTGCGTCCGGCGGGCACGGAGATCGCGGGGCAGCCGGTGACGGTGATGAAGTAGGCCGAGCGCATCCAGGCGAGGTAGTCGGGCATCTGCTCGCCGTTGATCGTGTCGGGGTACTCCTGCTCCACCGGGAACGGCGGCACCTGCGAGGTGGGAAGCAGCAGCACGTCGTGGTCGCCGAAGAAGAGCCGCATCGTCTCCGACAGCGAGGTGCGCTGGGTGTAGGCCCGCGCGACGTCGGCGCCGGTGAGCGGCTCGCCGGCGCGGATGTTGGCCTCCAGGGTGGGCTTGAACGACGTCGGGTGCTCGGCGAGCAGCTCGGCGAACCTCGCCCGGAAGTGCCAGGCCCGCAGCGTGCGGAAGGTGTCGTCGGCCAGCGACAGGTCGGGGTGTGCCTCAGCCACCGACGCACCGGCGTCGGACAGCCGCCGCGCGGTGGTGCGTACGACGTCGGCGACCTCGTGGTCGACCACCAGCGCGCCGCCGAGGTCGACCGAGCACGCCACCCGCAGGCCGGCGAGCGGCGCGGGCGTGAGCGGCGGGGCCAACGACGACCCGGGGTCGCCGAGCGCGAGCGGGGTGCGGGGGTCGGGTCCCGCGATGACCGACAGCAGCAGCGCCAGGTCGCCGACGTTGCGGGCCAACGGGCCGCCGACCGACGTGCTCTCCCACTGGTTGTAGAGCGGCCACTCCGGCACGCGTCCCAGCGAGGGGCGCATGCCGACGACGCCGCAGAACGACGCCGGGTTGCGCAGCGATCCGCCCATGTCGGAGCCGTCGGCCAGCGGCACCATGCCCGACGCCAGCGCGCACGCCGCTCCCCCGCTCGACCCGCCGGCCGAGCGCGAGGGGTCGACGGGGTTTCGGGTGACGCCGAAGACCGTGTTGAAGGTGTGGGAGCCGGCCGCGAACTCCGGCACGTTGGTCTTGCCGATGAAGACCGCCCCCGCCGCGCGGATGCGCTCGACGAGCAGGTCGTCGTGGTCGGCGACGGCGTCGGCGAAGATCGGCGAGCCGTAGGTCGTGCGCCAGCCCCGGAGGGCGTGGGTGTCCTTCACCGCGAAGGGCAGCCCGTGCAGGGGGCCCACCTCCTCGCCGGAGGCCTGCGCCTGGTCGGCGACCGCGGCCCACGCCCGCGCGCGCTCGGCGTCGAGGGACACGATCGCGTTGAGCTCGGGGTTGCGCTCCTCGATCCGGTCGAGGTGCAGCTCGAGCAGCTCGGCCGCCGAGATCTCGCCCGAGCGGACCGCTGCGGCCTGCTCGCGCGCGGTGGACTCGACGGTGAGGCCGCTCACCGGCGACGCCCGACGATGCCGCCCACGATGACTCCCGCGAGCACCAGGCCGGCGCCGACGGCGACGCCGGTGAGGAAGTCCTGCCGCGACCCGGCGGCGGAGGGGGCCGGCGCGACGAAGACCTGGCCGACGGCGGCGGGCTCGGCAGCCACCGGTGCGACGCCGTCGGCCGTGGGACCAGGGTCCGGACCACCCGCGAGGGCCGCGTCGACGTTGCCGAAGAACTCCCCCGCCATCCGCTTGGAGACCGAGGTGAGCATCCGCTGACCGACGCCGCCGATCATCCCGCCGACGACGGCGTCGGCGTCGTACGAGACGCGCGTCGCGGAGCCCTCGGGCGCGAAGCGGACGTTGACCGTCGCGCCGATCGTGCCGGGGGCGCCGGCGCCGTCGAGCCTCATCACCAGCGACTCGTGCTCGACGAGGTCGCGCAGCTCGCACGAGCCGGCGTAGGTCCCCTTGATCGACGCGACGCCCGCGGTGACGGTCATCGCGTAGGCGTTCTCCCCGGTGGCCTCGAGCCGCTCGCAGCCTGGGATCGTCCGGACCAGGACCCCCGGGTCGAGCAGCGCGTCCCACGCCCGCGCGACGTCCGCGGCCAGGACGTTCTCTCCGGTGAACTTCATCTCGGGACTCCTCGGGTGGGCTGGGTAGTGAGGGACGGGGTGGCGGGGGTGGCGGGGGCGTGCGCGAGGCGCAGGTCGAAGAGCTCGGACGGCGAGATCGGCATCGACGTGATCCTCAGCCCCGGGCTGGAGGGCAGCTCGGCGTCCTCGATGGCAGCCGCGAAGACGGCGGCCGACGGGATCACGCCGGCCTCTCCGGCGCCCTTGATGCCGAGGGGGTTGAGCGGCGACGGCGTCTCGAGGTGGTCGATGTCGATCGAGGTCGGGACCTCGGTCGCGTAGGGCATCAGGAAGTCCATGAACGACGCGTTGAGCAGCTGGCCCGACTCGTCGTAAGCCATCCGCTCGTAGAGCGCGCCGCCCACGCCCTGCGCGACGCCGCCGTGGATCTGGCCTTCCACGATCATCGGGTTGATCAGGTTGCCGCAGTCGTGGACCACGGCGTACTTGAGGATCGTGATCTCGGCGGTGTCGGGGTCGGTCTCCACGATGACGGCGTGCATGCCGCTGGCGAACGTCGAGCGCGGCGGGGAGAAGAAGTCCTTGCCCTCCAGGCCCGGCTCGTCGCCCTCGGCCACCGGCGGCTTGCCGGGATCGCCGACGGAGAACTGGGTGGCGGCCTTCGACGCCTCGTCGAAGGCGTAGCGCAGCGGGTTGGACAGCACCGCCACGGTGCCGAGGTCGATGCGCGTCTGCGGGGACGCGTCGGTGCCGCGCACCGACACCACGCCGTCGGTGATCTCGAGGTCGTCCTCGGCCGCCTCGAGCGCCTCGGCCGCGATGCGCAGCGCCTTCTCCCGCGCGCGGAGGGCGGCGAGGTGGATCGCCGAGCCGCTCATCACCGCCGCCCGGGAGGCGAAGGTGCCCACGGCGTAGGGCATCTTGCGGGTGTCGCCGGTCGTGACCTCGACGTCCTCGAAGCGTACGCCGAGCGTGTCGGCCACGATCTGGGCGAACGCCGTCTGGTGGCCCTGCCCCTGGGTGGTGAGGCCCGTGGCGACCTTGACCTTCCCGGACGTCTCCACGTGCACGTGGGCGCCCTCGTAGGGCCCGACCCCGGTGCCCTCGACGTAGCAGGCCAGGCCGATGCCGACCCGGCGCCCCTGGGCGGCCATCTCGGCGCGGAACTCCTCGAACTCGTCCCACCCGACGAGCTCCTTGAGCCTGGTCAACGACGCCGGGTAGTCGCCCGAGTCGTAGGTCAGCTCGCGGCCGTCCTGGAAGACCAGGCCGTGCTCGAACGGGAATTCGTCGGGCTGGATGAAGTTGGTCGCCCGCACCTCGGTGCGGTCCTTGCCGAGGTAGGCCGCGATCGCGTCCATGGTGCGCTCCATGACGAAGCATCCCTGCGGACGTCCCGCGCCGCGGTAGGGCGTGACGATGACGGTGTTGGTGTAGAGCGACTCGAAGACGACGCGGTAGTTGGCCGGCTTGTAGGGCCCGAGCAGCTGCGTGGAGGTGATGATCGGGACGATCAGCCCGTAGGGGGTGTAGGCGCCGTGGTCGTGCCAGAACTCGACGTCGAGCCCCAGCAGCCGGCCGTCGTCGTCGAAGCCGACCTCGACGTGGTGGTGCTGGGCACGCTCGTGGGCCGACGAGATGAAGTGCTCGCGCCGGTCCTCGGTGAACTTCACCGGCCGCCCCAGCGTCATCGCCGCGAGCGGCACGAGCAGCTCCTCGGGCCAGGGGTGGTTGATCTTCACGCCGAAGCCGCCGCCCACGTCGGGCGTGATCACGTCGACCTTGGCCAGGTCGAGGCCGAGCTTGGCGGCCACGCAGCCGCGCACGCCGGTCGAGGTCTGCGTCGAGGACCACACCGTCAGCCGGGACGTGTCGGGGTCCCAGCGCGCCACCGTGCCGCGGCCCTCCATCGGCGTGCACGCCGAGCGCTCGACGTCGAGCTCGAGGGTCAGGGTGTGGGGCGCGCGGGCGATGGCCGCGCGGGCGTCGCCGTTCTCCTGCTCCATGCGCGCACCGACGTTGTCGGGCACGTCGTCGTGCACGGCGGTGCGTGCCGCCCGCGCGGCCGGGATGCCGACCACCGGCGCGAGCACCTCGTAGTCGACGCGGATCCGGCCCACGGCGTCCTCGGCGACGTAGCGGTCGACCGCGACGACGAACGCGACGGCCTCGCCGGCGTAGTTGACCTCGTTCCTCGCCAGGGCGTACTGCGTGCGGCCGTGGGTGAGGCTCGGGTGCGGGATGAGCAACGGCAGCGGCTCGGCCATCGGGCCCTCGAGGTCGTCGTGGGTCCACACGGCCACCACGCCCTCGACGTCGAGCACGTCGGCGACGTCGATGTCGACGATGCGGGCGTGGGCGTGCGGCGAGCGCAGCACCGCCGCGTGCAGCAGCCGCGGGTCGTCGGTGAGCAGGTCGTCGACGTAACGGCCCTGGCCGCGCAGGAAGCGCTGGTCCTCCACCCGCGGCACCTTGGCGCCGAACATCTTGGTGGTCATGCCTCACCCCGCGTGATCTCGGCCGCCCGGAGCACCGAGCGCACGATGTTCTGGTAGCCCGTGCAGCGGCACAGGTTGCCGGCGATCATCTCCCGCGCCTCGTCCTCGGAGGGGTCGGGCGTCTCGCGCAGCCCGGCGGTGATGGTGGTGAGGAAGCCCGGGGTGCAGAAGCCGCACTGCAGGCCGTGGCAGTCGGAGAACGCCTGCTGCACCGGCGAGAGCGACCCGTCGTCCTCCGTGAGCCCCTCGACGGTGGTGATCTCGGCGTCGACCGCCGACACGGCCAGCATCAGGCACGAGCGCATCGGCGCGCCGTCGACCAGCACCGTGCACGCCCCGCACACGCCGTGCTCGCACCCGACGTGCGTACCGGTCAGGCCGCAGTCGTGGCGCAGCGCGTCGGAGAGCAGCCGGCGCGCCGGCACGCGTACCTCGTGGACGGAGCCGTTGACGTGCAGGCGCACCTCGTGGAGCTGTTCGGTGGTCACGGGTGGGACGCCTCTCCTGCCCGCGAGCGGGCGTGGTCGGTGGCAGCCGCCAGGACGCGCGGTGCCAGCACCGTCACGAGGTGGGCGCGGTAGGCGGCCGTGGCGTGGATGTCGCCGGCCGGGTCGAGCTCGGCCAGCGCGGCGCCGGCGGGGTCGCCGGCCGGGTCGCGCACGGCGTCGGTGACGTCGACGACGACGGGCACGTCGCTCACCGACACGAAGCCGACCCGGGCCCGGGTGACGGCATCGCCGTCGGTCTCGACGTGGGCGGCCACCCCGACGAGGGCGTAGTCGCCGTGGCGGCGGGCGATCTCCTCGAAGGCGACGCCGGCGCCGGGCGCGAGCCCCGGGAAGAACGCCTCGACGGCCACCTCGTCCTGGGCGAGGGTGCTCTCGAGCGGCCCGGCGAACAGCTCGGCCGCCGGCACCGTACGGCGACCGCGCACCGACGCGACGTCCACCGATCCCTCCAGCAGCCGCAGCACCATCGGCATCTCGGCCGCGGCGTCGGCGTGCACGATCGAGCCGACGGTGGTGCCGCGGTTGCGGATGGTCGGGTGGGCGACGTGGCTCAGTGCCATCGCGAGCAGCGGCTGCGCCTCGCCGGCCTCGGCGGACCCGAGCACGTGGGCGTGGCGGGCCAGGGCCCCGACCCGGACCCCGTCCTCGTCCACGCGCACGTGGTCGAGGCCGGGGATGGCGTTGATGTCGACGAGCATCGACGGCGCGGCCAGCCGCATCGACAGCAGCGGGACGAGCGACTGGCCGCCGGCCAGCACCTTCGCCCCCTGCTCCCCCGCGAGCGCCGCGAGGGCTTCCTCGAGGGTGGAGGGTCGCAGGTAGGCGAAGGGTGCCGGCTTCATCGCTGGTGCGTGCCTCCGGAGGCTGCGTCGTCGACGCCCTCGTCGTAGTCGGGGTGGCTGAGGTTGCGGGTCGCGCCGCCCGGTCCCCCGGTGCCACCGCGGCCACGGACCATGTGGAAGAACACGATGACCAGGATCGTGCCGAGGGCGATGCCGCCGAGCTCGAAGTCGTCGCCGAAGGTGAGGGTGACGCCGCCGATGCCGGCGATGATGCCCGCGGAGAGGCCGACCAGGTTGACGGGGTTGCCGAAGTCGATGTTGTTCTCCACCCAGATCTTGGCCCCCACCAGCCCGATCATCCCGTAGAGGACGACGGTGATGCCGCCGAGCACTCCGCCGGGCGTCGCGTTGACGATCGCGCCGAACTTGGGGCACAGCCCGAGCAGGATCGCCACGAGGGCGGCGACGTAGTAGGCCGCCGAGGAGTAGACGCGGGTGGCGCCCATGACACCGATGTTCTCGGCGTACGTCGTGGTCGGGGAGCCGCCGAACGCGCTGGCGAACGCGGTGGCCAGGCCGTCGGCGCCGATCGCGCGACCCATGTAGGGGTCGAGGTCCTCGCCGGTCATCTCGGCGACCGCCTTGACGTGGCCGGTGTTCTCCGCGACCAGCGCGATCACGCCGGGCAGCACGAGCAGGATGGCGGTGAGCGAGAACGACGGCCCGTGGACGACCGAGACGCCGTCGGCGAGGGTGCCGCTCGGCAGGCCGATCCAGTCGGCCGCCTGCACGCCGGCCCACGACACCCGGTCGTGCTCGGTGGCCTCGGTCGCACCGCCGAGCACGGACGTGATGGGGCCGAAGACGCCGTCGAAGATCCAGGACAGCACGTAGCCGAAGATGAGTGCGAGGAAGACCGCGATCCGCGACCAGAAGCCCGGCAGGGCGACCGCCGCGAAGACCATGAAGGCCGCCGTCAGCAGCGCGACCCACTGGTCCTGCGGCCAGTAGGTGCCGGCCACGACGGGCGCGAGGTTGAAGCCGATGAGCATGACCACCGCGCCGGTCACGGCGGGCGGGAGGATGCGGTGGATGAGCCCGGCGCCGGCGAAGTGCACGAGCACGCCGATCGCGGCCAGCACGAGGCCGCCGACCAGGATCGCGCCGGTGACGTAGGACGAGTCGTTGCCCTCGTCGAGCGCGCGGATCGCGGCGACCGACGCCACGAACGAGGCGCTGGTGCCGAGGTAGCTGGGCACCCGGTTCTGCACGATCAGCAGGAACAGGATGGTGCAGAGGCCCGAGAACATGATGGCGAGGTTGGCGTCGAGCCCCATCACCAGCGGGAAGACGAAGGTGGCGCCGAACATGGCGACCACGTGCTGGGCGCCGAGCCCGATCGTCTTGCCCCACGGCAGGCGTTGGAGCGGGAGCACCGGCTGGCCGGGGGCGGGATCGACCACGTCCCACTTGAACATCGACATGCGCTGGCCTCCAGATTCGCAGGGGTGTGGTGCCCGAGGAGCCACAAACTAGTGCGGCTCATCTCACACCCTCACTGGCGACATCTGCCGAAGGAACGCCGCGCCGGCTGACAAGTTCTCGGCTGCAATGCCCGCACTCCCTACCCTTCGAGCATGGCCCTGCCCCTCACCGACGACGCCTGGCCGGCCGGGTCGTTGCGCACCGAGCGGCTGCTGCTGCGCGCGCCCGAGGCGCGCGATCGCGAGGCGTTCCTCGACCTCGGCTCAGACCCGGTCGTCAACCAGCACCTCGCCGGCGGCCAGGACCGCGCCACCCTCGACGCCAGCCTCCCCGAGGTGCCCGCCGACCGCCCGGCCCAGTACGTCCTGGAGCACGAGGGCCGCTTCGTGGGCTGGATCGGGCTGAGCCGCCGGGAGGCGGAGCGCCCCGGCCGGCTGGTCGCCACGGACGGGTCCGAGCCCGCCGTCGCGGGGCCGGGCGTCGTCGAGCTGAGCTACGTGCTCCCGGTCGACCCGTGGGGCCGCGGCTACGCCGCCGAGGGGTGCGCGGCGCTGCTCGACCTGGCCGACGAGCGCCTCGGCGAGGACGTCGTGCTGTGCACGCAGGTCGCCAACGCCCGCTCCCGCGCGCTGGCTGATCGCCTCGGCTTCGACGAGGCGGACCGGTTCGAGGAGCACGGCGCGGAGCAGTGGTTCGGTGTCCGGCACCCGGCGCTGCGCCGCGCGGTCGCGACGGACGCCGAGGCGGTGCGGCGCGTCGCCGAGGCGGCGTACTCCCCCTACCTCGCCCGGATGGGCGGCCTGCGCCCCGGCCCCCTCGAGACCGACTACGCCGCTGCGATCGATGACACGGAGGCCTGGGTGGCCCTCGACGGCTCCTCGGTCGTCGGCCTCCTGCTCCTGGTGCCCGAGGACGACGGCGTCCTCCTGGACAACGTCGCCGTCCTCCCCACCCACCACGGACGCGGGGTCGGGCGGCGCCTCCTCCGGCTCGCCGAGTCGCGCGCCCGCGCCCTCGCGCTCCCCCGCGTCCGCCTCTGCACCCACCACACGATGGTGGAGAACCAGGCGCTCTACGCACGGGTGGGCTACGTCGAGACCCACCGCGCCGGTGAGGCCGGTCTCGTCCGGGTGTTCTACGAGAAGCTGCTCTGAACCCGGCCCGTCAGTCGACGATCTCGAGCGCCCGCAGCGCCACCGCCACGTCGAGGCGCAGGTGCGGGTCGGTGGCGACCGGGCCGAGGATCCGCTGCAGCTTGCCCACGCGGTAGCGCATCGTGTTGTAGTGGAAGAACTGCGCGCGGGCGGCCTCCGCGACGTTGAAGTTGGTGTCGATCAGCACCTGCAGCGTCTCGCGCAGGTCGGCGGCCTCCGGGGTGCGCGCGGCGAGCGGCCCGAGGACGTCGGCGGCGAACGCGCTCAGCTCGGCGCCGTCGGGCACCAGGGCGAGCAGCCGGTGCAGGCCGAGCTGGTCGAAGCGGATCACCGAGCCCCCGCCGTGCACGCGCCGCCCGATCTCGACCGCGCGCTGGGCCTGCCGGAACGCCTCGGGCAGGTCACCGAGACCCTCGGCGACGCGGCTCACCCCGGCCGAGAACGCGACGCGCCCACCGCCGCGGTCGCCGCGCACCGCGGCGATGATGCGGTCCACGGTGAGCTGCGCGCCCTCCGGCCCGGTCGACGGGTCGACGGGCACGAGCGTGACCACCTCGCGGCTGAACGCGACCGAGGCGATGGTCTCGTCGACGGTGGCGGAGACCTGGCGCCAGGCGTGGGCGAAGCGGTCGTGCCACGCGCGCCGGTCGTCGGGCTCGGGGGCCAGGACGGCGATGGCGTCGGGGTCGAGCACGGCCACCACCACCATCACCGGACGGTCGAGGTGCCAGCCGAACGCCTGGGCGTGCTCGGCGACGTACTCCTCCTCACCGGCCCGGCCGAGGAACACGTCGCGCAGGAAGTCGCCGCGGTACTTGTTCTCCACCGCGGTGATGGCCTCGACGCGGGTGACGAGCAGCGCGGCGACGATCGCTGCCCGCTCGAGCGCGTGCACGTCGGAGGCGTGGATCGTGCCGTCGGGCTGCAGCGCCACGAGTCGGGCCAGGTCGACGCCGGCCGCGACGACGCGGCGTACGAGCGCCTCCCCCTGGCCCACGGCGGTGCCCGCGGGGTCGATGCGCTCGACGCGCACCCGGCCGGTGGGGTCGACCAGGTCGGCCCGGGCCAGCGCCTCGCGCTGCGCCTGGTCGAGGTGGGCGGCGCGCTCGCGGCCGTCGGTGGAGGTGAACACGACGCCGTAGCCGAGCGCGTCGCCGACCGCCTCAGCGATGGCGTCGAGGTCGCCACCCTCGAGCACGATGTGGGTCAGGGCGGTGTGGAGCGCGTCGGCGCGCTCGAGGGCTGCGACGGCCTCCGGGTCGCTTATCAAGTCTTGGCGCACATCCACCTCGCGGTCCGACAAGTTCTCACATTCGCGAGTGTCCCACGAGCCGTTAGCGTCTGTGGCGTGACGACCGGACCGATCCCCGTGGCGGCACCACACCGGGTCCACGAGCGGCTGCGGGCGGCGTCCGACGGTCCGCGCGAGGTGGTCCACGCGAGCGGAACGGCGATCTACGTCGACCTCGACGGCTGGTGCCTCGGCCTGGTGTCGGGAGCCGCGACGCGCGTGCCGTGCGCGCTGTGGTCGACGCTGCCCAGCCTCGACGTCCTCACCGGCGGCCTCCCCCGTCCGGCGGTGCGGGTGCGGGGCGGCGAGCTGGTGGTGGGCGAGCGGGCGGTGCGGGTCGCCCGGGTCGTCGACGTCACCGCCCCCGCCCCCGGACGCCATGAGGATCCGCGGTCCGCACCGGAGGTCCTGATGACGTCCGGGCTGGACCTGGCACCGGGCCACCTCGACCGGCTCGTCGGCCGCGGCCCCGGCCTCACGCCGCTCGGCGACGACGTGCTCGCCGGGTGGCTCACCACCCGGGCCGCACTGGGGCGTCCCGACGACGCCCTCGCCGGGGCCGTGCGCGACCGGCTGGGAGCGACGACCCTCCTCTCGGCCACACTGCTCGAGTGCGCGGTGCGCGGCGAGGCGCTCCCCGAGCTGTCCGCCTGGCTCGCCGACCCGACCGACGCCGCCGAGCGCGCCCTGCTGGCCGTCGGCGCCACCTCGGGCGCCGGCCTCCTCGCCGGGGCCGCGCTGGCCCTGGCGTCCACCACGTCCAGCACGCCTCACCCCACTCCCCGGAGGGCAGCATGAAGGACCACGTCGAGCTCCGCAGCGGCGCCTACGCCGACTCCGTGACCCTGCTCCAGGTCAGCCGGGCGGTGCAGGCCACGCCCGGCGTGGTGGCCGCCCAGGTCGCGATGGCCACCGGTCTCAACCTCGAGGTGCTCGAGGGGATGGGCTTCGACGTCCCCGCGTCGTCGCCCAACGACATGGTCGTGGCCGTGCGCCTCGACGACGCCGGCGACCTGTCCGCCGCCCTCGCCGCGGTCGACGCCGCCCTCGCGCCGACCCGGCCCGGCGACGGCGGCACCACGCTCGCCCCGCCGCGCACCACGGCCAGCGCGCTGCGGCGCGCGGACGCCGGCGCCGTCGCGCTCGTCTCGGTGCCCGGCGCCAGCGCCACCGTCGAGGCGATGGACGCCCTGGAGGCCGGCCACGACGTGATGGTCTTCAGCGACAACGTGCCCGTGGCCGAGGAGGTCGCCCTCAAGGCGTACGCCTCCACGCGCGGCGCGCTCGTCATGGGGCCGGACTGCGGGACGGCCGTTCTCGACGGCGTCGGGCTGGGCTTCGCCAACACCGTGCGCCCCGGGCGGATCGGGCTGGTCGCCGCGTCGGGCACCGGCTGCCAGCAGCTGCTCGCCCTGCTCCACCACGCCGGCGAGCGGCTCGCCGCCGACGGCCACGACGGCGTCGGGGTGCGGCACGCGCTGGGGGTGGGCGGGCGCGACCTGTCCGCCGCGGTCGGCGGTGCCTCCACCCGCGAGGCGCTGCGCCGCCTCGACGCGGACGCGGACGTCGACCTGGTGGTGGTCGTGTCCAAGCCGCCCGCCCCCGAGGTGGCCGAGGCGCTGGCCCGCGAGGCCGGTGCCCTCGCCACGCCCGTCGAGCTCGGGCTGCTCGGCCGCGGACAGCGCGACCTCACCACCGTCGCGGACGACGTGCTGGCGCGGCTCGGCCACCCTGCGCCCGAGTGGCCGGTGCACGGCGCCGACAACACCGGCCCGGCGACGGGCCCCCTGCTGCGCGGCCTCTTCGTCGGCGGCACCCTCTGCGACGAGTCGATGCTCCTGGCCACCGACGCGCTCGGCCCGGTGCGCAGCAACATCCCGCTCTCCGACGACCTCGCGCTGGACCCGGGCGAGACGGGTGACCTGCTCGCCGACGACCACACGATGGTCGACTTCGGGGACGACGCGCTCACGCAGGGACGGGCGCACCCGATGATCGACCCCACCCTGCGCACGGAGCAGCTCGCCCGGGCGGCCGCCGACCCGGCGACCGGCGTCATCCTGCTCGACGTCGTGCTCGGCCACGGCGCCGAGCCCGACCCGGCGGCGCGCCTCGCGCCCGCCATCGAGGCCGCGCGCAGCGACCGCCCGATCCCGGTCGTGGTGAGCCTCGTGGGCACCGACCTCGACCCCCAGGGCCTCGCCGCCCAGCGCGATGCCCTCGTCGCCGCCGGCGCCGAGGTGCACCTGTCCAACGCGGGCGCGACGCGCCGCGCCATCGCCCTGCTGGGCGCACCCGAGGGGAAGGACGCCCGATGAGCCAGCCCACCGTCGTCACGGTCGGAGCCGACATGCTCGCCGACGCCGTCGCCGACCAGGCCGTCGAGGTCGAGCGCGTCGACTGGCGCCCGCCGATGCCCGGCACCGAGGCCGACCTCGCGACCGTCGCCACCGACCCCCGCCGCCCCGGGGCCAACCGCCGGGCGGTCGAGGCGATGCTCGGCGTCACCGCCCACCTCGTCGACGTCGCGCCGGCCTCGGAGGTGCTGGGCCTCGAGCCGGGCCAGTTCCTCCACGCCGGTCCCCCGATCGGCTGGGACCGGGCGTCCGGACCGCTGCGGGGCGCGCTGATGGGCGGCGCCGCGCTCGAGGGGCTCGTCGACGACCCCGAGGACGCGGTCGCCCTCTTCGAGTCCGGCGGCAGCGTCAGCCTCGAGCCCTGCCACCACCGCAGCGCGGTGGGACCGATGGCCGGCGTCGTCACTCCGTCGATGTGGATGTGGGTGCTCGAGGACCGCGAGACCGGGCGGCGCACCTACTGCTCGCTCAACGAGGGCCTCGGCAAGGTGCTGCGCTACGGCGCCTACTCCCCCGAGGTGCTCACCCGGCTCCGCTGGATGGGCGACGTGCTCGGCCCGCTCCTGCAGGCCGCGGTGCGCGGCACCGAGGAGGCCACCGACGTCACCGGCATCCTCACCCAGATGCTGCAGATGGGCGACGAGGCCCACAACCGCAACCGCGCCGGCACGCTGATGCTCCTGCGCGACCTCGCCCCGGCGATGGTCACCGCCGGGTTCGACGCCGGCTTCTCCGGCAAGGACGTCGCCGACGCCCTGCGCTTCGTCGGCGGCAACGACCACTTCTTCCTCAACCTCGCCATGCCCGCCTGCAAGCTCGCGCTCGACGCGGGCCGCGACGTCCCCGGCTCGACGATGGTCGTCGCGATGGCCCGCAACGGCACCGACTTCGGCATCCAGGTCTCCGGCACGGGCGACGAGTGGTTCACCGGGCCGGCACAGGTGGCCGAGGGTCTCTTCCTCGGCGACTACGGCCCCGACGACGCCAACGCCGACATCGGCGACTCCGCGATCACCGAGACGGCCGGCATCGGCGGCTTCGCGATGGCCACGGCCCCGGCGATCGTCCGGCTGGTCGGCGGCTCGGTGCCCGACGCGCTCGCCACCACCCGCCGGATGCACGAGATCACGCTGGCGGAGAACCCGCGCTGGACCGTCCCGGTCCTGGAGTTCCAGGGCACGCCCACGGGCATCGACGTCACCCGCGTCTGTCGCACCGGCATCCTGCCCCAGATCAACACCGGCATGGCCGGCAAGGTCGCGGGGGTCGGCCAGGTCGGCGCCGGGCTGGTCACCCCGCCGGCCGAGATCTTCCCCCGGGCGCTGGCCGCGCTGGCGGCTCAGGCCGACGCGGGCCGCTCGTTGTAGATCCCGGCCTGCTCCTGGCCGGTCAGGTCGGCGATCGCGCCCATGATGCGGTCGGTGAGGTCGCGGCGCGCCCGGCCGGTCGGGACGCCGTCGTACTCCCCCGCGACCGTGATCGGCTCGCCGAAGCGCACCGTCACGGCGACCTTGCCCAGCCGCGGCCGGCTCGCGCCCACCGGCTGGATGTCCGGGGTGCCGACGAGGCCGACCGGGACGACGGGGCAGCCGGCGGTCAGGGCGAGGTGCGCCACCCCGGTGCGGCCGCGGTAGAGCCGGCCGTCGCGCGAGCGGGTGCCCTCGGGATAGATGCCGAACGCCTCGCCGCGACGCAGCACGTCGAGCGCGGTGTCGAGGCTCGCGATCGCGGCCCGGGTGTCGTCGCGGTCGACGGGGAGCATCCCCAGCCCCTCGAACCACGCCCGCGTCAGCGTGCCCCGCACGCCGGTGCCGGTGAAGTAGTCGGACTTGGCGAGGAAGACCACCTTGCGCGGCACGACGACCGGGATGACGACGCTGTCGAAGAACGAGAGGTGGTTGCTCGCCACGATCACCGGACCCGTCGCCGGCACCCGCTCGAGGCCCTCGACGCGCGGGCGCCACACGGCGCGGGCGAGCGGGGGGATGACGCCGTGCGCGACCGTGTAGAGCATGGCGGTCATTGTGCCCCGAGTCGCGGCGGGCAGAACGCCCGCGCCAGATCCACGGACCCGCCCGGGAGCAGCGGGGTGCCCTCCTCGAGGTAGGCCTGCCGCGCCTCCTCGCCGTGCGACGGCGGCAGCGAGCCGTCGGCGCGCACCACCCGCCACCACGGCACCCCGCCGCCGTGGGCGGCGAGCACCGAGCCGACCAGCCGCGGACCACCGCGGCCCAGGCGCTGGCCCACGACGTCGGCGATCGCCCCGTAGGTCGTGGCCCGCCCGCGCGGGACCGACTCGGCGCACTGCAGCACCAGCTCGGCGTAGAGCTCGCGCTCCTCCTCGGTCGTCACGGCACCTCCGGACGGGTCAACCGGCCCGTGACGAGCAGCAGCCCGACCGTCACCAGCCCCGTCGCCAGCCACACCCACGACGGCGCCAGCGCAGGGTCGAGGCCACGGACCGCCACCCAGGTGGGGAGCACCGGCACCAGCGCCAGAAGCCCTCGGCCCAGCCAGAGCCTGGCCAGTCGGCGGTCGAGCGCGAGGGTGGGCGGGCCGTACGACGCCAGGGTGGCCGCGACGTGCGCCGCGACCAGCAGCACGGCGACGACCAGGATCCGACCGTCCACCACCCCGTGGGCGGCCCACCACCCCCCGACCAGCACGAGCGGGACCACCCCGATCGCGTGGTCGGGCAGCAGCGCCCACCCGGCGGCGCTCAGCACCACCCCGCCGACCACCGCCCAGTGCGGCACCTCGGGCAGCGCCAGGGCCAGGGCGGCGCACGGCAGCACGAGGACGAGCACCCGCAGCCCGACGGCGGACGCGGCGGCACCGCGGGCGTACGGCCGCATCAGGCACGCACCTTCGGCACCCGCGCGCGCCGCGCGAGCTGCTGGAGCACGGTGTCGAGCGTGCCCGGCCCGCGCCACGGCACCACGGGCGTGCCCAGCGCCGCCAGCCGGCGGAGACGGTCGTCGCGCTCGATCCGCTGCATCCGGGCGGCCAGCGCGGGCAGCGACAGCCGGTCGGCCTCCCGGCCCGCGAACGCCTCGCCGAGGGTGTCGATGACGACCACCGAGGTGCCGCCGCGCTGCAGGCCGGCGGTCGCGGTGACGAGCGGCGTGAAGAGCATCGGCGACAGCACGTGGACCACGCTGCCGGCACCCGCGCCGAGGTCGAGCCGCTCGGGCGGCACGCTCCGAGCCTCGGGCCGCACCCGGGCGAGCGTGCCGAGGAGGCGCTGCAGGTGCCGCGGCCCGGCGCCGAGCGGCACCCGGGCGCCGTCGGCGGCCACGACGAGCATCCCCACGCGGTCGCCGGTGCGGACGTGGTGCTCGGCCAGCGCGGCCGCCGCGCGGACGGTGAGGTCGAGGGTGCTCGCCGGGCCGTCGATGCCGCCGGAGGTCCCGATGTCGCGCAGGCCGTCGACGACGAGCCACACCCCCGCGTCCTGCTCGGCGCGGGTGGTGACGACGTGCAGCTCGCCGGTGCGCAGGGAGACCGGCCAGGTGATGCGCCGGAGCCGGTCGCCGGCCGCGAAGAGCCGGATGCCCTCGAACTCGGTGCCGCTGCCGAGCCGGCGCGAGCGGTGCCGCCCGACCAGGCCGTCGGGCTGCGGCACCTCCGCGCGACTGTCGTACGGCGCCGTCTGCGGCAGCACGGTCAGCCCGTTCTCCGGCAGGTCCACGGGTCCCCAGCGCCAGCCCGCCCACGCGCTGGTGAGGGCGACCCGCTCGGCCCCGATCGCGCGTCGTCCCCACCGGCGCGGGCTGAACCACAGGACCGGGAGGCCGTCGGCGACGAGCGACCCGGCCGCGCCCTGGGGCGGCGAGGCGGCCACGTGGGCGGTGGCGGCGGCGACGCGCGTGCAGTGCTCCACTCCGGTCAGGTCGTCGACGTCGACCCGCGACGTCGTCCCCTGGCCCTCGTGGAGCCGGTGGTGGTCGAGGCGTGCGCCGACGCGCACCGGGCCGCGGGGGCGCGACGCGAGCCCCATCGCGGCGAGCACGACGAACGGGGCGGCCAGCACCACCAGCACCTCCTGGCCGAGCGCCACGCCCCCGCAGATGCCGCCGAGCGCGAGCAGGCACGCGCGGACCAGGGCGGACGTGGGCCGCCAGCCGGTCACCGCGACTCCAGCGTCCGGGGGGTCTCGACCGACGACAGCACGGCGTCGACGACGCGGGCGCCCGATGCCTGGGTCATCCAGAGGTCGGGCTTGACGGTGATCCGGTGCGCCAGGACCGCACGCGCGACGACCTTGACGTCCTCCGGCACGACGTAGTCGCGACCGCGGATCGCGGCCCAGGCGCGCGCGGTGAGCACGAGGCCGAGGCTGCCGCGCGGCGAGGCGCCGGTCAGCACGTCGGCATGGGTGCGGGTGGCGGCGACCAGCGCCACGCAGTAGCGGGCCACCGACTCGTCGACGACCACCCGCTCGACGGCTGCCTGCGCGGCCGAGAGCCCGGCGGCGTCGGTGACCTGGGCGAGGTCGACCTCCTCGCGCCGGCGGTCGAGGCGGCGGCGCAGGACGTCGTACTCCTCGCCCGCGCTCGGGTAGCCGAAGCCCACCCGCAGCAGGAACCGGTCGAGCTGCGCCTCGGGCAGCGGGTAGGTGCCCTCGTACTCGACGGGGTTGGCGGTGGCCAGCACGTGGAAGGGGCTCGGCAGCCGGTGCGTCTGGCCCTCGACGGTGACCTGTCCCTCCTGCATGGCCTCGAGCAGCGCGGCCTGCGTCTTGGGCGGGGTGCGGTTGATCTCGTCGGCGAGCAGCAGCCCGGTGAAGACGGGGCCGGCGCGGAAGTCGAACTCCGCGCGGCGCTGGTCGTAGACGTAGGAGCCGGTGAGGTCGGCGGGCAGCAGGTCGGGGGTGAACTGCGCGCGGGCGAACTCCAGGCCGAGCGCCGACGCGAAGGACCGCGCCGCGAGGGTCTTGCCCAGCCCCGGGTAGTCCTCGAGCAGCACGTGGCCCTTGGCCAGGATGCCGGCGAGCACCAGCGTCAGCGCGTCCCGCTTGCCGACCACGGCGCGACCCACCTCGTCCAGCACCTGCTCGGCGAGCCGGGAGACGTCGGCGGTGGGGGTCTCAGCGTCGGTCACGGAGGTCCTCGATTCGGGTCAGGATGCGGTCGATGTCGCCGGGCGAGAGGCGCCCGCCGTCGGTGGTCTCGTGCTGGATCTCCTCGGCCAGGCCCGGGTCGCGGGCGCGCGCGAGCTCCACCAGCCGGCGGGCGAGGGCGTCGGAGGGGTGGTCGGCGCTGCGGTGGCTGGTGAGGATGCGCAGGTCGGAGGTGACCTCGTCGACCCGGTCCGCGGGCGGCGGGCCCGTGCGCCACTGAGCCGCCGGGACGTCGACGGTGTCGACGACGAGGTAGGTCATCGCCAGCACGACGACCGCCCACACGACGTACGGCAGCGGCCGGGGGTCGAAGTCGAGCGCGACGGCGAGCCCGTAGCCGATCGCGGCCAGGACGACGCCGCCGGCGACGCGCCCGCGCCACCGCGCGAGGAGGCGGCTCACGTCCGCACCCCCAGGCTGCGCCGGATGCCGGCGAGGGCGGCCACCGCCTCGGCGCGATGGTCCTCGGTGATCGGGTGCCGGGAGAACCTGGCCTCGCGGTAGAGCTCGGCGAGCCGGTTGACCGGCGCGGTGTCGGCGTCGACGAGGTCGAGGATGCGCAGGGCGTACTCCGAGGACGTCTCGGAGGCACGGCGCGCCACACCGGCCCGTTCCCCCAGCACCTCGAAGCGGTGCCAGGCCGCGACGATGGCGTTGCGCGGGTCGCCGCCGCGCAGCAGCGCGTCCTGCTCCTCGGCCCCGGCGGCCAGCTCCTGCGCCACCCGGTCCGGCTCGTCGAGCGCGGTGAACGCGACGTCGATGCGCTCGGCGCCACCGCGGCGCGCCAGCACCGCCCGGGTCGCGACGACCAGCAGCCCGAGCACACCGGCGGCCACCCCCGCGAGCAGGGCGCCGAGGAGGATCCAGACCAGCACCTTGACCCACAGGGGCGGCGGGCTGTCCTCGACGATCTCGCGATAGTCGTCGAGCCCGGCCGGGGGTGGGTCGCAGTAGTCGCGCTCGGCGAGGTCGTCGGGGACCTCCACCGTCGTGGACCCGTCGGGCGCGGTGCGCACGGGCAGAGGGATGCACGACTCGGTCGTCGTCGACAGCGGCGCGGGACGCGGGCCCGGCCCGGTGAAGACCCGGTCGGGGCCGACGAGCGTCGCCCAGGCCACCAGCACCATGAGGAGGCAGGTGAGGGCCACCGCGAGCGTCGCGCGCACCGCTGGGGTGAGTCCGGGCGCCCGCATGGCGTGACCCTAGGCGACGGGGTCGTGCCGCGCGAGCGGTGCCCGACCCCGTCGGGGGCGGTGGCTAGTAGGCCGGCTGGCTCGGGTCGATCTGGCTGACCCACGCCACGACGCCACCACCGACGTGCACGGCGTCGGCGTAGCCCGCGCCCTTGACGATCGCCAGCACCTCGGCCGAGCGCACGCCCGACTTGCAGTGCAGCACGATCGGCTTGTCGGCGGGCAGGTCGCCGAGGGCGTTGCCGTTGAGGAACTCGCCCTTGGGCACCAGCCGGGAGCCGGGGATCCGGTTGATCTCGTACTCGTTGGGCTCGCGCACGTCGATGAGCTCGAAGTCGCGGGTGCCCTCCTCGCGCTCCTTGAGCATCGCCTCGAGCTGGGTGACCGAGATCGTCGAGCCGGCAGCGGCGTCGGCGGCCTCGTCGGACACGGCGCCGCAGAAGGCGTCGTAGTCGATCAGGCCGGTCACGGTCGGGTTGTCGCCGCACAGCGCGCAGCTGGGGTCCTTGCGGACCTTGAGCTTGCGCCACTCGAGCTCGAGGGCGTCGTAGATGACCAGCTTGCCGATGGCGGGGTCGCCGATGCCGGTCAGCAGCTTGATCGCCTCGTTGACCTGGATCGACCCGATGCTCGCGCAGAGCACGCCCAGCACGCCGCCCTCGGCGCAGCTCGGGACCATGCCCGGCGGCGGGGGCTCGGGGTAGAGGCAGCGGTAGCACGGCGCGTCGTCGGCGAGGGTGGGTGCGAAGACCGACGCCTGGCCGTCGAAGCGGTAGATCGACCCCCACACGTAGGGGATCTTCAAGAAGTAGGCCGCGTCGTTGACCATGTAGCGGGTCGCGAAGTTGTCGGTGCCGTCGACGATGAGGTCGTAGCCCTCGAAGACCTGCAGGACGTTGTCGTTGTCGAGGCGCTCGGGGTGCACCACCACCTCGACGTAGGGGTTGACCTCGGCGATCGACTCGCGCGCGGACTCCGCCTTGGGCCGGCCGATGTCGGACATGCCGTGGATGATCTGGCGCTGCAGGTTGGACTCGTCGACCTCGTCGAACTCCGCGATGCCCAGCGTGCCGACGCCGGCCGCGGCCAGGTAGAGCAGGGCCGGGGAGCCCAGGCCGCCGGCGCCGATCACCAGCACCTTGGCGTTCTTCAGGCGCTTCTGCCCGGTCATCCCGACGTCGGGGATGATCAGGTGGCGGCTATAGCGGCGCACCTCGTCGGTGCTGAGCTCGGCGGCGGGCTCGACAAGTGCAGGGAACGACACGACTTCTCCTCGACTCGGGTGTCGGTGCAACAGCACCGGCGCGTTCCATGTTCCCCGCGTGCCCCAAGCGCCCCCGACCGGTCCCGCGATGCGGACGTGGCGCTCACGGGGGGCACGCCCGACCCGTGCCGCGACTACCTCCGAGTACGCTGCGGGCTCACCCCCGATGCAGCAGAGGAGCACCCGTGGGCGTTGAACGGTTGGAGTCGAGCGGGCCGCGACCCCGCGGGGGGCGCATGCCCCGACGCGAGCGTCGCGCGCAGCTGCTCGAGTCCGCGCTCGAGGTGTTCGTCGCGCAGGGCTACCACGCCGCCGCGATGGACGACATCGCCGAGCGGGCGGGGGTGTCCAAGCCCGTGCTCTACCAGCACTTCCCCGGCAAGCTCGACCTCTACCTCGCGCTGCTCGACACCTCGTGCGACCTGATCATCGACAACTGCCGCGAGGCGCTGGCGTCGACCAACGACAACCGCGACCGCGTCATCGCGACGATGAAGGTCTTCTACAGCTACGTGGCCTCGGAGGAGGGCGCGTTCCGCCTCGTCTTCGAGTCCGACCTCACCAGCGAGCCCGACGTGCGCGAGCGCGTGGACCGGGTGACGACCGAGTGCGCGTCGATGATCGCCGACGTGATCCGCACCGACACCGGCCTGCCCGACGAGGCCTCCGAGCTGCTCGCGGTGTCGCTGGTGGGAATGGCGCAGGTGTCGGCCCGGTTCTGGCTGGCGGGAGGCGGGCGCATCCCGCAGGACGACGCGGCCTCCCTGATCGCCGGGCTGGCGTGGCGCGGCATCCGGGGCTACCCCATGACCGACGGCGACTGACGTCGCTCCACCCCGACCGGGCCACCACCCACCCGGCATCATCGACTCGTCACCCAACACCCTGAGCTAGGAGCAACATCGTGGAGGTCAAGATCGGCGTGCAGCACGCGCAGCGCGAGCTGGTGCTCGACACCGACAGCACGCCCGAGGACATCGAGGCGCAGCTCTCGCAGGCGCTGTCCGACGGCGGCGTCCTGCGGCTGGCCGACACCAAGGGCCGCGCGGTCGTCGTGCCCGCGGACAAGATCGCCTACGTCGAGCTCGGCTCGGCGACGTCCAGCGCCGTCGGCTTCCGCTGACCGCCCCGCCGTGGGGGTGGTGACACCTCATCCCTAGGGGCGCACGGTGATTGCTACCGGGACCGGTCGCCGACATCATGGGCGAGCCGGTATACACCATGCCGGTCCTCCCGTCACGAGTTCGTGGCAAAAGAAAGGGTGATCCATCATGGTCGTAGATCTCATCGTCCTCATCATCGTCGGAGCGATCATCGGACTGCTCGGCAAGCTCGTCGCTCCCGGCGACAAGGACAACATCCCCATCTGGCTCACGATCCTCTGCGGCATCGGCGGCGTGCTGCTCGGCTACTGGATCTACTCGTTCTTCGGCGGCGACGGCTCCGACGGCGTCGACTGGGTCCGCTGGATCGTCGCGATCATCACCGCGGCCGTCCTCGTGGTGATCGCCTCCACGGTCACCGGACGCAACGCCGGGAACCGCACGCGGCTCTGACCGCTCGCACGACCACACGAGGCCCCGCATCCCACGGATGCGGGGTCTCGTCTCGTCCGGGGCCTCAGGCCTCCACTCAGGCCTCGAGGCCGAGCTCGGCCATCCGCTCAGTGTGCCGCTCGGTCAGCCGGGCGAACATCCGGCCCAGCGCCGCCAGGTCGAGCCCCGGCCGGTCCACTCCCCCGGCGAGCAGCGCCGTGAGGGAGTCGCGGTCGCCGGCGACCCGCTGGGCCTGGGTGAGGGCCTCGCCCATCAGCCGCCGGCCCCACAGCGCCAGCCGGCCGCCCAGCCGGTGGTCGGCGGCGATGCCCGCGCGTACGCGCTCGACGATGAACGCCGTCTGCCCGGAGTCCTCCAGCGAGCTGATGATGACCTCGCGGGTCTCGGCGTCGAGGTAGGCGGCGATCTCGCGGTAGAAGTCGGCGGCGAGCCCGTCGCCGACGAAGGCCTTGATCAGCCCCTCGTAGTAGTCGGAGGGCGCCGTGTGGGCGTGGAAGCGGTCGAAGCTGGGCCGGAAGACCTGCATCGCCTCGACCGGGTCGGCACCGAGCTGCTCGAGTCGCTCGACCAGCTTCTGGAGGTGCCCGAACTCGGCGGTGGCCATCGCGCCGATGGCGATCTTGTCGTCGATCCCCGGCGCCATCTTGGCGTCCTCGACGAGTCGCTCGAACGCCGAGAGCTCGCCGTAGGCGATCGCACCGAGGAGGTCGACTGCGGCGCGGCGGTAGTCCTCGTCGGGCGATTCCGTCATGTTCGCAGCCTAGCGATAGCATCGGGGGGACCGAGCCGCCGACTCGACGCCGGTGGCCGCCTGTATGTGCGCGGTCGGCACTTGCCCCGCCGGGGCCTCTCGAGTGGGCTGACCGCATACGCGTGGGACAACCCGACTCATCAGAGAGCGACACTTCGTGACCACCTTCCGTGAACTGGGCGTGCTGCCCGAGATCTGCGACGCGCTCGACCGCGCCGGCATCACCACCCCCTTCGCCATCCAGGAGATGACCCTCTCGGTCGCACTCCTCGGCACCGACCTCATCGGCCAGGCCCGCACGGGCACCGGCAAGACCCTGGCCTTCGGCATCCCGGTGCTCCAGCGCTCCATCGCGCCGAGCAACCCGGCCTACGCCGACCTGCCGCAGGGCAAGCCGCAGGCCCTCATCGTCGCCCCGACCCGCGAGCTCGCGCTCCAGGTCTCCAGCGACCTCGCGCTGGCCAGCAAGGACATGGGCCTGCGGGTCCTCACCGTCTACGGCGGCGTGGGCTACGACCACCAGCTCGAGGAGCTCGAGTCGGGCGTCGACATCGTCGTCGGCACGCCGGGTCGCCTCATCGACCTGGCCAACCGCCGCGCGCTCGACCTCTCGCACGTGCACGCGCTCGTGCTCGACGAGGCCGACGAGATGCTCGACCTCGGCTTCCTCCCCGACGTCATCACTCTGCTGTCGAAGACCCCGGAGACCCGCCAGACGATGCTGTTCTCGGCGACCATGCCGTCGGCGATCGTCGCGCTCGCCCGCACCCACATGCGCCACCCGATGAACATCCGCGCCGAGTCGTCCTACGACACCACGATGGTGCCGGCGACCGCGCAGTTCATCTACCAGGCCCACGACCTCGACAAGCCCGAGATCATCGGTCGCATCCTCCAGGCCGAGGACGCCGAGAAGATGATCGTCTTCACCCGCACCAAGCGCCAGGCGCAGCGGATCGCCGAGGACCTGCAGGAGCGCGGCTTCAATGCCTCGCCCCTCCACGGCGACATGGCGCAGGTGGCGCGCGAGAAGGCCCTGGCCCGCTTCCGCGAGGACAAGATCCAGGTCCTCGTGTGCACCGACGTCGCCGCCCGCGGCATCGACGTGCGTGGCGTCTCCCACGTCATCAACTACACCTGCCCCGAGGACGACAAGACCTACGTCCACCGCATCGGTCGCACCGGCCGCGCGGGCGCGTCGGGCACCGCGATCACGTTCGTCGACTGGGCCGACCTGCACCGGTGGAAGATGATCAACAAGGCGCTCGACCTGCCCTTCGACAACCCGCAGGAGACCTACTCCACCTCCGAGCACCTCTTCCACGACCAGGGCATCCCGGCCGGCACCAAGGGCCGCGTCGTCGACCCCGCCCCGGTCGAGAAGAAGGAGCGCGCGCCCCGCGAGCGGCGCTCGGGCTCGGGCCGCGGCGACTCGGGGTCCTCGGGCTCCTCGCGCTCCGAGGCCTCCTCCGGCTCCTCGGCCTCCGCGTCGGAGAAGTCGAGCGACGCCCCGCGTCGCCGCAACCGCAGCCGCCGGCGCACGCGCGGCGGCCAGTCGGTCGAGACCCCCAACGCCTGACCCGGCGCCTCAGCGCGTCACGCGAGCGGGCCCCGACGCCACTCCTCCGATGTGGCGACGGGGCCCGCTCGGCGAGGCTCCGGTCGGTGGGACGCTAGCCCTTCCCGACCACGACGGTGGTCGAGGCCGAGCTCGGCCGTACGAGCCGGTTGCCGACGTGGCGCACCCGCAGGACGTGCTTCCCACTCCGGTCGAGACGGTCGAGGCGGACCACGACGCGGCCGTCTCGAAGGCGAGCTGAGCCCACCTCACGGCCCCCGGACCTGACCACGATCCGGCCGCGTGCCGCGAACGCGATGTCGCGCGGACGCACCACCAGCCGGACCGGCAGGTGGACGCGCGCTCCCCGGACGGTCCGCACGGGCCGCAGCCGCAGCTGCGCGCGGGCCTTGAGCACCTTGACGCGTGTCGGAGAGACGACTCGGTCGGCGCCCGACGCATCCACGTAGACCACGTCGACGTCGTGCCGGCCCGGGCGCAGGCGGGCGGCGGGCAGGATCACGGACCGGACCCCCGGCTGGCCCGAGGTGGTGGCCAGCACCCGCCCTCCGTCGCGGATCTCGATCGATCCCGTGGGCTCGAGTGCGGCCGGCGCCAGGTCGATCCGCACCACGGGCGACTGACCGTAGCGACTCGTCTCCGCCGAGGCGGAGATCCGCGGAAGGGCCGGCGCGGTGCCGCCGTCGAGGGTCAGCCTGACCGACTCGTCACCGGACATCGCGACCTCGCCGGTCACGGTGTCCGATCCCTTGGTGGCGCTCAGCGCGCAACGACCCGACGGGACCCGGGTCCTGGTGACCCCCGCCTCGTCGGTGCGTCCGGCGTCGTGGCTACCGTCGCCGCAGTCCACCAGCACCTGGGCGCCGGACAGGGGCGCTCCGTCCTTCGTCACCGCGGTGACGGTCAGGGCGTTGAGCGCGTTCTCGATGACCGCTCCGCCGATGACGTCGAGGGTGATCTGCAGGCGCGGCTCGCTGACGTTGTTCATCCCGTCGCTGGGCTGGTGGTACTCGGGCTCGGTCCGGTAGCTGCCGCGGGCGATGGACTCGCAGGTGCTGGGCGCGACCGGGTCCTGATAGTCGAGCCAGATGAAGAGGGCCGCCGGGATGCCGGCGTCGAAGAAGGCCTGGTGGTCCGACTGCCCGAGCTTGCAGTTGTCCAGGCCGCCGAACCCGTCGCGCGCGGCCGCGGCGTAGGCCTGCTCGACGACGTAGTTGCTCCTGCCGTCGGGGGTGAGCGCCCACAGGCGGGCCGGCTCGTGGGTCGTGCCGACCATGTCCATCTGCCACTCGCCGACGAACCGCTTCCGCGTGGCCGGGGTGAGCGTGTCGACGTAGGCGCGGGCGCCCAGCAGGCCGCCCTCCTCCCCGCCGAACCCGCCGATGCGGATCTCCTTGTCGTAGGGCAGCGTGGCCAGCACGCGAGCGATCTCCGTGGAGACCCCGTTGCCGGAGGCGTCGTCGTGACCACCCGGTGCGCCGAGCACCGAGTCGATGTGGGCCCCGACCATCACGATCGGGGCCGTCGTGCCCTGCGGGTCGCCCACCGCGTGCCGGGTGGCGATGATGTTGGTGCCCATCGGGTTGACGTACTCGTTGGTGACCAGGCGCAGTGAGACCGGGCCGGCCTGCAGCGCCTGGTCGAGCCACACCGTGTGGTCCGACCCGGCGCCGAGCACCGGGATCGCGACGGCGGCCGTGCCTGCCGGAACGGTCGGGTTGCGCGGAGCGGTCTTGCCGCTGGCGGGCACCGGGGGCGCCAGGATCACGGCCACCGCGCCGTTGGCCGCGGCGAGGGTCATCGCCGTGCCGCGCTCGGCCGGCGTCGAGACGACGGCGTAGGCGATGGCACCGGACGCGTCGGCGTAGTCCTCCGCGGTCTGGCCGGTGCCGACCGGCACCACCGGTGCGGTCACGGGAGCGCCGTCGCCGGTGTAGACCCCCGACGGTGAGGCGGCCATCTGCCACTTGGGACCGCCGGGCAGGGGTGCGCCCGCAGTGACGACGTCCGCGGTGCGCTTGGTGCTCACCGGACCCCACGACTGCAGCTCGACCTCGTAGCCGTAGGGCTCGAGCACGTCGCGGAGGTAGGCCGCTCCGCGGCGCTCCGCCGGCGTGCCGTTGACCCGCGGACCGATCTGCTCGACGAGGTGCTTGACGGTCGCGTACGCACGACTGCCGTCCAGCTGCTCGGTCAGGTCGCGCTCATAGGTGGGAGGCGTCGCCGCGGCCGCAGCGACGGGGGTGGCGTCCTGCGCCGGCGTGTCCCCCTGGGCGACGCTCTGGGTGCCGGCGACGAGCCCGGCGACGGCCAGCGCGGCCGCCCCCAGCCCGGCGGTGGCGCGTCGCGCGCGGGTGGTGGCGCGGAAGGTCGTGGAACGCATCGTGGGCAGCCCCTTCGGGACGTCGTGTGGCGACAGTGATCCTCGTCACTGTCACCCATGCGTCCCTGAAGGTAAAGACCTCATCGGGGTGGGTCGCCCGCCCGCACGCCGGCCGTCGGTCGAGGCACCCTGGGCCCGGGCCCCCTACCGGGTCGCGCGAGCGACGAGGTTGCGGGCGACCTCGCGGTAGGCCGTGGCGCCCTTGCTGCTGCGGCTGGTGGCGAGGATCGACCGGCCCGCGGCCGGGGCCTCGGCGAACTTGATGGTCTTGGGGATCGGCGGCTCGACGACCTCGAGGTCGTAGGTCTCGCTGATCGTCTCCAGCACCGTGCGCGCGTGGGTGGTGCGGCCGTCGTAGAGCGTCGGCAGCACGCCCCACACCTCGAGCCCGCGGTTGGTGAAGCGGCGCACGTCGTGGACGGTGTCGAGCAGCTGCCCGACCCCGCGGTGCGACAGCGTCTCGCACTGCAGCGGCACCAGCACGCCGTCGGCCGCGGTGAGCGCCGCGACCGTCAGCACGCCGAGCGAGGGCGGGCAGTCGAGCAGCACCCAGTCGTACGGGCCGTCCTCGGTGTCGGCGAGGTCGTCGGCCAGCTGCTCGAGCACGCCCTTGATCACGTGCTCGCGACCCGTGCGGGTGAGCAGGTCGGCCTCGGCGCGGGCGAGCTCGATGGTGGCGGGCAGGAGGTCGACGCCGTCCTCGGTCGCGAGGATGACGTCCGCCGGGTCGACGCCCTGGGTCAGCACGTGGTGCACCGACGTCTCGACGTCCTCCGGGTCGATGCCCAGGGAGAACGTGAGGCACGCCTGCGGGTCGAGGTCGACGAGCAGCACGCGGTGCCCGAGCTCCGCGAGCGCGGCGCCGATGGACGCGACGGAGGTGGTCTTGGCCACCCCGCCCTTCTGGTTGGCGACGGCCAGCGTGACGGGGGCCGCTCCCCGGCTCTTGGTGCTCATTGCCTGCAATTGTGCCGGACCGGGGTGCGAGCCGGGGCCGGTGCTGAAATGCTGTCCGCATGAGCACCGCACTGATCACCGGCGCGAGCGCCGGCATCGGCCACGAGTACGCCGTCCAGCTCGCCGCTCGCGGCGACGACCTGGTCCTCGTCGCACGCGACGCCGCCCGGCTCGAGCAGGTGGCCGAGGAGCTGCGTCGCGCCCACGGGGTGCAGGTCGAGGTGCTGGTCGCCGACCTCGGCGACCGCGAGCAGCTCGCCACGGTCGAGGCCCGGGTCGCCGACCGCGAGCGCCCCGTCGACCTGCTCGTCAACAACGCCGGCTTCGGGCTCAAGCAGCGCTTCCTCGACAACTCCGCCGACGACGAGACCGCGATGCTCGAGGTCCTGGTGACCGCGGTGCTGCGGCTCAGCCACGCCGCGCTCGGCGCGATGGCCGAGCGCGGCCACGGCGGCATCATCAACGTCTCCAGCGTCGCGGCGTTCCTCCCCCGCGGCACCTACTCGGCCGCCAAGGCGTGGGTCAACAGCTTCAGCGAGTGGGCCCACCTGGAGTACCGCTCGCGCGGCGTCACGGTCATGGCGCTGTGCCCCGGCTTCACCAAGACCGAGTTCCACCAGCGCATGCAGGTCGCGCGCGGCGACGGCTTCCTGTGGCTCGACGCCGACTTCCTGGTCCGCACGTCGCTGGAGGACTTCGAGAAGGGCCGCGCCTTTTCCATCCCCGGCGCGCAGTACAAGACGATCGTCGCGCTGACCCGGGCCATCCCCCACCGGGTGCTCCGGCTGACCCAGTCGATCGGTCGTCGGTGACCGCACGCATCGCCCCCGCCGAGGTCGGTGACGCCGAGGCGCTCGGCGACCTGCACCTCGAGCGGCGGATGGTGCGCAGCTAGGCCGGGATCGTGGAGGATCCGAGTCACCTGGTGGCTCGGATCCTCCACGATCTCGTCGCCGCGCCCCGGGAGCGTGAGGTCAGTCGGCCGGCGCGAGGGTCGCGAGCCACGCGTCCAGGTCGCGCGGCCTGCGGAAGAGGAGCACCGGCGGCCCATCGGGAGAGCCGGCCCAGGCCCGCATCCGCGCGCGCTTGCGGCCGAAGGACCGGAAGTGCCACACGAGGATCGAGTCGCGGCGCAGCATGGCCCGCCACGTCTCGATGTTGCCGTTGCACCGGGGCTCGCGCGTGATCGCGCCCGACGCCGTGCGCCGGACCAGCCGGCCGAACGAGAGCCAGCGCGGGTAGTCGAGGCCCACCACGAGCTGGGCGCGCGGGAGCACGAGGTCGAGCCACGCGCCGTACGCCGAGTCGAGCAGCCACCGCTCGTCCGCGACGACCCGCCCGATCACCTCGCGCTGCACCTCCGGGTCGACCGGCACCCACCCAGGCAGCCAGGTGAGCTCGTCGACCAGCGTCACGGGGTGCGGGCGCCGACGGCGAGCGCGGCCGTGCTCTTGCCCGACCCGGTGACGCCGTAGACCAGGACGCGCTCGGGGAGCCCGGTCGGGAGCCTCGTCGGGGGCCCGGTCGTGGGCTCAGCCATCGAGCGGGTTGCGGGCCAGCGAGAGCAGCCGCTCGTACTGCTCGGCGTCGGTGGTGTTGACGCCGAGGTCGTGGTCGACCTTGCCGAGGCCGTGGTGGTCGCTGCTGCCGGTGACGACGAGGTCGAGGTCGGCGGCGATGCCGCGCAGTCGGGCGCGCACCTCGGGCGGGTGGTCCTGGTGGTCTACCTCGATGCCGGCGAGCCCGGCCTCGGCGAGCGAGGCGAGCGCCTCCTCGTCGAGGACCGTGCCCCCGCTGCGGCCCCACGGGTGCGCGATCACGGCCACTCCCCCGGCGTCGGTGACCAGGCCGATCGTCTCCTCGAGCGCGGGGGCCCAGCGGTTGACGTAGCCGGGGCGGCCCGGGTCGAGCAGCACCTGGAACGCCTCGGTGCGGTCGGCGACCAGGCCGAGGCGCACCAGCGCGTCGGCGACGTGGGGCCGGCCGGCCGCGACGGAGCCGCCGGCCTCGCGGTGCACGTCGTCCTCGGTGATGTCGATGCCCTCCGCGCGGAGCGCCGCGACGATGGCGGGCGTGCGCTCGGTGCGTCCGGCGAGGATCCGGTCGAGCGTGGCGGCGAGCGCCGGATGCGTCGGGTCGGGGAGGTAGCCGAGCAGGTGGACGCCGCGGTGGCCGTACCTCGTGCTGATCTCGAGGCCGGGCACGAGCGTGATGCCGACCTCGTCGGCGGCGCGGCGCGCCTCGGCCCACCCGGACATCGCGTCGTGGTCGGTGAGCGCGACGACGTCGAGGCCGGCCGCGGCGGCCTCGCGCACCAGGTCTGCGGGGGTGTCGGTGCCGTCGCTGGCCGAGGAGTGCGTGTGGAGGTCGATCCGCACGTCAGCTGTTCCAGCTCAGGAGGGTGGGGTGCTCCCGCTCGTAGCCGAGGACCGAGATGGTCGAGGTGTCGAGCTTGAAGAACCGGCCCTCCGCCGGTGACTGCTCGAGCCACCGCGCCGTGAGCACGCGCAGCGAGTGGCCGTGGGCGAAGACGAGCGCGCGGTCGTGGCGCCGCGCGCGGGCGACGACGCGGTCGAGGCGCGCCGCGACCTCGTCGGGCGTCTCGCCGCCGGGCGTGGGGTGCGTCCACACGGTCCAGCCGGGCACTGTCTCCCGGACCTCCGCGGTCGTCACGCCCTCGTAGTCGCCGTAGGCCCACTCGACGAGGTCCTCGTCGACCTCCGCGTCGGGGAAGCCGGCCAGCTCGGCCGTACGACGCGCGCGCCGGCGCGGGCTGGTGAGCACCAGGTCGAACGCCACCTCGGCCAGCCGCGGCGCCAGCGCGGCGGCTGCCGCCTCGCCGTCCTCGGTGAGCGGCAGGTCGGTGGTCGAGGTGTGCCTGCCGTCGCGGCTCCACTCCGTCTCGCCGTGCCGGACCACCCAGAGCTCGGGACCATCGGAGGACATGTCGCGGAAGTCTGCCACGACGGGCGGGGAGGGCTGCCACGATGCTCAGCATGACGACGGTGGGACGGAGCGGGGCGGAGCCCGAGCTGCGCCGGGCGCGCGAAGCGATCTCGGCGGCGTTCGGCGTGCAGGGCCTGGTCTTCATCAGCCTCACCACCCGGCTCCCCCGATTCCAGGACCGGTGGGACCTCGACGAGCTCGCCCTGTCGGGCGTCCTGCTGATGATGGTGCTCCTCGCCGGGGTCGGCTCGCTGGTCGCCGAGCGGCTCGCCCCTCGCCTCGACAGCGCGGTCGTGCTGCGCGCCGGCCTGCTCGTGGTCGCGGTCTCGGTGGCGGTCGTGGTCCTGGCGCCCACCACGCTCGTCTTCGTGCTCGGCCTCGCGGCGTACGGCGTCGGGCTGGGGCTGGTCGACGCGACGGGCAACATGCAGGCGGTGGCGCTCGAGCACCGGCTCGGTCGCGTCGTGCTGCCGTCGTGCCACGGCGCCTGGACGCTCGGCGGTGTGGTCGGTGCCGTCGGCACGCTCGCCGCGGGCGACCTCCCGTGGTCGGCGGTCGCGCTGGTCGCGGTGCTGCCGCTGGCCGCCGCGGTGGCGCCCTTCCTGGCGCGCGACCACGGCGTGGCCGCGAGCGGCACGCCGGTGGACGTCCCGTGGCGGGCGATCGTCGCGGTCGGCCTGGCCCTGGTCGTCTTCTACACCGTCGACACCGCCGCGGCGACGTGGGGGCCGGTCTACCTCGACGCCGTCTTCGACGCGCCCGAGGGGCTGGTCGCCCTGGCCACGCTGCCCTACCTCGTCGCGAGCGGGCTGGTGCGGCTCGCCGGCGACCGGCTCACCGAGCAGGTCGGCGCGGTGCGGCTGCTGCGGGTCGGGGCGGGGGTGGCCCTCGTCGCGCTCGCGGTGGTCGTCGCGGCACCCTCGTGGCCGGTGGCGGTGCTCGGCTTCACGCTGCTGGGCTGCGGGGTCGCGGTCGTCGCGCCGCTGAGCTTCTCCGCCGCGGCGGCGCTCGCGGGCCGCGACGCCGACCCGGCGACCCGCCGGGCGCGCGTCGACGCGGTGGTCGCGCGGTTCAACCAGTTCAACTACGCCGGCGCGCTGCTCGGCGCGGTGATGACGGGGGCGGTCGGCTCAGGATCGCTGCGGATCGGCTTCGCCGTCCCCCTGGTGCTCGTCGTGGCGCTGTTCTGGCTGGCGCGGGCCTTCGCGCCGGCGGACGAGGTGCCCGCCGGCGCGAGGTGACCGCCCATCCGGGTCACGCGCCTCCGCCACCGGCCTTGCGCCGGTGCATCGGCTTGGCGACGTTCTTGTCGTTGACCTCGGATCCGTGCGCCTTCTCGCGCGACCCGGCCGTGTCGTCGGGGTGGTCGTGGCCCTTCTTGCGATCGAGGGCCTCCCGCATCTTCGCCTTGATGTCTGCGTTGGGGTCCTGATCAGCCATGTGGTCCTCCTGGATCGATGACGGTCTATCGATGACGGTCTGAGGCGCCACCCTGCCAAACCCGGCGCGCCGGGTCGAGCGCTTAAGGCCGGCGCAGCACGTCGAGCCGCGCGCCGAGCCCGCCCGTCATCCGGTGGACCTGCCAGCGGCACCGGGCCACCGTCACGTCGTAGGCCGCGTCCCCGAACTCCGCGCGGTAGCGCTCCGGCTCGCGCAGCAGCCGGGCGAGGTGCAGCAGCGCGCGACCGGCGGTGCCGTCGTGCTCCTGCGACCACTCCGCCCACTCCGAGGACAGGTCGATGCTGTCGACCACCTCGAGGCCGGAGCGCTCGATCGCGGCGTCGACCGCCCGCGGGTCGGCGGCGGCCGGCACCACGCCCAGCACGTCGAAGAGCCACGCGGCCTCCACGTCGCCGAGCAGGTCGGTGGCGACCACCTGGTGGGCCACGACGTAGCCGCCCGGGCGCAGCACCCGGGCGAACTCGGCGAGGGCGTCCTCGGGGTGCCCGACGTGCACCATGGCGTCGCGGCACCAGACCAGGTCGAGCATGCCGTCGCGCACCGGCAGGTCGGTGGCGGTGCCCCGCTCGAAGGCCAGGCGTGAGGCGATGTCGGGCACGAGGTCGCGCCGGACGGCGCGGGCGTGGTCGAGGTGTCCTTGGACGACGTCGAGGCCGAGCACCCGGAAGCCGAAGTGGGTGGTCAGCCGGACGGCGTGGTCGCCGTCGCCGCACGCGACGTCGACGACCCGGCTGTCGGGCGGCAGGCCGAGCTCGCGGACCACCTGGAGCAGCATCGAGGGGTCGCGCGGGGCGAGGCTCTCGTCGAGCCGGGCCTCGAACGCCGTCTCGGTCCGCCGGTCGATGTCGTGGAGGAGGTCGCGGTCGCGGTGCACGGATCGAGTCTGCCGTCACCCAGTAGGGTCACCGGCATGGCTCGCCGTGTGTTCCTCCACGTCGGGACGGCGAAGTCCGGCACCACCTTCCTCCAGGACCTGTGGTGGCGCCACCGCGACGAGCTGCGGGCCCGCGGGCTGCTGCTCCCCGGCGGCAGGCGCCGCGACCACTTCGCGGCCGCGGCCGTCGTCAAGGGCATGTCGGGCGTGGTCGACACCCTCGACGCGCGCGAGCGGGACGCGTGGCCGCGGCTGGTCGAGGAGACCCGCGCGTGGCCGGGCGACGCGCTGGTGTCCAACGAGCACTTCTCCGACTCGCCGGACGGCGCCGCGGCGGCCGCCCTCGCCGACCTGGCCGGCGCCGCCGACGAGGTGCACGTCGTCGTGACCGCCCGCGACCTCGGCCGGGTGCTGCCCTCGGCGTGGCAGCAGCGGGTCAAGATGGGCGCCCGCCAGCCCTACCGGCGCTTCCTCGCCACCGTGCGGCGCGGCGAGGGCGACCAGAAGTTCTGGCGCTACCAGGACGTGCCGGCCATCCTCGCCCTGTGGTCCGCCGGCCTCCCCGGCGAGCGGGCCCACCTCGTCGTCGTGCCGCCCGCGGGCGCGCCGCGCGAGGAGCTGTGGCTGCGCAGCGCCGCCGTGCTCGGCGCCGACGTCACCGGGCTCGACACCGAGGCCCGGCGCCCCAACGACTCGCTCGGGCTGGTCGAGGCCGAGCTGCTCCGGCGGGTCAACGAGCGCCTGCCGCGGTCGCAGCGCTCCCCCGCCCTGACCCGCCACGTCAAGGCGACGTTCGTGCCGCGGGCGCTCGCCGGCGCGGCGCCCCGCGAGTCGTTCGTCCTGCCCGCGCGCCACCACGGGTGGGTCCGCGAGCGGTCCGAGGCGACGGTGGCCGACCTCCGATCGCGGTCCTACGACGTCGTCGGCGACCTCGACGACCTGCTGCCCGCCGACCCGCGCACCGGTCGTACGCCCGACGACGCGACGGACGCCGAGCTGCTCGACGCCGGTCGCACCGTCCTGGCCCGGCTCGGACTCGACCCGGCCGGCTCCCTCGACGACGCGCTCGACGCGATCGCGGCCGACCTGCTCCGCACCGGCGGCGGGCCTCAGCGCGGGACGAGCGCCCAGTAGTCCAGGTCGAGCAGCACGCCGTCGGTGTAGGCGCCGTCGTCGCCGCGCAGCGTCATCGACTCGTCGCGGCCCTTGGTGGCCACCAGCCGCAGCCGCAGCGCCCCCACGCCCGGGGCGTCGAGGACGGCCGTGTCGAGCACCTCCGACCACGCGTGCACGGTGTCGCCGGCGAACGCGGGTGCCACGTGGGCGCCGGCGTTGATCGCGGCCACGAGCTGGGCGTTGGCCAGCCCGTTGAACGACAGCGCCCGCGCCAGCGAGATCACGTGGCCGCCGTAGACCAGGCGCCTGCCGTCCGGGCGTGCCTCGGTGCTGAAGTGCACCTTGGCGGTGTTCTGCCACAGCCGGGTGGCCATCATGTGCTCCGCGTCGGTGAGCGTCACGCCGTCGACGTGGTCGATGCGCTCGCCCACCTCGTAGTCGCCGAGCCGGTGCGGCTCGCCCGCAGCCACCACGTCGTACGACGAGAGATCCAGGCCGGCCGGCACCACGAGGTCGCCGGCATCGACCGCGCCGGCCAGCGCCGGCACCACGGTCTCCGGGGCTGGGGAGTCCGCCGAGCGCTTGTGCACCATCACCCAGCGGGCCCAGTCGACGACGACCTCGCCGCGCTGGTTGGTCGCGGTCGAGCGCACCCACACCACGCCGGTCCGCCCGTTGGAGTTCTGCTTGAGGCCGATCACCTCCGAGCGGGTGCGCAGCGTGTCGCCCGGCACGACGGGCAGGTGGAAGCGGCACTCCGCGTAGCCCAGGTTGGCGACGGCGTTGAGCGACACGTCGGGCACCGTCTTGCCGAAGGCGATGTGGAAGGCCACGAGCTCCTCGACCGGGTGGGGCGCCAGCCCGACCGACGCGGCGAACTCCGCGGACGAGGGGACCGCGAAGCGGGTCGGGTAGATCGCGCCGTAGAGCGCCCGGTCGCCCTCGGTGACGGTGCGCGGGGTGGCGTGCTCGATCACCTGCCCGACGGTGAAGTCCTCGAAGAAGCGGCCGGGGTTGGTCTTGACCTGCGTGCCCATGCCGGACATCGTGCCGCAGCCGTGGCGCCCCCGGCGGCCGCGCTCACGTGGGATCCGTCACGCGTCGACGTCGACGCAGCTCCCGCCCCGCGCCGCGCTCTCCTCGATCGCGGCGAGCACGCGCTGCACGGCCAGGCCGTCCTCGAACGACGGGGTGGGCTCCTCACCGGCCGCGAGGGCGGCGAGGAGGTCCGCCGCCTGGTTGGTGAACGTCGCGTCCCAGCCGAGCACGTGGCCGGGCGGCCACCAGCCGTCGATGTAGGGGTCGTCCTGGTCGGTCACCAGGACGCGGCGGAAGCCCTCCGAGCCGTCGAGGCAGAGGTCGAGGTGGTTGAGCGACTCGAGGTCGAAGCGCAGGGCGCCGTTGCTGCCGTAGACCTCGATCCCGAGCGCGTTCTTGCGGGCGGTGGCCATGCGGGTGACCTCGAGGCTGACCACGGCGCCGCCGTCGGTGCGCAGGGTGCCCCACGCGGCGTCGTCGACGCTCACCTCCTCGGGACCGTCGACGCCCTGGCGCTCGCGCACGAACGTGTGGGTCAGCGCATTGACCGCCGTGACCTCCTGGCCGAGCAGGAACCGCACCTGGTCCACGGCGTGCGAGCCGAGGTCGCCGAGGGCGCCCGACCCGGCGAGCTCGCGGCGCAGCCGCCAGGTCATGGGCGCGGCGTCGTCTGCCAGCCAGTCCTGCAGGTAGGACACGCGCACCTGGCGCACGTCGCCGAGCCGGCCCTCGGCGATGTGCCGCCGCGCGAGCACCAGCGCCGGGACGCGCCGGTAGTTGAAGCCGACCATCGAGTGCACCCCGTGCTCGCGGGCGGCTCGGGCGGTGGCGACCATCTTCTCCGCCTCGCCCAGGGTGTTGGCGAGCGGCTTCTCGGCGATGACGTGCTTGCCGGCCTCCAGCGCGGCGATCGCGACCTCGCCGTGCAGGTGGCCGGGGACGCAGACGTCCACGATGTCGACGTCGTCGCGCTCGATCACCGCGCGCCAGTCGGTGGCCGACTCGGCCCAGCCGTACTGCCTGGCCGCCATCGCCACCGCCTCCGGGTCGCGACCGACCAGGACCTGCTGGCGCACGCCGGGGGCGCCGGGTCGGAGCGAGGCGACGTTGCGCCAGGCGTGGGAGTGGGCCTTGCCCATGAACGCGTAGCCGATGACGGCGACTCCCGGGGACCCGGCGGCGCCCGATGCGCTGGGGGTGCTGGTCACGTGCTTCTCCTGCCGTGAGGTGGCGGTCGCTCAGGCGAGCGACCGGAGGAACGACAAGCCGTCTCGGGCGAGCTCGTCCTGGGTGGGTGCCAGCGGACGCCAGATGGAGGCGGCCGTGGCGATGGAGGCGTTGTCGGCCGTGAAGCTCTCGATGACGAGCGGGCCGTCATAGCCCACGTCGTCGAGGCCGCACACGAACGCCCGCCAGTCGGTCTGGTCGCCTCCCGGCGCGCCGCGGTCGCTGCCGCAGACCTGGACGTGCGCCAGGTGGGGGCCGGCGGCCCGGATCGCGCCCGCGCTCGAGCGCTCCTCGATGTTGAGGTGGTAGCTGTCGAGCGCGAGTCCGAGGCCGTCGCCGAGCAGCGGCCCGAGCGCATCCAGCGCCTGGTCGACGGTGTTGACCAGGGAGGTCTCGTAGCGGTTGAGCGGCTCGATGCCCAGGCGCACGCCCCGCTCGGCCGCGTGGTCGACCACGGGTGCGAGGTGCCGGCGGACGTCGTCGTACGCCGCCCGCCGCGCGTCGGCGTCCATGCGCCACACGCGGCCGGTGGCGGCGTAGAACGGGCCGCAGACCGTCCGCGCGCCGATGCCGGCCGCGAAGTCGATGCAGGCCCGCAGGTAGTCCTGGGTGTCGGCGACGCACGCGGCGTCGACGAGGTCGCGCCCCGGTGCCATCGCCCCCACGACGCACGGCGTCAGGCCGGTCTCGGCGAGCACCTCGGCCACGACCGGGACGGTGAGGTCGCCGGTGTTCTCGAGGGGCAGCTCGACGGCGTCGAAGCCCATCGTGGCGACGTGCCGCAGCAGTCCGGCCACGTCCGCGTCGGTCAGGGGTGAGGTCCAGACCCACGTGTTGACGCCGATCTCTCGCATGGAGGTCCTTCCGGATGCTGGGCAGCGGGGTGGAGGGGACGGACGTCGGTGGGCCGGGCGGCCCGGCCCACCGACGGGTGCATCAGTCGATCATCGCCTGATCAGGGGATCTGGCGCTCCTGCCAGACGTCGGGGTAGCCGACGAGGTCCTCGCCGCCGAACTTGGCGTAGTGGCCGTCGGGCATGCCGTCGTTGGCCTCGAGGTAGTCGCCGCGCTCGTCCTCGGTGATCGGGGCCTGCGGGAGCACCCACTCCCGGGGGACCTCCTCGCCGGCGAAGATCTTCTGCAGCGCGAGGAGCGGGGTGCGCCACTGGAAGTTGGAGTAGACGGGCGCCAGGCCGGTCAGCCCGGTGTCCTCCCACTTGCGCAGGAAGCTCATCTCGTCCTCACCGGTCATCACCGGGTAGTCGGCACCGAAGTCCTCGAAGGCCTCGATCGCCGCGACGGCGCCGTCGCCGGCGTCCATCCAGACACCCTGGACCTCGCCCTTGCCGAGCTCGTCGGTGATGATCTTCTTGATCTCGGTCGGGTCGGCTCCGGTGAAGTAGTCGACCGCCTCGATGCCGTTCTCCTCGAAGAGCTTCTCCGCCGCGGCCCAGCGCTGCTCGAGCACGTCGACGCCGGGCAGGATGCGCAGCGCGACGACCTTGTCGCCCTCCTCGAGGTTGTCGATGAGGAACTCGGCGGTGTCGATGCCCCACGCGAAGCCACCGATCGGGTGGATGAAGGTGGTGGCGCAGTCGGTCTGCACGCCGCGGTCGAAGACGACGACGGGCTTGCCGGTCTCGCACGCGCGCTCGACCGCGTCGGTCATCGCGGCGGTGGAGTTGGGCGAGATGATGAAGGCGTCGCAGTCGCCCTCGGAGATGAAGTAGTCGATGTCGGCGATCTGGGTGTTGTCGTCGTCACCGGCGTCGCGCGTCTCCATCTCGGAGATGACGCCCTCGTCCTGCAGGGCCTTGAGCTGCTGGTTCATGGTGATCCAGCCGGTCTGGCGCCACGGGTTGGAGATGGAGGCGTTGGCGAAGCAGGCCTTCTGGGCGCCCTTGGCCTTGTAGTCGGCCGTGTCGGTCATCTCGCCGTCGATGTACTGCAGGTAGGGCGTCTCGGGGTCGCCCTCGAAGGTCGCCGAACGTTGGTCGAACTGGGTGTCGTAGACCTCCTGGTCGAACCATTCCTGCTCCTCGGCGGGGCTCTCCTCGGAGGCGTCCGGGGACTCGGACGTCTCCGAGCTCTCGTCGGTGCCGGCGGTGGAGTCCGTCGGGTCCTCGGTGCTGCACGAGGTGGCGAACACCCCGAGCAGCAGGGCCGAGGCCACTGCCATCGGCGCGCGGTGGATCGTGTGGCGCATCAGTTGTCTCCTGGTTCGGTGCCCGGTCGGGCAGTGGTGGGTGGTGGTGCGGGTGCTGCGGGGCGAGACGAGGGACGCCGACCCAGCGACCAGGCGCGGGCCGCCAGGGCGACGGCGAGGATGATGATCACGCCCTGGACGGAGTTCCTCCAGGTCGACTCGACCTCCTGGAAGTTGAGGAACGAGAACAGCAGCTCGAGGGCGAACGCCCCGGCCGCCGCGGAGAGGAGCCAGCCCCGCCCGCCGCCGAGCACGACCCCGCCGAGCACCACGGCCGTGATCGCCTGGAACTCGTAGCCGGCGCCGACGGAGGGGTGCACGCCTGCGTAGCCGACGAGCAGGATGCCCGCGACGGTGGCCGAGAGTGCGGACAGGATGAACGCCCGCGTCTTGACCCACCAGACCTGTGCGCCCGCGACGCCGGCGGCGTCGGGGTTGTCGCCGGTCGCGACCAGCGTGCGGCCGAACGGCGAGCGCATCAGCCAGACGCCGGCCGCCGCGACGGCCACGAGGATGACGACCGAGTAGGGAAGGACGTCGAGGACGGGCACGTCCTGGATGCCGCCGCGGCCGATCTCGCGGAAGGCGTCGACCGGGTTGCCGGTGGCGGCGCCCCCGGTCAGGTAGCGCACCAGACCGCCGAGGGCGAGCATCGTGCCGAGCGTGACGATGAAGCTCGGCACCTGCAGGATCGTGGTGCCCAGCCCGTTGACCAGGCCGACGACCACCCCGATGAGCAGCATCAGGCCGATGGCCGGCAGCACGCGTCCCTCGTCGTCGCCGATGTAGTTGCCGGCGATGACGACCTGCGTCGCGATGACCGCGCCCATGGAGAGGTCGAACTCACCGGAGACGATCACGTAGTACTGCCCCATCGCGGCGATCGCGATCGGTGCGGTGCGGCCGATGAAGCGGATGAGCTGCGGCGGCTCCCCGAAGGACGGGTTGACCCACACGACGGCGATGAGGAGCAGGGCGAGCAGGATGAACACCGCCCCGCCCGGGGTCAGCGCACCGCGCAGGATCCGCTGCGGCAGGGAGCCCTCCGTGAGCGGCAGGGTGCGGCCGGCGGCCGTGGCGGCCGGGGAGCCGGAGGTCGCGGTGCTCATGCGGTCTCCTCCTTCGTCGTGGATCCGGTCGTGGAGCCGGGGGCGGGCAGCGTGGGCCGGTCGGGGCCGAAGCGGGGTGGCCGGCGTACGACGCTGCGGCGGGCGTAGACCGCGACGGCGAGCACGATGACCAGGCCGCGCACGAAGTCCTTGAGGAACGGGTTGACCTGCATGACGCCCATGACGTTGTCGAGCACGGCGAAGATCGCGACGCCGCCGATGGTGCCGACCACGCTCCCCTTGCCGCCGGCCAGCAGGGTGCCGCCGAGCACGACGGCCGCGATGGACAGCAGGTCGTAGCGCCCCTGCGAGCCGATGGTGGGCAGGCCGACCCCCGTGCGCGAGAGCAGCAGCAGGCCCGCCACGCCGGCGAGGAGCGAGCAGAGGACATGCGCGGCGACCACGGGCATCGTCGTGCGGACACCCGACATGCGGGCCACGTCGCGGTTGCCGCCGATGGCGTAGAGGTGATGGCCCAGGCGGGTGTAGCGCAGCATCAGCGTGACCAGCAGCGCGGCCACCAGCAGCAGGATGAACGCCGTCGGGACCACGGCCGCGATGCCGCTGCGGCCGAGCAGCTCGAGCGCGGGCGAGGCGTCGCCGTGGCTGCCCTGGTAGTTGGTGGCGAGGTAGCCGCTGACGATGAGGCCCACGCCCAGGCTGGCGATGAACCCGTGCACGTCGAAGACGCTGACCACCACGCCCATGACCAGCCCGACCAGCGCGCACAGGACGAGGGTGTTGAAGATCGCGGGCCACAGGTTGCCGTCCAGGCCCTTCATCCCGTCGGCAGCGATGACGGTGGCCAGGCTGACGACGTAGGGCACCGACAGGTCGAGGCTGCCCACGAGGATCACCAGGGTCTGGCCGATCGCGATCAGGCCCAGCACGCTCATCGCCGTCAGCACGGCCCAGGTGTTGCCCTGGCTGAAGAAGTTGCGGCCCTCGACCGCGGTCAGCAGCGCCGACGCGACGACGACGACGAGCAGCACCAGATAGATGAGAGCGGTCGAGTCGAGCCGGCGCGCGCCGCGCGGGCGCGCCGCACGACTGCGGCGTGCCGGGTCGCGGGGCTCCCGGCCCGGCGCGGAGGCGGGTATCCGGGCCGGGTCCGGCGTCCGGTCGGTGGTGGCGCTCATGCGGCCTCCTCGCTCGCGGCCCCGGTGGCCATCGCCAGCACGGCCTCCTCGCTCGCCCCCGACGGGAGCGAGCCGGCGAGGGTGCCGTCGCGCATCACGAGGATCCGGTCGGACATGCCGATCACCTCGGGAAGCTCGCTGGAGACCATCAGCACGGCGACGCCCTGACGCGTCAGCTCGCGCATCAGCTCGTAGACGCGGTGCTTGGCCCCGACGTCGATGCCGCGGGTCGGCTCGTCCATCAGCACCACGAGCGGGTCGATGCTGAGCCACCGGGCCAGCACCACCTTCTGCTGGTTGCCGCCGGAGAGGAACTGGACCTCCTGGCCCAGGCTGTGGGCGGCGACGTCCAGGTTGGACAGCACGCCGGGCATGTCACGGCGGGCAGCGCCGGTGCGCCGCGGGAAGACGGCCCGCACGACGCCGAGGGCGTTGTCGAGGATCGACTGGTTGAGCGCGAGGCCCTTGGCCTTGCGGTCCTCGGTGATGAACGCGAGCCGGGCGCGTACGCCCTGGCGGGGGCTGGCCACCTCGAGCGGGGCGCCGTCGAGGGCGATGGTCCCGCGCGCGACGGGGTGCACGCCGAAGACGGTCTCGAGGAGCTCGGTGCGACCGGAGCCCTGGAGGCCGGCGATCCCGACGATCTCGCCCGCGCGGACCTCGAGGGAGACGTCGTCGACGTAGCCGTTGCCGACGCCGGACAGCGCGAGTCGGACGTCGCCCGCGGTGACGTCCGCCGGCTTGTCGGGGAAGTAGGTGGTGAGCGGCCGACCCACCATCAGGCGCACGAGCTCGGCCTCGCTGAGCTCGCCGACCGGCCGGGTCGCGACCTGCCGGCCGTCCTTGAGGATGGTGATCGTCGAGCAGAGGTCGAAGACCTCCTTGAGGCGGTGGGAGACGTAGAGGATGGCGACGCCACGGTCGGCGAGGCGTCGGATGATCGAGTAGAGGAGCTCGACCTCGTGGTCGGCGAGGGCCGCCGTGGGCTCGTCCATCTGGATCACCTTGGCGTCGAAGCTGACAGCCTTGGCGATCTCGACGATCTGCTGCTCGGCCACCGACAGGCTCCGCACCAGCGTGCCGGCCCAGAGGCCGGACACGCCGAGGCCCTCGAGCAGCTCCTCGGTGTCGCGGCGCATGCGCGCGGTGTCGACCGGGCCGAGGCGGCCCAGGCGCCGGGGCTCCCGGCCGAGCCAGATGTTCTCGGCGATGGTGCGCTCGAGCAGGAGGTTGAACTCCTGGAACACCGTGGACACACCCGCCCGCTGGGCCTGCACGGGGTGGCTGAACGAGACCTGCTCGCCGCCGACGACGATCGTGCCGCTGTCGGGGGTGTGGACCCCGGCGAGCATCTTCATGAGTGTGGACTTACCGGCTCCGTTCTCGCCGACGAGGCCGTGGACCTCACCGGCGAGCAGGGTCAGGTCGACGCGGTCGAGCACGGTGTTGCCGAAGAAGCTCTTCGTCATCCCGGCGGCCGCCAGGGCGGTGTCGGAGGGGGTGTTCGCAAGGGCGTTCGCGGGGGTGTTCACGGGCACGTTCGCAGGCACGGGCCACACTGTGGCACGCGTCACGGGCTTCTGTCGAGAACGTGACAAAAGTGTCTGGTTACGCGTGCAAAGTCGCGCATGTGCTTGACTCCGCATCGTGCGAACCGGCGAGCTCTTTGACCTGCTGCGAGACGGAAGGCCCTGGACCCGTGCCCAGCTGGCCGAGGCGACCGGGCTGGCCCGCTCGACGATCACGGCCCGGATCGACACCCTCATGCGGCTGGGCCTGGTGGCGCCCTTCGGCGGCGCCCGGTCGACCGGCGGGCGCCCCCCGGCGCTGTTCGCGCTCAACCCCACCGCCAAGCTCGTCGTCGGCGTCGACCTCGGCGCCACCCACGCGACCGCGGCGCTGACCGACCTCAACGGCTCGATCCTCGGCGAGGTCGACGCCCGCATCGCGGTCGGCGACGGTCCCGAGGCCGTGCTGTCCTGGGTCGTGGAGTCGGTCCGCGACCTCCTCGCGGCCAGCGACCGGCCGATCGACGACCTCGCGGCCATCGGCATCGGTCTCCCGGGGCCGGTCGAGCACGACACCGGGCGCCCGATCAACCCGCCGATCATGCCGGGCTGGGACCGCTTCGACGTGCCGGCCTACCTCCAGGAGCAGTACGCCGTGCCGGTGCTCGTCGACAACGACGTCAACATCATGGCGCTCGGCGAACGACGCCAGCACCTGCGCGACGTCGACGACCTGGTGCTCATCAAGGTCGCCACGGGCATCGGTGCCGGCATCGTCTCCGGCGGCGTGCTCCAGCGCGGCGCCCAGGGCACGGCCGGCGACCTGGGCCACGTCCGGGTCCCGGGCGCCGACGACGTGATGTGCCGCTGCGGCAACTCGGGGTGCCTCGAGGCCGTCGCGGCGGGCCCGGCGCTGGCGGCCGCGGTCCGCGCGCAGGGTGAGGCCGCGGAGGACGGCGGCGACGTGGTCGAGCTGGTCCGCTCGGGCAGCCGGGTCGCGATGGGCGTCGTACGTCAGGCCGGGCGCGACATCGGCGAGGTCGTGGCCACCATGGTCAACCTGATCAACCCCTCGGTCGTCGTCATCGGCGGCCAGGTGGCGGGGGCGGGCGAGCACCTGCTCGCCGGGATCCGCGAGTCGGTCTACCACCGGTCCCTGCCGCTGGCGACCGAGCACCTGCGCATCGTCACCTCACGAGCCGGCGGCGAGGCGGGCGTGCTCGGCGCCTCGGCGCTGGCGATCGAGCACGTGCTGTCCCCCGACGTCGTCGAGGCCGCCAGCGAGGCGCTGGCCGCGGCCGACGCCGCTGCGGAGACCGCCGGCTGACGCGGCCGCGCCTCCGTCGCCCGCGGCGGGGCTCAGCCCAGCTTGTAGTCCTTGAGCAGGCTGCGACCGATGATCATCTTCTGGATGTCGGAGGTGCCCTCGCCGATGAGCATGAACTTCACCTCGCGCATCAGCCGCTCGATCTCGTACTCCTTGGAGTAGCCGTAGCCGCCGTGGATGCGGAAGGAGTCCTCCACGACCTCGTTGGCGTACTCGCTGGCGACCATCTTGGCCATGCCGGCCTCGACGTCCATGCGCTGGCCGGTGTCCTTGAGGCGTGCGGCCTTGACCATCATCGTGTGCGCGACCTCGACCTTGGTGGCCATCTCCGCGAGACGGAACAGCACCGCCTGGTGCTCGGCGATCGGCTTGCCGAAGGTCTTGCGCTGCTGGGCGTAGGCGATGGCGAGCTCGAAGCCGCGCCACGCCAGCCCGCACGCACGGGCGGCGACGTTGACCCGGCCCACCTCGACGCCGTCCATCATCTGGAAGAACCCCTTGCCGGGCTCGCCGCCGAGGATCTGGTCGGCACCGATGCGGTGGCCCTCGAAGATCAGCTCGGTCGTCTCGACGCCCTTGTAGCCCATCTTCTCGATCTTGCCCGGCACGGTGACGCCCTGGGCGGTCTCGCCGAACCCGGCCTCCTTCTCCACCAGGAAGGTCGTCATGTTCTTGTAGACGCTCTCGGCACCCTCGTCGGTCTTCGTCAGCACCGCCACCAGCGTCGACGTCGCCCCGTTGGTCAGCCACATCTTCTGACCCGTGATCGAGTAGCTGCCGTCGTCGGCCCTCGTGGCCTTGGTGGACACCGCGGACACGTCGGAGCCGAGGCCCGGCTCGGACATCGAGAACGCCCCGCGCACCTCGCCGGTCGCCATCCGCGGCAGGTACTTCTGCTTCTGCTCCTCCGTGCCGTGCTGGACCAGCATGTAGGCGACGATGAAGTGGGTGTTGATCACGCCGGAGACACTCATCCAGCCCCGCGCGATCTCCTCGACCACCAGCGCGTAGGTCAGCAGCGACTCCCCCAGCCCGCCGAACTCCTCGGGGATCGTCAGGCCGAAGACGCCGAGCTCCTTGAGCCCCTCGATGATCTCGGTCGGGTACTCGTCGGCGTGCTCGAGCTCCTGCGCGACCGGGATGATCTGCTCGTCGACGAACTGCCGCACCGCCTTGAGGATCTCGCTCTGGTCCTCGGAGAGGCCGTCGGTCTGGCAGAGGCGGGGCATGTGATGGCTCCTGGACGCTCGCGGCTGGATCGCACGGAGTCTAGGTCGCCGGCGACGGCCGGGGGCAGGGTCCGGCGCCGAGACAGTCGTCACACGGGACCCGGCCCCGGACGCCCGTGAGAGACTGGCGCGCATGCGACCCATCCGTGTGATCGGACCAGCCCTGGGAGCCTCCCTCGTCCTGCTCGCCGGCGCGTGCGGCGACGACGCCTCGACCCCTGACACCGGCGTCGACCCCTCGTCGGAGACCTCGTCCGCCTCCCCCACCGAGAGCGTGACCCCGGTCGAGCCGATCGACTTCGGCACCGAGCCGGCGGTGTCGCCGCGCTACAAGAAGGCCGCGCTCCGCGCGACCGCCGACGGGCTGATCACGATGGTGCCCTCGACCCTGCCCGACGGCTGGACCGCCGTCGGCGGCGGCTACCAGCCCGACCCGCAGTGGTGGCGCCTGGAGTTCACGGCGCCGGCCGGCGAGGTCGTCCTCGACCAGCTCCCGGGCACCAGCGCCGAGGTGCTCGGCGACCAGCCCGACCTCACCGCGGCCGACGACGTCGACCTGTCCGACTGGGGCACCGGCACCTGGTCGGCATGGGACCACGCCGGCGCCACCGTCCTCGCGCACGACCTCAGGGGCAGCACCGTGGTGCTGCAGGGCCCCGACCTCGAGACCGTCCGCGGGCTCGCGGAGTCCCTCCTGCCGGCCGACGAGGCGGGCGCGCAGGAGGGCTGAGGCACCTCGGTCAGTCGTTCTCCCAGGTGGGGCCGCCGGCGCTCAGCCCGTCGGGCTCGACCGTCACCATCGGCCCGACCCCGACCCGACGGCCGTCGACGGTCTTCCACGACGAGTAGGTCGTGGTGTACGCGTCGCGGCTGAAGGGCTTCTTCCACATCAGGTTGAAGTTCTTCATGTAGTCGCGCACCATCCCGCGCCCGTGCATGCTGAAGAGGATCTCGTCCTGGGGCGTGCCCAGGCTCGACCAGTTGGTCGACCCGGTCCACACCATGTGGCTGTCGATGTTGCCCTTGTAGGACCCGCGCAGCACGAAGTACTTGTGGTGGGTGTAGCGCTCGATGGCCTCGGGCATGTTGTCGATCTCGGGGTCGCCGGTCGGCACGTCGTCCCTGAGGTTGAACCCGGTCGAGCGCAGCGGCACGCGGCCGCGGGCGGTCGGGGCGCCGATGTGCTGCTTGGTGTGGAAGCCCATCAGCCCGTAGTTGACCCGCAGGTTGCACCCGTCGGCGTAGAGCTGGCGCAGCCGATCGGCGATGTAGTTGCCGCGGCCACCGCGCATGGTGTGCATCGACAGCGCGAGCTGGGTGCGCCGCTGCGTCCCGGCCGCGTCGGTGTAGACGCACTGGATGTTGTTGAGGATGTCGAGGATGACGTCCTTGTTGGGCGTGGTGTGGCGGGGGAAGACGATGTTGAAGTACTTGTGCTGGTCGCCGGAGGGGCACGTCGTGCCGGCCTCGCAGAACGCGTAGGAGGCACGGCGCTTGTCCCAGTCGGGGCGCATGTCGTTGAACAGTCGGATGAACTGGTCGTAGAGGGTCTTCTTGCCGACCGTGGTCCACAGGTCGTTCCACTGCCAGCGCACGGCGTTCATCGTCATGTTCTGCGAGCCGAGCATCACGACGTTGCGGTTCTTGCCGGTGCGGCTGAACAGGTAGAACTTGCTGTGCAGGTTGTTGTACTCGTTGTCGTCGGCGCGGCAGCCCGACTTGCAGCGCTTGAGGAAGCTCGACTTCTTGGTCTTGTGACCGAGCACCCGCTGGATGCGCACCTGCGCGTTGGGCACGAGGTGGTCGTTGAGCAGCACCTGCACCTTCACGCCGCGGCGGTGGGCGCGGATGAGCTCGTCGGCGAACACCTGCCGGTCGAGGGAGTAGGCGGAGATGACGATCTTCTCCCCGCGCGGCGTGTTGCGGATCGCGCGCAGGATGTGGCGCTCGATGACGTAGCGGTCCTTCTCGACCATCGGGTTGTTGAACTTGGCCCCGGTGGGGACCTTCCACTTCTTGTTGGGCTTGCCGGGCTTGCGCGCGGCGGGCGCGCCGGGCGCGGCCGACGGAGCGACCTGGCCGACCTGGCCGGCGGGCGCGGGACCGGCGGACGCCGCTCCGGACGTGGGCGCCACCAGGGCGGCCACCAGCCCACAGGCGGCGAGCAGGGCAACGGACTTGGAACGCACAACGACTCCTACGTGGCACCGGATGGCGCCCCGTGGCGCCCGGATCAGGGGTTCCCCCGACGTGGCGGCACATCACCTGTGCTCGCGCGGACGTCGGCCACGATATCAGCGACGAGGCGTGAGGCAGATTCCAGAAGCTCCTCGGCGGTGACCGTGTCGGGCTCTCGTCCCGGTGGACCCGTCGGCTCGGCCGTCAGCGCGGAGAGCTCGCCCAGCACGTGGAATCCCCGCTCGGCGATCAGGGCGGCGGCGGCGCGGTCGAGCTCGGCGAACCGCGCCCGGTGGTGTGCCGGCATTCCCCCGCGCTCGCGGGGCTGGCGGGCCAGCAGGTCCTCGGCGAGGTAGCCGCGGATCCACACGCCGCGCTCGTGCGCGGAGTAGCGGGGCAGGTGCTCGTTGACCAGCCGGAGGGTCTCGATCTGCACGATGCCCAGGGCGGGGTTGACCGCCTCGGCGGGTGCCGGGTAGTCGTCGGGGTCGATGCCGAGCACGTCGGCGAAGTGACGCCAGTGCAGGTCGCGCGGCTGCCCCGCCCCGGGCATCACCAGGACGTGCACCCGCTCGCTCGGCAGCTCGGCGGTCCAGCGCTCGAGCACCCCGGCGAGGTCCCAGGTGCGCATGCTGAACTCCGGACCGCCCGCGGCCCGGCCGGCCATCACCGCGTCGAGGCCGACGGTGCCGCCGTTCTTCACCGACTCCTGCCACCCGGCGGAGACGACGCTCGCGGCGTCGCGCGCGGTGACGACGAGGTGCACCTCGGCCCCCGGGAAGTCCGCGACCGCGCGGGCGGCCTGCTCGGCGCTGGCGCCACAGAGGAACTCGTGGGTGATCAGCACGTCGCCGGGGTGCGCGGCGGCCTCGTCGACCAGCCGGCGCCAGGTGCCCGGAGCGTCCGGGTGCCGCTTGGCCAGCCTGGGCCGCTCCTGCAGGTCGAGGGCCGCCCACAGGTGCTCGCGGTGCCCGAAGCCGGGCAGCAGCACGCCGTCGGCGAGCAGGCGGTCGCGGTTGCCCCAGACCACCTGCTGGAGGTAGGTCGTGCCCGTCTTGGGCAGTCCGATGTGGAGGAAGACCCGACGCGGTCCGCCGCGGCGCTCGCGCGGGCCAGGGCTCAAGAGAAGTCCCCTCGATACTTCTCGAGCAGCTCCGCCAGCCTCTCCTCGTCGCGCGCCGCGACCGGCAGCAGCAGCTCGGTCACCACGTCGGTGAGCTCGGCGACGCGCACGTTGAGCGCGCGATTGTCCTGCACGGCCTCCTCCAGCGCCGCGACGCGCCTCTCGAGGTCGCGGGTGTCCCCGGTGACGGAACGGTTCCTGCGTCCGAACATGTCTGCTCCCACCTCACGCGTTCCAGTCGATGATCATGCGGCACACCTGCGAGCTCCCGGGGGCCGACGACACCGGCTCGCGGACCTCCTCCACGATGCGCCCGCCGGACTCGGCCACCTCGGCGGCCACGACCGCGGGGTCGAGGGGCTTGCGGGCACCGGTGCGGCGAGCGTAGCCGTCGCGCCCCTTCTCGCTGAGGAACTGCAGGTGCAGGGCGCCGTCGGTGCCGGCCAGCATCATCCGGGCCGCGCGCAGCATGTTGAGGCGCCCGCGGCGACCCAGCCGCTCGATCACGTGCACGCACCCGACCGCCCGCGGTCCGGGCAGCCGCGCGATCCAGGCGGGGACGGCCAGCACGTGGCGCAGCTCGAGGAGGTTGAAGAGCTGGAAGGTCACGCGCTCGTCGTCGGCGCGGCGCCGCGCCTCCTCGTCGAAGGCGTAGGGCTGGAAGTCCAGCCCGATCGCGGTGACGCCGCGGTCGGCGAACCAGGCGACGTCGGTGCCGCGACCGCACCCGATGTCGACGTAGGTCGCCAGGTCGGGGTGGCGCTCGGCCACCTCGCGCGCGACGGGCGACACCGACGCGGGGTGGTGCGCCGTGCGCTTGTGGTAGGCGTGCCAGCCGGCACGACCGGTGCGCATCCCCCGGAACCAGCCGTTGAACAGCTCGATGGTGCTCTCGGGCGTGGTGAACTTGTAGGCCGGGTCGGGCACGCGCCAGTGCGGGCCGTAGGTGGCGGTGAGGAACTTGTCGGCGTGGGCGGGCACCGGGAACTCCCGGCCCTCCAGCGACGCCGTGCCCAGCGGGTAGATCCACTCGCGCTCGAACGGCACGGCGATCTCGCCCATCAGGTAGAGCATCCCGTCGCGCATGAACCCGCCGAACACGTCGAGCCCACGGTCGAGGCCGTCGCTCTCGAGGACGTGGACCTTGAGGGCGATCGCGCTGTAGCGGGTCACCCGGTAGCCCATGTCGGTGAGCGCCCGCTGGATGCGGAACGACTCCCGGATCACGTCGACGGGGTGGTCGTGGCCGCTGACGTAGCCGAGGTCGGCGTCGCTGTCGTGGCCGATCAGGCCGCCGTCGCGGATGGCGCCGAGTGCGGTGCCGTAGGCGAGGAAGGCATCGAGGCCCACCTCGCGCAGCGCGCCGAGCACCTCCTCGATGGCGTCGAGCAGCGGCTCGACCTGGGCGGCGTCGCGGGTGTCGAAGGTCTCGACGAGCTTGAGCGACTTGTCGAGGGCCAACGGCCGGCCGGCCGGGTTGACGACCTCGATGCGGTCGGTGCCCTCACCGAACTGCACCGTGCGGGAGAACAGCACGGTGTCGGTGCCGGGGTCGGTGAGCGTCACCTCGGTGACGCCGTCGAGGAACGGGCGCAGCGGCTTGGGCCAGGCGAGGGTGATCCCGTCGTCGCCCGGCACGCCGTCGCGCAGCAGCCAGAACGACCAGATCCGCCGACCGTCGAAGGCCACGTCGACCAGCTGCTCGCGTGCGCCGCCGACGAGCAGGCCCGCGGCGTCGATCCGGAGGACCTCCAGCGCGACGGGACGCCTCAGCTGGCTCAGGGACCTCACGGGGCGTGAGTATATCGACGGCTCGGCCGAGCGCCTCGCCCGCTCCTGGGCGCGCGCCCCCGGGGCTCCGGCGCGTCGGCGCCTACTCCCCCGTGCCGCCCTCGTCGTCGGGGACGTCGAGCACCCCGCCGGAGGTGAGCGTGGCCGTCGAGTGGACCATCGCGTGGTCGGAGGCGTTGCCCGTGTCGGTCACCGCGTAGTCGGTGAAGGCGACACCCGTGGACCCGAAGATCCAGTCGACGCCCATCCGCGGCGGTGGCGAGCAGCCGCCGACCCCGCTGCCACCCGCGGCCGCGGCGAAGACGCCGGTGGCGGCGAAGCGGCAGAAGATCGCTTCGCGCTCGTTGTAGTCGCCGGTGGCGATGACCGGCAGCCCCTCGGCCTGGTGGAGCTGGGTCAGGTGGGACACCTCGATGGCCGCGGCCTCGGCCCGCCAGCGCCCGTTGCTGCCCAGCCTCGCGGTGTCGGCCGGGTTGTGGAAGTTGGCGAACCACGCGCGCCGGCCGGTGCTGGTCGACTCCAGCAGCACGACCGGCATGGCGATGCGGCTGCCGCCGGCGTAGGGGATGGACAGCGTGTGGGCATCCACCATCCGGAACATGTCGGAGCGCCACGCGATGTTGAACCGCACCGACTTGTTGCCCAGCGTCATGCCCGGGTAGAGGGAGTACTCCCCCGCCCGCGCGGTGAACATGGCGTACTGGCTCTGCTCGAACTCCTGGAACCCCACCACGTCGATGCCGTTGCTGCGCAGCGTGGAGATGGCCATGTCCATGCGCGGACCGCCGTCGGGGTAGCCCGGCTTGTTGCCGCCCGGGCCGGTGTGGGAGTCGCCGAGGACGTTGAAGCTCGCGACCTGGAACTCGATGGGCTGGTTGCGCCTCTCGGCCACCTCGACCTGGCGCGAGACCCGCTGGGCGAGCCGGCGCTGGGCGGCGCGGAAGCGGCGTACGGACGCCTCGAGCTGCTCGGGCTCGTGGTGCTCGGGCTCGGCACCGGGCGACCCGGCGCCTCCATCGCCCGCGGCCTCGTCGTCGCCCTCGTCGTCGGCCTCGTCGTCGGTCCCCGTGGCGCCGGAGACGGCCGTGGCCCGCGACTCACGGTCGCTCTCGACCGCCGCGTCGGACCAGAACGACGCCCACACCACGGCCGCGACCACCACCAGCACGAGCACCGGCGCCCAGAGCTCGAGGCGCGCGCGGCGACGGCCGGACGCGGGCTCGGGGTCGGTCACGGGGTCGGTCACGGCCACCTTCTGCGAGGGGTGAGCCGACTGCCCCCGGCGGAGACTCCACGCCGGGCGTGGACGGCTCGGAGAGCCAACCCTAACCGGGCGCCGCCACCGGGGAGCAAATATCGCCGATCAGGACCCCGGCACCAGCAGCGGGTCGAAGGCCTGGAAGCGCTGCTCGGTGTTCATCGTCGAGCCCGGCACCGGCGGCACGCCGAGGGCGCGCGTGACGAGGTTGGTGAGGTCGCCGACCCGGATCGGCTGGGCGCCGGAGTAGCCGACCTGCTGCTTGCCGGGGGAGGTGGCCGACGGGTTGAGCCCGTAGAGGTCGCTGCCGGCCGGGACACCCGGGCCGGTCACCCACATGGGCACGCGGTAGCTCTGCGCCCAGGTGCGGGAGGAGCCACGCGCCTTCTGCGCGCCGCCGGTGCCGGTGACGACCAGCAGCGTCGTGCCACCCATGGTCGGCGACTTGGCGATGCTGCGACGGATGCTCGCCACGCGCTGGAAGGCCTTGCGCACCGCCTTCTCGTAGTCCTTGCCCCGGAAGCCGCCGTCGAGACCGGCGTCGAGCACGCCCGACAGCTCGATCACGCTCAGCTGGGCGGGCTTGCGCGCGATGGTGTCGCGCCACCAGCCGACGCTGCGCGAGTCGTCACGCATGATCTTGAACCGGTCGATCTTCGCCGGGCCGTCGTCGACGCCGTAGGGGTCCTTGCCGCCCGTCTTGCGGTTCCAGCTGCGCAGCACGAGCCCGGTCTCCTGACGGCTCGAGGCGAACATCGTGCGGGCGGAGTTGTTGTGCGCGAGGTCGAAGACGCTCGAGACGTACTGCCCGGCCGAGTCGTGCACCGTCGAGGGCAGCTTCTTCGTGGCACCGACGCCGTGGCCGCCCGCCTTGGGGAAGACGCGTCGGCCGCTGAGCAGCGACATCAGGTTGGCGTCGGGCCCGGTGTTCTCGGTCGCCGTGCGCGCATTGGTGGTCGACGCGCCGTTGGTGGCCATCCGCGAGGCCTCCCCGGGGGCGCTCGTGCCGCGTACCGCGTTCGAGGTCAGGCCGGGCACGGCCACGACCACGACGTGGTCGACGCCGACGGGCGCCGAGGCGGGGACGACCGCATTGGCGTAGTAGAGCGGGTGGTCGCTGGTGCGGGAGACGTAGTCGTTCCACACGCGGGTGTAGCTGTTGAAGAACACGTCCTTGGTGCCCATGATCCAGTCGATCGCACCGCCGCTGGGGGGCTGGCACGTGCTGCCGTCGACGTAGCCACCGCTGGCGGACCACATGTCCGCACCAGGGGCCACGGCGCAGTAGTAGTCGCTGCCGCGCTCGTTCTTGTCGCCGAGGGAGATGAAGGGGGCGTCGGGGTAGGCGGCGCGCAGCTCGTTGGCGAGCGCCACCTCCATCGCGAAGCCGGTGTTGCGCCACGCCTGGGCGGGCCCACGGGTGTCGGCGGGGTTGTGGGTGTTGAAGAACCACACCCGGCGCCCGGTGTCGATGTTCTGGAGCAGCACGGCCGGCATCCGGCTCGGCACGCCGTCGAAGTAGGGGATCGGGATGGTGCGGGCCTCGAGGAGGGTCCACACGTCGGTGCGCCAGCCGATCGAGTTCACCGACGGCCCGGCCGGGTTGTCGATGCCCGGGTAGGTCTGCCACGAGGTGCCCATCAGCTCCTGGAAGCGCAGCGCCTGCGGCGGCTGGAACTCCTGGAAGCCCACCACGTCGAGCAGGTTCTCCTGCAGGAGGCCGACCACCCGGTCCATCCGCACCACGCCGGACTCCCAGCCCTTGCGCTTGCCGCCGGGAGCGGTGTGGTCGGCGCCGAGGACGTTGAAGTTGCCCACCCGGAACGAGGTGGCCGGCGTGGTCTGGGCGGTGTCGAGCGCGCGCGCGGCCACCGGCGTCGCGGCCGGCTCGGCCGCGCGGGCCGTCGCGGGGCCGTCGGTGGCGGCCGGGGCCACCAGCAGCGCGGTCGCGAGGGCGAGCCCGCCGACGCAGAGGCGACGCAGGCTTCGGGGGCTTCGGGGGCTTCGGGCGGAGGAGGTGCGCGCGGGAGCGGTCGTGCCGGACAGGAAACCGGACATGGAACGGGCCTCACAGATGTCGGGGAAGTGGCGTCGTCGAGGTGACCCGACCGCGACCCCTCACCGCACGCATCGCGTGCTTGGCCCGGGCCCCGGTCGATGTGACGGAAGTGACTCGTGCGACTTCAGCGTACACCAACCCCCCGGCGCGGACAGCGGTTCGCGGAGGACGCGGCACGCTACGGTGGCGGGCGTGAGCACCACCCCGACCCGCGTCTTCGTGGCCCGGCTCGTCGGGCTGCCGATCTTCGACCCGCAGGGCGACCAGGTGGCCAAGGTGCGCGACCTGGTGGTCGCGCTCCGCACCGAGACGAGCCAGCCGCGCGTCCTCGGCATGGTCGCCGAGGTGTTCGGCCGACGCCGGATCTTCGTGCCGATGACCCGCATCACCGCCATCGACAGCGGTCAGGTGCACACCACGGGGCTGCTCAACATGCGGCGCTTCGAGCAGCGGTCCACCGAGACCCTCGTGGTGGGCCAGATGCTCGACCGCACCGTGACCATCAAGGAGTCGGGCGTGACGGGCGTGGTCTACGACGTCGCGATGGAGCAGGCGCGCAACCGCGACTGGGTGCTCTCCCGGGTCGCGGTGCAGGAGCCCAGCAGGGGGTTCCGGCGCCGGGGGCAGACCCATGTCGTGGAGTGGCGCGACGTCACCGGGCTGACCCGGCAGGAGCCGACCCAGGGCGCCACCCACCTGATCGCGGCGCTCAACGACATGCGACCGGCCGACGCGGCCAACGTGATCCACGACCTCCCGCCGGAGCGGCGGACGGCCGTGGTGGCGGCGCTCGGCGACGAGCGCCTCGCCGACGTGCTCGAGGAGCTGCCCGACGAGGACCAGGTGGAGATCCTCGAGCACCTCGACTCCGAGCGCGCCGCCGACGTGCTCCAGGAGATGTCGGCCGACGACGCCGCCGACCTCATCGCCGACCTCAGGCCCGAGATCGCGGCGACCCTGCTGGGACTGATGGAGCCCGACGAGGCCGAGGACGTGCGGCGGCTGATGTCCTACGAGGACGACACCGCCGGCGCGATGATGACCCCCGAGCCGGTGATCCTCTCCCCCGACGCGACCATCGCCGACGCCCTCGCCCAGGTGCGCAACCCCGAGCTCACCCCGGCCCTCGCCGCGCTCGTCTACGTGTGCCGCCAGCCGCTCGAGACGCCCACCGGGCGCCTCCTCGGCGCCGCGCACATCCAGCGGCTGCTGCGCGAGCCGCCGTCGACCCTGGTCGCGGCGGCGCTGGACGAGTCGATGGACCCGCTGCGCCCCGACGCCTCCCTCGACGAGGTGGCCGCCCACCTGGCCACCTACAACCTGGTCGCCGCGCCGGTCGTCGACGACGAGGGGCGGCTGATCGGGGCGGTGACGGTCGACGACCTGCTCGACCACATGCTGCCCGAGGGCTGGCGCGACCGTGCCCCGCGGCCCGGGCCCATCGCCGGAGGTGCCCGATGAGCGCAGACCGTCGCCCGCGGCTCGACACGCCCCGCGAGACGCGACGCCCGCTGGTGCGCCGGCCCACGGTGGACGCCGACGCGTTCGGTGTCTTCGCCGAGTCGTTCGCGCGCTACATGGGCACCGCGAAGTTCCTGCTGTGGATGACGATGTTCGTCGCCGCCTGGCTCGCGTGGAACACCCTCGCGCCCACCGACCTGCGCTTCGACGAGTTCCCGTTCATCTTCCTGACGCTGATGCTCAGCCTGCAGGCGTCGTACGCCGCGCCGCTGATCCTGCTCGCCCAGAACCGCCAGGAGAACCGCGACAAGGTGCTCGCCGAGCAGGACCGCCGGGTCAACGCCCAGTCGCAGGCCGACATGGAGTTCCTGGCCCGCGAGGTGGCGTCGCTGCGCATGGCCGTCGGGGAGGTCGCCACCCGCGACTTCCTCCGCTCGGAGCTGCGCGGGCTGATGGGCGACATCGAGGACCTGTCCCGCCGGGCACCCGGCGACGAGCCGGGACCGTGAGGTCACGGGGCGGCTCGTAGACTTCTGCATCATGAGCACCCCCACGCAGCAGCAGGTGATGGACGCCCTGGCGACCGTCAACGACCCGGAGATCAAGCGCCCCATCACCGACCTGGGGATGGTCGACTCCGTCGCGGTCGCCGAGGACGGCTCGGTCGCGGTCCACGTGCTGCTGACGGTGGCCGGCTGCCCGCTCAAGGACACCATCAACCGCGACGTCACCGCGGCGGTGACCAAGGTCCCGGGCGTCGCCTCGGTCGACCTCACCCTGGGCGTGATGAGCGCCGAGCAGCGCGCCGGCCTCAAGGAGATCCTCAGCGACGGCCGCGCCCAGCGCGAGATCCCCTTCGCCCAGCCCGGCTCGCTGACCAAGGTCTACGCGATCGCCAGCGGCAAGGGCGGCGTCGGCAAGTCGTCCGTCACGGTCAACCTCGCGCTGGCGATGGCGGCCCAGGGCCTCAAGGTCGGCGTCGTCGACGCCGACATCTACGGCCACTCGGTGCCGGCGATGCTCGGCATCGCCGACGCCCGCCCGACGCAGGTCGACGACCTGATCATGCCGGTGCCGACGCCGTCCGGGGTCTCGGTGATCTCGATCGGCATGCTCAAGCCGCGCCGCGACCAGGTCGTGGCCTGGCGTGGGCCGATGCTCGACCGCGCGCTCGTGCAGATGCTCGCCGACGTCTACTGGGGCGACCTCGACGCCCTGCTCCTCGACCTGCCGCCCGGCACCGGCGACGTGGCCATCTCGCTCGGCCAGCACCTGCCCAACGCCGAGGTCGTCGTCGTCACCACCCCGCAGGAGGCGGCCGCCGAGGTCGCCGAGCGTGCCGGCACGATGGCCTCGATGATGCACCAGCGGGTCGTCGGCGTCGTCGAGAACATGAGCTACCTCCCCTGCCCGCACTGCCCGGCCGACGACGACCACCGCCTCGAGGTCTTCGGCAGCGGCGGTGGCGCCCGGGTCGCCCGGACCCTCTCGGAGCGGTTCGGCTACGACGTGCCGGTGCTGGCCCAGATCCCGCTCGACATCTCGCTGCGCGAGGGCGGCGACGTCGGCAAGCCCATCGTGGAGGCCGACCCGACCGCCCCGGCCGCGCGCGAGCTCACCCGGGTCGCCGAGACCCTGTCCGGTCGCGGCCGCGGTCTCGCGGGCATGCAGCTCGGGCTGACCCCGTCCAGCAAGTTCTGACCGGGGCCAGGCAGTAGGTTCTGGGGCATGTTCGACGTCGGGCTGCTCGAGCTGGCCGTGATTGCCCTCGTGGCGGTCATCGTGCTGGGTCCCGACAAGCTGCCCGACCTCGCGCGGCAGGCCGCCCAGCTGCTCCACCGGGCCCGCGGGCTCGCCACCAACGCCCGTGACGAGCTGCGCAGCGAGCTCGGCCCCGAGTACGCCGACCTGGAGCTGCGCGACCTCGACCCGCGCTCGATCGTGCGCAAGCACATCACCGAGGCGATGGCGGAGGTCGACCGCGAGGAGGCCCGGTCCGCCCGGCAGGCCTCGCTCCCCGAGGGCCAGGTGCCGCCCTACGACGTCGAGGCCACCTGACCCCTGACCCCGGCTCAGTCCTCTCGGCTCTGCACGGCCACCAGCCCTGCGTAGGGGACCAGCACGGCCCGACCGGCCGGGTCGCGGCACTCCACGAAGTCGGCGCCGACGCGCTCGACGTGCGCCTCGTGGCGGGTGCCGTCGACGAGGTGCACCACGCACCGCTCACCCGCGTCGGCCACGCGGCGCAGGGCCGCGCGCAGGCCGAGCCGGTCGACCGGCGACCACGCCACCTCGGGCACCGAGCGCCCGCTCGCGCCCTGCACCGCGGTGACGGCGCGCAGCGGCACGATCCAGTCCTGCCCCGCCGCGCCCAGCAGGCACCAGTCCTCCGCCACCCGGGACAGCCTGCCCTCCAGCCGCCCGAGGTGGGGCAGGACGAGCGCGACGTCGTGTCCGCGCGAGGCCATGAGTCGACTGGCGAGGGTGACGGCGCCGTACTCGGTGCGGGCCCGGTCGGCGAGCTCGGCCTCGCGGTCGGCCTCCCACGCCGCGGCCGCCTGCCCCTCGAGGTCGTCGAGCAGCGCGAACAGCTCGTGCTCCCAGGACATGACCGCAGCCTAGGGCGGCGCGGCCCTGTGGAACAGCCGTTGACGACGGTCGCATCCAGACGTTGAATGAATCAAACACACGCAAACGAAAGGGTTGCGATGTCTCGGGGGATGCATACAGGCCGGTTGAGCGCCGTGTGGCTGGGGGTGAGCGCGGCCGCCGCCTCGGCGGCATGGTCGCTGCCCGCCGCCTGGCACGAGGCGGGGCAGGGCTCGACCGCCGCCGACCGCACCGCCGACGTCGTGGTCGCCGGGTGCGCCACGGCGCTGGCCGCGGCGCTGGCCTGGCTCTGGGTGGTGACGTCGGTGACGGTGGCCGCGCTCGCGAGGGGCTCGGTCCCGACGGGTGGTGGGGCCGTGCGCCGTCTGGTGCTCGCCGCCTGCGGCGTGGCCGTGGTGGCCGGCGGGGCACTTCCCGCCCAGGCCGCGGCAGGCGACGGCGCCGAGGTGCTCGCCGGGCTCCGGCTCCCCGAGCGGGCCGTCACGCCCGCCGTGGTCGCGCGCTCCGGCGCGCATCGCGCGGCGCCCGCGGCCACCTCCCGCGCGGGCCGCCCGGTGGGCGAGGAGGACTACGTCGTGCGGGCGGGCGACTCCCTGTGGTCGATCGCGCGGGCGCACCCCGCGCCCGGCTCCGACACGGAGACCCGGTGGCGCGCCATCTGGCACCACAACCGCGCCGTGGTCGGCGACGACCCCGACCTGATCCATCCCGGCCAGGCGCTCCGCCTGCCAGCCAGCCACCCCCAGACCGACATCCCCACGGGCACCGACACCGACACGGACGGAGAACGACGATGAGCACTCCCGACACCGCCGACGCCGAGGTCGTCGTCCTGCGACCGGCCCCGGGCAGGGCCAGCGTCCAGGGGGCGCTCGCGCTCGACCTGACCCCGCGCACCGCTCCCCCGCGCCCCCGGCTGCGCAGCACCCGCGCGAGCGACCTCGTCGACCTGGAGCGGGCCTCGCGGGAGCAGGTCGACGCATTCGTCGGCCGCTGCCTGCAGGCCGCCGTGGAGATCGCCGCCGGCGACCGGCCGGTCACCCAGCTCCTGCGCCACGCGGTGCCGGAGGTGGTGGAGTCGCTGTCCGTACGCGCCCGCACCGTGGCGGCGGCGGGCGGGCTCGCGCCGGGTCGGGTCCGCGCGCCCAACCCCGCGCGTCCCGTCGTGGTCGGCGTGCGCACCGCCCTGATCCGCTGCGACGCGCTCGAGGCGAGCGCGCACGTGCGCTACGGCCGCCGCTCCCGCGCGGTGGCCGCGCGGTTCGAGGTCGTCCGCGAGCGCTGGCAGTGCGTCGCGCTCGAGCTCGGCTGATCCCGCTCGTCAGCCGCCCATGGTCGCGCGACCGCTGGCGCCGCCCGGGGCGCCGTGGCAGCGCTTGAACTTCAGCCCGGAGCCGCAGGGGCACAGCGAGTTGCGGCCCACGCCGGCGAACGGGTCGCCCTCGGCGTCGGGTGCGGCGTGGACCTCGGCCTCGCCGTCCTCCGACGGTGCGCTGTAGGACAGGTTCTTGGGGCGGTTGGGCTTGTCGAGGCCCTTGGCGCGGATGGTCGGTCCGTGCGACTGCGCCTGGGCGAAGTCGATCTGGGGAGTCGCGGCGGAGACCTGCGGCGCCTGCGGAGCGGCCGCCATCACCTCGTCCTGGGCGGGCTCGCCGGCCGCGTCGTCGTCCTCCTCCTCGACCTCGACCTGGAGGTTGAACAGGAAGCCGACCGACTCCTCCTTGATGCCGTCCATCATCGCGGTGAACATGTCGAAGCCCTCGCGCTGGTACTCCACGAGCGGGTCGCGCTGGGAGTAGGCGCGCAGGTAGATGCCCTCGCGGAGGTAGTCCATCTCGTAGAGGTGCTCGCGCCACTTGCGGTCGAGCACGGAGAGGACGACCCGGCGCTCGAGCTCGCGCTGGACCTCCTCGCCCATCTCGTCCTCGCGGCGGTCGTAGGCCTCCTGCACGTCGCGCTGGAGGTCCTCGATCAGCGACTCACGGGTGAGCCCCTCGGGGCCGCCCGCGGCCTTGATGACGCCCTCCTTGGTGAGGCCGACCGGGTAGAGCTGGCCCAGGGCGGTGAACAGGCCGTCGAGGTCCCACTCCTCTGCGTAGCCCTCGGTCGCGCCGCGGACGTAGCCGGCGATCACGTCGTCGAGGAAGCCGCGGATCTGCTCGCCGAGGTCGGCGCCCTCGAGCACGCGGCGGCGCTCGGCGTAGATGACCTCACGCTGGCGGCTCATCACGTCGTCGTACTTGAGGACGTTCTTGCGCGACTCGAAGTTCTGCGACTCGATGTTGGCCTGGGCGCCGGCGATGGCGTTGCTGACGCGCTTGGCGTCGATCGGCACGTCGTCGGGGACCTTGAGGACCGTGAGGATCCGGTCGACCCACTCCGACTTGAACAGCCGCATCATCTCGTCCTGCAGCGACAGGTAGAAGCGGGACTCCCCGGGGTCGCCCTGACGGCCCGAGCGACCGCGCAGCTGGTTGTCGATGCGGCGCGACTCGTGACGCTCGGTGCCGACGACGTAGAGACCGCCGAGCTCCCTGACCTCGTCGTGCTCGGCCGCGACCCGGGCCTTGATCCGCTCGACCATCTCGGGCCACGCGGCGTCGTAGGCCTCGGGGTCCTCGGCGGGGTCGAGGCCCTGCTTGCGCAGCTCCTGGTCGGCGAGGAAGTCGACCGAGCCACCGAGCATGATGTCGGTGCCTCGACCGGCCATGTTGGTCGCGACGGTGACCGCGCCCTTGTGGCCGGCCAGCGCGACGACCTTGGCCTCGTCGGCGTGCTGCTTGGCGTTGAGGACGGTGTGCGGGATGCCGCGCTTCTTGAGCAGGTCGGAGAGGTACTCCGACTTCTCCACCGACACGGTGCCGATGAGGACCGGCTGGCCCTTCTCGTGGCGCTGGGCGACGTCGTCGGCGACAGCGTCGTACTTCGCCTCCTCGGTGCGGTAGACGAGGTCGACGTTGTCGACGCGCAGCATGGGGCGGTTGGTCGGGATCGGGACGACGCCGAGCTTGTAGATCTTGTCGAACTCCGAGGCCTCGGTCATCGCCGTGCCGGTCATGCCGGAGAGCTTGTCGTAGAGGCGGAAGTAGTTCTGCAGCGTGATGGTGGCGAGGGTCTGGTACTCCTCGCGGACGGTCACGCCCTCCTTGGCCTCGATGGCCTGGTGCAGGCCGTCGTTGTAGCGGCGCCCGGCCAGGATGCGGCCGGTGTGCTCGTCGACGATGAGCACCTCGCCGTCCATGACGACGTACTCCTTGTCCTTGCGGAACAGCTCCTTGGCCTTGATGGAGTTGTTGAGGAAGGAGATGAGCGGGGTGTTGACCGAGTCGTAGAGGTTGTCGATGCCGAGGTGGTCCTCGACCTTGGTGATGCCGGGCTCGAGCACCGAGATCGTGCGCTTCTTCTCGTCGACCTCGTAGTCGGTGTCACGCACCAGCGTCCGCGCCACCTTGGCGAACTCGCCGTACCACTTGACCTCGTCCTGGGTCGGGCCGCTGATGATGAGCGGGGTGCGGGCCTCGTCGATGAGGATCGAGTCGACCTCGTCGACGATGGCGAAGTTGTGCCCGCGCTGGACGCACTCCTCGACCGAGTCGGCCATGTTGTCGCGCAGGTAGTCGAAGCCGAGCTCGTTGTTGGTGCCGTAGGTGATGTCGCAGGCGTAGGCCTCGCGGCGCTCGGCCGGGCGCATCGACGGCAGGATCACGCCGGTCGTGAGGCCGAGGAAGTGGTGGACGCGGCCCATCTGCTCGGACTGGAACTTCGCGAGGTAGTCGTTGACCGTGACGACGTGGACGCCCTTGCCCTCGAGGGCGTTGAGGTAGGACGGCAGCACGGCGACGAGCGTCTTGCCCTCACCGGTCTTCATCTCGGCGATGTTGCCCAGGTGGAGCGCCGCGGCGCCCATCACCTGCACGTCGAAGGGACGCATGCCGAGCACGCGCTTGCTCGCCTCGCGGACCGTGGCGAACGCCTCGGGCATGATGTCGTCGAGCGTCTCCCCGTTGGCGAGCCGCTCGCGGAACTCATCGGTCATCCCGCGGAGCTCCTCGTCGCTCATCGAGACGAAGTCGTCCTCGATGGCGTTGACGGCCTTGGACACGGCTTCGAGCTCACGGAGGATCTTGCCCTCGCCGATGCGGAGGAGCTTGTCGATGATGGCAGGCACGAGTGGTAACTGTACCTACCTCGACAACGCCGCTCCCAATGCACGCGACAGCGCGCCCCGCTCCCCCACGATCACGTCGTCCAGGCCCAGCCACCCGGCCAGCCGGCGCAGCTCGCCCGCGAGCTCGTCGGCCGTCTCCGGCGGGGCGGACGCCTCGGCGAAGGCGCCCGGGACGAGCAGGCGCCCCGACGCCCGGTCGGCCTTGAGGTCGACACGGGCGACCAGGCGGTCACCGAGGAGGAACGGCAGCACGTAGTAGCCGTGGATCCGCTTCTCCGCCGGCACGTAGATCTCGATGCGGTAGAAGAAGTCGAACAGGGCCTCGGCCCTGCTGCGCTCCCACACCACGGGGTCGAAGGGGCTGAGGAGGGCCCGGGCACCGACGCGGCGCGGCAGCCGGGCGTCGCGGTGGAGGTAGGCCGCGCGCTTCCAGCCCTGCACCGCGACCGGGACCAGCTCGCCCGACTCCACGAGCTCGTCGACGGCGGCCTTCGCGCTGGCCTTCCCCGGCGCGGGCTGCAGCCGCAGGCGGTAGTAGTCGGCCAGGCACGCGGCGCTCGCCACGCCGTGGGAGCGGGCCGCCCTGCGGACGAGCTCGGTGACCGCCTCCTGAGGGGTCGGCGTGGGCGCGGCGAGGACGGCGGCGGGGAGCACCCGCTCGGGAAGGTCGTAGACCACCTCGAACTGGCTGTTGCGACCGGCCACCGCGACGTCGCCCACGAGGTAGAGGTAGTCGAGGACCTTGCGGGCCTCGGACCAGTTCCAGCCCCAGTGCTCCCTGGTGCGCGGCCCGGTGCTGAGGTCGTCCTCGAGGTCGCGCGCCGTCACCGGCCCGCGCTCGCGCACGGCGTCGAGCACCCGCGGCTCGAGCCTCGGGTCGGCGGTGAACCCCCACTTGCCGCGCTCGCCGCGGTACTTCTCCATCCGGTGGCGCATCAGCGGCCACAACTCGACCGGCATCAGCGCCTGGACGTGCGCCCAGTACTCCACGAGCCGGCGCGGCCGGCGCGCCGTGTGGGTCTGCGCGCGACGCAGCAGCTCGACGTCGTAGGGACCCGTCCGCGAGTAGAGCGGCATGAAGTGCGCGCGCTGGAGCACGTTGACCGAGTCGACCTGGAGCACGCCGGTGCGCGCGAGCGTGCGCTCGAGGGTCGCCATGGACGGCGTGGCGTGCGGGCGATCGGTGAAGCCCTGCGCGGCCAGCGCGATGCGCCGGGCCTGGAGCTTCGTGAGCTGGTCCACGTCGCGCACTCAACCAGACGGCACCGACACCCTCAGCCGCTCGTCAGGGCAGGTCGAGCAGCTTCTCGCGCATCGCGTACATGACCGCCTCCATGCGGGAGTGCAGCTGCAGCTTCTCCAGGATGTTGCGCACGTGGTTCTTGACGGTGTTCTCCGAGATGAAGAGCTCCTTGGCGACCTCGCGGTTGTTGAGGCCCTTGGCCACCAGCCGGAGGACCTCGAGCTCACGCTCGGTGAGCCGCAGCGCCGGGCCCTGCTCGCGCTCGGGCTTGGACATCTGCTTGAACTCGTCGATGAGCTTGACGGCCATCGACGGGCTGATCAGCGACTGGCCCTCGTTGACCACGCGGACCGCCTGGGCGACCTCCTCGATCGAGGAGTCCTTGAGGAGGTAGCCGGCTGCGCCGTTCTTGACCGACTCGTAGAGGTCGGCCTCCTCGTCGGAGACGGTCAGCATGATGATCTTGGTGGCCGGCACGGCCTCCTTGATCGCCCGGCAGGCCTCGACGCCGGTGCGGCGCGGCATGCGGACGTCGAGGAGGATCACGTCGGGCGCCGTGGTGATCGCCAGGTCGGTCGCGGTGATGCCGTCGGCGGCCTCGCCGACCACCTCGATGTCGCTGTCGCCGCCGAGCAGCATGATCAGGCCGCGACGGAACAGCTCCTGGTCGTCGACCACCAGGACACGGACGGGTTCGGTGCCAACTGCTGTTGCCTCGGTCACGCGCGCATCATGTCATGCGCGCGTGACCGGGGGCAGGTGAAGCGTCAGTCGAGCTCGAGCGAGATGACGCCGTAGTCGTAGCCGCGGCGGCGGTAGACGACCGCAGGACGCTCGCTCTCCTTGTCGACGAACAGGTAGAAGTCGTGCCCGACGAGCTCCATCTCGTAGAGCGCCTGGTCGAGCGTCATCGGGGACGCGGTGTGCGACTTCTCGCGCACCACGAGCGGACCCTCGCCGGTGACGGTGATCGGCCCGACCTTGTGCTCGACGACCTCGGTGTCGGCGTCGGCGTCGCTGTCGGTGTCGTCCACCTCGGGCAGCGCGGCCAGCGCCTCGCCGACCGACAGGTGCTCGTTGCGTCCCTTGTGGACCCGGCGCCGGTCGGCGGCACGGCGCATCTGCGCCTGCATCTTGTCGAGGGCCAGGTCGAGCGCCCCCATCTTGTCCTCGGCCGCTGCCTCGGCGCGGATCACCGGGCCCTTCGAGAAGGCGGTGAGCTCGACCCTGGTGGACCGGTCGGCCTGGCGGGGGTTCTTCTCCACAGCCACCTCGACCTGCACGCGGATGATGCGGTGGTCGTGCTTCTCCAGGCGGGTGAGCTTCTCGGACACGTGCTCGCGGAACCGGTCGGACACCTCGCAGTGCCGTCCCGTGACCACAACCTCCATGTGAACCTCCTCAACTAGCGAACGGTCCGCACCCTTCCAGGTAGCCACGGCAGCACACCGCCGCGGCGGGGTGGGATGGAGCCCGCCCGGCCGACCTGGTCTTCGACCCCACAACCGCCTGCTGAGACGTTCGCAACTTCTCCGTCACTACTGGCCTTCTCCCGGCATCCGGCACATCTGGTGCCGGAGACGGGGCAGGACTTACTTCTAAGCCGCACCGTGATCGTCCCTCGGGCAGCGCGCTGCGGAGCACCGCAGTGCCCGGGGACTTACGTGGACCGTTTCGCCTGCGACTGGCATCGGCTTGCCACGGGTCTGGCCTGGCGTCCCACCTCGCGGTGCGGCGCACAGCCCTCTCCGTGACGCAACCACGGACCCGGGCGGACTCCATGACAAAACGCTAGCCCCTCCCCTGTCGCGAACCAACAGTGGGGCCACCAGTCGGGCCGCCACGCCCTCCTCCGCCCGATGGGCCTTCCGACCGGCCCTCCCGGTCACGCCGTCGGGTGCCGGCCACCGCGGCCACGGCGACCGGTGGCAGGCCCACCGCCTCGAGCGCCCGCTGGGCCTCGCGGGCGGTCGACCCCGTGGTCACCACGTCGTCGCAGACCACGACGAAGGCCGCGCGACGGCGACGAGCCACGCGTGCCAGCGCGCGGGAGGGACAGTGCATCGAGCCCGCGACGTTGGCCGCACGGCCCGCCGCGTCGAGCCCGGCCTGGTCCGCGGCACCCCGCGAGACGAGCAGCGGCGCGACCTCGACCGGACGCTCGCCCCGCAGGCGGGACGCGGCCGCCCGGGCGAGCGCGGCGGTGGCCTCGTAGCCGCGCCGGCGACCCGCGCCGGGGCTCGACGGGACCGGGACGAGCAGCAGCGGGACGCGGGGGTCGAGGCCCGCCGCGGCGGCGCCCACGGACCGGGCGAGCAGGTCGCCGAGCACCCGTCGGTGCCCCCACTGGCCGCGGTCCTTGTGGCCGACCACCAGGGCGCGGACGGCGCCGTCGTAGGACTCCGCGACCCACGGCGGCACCAGCCCCTCGGGGACGGGCGAGGGCCACGCGATCCCCGCGGTGCGCGACAGCCCGGCCCGGCACGCCGGGCACAGCATCCGGCCCGGCAGGTCGCACCCCACGCACCGGCTGCCGAGGAACAGGTCGAGCGCCTCGTCGAGCACGCCGCCATGCCAGCAGCCCGAGGCGTACGACGACAACCCCCGTCGCGGCGGCTGTGGATCAGCCGACGTAGGTCAGCGCGCGCAGGCCCTGCGGCAGGTCGGGCACCGCACGCTCGGGGCGGGTCACGCTGGTGACGGCGCGGCCGGCCAGGGCGTAGACCTCACCGTCGGCAGGACTCGACACGAGCACCCGGGTCGGCCCGCGCAGCAGCGTCGCGCCGCCCGCGGCGATCTCGCCGGGGGCACCGTCCACCGCGAGCGTGCGCACGTCGGAGTAGTCGTCGTTGATGACGCTCAGGACCGACACCGTGGTGGGCGAGCGCCAGCCGACGTCGCGGATCCGGGCACTGCCCTCGGCGGGCAGGGCGAGCGTCTGCGGCTCGGTGAAGCCGATGACCGCGCCCGCGGCGTCGTGCCGGAGCCGGACCGACACGACCCTGTCGACCTTGCGCCCCCGGACCACACCGACCAGCCGGGTGCCGTCGCGGGAGACGACCAGGTCGGTGACGCGCCGGCCGCTGAGCCCGGGCACGACGACCTCGCCGGCGACCCCGTCGACGACCTGGATCACCCTGGCCCGGCCGTTGCCGCGGTCGAGCACCCAGATCCGGTCGCGGTAGTCCCAGTGCGGGGCCGCCAGGTCGGCGGCGCCGACCACGACGGTCGCGACCTCGCCGGAGGGCGCGTCGGTGGGGGCGAGGACCAGCTCGGTGCCGGTGGCCGTGACCCCGGCGACGCGCGAGCCGGTGAGGCTGACGCCGATGGAGCGCAGGTCGTAGCCGGACTCCTCCTGCCCCAGCGGTCCTGCGGTCGGGACCAGCTCGTCCATCCGGCCGCTGACCACGCGCCCGGTGTCGAGGGCGAACAGGTCGGTGCTGGCCGGCACCCCGTTGGGGTCGTAGGCGCCCCCGAACTGGAGGCTGACCTGCGGCGATCCGCTCGGCCCGGCGATGGCCCGTCCGCCGATGCTGAGCTGCACGGCGCTGATCCGCGGCTCCTGCCGCAGCGTCCACACCAGCTGGGCCAGCATCCGCTGGGCGGTCAGCTCGTCGACGGCGTCCGGGTCGCCCGACAGCGACACCTCGGCGATGCCCGAGGTGATCGGCACGAGGCCGTGGGTGGTGCCGGGCGGGAAGTAGCTGCGCGTGACGTCGCGCAGGTCCTGCGCGGAGCCGGTGAGCAGCCCGCGCACGAGCGAGGAGGCGAACTGCTCGCCGCGCGGGACGAAGACCGGCTCCGGCACGAGCACCTCGGTCGCCGGGTCGAAGTAGTAGAGCGAGGCGCGCTCGTACCAGTCGTCGAACCACGAGTCGGGGACGATCAGCGCGTCGGGCACCTCGTCGATGCGCCACTCGCCGCCCTCCTCGACGAGCCGGAGCGGCACGGTGGTCTCCCCCTGCGTGCGCTTCCACGACCCGCGGACGTCGTAGCGGTTGACCTCGGTCAGCGGCACCCGGACCGAGGTGCCGGCGGTGGCGTCACCCAGCTCGGCGTACGTCATGATCTGCTGCTCGGGCGCCCACGCCTCGGCGGCGGCGTTCGAGAGGAACTGCCGCGCCACGGTGGGGCTCACCGGGGTCGCCTTCATCGCCTCGAAGAACCCGTCGACGATCTCCCCGGGCGACTCACCGGCCTGCGGGGGGCGCGGGTCGTAGGAGATGCCGGGGGCGTCGTCGCTGTCGGTGGTGACCTCCGACTCCACGACCGGTCCCTCGACGGGCATGCGCACGCACCCGGCGAGCAGGACCGCCACGGCCACCGCGCCCGTCGTACGCACGGCGCGCCGGGCGTTCACGCCGTCACCCGGGCGTCGAGGGGCACGAGGGGCAGCGGCGAGTGGCGCAGCTGGGTGCCGAGGTGTCGAGGCAGGGTGAGCCGGAACTGGGCGCCCTCGCCGGGACGACCCCACGCCTGGAGCCAGCCGCCGTGGAGGTGGGTGTCCTCGAGCGAGATCGAGAGCCCGAGCCCGGTGCCGCCGCTGGTGCGGGCCCGCGCCGGGTCGGCGCGCCAGAAGCGGTTGAAGACCATCGCCGACTCGCCGGGGCCGAGGCCGACCCCGTGGTCGCGCACCGCGATGGCGGCCGACTGGCCGTCGGCGCCGACGTAGATGTCGACGTCGCGGCTCTCCGCGTGGTCGATGGCGTTGGTGACCAGGTTGCGCACGATGCGCTCCACGCGGCGCACGTCGGCCTCGGCGACGCACGGCACGCCGGGGTCGTGCAGCACGACGCGGGTGTCGCGCTGATCGGCGAGCACGGACGTCATGTCGACCACCCGCCGGGCGACGTCGACGAGGTCGACGTCCTCGGCCTCGAGCACCGCCGCCCCCGCGTCGAAGCGGCTGATCTCGAGCAGGTCGGCGAGCAGCGTCTCGAAGCGGTCGAGCTCCTTCTGCAGCAGCTCCGCCGCGCGACCGGTGACCGGGTCGAGGTGCGGGCGGGCGTCGTGGATCACGTCGCTGGCCATCCGGACGGTGGTGATCGGGGTGCGCAGCTCGTGGGAGACGTCGGAGACGAAGCGCCGCTGGAGCCGGCTGAGCTCCTCGAGCTGGCGGATCTGCTTCTGCAGGTTGGACGCCATCTGGTTGAACGACGTCGCCAGCCGGGCCAGGTCGTCCTCGCCGGTGACCCGCAGCCGCTCCTGCAGCTGGCCGGCGGCAAGGCGCTCGGCGACACGACGCGCCATCCGGATCGGGGTCACCACCTGGCGGGTGACGAGCCACGTCAGGCCGGCCACCAGGAGGAGCAGCGGCACGCCCGCGATGAGCATGGCGCGGCCGACCAGGGCGAGGGTCTCCTGCTGCTCGGCGAGCGGGTAGAGGTAGTAGAGCGTGTAGGTGTTGTCGTCCGCCGGCAGCCGCACCTGGCTGCCCACCACGATCCCCGGGCCCTTGGGCAGCCCCTGGATCGGGCGGGTGGTGCGGATGTCGGTGTAGGTCCACGCCGTCGGGGACACCTCGTCGAAGCGGGCCTCCAGCGTCTCGGGCACGCTCGCGAGGTCGAGCCCCTCGGTGAACTTGGCGCCGCCGTCGGCCAGGCGGAGGCCCTCGCCGATGGGCGGTGACAGCACGACGGCGAAGCCGCGGGTCGCGCCGCGCGCCTGGATGGGCTCGACGAGGGCCTGCTGCTGCGCCGACTCGTCGACGTCGAGCCCGGGGGCGGCGGCCAGCGCCGCGCGCGCGGCCTCGGTCTCGCTCTCGGCCTCCTGCACCACGGCATCGACCCGGTGGTCGAGCAGGCCGGCGCGCGTCTGCTGCATCAGGAACCAGCCGACGATGCCCACCACGGCAGCGGACAGCAGGACCGTGCTCACCACGACGCGCGCCTGCACCGAGCGCCGCCAGAAGACGGGCCCGCGCCGCAGCACCGGTGGGAGCCGGTCGAGGATGCTCACCGCAGGGCGCCTAGGACTTGCCGGCCTTGTAGCCGACACCGCGCACCGTCAGCACGACCTCGGGGTTCTCCGGGTCGTGCTCGACCTTGGAGCGCAACCGCTGCACGTGCACGTTGACCAGCCGGGTGTCGGCGCTGTGCCGGTAGCCCCAGACCTGCTCCAGCAGCACCTCGCGGGTGAAGACCTGCCAGGGCTTGCGGGCCAGGCACACCAGCAGGTCGAACTCGAGGGGGGTCAGGTTGATCGGCGCGCCGTTGCGCGTCACCGAGTGTCCGGCGACGTCGATCGACACGTCGCCGATGGTCAGGCCCTCGTCCTGCGTGACGTCGTTGCGACGCACCCGCGCGCGCACCCGGGCGATGAGCTCCTTGGGCTTGAACGGCTTGACGATGTAGTCGTCGGCGCCGGACTCCAGGCCGACGACCACGTCGACCGTGTCGCCCTTGGCGGTGAGCATCACGATCGGCACGCCGGACTCGGCGCGGATCTCCTTGCACACGTCGATGCCGTCCTTGCCGGGCAGCATCAGGTCGAGCAGCACCAGGTCGGGCCGGTAGTCACGGAACGCGTCGAGGGCCAGGTCGCCGCGGCCCACGATGCGGCTGTCGAAGCCCTCCTGGCGCAGCACGATGGAGAGCATCTCCGCCAGGGACGCGTCGTCGTCCACGACGAGCACGCTGCCCCGCGCGGGCTCGGCGACGTCGGTCATGGCGCCAGTGTAGGGCTGGCGCCATGACCCGACGGGGCGAAGCGGGAACGGCTCAATAGCGGTAGTGGTCGGACTTGAAGGGCCCCTCGACCGGGACGCCGAGGTAGGCGGCCTGCTCCTTGGTGAGCTCGGTCAGCTCGACGCCGAGGGCGTCGAGGTGGAGCCGGGCGACCTCCTCGTCGAGGTGCTTGGGCAGCACGTGGACGCCCAGCTCGTAGGAGTCGGCCTTGGAGAAGAGCTCGATCTGGGCCAGCACCTGGTTGGTGAAGGAGTTGGACATCACGAACGACGGGTGGCCGGTGGCGTTGCCCAGGTTGAGCAGGCGGCCCTCGGACAGCACGATGACCTTCTTGCCGGGCTTGCCGTCCTCGGCGGGGAAGATCCACTGGTGGACCTGCGGCTTGATCTCGTCCTTGACGATGCCGGGGATCCTGGCCAGGCCGGCCATGTTGATCTCGTTGTCGAAGTGACCGATGTTGCCGACGATCGCCTGGTGCTTCATCTTGTGGAAGTGCTCCACGGTGATGATGTCGAAGTTGCCGGTGGTGGTGATGAAGATGTCGGCGGTCTCGACGACCGACTCGAGGCGGCGCACCTCGTAGCCGTCCATCGCGGCCTGCAGCGCGCAGATGGGGTCGATCTCGGTCACGATGACGCGGGCGCCCTGGCCGCGCAGCGACTCCGCGCAGCCCTTGCCGACGTCGCCGTAGCCGCAGACGACGGCGACCTTGCCGCCGATCATCACGTCGGTGGCGCGGTTGATGCCGTCGATCAGCGAGTGGCGGCAGCCGTACTTGTTGTCGAACTTGGACTTGGTGACCGAGTCGTTGACGTTGATCGCCGGGAACAGCAGGGTGCCGTCCTTGAAGCGCTCGTAGAGGCGCAGCACGCCGGTGGTCGTCTCCTCGGAGACGCCCTTGACGAGCGGGGCGCGCTTGGTCCAGCGCTGCGGGTCGGCCTCGAGCGAGCGGGCCAGGACGCGCAGCACCTCCTTGAACTCCTCGTTGTCGGTGGAGTCCTGCGACGGGACGGCGCCCGCCTTCTCGTACTCGACGCCGAGGTGCAGCAGCATGGTGATGTCGCCGCCGTCGTCGAGGAGCATGTTGGGCCCGCCCTCGGCGAAGTCGAAGACCTTCTCGGCCTCGTCCCAGTACTCGGCGAGGGTCTCGCCCTTCCACGCGAAGACGGGGACGCCCTTCGGGTCCTCGGGCGTGCCGTCACGCCCGACGACGACCGCGGCGGCGGCGTGGTCCTGGGTGGAGAAGATGTTGCAGGTGGCCCAGCGGATGTCGGCGCCGAGAGCCGCGAGGGTCTCGATCAGCACGGCCGTCTGGATCGTCATGTGCAGCGAGCCGGCGATGCGCGCGCCCTTGAGCGGCTGGTCCTTGCCGTAGCGCTCGCGCATGGCCATCAGACCGGGCATCTCGTGCTCGGCGAGCTCGATCTCCTTGCGGCCGTAGGCGGCGAGGGTGAGGTCGGCGACCTTGAAGTCCATCAGTTGTCTCCTGGTGTGGTGGAGCCGTTCGCGCCGCACATCTGTGCGTCCTCGGGATCTCCCGCGCGGACCAGAAGAGAGTAGGACCGGCGTCAGGGATTCGGAGAATCCTCGGCGGGCGGCTCGACGGCCGTCGAACCGGCGGTCCTGCCGGGCTCGTCGCGGGCCGTCGTGCCGCTCTTCGCGCCGTGCTCGGCGCCGTCCGCGGTGCCGTCCGCGGTGTCGTCCGCGGTGCCGTGCTCGGCGTCGTGCTCGGCGCCGTGGCCGCCCCCGATGCCGACGGCGTGCAGGGCAGCCAGCACGATCGCGCCGACCACCAGGCCGACGACGCCGGACAGGACGGTGTTGAGCAGCCAGCCGAGGAGGCTCCCGAACGCGCCACCCACGGCGTCGTGGACGGCGACCTCCCAGTGGTGCACGAGGTCGTACGGCGCGTGCAGCACGTCGCCGAAGGTCGTGCCCTCGAGCAGCCCGTCGTGCCCGCCGATCTCGTAGAGGCTGACCAGGAAGATGTGGCCGCCGACCCACAACATCGCGAGCGTGCCGATGAGCGAGATCGCCGTGAGCAGGCGCGGCATGGCGGAGACGAGCGCCAGGCCGAGTCGCTGGGAGCCCTTCGACGGCTTCTCGGCGAGGTGCAGGCCGACGTCGTCCATCTTCACGATCAGCGCGACCACGCCGTAGACCAGCACCGTGATGAGCACGGCGACGACGGCCAGCACGATCGCCCGCATCCAGATGGACGCGTCGGGGTCGGAGCCGACGACCTCCTTGAGCGCGATCACCATGATCTCGGCGCTGAGGATGAAGTCGGTGCGGATCGCGCCGCTGATCGTCTTCGCCTCGTGCTCGGGGCTCAGCTCGCCCGTCGCGGTGAGCTCGTCCTCCGCAGCGGCCGCCACCGGCTCGTGGCCCCTGATCTTCTCCCACACCTTGTGCGCGCCCTCGTAGGCGAGGAAGCCACCGCCGAAGATGAGGATGACCGGCAGCAGCTCGGGAAGGAACTGCCCCAGCAGCACTGCGGCCGGCAGGATGAACAGCAGCTTGTTGCGCAGCGAGCCGATCGCGATCTTCTTGATGATCGGCAGCTCGCGCGCGGCGGGCGATCCGTGGAGGTACTGCGGGGTGACCGCGGTGTCGTCGACGACCACGCCGGCGGCCTTCATGCTCGCGCGGGCCGCGGCGGCGCCGACGTCGTCCACGCTCGCAGCGGCGATCCGGGCCAGGGCGGCGACGTCGTCGAGCAGGGCGAACAGTCCGCCGGCCATGGGTGATCCTTCGAGAGTGGGACGGGTGGTGCGTCGAGTGGATGCAGCCTATCGGCGGCGCGTACGCCGTTCGCTCCCCCGGGCTGCCGTAGTGCTGGCAGGATCCTCCCCATGTCTGCGGTCGACCGTCTGCGCGCGGTGGCGGTGGCGTGCCTGGTCGCGCTGTGCATCGGCGCGACGGCGGGCTGCTCGGGCGAACCCGTCCAGCCGGTCACCGCGGAGGCCTGGGTGCCGGGGGACGGTCCGCCGCCCTACTGCTCGCCGTCGACCGCAGCGGACGCCGACTTCTGGACCATCGTGCACGCCTCCTGCGTCATCGCGCAGGACGGTGACGTCGCCCAGGCCGAGGCTCTCCGCCACCTGCTCGACTCCTACGGCACGGGCCGGATCGAGCGCTTCCACCGGTCGTTGGTCCGGCTCAACCACGAGCTCGCGGTCGCCTCGGACGTGGCCGACGACCTGTGCGCACCGGGACTCGGCCTCGGCGACGACCTGGGCACCGACTACCGGAGCTGGGTGATCGCGCACGGGCAGTCGGCGTACGACGCGGTGCTGGCGGACCCCGACGTGCTCCGCGACTTCCCCGACGCCGAGCTCGGCTGCGGGCTCGGCGAGCCCTTCGGCGCGGCGGCCCTCGACCTCTACCTCGACCGGACCGGCCAGGGTCTCGACGAGGCCGGACTGCCGCTGCTGGCGGGCTGACGGCCACGCCCGGTCATCGTGCCTCCGACGGCGGTCGCCGGGTGTAGGTGAGGAGCTCGGCGTGGGGCGGGAGGGGGCCGCGGATGGGCTCGCCCGTCGGCTGCCACCCGTGCTTCTCCCAGAAGCGTCGCCCGCGCGCATTGCCGGCGTAGACGTGCAGGTGGGGGCGTTCGACGCCACGTGCTTCGAGGTGCTCGACCAGCTCGTCGTGCGCGAGCGTCGCCAGCCCGCTCCCCCACGTGTCCAGGGCGGTGCCGAAGTGCAGCACCTCCTCGTCCCTGACCGCGGCGAACCCCGCCACCCGCCCGCCGGCCTCGACGACGAAGCACTCGATGCCGGGGTCCGCCACCTCGTCCCGCCAGCGGGCCGCGATCACCTCGCGGGGAAACGGGTGGCGCTCCTGCGGGAACACCTCCGACAACCCCGCGACCGCCGCCGGCTCCTGGACGGCGACCACCGCGGGGATGTCCTGCTCGCGCATCTCGCGGAGGATGTGCAAGCGGTGGGCCATGTCGGGACAGTAGCCTCGCCGGATGGCGACACCGGTGCGTCCGACCCCGTCCGACACTGCCGACCACGCCTGGCTCATCGAGGAGCGGGAGCACGCGCGGCACGAGGTGGCCGAGCGATACGCCCGGTCCGGGGGCGACGGCCCTCCGGCCACGCGCCTGGATGCAGGCGTGGGCATGTGTCCGCAGGACCTCGTGGTCGAGAAGACCGCCCGCAGCGCCTACTTCCCTGGCTCCTCGGGACCTTCCCGGCCTCTTGGCGGCACGCGGCGACAGAGGCGCGAGATCCGCCTCGGGAACCGGGTCGAAGTTCCTGACCACTCACCGTCCACAGGCCTGTCCGCTGTCGGTGGCTCGCCGTAGAATCGAACACATGATCGAACTGCTGGCGAAGGCGGAGGCAGGTGGGGTCGACGACCTCACCGCCTCTGGCCTGCTCGCGCTCGCACGGGAGCAGAAGGCGACGGAGGAGCGGGCAGCCGCGGGGCTGCTCGTCACGGCGGCTCAGTGGGCGGACCTCCACCCGCCGGAGTCGATCCACCACGCGGCGACTTTCGCCGTGCCCGGCTGTGAGCACGAGGAGCCCATCGCGGGCGCCGGGACGCCGCTGGTGGCGGAGTTCTGCGTCGCCGAGCTCGGCGGCGTCCTCGGCATCTCGACGACTGCCGCGAAGAGACTCATCGGCCACGCCCTCGAGCTGCGCCACCGCCTCCCCCGGCTGTGGGCCCAGGTCCACGCCGGGCGGGTGCCGGCGTGGCGGGCCCGGGCGGTCGCCGAGGCCACGATCCACGCGACGCCGTCGCTGACGGTCGAGGCAGCTGCGTTCGTGGACGCCCAGGTCGCCGCCGTCGCCGGACGCATCGGGCCGGCGCAACTCGACCGCCTCGTCGCCGAGACCATCAAGCGCTACGACCTCGCCGTCCCCGACCCGGCCTCCGATCCGGAGGACGGCTACCTCTACGTCGACCCCCGCCACGCCACCCTCCACGACCAGGAGGTCCACTTCGCGGGCACGATGCGGTTCGAGGCCGAGCTCGACATGGCCGACGCCCTCGACCTCGACCGGGCACTGGCCCACGGCGCCGCCACGCTTGCTGCGCTCGGCTCGGTCGAGCCGCTCGACGCCAGACGGTCCGCGGCACTCGGTGACCTCGCGCGCACCCAGACGGCACTCGACCTGCACCACCAGGGCACCGCGACCACGCGCACCGCTGACGGACTGCCGGTCGCTCGGGAGGTGGTGCTGCACGCCCACTTCGACGCGACGTTCTCCGGTGACGCCACCGTCTTCGGTCCCACCGGGCGGCTCGAGGAGCGCCAGCGGCTCGTGCTGCTCGACCACATCCGCGACTGGTGCGCCGACTCGCGCACCAAGGTCACCATCAAGCCGGTCATCGACCTCAATGCCCACCTCACCGCGCCCGGCTACGCGATCCCCGACCGGATCCGGGAGCAAGTCGTTCTGAGGGACCGCACCTGCGTGTTCCCGTGGTGCACCCGCCCCGCCCGACGGGCAGATATCGACCACGTCATCCCCTACGACCACGACGCGGCGGCAGACGGCCGGCCCCAGCCCGGACCTACGCAGAGCGACAACCTCGCCGCCCTGTGCCGGTCGCACCATCGGCTCAAGACCCACACCGCCTGGCGCTACGCGACGGTCGGGCCGGGCGCATTCGAGTGGACCAGCCCCCACGGCCACCGCTACCGCCGCGACCCCACCGGCACCACCCGGATCGACGAGTCGGACCCACCCGACCCACCCGGCATCCCAAGCCCCCGCCGACGATGACCCCGCCCCGGCACCCCGCCACCCGTCAGGTGGCGGGGCCACCGGCACGTCCGGAGTGATCGACGGGGCCTGCGCGGATCGCCCTGCCATCGCACCCCGCGCGGGTTGTGTGCGTCGCCAGATGTGATGCCCAGGCAGGTTGTCCCACCTCGTGATGGGTGGCGCTTCGCGATCGGCCAAGTGGACGACCAGTGCGGGACGCCGCTGTCAGGATGGCGCGATGAGCGAGACGGTGCTCTACACCGGAGACGACTTCTACTGCGACGTGGCGATCCCGCGCGCGGCGCCGTTGCACGTGGTGCACGAGGACGAGCTCGTGCTCGGCTACCACCACACCCGGCCGTTCTGGCGCGTCCACCTCGTCGTGGTGCCCAAGCGACACATCGCCTCCCTCACGACGGCGGGCCACGACGACGAGGAGGACGTGCGTGCGCTGCTCACCGTCGTGCAGCGGCTCGCGCGCGACGTCGAGCGCGCGTACGGCGCCGCCGCCGTGCTCACCAACCTGGGCCGCTACCAGGACTCCCGGCACCTGCATGTCCACGTCCACTCCGGCGCGCAGCGGCGTGCCTGAGGCGCGGCTGAGGACGTTCTGCACCCGATGTCAGACCCCCACGCCAGACTGCGCCCCATGGACGCCCGCGCACTGCTCAGCCGACTCGCCGAGGTGATCGACGCCCACGACTGGGACGGCTTGCCCGCCCTGCTGCGCGACGACTTCACCTGCCGCTACGTGCACACGGGCGAGGTCTTCGATCGAGACGGGTGGGTGCGGCTCAACGCCGACTACCCCGGATTCGAGCGGATGTGCGTGGAGGACCTCGTCGCCGACGGCGACCGCGGGGCGCTGCGGGCCCGCGTGACGTCGACGGACGACGCGGGTGAGCGCCTCGGGTTCGCCGTGGCCAGCTTCGCGACCGTGCGCGACGGGCTGCTCCACGAGCTCGTCGAGGTCTGGACCGACGTCGACCAGCAGCCACCCGCCGGGACCCGCTGAGCGCGGCGGAGCCCCGGGCCGACCCGCGCACGGCGGTCGGCCCGGGGCTCCGGAGGCGAGGGCTCGAGCCCTGGGTCACCGCATGTTCTTGGCGGCGACCTTCGCGAGCTTCTTCATCGTGGAGGCGTCGATCGGTGCGTCGTCGGCCACGACGATGCTGGCGATGCGCTTGCCGTCGCGGATCAGCACGCTCGCGGAGTGGGTGGTGAAGGTGGAGATGGCGGTCTCCTGCACGATCGACAGGGACTCCTGGCCGAGCTTGGAGCCCTTGGTCGGCCGCACGGTGACGGTCGCGCCGCTGGCGGGATCGGTGTAGCTGGCGCACTGCTTGACGTACGACGTGAAGGCCTTGAAGTAGGTCTTGGCCAGGCCGCTGGACTTCACCTCCGCGACGCCGGCCACGACGATCGGGTCGCCCGCGCCGGAGAGGCCGGCGATGCTGACCGCGGAGGTGGCCTTCTTCTGCGTGTTGGCGCCGCAGGTGCCGTCCGGCACGGCGATCTTCTTGGTCCGCTCGGTCTTGAACTCGCCGTCCGCCAGCTCGGGGAAGAGCTTCACGATGTCGGCCTTGCCCAGTGCGTCCTTGGGGCCGACGGCAGCCTGCGCGGCGGGCGTCGACACCAGGAGCAGGGCGGTGGCGAGACCACCGGCGAGGGACAGGGACGTGCGGTTCATGGATGCTCCTGCAGGCAGAGGAAGTGCTGACCGCCCTGTCCTGCCCGGCGCCGCCCGGCTCAAACCTCCCGGCCGCGAGCGTCCCGCGGGTCGGGCTCAGTCGTCGACGAGGCCGATGCGGAGGTACTCGGCGGCGTAGGTGCCGCCGAGCAGGAGTGAGGCGTAGCGCGCCACCTCGGCGTCCGCGTCGGTCTCGAGGGACTCCACGCGTACGCCGTGGCGCGCGGCGGCGGCCCTCAGCTCGCCGGCCTGCTGGCGCACGGCCGGGTCGTCGGAGCGGTCGTCGAGGACGAGCAGCAGCGGCCGGATCTCGCCGGGGTCGCCGGCGAACGGGTCGGCGAACAGGTCGCGGGACTTGGTGGCCTCGATGACGGGCAGCAGGTGCTCGGCGTCGCCGGCGATCGCGGACCGACCGCTCGTGCGGCGCAGCAGCTCGGCGAGCCGGCGGGCCGCCCGCGCGGCCAGGACCGAGCCGCCCCACACGAGCGGGTTGGTGTCGGCCATCGCGATGGCCAGCATCTTGGCCGGGTTGACCGCGAGGTCGCGGTGCGGCGAGCAGCTCTCCGCGACCTGGTCGAGCGAGGCGGCGACGGACTCGGCGTCCGCCCTCGGTCCGAGACGCACCTGGGCGAGGTAGTCGAGCACCACCACGGCCGTCGCGAGCTGGTCGCCCGTCACGGTCGGCAGCACCGTCACGTGCCGCCCCGCCGCGTGCTCGCCCACCAGCGAACGCTCGGGGCAGGCCACCACGACCTGCGCCCCGCGGCGCACGGCCTCGGCGACCGCCGACGCGGACCCGGCGTCGTTGCCCTCGGGCGCCAGCATGACGACGAGGTCGAGCGAGCCCGCCCAGCCGGGCAGGCCCGGGTTGGGCCAGGCCACGAACGGCACCGGGCACCACGGCTCGAGCACCGCGCGCAACAGGCGCGAGTCGGGCCCGGCGGCGATCACCGCGCGCGGACGGGCCTCGTCACGACCCCGGGCGATGGCCTCGGCGGTCGCCGCGGCCGACTCGTGGGCCTCGCGCCGCACGCGGGCACCGCTCTCGGCGAGGGTGCGCAGGCGCAGGTCTACGGTGTCGAGCACGCGGGGATCGTCCAGCCGGGACTCGTCGAACCAGGTCGCCACAGCCAGCTCCTCAGACGGGCTTGCGGGCCTCGTCGACCAGCAGCACCGGGATGTCGTCGCGGACCGGGTAGGCGTTGCCGCACCCCTGGCACACGAGCTCCTCGGCACCGCCGGACGCGTCCGGCGACAGCTCGCCGTGGCAGGCCGGGCAGACGATGATGCTCAGCAGCTGCTCGTCGATGTTCACGCCGATGATCCTAGGGGGTGCCGGGCGCTGTCAGTCAGTGGAGGTGAGCACCCGCAGGTGCCCCCGCTTGGCGCCGCGGGACGAGTCGTCGGTGGAGTGCAGCGGCGCCGGGGCCGGGGCCGGCCGGGCCGCCTCGCGCACGGCGTCGGCCAGCGCGAGGAGGTCGTCGCTGCTCGGCCCCTGCGCCGCGGGGTCGCCCGCGAGCCGCAGCACCTCCCAGCCGCGCGGGGCGGACAGCCGCTCGCTGTGCAGCTCGCAGAGGTCGTAGGCGTGCGGCTCGGCGTACGTCGCCAGCGGGCCGAGGACGGCCGTCTGGTCGGCGTAGACATAGGTCAGCGTGTTGACCGCAGAACGGCCACACGCCGTCCGCGAACAACGACGGGCAAGGCTCACGGCCCTGACGCTACCCGCCGCACCCACGTGCGGCGCTTAGGCTCGCGGCGTGGACATCGGGGTGGGCAGCGAGGCACGCGGACCGGACAGTGGACCGGAGGGCGGCGAGACCCGCGCGCGCCGCACCCGTGACCGGCGCGGGCGCGGCATGCGCGGCCCGGGCGTGGCGCCCGCCCGGCCCGGCACGCCGGCGCTGCGCACCGCTCGGCAGCGCTTCGACCAGCTCGTGCTCGACGTGGTGACCCCCCTCGACGAGCGGTGGCACCGCCACCTCGGGCTGGTGGAGTACGCCGTCGAGGACGCGCCCATGCTTCCCGACGACTGGGGCGACGAGACGGTGCCGCTGTCGTCGCTGGTGCGCGGCAAGGGCCAGGACCCCACCCGGCTGGTGATCTTCCGACGCCCGATCGAGCACCGCTCGAGCAGTCGCGACGAGCTCGAGGCGATGGTGCACACCGTCGTCGTCGAGCAGATCGCCGAGCTGCTCAACCTCACGCCCGGGCAGGTCGACGAGAGGTACGCCGACTGAGGCTCGTGGGCAGGAGTCCCGGCTAGCGCTGGGCCGGACGCACGTCGGGCACCTGGCTGGTGGTGTCGAGCTGCGGCAGGGGCAGCACCGACAGGCCGCGGTCGTCCACCTCGACCGACACCACCGCGCTGGTGCGCTCGACGCTCAGCAGGGCCAGCGCCGCGTCGTCGGGCACCTTGATCCGCGCCGCGGTCGCCGGGTCGAGCTCGACGCGGCGCTCGCGGACCACGGCGGTCCCGTCCTCGTCCCATGCCCGCAGCGTGACCAGGCCGGGCGCGGTCGCGCCCGTGACGACGAAGCGCTTGGCCCCGGCGGGGAGCGCGACGGCCGCGTCGCCGTCGATCGCGGAGCCGGCAGCGGCGAGCGCGAGGTCGCCCGCCGTGCGGGTGCGCAGCGAGGCGGTGACCGGACCGGTCGCCTCCAGCCGAAGCGCCTGCACGCCCTGCAGCAGGCGCCCACGCAGGACGCCGGTGAGGTCGACCTCGGTGACCGTCGCGGGCGCGAGGGTCACCTCGTCCACGCCCTCGGGCGCGAACTCGCTCTCCTCGCTGACCAGCTCCAGGGCGACCCGGACCTCGCTGTCGCCGGGGTTAGCCAGGGTCAGGAGGCGGTCGGCGCGCGACGTGCCCACCCCCGCGACGTAGGACGTCGCGGCGGGCTCGGCCTGCGACGGCAGCCACTCGCGCAGCGGGCGGGCGCGACCCACCGGGTCGACGACGTCGACGACGCTCGACGCGAGCCGGCCGCGGGTGACGACCACCCGCAGGGCGAGGGCGTCGCGGTTGGGCACGACCTTCGCGAGGTCGAAGGAGGTGGACCGGCCGCCGGGGACGCGCACGCCCCGCAGCGCCGGGACGTCCACCTGCCCGCTGCCGTCCCAGACGGTGACGTCGGCGACGGCCGGGCCGCGGTCGGGGTTGATCAGGGTGAGCGTCGAGGTGTGCTCCGCCGATGCGCCGACGCCGGTGAACCACCGCTCGGGTGCCGGCTGGTCGCAGTCGGTGGCCGAGCCGCCCCCGGAGCGGGACGCGACGAGGCCCTCGGCCAGCTCGCCGGTGCCGTTGACGACGACGTAGCGCCGCTCCTCGCGGGCCGCGACCCCGTCGGTCACGGGCTGGGTCACCTCGCGGCGACCGACTCGCAGCGCCAGGTCGCCCGAGGCCAGCCCGGTGCTGCCGAAGCGCACCTCGTCGGCGCCGGGCAGCCGGGCGGGACAGACCGTCGTGACCCGGTCGAGCGGCGCGTCGGTCGGTGCGTGGGACGCCTGCGGCTCGGCGGCCGGCCGCACCAGGGCGAGCGCGGCGACGGTCAGCAGCGGGATCGCCACGGCCAGGATCGTCAGTGGCGAGGGCCGGCGGCTCGTGGTCTCGGCCGCCCTGCGGCGGCCCCCGCCGGGGGTGGGTGCGGTGGGCTCAGGCATCGCGGTCCCCCTGCCGTCGCGTCCGGACGGTCGGGGCGGCGAGCACGAGCGCGAGCACGATGGCGGCGCCCTGCACCACCAGCAGCACGGTGCGCCACCACGGGCTCGGCCCGTCCACCGAGTCGGGGTCGAGGGGCCGGTCCACGCGCCAGGCGCGGGTGGCGCGGTCCTCGGCGCTGGCCTGCTCGAGGCCGGCGGTGGCGTCGAGGAGCGAGGAGATCCGGCCGTCGGCGGGCGAGCTCAGCACGACGTACTCGATGCCGCGGGCACCGAGGTCGGCCACGACGGCGGGCGTCGGCGCGGAGACCAGCGCCTGCACGTCGCTGGTCAGGCCGGGGTCCTCGTCGGCCAGGGTGAGGATCTCGTCCTCGCCGACGGTGGTGCCGTCGTCGCGCCGGATGCGGTAGGCGACCCCGTCCTCGACCGAGCCGTCGATGACCAGCACGCCGTGCTCGTCGCCGAGCAGCGAGCTCTGCTCCATGTAGACCGGCACGGTCTGCTCGCTGTCGTGCGAGAGCACCTCCTCGTCGGCCGACGTGGTCAGCCACCAGCCCAGCCCGCCGAGCGGCACGACCGCGGCGGCGATGGCCAGCGCCGTCGCCACACCGCGCTGCCACCACGGGTGGTGGTCGGTGAGCCGGCGCAGGTAGGCGTCGGCGCCGAGCACGACCGCCACGACCGCCGTGCCCTGCAGGATCACCACGAACAGGCCCAGGGTGGGCCGCGTGGTGACCGCGGGCAGGTCGAGGGTCACGTGCGACAGCAGGCCGGAGACGACCGCCGCGGCGAGCGCCACCAGCCAGCACAGGAGCACCGCCACCCGCGTCCGCCGCGGGACCAGGGCGACGACCGCCAGCAGGGCGAGCACCACGCCGAGCCACCAAGGGGCGCCGAGGTCGTTGAGCCGGCCGGTGACGAGGCCGCCGAAGGTGACCTGATCGACCGTGAGTCGACCGGCCTCGAGCAGCAGCCCGGACGCCGAGCCCGTCGTCAGCAGCGGCACCAGCCAGGGGGCGAGCAGCACCGGGGTCGCGGCCACGGCGACCACCGGCGGGCCCCAGCTGTCGCGCTCGCGCAGCAGCCGCGGGGCGATGACGGCCGCCGCGCCCAGGACGACGGCGGTGGCGAGCAGGGCGAAGAGCCAGAGGCCCGGGACGAACGCCGCGCCGAGGGCCAGCAGCAGCGCCGTGCGCCACGCGGCTCGCCAGCGCCGGTCGCGGTCGGGGTCGACGAAGCCGAGGGCGGCGTGGGCGGTCCACGGCAGCAGCGCGGCGACCGCGACGATGCCGAACCGGCCCTCGGCCCACGCCCCCGACGTGACCGGGACGAGCGCGTAGGTCAGCGCGCCCCACACCACGAGCCAGCGCGGCAGGCCCAGCGGGTCGACGAGCCGGCCGACGACCTTGAGCAGGCGCCACGCGCCCCAGGCCGCGAACGGCACCGCCAGCAGCATGAGCGCGGACACCACGGCGCTGGTGCTGCCCAGGAGGACGGTGGCGCCCAGCGCGAACGGCAGCACGTAGGCCGGCGCGGGCACGTCGGTGCCGGTGCCGAGCGGGTGCCAGCTCGACACGTGCAGCCGCCACCAGTCGGCGGCGGCCTCGGGCACCGGCGAGAGCGCGCCCCCGGTGATCGACCCGAACGCCTCGCGCCCGGCGACCAGCGCGAGGACCGCGAAGAGGGCCAGCACGACCGCGACGGGGTTGGTGAAGAACCGCGCCACGATGCCCGTGTCGGTGAGGAAGGCGTCCTCGTCGTCCTCGACCGGGCCGCGACGCTCGATGCGCGAGCCCGCGGCCGGGGACGACTCGGTCGCCTTGGCGAGCCGGCGCCGCTCGGCGACGTCGACGGCCTGGCTCGTGGCCGCGGAGGCGAGGTCGGTGACGAAGTCGAGGCCGTGCCGGTAGGGCAGCCACCACGGCGCCAGCAGGCGGCGTACGTCGGCGGCCTCGCCCTGCCGTGCCCGGGCCCGCTCGCGCCGGGCGGCGAGGAGCTGCCCGAGACGCCCGTGCACGGACAGCGTCGCCGCCAGCTCGTCGAGGGCCTCCCCCACCGAGCGCACGGCGAGGAACCCCAGCACCCGCAGCAGCGAGCCGAGGAAGAGCCGGACGTACTGCCAGGCGAAGCCGCGCGTGGACACGTTGGCCAGCGACGTGAAGAGGGCGGCGCGACGCTCCTGGTAGTGGGTGTGGCGCCCGGTGAGCGGCGTGCGCCGGATGCCGCGGTGGGCGGCCTCGGCGTGGAACACGACCGCCTGCGGCACCACGAGGGCGTGGTGGCCCGCGAGCGCGGCCCGCCAGCCGAAGTCGATGTCGTTGCCGAAGATCGGCAGCTCCTCGTCGAGCCCGCCGAGCGACTCGAGCACGCGGCGACGCACCAGCATGCCGGCGGTGTTGACCGCGAGCACCTCGCGCACCGCGTCGTGCTGGCCCTGGTCGTACTCGCCGCGCTCGAGGCCCGTCTCGCGCCGGCCGGTGCCGGTGATGGTGAGGCCGACCTCCAGGAGCCGGCGCAGCGAGGGCCACTCGCGCAGCTTGGGCCCGAGGATCGCCACGTCGGGGTGCTCCGCGGCGGCAGCGAGCAGCTCGGCGAGGGCCGTCGGGGCGGGGTTGGCGTCGTCGTGGAGCAGCCAGACCCACTCGTCGTCGTCGGCCGCGGGCGCCAGCTCGAGGCCGTGTCGCACGGCGGCGGGATAGCTCGTCGAGCCGGGCACCACGTCGAGGACGACCCGCTCGCCGAGGGCGGCGCGGACGAGGTCGGCGCTCTCGTCGCGGCTGGTGGTGTCGACGGCCACGACGCGGTCGACCGGGTGGGTCTGCCCGGTCAGGCCGGAGAGGACTGCTGGGAGCCAACGCGCCCCGTCATGACTGACGAGAAGCGCAGTGACGGTCACCGCAGCACCCTAGCGAGGGGCTCGGCGCTCCATGAAACCGTCGGGGCGGTGCGGGTGGTGGGGCCGGTGGTGGTGCTGGGGACGGGCCGGCGGGGGGTCCGGCCGCGGCCCTCAGACCGCGCGCTTCTTGAGCTTGCGGCGCTCCCGCTCGGAGAGGCCGCCCCAGATGCCGAAGCGCTCGTCGTTCATCAATGCGTACTCGAGGCAGTCGTCGCGGACCTCGCACGTCAGGCAGACCTTCTTGGCCTCCCGCGTGGAGCCGCCCTTCTCGGGGAAGAACGCCTCGGGATCCGTCTGCGCGCAGAGCGCGCGGTCCTGCCACCCGAACTCCTCGCCCTCGGGCTCGAGGAGAAACAGTTCTGCTCTCATGGCTGACGCCCTTTCGACCCTGTTTTCAGAACTGACCGACACCGGTTCACTGAACGACACTACTGGAATTACATGCCTGTCGTACCCACGTAGTCAAGCCCGGATCTGATATGGCCGTTCCGCTTCCGGCAGGCTGCTCCTATGTCATCATCCGCAGCCACGCTCCGTCGTATCACCGTCCTGTCCGGCGGTGTCGGCGGGGCCCGCTTCCTCCAAGGACTCCTCCACGGCCTCCGCACGGGCACCGTCCCGGGCGGCTCCGGCGACACCGAGGTCACGGTCGTGACCAACACCGCCGACGACTGGTGGATCCACGGGCTCAAGGTCTGCCCCGACCTCGACACCGTGATGTACACCCTCGGCGAGGGCATCGACGTCGAGCGCGGATGGGGTCGCCGCGACGAGACCTGGAGCGCCAGGACCGAGCTGGAGGCCTACGGCGTCGAGCCGACGTGGTTCGGCCTGGGCGACCGCGACATCGCGACCCACCTGGTCCGCACGCAGATGCTCGAGGCCGGGTACACGCTCTCGCAGGTCACCGAGGCGCTGTGCCGCCGCTGGATCACGCCGCTCCACGGTGACCGCGTGCGGCTGCTCCCGATGTCGGACGACCGCGTGGAGACGCACGTGGCCGTGGCCGACCCCGAGAGCCCGAGCGGGCGGCGGGTCGTGCACTTCCAGGAGTACTGGGTGCGGCTGCACGCCGCCGTGCCCGCCGAGGCGGTCGTGGTGGTCGGGCAGGACGCCGCCACGCCCGCACCCGGTGTCCTCGACGCGATCGCCGGGGCCGACCTCGTCGTGCTCCCGCCCTCCAACCCGGTCGTCTCGGTCGGCACGATCCTCGGGGTCCCGGGCATCCGCGACGCGGTGCGCGCCACGCCCGCCCCGGTGGTCGGGATCTCCCCCATCGTCGGCTCCGCGCCGGTGCGCGGCATGGCGGCGCAGATGCTCGCCGGCATCGGTGTCGAGGTGAGCGCGGGTGCCGTCGGCGCCCACTACGGCGCGCGCCGCGACGGCGGGGTGCTCGACGGGTGGCTCGTCGACGAGCGCGACGCCGACCAGGTGGCCGGCCTCGAGCGGGCCGGGATCGCCGCGGCGGCCGTCCCCCTCATGATGACCGACCACGACGCCACCGCGGCGATGGCCGCCGCTGCCGTCTCGCTCGTCACCGCCGACGCGGCGGGATCGCGGTGAACCACCTGGAGGTGTGGGCCCCCGACGGGATCCCCGAGGTCTCGGCGGGCGACGACCTCGCGGCGCTGGTGCTGGACGCGCTCGACCGGGCCGGACCGGACGCCGCCCTGGGCGACGGGGACGTCGTGTGCGTGACGAGCAAGGTGGTGAGCAAGGCCGAGGGCCGCACCCGGGTGGGCGAGCGGGACGCCGCCGTCGAGGAGGAGACCGTGCGCGTCGTCGCGCGCCGGGGTCCGGTGCGGATCGTGCGCAACCGCCTCGGCCTCACCATGGCCGCGGCCGGGGTCGACGCCTCCAACGTCACGGCCGGCTCGGTCGTGCTCCTCCCCCTCGACCCCGACGCCTCCGCGCGGTCGTTGCGCCGGGAGCTGCTCCGGCGCACCGGGACCAACGTGGCGGTCGTCGTCACCGACACGTCCGGTCGGGCGTGGCGCGAGGGGCAGACCGACATCGCGATCGGTGCCGCCGGCCTCCTGGTCGCCGAGGACTTCGCCGGCCGCACCGACCCCCACGGCAACCCCCTCGCGGTGACGCTGCCCGCGGTGGCCGACGAGATCGCCGGGGCCGCCGAGCTCGCGCAGGGCAAGCTGGCCGGCCGCCCGGTCGCGGTCGTACGGGGCCGTGCCGACCTCGTCCTGCCGCCCGGCGAGGACGGCCCCGGCGCCGTGTCACTCGTGCGCCCCGACGGGGGCGACCTCTTCGGCTGGGGCGCCCGGGAGGCCGTCGTACGCGCGCTGGCCGGCGACGAGTCCGACCGCGCGCCGTTCGGGGCGCCCGCGCCGCCGGAGGAGGTGCACGAGGCGCTGAGCCGCGTCGTCGGTGCCGGTCGAGCGCTGTCGTCGGCCCTGATGCTGCGCGTCGACGACGACCCCGGTCGCGTCGAGCTGCACCTGCCCGCGGGCTCGGACCGAGGCGCGGTCGCCGCTGTGTGCTTCGCCCACGGCTGGCGGATCGCCGGCTGGGAGACCACCGGAAGTCGCGTCGTGTGCCACCTGTCACCCGCGACTACGTAGACTCTGCCCGCGCAGGCGCAACCAGCGCGGCGAGCACCACCCCCAGCAGTCGACCGAGAGACACCGAGCACCGTGGCCAAGCAGGCAAAGACCGACCGTCAGGCGGTCATCGACTCCATCCGATCACAGCAGTCCAAGCGCGAGAACCGCCGCGGCCTGGCCATCGTGGGCGTGTGCGTCCTCGTCGCCGTCGTGATCGTGGGCGCCGCGGCGTTCAAGCCCGTCAAGGACTGGTGGGACCTGCGTGCCTACGCCTCCGCCTCGCTCGGCGAGATCGGCGCGAAGGCGTCGGTGTGCCAGGACGTCACGACCAAGTCGGCCGAGGGCAACCAGGACCACGTCGAGATCGGCACGCCGATGACCTATCCCGACGCGCCGCCGGCCTTCGGCCAGCACTGGAACGTGTGGGACAGCATGGACCGCAAGCTCTACACGAAGTCCGACCGCCCGGAGCTCGGCGAGCTGGTGCACAACCTCGAGCACGGCTACACGATCCTCTGGTACGACGAGACGATCGCCGACGACTCCGAGCAGATGGACCACCTGCGCGGCATCGCCTCGAAGCTCCAGGGCACCGACAACCTGCGCGACAAGTTCAAGGCCGTGCCGTGGACCTCCGAGGACGGCAAGGCCTTCCCCAAGGGACAGCACGTCGCCCTCACCCACTGGTCGCTCGGCGGCGTCGGCGAGACCGACCCCACCAAGCAGGTCGGCGTGTGGCAGTACTGCTCCGAGGTCAGCGGGCCTGCGCTGGAGACGTTCATGCAGGACTACCCCTACATGGACTCCCCGGAGCCCAACGCCGTCTGAGGCGTCCGGCGCCGATGGTCCCTCCCGCCACGTTCAGCGAGGTGCTCGCGGCGCAGCTGCGACGCGAGCCCGGCCGCCCGCTGGTGACGTTCTACGACCACGCGAGCGACGAGCGCGTCGAGCTGTCGGTCACGACGTACGCCAACTGGGTGGCCAAGGCGTCCGGCCTGCTGAGCGACGTCGCCGACCTGGAGCGTGGCATGTCGCTGCGCATCGACCTGCCTCCGCACTGGCTCTCGCCGGTCTTCCTGGGCGCCGCCTGGACGCTCGGGCTGCGGGTCACCACGTCCGACGCGCCGGACGCCGTGGTGTGCGGCCCCGACGGCCTGGATCGGTGGGCGCCGCGGGCTGCGACCGTGCCGGTGCTCGCCTGCAGCCTGCGCCCGCTGGGCGTCCGCTTCGCCGAGCCGCTGCCGGCCGGGGTGCTCGACGTGGGGGTGGAGATCTGGTCGCAGCCCGACGGCTTCACGGCGTGGGACCCGCCCACCGGCGACGACCCGGCCACCGACGACCTGTCCCAGCGTGAGCTGTTCGGGCCGCGCGCGGAACGCCCGGACGACCTGACGGCCGCCGCCGGGAGCGTGCTCACCGACGGCGGCCGTCTTCTCTCGGTGGCCGACCCGGCTTCCCCACCAGGAATGGCCACCTTCACCGAGCCCCTCGCACGAGGCGGCTCGCTGGTCCTCGTCCGCAACCCCGACCCGGCTCGCCTCGACGGCGTCTACGACGCCGAACGGGCGACGGCGCGGGTCTGAGGACGCGGCTCGTCCGTGCCTGCTCACCCGGCCAGGTCGAAGGCCCCCAGTCCCTCGCCCAGCACCCGCGGGTCGGACACGCCCTTCTTGCGGCCGCTGTAGACGTACGCCACGCCGCTCGCGCGGTCGCGCACCACGTAGTCGGCCGAGCCCTTGAGCGTCATCGCCTGGACCTCGAGCACCCAGTCGAAGCCGGAGAGGTCGGAGGGAAGCCCGGCCCGCGACGGCACCGCTCCCCCCTTGATCGGGACGCCTGCGTTGAAGCTGGAGCCGTTGCCGGGCCACACCGTCGGAGGACCGCCGGCCGGGGTCCCCACCAGGTCGGGGAGACCGTCGCCGGTCACGTCGCCGACCGCGGTGAGCCCCTCGATCCCGCCCCAGCCCTCGGCCAGGACCTGTCCCTGCGCGAGGGCGCCGGTGCCGTTGCCGGCGAAGAGCCACAGCCGGCCGGAGACGTCGCGGGTGAGCACGTCGCCGAAGCCGTCGCGGTTGACGTCGCCGGCGTTGAGGATGCGGTCCATGCCGGCGAACGACACCCCGGTGTCGATGGGCGAGCCGAGCTCGAAGGTGTCGCGGTTGGCGACGACGACGAGCTGCTTGCCGGACACGCCGATGAGGTCTGCGCCCGCACCGCCGACGAGGTTGACGCCGGTGATCCAGCGCATCGACTTGAGGTTGGTGGCGGGTCCCAGCGCGGCACCGAACGTGCCGTCGCCGCGACCCGGCTTGAGCATCATCGTGCCCTTGGACGAGCGGGCGACCAGGTCGGTGCGCCCGTCGCCGTTGAAGTCCCCGGCCACGATGCGGTTGTAGCCGCTCCACGCTCCGGCGACGCGCCGGGGCGCCGCGAACCGGCCGGTGCCGTAGCCGGTCTGCAGGAACAGCCGGTTCTTCTTGCGCACCAGCAGGTCGGCGCGGCCGTCGCCGTTGACGTCGCCGGCTCCGATGAGCTGGCGGTAGTCGCCGTAGCCCTTGCGCGTGACCTTGCGGGCGAAGCCGCCCTTGCTGGTCGCCAGCAGCGTGACGAGGCGACCCTTGAAGCGGGCGGCCAGGTCGTTGCGGCCGTCGCCGTTGATGTCGCCGACCGCGGTCAGCAGCGAGTAGTTGCGCAGCCGCATCTTGCGGGTGGTCTTGCCGAAGTTGCCGTTGCCCTTGCCGGCCCGGATGCGCACGACGCCGGACTTGTCGGCCGTCACCAGGTCGGGCAGGCCGTCGCCGGTGAGGTCCGGTGAGACGAGCACGTCGGCGCGCTTGTCCCAGCCGCGCTTGCCCACCACGATGCGCTTCTGGAACGACGTCAGGCCGCCCGTCGGCAGCACCAGGCCGCGGCCGTCGGACGCGCGGCGCACGACGAGGTCGGGATAGGGCGAGGCGTCGAGGTTGTTCTGCGGGGCGGGCTCGGAGATCGCGAGCTCCGTCGGCGTGGTCACGACCGGCGCCGCCTGCGAGGCGTAGGTGCGGATGAGCGGCAGCTGGGCGTAGAGGTACTTGCCGGGGCAGGCCGTCGACCCTGCGTCGCGGTGGCCGCTGATCGCCGGGAAGGTGCCGCGCCCGATCGTCTGCGCGGTCGAGGCGGGGTTCACGCCGTGCAGCGACAGCTTCCACGCGAACAGCTGGCCGTAGGCGCGCAGCATCACGTCGGGCGGCTGGACGACGTCGAAGTTGCCGATGGCCGACATCGCGAACGAGTAGTCGTTGTAGTTGAGCGTGTGGGCGCCGACGACGGGGCGGTCGATGCCGCCGTAGCGGCCCTCCCAGATCCGCCCGAAGCGGTCGACGAGGAAGTTGTAGCCGATGTCGCTCCAGCCGCGCGACTTCACGTGGTAGGCGTAGATGCTGCGCAGGAGGGCCGGCACCTGGGCCTCGGTGTAGTTGTTGGCGTTGACCGTGTGGTGCACGAACCCGCCGTTGATCGATCCGTAGCGCAGCGACTTCTTGTTGCGGATGCTCTCGTCGGCGCCCCACTGCGCGCGGGAGTAGATCGTGGGCTGCGCGACCGTCTGCTGGCGCGACGCCACGGTGGCCGACTGCAGCGCGAGGCCGTCGGTCGTCGGGGTGGAGCCGTCCTGCGCGGCGTACTCCTCGTCGTACGACGCGCTCGGGTCGTCGCTGGCCGTCTCGGCCGGAGCCTCGGTCTCGGTGCGCGTCGCCGAGCCGGGGTCGACCAGGGCCAGGGAGAGGTCGTCGGGCAGGGCCACACCGTCGGTGCGGGCCTCGACCTGGACGTCGTCGACGTCGCCGACGAAGGTGGGCTCGGTGCCCGGGCGCGCGCCCGCCGCCTCGGCGCTGCCGGGGTCGGGCCCGTGCTCGTCGTGATACTCCAGGTCCTCCCAGTCGCTCCACTCCTCGCCGGTGCGGGTGCGGACGCGGAGGGTGATCTGGTCCTCCTCGAGCACCTCGCCGGCACCCCAGGTGACGCCCACAGCGCCGAACGCGTCGACCGGTTGCGGGGTGCTGACCACCCGGGCCTGGGTGGCACCACCGGCGACGCTGCGTCCGCGCAGGCCGGCGAACCCACCGGACTCACCGGTGAGCGGCACCTCGGTGACCGTCGGCGTGACCGCCTTCGTCGGCACGGTGGCCGACATCAACGCGGCGGGTGCCGCGGAGGCGGACGGGGCGCCGGGCGCCTCGCCCACGATGTCGAGGGACACGACACCGGAGGCGGGGGTGAGCACGACGAGCACGACACCCAGCGCCAGCACCTGCTGGCAGAGGGTGACGAGACGGGACTGAAGAGGACGCATGGGGATCTCTACTCCTGTGTGGGGGAAGGTCACACAAGGGATGAGTTCACACCAGTCACACCAGTCACGGAAGAGTTTCTGAGTAACTACAACGTTGTAATTTCCACTCGACACGCCGTTGCGTCGGTGTAATTATCGCCGATCGGCGTCGGAATCAGGCGAGATTCGGTTCGGAGTGTCGATCCCGGGGTCAGGAGCCCGCCGCGCCCGTGCCCACGAACCGAGCACCGCGACTCCCACGATCGGCACCCAGGCGGCGGCGGTGGCGCCTCCTTGCACGGAGGTGCCGAGGGACAGCAGGTAGGCGAAGACGGCCACCGGCACCATGACCACCACCGCAGACACCGCAAGAAGCAGGACGCCTCGCCGGCTCGGCCGCCGCGGCGCCAGGACGAACGCCGCAGCGACTGCCGCGACCATGGCCCCGATCGACCAGAGCCACCACGCCCGACGCCACCTCTCCGGGTCCTCCAGCGTGCCGCACGGCGCCGTCTGGCAGGCGGCGCCTGTGGGGATCATCTCCGGCTGCACGGGCGCCCAGGCGCCAGCGACCGCCATCACGGCGAGCCCCACCGCGCCCAGCAACAACCAGCCCCCCGGCCTCATGGAGCGATCCTGCCCCTTGAGGCTCCGCTCCGCGAGGCTCCGATCTGCCGCGACCCGCGCTCCTGCCGTGTCCGGGGCGTCTGCGTGGCACGGTGACGCTCCCGCAGACCGAGGAGTACTGCCCCCTTGTGGGCTGTCGGAGTCCCCGCTCGAGCGGGGACTCCGACACGATCGTGGAGGATCCGAGCCACCAGGTGACCCGGATCCTCCACGATCGCCTCATCCACAGAGGAGGTCGGCCTGCTGCTCAAGGGTCCCGGACGGCCCGCTCATGCCCCGGCCCGGGCATCAGGCCGTTCAGCGCGGGAGGTTGCCGGCGGCCGTCTCGGCAGGGTCTTCCTCGGGTAGCACTCGTCGTAGTCGTGCCAGCCCGTCGCGCGCATGCGACCTCACCGTACGTCGGGCAGCACGACCCGATCCTCGGAACCTGCGGGCCCGACGGACTGGGTGCGCTCGAGGAGTGGTGGTGTCACGGCCATGCCGAGCAGGCCCACCACCGCGATCCCGGCGAGGACGGCACCTGTCCGTCTGCGGTGGCGGCGGCGAGCCTCTCGAGCCGGTCGGCGACGTCGCCGGCGGGTGCGAGCATGCGTGAGCTCCTCGGGTGGGTGGACAGCCTCACACGTCCACACGCCACGAAGGTGGGATCCGGTGGGGTGCCGCGGTCCTCTTTCTCGGAGCGGGACGCGAGCCACGGATCTGGGCTCGCGCCGGGACGCGTGCGAGGACGCGGACGGCGCGGCGCTCCCCGGTGGGATGTCGAGCTCAGATGTCGGCGCCGAGGCCGTCGTCCTCGCCGGAGTCGTCGTCGCTCTCGTCGTAGTGGAGGTAGCGGATGCCCTCCTCGACGTCGCCGTCGAAGCCGAGCCGCCCGTTCTCCATCACCAGGACGCGGTCGCAGAGGTTGCGCACCGATCCGGGGGCGTGGGAGACGTAGAACATCGTCACGCCCGACTTCACGATCTGGTCCATGCGCTTCTTGCACTTGCGCTTGAACGGCCGGTCCCCCACCGCGAGGGCCTCGTCGGCGATGAAGATGTCGGCGTCGACGTTGACCGCGACGGAGAAGCCGAGGCGGGCCTTCATGCCGGAGCTGTAGTAGGCCACGTCGGTGTCGAGGAACTTGCCGAGGTCGGCGAAGTCGACGATCTCGTCGAACTTGCGGTCGGTCTCGGCCCGCGACATCCCCAGGATGGCGGCGTTGAGGTAGAGGTTCTCCCGGCCGCTGAGGTTGTTGTCGAAGCCGGTGCCGGTGGCGATCAGGCCGGCGATGCGGCCGCGGGTGAGCACCGAGCCGGAGTCGGGCCGCATCACGCCGCTGATGAGCTTGAGCAGCGTCGACTTGCCGGAGCCGTTGAGCCCCATCAGGCCGACCGACTCCCCCTCGCGCACGGTGAAGCTGACGTCGTCGACGGCGTTGAACGTGTCGTGGGTCTTGCGGCCGCGGACCTTGGCCAGCACGGTCTGCTTGAGGGAGCGCTGGTAGGACAGCGTGAAGGCCTTGGTGGCGTTCTCCACCTGGATCATGGTCGTCATGCGGGGTCCCTGCGGAAGCGTGGGCTGGAGGAGCGAAGCGGGGGAAGGCCGCGGTTTCGTGGGGTGCTCATCACAAGCGCTCCGGGACCTTGGACTCGAGGCGCGCGAAGATCCGCTGGGCCAGCACGAGCAGCACGAGCGAGAGGCCCGTCATGACGAGCCCGCGGGTGAACAGGTGGTCGGGCAGGTGCGCGGCCGCCGTCGCGTCGGGGTCGCTGGTGGTGCCGATCCAGAAGCCGCGCTGGATGAGCAGCACCGCCTCGGCCATCGGGTTGAGGAGGTAGTAGCTCGCGATCGGCTCGCCGAAGCGCTCCTGGACGAGCGTGAAGGGGTACATCATCGGCACGCTGAAGGTGACGAACTGGGTGAGGGTCTGGGCGACCTTGCCGATGTCGCGCATGAAGACGTTGCCGACGCTGAACAGCAGGCCCAGCGCCAGCCCGAGCGCGGCGGCCAGGCTGAAGCCGAGAAGGGCGGCCGCCATCCCCACCAGGTCGGGACGCCAGCCGAGGAAGAGGCACGGGATGACCAGGATCACGATCATCGGCACCGTGTGCCACCCGGCGACGAGCATGCGGGCCACCGGGAACATCTCGCGCGGCACGGGGAGCTTGGTGATCAGCGAGCGGTTCTGCACCAGCGACTGGGTGCCGCCGTTGAACGTCTCGGTGAAGAAGTGGACGATCACCATGCCGGCGAAGAGATGGATGGCGAAGTTCTCCATCCCCGCGCCACGGCCGATCATGACCTGGAACAGGAAGTAGAACATGCAGAACCGGATGGCCGGCTGGAGGTAGCTCCACAGCCACCCGAGCACGGTGCCCTGGTAGCGCGACTTGATGGTGTTGCGCACCAGCATGCCGAGCAGGTAGCGCCGGCGCACGACCTCGCCGAGGCCCGTCGCGGCAGGCGGAGCCAGCGGCAGGGCCTCGAGCTCGCCCGTGGTGCGCCGGGCCGGGCCGGAGGCGGTGGCGCTCACCGGCGGCTCACTCGGGCGTGCCCGACGGGCCGCCCGCGGGGCCCTCTGCCGGGTCGGTCCAGGGCGCGAAGGTCTTCTCCCACGCCTCCGGGGACGTGATCTCGCCGAGCGCCTCGCGGTACTGCTGGGCGAGGGCCGGCCACTCGCGGTGGAAGCGCCGGTGGATCTCGATCGTGCGTCGCAGCAGGTCGCGGTAGCGCGACGGGTCGCGCCGGTAGAGCGCGACGGAGGAGCCGTCGTTCATCGAGACCACGGCCGAGTCATAGCGGGCGAGGTTGTACCAGCTGGCGTCCATCGCGGTGAGCTCGGCCTCGGGGTAGTCCTCGGCCATCCTCCGCACCGGCCGCAGCTGGCGCAGCGGGGCGAGCCCCGCGGCCAGCAGCGTGGCCTTGCGGCCGGGGATCTCGATGTCGGACTTGCCCTTCTTGGGCGGCTTCTCGCGGCGCACCGGGGGCAGGTCGTCGCGGTCGGCGTGGAGCTGGGCGTCGGAGAACTGCGCCCGGAACGCGTTGATGTCGGCGAGCTTGGTGGCCAGCTCGCCGTGCAGGGCGTGGGGCCCGCGCAGCACGTCCTCCATGGCGAGGTGGCGCAGCTCGGCGGTGGAGTACTGCAGGGAGGCGAGGTGCTTGACCTGGTGGTTGAGGCTCTCGCGCACCATCCGGCCGCCGCGCTCGTAGGGCGAGTGCAGCAGCGCCGCGATGATCCGGTTGCGGTGGTGGAAGTAGGACTGCCAGTCGACGCCGTCGTTCTTGTCGGTCCACGGCACGTGCCAGACCGCCGCACCGGGGAAGGACACCGTCGGGTAGCCCGCCTCCTTGGCGCGCAGCCCGAACTCGGAGTCGTCCCACTTGATGAAGATCGGCAGGGAGAGGCCGATCTCCTCGAGCACGACGCGCGGGATCAGGCACATGAACCAGCCGTTGAAGTCGACGTCGGCGCGCTTGTGCAGCCAGCGCGCGGAGCGCAGGTTGCGGGCGGCGAAGTCCCACTGGCTGTAGCCGTCGAGGCGGGTCTGCCACCAGAAGCGCCACGGCTGGACGATCTCGCCGAAGGAGTGCAGCTCGGCGCGGTTGTAGAGGTTGAACATGTGGCCGCCGACGATGGTCGGCCGCTTGGCCAGGTCGCCGAACGTGACCGCCCGGATGATGCCCTCGGGCTCGCAGACGACGTCGTCGTCCATCATCATCGCGTAGGTCGCGGTGCCCTTGCGGACGCTCTCCAGCTGGCCGCGGGCGTAGCCGCCCGACCCCCCGAGGTTGCCCTGCACGATCACCCGCAGCATGTCGCCCAGGCCGCGCTCGGCCTCGGGGAAGTAGGGGCTGTCGGTGACCTTCTGCTTGCCCTGGTCCATGACCATCACGGTGTCGAGGTAGGGGTGCAGCTCCTCGGCCGCGCCGAGCTGGCCGAGCAGCTGGGCGCTCATGTCGGGCAGCATCGTGGTGATGCAGAGGTCGACGGTGCCATGCTCGGCGCGGTCGGCCGGCACCTGCGCCGTCCACTCGGCGCCCTCGATGCTCGCGCCGTGGTCGCCGGCGACGACGTCGTACCAGTACCACCCGCCGTCGACGAAGGGCTTGAGCGTCAGCGCGAACGAGAGCCTGGCGCGCGCGTCTGGGCCCTCGCCCGCCACGACGGCGGACTCGATGCGCTGGGCGTGGCCGCGCGCCATCGACTTGTAGACGGTCACGACGGTGCCGGCGCCGACGACGTCGACGGTGAGGTCGACGTCGGTGACGACGGTGTGCCGGCGCCAGTAGGAGGCGGGGAAGGCGTTGAAGTAGGTGCCGAACGACAGCGGCTGCGAGGGCCGCAGCCGCAGCTCGGTGCGCGAGCGGATCTGGTCAGGGTGCAGCTTCTTGCCGGTCGAGGTGGACTGGCGGATCGCCGCGTTGTTGAGGTCCTTGGCGGCCTTGTCGCCACCGACGGCGTGCCGGTCGGTGTCGAGCTTGGCCTCCTCGAGGTCGACGTAGAGCGGGAACACCTCGGTGTTCTTGTCGACCGGCAGGATCTGGCGCTGCAGCAGCCGGGTGACGGTCGCGGCCGCGTGCGTGCCGGGTGTGCTGGTGCCGGGTGTGGTGGCGGGTGTGGTGGTGCTCATGCGTCGATGCCTCCGCTGGTGAGCTCGGCGCCCTCGGTGAAGTGCGGCTTGAGCTTGTTGTCGTACATCGACAGCGCCGACCCGATGGCCATGTGCATGTCGAGGTACTTGTAGGTGCCGAGCCGGCCGCCGAACAGCACCATCGGCTCGGCCTTGGCGAGCTCGCGGTACTTGAGCAGCTTGGCGCGGTCGTCGGCGGTGTTGACCGGGTAGTAGGGCTCGTCACCCTCCTCGGCGAAGCGGCTGTACTCGTGGACGATCACGCTCTTGCCGGGCAGGTGGGTCTTCTCCCGCTCGGGGTGGAAGTGCTTGAACTCGATGATCCGGGTGAAGGGGACGTCCTGGTCGTTGTAGTTGATCACGCCGGTGCCCTGGAAGTCGTCGGTGTCCACGACGCTCTCCTCGAGGTCGACGGTGCGCCACGACAGGCGGCCCTCGGAGTTGCCGAAGTACTCGTCGACGGGCCCGGTGTAGACGATCGGGACCGTGCCGCGGTAATCGTCGGCGACCTCGAAGAAGTCGGTCTCGAGGCGCACCTCGATGTTGGGGTGGTCGGCCATACGGGTCATCCACGCGGTGTAGCCGTCGACGGGCAGTCCCTCGTAGGTGTCGCTGAACCACCCGTTCTCGAACGTGTAGCGCACCGGGAGCCGGGTGATGATGTCGGCGCTGAGCTCGGTGGGGTCGGTCTGCCACTGCTTGGCGGTGTAGCCCTTGATGAACGCCTCGTAGAGCGGGCGGCCGATCAGGCTGATCGCCTTCTCCTCGAGGTTGGAGGCGTCCTCGGTGGCCATCTCGCTGGACTGCTCGGCGATCAGCGCGCGGGCCTCGTCGGGGGTGTGCGAGCGGGCGAAGAACTGGTTGATGAGCGCGAGGTTCATCGGCAGGGAGTAGACCTGCCCCTGGTACTTGCCGAAGACCCGGTGCCGGTAGTCGGTGAAGGAGGTGAACCGGTTGGCGTACTCCCAGACCCGCTCGTTGGAGGTGTGGAACAGGTGCGCACCGTACTTGTGCACCTCGACGTTGGTCTCCGGGTCACGCTCGGAGTAGGCGTTGCCGCCGATGTGGTGGCGACGCTCGAGGATGAGCACGCGGAGGCCGAGCTCCTCGGCGCACCGCTCGGCGATCGTGAGACCGAACAGCCCGGCGCCGACGATGACGAGGTCGGGACGCGGTGCGGTGTCTGTGGTGGGGCCCTGGGACAAGGGAGGAACTCCTTGGGTGAGAAACGCGGGGTGAGTCTATCGAGGGGGGCGGGCGGAGGCCGTCAGGCGGCGCATGCCTCGCGCGGACGCCATGGCGCGGGTCACGTTGCGGGCCTCGGCCCGGCCGCCGCGCACCGGGCTGAGCAGCACGACCACGGCCGTGATCAGCCAGGGCTTGAGCCGCACGAGGACGTTCTCCCCGTGGCGCAGGTGCACCACGAAGAGGTTGCGGTACATGTAGAAGCCCTTCCAGCCCGACAGGTCGTGCTGCTGGTTGAAGTCGAGCTGGCGCACCAGCACGGCGTCGCGGACCGCCCAGATGCGGTGGCCCGCGCGGCGTGCACGCACGGCGTACTCGGCGTCGTCGTAGAAGATGAAGAACGACGGGTCGGGGAACCCGATCTCCTCGATCACCCGGCGCCGCGCCATGAAGCCCTCGAAGGCCACGTTGTGGACCTCGACCAGCTCGGGCATCGACGCGCGGTCGGCGTAGGTGCTGTCGACCGAGGCGCGCTTGGGCTTGATGGCGAGCGGGTTGCGCAGGTCGAAGTCGACGGCGGCCTTCTCGACCAGGGCCCCGGTGCGGTCCTCGCGGACCGCGATCAGGCAGTCCTCGTCCACGGCCATCAGCGCCTCGAGACAGCCGGGGGCGGGCACGACGTCGTCGTCCATCAGCCACACGCGGTCCCAGCCCGCGTCGTACGCCGCCCGCACCCCGAGGTGGAAGCCGCCGGCCCCGCCGAGGTTGTCGTCGCTGTGGGTGACGTGGAGCGGGAGGTCGGTGCGCGCCTGCAGCACCTCGCGGGTGTGGTCGGTGCTGGCGTTGTCGACCACGATGACGGCGTCGGGACGCCGTGTCTGGGCGGCCAGGCCGTCGAGCATCCCGACGAGCAGGTCGGCGCGGTTGTAGGTGACCACGACGACCGCCACTGTCTCCGGTGCGGCCGGGGTGGTCACGACAAGAACCTCCGGTGGCCGTCGAAGTCGCCGGCGATGCCCGCGCGCATCGCCGAGGCGCTGAGCCGCAGCCGCGACAGGCTGGGCCGGGTGAAGGTGTAGAACCACGCCGTCTTCACCACGAACGCCAGCGCGTGGAGGGGCCCGCGGTAGTCGCGCAGGTTGACCAGGTTGTTGCGGGCCATGCAGTAGTGCTTGAGGTCGCTCGGCGAGTCGTTGTAGGTCGTGCGACCGAACATCATCGGGGTGCCGAGGTTGCCGACGCTGGGGTGGCGGACCGTGGCGGTGACGACCGTGGCCACCCGGGCACCCGACTCCTCGGCGCGCAGGCGGTACTCGTGGTCGTCGCCCCAGATGAAGAACTCCTCGCGGGGCAGGCCGATCCGGTCGACGAGCTCCTTGGTCACCAGGACGCCGTTGAAGGGGATGACGATCCCGTCGATGCGGTCGGCCCGCGCGGCGCGGCGGACGTCGTCGACGGCGTGCACGACGCGGGTGCCGCCGGGCAGCCGGATCGGGAACACCAGGCGCTCGGGGTCGGCCTCGTCGACCACGAGCGGGCCCCAGAAGTCGAGGTTGCCCGCCTGGTCCAGCAGGTGGTCGAGGCAGTCGAGGTCGGGCAGGCCGTCGTCGTCCATCAGCCAGACCAGGTCGGCGTCGCGGTCGATCGCCCACGCCAGGCCGTCGTGGAAGCCGCCGGCGCCGCCGCGGTTGGTCGTCAGCGTGCGCGCGCTCAGCGGGATCTCGCCGGTGGTGGGACGGGCGGCGAGCCACTCCCCCGTGCCGTCGGTGGAGGCGTTGTCGACCACCAGCACCTCGGCCACCCCGTCGACCTGGCCGAGCCGCGCGACGAGCCGCTCGAGCAGCGGCAGGCGGTTGAAGGTGACCACGACCGCGACGATGCGAGGCAGCGGTCCGGTGGTCACGGCCTACACCCTAGGGGCGGGCGGTGCGCGCTCAGCAAACCGCGCCCAGGTCCTCCGACTGGTTGGCGGCGTAGCCGGTCGACAGCGAGCCGAGGGACCCGCCGGTGACGGCCGGCGGCGGGGTCGGGGTCACCGTCTCGGCGGGCTCGGTCTCGGCGGGCTCGGTGTCGGCGGCCGGCTCGTCCCCGGTCGGCTCTTCCGGGCCCCCGGCGTCGCCGCCCGCGGGGGCGGCCTCGGCGGTGTCGGAGTCGTCGGCGGGGTCCGGCTGGGTCGGGCTCGCCGGTGCCCGGCCCTCGGCCTTGGCGATCGCGGCGGCGACCTTGGCGTGGACCAGCTCGATGTCCGGGTCGGCGGTGTTGATCATCGGCGGCACCAGCGAGAGGGTGGCGATCTTCTGGCTCTTCGCCTTGAGCGCGAGGTCGACGAACCGGTCGACCTCCCCGCGCGGGAGGTCGGTGGAGACCATCGCCGAGCTGGCCCCGGCGATCGCCTCGAAGTTGCGCAGGGCCGCCTGCGGGCTGACCTGCTGCAGCATCGCGCTCATCACGCACTTCTGCCGCGCCATGCGCGAGTAGTCGTCCGAGCCCTCGCGCGCCCGGGCGAACCAGAGCGTGTCGTGCCCGTCGAGCGTGCGCTTTCCGGGCTCGATGTAGTGGAAGGTCTTCTCGTGCGGCAGGCCGACCGGGATCGGCTGGCGGACGTTGAGCTCGACGCCGCCGACCGCGTCGACCAGGTCCTTGAAGCCCTCGAGGTTGACCATCGCCCAGTAGTTGATGTCGAGGCCGGTGATCCCCTCGACACCCTGGACGGTGGCGTCGACGCCCGGGTTCTTCGAGCCCTTGAACAGCTCGGCGTGGTCGAGCGCCCACGTCGCGAGGCCGTTGAGGTACATCCCCTCCACGTCGAAGCCGTCGGGGAACTGCTCGTCCATCACCGAGCCCTCGGCGAAGGGGAAGTTCTGCATGTTGCGGGGCAGGGAGATCAGGACGGTCTTGCCGGTCTCGGCGTCGATGCTGGCCACCGTCATCGCGTCGGGGCGAAGGCCCCAGCGCCCGGCGCCGGAGTCGCCGCCCAGCAGCAGGACGTTGTAACGGCCGTGGCTGGCGCCGACGGCCGAGCCCTCGCCGAACATCGAGATCATGAACTGGCGCTGGACGCCCACCATGTGGGCACCGAAGAGCAGCGCCCCGGCGACGCTGAAGCACAGGAAGCCGTTGACGCCGACGACGGCGAGGCGGTGCTGGCGCTGCAGCGTCAGCGGCTGGCCCAGGCGCCACGCGTCGACGAGCAGGTAGGCCCACCCGACGGCCAGCGCCATCAGGACCAGGCGCAGCAGCTGGAGGAAGGTGGTGCTGGTGCCGGCGCTGAACGCGAGCCCGTGCCAGAAGTACGCCGTCACCGCCCCGAGCACGCCTGCGACCAGCAGCACGAGCCAGGTCCACATCGCGATGCGACCCACCCGGCGGTTGCCGGACACGAGCTGGGCCGACCCCGGCAGGACCAGCGTCATCAGCATGAGCGTCACTGCGCGTCGGAACCGCACGCGCTGGGCGCGGTCGAGCGTGGTGAATCGCGGCTGCGGCGACCCGGAGGGGGTGGCGGGCGGCATCGAAGGGCCTCTCTGCTGGGGGAAGTCAGCCCGCCCAGTATCACCAGTCACACCCGTCACACCGGCCCGCGACGCGCCGTGGCCGCGGGTGCGATCGGGTCACAGCCGGCTCAGTCCTCGCGGCCCTCGTCGATCTCGGCCTTGCGGGCCAGCCGGTGCGCGCGCCGGATCTCGGCCTCCCGCTGACGTCGTACGTCGCTGGGCGTCTCGGTCTCCAGCGGCGGCACGGGACGTGGGTGCCCGTCCTCGTCGATGGCGACGAAGACGAAGTAGGCGCTGGCGACGTGGACCGGCTCGTCGCCGGCGTTGCCCCACGGCTGCGCCTCGACGCGCACGCCGATCTCCATCGACGACGTGCCGGCCCAGTTGACCTGCGCATAGGTCTTGATGATGTCGCCGACGTGCACCGGGGCCAGGAAGGTCATCTCGTCCATCGCGGCCGTGACCGCCGGCCCCCCGCTGTGCCGGTGCGCGACGGCCCCCGCGGTGGAGTCGGCGAGCTTCATGATCTCCCCGCCGTGGACGTTGCCCAGCAGGTTGGCCTCGCTCGCGTGGGCCATGATGCCGAGGCTGACGCGGCTGTAGGAGGTGGGTCGCGCCGCGCCGGGGACCGCTCGCTCGATGCGCTCGCTCATGCGTCGCACGGTAGCGTCTTCGCCCATGGCTGATCGTCCGCAGGGCTCCGGGGTGCCCGAGAAGGGAACACCCGAGTACGACTGGCTCTACGGGAGCCAGTCGTCCACGCCGCCGAGCGACGCCACGCAGCGGATGGAGGCGCAGCAGCCCTCGCGGGCCCGCGCCGACGAGACCCGGGTGATGCCGGTGGCGCGTCGTGAGGCACGCGGCTCGGGCGGCTCACCCCCCGGCCCGGCGCGAACGCCCGCCGCGGCCCCGGCGCCGCGGCCGAAGCGGCGCCGCTGGCGCCCGCGCCTCGCGATGATCCCCCTCGTGCTGGTCCTGCTGCTGGTCTACCTGCTCGGCATCCCGCTCTACCAGTGGACCCGGATCGAGAAGGTCGACGCGATCCCCGCCGGCGACCGGCCCGCCGACCAGCCCGGCACCAACTACCTCATCGTCGGCTCCGACAAGGCCGACGACCTCTCCGACGCGCAGCGCAAGGCGCTGCAGACGGGCCCGCGCGGCGGCACCAACACCGACACGATCATCGTGCTGCACACCGGCCCGGGCGGTCGCACGATGATGTCGATCCCGCGCGACACCCTCGCCGAGATCCCCGGCCACGGCACGCAGATGATCAACGCCGCCTTCGCGATCGACGGCCCGCCGCTGCTGGTGGCCACCGTGGAGCAGCTGACCGGCATCCACGTCGACCACTACGTCGAGCTCGGCTTCGGCAGCGTCATCAACACCGTCGACGCCTTCGGCGGGGTCGAGATCTGCCCGACGCAGGACATGAAGGACCCGATGGCCCGCCTCGACATCTCCAAGGGCTGCCAGGAGGTCGACGGCCTGACCGCGCTCGCCTACTCACGCTCGCGCCACGTCACCGCGCTCAGCGACCTCGACCGGGTCGCCCGGCAGCGCGAGGTGATCAGCGCGCTGGGCGACGAGGCGCTCTCGCCGTGGACCTTCCTCAACCCCGTGCGCTACTGGCGCATCACCGACGCGGCCGCCGACGCGATCCGGATCGACGAGGAGATGAACCCCCTCGACCTCGGCCGGTTCGCCCTCGCCATGACCGGCAAGAGCCAGACCTGCACGATGCCCAACCTGCCCGCGCCCAGCGACCCCAACCGCATCATCGCCGACCCCGACCGGGCCCCCGCCCTCTTCGACGCGATCATCGAGGGCACGTCGGTGCCCCAGCAGGCCTGCACACCGACCGGTCGCGCGCGCTCGTAGGCGCGGGGCGCCCTGCGCGCCCGTTCGTGCTCGGACCTTGTCGGGTCCCTGAACTCGGCGTACGCTCGCGATATATCGCGATACGTCACCGATAGATCACGACGTACCGCTCCGACGCAGACACCGATCACCGTCACTCATCCGAGGAGCACCCCATGGGACACCACTGGCCCGGCGCCGACTGGCCCGGCGACGACGACACCGCCCAGCCCGACGACCACGCCACCTCCAACGACACCCCCGGCGACCACCCCGGCGCGCGCGACTACCGGCGCCCGGGCGCCCAGGACTGGGCCAGCTGGGGCAGCGCATTCACCGGCGCCCGCGGCCGCCGCGCCGGCGGCCCGCCGCCGTGGCTCGGCGAGATCTTCGGCTTCGCCTCTGCTCCGCAGCGCCCGCAGCAGCGCGGCCCGCGGGTGCGTCGCGGCGACGTGCGCACGGCGATCATCGACGTGCTGCACCGCGCCCGCAAGGCCGAGGAGCCGATCAACGGCTACCAGGTGATCCAGGAGATCGCCGAGCTCAGCCACGGCGAGTGGCGCCCCTCCCCCGGCTCGGTCTACCCGACCATCCAGCAGCTGCAGGACGAGGGCCTCGTCGAGGCCGACGACGCCCGCGGCCGTCGCACCATCCGGCTCACCGACGCCGGCGTCGCCTGGGCCGAGGACAACGGCAGCGAGCTCGCCGCCGTCTGGGCCCCCTTCACCCCCACCCAGGAGACCGCTCCCGAGCAGCCGTCCGGGCACGCCGACATCAAGAGCGAGATCGGGCAGGTGGTCAGCGCCGTGTGGCAGCTCGCCACCCAGGGCTCGGACCAGCAGAGGAAGGCGGCGCTCGACGTCCTCGTCGACACGCGCCGCAGGCTCTACGGCATCCTCGCCGACGGGCGGGACGGCGAGCGATGACTGCGCCCGACCCTCGGGTGCGCATCGCCGACAGCGACCGGGAGCGGGCGATGGCCGACCTGGCCCTGCACTACACCGACGGCCGGCTCGACCACGAGGAGTACGACGAGCGGCTCGACGCGATCTGGACGGCGCGCACCCGGGCCGACCTGGCCGTCCTGTTCAGCGACCTGCCGCGGCTGCCGGCGCCGCACCCGACCCGCGCTCCGGCGTCCACCGCACGCACGGCCCGCGCACGCACGGCCGGCCCCCGCTTCCGCGTCCCGTTGCTGCCGGTGCTGGTGATACTCCTCGCGCTGAGCGTGCTCCTCGAGGCGCCGCTGTTCCTGCTGATCTTCCCGGTGATGTGGTTCGCGCACCGGCGCCGCGGCCCGGCGCACCAGCGCCGCCACGGGCACACCGACTACCGGCGTCCGGGGCGTTCGCACGGGTGGTGAGCCGATCCCCCACCGGGGACGCGGCTCTGCCATCATGACCGCGTGGAATGGGAGGCGAGGCTCGCGCACGCACGTGCGCCCCACGCCCTCCCCCGCGCCCTGACGGCGACGGTCGCGACCGTCACCGGGGCTGCCGCCGCCCACACCTGGGCCGGCGGCACCGTCCCCACCGGTCCCGGCCTCGCGCTCGTCGCCGGCGTCGTCCTCGGCGCCAGCCTGCTGGTCTTCCGCCGCGGCGTGCCCGGCTGGGCGCTGCTCCCCGCGGTGGCCGCCGCCCAGCTCGGCGTGCACCAGTCCTTCGGCCTGGTCGGCCACCACCACTCCGACGCCGTGCCCGCCCACGCGCACCCCGCCGTCGCCGCGACCTCTGGCTGGTCGTGGCAGATGCTCGCCGCGCACGTGTTCGTCGCCGTGCTGGTGGCGGCGCTGTGGTGGGCCGGGCGCCGCGCCGCGTCGTATGCCGTACACCTGCGGGCCCGGTCCGCGCCGCCGGTCGCCGTCCGGCTGGTCCGCCCGGCCGAGCCGCCGGCGCACTCGACCCCCGTCCTCCTGCTCGTCCCGCCCCGGCGCGGGCCGCCCCCGGCGGTCCTGTCCGCCTGAGCCCGGTCCGGGCTCGGGTGGTCGACACGACCCCCAGACCCGCACCACATCCCAGGAGAGACATGTCCATCCGTACCCTCGCGCGCCTCGGCGTGCTCCCGGCCGCCACGGCAGCCGTCGCCCTCTCGCTCGTCCAGCCCGCCGGCGCCCACGTCACGGCGACGCCGTCGACCGCGGCCGCGGGCTCCTACTCCATCGTCACGTTCAGCGTCGGCCACGGCTGCGAGGGCTCGCCCACGCGCAGGCTCGAGATCCAGCTCCCGGAGTCGGTGCTGTCGGCGACCCCGACCCGCCACCCCCTCTACGACGTCGAGGTCGTGCGCGACGAGCTCGACGAGCCGCTCACCGACAGCCACGGCAACGAGGTGACCGAGCGGGTCGGCTCCATCGTCTACACGGCCCGCACCCCCCTCCCCGAGGGCCAGCGCGACGCGTTCGAGCTGTCCTTCCAGGTGCCCGACACCGAGGGCGAGGTGCTCGCCTTCCCGACCGTCCAGACCTGCCAGAAGGGCGAGACCGGCTGGACCCAGGTCCCCGCCGACGGCCAGGACCCCGACGAGCTCGAGAGCCCGGCCCCGTCGTTCGAGGTGCTGCCCGCCGAGGGAGGCGGCCACGGCGCGGCCGCCGAGCCGGCCGCCGACGCGGACGACACCGACTCCGATGACGACCCGGTCGCCGACGACGCGGACGACGACGGCTCGTCCGCCCTCGGCTGGGCGGGCCTCGTCGCCGGGCTGCTGGGCCTCGCCGCCGGCGGTCTCGCGCTGGCCAGGACGCGCACCACCACGTGACCACGTCGGCGCGACCGGCGCGGCGCCGCCCGGCCCTCTCCCTGGGGTCACGGGTGGGCGCCGTGCTGGTCGCGCTCGCGCTCGTCGTGCTCGGCGCGGCCCCCGCGTCGGCGCACGCCGAGCTGGTCGACAGCGACCCCGCCGAGGGGGCGGTCGTCGAGACGGCGCCCGAGGTGGTGACGCTCACCTTCAACGAGCCGGTGCGGCTGACCGCGCAGGAGATCGCGGTCTACGACGCCGCCGGCGAGCCCGTCGAGGCGACCGCCGGCGCGAGCGGCACCGAGGTCACCGTCGAGCTGCCGGGCGCCGCCGACCTCGCCGACGGCAGCTACGTCGTGTCGTGGAACGTGCTGTCCGGCGACGGCCACCCCGTCGCCGGGGCGCTGACGTTCTCGGTGGGCGCGCCCAGCGCCTCCGTGTCCGCGCCGCCGGAGGCAGAGACGTCGTCGGCCGCCGTGACCGTGCTGCGCGACGTCCTGAGCATCGTGACGCTGGTGGGGCTCCTGCTCGCGGCGGGACTCGCCCTCTTCGTCGCACAGGTGCTCCCCCGGACGTGGCCGGGCACCACCACGCGGGCCCGGCTGCGCCGGCTGATGACGTACGCCGCCGCCGCGGGCGCCGTGGGCGCGGTGCTGCAGGTCCCGGTGGCCGCGGTCTACGGTCAGGGCCTCGAGCTCACCGACGTCGCCTCCGCGCTCGACCCCGGCCTCGTCGTCAACGAGGTGCTCGGCGCGGTGCTGGTCGTCGTGGGGATGGGACTGCTCGTCCGGACGACCACCGACTCCCCGCCGAGCCGGGCCGGCGGCGCACTCCTGGTCGGGGCCGCCGTGCTGGCACTGGCGGGCCCCTCGCTCGTCGGCCACACCCGCGCCTTCGCGCCGACGCCGCTGCTCGTCGCGGCCGACGTCCTCCACCTCGTCGCCGGAGCCACCTGGCTCGGCGGCCTCGTCGGCCTGGCCCTCAGCCTGCGCGCCCTGGCCGGGCGCGAGGTGGTCGCGGCGGCCACGCTGGCACGCTTCTCCTCCCTGGCCGCCGGCGTGCTGCTCGCCGTCGCCGCGACGGGGACGCTGCTCGGCTGGCGGATCCTCGGCTCGTGGGGCGCCCTGGTCGCGACCCGCTACGGCTGGCTGCTGCTGGCCAAGGTGGGGGTCGCGCTGCTCGTCGCGGCGCTCGGCGGCTGGAACCGGTGGCGGACGCTCCCCGCGGTCACCCGCGCCGTGGGCTTCGGCGACCGCGAGCGGGCCGCCGCCGCCGTGACCCGCACGGTGCGGGTGGAGGCGGCGCTGCTGGTCGTCCTGCTCGCCATCACCGGCGTCCTCGTCAACCAGTCGCCGCGGGCGGCCTCGGTCGCCCCGGTGTCCGGCACGACCGGCGTCGGCACGGCCACCGCGGGCGACCTCCGCGTGCTCGCCGTGCTGGACCCACGTCGCACGGGCCCCAACACCCTGCTCGTGCAGGTGCAGGACGCCGCGGGCGAGCCGTACGACCCGCCCGTCAACCCCGTCGTCGAGATGCGCACCGACGGCCTCGACATCGGCACGGTGACGGTCACGCCGATCGCCGCCGGCACCTACCGGGGCGAGGTCGTGGTGCCCCGGGCCGGCGAGTGGGAGGTGCAGGTCAGCGTCGCGCTGAGCCCCTTCGACAACCCGGTGACGACGCTCAGGCTGACCGTGCGACCGTGAGCTCGACCGGCACCGTGTGCAGGAAGCCGTCCACGCGCACCTGGGCGAACAGCCGGTAGTCGCCCGGCTCCGGGATCTCGGCGTGGAAGGTCAGCTCCGAGCCGTCCTCGGTGACGTCGGGGGCGGCGAGCGGGTGCAGGTGCACCATCGCCCCGCTCTCGCGGTGGAAGCCGGTGACGTGGCTGTAGGCGCCGAGGTAGGTGCCCAGCTCCACCGGTCTCCCCTCCGCGTCGCGCACGACGAGCCGGAGCTCGCCGTCGCGCCCCGCGACGGGCGCCTGGGAGACCGCGACCGTGACGGCCCGGTCCTCCGCCGCGGTGTCGCCCGGGTCGCCCTCGGGCAGCGCCAGCCTCCTGCCCAGCACGACGTGGTCGCCGTTGCCGCCCTCGTCGACGGCGACGAACTCGGCGATCACCCGGTAGCCGCCGGCGTCGGGCACGTCGAACGGCGCTCGCCAGGTGCCGTCGTCGCCGCGCGCGGGGTGCAGGTGACGGAACACGGTGAGGTCGTCGTCGACGACGTAGAGGTGCAGCTCCTTGGTGAGCTCCTCGACGAACTCGGTGACCGGCTCGCCCCGGTGGTCCTCGATCCGGAAGCGCAGCTCGCCGATGCCGCCGTCCCGCTCGCGCACCCGCACGCCGGTGAGCGAGTAGCCCACCTCGCTCGCCCGGGTGCCGTCGCCGACGGCCAGTGACGTGTGGCCCTGGCCGGGCGCATGGGTGTGGTCCTCCTCGACCTGCCCGTCGCGACCGTCCCCGTCGCCGCCGCTGCACCCGGCCAGCACGGCGGCCGTGAGCGCACCGGCCACGGCCAACGGGAGGCGGAGCCGGAGGCGGGGCGGGCGGGCAGGGCGGACGACCGGGGTCATGGGACGACCATCCCCCGCGGGTCCGGTGCGCCGAGGGCGGTGTCGAGCAGCGACCGGAGGCTGGCGAAGTGGCGCTCACAGGACTCCTCGTCGTACATCGAGGTGTCGGCCATGGCGTAGCCGTGGGGGCCCGGGAAGACCTCGTTGCGCGCCGTCAGCCCGGCCTCGGCGAGGGCGGCGCCGAGGGCCGCGACGGCCTCGGGCGGCATCGATGCGTCGTCGGAGGCGTGCCCGAAGGCGAACGCCGCCCGAGCGGTGCGCAGCGCGAGGTGGGGACTGTCGGGTGCGTCGGTCACCAGGCCGGCGCCGTGCCAGCCGCCCACGGCGACGACGCCGGGGTCCATCCCGGCCGCGCGCACGGCGATGCGCGCACCCATGCAGTAGCCGGTGGCCCCCACCTCCTCGCCCCGCGTCTCGGGGAGGGAGCGCAGCGCGGCGAGGTAGGCCGGCAGGTCGCGGGCGACCAGGTCGGGCGTGAGCGCGCGGACCCGCTCCATCGCGGCGGGCATGAAGGCCTCGCGGGCTCCGGGCTCGCGCAGGTCTCCCCGCGGCGCGAGCTCGGCCGCGGTCCCCGCGCGGTGGAACACGTGCGGGGCCAGGACCGTGTAGCCCCAGGAGGCGATCCGGTCGGCCATCTCCTCGATCCGCGGCCGGAGGCCGATCGCGTCGACGACGAACAGGACGCCCGGGGCGGGCGCGCCACCGGGCGCGGTCGCGAGGTAGGCCTCGGCCTCGCCGTCGGGCGTGGTCAGCATGAGGGTCGGCACGCCCCGAGGCTAGCCACCGGTGCCACCCCGTCGGCGCCACCCCGTCGGGGAAAGAGGTCCAAGGGCCCTGTGCAATCGCGCCGCACCCGCCGTACGGTCCGGGTATGGATGAGCCGATCACCCGCATGGACACCGAGGAGTGCTGGGAGTTCCTGCGCACTCACGAGCTCGGCAGGCTGGCCCACCACCTGGCCGACGAGGTGCACATCACCCCGATCAACTACGCCGTCGACCACGACCCGGCCACGGGTCGCCGGAGCCTGCTGTTCCGCACCGCCGAGGGCTCCAAGCTGCTGGGCGTCGTGATGAACCCCGACGTCGCCTTCGAGGTCGACGAGATCGTGGGCGACCAGGCGACGAGCATCGTGATGCGCGGGCGCGCGCGCAAGCTCGAGGAGGACGAGGAGCACCGGGCCGAGAACGTCCCCCTCCGGCCGTGGGTGAGCACCGAGAAGTGGAACGTCGTCGAGATCGACGTCACCGAGATCAACGGCCGCCGCTTCGAGCTCTCCCGTCCCTGGCAGCACATGCTCACGGACTGACCGGACCGCGTCCTCGTCCACTCTCCGCACGGACCGGCACCTTGCTGCGCTCGGTGGCCCGCGCCGCCGGGGGCTGGCGGCCGTGCGTCGCCCCGCGGGGCTCCGACTGCCCCCTGGCAGCACGTGCTCACGGACCGACCGGGACGCGTCCACTCTCCGCACGGATCGGCACTGCGGTCACCACCTTGTACTTCGTGTAGTGGAAGTGGCCGTTGGGGTAGACGACCCGGTCGCTGCAGCTGATGAGCAGGAGACGGTGCGGGCCCGTGGTCCGGAACAGCCGCTGCGGCAGCTTGCGCGTCCGGTCGTAGGTCGCGACGTCGGACACCCGGTAGCGCTGGGTCTGACCGCCCCTCGTGATGGTGACCGTGTCGCCGCGCTCGGCGCGCCGCAGTCCCCACATCGCGCCCGGACGGTCGCTCCGGTCCGAGACGTGACCGGCGATGACCGACGTGCCGATCGTGTCGCCGAAGCCGGCGGACCTGCGCAGCCAGCTGGTCCGTGCGACCTTCTCGGGCAGTCGCATCCTCCCGCGCACGATCGTGGTGGGCACGACCGGGGCGTTCAGCCCGAAGCCCGGCGCACGCACCTTCGCGCGGGCGGCAGCCTCGCGGTCGGAGCCGGGCAGGACGCCCGCGAACCCTCCGCTCACGATCGGAGCCACGTAGGGCGGCTTCGCGACGGTGGTCGTCTCCGGCGGGAGCCCGCACCGGGTGGTGGCCGCGGCGGCCGTGGCGGTCGCCTGCGTGGTCACCTGCCAGGTGTAGACGCCGGGTTCGCTCACCTCCACGGCTGCGGTGCGACTCCAGCCCGCGCCGGCTCGCCACCGCACGGTGCGGGCGAGCGTCCCGGGCCGGCAGGAGGCGTCCGCGAGGGACTCGAACGGACCGTAGAGGCGGGCGGTCGCGGGGACCGAGGCGCCATCGGGGAGCCCGGTGATCCGGACCCGGTCGTGGAACCGCTCGCCCGGCTCGACGTCGCGGTCGGAGGTGCGGGTGCGGATCGACGGGGTGGCCACCGGGGGGGCCACCGGGTTGATCTCGACCACGGCGCCGTCGGGGGCGGAGGAGGTCGCGCCGCCGCTGGGGCCGTTGCCGGTGGCGCGGGCGACGTTGCGCAGCTGACCGGTGGCCAGGTCGGCGGCGGTGACGACGTACACGCTCGTGCAGTCGACGCTCTCCCCCGGGGCCAGGCGTGCAGCGCTCGGCGGGCAGGTCGGCGTGGGGAGGTCGCCGGAGCCGGTGAAGCCGTCCTCCACGATCGAGACGGCGCTCAGGGGGACGTCGCCGACGTTGGTGACGCGGAACGTGTACTGCACCTGCTGTCCGGCAGCGGTGACCGTGGCGGGGCTCGCGGTCTTGACGATCTGGAGTGCCGGCCGCTCGGTGCCGTTCAGGGTCGCCGAAGCGGAGTTGTTGGTGGTGTCGGGGTCGTAGGGCACGGCGCGCGCGCGGTCGGACGAGGCGGTGTTGGTGAGCGGGCCGGTGCGGGTGACCTGCGCGGTGATCTGCAGGACTTCCTGGTCTCCGGTGGCCGGGAGGTCCGTGGGCGCCAGCTGGCCCACGTCCCAGACGCCGGTGGCAGCGTCGTAGGTGCCGCGAGAGGCTGTGCTGCTGACGTAGGTCAGGCCGTCGGGCAGGACGTCGTTGACGATGACGTCCTCGGCGGTGTCGGGGCCGAGGTTGCGCACCCCGACCGTGAAGGTGACGGTCGCGCCGGGGACCGGGGTGGGGTTGTCGACGGCCTTGGTGACCGCGATGTCGGCGACCGGCACGAACAGCTCCTCGTCGTCGATGTTGTCGTCGGGGTTGGGGTCCTCGACCCGGGTCTGCTGGATCGCCGCCAGGTTGCGGTAGTGCCCGGAGGCGCTGTCGCCGACCAGCACCGAGACCTCCAGCGTCGCCGTCTGGCCGGATTCCAGCCGAGGGATGGTCCAGACGCGGGACGTCTCGTCGAAGGTCCCGTCCTCGGTGGTGTGCCCGGTGATGTTGGCCTGGATGAGCGCGGGGTCGTGGGCGATCGTGTCGTCCGTGGCGTTGGGCCCGTTGTTGGTGACGGTGATCGTGTAGACGACCGTGTCGCCCGGCTGGGCGACCGGCTGGTCGACGGTCTTGGTGATGGTGAGGTCGGCGAGCTCGACGAAGGTGGCCACCGCCGAGGCCGAGTTGTTGGTCGGATCGACGTCGCGCTGGTCGAGGCTGGACAGGCTCGCCGTGTTGCTCTGCTGCCCGACCACCGTGCCGGTCGCGGTGATGGTGAGGGTGACCGTGGTCCCGACCGGGATGGACCCGACGGTCCAGGTGCCGGTTTCGGGGTCGAAGTCACCGTCGCCGGTGGCGGACACGAAGGTCAGCCCCTCCTGGAGGAGGTCGGTGAAGACCGCGTTGGTGACGGTGGTCTCGGGTGCGCCCGAGACCCCGGTGTTGGTGGCGGTGACCGTGAACACCGCGTCCTGGCCGAGCGGGATCTCCGAGGCGGATCCCCCGCCGGCCGCGGCCACGGACTTGGTGACGGCGACGTCGACCGCGGGGGCCAGCGTGGTCAGGGTGGCCGACGACTCGTTGTCCTCCGGCGTCGGGTCGTCGAGCAGCGGCGCGTCGACCGTGGCGAGGTTGACCTTGGTCCCCTCGGAGTCGAGCCGAGCGGTGAGGGTGAGGGTGGCGGACTGGCCGGACGCGAGCCTGCCGACGTCCCATCGACGCGTGGCGAGGTCGACGGTGCCCTGGGAGGGGTCGGCCTCGACGAGGGTCACGCCCTCGGCGCCGGTGTCGGTGACGAAGACGCCGCCCACCGGGTCGGGGCCGCGGTTGAGGACGGTCACCGTGTAGGTGACCGTGTCATCGACGACGGCCTCCTGCGGCGAGACGCCCTTGACGATGACGAGGTCGGCGTTCGGGGTGCGAACCGCGACGGTCGCGGAGTCGGAGTTGTTGGCACTGTTGATGTCGGTGGGCGAGACGGAGGCGAGGCTGACCGCGTTGGTGAACGTGCCCGCGGCGCTGGTGTCGAGGACGAAGTCGAACGTCGCGGTCTCGTCCACGCCGAGGGCGCCGATGGTCCAGATGCTGGTGCTCGGGTCATAGCTGCCGGTGCCGCCCGACTGGCCGGGCAGGTAGGTCAGGCCGGGGGGCAGGTCCTCGCTGATCGTGATGCCGGTGCCGGGCTGCGGACCGAGGTTGGTGACCGTCACCCGGAACGTGACCGGCTCGCCGGCCGCGACCTCCCCGGAGCCGATGACCTCCTTGGTCACGGCCAGGTCGAGGGCGCGCGCGTTCAGCGTCACGGTGGCGCTGTTGTTGGACGGATCGGTGTCGAGCTGGTCGAGCCTGGTCAGGGTCGCGGTGTTCGAGGTCACCCCGTTGGTGTCGACCCGCGCGGTGATGGTCAACGTGACGGCGTTGCCGACGGCCAGCGCGGGGATGGACCACGCCCCCTCCTCGGCGCCGTAGGCGGACGGCTGGGGCCCCGAGGTGGTGGCGCTCTGGAGCGTGAGCCGGCCGGCGGGAAGCAGGTCGGTGACCAGGAGGTCCGTGGCGGCCGCCGGGCCGTTGTTGGTCGCGGTGACGGTGAAGGTGACCGTGTCGCCGACGCTCGGGGTGGGGTCGTCGACGGCCTTGGTGATCGCGATGTCGGTGTTGACGCCGATGCTCGCCTGGGCCTCAGGCGACTCGACCTCCTGGCCGAAGGGTGTCTCCCCCCTCGCGATGGCGGTGTTGACGATGCTCCCGGCAGCGTTGGCCTCGGCGGTGTCGACCAGGTAGGTGCCGGTGCAGGTGGTCGACGCACCCGGGGCCAGGACGTTCGCCTCGCAGACGAGGGACGCCGGGGAGACGCGATCGTCGGTGACGGCGATGTTCGTCACCGTGGATCCGCCGGTGTTGGTGACGGTGTAGAGGTACTCGACCTCCTGCCCGGCGACGTACGGCGGGTCGGTCTGCACGCTCTTGGCCAGGTCGAGGCTCGAGACCAGCGGGACGGTGACGGTGGCCTCCGGCGAGGTGACCGTCTCGCCTCCGGGATTCACGGCGTTCGCGACGGCGGTGTTGACGACCTCGCCCGTCGAGACGTCAGCCGCGGTGACGGTGTAGGTGCCTCGACACACCGTGGTCGACCCCGGTGCCGGCGCGGGTGGGAGCGTGGTGGCGTCGCAGGTGATCGGCCCGGTGATCGTGTCGTCGGCGATCGCGAGGGTCGAGAGGTTCTCCGCCCCCGCGTTGGTGACGGTGTACTGGTAGGGGATCTCCGTGCCGGCGGTGATGACGGCCGGCAGGGTGCCCGAGCTGCGGTCGACCTGCTTCTCCAGCTGCAGCTGGGGCAGCGGGTCGACCGTCCGGACCACGGCGTTGCGGATCAGGTGGACGTCGGTGACCCCGCCGGTGGCGCCCGACAGACCGAACTTGTAGGTGCTCGGCAGGCCCTCGGGTGCCGGCTCGTCGAGCTCGGTGACCCACGGGCTGGCGGGGTTGGCGGGGTTGTAGCGGACCTGGACGATGACGCGCGGGTCCGGCGCGGGCGTCACCGTGATGTTCACCTGCCGCCATGACGCCGCGAGGGTGCGGCCGCGCAGCGTCCCGGAGAGCGTGGTGCCCGGGTCGTCGGGGTCGTCGGCGTCCGCGGACGTGGTGGAGGCGAGGTAGCAGTAGCCCGTGAAGCCGTCACCGGGTCCGCGCAGCGTGATCACGTTCGGGGCCACAGCGCCCTCGGCGGTCGACGGCGAGCGTTGCCCCTCGGGGCATCCGTTCCCGCGATTCTCGCCGTCGTCGTAGTAGTTGCCGTACGCGTCCAACCCGACGCCGAGCACGCCGCCCTCGACGCCCGGCTCCGCGACCTCGCCCTCGACCGTGCGCTGTGCGTAGCCCAGGCTGCCGCCCGGCGCGCCGGTCGCGTTCAGGTTGGTGGCGCCGTCGACGAGGAAGAAGCCGATGCCGTCGGCCCCGGTGCCGCCGTACTGGAACTGGTCGAAGGTGATGGTCACCCCGGCCGTCGCCGGGATCGGCTTGTTGTAGAGCACGCTGCCGGCCGTCTGGGTGGTCGTGTCGGTGAGCTGCAGGTAGCCGGGAACGAGGCCGAGAGTGGGCACCGGACCGACCCGATGTGTCGCGCAGGTCGGGATGTTGGCGGCACCCGTCGGCGGTGGGGTGATGGCGCCCGTCAGGCAGCTGTCGCCCTGGGCGGTCCATGCCGGGTCCGCGACGGACCGGCCGGTGAACGTCTCGGTCGCGATCGTGGTTCCACCGGTCGGCGGATCCGCGGAGGCCGGGGCGGCAGCCCCCTGCGCCAGGAGGGCGAGCATGGACACAGTCATGCACCACGTGACGGTGGTGGCGATCAGGCGTCGGGTCATGGCGCGCTTCACCTTCGGGGTGGGTGGACGGTTCTCCACCATGTCCCGGACCACGTCGACCGTGCAGGGTCGGATGGCACGGGTCCTCGCGACAGCCCCCGGCGTCTGTCCCCGTGCCGCCCGGGCCCGTAGCCTGTACGTATCCCGAACGCTTGTACGCACTGCGAACATCGAGGTAGACCATGACCGCCCACATCTACGCCGCCGCACGCACTCCCTTCGGCAGGTTCGGAGGAGCCCTCGCCGGCTCGCGTCCCGACGACCTCGCGGCGCGCGCCCTGCGCGCCGTGCTCGACAAGGTGCCCGCCCTGGACTCCGCTGAGATCGGTGACGTGGTCTGGGGCCTGGCCAACGGCGCCGGCGAGGACAACCGCGACGTCGCCCGGATGGCCGTCCTGCTCGCGGGCCTGCCCACGTCCGTACCCGGCACCACGGTCAACAGGCTGTGCGGCTCCAGCCTGGACGCCGCCATGATGGCCTCGCGCACCATCGAGTCCGGCGACGCGGACGTGGTCGTCGCGGGCGGGGTGGAGTCCATGACGCGGGCGCCCTGGGTGCTGCCCAAGTCCACCCGACCGTTCCCGGCCGGCGACGTCACCGCCGTCTCCACCACGCTCGGTTGGCGGCTCGTCAACCCCGCGATGCCGAGCGCGTGGACGGCGTCCCTGGGCGAGTGCAACGAGCTGCTGCAGGAGAGGTTCGCCATCTCGCGCGAACGGCAGGACGAGTTCGCGGCACGCTCCCACACCCTGGCCGACGCCGCCTGGAACGACGGCTTCTACGACGCCCTGGTCGTCCCCGTCGACGGCGTCGACCTGACCCGCGACGAGACCATCCGGCCCGGCACCACCGCCGAGACGCTCGCCGGGCTCAAGCCCTCCTTCCGACCCGACGGCACCATCACCGCCGGCAACGCCTCACCGCTCAGCGACGGAGCCTCCGCGCTCGTCCTCGGCTCCGAGACCGCCGCCGACCGGATCGGGGCCGCTCCCCTGGCGCGGATCGCCGGCCGCGGGGCATCCGCACTCGACCCCCGCATGTTCGGGTTCGCCCCCGTCGAGGCCGCCGACGCCGCACTCGCGCGTGCCGGCATCGGCTGGGCCGACGTCGGCGCCGTCGAGCTCAACGAAGCGTTCGCCGTCCAGTCCCTCGCCTGCATGGACGCATGGAAGGTCGACCCCGACATCGTGAACACCAGGGGCGGCGCGATCGCCCTCGGGCACCCCCTCGGCGCGTCCGGCGGCCGCGTCCTCGGCACCCTCGCCCACGTGCTGCGCGAACGCGGCGAGCGCTGGGGCGTCGCGGCGATCTGCATCGGCGTCGGCCAAGGACTGGCCGTCGTCCTCGAGAACGTCGAGACCACCCGATGAGCCGCGCCACCATCCACGACGACGCCCCGAGCTCGTGGAGTCGTCCGTGAGGGACCGACCCAGCGCCGGCGGCGAGTTCGTCCAGTCGCTGGCACGCGGACTGGACGTCATCCGGGCGTTCGACGCCGACCGGCCCGCGATGACGCTCAGCGAGGTGGCCGACGTGACCGGACTGAGCCGTGCCGCCGCACGCCGGTTCCTGCTCACCCTCGTCGAGCTCGGGTTCGTCCGGTACGACGGCAAGCACTTCGCCCTCACGCCCCGCGTGCTGCGGCTCGGCACGGCGTACCTGTCGGGGCTCCAGCTCCCCGAGATCGCACGCCCACACCTGGAGGCCCTCTCCGCGCAGGTCGGCGAGTCCACGTCGCTCGGCGTGCTCGACGGCACCGACGTGGTCTACGTCGCCCGGGTCGCGTCTCGCAGCATCATGAACGTCGCCATCACCGTCGGCACCCGCTTCCCCGCCCACGCGACGTCCATGGGACGCGTGCTGCTCGCCGGCCTCAGTGCCCGCGAGCTCGACGACTGGTTCGCCGGCGCCGAGCTCACCGCCGTCACCCAGCACACGCCCACCGACGAGGGCGCGCTGCGACGCTTGCTGGACGCGGCCGCCGAGCAGGGGTGGGCCGCCAACGACCAGGAGCTCGCACCGGGACTCCGCTCGATCGCCGCCCCGGTGCGTGACCGCTCGGGGCACGTCGTGGCCGCCGTGAACGTCTCCTCCACGGTCCTGCACGACCCGCAGGCCGAGTACCTCGAGTCGTTGCTCGGCACCGCGGATGCCGTCAGCGCCGACCTCGGCCACTCGGGCTAGGGGCCCCAGCCAGCCCCTCGAGGCCCGGAGGAGCCGCAGCTCAGAGCTCGGACTGGACCCCGGCGAGGAGCTGGCGTGCCATCACGATCCGCTGCACCTGGTTGGTGCCCTCGTAGATCTGGGTGATCTTGGCGTCGCGCATCATCCGCTCGACCGGGTAGTCGCGGGTGTAGCCGTAGCCGCCGAGCACCTGCACGGCGTTGACCGTGACCTCCATCGCGACGTCGGAGGCGAAGCACTTGGCGGCGGCGCCGAAGAAGGTGAGGTCGTCGTCGCCGCGCTCGGAGCGGCCGGCGGCGGCGTAGGTCATCTGCCGGGCCGCCTCGACCTTCATGCCCATGTCGGCGAGCAGGAACTGCAGGCCCTGGAAGTCGGCGATCGACCTGCCGAACTGCTGGCGCTCCTTGGCGTAGTCGAGCGCGTAGTCGAGAGCGCCCTGCGCGACGCCGACCGCCTGGGCCGCGATGGTGACGCGGGTGTGGTCGAGGGTCTTCATCGCGGTCGTGAAGCCGGTGCCCTCCTCGCCGATCATCCGCGAGGCGGGGATGCGGACCTTGTCGAGGTAGACCTCGCGGGTCGGGCTGCCCTTGATGCCGAGCTTCTTCTCCGGTGCACCGAAGGACACGCCCTCGTCGGACTTCTCCACCACGAACGCCGAGATGCCGCCGCGGGTCTTCTTCTCGGGGTCGGTGACGGCCATGACCGTGTAGAACTCCGACTCGCCCGCGTTGGTGATCCAGCGCTTCACGCCGTCGAGCACCCACTCGTCGCCGTCGCGCACCGCGCGGGTCTTCATGCCGCCGGCGTCGGAGCCGGCGTCGGGCTCGGAGAGGCAGTAGGAGAAGCCGCCCTCGCCGCGGGCGAGCGCGCCGAGGTAGTGCTGCTTGAGCTCCTCGGAGCCGGCGATCTGCACGGGCAGCGAGCCGAGCTTGTTGACGGCGGGGATCAGCGAGGACGACACGCACGCGCGGGCGACCTCCTCGATGACCAGCACCGTGGCGAGCGCGTCGGCGCCGGCACCGCCGTAGGCCTCGGGCACGTGGGGGGCGTGGAAGTCGGAGGCGAGCAGCGCCTCGGCCGCCTCGTGCGGGTAGCGGGCCTCCTCGTCCACGGCGGCCGCGAAGGGCGCGATCTTGGCCTCGGCGACGGCGCGCACGGCCTCGCGGATGGCCTGGTGCTCCTCGGAGAGGGCGTAGAGGGGGAACTCGCTCATGCGCGAATTGTAGGACGTCCATGCATCTCCACGAGACGCCTGACGGTGTGGTCATCCCCACTCCCCGCCCGTGCGCACGGCAGGAACGACGAACGCCCGGCCGGTGCCGAGGCACCGACCGGGCGGGACAGGCGTGGAGCGGGTCAGCGGACCCGGATCACGACCTTCTTGTCCTTCGACTTCTTGGTGTAGTCGTCACCGAGGTAGAGCACGTTGACCTTGGTCTTGCCGGCCGGCAGCGCCTTCTTCAGCGTGACCTTCGCCTTGCCCTTGCCGTTGAGCACGCCCTTGCCGAGGGTCTTCTTGCCGAGCATGACCTTGACCTTGCCGGTCGGCACCTCGTTGGCCGCGTCCACGACCACCTTGAGCGTGGTCTTCTTGCCCAGCTTGGTGACCTTCTTGGTCGGGGTGGCCTCGGTGGTCGACTCGTTGGCGGCGAGGACGATCGAGCCGAGGCTCGACGGGGAGCCCGCCTTGAAGACGCACGGCACGTCCGCGAGCATCGTCACGTCGCCCTGCTTGGTGGCGGTGAACGTGAACGCCGACGGCACCACGATGTCGTAGGTGCCCTTGCCCGGCAGGTTGACCGGCACCGTGCCGGCCGGGACGGCGCCCGGGGTGGCGAGCGGGTTGGGCGTGTCGAGCTTGACCGGCGTGTTGGCCGTCTCCGGGAGGGCCGTCTGCGGGAAGCGCACGTTCTCCAGGGGCAGCTCCGCCGAGGCGTCGGAGGACAGCTCGTCGAGGGTGGCGACCATGTCGTTGGAGAAGCCGCCGATGCTGGTGGCCTGGAAGAGGCCCTTGGCGGCGTCGACGACGTCGCCCGGGAGCGTGACGCTGAGCAGCACCGGAATGGACGGGGCGTCCAGGCCGGCGTTGGCCGCGGCGGGGAGGTTGGCCGTGATCGCGACGGGGATGTCGCGGGCGCCGAGCGCCGGGAAGGTGCAGGTGTAGGTGGTCGAGGCGGTGGCCGCGGTCGCGGTCGGCGCCGCCAGGGCGACCAGGGCGCCGGCGGTCAGCGCGCCGGCAGCAGCGACGGCGCCGAGGCGCCGGGATGCGGTGTGGAGCATGTGAGTTCCCCTCGTGGGTGTGATGTGACGTGGGTCATCCCACCACATCCGCCACCGGGGCCCCAACACCCCCGCCACTTTCGCTACCTCCTGGTAACCGGGGGGCGTTCCTACGCGCTCCCCGGGGTGGGGGCCGTGCGGCTACCGTGGCGCCATGGGCAGCGAGTGGCAGGACCCCGCGGTGATCGACCGGATGCTCGACGACGCGCACATCTGGGCCGTCGTCGGCCTCTCCGGCGACCCCGGCCGTACGGCCTACTCGATCGCGGCGCTGCTGCAGGAGCGCGGCAAGCGGATCATCCCCGTGCACCCGGTGTTCGCCGACCCGGGCGCGCCGGCCGTGCTGGGCGAGCAGGGCTACGCCACCCTCGCCGACGTGCCCGACGCGATCGACGTCGTCGACGTGTTCCGTCGCTCCGAGGCGGCCGGCGAGTTCGCCGACCAGGCCGTCGCGGTGGGCGCCGGCGGCGTGTGGTTCCAGCTCGGGGTCGTCGACCACGACGCCTTCGCCCGCACGACCGCGGCCGGCGTGCCGATGGTGATGGACACCTGCCCGGCCATCGAGTGGCGTCGGCACCGCCGCTGAGCCCCGCGCGGGCGGCGTCTCAGACGACGCCCATCGCGAGCATCGCGTCGGCGACCCGGACGAAGCCGGCGATGTTGGCGCCCAGCACGTAGTCGCCGGGCCGGCCGTAGTCGTCGGCGGCCGCGGCGCACCGCTCGTGGATGCCCGCCATGATCTCGGCCAGCCTCGTCTCCGCGTGGTCGTGGGTCCACGAGTCCCGCGAGGCGTTCTGCTGCATCTCCAGCGCGCTGGTCGCGACCCCGCCCGCGTTGGCCGCCTTGCCGGGCGCGAACAGCACGCCCGCGTCCACGAAGGTCGCCACACCGGCGGGCGTGGTGGGCATGTTGGCGCCCTCCGCCACCACGACGCAGCCCTGCCTGACCAGCGTCCGGGCGGCGGCGTCGTCGAGCTCGTTCTCGGTCGCGCACGGCAGCGCGACGTGGCACGGCACGTCCCAGATCGACCCGCCGGCCACGTAGGACGCCCCCGGGCGCCGCTCGGCGTACTCGCTGATCCGCGCCCGCTCGACCTCCTTGAGCTGCTTGAGCAGCTCGAGGTCGATGCCGGCCTCGTCGACGACGTAGCCCGCCGAGTCGGAGCACGCCACCACGGTGCCGCCCATCTCGTGGACCTTCTCGATCGCGTAGATGGCCACGTTGCCCGAGCCCGAGACGACGACCCGCCTGCCGTCGAGGGACTCGCCGCGCTGGCGCAGCATCTCGCGCACGAAGAAGGCGGTGCCGTAGCCGGTGGCCTCCTTGCGGACCGCCGACCCGCCCCACCCGGTGCCCTTGCCGGTCAGCACGCCCGACTCGTAGCGGTTGGTGATCCGCTTGTACTGCCCGAAGAGGTAGCCGATCTCGCGCCCGCCCACGCCGATGTCGCCGGCCGGCACGTCGGTGTACTCCCCGATGTGGCGGTAGAGCTCGGTCATGAACGACTGGCAGAAGCGCATCACCTCGCCGTCGGAGCGACCCTTGGGGTCGAAGTCGGCGCCGCCCTTGGCGCCGCCGATCGGCATGCCGGTGAGCGCGTTCTTGAAGACCTGCTCGAAGCCCAGGAACTTCACGATGCCCAGGTAGACGCTGGGGTGGAACCGCAGGCCGCCCTTGTAGGGGCCGAGGGCGGAGTTGAACTCCACCCGGAAGCCGCGGTGGATCTCCACCCGGCCGGAGTCGTCGACCCACGGCACCCGGAAGATGATCTGCCGCTCGGGCTCGCAGATCCGCTCGATCACGCGCGCGTCGGCGTACTCCGGGTGGCGGGCCACGACGGGCCCGAGGCTGTCGAGCACCTCCCGCACCGCCTGGTGGAACTCGTCCTCGCCGGGGTTGCGCTGGACGACGAGGTCGTAGATCGAGTGCAGTCGGGAGTCCTCACGGGTCACCACCGCACCCTAGGCACTCACCGCACCCCGAGCGCACCGGGTCCGAGTCCTGAGCCGGGCTCAGACCTCGACCGTGGCCTCCGCCATCGTGATGCCGAGCTGGGCCAGCGCCTCCTCCAGCACCCACATCACGTCGAGGGTGTCCTGCAGCGGCATCAGCGGACTCTCGGTCAGCCCGGCCGCCAGGCAGCGCTGCACCTCCTCGGCCTGGTGGACGTAGCCGCGGCCGCTGGGCAGGCGCTCCACCTCCTCGGGCTCGGCGCCGTTGCGGCGTACGACGACCGTGCTGGGGTGGTAGAACGGCGGGACGATCTCGACGGTCCCCCCGGTGCCCACCAGGAGCGCCCGGCCGGGCGTCTGGCTCGCGAGCGTGCAGGTCAGCGACGCGGCGCGGCCGTCGTCGTAGGACAACTGGATCGCCGCGGAGCGGTCGGCGCCGTCGGGGTAGGTGGTGCCAGTGGCGGTGACCCGGTCCGGGCGGCCGAGGAGGTGCTGGGCCAGGGAGACCGGGTAGACGCCGAGGTCGAGGATCGAGCCGCCGCCGAGCGCGAGGTCGAACAGCCGGCTTCCCGGGTCGTAGTCGCGCTGAGCGCCGAAGTCGGCCTGCACCAGCAGCACCTCGCCGATGTCGCCGGCCGCGACGAGGTCGCGCACGTGGGCCACGGCCGGCTGGAAGCGGGTCCACATGGCCTCCATGCAGAACACCCCGGCGGCGCGGGCGGCGGCGACGACCTCCTCCGCCCCGGCGAGCGTGGCGGTGAACGCCTTCTCGACCAGCACCGGCGTGCGGGCCTCGATCGCGGCCATCGCGAGGTCGCGGTGCTGGGGGTGCGGGGTGGCGAGGTAGACGACGTCGACGTCGCCGCGCCGACCCGCCTCGAGCAGGTCGCGATAGCTGCCGGCACCGGCGCCGTCGGCGGCGAAGCGGGCGGCGAAGTCGGCCGCCGACGCGGGCGAGCGGCTGCCCACGAAAGCGATCTCGGCGTCCGGGGTCAGAGCGAGGTCGGAGGCGAAGGCGGCGGCCATGCCGCCCGTGGCGGCGATGCCCCAACGTGTGGTCATGCCCCGACCCTAGACATCACCGCACCCGCGGGACGCACATCTCACGCGCGGTGCTGCCACACCTCGTCCACCACGTGGGCGGCGATGGCCAGGCTGGAGGTGGCCCCGGGCGAGGGCGCGTTGCGCACGCACGTGACGCCGTCGGCGCGGGTGATGCGGAAGTCGTCGACCAGGCTGCCGTCGCGGTCGACCGCCTGGGCGCGGACGCCGCTGCCGGCGCGCCGCACGTCGGCGACCCCGATGTCGGGCACGTAGCGCGAGGCCGAGCGCATGAACGCGCGCCGGGACGCAGAGCCGACCACCTCGTCGACGCCGGTGCGCCAGTGGGCCCGCGCCATCCGCCAGAACCCCGGCCACGCGAGGGTGTCGCGGAGGTCGGCGGGCGAGACGTCGCGGCGGCGGTACCCCTCCCGCCGGGTCGCCAGCACCGCGTTGGGGCCGACCTCCAACGACCCGTCGACCCTCCTGGTGAAGTGCACGCCGAGGAACGGGTAGCGCGGGTCGGGCACCGGGTAGACCATGCCGCGCACCAGGTCTCGCTTGGCGGCGCTGACCCCGAGGTACTCCCCGCGGAACGGCAGGATCGCCGGGCCGCGCTCGCCGTCCACGAGCGCCGACACCCGGTCGGCCTGCAGGCCGGCGGCCACCACGACGTGGTCGAACCGCAGCGGCGTCGGGTCACCGTCGACCTGGACGAGCACCGCGTCGCCGTCGCGCCGGATGCCGACCACGCGCGCGCCGAGGCGTACGCCGCCACCGGCCGCGAAGACGTCGTCGGCGAGGGCCGCGGTGATCGCCGGGTAGTCGGTGATGGCGGTCTCGGGCGAGTGGAGCGCCGCCAGCCCGCGGGCGTGGGGCTCGACCTCGGCGATCTGCTCGGCCGCGAGCCGCCGGAGGCCGGGGACGCCGTTGGCGCGGGCGGACCGCTCGAGGGCGTCGAGGCGGCCCAGCTCGTCGGCGGCTACCGCGACCACGAGCTTGCCGCACGCGTCGTAGGCGATGGCGCGCTCGAGGCAGAAGTCGCGGAGCAGCCCGCGCCCACGCGCGCACAGCTCGGCCTTGAGGCTCCCCGGGCGGTAGTAGATGCCGGCGTGGACGACACCGGAGTTGTGCCCGGTCTGGTGGGCGGCCAGCCGGTCCTCCTTCTCCAGCACCACCACCTCGGTGCCCGGGCGGCGGCGCACCACCTCGCGCGCGATGGCGACGCCGAGGATGCCCCCGCCGACCACGCCGACCCGCTGCTCCCCCATGGCCGAGACGCTCGCCGCTCACCCGGCCGCCGTCAAGCGGGAGGGGGTTTCATCCCACAATGGGGGGATGCGCGACCTCCACGTCCCGGCCGGACCCGGCCTGCCCGACGGGCTGGTCGTGCCGGCGGCCGAGCTGGTCGAGCGGTTCTCGCGCTCGCCGGGACCGGGCGGCCAGTCGGTCAACACCAGCGACTCGCGCGTCGAGCTCGACTTCGACGTCACCACCTCCCAGGCCCTCACCGACGCGCAGCGGGCGCGGGCGCTGCGGCGCTGGCCGTCGGGACGGGTCAGCATCGCGGCCTCCGAGCACCGCTCCCAGCACCGCAACCGGGTGGCTGCCCGCGAGCGCCTCGCCGACCTGCTGCGCCAGGCGCTCGCCCCGCCACCGCCGTCGCGGCGGCCCACGCGTCCCAGCCGCGGGGCCAAGGAGCGCCGGCTGAAGGCGAAGAAGCAGCGAGGCCGGACGAAGGCGCTGCGCGGCCGGATCGACGACCAGAAGTCGACCTGACCCGGGGCGGAGGAGCCGGGCTAGAAGCCGACCCGTGGGGTGTCGCCGCCCGCGGCGCGGCGGACGACCTCGCCCTTGGCGTGCGCGGTCTCGGCGAGCCCGGCCTGGTAGTCGACGAGGCGCTGCTGGAGGGCGGGGTCGCTCGTGCCGAGGATGCGCGCGGCGAGGATGCCGGCGTTCTTGGCGTTGCCGATGGCGACGGTGGCGACCGGGATCCCGCCGGGCATCTGCACGATGGAGAGCAGCGAGTCCATCCCGTCGAGGTACGCCAGCGGCACCGGCACCCCGACGACGGGCAGCGGCGTGACCGAGGCCAGCATGCCGGGCAGGTGGGCGGCGCCCCCGGCGCCGGCGATCACGACCGACAGCCCGCGGGTGTGCGCCTCGCGGCCCCAGGCGATCATCTCGGTGGGCATCCGGTGCGCGGAGAGGACGTCGGCCTCCCAGGCCACCCCGAGCTCGGTGAGCACCTCGCCGGCGGCCTGCATGACCGGCCAGTCGGAGTCGGAGCCCATCACGATGCCGACCCTGGCGCCGGCCTGCTGCGTACCGCTCGTCTGCTCGCTCATCTGCTCGCCCTCACTCGCTCTCGTTGCCCAGGTCGCCGCGGAACCACGCGGCCGCGTGGCGGGCCCGCTCGAGGCAGTCCTCGAGGTCGTCGCCGTAGGCGTTGACGTGCCCGACCTTGCGCCCGGGGCGCAGGTCCTTGCCGTAGAGGTGCACCCGCAGGCGCGGGTCGCGTGCCATCGCGTGCGGAAGGCCGTCGTAGAGGTGGCCGGAGTCGGTGGGTCCGCCGAGGATGTTGACCATCACGGTCCAGCGCTCGCGGGGCGCGGGCGAGCCGAGCGGGAGGTCCATGACGGCGCGCAGGTGGTTCTCGAACTGCGAGGTCACGGCGCCGTCCTGGGTCCAGTGGCCGGTGTTGTGCGGGCGCATCGCCAGCTCGTTGACCAGGATCCGGCCGTCGGTCGTCTCGAAGAGCTCCACGGCGAGGATGCCCGTGACGTCGAGCGCGCCGGCGACCCGCAACGCGATCTCCTGCGCCTGCCCGGCCAGCGCGGGCGCGAGGTCGGGGGCGGGGGCGACGACCTCGTGGCAGATGCCGTCGAGCTGGGTCGATGCGACGACGGGGTAGGCCGCGGCCTGGCCGCTGGGCGAGCGCGCCACCAGCGCCGAGAGCTCGCGCCGGAAGTCGACGAGCTCCTCGGCCAGCACCTCCACGCCCGCAGCGGCGGCGGCGTCGAAGGCGACCTGCGCCTCGTCGAGCTCGCGCACCACCCACACCCCCTTGCCGTCGTAGCCGCCCCGGGTGGTCTTGAGCACGCACGGCAGGCCGAAGGCGGCCACGTCGTCGGTGGAGACGACCACGGCGTTGCGGGGGCAGGGCACGTCGAGCTCGCCGAGGCGGCGGCGCATCACCGCCTTGTCCTGGGCGTGCACGAGGGCGTCGGGGCCGGGGCGGACGGCGACGCCGTCGGCGGCGAGCGCGCGCAGGTGGGAGGTCGGGACGTGCTCGTGGTCGAAGGTGACGACCGCCGCCCCCGCGGTCACCCGGCGCAGGGTGGGGAGGTCGGTGTGGTCGCCGACGAGGTGGTCGGGGATGACCTGGGCGGCCGAGACCCCCTCGGCCTCCGCGAGCAGGCGCAGCGGGAGCCCGAGCGCGATCGCGGGCTGGGCCATCATCCGCGCCAGCTGGCCACCCCCGACGACGGCGAGCGTGGGAGCGCGGTGCGAGCCGGTCGAGGACACGTCCGGAGCCTATAGAAGCCGCGCACGCCGCGCGGGCCGGGGCTTGACGCCGAGACGCGCCAGGTTGTTAAGTGCTTCACAATGACCGATCCCGAGCCCCTCTCCCGACGCTTCGCCCTCGCGCTCCACCGGGCCACCGCCCTCGTCGACCGCGTGGCCGACGCCCACCTCCGTCCTGCCCACGGCATCGGGGTGTCCGAGCTGGCCGCCCTGGCGAGCATCGACGCCCTCGAGCCCGCGCGCCAGAGCGCCCTCGCGGCCGCGCTCGACGTCTCGCGGTCCGCCGTGACCCAGCGGCTGGCGTCGCTGACGCGGGACGGGCTGGTCGTCGTCGTCGCGGACCCGGGCGACCGCCGGGCCAACTCCGTCGCCCTCACCCCGTCCGGACGCGCGCTGCTCACGGCGGCGTGGGAGTCGCTCGCGCGGCACGACGACGGGTTGGAGGACGGGGTCGACGTCGCGGGGCTCATCGCCGCGCTCGACCGCGTCGCCGCCAACGCCGAGCGCCACCTGGCCGGCACCGGCCGACGATGAGCACGCCCGACCTGGTCGCGGTCCTCCTCGCCACCCTCGTGCTGGCGGGGATCGGCGCCGTCCAGGTGCTGGCGGCGGCCGGACGGCCCTGCGGCCGACTCGTCTGGGGCGGGCGGCATGAGGTACTCCCGAGGGGCCTGCGCGTCGGGAGCGCGCTGTCGGTCCCGCTCTACGCCGCCGCGGTGGGCGCGCTGCTCGTGCGGGCCGGCGCGTGGGGGCGCTCGGGCACGGAGGCCGAGGTGGTGGCGTGGGCGCTGGTCGGCTACTTCGCGATCGGCATCGTGCTCAACGCGATCTCGCGCAGCCGGCCCGAGCGGCTGACGATGACCCCTGCGTGCGTGGTGCTCACGGCGTGCTGCCTCGTCGTGGCGAGCGGCTGACGATCAGCCGGCCACGGCGCTGGAGGCCGGCTCGAAGCGCAGGCCGCGGCCGCGGTGGGTCGTGATCAGCGTGGGACTGCGCGGGTCGTCGCCGAGCTTGCGGCGCAGCCAGCCCAGGTGCACGTCGATGGTCTTGGAGCTGGTGTAGAACGTCGTCTGCCACACCTCGGCCATCAGCTCGCCGCGGGTGACGATGTCGCCCGGTCGCGCCATCAGGGCGTGCAGGAGCTGGAACTCCTTGCGCGAGAGCCTGATCTCGCGCTCACCACGCCACACGCGTCGCGAGAGGGGGTCGAGTCGCACGTCCTGCACAGCCAACACGGCCAGAAACGTAGGGATGACCGCGCGCCGGCGTGACCCTTATGGGTGGAATCGGGCGAGTGGTCTGGTCCACGCGACGCGTCAGCGGCGGCGTACGGCGACCGGCTCGACGAGGCCGAAGCCGCGCACCGGACGGGCCGGCAGCCGGCGGTGCTCCCACTCCTCGTGGGGCAGCCGGTCGGCGGTGCTCTGGTCCACGATGAGCCGGTTGCGGCGGGCGACCTGGGTGAGCCGGGCCGCCATGTTGACCGGGGGTCCGAAGATGTCGCCCAGCCGCTGGACCACGGGGCCGCTGGCCAGGCCGAGGCGGACGTCGGGCATCTTCGGGTCGCGCCCGATCACGTTGATGATCCCCTCCGCCACCCCGACCGCCTCCTCGGCGGTGTTGGTGACGAAGAGGACGGAGTCGCCGAGGCTCTTGATGATCCGGCCGCCGAAGCGGGCGACGACGTCCTGGCACCGGCTCTCGAAGACCTCGACGAGGTCGCCGAGCTCGTCGCGGTCGAGGGTGTTGGACAGCGCGGTGAAGGCGACCAGGTCGGCGAACCCGACGCTCACCTCGATGGTGTGCAGGTCCTCGTCCTTGGCGCCCATCGCCTCGATCCGGCCGACCGCGGCGGCCAGGTGGCGACGCCACGCGTAGACCAGGAGCCGCTCGAACGGCGGGTTGACCTCGTCGATGAGCCGCATCGCCGAGCCGACGCGCGAGCCGGTGGCCTCGTCGCCGGCCTCCATCTCCTCGACCCGGCTGACGAGCGTGGAGACCTCCCAGTCGGCGAGGCGCGCCATCGTCTGGCCGACGCCGCGGGTGAGGTTGACGGCCACGTCGAAGTCGACCGCGCCGGAGTCGACGAAGCCCATGAGGGTCGACACCGCCTCGATGTCGGCGGCCGTGTAGGCCTTCTCCCCCGTGAACTCGGGGAAGCCGAGCGCGCGCCACAGCCGCCGCGCCTGCTCGACCGTCACGCCGGTGTGCTCGGCGACCTCGACAGCGTTGAACGCCGGGTCGCTGCGCAGGATCGCCTGGTCGAGCTGCTCGCCGGCAGGCCCCGGGTCGGGGCCGGGGTCGAGGCCGGGGGCGTGGACCGGGTCGGGGCCGGTGTCAGGGTCGGGCCGGCCGCCTCGACGCCTGCGCTCAGGCGCCATCGTCGCGGCGGTCGCCACCCGAGAGGCGGTGGAGCTCGTCGGAGACCTGCAGCTGCACCTTCTCCACCTCGGGGATGTCGTGGAGCCGGGCGCTGCCGTCGGTGCTCGCGTCGGTGACGACCAGCGTGCCGCAGCCGAAGAGGCGGTCGATCACACCGATCTCGAAGTCGACACCGCTGATGCGGTTGAGCGGGATCGTGCGACCGGAGGTGGCGATGAACCCGGTGCGCGTGATGAAGCGGCGGTCGGTGAAGGTGTAGGTGGTGGTCAGCCAGCGCAGCAGCGGCCCGACGACGAACCACACCACCACCGCGGCGAGCAGCGCCCACACCACCAGGCTCGCGACCCGCGGGTCGATGAGCCGGTCGAGGAAGACGGCGGCCGCCAGCGCGAGCAGCACGGCGAGGCCGGGGAGGATCAGCGCCTTGACGTGGGTGCGGGTGGAGACGACGACGCGCTCACCGGGGTTGAGGAGCTTGCTCGGGAACGGCACGCGCCGATCATGTCACTAGGCGGGACGCACGTGCACCACGTCGCCCGCGGCCACGACGAACGTCCCGTCGTCGGTGCCGACCACGAGCGCGCCGCTCGCGTCGATGTCGAGCGCCTCGCCACGACGTACGTCGCCGCCGGGCAGGTGCACGTCGACCGTCCTGCCGAGCGTCACGCACACGTCGGCGTACGCCGCGCGCAGCGAGTCGACGTCCTCGAGCAGCCCCTGCAGGCCGTGCAGCGAGCCGAGCACCTGGCTGAGCAGGCCGGTGCGCTCGACCGGCTCGCCCGTCTCGAGGCTGATCGAGGTCGCCAGCGCGACCGGCAGCTCGTCGAGGGTCTGGTCGACGTTGATGCCGACCCCGACCACCGCCACCGGGCCGTGGGCGGTCGCCACGCGCTCGACGAGGATGCCGCACACCTTGCGTCCGCTGCCCGAGGCGCCGTCGACGAGCACGTCGTTGGGCCACTTCAGGGCGATGTCGGGCAGCCGGTCGGCGAGCGCGGCCTGCACGGCGTACCCGGTGAGGAGCGGCAGCCAGGACCACGAGGACGGCGGGAGGTCGGGGCGCAGCAGCACCGAGAACGTCAGCGAGGCGCGCGCCGGCGTCTCCCACACGCGGTCGAGGCGACCGCGTCCGGCGGTCTGGTGCTCGGTGACCAGCACCAGGCCCGGCTCCTCGCCCGCGCGGGCCCGCTCGGCGACGGCGGCGTTGGTCGACGGGACCGCCTCGACGACCTCGACGCGCCACCCCGCCGGGGCCACCAGCCGGTCGAGGTCGAGGGGTGGGCGCGGTGCGGGCTCGGGCGTCATGGGGTCTAGATTGCCCCACGGGCGGAGCGCGCAGCACCGGTCCCCAGACCGTCTCGCACCGTCTCGCAGCAGACACGACCCCACAGGAGGCCACCGCGTGAGCGCACAGCCGGGTGAAGGCACCGACGTCCCCCCGCAGTCGGAGATCGACGTCCACACGACCGCGGGCAAGCTCGCCGACCTCGAGCGGCGCCTCGACGAGGCGGTGCACGCCGGCTCGGCCAAGGCGATCGAGAAGCAGCACGCCAAGGGCCGCCGGACCGCCCGCGAGCGCATCGAGATGCTCTTCGACGAGGGCACCTTCGTCGAGCTCGACGAGCTCGCGCGGCACCGCTCGACGGCGTTCGGGCTGGAGAAGACCCGGCCGTACGGCGACGGCGTGGTGACCGGCTACGGCGAGGTCAACGGCCGGATGGTCTGCGTGTTCAGCCAGGACTTCACCGTCTTCGGTGGGTCGCTGGGCGAGGTCTACGGCGAGAAGATCACCAAGGTGATGGACCTCGCGATCAAGACCGGCTGCCCCATCGTCGGGATCAACGAGGGCGCCGGCGCCCGGATCCAGGAGGGCGTGGTCTCCCTCGGCCTCTACGGCGAGATCTTCCGCCGCAACGTGCACGCCTCCGGCGTCATCCCCCAGATCAGCCTGATCATGGGCAACTGCGCCGGCGGGCACGTCTACTCCCCGGCCGTCACCGACTTCACCGTCATGGTCGACCAGACCTCGGCGATGTTCATCACCGGCCCCGACGTCATCAAGACCGTCACCGGCGAGGACGTCTCGATGGAGGACCTCGGCGGCGCGCGCACCCACAACACCAAGTCGGGCAACGCCCACTACATGGCCTCCGACGAGGAGGACGCCATCGAGTACGTCAAGGCGATGCTGTCCTACCTCCCGCAGAACAACCTCGACCCCGCTCCGGTGCACGACCCCGAGTCGGGCGAGGCGCCCCAGATGGAGGTCACCGACCTCGACCGGGCGCTGGACACGATCATCCCCGACTCGCCCAACCAGCCCTACGACATGCACGACGTGATCACCGCCGTGCTCGACGACGAGGAGTTCCTCGAGGTCCAGGAGCTGTTCGCTCCCAACATCCTCGTCGGCTTCGGCCGCGTCGAGGGCCACACCGTGGGCGTCGTGGCCAACCAGCCGATGCAGTTCGCCGGCACCCTCGACATCGACGCCTCCGAGAAGGCCGCCCGGTTCGTCCGGTTCTGCGACGCGTTCAACCTCCCGGTGCTCACCTTCGTCGACGTGCCCGGCTTCCTGCCCGGCACCGACCAGGAGTGGAACGGCATCATCCGCCGCGGCGCCAAGCTGATCTACGCCTACGCCGAGGCCACCGTCCCGCTGATCACCGTCATCACCCGCAAGGCCTACGGCGGCGCCTACGACGTGATGGGCTCCAAGCACCTCGGCGCCGACATCAACGTCGCCTGGCCCACCGCCCAGATCGCCGTCATGGGCGCCCAGGGCGCGGCCAACATCCTGCACCGCAAGACCCTCCAGGCCGTCGCCGACGAGGGCGGCGACGTCGAGGCCCGCCGCGCCGAGCTGGTCGACGAGTACGAGACCACGCTCGCCAACCCCTACATCGCGGCCGAGCGCGGCTACATCGACGCCGTCATCGCGCCGCACGAGACCCGGGTCGAGATCATCCGGTCGCTGCGGCTGCTCCGGTCCAAGCGGGAGGCCCTCCCGGCCAAGAAGCACGGGAACATCCCCCTCTGATGGGAGACCTGACGGGAGACCTGATGGCCGCCGGGAGCCAGCCCGACCCCGCCGCACGGACGCCGCTGCTGCGGATCGTCAACCCCGACGCGACGCCCGAGGAGGTCGCCGCCCTGGTGGCCGTGCTGTCAACGCTGGGCCCCGGCGCCGGCGCGGCCCCGGCGCCGCCCCGGCCGTCGTGGACCGACCCCGCCCGGGGCGTACGCGGTGTGCACCGCCACGGCCCCGGGTCCTGGCGCTCGAGCGGGCTGCCCGGCTGACCCCCGGGCCACGGCCCGGCTAGGGTCGCGCCGTGAGCCCACGCACCGTCGACGCCCTCTGCAACGCCTACGTCGAGGACTACTGCGCCCTCGACCCGCTGACCGCCACCTCGATCGGGGTGGCCGGGCACGAGCACGAGCTGACCGACTACTCCCCCGCGGGCTTCGACGCCCGCCTCGAGCTGGCTCGCCGGGCCGTCGCCGCGGTCGAGGCGGCGACCCCGGTCGACGACCGCGAGGCCGCGGCGCGCGACTCGTTCCTCGAGCGCACCCGGCTGGAGATCGAGCTGGAGGAGGCGGGCGTCAACCGCGCGCGCATGTCGGTCCTGTGGAGCCCCCTGCACGAGATCCGCGGGGTGTTCGACCTGATGCCGACCGAGGGCGAGGAGGCCGTCGCGGCGATCGCCTCGCGCCTCGCCGGCGTGCCGGCCGCCCTGGAGGGCCTGCGGGTGACGCTCTCCGACGAGGCGCGCCGCGGTCACGTCGTCGCGGCCCGGCAGTACGCCGAGGTGGCCGAGCAGGTGCGGCGCTGGACCGGGCAGACCGGCGAGGCGGGCGACTTCTACCTCAACCTCGTCGAGCGCCTCGACGGCGGCGACGCGACCCACCTGCGTGCGCTCGCCGGCGCCGCGAGCGCCGCCACCGCGGCGTTCGGGCTCTTCCTGACCGACGAGCTCGAGCCCCAGGGTCGCGAGCGGCAGGGCGTGGGCCGCGAGGTCTACGCGCTGGCCAGCCGCTACTTCCTCGGCGCCGAGGTCGACCTCGACGAGACCTACGCCTGGGGCTGGAGCGAGCTCCGGCGGCTCTCCGACCTGATGGACGCCACCGCCGAGCGGATCCTGCCCGGCGCCGACGTCGACGCCGCGGTGGCCCACCTCGACGGCGACCCGGACCGCGTCGTCCACGGCCGCGAGGCGTTCCGCGACTGGATGCAGGACCTCGCCGACCGCACGATCGCCGAGATGGCCGACGTGCACTTCGACATCCCGCCCCCGATCCGGCGCATCGAGTGCATGCTGGCCCCCACCAACGACGGCGGCATCTACTACACCGGCCCCTCGGAGGACTTCGAGCGCCCCGGCCGCATGTGGTGGTCGGTGCCCGACGGCATCGAGGACTTCCACCCCTGGCGGGAGGTCACCACCGTCTTCCACGAGGGCGTCCCCGGGCACCACCTCCAGGTCGCCCAGACCGCCTACCGCAGCGACACCCTCAACCGCTGGCAGCGCCTCATGTGCTGGTGCAGCGGGCACGGCGAGGGCTGGGCGCTGTACGCCGAGCGGCTGATGGAGGAGCTCGGCTTCCTCGACGACCCCGCCGACCTGCTCGGGATGCTCGACGGGCAGTCGATGCGCGCCGCGCGCGTCATCGTCGACATCGGCATGCACCTCGAGCTGACGATCCCCGAGGACAACCGGCTCGGGCCCGGTGGCACGCCGTTCCACCCGGGCGAGACCTGGACGCCGGAGCTGGGCCTGGAGTTCATGCGGCTGCACTGCCGGATGGACGACGAGGTCATCCAGTTCGAGGTCAAGCGCTATCTCGGCCTCCCCGGCCAGGCGCCGTCCTACAAGGTGGGCGAGCGGATCTGGCTCGACGCCCGCGCCGAGGTGCGCCGGCGCCAGGGCGACGCGTTCGACCTCCGCGCCTTCCACCGGGCGGCGCTCGACCTGGGCTCGCTCGGCCTCGACCCGCTCCGCGCGGCGCTGGGTCGGCTGTGACCGCCCGGGTCCCCCTCGTCCTCGCCTCCGCCTCGCCCGCCCGCCTGGCGACGCTGCGCGCCGCCGGGATCGAGCCGACGGTCGTCGTGAGCGGGGTCGACGAGACGCAGCTGACCGGGCTGGCGCCGGCCGAGCTCGCGCTCCGACTCGCCGAGCTCAAGTGCGCCGTCGTGGCCGCGCGTGACGACCTGCCTCCCGGCGCGCTCGTCCTCGGGTGCGACTCGGTGCTCGAGCTGCAGGTGCCGCCGGGCACGCCCGGACACGGCGAGGCGCTCGGCAAGCCCCGCGACGCCGCCGAGGCACGGGAGCGCTGGCGCTCGATGCGCGGGCGCACCGCGGTGCTGCACAGCGGCCACAGCCTGCGCGACGTGACGACCGGGCGGGCGGTCGCGGCGACCGGTTCGACCCTCGTGCACTTCGCGGACGTCGGCGACGCGGAGGTCGACGCCTACGTCGCGACCGGCGAGCCGCTGCACGTGGCCGGCGCGTTCACCATCGACGGGATCGGGGGCGCGTTCGTCCGCGGGATCGAGGGTGACCACCACAACGTGGTGGGCGTCAGCCTGCCCCTCCTGCGCGACCTCGTGCTCGAGCTGGGGCACGCGTGGCCCGACCTGTGGACGTGAGCCGATAGCATCTCGCACGTGGGCAGCGGGGCGGACGGCGTGGCAGCGCCGCTGGTCGACCCCGAGGGCGTCTACGGCGTACGGGACGAGCGGCTGCTCACCGGCGCCACGGTCATCACCGGCGTGCGCACCGTGGCCTCCGTCGTCCTCGCGGCCATGGCCGCCCACCAGCAGAGCCTGACGCTGCTGGTCGTCGCGTTGGTCGTCTATTGGGTGGGCGACATGCTCGACGGCTTCTACGCCCGGGTCCGCGACTGCGAGACCCGCATCGGCGCGGTGCTCGACATCATGTGCGACCGCTTCAACGCCGCGGCGTTCTACATCGGGCTCGCGTGGCTGCAGCCCGACCTGTCGCCGGCGATCTTCGTCTACCTGGCCGAGTTCATGGTGATCGACTGCTTCCTGTCGATCGCGTTCCTGGCCTGGCCGATCCGCAGTCCCAACTACTTCTTCGTCGTCGACCGGTGGATCTGGCTGTGGAACTGGTCCAAGCCCGCCAAGGCCGTCAACAGCGCGCTGTTCGCCGTGCTGCTGCTGGTCACCGGCTGGATGTGGGTCGGGCTGGCCATCGCCACCGCGCTGCTGGTGCTCAAGTGCGTGTCCCTGCACCGGCTGACCCGGATCGGCCTGCCGGTGCCCGGGGCGACTCGCTGATGCTGTTCTGGAGCGTCCTTGGCGCCTCGATGGCGTCCGCCCTGGTGCCGCTCATCAACATCGAGGCGATCCTCGTGGTCGCGGTGAGCCGGTCCCCCGGCAGCGCCTGGGGGCTGCTTCTCGCGGCCACGATCGGGCAGATGCTCGGCAAGATCCTCTGGTACTGGGGCGGCATGCACCTCGACCGGGCCCCCTGGGTGCACAAGCACCTCGAGAAGCCGAAGGTCCGCGCCTCGCTCGACAAGTGGCACGAGCGGGCGGAGGGCCGTCCGTGGTTCACGGCCGGGCTGCTCTTCGTGTCCGCGAGCACCGGCATCCCGCCGTACGCGGTCACCGCGGTGCTCGCCGGCACCCTGCGCGTGCCGTTCTGGATCTTCATGGTGACCGGCCTGCTGGGGCGCGGCCTGCGGTTCTGGGCCGTGGTGGCGGGGACCTCGTCGGTGGTCGACCTCTTCTGAGGTCCCCGCCCGGCTCACTCGGCAGTGGCCCAGGCCTGGCGGAGGCTGACGCGTCCGCCGGTCTGCAGCAGGGCGCGGCGGTAGAGGCGCTCGCCGATCCAGACGGTGACCGCGGCGAAGGCGGCGAGCAGGCCCAGCGCCAGCAGCGGCTCCCACCACTCGACCCCGCCGGCCAGGATCCGCTTGGGCATCACGACGGCCGACACGGGCGGCACGAACGACGCGATCACCTGTCCCCGCCCGTCGAGGGAGACGCCGCCGAAGAACATCACCAGCATCAGCATCGTCAGTGGCGTCGAGGTGGACTGCAGGTCCTCCGTGCGCGACGCGAGTGACCCCGCGACCGCCCAGAGGCAGGCGAGCGCCACGAAGCCGGCGAAGAAGAACGCGATGAACCACGCGGTCGGGCCCGACAGCGCCGGGACGTAGGACTTGTAGGGCGTGAACGACAGCCCCACCAGGCCGACCGCGAGGTAGACGAGCAGCTGGATCATCGCCAGCGCCGTGTTGCCGAGCACCTTGCCGGCCAGCAGGTGGCGCAGCGGGATCGCGGCGGCGATGATCTCGACGATGCGGCTCTGCTTCTCCTCGATCACCGACGACGCGAGCTGCATGCCGAAGATCAGCGCGGCGAAGTAGAAGAGGAAGACGAACACGAAACCGACCGCCTCGGCGACACCCGCCTTCTCGGCGTCACCGCGCAGGAACTCGGTCGACACGGTGCTGCCGGCCTGGAGCGCGTCGACAGTGGTGCCCGCGCTGGCGGCGTTGTCGGCCAGCACCTGCTCGGCCACGATCACGCGCGTGACGTCGGTGAGCGCGTCCTGCTCGCTGGACTCCGAGGTGAGCTGCCAGCCGCCGTCGACCGGATGCAGCCACGCGTCGGCCTCGTCGGCGCGGAGCACCGCCTCGGCGGCGTCGGCGTCGTCGACCTCGAGGAGGGTGACCTCCACCCGGTCGTCCACCGCGGGAGCACCCTCGGCGATGGCGCTCGCCATCGCGACGGCGTCCGGGGTGGCGGCGAGGGTGACCTGGTCGGTGCGCTCGGCCTGCCAGGCGGTGAAGCCGATGTAGCCGGCGATCAGCACGACCATGAACGCGGTGCCGAGCAGGAACGACTTGTCGGTGATCCGCGAGACGACCTCGCGGCGGGTGACCAGCAGCCAGGGCGGCTCGCCGGTCGACCCTCGTGCGTCGCGGTTGTCGTCTCGGGTGTCGTCGTGGGTGCTCATGCGGTGGCCTCCCGGTAGATCTCGCTCAGGGCCGGGCGGACCCGGACGAACTCGTGGACGTGGCCGCGGCCGGTCGCCTCGGCGACGAGGTGCTGCTCGGCGCCGTCCTGGTGGACCTCGACGAGCGCGGTCGCGCCGTCGATGTCGAGCACCTCCAGACCCGGCAGGCCGCGGACCCAACCGGCGTCGCCGCCGAGGACGAGGCGGAAGCGCGGCACCCCCGCGTCGCGCAGCTCCGCGACCGTCCCGGCGGCGACCCGGCGTCCGTGGGACAGCACGACCAGGCGGTCGCACAGTCGCTCGACGAGGTCGAGCTGGTGGCTGGAGAACAGGACCGGCACCCCGTCGCGGGTGTACTCGCGCAGCAGGTCGACCATCGAGTCGACCGCCAGGGGGTCCAGGCCCGAGAACGGCTCGTCGAGCACGAGCGCGGCCGGCCTGGGCAGCACCGAGGCGATGATCTGCACCCGCTGCTGGTTGCCCAGCGACAGCTTCTCCAGGTGGTCCTTGGTCCGCTCGCCCAGCCCGAACCGCTCCAGCAGCTCGGCCACCTCGGCGCGGGCCGCGGTGCGGTCCATGCCCTTGAGCTGGGCGATGTAGACGAGCTGGTCGAGGATCGGCTGCTTGGGATAGAGGCCGCGTTCCTCGGGCATGTAGCCGATGCGGCGGCGGTCCAGCCGGGTGATCGGCCGGCCGTGCCACAGCACCTCGCCCTCGTCGATGCCGAGCACGCCCATGATCATCCGCATGGTCGTGGTCTTGCCCGCGCCGTTGCCGCCGACGAAGCCGGTCATCTGCCCGGCCGGCACCTCGAACGACACGTGGTCGACGGCGGTGTTGTCACCGAACCGTCTGGTCAGCTCCCTGATCTCCAGCATGGCGACGACGCTAGTGGTGCGCGACCCGCCTGTGATCCGTCGCCGGAGGGAGCTCTGGGGTGGAGGTGCGGTGGAGGTCGGGGGGATGTGGGATGGAGGTGCGACCCGCCTGGCTCAGTCCTCCGCCGGGAGGATGAGGCCGGCCTCGTAGGCGTAGATGACCGCCTGCACGCGGTCGCGCAGGTGCAGCTTGGCGAGCAGGTTGGACACGTGGGTCTTGACCGTCGCCTCGCCGAGCACCAGCGTCGCCGCGACCTCGCCGTTCGACAGTCCCCGGCCCAGCAGCGTCAGCACCTCCCGCTCACGGGCCGTCAGCAGGGCGAGCTCCTTGGGCTCGGCCCGGGTCGCGGGGCTCGACCCGCCTGCCGACGTCTCGCCGCGGGCGCCGCCGGCCATCTCGGCGATCACCCGCCGCGTCACCTCCGGCGCGAGCAGCGCGTGCCCGCGCCCGGCCGCGCGTACGGCGTCGAGCAGCTGCTCCGGGCCGGCGTTCTTCAGCAGGAAGCCACTCGCCCCGGCCCGGAGGGCGTCGAAGAGGTAGTCGTCGCGGTCGAAGGTCGTGACGATGACGACGTGCCCGAGGTCGTCGGCGACGAGGTGGCGGGTCGCCTCGATGCCGTCCATCCGCGGCATCTGGACGTCCATCAGCACCACGTCGGGCCGCGTGGCGCGGGCCCGCTCGATCGCCTCGATGCCGTCGGCCGCCTCTCCCACGACCTCGATGTCGTCCTCGACCGACAGCACCATGGCGAAGCCCGAACGCACCATCGCATGGTCGTCGACGAGCAGGACGGTGAGCGGTCGGTCGGTCACGACGCCGCCAGGGGGTAGCGCACGCGCACGCGGTAGCCGCCGGTCACGCGGGGGCCGATGTCGACCTTGCCGTTGTGCGTGGCCGCGCGCTCCCGGATGCCGAGCTGGCCGAGGCCGCTGCCCGAGGTGCCGTGCCGCGGTCGCCCGTTGTCGACGACCTCGACCTCCGCGTACGCCGCCGCCTCGTCGACCCGGACCACCACCGAGACCGCGTCGGCGGTGCTGTGACGACGCACGTTGGTCAGTGCCTCCTGGACGGTGCGGTAGATCGCCAGCCCGATCCCGCGCGGCAACCGGCTGGCGGCGGACGACTGCTCCTCCACGACGTCGAGGCGCACCGCGAGGCCCTGCCGGGAGGTCTGCGCGACCAGCTCGGGCAGGTCGTCCACGCCCGCCTCCGGCGTACGCGCTCCGGTGCCGCCGTCCGCGGCGTCGGGCCCACCCTCGGCTCCGCCGTCGACGGAGCCCGCGCGCAGCGTGCCGAGCAGGCGCCTCATCTGGGTGAGCGCATCGCGAGAGGCCTCCTCCACGCGCGAGAGCGCGGTGCGCGCCGCGTCGGGATCGCGGTCGAGGACCCGCCGCGCGGCCCCGGCCTGGATGCCCATCGCGGACACTCCGTGGGCGACCACGTCGTGCAGCTCGCGGGCGATGCGCAGCCGCTCGTCGACGACGGCCTGCTCGCGCAGCCGACCCTCCTGGGCAGCGATCGTGGCGGCCTGCTCCTGGAGGCGCAGGCGCTGGCGCGCCGCCCGCCAGGCCACCCCACCGCCGACGATGGCGCCACCGAAGTAGATCACGTTGACCAGGAGGGTCATGGCCACCGTAGCCGGGATCGGCGCGAACGCCCCGACGCGCTCGGCATCCTCGAACTCGTCCACCATCTCCTGCGCGGCCGATCCCACGGCGAACTGCCAGGTGATCCACGCGAACATGAACAGCAGGATCGTGCCGATGACGACCACCATGGCCCGCCGGTCGCGGGCGTAGGCGACACCGGACAGCAGCGCCACGAAGTAGACGATCTGCAGCGAGAGCTGCCCCATCACCTGAGGCATCGTCACTCCGGCGACGAACATGTGCAGCGCCGCGAGGCTCGCGACGACGAGCGGCCACCGGCGGCGACCGAGCAGCAGCGCCGCTCCCGTGGACACGGCGAGCCACTGCGCCCAGACCGGCCCGTCGGTGTGCTCGAAGCCGCCGGCACTGCGCACGAGCTCGAGTGCGAGCAGGCTGACCGCCTCGACACTCGCGGCGAGCACGAGGTCCTGGCGACCGATCGGCGGCCTCGGCCGCTCCCACTCGTCGTCGACGCCCAACCACGTGAGGACGCGCTGACTCGTGCTCGACATGGGGCGAGGGTAGATCGCGAGACGGGTGACCGGATCCGCCGGGAGGAGGAGAAGCAAGCCGCCGATCATCCACAGGCGGACGCGACGGGCGGCTCTCCACAGCCGGTCGCCACGAGCGGAGCGGACTGTCCGGAGCGGCTGCTTCGGTGGCGCCATGACCACCAGCCCGCCCCAGCACGCCTCCCCCGGCGCCTCCCCCGTCGTCGAGGTCGCCGACGTCGCGGCGATGTGCGGGCGGCTGCGTGCCTCGGTGGCGACCGCGCCGCAGCTCGACGCGGCCGCGCTGGTCGACCTGCTCGGCGAGCTGGAGACGCTCGGTCGGGTGGTGGGCGCGGTCCAGGCAGAGCTCACCGGTCGACTCGACGAGCTGCTCACGCAGGATCAGGCCGCCGCCGGCGCGAGGCCCGAGGAGCTCGGCGCCGGTGTGGGCAACGTCGTCGCGGCCGCGCGGCGCGAGTCGCCCCACCGCGGCCGACGGCACGTGAGCCTGGCCCGCGTCGTCCCGACGGAGCTGCCGCACACGTGGGCGGCGTGGCTCGAGGGGCGCATCGACGAGTGGACGACCACCATCATCGCCCGCGAGACCGCCTGTCTGCCGCTCGAGCACCGGCTCGCCGTCGACGAGATCGTCGCCGGCGACTCCGACGCCCTCGAGCAGCTGAGCCCACGTCGGCTGCTCGCGCGGCTACGCGTGGAGTCCGAACGACTCGACCCCGCGGCGTGCGTGGCCCGCCGACGGCACGCGGAGTCCGAGCGCCGGGTGACCCTGCGTCCCGCGCCCGACTCAATGACCTGGCTCACCGCCCTCCTCCCGGTGAAGGACGGCGTGGCCGTCTACACCGCTCTGACCGGCGAGGCCGACCGCGCCCGGGCGCGGGGCGAGGAGCGCGGGCGCGGCCAGGTCATGGCAGACCTGCTGGTCGCCACCGTGCTCGGGGACGCCACGGCCGGCCCGGTCAGCGTCCCGGTCACCCCGGTCGCCCTGGGGGTCGTGATGAGCGATCACGCCCTCTTCGGCGGGGCCGACGACGAGGCGCACCTCGAGGGCTTCGGCCCGATCCCCGCCGAGCTGGCGCGCGAGATCGTCTGCGGCGCCCTCACCGCCGAGGAGGAGGTGAGCATCCGCCGTCTCTACGCCTCGCCGACGACCGGCGAGCTCGTCACGATGGACGCCCGCACGCGCACGTTCCGCGGCAGCCTCGCCCGCTTCGTCCGACTGCGCGACCGCACCTGCCGCAGCCCGTGGTGCGACGCACCGGTGCGCCACATCGACCACGTCGAGCCCCGGGCCGCCGGTGGCGCGACGTCCGCGCACAACGCCCAAGGGCTGTGCGAGGCCTGCAACTACGCGAAGAAGGCCCACCGCTGGCGGGCCAGGCCCGGGCCGGACGGGAGCGTGACCACGACCCTCCCCACCGGCCGCACCTTCACCACCAGGCCGCCGCCGATCGCCACGATCCGGCGCGGGCCAGTCCCACCGATCCACATCGAGTACGTCTCCACCGGTTGAGCCGCCAGTGGGCGCGGGCCCGGGTCGCAGCACCTCGGGCTGCCAGACTCCCGGACATGTCCGTCGTGATGTCGCTCGTCCTCTTCGCCTTCGCCGCCCTGGTCGAGATCGGCGGTGCCTGGCTGGTCTGGCAGGGCATCCGCGAGGACCGCGGCTGGCTCTGGGTCGGCGCCGGCTTCATCGCACTGGGCCTCTACGGCCTCGTCGCGACGCTGCAGCCCGACGCCAACTTCGGGCGGATCCTGGCGGCCTACGGCGGGGTGTTCGTCGTCGGCTCGCTCGCGTGGGGCATGGCGGTGGACGGGTTCCGACCCGACCGCTACGACCTCGCGGGCGCCCTGGTCTGCCTGGTCGGCGTCGCGGTGATCATGTACGCCCCGCGCTCGACCTGACCGCCCCGCGTCTTCGCCCCCGGCTCACTCGACCGGCAGGCCGAGCCCTCGCGCGATCAGCATCCGCTGGACCTCCGAGGTCCCCTCGCCGATCTCGAGGACCTTCGCGTCGCGGTAGAAGCGCGCGACGGGGTACTCCTCCATGAACCCGTAGCCGCCGAAGACCTGCGTCGCGATGCGGGTCGCGGTCACGGCCGACTCCGTGGCGTAGAGCTTGGCGACCGCGGCCGCCTGCTTGAAGGCGCCCATCGAGACCGACCCACCTGCGTCCATCGCGTCCTTCATCGCGGCCGCCTTGTAGGTCAGGAGACGCGAGGCGTCGAGCATCACCTGCAGGTCGGAGACTTGGAAGGCCACGCCCTGCTTGCGTCCGATCGGGCCGCCGAAGGTCTGCCGCTCGCCGGCGTACTCCAGCGACATGTCGAGGCACGCCTGGATGCAGCCGACGGCCAGGGCCGCGATGGCGACGCGCCCGTCGTCGAGCGTGGCGAGGAACTGCGCGTAGCCACGACCCCGCTCCCCCAGCAGGTGCGACTCGGGCACCCGAGCGTCGGTGAAGGAGAGGGGGTGGGTGTCGGAGGCGTGCCAGCCGAGCTTGTCGTAGGCCTTCTCGGCGGTGAAGCCGGGCGTGCCGGAGGGGACCATGATGGTCGAGATCTCCGGACGACCGTCCGCGCGATCGCCGGTGCGGGCGGTCACCGTGACCAGGGAGGTGATGGACGAGCCGGAGTTGGTGATGAACTGCTTCGCGCCGTTGACGACCCACTCGCCGTCCTCGAGGACGGCCTTGGTCCGGGTCGCGCCCGCGTCGGAGCCGGCCCCAGGCTCGGTGAGTCCGAAGCCGGCGACCTTCTCGCCGGCGACGAGCTCGGGGAGCCAGGTCTTCTTCTGCTCGTCGGTGCCGAAGGTGAGGATCGGGTTGATCCCGAGCCCGACGGCCGCCTCGAGCGTGATGCCCATCGACTGGTCGACGCGCCCGACCTCCTCGATCGCCAGGCACAGCGACGTGAACCCGCCGTCCTCCCCGGCCATCCCCGCCCCGCCGAACTCCTCCGGGGCGGTCAGCCCCATCAGCCCGAGGGCGCCCATCTTCTGCACGACGTCGGTGGGGAAGTGGTGCTCGCGGTCCCACTGGGCGGCGTGCGGCGCGATCTCGGCCTCGGCGAAGTCGCGGACGCTGCGGCGGAACTGCTCGTGCTCGGGGGACAGCTCGAAGGTCATGCCTCGCACCCTAGCGCCGCTAGGTTAGCGATCGCTAACCACAGGAGTGACGCACGCAACACGTCGGGCGTCGCACGCGCCCGAGCCCACCCGTCATCGCGGTGCTGACGACACCTCGTGCAGACGACTCCGCGGCCGTGCCGTCGCGCTGGCCGCCGAGCCCCGACCCCCCCCCATCACCATCGCCCCCGTCGCTTCCGGAAAGCCGTGGGTGCCCACCTGCGGGCGCGGCGGCTGCCCACGCGGGTCGCAGGCACCCCGCCGCGGAGCGCCTGTCCATCTCCTCACGCCCCGGAGGTCGACGGCGCCCGAGAACGCCGGCCACCAGCGCTCGTCCCTGTGGCGTCGCTCACAGCCGGCATCGCCTACGCGCGCATGGCACAGCCCACGCGGCAAGCGGCCCGTCGCGCGGCACTCGGAGCGCGGTAGCCTGCCGAGCGGTACGCCCTCCGGCTGCCCGTCCCCGCCCCTCAGTGTCACCGCAGGAGTCCTCGCGTGAGTTTGAAGAAGGTCCTCATCGCCAACCGTGGCGAGATCGCCGTCCGCGTCATCCGCGCCTGCAAGGACGCCGGCATCGGCTCGGTGGCGGTGTACGCCGACCCCGACCGCGACGCCCTCTTCGTCCGCCTCGCCGACGAGGCCCACTCCCTCGGTGGCGCCACCCCGGCCGAGTCCTACCTCGACATCGCCAAGATCATCGCGATCGCGGAGCGCTCGGGCGCCGACAGCATCCACCCGGGCTACGGGTTCCTCGCCGAGAACGCCGAGTTCGCCCAGGCCGTCATCGACGCCGGGCTGATCTGGATCGGCCCCCCGCCGGCCGCGATCGAGGCGCTGGGCGACAAGGCGAAGGCCAAGCACATCGCCGACCGGGCCAAGGCGCCGCTCGCGCCCGGCACCAAGGACCCGGTCAAGGACGCCGACGAGGTCGTCGAGTTCGCCAAGGCCAACGGCCTCCCGGTCGCGATCAAGGCCGTCTTCGGCGGCGGCGGCCGCGGCCTCAAGGTCGCCCGCACGCTCGAGGAGATCCCCGACGCCTACGAGTCCGCGGTCCGCGAGGCGGTCACCGCGTTCGGTCGCGGCGAGTGCCTGGTCGAGAAGTTCCTCGACAAGCCCCGCCACGTCGAGACCCAGTGCCTGGCCGACCAGCACGGCAACGTGGTCGTCGTCTCCACCCGCGACTGCTCGCTGCAGCGCCGCAACCAGAAGCTCGTCGAGGAGGCCCCCGCGCCGTTCCTCACCGACGAGCAGGTCGCCGAGCTCTACGAGTCCTCCAAGCGCATCCTCACCGAGGCCGGCTACCACGGCGCCGGCACGTGCGAGTTCCTCGTCGCCCAGGACGGCACCATCTCCTTCCTCGAGGTCAACACCCGCCTCCAGGTCGAGCACTGCGTCTCCGAGGAGGTCACCGGCATCGACCTCGTGCGCGAGATGTTCCGCATCGCCGCCGGCGAGGAGCTCGGCTACGGCGACCCCGAGGTCCGCGGGCACTCCATCGAGTACCGCATCAACGCCGAGGACGGCGGCCGCAACTTCATGCCCGCCCCCGGCACCCTCACCCGCTGGCACCCGCCGGCCGGTCCCGGCGTACGCCTCGACGGCGGCTACGACCAGGGCGAGACCATCCCCGGCTCGTTCGACTCCCTGATCGCCAAGCTCATCGTCACCGGCAAGGACCGCACCCAGGCCCTCGAGCGGTCCCGGCGAGCGCTCGACGAGTTCGTCGTCGACGGCATGCCCACCGTCATCCCGTTCCACCGCGCGGTGGTGCGCGATCCGGCCTACGTCGGCGCGTCCACCCCCACCGGGGAGGGCGAGTTCAGCGTCTACACCCAGTGGATCGAGACGGAGTTCGACAACCGGATCGAGCCCTACGCTGGCGACAGCGCCGAGGCCGACGCCCCCGGCGACCGGCAGACGGTCACCGTCGAGGTCGGCGGCCGCCGCCTCGAGGTCGTCCTGCCTGCCGGGCTCGGCGGCCTCGCCGCGGGCGGCAACGGCGGCGCAGGCGGGTCGAAGAAGCCGAGGCGCGCGGCCAAGAAGGCCGGTGCCGCGGCCTCGGGCGACGCCGTCACCTCCCCGATGCAGGGCACCATCGTCAAGGTCGTCGTCACCGAGGGCCAGGAGGTCGCCGAGGGCGACACCGTCGTCGTCATGGAGGCGATGAAGATGGAGCAGCCGCTCAAGGCCCACAAGGCCGGCACCGTGACCGGCCTGCAGGCCGAGGTCGGCGCCACGGTCACCAACGGCGCCGTGATCTGCGAGATCAAGGACTGAGCCGCCGCGACGTCATGGGATCTCCCGATCAGCAGCCCGCCGGTGGTCGCGCGGGCTGATCCCCCGCTCCCGCTTGAACGCCGCGCTCAGCGCGAACGGGCTCGCATAGCCCACCCGGCGTGCGACCGCGGCGAGCGTCGCGTCGGGCTCCAGGAGGAGGTCGGCGGCGAGGGTGATGCGCCAGTCGAGGAGGAACGCCATCGGCGGCTCGCCGACCAGCTCGGTGAACCGTCGGGCGAAGCCCGCCCGGGACACCCCGGCGCGCGCGGCGAGCTCAGCCACGGACCACGGGTGCGCGGGGTGCTGCTGCATCAGGCGCAGCGCGGGTCCCACGACGGCGTCCGCCTGCGCGGCGTACCACGCCGGGGCACCCGATCGCGGACGCGCGAACCAGGTGCGCAGCAGGGTGATGAGCACCAGGTCGAGGAGGCGGTCGAGCACCGCCTCCTGCCCTGGAGCGTCGCGGACGACCTCCTCCCCCAGCAGGTCGAGCAGCGGCGTGTCGAGCTCCTCGGCCCGCAGCACCAACGTGCGCGGCAGGGACCGGACCAGCCTGCGGGTGACCTCGCCCTCGAGCTGGTAGACCCCGGTGAGCAGCACCGTCTCGCCCACCGTGCTGTTGCCCCAGCTGCGCACCCCCTGGCTCATCTCCTCCACCACGACATGCCCGTCGACGGTGGTGCAGACCTGACCGGGGTGGATGACGAGCTGGTCGGGGGCGCCGGGGTCGTCGGCGATCGTCCAGTGGTCACGGCCGACCCACACCACGACGTCGCCAGCCGCCAGGCGGACCGGCTCCTCCCCGTCGGGGCGCACCCAGAGGTGGCCGCGCACCACGGAGGTCAGCGACAGCGGCGCCTCGTCCGCCAGCCGTATCGACCAAGGCGGGTCGAGCAGGATCCGGAGCAGGAAGGCGCGCCGGGCGCGCGGTCCGTCGAGCAGTCCGGTGAGTGCGTCCATCCCGTCCCACACTAGACGCACGCGCATGCCCGCGCGCTCCGTGACCATGGCAGGGCTCCACCGGCTGCGGTGGACTGGGTGCCATGACCAGCACCCCTCTCGGCCCCGCCCTCGTCCTCTCCCTCGCTGCGACCGTCGTCGCCGGGCTGCAGGCGGGCACCTACTTCACCTGGGCCACCGGGGTGATGCCCGGTCTGGCGCGGGTGGACGACCGGACCTTCGTGGCCACCATGCAGCAGGTCAACGTCGCGATCGTGAACCCGATCTTCCTCGCCACGTTCGCCGCACCGCCCCTCCTCGCGGGCGCCGTCGCGGTCCTGGGCACCGGGCCGGCGCGGCCCTGGGCGATCGCGGCCACGGTGCTGGCGGTGGGGACCGTCGCGATCACCGTCGCCGGCAACGTCCCGCTCAACGACGCCCTCGCGGCCGCCGGGCGCCTCGACGCCATCGCCGAGCTCGCCGCGGTCCGCGCGGACTTCGAGTCGCGCTGGGTCGCGCTCAACATCGCGCGCTGCCTCACCTCGGCCGGTGCGCTGGCCTGCCTCGCGGTGGCGGCCCTCCGGCTCAGGGGATGACGGGACCGGCGGGGCTCACCCCAGCCCGACCGTGCCGACCAGCAGGTCGAGGTGGTGCTCGAAGACGTCCTCGGGGTCGGTGAACGTGTCCGCGCCGTACTGGCCGAACACCTCGAACGACACGCAGCCGAACAACGCCGCCCAGGCGAAGAGGCCGCGGGCCACCAGCCGGTCGGGGACGGAGAGGTGCACCTCCTCGCGGATCCGCGCCAGGTCGCGCGAGAGCCGGGGCGGGTCGAGCGGTGCGTCGTCGACCACGATCGCCCCCGCGCGCCACGCGTCCTCCCACACCTCCACGAGCCGCTCGACCACCCGCGTGCCCGGCCCGGTCGTCCGCTCGGCGGGCGCCTCGTAGCCGGGCACCGGGCTGCCGAAGAGCAGGGCGTACGTCGCGGGCTCGCGCAGCGCCCACGCCCGGGCGGCGCGGGCGATGGCGACCATGCGTCCCGCGTGGTCGGCCGGATCCACCTCGGCCAGCGCCGCGTCCACGGCGTCGCCCAGTTCGTCGTAGCCGTCGATGACGAGCAGCGTCAGCAGCTCGTCGCGGCTCGCGACGTAGCGGTAGACGGCGGAGGACACCAGGCCCAGGTCGCGCGCGACGGCCCGCAGGGACAGCGCGGCCGCGCCGTCGGTGGCGAGGTGATCCCGACCGATCCGCACGATGTCGCGCATCGTCTGCTCACGTGCCCGGGCGCGCGGCGAGGAGGCGCGGGCGGCGGGCGCAGATGGGGTCGGCGAGGCGGGCGAGGAGGGCTTCGTCCGGGAGTCGGCCATCCCGACATCCTCGCACATCGGTGAGCACGTGTGCCGAAAGAGAGCATCGCTCTTGCTTTTGTCGTCGGACGTCGCCATGATGGTCGAACCGAGAGCACCGCTCTCTCAATCCCCGGGAGATCCCATGAGCACCGTCCACGTCGTCACCGGAGCCGGCCCCGTCGGCTCCACCGTCGCCCTCCAGCTGGCCGACGCCGGCCAGCGGGTCCGCCTGCTCACCCGCTCGGGCAGCGGGCCCGTCCACCCCCTGGTCGAGCGCCACCGCGTCGACGTCTCGCGCCCGGAGGAGCTGGGCGACGCGTTCGCCGGGGCGGTCGCGGTCCACCACTGCATCCACGGCTCGGCGTACGACGCTCGCGTCTGGCGCGCCGAGCTGCTTCGGGCCGAGCGGGTCGTGCTGGAGGCGGCGGGACGGGTGGGGGCCGTGGTCGTGTTCCCCGAGAGCCTCTACGCCTACGGGCCGGTGACGGAGGTGATCACCGAGGTCACCCCGCGCACCGCGAGGACGGGCAAGCTCGGGGTCCGCACCGAGCTGCTGGCCCAGCGCGACGCCTCCCCCACCCCGACCGTCAGCGTGGCCGCGTCCGACTTCTACGGTCCGCTGGTCCGCAACGCCCACGCGGGCGAGCGGATGGTGCCCACCGTCCTGGCCGGGCGGACCATGCGCGTGCTGGGCAGCCCCGACCAGCCGCACTCGTTCACCTACGTCCCCGACCTGGCGGCGGCGATGATCACGGCCGCTGCCCGCGAGGACCTGTGGGACTCGTTCCTCCACGCCCCCACCGCTCCCGCCCCCACGCAGCGCCGGCTGGTCGAGATGGTGGCCGAGGCGGCCGGGGTACGCACGCCGCGGGTCGCCTCGGTCCCGGTGCCGGTGCTCGGCGCCGCGGGCCTGCTCTCGCGCCGGGTGCGGGAGATGGCGGAGACCGGCTACATGTTCGCCCGCCCGTTCGTCATGGACTCGACCGCGAGCGAGCGCCGGCTCGGCCTCGCCCCGACCCCGCTGGCGGAGGGGGTGGCACGGACGGTGGCGTGGTGGCGCGAGGAGCAGCACGCTGCCGCCTGAGCCGCCCGGGGTACGGACAGGTGATCCACCTCACACCCGGCGCTCGATAGCGTGCGGCACATGTTCTCCAAGGTGCTCGTCGCCAACCGTGGCGAGATCGCAGTCCGGGCGTTCCGTGCCGCACGCGAGATCGGCGCGCGCACGGTGGCCGTCTTCCCCTACGAGGACCGCGGGTCCGAGCACCGGATGAAGGCCGAGGAGGCCTACCAGATCGGCGAGGTGGGCCACCCGGTCCGCGCCTACCTCGACCCGCAGGCCATCGTCGACGTGGCGGTGCAGTGCGGGGCCGACGCGATCTACCCCGGCTACGGCTTCCTGTCGGAGAACCCCGCGCTCGCCGAGGCGTGCGCCGCCGCCGGCATCACCTTCATCGGTCCCAGCGCCGAGGTGCTCACGCTGACCGGCAACAAGGCACGCGCGATCGCGGCCGCCCGCGGCGCGGGGGTGCCCGTGCTCGAGTCGGTGCCGCCGTCCACGGACGTCGAGGAGCTCCTCACCGCCGCCGAGCGCATCGAGGCGCCCCTCTTCGTCAAGGCCGTCGCCGGTGGCGGCGGTCGCGGCATGCGGCGCGTGGAGGACCGGGCCGACCTGCGCGAGGCGATCGAGACCTGCATGCGCGAGGCGGAGGGCGCGTTCGGCGACCCGACCGTCTTCATCGAGCAGGCCGTCGTCGACCCGCGCCACATCGAGGTGCAGATCCTCGCGGACGGCACCGGCTCCGACGGCGGCGTCATCCACCTCTACGAGCGCGACTGCTCGGTGCAGCGCCGCCACCAGAAGGTCATCGAGATCGCCCCGGCGCCCCACCTCGACCCGGAGCTGCGCGAGCGCATCTGCGCCGACGCGGTCCGCTTCGCCCGCGAGATCGGCTACACCAACGCCGGAACGGTCGAGTTCCTCCTCGACCCCGCCGGGCGCTACGTCTTCATCGAGATGAACCCCCGCATCCAGGTCGAGCACACGGTGACCGAGGAGGTCACCGCCGTCGACCTCGTGCAGTCGCAGATGCTGATCGCGGCCGGCGCCACCCTCGCCGACCTCGACCTGACCCAGGACTCGGTGCGCCCCCGCGGCTTCGCGCTGCAGTGCCGCATCACCACCGAGGACCCAGCCAACGGCTTCCGCCCGGACACCGGCCGGATCACCACCTACCGCTCCCCCGGCGGTCCGGGCGTGCGGCTCGACGGCGGCACCACGTACTCGGGCGCCGAGATCAGCCCCCACTTCGACTCGATGCTCGCCAAGCTCACCTGCCGCGGGCGTACGTTCGAGGCGGCCGTGCAGAAGGCCCGGCGGGCGCTGCTCGAGTTCCGCATCCGCGGCGTCGCCACCAACGTCGGGTTCCTCCAGGCCGTGCTGGCCGACCCCGACTTCGCGGCCGGGGGCGTCACGACCTCGTTCATCGAGGACCACCCCCAGCTGCAGAGCGCCAGCCTCGGCGGCGACCGCGCGACCAAGCTGCTGGCCTACCTCGCCGACGTCACGGTCAACCAGCCGCACGGCGCCGCACCGGTGAGCGTCACCCCGGTGAGCAAGCTGCCGCAGCTCGACCGCTCCGGGCCCGTGCCCGACGGCACCCGCCAGCTGCTCCGCGAGGTCGGGCCCGAGGAGTTCGCCCGTCGGCTGCGCGCCCAGGACCGGGTCGCGGTCACCGACACGACGTTCCGCGACGCCCACCAGTCGCTGCTCGCCACCCGCGTCCGCACCCGCGACCTCCTCGCGGTCGCCGACCACGTGGCGCGCACGACGCCGCAGCTGTGGTCGGTGGAGTGCTGGGGCGGGGCGACGTACGACGTCGCGCTCCGCTTCCTGTCCGAGGACCCGTGGGAGCGGCTCGCCGCACTGCGCGAGGCCATCCCCAACGTCGGCCTGCAGATGCTGCTGCGCGGGCGCAACACGGTCGGCTACACGCCCTACCCCACCCAGGTCACCGAGGCGTTCGTGCAGGAGGCCGCCGAGACCGGCATCGACGTGTTCCGCATCTTCGACGCCCTCAACGACGTCTCGCAGATGCGCCCGGCCATCGACGCGGTGCGGGCCACCGGCACCTCGGTGGCGGAGGTCGCGCTCTGCTACACCGGCGACCTGTCCTCGCCCGACGAGCGCCTCTACACCCTCGACTACTACCTGCGCCTGGCCGAGCAGATCGTCGACGCCGGCGCCCACGTGCTCGCGATCAAGGACATGGCCGGCCTGCTGCGCGCGCCCGCCGCCCGCACCCTGGTCGCGGCGCTGCGCGAGCGCTTCGACCTGCCGGTGCACCTCCACACCCACGACACCCCCGGCGGCCAGCTGGCCACGCTGGTCGCGGCCATCGAGGCGGGGGTCGACGCCGTCGACGCCGCATGCGCGGCGATGGCCGGCACCACCTCGCAGCCCGCGTTGTCGGCGCTGGTCTCCGCGACCGACCACTCCGCGCGGGAGACCGGGCTGTCGCTGGCCGCGGTCAACGCGATGGAGCCCTACTGGGAGGCCGTACGCCGGGTCTACGCGCCCTTCGAGTCGGGCCTGCCGTCCCCGACCGGGCGGGTCTACCGCCACGAGATCCCCGGCGGCCAGCTGTCCAACCTGCGCCAGCAGGCCATCGCGCTGGGCCTGGGCGAGAAGTTCGAGCAGATCGAGGACATGTACGCGGCCGCCAACGACATCCTCGGCAACGTCGTGAAGGTGACGCCCTCCTCCAAGGTGGTCGGCGACCTGGCCCTCGCGCTCGTCGCCGCAGGCGCCGACCCGGCCGACTTCGAGGCCGACCCCGCCTCCTACGACGTCCCGGACTCGGTGATCGGCTTCCTCAACGGCGAGCTCGGCGACCCGCCGGGCGGCTGGCCCGAGCCGTTCCGCACCAAGGCCCTCGCCGGCCGCACCTGGAAGCAGCCGGTCGAGAGCCTCACCGACGACCAGCGGGCCCGCCTCGCCGACGACCGGCGGGCGGCCCTCAACGAGCTGCTCTTCCCCGGCCCGACCGCGGCGTTCGAGGAGTCGCGCGCGGCCTACGGCGACCTGTCGGCGGTCTCCACGCTCGACTACCTCTACGGCCTGCGCCGCGGCGAGGAGCACCGCGTGCAGGTGCGCGAGGGACGCGAGATGCTGTTCGCCCTCGAGGCCATCAGCGAGCCGGACGACCGCGGCTTCCGCAACGTGATGGCCACCGTCGACGGCCAGATGCGCCCGGTGCAGGTGCGCGACCGCAGCATCTCCGCCGACGTCGCGTCCGCCGAGAAGGCCGACCCGACCGACGGCGGCCACGTCGCGGCCCCCTACGACGGCGCCGTGACGGTCGCCGTGGCCGAGGGCGACGACGTCGAGGCCGGTCAGACGGTCGCGACGATCGAGGCGATGAAGATGGAGGCCGCGATCACCGCCGCCGTGGCCGGCACGGTGCAGCGACTGGCGGTCCGCTCCACGCAGGCCGTCGAGGGCGGCGACCTGGTGCTGGTGATCAGCCCTCGTTGACGACGACCACGTCGGGGTCGGGCTCGGCGTGCTCGGTGACCTCGGGGTCCTCCCCCGTCACCTCGCGGAACACCTCGGTCGCCACGGCACGCATGCCGTTGACCTTGGGATGGAACGGCGCGGCGATGCCTGCGCGGAACTGCGGTCCGTTGACCCAGGCGCGGCCCTTCGCGCACACGTCGTGCCCGTCGGAGACCGCCGCCATGTCGACGTAGGACGCGCCCGCGGCCAGTGCACCCCTGCGCAGCGAGTCGTTGAGGACGCCGGCGACCTCCGCCACCGGCCGCAGGACGTCGGCGGGCACACCGACGGCGGGGCAGGAGCCGTCGCTCGGCAGGATGTCCGGATAGCCGACGACCAGCACCTCGGCGTCCGGCGCGGCACGCGTGATGCGTCGCACCGCCTGCTGGATCCGTCCGGCGACCCTGGCCGCGTCGGCGCGCAGCCGCTCGACCGGACAGGCGGCCCCCGTGCCGGCCTGGCACTGGATCAGCGCCTCGTAGATCCCGAAGTCGTTGCCCCCCATCCCGAGGGTGACCAGGTCGGTGTCGGCCGAGACCGCGTCGAGCTGCGGAGGGGTCGTCTGGCCGTCGAACGTCAGCATCGGCTCGTAGAGGTCGGCCGTCGTGGCCGCGGAGCAGGTCACATCGGTGTAGCTCGCGACCTCGAGCCAGTCGGCCAGGAAGGCGGGGTAGTTGTCCTTGGAGCGGGCGCAGCCCTGGGGGTCGGTGCGCATCGTGCCGATGAACGGTCCGGCCGAGAACGAGTCGCCCAGCGCGACGTAGTCGATGTCGCTGGTCGGCTCGGTGCCGAGGCCGAGGTCCGGCAGGTCGGTCTCGCCGTCGCCGGCCGCCTGGCCGGAGTCGCACGCGGAGGCGGCGAGCGCGAGGGCGACGAGCGCCGCCGCGAGCCGGAGGCGTCGGGTCACGGGCGGGCGGGGCCGTTCTGGCGCGGGGTCACGGCGAAGGTGAACCAGTCGGAGTAGAGGCCGAGGTAGGAGCGGACGGTGTCGCCGCTGACGGTGGCCCGGCCGCCGGTGAAGACGAACGCCATCTCGGTGACGCGACCGCCCCAGTCGCCGTTGCCGTCGCGGGAGACGACCTCGATGCCGGTGAGGTCGCCCAGGTCGGGCCAGTGCTTCTCGACCTGCGTGTCGTCGACGGTCGTCGACCACGTGGCGTACGTCGGGTTGGCCAGGCCGTCATAGGGGTCGGCCTGCGCCACGAGGTAGGGCATCGACCCGGCCGAGGAGAAGCCGCCGTTGCTGGCGGAGAACTGGGTGAACGCCGGGCGGCCGCCGTGGAAGAGGCCCTGACGGGCGGTGGCGCGGATCGCGGCGGTGGCGGACGGGTGCTCGACGTCGGCGCCGCCGTAGACCTGGCAGAGCGCGGTGTCGCAGAGGTCGTAGTGGGGCGCTGCGGGGTGCGAGCGCTCGAACGCCGCATAGGTGCGCGCCGCCACGGACTGGGCGCTGACCGCCGCGGGCTCCCAGAGCGCCGGCACCTCCTCGGGCACGACGCCGCGCAGGTAGGCCTCCATGCCGATGCGGTTGACGGTCTGGCGCTTGCCGCCCTGGCGGGCCGCGACCGACTGCAGGGTGCCGCGGTAGTCGCGCCGGCCGCCGGGCAGCACCAGGGTGAGCCGGCCGTCGGCGGCGCGGAACTCGCCCTCGCCGCGGAACGTCTTCCACGTGCGCCACCCACCGCCCTTGGTGCGCTGGACGGCGGTGCGGTCGCCCTGCGCGATGAGCCGCCACTTCTTCGCCGGCAGCTGCGGGATCCGCCAGGTGCGGCCGCGGCCGAGGCTGGTGACCTTGAGCCCGCGCTCGGCCACGACCTGGACGTCGCGGCCGGTGTCGGCGGTGATCAGCACGCGCAGCTTGCCGCGCACCTGCCCCCAGGTGGTGCCGGGGTAGTAGAACTCGTTGATCTGCTGCCAGGTGAGGCCCTGCTGGGCCGCGCCGAGGGCGCCGTACTGCGACATGCCGCGCCCGTGGCCGTAGCCGTGCCCGGTGATGGTGATCGCCGTGCTGCCGGGCGTGGACCACGCCTCGACACGTTGCCGCGGCTCTGCCGACGCGGGCGCGGAGACGGCCGCGGGCAGCAGCAGCGCGCTCACGGCGAGCGCGAGCGGCAGCAGGCGGGAACGGGTCTTCATGTCTCTTCTCCCCCAAGGACGAACGTCGAACCCCCGAGGTTACAGGGGGCGCGGGGACTCAGACGTGGTGCAGCCGGCGGGCGGCCTCGGCGATCGAGCCGCTCATCGACGGGTAGACCGTGAACGCGTGGGCGAGCTGGTCGGCCGTGAGCGACTCCGCGACCGCGACCGACACGGGGTGGATGAGCTCGGACGCGCGGGGACCGACCACGACTCCCCCGACGACGATGCCGGTGCCGGGCCGGCAGAAGAGCTTGACGAAGCCGTCGCGCACACCCTGCATCTTGGCGCGGGCGTTGCCGGCCAGCGGCAGGGTGACGACCTCGGCGGCGATCTCGCCGGCGTCGACGGCGTGCTGCGACCAGCCGACGGTGGCGATCTCCGGGGAGGTGAACACGTTGGAGGAGACCTTCTTGAGGTCGAGGGGCGCGACGGCGTCGCCGAGGAAGTGCCACATCGCGATGCGGCCCTGCATCGCCGCCACCGACGCGAGCATCAGCACGCCCGTGCAGTCGCCCGCGGCGTAGATGCCGCGCGCCGAGGTGCGCGAGACCCGGTCGACGGTGATGAAGCCGCCCTCGTCGACGGCCACTCCGGCCTCCTCGAGCCCGAGGTCGGCGGTGTTGGGCACCGAGCCGAGGGCGAGGATGCAGTGGCTGCCGGAGACCGTGCGACCGTCGGTGAGCGTCACGGTGACCTCGTCGCCGTCGCGGGTGACCGACTGCATGCGCGAGCGGCCGAGCACGTTCATCCCGCGACGGGTGAGCACGTCCTCCAGCACGGCCGAGGCGTCGGCGTCCTCACCGGGCAGCACCCGGTCGCGGCTGCTGACCAGCGTCACGTCGATGCCGAGCGAGAGGTAGGCGCTGGCGAACTCCGCGCCGGTGACGCCCGAGCCGACCACGATGAGCTTCTCGGGCACCTCGGTGAGGTCGTAGACCTGCTCCCAGGTGAGGATCCGCTCGCCGTCGGGCTGCGCGCTGGGCAGCGTGCGCGGCGCCGCGCCCGTCGCGACGATGACGGCGTCGGCCTGCAGCGTCTCCTCGCCGTCGGCGGTCGTGGCGACCACCGTCAGGTCGGGGCCCAGGCGGCCGCGGCCGGTCAGCACGCGTACGCCGTCGCGGTCGAGCCGGGCCGCGATGTCGCTCGACTGGTCGGCCGCGAGCTGCTTGACGCGGGCGTTGACCCGGGCCAGGTCGACGTTGATCGTCGTGGCCGCGTCGCCCTGGAGGTCGTGGAAGTTGACCCCGAGCTCCTGCGCCGTCGACATCTCGGTCATCAGCTCGGCGGTGGCGATGAGCGTCTTGCTCGGCACGCAGTCGGTGAGGACCGCGGAGCCGCCGACGCCGTCGGTGTCGACGACGGTGACCTCGGCCCCGAGCTGGGCGGCGACGTGGGCGGCCTCGTAGCCGCCGGGGCCGCCGCCGATGATGACGATGTGATCACTCATGCAGCAGGCCTCAGAGGTTGATCATGTGACCGGCGATGCCGTGGACGGCCTCCTTGACGGCCTCGCCCAGGGTCGGGTGAGCGAAGACGTTGCGGGCCACCTCGTCGGCGGTCAGGTCCCACTTCTGGGCCAGGGTCATCACGGGCAGCAGCTCGGTGACGTCGGGGCCGATCATGTGGGTGCCGATGATCTCGTTGTGCTCGGCGTCGGCGACGACCTTCACGAAGCCGAACGCCTCGCCGAGGCCCATCGCCTTGCCGTTGGCGGTGAAGGGGAACGTCGCGGTCTTGACGTCGTAGCCCTTCTCCGTGGCCTGGGCCTCGGTGTAGCCGAACGACGCGATCTGCGGCATGCAGTAGGTCGCGCGGGGCACGAAGTCGTACTCGACCGGCATCGTCTCGGCGCCGTTGATCGTCTCGGCGGCCACGATGCCCATCGCCTCGGCGACGTGGGCGAGCATCAGCTTGCCGGTGCAGTCGCCGATGGCGTAGACGTTGTCGACGTTGGTGCGGCAGTAGTCGTCGATCTCGATGGCCCCGCGCTCGGAGACGGCGACGCCGACGTTCTCGAGGCCGAAGCCCTTCACGCGCGGGGCGAAGCCGAAGGCCGCGAGGAACTTGTCGGCCTCGAGCACCTGCTCGTCACCGCCCGCCGCGGGCGCGATGGTGACCTTGACGCCCGAGCCGGTGTCCTCGACCTTCTTCACCGCGGTGGAGGTCAGCACCTTCACGCCGAGCTTCTTGTAGTGCTTGAGCAGCTCCTTGGACACGTCGGCGTCCTCGGTGGGGACCATCCGGTCGAGGAACTCCACGATCGTCACGTCGACACCGAAGTTGGCCATCACGTAGGCGAACTCCACGCCGATCGCGCCGGAGCCGCCGATGACGATCGAGCCCGGCAGCTGGTCGGTGAGGATCTGCTCCTCGTAGGTCACGACGTTGTCGCTGAGCTCGACGCCGGGCACGAGGCGCACCGTGGCGCCGGTGGCGAGGATCAGGTTGTCGAAGGTGTAGCCGGTGGTCTGGCCGTCCTTGTCCTTGACGTCGATGCCGGTCGCGCTGGTCAGGGTGCCCCAGCCGTCGATCTCGGTGATCTTGTTCTTCTTCATCAGGAAGTGGACGCCCTTGACGATGCCGGCGCTCACGTCGCGGCTGCGCTTGTGGGTGGGGCCGAACGCCATGGTGGCGTCGCCCTCGATGCCGTACTTGGCCTTCTCGTGCTGGAGCGTGTGCGCCAGCTCGGCGTTCTTCAGCAGGGCCTTGGACGGGATGCACCCGACGTTGAGGCAGACACCTCCCCAGTACTTCTCCTCCACCACGGCCACCTTCTGGCCGAGCTGGGCTGCGCGGATCGCGGCGACGTAGCCACCGGGGCCGGCGCCGAGGACGAGGGTGTCGAAGTGGGTGTCGGTCACCCGACCAGCCTAGTTGTCCTCCGCGCAGAGGGAACACCCGAGGTGGTGGCTGGTTATCGTGTGGCCCGTGACCCTGTACGCCGCCTACGGGACCAACCTCGATCCCGCCCGCATGGGGGAGCGCTGCCCCCACTCGATCCTGCACTCCACGGGCTGGCTCACGGGCTGGCGGCTGACGTTCGGCGGCGAGGAGCACGGCTGGGACGGCGCCCTGTCGACGATCGTGCAGGACCCCTTCGAGCAGGTGTTCGTGGCGGTCTACGACGTCACGCCGGAGGACGAGCGCGCGCTCGACGGCTGGGAGTCCGCCGACACCGGCCTCTACCGCAAGACCAAGGTGCGGGTGCAGACCCTCACCGGCGAGCTGGTGGTGTGGGCCTACGTCCTCGACGCCTACGAGGGCGGCCTGCCGTCGGCGTCCTACCTCGGCGTCCTCGCCGACGCGGCCGAGGCCGCGGGTGCTCCCGAGGACTACGTCGCCGCGCTGCGCCGGCGCGCCTGCCGCTCCACCGGCCTCTGAACGCCGGGGCCGGGCTCGGGCACCGGTCCGTCTAGAGTTCGCGACGTGAGCCATGCAGACGTCGCCCCCACGCCCTACCAGACCGCCGCCGAGGCCGCCGCCAGGCTCGCCGAGCTGACCGGCGTCGAGCGCCACGACATCGCCCTGGTCCTGGGCTCCGGCTGGCTCCCGGCCGTCGACGCCCTCGGCGACGCCACCGCCGAGATCGACACCACCGACCTACCCGGCTTCAGCGCCGCCGCGGTCGCCGGGCACAGCGGCAAGATCCGCTCCATCCGCAGCGGCGAGAAGAACCTGCTCGTCTTCCTCTCCCGCACCCACTTCTACGAGGGCAAGGGCGTCGCAGCGGTCGTCCACCCGGTGCGTACGGCGGCCGCGGCCGGCTGCTCGGCCATCGTCCTCACCAACGGGTGCGGCGGCCTCAAGGAGGGGTGGCAGCCCGGCCAGCCGGTGCTGATCTCCGACCACATCAACCTGACGGGCACCAGCCCCGTCGTGGGCGCCAACTTCATCGACCTCACCGACCTCTACAGCCCCCGCCTGCGCGCGATGTGCCGTGAGGTCGACCCCACGCTCGACGAGGGCGTCTACGTGCAGTTCCCCGGCCCCCACTACGAGACCCCCGCCGAGGTGCGCATGGCCGGCATCATGGGCGGGCACCTCGTCGGCATGAGCACCACGCTCGAGGCGATCGCGGCCCGCGAGGCGGGCATGGAGGTGCTGGGCATCAGCCTGGTCACCAACCTCGCCGCGGGCCTGAGCGGCGAGCCGCTCAACCACGAGGAGGTCCTCGAGGCCGGACGGTCCGCGGCCAGCCGGATGGGCGGCCTGCTCAGCCAGGTCGTCACCAGGATCTGAGGTCGGGGTGCGCGTCCTGGTCACCGGCGCGGCCGGCAGCATCGGTCGGGTCGTCACGGCCGGGCTCGTCGACCTCGGGCACGACGTCGTCGGCCTCGACCTGGTGCCCGCGCCCGACGGCACCCCGTTCGCCTGGCACGAGGCCGACTGCGCCGACGCGGACGCCGTCGAGGCGGCGTTCGCCGCGCAGCCGCTCGACGCGGTCGTGCACCTCGCGGGCATCCCCCGGGAGGCGTCGCTGCCCGACGAGCTGACGTCCCACGTCGTCACCACCGCGGCCCTGCTCGACGCGATGGTCGGCCACGACGTGCCCCGCGTGGTCTACGCCTCCTCCAACCACGCCGTGGGCCGGACGCCGCGTGCCGACGGCGAGCTGTCCGTGCAGGCCCTGCCGCGGGCCGACACCTACTACGGCGTCGCGAAGGTGGCGGCGGAGGCGCTGCTGCAGCTCTTCTCCGACCGCCACGGCCTCGACGTCGTGGCGTGCCGCATCGGCTCGTTCCTGGAGGAGCCGACGAGCGTGCGCAGCCTGTCGACCTGGCTCTCGCACGGCGACTGCGTGCGCATGGTCGAGGCCGCGCTCACCACGCCCGCGCCGGGCTACGCGGTGCTCTACGGCATCAGCGCCAACACCCGCGCGTGGTGGGACCTCGAGCCCGGTCGCCGGCTGGGCTACGAGCCGCAGGACGACGCCGAGGCCCACGCCGGGCGCGTCGAGCCCGGGCCGCACGACGACGCGGAGGCCGAGTACGTCGGCGGGCCCTACGCCACCGCGGAGGCGGTCCGGCCCGCGCTCGGCGACTGACCCGCGGGGCTTGACTTCGAGCACGCTCCAGGTCTCACACTGGTCCGATGACCGGCCTGAGCATCGCCGAGGCGGCCGCACGGAGCGGGCTGACCGCCCACACCCTGCGCTACTACGAGCGCGACGGGCTCCTGCTGCACGCGGTCGAGCGGGCCCCGTCGGGTCACCGCCGCTACACCGAGGAGGACCTGCGGTGGATCGAGATGGTCACCCGGCTGCGGGCCACCGGCATGCCCATCCGTGACGTGCGCCGCTACGCCGCCCTGGTGCGTGCAGGCGACGGCACCGAGGCCGAGCGGCTCGGACTCCTGCTCGCCCCACCGCGACGTCGTCGAGCGCGAGCTCGCCGAGGTGACCTCCCACCTCCGCGCCATCGACCACAAGATCGCCCTCTACGAGCACCAGGTCGCGCCGACCCCTTGACCTGGAGCGCACTCGAAGGCGAAGGGTGGTGGCCATGACCATCCAGACACGACAGATCGGCACCCTCACCGTCTCGGCGCTCGGCCTGGGCTGCATGGGGATGTCGGAGTTCTACGGCACCCCCGACGAGCAGTCGGGCATCGACACGATCCACCGCGCCCTCGACCTCGGCGTGACCTTCCTCGACACCGCCGACATGTACGGCCCGTTCACCAACGAGCGGCTGGTCGGCCGGGCCATCGACGGCCGGCGCGACGAGGTGCAGCTCGCCACCAAGTTCGGCAACGAGCGCAACCCCGACGGCTCCTGGGTCGGCATCAACGGCTCGCCCGACTACGTCCGCCGCGCGTGCGACGCCTCCCTCGAGCGGCTCGGCGTCGACCACATCGACCTCTACTACCAGCACCGGGTCGACCGGTCGGTGCCCATCGAGGAGACCGTCGGCGCGATGCAGGAGCTGGTCCAGGCCGGGAAGGTCCGCCACCTCGGCCTCTCCGAGGCCTCCGCCGAGACGATCCGGCGCGCCCACGCGACGCACCCGATCACCGCGCTGCAGTCGGAGTACTCGCTGTTCACGCGCGACCTCGAGGACGAGGTCATCCCGACCCTGCGCGAGCTCGGCATCGGCCTGGTCCCCTACTCCCCCCTCGGGCGCGGCATCCTGACCGGCGCCGTGACCCGTGAGTCGCTGGCGGCCGACGACTCCCGCGCGACCGGCCGCTTCCCGCGCTTCAGCGGCGACGCCCTCGACGCCAACCTGGCCCTCGTCGACAAGGTCCGGGAGATCGCCGCCACCAAGGGGTGCACCCCCGGACAGCTCGCGCTCGCCTGGGTGCTCGCCCAGGGCGACGACGGCCTCGGCGTCGCGCCGATCCCCGGCACCAAGCGGGTGCGCTACCTCGAGGAGAACGTCGGCGCCCTCGACGTCGACCTCACCGCCGACGACCTGGCCGCGCTGGAGCAGGCCGTGCCGCGCGACGCCGTCACCGGCGACCGCTACGGCGACATGTCCACCGTCGACGCCTGAGCGCGTCGCCCGCGCAGCCGGGCCCGGGTCACGTCGACGCGATCCCGACCCGGCCCTCGCGGAAGGCGTCGACGAACAGCGCGTGGTCGGCCCGCACGCGCTCGGCGTAGGCGATGCCCCAGTCGCCCAGCCAGGTCACGAAGTCGTTGCGGCGACCCTCCAGCGCGGCGGCGATCGCGGTCTCGACCTGGAAGTCCACGAGGTCCTGCTCGCTGTCCTCGTCGGAGGCGCAGTGGATCTTGGCGCTCGCCCGACCGAGCAGGTCCACCACCGACCGCATCTCGGCGGGCTCGTTGATCCGGCTCCAGTCGAGGTCGACCTCGTAGGGCGAGACCTCCGAGACCACGTAGCCGACGCCGTCGATGCTGGTGTGCCCGAGGAGCGGGTCGGTGTGCACCTGCAGCGCCCGCTGGCTCACGGCGGTGCGGTGGCCCTCGTGCTCGAAGTAGGCGTCGACGTCGCCGGTGTCGACGAAACGGCTCACCGCCGGCACGTTGGCCTGCTTCATGCTCAGCACCACGTCGTTGTCGAGCGCCTGGCTGTAGCCCTCCACGAGCACGTTGTACGCCGGCAGCCCGGCACTGCCGATGCCGAAGCCGGTCTTGCCGACGACATCACGCAGCTCGTAGAACAGGTCCCGGTCGAAGCGCTTGGACTCCGGGATCGTGTCGAGGTAGGCGCGGAACGCGGCCAGGACCCTCGTCCGCTCCTCGCGCGGCAGCCGTCTCGTGCTCGCGTCCTCGACGAAGCGACGGGTGCCGCGCTCCACCACCGTGAGGTCGTCGAGGAGGTCGGCGCGCCGCACCTCCCGCGCGAGCGTCAACGCGTCGAGGACCGGTCCCTCGGCGTTGTCGAGGCGGATGGCGAAGTCGTGGTCGTCGTCGGAGGCGACGTAGTGGTTGACCTGCGCGAGGTAGCTGCGTGCGTAGCGGGACACCAGCTTGCGGATCGCGTCCTCCGGCAGCGCCTTCTGCCAGCCGAGGAGGGCCAGGCTCGCCGCGAAGCGCTGCAGGTCCCAGGTGAACCTGCCGAGGTAGGCCTCGTCGAAGTCGTTGACGTCGAAGACCAGCCGGCCCGAGGAGTCGAGGTAGGTGCCGAAGTTCTCCACGTGGAGGTCGCCGTGGATCCAGATGCGATCCGCGCCGTGCCCGGCCCAGTCGTCCTCCTCGGCCGTCACGTCGCGGTAGAACAGGCAGGCGCTGCCGCGGTAGAACGCGTGCGGGTCGCGGGCCATCGTGCGGTACTTCGCGCGGAAGGCCTTCGGGTCGGCGCGCATCAGCGGGGCGAACGCGTCACGGAGCACCTCGATGATGGTGTCGCTCCGGTCGGCGGTGCGCGCGGTGGCCATGCGGGCACTCTAGGTCTGGTGGCCAGTAGGTTGGCGTCATGGCAACCACACAACTTGGCCCCAACACCATCAGCACCGTCGGCGAGCTCCCCGCCGTGGGGACGAAGGCTCCCGGCTTCGACCTGGTCGACTCCTCGTTCCAGCCGCTCACCGACGCCGACGTGGCCGGCAAGCGGGTGGTGCTCAACATCTTCCCGAGCATCGACACCGGCGTCTGCCAGGCGAGCGTGAAGCGGTTCAACGAGCTCGCGGCCGGCCTCGACAACACCGCGGTGGTCTGCGTCTCGCGCGACCTGCCCTTCGCCCAGGCCCGCTTCTGCGGCGCCGAGGGCATCGAGGACGTCCTGGTCGGCTCGGCCTTCCGCTCCTCCTTCGGCCAGGACTACGGCATCGCGATCGACGGCGGCGGCTGGGACCAGCTCTTCGCCCGCGCGGTGGTCGTCATCGACACCGACGGCACGGTGCTCCACACCCAGCTCACCGACGCGGTCGGCGACGAGCCCGACTACGACGCCGCGGTGGCCGCCCTGGGCTGAGCGCCCCGACCACCGGCGAGTGGCCGCGGACCCCGGCGGGTCCGCGGCCGCTCGTGTCCTCAGTGGTCGTGCCGGCCCTGGTGCGCCAGCGCCTCGTAGGCGTCGCAGGCGTGCGCGTACTGCTCGGCGACGACGTCGGGGTCGTGCCACCAGAACCTGCTGCCCGCGGAGGCGGGCACCCGGCTGCGCACCGACGTGGCGGGACGCGGCCCGGGCAGCGCGTCGCCGCGCTCGGAGGCCCGCACCCTGCGGAACGGCTTGAGCAGCTGGCGCGGGGTGTGGCGCTGTCCCCCCACCATCGTCATCCGCACCCGGGACGCGGCCTCGACGTCGCGCAGCGGGTTGCCCTGCACGGCGATCAGGTCGGCCACCTTGCCCGGCTCGAGCGTGCCGACGTCGTCGCTGACCCCGAGGTAGCGCGCGGGCGTGACGATCGCCGCCCGCAGCGCGGCGTACGGCGTCCACCCGTAGCCGACCATCTCCTGCAGGTTGGCGTGCACCCCGATCGCGACGTTGTCGAGCGGGCTGTCGGTGCCGACGAGCACCTGGCCGCCGGCGCGGTGGATGCGCAGCAGGGTCTGCACCTCCATGCACTCGGCGGAGGCGCAGTCGGGGTCCGTCGGCTCGGCGGCGTTGTCGGCGGTCGCCGCCAGCAGCGCCTCCCGCTTCCACGGTGGCAGCAGCCGCAGCCGGGGGTCACCCTCGAGCTCCCCGGCGGTGAGGAAGTCGGTGGTGAACAAGGTGGTGGTCACCGTGCGGTTGCCGCGGCCGTAGAGCGCCGGGACGTCGGCGTAGCTGTGGCCCGTCGGCGTGAGCGTGTGCGCATAGCCCAGCCGCTGGGTCGCGGCGAGGTGCGTCGTGCCGTCCTGGCCGACCATCGCGCCCGGCGTGAGGTAGTGCGAGGACGACGGCACGCCGAGCGCGTGGGCGGCCGAGACGACCATCGCCATCCGGGTCGCCTGGAGCCGGACGTAGGACTTCACGAAGTCGTAGTCCAGCTGCCGCGCCCGGGTCAGCTCGCGGCGCACCTGTGCGTCGGTCGTGGTGGGCCGCATGAAGTTGTAGTAGACCCGGGCCCCGTCGACCGGCTCGCCGGTGGCGTAGAAGCGCGGCCCGATCCGGGCGCCGGCGCGCAGCGAGTCGCGGTCCTCCATCGCGCGATAGACCTGGTCGCCCACCGACAGGGTCGAGGTGATGCCCCACGCGAGGCTGACCCGGCCCTGCCGGTCGCCGAAGAAGCGGGACTCGTAGGCCTGGTGGACGTGGGAGTCCATCAGCCCCGGCATGACGGTCAGCCCGGAGGCGTCGACCACGCGGCCCGAGCGGTGCGGGCGGTGCGGGGTGATGCTGCGGATCCGGTTGTCGACGATGGTGATGTCGACGTTGCGGCGCAGCGACCGGGACCTGCCGTCCCAGAAGCGGCCCGCGTGGACGACCTGGCGCCCGGTCCGGACCTTCGGGCGGTAGCGCAGCGGCACCTCCACGGTGCGCGCCCTGCCGGTGCGGGCGTCGGCGAGGCGCAGCCGGCCCTGGGAGAGGTAGAGCAGCCGGCGCGAGTCGCCGCTCCACGACGGCGCGTCGGCGACCTCGCGGTTGACCCGCCGCGGCGCCCCGGTCGGGGTGCCGGTCGCGTCGACGGCCATCACGTGCAGCTGCGAGCCCATCACGAACGCGATCTGCGCGCCGTCGGGCGACCAGACCGGCCCGTCGTCGCCGCGGGTGGACAGCGACGCGTGCCGCTCGCCCGGCTCGACGTAGCGCTGCGCACCGGTCGCGACGTCGACGACGAGGATCTGGCTCACGCCCTCGCGGAACCGCTGGGAGTAGGGCCGGACGGCGGCGAACGCCAGCGTCCGCGAGTCGGCCGACCACGTGGGCCGGCCGGGCCCGAACAGCGGCGTCACCAGCTCGCGCACGTCACCGCTCGCGAGGTCGAGGACGTACGTCGCGCCCGTCTCGTCCTGGAACGCCATCGACCTGCCGTCCGGGGAGAACGACGCCGAGACCTCGGCGGAGGGCAGGGCCGTGACCCGGCGCTGCGTGCCCGCGCGCAGGTCGCGGACGTAGACGTCCTGGGTGCCGGCCTTGTCGGAGCTGTAGGCGATCCGGCGGCCGTCGCGCGACCAGACCGGGTTGACCTCCTGGTAGGAGTCGCGCGTCAGGCGCCGCGGGGCGCCGCCGATCCGCATCACCCACAGGTCGTTGAGGGCGACGAAGAGCACCCGCTTCCCGTCGGGCGAGAGCTGGGGGGTGAGCACCCCGGAGAGGCGCCGCGGCCCCCGGGAGTCGAAGTCGTGCTGCTTCTTCGGGTAGGTGCGGCCGGTCAGCCGGACGTCGGCGCGGAAGCGGATCGAGGTGGTGGCCCCGGTCGACGCGACGACGGTGCGGATGCCGCCGTCGGCGGTGTAGAGGAGGCCGTCGGGCCCGGTCCACTCCGGGGTGAAGAGGAAGACGTCCTGGCCCTGGGTGACCGGTCGGCCGTCGACCATGAGGTCGGCGCGCGTGCCCTGCTGCTCGACGTAGGCGACCCGCTGGCCGTCCGGCGCCATCGCCGGGACGTTGAGGGTGACGCCCTGCGCCGGGCGGGCGACCAGCACCGTCGAGGCGCCGCTGCGGTCGGTGGCCACCACCTGGTTGTCGGCGACGTGGACCACCCGGGTGCCGTCCGGCGACCAGGAGGGCGTGAACTCCTGCCCCGGGGCGTCGGTCCACTGCGTGAGCGCGCCCGTGGCCACCTCGAGGCTCCAGATGTCGTAGCTGCCGCCGCGGTCGGAGGAGAAGGCGACGTGCGCCCCGTCGGGCGACCAGCGGGGCTCGCGGTCGTCGAAGCCCCCGCTGGTCAGCCGGGTCAGGTCGCTGCCGTCGGGTCGGATGGTCCAGATGTGGTAGCCCCCGTCGCGGTAGGCCTGGAAGACGATGCGGCCGTCGGGGCCGACGTCGGGACGTGCCGCCTCGTCGGCGACGGTCGTGAGCCGCCGGGTCGTGCCTCCGCCCGCGGGGACGCGGTGGAGGATGCCGTGCAGGTCCATCACCACGGAGCCGTCGGGGGCGATCGCCGCGGCGATGTTGGTGCCTTCGGTGAGGGTGACGGTGCCGGCGCGGGGCTGGGTCGAGCCGTCGTCGGCCGCGCCGACCGGTGGTGCTGCCAGTGCGGCGGCGACGGCCAGCGAGATGCCGACCGCGCCCGCGCGCAGCAGGCATGGGGTCCTTCGTGTCGTGTCCATGATGCTCCCGAGAGTGAGTGGTCGCCGTGGTGTGACCACCGTCACTGTGCGCATCGATCGCGGGGGCGCGCCACTCGCTCCGGGACCAGCGGTCGGACCTGTGCGGCGAGCGGTCGCGCGCGGCCGCGCCGTCATCCGGAAGGAGCGGGACACGCACCCGTGGACCGATGGTCGGTGGAATCAAGGTTAGGTTAGGCTCTGCTTACTTAGGCAAGGCTAACCAAAGGTAGACATGTCCCACTCCCCCGTTCCCCGAGGCGGTGGTCGGCGCTCGGGAACGACGCCCGCCCGCCGCGCAGTCACCTCGACCGTCACCTCGACCGTCACCGCGGTCGCCGCCGCGCTGCTGCTCGGCGCCTGCGCCCCCGTCGCCTCGCCGAGCGCCTCGGCGCCGGCCACCCCGACCGCGATCCCGTCGGTCTCCGACGTCGAGCCGCTGGCCGACCCGCGATCCTGGACGGGGGTGGTCGACATCGCGCTGCCCGACGCCGACGTCGCCCCGGTCGCCGACGACCCGACGCCGCGCCTGCCGGTCACCGTCACCGACGCGCAGGGCACGGACGTCACCGTGACCGACGTGTCGCGGATCCTCGCGCTGGACGTCCACGGCACCCTCGCCCGGACGGTCTTCGAGCTCGGACTGGGCGAGCGGGTGGTCGGTCGTGACACGTCCTCGCAGTTCACCGCGATCGCCGACCGCCCGCTGGTGACGGGCAACGGCCACGAGCTCAACGCCGAGGCGATCCTCGCCCTCGACCCCACGGTCGTGCTCACCGACACCTCTCTCGGCCCCTGGGACGTGGTGCTCCAGCTCCGCGACGCCGGCATCCCCGTCGTGGTCACCGACTCCCACCGCGGGCTCGACAACCTCGCGCCGCTGAGCAGCCAGGTGGCGGACGCGCTCGGCGTGCCCCGCGAAGGCAGGCGTCTCGGCGAGCGCATCACCGCCGAGGCGGAGGCGACCAGGGAGGCCATCGCCCGCCTCGCTCCGGCGAGGCTCACCGACCGGCTGCGCACCGTCTTCCTCTACGTCCGCGGCAGCTCGGGCGTCTACTACATGTTCGGCCAGGACTCGGGCGCCGACTCGCTCGTCGAGGCGGTCGGGGGCTACGACGTCAGCGCCGAGATCGGCTGGACGGGCATGCGACCGCTGACCGACGAGGGCCTCGTCGCCGCCCAGCCGGACGTGGTGCTCATGATGAGCAAGGGCCTCGACTCGGTCGGTGGCGTCGACGGGCTGCTCGAGCGGTTCCCCGCCCTCGCCCAGACGCCGGCCGGCGACAACGAGCGCATCGTGGCCATGGACGACGACCAGGTCCTCAGCTACGGGCCGCGCACCGCCGACGTCCTCAACGCGCTCGCGATCGCCCTCTACGCCCCGGACTCCCTGTGACGGCCCCCGTCCTGCGGCCCGCCCCGGCCGTGCATCCAGGCCCCCAGCCGCACCCTCGACCGCGGGTCCGCGGGGCGCGCCCGCTCGCGCTCGCGGCGTTCTTCGCCCTCCTCGGTGCCGCACTGGTGACCGCACTCATCGTCTCCGCCGGGTCGGGACAGCTGGCCGTCCCCGCCGACGAGGTGGCGGGGTCGCTGCTGCACCGCCTCGGCATCGACCGGCTGCCGCTGCCCACCCATCCCCGCGGTGACGACACCCTGTGGAGCGTGCGCTTCCCGCGGGTGGCGATGGCGGCCCTGGTCGGCGCCGCGCTCGCGGTCGCCGGAGCCCTGATGCAGGGCGTCTTCGGCAACCCGCTCGCCGAGCCCAGCATCGTGGGCGTCTCGTCCGGCGCCGCCGTCGCCGCGGCGACGGTCATCGTCTTCGGGCTCACCTTCGCCGGCGACTGGACCGTCGCCGTCGCCGCCTTCGCCGGAGGCCTGCTCACCACCCTGGTCGTCTACGCGCTCGCCCGCTCCGGCGGTCGTACCGAGGTGGTGACGCTCGTTCTCACCGGCATCGCGGTCAACGCCGTGGCGGGCGCGCTGCTGGCGATGCTGATGTTCCTCGGCGACACCCAGGCCCGTGAGCAGATCGTCTTCTGGCAGCTCGGCAGCCTCAACGGCAGCCGGTGGCCCTACGTCGCCGTCGTCGCCCCGCTCACGGTCCTCGGCATCGCCCTGGCGCTGCTCAGCGCGCGCAGCCTCGACCTGCTGGCCCTCGGCGAACGCCCGGCCCGCCACCTCGGCGTCCACGTGGAGGGCCTGCGCATCGGCCTGATCGTCGTCGTCGCGCTGCTCACCGCCGCCGCCGTGTCGTTCTGCGGGATCGTGGGGTTCGTCGGGCTCGTCGTGCCCCACCTCGTGCGGATGGTGACCGGGCCCGGCCACCGCCTGGTCCTGCCGGCCTGCGTGCTCGCGGGCAGCCTGGTCCTCGTCGTGGCCGACCTCGCGGCGCGCACGCTGGTCGCCTACTCCGACCTCCCGCTCGGCATGCTCACCTCCCTCGTCGGCGGCCCGTTCTTCTTCTGGCTCCTGTGGCGCACCCGTCGTACGTCGGGCGGGTGGGCATGACCGCCGCGCGACACACCACCGCCGAAGTGGGCACCGCCGTCGCGTCCGTGCGAGGTGTGACGACGTCCTTCGGCACCCGCCGCGTCCTCGACGACGTCGACCTCGACCTCCACGCCGGCGAGGTGCTCGCCCTCGTCGGGCCCAACGGCACCGGCAAGTCCACCCTGCTCGCGGTCGTCGCCGGGGACCTCGAGCCGGAGCGCGGCGCCGTCACGGTGCACGGCCGCCCGGTGCGGCAGTGGCGTCTCCAGGCACTCGCCCGGGAGCGCGCCGTGCTCACGCAAGAGCAGCGCGTGTCCTTCCCGTTCCCCGTGCGCGAGGTCGTCGAGATGGGCCGCGCGCCGTGGCGCGGCCACCCCGAGGAGGACCTCGACGACCTCGAGGTCGCCGCCGCGATGCAGACCACCGAGGTCGAGCACCTCGCCGTCCGCTCCTTCGGATCGCTCTCCGGCGGCGAGAAGGGCCGCGCCTCCTTCGCCCGCGTGCTCGCGCAGCAGACGGGGATCCTGATGCTCGACGAGCCGACCGCCGCGCTCGACATCGGGCACCAGGAGACCCTGCTCGCCACCGCCCGCCGGCGTGCCGCTGCTGGGGCCGCCGTCCTGGTCGTGCTCCACGACCTGACGCTCGCGGCCGCCCACGCCGACCGGATGGTGCTGCTGGAGGACGGCCGCGTGGCGGCCGTCGGCACCCCCCGCGAGGTACTCGACCCGGCGCTGCTCACCCGCGTCTACCGCCACCGGATCGAGGTGGTGGCCCACCCGCGCACCGGCGACCCGATCGTCCTCGCCGACCGCAGGCCCGCCCCTGCCCTCGACGACCCGTTGTCCCAGGAGGACCCGTGCTGACCCACCGCCGCACCACCCGACACGCCGCGGCCCTCGCGAGCGGCGTCCTCGCCCTCGGTGGCGTGCTCGTCACCGCCAGCCCGGCGCACGCCGAGGCGCGGATCGGCATCAGCAACGACCACGGGACGGCGCTGGCCGACGACGGCCGGGCGACGACCTTCACGGTCCGCGGGTCGGGGTTCCAGGCGGTGACGGGCGGCTTCGGCGGCGTCTACGTCGCGTTCGGCTGGGTCCGCGACCCGGCGGGCGGCGGGTGGCGGCCCTCGCGCGGCGGGGTGACGGGCCGCGACTACCGCTACGTCCCCGACTCCGAGAGCGGGGACAACGCCGGCTACCTCCGCTTCGTCTCCTTCCCCGGCAGCTCCACCACCGGCGAGGCGCAGGCGGTGATGACCCGGGCCGGCGCGTTCACCGTCTCCCTCACCGTGCCCGGGCCGACGTTCCGGGCCGTCGACCGCGACGGCGACCTGGTCGACGTCGACTGCCGCGCGGTCACCTGCGGGGTGATCACCTTCGGCGCCCACGGGCTGAAGAACGCCCGCAACGAGACCTTCACCCCGATCCGCTTCGGCGCGGCCCGGGCCGACGACGCGGCGCCGACCCAGACGCAGACGCAGCCGACGCCGGAGCGGTCCGACGAGGCCGTGAGCGCCGGCGACGGCCGGACGACCGGGACCGGGGCCGAACCGTCCCTGCGAGCGGCCGGAGGGGCCGGGTCGCCCGGTCGCGACGACGCGCGGCGCGGTCGCCCGACGGTCCTCACCGAACGGCAGACGGCGCAGGCCGGCCGGGCGCTCGCCTTCACCGGGCGCGGCTTCGAGCCCGGCGAGCAGGTGCTCGCCCTCCTCGACGACGGCGTGGTGGCCCTCGGTCCCCTGGTGGCGGGAGCGGCGGGGGACGTGGCCGGCGTGATGTCCCTGCCCGTGGACATCGCCGGGGGCACCCACGAGCTGCGGCTCGTCGGCGCGGCATCCGGGGCGCGACCGCGCGAGCGGTTCCCGGTGCGGGCGGCGGCCCCTGCTGGGTCGCCGGCCGACGCCGCCCCGGTCGCCGACGACGACGGCGACGTGGCCGCGACGGCGTTCGTCGCGCTCGCGGGACTCGCTCTCACCGGCTCCCTCGTCCTGCTCGTCCTGCGCCTGCGATTGCGTCGCCGCCTCCGGCGCCCGGTCGCGGCCGAGGCCGTGGCATGAGCGCCGCCGCTCGCGGTCGTACGACCGCCCGGACCGGGGTCGTCGCGCTGGCCGCCACCGCGCTGACGACCCTCGCCGTGCTGCTGCTCGCGGTCGCCCCCTTCTCCCCGGCCGTCGAGCCGGCCCGGGGAGCGGCCCCGGCGGGCGGCGAGCCGTTCGCCGTCACCGGCGCGCAGCTGCGGTGGGGCCTCTCCAACGAGGCCAACAACCGGGCCTTCGCCCCCCAGAGCCACAACTTCCTGTCCGCGGGCGTCGTGCCCGACCCGGGCCGCGGCGGCACGACCCTGCCGCCGAGCGCCTGGAAGGCGGCCGACGGCAACGTGCGGATCGAGAAGCAGCAGGCCGACGGCTCGTACGCCGCTGCCACGTGGGCCGGGCTCACCACGACCCCGCAGGGCACGGCCATCCCCAGCCCGACCAGCGGCCGGTTCAGCAACCACCAGGTGGTGCTCGACGCGGGCGCCGGCACGGTCGACCCCGCCGCCGGATCCGCCACCATCTCGTGGACGGGGTCCTTCTCGGTGGTCTTCTACTCCGGGCTCAGCTACTTCACCGTCACCGACCCGACCCTCGAGGTGGCCCCCGAGCGGGCCCAGCTGACGGCGACCCTCGGCGGCCACGCCTCCGACATGGACGACCAGTCGCAGTGGACCCCGCTGCCGCCCACCCGGGTCGTGCTGGCGGACCTGCCGCGTGCCGAGGTCGACCTCGCCGCCTCCGACGGCTTCGCCAGCACGCCGGCCTACCTCGGCGTCGCCTGGCAGGCACCCTCCGATCAGGCGACCCAGGTGGGCGGGCCCTGGAAGGGAGCCTTCCCCAGCAGCTTCCTCGACTTCCTCGCGAGGGCGGGCACGGCCGGCTACTGGTACTCCACCGGTGGCGCCACCGACGCCTTCAAGCCGGCCCTCCCCCTCACGGTGAGCTGGGCGGGCGCGCCCGTCGCGACCCCCACGCCCACCCCGACGGCCCCGCCCACGAAGGGCTCAGACACCTCGCCCACCACGGGCCCGACCAAGGGCCCGACCAAGGGATCAGGGCAGGGATCGGGCCAGGGATCGGGCCAGGGATCGGGCCAAGGACCGACGAAGACGCCCACTGCCAACCCCACCACGAGCCCCACGACTCCCCCGCTCGCGACGCCCACGGCCCGCCCGGGCGACATGACGGCGCCGGACCCCGACGGGCTGGCCGGCGCCGATCCCGGCGCGGCCGACCCGGACGCCTCCGGCGCCGCTGCCGCGGGGGTGGGCGGCACGCCACTGGCCGTCCAGCCGCTGCAGGTCCCGGCCACCACCTCCGACCCCCCGATGCCGGCCGCAGCCGCGGCCGGCGAGACCGAGACCCACACCCTGTGGCTGCTCGGCTGCGTGCTGCTCCTCGGAGCGCTCGCAACCACCCTGATCAGCACCACCCTGGTCAGCAACCCTGTGGAAGGAAAGAAATGAAGCACGCGCACAGCGGCACCCGCCGCTCCGTGGGCAGCATCGCAAGCCTGGCGCTCCTCGCCGGGGGGATCGCGGTCCTCGCGAGCCCCGCGCCGGCGCAGGCGGCGACCACGACCATCGACCACGCTGAGCTCCGCTGGGACCTCAACCAGGAGAGCACCGGAGGCGCCTTCGCGCCGGGCACCTGGAACCTGTTCTCCGCGGGCAGGCTGCACGACCCCGGCGCCGGCTCCCAGACCCTCACGGTCTCCGACCGGGGCGCCACCTGGACCAACGGCAGGCCGGCCGGGTGGTCGGCCAGCGAGGGCAACGTCACCATCGAGGACAAGCAGGCCGACGGCAGCTACGCCCCTACCACCTGGCAAGGCACCAGGACCAACGCGGCGGGCCAGACCGTCAACGCCGGCGCCACCCTGTCGGAGAACGTGGTCTCCTTCGCCAACGGGACCGGCACGGTCGACCCGGCGACGGACACCGGCACCATCTCGTGGGACGGCGACTTCACGGTCGTCTACTACTCCGGCATGTCCTTCTTCCACGTGTCCGACCCCGAGCTGAGCGTCACCGACGGCAACGGCACCCTGACCGCCACGCTCAGCGGGTACGGCTCGCAGATGGGCGACCAGTCGCAGTGGAGCGCCCTCCCCGCGACCGAGGTCACCCTCGCCGACCTCACCGGCGTCGACCTCACGACCAGCGGGCTCACCGTCACGCCCGACTACCTCGGCGTCACCGTCGACACGGCGCCGGGCACCACCCCGCAGTCGACGGCCGACCCGACGACGTCCGGCTCCTTCCCGCAGTCGTTCATCGACTTCCAGGAAGCGGTCGGGACGGCGTCGTACTGGTACTCCAGCGGCGGCAGCGTCGACGCACGCAAGGTTGCCACCCCGCTGTCCGTCGCGTGGGCGCCCCGGGTCACCGTGACCCGCACGACGCTGCTCCCGACCGGTGAGCAGGAGGTGACGGTCGAGGGCACGGGCTTCGACCCGGCCCTCGCCACCGGCACCCGCCCGCCGCTCGCCGGCAAGCCCGGCGGCGCCTACATCGCCTTCGGCCGCTACGCCGACGTGTGGCGTCCCTCGGCGGGCGCACCGTCCACGGCGCGGGTGAACCAGGGTGGCGCGGGCCTCAGGTGGGCCGTGCGCGCCGAGGACGTCGCGGCGCTCGGCAGCCAGGCCTCGTCGGCGGTCGTGCTCGACCCCGACGGCAGCTTCACCGCGACGCTGGTCGTGGACAAGGCAGCGATGGACGCCGCCGCGACCTCGGGCAACTACGGCATCTACACCTACCCGGGCTCCGGCGCGACGCAGGCGCTCTACGAGACCTTCACGCCGATCAGGTTCGCCGACTCCGCTGCCACGGTCGAGGTCGACGCGCCGGCCGTCGTCTTCGGCGACGACCAGCTCGTCACCGTCGACGTGACCGGGTCGGGGAGCGGCACGGTCACCCTCCGCGAGGGGGAGGCCGTCCTGGGACGTGCCAGCCTCGACTCCGGCGCCGCGGTCCTCCGGCTGCGCAGGCCCGGGGCCGGCGCCAGGCACCTGTCGGTGACGTACTCGGGAGACCCCGCCACCGCCGGCGCCACCACCACCACGACCGCGACGGTCGCCAAGGCCGTCCCGGCGATGACCGTGCGGGCGCAGGGTGCCACCGCGCCCGAGCCGGTGTCCGTCTCGGTGGCGCTGCCCGCCGCCGCGACGGGTGTGGTGAGCCTCGCCGAGGGAGCCACCGCCCTGGGCTCCGCCGACATCGTCGGCGGCACGGCTGAGCTGGCCGTCGGCGGGCTCGCCGTCGGTCCGCACACGCTCACCGCGACCTACGCCGGCGACCGCAACCACGAGGCCGGCACCGCGACGACGACGGTCACGGTCACCGCACCGGCCCCGGCGCCCGTCCCGGCGCCCGTCCCGACTCCCACGCCCACCCCGGTGCCGCAGCCGGGCACGCTCGGGGGGCCGGCGAAGGGCATCGCGACGCTCACGTGGGGCAGCAGGCCCCGGGCCGGCAAGCGCGGCACCGCCGTCGTGACGGTCAGCGAGCTCGCCACCGGCAGGGCGACGGTGCTCGTCCGCACCGCGAAGGGCAAGAGGGTCGCGTCGCTGAAGGTGCGGATCAAGGCCGGCACGGTCCGCGCGAGGCTGCCCAAGCTCCCCGCCGGGAGGTACTCCCTGGTGGCAAAGGTCCCTGGCAACGACGCCGTGGGCAAGGCGAAGGTGACCCGCACCTTCCGAGTCAAGTGAGGACGTCATGACGATGCTCGACCCGGCTCCGGCCACCGCTGCACTCTCCATCGCGATGCGCGACGGCTCCCAGGAGGCCCACACCGAGGCGGAGGGCTCGGCGTTCATGGCCGAGCTCACCTCGGCGCGCATCAACGCGCTGGGCGTGCGTGACTACCTGCTCCGATTCCGCGAGGTCTACCGCACGCTGGAGGCGCTCGGCACCGAGCTCGCCGGCGACCCCGCCGTCGCCGCGGTCGTCGACCCGGCGCTCGACCGGCTCGCCGCGATCGAGGAGGACCTCGCGTTCTGGGCGCAGGCCGCCGGCGCGCCCGCGCCCGCGGAGTTCCACAGCCCCGCGACCGACGCCTACGTCGCCCGGCTGCACGAGGTCCGTACGTGCGCGCCGCTGTTCGTGGCCCACCACTACACCCGCTACCTCGGCGACCTCTCCGGCGGTCAGGTCATCGGCCGCGTCCTCGACCGCGAGCTCGGGCTGGAGGGTCGGGGCACGGCGTTCTACGCCTTCCCCGCGATCGCGAAGCCCAAGCCCTACAAGGACCGCTACCGCGCCCGCCTCGACGCCCTCGACCTCACGGCCGAGCAGCAGCGCGCGGTCGTCGGCGAGGTGAGCGTCGCGTTCGCGCTCAACCAGGCGGTCTTCACCGAGCTGGGCGCCGACCTGGCGACCTACCGCCGCTGATCGGGCCGCGTCCCCGCTGGACACGTCGTATCCGACGTGTTGAGCGGGGACGAGCCCGCTTGAGCCGGGGTCAGCCGGGGTCAGCTCCTCCGGGCCCTCAGCTCCTCCGGGCGAGCAGCCAGGCGTGCTCGGCGGCCGGCAGCACCTCGGCCTCGAGGAGGACCGCGGCGAGCTGCCTGTCGCCCATGAGCGCGCGGAAGTAGATCGGCAGGGTCAGCCCGTGCCCCGGCCGGTGCACGACCTCCACCGGGTCGCCCGCCCGGATCGCACCGGGATCGAGCACCGCGAGATAGGCACCCGTCAGGCCGCGCTCGGCGAAGCGACGCACCCACGCGCGCTCGGCCATGTGCTTGGCGAACGTCGCGCACGGGATGCGCGGGCCGCAGACCTCCAGGAGGGTCTCGCCGACCTGCCAGCGCTCCCCCACCTCGGCCGTGTCGACCGCCAGGCCGAGCGTCGTGAGGTTCTCCCCGAACATGCCGTCGGCCAGGTCGCGGCCGAGGTGCTCGCCCCACCAGTCGAGCTCCTCGCGGGCGACGGCGTAGACGGCCTGGGTGGTGCCGCCGTGGTGCCTGCGGCTGATGACCGCGTCGCCGACGACCCCGCTGCCGAGGCCACCGCGCTTGGGCCCGGGGTCGCGGACCTCGATGACCTCGACCGGGCGCTTGTGGATGCCGCTGGGGCGCTTCAGCCCCGGGACCGGCTCGGGGCTGCCGGCGTTGACGGAGCGGACCCGGGCTGGCACCCGCACACGCTAGCCGTCAGGAGTCGCCGCCGTGGCACACGGCCTCGATGTTGTTGCCCTCGGTGTCGCGGACGAAGGCGCCGTAGTAGCCCTCGTGGTACTCCGGCCACAGCCGCGGCTCGTGCAGCGACTCCGCACCGGCGGCGAGCGCCTCGGCGTGCCAGGCGCGCACGGTCGCGGCGTCGGGGGCGGTGAAGGCGAGGTGGACCTCCCGGTTGGGGCCGACGCCCGCGAAGGTGCCGATCCAGAAGTCCGGCGTGTCGGTGCCGTAGCCGATGGCGACGCCGACGTCCATCAGGCGCCGGTGCCCCAGCACGCCCAGGACCCGGTCGTAGAACGCGGCCGCGCGCGCCAGGTCGGTGCAGTTGATGCCCAGGTGATCGATCATGGAAGGCATCGTGGCACCGCCCACCGACATCGGCCCCCTGCGTCACGCGAGCGGGCGACCGCCGCAGCGCCGGGGCCGAGCCGGTGGGGATAGCGTGCGTCCATGACCGCGCACCAGACCGACCCCGACCTGCTCGACCGCGCCCGCGCCTGGGCCGCGGAGGACCCCGACGAGCAGACCCGCGCCGAGCTCGAGGCCGTCCTCGCCGCCGCCGGGCGGGGCGAGCAGACCGACCTGGCCGACCGATTCGCGGGCACCCTCGAGTTCGGCACCGCCGGCCTGCGGGGAGCGCTCGGCGCCGGCCCCAACCGGATGAACCGCGTCGTCGTCACCCGGGCGGCAGCCGGCCTGGCGGCCTACCTCCGCGACACCGGCCACGCCGGCGGATCGGTCGTCATCGGCTTCGACGCCCGCCACAACTCCGCCGTCTTCGCGCGCGACACCGCCGAGGTGATGACCGGCGCGGGGTTCAAGGCGCTGGTGATGCCGCGGCCCCTGCCCACCCCGCTCCTCGCGTTCGCGATCCGCGAGCTCGGCTGCGCGGCCGGCGTGATGGTCACCGCCAGCCACAACCCGCCGGAGGACAACGGCTACAAGGTCTACCTCGGCGACGGCAGCCAGATCGTCCCGCCCGCCGACAGCGAGATCGCGGCCCGCATCGCCGCGGTCGGCCCGCTGGCCGACGTGCCGCGTGGCAACGCCGGCACCCTCGTCGGCGAGCAGATCGTCGACCGCTACCTCGACACCGTCGCGGGCCTGGCCGAGGACGGTCCGCGCGACCTGCGCATCGTCTACACCCCGCTCCACGGGGTGGGCGGCGCGACCGTCGCGCAGGTGCTGGAGACGGCCGGCTTCGACGCGCCCCAGGTCGTCGAGGAGCAGGAGCACCCCGACCCCGACTTCCCGACCGTGGCGTTCCCCAATCCCGAGGAGCCGGGCGCGATGGACCTCGCCCTCGACCTCGCCAGGAAGCACGGGGCCGACCTGGTGGTCGCCAACGACCCCGACGCCGACCGCTGCGCCGTCGCCGTCCCCGACGCCCACGGGTGGCGGATGCTGCGCGGCGACGAGGTGGGCGCCCTGCTCGCGCACCACCTGCTCGCCCGCGGACAGCGGGGCACCTACGCCAACTCCATCGTGTCGTCGAGCCTGCTCGGCAAGATGGCGGCCGCGGCCGGCCAGCCGCACGAGGAGACGCTCACCGGCTTCAAGTGGATCGGCCGGGTCGAGGGGCTAGCCTTCGGCTACGAGGAGGCGCTGGGCTACTGCTGCGACCCCGAGCACGTCAGGGACAAGGACGGCGTCTCGGCGCTCGTGCTGGTCTGCGAGCTCGCGGCGCAGGCCAAGGCCGACGGCCGGGCGCTCACCGACATCCTCGACGACATCTCGCGCGTGCACGGCCTGCACGCCACCGACCAGCTCTCCGTGCGCTTCGACGACCTCGCCGCGATCCCCGCGACCATGCAGCGGCTGCGGGCCACCCCGCCCCGCTCGCTCGGCGGCCTGGCCGTGGAGCGGGTCGAGGACCTCTCCGAGGGCTCCGACCGGCTGCCCCCCACCGACGGGATGCGCTACACGCTGGCCGAGGGCGGGCGGGTCATCGTGCGCCCGAGCGGCACCGAGCCCAAGGTGAAGTGCTACCTCGAGGTCGTCGTACCCGTCGGCGACGGCCCCGGCGAGGGCGGGGTCGACGCCGCCCGGATCGCCGCGGTCGGCCGGCTCGACGCGATCACGGCCGACCTGCGCGGCACCGTCTTCGGCGGCTGAGCCCGCCCACCGCCGACCCGGCGCGCAGCGTCAGGGGAATCCCCGCCTCGGACCGGGCATTCCCATGACGTCCCGCCGGGGGAGCGGCGGGCTAGGGTGGCGGACATGCTCCGGACCGTGGTGCTCGCGCTGGCGTCGATCGCCGCCGCCATCACGATCGCTCCGACGGTCTCGACGATGCCGGCCGAGGCGCTCGTGGTGCTCGCCGCGCTCGCCGCCGCCACGACCCTGATGGGCGTACGCGGCCCTGCTGTCGTCCCCGACGCGACCCTGCGCTCGCTGCGACCGCGGCGACGTGCCGCCGACGTGCCCCTCGTGCTCGCGGGGCGGACGACCGACGCGGGGCACCACCCGGTGCGACCGCGTGCGCCGGGACTGGTCTGACCCTCGCCTCCGGCGAGCCCGTCCAGACCCGTCCCCACCGTCCCAGGAGCACACCCATGTCCTTGCTCGACCCGATCTCGCACGCCCTCGCCGCGGTCCTCGCCGCCACCCACGACGCCCTCACCTCCCTCGGCGCCCCGCCCGATGCCGCCGCGACCTGGGTGCTCGGCATCGCCGCCCTCGTCGTCCTCGTACGCCTCGCGGTGCTGCCGCTCGTCGTCCACGGCGTCCGCCAGGCGCACGCCGCCGCCCGGGCGCGGCCCCACCTGCAGGGCATCGCGGAGCGCTACCGCGGACGCACCGACGCCGAGAGCGTGCGTGCCCTGATGCGGGAGCGGCGCACGGTGTCGGCCGAGCACGGGGTGAGCCGGCTGGGCTGCCTGCCGGTGCTGCTCCAGCTGCCCGTGTGGATCGCGCTCTACCACCTCGTGGCGGACGTCGCCTCGGGCGCGGCGGTGGGCGCGATGGGCCCCGGCCTGGTGTCGTCCTTCGGCGCGGCGTCGGTCGTCGGCGTCTCGCTGGCCGGCCGCGGCTACCTCGGCGGTGGCGGGGTGCACCTCGCCGTCGTCGCCGGACTGGCCCTGACCGCGGCGGTGCTGTCCTACGTCACCCAGCGCTTCGTCGTCGCGCCCAACACCCCCCTCGAGGGGATGCCGGAGGCGATGGTGGCGGCGCAGCGGATCATCCCCGTGATGTCGGCAGGCGGGATGCTCGTGGCGGGCGGCGTCGTGCCGGTGGCCCTGCTCGTCTACTGGGTGTGCAGCTCGACGTGGACGCTCGGGCAGTCGGCCGTCGTCGCTCGCTGGTTCCCCACGCCGGGCACCGTCGCGGCCGCTCGCCGCGCCTGAGGGACCTCAGACGAAGAGGCTGACCAGCAGCGCCACGACGGCCGCCCCGGTCAACGCGAGGGGCAGCACCGCCGGCTCGCGGCGCACGGCGTCGGGCAGGGCCAGCTGCTCCTTCGACCCGGGCCGCACCCCCGTGCGGTCGCGGGCGGCGTCGACCAGCTCGTGGAGGCGGTGCTCGGCCCAGTCGGCGTAGGGCATGCCCTCGCGCGGACCGTCGTCGGTGGAGCCCCTGCGCGAGACGATCGCCTTGCGCCAGCTGCGTCCCAGCACGGTGCTGACGAAGCGCTGGTCGGCGGCGCGGACCGCCAGGACCTGGCGCACGGCCAGCTCCTCGATCGCGTCGAGGCGGATGTGGACGGTCTCGGCGAGGTTGCGCATGACGAGGTGCTCCTCGGTGACCCACAGCGCCGGGCGCAGGTTGGCCGCCCACGCCAGCACGCCGACGAGCAGGCCCGCGGCGGTCACCCAGGCGGGGAACCCGTCGTCGAAGTAGGCCACGCCGGCCACCACGAGGAGGGCGGACAGCACGAGCGTCGCCCAGCCCGAGAACCGGCCACTGGATGGCTGGAACCGCTCGACCACGACCTCGTGGTCGTCCTGCAGGGATGCCATGTCGTCCTCGTCGATGTGAGCAGACCGTCGGCCATCACGGATTGCGGGGGGCCTTCGACCCAACTCTATGCTGGGCCGGTGACACCCACTGCCAGCCCAACGGCGAGCACCTCCGCGACCCACGGCGGCGTCTTCGACGACATCGTGCGCTCGGACTCCTCGCTCCGTCGATTCCTCCACGGCCTCCCCGGGGTCGACCAGGTCGGGTGCGAGGCTCGCGCCGCGGGCCTGGCCACCCGGTCGATCAAGACGACGTCGAAGGCCTTCGCCATCGACCTGGCCATCCGCATGGTCGACCTGACCACGCTCGAGGGCCAGGACACGCACGGCAAGGTCCGCGCGCTCGCCTCGAAGGCGATGCGTCCCGACCCGGCCGACCCGACCTGCCCGGCCACCGCCGCCGTGTGCGTCTACCCCGACATGGTCGCCACCGCCAAGCAGACGCTCGGCGACAGCGGCGTCCACGTCGCGGCGGTCGCCACCGCGTTCCCCAGCGGTCGCGCCGCGATGGACATCAAGCTCGCCGACACCCGTGACGCGGTCGAGGCCGGCGCCGACGAGATCGACATGGTCATCGACCGCGGGGCGTTCCTCTCGGGGCGCTACCTCGACGTCTTCGAGGAGATCGCCCTGGTCCGCGAGGCCTGCGCGAGGCCCGACGGCACCAGCGCGCACCTCAAGGTGATCTTCGAGACCGGTGAGCTGCAGACCTACGACAACGTCCGGCGCGCCAGCTGGCTGGCGATGATGGCCGGTGGCCACTTCATCAAGACCTCCACCGGCAAGGTCCAGCCCGCCGCGACCCTCCCGGTCACCCTGATCATGCTCGAGGCGGTGCGCGACTTCCGCGACCAGACCGGGCAGATGGTCGGCGTCAAGCCCGCCGGCGGCATCAGGACCACCAAGGACGCCATCAAGTACCTCGTGATGGTCAACGAGATCTGCGGCGGCGACTGGCTCGACCCCGACTGGTTCCGCTTCGGCGCCTCCACGCTGCTCAACGACCTGCTGATGCAGCGCACCAAGATGACGACCGGACGCTACTCCGGTCCCGACTACTTCACGCTGGACTGATGGGGATGACCAACATTTTCGAGTACGCCCCCGCGCCCGAGTCGCGCGCCATCGTCGACATCAAGCCGTCCTACGGCCTGTTCGTCAACGGCGAGTTCGTCGACGGCAGCGGCACGTCGTTCAAGACCGTCAACCCGGCCACCGAGGAGGTCCTCGCCGAGATCGCCGAGGCCAGCGACGCCGACGTCGACGAGGCCGTCAAGGCCGCCCGCCGCGCCTACACCCGCGTCTGGTCGCGGATGTCCGGGGCCGAGCGCGCCAAGTACCTCTACCGGATCGCCCGGATCATCCAGGAGCGCGGCCGCGAGCTCGCCGTCCTGGAGTCGATCGACAACGGCAAGCCGATCAAGGAGTCGCGCGACGTCGACGTGCCGATCGTCGCCGCCCACTTCTTCTACTACGCCGGCTGGGCCGACAAGCTCGAGTACTCCGGCTACGGCTCGACGCCGCTCGGCGTCGCCGGCCAGGTCATCCCGTGGAACTTCCCGCTGCTGATGCTGGCCTGGAAGATCGCCCCGGCGCTGGCGTGCGGCAACACGGTCGTGCTCAAGCCCGCCGAGACCACGCCCCTGACCGCGCTGCTCTTCGCCGAGATCTGCCAGCAGGCCGACCTGCCGCCCGGCGTCGTCAACATCGTCACCGGCGCCGGCGACACCGGCCGCGCGATCGTGTCGCACCCCGACGTCGACAAGGTCGCCTTCACCGGATCCACCGAGGTCGGCAAGGCCATCGCCCGGGCGGTCGCCGGCACCGACAAGAAGGTGACGCTCGAGCTCGGCGGCAAGGCCGCCAACATCGTCTTCGACGACGCCCCGCTCGACCAGGCCGTCGAGGGCATCGTCAACGGCATCTTCTTCAACCAGGGCCACGTCTGCTGCGCGGGCTCGCGCCTGCTGGTGCAGGAGTCCGTCGCCGACGAGGTGATGGACCGGCTCAAGCGCCGGATGGCCACGCTGCGCGTGGGCGACCCGCTCGACAAGAACACCGACGTCGGCGCGATCAACTCCGCCGAGCAGCTCGCCAAGATCCGCGAGCTGTCCGAGGTCGGCGAGTCCGAGGGCGCCGAGCGCTGGTCCGCGCCGTGCGAGCTGCCCGCCAACGGCTACTGGTACGCCCCCACCGTCTTCACCGGCGTCACCCAGGCGCACCGGATCGCGCGTGAGGAGATCTTCGGCCCGGTGCTGTCGGTGCTGACCTTCCGCACCCCCTCCGAGGCGGTCGAGAAGGCCAACAACACGCCGTTCGGCCTCTCGGCGGGCGTGTGGACCGACAAGGGCTCGCGGATCCTGTCGATGGCCAACCAGCTGCGGGCGGGCGTCGTGTGGGCCAACACGTTCAACAAGTTCGACCCCACCTCGCCGTTCGGCGGCTACAAGGAGTCCGGCTACGGCCGCGAGGGCGGCCGCCACGGTCTCGAGGGCTACCTGAAGGGAGCGGACGCGTGAGCCGCATCGACGTACGCAAGACCTACAAGCTCTACATCGGCGGGCAGTTCCCCCGCTCGGAGTCGGGTCGCACCTTCGTCGTCGACGACGCCAAGGGCAAGCTCCTCGCCAACGCGGCCCTGGCCTCGCGCAAGGACGCCCGCGACGCCGTCGTCGCCGCCCGCAAGGCCTTCGGTGGCTGGTCGGGCCGCACGGCCTACAACCGGGCCCAGGTCGTCTACCGCATCGCCGAGGTCCTCGAGGGCCGACGCGAGCAGTTCGAGGCCGAGCTCCGTGCCGCCGAGGGGATCTCGCAGTCGAAGGCGCGCGCCTACGTCGACGCCGCGATCGACCGCCTGGTCTGGTACGCCGGCTGGGCCGACAAGATCACCCAGGTCGTCGGCAACGCCAACCCGGTCGCCGGCCCCTACTTCAACCTCTCGACCCCCGAGCCCAGCGGCGTCATCGCCGTGGTCGCGCCCCGTGGCCCCCTGCTCGGCCTGGTCAGCGTCGTCGCGCCGCTGATCGTCACCGGCAACACCGTCGTGGTGATCGCCAGCCAGGCCAACCCGCTGACCGCGATCACCCTCGGCGAGGTGATGGCCACCAGCGACCTGCCCGGCGGCGTGGTCAACGTGCTCACCGGCTCGCAGGCCGAGATCGCCCCGTGGCTGGCCTCGCACATGGACGTCAACGGCATCGACCTCACCGGTGTCGAGGACGCCGAGCTCGCCACCGAGCTCGAGGTCGCCGCCGCCGACAACCTCAAGCGCGTACGCCGTCCCGCGCCCGACACCGACTGGCTCGCGGCTCCCGGGCTGGACCGGATGACGCAGTTCCTCGAGACGAAGACCGTCTGGCACCCGATCGGCGTCTGAGCAGCCAGCACCCTGCTCCGGCCGCTCAACCCAGCGTGACCTCGGGGCGGCGGAGCAGGGCCTCGGCCCGGCCGCTGCGCTGGTAGTCCACGACGTTGCCGTGACGCACGCGGGTGACCAGGCCGCACTCGTGCAGGATCCCCAGGTGGTAGGAGACGGTCGCCGCGCTCAACCGGTGGCGCTCGCTGAGCGTCGCCGTGCACCGCGGGGTGGCCAGGTCGTAGAGCAGGGCGACGCGGGTGTCCCCCATGAGCCTGCCGAGCGCGCGACGCCTCACCGTCGCGATCGGGTCGCCCAGGGTACGTACCGGGTAGCGCAGCACGGCCTGGTCCGGGCGGCACAGCTGGGGGGACACGTGGGGCCGGTCCAGCAACGCCGGCGAGACCACCAGCTCGGTGCCACGCAGCACCCCGGCCTCCTCCCAGGGCGGCATCCACACCCGTAGGCACGAGCCGTCGTAGGTGACGTGCGGGTGCAGGGTCTCGAGCATCGCGGTCACGCCGGAGCGGCCCTGGACGGCCGACAGCCGGGCGATGTCGGCCTCCACCAGGTGCCCGAAGGCTCCCCAGACCTCACCCACGGCGTGGCGCCACAACGACTCGAGGCCACGCGCTGCCCGCACCGCCATGGTGCCCGACTCGATCGCTCGCACCACCGCCGCGGGAGCGGGTCCGTCCGCGAAGGTCTCGGTCAGCACCTGGTGCCGCGCCTCGTCGTCGGGCGTCGCGGCGACCTGCGCGAGCTGCGCGTCGAGCGCGTCCGCGGTCCCGGGCTTGGGAGTCAGGAAGTCGGGCAGGTAGCCGCTGGTCCCCCCTGCCACCAGCGCGACGAGGAGCTGCACGTCCACGTCGCGCGACAGCGGGCCGGCGAGTCGGGGCCGCCCGACCAGGGTGTCGCGCCGACCGGCGACGGCCAGGCGCAGCCACGCCATCGCCTCGGCCGCGGGCGACGGTGCCAGGCGGACCCGCGAGGCAGTGGCGGCGTCGAGCTCCGCGACGATCACGGCGGACCTTCGTCGAACCTCATCGAATCGCTCCCGTCGACCGGGTGCTCGGGCCTTCGATGGAGGCCCGGACCACCTCGAGAAGGAGCACCGTATGTCCATCACCACCCTGCTGTCGACGGCCCTGGCCACCGCTCTCGGCGCCGCCGTGCTGACCGGGACGGCCGCCGGCGCCGTCCCACTCGGCGTCCCGCTCGCCGTCCCACTTGCCGGGCAGGCCGCCGGTCAGGCCGGCGGCGTACCCGCCTCGGAGCGTGCCCACGGCGGCGACCGTGCCTGCGAGCGCAGGTTCGACCGCGCCGTGCGGACCTACGTCGAGGCGACCGACGAGCGCGACGCGCGCACCTTCAACGCCCTCCTGCATCCGGAGGTCACCGCGGTGCTCCCCGGCGGCGCCACGCTGGTCGGCAGGACGGAGGTCGCCGGCTTCATCGAGGGCTTCTTCGCCCGCACCGAGTGGACACAGACCCTGGAGGTCCGGCACACCGCAGTCGCGGGCTGCGACACCGCGCTGGTCCTCTTCGACTCCGTCTACACCGACGGCGACGGAGCGGTCCCTCTGGCGATCATCATCACCTGGACCTACGAGCGGGGGCAGTGGCAGGTGCTCGTCGACCAGAACACCGTCGTCAGCGGTTGAGCAGGGCCTGCGCCAGCACGCCGAGGATCTGGTTGGGGTCCTCGACGAGGTAGTTCTGCCCGCCCGTCGCCGCCGCGATCTCCTCGAGCTCGCCGGTGTCGGCGTCCGGCGAGATGCCGATGATGACCACCTTGACGGGCTTGGCCGGGTCGCGCAGCGACGTGAGCTGGTTGACCAGCGACTCGAGGGACAGCGAGCTGGAGTCGTCCCGCGCGCCGTCGGTCATGATCACCACGGAGTTGAACCACGCCGGGTCCCACTTCTCCTGGGCGTGCTTGTAGGCCGCGAGCGTGGTGTCCATGACGCCGGTGCCGCCCCGCACCCGGCTGGGCAGGAGGTCGGCCTCCGCGCGGACCACGTCGCCGTGGGTCCTGCCGCCGTCCGCCGGCGCGTCGAGGCGCTCGAGCGGGGCGTACTCGGCCCACGACGCGCCGCCCTTGCCACGGTTCTTCGAGAAGCCCCAGATCCCGATGCGCGCCTGCGAGGGGAACGCGTCGAGCGCGACCTTGGAGGCGGTCATGGCGAGCCGGATGCGCGTGGTGTCGCCGATGGCGGTCTTCATCGAGCCCGACAGGTCGACCACCGCGAGGATGCTGGAGGGCACCGACAGCACGCGCCACCCGCGCAGCACGTCGTCGGTGGTCTGCTGGGGCACCTTGCCCAGCACCCTGGCCTTGCCCAGCCCGATGTCGTTGGGGAGCGGGGCGCCGTCGGGGCCGCGCAGCTCGGCGGCCGAGATCGCCTCCACCCCGGCGCTCGAGGCGAACCAGCGGCCCAGGGCGCGGCCCACGCGGGCGGACAGGTCGCCACCGGAGCTGAGCATGTCCTTGCTGCCGCGATTGACGTCGATGAGCGGGAACTGCAGCATCGGCACGCCGGTCTTCGGGGCCACCAGGGCGAGCTGGTCGTTGCTGCGGCGCGCGGCGAGGTAGTCGTGCTCCGTGGCGGGCACCAGCTGGGTGCTGGATGCGGTGATCGTGGACAGGTCGGTCTCGTTGACGCTGCCGGCCACGGCGCGCTCGCCGTAGGTCTGGGCGACGGGGACGGTCTTCTGGTCGATCGACTCCGGGGTCTCGCCGGTCCGCTTCATCTCGGCGTAGGGCGCCAGCAGGGCGAGCGCCGACGCGCCCTCCGCGCTCGGGTCGGCCATCGCCAGGCTGCCGCTGCCGAGCGCGGCGACCCAGGAGGCCGGCGCCTCGGCGGCCGGCCCGCCGATGAGGCCGACGGGCGTCTGGGCCAGCACGGCGGCGATCGGCGTGCCCGCCCAGCCGGCGCTGGTGAGCTGGCCCTTCCAGGTCGGGCTGTCGGGGATCCAGATGTCGGGGAGCTCGGCGCTGGGGTCGCCGAGGAGGGAGACGACGTCCTTCACCGTGCCGGCGGTCACCTGGATGTCGATGCACGGCTCGTCGGCGTTGACGTCCTTGACGGCCTGGTGCACCAGGTCCTCCATGACCGGCGCAGTGGTGAGCGTGATCACCTCGGAGATGCAGTCTGCCCCCTCCGGCTCATCCCCTGCTCCGCGCATCGTGAAGAATGCGACGGTCGCGACGACCAGCGCCAGCGCGAGTCCCACCAGCACGAAGCGCTTGCTGCCGCGTCCGACGGGGCCACCGGGCGTGCCGGCGTCCTCGGGCGCGGTCGAGTCGAGATGACTCATGGACGTCCTCCCCACAGAGGTGTCGAGCAGTGATCTGCGCGACACTATGTCCTGCCCTCACGCCGCGTGGCCGAACGACGAAATGAGTCCGCAACACATGAGCACAGCCCAGGTGGTCATCTTGGCGGGCCCCAGCGGCGCGGGCAAGTCCCGCCTCGCGGAGCGTCTCGGCCTGCCCGTCCTGCGCCTCGACGACTTCTACAAGGACGGCGACGACCCCTCGCTCCCCCGCATCACGACGGGCGCCAACGCCGGCCTGGTCGACTGGGACCACCCCGACTCCTGGCACGAGGCCGACGCGCTCGCCGCGCTGCGCGAGCTGTGCGCCACCGGGCGCAGCGAGGTCCCGGTCTACGACATCTCGCGCAGCGGCCGCTGCGGCACCCACACGGTCGACCTCGCCGGCAGCCCCTTCTTCGTCGCGGAGGGCATCTTCGCGCCCCACGTCGTCGCGGCGTGCCGCGACGAGGGGATCCTCGCGGCGGCCTACTGCATCACCCAGCACCCGCTCGTCACGTTCTGGCGGCGCCTGACCCGCGACCTGCGCGAGCACCGCAAGCCGCCGCTCGTCCTGGTGCGCCGCGGCCTGGCGCTGATGCGCGACCAGCAACGGGTGGTCGCCCACGCGGTGCGGCAGGGGTGCCGCCGCGCCACCGGCGACCAGGCCTACGCCGAGCTGACCGCCGCGGCTACCGAGCGTCGATGAGCGCGGCGTAGCCGGGCCTGATGACGCCCTCGATGAGCGCGAGCCGCTCGTCGAAGGGCAGGAACGCCGACTTCATCGCGTTGATGGTGAACCAGCGCAGGTCCTCCAGGGTGTAGTCGAACGCCTCCACGAGCCCGAACATCTCGCGGGTCATCGACGTGCCGCTCATCAGGCGGTTGTCGGTGTTGACCGTCACCCGGAACCGCAGGTCGGTCAGCAGCCCGATCGGGTGCTGGGCGAACGACTCCGCGGCCCCTGTCTGGATGTTGGAGCTGGGGCACATCTCGAGCGGGATCCGCTTGTCGCGCACGTAGGCGGCCAGCCGGCCGAGCTCGACCGACCCGTCGTCGTTGACGGTGATGTCGTCGATGATGCGCACCCCGTGGCCGAGGCGGTCGGCACCGCACCACTGGATCGCCTCCCAGATCGAGGGCAGCCCGAACGCCTCGCCGGCGTGGATGGTGAAGTGCGCGTTCTCGCGCTGGAGGTACTCGAAGGCGTCGAGGTGGCGGGTGGGCGGGAAGCCCGCCTCGGCCCCGGCGATGTCGAAGCCGGCCACGCCGCGGTCGCGCCAGTCGATCGCGAGCTCGGCGATCTCCATCGACCGCGCCTGGTGCCGCATGGCGGTGAGGAGCTGGCGGACGACGATCCTGCCGCCGCTGGCGGCCATGCCGGCGTCGAAACCCTCCTGCACCGCGGCGACCACCTCGTCGAGCGTCATGCCGCCGCCGACGTGCTGCTCGGGGGCGTAGCGCACCTCGGCGTAGACGACGCCGTCGGCGGCGAGGTCCTCGACGCACTCGCGGGCCACGCGCGCGATCGCCGGGCCGTTCTGCATGACCGCGACCGTGTGGTCGAAGGTCTCGAGGTAGCGCACGAGCGAGCCGGAGTCGGCCGACTCGGTGAACCAGCGGCCCAATGACTCGGCGTCGGACGCCGGCAGCTCGTGGCCGGCCTCCGCGGCGAGCTCGACGATGGTCTGCGGGCGCAGCCCGCCGTCGAGGTGGTCGTGCAGCAGGACCTTGGGAGCGGCCTGGACCTGGTCGCGCGTGGGGGTGCTCATCGGCCCATCCAATCAGGGCCCACTATGTTCGTCCGCATGCGCACCTTCACCACGCTCGACGAGGTGGCGGCCGCCGCCCGCGCCGAGATCGGCACCAGCGAGTGGCTCACCGTCGACCAGGCCCGCATCGACGCCTTCGCCGACGCGACGCTCGACCACCAGTGGATCCACGTCGACGTCGACGCCGCGGCGCAGGGCCCCTTCGGCACGACCATCGCCCACGGGTTCCTCACCCTCAGCCTCCTGCCGCACTTCGCCTCGCAGGTCTTCCGGCTCGAGACGCCCGGCGCCCGCCTCAACTACGGCCTCGAGAAGGTCCGCTTCCCGGCCCCGGTGCCCGTGGGCAGCCGGCTGCGCTCGCACGTGCGCTTCGGCGAGGTGCGCGACCTGCCCGCCGGCCGGCAGCTCGTCGTCGAGCACACGGTCGAGATCGAGGGCCACGACAAGCCGGCCTGCGTGGCCGCGCACGTCGTGCTCCTCCTCGGCTGACCTCCGCGCTCAGCGGGACAGCACGGCCTGGGCGAACACGCCCAGCACGTCCTCGGGCTGCGCTGCCAGGTAGGCCTCCCCGCCGGTCACCCGCGCCATCCGGCGCAGCGCCGCGAGGTCGGCGTCGCCGCTGATCGCGATCCCGACCAGCCGCACCGGCCGCTGCGGGTCGCGCAGCTCGCCCAGGCGCCGCAGCAGGGCCGTCAGGGTGATCGAGCCGGGGTCCTCGTTGCGCCCGTCGGTCATCAGCACCACGGCGTTGGCGTAGTGCGGGCGATAGCTGCGCAGCGCCTCCCGGTAGGCGGCGAGCGCGGTGTCGTAGAGCCCGGTGCCGCCGTCGGTGAGGCCGGGCAGCTCCGCCGCGCGCTCGCGCAGGGCGTAGCGCTGGGTGCGGCCGAAGCGGAGGTCGTCGAGGCGGCGGATGGGCTCGAGCTCGCGCCAGTCGCGACCTGGCCCGCCCTTGTCCTCCGAGAAGACCCACAGCCCCACCCGGGCGTGGTCGGGCAGGAACCCGAGCCCGATCCGGGCGGCGTCGGCGAGCAGGTCCATCCGCGATCCCATCCCGGTGTCGAGGTCCATCGAGCCCGAGGCGTCCACCACCGCGAGCATCGCGGAGGGGACGCTCCACAGGTTCCACGACTGGACCGCGCGGGCGATCGTCGGCGCCGCGGGCGGGCGCAGGTCGCCTCGACCCGTCCCCGGGGCGCGGAGGCCCTCGTCCGCGATCAGCGCGCGTCCCGCCTCGCCCCGGAGGTGCTGGGCGAGGGCGCGGGCCAGCGCCCGCGCCCCCGGGGCCGCGTCGCCGCTGACGAGGAGCGGGAAGTCGAGGACCGGCGCGCCCACGGCCGGGGTCAGGTCGCGCAGGTCGTCACGTCCGGACACGGTGCGCAGCTGCTGCTCGGTGCTGACCACCAGGCGCGGCGAGCGTCGCGCGAACATGGCCGGCCCGACGGACTCGTCCTGGCCACGCACGGCACGCGCGCTCTGGGCCTGGGCGAACGGGACCACCAGCCGGCGGGCGTCGGCCCGACTGCGGCCGACCACGCGGGCCTCGGCCTCGGGCGCCGTCACCGCGAGGGCACCCGCCGCCGACGAGCCGGGGTCGGGCACCGTGACGAGGCCCGACGCCTCGGCGTCGCCCCAGGACGCGAAGCGACGCGCCGCCGCGCCGCCCACCAGCACCACGCGCGTACGCGCCAGGCTCCGCACGAGGAGCCGCGGCCGGGCCGAGCCGAGGTAGGCCGTGGCGGTGAGGAAGTGCGCCTCCGGGATCCAGACGTCGGGCAGTGCGCCCCCCATCGAGGCACTGCGGGCCACGTCGACGCCCGAGCGCATCGCCGGGTCGACCTGCACGCAGTCGGGGGTCACGTCGGCGAGCGCCGCGACCACCGCGCCGTACATCTCGGGCGCCACCGCGAGGTCGAGGCCACGGAACCCCTCGCACCCCGTCGAGTCGGTGCTGGAGCCGGGGCGCGAGAGCGCCAGCCAGGTCGCGCCCGCGCCGACCGCGAGCCCGGTCACCAGCACCACGACCGCCAGCACGGCGGTCGAGCGCGACGTGGCGCGGCCCCCGCCGCGCTCGTGGCTCGTCTGCATCGGGCCCCCAAGATCCCTGGATGAAGGGAAACGTAGGCGGGGACCCCGGTCAGCCGGGCGCTACTGACCGGTCATCGTCAGTTGTGGGGACCGGTCAGCCGATCCGGTCGAGCACGATCTCGCGACTGGCCGACCCGTCGTCGTCGCCGATGTCGAAGCCCCCCTCGAGCGAGGCGAGCGCGCGATCGAAGCGCTGCGGCTCGTCGGTGAGCAGCGTCAGGAGCGGCTCGCCCTCGGTGACCCGGTCGCCCGGCCGCGCGTGCCACACCACGCCGGCGCCGGCCTGCACCGGGTCCTCCTTGCGGGCCCGACCCGCCCCGAGCCGCCAGGCGGCCATGCCGACCGCCATCGCGTCGAGGCGGGTGAGGGTGCCGCTCGCCGGAGCGGTCACCACGTGCGACTCCCTCGCCTGCGGCAGCTCGGCGTCCGGGTCGCCGCCCTGCGCGCGGATCATCGCCTTCCACACGTCCATCGCCGAGCCGTCGGCCAGCTTGTCGGCCGGGTCGACGTCGTCGCGCCCGGCGCCGGCGAGCATCTCGCGGGCAAGGGCGAGGGTGAGCTCCACGACGTCGGCGGGCCCGCCGCCTGCCAGCACGTCGACCGACTCCTGCACCTCGACCGCGTTGCCGGCGGTGCGGCCCAGCGGGGTCGCCATGTCGGTCAGCAGGGCGACCGTGCGCACGCCCGCGTCGGTGCCGAGCGCGACCATCGTCTCGGCGAGCTCGCGGGCGGTGGCGAGGTCCTTCATGAACGCGCCGCTGCCGACCTTGACGTCGAGCACCAGGGCGCCGGTGCCCTCGGCGATCTTCTTGCTCATGATCGAGCTGGCGATCAGCGGGATCGCCTCCACGGTGCCGGTCACGTCACGCAGGGCGTAGAGCCTCTTGTCGGCCGGGGCGAGGCCGTCGCCGGCCGCGCAGATCACGGCGCCGACGTCCTCGAGGATGGCGAACATCTCCTCGTTGCTCAGCGCCGCGCGCCATCCCGGGATCGACTCGAGCTTGTCGAGGGTGCCGCCGGTGTGGCCCAGCCCGCGGCCCGAGAGCTGCGGGACGGCGACGCCGCAGGCAGCGACCAGGGGCGCGAGCGGGAGGGTGATCTTGTCGCCCACGCCACCCGTGGAGTGCTTGTCGGCCGTCGGGCGCGACAGCGTGGAGAAGTCCATCCGCTCCCCCGACGCGATCATCGCTCCCGTCCAGCGCGAGATCTCCCGGCGGTTCATCCCGTTGAGCAGGATCGCCATGGCGAGCGCCGACATCTGCTCGTCGGCGACGTCACCGCGGGTGTAGGCGTCGATCACCCAGTCGATCTGGCTGTCGGAGAGCTCGTGCTTGTCGCGCTTGGCGAGGATCACCTCGACGGCGTCGTGGGCGGTCATGGGGTTCCTTCCGGGGCGGCACCGGCCGCCAGGTCGTCGGGTCCGAAGGCGTCGGGGAGCACCTCGGACATGGGCCTGATGCCCGAGATGGTCCAGACCAGCAGGTCGCGACCACCGTGCTCGAACAGCAGCTGGCGGCACCGGCCGCACGGCATGATGACCTCGCCGGCGCCGTTGACGCACACGAAGTGTGTCAGCCGTCCGCCGCCGGTGGCGTGCAGGTGCGAGACCAGCCCGCACTCGGCGCACAGCCCGACGCCGTACGACGCGTTCTCCACGTTGCAGCCGACGACGACGCGGCCGTCGTCGGTGAGCGCGGCAGCCCCCACCGAGTAGTGGGAGTAGGGGGCGTAGGCCCGCTTCACCACGTCGAGGGCCGCGGCCTTGAGCTCGTCCCAGTCGACCCCCACGGGGCCGTCGCCCGAGGCGTCCCTCGTGCCGTCGTGCGTCACGTCGCCCGCCCCGCCGGCTGCCTCGTCGTGCACCGTGTCCTCCGCGTGTCTTCCACGCCGCAACTATGGCGCATGGGACGAAGGTGGTGCCTGTGGCGGGTTCCGCCGGAAGTCTTGTGGTGAGTTCTATGTCTCAAACGGGTCTCGAAGGCTGCGAACCGCGTGATTTGTCGCCGGGCGGCAGGCATCATGCTCCCCGAAAGCGACCCCGCCTGGGGGTCACGAACTTGGAGGCACTGTGAACAAGTCGAGGAAGGTCGTCTCGAGCGGCCTCGTGGCCCTGCTGGCGGCCGCGACCCTGGCAGCGTGCGGCGACGCGCCCGAGGAGGAGACCACCGGCGGCGGAAGCGGCAGCAGCGAGGCTGCGGCCAGCGACTTCACGCCGTGCATCGTCTCCGACGCGGGCGGATTCGACGACAAGTCGTTCAACCAGCTCGGCTACGAGGGTGCGAAGCAGGCCGCCGACGAGCTGGGTGTCGAGCTCATCGACGTCGAGTCCAACAGCGAGAACGACTACGGCCCCAACCTGGAGAGCCTGATCGGCGAGGGCTGCGACGTCATCGTGACCGTCGGCTTCGCCCTGGCCGCCGCGACCAAGGAGTCGGCCGCGGCCAACCCCGACGTCGAGTACGTCCTGATCGACGACTCCGCCGACGGCGGCGACGACGGTGCCACCTTCGACGGCAAGGCCGACGAGAAGAACATCAAGCCGCTGCTCTACAACACCGCCGAGGCCGCCTTCCTGGCCGGCTACGCGGCTGCCGACTACACCAAGACCGGCAAGGTCGGCACCTTCGGCGGCATGCCCTTCCCGACCGTCACCATCTTCATGGACGGCTTCAAGCAGGGCGCGGAGTACTACGCCAAGGAGAAGGGCAAGGACGTCGAGGTCGTCGGCTGGGACGGCAAGAACGGCTCCTTCACCGGTGGTTTCGAGGCCAACGAGGCCGCGACCAGCACGGCCAAGCAGATCCTCGACCAGGACGTCGACGTGATCCTTCCCGTCGGCGGCCCGATCTACCAGGGCGCGATCACCGCGATCGAGGACTCCGGCAAGGACGTCGCGATGGTCGGTGTCGACGCCGACCTCTACGAGACCGACCCGAACACCCAGGACTACGTCATGACCTCGATCCTCAAGGACATGAAGGTCTCGACCTACGAGGCCGTCATGGCCGCGGGCCAGGACGAGTTCGACTTCGAGCCCTACATCGGCACCCTCGAGAACGGCGGCGTCAGCATCGCCGGGTTCCACAACTTCGAGGACAAGGTCAGCGACGAGCTCGCCGCTGAGCTCGACGAGGTCAAGGCCGGCATCGTCGACGGCTCCATCAAGGTCAAGTCCTACCTGGGCTGAGCACCACCACGCTCCACCACGCGCCATCACGGGGGAGGCCGACGGGTTCGTCGGCCTCCCCCGTGCCGTGCCGGCCACCTGCCAGACGGCGGCCGTGACCTTTGGCACATCTCGTGGCAGTGCCGCGACAGCGCCGGCCGTTACCCTGCCCGCGCGCTTCCACGCCTGCCGTACGAGAGCGCCTGCCCGGGCCCGCCCGCCCTGGCCCCCAGTACCAGACCCTGGTCCAGCCCCCCGGACCTCTGCGACCCTAGGATGCGATGCCATGAGACTCGTCCTGCGAGGCATCACCAAACGCTTCGGCAGCGTGGTGGCCAACGACTCGATCTCCCTGACGGTGGAGCCGGGGCAGATCCACTGCCTCCTCGGCGAGAACGGTGCCGGCAAGTCCACGCTGATGAACGTGCTCTACGGCCTCTACAAGGCCGACGAGGGCGAGATCGAGCTCGACGGCGAGGTCCAGCACTTCACCGGCCCCGGCGACGCGATGGCGGCCGGCATCGGCATGGTCCACCAGCACTTCATGCTCATCCCGGTCTTCACCGTGGCCGAGAACGTGATGCTCGGCAACGAGTCCACGGGCTTCGCCGGCACGCTCGACCTCGACGCCGCCCGCGCGCGGGTCACCGAGATCTCGGAGCGCTTCGGCTTCCACGTCGACCCCGACGCGGTCGTCGAGGACCTGCCGGTCGGCGTGCAGCAGCGCGTCGAGATCATCAAGGCCCTCTCCCGCGACGCCGAGCTGCTCGTCTTCGACGAGCCGACCGCGGTGCTCACGCCCCAGGAGACCGACGAGCTGATGCAGATCATGCGCCAGCTCCAGGAGGCCGGCAAGGCCATCGTCTTCATCACCCACAAGCTCCGTGAGGTCCGCGAGGTCGCCGACCGGATCACCGTCATCCGCCACGGCAAGGTCGTCGGGGAGGCCGAGCCCAGCGCCACCAACGCCGAGCTCGCCTCGATGATGGTCGGGCGCCCGGTGGAGCTCGTCGTCCAGAAGGACGCCGCCACGCTCGGTGACGACGCGCTCGTCGTGCGCGACCTCGTCGTGCGCGACCTCGCCGGGCGCACGCAGCTCGACGGCCTGAGCTTCACGATCCGCGCCGGGGAGATCCTCGTCGTCGCCGGCGTGCAGGGCAACGGCCAGACCGAGCTCACCGAGGCCCTGCTCGGCCTCCAGGACGACGTCCACGGCTCGATCACCCTCGACGGCGTGGAGCTCGTCGGCCGGTCGACCCGCAAGATCCTCGACGCGGGCGTCGGGTTCATCCCCGAGGACCGCCAGGTCGACGGCCTGGTGCCCGGCTTCACCATCGCCGAGAACCTCATGCTCAACCGCAGCTTCAAGTCGCCGTTCGTCAAGAACGGCTCGCTGCGCCTCGGCGCCCTGCGCGCCTTCGCGGAGGAGAAGCTCCAGCAGTACGACGTCCGCGCCCGCGACATCGACTCGCTGGCCTCCAACCTCTCGGGCGGCAACCAGCAGAAGGTCGTCGTGGCCCGCGAGCTCTCCCGCGACCTGCGGCTGCTCGTCGCGGCCCAGCCCACCCGCGGTGTCGACGTCGGCTCGATCGAGTTCATCCACAAGCAGATCGTCGCGACGCGCGACCGCGGCATCCCGGTCCTGGTGGTCTCCACCGAGCTGGACGAGGTGGTCGCCCTCGCCGACCGCATCATGGTGCTCTACCGCGGCCGGATCGTCGGCGTCGTGCCGGCCGACACGCCCCGCGAGACCCTCGGACTGATGATGACCGGCGAACGCCCCAAGGACCTGAAGGACGTGGTGGCGTGAGCGACTCCCGCACCCCCCAGCCCGAGAAGCCCGACGCACCCGAGACGGGCGCCGGCACGGACACCGGCACGATCACCGACACCGCCGACGCTCCCGACGCCGGGTCGAACGACACGCGCGGCCAGCGGTCCCGCTCCGTGCTGCGCGAGATCGCCTCGGGCGACCCGCTCGCCGGCGTGCTCGCCGTGTTCCTGGCGGTCTTCGTCGGGTCGGTGATGATCGCGGCGACCGACGAGTCGGTCCGCGAGGCCGCCGGCTACCTCACGGCCCGGCCCTCCGACTTCGTCACCGCCGTGTGGGAGGCCATCTCCGGCGCCTACACCGCGATGTTCCGCGGCGCGATCTTCAACTACAACGTCGACGACCCGGCGCTGCAGTGGCGCCCGCTCACCGAGACGCTCAAGTTCGCCGGACCGCTCATCCTCGGCGGCCTCGGCGTCGGGCTCGCCTTCCGTGCCGCCCTGTTCAACATCGGCGGCCGCGGCCAGATGCTCATCGCCGGCGGTGCCGCGGGCTGGATCGGCTTCCAGCTCGACCTCCCGCTCATCGTGCACCTGCCGCTCGCGATCCTGGTGGGCATGGCGTTCGGCGCCCTCTGGGGCGGCATCGCGGGCCTGCTCAAGGCCCGCACCGGCGCCCACGAGGTGATCGTCACGATCATGCTCAACTACGTCGCCTACTACCTGCTCTTCTACGCCCTCACCCGGGAGTGGCTGCTGAAGACCCCCGGGTCGGTCAACCCGAAGTCGCCGCCCATGAAGGACTCCGCGACGCTGCCCACGGTGCTGGGCGACCAGTTCAACCTGCGCCTGGGCTTCGTGCTCGCCCTCGTCGCGGTCGGCGTGGTGTGGTGGCTGCTCAACCGCTCCACCCTCGGCTACCGCATCCGCGCCGTCGGTGAGAACCCCCACGCGGCCCGCGCGGCGGGCATCAACGTCGGCAAGACCTACACCGTCGTGATGATGATCGCCGGCTCGCTGCTCGGCCTCGCGGGCGTCAACCAGGTCCTCGGCACCGTGTCCAGCGGCGTCTCGCTCGACCTCGACGCCTCCATCGGCTTCGACGCCATCACCGTGGCCCTGCTCGGGCGCTCGCGCCCGCTGGGGATCCTGGCGGCCGGCCTGCTGTTCGGTGCCTTCAAGGCCGGCGGCTTCACCATGCAGACCTCCGAGAACATCTCGGTCGACCTCGTGCTGGTGGTGCAGTCACTCATCGTCCTGTTCCTCGCCGCGCCTCCCCTGGTGCGCGCGATCTTCCGGCTCCCCGCCCAGGAGGCCAAGTGAGCACCGTGACCCCGGAGACCCCCGAAATCGGCGGTCTCGCCCCCGATCCCGCGGTGGTCCACGTGCGCCGCTACGGCCCGCGCAAGCTGCCGATCGTGCTCGGCGTGCTGACGCTGCTGCTCGCCGGCATCCTCCTGCGCTCGGGCCGCTCCGGCGACACGACGTTCCAGCTCGCCGCCGAGAGCGACATCGTCACGCTTCCCGACATCGTGGTGCCGTCGGGCCCCACCGCGTGGGTGATGGTGGTCCTCTGCCTGGCGCTCACCGCCGAGTCCGTGCGGCGCATGGTCGGGCACCTGCCGCAGCAGATCTGGATCCCGATCGGCTTCGCCGTCGCGTGGATGGTGGGCTTCCTCAGCTGGGCGGCGGCCGACGACCGCATCCGGGTGGTCAGCCTGCTCGGCGGTGCGGTGGCGCTCGCGATCCCCCTGGTCTTCGGCGCGCTCGGCGGCGTCCTGGGCGAGCGCGCGGGCGTCGTCAACATCGCCATCGAGGGACAGCTGCTGCTCGGTGCCTTCGCCGCGGCGATCACCGCCTCGACGACCGGCTCGCCGTGGGCCGGCCTCGTGGCCGCCGCGGTCGCCGGCGCCCTGGTGGCGCTCATCCTCGGACTGTTCGCGATCACCTACTTCGTCGACCAGGTCATCGTCGGCGTGGTGCTCAACGTGCTCGTGGTGGGCCTGACCAACTTCCTGTTCCGCCAGGTGCTCGCCCCCAACGCCGAGACGCTCAACTCCCCCGACCGGCTGCGCGCCGTGCCGATCCCCCTGCTCGGCGACATCCCGCTGATCGGCCCGATCCTGTTCCGCCAGACCCCGCTCGTCTACGTGCTCTACGCCGTGGTGGCGATCGTGGCCTTCGCGCTCTACCGGACCCGCTGGGGCCTGCGGGTGCGCGCCGTCGGCGAGCATCCCAAGGCAGCCGACACCGTGGGCATCAAGGTCAACCGCACCCGCTACCGCACGATCCTGCTCGCGGGCGCGATCGCCGGTCTCGGCGGGGCCTACTTCAGCCTCGTCTCGGTGGCCGGGTTCAACCGGGAGATGACCGGCGGCGCCGGCTACATCGCGCTCGCGGCGGTGATCTTCGGCAAGTGGGACCCGATCCGGGCCACGCTCGCCGCGCTGCTCTTCGGCTTCGCGACCAACCTGCAGGGCGTGCTCTCGGCCATCGGCTCGCCCGTGCCCAGCCAGTTCATGCTGATGCTCCCCTACCTCGTCACCATCTTCGCGGTGGCGGGCCTCGTCGGACGCTCCCGCGCGCCCGCGGCCGACGGGGAGCCCTACCGGCAGCAGTAGGGACGCATGCACCACGAAGGGCCCGGCGCACCGCGCCGGGCCCTTCGTGCACTGCGGGGGTCAGGAGGCCAGGGCCGTGACCGCCGTCTCGGCGAGCACGCGGGCCGCGATCGTGGTGGCCCGCTCGTCGATGCGCAGGTTGCCCTGGTGCAGGTCGTAGGTCGGCCCGCCGGGCGTGCGCGTGCCGAGCCGCGCCATCGCGCCAGGGACGGAGTCGAGGTACCAGCCGAAGTCCTCGCCCCCGAGGCTCTGGGCGGTCGAGACGCGGCCCGGTGCGCCGAGCACGCTCTCCACGGCGGCGCCGAGCAGCCGGGTCGACGCCTCGTGGTTGACGACCGGCGGGACCCCGCGCTGGTAGGTGACCTCGGCGGTGACGCTGTAGGGCGCCACGATCGCGCCGATGAGCTGGCGGATGAGGTGCTCGGCGTCGGCCCAGGCGACCGCGTCGAGCATCCGCACGGTGCCTGCCACGACACCGCCGTGGGGGATCACGTTGTGGGCCGACCCCGCGCGCACCATGCCCCAGACCACGCTCACGCCGGCCCGGGGGTCGAGTCGGCGGCTCAGGATCGCCGGCAGCTCGGTGATGACCTTGCCGAGCGCGAAGGTGAGGTCCTCGGTCAGGTGCGGCCGCGAGGTGTGGCCGCCCTTGCCGATGAGCCGGACGGTGAGTGCGTCGGCGGCACCGGTGAGCGGGCCCTCGCGCAGGCCGACCTGGCCCACGTCGAGGCTCGGGTCGCAGTGCAGGCCGAACACGTGGGAGACGCCCTCGAGCGCCCCCGCCGAGATGAGGTGGAGCGCACCACCGGGCATGACCTCCTCGGCGGGCTGGAACAGCAGCCGCACGCGGCCCGGCAGCAGCCCGCGGGCCGCGACCTCGGCCAGCGCGAGGCCGGCGCCCACGAGGCCCGCGGTGTGGACGTCGTGCCCGCAGGCGTGCGCGACCCCCGGGTTGGTGCTCTTCCACGGGTCGGAGATGAGGTCGTCGACCGGCAGCGCGTCGAGGTCGGCGCGCAGCGCGACGAGCCTGCCGCCGTGGCCGATGTCGGCGAGCACGCCCCCGCCCTCGGGCCGGGTCACCGTCCAGCCCGCACCCTCGAGGACGGTGACGACCGCCTCGGAGGTGCGCTCCTCCACCCAGCTCAGCTCGGGGTGGGCGTGGAGGTCGCGACGGAGGGCGACGAGGTCGTCGGCGTGCTTGTCGACGACCTCGGCGATGACGGGGGTGGCAGCGAGTGCAGGAGGCATGACCTGCCCAGTCTAGGTCGCGTCGGCGTCGTAGGCCGCGATGATCCGATCGGCGGCGAGCGGCGCGGGCAGCTCACCCGTCATCACGGCGCGTCGTACGTCGTCGCGCACGGCCGCGACCCCCGGTGAGGACCGCAGCCGGTGGTCGAGCTCGTCACGCACCAGGGCCCAGGTGAACTCGAGCTGCTGCCCGGCGCGCTTGTGGGCCAGTCCGTCGGCGCCGAGGTGCTCGCGGTGGGCCCCGACGCGCTGCCAGACGTCGTCGACCCCGGCCCCGGTCAGCGCCGAGCAGGTGACGACGGGCGGCGCCCACTCGGCATGCCCGCGCACCAGCCGGAGGGCTCCGGAGAGCTCGCGCGCCGCGACCCGCGAGTCGGCCTCGTGGTCGCCGTCGGCCTTGTTGACCGCGACGACGTCGGCGATCTCGAGGATGCCCTTCTTGATGCCCTGCAGCTGGTCACCGGTGCGCGCGAGGGTCAGGAACAGGAAGGTGTCGACCATCCCGGCCACCGTCACCTCCGACTGCCCCACGCCGACCGTCTCGACGAGCACGACGTCGTACGCCGCGGCCTCGAGCACGAGCATCGCCTGCGTGGTGGCCCGGGCGACCCCGCCCAGGGTGCCGGCGGACGGGGAGGGCCGGATGAACGCCATGGGGTCGACCGCGAGCGTCGACATCCGCGTCTTGTCGCCGAGCACCGAGCCGCCCGTGCGCACCGACGACGGGTCGACGGCCAGCACCCCGACGCGGTGCCCGGCCGCGGTCAGGCGGGTGCCCAGCGCCTCGATGAAGGTGGACTTGCCGACGCCCGGGACGCCGGAGATGCCCACCCGCGTCGCCGCCGGCCGGTCGGTCGCGGCGAGCGCGGTGAGCAGGTCCCGTGCCGCCGCGCGGTGGTCGACCCGGGACGACTCCACCAGCGTGATCGCGCGGGCGACGGCGGCCCTCCGGCCGGCCCGTACGTCCGCGACGAGGCCGTCGACGTCGATCGGGCGGGGCATCAGCCGGCGTGCTGTTCCCGCAGGCGCGCGATCAGGTCGAGGGCCGACTCCGCGATCACGGTGCCCGGCAGGAAGACCGCCGCGGCGCCCATCTCCCGCAGCGTCGCCACGTCGTCGGGCGGGATGACGCCGCCGATGACGATCATGATGTCGGGGCGGCCCTGGTCGGCCAGCGCCTGCTTCAGCGCGGGCAGCAGCGTGAGGTGGCCGGCAGCCAGCGACGAGACCCCGACGATGTGCACGTCGGCGTCCACGGCCTGCTGGGCGACCTCCTCGGGCGTGGAGAACAGCGGCCCGACGTCGACGTCGAAGCCGAGGTCGGCGAACGCGGTGACCACGACCTTCTGGCCGCGGTCGTGGCCGTCCTGGCCCATCTTGGCGACGAGGATGCGGGGCCGACGGCCCTCCTCGGCCTCGAACTCCTCAGTGGCCTGCAGGACCGCTGCCACGGCCGAGCCCTCGGCGGCGCCTGCCTCGTCGCGGTACACGCCGCTGATCGTACGGATCACTGCCTGGTGGCGGCCGTAGACCTTCTCCAGCGCGTCGGAGATCTCCCCGACCGTCGCCTTGGCGCGGGCCGCGTCGACGGCCAGCGCGAGCAGGTTGCCCTCGAGCGAGCCGCCGCCGACGGGGCCGCGCTCGGCGCTGGTGGTCAGCGCCTCGAGCGCGCGGCGCACGGCGTCGTCGTCACGCTCGGCACGCAGTCGCTCGAGCTTGGCGACCTGCTGGCGGTAGACGTCGTCGTTGTCGACGCGCAGCACGTCGAGCTTGTCCTCGGCGGCGAGGCGGTAGGTGTTGACGCCGATCACCTTCTGCGCGCCCGAGTCGATGCGCGCCTGGGTGCGCGCGGCCGCCTCCTCGATGCGCATCTTGGGGATGCCCTGCTCGATCGCGGCCGCCATGCCGCCGGCGCGCTCGGCCTCCTGGATGTGGGCCCAGGCGCGCTCGGCGAGGTCGTGGGTGAGCTTCTCGACGTAGTAGGAGCCGGCCCACGGGTCGATGACCTGGGTGGTGCCGCTCTCCTGCTGCAGCAGCAGCTGGGTGTTGCGGGCGATGCGCGCGGAGAAGTCGGTCGGCAGCGCGATCGCCTCGTCGAGGGCGTTGGTGTGCAGTGACTGGGTGTGGCCCTGCGTCGCCGCCATCGCCTCGATGCACGTGCGCCCGACGTTGTTGAAGACGTCCTGGGCGGTGAGCGACCAGCCGGAGGTCTGGCTGTGGGTGCGCAACGAGCGCGACTTGGGGTTCTGCGGGTCGAAGTCGTCGACCAGCCGCGCCCACAGCGCGCGGGCCGCGCGCAGCTTGGCGACCTCCATGAAGAAGTTCATCCCGATCGCCCAGAAGAACGACAGCCGCGGGGCGAAGTCGTCTATGCCCATTCCTGTGCCGAGGCCGGCGCGGATGTACTCCACGCCGTCGGCCAGCGTGTAGGCCAGCTCGAGGTCGGCGGTCGCCCCGGCCTCCTGGATGTGGTAGCCGGAGATGGAGATCGAGTTGAAGCGCGGCATCCTCTGCGAGGTGAAGGCGAAGATGTCGCTGATGATCCGCATGCTCGGCGACGGCGGGTAGATGTAGGTGTTGCGGACCATGAACTCCTTGAGGATGTCGTTCTGGATGGTCCCCGCGAGCTGCTCCGGCTTCACCCCCTGCTCCTCCGCGGCGGCGATGTAGAGCGCCAGCACCGGCAGCACGGCGCCGTTCATCGTCATCGACACCGACATCTCGTCGAGCGGGATGCCGTCGAAGAGGGTGCGGGTGTCGTAGATCGAGTCGATCGCCACGCCCGCCATGCCGACGTCGCCGCGCACCCGGGGATGGTCGGAGTCGTAGCCGCGGTGGGTGGCGAGGTCGAAGGCGACGCTCAGGCCCTTCTGCCCGGCGGCGAGGTTGCGCCGGTAGAAGGCGTTGGACTCCTCGGCGGTGCTGAAGCCGGCGTACTGCCGGATCGTCCACGGCTGGGTCGTGTACATCGTCGGGTAGGGCCCGCGCAGGAACGGCGCCAGGCCGGGCCAGGTGTCGAGGCCGTCGAGGCCCTCGAGGTGCTCGGGACCGTAGACCGGGAGGACGTCGATGCCCTCGGGGCTCGCCCACGGCTCGCCCCCGGGCGGCTGCCCTCCGGTCGCGGCGGCACCCGCCAGCGACACGTCGGCGAAGTTCTTCGGAATGCTCATCGGGCGAGCTCCTCTCGGATGTGGGCCAGGAAGCCGAGCGCATCGACCCCCATGGCGCACGAGTCGTCGACGTCGGTCACGGTCCGCTCCCCCGGCGTGCCGGCGAGCACGACGTACGACGCCCCTGCCGCCCGCAGCGCGGCCACCAGGTCGGCGCCCCACTCGGCGTAGGCCGCGTCGGTGCCGGCGAGGCACACGACGCGCTGGCCGGAGTAGGCCGCCACGACCGCGTCGACCCCGTCGGTGGGGCCGGCCGCCTCGACGGCGACACCGCCGGCCGCGAGGAGGTTGGTGGCGAAGGTCGCCCGGGCGGTGTGTGCCGCGACCGGGCCCATCGTGGCGAGGAAGACGGGGGTCGCGGCGGGCTCGGCCCTCATGTCCTCGAAGGCCCGGCCGTAGTGGTGCACGTAGCGGTGGGGCAGGTGCTCACGCTCGGGCAGCACCTCGTCGAGGTGGGGGAACTCCGAGACGCCGGTCAGGGGGCGCGACCGGTCGGCGACCTGGGCGTCGCGCTCGGCGCGTACGGCCCGCACCCGCTCCTTGACGCCGGCGCGGGCCTCGTCGGCGAGCGCCCCGCCGGCAGACTCGATCCGGCCGAGCTCGGCCCACCCGGCGGCCGCGAGGTCGTCGGTGAGCCGCTCGACGGCGTAGGACCCGCCGGCCGGGTCGGTGACCGCGGCGACGTGGGACTCCTCGATCAGGAGCGAGGAGGTGTTGCGGGCGATGCGGCGACCGAACGCGTCGGGCGCGCCGAGCGGCTCGTCGAACGGCACGACGGTGAGGGCGTCGGCGCCGCCGACGCCCGCCGCGAAGGCCGCGACGGTGCCGCGCAGCATGTTGACCCACGGGTCGCGCCCGCTGGTCATGGGGCGGCTGGTGACCGCGTGCAGCGCCATCTCGCCGGCGCCACCGGAGGCCTCGAGCACCCGGGCCCACAGCCGGCGCGCGGCGCGCATCTTGGCGATCGTGGGGAACTGCTCGTCGGTGGCGGCCAGCCGGAACTCGATGAGCCGCGCCGCGTGCTCGACGGAGAGGCCCTCGTCGGCGAGCAACCGGAGGTAGGCCACGCCGGTCGCGACCATCCAGCCCAGCTCCTGGGCGTCGCTCGCGCCCTGGTCGTGCAGCGCGGTGCCGTCGACGACGAGGCCGCGCACGCCCAGCTGGATGGCCCGGCGCGCCAGCGGGGCGAACAGGTCCCGGGCCTCGACGCGGTCGTCGCGGACGCGGTGGTGGAGCATCTCGAGGGTCTGCAGGTCGAAGGAGAGGTTGGTGGCCGGGTGCAGCGCGCCCTCCACCCCCTCGAGGAAGTCGGCGAAGGCCTCGACCTGCTCGGTCGTCGGGCGGTCGAGCACGACCGGCGCCAGGTCGAGCAGCACGCCCTCCAGCACGGTGGCCCAGTCGTGGTCGCGCTCGGTGTCGAGGTGCAGCAGCAGCGACGTGCCACCGTTCTCGAGGTCCTGCAGGGCCGCCTCGTTGGCGGCCTTGTCGTCGACCACCTCCACCTGCGTACGCACGTCCCAGGCGCCGGCGCGGGTCGGGCGGCCCGAGGTCGTGAGGGCGTCGAGGTCGGCCGGCTGCCCGATCGGTGGGACCGCGATGCCGTCGAGCGTGGTGCGGGTGAGGGCCGTCCAGACGTCGGAGTCGGGCGCGTCCTCGCCGAGCCGGCGGGCCTTGCGCAGGACGGCGGCGCTCGCCGCCTCCCATGCCGCGGCGTCGTAGCGGTCATCGTCGCCCACCAGGCGGAGCGAGCCCTCTGCGGGCTGCAGCTCCTCGGGCTCGTCGAGGCCACCTGCGAGATCACCTGCGAGATCACCTGGGAGGTCGCCAGGAAGGTCGGTCATGCTGCGCAGGATAGGCCCGCCCCGTGGGGAGGGTCACGGCCGCGGGCTATGGGAAAGGTCACCGTCGCTGCCCACGACCGGGCTCGCCTCAGACCTCCGTGCGGCCCTCGTCGTCCTTGCTCCGGAGGCCGATCTTGTTGCCGAGCCACACCAGCGGGTCGTACTTGCGGTCCACCACGCGCTCCTTCATCGGGATGATCGCGTTGTCGGTGATGTGGATGCCCTCCGGGCAGACCTCGGTGCAGCACTTGGTGATGTTGCACATCCCGAGGCCGGCCGCGTCCTGCGCGAGCCGGCGGCGGTCGTGGGTGTCGAGGGGGTGCATGTCGAGCTCGGCATAGCGGATGAGGAAGCGGGGGCCGGCGAAGTGCTGCTTGTTGTCCTCGTGGTCGCGGACCACGTGGCACACGTCCTGGCACAGGTAGCACTCGATGCACTTGCGGAACTCCTGGCCGCGCTCCACGTCGACCTGCATCATCCGCCGCCTGCCGTCCGCGTCGCGGGGCCCGAGCTCGGCGTAGGGCAGCTCCTTGGCCTTCTCGTAGTTGAACGACACGTCGGTGACCAGGTCGCGGATCACCGGGAACGTGCGCATCGGCGTCACGGTGATGGTCTCGGCCGGGTCGAAGTCGGAGAGCCGGGTCATGCACAGCAGGCGGGGCCGACCGTTGATCTCGGCGCTGCACGAGCCGCACTTGCCGGCCTTGCAGTTCCAGCGGATCGCCAGGTCGCCCGTCTGCGTCGCCTGCAGCCGGTGCAGCGCGTCGAGCACCACCTCGCCCTCGGAGACCTCGACGGTGTAGTCGGTGAGGTCACCCCCGTCGGCGTCGCCCCGCCACACGCGCATCCTCAGGTCGTAGGCCATGGCCGTCCTCACGTGTCCTGGAAGAGCTGCTCGAGGTCCTCGGGCATCACCGGCAGCGCCTTCTCGGCGATGTCGACGCCCGACCCGGTCGCGTCGAGGGTGAGCACCAGGTTCTTCGCGCCCCACTCGGGGTCGGGCCCCGGGAAGTCGTCCCGGGTGTGCCCGCCCCGCGATTCCTGGCGCGCCAGCGCGGCCTTGGCGATGCACTCGCTGACCAGCAGCATGTTGCGCAGGTCGAGCGCGAGGTGCCAGCCCGGGTTGTACTGGCGGTGACCCTCGACGACCATCGCGGCCGCCCGCTCCTTGAGGCGGTCGAGGTGACCGAGGGACTCCTCGAGCTCCGCGGCGGTGCGGATGATGCCGACCAGGTCGTTCATCGTGTCCTGCAGGTCGTGCTGGATCGTGTAGGGGTTCTCCCCCCCTCCCCCCGGGCCGGCAGAGACCTCGAACGGCGCCAGCGCGTCGGCCTGGGCCGCCTTCACGTCCGCCTCGTCGACCGCCGGCCGCGGGCCCGAGACGGCGTGCGCCGCCGCGGCCTCGCCGGCGCGCTTGCCGAACACGAGCAGGTCGGACAGCGAGTTGCCGCCCAGCCGGTTGGAGCCGTGCATGCCGCCGCTCACCTCACCCGCGGCGTAGAGCCCCTCGACGCCCGAGCGCTGGGTGTCGGAGTCGACCTCGACACCGCCCATCACGTAGTGGCACGTCGGCCCGATCTCCATCGGCTCGGCGGTGATGTCGACGTCGGCGAGCTCCTTGAACTGGTGGTACATCGACGGCAGCCGCTTGCGGATGTAGTCGGCGTCGCGGCGGCTGGCGATGTCGAGGAAGATCCCGCCGTGCGGTGACCCGCGTCCGGCCTTGATCTCGGAGTTGATGGCGCGGGCGACCTCGTCGCGTGGCAGCAGCTCGGGTGGGCGCCGGTTGTTGGCCTTGTCGTCGTACCACCGGTCGGCCTCCTCCTCGGTGTCGGCCGTCTCGGACCGGAAGAAGTCGGGGATGTAGTCGAACATGAAGCGCTTGCCCTCGGAGTTTCGCAGGATGCCGCCGTCGCCGCGCACCGACTCGGTGACCAGCAGGCCCTTGACCGACGGCGGCCACACCATGCCGGTGGGGTGGAACTGCACGAACTCCATGTTGATCAGGCTGGCCCCCGCGCGCAGTGCCAGCGCGTGCCCGTCACCGGTGTACTCCCAGGAGTTGGAGGTGACCTTGTAGGACTTGCCGATGCCGCCGGTCGCGAGCACCACGCTCGGCGCCTCGAACGTGATGAAGCGACCGGTCTCGCGCCAGTAGCCGAACGCCCCGGCCACCCGCCCGCCCTCCTTGAGCACCTCGGTGACCGTGCACTCCATGTAGACGTCGATCCCGAGCTGCACCGTGCGCTGCTGCAGCGTGCGGATCAGCTCGAGCCCGGTGCGGTCGCCGACGTGGGCGAGCCGGGCGTAGCGGTGCCCGCCGAAGTCGCGCTGGGAGATCAGCCCGTCCTCGGTGCGGTCGAACAGCGCACCCCAGTCCTCGAGCTCGAGCACCCGCTCGGGCGCCTCCTGAGCGTGCAGCTGCGCCATGCGCCAGTTGTTGAGCATCTTGCCGCCGCGCATCGTGTCGCGGAAGTGCACCTTCCAGCTGTCCTCCGGCCACCGGTTGCCCAGCGCAGCCGCGGCCCCACCCTCGGCCATCACGGTGTGCGCCTTGCCGAGCAGCGACTTGCACACCACGGCCGTGCGCGCGCCCGCCTCGTGGGCGGCGATCGCGGCCCTCAGCCCCGCGCCGCCGGCGCCGATCACCACGACGTCGTAGGTGTGGCGCTCCATGCCCGCCCGGGCCTCGGGCGACATCTCGTTGCCCGTCATCGGATGCCGCTCGCTCATCAGAAGAACCTCACGTCCTGGATCGTGCCGGTGGCGAGGAGGAAGACGTAGAGGTCGACGATCGCGACGGAGAACAGGGAGTACCAGGCCCACCTGCCGTGGCTCTCGTTGAGCCGCGACACCCAGGTCCAGAGCCGGTAGCGGACGGGGTGCTTGGAGAAGTGGCGCAGGCGGCCGCCGACGACGTGGCGGCACGAGTGGCACGAGAGCGTGTAGAGCCAGATGAAGACGATGTTGGCGATCATCAGCAGGGTGCCCAGTCCCATGTGGACCCCGCTGGTCTCACCGTCCCCGAGGGCGTACTCCGCCGGCATCGGCCGGAAGGCCAGGACCGTGTCGAAGGTGAGCACCAGGCCGACCAGCACCGCGGCGTACCAGAACCAGCGGTGCACGTTCTGCACGATCAGCGGGAACCGCGACTCGCCCGAGTAGGAGCCGTGCGGCTCGGCGACGCCGCACGCCGGCGGGCTCAGCCAGAACGCCCGGTAGTAGGCCTTGCGGTAGTAGTAGCAGGTCATCCGGAAGCCGAGGGGGAACACGAGGATGATCAGCGCCGCCGACAGCGGCCACGCCGCGAAGGGCTGGCCGAAGTCGGAGGCCCCCTCGACGCAGTCGCCCAGGCACGGGGAGTAGAACGGCGACAGGTAGGGCGAGGCGTAGTAGTCGCGTCCCATGAAGGCGCGCACGGTCGCGTAGACGACGAAGGCCGAGAAGACCACGAACGTGGTCAGCGGCGAGAGCCACCACCGGTCCCGGCGCAGCGTCCCGGCCTCGATCCGCGCCCTGGTCGGGCCGTGCACGCCTGTGCTCATCGCATCCCCGTCGCGTCGTGGTTGGGCCAGAGTCTGCACACAACGGGCGGCGATGTGAAGTGGGCCACACCGGCCACCCTCGACGGGACCGGGTCAGGACGCCCGTACCGGCGGGACGGTGGCGACCAGCGCGGCCGCGTCGGCGGCGGGCAGCGCCGAGCGCACGCCCCACTCGAACAGGGCCAGCGCGAACACGGTGACCACCACCATGTCGACCCCAGCGGGCAGCACGTCGCGGCCGCCGCCGAACCTGCCGAGGAAGGTCAGCAGCAGCGCCCCGGCGTAGTAGGGCCCGAGCCACACCAGCGAGCCCAGCGCGAGCGATCCCCGCAGCTGCGGGTCGCGCAGGACGCGCCACGCCAGCACCGCGACGCCGACGGCGATCGGGATGGTCAGCTTGACCATCGTCTCCCAGCCGGTCCAGTAGATGATCAGGGTGATCACGACGAAGGCGACCCGCGCCATCACCGACACCGCGTGGAGGCGGAACGGACGCACGCGGTCGGGCACCTGGTGCCGCAGCGCCATCACGGTCACCGGGCCCAGGCACATCGAGAGCACGATGGCACCGGAGTTGTAGGACAGGAGCTCCGACCACCCGTCGCGGAAGGCGAGCAGCAGGGCCAGCCCGACCACCAGGTTGAGCACCATCGCCCGCATCGGGACGCCGTGGCGGCTGAACGCCGACAGCGCGCGCGGGAAGAGCCCGTTCTGCGCGACGGCCACGGTGAGGCGACCGGTGGACGCGGTCGAGACCAGGCCCGCGCCGAAGGGTCCGAGCACGGCGTCCGCCACCACCAGCTTGGCCAGCACCGTCATGCCGAGGCCGGACAGCAGCGCCGCGAGCGGCCCGTTGGCCCCACCCTTGTCGAGGCCGGCCCAGCCGCTGTCGAGCTCGGCGGGGTCCACAGCGCCGACGAACCCGAGCTGGAGGAGGGTGAACAGCACGGTGCAGATGAGGATGCCGCCGACCAGGGCCACGGGGATGGTCACCTGTGGTCGCCGCGCCTCACCGGCGAGGTCCAGTGCATGCCGGAACCCGAGGAACGCGAAGACGACACCGCCCGTGGTGATGGCGCTCAGCACCCCGGTCATCCCCTCGGGGGCGAACCCCGTCTCGCGGATCGGGGCGGTGGAGAAGCGGGTGAGCAGGGCGACGGCGATCGCCACCGGGATGACGAGCTTGACCCAGGTCAGCGCGCTGTTGATGCGGGTGAAGAGGGCCACCCCGAACGCGTTGAGCCCGGTGAAGGCCACCAGCACGACCGTTGCCGCCGCGATCCCCGGCAGGCTCAGCGCACTCTCCCCGTCGGAGGCGGCTCCCGCGACGAACAGCCAGTCGAAGGCCGGCTCGTTGCTGGCGTACTCGAGCATCGCCTGCGTCTCGATCGGCGCGGCCGTCACGTAGCCGACCCAGGCCACCCAGCCGATCGCGATGCCGACCCCCTGCCCGTGGCTGTAGGTGGGCAGCAGGCCGAGGCCGCCGACGACCGGCAGCATGGCGGAGATCTCGGCATAGACCAGCGCGACGGTGACGAGCATCAACCCCGCGATCGGCCACGCGATGATCGCGGCGGGCCCGGCCTGCTGGGCCGCGAACAGGGGGGCGAACAGCACCCCGGAGCCGACCACGCCGCCGACGGCGACGAAGGTCAGCCCGATCGTGCCGATCGACCGATCGGGAGCGTGCGGCCCGTCCATCGTCGTCGCCCGTTACGTCTCGGCGGGCTCAGTCGCCGTGCGACGACGTGCCGCTCTCCAGGATGGAGACGATGGAGTAGAGCGTGAAGCAGATCGCTCCCAGCCCCACGAGCACGTGGGCGGCGATGAAGACGTTGGTGTCGGTGAACGCGGCCTGGAAGACGAACGCCGCCAGGAACAGGCAACTGAGCGCGGTGACGACCGGGATCAGGGGCACCCGGTTGGCCAGGCTGAACGTGCGCCGCCACACCAGGGCCAGCAGCCCGACCTTGCTCAGGATGCTGAAGCAGACCAGGCCCAGGCCGATCATCACGAACCCGGGTGTGCGGTAGTACGGCTCGGTGTCGAGGACCAGCAGCACGATCCCCCACAGGATCGCGGCGCTGCCCATCGCGATCACCAGCCAGGGCCACGCCACGCGGTCGCGCGGGCCGTAGGTGTCCTGGACCTGGCGCAGGATGCTCCACACCAGCCCGATGAGGCTCGTGCAGATCATCGCGAGACCGCTGACGACGTGGCCCACCGTGAAGCGGCTCGGTGAGGTGGTCATCAGCAGGTTGGCGATGCCGAAGCCCCACGCGAGCGCGGCGAGCCCGACCGGGAGCGCCCCCAGCACGGCGACGACGGGCCCGGAGAACGCCGCCGGCGGGGGCGTGCGGTCGCCGGCCGGCCTGGCGGAGTTGGCGGGGATGAGCGTGAACTTGGTCGACGCCAGGGCGACCGTGGACACGCAGCCGCAGATCAGGCCGAGACCGAGGACGACGTGCCCGGCGACGTACTCGGGGCTCTGGCCGCTGCCCGAGACCCCGGCGAACAGGGAGACGCCGTAGACCGAGGTGCCGATGGCGGACGCGTAGCCGAGAGCGGGGTAGACCACCTTGTCGACGGCGTTGAAGCGTCCGATGAGCTGCCGGATGATCGTCGCCGCCGTGCAGAACAGGCACAGGCAGATCGCGCCGAGGATGGTGACCACCCGGCCTGCCACGTAGTTTCCCGGCGCGTCCGCGGCGTTCCACACGTAGAGGCCGAAGCCGATGCAGACCGCCATCATCGCCAGCGGGATGGCACGGAAGACGACGCTGATCCAGTAGTTCATGACATCTCCGCTCCTCGTGCGACGACGCTCACGTCGGGACGATGCGGGACGCGGCAGCCCCGGGACCCACTCAGTAGAGCACCGATCCCGGGCGGGGTCAGCAGCCGACGAGGAAGGCGGATCGGGACGGCACAGACGTCACTCATTGTGAGTGATGCCGCCGCGTCGGCAGGCAACTAGCGTCGTTGGCCGGAGCAATCGGCGAAAGGCGCGGAGATGGCTACTCGGGACGACAGTCAGGCGACTGCACCGCAGGGACGGGCCCAGGCACGCACCTCGTTCATCAGTTGGACATCGATGGCGATCCTCATCGCCACAGCGGTCGCGAGCGTTCGCGGACTACCGGCCATGGCGGCCTACGACTGGGCGTCGATATTCCTCTACGTCCTGCCCGCGATCTTGTTCATGGTGCCGGTGGCGCTCGTGGCCGCCGAGCTGGCGAGCGGATGGAAGGGCGGGATCTTCGTCTGGGTCAAGGAGGCGTATGGCGACCGCCTCGGCTTCTTCGCGATCTGGCAGCAGTGGATGCAGAACGTCGCCTGGTACCCGGCCCAGCTCGCCTTCTTCGCCTCGGCCCTCGCGTACGTGTGGGATCCGGCCCTGGCCAACTCGGGCATCTTCACCGGCCTGATCATCCTGGTCGTGTACTGGATCTCGACGTTCATCGCCACCCTCGGTGTCGACGCGTTCGCCAAGGTCGGGACCTGGGGCTTCCTGGCCGGCACCCTCGTGCCGGCGGCGGCCCTGATCGTCTTCGCGGCGATCTTCTGGGCCGGCGGCGGCACCTCGCACCTCCCGCCGATCGGTGATGCGGAGTGGTTCCCGAAGTTCACCGGGCTGGCCAGCATCGTGCTGATCGTCAGCAACTTCCTCTCCTACGCCGGCATGGAGATGAACGCCGTCCACGTCAACGAGATGCGGCGGCCCAGCACCGAGTTCCCGAAGGCGATCGTCTTGTCGGTGATCCTCATCCTGTTCGTCTTCATCCTGCCCACCCTGGCCATCTCGGTCGCGGTCCCCGGCTCCAGCGTCAACCTGACCCAGGGGGTGCTCCAGGCCTTCGACGTCTTCTTCAACCACCTCGGGATGTCGTGGGGCACCACCGTGATGGCCCTGCTGATCGTCATCGGGATCCTCGCCTCGGTGGTCACCTGGATCCCGGGACCGAGCAAGGGATTGCTGCTGGTCGGCAAGGAGGGATACCTGCCCCCGCGCCTGCAGGGCACCAACAGCCACGGGATGCAGGTCCCGATCATGATGGTGCAGGGCATCATCGTGACGGCGATGGCCGTCCTCTTCGCCATCTTGCCGTCGGTGCAGTCGGTCTTCTGGATCCTCACCGCCATGGCCGTGCAGCTCTACCTGCTGATGTACATGGTCATGTTCCTCGCCGGCATGCGCCTGCGCCGCACCCACCCCGACGTCAAGCGCGGCTTCCGCACGCCTGCCATGACCCTGGTCGGGTCGGTCGGCTTCGTGGCGAGCGTCGCCGCCTTCCTCCTCGGCTTCGTCGAGCCGTCGGGCAACGCGGACGCGACGCCGCAGGGCGTGTACATCCTGATCCTCGTGGCCGGCATCGTCCTCCTCGGCGTGTGGCCGTTCGTCCTCTACAAGCTGCGCAAGCCGGAGTGGAAGATCGAGACCTCCCCGGACAACACCCATTCCGACACGACGGCCCAGGAGGCGTGAGTCCGATGATCACGAAGCGTCCACGAACAGTCCGCTCCGCAGTGCTCCGGACAGCCGGCCTGGCCGTGGCGGCGGGGCTGGGGCTCTCCGCCTGCTCCGCCGCCGGCAGCGCCTCCGACCCGGACAGCGACCGGGCACGCCAGCTCGCCGAGCAGCTCAACGTGAGGTTGTCCGAAGCCGGGTTCCCCACGGTCGACGCCTCGACGGCGACCGCCCTCTACGGCACGGACGGAGGCGTCAGCTGCGAGAACGTCGGCGAGCTGCAGCAGGAGCTGGCCCTGTCCCAGTTCGGCAACAACGCCCTGCACCTCCGGCGCGTGGTCATGGACCCCCGGATCATCGAGTACGACTTCGCGGTGGTCGAGACCTACTGCCCCGACAAGGCGGGCGAGCTGCTCGACGAGGTGGAGGACCTGGAGACCGATAGGACCATCCCGGACCGGTAGGCGACGCGCCACCCGACCCAGCCCGACCAGAGCAGAGTGTCTCGATGGCGCAGTCACGAGGAGCAGATGCCACATGGTGCACAGCAGGAACTCCGTACGCGGCGCCCTCGAGGACGACGTCTTCGCCTCGGCCGACCTGCCGGTCGCCGTACCGAAGTATCGCTTCCCGAACGACGAACAGGTGCCCCGGCACGCCTATCGGGTCGTGCACGTGGACAAGCACGGAACCAAGGAGTCCCTGACGCCGGACGAGGCACGAGCTTCCACCGCTGACCACGGATGAGACGCCCGGACTCCACCGACGACCTCGATGATCCCTATGCCGAGACCCGGTGGCCGATGGCGGCGGCGGTTGCCGTCGCCATGGGTCTCACCGTGCTGCTGCCGGGCAGCCTGCGCCTGGCCCAGCCCTGGGTGCTGCCCACGTTCGCGGGTCTCCTCGTGCTGGTGCTGCTCGCCGGCGACCCCGGCCGGATCTCGAGGCGTACGACGTTCCTGCGGGCGGCGTCCATCGCGCTGATCACCGTGATGTCCCTGGGAGCGGTCTGGTCGACGGTCCAGCTCGTCGACGACATCGTCCGAGGAGGGTCTGCCACCGACTCGGCGCCCGAGCTGCTGCAGGCAAGCGGTTCGGTGTGGCTGATCACGATCATCGCCTGCGCGCTTCTCTACTTCGAGCTCGACTGCGGCGGGGCCGCCGCCCGTGCCGAGCGGATGCCACACACCCCCGACCTCGCCTTCCCCCAGCAGCTCACCTCCGAGCTGGGCCTGGAGGACTGGCGCCCGAACTTCGGCGACTACCTCTATCTCGGTCTGACCAACGCCACGGCGTTCAGCCCGACCGACGTGATGCCGCTCGCACCCTGGGCCAAGCTCGTCATGGCGATCCAGGCGCTGACGTCACTGGCCATCATGGGCCTGGTCGTCGCCCGGGCGGTCAACGTGCTGGGCTGACGAGGGGCAGGTGGTGAGGGCGACTGGTCGCAGGATGACACGAAACAGGTGGTGCGGGGACGGCCACCACGGGCGCTAATGGGAAGAGGTCTCCAGAGGGGAGTCAGGGATGGACAACGGCGAACAGCTGCGTCGTCTGGCGTTCGGCCAGACGACGGATGACCGCGCACAGGACGTCCCCGACACCTGGCCGGCGACGGCCCTCGACGCGAGGATCCTGGCCCTGGTCCGGCTCGGCGCCCTCGCGGCGACGGGCGACGGCACCGTGCGCTCCTACGGCTCGCTCGCGGACAGCGCCCTGAGGGCCGGGGCGAGCGTCGAGGAGATCGTCGACGTCCTGGTGGGAGTGCTGCCGATCACCGGACCCGTGCGCGTGGCGACGGCCGCGCCCAAGCTGGCCCTCGTCCTGGGCTACGACGTCGACGAGGACCGCGACGATGCCGGGCCGTGACCGACCCGCTCCTCATCCCCCGAGCAGCCCGAGGAAGGTCGCCCGGTCGACCGCCTCACCGCGTGAGGTGGCACCGAGCTTGCGGTAGATGGCGGAGACCTCGGAGGCGACGGTGTTGCGCGAGAGCTGCAGTCGCTGGGCGATGTCGGCGATCCTGAGGTGGGTCGGGAGGTAGGGCAGCACGCGCAGCTCCGCGGGCGTGAGCGGGGCGTCGTGGGCCCCGGCATCGTTCCCCGCCGGGGTCGTGATCGTCCGGAGCTCCCCGACCTGCTCGACCAGGGTCCCCAGCTCGGGCCGACGCCGCAGGATGTCGTCGATCTCGCCCAGCAGGCGGCGGGCGTCGGAGTGCCCGCCGCGCGTCCAGCACGCCTTCGCGAGCTGGAGCCGGCCCCTCGTCGCGAGGCACGGAAGGGCGTACGTGGCCGCGGCACGCGCCCGCATGGCGCGCGCGAGCTGGCGGTCTGCCTCAGGGAGGTTGCCCCGGTGGACGGCCAGCCGAGCCGCGGCCGCGAACGCGAGGAGGCTGCACGCGTAGTCCTCGAGGTGGTGCTGGTCGACGGTGCGGAGCGCGAGTCCGACGTGCTCGGCCGCCTCGTCCCAGCACCCGAGGTCCATGTCGACGAGGGCCAGACCCGACTCGCTGAGCACGACCGCGCCCGTGTCGCCCGCAGCCAGGCCGACCTCCGTGGCGTCACGGAGCACGGCCCTGGCTCGCCGGGGCGAGCCCGCGACCAGGTGCGCCTCCGCGAGGACGCAGAGCGCCGTCGCACGCCACGGGCTCCGCAGCGGCTCCTGCGCCGCGGAGAACTCGGCGTCGGCCATCATCGCCTCGGGCCCCGAGGCACACGCCATGGCGCGGAGCATCGACCGCGAGGACGCGAACGACGCGCCGCCGTGGGTCGGGGTCGGGTCGAACGACACCTCCTCCACGAAGGCGGCCCACCGTTGGGCGACCACCGCCTGCCCCGCCGACGCCGCGACCCACCCCGCCAGCACGGCGAGGGGCGGATAGGCCTCGATGGTGCGCTCGCCGAGCACGCCCAGCCACCGCTGGAGGGTCGAGATCTGCCCCGCGCTGACGGTGGTGAGTGCCAGCTCGGCCACGAGCTGGGCGCACCGCTCGCGCTCCTGGGTGATGAGGAGGTACTCCACGGCCGTCGCCGGTGCGCCGTTCGCCTGGAACCAGTCGGCCGCGCGCACCTGCAGCTTCTCCACCGCCTCCGGGTCGTCGCGGAGCAGCTCGGCCAGCAGGAACTCGCGGAACAGGGGGTGGTAGCGGTACCACTCGCGTCGCCGGTCCAGCGCGACGATGAACGCGTTCGACGCCTCGAGGGTGCGCAACCGGTCCTGGGAGCTCCGCTCCCCCAGCACCGCGTCGCAGAGCGGGCCGTGGAGCCGGTCGAGGACGGCCGTGCGCCGCAGGAAGTCCCGGATCCCGGGGTCGAACCTCCGGAAGACCTCGCGCTGGAGGTAGTCGGCGATGTAGCGGTCGTCCCCGGTGGCCCGCCCGGGCTGGTCCTCCCCCTCCCGCGCGATGAGGGCAGCGAGCTGGATCCCGGCCGGCCACCCCTCGGTCCGCGCCGCGACGTCGGCCGCCTGCGCCGGGGTGACGTCGACGCGCGCGGTCGCGAAGACCTGCGCCGCGGCGGACGCGTCGAGGGCGAGGTCGCGAGTGGTGAGCTCGACCGCCTCCCCGGCCGCCCGGAGAGAGGGGAGGTGGGGCTGCTCGTGGCGGCTGGCCGTCACGACCTGGGACCCGGGGGGGACGGCCGACAGCACGACACCCAGCAGGTGGTGGCACTCGGGCGACCGGAGCTCGTGCAGGTCGTCGAGCAGGAGGATGAAGGGCACCGGCGAGCGCCTGAACGCCGACGCGATCCGGGCAGCGCCCCGGCCGCGGGCGGCGGCGTCCGGGCCGGTCACCACGGCGGCCAGGCCCGCGTGCTCCGGCACGGCTCGCTCGTAGGCCGAGGCCAGCAGGAAGAGCAGGGCACTCGGGTCGTCGTCGGACCGGTCCAGCGAGAGCCACCCGACCCTCCGGCGGTCCCGGTGGGCCCACTCGACCAGCAGCGTCGACTTCCCGTAGCCGGCGGGCGCGGTGACGCCGACCACGGCAGTGGCCGCGTCACGGACGGAGTCGAGGAGCGCCACCCTGCTGACCATGCCGCTCCGGCGCCTCGGGGGCGACAGCTTGACCGTCAGCAGGGTGTCGTCCAGCCCGATCGTCGGCACTCCTGGCCCGCAGGGCCCTCTCCCCCGACGGGCCCGAGGAGAGGGCTGGCGGAGCGGCGCGACCACTAGTTCTGGGCCAGGATGCTCTGGCCGGTGAGGAGCGGGTAGCTGGAGAGCGTGTCGCCGTCCAGGTCGACCTTGTGCATGTCGACCGCCGTCACCTGGCTGTTCTCGTAGGTCGTGTAGTAGTAGACGCCCGTGTCGGTGTTGCAGCACGAGGAGTAGATCGTGATCTCGTACCTGTCGCCGACCTCGACGCATCCCCGCTGCTGGGCGACCGATCCGAGGATGTGGAAGAACTGGCTGATGGCCTCGGACTCGGACTCGCCGGAGACCGAGTTCACGGCCGTGAACGCCGCCTTGACGAACCGCGACATCGAGGAGAGGTCACCGGGCATTCCGATGCCTCCCAGCCCCCGGCTGTAGCTGTCGAAGTGCAGCTTCTTGGAGAAGTGGGTCTCGGGCTGGCTCGGCGACAGGCTGGCGTAGTTGTTGAGGTTGAACATCTGGATGTCGAAGGTCGGGTTGTTGGTGAGCACGCCCAGCGGGTTGTCGTAGACCCGCAACCCGTCCTTGACCGACTCGACCGTGAGCGACTCCTGGCGGTCGGAGACGATCCAGTGCAGCGGTGACAGCGGGAACTGGGGGCTGAACGGGATGTCGACCAGCACCAGCCTGTCCAGCGCCTCCCGGACCTGGGCGACCGTCTCGAACTGCCCCAGGATCCACGGGATGAACTCGAAGGGCGTGATGTTGTCCTTGCCCTGGGTCTCGGGCTTGTAGTCGGCGTTGTCGGGGAAGTTGAGCCCCGCCATGCTCAGCCCCTTCTCGTTGGTGGCGTCGTAGTAGAGCGGGTAGCCGTCGGCCACCGTCGTCATCCCGACGATCGCGTGGTGGGTGCGCAGGTCGTCCACCGTGCGGAACGGCAGCACGAAGTTGCGCGGCGTGATGGTCACCGACTCGTTGTAGGAGAACTCCAGGTCCAGGTTGCGACCGAAGTAGTGGTCCTTGGCGGTGTAGTTGGTCGCAGTGCACACGGTGCTGCCTCCACGTCGTTGTCCGTCTGGGCCGACTGCGAGCAGGTGCACCCGAAGGCGCTCCTCGTGCAGACGTCTCCTTGTGAAGTTACGAGCCCCGGCCGGGTCCCCGGCAGAGCACTTCGGCCCCAGGCGGCGGCCGTCCTCCCCTGCCGGTCGACCCGGGTCGCGACCGCCTGCGGTTGGCTTCATGCGCGCGGGCAAAGGGGCGTACGTCACACTCCCCGGGGCGTCGGGCACACGTCCGCAGGCGGTAGCGTGGAGACGTGTCTACCCCCACCCTCGTCAAGGGCGCACGGGCCTCGCGCTCGACGATCGCTCTCAAGCTGTTGATGGCCGGCAGCGGCTTCCTCTTCCTCGGCTTCGTGCTGGCGCACATGTACGGCAACCTCAAGGCGTTCGGCGGTCGCAAGGCGTTCAACGAGTACGCCGAGCACCTCCGCGTGCTCGGTGAGCCGATGCTCCCGCACGGAGGCGCGCTCTGGATCCTGCGCGTGGGCCTCATCGTGGCGCTCGTCGTGCACGTCTACTGCGCGGTCGTCCTGTGGCGTCGCGCCGCGCGCGCCCGCACCACCAAGTACGTCATGAAGAAGGACACCGGCGCCACGCGCGCCAGCCTGATGATGCGCTGGGGCGGGCTCGCGATCCTCGTCTTCCTGGTCTGGCACCTGCTCAACTTCACCATCGGGAAGGTCAACCCGCAGGGCGGGGCCACCAACGACCCCTACCTCCTGATGGTCGACACCTTCGACCTGTGGTGGATGACGCTGATCTACATCGCCGCGATGCTCGCGCTCGGCGCCCACCTGCACCACGGCATCTGGAGCGCCGCGCAGACCCTGGGCTGGACCGGCACCGCGGTCAAGCGCAAGCGCGCCAAGGCCTTCGGCTTCGTGACCGCGCTCGTCATCTCCATCGGCTTCTCACTCGTCCCGCTCGCCGTCCTGGCCGGCATCATCACCAAGTAAAGAGGGGTCACCTCACGTGAGCCACGACAGCCACGACATGGACATGCCCGACACCGTCACCTCGACGGAGGCCTCGGCCAGCGGGTCCCTGGACGGCGACTACGACGACGCCGCCGGCTACTACACCCCCGGTGAGCCGCTCGCCGACACCAAGGCGCCCGACGCCCCGCTCGCCGAGCGCTGGGCGACGCGGAAGTTCGACGCTCGCCTGGTCAACCCGGCCAACCGGCGCAAGCTCTCCATCATCATCGTCGGCACCGGCCTGGCCGGCGCCTCGGCGGCCGCCACGCTCGGCGAGGCCGGCTACAACGTCAAGACGTTCTGCTACCAGGACTCGCCCCGGCGCGCGCACTCCATCGCCGCGCAGGGCGGCATCAACGCCGCGAAGAACTACAAGGAGGACGGCGACTCGGTCCACCGTCTCTTCTACGACACGGTCAAGGGCGGCGACTACCGCTCGCGCGAGTCCAACGTCTACCGCCTGGCCGAGGTGAGCACCAACATCATCGACCAGTGCGTCGCCCAGGGCGTTCCGTTCGCCCGTGAGTACGGCGGCCTGCTCGACAACCGCTCGTTCGGCGGCGTGCAGGTCTCGCGCACCTTCTACGCCCGCGGGCAGACCGGCCAGCAGCTGCTGATCGGCGCCTACCAGGCGCTCGAGCGCCAGATCTCCGCCGGCACGGTGTCGATGTTCACCCGCCACGAGATGCTCGAGCTGATCGTCGTCGACGGCAAGGCCCGCGGCATCATCGCCCGCGACATGGTCACCGGGGAGGTGCAGACCCACCTCGCCGACGTCGTCGTGCTCGCCTCCGGTGGCTACGGCAACGTGTTCTACCTGTCGACCAACGCGATGGGCTCCAACGTCACCGCCGCCTGGCGTGCGCACCGCAAGGGCGCCTACATGGCCAACCCCTGCTACACGCAGATCCACCCGACGTGCATCCCGGTCTCCGGGTCCCACCAGTCCAAGCTGACGCTGATGTCGGAGTCGCTGCGCAACGACGGCCGCATCTGGGTGCCCAAGAACCAGGCCGACTGCGACAAGGACCCGCGCGACATCCCCGAGGAGGACCGCGACTACTACCTGGAGCGGATCTACCCCGCCTTCGGCAACCTGGTCCCCCGCGACATCGCCTCCCGTGCGGCCAAGAACGTCTGCGACGAGGGTCGCGGCGTCGGTCCCGAGGTGGAGGGCGTGCGCCGCGGCGTCTACCTCGACTTCGCCGACGCGATCGACCGACTCGGCCGCGACGCCGTGGAGTCCAAGTACGGCAACCTGTTCGACATGTACGCCCGGATCACCGGCGAGGACCCCTACTCGACGCCGATGCGGATCTACCCGGCCGTGCACTACGTCATGGGCGGGCTGTGGGTCGACTACGACCTCCAGTCGACGATCCCGGGGCTGTTCGTCACCGGCGAGGCCAACTTCTCCGACCACGGCGCCAACCGCCTCGGCGCCTCGGCGCTGATGCAGGGCCTGGCCGACGGCTACTTCGTCCTGCCCCACACGATCCGCGACTACCTCGCCGACGGCCCGTTCGAGCCCGTCGCTGAGGACCACCCGGCGGTCGTGGAGGCGCGCGAGTCGGTCGAGCAGCGCATCGCGCACTTCCTGTCGGTCAACGGCACCCGCAGCGTCGACTCCTACCACCGCGAGCTCGGCAACATCATGTGGGAGTACTGCGGCATGGAGCGCAACGAGACCGGTCTCAAGAAGGCGATCGACCTCATCCGCGGCCTGCGCGACGACTTCTACCGCAACGTCAAGGTGCTCGGCGCCAGCGAGTCGCTCAACCAGTCGCTGGAGAAGGCCGGCCGCGTGGCCGACTTCTTCGAGCTCGGCGAGCTGATGTGCATCGACGCGCTCAACCGGCGCGAGTCGTGCGGCGGCCACTTCCGGGCCGAGTCGCAGACCGAGGACGGCGAGGCCATGCGCCACGACGACGAGTTCGCCTACGTCGCCGCGTGGGAGTGGACCGGCCTCGACGAGCGGCCCGTGCTGCACAAGGAGGACCTGGTCTACTCGGCCATCGAGATGAAGCAGCGGAGCTACAAGTGACGCCTGCCTCCGGCACCCTCCCCCTCCCCCGCTTCGCTCCCCCGGCCGACGACGCCGCGGGGACCCCGACACCCACGAGGACCCACCGATGAACGTGACGTTGAAGATCTGGCGTCAGCCCGACTCCGCCAGCCCCGGCGCGATGCACACCTACGAGCTGGCCGACGTGTCCCCGGACATGTCGTTCCTCGAGATGCTCGACGTGCTCAACGAGCAGCTCAACGACCAGGGCGAGGACCCGATCGCCTTCGACTCCGACTGCCGCGAGGGCATCTGCGGCATGTGTGGGCTGATGATCAACGGCGACGCGCACGGGCCCGAGGTCACCACGACCTGCCAGCTGCACATGCGCTCGTTCGAGGACGGCGAGACCATCACGATCGAGCCGTGGCGCGCCGACGCCTTCCCGGTCGTCAAGGACCTCGTCGTCGACCGCGGCGCCCTCGACCGGATGATCCAGGCCGGCGGCTACATCTCGGTCAACACCGGCTCGGCCCCCGAGGCCCACTCGGTGCCGGTGCCCAAGGACGACGCCGACCGCGCCTTCAACGTCGCGACCTGCATCAGCTGCGGTGCCTGCGTCGCGGCCTGCCCCAACGGCTCCGCCTCGCTCTTCCTGGGCGCCAAGGTGACCCACCTCGGCCTGCTCCCCCAGGGGCAGCCCGAGCGCGACGAGCGCGTGGTCAACATGGTCGCCCAGCACGACCACGAGGGCTTCGGCGGCTGCACCAACATCGGCGAGTGCACTGCGGCGTGCCCCAAGGAGATCCCGCTCGACGTGATCTCCCAGCTCAACAAGGACCTGCGCACCGCCATCAAGCACGGCCACTGAGCGGCAGCTCGAGTCGGCGCGTCCTGACGCTCAGGCAACCCCGAGTACGACAGGCAGGACGCGCCCACTCGATCCCGAACGACGTTCAGTGGCGGCGGCGGACGAGCGCGACAAGCCCGAGCATGGCGCCCGCCCCGGCGGCGAAGGCGGCCTTCGGGGAGGGGAAGGGCTCCGCCGACGGGTGGGCGGCTGCACCGGCCGACGCACCGGCCAGGTCGATCCGCGGGCCCGCGGGCAGCAGCTCGGCCACCTCCTCCGCCTCGCGGCGGGCGCGGGCCTCGCGCGAGGTGTGCGCCCACGAGGCGGCCAGCATGACGACGCGCGAGAAGTAGTTGATCCAGATCAGCAGCACGAGCGCGATGCCGAAGACGGCGAACGCCGGCTGGTTCTGCGTCGAGCTGATCAGGAAGGTCGCTGCCTGCTTGAGCACCTCGAAGCCCACCGCGCCGAGGAGCGCGCCACTCCACAGCGAGCGGTCGGGGGTGTCGTGGTCGGCCAGGATCTTGAAGATCGCGAAGAACAGCAGCGTGTTGGCGCCGAGTCCGACCGCGATCGCGAGCACGGTCAGCACCGGGCGCAGAGCGAGGTCGAGCCCGAGCCAGTCGAGGATGTGGCTGGACAGGGCGGTGACGACGCCGGAGACGGCCACGCTGAGCAGCAGCACGACGCCGATCAGCACCAGCGAGACCAGGTCCTTGAGCTTGCCCACCACGAAGCTGGGCTGTGCGCGCCGCGGCGTCTCGAACACGATCTGGAGCGCGTCGCGCAGGCCGGAGACCCACCCCAGCCCGGAGTAGAGGACACCGATGGCGCCGATGCCGGCAGCGGCGCCGGCGCCGTCCTGGAAGGCGTCGATCGAGATCTCGCCGGGACCGGCCTTGCCCTCGACCACCATCGGCAGCACCGACTGGATGGCCTTCACCACCTGCTCGGTGGCGTCTGAGTAGATGCCCGCGACCAAGCCGACCACGGCGAACGCGAGCGCCAGGATGGGGAAGAACGACAAGAAGCCGAAGAACGTGACCGCACCGGCGAGCGCGTTGCCCTTCACGGCGCCGTAGTGCTGGATCATCCGGAACAGGTGGTCGATGAACGGGCGGCGCTCGCGCACGGCGGCGACGCGCTGCTTGACCGTGTCGACGACGCTCATCGCCCGCCCAGCCGGTAGTGGTGGGTCGGCTGCCAGCCGGCCCGGTCGTCGTGGACGTAGAGGCTGAACTCCTCCACCGCGAAGCTGCACTCGAAACCGGCCAGCTCCTTGTAGGCGATGTCGAGCGTCTCGTCGTCGAGGTGGTGCGCGACGGTGACGTGCGGGTGGTAGGGGAAGTGCAGGTCGACGGCGAGCGGTCCCTGTCGTACGGCGCCGGCGAGCACCTCGCACCCCGAGATCCCCTCGGCGAGGGTGACGAAGACGACCGGCGAGACCGGGCGGAACGTCCCGGTGCCGCGCAGGTGGATGGTGAACGGGGAGACGGTGGCCGCGGCGTCGGCGAGGTGGGCGGTGATGGCGTCGAGGTCGTCGCGGCGGACCTCGGTCGGCGGGACCAGCGTGACGTGCGTGGGGATCTGCGCGGCCGTGGTGTCGCCGACGCTGGTGCGGTAGTCCTGGAGCTCGCTCGCCCAGGGCTCGGGGATCGCGATCGCTACTCCGATGGTGGGCACCCCGAAACCCTACAGAACCCGATCGCGGCGACGATCGGCCCCGTGAAAGGATCGGCCGCGTGAGTGAGACCTTCCGCGCCGCCCAGGCTCGCAGCGACGCCATCGAGGAGCAGATGGCGAAGGACCCGGCATCGCTGCGCATGCTCACCGGGGACCGTCCGACCGGGGCACTGCACATCGGCCACTACTTCGGCTCGATCCGCAACCGCCTGCGCCTGCAGGACAGCGGCGCGGAGATCTGGCAGCTCATCGCCGACTACCAGGTGATCACCGACCGCGACGTGCTCGGCGACATCTCGAGCAACGTGCGCAACCTGCTGCTCGACAACATCGCCGCGGGCCTCGACCCCGACCGGGCGACGATCTTCACGCACTCCTCGGTGCCGGCGCTCAACCAGCTGATGCTGCCGTTCCTCAGCCTGGTCAGCGTCGCGGAGCTGCAGCGCAACCCCACGGTCAAGGACGAGGCCAGGTCGGCCGGCATCACCTCGATCGGCGGCCTCCTGCTCACCTATCCCGTGCACCAGGCCGCCGACATCTTGTTCTGCAAGGCCAACGTCGTCCCGGTCGGGCGCGACCAGCTGCCCCACCTCGAGCAGACCCGCGTCGTCGCGCGCCGCTTCAACGACCGCTACGCCCCGGTGTTCCCCGAGCCCGGCGCGCTGCTGTCCGAGGCTCCTCTCATCCTGGGCACCGACGGCACCAAGATGAGCAAGTCCAAGGGCAACGTGGTCGAGCTGCGGATGAGCGCCGACGAGACCGCCAAGAAGCTCAAGGGCGCCAAGACCGACAGCGACCGCGTCATCACCTACGACCCGGACGCGCGGCCCGAGGTGGCCAACCTGCTCACCCTCATCGGCCTCTGCGAGGGCGTCGACCCGGCCGTGGTCGCCGAGGAGATCGGGGACGGGGGCGGCGGTGCCCTCAAGCGGCGCCTGACCGACGCGATCAACACCGAGCTGGCACCGCTGCGCGCCCGCCGGGCCGAGCTCGAGGCCGATCCGGCCTACCTCGACGAGATCCTGCGCCGCGGCAACGCCCGGGCCAACGAGGTCGCGGACGCGACGCTGGCCGAGGTCAGCGAGGCGATGGGCATGGTCTACAGCTGGGCCTGAGCGGCCCGAGCCCGCACTGCCCGGGTCGATCCCGTCAGACGGCCCAGCCGACGTTCTCGGCGAAGAAGTCGGCCGCGGGGTAGATCCCCTTGAGCTCCTGGCGTCGCTGCAGCAGGTCGACCACAGCGCTGACGTTGCGGTCCGCCAGCTGCCGGCGGCGCTCCACCTCGCGCACGATCTTGTCGTCGTCCATCACGTCCTCCTCGGGAAGATCTCGGGCGGCCTGCCCGCCCTTCGTGGATTGGATCGTTACAAGTCTGCGCTACGCAAGAGTTCCGCGTGTGTTAACTCCGTGCAACATCACCGGAAAATGCGTGCATCGTGGTGCGTGCAAGGCGGCGCCGAGCACCCCGGCGTTCAGGCGGGCACGGCGTCGCGCTGGCGCACGTGGAGCCTCGCGGAGAGCAGCAGGATGGCCACCCCGAGGATCGACAGGGCCAGGCCGACCAGGGCCGGGGCGCGCAGCCCCCACCCGCCGGCGATGACGAGGCCGCCGAGCCAGGCGCCCAGGGCGTTGGCGACGTTGAGCGAGGCGTGGTTCATCGCGGCACCCAGCGTCTGCGCGTCGCCCGCCACGTCCATCAGCCGCAGCTGCAGGTTGACCACCAGCACCGAGCCGAGGGTGGTGATGAGGAAGACCACCGGCAGGGCGGCCCACCCGTGGGGCGCCGCGAGCCAGAAGGCCAGCATCGTCGCGGCCATCCCGACGCCGCCGATGATCAGCGAGCGGAAGATCGACCAGTCGGCCATGATCCCGGCCAGCGAGGTGCCCGCGACCATGCCGAGGCCGAAGAAGAGCAGGAACACCGCCACCGACCGCTCCCCCAGGCCACCGACGTCGGTGACGACCGGGGCGATGTAGGAGTAGACCGCGAACATGCCGCCGAAGCCGACGGCGCCCGCCAGCAGCGTCAGCCACACCTGGGGCACCTTGAACGCCGCGAGCTCGCGCAGCCCGCTGGCCTCCGCGTCGCCGGGGACGGACGGGACGAACCAGGCGACGAGGGCGAGGGTCACCACGGCCAGGCCGCCGGCGGCCCAGAAGGCCGCGCGCCACCCGAGCTCCTGCCCGAGCACCGTCGCCGCGGGCACGCCGATCACGTTGGCGAACGACAGCCCGAGCATGACCAGCGAGACCGCGCGCCCCTTGCGGGAGGGACGGGCCATGCTCGCGGCCACGAGGGAGGCGACGCCGAAGTAGGCGCCGTGGGGCAGCCCGGCGGCGAAGCGGGCGGCCATCAGCTGCTCGTAGGACGTCGCGAGCGCGCTCAGCCCGTTGCCGGCGGCGAACGCGACCATCAGGGCCACCAGGAGGGCCCGGCGCGGGAGTCGCGCGCCGAGGAAGGCCAGCACCGGCGCGCCGACGACGACCCCGACGGCGTACGCCGAGATGACGTGCCCGCCGGTCGGGATGGAGACGTCGACGCCGCGCGCGATCTGCGGCAGCAGGCCCATCGTCACGAACTCGGTGGTCCCGATGGCGAAGCCGCCCATCGCCAGGGCGAGCACGGCCAGGCCGAAATGGCGCGCCGTCACCGAGGGGACGTCGAGGTGGCCGGACGTCGGATGGTCGGGAAGCTCGGTCGGGTCGGCGGTCGTCGTCATCACCTGGCGCAAGAGCAGGACCCCCGGGGTTTGTTCCCCGGGGGTCCTGCCTGTGACGTGCGTCGCGGTCAGTCCAGCGAGGCGATCGCGTCGTTGAAGGTCGCGGACGGACGCATCACCGCGGCGGCCTTCTCCGGGTCGGGGCGGAAGTAGCCGCCGATGTCGGCGGGCTTGCCCTGGACCGCGAGCAGCTCGTCGACGATCGTCTGCTCGGCCTCGCGCAGGGTGCCGGCGAGCGAGGCGAACGCCGCCGCGAGCTCGGCGTCCTCGGTCTGCTTCGCCAGCTCCTCGGCCCAGTAGAGGGCGAGGTAGAAGTGCGAGCCCCGGTTGTCGATCGTGCCGAGCTTGCGCCCGGGCGAGCGGTCCTCGTTGAGGAAGGTCTCGGTGGCCTTGTCGAGGGTGTCACCGAGGATGCGCGCCCGCGCGTTGTCGTCGTGGTCGGCGAGGTGCTCCAGCGAGGCCGCCAGGGCGAAGAACTCGCCGAGGCTGTCCCAGCGGAGGTAGTCCTCCTTGACCAGCTGCTGCACGTGCTTGGGCGCCGAGCCGCCGGCGCCGGTCTCGAAGAGGCCGCCGCCGTTCATCAGCGGCACGATCGAGAGCATCTTGGCGCTGGTGCCGAGCTCGAGGATCGGGAACAGGTCGGTGTTGTAGTCGCGCAGCACGTTGCCGGTCACCGAGATGGTGTCCTCGCCACGGCGGATCCGCTCCAGCGAGTACGCCGTCGCCTCCGCCGGCGCCATGATCTCCAGCGACAGGCCCTCGGTGTCGTGGTCCTCCAGGTACTTCTTCACCAGGGCGATGAGGTTGGCGTCGTGGGCGCGGGTCTCGTCGAGCCAGAACACCGCCGGGGTGTCGCTGGCGCGGGCGCGGGTGACGGCGAGCTTGACCCAGTCGCGGATCGGGGCGTCCTTGGTCTGGCAGGCGCGCCAGATGTCGCCGGCCTCGACGTCGTGCGACATCAGCACCTCGCCGGCGCCGTTGCGCACCTCGACGCGGCCGGCGGCGGGGATCTCGAACGTCTTGTCGTGCGAGCCGTACTCCTCGGCCGCCTTGGCCATCAGCCCGACGTTGGGCACCGAGCCCATGGTGGAGGGGTCGAGCGCGCCGTGGGTGCGGCAGTCGTCGATCGCGGCCTGGTAGACGCCGGCGTAGGAGGAGTCGGGGATCACCGCGAGGGTGTCCTGCTGCTCGCCGTCGGCGTTCCACATCTGGCCCGAGGTGCGGATCATCGCAGGCATCGAGGCGTCGATGATGACGTCGGAGGGCACGTGCAGGTTGGTGATGCCGCGGTCGGAGTCGACCATCGCGAGCGCCGGGCCCTCGGCCAGGCCCTTCTCGAACGCCGCCTTGATCTCGGCGCCGTTGTCGAGGGAGTCGAGGCCGGCCAGGATGGCGCCGAGGCCGTCGTTGGCCGACAGGCCGGCGGCGGCCAGGTCCTCGCCGTACCGGGCGAAGACGTCGGCGAAGTAGGCGCGCACCACGTGGCCGAAGATGATCGGGTCGGAGACCTTCATCATCGTGGCCTTGAGGTGGGCGGAGAAGAGCACGCCGTCGGCCTTGGCCCGCGCGACCTGCTCCTCGAGGAACTCGTCGAGGCGGGCGGCGCTCAGGAAGGTCGCGTCGACGACCTCGCCCTCGAGGACCTCGAGGTCGGCCTTGAGCACCGTCTCCTGGCCATCGGTGCCGACGTGGACGATGGACAGCGTGTCGTCGGCCGGCATCACCACGGACTGCTCGTTGGTGCGGAAGTCGTCGTGGCCCATGGTGGCGACCGCGGTCTTGGACTCGCTGCTCCACGCGCCCATCGAGTGGGGGTGCGTGCGGGCGTAGTTCTTCACCGACGCCGGCGCCCGGCGGTCGGAGTTGCCCTCGCGCAGCACCGGGTTGACCGCGGAGCCCTTGACCTTGTCGTAGCGGGCGCGGATCTCGCGCTCCTCGTCGGTCTGCGGGTTCTCGGGGTAGTCGGGCAGGTCGTAGCCCTGCGACTGCAGCTCGGCGATGGTCGCCTTGAGCTGCGGGACGGAGGCCGAGATGTTGGGCAGCTTGATGATGTTGGCCTCGGGCCGGGTGGCCAGCTCGCCGAGCTCGGCGAGGTCGTCGGCGAGGCGCTGCTCGTCGCTCAGCCGGTCGGGGAACTGGGCGATCACGCGGCCCGCCAGCGAGATGTCACGGGTCTCGACGTCCACACCGGCGGTCTTCGCGTAGGCGGCGATGATCGGGAGGAACGAGTACGTCGCCAGGAGCGGCGCCTCGTCGGTCTGGGTGTAGATGATCTTGGCCATGGGTACGACAGCTCCTGTAGATCGTGATCTGATCCGGGCATAACTCTTGACGTCAAGATACCTGACGTCAGACCCGCCTGACGACTTGCCTACCCTCGCACCCCCGTCCCGACGCCGCTAGGCTCGACGTGGCCTACGAGGGGTACGGCCACCCTGACCTTGGAGGACGAGCGAATGAGCGACACCGTCGAAGCCACACCCACCACCGGACAGAAGTTCACCGCGGAGGCGATGGGCACGTTCGTGCTCGTCTTCTTCGGCTGCGGTGCGGCCGTCTACACCGGAGGCGACATCGTCGCCACCGGGCTGACCTTCGGTCTCACCGTCGTGGTGATGGCCTACGCCGTCGGGCGCATCTCCGGCGGACACTTCAACCCCGCCGTGACGCTCGGCGCGGTCCTGGGCGGTCGCCTGCCGTGGAACCAGGTCGGCATCTACATGGCCGCCCAGCTCCTCGGCGGCCTCCTGGCCGGCGCGGTGCTCTTCGCGCTGGGCCACGGCTTCGACGGCTTCGTCGCCGAGGGCAACATGGGGCAGAACTTCTTCGGCGACCAGGGCTCGGGCTTCGCCTGGTGGGCCGCCCTGCTGCTCGAGGTGCTGCTGACCGCGGTCTTCCTGTGGGTCATCCTGGGCGTCACCGACGAGCGCAACGAGGTCAACGTCGCGCTCGGCCCGCTCGCGATCGGCCTCGCGCTGTCGATGATCCACTTCGTCGCGATCCCGCTGACCGGCACGTCGGTCAACCCCGCCCGCTCCATCGGCGTCGGCGTCTTCGCCGGCATGGACGCGGTCGCGCAGCTCTGGCTGTTCGTCCTCGCGCCGCTGCTGGGCGCGGCGATCGCCGGCCTGACCTACCCGCTGCTCTTCGGCCAGGGCGCTGCCCCGGTCGCCGGCTCCGGCCTCAACTTCGGCGGCGGCCGCAAGGACCAGAACGTCCCGGGCAACTACGAGGCGCAGTGGAACCAGGGCCAGCAGGGCGGCTGGGGCCAGCCCGGCGCCGCCTGGGGCGCTCCCCCGCAGCAGCAGTGGGGCCAGCCCGACCCCTACCAGCAGCCGCAGCAGCAGCCCGACCCGGCCCACGGCGCACCCCAGGGCGCGCCGCAGCAGCCGGGCCAGTGGGGCGGCCAGCCCGCGCCGCAGCAGCCCGGTCAGCAGTCGCAGCCGGGCCAGTGGGGCCAGCCCGCCCCCCAGCAGCCCGGCCAGCAGCCGCCCGTCCAGCAGCAGCCCGGCCAGAGCGCTCCGGGCCACTGGGGCAACCCTGACGGCGACGACGACGGTCGCACCCAGGTGCGCCGCCCGGACTGACTCCGGGTCAGTCGGCCGGCTCGGCGGTCCAGCCGTCGTCGAGGTCCACCAGCCCCACGAGGCCGGCACCCTTCTCGTACACCGTGCGGGTCGTGGTGCCGGCCTCGTTGCGCAGCTGCACCAGCGCGGCCGACTGGTCCTCGATCGTGCTGCTCGCCCGCGGCAGGCCGGGCACGTCGTAGGCGAGCCACCCGTCGCCGAGCCGCGGGTCGGCCGGCATCGCGAGCCCGGCCTGAGCAGCGTCCTCGCCCGCCCGCCAGCTGCCGGTGCCCCCGTCAGCCCCGTCCGCGCCGACGAGCCAGACGTTGCCCGCCGTGTCCTGGGCGTAGAGGCGGGTCTCCACGCTCGTCGTGCGGCCGGTGCCGTCGTCGAGGTCGGTCGTGGTGCGCACGGCCGTGGCGTCGAGCCCGGCGACCGGGACGGTCGCCTCGAGCACCTCCACCTCGATCGTGCCGAGGTCGCGAGCGCCGTCACCCACGTCGTAGGTCCGCCGCGCCCCCGGCTCGAGGGCGAGCCACGGGTTGTCCACGGCGTCGACGAAGTCGGCGGGCTCGGGGCTCGGCGTCGGGACGACGAGGCCGTTGATGCCCGGGGAGTCGTAGGGCGCCGGCTGGCCGACACCGCCGCAGCCCGCGAGGCCGAGCGCCAGGCCGGCGGCGAGCAGCGCCGTCGCCGCCCGCCCCCGGCGTACGACTCGTGGCGCCCTCGTCATGGGCGCCAGCATGCCAGCCGCAGACCAGCCGACGACGCCGGGCCGGGCGCTGCTAGCGTCAGCGGGACAGACCTCACCGACCTCATCTCGCGAGGAGAAGACCACCGTGACCTCCGCTGAACCTCTCAAGGTCGCCGTCACCGGCGCCGCCGGCCAGATCGGCTACAGCCTGCTGTTCCGCCTCGCCAGCGGCGCGCTGGCCGCGGACCGCCCGATCGAGCTCCGACTGCTCGAGATCGAGCCCGCCCTCAAGGCGCTCGAGGGCGTCGTCATGGAGCTGGACGACTGCGCGTTCCCGCTGCTCTCCGGCGTCGAGATCGGCGCGGACGCCGAGAAGATCTTCGACGGCGTCAACCTCGCGCTGCTCGTCGGCGCGCGTCCCCGCGGCCCGGGCATGGAGCGCGGCGACCTGCTCTCCGCCAACGGTGCTATCTTCACCGCGCAGGGCAAGGCCCTCAACGCCGTGGCCGCCGACGACGTGCGCATCGGCGTGACGGGCAACCCGGCCAACACCAACGCGCTGATCGCGATGAGCAACGCCCCCGACATCCCGCGCGAGCGGTTCTCGGCGCTGACCCGCCTCGACCACAACCGGGCGATCAGCCAGCTCGCCGCCAAGACGGGCGCGAAGGTCACCGACATCGCGAAGATGACGATCTGGGGCAACCACTCCGCGACCCAGTACCCCGACCTGTTCCACGCCGAGGTCAACGGCCAGAACGCCGCCGAGCTGGTCGGCGACCAGGCCTGGCTGGAGAACGACTTCATCCCGACCGTCGCCAAGCGCGGCGCGGCGATCATCGACGCCCGCGGCTCGTCCTCGGCCGCCTCGGCCGCCTCGGCGACCATCGACGCGGCGCGCGACTGGCTCTTCGGCTCCGCGGCCGACGACTGGGTGTCGATGGCGGTCGTCTCGAGCGGCGAGTACGGCGTCCCCGAGGGCCTGATCTCCTCCTTCCCGGTCACCACCTCCGGCGGCGACTGGTCGATCGTGGAGGGCCTCGAGATCGACGACTTCTCCCGCGCGCGCATCGACGCCTCGACCGCCGAGCTCGACGACGAGCGCAAGGCCGTCACCGAGCTGGGCCTGATCTGACGAGCAGGCGCGTCCTGACCGCTGGCTCACGTCGAGTCGGCGCATCCTGACCGCACCTCGACCGCCGAGCCGGCGCCCGTGTCCCTTCTCGGGGCACGAGCGCCGGCTCGCGGCGTTCAGAAGCCGGGCTGGTCCGGGATCGAGCCGGCGAGGAAGATCAGCGACCCGCCCAGGACGACGAGGATGAGCGCGTCCAGCACCTTGTGGCGCACGGCCAGCATCCCGGCGTCGCGCCGGCGCAGCACCAGGCGTACGAGCGCCGCGGCGATCAGCGCGCCGCCCACCATCCGGATGCCGGTGCGCCACTCGTCGAGCACCACCACGACCATCGCCACCGCGACGACGCCCAGGACGAGCAGGTAGAACGCTCCCCCGATCGTCGAGGGGTAGCGGCGCGGCTCGTCGGGGTCCTCAGGCGGCGGCTCCGCCGAGACCGGCGGCACCGACTCGGGCGGCTCGACGGACGGCTCCGGGGCGTCGGGGTCGGGCATGTCAGGACCGGACGGACTTCTCGGCGATCTCGACGATGTTGCTCAGCAGCATCGCCCGCGTCATCGGACCGACGCCCTTGGGGTTGGGCGAGACCCAGCCGGCGACGTCCCACACGTCGGGGGCCACGTCGCCGGTGACCTTGCCGTCGACCCGCGACACGCCGACGTCGAGCACGGCCGCGCCGGGCCGGACCATGTCGGCGGTGATGATGCCGGGGACTCCCGCGGCCGCGACGACGATGTCGGCCCGGCGCACGTGGGAGGCGAGGTCGCGGGTGCCGGTGTGGCAGAGGGTGACCGTGGCGTTCTCCGAACGCCGGGTCAGCAGCAGGGCGAGGGGGCGGCCGACGGTGATGCCGCGCCCGACGACGACGACGTCGGCGCCCGCGATCTCGACGCCGTGGCGGCGCAGCAGCTCGATGGCCCCGACCGGCGTGCACGGCAGCGGTCCGGCCTCGCCGAGCACGAGCCTGCCGAGGTTGACCGGGTGAAGCCCGTCGACGTCCTTGGCGGGGTCGACGCGCGACAGCAGCGCGAACTCATCGAGCCCGGTGGGCTGCTGGACGAGAAAACCGGTGCAGGCGTCGTCGGCGTTGAGCTCGTCGATGACGGCCTCCACCTCGGCCTGGGTGGCGCCCGCGGGAAGGTCGCGCCGGATCGAGGTGATGCCGATCTCCGCGCAGTCCTTGTGCTTGGCGCCGACGTACCAGTGCGAGCCGGGGTCGTCGCCGACCAGCACGGTGCCGAGCCCGGGGACCACCCCCTGCTCACGGAGTGCGGCGACTCGCTGCGCGAGCTCGGCCTTGATGGTCCGCAGCGTGGCCGCGCCGTCCAGGGTCTGTGCCGTCACGCGGGCCAGTCTAGGGATCGGCTCGCTCAGACCCCGACCGGCGCCCCGATCCGGACCAGGTGCCGCTCGGCCGCGCGGGCAGCGGGGTGGGCGACGACGGCGGCCGTCATGCCGATCACGGCGATGGCGACCCAGCCGACCGTGCCGACCGTGAGGGCGAGCCAGGTGTAGAGGGCCGGGAAGACGATCGGCTCGACCTGGTAGCCCAGGCCCCAGATCCCCTGGTAGTCGCCGAGACGCCGGTGGTCGGAGAGCTCGGCGGTGAAGCACCAGTCGGCGGCCGACTGCCACAGCTCCGCGCCGGTGATGGTGACGTGGCCGATCCAGATCAGCACGATCGAGACCCAGCCCACCGTCTCGTGGGTCCAGGCGATGAGCCCGCACGAGAGGACGAACGCGTAGCCCGACCACCGCGCCGCCCGCAGCGACCCGTCGACGGAGTCGGCGACGCGGCTCGCGCGCACCTGCAACGCGACGGCGAGGACCGTGTTGGTGCCGAACAGCCAGGCCACCAGCGTCACCGGCGCGTCGGTGCGCTCGACCAACCACAGCGGCACCACGACGTTGAGCAGCACCTGGTTGGACGAGAGCACCCCGTTGCAGACGCTCAGCACGACGAAGCCCGGGTTGCGCCAGGCCGGCGGCGCCGCGACGGGCGTCCCGTCGTCCTGCACCTCCGGCACGGCGCGCGCCACCGCCGGCAGCACCGTCGCGATCAGCAGCGCGTTGAGCACCAGGAGGGCGCCGGTGACCAACGGGATCAGGCGCACGGCGTCGAGGCCGATGCCGAGCGCCACTCCGCTGGCGCCGGCGCCCAGGGTGTAGCCGACGTTGCGGGCGGCGCGCATGTAGGCCATCGCCCGCACGCGGACCGCACGCGGGAAGACCGCGATCCGGTAGACGTTGCGCGCGTTGCGCCCGGCGGTCTCGAAGATCGCGAGCACCGACAGCATCGCGACGAAGGTCGCCATGTCGCCGATGAACGGCCACGCGAGGTAGAGCGCCGCCTCCACGAGGCTCGCCACGGCCCACAGCGGCTTGGCGCCGACCCGGTCCGCGAGCCGGCCCATCGGCAGCTGCAGGACGAGGGTGACGCCCGCGGCGATCGACATGCCCAGCCCGACCTGCGCCCCGCTCAGCCCGACGACCTGGGTGAAGTAGACGGCGGTGCCGGCGAGGAACGTGCCGGTGGCGAACGCCGACAGCACGCACTGCCAGACCAGGTCGCGCTCGAGCTTCGTCGGCGGGAGGACCCGCTGCCACCACCGCACGTCGTACCCCCACTCGGCTATCTTGACGTCAAGATAACAGGGGTCGGTGGTGCGCGCGCGGCATTTTCCGCGCCGCGGCGCCCCCTCCACGCACCGCCCGGGGGCGGGTCAGTGGAAGAAGTGCCGGGCCCCGGTGAGGTACATCGTCACGCCCGCCGCCTCGCACGCCGCGACCACCTCGGCGTCGCGCACCGAGCCGCCGGGCTGGACGATCGCCCGCACCCCCGCGTCGATGAGGATCTGCGGGCCGTCGGCGAACGGGAAGAACGCGTCGGAGGCCGCGACCGCCGACGCGGCCCGCTCCCCCGCCCGCTCGACCGCGAGGCGGCAGGAGTCGACGCGGTTGACCTGGCCCATCCCGACGCCGACGGAGGCGCCGCCGGAGGCGAGCAGGATGGCGTTGGACTTCACCGCCCGGCAGGCGCGCCAGGCGAAGGCGAGGTCGGCCAGCACCTCGTCGGAGGCGGCCTCGCCGGTCGCCAGGGTCCAGCTCGCGGGGTCGTCGCCCTCCGCGGAGAGCACGTCGCGCTGCTGCAGCAGCAGCCCGCCGGAGATCGAGCGCAGGTCGCTGCCGCCGCGGGTGAGCGGCGGGCACTCCAGGATCCGGATGTTCTTCTTGGCCTGCAGCGCCTCGATGGCGCCGTCCTCGTAGCCGGGCGCCACGACGACCTCGGTGAAGATCTCGGCCACCTGCTGCGCCATCGCGACGGAGACCGGCACGTTGGTGGCGATCACGCCGCCGAAGGCGCTGACCGGGTCGCACTCGTGCGCCTTGCGGTGGGCGGTGGCGACGTCGTCGGCGACCGCGATGCCGCAGGGGTTGGCGTGCTTGATGATCGCCACGGCCGGCTCGTCGAAGTCGTAGGCCGCCCGGCGGGCCGCGTCGGCGTCGACGTAGTTGTTGTAGGACATCTCCTTGCCGTGGTGCTGGGTGGCCTGGGCCAGGCCCGGCCCGTCGGGCAGGAAGCCGGTGCCGTAGAGCGCGGCGGACTGGTGCGGGTTCTCGCCGTAGCGGAGCGCCGCCTCCTTGGTCCACGTCGCGCCCAGCCACGCCGGGAAGCCCGAGCCGTCGCTCGTGTCGGTGAGCACGTTGCCCATCCACGACGCCACGTGGACGTCGTAGGTCGCGGTGTGGACGAAGGCCTCCGCCGCGAGGCGACGCCGCTCGGCCAGCGTGAAGCCGCCGGCCGCGACGGCGGCGAGCACGGCGTCGTACGCCGCGGGTGAGGTGACGATGGCGACGCTGGGGTGGTTCTTCGCGGCGGCGCGCACCATCGAGGGCCCGCCGATGTCGATCTGCTCCACGCACTCGTCGGGTCCGGCCCCCGAGGCGACGGTTTCGGTGAACGGGTAGAGGTTGCTCACGACGAGGTCGAACGGCTCGACGCCGAGCTCCTCGAGCTGCGCGACGTGGGAGTCGAGGCGGCGGTCGGCCAGGATGCCGGCGTGCACCCGCGGGTGCAGGGTCTTGACGCGGCCGTCGAGGCACTCGGGGAAGCCGGTGAGGTCCTCCACGCGGGTGACCGGCAGGCCGAGGGAGTCGATGAGCGCGGCGGAGCCGCCGGTGGAGACGAGCTCGACGCCGGCGCCGTGCAGGCCGCGCACCAGCTCGTCGAGGCCGGTCTTGTCGTAGACGGAGACGAGGGCGCGGCGGATCGGGACGCGGTGCTCGGCGGTGGGGGACACGGGACTCCTCGGGTGGGCAACGAGTCGGGGGCACCCAGGCGTTCGATGCTCCCCGGCGTCACTCCCTGGTGGTGACCCACCTGCGCCAGTCGTGTGGCTGCAGACTACCGAGCGGGAGCGCCGATGCGAACCCGGCGACCCTCCACCGTGATGCCGTCGCGGGCGATGCGGCCCACCGCGTCGACGAGCATGGCGCGCTCGGCGGTCTTGATCCGCTCGTGCAGCGACGCGACGTCGTCGTCGTCGGCCACCTCGACGGGCACCTGCGCCACGATCGGCCCGGTGTCGACGCCGCCGTCGACCACGAACAGGGTCGCCCCGGTCACCTTGACGCCGTGCTCGAGGGCGTCGCGCGGGCCGTGCATCCCCGGGAACGCCGGGCACAGCGCCGGGTGCGTGTTGACGGTGAGGAACCGGTCGAGGAACTCGGTGGACAGCAGCTTCATGAACCCCGCGGACACCACCAGGTGGGGCTCGAAGCGCTCCACGACCGTCGCCAGCGACGCGTCCCATCCCTCGCGGGTCTCGAAGTCCGACAGCTTGCGCACGAACGTGGGGATGCCGGCGCGCTCGGCGCGGGCCAGGCCCTCGATGCCGTCGCGGTCGGCGCCGACCGCCACCACCCGGGCGCCGTACGCCGGATCGGCGCAGGCGTCGACCAGGGCCTGGAGGTTGGTGCCGGCCCCCGAGACGAGGACGACGAGGCGGGCGGGCTGCTGCACGGGGCGATCCTAGGCGCGGTGGGACCCGCCCGCGCCCACGCCCCGGTCGCGCACCAGCCGACCCGCGACGAGGGCCGCGATCGCCGTGGTCACCGGCACCGCGGCGATGATGCCCAGGCCGCCGACCAGGCCGCGCACGACCTCCTGCGCGACGACCTCCTGGCTGATCGCGACGCCGAACGGCATCGACAGCGCCGAGAACACCAGCATCAGCGGGAGCGTGGCGCCGACGTAGGCCAGGACCAGCGTGTTGACGGTGGAGGCGACGTGCGAGCGCCCGATGCGCATCGCCCGCGTGAAGAGCGAGCGGGTGGTCGCGTCGGGGTCGACGTCGGCCAGCTCCCAGACCGCCCAGGTCTGGGTGACGGTGACGTCGTCGAGCACGCCGAGCGCGCCGATCACCAGCCCGGCCAGCAGCAGGCCGCGCAGGTCGACCTGGGCGGCGATGCCGGAGATGTACTGGCTGCCCTCGTCGACCAGGCCGGTGAAGTGGCCGACCCGGGTGAAGACCCAGCCGACGCCGCCGATCACCACCAGCGACACCAGGGTGCCGATCATCGCCACGGTCGAGCGCACGTCGAAGCCGTGGGAGAGGTAGAGCGTGACGAGCATGATCGCGGCGGCGGACGTCACCGCGACCAGCAGCGGGGAGGCGCCCCCCATGATCGCCGGCAGGGTGAACACCGCGATCAGGACGAGGGAGTACGCCAGGCTGGCGAGCGCACCGATGCCGCGCCAGCGCGACAGCGCGAGGACGCCGACGGCGAAGAGGATCGTCAGCACCAGCAGCGGCGGGCCGCGGTCGAAGTCCTGGAACGCGTACTGCTCGCCGGCGGGTGCCTGCTCGGTGAGCGACACGATGATCCGGTCGCCGGCGACCACCTCGGGCGCCCGGGGGCCGTAGGGCAGCAGCGCGTCCGCCGTGCCGGGCGCACCGGGCCCGCTGAGCAGCTCGACCTCCGCGAGCCGGCAGCCCGCCACCTCCTCGCCGTCGCGCGGCGGGCAGGGACCGACCTCGGTCACGGTCGCGGTGCCGCGCTCGACGTCGACGCCGGGCTGGTCGATCTGAAGGTCGCCGTCGGGCCACAGCACCACCAGCCCGACCAGCGTCGCGAGCACCAGCGGCCCCACGACGAGTCCGATCAGCACCGCGAGCCGACGCGGCAGCGGGCCCAGGGAAGGGCGCGCGCCGTGGCTGTGTCCAGCCCCCACGCTCAGTCCTCGGCGCCGGGGTGGGCCGGGTCGCCGGCCGGTGCGGGCACCTGGGGCACCGCCCGGGCCGCGCGCCAGGCCAGCCACGACAGCACGGCCGCACCGGCCAGCGCACCGATCCCGCACGCCGTGACCGAGTGCACCAGGACGTCGCGGGTGAACGGGCCGACGAACCGCATGCGGCCAGGCCCGGCCGCACCGCCGGACAGCGAGGCGAGCAGGGCGAAGCCGACGCCGGCCGCGAGCCCGCCACCGCAGCCGGCGAGCGCGATCCGATCCCAGGTCAGCACCCGGCCGCGCAGCGTGCGGTGGGCCGACCAGGCCGCGACCAGCGCCGGCAGCGCCATCAGCGCGCCGACCCAGCCGGCGGGCGTGCCGACGGCGGGCAGCGCGGCGAGCAGCGGCACGACCGGCAGCGGCCCCAGGACCACCGCGCCGGGCGAGACCACGGTGGCCCCACCCATCGCGAAGCCGGGGCCGAGCAGCCACGAGCCGGTGAACAGGGCCGCGTTGGGCGCGAACGCGGCGTTGACGAGCGAGTAGAGCCCGGCCTCGGCCGGGCTCTGGTGCAGCCGCGAGGTCATCGTGGCGGCGTCGTCGAAGGAGAGGGCCAGCGCGACGAGGAACACGAGCGCGGAGAGGGCGAGCAGCCGGGCCAGCACGGCTCCGGCCACGGCGGCGCCCGCGCGGACCGAGAGCGGCACGAACGCCGCCCAGATCGCCGCGCGGCCCGAGCCGATCGCGATGGCGGGCGCCGCGACGAACGCGGTCAGGAGCAGGCTCCAGCCGAGCACCCGCGGCAGGGACGGGTCGGCGGTGGTGCCGGCGGCGAGGGTCGCGACCATGACGGCCACGACGGCGTAGGCGGAGAAGAACAGGGCGATCGCGGTGGGCACGGTGAGGTCGCGCTCGCCGTCGGAGATGCGGTCGGCGTCGGGGCCGTGGCCGGAGACGGCGTCGCCGACGCGGTGGCCCAGGCGCCACATCGACCAGGCGGCGATCGCCGTGACGCCGAGGGGGACGATCGTGATCCGCGCGCCCATGACCGTGACGCCGGAGCCGTGACCGGCCAGCCAGGCCAGGGCCCCGACCCGCATCCCGTCGCGCGGGGCGCCGTGGACGCCCGCGTCGCTGGCGAACCAGCCGATGACCCCGACCGCCAGCAGCACGACGAGCGGACCGAGGGCGGCGAGGGCGCCGCCGAACGTGGCGATGAGCACGAGCGGACGCGGCCGGGGAGCCTCGGTCCGGGGGTGCTCGGGTCGGGTCAGGAGCGACGTCATGGCCGCCCCATCATCACCCGCTCCCCGCGGCAGATCGCGCTGCCACGCCGCCCCCGGCCGGGACCGGTGGGACGGATGTGCGCCGTGTGCACGCCTCCCGTACCGTGGAGCGGTCATGAGGAGCCCCGAGACCTTCGACGCCTACTACGTCGAGACGCGCACCCGCCTCCTGCACGAGGCGTACGCACTGACCGGTGACGCGCCCGCGGCCCGCACCGCCGTCCGGGACGCCTTCGTCGTGACGTGGCACCACTGGCGCAAGGTCGAGCACCTCGACGACCGCGACGGCTACGTCCGCGCCCTCGCCCTCGGTCGCGCCCGCCGACGGCACAACGCCCGCCTCTGGCACCGTGACAAGTCGCTCGACCCCGAGGTGCGCAGCACCCTCGACGCGCTGAGCAAGCTCACCGCGCGCCAGCGTGAGCTGCTCGTGCTCAACGTGCTCTCCGCCCTCTCCCTGAGCGAGCTCGCCCGCACCGTGGGCCTGCCCCGCGCCGACGCCGAGCGCGAGCTCCAGACCGCGACCGCGCAGTTCGCGCTGCACCGCGACGCGCCGAGCACCGAGATCCCCCGCCTGCTCCACGCCCTCTCCGGCCCGCTCGAGGACATCCGCTGGCCGCGGGCCACCGTGATCCGGCGCTCCGGCGCGGCGCGCCGGCGCACGCACACGGTCATCGGCGCGGCGGTCGCCACGGCGGCGCTGGTCGCCTCGGGCTCCCTCGTCGCCGCCGGGTCGGGAGCAGAGCCGACCAGCCTCGGCGAGGACAAGTCGACGCCGGGGGTCACGGTGCACCCACCGGTCTCCGACGCCGACGGCGCCGACAACGTCGCCGCCGACGCCCTGCTCTCCCCCGCGCAGCTGTCCCGGTTCGGGGCCGGGCTGGACTGGACCGAGACCGCCACCACCGACGACGTCGACGGCGACGGCCTCGTCGCGCCCTGCCAGCGGGAGCGGTTCGCCGACCCCGACGGGGTGAGCGCGCTGACGCGCACGTGGAAGGGGACCGAGACCCGCGTCGTGAAGAAGAAGGTCGGCACGGGCAAGCGCGCACGCACCCGCAAGCGCGAGGTCACCTCCGTGCGGTCCACGGCCGTCGAGGTGGTCGAGACGTCGCGCACCGCCGAGGACGCCGAGCAGGCCTTCGAGACCGCCTCGCTGTGGTTCGCCGGCTGCATCGACCCGCGCACCCAGCTCGTCACCACCCGCACCGTCACGCGCGTCGGCGACGAGGCCCGCGCCTTCAGGCTGCGCTCGTGGGGCAAGAAGTCGGCCGACATCTCCGTCGGCGTCGCGCGCACCGGCCGCCTGGTGGTGGCCCTGGTGGTGCGCAGCCAGGGCAAGCCGGTCGGCGACAAGGCGGTGCTCACCGGGCTGTCCGCGGCGGTCAACGGCGTCTGCGGCGCCGAGGGAGCCGGCACCTGCGCCGGTCGGGCAAGGGCGCGCACGAGCGCGCCGCTCCCCATCGGTACGCCGCCCGGGCTGCTGTCGGTGGTCGACCTGCCCCCCGTGTCCGCCGTCCGTGGCCCCTGGGTCGGCACCGACGCCGAGAAGGCCCGCACCAACTACGCGGCCACCCGCTGCGACCGCACCAGCTTCACCGGCAAGGGCATCAGCAAGGCGCTGACCCGCACCTTCCTGTTCCCGGAGACGCCCAACGCCAGCCAGCTCGGCCTCACCCAGACCGTCGGGGCGATGAAGCCGGCCCGGGCGCGCACGTTCGTCGACACGGTGCGCGACCGGATCCGCGAGTGCGCTCGCGCCAACCTCGGCACGAGCGTGACGCAGCTGGCGTCGAGCTCCTCGAAGTCCTCCGACCTGAGCGTGTGGGCGCTGACGTTCGAGATCAACGACCGACAGTCGTTCCCGTTCCTGATGGCCATCGTGCGCGACGGCGGCGCCGTCTCGCAGCTCGGCTTCGCCCCCGACCGCAACATGACGATGTCGCGGGCCGACTTCGTCACCCTCGCGCGCCGCGTGATGCAGCGGCTCGGTCCGCTCGACTCCGCACGCTGACACAACCTTTCCGCGCGCCGCGGCGTCTCACCGCTCATGAGGCACCGCGCACGGCTCGTCACCGTCGCGCTCGCGTGCGCGCTCGCGCTGTCGGCGTGCCGGGGCGAGTCGCCCCCCGTCCCGTCGACCGGGGCCGCACCCACGTCGGTGGCGACCGGGCCGGGGGCCGCGATCCCCGACGACTTCCCGCTCTCGGCGGGCATGGGCGGCCCGCGCGACGACGTGCCCACCTCCCGCACCGGGACCGGGCTGCGTGACCTCGACCTGTGCGGCACGTCGCCGCTGCGCGGGCTCGTCGTCCGCGACCGGATGGTGGCCGACAACAGCGGCGGCGAGTCGGCCGACACCCGCGACCTGGTCGTCCTCCCGGCGCCCGGCGACGCGAGCCGCCTGGCGGAGGACATCGCCGAGCTCGCGACGGGGTGCGAGCGGGCGGACGTGTCGGGCGACTCCGGCGACTCGGGCGACTCGGGGGACTCGGGCGGAGCGGGCGGAGCGGGCGACATGGAGACCCGCACCCAGGTGCTCGCCTCGCCCTTCGGCCCGCGCCCGGCCGCGACGCTGCTGCAGACCTACCGCGTCGACGGACGGGCCGGCGACGGCGCGACCGTCGTGCACGTCGTCCCCGCCGGGGCGGCGCTGCTGGTCACCTCGACGTACGGGCAGTGGACCGAGGACGACGTCGACCGCGCGGTCGCCCGGACGGTCGCGCCACTGCGCGAGACGGTCGCGGCGCTGACGACGTTCGCCGAGCGGTCGGCGGGCCGCGACTGATGCGCCCGGCAACACGGTGTCCACGAGAACGGGGAGAACGGTGTCCATTCCTTCGACGCTGACCAGCTCGGCCTGCCCGACCCTGCCGTCGCCGCGACGTCCCAGCGCGGTCGCACCGGTGCGCCTGCTGGGCGCGCACGTCCTGTGGCGGCTGCTGTGGCAGGCGCACCGGCCCGCCCTGCACGTGAAGACCACGACGGCCCCGCAGGTGGACCTGCGAGGCCGTCTGGAGTGAGCCCGGGGGCCCCGATGACTCAGAGTCCCTGGAGGATCTCCCGCATCAGCGCGGCGGTCTCGGACGGCGTCTTGCCGACCTTGACCCCGGCGGCCTCGAGGGCCTCCTTCTTCGCCTGCGCGGTGCCCGAGGAGCCCGAGACGATGGCGCCGGCGTGGCCCATGGTCTTGCCCTCGGGGGCCGTGAAGCCGGCGACGTAGCCGACGACCGGCTTGGTCACGTGCTCCTTGATGTAGGCCGCGGCCCGCTCCTCGGCGTCGCCGCCGATCTCGCCGATCATCACGATCGCCTTGGTCTCCGGGTCGTTCTCGAAGGCCTCGAGCGCGTCGATGTGCGTGGTGCCGACGATCGGGTCGCCGCCGATGCCGATGGCGGTGGTGAAGCCGAAGTCCTTCAGCTCGTACATCATCTGGTAGGTCAGCGTGCCCGACTTCGACACCAGGCCGATCGGGCCCTTGCCCGCGATGGTGTGCGGCGTGATGCCGGCCAGCGACTCCTCCGGCGTGATGATGCCGGGGCAGTTGGGGCCGATCATGCGGGTCTTCTTGCCCTCGAGGTAGGCCACGACCTCGGCCGTGTCGAGGACCGGGACGCCCTCGGTGATCACCACGAGGAGCGGGATCTCGGCGTCGATGGCCTCGATGCAGGCGTCCTTGGTGAACGCCGGCGGGACGAACGCGACCGACACGTCGGCGCCGGTCTCCTTCATCGCCTCCTCGACGGTGCCGAAGACCGGGAGCTCCTTGCCGCCGAGCTCGACGGTCGTGCCGGCCTTGCGGGCGTTGACGCCGCCGACGATGTCGGCGCCCGACTCGACCATGAGGGTCGTGTGCTTGGCACCCATGCCGCCCGTCATGCCCTGGACGATGATCTTGGAGTCCTTGTTGAGGTAGATGCTCATCTGTTCAGTTCTCTCTCTCAGGCCTGGTGGGCGAGCTCGGCGGCCTTGTCGGCCGCGCCGTCCATCGTGTCGACCTGGGTGACCAGCGGGTGGTTGAGCTCGTCGAGGATCGCGCGACCCTTCTGCACGTTGTTGCCGTCGAGGCGTACGACGAGCGGCTTGGTGGCGCTGTCGCCGAGGATCTCCAGCGCGCCCTTGATGCCGTTGGCCACCTCGTCGCAGGAGGTGATGCCGCCGAAGACGTTGACGAAGACGCTCTTGACCTGCTCGTCGCCGAGGATCACGTCGAGGCCGTCGGCCATCACCTGGGCGTTGGCGCCGCCGCCGATGTCGAGGAAGTTGGCGGGCTTGACGCCGCCGTGCGCCTCGCCGGCGTAGGCGACCACGTCGAGGGTGCTCATCACGAGGCCCGCGCCGTTGCCGATGATGCCGACCTGGCCGTCGAGCTTGACGTAGTTGAGGCCCTTGTCCTTGGCCTTCGACTCGAGCGCGTCGGCCTCCTCGCGGATCTCGAACTGCGCGTGGTCGGGGTGGCGGACCTCGGAGGCGTTGTCGTCGAGCGACACCTTGCCGTCGAGGGCCTCCAGCTTGTCGCCCTCGAGGCGGGCCAGCGGGTTGACCTCGACGAGGGTGGCGTCCTCCTCGACGTAGACCTTCCACAGATTCTGGACCATCTCGATGGCCTGGTCGCGCAGCTCGGCGGGGAACTTCGCCTCGTCGACGATCGCGGCGGCCTTCTCGGGGGTGACACCCTCGAGCGCGTCGATGCGGATCTTCTTCACCGCGTCGGGGTTGGTCTTGGCGACCTCCTCGATCTCGACGCCGCCCTCGACCGAGGCGATGCACAGGTGCGAGCGGTTGGAGCGGTCGAGCAGGAAGGAGAAGTAGTACTCCTCCACCGGCGGGGTCGCGGGGGTGACCAGGACGCGGTTGACCCGCAGGCCCTTGATCTCCATGCCGATGATGTCGCGGGCGTAGGACTCCGCCTCGTCGGCGGTCTTGGCGATCTTCACGCCTCCGGCCTTGCCGCGGCCGCCGGCCTTGACCTGGGCCTTGACGACGGTCACGCCGCCCATCTCCTCGGCTGCGGCGCGAGCAGCCTCCGGGGTCTCGGCGACGACACCCAGGGTGGTCGTTACTCCATGCTTGGCGAAGAGCTCTTTCGCCTGAAATTCCATCAGGTCCACGAGGTGACCGATCCTTTTCGTCTGCGAACAGTGGCGGGATATCCCTCTCGGCACCCTAGACCTCATCGGCGTGGTGGCACGAGGTCAGGTGGAGTGGCGGTGCTCACGCCCGGGCTACGGTGAGGAGCATGCCCACCTCGGACCGGGACGCGCGCTCGAGTCTCGTGTGGTTCCGCCGCGACCTGCGGGTGCGCGACAACCCGGCGCTGCTGGCGGCCCTCGAGGAGGGCACCACGACGGCGCTCTTCGTGGTCGACCCCGCCCTGTGGGCGGGGTCGGGCCCCGCCCGGCGGGCGTGGCTCGCCGCCAACGTGCTGGCCCTGGCCGAGCGCATCCCGCTGACGATCCACCACGGCGACCCGCGCGAGGTCGTGCCCCGGGTGGCCGCCGGCCGGCGGGTGCACGTCGCCGCCGAGACGACCCCCTACGGCCGTCGCCGCGACGAGGCGGTGGGCCGGGAGGTCGAGCTGGTCGCCACCGGATCGCCGTACGCCGTCGGTCCCGGGCTCGTGCGCAACGGCAGCGGCGGGCCCTACCAGGTGTTCAGCGCCTTCGCCCGGGCGTGGCGCGAGCACGGCTGGCCGGAGCCGGCCCCCACGCCCCGCTCCCCCGCGATCGAGCCGGGCCAGTCCGACCCGCGCGCGCTCGGCCTGCTCGAGGACGCGGTGGCCGGCGCGCCGTTCGACCTCCCCCCGGCCGGCGAGGACGCCGCGTGGCGGCGCTGGCGGGCGTTCCGCGACGCCGGCCTGCACGACTACGACGTGGCGCGCGACCGTCCCCACCACGACGGCACGTCGCGGCTCTCGCCCTACCTGCACCTCGGGGTGCTGCACCCCCGCTCCCTCCTCGCGGAGGTCGCGCACACCTCGACGTACGCCACCGAGCTGGCGTGGCGCGAGTTCTACGCCGACGTCCTGTGGCACGCCCCGGGGTCGGCGTGGGCCGACCTGCGCCCCGCACTGGCGGGCATGCGCTACGACGACCCGGAGGACGCCGTCGAGGCGTGGCGCACCGGCACCACGGGCTACCCGGTCGTCGACGCCGGGATGCGCCAGCTGCTGCACACCGGGTGGATGCACAACCGCGTGCGGATGATCACCGCCTCGTTCCTCACCAAGGACCTGCACGTGTGGTGGCCCGTCGGCGCCCGCCACTTCCTCGACCTGCTCATCGACGGCGACGTCGCGTCCAACAACCACGGCTGGCAGTGGGTGGCCGGCACGGGCACCGACGCCTCGCCCTACTTCCGCGTCTTCAACCCGGTCACCCAGGGCCTGAAGTTCGACCCGGACGGCGACTACGTGCGCCGCTGGGTCCCCGAGCTCGCCCACCTGCCGGGGCGGGTCGCCCACGAGCCGTGGAGGTCCGACGTGGGCCACGAGCACGACTACCCCGTGCGGATCGTCGACCACGCCGAGGAGCGGCGCGAGGCCCTCGAGCGCTACCAGGCCGCCCGCCGGTGAGGAGACCGTCCGTTTACCGACCGCCGGACCGGGGTATGTGGCCAGATTCCGTCAAGGGTTGCACTTTCCCGTGATGTTTCCGTTACAGTCGGGCGCGGTCTAGCCGACCCGAACCCCCCTGACGATCCGGCAGATTGGTAATTCCTTCATGGGCAACCACCGAGCGGAGCGCGCTCCCAAGCGCCGCACCTCGGCATCGGCTGCACCCGTGAGCGGCAAGCGGCGCGCCACCCCGGCGCCGCGCCGTTCCCTGGTGCGGCTGCCGTCCGTCCCGCTCGTGGCCGGTGTCGCCGTCCTCGCGGTCTCCGCCACCGCGGCCGTCACCGGTGCGGGGGCCGGCGTCACGACGCTGGCCTCGACGGGCTCGACGGTCGGCTCCACCCAGGCCATCGGTGCGGCCGCCGGGCAGGCGCTCTCGCGCCGCGGTCCCCTGGTCAGCCGCGGCGACATCCGCGACTCCGGCAGCGAGGAGACCGACCCCGAGCTGGTCGCCCTGGCCGAGAAGCAGGTGGCCGAGTACGCCGCCAAGCTCAAGGAGATGCGTCAGGCCGCGGAGAAGCAGGCGGCGAAGATCAAGGAGAACAAGTGGGTTCTCCCCCTCGACAGCTACGGCATCACCGCCACCTTCGGCCAGTACGGCCTCTGGGCCAGCTACCACACCGGCCTCGACTTCAACGCCAACACCGGCGACCGGATCCTGTCGGTGGCCAACGGCACGGTCACCTCGACGGGCTACGACGGCGCCTACGGCAACAAGACCGTCGTCACCCTCGATGACGGCACCGAGATCTGGTACTGCCACCAGACCTCGATCTACGTCTCGGTCGGCGACCGCGTCAACGGCGGCGAGGTCATCGGCACCGTCGGCACCACCGGCCACGTCACCGGCTCCCACCTCCACCTCGAGGTGCGTCCCGGCGGCGGCGGGCCCGTCGACCCGTTCCAGGCCTTCGTCGAGCACGGCATCGTCCCCTGACCGACCCACGCGCCGGGACCCGGACGAGCCGCGCGGCTAGAGCTTCTCGACCGGGGCGTAGCGCAGCAGCAGGCGCTTGACGCCCTCGGAGCCGAAGTCGATCGAGGCCACGGACTTCTCGGCGGCCCCCTCCACGGCCACGACCGTGCCCATGCCGAAGGAGTCGTGCACGACCCGGTCGCCCGGGTCGAGGCTGGGGATCGCGCGCGCCGGCTTGGCCTTGGAGGCCGCGTCGGCGCGCAGCGCCGCCGAGCTGAAGTTGCGGCGACCCGCGTCGGTGGGGGTGCCCAGGCGCGTGGACCCGCCGGTGAGGTCGGTGCGGCCCCACCGGGTCTGCTCGGCCGCCGTGCGTCGCCAGTCGACGAGGTCGACCGGCAGCTCGTCGAGGAAGCGGCTGGCCGGGTTGTGGCTCGGCGCCCCCCAGGCGGAGCGGACGAGGGCGCGCGAGACGTAGAGCCGCTGCTGCGCGCGGGTGAGGCCGACGTAGGCGAGGCGGCGCTCCTCCTCGAGCTCGGGCTGGTCGCCCAGCGAGCGCTGGTGCGGGAACACGCCGTCCTCGAGGCCGGTGACGAACACCACGGGGAACTCCAGGCCCTTGGCGGTGTGGAGCGTCATCAGCGTCACCACGCCCGTGTCGTCGCCGTCGGGGGTGTCGGGGATCTGGTCGGCGTCGGCGACCAGCGCCACCCGCTCCAGGAAGTCACCGAGGCCCACCGCGACCGTGCCGGCCTCCACCTCCGCCGGGTCGGCGCTGGGACCGGGCTGGGGGTCCTCGGCGAACTCGCGGGCGACGGCCACGAGCTCGGCGAGGTTCTCCACGCGGGTGCCGTCCTGCGGGTCGTCGCTGGCCTCGAGCTCGGCGAGGTAGCCCGAGCGCTCGAGCACCGACTCGAGGATGACGTCGGGGCGCTCGTCGGCCTCGACCATCGACTGCAGCTCCTGCACCATCGCGACGAACCCCTCGATGTTGCGCAGGCTGCGCGTGGCCAGGCCGGGCGCGTCGGCGGCGCGGGTCAGCGCCTCCCAGAAGGTGATCCGGTCGCGCTCGGCCAGGGCCGCGATGCACGCCTCGGCCCGGTCACCGATGCCGCGCTTGGGGGTGTTGAGCACCCGGCGCAGCGAGATCTCGTCGGCGGTGTTGACCAGCATCCGGAGGTAGGCCAGCGCGTCGCGGACCTCCTTGCGCTCGTAGAAGCGCACCCCGCCGACGACCTTGTAGGGCTGGCCGGTGCGGATGAACACCTCCTCGAAGACGCGCGACTGGGCATTGGTGCGGTAGAACACCGCGACGTCGGCGGGGCGTACGCCGGCCTCGTCGGCGAGCCGGTCGATCTCCTCGCTGACGAAGCGCGCCTCGTCGTGCTCGTCGTCGGCGACGTAGCCGACGATGCGGGCGCCCTCCCCCGCGTCGGTCCACAGCCGCTTGGGCTTGCGCCCGCGGTTGTTGCCGATGACGGAGTTGGCGGCGCTGAGGATGGTCTGCGTCGAGCGGTAGTTCTGCTCGAGCAGGATCGTCGTCGCGTCGGGGAAGTCCTGCTCGAAGTCGAGGATGTTGCGGATGTCGGCGCCGCGGAAGGCGTAGATGGACTGGTCGGCGTCGCCGACGACCATCAGCTCGCTCGGCTCGACCTGCTCGGAGCCCTGCTCCTCGAGGGACTGCCCGCACAGCTGCTGGATCAGGCTGTACTGCGCGTGGTTGGTGTCCTGGTACTCGTCGACCAGGACGTGACGGAAGCGCCGGCGGTAGTTCTCCCGGACGTCGGGGAAGGCCTGCAGCAGGTGGACCGTCGTCATGATCAGGTCGTCGAAGTCGAGGGCGTTGGCCTCGCGCAGGCGCCGCTGGTAGTGGCTGAACGCCTTGGCGTAGGCCTCCTCGAAGGAGTTGCGCGCCTCCTTGGCGGCGTCCTCGGCGTCGCGCAGCTCGTTCTTCTGGTCGGAGACCCAGTGGAGCACCGCGTTGGGCTGGTAGCGCTTGGGGTCGAGCTCGAGGTCGCGCAGCACCAGCGTCATCAACCGCTTGGAGTCGGCGGCGTCGTAGATCGAGAAGTTGGACTTGAAGCCCACCCGGTCGATCTCCTTGCGCAGGATGCGCACGCAGGCGGAGTGGAAGGTCGAGACCCACATGATGCGCGCGCGCTTGCCGACGAGCTCCTCGACGCGCTCCTTCATCTCGGCCGCGGCCTTGTTGGTGAAGGTGATCGCCAGGATCGAGCCCGGGTGGGCCTTGCGCTCGTTGATCAGCCACGCGATGCGCCGCGTCAGCACCCGCGTCTTGCCCGACCCGGCGCCGGCGACGACGAGGAGCGGCGCGCCGGCGTGGGTCACCGCCGCGCGCTGCGGCTCGTTGAGGCCGTCGAGGAGCGGGTGGTCGATCAGTGCGTCAGTGGGGCTCATGTCCTCCCCAGCCTATGCGGGAGGGGGGACACCCGATCAGGCGTGGGTGGGGGCCCAGAAGACGGCCACACCGATGTTGACGACCGTCAGGGCGAGCAGGCCCAGGTAGAGGCCCTGCGGGATGCTCGGCTTGCGCATGTTGACCATCACCAGCACCAGGATGACCAGGCCGATGCCGAACTTCACGGCGATCTTGGCGTGATCGGGCGAGGCCACCTGCTCCAGCACGCCGACCAGCAGCAGGCCGGCGACGAACGCGAGGCCGGCGCCGTCGCGCATCAGCGAGTTGACCGTCTTGGTGTCGCTGCGCACCTGGACGAGCAGCCCGCCGAGCAGGGCGGCGTAGCCGAGGATGTGGGCGAACAGCAGCACCAGGCGCAGGGTCTCCATGGGGGGAGCCTAACGATCGCTCTTGCGCCTCCGCGGCTTGGGTGCTGGGCGTACGACGAGCACCGGACACGGCGCGTAGTGCTGGACGCGCTGGGCGGTGCTGCCGACCAGGACGCTGTCGCTCAGACCCCGGCCGCCGGCCGCCACCACGACCAGCCCCGCGTCGTACTGCTTGGCCGCCTTGATGATCTCGTTGGCCGCCGAGCCGCTGCGGATGCGCTTGTGGACCTTCGGCCCCCAGCCGTCGAAGACGGCGGCGATGGCGTCGACCGCGTTCTGCGCGGCGTCGCGGAAGGAGCCGTCGAACCCGCGCTCGGACACGTCGTCGGCGAAGGCCACCGAGGCGAGCGGTCGCAGCACCGCGATCACCGAGATGTCGGTGATCTTCGCGGGGTCGGCGAAGGACTTGAGGTGCTTGGCTGCGGCCAGGGATTGGCGCGAGCCGTCGGTGGCGACGATGACGTGCATGTCAGGCTCCCTTCACGGCGCCGGTGTCGGCGGAGTCGGGGTTGCGGGACCCGAACACCTTCTCCACAACGTAGAGGATCCCGCCGAGGCCGACGAGGGCCGCGCACCAGATCAACGAGGACGGGTCGGTGACGACCACGTAGCCGAGCAGCACGATGTTGCCGATGAGTCCCAGCACGAGCAGGACGCTCGGGGCGCGGAACGTGTCGTCGGACTCGTCCTGGCCGCGCAGCTTGAAGCAGGACACGATGACGCCGGCGTAGACCGCCAGCAGGAGCGCCACCGTCACCGAGGCCAGCCGGCTCACGATGTCGACGTCGAGGCCGATGCGGCCCAGCACGTCGCCGGCGACCACCAGGCCGATGACGACGGCGGCGCTGAAGACCAGGGCGACGTAGGGGCTGCGGCGCGAGCTGTGGATCTTGCCGAACGCGGCGGGCACGACGTCCTCGCGGGCCATGCCGTAGAGGATGCGGGACTGGGTGACGACCTGGACGAGCGTGGTGTTGGTGATCGCGATCATCGCGATGATGGCGAAGATCAGCGTCATCGCCGTCACCGACAGCGGCAGGATGCCGGCCTTGACGACCTCGAGGAGGGCGGCGTCGGACTCGGCGAGGGTGTCGATCGGGACCGTGAGGGCCGCCGACATCGACACCAGCACGTAGATCACGCCGGCGGTGGCCATGCCGCCGATCAGGGCGATCGGGAAGTTCTTGCTGGGGTCGACGGTCTCCTCGGCGACGTTGGCGACGTTCTCGAAGCCGGTCATCGCGAAGAACGACAGGGCGACACCGGCGACGATCGCGAAGATGACGTTGTCGCCGGTCGAGAAGTCGCCGAGCGCGGAGAAGTCGGCCTTGCCCTGCCCGATGTAGATGATGGCGATGACGACCACGATGACCAGGCCGATGATCTCGACGAAGGTCATCAGCATGTTGGCGACCACCGACTCGGTGATGCCGATGAAGTTGAGCAGCGCGAGCAGCAGGATGAAGGCGATCATCACCAGCAGGGCGGGCGGCGCGTCCCAGACCTCGGCGACGTACTGCGAGAAGCCGGCCGCGAGCGACCCGGCGGCGGCGAAGGTGGCCGACAGGTAGGTCACCGTGGTGAGGAACGTCAGCGGTTTCTTGCCGAACGCCTTGTTGACGTAGAGCGAGGCGCCGGCCGCCTGGGGGTACTTCGTGGCGAGCTCGGCGTAGGCCAGGCCGGTGAAGCCGGCGACCGTCACACCGACGGCGAAGGCGGCCCAGAAGGCTCCGCCCACCTCGCCGGCGACGGAGCCGATGAGGACGTAGATGCCGGAGCCCAGCACGTCTCCGAGGACGTAGAAGAACAGGAGGCGACCGGTGATCGACCGCTTGAGCCCGCCGTCGTCGTCGGCGACGGTCGCGGGGGACGCAGTGTCTGCCATTCCCCGACCCCAGCGCCTCGGCGAGGGCTTTGTCAATCGCCGCCCACCCGGACGGGCGCGGTGCCGCTCAGAGCAGGCGGCGGTCGGAGGCCCACTTGGTCAGCTCGTGGCGACTCGACAGCTGGAGCTTGCGCAGCACCGACGACATGTGGGTCTCGACCGTCTTGACCGAGATGAAGAGCTCCTTGGCGACCTCCTTGTAGGCGTAGCCGCGGGCGATCAGGCGCATCACCTCACGCTCGCGCTCGGTGAGGCGGTCGAGGTCCTCGTCGACGGCGGCGACGTCGATGGAGCCGGCGAACGCGTCGAGCACGAACCCGGCCAGCCGCGGGGAGAACACCGCGTCGCCGCCCGCGACGCGCAGGATGGCGTCGACGAGCTCGGGGCCCGTGATCGTCTTGGTGACGTAGCCGCGCGCACCCCCGCGGATGGTGCCGATGACGTCCTCGGCGGCGTCGGAGACCGAGAGCGCCAGGTAGAGGGTGTCGGGCGCCGGATGGCGCCGCATCACCTCGACGCCGCCACCGCCGGGCAGGTGCACGTCGAGCAGCACCACCTGCGGCTGCAGCTCGCGCACCACGGCGACCGCGGCGTCGGCGTCGGCCGCCTCGCCGACGACCTCGACCAGCCCCGCACCGCTCGCGGCGAGCTCGGCACGCACCCCGGCGCGGAACATCGCATGGTCGTCGACGAGGACGACGCGCACGGGACGCTCTGGGCTGGCCTGGTTCATCGGGTCTCCTCGCGGTCGGGCGGGCTGTCGTGCGGGCGGTCGTGCGGGCGGTCGTGCCGTTGGGGAGCGCGCGGCATGTGCAGGCGCACCTCGGTCCCCTCACCGGGTGCCGAGCGTACGTCCGCGCTGCCGCCGTGGCGCGCCAACCGGTCCACGATGCTGCTGCGGACGCCGTGGCGGTCGGCGGCGACGGCGCCAGGGTCGAAGCCGGCGCCGCGGTCGCGCACGAACACGTCGACGGCTCCCGGGGTGGTCTCGGCGTAGACGTCGGCACGCTGGGTTCCGGCGTGCTTGGCGGCGTTGACCACGGCCTCGCGGGCCGCGAGGACGACGGGGCGCAGCGACTCGTCGAGGTCGCAGTCGCCGACGGTGACGACGTCGACGACGACGGGGTGCTGCGACTCGACGTCGGCGGCCATCTCCTTGAGTGCACCGGCGAGCGTGGTGGTGTCGGGGGTGTCGGCCTCGAAGAGCCACTGGCGCAGGTCGCGCTCCTGCGAGCGGGCGAGCCGGGCGACGGTGGTGGCGTCGTGGGCGTTCTTCTGGATGAGCGCGAGGGTCTGGAGCACCGAGTCGTGCAGGTGCGCGGCCATGTCGGCGCGCTCCTGGGTGCGCACCCGCTCGGCCCGCTCGGCGCCGAGGTCGTTGACCAGGCGCAGGACCCACGGGCCGACCACGATGGCCAGGCCGAGCAGCCCCAGCAGCCCCGCGACCACGACGGGGACCGCGATCGTCGCGCGGCCGGCGAGGGCGAAGACGACGAGCGCGGTGACGATGAGTCCCAGCCCGGCCGCGATGCGGCCGTAGGCGGCCCAGCCGCCGTTGCCGAAGATCGCCCGGAACGGGTCGATGCGGCCCGAGGAGTCCATCCAGCGCTCGCGCTGCGCCTCGTCGGCCTGGCGCCAGAGCAGTCCGACGCCGGCGATCGCGAGGACCACCGGCCAGAACAGGGCCCCCTGGCCGAACAGGGCCTCGACGCCGAGCACCACGCCGAGGAAGAGGGCGCCGAGCGCGACCGCGGGCCCGGCGTCGCGCAGCAGCGAGCGGCGCCCGGGACGCTTGCCGGTGCGGGTCGCGCTCTCCAGGCCGGGAGCGCCGACCTCGAAGTGCTGACCGGCGGGCAGGAACACCCACAGGCCGGCGTAGAGGATGAGTCCGAAGCCGCCGAGGAACGCGGTCGCGACGAAGAACCCCCGCACCCAGAGCACCGGCAGCCCGAGGTGGCGCGCCAGGCCCGAGGCCACCCCGCCCACCAGGGGTGCGGAGAGGTCGCGGTAGGCGCGGCGCGGCTCGTCCGGGTGGGACGGACGGGACGGGCGGGCGGCCGGGCGGGCGGGGGGCGGGGGATGGCTCATCGTGGCTCCATCGTCGCAGGCGCGCAGGGCCGCGACCATGAGGTTCGACCCCGAGCCGACCCTGACCCCCACCCCGGGAACCACCGCACGGATCAGGGCTGTCCCCGATGGTGGCGGGCGGCGCACGCGGGGAGAGTGGAGCCATGGACGACGTCAACCCCTCCGCCGAGCAGCCCGCCCAGGCCACCCCTCCCCCGTCGGGCCCTCGCCTCACCCGCGACGAGATGAAGGATCTCGGCCGGCTCCGGCGCAGCGTCACCGACCGGTACGTCGCGGGCGTGGCCGGCGGCATCGCCCGCCACCTCGACATCGACCCGATCATCGTGCGCGTGGCGCTGGCGGTGGGGGCCTTCTTCGGCGGCGCCGGACTCATCGTCTACGTCGCGGCCTGGCTCCTGGTGCCCGAGGAGGGCACCGCCGACGAGCCGCTGGGCCTCGACGAGCGCAACCGGACGATCGCCCTCGGCGCCGCCGGCGTGCTCGCCCTGGTCGCCGCGCTCAGCGACTGGGCCGGCGCCTTCTGGTTCCCGTGGCCGCTGGCGATCGTCGCCGCCCTCGTGGTGTGGTTCCTGCACCGCAAGCAGCCGGGGTCACCGCCCCCACGCGCCGGCACCACGTACGCGGGGCCCATGGAGCCCACGGCCTACGCTCCCCCGCCGGAGCCTGCCTGGGCACCCCCCACCGACCCGGCGTGGACGTCCTACGCCCGCACGCCGCGACCGGAGCCGCGCACCCCGCGCCGGCGCGGGCCGATCCTGTTCTGGTTCACCCTTGCGTTGATCGCGCTGGCCGAGGGCGTCCTCGGCGTGGTCGACGTCGCCGGCGTGACGGTCGCGGACAGCGCCTACCCGGCGCTGGCGCTCGGCATCACCGCCGTGATGCTGGTGCTCGGCTCGTTCTGGGGTCGCGCCGGAGGCCTGATCCTGCTGGGCCTGGTGGCGGCGATCACCACCGCCGTGACGACCGTCAACAGCACCATCGGTGACGAGAACCGCTACGTCGCCCCGACCACCGCCGCGGGCGTCGAGGACACGTACGACTTCGGGGGCGGCCGGTTCACGCTCGACCTCTCCGGGGTCTCCGACGTCGACGGGCTCGACGGCCGCGACGTCGCGATCGACGCGGTCGGCGGGCAGGTCGACGTGATCGTGCCCGAGGGGATGGACGTCGACGTCCGGGCCGAGGTGGTCGGTGGCAGCGCCGTGGTCTTCGGCCAGCGCAGCGGGGGCTTCGCCATCAGCCAGGAGGGCTTCGTCGACGGCGGCGACGGCGTCCCCGACATGTCCATCACCATCGACCTGGTCGGCGGCGAGGTCGTCGTCCGCGAAGCGGCCTGAGGAGCACTGCCATGAGCGACAACGAGAACCAGAACGACCACCGGAACGACGAGCTCCGCCCCGCGGGACTCGACGCGTTCTCCTACGACACCGGCGCCCCGGTGGACGCCACCGCCGGGCCGGACGCCTGGCCGACGGCGTACGACGAGCCGATGACCGGCCCTCTCGACGCACCCGCCCGCGCCACGGGCCTGCACCCGGTCAACGTCGGCCAGCTCGTGATGGGCGTCGCCTTCGCCGGCATGGTGGTGGTGTGGGCGCTCCTGCAGGGCGACGTGGTGGAGACCCACCAGCTGCGCTGGCTGATGCCGATGCCGTGGCTCGTGGCCGGCGCCGCCGGGCTCGCCGCCACCGTCTGGCCCACCGGGCGAGGGCCGGCGCGCTCCCAGCCGTGATGCCTAGCCCAGGGAGCAGGCGGGCAGCGCGAACCACCTGAGGGCGTCGAAGTCCTCGTCGAGGTGGGCGGTGTCGGACCAGTCGGGCGGCGACGCGGCGGCCATGATCGCGCGGCCCTCGTCGAGGTGCTCACGGAGCACCGAGACGGGGGCCGTCTGCGGGTGCGTCGGCCAGGTCATCGTGCCGTCGGGGCCGTAGGTCACGTCGGTCAGGCGCAGCGGCGGCTCGACCGGGCCGGTGCGGTGGTGCCACAGGCCGGTGAGGGGGTCGAACCGGTAGTCGCCGAGCAGCCGCCAGCCCTCGCGGGCGACGAGCCGCACCGCCTCCACGACGTAGGTGAAGACCTCCTCGTCGAGGAAGTAGTTGAAGTTGACCCGCACCCAGCCGGGCTTGATGCCCTCGCACCCGCCGGCGATCTGGGCCTCGAAGCGGTGGCTGCGGTCGAGGTCGATGTCGAGCAGGCGGTGCCCGTAGGGGCCGGCGCACGAGCAGCCGCCGCGCGTCTGGATGCCGAACAGGTCGTTGAGGAGCGCGACGACGAAGTTGTGGTGCAGGTAGGCGCCGTCGGGCGCCTTGATGACGAAGGAGACGATCGAGAGCCGCTGGGAGTCGAGGTTGCCGAGGATCTGGATGGTCGGCTCGGCGACCCACGCCTCCACGGCCCGCCCGAGCAGCTCCTCCTCGTGCTGCTGGATCGTCTCCACCCCGACGGCCTGCTTGAGCTGGAAGACCAGCCCGGCGCGGATGGACTCCACGATCGCGGGGGTGCCGCCCTCCTCCCGGTGCGCCGGGTCGTCGAGGTAGCGGTGCTCGGAGGTGTTGACGTACATCACCGTGCCGCCGCCGGGCACGACCGGCACCCGGTTGGCCATGAGCTCGCGGCGCACGACGAGGACCCCGGGGGTGCCGGGGCCGCCGATGAACTTGTGGGGGCTGAGGAAGATCGCGTCCTTGTGCGAGCCACCCGGCCCGTACATCTCGATGTCGACGTAGGGCGCGCACGCGGCGAAGTCCCAGAAGCTCAGCGCGCCGTGCTGGTGCAGCAGGTCGGCGACGCCCTCGGTGTCGGTGACGATGCCGGTCACGTTGGAGGCAGCCGAGAACGAGCCGATCTTGAGGGGCCGGTCGGCGTGGCGATCGAGCTCCTCGCGGAGGTGGTCGAGCGAGACCCGGCCGTCGGCGTCCTCGTGGATGGTGACGACGTCGGCGATGGTCTCGCGCCAGCTCACCTCGTTGGAGTGGTGCTCGAACGGGCCGAGGAAGACCACCGGGCGCTCGTCGGCGGGGATCGCGTCGCTGAGGGCGTAGCGGTCCTCGAGGGTGGAGGGCACGCGGAGGCCGAGGATGCCGATCATCTTGTCGATGGCCGCGGTGCTGCCGGACCCGCAGAAGACGACGACCGTCTCCTCGTCGCCACCGACGGCGTCGCGGATGATCCGCCGCGCGTCCTCGCGCAGCCGGGTCGTCTGGAGGCCGGTGCCGCTCGCCTCGGTGTGGGTGTTGGCGTAGGCCGGCAGCACCTCGGTGCGGATGAAGTCCTCGATGAAGCTCAGGCTGCGACCCGACGCGGTGTAGTCGGCGTAGGTGACGCGCCGGGGTCCGTAGGGGCCGTGCATCACCTGGTCGTCGCCGATCACCGATGCGCGGATGCGCTCGAGGAGCGGGGTCGAGGGGGCGCCGGCGTGGGTCACGGGGCGAGCGTACGCCGGTGCGAGGCGTTGCCTTGCACCTCCCGCACCACGGCCAGCGCCTCCTGGGGGTGGTCGGTGATCACGCCGTCGACCCCGGCAGCGAGCAGCGCCCGCACCTCGGCTGCCATGTCACCGGGTGCGTCGCGGGCATGACCGCGGCGGAGGTTGGTGGGCAGGAAGCGGTTCTCCGCGCGCACGGTCCACGCGTGGACCGTCAGCCCGCGCCGGTGGGCATCGCGCACGAGCGTGGACGGCGCGCCGATCGCTCCCCCGCCGTCGCGCGGGAGCACCAGGGAGGTGTGCGCGCCGACTCCGTCGGCGTACTCGTCGATCTTGTCGAGCTCCTCCGGCGGCGGCAGGTGCCCCGGCGCCAGCAGCTGCACCAACGGGAGCCGGGTCAGGCGGGTCAGGCGTCGCAGGACGGGCGACTCGAAGGACATCAGCGTCACCCGCGCCCAGGGGTCGTCGAGGCCGTGCCGGGCGAGGCCGCGCAGGAGCGGCACCTCGAGCGGCAGCCCCGCCGCGTCGTGGTGGGCGGCGTGCTTGAGCTCGAGCATCAGCCCGACGGGCCGACCCCGCCTGGCCGACTCCGCACCGGCCATCGCCAGCACCTCGGTGAGGCTCGGCACCCCCTCCGTCCCGTCGTAGGCCGCGCTGGCCGGGCGGGTGGCGGGCATCCGCTCACGGGCGGCGAGCGTCGTGACCTCGGCCAGCGTGAGGTCCTGGACGAACCAGGCCCGCTGGTCGACCCCGTCGATGCTGCGGGTGCGGCGCAGGTGCGCCAGCCGGGGGTGGTCGGCCACGTCGGTGGTCGCCCCCAGGTCCAGGTCGTGGCGCGCCACGAGCACCCCGTCGCGGGTGGCGACGAGGTCGACCTCGATGTCGTCGACGTCCATCCGGATGGCCGTGCGATAGGCGCCGAGCGTGTGCTCGGGACGGTGCCCGCTGGCGCCGCGGTGCGCAACCACGGCAGGGGTCGCGACCAACGACGAGGTCGAGACCGTCCTGGCCCGGGGGGCCTCGCGAGTCACCGTCACGGCACCACCGTGCCCGCCGCGGGCGACCCGGCGGTGGTGCCGAGATGGCGTCGGGATGAATGGCGGATGATGGCCCCGTGACGCTCCCCAGCCTCCCCTCCCTGACGTCCCTGCCGGCCACCGAGCACCCCGAGCTGCTCGCGCCGCCCGTCGCCGCGGCGCTCGACTCGTGGCCGGGCGCCACCGACGTGGCGGTCGTCGAGATCGCCCCCGACCTCGCCGACACCGCCGCGATGAGCGAGGCCTACGGCATCGCGATGACCGCCAGCGGCAACTGCGTCGTCGTGGCGGGCTCGCGGGCCGGCGAGGAGCGGGTCGCGGCGTGCGTGGTGCGTGCCGACACGCGGGCCGAGGTCAACACGCTCGTGCGCCGGATGCTCGACGTGCGCAAGGCGTCGTTCCTCCCCATGGAGCGCGCGGTGGCCGAGACCGGCATGGAGCACGGCGGCATCACCCCGGTCGGGCTCCCGTCCGGGTGGCGCGTGCTGGTGCACGAGGCGCTGCTCGCCGAGCCGGTCGTGGTGATCGGCAGCGGCGTACGCCGCTCCAAGCTGCTGGTGCCCGGGCCCGCGCTCGCCGGCCTCCCCGGTGCCGAGGTGGTGCCCGACCTGGGCCGCTGAGCACCACGCGGCGACCCTTGCCATCGTGACAGCGGCACTGTCACGATTGCTGCATGCGCCTCGCCTCCCTGCTGATGTACGACGGCAACCCCCGCACGGCGGCCGACGAGGTCGTCGCGCTCGAGCGGGCCGGCCTCGACAGCGTGTGGGTCGCAGAGGCCTACGGCTTCGACTCGCCCACGCTGATGGGCTACCTGGCCGCGAAGACGGAGACCGTCCGGATCGGCTCGGGCATCCTCAACATCTACTCCCGCACGCCCGGCGCCCTGCTCCAGACCGCCGCCGGGCTCGACAACGTCAGCCAGGGTCGGGCGATCCTGGGCCTCGGCGTGAGCGGTCCGCAGGTGGTCGAGGGCTTCCACGGCGTGCCCTACAGCCGGCCGATGGCGCGCACCGCCGAGGTCGTCGAGATCATCCGCAGCGGCCTGAGGCGCGAGCCGCTGTCGGCCGCCGGGGAGTTCCACCTGCCGCTCGACAAGGAGCACGGAGCGGTCACCGGCCTCGGCAAGCCGCTCAAGCTGCTCAACCGTCCCGAGCGCGACACCGTCCCGATCTGGATCGCCGCGCTGGGCCCGAAGAACGTCGAGCAGACCGCCGCGATCGCCGACGGCTGGATCCCCCACCTCTTCCACCCCGAGAAGGCGCACCGCGTGTGGGGCGGCGCCCTGGCGGCGGGCACCGCGAAGCGCCAGCCCGGCCTGGGCCCGCTGCAGGTGATGGCCGGGGGCATGGTCTCCATCGGCGATGGTCCCGACACCACCTCGCTCCTCGACTTCGCGCGCCCGATCTTCGCGCTCTACGTCGGCGGCATGGGCGCCAAGGGCAAGAACTTCTACAACGACGTCGCGCGCGCCTACGGCTACGAGCGGGAGGCCGAGCAGATCCAGGAGCTCTACCTCTCCGGCAAGAAGCGGGAGGCCGAGGCGCTGGTGCCGACCGAGTGGCTCGAGGCCGCCAACCTCGTCGGCCCGGCGTCGTACGTCAAGGAGCGGATCGAGGCGTTCCGCGAGGCCGGCGTCACCGACCTCAACATCACGCCCGTCAGCGAGGACCCTGCCGCCACCGTGGCGCAGGTGAAGGAATGGGTGTCCTGAGCCGAACGGCCCGCACCCTCACCGAGAGGAACACATGCCTGAGCGCCCCACCATCCTCGAGCAGGAGCACGAGGACTTCCGCGCCGTCGCGCGCGCCTTCTTCGACAAGGAGGTGGTGCCGCACCACACCGCGTGGGAGGAGGCGGGCATCGTCGACCGCGAGGTGTGGCGCCGGGCCGGGGAGCGCGGCCTGCTCTGCTTCGACGTCGACGAGGCCTACGGCGGGCCGGGCATCAAGGACTTCCGCTACAACATGGTGCTCGCCGAGGAGGCCGCGCGCGCCGGCGCCACCGGGCCCGGCTTCGCGGTGCACACCGACATCATCGTCCCCTACATCTCGTCGCTGGGGACCGAGGAGCAGAAGCGGCGGTGGCTCCCGGGCTGTGTCTCCGGCGACCTCGTCACCGCCATCGCGATGACCGAGCCGGGCGCCGGGTCCGACCTCCAGGGCATCCGCACGACCGCGGTCGACGCCGGTGACCACTACGTCCTCAACGGGTCGAAGACGTTCATCTCCAACGGCATCCTGGCCGACCTCGTCGTGGTGGTCTGCCGCACCGACCCCGACGCCGGCCACCAGGGCATCTCGCTGCTGGTCGTCGAGCGCGGCATGGAGGGCTTCGAGCGCGGACGCAACCTGGCCAAGATGGGGCTGCACGCCCAGGACACCGCGGAGCTGTCCTTCGCCGACGTCCGCGTGCCCAAGGCCAACCTGCTCGGCGCAGAGGGAACGGGGTTCGTCTCGCTGATGGAGAACCTGCCCCAGGAGCGCGTCTCGATCGGCTGCATCGCCGTCGCCGCCATCGAGCACGTCCTCGACCTGTGCCTGGCCTACGCCAAGGAGCGCGAGGCGTTCGGCAAGCCCATCGGGAAGTTCCAGCACAACCGCTTCGTGCTCGCCGAGATGGCCACCGAGGCGCACATCGCGCGGGTCTTCATCAACGACTGCGTGCTGCGGCTCAACGCCGGCGAGGTGGACACCGCGCTCGCCTCGATGGCGAAGTGGTGGACGACCGAGCTGCAGAAGCGCGTCGTCGACGCCGGGGTGCAGCTGCACGGCGGCTACGGCTACATGGACGAGTACCCCATCTCCAAGGCCTACACGGACTCGCGGATCCAGACGATCTACGGCGGCACGACCGAGATCCAGAAGGAGATCATCGGGCGGATGCTCGGGTTGTAGCCACCCGATAGGTTCACCGCCATGGACCTCTTCGAGATGGACGAGACCCGCACCATGACCCGCGAGGAGGCGGCCACCCGGCTGCACGCGCTCGCCGACTCGCTGGCCAAGCACAACTCCGTCGAGTTCCTGCGCGACGGCGGCAAGGTCACCGTCTCGGTGCCCGACGAGGTCAAGCTCAAGGTCGAGGTCGAGCTCGGCGAGGACAACGAGGTCGAGATCGAGCTCACCTGGTAGCGAGCACCTCGCGCAACCGCGCGGCGAACTCGTCCGGGGCGCCGGTCTGGCCGAACTCGCCACCGAGGAAGCCGTTGTGCCCGCCGGGGAACACCACCGGCTCCTGCCCGAGCGCTCGCGCGACGGCGTGGGCGGCCCGTCCCGCGATCTCGCCGTCGTCGGGACCGCCGGACTCCTCCCCCACGCCGACGACCACCCGGGTCGGCGCGGCGCGCACGGCGTCGAGGTCCGGCACCGAGATGACGCCTCCACCACGCACGTTGGCCATCAGCGGGTCGTCGCGTGAGCCGTCGTCCTCGGTCGGCAGGCCGAACATCGCCGGGTCCGGCGCCGGCTCGTCGCCGGTGACCTCGCCGCGGTGCGTCACCAGCCCGATGAACCGCGCCATCGCCGGCCCCTGGCCCGCGGCGTCGTAGGTCGCCACCATGTCGTCGCAGGCCCGGGCGATCGCGTCGGCGTCGGGCAGCAGCCCGGCCATCGGCGGCTCGTGGGCCACCAGGATGCGTACGTCGTCGGGGTGCGCGGCGAGAAGGTGGAGGAGGTTGACCGCCGCGCCGGAGCTGGCGAACACGTCCACCTGCCCCACCCCGAGCGCGGCGACGAGCGCGTGCAGGTCCTCGGCGTGCTGCTGGGGCGTCACCGCCGCCGTGGCGTCGTCGGGGGTGCTCCGTCCGGTGTTGCGCGGATCGGTGAGCACGAGGACCCGACCGTCGAGCCGGGCCGCGAGGCTGCCGAACCCCGTGCTGTCCATCGGCGACCCGGCCAGCACCAGGGGCGGGGTGTCGGGGGTGGCGTCGGCGAGGTCGCCGACGACGTCGAACGACAGGACGGCGCCGGGGACCGCGACGGTGCCGGGCGTGCGGGGTGCGGCGGTCATCGCCCCATCATCGAACCGGTCGCGGACCGTCCGCAACGCCTTCTAGCCTGCTGGGCATGACCGACTTCACCGAGCAGGACCTGGGCGGCTCCACCTTCCAGCGCGTTGATCTCTCCGGCGCCTCGTTCCGCGAGGCGGACCTGACCGGGATGGACCTGCGCGACGTCGACCTCAGCGGCACCCGCGTGCGCGCGGCCTACCTCGACGGGGTCCGGATGACCGGCGTCGAGGCCCCGCACCTCGAGATCTCCGGCGAGCTCGGGCGGGTGCTGGTCAACGGCGTCGACGTCGTGCCGCTCGTCGAGGCCGAGCTCGACCGGCGCACGCCCGAGCGCGCGCTGATGCGGCCCACGGACGCGGCAGGCCTCCGCACCGCCTTCGACACACTGGACCGCCTGTGGGCGGAGACGGTCGACCGGGCCCGAGCCCTGCCGCCGGAGGCGCTGCACGAGCAGGTGGACGGCGAGTGGTCCTTCGTCCAGACCCTGCGCCACCTCGGGTTCGCGCACGCCTGCTGGGTCGGGGGCGTCGTGCTGGCCGACCCGGCGCCGTGGCACCCGCTCGACCTGCCGTGGGACGAGGCGCCCGAGCACGACGGCGTCCCGTGGGACCGCGACGCGCGCCCGGGGCTCGACGAGGTGCTCGAGGTGCGCGCGCAGCGGCGGGCCACCGTGGGCGCGGTCCTCGACGACCTGACCGAGGAGGGCCTCGAGCGAGCGGTCTCCTCCGCCACGCCCTTCCTGCGGGACGCCGACTCGCTGACGGTCGCCGACTGCCTGCGGGTGGTGGTCCGCGAGGAGTGGGAGCACCGCTCGTACGCCGAGCGCGACCTCACGACGCTGGACTCGCGCTGGCCCACGGGAGCACACTGGGCGCCGTGAGCGGGACCCTGGGAGCACGGCTGGCGAGCGCCATCGCCGCCAAGGACGAGGCCGCGCTGCGCGCCGTGCTCGCCGACGACGTGGACTTCAAGGGCCTCACGCCCGGGCGGCTGTGGGAGGGCACCGGCCCCGACGCCGTCGTGGAGATCCTCTTCGGGTCGTGGTTCGAGCCGCCCGACGAGATCGAGCGGGTGGTCGACGTCTCCGAGCGCGAGGACGTGGCCGACACCTCGCACGTGGGCTACCGCCTCGACCTGACCAACCCCGGCGGCTCGTACGTCGCCGAGCAGCAGGCCTACTACCGCGGAGGCGACGCGATCGAGCACCTGCGGATCATGTGCTCGGGCTTCCGCCCCAGGTGACGCGGCCCTCACCCGAGCCGCTCGGCCAGCGCCCGCCCCAGGCGTACGCCCGAGAGCCAGGCGGCCTCGACCCGCGGCCGCTGCCCCCACCCGTCGCCGCAGACGCCGACCAGCCGCGCCCCCTCGACCAGGGCGAAGGGGTCGTCGCGGCGTCCCACCGGACGGGCGAAGGTCCAGCGGTGGACGTGCACGTCGTCGGGCTCGGCCGCACCGACCAGTCGGCGGACCGCACCCACGACGGCCGGGGCGGCCGCCGCCGGGTCGTCGAGGTGCCGCGCGGCGCGCTCGGGCGTCGAGTGGGCGACGAGCACGGGGGCGTCGTCACCGCGACGCCGGCCGTCGTCGGCGATCCAGCCGACATCGGGGTCGCCGTTGACGAACGCGCCCTCGAAGCGACCGCCCGGGCTCGCGTCGTCCCAGGTGCGCCGCAGCCACCGGGCGGCCACCGCGACGACCGGCTCCCATTCCCGGGTCAGGGCCTCGGCCACCGGGTGGTCGCCCACCAGTCGCCGGGCCTGCGGGTCGGGCATGGCCAGGACGACGGCGTCCGCCGCGTCGGCCTCGTCGAGGGTCGTGACGTCTCGCCGGTGGACGTCGAGGCCGCGCGCGAGGTCCTCGACCAGCGAGCGCAGGCCGTGGGCCGCCCCCCAGCGCATCGGGCCGACCGTCTCCGCGGGGTCGCCGTCGCCGAGGACGGAGAGGGTGTCGGTCCACTCGCGCGCCAGGCCGCGCGCCGCCCAGTCGTCGACGACGGCGGCGAAGCCCGGGTCGCTGACGGTGAGGTAGGACGCCCCGAGGTCGACGGGCCGGTCCCACAACCGCCGCGCGGCCATCCGGCCGCCGGGCACCCGGCCACGGTCGACCACCGTGGTGTCCAGGCCCGCCGACCGCAGCTCGCGGGCGCAGGCCACGCCGGACAGGCCGGCGCCGACGACGACCACACGACGCACACTCACGCGGCCGAGCGTACGACCGGGGGCGGGCCCGGCTGTGTCCCCGAGCCGGTCAGGCCGTGGCCCGGGGACGGCGGCGCGCGGGCCGCCGGATCGCCGACCCCGGCTTGGAGGCGAGCAGCGGGTCGAAGTCGTCCGTGATCTCGGTCAGGCGCGCCTCGTCGACGAAGACGGCCCCGTCGCGCACCTCCTCGACCAGGTCGCGCCCCAGGATGGTCCCGGCGGTGCCCATCCCGCCCCAGATCGTGGCGTTGATGCCGAACATGTGCTGGGTGCTGCCCCCGGCGAGGAAGAGCCCTGGGATGTGGGTCGTGACCCGCGGCCGGAACGGGCCGAGGTTGCGCAGGAGCGGCGCGATGCCGTAGCAGGAACCGTCGCTGGTGAGGGTGAAGCGCTCCTGGGTGATCGGCGTGGAGGCCTCGCAGAAGACCATCCGCTCGCGGAGGTCGGGGATCATCAGCTCGGCGGTGTCCAGCACCCGCTGGGTGAGCTCGTCCTTGAGCTGCCGGTAGCGCTCGTCGCGGCCGTAGCCGTCGCCGTCGCCCGGGTCGGTGTCGACGTTCCAGAACGCGTGGTCCTTCGGCGCCCAGCTCACCAGCTCGAGCGTCGAGTAGCCGGGCGGCGCGGAGTGCGTGCCCTCGGGGTCCTTGGCGGTCGGGCAGCTGATGCCCACCGGCATCAGCTCGGGGCAACGGCCGGCCGCGACCTCGCGGTAGTAGCCGTCGACGTCGTTGGTCGGCCACACCCAGGCCAGCGGCGGCGTGCCGCGCTCGCGCAGGTCGACGTCGAGCGCGACGTAGACCGCGAACATCGGCAGCGTCATCTCGAGGTTCTTCAGCCGGCGCCGCAGCCGGCGGGTCAGGTGGGCGTCGCCGACCAGCTCGGTCCACGTCTTCTTGTAGTCCGCGGCTGAGACGACGACCTCGGAGCGGATCACCTCGCCGCCGCGGAGCCGCACGCCGACGGCACGTCCGTCCTCGATGAGGATCTGCTCGACCCTGGCCTTGGTGCGCACCCGGCCGCCGTGCGACTGCACGACGTCGGTGAGGTGGGCGCCGATGACCTGGCCGCCCCCGCGCGGGTAGTAGGCGCCGGCCTGCAGGTAGTGGTGGAGGAAGCCGGCGTGCATCGCGGTGGGCGTCCGGTGCGGGGGCCACGTGTAGTCGCCGTTCTCCGCGAGGATCACCGCCTGCGCGTCGGCGCTGAGCCCGCACGCGTCCATCAGCGTCGTGATCGGGCGTACGCCCCAGCGCAGCAGCATCCACGGACGCATGTGGGGCTCCTCGCCCGCCGCGACGATCCGCATCACCCGCACGCACCGGCGCAGGCCGGCCTCCTCGTCGGGGAACGCCGCGAGGAGACGCTCGAGGTAGGTGTCCCAGCCGGTCGGCGTCTGGAACGTCGTGCCGGGGATCATGATCTGGCAGTGGCCCTCGGGGCGCTGCCGCAGCCACGTGATGCGCTCGGTCAGGGCCAGCCCGGACAGCGCGGTCTGCATCCGGCCGCCGGGACCGCACTCGCCGACGTAGTGGGTGCCGACGTCGAACTCGAACCTGTTGCCCGCACGGCGGAAGACCTGCGTGCTCCCGCCGACGACCTGGTTGGCCTCGAGGACCAGCACCCGCTTGCCGTTGGCCGCGAGGTAGGCCGCGCACGTCAGGCCACCGGGGCCGGCGCCGACCACCACGACGTCCCACGGCTCGGAGGGGGCGTCGTGCGGGGTCTCGCTGCTCGGGGCGGCGGTCTGGGTCATGTCGGCTTCTCTTCCGCGAGTGATCTGGAGTCTCACCCCAGTCAACCGCGTCCCCGCCTGCGCGGCGGGGTCGACGGGCGTACGCGACGGGTGCTCCTCGTTCACCCGGCCACACTAGGGCCGAGGTCGTCGCCCGCGCCGTCGTTAGACTCCGGGCCGTGAGCGCTGGGGGCCCGATCTGGCGGCAGCCGGGCATGGCGCCGCTGATGGCGATGTCGTGCGCCGGGTTCTCCGGCTACGCGATCCTGCTGACGGTCGCGCCGCTGTGGGCGGTCGAGGGCGGGGCGGGCACCGCCGGGGCCGGGCTCGTCAACGGCGTGCTCCTGCTCTTCACCGTGCTCACCCAGCTCTTCGTCCCCCGCGCGCTGCGCACCCTCGGCTGGGCGCCGGTGCTCACCGTGGGACTGCTGCTGCTCGGCGTCCCCGGCGTGCTGCTGACGCTGAGCGACGACCTCTGCGTGGTCCTCGCCGTGTCGGCGGTGCGAGGCGTGGGCTTCGGCGTCCTGACCGTCACCGGCAGCGCGGCCGTCGCGGGGCTGGTGGACGCCCGGCGCCGCGGGGAGGCGATCGGCGCCTACGGCCTCGCCGTCGCGGCGCCCAACCTGGTGCTCCTGCCGGCCGGGCCCTGGCTCGCGGAGAGCCTCGGCTATTGGGTGGCGTTCGTCGTGAGCGCCCTCCCCGTCGCCGGGATCCCGGCGGCGCTGCGGCTCGCCTCGGTCCTGCGCCCCGACACCCAGGAGCCGCACCCGGCGGCGGAGTCCCCCGATCCGCACGACCCGGCGTCCGCGGCGTACGTCCGGCTGCTGCGCCCGATGCTGCTGCTCCTCACGGTGACCCTGGCGGGTGGCGCACTGGTGACGTTCACGCCCCAGATGGTCGACCGCCCGTCGGTCGCGGCGGGCGGTCTCCTCCTGATGGGGCTCGCGAGCGCCCTCAGCCGCTGGCGGATCGGCGTGCTCGCGGACCGTCACGGAGTCCACCGCCTGCTCGTGCCGTTGGTGCCCCTGACCGGGGTCGGCATGGCGCTCGTGGCGTGGTCGGTCGCGGACTCCGACGGCGCGCGGGTCGGCTCGTTCCTGGTCGCGATGCTGCTGGTCGGCCTGTCCTACGGCGGCCTGCAGAACCTGACCCTGCTGATGTCGTTCACCGCCGTCTCGCGCCGCCACCACCACCTCGCCAGCGCGGTGTGGAACGTCGGCTTCGACGCGGGGACGGCGCTGGGCTCGGTGGCCGTCGGCGTGATCGCCGAGCTCACGTCGTTCACGACCGCCCTGCTGGTCGCGGGCGCGATCGCGGTGGCGACGCTGCCCCTCGCGCTGCGTCGGCCGGGGTCGCCTAGGGTCGGCGCATGAGCGCTCCGAAGGTCATCCTGCGTGGCGGCCCCGCGGACGGGCAGGTCGCCTCCTGCCCCGTCCTGGGCGACCCGCTGTCCGTCGAGGACGTGGGCGGGGGCTCGATCACCTACGTCGACGCCGGGCGGTCCGAGGAGCACGACGGCGACACCCTGCGGGTCTACGAGCCCCGACGCTGACCCGCGTCATGCCGCCAACGTGAAGAGCGCTCGCGCGAGCTGCTCCTCGGCAGGGCTGCGGCTGCTCCCGGTCGGCACCCGTCGCGTGCCGCTGTGGTCGACGAGGTAGGTCGCCCCGTGCGGGTCGCGCCACACGTAGAGGCCCGGGAACGGTTGTCGCACCTGCCACCCGCCGTGGGTCTTGATGCGGTGGTGGAAGCCGGTCATGGGTCCGTAGTTGCCCACGCTCGACTGCCCCGGTGGCCCTGCTCGCCGGAAGGGCACAGTGTGGTCGATCTGCTGGGTGCGGGAGGTGCTGACTCCCCACGGGAAGGTGTCGGCCGGCGTCATGAGATGCACGGCCTGGCGATGTCGGTCGGGGATCTCGTAGGCGTCGACGGGCGCCTGGCCGGCGAGGTCGAGGGCCGGCTTGACGGTGAAGCGGGCGTGTGGGCCGAGGTGGCGACGGACCCACTCCTCGGTGACCGGCCCGTGGCCCTCGACGCGGGCGGCGCTGGTCGGCTCGGGGCCGGCGTAGGTATGCACGTGGAGGGTGACGGTCGGCAGGAGCCTCGACCAGTCGACCGCGGGGCGATCGCCGGTGCGCCCGTGGCCGTGCCGGTCGTCGGCCGGGCACTCAGGACGGTCGCGCCACGCGATGAAGGCCTCGATGAGGGCGACGGCCTCGTGCGGACTGGCCAGGACGGCGATCGCCTTGACGCGCCTGGCCTCCAGGTCGTCGGTGTCGCCGAGGGCCTCCAGGATGTCGGCGATCCACTGCACCCGGGCGTCGAGCAGCGCGACGACGGGGAACGGCGCGCGGACGAAGAAGCCTCGCATGCCGCTCTCGGTGGAGCGCGTGGGACGGGCGACCTGGCGCGCGGCGTTGGCCCGCTCCTCGCGGTGGGCCGCCTCGGGGTCGCTGGCGACGACGAGACCCGTGACCAGGTCCTCGAAGCGGGACCACGGGATGCGCCCGTCCGCGGACTCGGCGGCGCGCTCGTCGACGTAGGACGCCTGCTCGACCGTCAGGTCGCGCGTGCGCCGCGCGACGAAGCGGGCGTAGGACGCCTTCACCTCGAGCGCCTCGACGCGCCGCCAGAGCTGCGGGAGCCGGATCACCAGATCGAGCGCGTCGGCCATCAGGGAGTGCGCCGAGCCCGTCGAGATGCCGATCCGCGCCCCCAGCGCCGCAGCCGCGAACTCGGACACGTCCGGCGTCCCCACGCCCCCGAACCGCCTGATCCGCTCGCGCCCGGGCAGTGAGCCGACCGCGGGGTCGATCCTGTCGGGGGCGTGCAGGATCGCCACCTGCAGCGCGATCCGGAGCACCTGCGCCTCGCACTCGCGCTGCATCCGCGCGACCTCGTCGGCGTGATCGAGGAGCTCGGCCTCGGTCAACACGTCGAGAGCGGTGGTCAGGTGCATGCCACTACTCAATCAGGAGGGTCCGACAGTGGGTGGCCGGTGATGCGGGGGTTGCGCTGGGGCATTCCGCCCAGAATGACGCAGCGTCGAGCCGCCAACTGCAGGGCACCGAGCCTCGCTCCACTTCGCCCAAGGCACCGGCTCGAGGCGGCGGCGCAACGCGGCGGAGGGAATTATGTGAGGCTGCCTCGCTCAGATCGGACCAGGCCGTTGGCGACCGCGCGCTGCATAACCTCTGGGACCCCTCCGTCATCGTCATTGACGAAGATCTGAACTCCGCTCTCTGCACGACTCAATGCGAGGTAGAGGAGGGAGAGGAGCCTGGTTTGCTCGTTCGGAGAACGACTCCCGATCTGCATATCGGGGATGCCAGCTACTAGGACCGTGTCGAACTGAAGCCCGGCAAGGTACTCGGCCAACCCCACCACAAGGCCTCGCTTCCGGTACCCCAACCCCTCGTCGTCTGTGCGCCCAGAGATCGTGGCGACATGGAACTTGGGAGATCCGTTGAGGCGGCCCGCCAACTCGCTGAATCTGCGCCACTGGCGCGTATCGACGATTGCGAGAGCCATCGTGCCTGCGTGGTAGCGATCATGAACCGCTTTCACGATGTCGTCTTCCTCGCCTGACCGACTGGCGGCGGCTACTAGCCGAGGCAGCGGTCCATCCTGTTGCCCCGACTCGACCGCACTGAAGTCCACGTTCCAATCGGCTCCGAGGTCTAACGTCGGAAACTCATGATGCACATGCTTCACAAGATGCAAGATCTGCGGGGTATACCGATGCACCGTCGTCAGCTCAAAATTTGCAACGTCTCCCAACTCTCCATCAGAGTCACCGGTACTTGTCGCGTGCGTCTCGTCCGAAGCGAGGCCAATGAATGCCTCCGACGGTGACTGGCGAGGGTCGAGAGCCATGAAGATCCGCGGATAGATCGTGACATCTCGAGAGAGGTAGTGCAGTACCTGGCGTTCCAGCGGATTAAAAAGGTGGAACTCATCCACGAAGATCAGGTCGTACCCCTCGGTTCGGCGCGCGCGGTTCCAAGAGTGCTTCTGGAGATCGTTAAGCAGGTCTGCCAGCACTTGGTCGCTGGTCCACAGACCGCGCGCGTCCAGGTTTTCCATGTACCGCCCGTACAGTTCGAATACGACCCGCTGGTCGTCCCGAGTCTGCAACGGAAGCATCCAAGTTGCCCTCTCGAGGGTGAGGTAGCGGCTCTCAGAGCCTGCACCGGGGAAGATGGCTGCGGCGCCGATGACGGAGCCGAATTCCACCAGCAGGTCCCAGGCCAACGCGAAACGGTCGTCCACCTCTTCTGAATCAAATCGTGCGCGGAGTGGCGGCGATACGCGCCCGCGATAGGTCACCCAGTCGCCCTGTACAAAGTCCTGGAGTAGGTCGAGAATCTCGTCTAGCTGCGCCTGTTTGCCGCTAAAGCTGTCGTTGCCAATGAGCTTGTATGCGCCGCTTGCCGCACCCGCTCCCGGAGAGATTGCAGACGCGATCTCGAGGAGCGGGAACACCTCAATTTCGGGGAGCGGTCCCAGTCCAAGGCTGTCCTTCGAGTCAGAAATCTCTGAGGCAAGAGACCAAGCATGTGTCACCATCAAGATCCGGATCTCATTGCCGGACTGGCGCGCCCGAAGCGCCTCATCCACCGCTTTGAGAGTTAGTGCAAGGGTCTTGCCGGACCCGGCGGGGCCACGCAGCCGGACTGCCTTGTCAGTCGGCGCTGCAATGAACGCCCGCTGATCGTCGCTAATGACACTCATCCACGTGTCGTACGACCAGCCCTTCATGGCTGATCGATCCAGTTCCGGCAGCGCAATCTCGACGTCCGACGGTTCCAAGCGCTCCAGACTTGCGAAGTGCCGTTCTGCCGCGCGGACGGCGTTCGCCCATTCCTCATCAATTCGCGGCGGCATCGGCTTTCTTGACGCGAACTCAGACAGGCTTGTCTTGTTGTCGGAGTTAGTTGCTTCCCAGAAGATGACGTCGGTTTGTCGTCCGGACCGAACTTCGGCGATCCATCGCGTGATGCTTCCGTCGTTGTGCGGCGAGGCATGGAACGCCATGAGGTTGTCGAATTTGTACTGGCGCCACGCTCGAGGCAGCGTTAACGGGCCGACTGCTCGTGCACGGCCAGCGAACGCGGCCATCCGCCCGATTACCTCGCGACGGTGGCGCTGAAGGCTGTCGGGGACCACTGGGTCTGCCGTAAATCCGTCGCGCATGATGACGACCCGGGACTCATCGGCGGTGTCGCCCGACGCGAGGACCAGGTCGACAGTTGCGCCTGCCCACTCAAACAGGGTTGTCGATGTGTCAATTGCGCCGGGAGCGATGCCGGTTGCCAACTCTTGGAGGGCACCGACGGTAGTCACAAGCGGCCTCACAGAAGCACCCCTTCCAAAAGGTCTGCGTGAAGATCACGAAGTTCCTCGTACTCACCCGGCAAGCCGATGGACATATAGACCAATGCAAAACGTTGAGCCAAAGCGTGCGTATACGTTTCCTGGAGTCGAGAGAGTCGGCGGTACCCGATCAGGGACCTGGACGGTCCCAAAGCGATGTCCGGCTGCCATATCTGCTCCAGGTGCCGCAAGTAGGCGAAGTACCCGTAGTCGTAGCCCTCAGCGAGGGACGAGATGAAAAGGGCGTCGCCTGGAGGCTGCTTGAAAGCGGCCTGAAGACGACCAACGAGATCGGAGGTCAAGTTCTTCGCAGACCTAGAGTTCGGGAGGCATGCTTGCGCATCCACCAGCGCGGTTACAGCCGCCTCAACGGAGGTCGGTGCTTCGTCGACGGACCTCATTGCATCGAGCAATGCACCGACGCCTTGATCGTGACCTGCCGGAATGCCTAGGTCCGGAGGATTTGTTCCGTGGTCTGCTCTGTCGGCCACTCCTTCAACCGCGCGTCGGATATCGACGGCGCATCGTACGCGCCCATCGCAGCCTGGCAGGCTTTCAAGAGCTTTGCTGATACCTGGTCGCGGATCCTCGGAACCTGGAGCTCGAGAAGGTACTCGTCCTTCGTGAGCAGAGGTACGCAGGTAACCCTGCCTTGATGCTTGTCGTGCGCGAAGTCGCAGTCTGCGGTGATCACCAAGAGGTGTCGGTTCCATGGCGTCGCATCACCTGAGGCACGCTCAAGGACATCACCTTGGCGTAGGGGGTCTGATATCGCGACGGCGCGATGCTCTGAAAACGCACCAGCTGTAACCACTGAACCCCCAAAGCCAGCGCTCGATCGCCCGCGGAACCACGGCGGGCGACAGGCTACTCGACCGAGAGCGCCCCGCGTGGGTTCCGTGCGACGTTGCGATCCGGTCATCCGCGCCACGTCCTTCGGCCGCGTTCACCTCTGGACAGCAGCGCCACTGCCGCCTGCTCAGCAGCGAAAGCTCGGGACCGCCTGGTCTAGGTCGACCTTCCGGTCCTTCGTCGGCGGGGCGTGGATCCTCTCCAGGATCCTGATAGGTCCGCGGCCGACGCGGGTGATTCGTTGAGGCCATCAGCCCGAGGTTCGGCGCGCTACGTCGACATGCGGTCGCGAGGCCAGTTGGCCGCCCAGGGCTCACCGTGTCATCCCTCCGCACTGTCGGTGCCGCGACGGACAATGGACCTGCAGGGTCGTACCTCTGGAAAAACCTCGCGAAAGTGCGGGGGGTAACGGCCGAGTCAGCACTTAAGAGGTCAACGACAGGGAGCTTGCGAGCTGCCGTTGGCCGATGAGGAGACGCATGGCTGCGAAGCCGGAGCGCGAGCCGGGGCTGCCCGGGCGTTCAGGCGAGCCACTACAACGGCCTCAGCGGGACCAAGTCCCGGAAGAGTGGCTGCACGACGCCGCACCTCAGGACCTCGCCGACAACGTCGATCGCATTCAGGGCGACGTCGAGCTGGTGACCTCGCTGGCGCTGGCGAAGTACGAGGGTCCCGACTACGAGTACTTCGCCAACGAGCTGGCGAAGTACGGCTACGCAGTCATGAAGAGCTGGATCGCCACGAAGACCATCTTCGAGCGATGCAAAACGAAGGGGTTCGGGCTGACGATCCTAGATCGACAGTTCACCCAAGAGGAGATCGAGAGCCTGGCCAACTTCACGGTGGCCATGGCTCTTAACTATTTCCGGGCCAAGGTGCTCATGAAGCGGCGCTGGGACCCAACTAAGGGCGCATCCCTACGTACGTTCTTCGTGGGTCAGTGCATCTTCCAGTTCCCGAACATCTACCGGGAGTGGCTCCTAGAGGTGAAGGTCGACTGGCGCCACGGGTTCACCGACGACGTCGCCGAGATGGACTTCCACACCGACCACACCTCAGCAGTCGATCGGCAGGCGATCGCGTCCATCGTGTCTTCACAAGCGATGGCCGAGATCACCGATCCGCGAGTACGCAAGGCCATGTACATGACTGCGGCGGGTCACCCTCAGTCCGACATCGCACGTGTTCTAGGGGTATCCACCAAGGCGGTTGAACGCATGCTCGCGCGGGCGCGCGAGATGTTGAAGAAGAAGGGAGTGGGGTGATGAGCAAGAACATCAAGGCTCAGGTCGAGCGCAGTTCGCTTGGAACGCGCACGGCCAAGGATGCTCGGCGGAGCGTGTCGAACGCAGTGTCACGGCGCATCGTCGCGCAGGCCGCCTCTGGTCGGTATGGGAGCAAGAGTCCGAAAAAGTCCGGGGGATGACCGGAGGTTCGGCACTTATACAGAGACGTCGGTTGGCCACAACGGCCAGTCAATAGGGCCCCACAAGAAGTGGGGCCCTCCAACCAGCGCGAGCCAGTCGAGGAGCCGTCACGTCGTAGCAGCGAGAAGACTACTCGACGAACTCCCGCGTGAGGGTCAGGAGGACCCGCCGTGGCCAGAGGCCGCAGTTCAGGTAAGGCGTACCGATCCGCGAGGACCGGGCGTTACGTCACCAAGGGGACGGCGACGCGGAATCCGCGTACGACTGTCACCGAGTCCGGAGGCAACAAGGGCTCCGGCAAGGCGTACCGCTCCGCCATCAGCGGCCGGTACGTGACCAAGGGACACGCTCAGCGTTCTCCCTCCACCACGGTCACCGAGAACGGGTGATCTAGCTCCACGACTGCGGGCGCCAGCCAGGAAGGTGGCGCCTGCAGTCGCTATTTCGCGTCCTGCTTCGATATCTGGTCGGCGACCTCGGGCGTCGAGCTGCCCAGCGCGGCGGTCGCTGCGAAGATCGGGAGCAGTCCGATCTAGCCCATTCCGCCGCGATGGCGCCCCGCGAGCTACCGGATCTGCCGATGTGCGGACACAGCGAGAGGGCTGTCGCTAGCGTTCCGCATGTGCCACCTGAAACTCCTACTCGCCCGTTCAGCGTCGCGTGGCTGAGCGATCGGCTGTACCGGGTTACTGCCGACCACGGGCCGGCGGGAAAGGCGGTCGAGATCGATGGCTGGAGCGACGCGGCCGAGAGTGCATGGCTGCAACTCGTCGCCCAGCCCGAAGTCGTTCGGTGGGTAGCTGACTACCTGGACTGCCGCGGCGACGAAAGCCTCACTGTGACGTTCGGTAACACCAGTCGTGTCGTCGGGCGACGCGGCTACGGGGACTTCATCGTGAGCTACCCGACCGATCTCCTCATGGCCGGTGAGGACAAGGTGTCAGCGATGCGTAGTGCAATCCTCGTCGTGCTTGACCGGCACGTGGACAGGCGCAAACTCGACGTACCGCTGCTGAGCGCGATCGTCGGCGTCGGCTGAGGCACTCGCGAATCGTCAAACACTCTCACGCGAACGTCCGCTCATGCCGCGTTGAGGGCGGCTACGCTCGCCCGGATCTGCCGCGATGAGTGCGCGGATCTGCCTGCGGGCTCAGGCGGTCAATGCAACACCTCGGCTAGTGCTTGCGATGGTGTCTTGAACCCGAGGGTCTGTCGAGGTCTGTCGTTGAGCTCGAGTGCGATGGCGTCGAGGTCGACTTGGGTGAGGGTCTTGAAGTCCAGCCGCCGCGGCAGGTACTGACGTAGAAGGCCGTTGGTGTTCTCGTTGCTCCCGCGCTGCCACGGTGACTTGGGGTCACAGAAGTAGACCTGGATCCCGGTCTCGTTGGTGAAGCGTTTGTGCTCGGCCATCTCGTGGCCCTGGTCCCAGGTCAGCGACTTGGCCAGCTGTGCAGGTAGGTGCGCGACGGCGGCGGCCAGGGCGTCAGCGACGACGTCGGCCTTGTGGCTGCCGCCGGGTAGTCCGACGAGCAGCAGGTAGCGAGTAGAGCGTTCGACCAAGGTGGCCACTGGGCTCATCTGCTTGCCGAAGACCAGGTCGCCCTCCCAGTGTCCGGGCACCGCACGGTCCTCGGCTTCAGCGGGACGCTCACTGATGTTCACGATCCCCGGCCGCCCGCCTCGACCGTCGGGGAGCCGGACCCCGTGCACGCGTCGGATCACCCGACCGGTGCGCAGGTAGGCGGTCAGCTCCTTGCGCAGCGCACCGCGTGACTGCACGAACAGCGTGCGGTAGATGCTCTCGTGCGACACGTGCATCTCCGGGTCTTCGGGATAGGTGAGCTTGAGCCAGCCGGCGATCTGCTGGGGCGACCATCGTCGCTGAAGCTTCGCGGCCACGATGCCAGCCAGCACCGGGTTGGTGGCCAGCTTGCATGCCTTGGGTCGGGTCGCCCTGGCCCAGGCGTGCTGGTCCGCGGACGCGGCCCGGTAGCCACGCCGGCCGCCGTTGCTCGCGACCTCACGGCTGATCGTCGACGGCGAGCGACCCAACCCGGCCGCGATCGCCCGCAACGACAAGTCGGCGGCCAGGCCGCGGGAGATCTCCTCACGCTCCTCGAAGCCCAACCGGCCTGCGGAGCGGTGACGTGGGTCAGGTCTGATCCCGCCGCAACGCAGCAAGTAGGCCCGCACCGTGCTCGTCGACAATCCCAACGATCGCGCGGTCGGCTTCACCGCGTGCCCAGCACGCATCCGCGACCAGATCTCATCAATGTCTGCTGGCGACAACCTCTGATAGTTCTGACGCGCCATCGCGACCTCCTCGACTTAAGGAGTGTTGCGCTGACCGGTTGAGAACGCCCCGAGATCCGGCCGCCACGCTTAGACCTGGGCGAACAGGTGACCGGTCGGCGGTCGGCGAGTAGTCAATCGTGCAGCCGGTGTAGCAGCCGAGCACCCCATCCTTGGTACACCGCAGACCGACAAAGACCGTCGATATCGCCGTCGTCACCAAGCGAGAACGCGCCCGCCACGTTGATTGCACTCCCGGCAGGGCATGTGCGTCGCCCAGTTCGGCGTCTTGGGAATGTCCGCCGAGTCAAAGATCCATGGGCCCGTCCACCCTCTGAACAGGTCCGCTGCGCGCAGCCCTCGTCGTCATCTACGCACGCCGAAGGCGTTTGAGCCGCAGCCTTCGCATTGGGCGTGCCAACGCTTCCCGCCGGACGATGGAGCGATGCGCTGTACTCGACCGGGTTCTCGCCGAGGTCTTCTGCGAGTTCTCCCAGTAGCAGGCTTCGTTCGGGAAAGCCAACGCTTGTGTAGGCGCCCGGGCATACTTCGGCGCGTAACGCCACAAACATCTAGGTCGGGGGACCATGAAGAAGCGACTCGCTGCTGCCGTCTGCGCCGCAGCTCTGCTGTCCGGCTGCTCCGCGTCGGATTCCGGCGACACGGTGAGGTCGGGGGACGGTCCAACTCCGGCAGACTCCGACAGCTCCGGGGAAGAGCCCGAATCGAGCGCTGACGATGGCGTCGGGAGCGCGTCGGTCGAGCCGACGACTTCGCCGCTGCTCAACATCAAGGGCAAGTTTGCAATCCCTGACGGCGTGGACGGAAAACTGTCGGTAGTTGTTATAGGTCAGGCCGAACCGGCATCGGGCACCGTGCCCGTCGTGATCCGCAACATGACTGCGTCCCCGCTGGCCAACCTCGAGGTGAGCGGGACTGCGCGTGATGGCGCTGGCAAGCTTATGGGCTCTGGCTCTTCGCAAGGTTTCGCTCCCGAGCTGCTGAACCCCGGAGAGTGGGCATTCGGATACGTATACATCGACGGCGTGAAGGCAGCGAAAGACACCGAGTTCGACTTCACCGCCACCGGCAGCGAGCCGGACGACTTCCTCGGTTCTGCCGATGTCGAGATCGTCGAGGTCGCCCTGACCAAGGGCGACTTCGGCGACAACCTAACCGGCATTCTGAAGAACCCGACCGACGAGGAGGTGTCCGGCCCCATCGACGTGTCCGCGGCCTGCTTCGATAAGTCGGGGTCGCTCGTCAGCACTCAGAGCGGCTTCGCTGACTCGGACTCCATGGCTCCAGGCGGCACTTCGTCCTTCTCCCTGGACCTCTTCGATGACCCCTGCGAGTTCTTCGCGATGGGCTCAAGCGGCTACAACTTCTAGCAACGGGTGGCCAGACACGGCGCCACCTATGACCCATCTTTGAAGCACACTCCGTCAGGCCTCCGGAGCCGCTGAGATTCGGTGACGACGCAATGCGTTATTCCGCCGCGTCTGCCCGGGCCTGGAGTCCGAGGCGCATGCCACATCGGGACGCAGTGTCGCGCTCGCTGGTCTCAGTGCAGGGACAGGACCCTCTGGCTAGGGCGGGCGTTTACCGGAATGATTAAGGTCCACTGTTCTGAGGGGGCCCCTAGATGGCGAAACTTGGTGAAGCCTGCGGTCGGGAGAACGCTGTCGAAATGTCCGACGACAACAAGGTCGTGCTGGTGTGCCGGCAAAGCGTCTGGACGCGTAGAAGCTCTACGGCCCCGACAGACGGCTCTGGGGGCAAGGTCTCGAGGAAGACGCGCGACGAGCTTCGAAGCGCCCAGGATGAGGCCGCGAAAGCTGCCAAGTCCGAAACGTCCTTGCGTCGGAAGGGGTGACTCGTGGCCGATGCTGATGATCGCATCAAAGAAGAGGTAGCCGCTTGGGAGGCAGCGACCACTCAGACACGGGACGTGGTCAAGTGGATCGCAACCGCGTTCGCTGGCCTCGGTGCATTGCTCATCGGCACGGCCCCACTTGCCGGACTCGACAGGTCGATCCCTCGCTACTAGCCATCTTGTTCATTGCCCTCGGTGCCCTACTTGCGTTGGGCGGCGTCGCATGGATCGTCTGGCAAACGACATCTCTCCTGGTGCCGGCGACCGTCAGCTTCGTCGAACTGCAGGATGACGCTGCTTTCGCGGGGTTGAGGGCTCGTGTTGAAGCGGATCCCGAGGCGTACCTGGGCAGTTGGGCCACGAACTTAAACGAGTTCGCGGAAGCCCGAGACAGCGAGTACGCAGTCCTCACCAATATCGTCGCGCTCCGCGAGGTGACGAGCGACCCGGACGCCTTCGCTGCTTTGGAGCAAGCTGAGAAGGACGCCGGAACGCGGATCGAAGCAGCAGGCCGAGTGACTCGTCGGCTCCTCGCGATGGGCGCGTACGTTCGCCTAAGTGCGCGGTTCGAAGCGGTTAAACCGCAGCTGTTCATTGCTGCGGCAGTAGTGGTGGTGGGGATCGTGATGTTCTTGGTAACTGTCTCCGCTTCATCTGAGGATGAGGATGAGGATGCGGGCGGTTCCGCCTCGTCGGCGACCCAAGTGCTTCAACCCGCACGCGCTTCGCTGACTGATCCGGATGGGGCGATCGCTGCGCTGCTCGGAGTCAAATGTCCAACTGCATTCGAGGTCTTGGTGATTGCAATTCCCAAGGAGCCCAGCGACGACAACGCTTCGGATGACTCTGAAGCAGCTCACTGGAGACTCGCTGTCACCGACCCCCAGTGTCGGCGAGGCCAGATTGAACCGACTACGGATGAGATCAAGATCTTGATGACACACGGCAGCTGATCGCAGCCGCAGATCGCGATCCCGCTTGACTCGCTGGCTGAACGGTCGGGGCTACCCGATGCGTGGCGAGGCCTTGGCTGTCTGCGTCACACCGCCGCGAGTCGGTATGTCGTCAGGCGTCGACACCCGGGTGGGTGGGGCGAATGATTGGTCCGGTGACGCGGAGCTCGAGGGAATCGCCGAATGCTGGGGTGGACGATGCTGTCGCTCCTGGGCGGCTGTCGGCCCGGAGCTGGGGCGAACTCGTGCGACGCGCTGCAGGGCATGTAGTGCAGGCACGTCTTCCCTTCCTCAGCGCCGGTGTCGCGTTCTTCGCTGTCTTGTCCGTCGCGCCCGTGTTGGTGACGGCGCTGTCGGTCTACGGTGCGCTCAACACCCCTGGGCAGGCCCGTAGTCAGCTCGCGGGGGTTGCGGAGGTGCTGCCGCCCCAGGTGGAAGTCCTGGTGACCGATCAGCTGACCAGCATCACGACCGCTTCGGCGGAGGTGCTGACGGTGCGCGGTCTCGTAGGTCTGGGGCTCGCCTTGTGGACAGCCACCACCGCGATGGTGGCTCTCATCGACGCGTTGAACGTGGCCTACCACGAGACGGAGTCCAGGGGCTTTGTGCGGCGCACGGTCCTGGGTCTCTCGTTCGTCCTTGGGGGTGCGCTCTTCCTGGGCGCCGCGATCGCTCTGGCCGGTGTGACGACCCGGGCCATCGACAGTTCACCAGGCTACGTCCGTGCCGTGGCGGCGGTGGCGGCGTGGCCGGCGATGGCGGTGCTGATGTGCACGACGCTCGCCGTCCTCTACAGGTTCGGCCCGGACCGCAAGGACCCACAATGGCGATGGACGACGTGGGGGGCCGTGGGCGCCACCGTGCTGTGGGCGGCGGGCTCTGTCGCGCTCTTCGTCTACGTGCAGAACCTCGGTACCTACGGGACCATCTACGGCTCGCTGGCCGGTGTGGTGATCAGCATGTTCTGGCTCTGGTTCACCGTGCTGCTGGTGGTGTTCGGAGCCGCTGTCAACGGCGAGTCCGAAAGGCAGACCACGTATGACTCCACGACGGGTCCTGAACGTCCGGTGGGCCAGCGGGGCGCGGTCGTCGCTGACAGCACGCCGCACCACCTCAATCGTCCATGACCAGCGACTTCCCTTCCTGTTCGACGTCGGCTTCGCAGCCAGTGAGACTGTCTCCCCGCTTGCGCCGCCGCCGTGAACAGTTCCGGCGGCGTTGAGATGCCGATCATCCGCATCCACCGTCAGCGTTGATCGTCCGTCAGCTGCTTCGGGCGCACGAGCGCCGATCGCCGAGCCGGCCCGGCATCCTCCAGCCCGCTGCGAGCCGCGAGGGAATCAGCGGCTGGCTGTCGCCGAAGAAGTCACAGAACTTCATGATGAGTGGGTCCCAAGCCTTCGGGTCGATGTGGTCGCTGCCGGGCAGCCGTACGGCATCGTCCACGTGGGCGCGCAGCACCCGGACGTGGATGGCGAGCGCTCCCGGAGAGTCCGGGTCGATCGGGTAGTGGCTCGACACGTGGCACTCGAGCTGGATCGGGCATTCGACCACTCGGTCCGGGGCGATCAGATCCGACGGCTCAGGGGTCAGCCCGGCGACCTCGAACTTGCGCGGCTCGTAGCGGTACCCAGTGTCACGCTTGTGCGGCGACAGCTCGGGCGAGCCGCTGAGCAGCGCAAGCCGGTCGACGTGGCCGACCAGGTCGGCTGAGGCGAGGTTGAGGACCGCCTCCCCTGTACGCAGCATGTTCTGCGTGGTGCGGGAGGAGGCGGCCAGGCCCAACACTGCGTGCTGCCCCAGCCACCAGGCAGAGGACATCGGCGCCACGTTGGTGGTGCCGTCGGGGTTGGCGGACGAGACCAGGACGACGGGCGTTCCGTAGTAGTGGACCTTGAGAGGGAGGACTCGGTGCATGCACCGAGTCTGGCGAGCGAGGCGACGGGGTTCTGGCGGAAACCGGACGGCGCGTTGGCCACCCGGGTCCGACCGCTCAGGCGAGGGCGGAGTCGGGGATCCAGTTGCCGTGGAACCCCTGCGGCACCCGGACCGGCAGGTGGACCGTGGCCACCGGTGGTCCGAAGTCGTGGGCATCGAGGATCACCAGATCGCTGGCGCCGCGCGCGGCGTCGTACACGTAGCCCATCAGCCACCCGTCGTCCTCGCCGGCCGCGCTGCCGGCCGGGACGAACGCCATTTCGCTGGAGATGCGTCCGGGGCCCAGGTCCAGCTCGGCGGTGGTGCCGCCGACGAGGTCGTGCTTGCGCACAGCGGTGCGGGGGTCGTCGCCCAGGGCGCCGAGGTCGCGCACCGAGGACGAGCCGATCGTGTAGCCGTAGCGGTGGCGACGGCCCGTGAGTCGTTCGTCCCCGCGGGGGAACTCGGTGCCGCGATCGTCGATCGTCTCGGTGAGGACCCTGCGTGCCCGCGGGTCGATCGTCCAGCGCTCCAGGCGGGGGTGATCGGCCAACGGCTCGCCGTCCTCGGCGAAGGCATGGTCGTGCACCACCAGGTCGATGATCACTCGATCACCGTCGTCGAAGGCGTTGAGGGGGTGGTAGACGAAGCACGGCTCGACGTCGATCCACACGACGTCGGACCCGGTGCCGGCCCGGGGCAGGAGCCCGACCCGAGCCCCGTTGTCGGGGCGCCAGCGGAAGGGCAGGGAGACGCCTTGGAGGGCGAGCTCGAGGTCGAAGAGCACAGGCAGGTCGAAGAGCACGACCCGGGACGCGGTCAGGCCCATGTCGTGGAGCATGACCGGAGCCGGCAGGTCGACGTCGACGGTCCTGACGAGCTCCCCGGCAGGGTCGATCACGTGATAGCGCAACGCGGGGTCGTCGAAGCCGTAGGTCATCACGTGCATCTCGCCGGTGCTCGGGTCGAACTTGGGGTGAGCGTTGATGCCACCAGGGAGCGGGCCACCGAAGTTGCGCGTGGCGACCGTCTCCAGCTCGCCCGTCAGCTCGTAGGGCAGCGACCCCTCGGTCACGGCCAGGATCCGGCCGGCGTGGGCGAACACGCTGGTGTTGCCCGAGCCGGGATACCACCCGCCGTCCGCATGGGGCACGGGAGACTCACCGAGGTGCGCGCTGGCCTCGGGACTGCGCACCCAGCGGTTGCGATACCAGCGTGGCCGGCCGCCGTGCAGGTCGACGCCGTGCACCATCCCGTCGCCCGCGAACCAGTGGTAGGTGTCGGCCTCCGCTGCGAACGGGTTGGGCCCGGTGCGGATGTACCTGCCCGCCAGGTCCGGCGGCACCGCCCCCGTGACCTCCAGATCCGTGGCGGTCACCTCGGTGGCGACCGGCGCGAAGTTGCCGTCGAGGTACGTCGCTGCAGTCATCGTCTGCTCCCTGGCATCAGGCCGCCGAGCCGGCCCCACCACTAGACACCCCTCCCCGCGACGCGTCAATGCGCCGCCTGTCGGCAAGCCCCCGGGGCACGCCGTCGCTTCTGCCCCATCCCGGATGCCTCTGCGAGGATGGCTGCGCCCCGCACCGCCGACCTCAGCCAGCCGAAGGATGCCCATGTCTACGTCACGATTGGTACGCCCCAGCGAAGGACGGTGGCTCGCTGGAGTCTGCGCCGGCCTGGCAGACAGGTTCGGGATCCCGCGGGGACTGGTCCGCCTCGGCTTCGTGGTCTTCGGCCTCGTGGGCGCGGGCGAGCTCGCGTACGTCATCGCGTGGATCGTCATGCCCAAGGGCGACTGACCCACGCACCTGACCGCCCGCCTACACCGACAGCGTGTTGACGGTCCGGGTGATGCGCCCGTCGGTCCTCTCGAGGAACACGATCTGGCCGAACTCGACGTGCGACCAGCCGTCGGCGTCCTCGGTCAGCGCCTCGGAGGCGAAGATGGCGGCCGTCGCCTCGTCCTCGTCGCACGCCTCGAAGTCGTAGGCGGTGTCGTCGCGCGGCACGTGGCGGCCGACGAGCAGGTACATCGGCTCGAGGAGCATCGACAGGGCGAAGTCGTCCGTGCCCGGACCGGACTCCCGCAGCGTCTTCCAGTCGCCCGCCGGGTGGGTCTCGCCCTGGTGCCCGAGACCGACGTTGACCCCGATGATCCGGTGGGGCGACACCAGCGCCATCTTCAGCTTGGTCAGGGCGGGCAGGTCGAGGTCCTTCATCGCCTGCGCGATGAGGCCCACCATCTCCTCGATCGCGCGCTGGACGTCCTTGTCGGTGTCGCCGTCGAGCAGCGAGAGCAGCAGCACGTAGAGGAACTCCGTGTCCGTGGTGCCCCGCATCTGCGCGAGGTACCTGTCCTCGCAGTGCTGCAGCAGCTCCCTCTGCAGGAGCATCCAGTGGGGCAGGTCGCCGTTCTGGGCGATGACCCAGGGGGTCTCGTCGAAGGCGAAGGGGTGGCAGTTCTCGTCGACGATGACGGCCGCCGAGTCATAGCTGGCCGCGCGCACGTGGGCGAGCATCGTGTTGGCCCGGAGGCTGGGGACGATGTGCGGGGCGTTGTCGTCGTAGAAGGCCGCCATGGGCCGGCGGTAGTGGAAGGGGTCCTCCGGCTTGAGCAGGTGCTCGCTCCAGGCCGCGAACCCCCAGCCCGCCAGCTGGAGGTCCGGGTAGTGCTCAGGGTCGAGGGCCTGGTTGACCAGGCTGTTCGACGGTGTGAGCAGCAGGCTCTCGAGCGGCGTCTCCGGCCCGATGTAGGCGAGCACTCGGCACATGGAGTTCCTTCACTGACGACAGGACGCGCCGGGGTCGGCGTCCAGGTGGGCCCCGAGACGGGCGTCGCCACCCTATGGGCGGGGCGCGGCTGCTCGTGAGGGAGACCCCGATAGCGTCCCGGGGTGGCCAGCCCTCGACGATCCGGTGCTCGTCGGCGCGGCGCACCCTCGCGCCGCGGCGGCGCACGTACGCAGCAGCGGCCGCTGCCGGTCGCCGGGCCGGGCGAGCGGGTGTGGGTGCTCGACGTCCCCTACGGGACCCAGGTCGACGGCGCCGCGTGGCACCCCGCCGTGAAGACCCACCTGTACGTCGGGCGCGCGCTGCCCGCGCACCTCGAGCCCTACGCGCCGGGTCCCCACACCCTCGGCCGGTTCATCGAGAACACGCTCAACCCCGACGACCCGACGCCCGCCCCCGAGCCGAGCGACACGCTCGAGCCGCGGCGGATCCAGTTCGAGGCGGCCGACGCGATCGCGGCGCGGGCCGAGGCGGGCGGGCGGCAGTTCCTGCTCGCCGACGAGCCCGGCGTCGGCAAGACGATCTCCGCGGTGCTCGGGGCGCAGGCCGTCGGCGACCTGCGTGGCGCGAAGCGGGTGCTGGTCGTCGCCGACCGGCCCGCCGCGATCACGATCGGCCACTGGTGCCGCACGATCACCGCGCTGGGCGACGGCGGCCTGGAGTGGGTCGTGATCACGTGGGACCGGCTGGACAAGGTCACGGGCCACGACTGGGACGTGATCATCGCCGACGAGGCCCACGCCCTGCGGCGCACCACGACGAAGCGGTGGAAGCTCTGGGCGCGGATCTCCGGTCATGGGAAGCCGCACGACCGGGCGCCGTTCGTCATCGCCACCACCGCGACGCCCGGGCACACGCCGCTGGAGCTGCCCTACCTCGCCCCGGCGTACGCGCAGGTGCTCGGCGAGCCGATGCGGGAGTGGACGTCGGCGACCCGACCCGGCGACGTCTTCGCCGCCGCGCTCGAGCGCCACGGCGTCGGGGTGGAGCAGGGACGCTACGGCGCGACGTGGACCGCCGACCCGGCGCGGCGCGCGGCCGACCTCGAGCTGGTGCGGGGCTGGCTCGACGACGCGAGCCCCGCGGCGATGCTGCACCGCGCCGCGCCGTGGGGGCCGGTGCCCATCTCCGGCATGCCGGTGGCGCTCACGCCCACGGAGCGAGCGGCGTACGAGGCGGAGTGGGGCGAGTTCTGCCGCGAGATGGACATCGCGCGACGCGGCCGCAACGTCGCCAAGGGGCGGGCCGCGCTGCTGCGCTTCCGGCAGAAGGCCGGGCTGATCCGGGTCGACTCGACGGTGGCCTGGATCGCCCAGCAGGTCGAGGCCGAGCGACAGGTGGCGTGCTCGGTCGAGTTCGTCGGCACTGCCGCCGACCCGATCGCCGACCGGCTGCGCGACAGCGGCATCGAGGTCGCCACGATCTACGGCCGCGACCGGTTCGACCCCGAGGCCGAGCGGCTCCGGTTCCAGACCGGGCAGGCGAAGGTCTGCGTGTTCACGACGGTCGCCTCGATCAGCCTGCACGCCGGCGAGACCCTGGACGGGGGCCGTCAGGCGAGCACGGAGCCGCGGGTCGGGGTCTTCCACCAGGCCCGCTTCTCGGGCATCGCCGGCCGACAGGTGACCGGTCGCACCCACCGCGACCACCAGGTCTCGCCGTGGCACATCGCCTACGCCGAGGGCACGGTCGAGGAGCAGGTCGGCAAGGTCATGGTCGAGCGCATCGCCGCGGCCTCCGACACGGTGGGCGGCGACACCAGCGGACTCGCCGACCTCGCCCAGCTCCTCGGCGCCGACTGGCTGCCCGCCACCACCCTGGTCGAGGACGGCGCCTGAGCGGCCCCCTCGGTGCGGACGTAGGCTCCTCCGCGTGAACGCCACCCTCGTCGCGAAGGACCTCGCCGGCGGGCACGGCCACCGGGTGCTCTTCGAGGGCCTCGACCTCACCGTCGCGCCGGGCGACGTGATCGGCGTGGTCGGCGCCAACGGCGCGGGGAAGTCGACGCTCCTGTCCCTTCTCAGCGGGTCGGTGCCGCCGATGGCCGGCTCCGTGGAGTGCGCGCCCCGGGACGCCTTCGTCGGCTGGCTGCCGCAGGAGCACGAGCGCGTGCCCGGCGAGACGATCGCGCACTACCTCGCGCGCCGTACGGGTGCAGCCGAGGCGACCGCGGCGATGGAGTCGGCCGCCGAGGCGCTCGGCTCGGGCGAGCCCGGGGCGGACGACGCCTACGCGGCGGCGTTCGACCGGTGGCTGGCGAGCGGTGCGCCCGACCTCGAGGACCGGATCGCCCCGGTGCTGGCCGACCTCGGCCTCGACGTCGGCCCGGACGCCCTGATGACCACGCTCTCCGGTGGGCAGGCCGCCCGGGTGGCGTTGGCCGCGCTCCTGCTCAGCCGCTTCGACATCGTGCTGCTCGACGAGCCGACCAACGACCTCGACCTCGACGGGCTGGCGCGGCTGGAGGCGTTCGTGCAGGGGCTGCGCGGTGGCGTGGTGCTGGTCTCGCACGACCGCGAGTTCCTCGCACGCTGCGTCACCCGGATCGTCGAGCTCGACCTCGCCCAGGGCAGGGTCAGCGTCTACGACGGCGGCTACGAGGCGTTCCTGGAGGAGCGGGCCGTCGCCCGCCGTCACGCGAGGGACGCCTACGAGCAGTACGCCTCGACCCGCGCCGACCTCGTGCAGCGGGCGCGCACCCAGCGCGAGTGGAGCTCGCAGGGGGTGCGCAACGCGATGCGCAAGAGCCCCGACAACGACAAGATCCGGCGCCGCGCCGCCACCGAGTCGTCGGAGAAGCAGGCCCAGAAGGTGCGCCAGATGGAGTCGCGCATCGCGCGGCTCGACGAGGTGGAGGAGCCGCGCAAGGAGTGGGTCCTGCAGTTCGACATCGCCGCCGCCCCGCGCTCCAGCGCGGTCGTGGCCACGCTCAACGAGGCGACCAAGAGCTTCGGCGACTTCCGCCTCGGGCCCGTCTCCGCGCAGGTCGACGCGGGCGACCGGATCGGCATCACCGGCCCCAACGGGGCAGGCAAGACCACGCTCCTGCGCCTGCTGCTCGGGCGCACGGAGCCCGACACCGGCACCGCCTCGCTGGGTGCGTCGGTGTCCATCGGCGTCATCGACCAGGCCCGCACGGGCCTGGCGGAGGACCTGCCGCTCGGCGACGCCTTCGAGGCCGTCGTCCCGGAGCTGACGCAGGCCGAGGTGCGCACGCTGCTCGCCAAGTTCGGGCTCAGGGCCGACCAGGTCGCCAGCCCGGTCGCGCGCCTCTCCCCCGGCGAGCGCACCCGTGCGGCGATGGCGCTGCTCCAGGCGCGCGGGGTCAACCTGCTGGTCCTCGACGAGCCGACCAACCACCTCGACCTGCCGGCCATCGAGCAGCTCGAGGACGCGCTGGCGTCGTACGACGGCGCACTCCTGCTGGTCTCGCACGACCGCCGCCTGCTGGCCAACGTCCGGCTCGACCAGCGGTGGGAGGTCGACGGCGGCCGTCTGGTCGTGCGCCACGCCTGACGTCCAGCCTCGACGAGTGCAGGTCGACAGCGCCCGGCCTGGACGGGGGCCTCGGAGCTCGCCGTCGCCGGCGGCATGGCGGGCCCGCTGCTGCGCGCCGCGACGGGCCGCGACGGCTGCCCCCGGCTTCTCGGTCCTGTGACGGGCGGCCGCGCGTCAGTTCTCGCAGGCCGTGCCGTCCTTGTCGCGGTCGAGGCTGCGGTAGTTGGTCCAGTAGACCTGCACGGCGAGCTTGGTGGTGGCCGGGCGGGAGTAGCCGTCACGCACCGCCTTGGAAGCCGCCGCCGGCCCCTTGGCGACACCGTTGGGCCACTTGGCGGTGAGGGCGTCGCACGAGCGGAAGGAGGGGGCAGCCGCGTCGGCCGGCGTCAGCACCAGCAGCGGTGCGGTGAGGGCGAGGGCGGCGAGGGCGCCGCAGAAGTTCCTGGTCATGCCGGGACCGTACGTCCGGCCTCCGCGCCTGCGCAGGGAAAGCGGGAATCCCCCCTACGCTGGCGCCATGCCTGCCGCCCGGACCCGCCGCGCCCGCGCGGCGAGGAAGCGCCAGCGGCGGATGGCGGGCGTCGAGCACGACCTGAGCGCGGACGAGTGGGCAGGGCTGCAGGAGGCGTGGGGAGGCTGTGCCTACTGCGGGGCGAGCGGCGCGGCCCTGCAGAAGGACTGCGTGCTGCCGATCTCGCGCGGCGGCCGCTACACGGTGCTCAACGTCGTGCCCGCCTGCGCGTCGTGCAACGCGAGCAAGTGCAACGACGAGGTCACCGGCTGGCTGCGCCGCAAGCGGCTCGACGAGCGCGCCTTCCTGACGCGGCTCGCCGAGGTCCACGCCGGGCTGTAGGGGCGGCAGCGGCGCCTACAGCGGAGTGTCCTCCGGCACCACCCGCAGCACGCTGAGGGTGCCGGCGTCCCGGCCGAGCACGACCTTGACCCCGTCGAGGCGCTCGAGCGCGCCGCGCACGTCGTCGACCTCGAGGCGGGTGTCGACGGCGATGTCGACGTCGCGGACCGGCACGGTCGTCTCCGGCCACTCGGACGCGTCGACCTCGAAGGGGTCGAAGTCGGTCTGGGCCGCTGACCACAGCTGCAGCGCGGACTCGGCGACCATGTCGTCGGTGGTGCTCTCATCGGGGGTCATGCCTCGAAGGTACCCACCCGCGTGCAGTTGACTGGGGCCATGGTCACCCGGCTGCTGCTCCTCGCCGACACCCACCTGCCCAAGCGAGCCCGCGACCTGCCGGCCGAGGTGTGGCGCGCGGTCGAGGAGGCGGACGTCGTCGTCCACGCCGGCGACTGGGCCGACGTCGGGCTGCTCGACGAGCTCGAGGCGCGCTCGGCGCGGCTCCTCGCGTGCTGGGGCAACAACGACCACGGGGAGCTGCGCGAGCGCCTGCCCGAGGTGGCCCGGGCCGAGCTCGAGGGCGTACGCCTCGGGGTGGTGCACGAGACCGGTCAGGCCAAGGGCCGCGAGGAGCGGATGGCGGCTGCGTACGCCGACCTCGACGTCCTGGTCTTCGGCCACAGCCACATCCCGTGGGACACCGTGGCCCCGACCGGGCTGCGGCTGCTCAATCCCGGCTCACCCACCGACCGACGGCGCCAGCCGCACTGCACCTACATGACCGCGAGCGTCGCTGACGGAGAGCTCAGCGACGTCACGCTCCACCGGCTCCCGCCACGGGCGTAGGCGTCCACGCCCGGTCCTCCAGCTCGCGCGAGCCCGCGCGCATCAGGACCCAGCCGGCCGCGACCAGCAGCGCGCCGAACGCCAGGAAGCCGAGGTCCCACGCGAGCGGACCGCCGAGGTCGTCGCGCACGTGGTGCACGCCCAGGATCTGGTGGTCGACCAGTCCCTCCACGAGGTTGAAGCCGCCCCACCCGGCGAGCAGCCCGCCGACGTGGAAGCGCCAGCTCGGCGGGAGCCGGCCGTGACGCCACTGCGCCAGCGTGACGATGGAGGCACCGACCACGACGAACCACGTGACGAGGTGGAAGAAGCCGTCGGCGAGGGTGTTGACCTCCAGGCCCGCGACGGTCGTGGTCGGGTAGTCGGCGCTCACCATGTGGTGCCACTGGAGGATCTGGTGCAGCACGATCCCGTCGACGAACCCGCCCAGCCCGACGCCGTACATCAGGCTCGCGGCCGCGGACGGGGGGTCTCCCACGGAGGTCGGCACTGAGGTCGGCATGCCGGTCCGGTACCCCACTGGTCCCTCGTCCACCACTCAGGCGTCGGGCCCGTCGGGCCGTCGGGTGGGACAGTCGGGGTTGGTGCACGCGCGCAGGTCGACGGTCGGGTCGCCGCCGCCGACGACGCCGTCGGCGGGCCCGGCCGGGCCATCGGTCGAGTCGCCGTCGGTGCCCGGGTGCGGCAGCAGCCGCACCGCGGAGCCGCAGACGGCGCACGGGGCGTGGTCGGAGTACACGTGCAGAACCCTAGCCAGCCGGGACGTGCTCCACCATGATGTGACCCCCGCCACACCGTCGAGCCGACGACGACCCGACCCCAGGAGCCCGCACATGACCGCGACCCAGACCGACCCCGACGTCCTCGCCGTCCGCGAGGACTACGAGTCCCGCATCGTCGGCCTCCACATGCCGGCCACCGTGCGCCGGGCCGCCGAGGAGAACCCCGACCTGCCCGCGTTCTCCGACCGCTTCGACGTGGCGGCGGGCGAGACCTGGTCGACCATCACCTGGGCCGAGACGTGGGAGCTCACCCGGCAGGTCGCCGCCGCGCTCATCGACCTGGGCGTGCAGACCGGCGACCCGGTGGCGATCATGGCCGCCAACCGCACGGCGCACACGCTGGCCGACTACGGCGCGATGACGGCGGCGGCCGTGCCGATGTCGATCTACAACACCCTGGCGCAGGAGCAGGTCGCGTTCATCGCCGGCGAGTCGCGGCCGGTCGTCGTGGTGCTCGAGGACCACGACCGCTACCAGCGCTGGGAGCCGGCCCTCGACCGGGTCGACTCGATCCGCCACGTGGTCATGCTCGCCGACGCCGACCGGGTCGACGACCCGCGCGTGATGACGTGGGAGGAGCTGCTGGCCCGCGGCGCCGACACCGGCGCGGTCGACGCGCGGATGGAGCAGATCACCCCCGACCTGCCCGCGACGTTCCTCTACACCTCCGGCACGACCGGCAACCCCAAGGGCGTGGTGCTCACCCACCACAACGTCATGTACGAGGCCGTCTCCACCCTCGACGCCGGCGGCCTGCACGGCCCGCAGCGCACGATCAGCTACCTCCCGCTCGCGCACATCGCCGAGCGGATCCTCGCGACGTACGCTCCCCCGTTCCTCGGCAGCCACGTGCACGCCATCCCCGACCCCGCCGGCCTGCTCGGCGCACTCGGCGAGGTGCACCCGACCGCCTTCTTCGGCGTGCCGCGGGTGTGGGAGAAGATCAAGACCGGCATCTCGGCCAAGCTCGCCGAGGACCCCGACCCCGCCAACCAGAAGCTCGTCACCGACGCGATGGCGGCCGGGCTCGCGTGGACGCAGGCCCACGAGTACGGCAACGAGATGACGCCCGAGGTCGAGGAGGCCTTCGCTAAGGCCGACGAGGCGATCCTCGCCTTCCTCCGCCTGCTGCTCGGCCTCGACCAGGTGACGTGGGCCGCCAGCGCCGCGGCGCCGATGCCCCTGGAGGTCGCGAAGTTCATGGGCGGGCTCGGCCTGCGCGTCTACGACGTCTACGGCATGACCGAGACCACGGGCGCCTTCACCTCCAACGGCCCCGACGCGTTCAAGCTCGGCACCGTCGGGCGGCCCAACCCGGGCATCGAGGTGCGGCTCGCCGAGGACGGCGAGATCCTCGTCCGGGGACCGGTCAACACCCCGGGCTACTACAAGCAGGAGGAGGCCACGCGCACCCTCCTCGACGAGGACGGATGGGTGCACACGGGTGACATCGGCACCGTCGACGAGGACGGGTTCTACTCCGTCGTCGACCGCAAGAAGGAGCTGATCATCACCTCGGCGGGCAAGAACATCGCGCCCTCCAACATCGAGAACTACCTCAAGGAGTCGCCGATCATCGGCCACGCGATGGCCATCGGCGACGACCGGGCCTACGTCGTCGCGATCCTCACCCTCGACGGGGAGATCGCCCCCCTCGTCGCGCAGAAGATGGGCCTCGAGTTCATCGACCTCGCCGACCTGTCGTCCCGGCCCGAGATCCGGGCGATGGCGCAGGCGGCGGTGGACAAGGCCAACGAGCGGCTCTCGCGTCCCGAGCAGGTCAAGGCGTGGGAGCTGCTGGCCGACGAGTGGACGGCCGAGTCCGAGGAGCTCACCCCGACCCTCAAGCTCAAGCGCCGCGTCGTGCGCACCAAGTACGCCGACGTGGTCGACGGCCTCTACACCGGCTGAGCGCGGCCGGGCAACCTCCGACCCCAGCCGGGCGTCTCCTCGTCATGACCACCTCACTCCGCATCCCTCTCGTTGCCGGCCTGACCGCCGTCGCCACCCTCGTCGCCCCCCTCTCACTGGGCCTCACCCTCGCCACCCCCACCGCAGCGAGCCCGGCGCCCGCCGGGGGCGCCGAGCGTGCCGCTCCGCGGACGGTCCTCGACGTCCGCGGGCTCGACCGCGGCGCGCCACCCGCGGTCGCCTGGAGCGAGCGGCGCGCGGGCCGGACCGTCGTCCACGGCGCCGACGGCACCCGGACCCCGGTGGACAACAGGGTCGTCGAGCTCGCGCCGATGGGGTCGGGCTACGTCGTCCAGTCCGTCGGCGGGGCGGCGGCCAGGACCCGGTGGGTCGACGCCGACGGCTCCCCCGGGCGGCGCGAGTGGCGCACCGGCTACGGCCTGGCCGTCTCGGCGCAGGGCGGGGCGGTCGCCTTCTCGGGCCGGGCTGGCAGGGTGTGGTCGATCGACGACGCGGGCGACCGGGTGCTGTCGTTCCCCGCGGTCCCGATCGCCGGGCGGGGCCGGGCCGTCGCGGTGGTCGGCGAGGACTGCAAGGAGGACGCGACCAGCAACGGCTGCACGGTCTACGTCAACGGCGCCCGCGCCTGGCGCACCTCCTCGCACGGCATCGTCGACCGGGTGGGGCGGCTGCGCCTGACCTCCACCGCCCGGGGACGCTGGGTCGGCGGCATCACCTCCCTCAGCGACACCGGCTCCTGCAGCGCCATGCTGCGCGGGTCGCGGCTGCGGTGGCGCACCTGCGACAACCAGCTCTCCGACATCTCGCCCGACAACCGCCGCGTCCTCGGCACCCCGGCGTACGCCGACGGCTTCGGCCCCCGTGCCCTCGACATCCTCTCGACCGCCGACGGGTCGGTGGCGCGCTCGTTCGCCTCCGCCCGCGACGCCCGGTCCGCGACCTACTTCGACGAGGTGTGGGAGGACGCCGAGCACGTGCTCGTGGTGACCTACCAGGCCGACCGCTGGGCGGTCGTCCGCCTCGGCGTCGACGGCTCGATGGAGTACGCCGTCGCTCCCCGCCGCGGGTCGATGGACACCCGGTCGCCGTTCCAGCTCCAGACGCGCTGACGACCGTCGGGGACGCCGGGCAAGGGGGTAGGCCCCGGAGCCGACCCCGGGATCGACCTGGTCTAGACCTCGGGGGTATTACGGATGCACAGGCGCGGCGACCGCTGTTCTTCTGGAACGCATGCATCGACGGATCGCAGGGTCATTGACGGGCCGCATCACGAAGTGGATCGTCCTCGCCGCCGCGGTGGCCATCACCGGGTTCATGGGGATGTTCTCGAGTCAGCTGGCCGACGTCCAGAACAACGAGGCGTCGTCGTGGCTGCCGGAGTCGGCGGAGTCGACGCAGGTGCTCGACGAGCTCTCGGAGTCGGTGGACCCCAACGACATCCCGACGCTGGTGGTCTACCAGCGCGACGGCGGGCTCACCGACGACGACCTCGCGCAGCTGGAGTCCGACGGCGCGGAGATCGCCGAGCTCGACGGCCTGACCGGCGACGGGGTGCTGACGCCGGCCGCCGCCGAGGCCGCGGCCGCCAAGGGCGCTCCGGTGCCGACCCTCGTCTCGGAGGACGGCGAGGTCGCCTACCTCTACTTCGTGCTCAACTTCGGCAGCGACGGGTGGAACGCCATCCCCGACGCGGCCGACGAGATCCGTGACATCGCCCAGCTCGACGGCGGGGAGGTGCACCTGGCCGGCTACGGCGGGCAGGCGGCCGACTCGGCCGAGGCGTTCGAGGGCATCGACACCGACCTCATCCTGATCACCCTCGGCGTGGTGGTGGTGATCCTGCTCTTCACCTACCGCAGCCCGGTGCTGTGGCTGCTGCCGATCATCTGCGCCGTCGTCGCCAACACCGTCGCGACGGGTCTGGTCTACCTGCTGGCCAAGCACGCCGGCCTCACGGTCAACGGCCAGAGCCAGGCCATCTTGAGCATCCTGGTGATCGGCGCCGGCACCGACTACGCCCTCCTCCTCGTCGCCCGCTACCGCGAGGAGCTGCGCCGCCACGCCGACCGCCACGAGGCGATGGCCGTCGCGCTGCACCGCGCCGCCCCGGCCATCCTCGCCAGCGCGGCGACGGTCGCGGTCGGCATGCTGAGCCTGTCCTTCGCCGAGCTCAACTCGACCGCCGGGCTCGGCCCGGTCAACGCCATCGGCGTCGCGGTGACGATGGTCGTGATGCTCACGCTCCTGCCCGCGCTGCTGGTGATCTGCGGGCGCTGGATCTTCTGGCCCAAGCGCCCCGCGTTCGGCAGCCCCGAGCCCACCGCCGACGGTCTCTGGGCCCACGTCGGGCGCCGGATCAGCCACCGCCCGCGCCGGGTGTGGGTGACCACCACGGGGCTGCTCCTGCTGGCGTGCCTCGGCCTGTTCCGCCTCGACGCCTCGGGGCTGTCCACCGAGGACACCTACACCCAGGAGTTCGACTCCATCAAGGGACAGAGGCTGCTCGAGGACCACGGGCTGTCCGACAACTCCAACACCCTCCAGGTCGTCACCGACGCCGACCGCGCCCCCGACGTGGTCGACGCCCTCGCGGGCATCGACGGCCTCGGCGCCCCCGGCGAGGTGCAGCCCCTGTCCGAGGGTCGCGCGTGGTTCGAGGCCACGATCGAGGCGGACGTCTCCTCCACCGCCGCGGCCGACATCGTCGAGGAGTCGCGCGACGTCCTGCACGCGGTCGACGGTGCCGACGCCCTCGTGGGAGGCGGCTCGGCGTTCTACCTCGACACCAAGATCGCCTCCGAGCGCGACAGCTGGGTGATCATGCCGCTCGTCCTGCTCGTGGTGCTGGTCATCCTCATCGGGTTGCTCCGTGCGCTGGTCGCGCCGCTCATCCTGATCGCCACCGTCGTGCTGTCCTTCGGTGCGGCGCTCGGCATCTCCGCGCTGCTCTTCGAGTACGTCTTCGGCTTCGCCGGCTCCGACCCGGGGTTCCCACTGTTCGCCTTCGTGTTCCTCGTGGCGCTCGGCATCGACTACAACATCTTCCTGATGACCCGGGTGCGGGAGGAGACCGAGCAGCACGGCACCCGCCGCGGCTCGCTGATCGCACTGGCCTCCACCGGGGGCGTGATCACCTCCGCCGGCATCGTGCTCGCGGCGACGTTCCTCGTGCTCGGCTCGCTGCCGCTGGTGTTCCTCGCCGAGCTCGGCGTCGCCGTCGCGCTCGGGGTCATGCTCGACACCCTGGTGGTCCGCTCGGTCCTGGTGACCGCGCTCAACCTCGACCTCGGCGGGAGGATCTGGTGGCCCAGCAGGCTCGACCGGGAGGACGCCCCCCTCACGCCCGCCGAGGCGGAGGCACCGCTCGAGACGGTGCACTGAGCCTCACCCCACGCGGGTGAGGACCTCTGCCCCGTCGTCGGTGATGGCGACGGTGTGCTCGCTGTGCGCCGTCAGGCAGCCGGTGGCGCTGCGCAGCGTCCAGCCGTCGTCGTCGGTGACCAGCTCGTCGGTGTCGACCATGATCCACGGCTCGAGCGCCAGCAGCAGGCCCGGGCGCAGCTGGTAGCCCCGCCCCGGGCGGCCGTCGTTGGCGACATGGGGGTCCTGGTGCATCGTCGTGCCGATCCCGTGGCCACCGAACTGCAGGTTGATGGGATAGCCGGCCGCGGTGAGCACCGTGCCGATGGCGTGCGAGATGTCGCCGATCCGGGCGCCCGGGCCCGCCGCGGCGATCCCCGCCGCCAGCGCGCGCTCGGTCGTCTCGATCAGCTCGACGCTGCCGGCCGGGCGGCTCTGCCCGGCCACGAAGCTGATGGCGGAGTCGGCCGCGACGCCGTCGAGGCGCACGGCGAGGTCGAGGCTGACCAGGTTGCCGTCCGCCACCCGCTGGTCGCGCGGGCGGCCGTGCAGCACGGCGTCGTTGACCGAGGTGCAGACGTAGTGGCCGAAGGGGCCGCTGCCGAAGGAGGGGGCGTAGTCGACGTAGCAGGACTCGGCGCCCGCGTCTCGGATCATCTCGGCCGTCCAGCGGTCGAGGTCGAGCAGGTTGGTGCCGACCTCGCAGCGCGAGCGGAGGGTCTGCAGGATCTCGCCGACGAGCGCGCCGGTGCGGCGGGCGCGGTCGACCTGGGCAGGGGTGAGGATCTCGATCATCGCGGCGCCATCATCTCAGCCCCAGCCTCGCACACCGCTTGCTCGTGTCGCCGCTGCACAGCTCGTCGATGGTGAGCACACCGTCGGCGACCAGCACCGAGGTGAGCGTGTCGACGGTGACCTCGCTGTCGGGGTAGAGCCACGACTCGACGCCGTCGACCTCCACCCCGCCCTCCGCGGGCTCGCCGGCGAGGAAGGCGACCGCCACGTCGGCGGCCTGCTCGCTCATCTGCCGGGTCGGGACGTAGGCCATCGACCGCTCCTCGCCCCGGAGCACCTCGCGGGCGGCCTCGAGGTCACTGCCCGGCTGGGACGGCGGCGCGCCGCTCTCGAGCCCGACGAAGGCCTCCGAGCCCGGCACCAGCTCGCCGAGCGAGACGACCGGCAGGTCGCCGCCGATGAGGGTGCCGAGCCCGTCGGGGTCGACCGGCACCACCACCAGGGCACCGGCCGAGGACGCCTCCGCCTGGCGGGCCTGGTTCTTCTGGGTCCCGGCGTCGCCCTCGGCGTCGTAGACCCGCACCCGGCACTCGTCGCAGGTGGCCTCGACCCGCTCGGTGAACTGCTCGACGTCGACCGCGCGCGAGGAGGAGTCGCCGCCGTCTGCGACGAGCAGCGCGATCGTCGGCTCGTCGTTGATGCAGGCGGACAGCGCAGGCGCGACGGCGAGCAGGCAGGCGGTGAGCAGACGGGCGCGGGACATCCCGAGGAGGTTATCGGCTGCGCCGCCCGGGCCCGGCCCCGGCCGCCGTCAGCCCGCGAGTCGCGCGCCGACCCCGACCAGCGCCGTGGAGAGGGCGGCCACCGGGTCGACGAACAACGGCTCGAGGGCGATCTCCGCGGCTCCCAGCAGCGACGAGTCGCCGTCGAGCCCCGGCAGGGTCAGCGTCACCGACTCCAGCGGCGCCGGGAGCGCGCGGTCGGCGAGGCCGGCCTGGACCTGGGGGCCGACCAGCGCGTAGAGCGAGCGGAAGTAGCCGCCGAGCACGACCTGGCGGGGGTTGAACACGTTGACGATGCTGGCCAGCCCGTGCCCCAGCGCGGTCCCGGTCTGGCGCAGCGCCGCCGACGGCTCGCCGAACCCGTCGAGCACCTCGCCGAGCTGCGCCACCCGGTCGGTGGGGCAGTGGATCGCCTCGGCGATCGCGTGGGCGCCGACCTCGGTCTCCCAGCAGCCCCGGTTGCCGCAGTGGCACTCGCGCCCGGCGGGGTTGAAGCGCAGGTGGCCCACCTCGCCGGCGTAGCCGCCCGCGCCCTCCAGCCGGACGCCGCCGGTGATGACGCCCGCGCCGACGCCGACGTTGCCCGTGACGTAGATGAGGTCGTCCACCCCGACCGCCACGCCGCGCACGTGCTCGGCGAGGGCGCCCAGGTCGGCGTCGTTGGCGATGGACACGGGGACGTCGAGGCCCAGGGCGGCCAGCACGATCCCCCCGAACGACACGTCGTGCCAGCCCAGGTTGGGGGCCAGCCGGATGAGGCCGTCGTTGCTGCGCACGAGGCCCGGCACGCTGATCCCGATGCCGACCATCGGGGACGTGTCGGGCACGTCCGCGACCACGCACCGGATCAGCCCGGCCACCGCGGCGCCGACCTGCCAGGCCTCGCCCTCGCTGTGGACCGGCGCCTGCGAGCGCGCCAGCACCCGTCCGCCGAGGCCGATCCGCGCCACCACGGCGCGGTCGACCCCGAGGTCCACGGCGATGACGAACGGCCCGTGGGCGGCGATCCGGACGCCCGCGGACGGGCGACCGGCGCCCTGGCGGGGGGCGTCCTCGGGCGGGAGCGCCCGCTCGGTGACGCCGAGCGCCTCGAGCTCGTTGACGAGCGCCGCGATCGTGCTGCGGTTGAGACCCATCCGCCCGGTCAGCTCGGCACGCGAGAGCTGGCCGGCGCCGTGGACGTGGCGCAGCACCGTGCCCAGGTTGTGGCGACGCGCGAGCTCCTGGTTGGTGCCCAGGCCCGGGCGCCGACGCGTGGTCATGCCCGGCCCTACACGCCCGCGGACGAGCGGCGGCGCCGGGAGACGGCGTCGACGCTCGCGGCGAGCAGCAGCACCCCGCCGGTGACGAGGAAGTTGATGTAGCTCGCCTGGTTGAGCAGGCCCAGGCCGTTGGGGATGGTGGCGATCACCAGGCCGCCGATGACGGCGTCCATCGCCCGGCCCCGGCCGCCGAAGAGGCTGGTGCCGCCGATGACCGCGGCGCCCACGGCGTAGAGCAGCTCGTTGCCGCCACCCGAGCCCGGCGAGACCTTGCCGGTGTAGGAGGCCGCGAGCATGCCGCTGATCGCGGCCATCGAGGAGCAGATCACGAACGCGAGGATCTTGACCCGGCGCACGTTGATGCCGGCGCGGCGGGCGGCCTCGGCGTTGCCGCCGACGGCGTAGAGGTGGCGACCGAAGCGGGTCTTGGTCAGCACGAAGGTCCAGAAGAGCAGCAGCGCGATCACGACCGGGGCGACCCACGGGATGCCGCTGATGGTGAACAGCGCCGGGTTGGGCGCGCGGTTGGCGCTCAGCAGGGCGGTCAGACCGAGGACGATCACCCCCAGCACGACGATGCGGATCAGCACGAGCCCGAGCGGGCGGTGGACCAGGCCCTTGGAGGCGAGCGAGCGGTAGCGCCACAGCGAGACCGCGGCGAAGCCGACCACGATGAGCACCGCGGCGATCCAGCCGGCGGTGACCGGGACGTTCTTGATCGACAGCCCGCGCAGCACCTCGTCGTTGAAGCGCAGCGAGCCGCCCGAGCCGATCAGCCGCAGCGGCACCGCCTGCAGCGCCAGGAAGAACGCGAGCGTGACGACGAACGACGGGATGCCGAGCCCCGACACGAGCGCGCCGATGGCGAAGCCGATCACCGCTCCGACGGCGACGCCGGCGAGGGTGGCCAGCCACCACGTCCAGTCGTAGTCGATGAGCATCAGCGCGATGATCGTCGCGGAGGCGCCGCCCGCGACGCCCGCGGACAGGTCGATCTCCCCGAGCAGCAGCACGAAGACGATGCCCATCGCCAGCACGATGATCGAGCCGGCCTGCACGACCAGGTTGGCCATGTTGTAGGTCGTCAGGAACCGGTCGTTGAGCGAGGAGAAGACGACGAAGAGGACGATGAGGCCCAAGATCGCGGGCAGCGAGCCCATGTCTCCGCCGCGCAGCCGGTTGACGTAGTCGCGGGCCGAGTCGGCGATCGTGACGGCCTGGACGTCGTCGTCGGCGAAGCCGACATGGGGGGTGGGGTCGGTCGACGAGGGGCCGGCGTCGGTCGCGGTGCCTGAATCGGTCATGGTGTGGTCTCCGGTCCTTCTCAGACGGTCGCGGTCGCGGGGTTCTCGGAGATGCCGAGGCTCCCGGAGCGTCCGGCGGTGATCAGCTCGACCACCTGGCTGTGGGTCACGTCCTTCACCGAGACGTCGGCGGCCACCCGGCCGAGGTAGAGCGCGGTGATCCGGTCGGCGACCTCGAAGACGTCGCCCAGGTTGTGCGAGATCAGCACCACGCCGAGGCCCCGGTCGGCGAGGCGCCGCACCAGGTCGAGCACCTGGCGGGTCTGCGCCACGCCCAGCGCCGCGGTCGGCTCGTCGAGCAGCACGATCTTGGAGTTCCACAGCACGGCCTTGGCGATCGCCACCGTCTGGCGTTGACCACCCGACAGGCTCGCCACGCTCTGGCGCACCGACTTCACGGTGCGCACCGAGAGCGACGACAGGGTCTCGCGGGCGCGCGACTCCATCGTCACCTCGTCGAGGCCGATGCCCTTGACCTCCTCGCGGCCCAGGAACATGTTCTGGACGATGTCGAGGTTGTCGCACAGCGCGAGGTCCTGGTAGACGACCTCGACGCCGAGTGCGGCCACGTCGCGGGGGCCGTGCACGTCGACCTCGCGGCCCTCGAAGAGGTAGCTGCCGCTGTCGCGGCCGTAGATGCCCGCGATGATCTTGACGAGGGTCGACTTGCCCGCGCCGTTGTCGCCGACCAGGGCGGTGACCTGTCCGGGGCGGACGGCGAAGTCGACGTCGTGCAGCACGTGCGCCACGCCGAAGCTCTTGTTGACCCCGCGCAGCTCCAGCAGCGGTTCCGGCATTGACCTACTCCGATCGGGACGAGGTTTGTTGTCTGCGGGGACGCGACGGTGCCCGAGCCGGCTGCGGCTCGGACACCGTCGACGCCAGCCGGGTCAGGAGATGCCGGCCTCGGCGCACAGGTCGGCGAACTTGCCCGTGCAGATGTCCGCCGCCTTCTGGCCGCCGTCGTCGATCACGTCAGTGATGTTGTCCTTGGTGATGGCCTGCGGATCGAGCAGGATCGAGGGGACCTCGCTGTCGTCGGAGGAGTCGACCGTGGTGCCCGTGGTGTCTGCCTCCTCGCCGTTGGCGAGCGCGATGGCGACGTCGGCCAGCGCCTGCGCCTCCTGCGTGGCGGACTTGTAGACCGTCATGCACTGGGTGCCGGCGAGGATGTTCTGCAGGCCCTCGACCGTGGCGTCCTGACCGGTCACCGGCACCTTGCCGGCCTGGCCGTTGCCCTCGAGGATGCTGATGGCGGCGCCACCCAGCCCGTCGTTGGCCGCGAGCACGCCGTCGACCTTGCCGTCCGCGGCGGTGTAGAGCTGCTGGAAGATCGTGGCGGCCTCCTCGTTGTCCCACTCCGGCACGGCCTGTTCGCCGACCACCGTGTAGTTGCTCATCTCGTCCAGCACGCTGTGCGCGCCCTCGGCGAAGAGGGTGGCGTTGTTGTCAGTGGGCGAGCCGTTGAGGTAGACGATGTTGGCCTTCTTGTCACCGAGGCAGTCCGCGAGGCCCTGGCCCTGCAGCTCGCCGACGACGGTGTTGTCGAAGGACACGTAGTACTCCGCCGAGCCGCCGAGCGTGAGGCGGTCGTAGTCGATGGTGGCGACGCCCTGGGACTTGGCCTTCTCCTGGATGGCCGCCCCGGACTCGGAGTCGAGGTTGACGATCGCGAGCACCGTCACGCCGTTGCCGATCATGGTGTCGGCGATCTGGGTCATCCGCTCCGCGTCGTTCTCGGCGTTCTGGATGTCGTAGTCGACGCCGGCCTCCTCGAAGGCGGCCTCGAGCGCGGGACGGTCCGCGCTCTCCCACCGCACCGAGGACTCGGTGTCGGGCAGGATCACGCCGACCTTGCCGGTCGCCGCGGCGCTGCTGCTCTCGCTGCTGCTGTCGTCGCTGGTGTCGTTGCCCGAGCTGCTGTCGTCGTTGCCGCAGGCGGTCAGCGCCATGGCGGCGCCGAGCAGGGGGATGAGGACCAAACTGTGCTTCCGCTTCACACGAACCGCCTCCTAGCGATCTCGCACGTCGACCCGCGGGAGCGCCGGACGTCCATGCATATGTTGTGCCACGCAACATATGGAGTGACGGAGGTCACGTCCAGACGGCTGGGGTCGGTGTTGCCCGTTCGTTACCAAACCCCGCGGGGCGAGCGTCCGCCGGACTGGACCACCCGGGCTCGGCGACGGCTAGCGTGGCGGCCATGACCGGCCTCGAGGTGTCCGCCCCGTCCGTGCCGAGGTCGCAGGAGGTCCTCACGCCCGAGGCGCTGGACTTCGTGGCCGGCCTCGACGCCCGCTTCCACGAGCGCCGCGACGAGCTGCTCGCCGCGCGCCGCACCCGACGCGAGGAGATCGCCCGCACCGGCCGACTCGACTTCCTCGCCGAGACCGCCGAGGTGCGCGCGTCGGACTGGCGGGTCGCCCCGGTGCCCCACGACCTGCGGGACCGCCGCGTCGAGATCACCGGTCCCACCGACCCCAAGATGGCGATCAACGCCCTCAACTCCGGAGCGCGGGTGTGGCTGGCCGACCTCGAGGACGCCAACACCCCCCACTGGCGCAACGTCGTCGGCGGACAGCTGACGCTGCACGACGCCGTCCGGGGGCGCCTGTCGTACACGTCGCCGGAGGGCCGGCAGTACGCCGTCGCCGACCCCGCGAGCGCGCCGGTGGCCCTCCCCCGCCCGCGCGGGTGGCACTTCGACGAGGCCCACCTCACCGCCGCCGGCCGCCCGGTCGTCGCCGCGCTGGTCGACTTCGGCCTGCACTTCTTCCACAACGCCCGCGAGCTGCTCGCGGCGGGGAGCGGTCCCTACTACTACCTGCCCAAGCTGGAGTCCCACCTCGAGGCCCGGCTGTGGAACGACGTCTTCACCCACGCCCAGGCCGAGCTCGGGGTGCCGCACGGCTCGGTGCGCGCGACCGTCCTCATCGAGACGATCACCGCGGCGTTCGAGATGGACGAGATCCTCCACGGGCTGCGCGACCACGCGGCCGGGCTCAACGCGGGCCGTTGGGACTACCTCTTCAGCATCATCAAGAACTTCCGCGACGCAGGCCCCGACTTCACCCTGCCCGACCGCAACGCGGTGACCATGACGGCGCCGATGATGACCGCCTACAGCGACCTGCTCGTCCGCACCTGCCACCGGCGCGGCGCCTTCGCCATCGGCGGGATGGCGGCGTTCATCCCGAGCCGCCGCGACCCCGAGGTCAACGCGCGCGCCTACGCCAAGGTGCGCGAGGACAAGACCCGCGAGGCGCGGGCCGGCTTCGACGGGTCGTGGGTGGCGCACCCCGACCTGGTGCCGGTGTGCGCGGAGGTCTTCGACGCGGTCCTCGACGGGCGCGACAACCAGCTCGACGTGCTCCGCGAGGACGTCTCCGTGCGGGCCGGCGACCTCCTCGCGGTGGCCGCGACACCCGGCGAGCGCACGGAGGCGGGGCTGCGCGGCAACGTCCGGATCGGCATGCAGTACCTCCACGCCTGGCTCTCCGGCAACGGCGCCGCCGGCATCGACCACCTCATGGAGGACGCGGCGACGGCCGAGATCTCGCGCTCGCAGGTGTGGCAGTGGGTCCACAACGACGCCACCCTCGACTCCGGCGAGGCGATCACCCGCGAGCTCGTCGAGCGGCTGGTCGCCGAGGAGTTCGAGACCCTCGGCGGTGCGGTCGACGACGACGCCCGGCGGCTGTTCGTCGACTGCGCGCTCGGCGACGACTTCCCCGACTTCCTCACCCTGCAGGCGTACGACGTGCTGCTGGCGCGGGGCGACTGACCGGGCGGACGAACCCGCCGCTGGCGACCTGGTCGCCGCCGACCCACACGTCGGCGACGTCGGCGTCGTGGGCCAGCGCGAAGATCTTGCCGAGGGCCTCCTCCGGCGACCCGGCGTGGCGCAGCCCGATGTCGAGCGCGGTGCCGACCCGCGGGCGCAGGCAGATCGCGTCGAACTGCTTGCCGGGGCCGAGGTCGCCGGTGACGTCGCCGAGCCCGAGCGCCGCGGCGCCCGCCGCCGTGCTCAGGTGCAGCAGGTGTCCGGCGGTCAGCTGCAGCCCGTCGGCACCGAGGAGGTGCTGCAGGAAGTAGGCCTGCAGGCCCTCCTTGAAGATCGAGAAGCCGGTGCCCGCGCCGACGTCGCTGCCGAGGGCGACGCGCACCCCCGCCGCGACGTGGCGTCGCAGCGAGAACATCCCCGAGCCGAGGGCGGAGTTGCTCGTCGGGCAGTAGGCGACCGCCGTGCGCCGGGCGGCCAGCACGGCGAGCTCGGCGTCGGTGGGGTGCACGTCGTGCGCCAGCACGGCGAGCCCGCCGAGCAGCCCGTGGTGGTCGTAGGTGTCGACGTAGTCGGCGCGGTGGGGGAACTGACCGGCCACGGTGGCGATCTCGTCGTTGTTCTCGTTGACGTGGGAGGTGAAGAACGCGCCGTCGACGGCGGCGAGCACGTCGGCGCACGCCGCCAGGATCGCGTCGGAGGCGGACAGGGCGAACCGCGGCGTCACGGCGTAGCGCAGCCGGCCACGCGCGTGCCAGTCCGCCGCCAGCCGGAGGGCGTCGTCGCGGGCCCGCTCGGGGGTGGTGAGCAGCGGCTCGGGCAGGATCCGGTCGCTGACCACCAGCCCGCTCGTCACCCGCAGCCCGTAGCGCTCGGCCTCCGCGAAGAGGGCGTCGACCGCCGGGGCGAAGTGCGAGCCGAAGACCAGCGACGTCGTCGTCCCGGCGGCGATCAGGCCGGCGACCATCTCCTCGGCGACCGTGGCGGCGTAGGCGGTCGAGGCGAGGCGCACCTCCTCCGGCAGGGCGCACCGCTCCAGCCACTCCAGCAGCGGCATGCCGAGGGCGCCGATCACCCGCACCTGCGGGAAGTGGACGTGCGTGTCGACGAGGCCGGGCAGCAGGATCCCGGCGCGCAGGTCGATCACCGGCGCACCCGGACGGGCCGCGGCGACCTCGGCGAACCGGCCGCGGTCGACGATGACCCCGTCGCCCGAGACGGCCAGGCCGAGGTCGTCGTCGTAGCGGAACGCAGGCCCGGACACGGTGAACGGGTCGTCGGGAGCGTCGAAGGCGCGGGCGCGGTAGACGACCTCGGCGGCCGGCTGGCCAGGGCTCATGCGCGGGTCCGGGCTCGGTCGGCGGCGAGGAGGTCGAGCAGCTCCGCCGCGACCGAGACGGCGATCGCGGCGGGCGCCTTGGACACCGCTGCCGGCAGGCCGATCGGGCAGCGGATGCGCGCCAGTGCCGCCTCGTCGTGTCCCTCCCGCGCCAGGCCCGCGCGGAAGCGCGCCCACTTGGCGGCCGAGCCGATCAGCCCGATCGAGCCGAGGTGGGCGCACCTCAGGGCCTCGTCGCAGAGCGCGAAGTCCTCGGCGTGGTCGTGGGTCATCACCAGCACGTGGGTGCCGAGCGGGAGCGTGCCGAGCACCAGCTCGGGGACGGGCGCGTGGTGCACCCGCACCCGCGCCTCACCGTCTCCCGGCAGCGCCAGGCGCTCCTCGGACAGCTGGGCGGCACGCGAGTCGACGAGGTGGAGGTCGAGGTCGTGGGCGGCCAGGACGCGGGCCAGCTGGAGGCCGACGTGCCCGACGCCGACGACCGCCACCGACCCCACCACGGGCAGCGGCTCGAGCAGCAGGGTGACCTCGCCGCCGCAGCACTGGCGGCCGTGGTCGGTGCGTGCCTTGTCGGTGAGCCCGAGGACGAGCTGCTCGGGATCGGCGGCGCCCGCGGCCAGCATCGCCCGGGCCCGGGCCAGCGCGGTCTCCTCGAGGTTGCCGCCTCCGACGCTGCCCCACGCGCCGTCGGCGGAGACCACCATCTTGGCGCCCGGGTCGCGGGGGGCGTGGCCACGCACGCCGGCCACCGTCACGAGCACGCCGGCCCGCCGCTCGTCGCGGAGCCGTCCGACCGCTGCCAGCCAGTGCACGTCAGGCCTCCCCTGCCGCGTGGGCGGCCCGCTCGGAGCGTGGGCGCAGCGGGGGCGCCGCCGGGTCGGGCCGGTCGGGCTCGACGCCGGGCAGGCCCTCGACGACCCGGCCGGGAGCCGCGGCCCGCGCGCGCTCCACCGCCCAGAACACCGCCTCGGGGGTGGCCGGCGAGGCGAGCTCGACGCTCGTGCCCTCCGGGCCGAACGCGGCGGCGGCCGCCCGCAGCGCCTCGCGCACCGCGAAGGCCAGCATGACCGGCGGCTCGCCGACCGCCTTCGAGCCGTAGACCACGCCCGTCTCGGCGGCCTGCTCGAGGAGCGCGACGTGGAGCTCGTCGGGCAGCTCGCCGAGGCTCGGCAGCTTGTAGGTGCTGGCCGACTGCGTCGTCAACCGGCCGCGGGCCGGCCCGTGCGACTCGTCCCAGCGCAGGTCCTCGAGCGTCAGCCAGCCCACGCCCTGCGCGAAGCCACCCTCCACCTGGCCGAGGTCGACGAGCGGGGACAGGCTGTCGCCGACGTCGTGCACGATGTCGACGCGTCGCGTGCGGTGGGCGCCGGTGAACCCGTCGACCTCGACCTCGGCCGCCGCGACGCCGTAGGAGAAGTACTTGAACGGGTGGCCCTGCATCAGCGTGGAGTCCCAGTGGATGCCCTCGGTGCGGTAGAAGCCGGCCGCCCAGAGCTGCACCCGGCTGGCGTAGGCCTCGCGGACGACCTCCGCCCAGGGCAGTCCCCGCCCCGCGTCGACCTCGCGCAGGCGGGCCAGGATCTGCTCGCACGCGTGCTTCACCGCCCCGCCGTTGAGGTCGGTGCTCGAGCTCGCCGCGGTCGCAGACGTGTTGGGCACCTTGTCGGTGCGGGTGGGCGCGACCCGCACCCGGGCGAGGGGCACGCCGAGTGCGGTGGCCGCGACCTGCAGCATCTTGGTGTGCAGGCCCTGGCCCATCTCGGTGCCGCCGTGGTTGATCAGCACGGACCCGTCCTTGTAGACGTGCACCAGCGCCCCCGCCTGGTTGAAGGCGGTGAAGTTGAACGAGATGCCGAACTTGACCGGCGTGATCGCCAGTCCGCGCTTGCGGTGGGGGTGGGCGGCGTTGAACGCCTCGACCTCGGCGCGTCGGCGTACGACGTCACCGGAGGCGATCACCTGGTCCCAGGCGGCGGCGAGCCGCTCGGGGTGGCGCACCGGCTGGCCGTAGGGCGTGGACTGGCCCTCGACGTAGAAGTTGCGGCGGCGCAGCTCGGCCGGGTCGATCCCGAGGAGGGGCGCGCAGCGACCGAGGATGTCCTCGATCACCAGCATCCCCTGCGGTCCGCCGAAGCCGCGGAAGGCGGTCTGGGAGGTCTTGTGGGTGCGCGCCACCCGGCCGTGCAGACGCACGTCGGGGATCCAGTAGGCGTTGTCGACGTGGCACAGCGCGCGGGCCAGCACGGGCTCGCTGAGGTCGAGGCTCCAGCCGCCGTCGGAGGTCAGCGTCGCCTCGAGCGCGGCGAGCCGGTCCTCGCCGTCGAAGCCGACCCGCCACTGCGCGTGGAAGCCGTGGCGCTTGCCGGTCATCGTCATGTCGTGGGTGCGGCTCAGCCGCAGCCGCACCGGGCGGCCCGTGAGGACGGCCCCGAGCGCCGCCACCGCGGCGAAGCCGTGCGGCTGCATCTCCTTGCCGCCGAAGCCGCCGCCCATCCTCAGGCACTGGACGGTGACGTGGTGGCTGTCGAGGCCCAGCACGTGGGCCACGATCTCCTGCGTCTCGCTCGGGTGCTGGGTGCTGCACTGCACGAAGACCTGCCCGCCCTCGTCGACGAGCGCGAGCGAGGCGTGGGTCTCGAGGTAGAAGTGCTCCTGGCCGCTCATCTCGGTCACGCCGCTGAAGACGTGGGCCGCCCCCGCGAGCCCTTGCTCGACGTCGCCGCGCGCGACGACCGGCCGGCCGCCCTGGAAGCTCCCGGCCTCGATCGCCTCGGTGAGCGCCACGACCGCGGGGAGCGGCTCGTAGCCGACCTCCACGGCCGCCGCGCCGAGGCGGGCGGCCTCGATCGTCTCCCCCAGCACCCAGCACACCGCGTGCCCCACGAACATCGCGATCTCGGGGAACAACGGCTCGTCGTGCTTGACGCCGGCGTCGTTGGTGCCGGGCACGTCGGCGGCCGTCAGCACCCGCACCACGCCCGCCACCTCCAGCGCCGGCGCGGGATCGAGGCGGACGACCCGGGCGTGCGGGTGCGGCGAGCAGACCGGGTGGGCGTGCAGGACGTGGGGCGTACGGTGCACCAGGTCGTCGGTGTAGAGCGCGTGGCCGGTGACGTGCAGCGCGGCGCTCTCGTGGGGCAGCGACAGCCCGACGACCGCGTCGTCGGGGCGCCGGGACAGCTCGCTCACCGCTCCCCCCACCCCTCCGCCCACCAGGCTCGCAGCGCGTTGCCGAGCATCGCCGCGCGATAGGCGGCGCTCGCCCGCTGGTCGTCGATGGGCGTGCCCTCCCCGGCCAGCACGACGGCCGCGGCCTCGACGGTCTCGGCCGACCACGGCCGGCCCGCCAGGGCGGCCTCGGTGGCGCGCGCCCGCACCGGGGTGGCGGCCACCCCGCCCAGGCCGACGCGCGCCCGCGCGACGGTGCCGTCGACGACCTCGAGCGCGATCGCGACCGCGACGCTGGAGATGTCGTCGACGCGGCGCTTGGCGACCTTGCGGAACGTGGTGTGCGACGCGAGCGGCGTCGGCACCCGGACGCACCGGATCAGCTCGCCGGGGCGCAGCACGCTCTCGCGGTAGCCGGTGAAGAACTCCGCCAGCGCCACCTCCCGCTCGCCGGCGGCGGACGCGAGCACGAGGCTCGCGTCGAGAGCGAGCAGGGCGGGGACCAGGTCGCCGATCGGGGACGCGGTCGCGAGGTTGCCGCCGATGGTGGCGCCGTTGCGGATGAGCGGCGAGGCGAACTGCGGCCACAGCTCGGCCAGCAGCGGGACGGTGTCGCCGAGCGCGGCCGCGACCTCGTTGAGCGTGAGCGCGGCGCCGATCTCGACCGGTCCGCCGGCGGTGATCCCGCGCAGCTCGGGCAGCCGGTCGATCGCGACGAGGTGGGCGACCCGGCGTCCGCGCAGGTTGACCTCCACCCCCCAGTCGGTGGACCCGGCGACCACCGTGGCGTCGGGGTGCTCCGCCAGCAGCGCGAGCGCGTCGGCGAGGTCGGCGGGACGGGTGAACCCGGCGACGCGGGTCGGCACCGGCCCGGGCGCCGGGGCGGCCTGCCGCTGCGCGAGGGGGTCCCCCGGCTCGGGGCTGCCGAGCGCGAGGGCCGCGTCGCGGATCGGGCGGTAGCCGGTGCAGCGGCAGAGGTTGCCCGCGATGGCGTGCAGGTCGAACCCGCCGGGACCGTCCTCCCGGTCGGGCCGGTAGTACTCCGCGGCCATCGAGCAGGCGAACCCCGGGGTGCAGTAGCCGCACTGCGAGCCGCCGCGCACCGCCAGCTCGGACTGGACCGGGTGCAGGTCGTCGGGTCGGCCCAGGCCCTCGGCGGTGAGCACCTCCTGGCCGTCGAGCGCGAGCGCGGGGACCAGGCAGGCGTTGACCGGCGTCCACCGGCTGCGTGGCCCGTCGGGCCGGGCGACCAGGACGGCGCAGGCGCCGCACTCGCCCTCCGCGCAGCCCTCCTTGGCGCCGGTCAGCCCGCAGCCGCGCAGGAAGTCGAGCGCGTTGGTGTGGGCGGGCGTGCCGGTGAGCGGGCGCGGGCGCCCGTTGACGGTGATGTGCGGCTCGGGCACGTTCCTCCCCGTGGTGCGTGGCGCAGTGCGGTCGCATGGTTCGGGAGTCACGGGCCGCCGGTTGTCCATGCCGAACGACGACCTGCCGCCCGCCATGCTACGTGACCTGGGTCACGTCGCGGGAGAGGACGGACGAAGCCGCGGGTGCCGGTTGACGTCCTTGTAGAGCAGGTAGCGGAACCGTCCCGGGCCGCCGGCGTAGCAGGCCTGCGGGCAGAACGCGCGCAACCACATGAAGTCGCCCTCCTGCACCTCGACCCAGTCCTGGTTGAGCAGGTAGACCGCCTTGCCCTCCAGGACGTAGAGGCCGTGCTCCATGACGTGGGTCTCCGGGAACGGGATCGCGCCGCCCGGCTCGAAGCCGACGATGTTGACGTGCATGTCGTGGCGCACGTCGAGGGGGTCGACGAAGCGCTGGGTGGCCCACGCCCCGTCGGTGTCGGGCATCGGCTCGGCGGTGACGTCGTCCTCGTGGACGACGAACGCCTCGGGCACCTCGACGCCGTCGACGCGCTCGTAGGCCTTGCGGATCCAGTGGAAGGTCGCGGTCGCCTCGCCGCCGTTGCGCAGCGTCCAGCGCGCACCGGGCGGCAGGAACGCGTAGCTGCCGGCGCCCAGGGGGTGGCTCGCGCCGTCGATCGTCAGCAGCGCCTCGCCGTCGACGACGAGCAGCACCGACTCGGCGTCGGGGTCGTCGTCGGGGCGCTCGGTGCCCCCGCCCGGCGCCACCTCGACGACGTACCACGAGAACGTCTCCGCGAAGCCGGACAGCGGCCGGGCCAGCACCCACAGCCGGGTGTCGTCCCAGTGGGGCAGCCGGCTGGTGACGATGTCGCTCATCGTGCCGCGCGGCAGCACGGCGTAGGCCTCGGTGAAGACCGCCCGGCCCGACTGCCCGGTGGTCAGCTCGGCCTGCGCCGGCAGCCCGCCCCTCGGCACCCAGTAGCTCATCGCCGCTCCCCTCTCCTCAGCAGTCGTCCGCGCGGCGGGGCGGCCGGGTCGACCGGGCGTCCGCGCAGCCAGGTCGCCCGCACCGTGCCGGTGAGCGTACGCCCGGCGTAGGGCGTGACCGGGTTCTTGTGGTGCAGCGCCGCCGGGTCGACGACCCACGTCTCGTCGGGCGCGAAGACGCACAGGTCGGCGTCGGCCCCCACGGCGATCTCACCCTTGGCGGCCAGCCCGACCCGGCGGGCGGGCGCGGTGGCCATCCAGCCGACCACGTCGGCGAGGGGGACGCCGCGCTCCCGGGCACCCGTCCAGACGACCGGCAGGCCGAGCTGGAGGGAGGCGATCCCGCCCCAGGCCGCGGCGAAGTCGCCGGTGTCGCGGGCCTTGAGGTCGGCGGTGCACGGCGAGTGGTCGGTGACCACCAGGTCGATGTCGCCGTCGACCAGGGCCCGCCAGAGCGCGTCGCGGTTGGCCGCGCCCCGGATCGGCGGGCAGCACTTGAGCTCGGTGGCGCCGTCGGCGACCGAGGCGGCGTCGAAGTGCAGGTAGTGGGGGCAGGTCTCCACCGACACGTCGACCCCGGCGGTGCGGGCGGCCCGCAGGGCCGGCACGGCGCCCGAGGCGCTGAGGTGCACGACGTGCGCGCGGGCACCGGTGCGGCGCGCGGTCTCGACGACGAGCGCGACCGCGCGCTCCTCCGCCGCGTCGGGCCGGCTCTCCAGGAAGCCGCGGTAGGTGGTGCCGTGCGCGCACTCGCCCACCTCGTCGGCGTCCTCGGCGTGGACCACCAGCAGCGAGCCGAGGCGCGCGGACTCGCCCATCGCGGCCGCCAGCTCGGCGGGCGAGAGGTGGCCGAACTCCTCGACCCCCGAGTCGAGCAGGAAGCACTTGAAGCCGAACACCCCGGCCTCGTGCATCGGGGCCAGGTCGGCGACGTTGCCCGGCACCGCACCGCCCCAGAAGCCGACGTCCACCCACGCCTGCCCGGTCGCGACCGCTCGCTTGGCCTCCAGGGCCGCGAGGGTCGTGGTCGGCGGGACGCTGTTGAGCGGCATGTCGACGATGGTGGTGACTCCCCCGGCCGCCGCCGCGCGGGTGGCGCTGGCGAAGCCCTCCCACTCGGTGCGGCCCGGCTCGTTGACGTGGACGTGGGTGTCCACCAGACCGGGCAGCAGCACCTCGTCCGCGTCAAGCACGACCTCGGTGGCGCCCGCGGCGTCGGCGTCGAGGGCCGCGACGCCGACGATGACCCCGTCGCGGACGCGTACGGAGGCCGACCGCTCGACGCGCCCGACCACCGCTCGCCGGGCGCGCACCAGCAGCTCAGCTGCCACGGTAGGTGGAGTAGCCGTAGGGGTTGAGCAGGAGCGGGACGTGGTAGTGCTCGTCGGCGCCGACGGCGAAGGTCACCGCGACCTCGGGGTAGAACGCCTCGACGCCCGCCGCAGCGAACCAGGCGCCGGTGGCGAAGCGGATCCGGGCCTCGCCCCGGGGCACGTCGCTGGCCAGCTCCCCGACGCGTCCGTCGGCGTCGGTCACGGCCGACGCGAGGACCGTGCCGTCGACCGTCTCCAGCGTGACGCGGACGCCCGCGGCCGGGCGGCCGGCGGAGGTGTCGAGGACGTGGGTGCTCAACGACGCCATCACGCCACCGTCCCTGCCAGCTGCTCCCGCAGGCGCAGGACCGCGATCTGGGTCAGCTGGTCGACGGTCGCGGCGCGCTCGAGCTCGTCGCTGTTGTCGAGGCGCTGCCGCAGGTGCTCCAGGATCTCGGGCCCGCTGCGGCCGGCCGCGCGCACGATGAAGACCCGGCCGAACCGCTGCTCGTAGGCGCGGTTGCCCTCCTCCAGGCGGCGGGCGAGGTCGGCGTCGGCGTGGTCGACGCCCGACTGCTCGCGGGCGGAGTGCTCCGCGTCGTGCCGGTCGGCGTCGGCGCGCTCGCCGATCCGCGGGTGGCGGGCGAGTGCGGCGACGAGGTCGGCGTCGTCGATCGTCGCCGACGCGGCGAGCAGCGCCGCCTCCACCTCGCCGAGGTCGGCGTAGGGCCGCCCGGCCAGCACGCGGTCGACCCAGCCCGGGGCGTCGAGGCAGGTGAGCAGCACCGCCCGGGCGTCCTCCCGCCCCGCGGCGTTGAACGCGTCGAGGTCCCTCACGCCCCCTCCCGCACGACCGTGGCCTCGATGAGCCCGTAGGGGCGGTCGGCCGCGTGGAAGACCTCGCCCGGGTTGTCGAGCCCGAAGGGCTCGAGGTCGACGAGGAAGTGGTGCTTGTTGGGCGCCGCGAACGCGATCGCGGCGATCTCCTCGTGGGCCTCGAGCACGGCGCGTCCCATGGCGTAGAGGGTCTCCTGCAGCGCGCGGCTGTAGGTCGTCGCGAAGGTCGACAGCAGCAGCGCACGCACCGCGTCGTGGGCCGCGTTCCAGTCGACCTGCGCGCCGTCGCGGTAGCGCCACTGGGCACGCAGGGCCGTGGCGAGGATCCGGTCGTCGGCGTCGGGCAGCGTCGTGTAGTCGTCGCGGAGGAAGCCCTTGAACTCCGAGCCGGTCGACTTGAGCACCACCAGGTCCTTCAGCCCGGACGTCACCGTCGGGCCGGCCGGCGACTGCTCGACCACGACGGTGCGCACCTCGCCGCCGCGCCGCACGAACGCGTGGTCGTGGCCGTGACCGTCGACGGGGATCCGGTCCCAGGCGTGCTCCTCGACCTGCACGACCGCCCCCTCCGCGGCCGGGGTGGCCTCGAGCAGTCGGGCGCCGAGCGCGATCGCGTAGTCCTCGGGCGACGACACGCCGTGGCGCTTGGCGAGGGCGAACGCGGTGTTCTTCTGCGTGTCGGTCGGCAGCACCTGCGACTGGTCGCCGTCGGTGTGCGCGGCCGCGAAGTCACCGTGGAGCGACGTCGACACGGTGAGGTCGCGGATCTCGTGGCGCGGCGTGTCGCGCACGATCCGCACCACCCGCGACTCGGCCTTGCCGTAGCGGTTCGGTCCCAGCACGATTCCCATTCCGGCTCCTGCTCCCTGTGATCTCGTCGTCGCCGTCACGCGCGGCCCTCCACGGCACGGTGCGCCAGCCCCGCGAGCCGGTCGGCGGCCAGGCCGGTGCCCGCGCCCACCTCCTCGGCCGACAGCGCGCCGCAGTCGACTCCGCGCAGCAGGAAGTCGGCGAGGGCGCGGGCGGTGGCCGGCTCGTCCAGGACCCCGGAGTCGCGGCGCTCGACGTAGCTGCGCAGCCTGCTCGCCGCGGCGGCCAGGCCGTCGCGGTAGAACCCGAACGTCGCCGCGAACCGCGTCGGCAGCTGGGCCGGGTGGAGGTCCCACCCCTGGTAGTAGCCGCGCGCCAGCGAGCGGCGCACGAGCCGCAGGTGGGTGGCCCAGGCGGCGGCGACCTCGTCCGGCCCACCGACCGGCAGCACGTTGGTGGAGCCGTCGGAGAGGCGTACGCCGGTGCCGGCCGCCGCGGCCTGCATCACCGCCTTGGCGTGGTCGGCCACCGGGTGCTCCAGGCTCTGGTGGGCCGCCGCGATGCCGCACGCCGCGGAGTAGTCGTAGGTGCCGTAGTGCAGCCCGGTGCAGCGCCCCGCCGAGGCGTGCACCATCCGCGCCACCAGCGCGCCACCGTCGGGCCCCAGGATCGACTGCGGCGTCTCCACCTGGATCTCGAAGCGCAGCGCCCCGTCGGCCAGGCCGAGGCCCGACTCGAGCCGGCCGGCAGCGTGCACGAGCGCCTCCACCTGCTCGACCGCGGTCACCTTGGGGAGCGTGACGACGAACGTGTCGGGCAGCGGGCCGTCCTCGACGAGGCGGGACACGAACAGCGCGAGCGTGCGCACCCCGCGGCTGCGGGTGGGGGCCTCGAAGCCCTTGAACCTGATGCCGGAGAACGGCGCGGCGGAGCCCGTGTCGAGCGCCGCGCGCAGCTCGTCGGCCGCGCGGCGGACGTCGGCGTCCTCCTCGGCGTCGGGGCGGGTGCCGTAGCCGTCCTCGAGGTCGATCCGGAGGTCCTCGACGGGCTCGCGGGCGAGCTTGTCGCGCACCCGCGCCACCAGGTCGGCGTCGCCGTCGACGAGGGCCAGCAACCGGTCCTCGTGGGCGTCGACCGCGCGCAGCGACGCGGCGCCGTGCTCGGCGACCAGACCGGCGTGGAAGCGGTCGGCCGGCACGTAGACGGTGTGCACCGGCTGGCGTCCCGCGCGCTCGCCCGGGTAGTGCCTCGCCAGCGCGGCGTCGGCGTCCGCGAGCCGCGCGTCGAGCTCGCTCGTGAGCCCTCCCACGAGGCGGTCGAGTCCGGGCGCCAGGCTCTCCATGCGCCGACCCTAGACCCGCGTCAGTGCGCTGGGGGGCGCTTCCGCTGTGGCGCCGGGCGGGTCGGATCGTCGTCCGGCCGGTCGACGTCGGCCGGCACGACGATGGGCCGCAGACGCGCCCACGCCAGGAAGCCCAGTCCCACCGCCAGCAGGGCGAGGCCCGTCCAGAGGTTGGCGTTGATCCCGCCGGTCTTCTCCGGCTCGTGCTCGCCGAGCAGTCCGGCGAGCGCGAGGATCACGCCGTACAGCGCCAGCAGGGCGCCGATGATGTTGCGGATGTCGAAGAGGCCGGCCTTCTTCTTGGGCTTGCCGTCGGTCTCGGACGTCGTGGTGGACATGGCGCTCCCTCTCAGAAGACGAAGTTGAGGACGATGACCATCGCGAGCGCGATGCCGGCGAGCGGTGCGGTGCGGCGGTACCACGGGTACGACGCCTCGAGCGGGTCGGTGCGGTCCTCGCGAGGCGTCTCGGAGTAGACCAGCCCCCGGAGCTCCTCGGCCGGCTTGGGCCTGGTCACCAGCGACACCACGATGCTGAGCACGATGTCGACGACGAAGGCGACCGACGCGGCGAGGAACGCCACGCCCTGGCCCGACAGCTCGAAGACCCCGGCCGCCGCGGTGCGGTCGACCGCGATGGCCGACAGCGTTCCGGCCACCAGGCCCACCCAGCCGGCGGTCGGGGTCATCCGCTTCCAGAACATGCCGAGGATGAACGTCGCGAAGAGCGGGGCGTTGAAGAACCCGAACAGCGTCTGGAGGTAGTTCATGACGTTGTCGTAGCCGAGCGCGATCTGGGCGGTGAAGATCGCGATGACCGTCGCGCCGACGGTGGCCAGCCGGCCGATCCGCAGGTAGTAGTCGTCGCTGTGGTCCTTGCGGATGTAGCGCTGCCACAGGTCGTAGGAGAAGACGGTGTTGAACGCCGAGATGTTGGCCGCCATGCCGGCCATGAACGCCGCGAGCAGGCCGGCGATCGCCAGGCCCAGCAGGCCGTTGGGGAGGACGTCGCGCATCAGGAGCAGGAGCGCGTCGTTGTAGGCCACCCCCTCGCCCGACGCCCCGCCCGCGGGACTGCCGCCGTCCTTGAGCTCGATCATCTCCGCGACCAGGACGGCCGAGACCATGCCCGGCACGATGACGATGAACGGCACGAACATCTTGGGGAAGGCGCCGATGATCGGGGTCTTGCGGGCCGCCGAGATGGAGTCGGAGGCCATCGCGCGCTGCACCTCGACGAAGTTGGTCGTCCAGTAGCCGAAGGACAGCACGAAGCCCAGCCCGAACACGATGCCGATGACCGACAGGAGCGGGGAGTCGAAGCCGGAGAGCGCCTGGCCCGGCCAGGCGTTGAGCTGCTCCGACGCAGGTGGCGCCTCGGACGCCGACGACGCCCCCGCCGCGGCGGCGGTGATCTTCTCGGTGAGGCCGTCCCAGCCGCCGACCCGGTGCAGGCCGATGAGCGTGAGCGGGGTCAGCGAGGCGACGATCACGAAGAACTGGAGCACCTCGTTGTAGATCGCCGCGCTCAGCCCGCCCAGGGTGATGTAGGACAGCACGACCGCGCCGGCCACGATCAGCGAGACCCAGATCGGCCAGCCGAGCAGGGCGCGCACGATGCCGGCCAGGAGCGCGAGGTTGACGCCCGCGATCAGCAGCTGGGCCACCGCGAAGCTGATCGCGTTGACCAGGTGGGCGCCGGTCCCGAACCGGCGGAACATGAACTCCGGCACCGAGCGGACCTTGGAGCCGTAGTAGAACGGCATCATCACGACGCCGAGGAAGAGCATCGCCGGGACGGCGCCGACCCAGAAGTAGTGGAACGTCGGCAGGCCGAGCTCCGCGCCGTTGGCCGACATGCCCATGATCTCGACGGCGCCGAGGTTGGCCGAGATGAACGCCAGGCCCGTCACCCACGCCGGCAGCGAGCGTCCCGACAGGAAGAAGTCGATCGAGTCCGACACCGAGCGCCGTGCCATCACACCGATGCCGAGGACGAAGCCGAAGTAGATCGCGACCAGCAGGTAGTCGAGCCAGTTGGCGTCGATCAGGGTGTCGGACACGTGGTGCCTCCCGAGAGTCGGCGGTGATCCAGTGGGGCCCTCAGCAACCTAGACCTCCCGCCACGCCTCGCGCGACCACCCCGTGGAAGGTCCTGGCGGTGCAGCGCGCGGCCCATGCCGCGGCCCCTGGACCTCTGACAAGGTGGCGGGGTGGACCGCCAGCCCGTCTCCCCACCCGTCCCCCGGCCCGTCTCCCAGCACGTCTCGGCGCCCGTCATCGCGGCGCTCGTCGTGCTCGGCGTGGGGCTCGCCGCCGTTCCGGCGTTCGCCGCCGGATTCACGGTCTGCGGGGTGTCGGGCTGCTCCGGGGGAGGGTTCGGCCGCTCCACCGACCCCGACCTGACCCGGCTGCTGCTGCTCGCGACCGGGGTGGTCGCCGCCCTGCCGCTCGCCGGCTACGCGCTCGTGCGCCGCAGCGGCCGGCTGGCGGCGTACGCCCTCGGAGTCGCCGTGCTCGCGACGCTCCTCGCCGGCGTCGTCGTCGGCTCCGACCTCCGCGGCTGCCCGCGCAACGTGTCGCACGAGACCTGCCTCGAGGAGTCGCGCTGACGAGGGAGGATCCGAGCCGCCATGTGACCCGGAACCTCCACGGTCACCGTCGTGCGGGAGGCGCGGGGCTCACTCCCACTCGATGGTGCCCGGCGGCTTGGACGTGATGTCGAGGGTGACCCGGTTGATCTCGGCGACCTCGTTGGTGATGCGGGTGGAGATGCGCTCCATCACCTCGTAGGGCAGGCGCGCCCAGTCGGCCGTCATCGCGTCCTCGGAGGTGACCGGGCGGATCACCACGGGGTGGCCGTAGGTGCGGCCGTCGCCCTGGACGCCGACCGAGCGGACGTCGGCGAGCAGGACCACCGGCATCTGCCAGATGTCGCGGTCCATCCCGGCGCGGGTCAGCTCCTGGCGCGCGATGGCGTCGGCGCGACGCAGGATGTCGAGGCGCTCGGCGGTCACCTCGCCGATGATGCGGATGCCGAGGCCGGGGCCCGGGAAGGGCTGGCGCCAGACCATCTCGGCCGGCAGGCCGAGCTGCTCGCCGACGAGGCGCACCTCGTCCTTGAAGAGGGTGCGCAGCGGCTCGACGAGCTCGAACTCGAGGTCCTCGGGCAGCCCGCCGACGTTGTGGTGCGACTTGATGTTGGAGGTGCCGGCGCCACCGCCCGACTCGACGACGTCGGGGTAGAGGGTGCCCTGCACGAGGAAGCCGACCTTGGCGCCGGACTCGGCCGCCTCTCCCAGCACCTCGACCTCGGCGGCCTCGAACGCGCGGATGAACTCGCGGCCGATGATCTTGCGCTTCTCCTCCGGGTCGGTGACCCCGGCGAGGGCGGCGAGGAAGGTCTCGCGCGCGTCGTAGACGTGGAGGTTGACGCCGGTGGCGGCGACGAAGTCACGCTCGACCTGCTCGGCCTCGCCCTCGCGGAGGAGGCCGTGGTCGACGAAGACGCAGTGCAGCCGGTCGCCGATCGCGCGCTGCACGATCGCGGCAGCGACGGCGGAGTCGACGCCGCCGGACAGGCCGCAGATCGCCACCCCGGTCTCGCCGATCTGCTCACGCACCCGCTCGATCTGCTCCTCGGCGATGTTGAGCATCGTCCAGGTCTGCCGGGCGCCGGCGATGTGGTGCAGGAAGTGCTCGAGCACCTTCTGGCCGTGCTCGGAGTGCAGCACCTCGGGGTGCCACTGCACGCCGGCGAGGCCGCGCCCGACGTCCTCGAAGGCGGCGACCGGGGTGTCGGCGGTCGAGGCCAGCACGGTGAACCCCTCGGGCGCCTGGGCGACGGAGTCGCCGTGCGACATCCAGACCCGGTGCTCGGCGGGGATGCCCTCGAGGAGGGTGCCGGGCTCGCTGACCGTGACGGGCGTACGTCCGTACTCGCGGGCGCCCGTGTGGGCGACCTCGCCGCCCAGGCCCTTGGCCATCAGCTGGAAGCCGTAGCACATGCCGAACACCGGGACGCCGGCCGTGAAGACGTCGTCGTCGATGCCGGGGGCGCCGTCGGAGTAGACGCTCGCCGGGCCGCCGGACAGGATGATCGCCTTGGGCTTGCGCGCCAGCATCTCGGCGACCGGCATCGTGTGGGGCACGATCTCGGAGTAGACCCGCGCCTCGCGCACCCGCCGCGCGATGAGCTGGGCGTACTGCGCCCCGAAGTCGACGACGAGGACCAGGTCGTGCTCTCCAGGCTGCGTCACGCGTGGAGTCTATCGGCGCGCGGTGCGCTCGGGGCGGCCCGGGGCGGCGTCCTGGGACGGACCTTGGAGGACCAGTCCGACACCTGGAGGCGGTTGCAACGGCCTCCAGGTGTCGGAGTCCCCGCTCGAGCGGGGACTCCGACGGCCCCGACGAGGCGTCGCTCCAGGGCCCGATCGAAGAGGGAGGGTGATCGGGCCCTGGAGCTTTGGTCCCAGCCACTGCGGACAGCGCCGAGATCCGGGAGCCCGACCCCTTGGGAGGGAGGGAGCGTGCAGCCGGACTCCGTACCCCGCCCAACGACGCCACCGGAGCGGGGTTACGGACCGATCAGCTGACGCCCACGATGGGCAGGCGCAGGGCACCGGGGGCGGCCTCGGGCACCACCGGGTTCTTCGGCTCGACGGGAGCGAGCCGGCGGTAGGCCGAGCCGAGGGCGGGCCGCGGGTCGGCCTCGCCCTTGTTGGGCCAGAACGCCATCGCGCGCTCGGCCTGGGCGGTGATCGTCAGCGACGGGTTGACGCCGAGGTTGGCCGAGATGGCCGACCCGTCGACGACGTGCAGGCCCTCGTGGCCGTAGAGCCGCTGCCACGGGTCGACCACCCCGCTCTGCGGGGTGTCGCCGATGGTGCAGCCGCCGATGAAGTGCGCGGTCATCGGGCGGTCGAACGGCTCGCCGAGGGTGCCTCCGGGCGTGCCGCCGATGAGGTCGGCGATGCGGCGCACGGCCTCGTGGCCCACCGGGATGTAGGTGGGGTTGGGAGCACCGTGGCCCTGCCTGCTGGTCATCCGCCACCCCCACCGACCGCGGACGCCTACGGTGGTGATCGAGTTGTCGAGCGACTGCATCACCAGCGCGATGACCGCGCGCTCCGACCAGTGCTTGAAGTCGTAGAACCGGCGGGCGTGGCGGCGTTGGGTCCACAGCTCACGCAGCCAGGTGCGCACCCTCGGCGTGCCCGGCACGTCCTCGGCCAGCACGGTCTGCAGCAGCGCCATCGCGTTGGAGCCGCGGCCGTAGCGCACCGGCTCGATGTGGGTCACCTCGTCGGGGTGGAACGACGAGGTGATCGCCACCCCGCGGGTGTAGTCGACGGAGCGGTCGCTCGCCACGGCGCCGAGGATCGCCTCGGAGTTGGTGCGCGTCAGCATGCCGAGCCGGTCGCTGATGTCGGGCAGGTGCCCCTCGCCCTTGAGCCGGTGCAGCAGCTTCTGGGTGCCGAGCGACGCCGCGGAGAACACCACCTGGTCGGCGGTGAAGGTGCGGGTGGCGGTGCGTCGCGACAGCTTGGCCTTGGTCCAGCGCGCGGTGACCTCGTAGCCGCCGCCGTCGCGGGGGCGTACGCGCGTCACGGTGGTCAGCGGGTGGACGACGGCGCCCGCCTGCTCGGCGAGGTGGAGGTAGTTCTTGACCAGGGTGTTCTTGGCGTTGTGGCGGCACCCGGTCATGCACTCGCCGCAGTTGAGGCAGGCGTTGCGGGCCGGCCCGGCTCCGCCGAAGAACGGGTCGGCCACCTCCTCGCCGGGCGCGGCGTCGGGGCCGCCGAAGAACACCCCGACCGGGGTCCGGCGGAAGGTGTGGCCGACGCCCATGTCGTCGGCGACCTGCTTCATCACCGCGTCCGATGGCGTGTGGAGGGGGTTGTCCACCACGCCCAGCATCCGCTTGGCCTGGTCGTAGTAGGGCGCGAGCTCGCTGCGCCAGTCGGCGATCCGCGCCCACGACGGGTCGGTGTAGAACGCGTCGAGCGGCTCGTAGAGCGTGTTGGCGTAGACGAGCGACCCGCCGCCCACGCCGGCCCCGGCCAGGATCAGGCAGTCCCTGACCATGTCGATGCGCTGGATGCCGTACATCCCCGCGGCGGGGGCGAACAGCCACCGCCTGGCGTCGAAGGACGTGGCCGGGAAGTCGTCGTCGGTGAAGCGGGCGCCCGCCTCCAGCACACCGACCCGGTAGCCCTTCTCGGTCAGCCGCAGCGCCGTCACCGACCCCCCGAAGCCGGACCCGACGACGACGACGTCGTAGTGGGTGACCGGGGCGGTGCTCATGCGCGGCCGAGCTTGTTGAGCAGGCGCAGCGCGACCGTCATCACCTTGGCGTTGGTCTCCTCCGACATGCCGAGCACCGGCGCGATCGGCACCAGCCGCTGGGTCCCGACCGACTGCGCCTCGGTGTAGCGGTGGATGCCCTCGGCGCCCTGGCGACGCCCGAGGCCCGACTCGCGCATGCCGCCCATCGGCGCCCCGAGCGAGCCGAACGTCGCGCCGTAGGCCTCGTTGACGTTGACCGTGCCGCAGGCGATGCGACGCGCGATCGCCCGCCCGCGGGCGGCGTCGCGGGTCCACACCGAGGCGTTGAGGCCGTAGGTGCCGTCGTTGGCGCGCTCCACGGCCTCGTCCTCACCGTGGAAGCGGTAGAGCGAGACGACCGGGCCGAAGGTCTCCTTGCCGAAGCAGGTCATGTCGGCCGTGACGCCCTCGAGGATGGTGGGCTCGAAGACGAACGGGCCCAGGTCGGGACGGTGCCGGCCGCCGGTGAGCACGCGGGCGCCCTTGGCGACGGCGTCCTCGACGTGGGCGGTCACGGTGTCGAGCTGGGCCTGGGAGATCAGCGAGCCGATGTCGACCGACCAGTCCTGGCTGGCGCCGAGGGTCATCGCCTCGGTGCGCCCGACGAACGCGTCGACGAAGCGGTCGTAGACCTGGTCGGCGACGAAGAGCCGCTCCATCGACACGCACAGCTGGCCGGCGTTGGAGAAGACCGCGCGGGTGGCGCCCTCCGCGGCGCGGTGCACGTCGGCGTCACGGAGCACGAGCATCGGGTTCTTGCCGCCGAGCTCGAGCGAGCAGCCGATGAGCCGCTCGGCGCACCCCTGGGCGATGATCCGCCCGGTGGCCGTGGAGCCGGTGAAGCAGACGTAGTCGGCGTGGGCGACGATCGCGCCGCCGACCTCCGCCCCGGGACCGGCGACGACCTGCCAGGTCTCCGGAGGGAACCCGGCCTCCTCGAGCAGCTGGGCGGCGAGGAGGGCGGTCAGCACGGTCTGCGCGTCGGGCTTGGACACCACGGCATTGCCGGCGAGGAGGGCCGGGATGCCGTCGCACAGCGCCATGGTGAGGGGGTAGTTCCACGGCGAGATGATGCCGACGACGCCCTTGGGCACCCGGTTGACCTCGGCGCGGGTCAGCAGCGGGAACATGCCGCCCACGCGCCGGGTGTCGAGGTGCTGGTGGGCGGTGCGGGCGTAGTAGCGCGCGGTCAGCGCGAGGTGCGCGACCTCGAGGTAGGCGTCCTTGCGGGCCTTGCCCGACTCCCACACGACGAGGTCGATGAGCTCCTCCTGCCGGTCGAGCAGCAGGTCGTGCAGCCGCAGCAGCGCCGCGGCCCGCTCGTCGATGGACGTGGCCGCCCAGGACACCTGCGCCCGGCGCGCCCGGGTGAAGGCCTCGGCCACGTCGGCCGGGCTCGACCGGGGCACGTGCGCCAGGGGGGTGCCGCCGATCGGGGACACCACGGCGGCCGTCTCGCCGGTCGTGCTGACCAGGCGCCGGGTCAGGCTGGCGACGTAGGAGCGGTCGAGGGCGTAGGTGGCGGTGGCGTCGTGCTCGGGGTCCGCCGGGCCATCGGTGACGGGACCACTGGCGGGCGTCTGCTCGGTCATCCCCGAAGCGTAGATCGCTCGCGAAGCGCCCGCTACCGGTCGGTCACTTCGCCCGGGACGCGACCGACCGACCCCACGTGCGCGCAGCGCGTCCGCTCCGCCCCTAGGCTTCGCCGCATGTCGACGCCACTCCCCGATCCCGCATCCTTCGCCCGCTCGACCCGCGTCCTCGCGGCGACCCTCATGGGCGGGCTCGTCGTGGTCGGCGTCGTGCTGGCGGTGGTCCTTCCCGCGCCCGTGTGGGGCGGGGAGGCGCTCGTCGTGCTCGCCGTGCAGGTGGTGGCGGGCGTCGCCGCGCACCTGGTGCTCGAGACCATCGGCTACCGCACGCCGGCGCTGTCCACCGATCTCACCGACGCGGACGCGGCCGCCCGGGCCCGCACCCGGTGGCAGTCGTCGATGATCCTGCGGTTCGCGATCAGCGAGTCGATCGCGATCGTCTCGATCGCCGCCGCGTTCGTGCTGGCCGACGGCAGCATCCTCACCTACCTCGGCGGTGCGGCAGTGTCGCTGGCGCTGATGCTCGTGCACGTGTGGCCGAGTGCCCGGCCGGTCGGCAAGGTCGCCGAGGCCCTCGAGGCGGACGGCCGACGCTCGGGCCTGCGGGAGAGCTTCGGCCTGTCGTCATCCGGCGCGATCCAGCGGCTCTGACCCCGGGCGGTCCCCGCTCGGGTCACACGATGTCGCGCGCCTTGACCCGCGCCTCGTCGGCCTCCTGGTCGGTCGGCATGAGCTGGCTCTGCCGCTCCGCCTCCACGCGCCGCAGGTAGTGGTCGACCTCGTCGTCGAGCTGGGCCCGGTCCCAGCCGAGCGCCTCGGCCATCAGCTCCGCGGCCGGCCGGGCGGCCGCGATCCCGCGGTCGAACGTCTCGATCGACACGCGCGTACGCCGCGCCAGCACGTCGTCGAGGTGGCGTGCGCCCTCGTGGGTCACGGCGTAGAGCACCTCGGCGCGCAGGTAGTGCTCGGCCCCCGGCAGCGGCTCGCCCAGCTCGGGCCGCTCGTGGATGAGCGCGAGCAGCTCGTCGACGAGGCCGCCGTAGCGGCCGAGCAGGTGGTCGACGACCCCGACGGCCAGGCCCGACGCCCGGCTCAGCGCCACGCGCTGGTTGGTGCGCGCCGCGTGGCCCCAGGCCCCCATCAGCGGCACCCGGTCGGTGATCGAGGCGGGCGTGGCGTCGAAGTCGCGGATCGCGTGGTCGACGGCGTCACGCGCCATCACCCGGTAGGTGGTGAGCTTGCCGCCCGCGACGAGCACGAGGCCGGGCACCGGGTTGGCGACCGTGTGCTCGCGGGAGAGCTTGGTGGTCTCCCCCATCTCGCCGTCCTTGCGCATCGGCTTGAGCAGTGGCCGCAGCCCGGCGTAGACGCCGACGACGTCGCGATGGTCGAGGGGGTCCTTGAGGAGCCGGTTGGCGTGCTCGAGCAGGTAGTCGATGTCGCTCTTGCTCGCGGCGGGGTGGGCCAGGTCGAGGTCCCACGCGGTGTCGGTGGTGCCGATGATCCAGAACTGGTCCCACGGGATGATGAAGAGCACCGACTTCTCGGTCTTGGTGATGAAGCCGCACTCGGACCGGATGCGGTCCTTGGGCACGACCACGTGGATGCCCTTGCTGGCGTCGACGTCGAGCTGCGCCCGGCCGCCGAGCAGCTCCTGCACCTCGTCGGTCCACACGCCGGCGGCGTTGATCACCACCCGGGCCCGGATCTCGAGGTCGCGCTGGCCCTCGAGGTCGCGGGCGCGCACGCCGACCACGCGGGCGTCGTCGCCCTCCCCGTCGCGCAGGAAGCCGGTCACCTTGGTGCGCGTCGCCACGTGGGCGCCGTTGTTGGCGGCGGTCCGGGCGATGGTCATCACCAGCCGCGCGTCGTCGACCTGGCAGTCGTAGTAGCGGATCGCGCCGTGCAGGTCGTCGGTGCGCACGTCGGGCGCCATCCGCGCCAGCTGCCTGCGGAAGACGTGCTTGTGCCGGGGCACGCCCATGTCGTACCGGCCGGCCATCGCCATGGCGTCGTAGAGCGCCACGCCGGCCCCGACGTAGGGCCGCTCCCAGGCGTGCTCGAGGGGGTAGAGGAACGGCACCGGCCGCACGAGGTGGGGCGCGAGCCGGGTGAGCAGGAGCCCGCGCTCCTCGAGCGCCTCCTTGACCAGCGCGAAGTCGAACATCTCCAGGTAGCGCAGCCCGCCGTGCACCAGCTTGGAGGAGCGTGACGAGGTGCCGGAGGCGAGGTCGCGCTGCTCGACCAGGCCGACCTTGAGCCCGCGGGTCACCGCGTCGAGGGCCGCTCCGACGCCGACGATCCCGCCGCCCACGACGAGCACGTCGAGCTCACCCGACCCGAGCTGGTCGAGCGCGTCGGCACGCTGGTCGGCGTCGAGGGCCTTGGCGAGCGGCATGGTGCCAGTGTCGCAGGCGCCACCGAACGGGTCAGTGCTGGACGACGACCTCGATGCGCTGGAACTCCTTGAGCTCGGTGTAGCCGGTCGTCGCCATCGCGCGGCGGAGGGCGCCGACGAGGTTCATCGTGCCGTCGGCGACGCGCGAGGGGCCGAACATGATCTCGTGCAGCGACCCGACGGGGTCGAAGCCCACCCGCTCGCCGCGGGGCAGCTGGGCGTGGGTGGCCTCGCTTCCCCAGTGGAAGCCGAGGCCGGGGGCCTCGGTCGCACGGGCCAGCGGCGAGCCGATCATCACGGCGTCGGCGCCGCAGGCGATCGCCTTGGCGATGTCGCCCGAGCTGCCGATGGAGCCGTCGGCGATCACGTGGACGTAGCGACCGCCCGACTCGTCGAGGTAGTCGCGGCGGGCCGCGGCGACGTCGGCGACCGCACTGGCCATCGGCACCGCGACGCCGAGGACGGTGCGGGTGGTGTGGGCGGCCCCGCCGCCGAAGCCGACCAGGACGCCGGCGGCGCCGGTGCGCATGAGGTGCAGCGCGGCCTGGTAGGTCGCGCACCCGCCGACGATCACGGGGACGTCGAGCTCGTAGATGAACTCCTTGAGGTTGAGCGGCTCGGCCTGGCTGCTCACGTGCTCGGCCGAGACGGTGGTGCCGCGGATGACGAACACGTCGACGCCCGCGTCGACGACGGCCTTGACGTGGTCCTTGGTGCGCTGCGGCGACAGCGAGCCCGCGACGGGCACGCCGGCGGCGCGCACCTCCTCGAGCCGGGCGGTGATGAGCTCGGGCTTGATCGGCTCGGTGTAGATCTCCTGCATCCGCCGGGTCGCCTCGGGACCATCGAGGGCGGCGACCTCCTCGAGCAGGCCGCTGGGGTCGTCGTAGCGAGTCCACAGGCCCTCGAGGTTGAGCACCCCCAGTCCGCCCATCTGGCCCAGCGCGATGGCGGTGGAGGGCGACATCACCGAGTCCATCGGCGCCGCCAGGACGGGGATCTCGAAGCGGTAGGCGTCGATCTGCCAGGCGGTGCTGACCTCCTCCGGGTCGCGCGTGCGCCGCGAGGGCACGATCGCGATGTCGTCGAAGGAGTAGGCGCGGCGTCCGCGCTTGGCTCGGCCGATCTCGATCTCGCTCACCGGGCCAGCCTATCGGCGCCCGCGCCCCGTGCGTACGACGGCGCGGCCGCCCCGGTGGGGACGACCGCGCCGCCGATCGGTGCGCTGCGGGTCAGCGGCCCGCGTAGGCCCAGGAGGTCACGTTCTCGGTGTCCTCGAGGCCGGTGAAGCCCTCGACCGGCGAGTAGGTGTCGGTCTGGAACTGGATGTTCTCGTCGTCGGCCGTGCCGCCCACGTTGTCCGGGCCGACCCCGTAGAGGTTCTGCCCGAAGTTGGCACCGCCAGAGTCCATCATGTTGTGGATCTCGTTGGCGTTGTCGGTGTGGTAGTTGCCGATGGTGTGGCCGACCTCGTGGGCGGTCACGTTGGCCACCGCGTTGGAGACGAACGTGAACCGGTCGCTGCTGGCGTTGATGTAGGTGTTGAGCGACGACGCGGGTCCGGCCGGGTTGCTCAGCACGTCGAGCAGGACGATGGCCTCGTCCTGGTGCCCGAAGTTGCCCGGGTCGATGTACTGCGCGATGCCGATCGTGTTGATGCCGGTCTCGGCGATCGTGCCGGCGATGTAGATCCGCGAGACGTTGTCCTGCCCGATCAGCTCCTGGTTGTCGCGCGCGTTGAGCACCTGGACGTTGACGGACGGGTTGGTGCCGGCGATCTCGTCCTGCAGGTTGCGGCGGACCTGGTTGACGATGCGGTTCTCCAGGCGGCGCGCGTCGGCGCGCGCGATGCCCCACAGCGGGACGAACGAGGAGAGCGGCGACACCGAGCGCGTGCCGGGGCCGCCCCAGGTGCCGGTGTTGACCCGGCCCGGCGCGAAGTCGAGCAGGACCGTCTGCTGGCGGCCGCGGTCGCCCTGGGTGCCGGGCCGGTAGCCCTCCACCGTCACGTCGTAGGCGCCGGTGCCCCCGCTGACCTGCACGGAGTACCAGCCGGCCTCCTCGGCGACGTAGGCGATGGCGGTGTTGCCGCCACCGATCAGCGGCGAGGTGGGCGGGTAGAGCGACGAGGCGTCGGTGCCCACGCCGCCCACGCGCTCCTCGCCCGAGGGCGTACGCACCTTGAGCCCGGTGGCGGTGCCCTCCGCGCTGGAGCCGATGACGTCGCCGGGGCGCAGCCGCAGGGAGAAGAAGTCGGCGTCGAGCCGACGGCTCGCGATGGTGACGCGGTAGGCGCCGGTGTCGGCACCGCCGGCACCGCTGCCCGAGTCGAACGGGTCGGCCGGGAGCGGGTCGAAGGCGTAGCCGCCGACCATCACGTAGTAGGTGCCGGGCGCCTCGGGCTTGTAGGACACCGAGCTGAGCAGGCCCGTGCCGCCGTCGTCGTCGGCCGCGAGCGGCGTGCCCTCGGCGTCCCAGACGACGAGGATCGTGTCGGTGCCGGTGGCACTGCCCTCGGTGTTGGCCGTCAGCGTCTCGCCGGCCCCGACCTGGACCGAGAAGAAGTCGAAGTCGTTGCTGCCCGAGCCGCCCGAGGCGACGGGGCCGTGGGGGCCGTCACCGAGGACCGAGTCGGTGACCGAGGCGCCGTTGCCGACGATGCCGGTCGACGTGGCGAGCGGGATGGAGCCCTGGTCCTCGGTGGTGGTCACGGTGCGCGTGGTGACCGCCGCCGGTGCGGCGAGCTCGCCCAGGATGCGGACGGCGGGCATGCGGGCGGCCGCCGTGCCGAAGCCGGGGATCGGCTCGGCGTCGGGGTGCGTGTCGTTGGACCCCGACCGGCCGGCGGGCTCCTCCTCGTCGTGGACGAACGGGGTCAGCACCGCGCGGGCATTGACGCCTCCGGCCTTGGCGCCGAAGGCCGCGCGGCGGTTGGCGGCCAGCTTGGCGGAGTCGGCCCGCTGCTCGGCGCGCTCGTGCATCACCTTGTTCCAGGCGAAGTAGTTGGCGTCGGTGAGGTCGGGCAGGTTGGCCAGGTAGGGGTTGGGGTTGGTCCGTGCCGCCAGGGCGGCGGCGTCGGAGTCCTTGGGGGCCACCTGGATGCCCAGGTCGAGGGCCTCCTGCTGCGACGGCGTGACGGTGTCGTCACCGGCTGGTGCGGCGACGGACAGGGCTGGGGTGACGACGGCCAGCAGCCCGGCACAGCCGGTCGCGACCAGGATATTTCTGCGCACTGAAGCGCTCCTCCCGAGAGAAATCGGGATCGAGCGCCCAAGGGCGATGGATCGCATCGTCGTCGTGGGGCCCGATCCCCTGACGCGAGTCAACGTATGCCCACGCGACCGCTTTGCGGAAGGGCCGGAAGGGAGTGATCAGGCGCCGGTGTAGTTGGGCGCCTCGACGGTCATCTGCACGCCGTGGGGGTGGCTCTCCTTGAGCGAGGCGGAGGTGATGCGCACGAAGCGCCCCTTCTCCTGCAGCTCGGGGACCGTGCGAGCGCCGACGTAGAACATCGACTGGGTCAGACCGCCGACGAGCTGGTGGGCGACCGCGGCCAGCGGGCCGCGGTAGGCGACCTGGCCCTCGATGCCCTCCGGGACGATCTTGTCGTCGCTGGCGACCTCGGCCTGGAAGTAGCGGTCCTTGGAGTAGGACTTCTTGCCGCGGCTGCTCATCGCGCCGAGCGAGCCCATCCCGCGGTAGGACTTGAACTGCTTGCCGTTGACGAACACGACGTCGCCGGGCGACTCCTCACAGCCCGCAAGCATCGAGCCGACCATGACCGCGTCGGCGCCGGCGACCAGCGCCTTGGCGATCTCACCGGAGTGCCTCATCCCACCGTCGGCGATCAGCGGCACGCCGGCGGGCCTGGTGGCCAGCGACGCCTCGTAGACCGCGGTCACCTGCGGGACGCCGACCCCGGTGACGACGCGGGTGGTGCAGATGGAGCCGGGCCCCACGCCGACCTTGACCGCGTCTGCCCCCGCATCGACGAACGCCTGCGCCCCCTCGCGCGTGGCGACGTTGCCGCCGATGACCTGGACGTGCCTGGTCGCCGGGTCGGACTTGAGCCGGCGGACCATGTCGAGCAGGAGGTGCACGTGCCCGTGGGCGGTGTCGGCGACGAGCACGTCGACGCCGGCCTCGACCAGGGTGGTGGCGCGCTCCCAGGCGTCGCCGAAGTAGCCGATGGCCGCGCCGACGAGCAGCCGGCCGTCGGCGTCGTAGGACGCCTGGGGGAACTGCTCGCCCTTGACGAAGTCCTTGACCGTGATGAGCCCACCGAGGCGGCCGTCAGCGTCGACCAGCGGCAGCCGCTCGCGCTTGTGGGCCCGCAGCAGCGTGGTGGCCTCGTCGCGGGAGATGCCGACGTGGCCGGTGATCAGGCCCTCGCGCGTCATCACCTCGTCGACCTTGGTGGTCGCCCACTCCGCGACCGGGGTGAAGCGCAGGTCGCGGTTGGTGATGATGCCGAGCAGGCGGTTGTCGAGGTCGACCACGGGCAGGCCGGAGACGCGGTACTCGCCGCAGATCCGGTCGAGCTCCTCCAGCGTCGCGTCGGGACCGATCGTGACGGGGTTGGAGATGATGCCGGTCTGGGTGCGCTTGACCAGGTCGACCTGACGGGCCTGGTCGTCGATGGAGAGGTTGCGGTGGAGCACGCCGATGCCGCCCTCGCGGGCCATCGCGATCGCCATCCGCGCCTCGGTGACGGTGTCCATCGCCGCGCTGACCAGAGGCACCCGGATGGAGATCTCGCGGGTGAGCCGCGTGGTGGTGTCGATGTCGCTCGGCGCGAGGTCGGACTCCCCCGGCAGCAGCAGCACGTCGTCGTAGGTGAGGCCGAGCGCAGCGAACTTCTCCGGGATCTCCACACCCTCATTCTACGGCCGTTCGCCACGGCTCTGGGACAGTGTGGGGGTGGGGGTGGACACGTGGCGCTCGGGGCGCATGGTGTGGGTGGCGGCTGCCCTCGCCTTCCTCGCGCGGTTCCCCTCGCTGCTCTGGCCGCTGCGCCCCGACGAGGCCGGCTTCCTGCTCGTCGCGCAGGCCTGGCAGCCCGAGGTCGACTCGGTCTTCGGCCGCTACTTCGTCGACCGGCCGCCGGTGGTCATCGCGCTGATGCGGGCCGTCGACGCCGTCGGCGGGGCGTACGCCCACCGGCTGGTGGCTGCGGTCGGGTGCGCGCTGCTCGTGCTGGCCGCCGCGGCGGCGGCCCGCGAGGTGGCGGTCCGGGCGGGGGTGCTCGACCCTCACGCGGTGCGGCGGGTGACCGGCTGGACGGCGGTGGCGGCGGCCGCGCTCGTCAGCAACGCCGACATCGACCCGGCCGGCGCCAAGGGCGAGCTCTTCGGCATCCCGCTGGTGATGGGCTCGTGCTGGCTCGCGCTGCGGGCCGCGCGCCGCGGGTCGGGCCGCGACGCGTTCCTCGCCGGCCTGCTGGCGATGCTCGCCGTCGGGATGAAGCAGAGCATGGCCGGGGGCCTGGTGTTCGGGGCCACGCTGCTGGTCGGGTCGCTGGTGGCCCAGCGGCTCGACGTGCGCGCCCGGCTGCGGTGCACCGCGTCCGCCCTGGCCGGCGCGGTGGTGCCCGTCGTGGGCGTCGTGGCCTGGGCGGTCGTGGCGGGCGTACGCCTGGACGAGCTCTGGTACACGGTCGTGACGTTCCGATCGGAGGCCAGCGAGGTCCTCGCCGCACAGGACTCCCCCGCGGCGCTGGGCCGGGGCGTGGACGTGCTGCTCGTCTTCGTCGGCACGGGCATGGTGCTCGTGCTGGTGCTGTTCGCCCTGCGCCTGCGCGGCCTGCTGCGACGCGACCCGGTGGTGGTCGTCGCGATCACGGCGACGCTCGTGGCCGACCTGCTCGGAGTCGCGCTGAGCGGGAGCTTCTGGGTGCCCTACCTCTTCGTGCCGATCCCCGGCCTCGCGCTCGCCGTGGCGGCGCTGGCCGCCCACGACCAGGTCGACCGGGTGCCGCGCTGGGCCACGCCGGCGACGGTGGGCGTCCTGGTCGTCTCCAGCGTGGTCGCGCTCCTGCTCTGGACGGGCTCGTGGGTGCGCGGCCGCGTGCCTGTCGAGGTGCGCACGGGCGAGGCGATCGCCGCGGCCGGGAGGCCCGGTGACCGGGTGCTGGTCTACGGCGGCCGGGCCGACATCCAGTGGGCGAGCGGCGCCCCCTCGCCCTACCCGTACCTCTGGTCGCTGCCGATGCGCACGCGCGACCCGGACCTCCAGCAGCTCGAGGAGGTGCTGACCGGGCCCAATCCGCCCACGTGGTTCGTCGAGGCGGCGCACATCGACGCGTGGGCCGATGACGGGACCCGGCCGGTCGAGCGGTCGCTGATCCGCAAGTACGAGTTCGTGGGCACCGCCTGCGACCGCTACCGGGTCTACCACCTCAACACGGTCGATCCGATCCGCCTCGACGTCGACTGCACGACGCCCTTCCGCACGATCCGGGGTCACTGAGCCGGCCCGGCACGGCGACAGGCCCGCACCGGAGTCCGGTGCGGGCGTGTCGTGTCGTGCAGGTGGGACGAGGTGGATCAGTGGCCGTGGCCGTGACCCTGTCCGGCGGCGGCCGGCTCCTCCTCCTCGGGCTTTTCCACGACGAGGGTCTCCGTCGTGAGCAGCATGGCTGCGATCGAGGTCGCGTTGACCAGCGCCGAGCGGGTCACCTTGACCGGGTCGAGGACGCCCTGGGCGACCAGGTCGCCGTACTCCTCGGTCGCGGCGTTGTAGCCGTTGCCGACGCCGAGCTCGCGGACCTTGGTGGTCACGACGTAGCCGTTGACGCCGCCGTTCTCGGCGATCCAGCGCAGCGGCTCGTCGGCGGCCTTGCGGACCACGCGGACACCGGCGGCCTCGTCGCCGGTCAGGCCGAGGTTGTCCTCGAGCACCGACACGGCGTGGATGAGCGCGGAGCCACCGCCGGGGACGATGCCCTCCTCGATCGCGGCGCGCGTCGCGGAGACGGCGTCCTCGATGCGGTGCTTCTTCTCCTTCAGCTCCACCTCGGTGGCGGCGCCGACCCGGATCACGCAGACACCGCCGGCGAGCTTGGCGAGGCGCTCCTGGAGCTTCTCGCGGTCCCAGTCGGAGTCGGTGTTCTCGATCTCGGCCTTGATCTGGTTGACGCGGCCCTCGACGGCGGTGCCGTCGCCGGCGCCGTCGACGATCGTGGTGTGGTCCTTGGTGATGACCACGCGACGCGCCTGGCCGAGGACCTCGAGGCCCACCTGGTCGAGCTTGAGGCCGACCTCGGGGGCGACGACCTGGCCGCCGGTCAGGATCGCGATGTCCTGCATCATCGCCTTGCGGCGGTCGCCGAAGGCCGGGCTCTTCACCGCGGCGACGTTGAAGGTGCCGCGGATCTTGTTGACGACCAGCGTCGACAGCGCCTCGCCCTCGACGTCCTCGGCGAGGATGAAGAGCGGCTTGCCGGTGCCGATGACCTTCTCCAGCAGCGGGAGCAGCTCCTGGATCGCGGAGATCTTGCCCTGGTGGAGCAGGATGTAGGGGTCGTCGAGGACGGTCTCCATCGACTCCGGGTCGGTGACGAAGTAGGCCGAGATGTAGCCCTTGTCGAACTGCATGCCCTCGGTGAACTCGAGGTCGGTGCCCATGGTGTTGGACTCCTCGACCGTGATCACGCCGTCCTTGCCGACCTTGTCGAAGGCCTGGGCGAGCAGGTCGCCGATGTGGCTGTCGCGGCTGGAGATGGTCGCGACGGACGCCATGTCCTCGCGGGTCTCCACCTCGCGGGCGGCCTCGCGCAGCGCGTCGCCGACGGCCTCGGCCGCGGCGTCCATGCCACGCTTGAGGCCCATCGGGTTGGCGCCGGCCGCGACGGCGCGCAGGCCCTCGTGGACCATGGCCTGGGCCAGGACGGTGGCGGTGGTGGTGCCGTCACCGGCGATGTCGTTGGTCTTGGTGGCCACCTCCTTGGTGAGCTGGGCACCGAGGTTCTCGAACGGGTCGTCGAGCTCGATCTCGCGAGCGACGGTCACGCCGTCGTTGGTGATGGTGGGGGCGCCCCACTTCTTGTCGAGGACGACGTAGCGGCCCTTGGGGCCGAGCGTCACCTTGACGGCGTTGGCGAGGGCGTCGACACCGCGCTCGAGGGCGCGGCGGGCGTTCTCGTCGAACTCCAGGATCTTGGGCATTGCTGTGCTCCTAGGAACAGGTGAAAGGGGTTCGCCCGGACGTCATGGCCGCTGGTCGCCGGAGCGACCGGCAGCCATGACGTGCCGGGCGAGGGGAATCAGGAGACGACGGCGAGGATGTCGCGCGCAGACAGGATCAGGTACTCCTGGCCGGCGTACTTGACCTCGGTGCCGCCGTACTTGCTGTAGATGACCTTGTCACCCACGGCGACGTCGAGCGGGACGCGGTTGCCGTTGTCGTCGATGCGACCGGGACCGATCGCCACGACCTCGCCCTCCTGGGGCTTCTCCTTGGCGGTGTCCGGGATGACCAGGCCGGAGGCGGTGGTCTGCTCGGCTTCGAGGGTCTGGACGACGATGCGGTCCTCGAGGGGCTTGATGTTGACCGACACTTCGGATCAACCTCCACTTTCTCAAAACAAGAGATCTTCAGGAGCCCGGATCGATTTCCGCCCGGGGCTCCCAGGACGTGGGCTCGCGGACCGCGGCATGCCGTCGCGGGGGTCGTGCCTGGCTCACGAGCGTTGGCATTCTCAGGGCGAGAGTGCCAACGCAGACGCTAGCACTCTGCCCGCTCGAGTGCTAGCCGGTGCCGCCGCTGACAGGATGACGGCGTGGAGATCGAGACGCTGGACTGGTTGCGCACGCCCGACGGCGCCCGTCTGCTCGCCGCCGCCACGCAGGCGTGGGCCGACCACCCGGGCGACCCGGTGCGGGTCGCCGGCGTCGTCCGCCGCCTCGAGCCCGACCCCGAGCGGGCGGCCGCGGCCACCACGCAGGCGCAGCTGCGCGAGCGGGCCGTCGCCAAGTTCGGCGACGCCGCACACCACATGTTCTTCACCCCCGACGCGCTCGAGCAGGCGACCCGGGCGCGGGTCGCCGACCACCGGGCCGCCCGGCTCGCCGCCGCGATCCCCGGCGGCAGCGTCGTCGACCTGGGCTGTGGCATCGGCGGGGACCTCCTGGCCTTCGCCCGGGCCGGGCTGGTCGCGGGCGGCATCGACCAGGACCCGGTGCGGGTGGCGATGGCGCGGGCCAACCTCGAGGCCCTCGGCCTCCCGGGGGCCGTCCAGGTGGGCGACGCCACCGCGATCGACCCGCGGGCGTTCGACGTCGCGTTCGCCGACCCCGCGCGACGCGGCGGCCGCGGCCGGGTCTTCGACGTCGAGGGGTGGACGCCGCCCTGGTCGTGGGTGCTCGACCTGCTGCAGCGGCGCGCGCTGGTCAAGGTGGCGCCCGGCATCGGCCACGACCTCGTGCCCGCGGGCGTGGAGGCGGAGTGGGTCAGCGACGCCGGCGACGTCAAGGAGGCCGCGCTGTGGTCCCCCGACCTGGCCACCACCAGACGCCGCGCCACCGTGATCGCCGACGGCGGGCTCGCCAGCCTCACCGACGAGGACTCGCCCGCCGACGGCGAGGCCGGCACCGAGGTCCGCGAGGTCGGCGCCTTCCTCTACGAGCCCGACGGCGCCGTCATCCGCGCCGGCCTGGTCACGGCGGTCGCCGCCGGCGTCGGTGGCGGGCTGGTCGACCGGCACATCGCCTACGTCACCAGCGACGCCTCGTTCCACACGCCGTTCGCGCGCAGCTACCGGGTGGTCGAGCACCTGCCCTACCGCGAGAAGCCGCTGCGCGCGGCCCTGCAGGAGCGCGGCGTCGGCCGGCTGACGATCAAGAAGCGCGGGGTGCAGGTGGTGCCCGAGGAGCTGCGCAAGCGGCTGGCCCTCAAGGGCGACAACGAGGCCACGCTGGTGCTGACGCGCGTGTCGGGGCAGGGCACCGCCCTGCTCGTCCAGCCGTTCTGAGCCGTTTCGAGCCGCCGCTCAGCAGCCGTCGCGGGCCACGCCCTGGACCGTCACCGGCAGGCGGCCCTTCGCGGGCTGCGCACCGGTCAGCACGTCGACCAGCGCCTCCATCGCCGCAGGCGTGTCCCCGTAGGTGGCCAGGCGCGTCGGGGCACTCACCCGGCCGAGCACCCACGGGCTGTCGGTGGCCACCGCGACCTCCCCGTCGACGGGGGCGTCGCGGTAGCCGGTGAAGCCCACCTGGGCGCCCGCGGCGAGGCGGGCGTCCTCGCGTGCGGTCCAGGCGGCCAGGCGCTCCGACCGCTTCGCCTCGGCCGCCTTCCAGGCGCGCACCCGCTTGCGGAACGCAGGTTTGCGCTCCTTCTTCCTGCGCTCCGGGCGGGGCTCGGCCGTGGCCAGCGCCGCCGGCGGCGAGCGACGCGCCAGCACGGTGATGCCCGCCGCGCGCGCGGCCGCGGTGAACGCACCCACCGCGCCCGCGTCGCCGTAGGCGTGCACCGTGTCGCCGACCAGCCGGCCCGAGCACGCGCCGTGGGTGAGCGTCACCGCGGCGGCCGACAGGCGTCGCGAGGCGGCACGTGCCGAGTCGGGAGGCGCGGCCCCGGTGCCCGATCCTTCGGTGCCGGTGCCGGTGCCGGTGCCGGTGCCGGTGCCGGCGTCGGCGAGGTGCGTCAGCAGGGCGATCTGCCGTGCCGCGGCCTGCTCGAGGCGCCGGCGAGGCAGGTCGTCGCGGCGCACCGCGCGGACCAGCGCGGCGCGGGCGGCGGCCGGCGACGGCGGCATGAGCAGGACGTCGGAGCCGGCCCGCATCGCCTGCACGGCCGTCCGCCCCGGGTCGCGGCCGCGCGTCACCGCCGCCATCTGGAGCGAGTCGGTCACCACGAGCCCCTCGAACCCGAGGTCCTCGCGCAGCAGGCCGGTCACCACCTTGCGCGACAACGACGAGGGCTCGCGCCGGTCCACGGCGCGCACGTCGAGGTGGCCCACCATGACCGCGGGCAGCCCGGCCTCGACACTGCGCGCGAAGGGCACGAGGTCGGTGTCCCTCAGCTCGGCCAGCGACTTCGTCTGCACCGGCAGGCTGAGGTGGCTGTCGGCCGGCACCGACCCGTGGCCCGGGAAGTGCTTGATGACCGGCAGCACGCCGGCCGAGACGAACCCGTCGGCGGCCGCGACCACCTGCTCGGCCACGATCGCCGGTCGCGACGACGCCGAGCGCGACCCGATCGTCGGGTCCTCCGGCCCGGAGGTGACGTCGGCGACGGGCGCGAGGTCGGCGGTGAACCCGAGGCCGCGCAGCTCCGCCGCTCCGGCGGCGTACACCTCCTCGGTCAGCGCGGCGTCGTCCGCGGCCCCGGTGCTCATGAACGCGGGGAAGCGGGTCGCGGCGCCGCGCAGCCGCTCGACCACCCCACCCTCCTGGTCGACGGCGAGGAAGAGCGGCCACTTCCGCGGGACCCGACGAGCGAGCGTCCGGTTGACCGACCTCACCTGGTCGGCGGAGGCGACGTTCGCACTGAAGGCGATCACCCCGCCGAGGTGGAGGTCGCGCACCATCCCCACGGGCGCTGCCGTGCCCGCCCAGTCGGCGACGATCACCTGTCCGGCGAGGTCGGGGAGCCGCATCCGGCCGACGGTCCGCGCGGCCCGGTCGAGCTCGGCGCGGTCCGGCCCCCACCCCTCCACCAGCCCGAGCTCCTCGGAGGGGGTCGGCGGCACCGTGGGCGTACTCGTGGCAGCCGGGCCCCCGCTCGAGGGATCCTCGTCCTCCCCCGGTGCCGCGCCGTCACAGGCGGCCAGCGAGGCGACCGCAGCGAGGGAGACGCCGAGGCTCGCCAAACGGGTGGCCGGACGCGAGCGCATCCAGCCATGGTGGCACGCCCTCGGGAGCCCGCCCGCTCGTCGCGCCACCGCCCTCTCCCTCTCCCTCTCCCTCTCCCTCTCTCCTGTCATCTGAGTCTCCGGGCGACTCAGATGACAAGGCGGCCCCGCAGAAGGAGCCCGCACCCCCACGCGTCGTCCTGCCACCTGAGTCTCTCCGCGACTCAGGTGCCAGTGCGGGCGGGTGGTCGCACCGGGATTGAGCTGGCCTGTGGACGAGCGATCGCCGGTTGTCGGTGCGGACGACTGGGATGGCAGGACCGAGGACGAGACGACGTCCACGACCGACGGAAGGGGCTGAGAGATGCGGACGACGGAGGAGTGGGACGCGGAGTGCGAGTGGACCGACGACGAGGTGGAGTGGTACCTGATGGGCCCGTTCGACGGAGGCGTGCCCGGTCTCGTGCGCCGCATCAGGCGGATCCTGGACGTGTCGCAGCGCGGGCTGGCGGCCATGATCGGGGTGTCGCAGTCAGTCGTCGCGAGGTGGGAGACCGGCCGCACCAGCCCGCGGGTGAGCGTGATGCAGCACCTGCTCGGCCTCGCCGGACTGGGCAGCACCGTCCACGACGCCGACAGCGGCGAGGTCGTCGAGCCGATGCGCGACGACGGGGCGCGGGACCGGGGCGGGAGGCGCTACCCCGCCCACGTCGACCTCAAGGCCACCGGGTGGTACGTCCCGCGCGGCCTCGAGTGCACGCCCGAGCCCGCTCGGTGGCGGCGCGCCTCACGCGCCCGGAGGGAGCCGCTCGTCCTCCACCACACCTCGCCCTACTGGCGCTGGCTCCAGCGGCGCGTGTTCGGCACGCCCGTCGACCATCCGGCGTCCCGCCAGCTGGCGGCCGAGGCCGAGCACCTCGACGAGGTGAGGGAGGCCCGCCAGCAGCAGTGGCGGGCCGCCTGACCCCGGCTGGCCACAACCGACCTCAGCCGGCGAGCCGCTCCCGCTCGGCCCCGATGGTGGTGTCGGGACCGTGGCCGGTGTGCACGACCGTCTCGTCGGGCAGCTCGAGGAGCCGCGACCGGATGGACTCCTTGATCAGGTCCTCGTCGGAGTAGGAGCGACCGGTCGCCCCGGGCCCGCCCTGGAAGAGGGTGTCACCGGTGAAGACGCACCCGAGGTCGTGGACGTAGAGGCACACGGCGCCGGGAGCGTGGCCCGGCGTGTGGATCACCGTGACGGCCGCCCCGCCGATCGTGAGCGTCTGACCGTCGGCGAGGTCGACGTCCCAGAGCTCGGCCCCCTCCTCGTCACCACCGTGGGTCAGCTCCCACAGCGGCCGGTCGTCGGGGTGCAGCAGCACGGGCGCCCCGGTCCGGCGGCGCAGCTCGGGCGCGACCCGCACGTGGTCGTCGTGCGCGTGCGTGCACACGATCGCCTTCACGGCGCGGCCGCCGACGACCGCGAGGATCGCGTCGACGTCGTGCGGGGCGTCGATGACCAGGCACTGCTCGTCGTCCCCGATCACCCACACGTTGTTGTCGACGTCGTAGGTCTCTCCGTCGAGGGAGAACGTGCCCGAGACGACGCCGTGGTCGACCCGCACGCCGCGCGGCCCGGTCATCAGAGCACCACCACCGAGCGGAGCACGCTGGGGCCGTCTTCTGGCCCGTGGTGCATCTTCTCGAACGCCGCCTCGACGTCGCCGATGCCGATCTCCTCGGTCACGAAGGCGTCGAGGTCGAGCCGGCCCTGCTGGTAGAGGTCGACCAGCATCGGGAAGTCGCGCGAGGGCAGGCAGTCGCCATACCAGGAGGACTTCAGCGAGCCGCCGCGGCCGAAGACGTCGATGAGCGGGATCTCGGGGATCGTCATGTCCGGCGTCGGCACACCGACGAGGACGACGGTGCCGGCCAGGTCGCGGGCGTAGAAGGCCTGCTTCCACGTCTCCGGGCGACCGACGGCGTCGATCACCACGTCGGCCCCGCCCTCGTGGCCGGTGTCGTCCTGCGGCGGGGTCAGCTCGCGGATGGCGGTCACGGCGTCGACCTCGGCGGAGTTGACCGTGTGGGTGGCACCCATCGAGCGCGCCATCTCGAGCTTGCGGTCGTCGATGTCGACGGCGATGACCCGGGACGCTCCGGCGAGTGCGGCGCCCGCGATCGCTGCGGCACCGACGCCGCCGCAGCCGATGACGGCGACGGTGGAGCCGCGGGTCACGTTGCCCGTGTTGATGGCAGCACCCAGGCCGGCCATCACCCCGCACCCGAGCAGGCCGACGGCGGCGGGACGCGCCGAGGGGTCGACCTTCGTGCACTGGCCGGCCGCGACCAGCGTCTTCTCGGCGAACGCCCCGATGCCCAGCGCCGGCGACAGCTCGGTGCCGGCGAGGTCGCCCTCGGCGAGCGTCATCTTCTGGGTGGCGTTGTGGGTGGCGAAGCAGTACCACGGCTCACCGCGGTTGCAGGCGCGGCACTCGCCGCACACCGCGCGCCAGTTGAGGACGACGAAGTCGCCCGGCTCGACGCTCGTGACGTCCGGGCCGACCGACTCCACGACGCCGGCGGCCTCGTGGCCGAGCAGGAAGGGGAAGTCGTCGTTGATCCCGCCCTCGCGGTAGTGGAGGTCGGTGTGGCACACCCCGCAGGCCTGGATCTTCACGACCGCCTCGCCCGGGCCGGGGTCGGGGACGTTGATGGTGGTGAGCTGCACCGGCTCGCCCTTCGCGAGCGCGACGACCGCCTGGACCTGCTGCATCGATGTGCCTCCTCTGTGTCTGGGTCGACGCGAACGCTGCGACGCCGACCCCACAGATGCAACCACCCCGGGTGTCACGGTGTGCTCACCGGGACCCGGGCCAGCCCCGGGTGCCGCTCAGTCCAGGTCGGTCTTGAAACTGGCGAGCAGGGAGTCGGTCACACCCTGCATCTCGTCGTCGGTCAGCGGCTGCGGCACGCCGTCGAGGTTGTGCCGGATGGTGATGGTCCAGCTCGAGTCGAGGAACATCACCCCGAAGGTGTGCACGCGGTACTGCGGGTCGGACGTCTCGTCGACGACGTGCCAGGCGTTGTACTTGCCGCCGGCCACCGCGTCGTCCTGGCGCACCTGGACCTTCGGGCCGTCGTGCTGGCGGATCCACTCCTTCGCGAAGGCGTCGAGCGAGGCCGTGTCGGTCAGCGCCGGCGCCAGCGTCACGCCGCTCTGGCCGTCGCGGAAGCCCTGCACGATGCCGAAGTCGCTGTTGCGGGTGTAGGTCGCCAGGCCGTGCATGCTGGCGCCGGGGACCTTGATCCGGGGCCCGTCCGCCGGCTCCACGACCGTGCTCGTCGCGGTCGGGACCGGGGTCGGCGGGGCGGACGACGACGTGGGCGAGCCGCCGACCGGGTCGGCGTCCGTGCCCTCCCCCGACGACTGGCACCCGCTGGCCAGGACCGCGACCAGACCGACGCACGCCGCCACCAGACGGACCCGCTCTCCCCGAGACATCATGCGCGGGAGCCTATCGGGCCGGACGACACGTCCCGGGGCACCGCGTTTTCCCTGGAGGATGCCTCGCGAGGCAGTTCGCCCACATAGGGTGGTTTTGGTTCTGCGACGAGGGGGAAAGGACAGATCATGCTGCCGTTGGAAGACCGTGAACTGCTCAACCAGACCATGGTCGGGCTCAACATCGATCCCGAGACGACCGCCTCCTTGATGGCCTCCTTCGACAAGGCCGCCGAGGGCGTCGTCAACAATCCCGTCGTGCCCGTCGCGAGCACCTCGTTCGGTCAGTCCTACACCGGTGGATACCGCCTCGGCACCAACACCGAGATGGCCCACCAGACCGTCGCCGACGAGCTCAAGAAGATGGCGGCCGGGCTGCGCGGGATGGCCGAGTCGGTGGAGCTCTTCAACAAGGACATGGAGACGACGACCGAGCAGACCGCCGCGACGATGCGCCTGATCCAGACGTCGACGAGCTGCGTGGCTGCCCCCGACTTCGGCACCGACCAGTGCACCATGCCCACCGAGGAGGACTGAGCCGTGACCAAGGGACCCAACCGTCAGGTTCTCGACACCTACCTCGACTCCGCGGCCGGGGGTGAGATCAAGAACGCCGGCGACGCCTGGAAGGAGAAGGCCGCCGACCTGAAGGTGCTGGGCGACGCCCTCAGGAACGCCGCTCAGCAGGCCGAGCTCCGCATCGGCGAGTCGACCCTCACCGGTCCGGCCCTGCGCGCCGGGATGGAGGAGTCGGCGACCTCGATCATCGCGAAGTCCGAGCAGCTCGAGGCGGCCGGCGAGGCCCTGCGCCAGGTGGGACTCCAGATCGAGGACACCCGGACCACGCGCGACAACATGGCTGACCTCGGCGACAAGCCGGCTCCCTACCAGGCTCCCGCGGGCACGCCCGGCGTCGAGCCGACCAAGGAGGAGCTGCAGGCGCAGGCGGCCGCGTCCAGCGCGCGGGCCAACGCGCGCTCGTCCTGGCAGGCGGAGTACGAGAAGCAGGAGGCCAAGGCTCTCGCGCTCACCAAGGACCTCGATGCGGCCTTCCTCGGTGCGATCCCGCCGATGAAGGAGATCCACGGGCAGCCCGACCCGACCGAGCCGCCGCCCAGCGTCCCGACCGGTCCGTCGGGTCCCTACCTGCCGGGCACCAAGGCGCCGGGCGTTCCGACGACGCCCGAGGGTCCCGGCAACGGCAACCCGCCGGGCACCTGGAACCCGACCCCGCAGCCGCCCACCGGCCCCCCGATCCCTGAGCCGCCCCCCGGCGACCCGACTCCTCAGCCGCCCACCGGCAACCCGCCCCCTCCGCCCACCACGGAGCCGACTCCGCCGACCCACACCCCGCCGACCCACACCCCGCCGACCCACACCCCGCCGGGCACGACCCCGACCTACCCGGGAGCCACGCCGGGCGAGACCAGCACGGTCGCGGGCTCGTCGCAGGGCGGGGTGAGCTACACCCCCGGCGGCTCGCAGGTGGCGGCGCCCGGCGCGGCGGGCGCGGCCGGAGCGGGCGCCGGCGGCGTCAACGCCGCGGCGATGGGCGCTGCCGGTGCGGCCGGCGGTGCCAGCGGCATGATGGGCGGCGTCCGCGCCGGCTCGGTGTCCTCCCCCGGTTCGTCCACCACCCGACCGATCGGAGCCACCGGTCGCAGCGGCAGCGCCGGCGCGTTGTCGCGTCCGACCAGCGCGGGTGCGGCAGGTGCGACCGGACGCGGCGGCGCGGCGGCCGGCAGCCCCACCTCGCGCGGAGCCGGCTCGGCGGCCGCACGCGGGGCCTCCACCGGTGGGTCGTCAGCCCGCGGTGCCGGCTCGGCGGGCAGCCGCGGCGCGGCGGCCGGCTCGAGCACCGGCTCCCGCTCCGGCGGGCGCGGCTCGAGCGGGGCCCGCGGTGCGGGTGCAGCGGCTGGTGGCGCCTCCGGGCGCGGCGGCCGCAAGGGCGACCGCGACCAGGCCGCAGAGCGCGACAGCCTGGTCTACGACCAGGACTGGCTCGGCGACGACGAGGTCGCTCCGAGCGTCCTCGACTGACGACCACGGCGCACGAGTGCGCGTGACGAAGGCCCCCGCTCTCGGGCGGGGCCTTCGGCGTCCCCGATGGGGCAACGGTGGGGCAACGGTGCCGGAGCGGTCAGGCCACGACGGTCGTGATCGGCTGCGAGGAGTCGGCGGGGAGGTCGAGCGAGGAGGGCGTACGCCCCCGTGCGACGAGCTCGGCGCCGAGCGCGGCGACCATGGCCCCGTTGTCGGTGCACAGGCCCGGGCGCGGCACCCGCACCCGGATGCCACGGGCGGTGGCGCGCTCCTCGGCCATGGCACGCAGGCGGCTGTTGGCAGCCACCCCGCCGCCGATCAGGATGTCCTCGATCCCTCGGCTCGTCGCCGCGTCGATCGCCTTGCGGGTCAGCACGTCGCATACGGCCTCCTGGAACGACGCGGCCACGTCGGCGACGTCGATCGCGGCCCCCGAGCGCTGCTGGGCCTCCACCCAGCGGGCCACGGCGGTCTTCAGTCCGGAGAAGGAGAAGTCGAAGCGGTGACGCTCGAGGTCGCGCCGGCTGGTGAGCCCGCGCGGGAAGTCGATGGCGACGCTGTTGCCCGAGCGCGCCTGCTTGTCGATGTGGGGGCCGCCGGGGAAGGGCAGGCCGAGCAGCCGGGCGACCTTGTCGAAGGCCTCCCCCGCGGCGTCGTCGATGGTGGCGCCCATCGGCTCCACGCCGACCGTGACGTCGGTGACCTCCAGCAGGCTGGAGTGACCGCCCGAGACCAGCATCGCCAGGCACGGCTCGGGCAGCGGACCGTGCTCGAGCTGGTCGACGGCGACGTGGGCGGCGAGGTGGTTGACGCCGTAGATCGGCTTGCCGAGGCCGAGCGCGAGCGCCTTGGCGCTCGCCACGCCCACCAGCAGCGCGCCGGCGAGCCCGGGCCCGCTGGTCACGGCCACCGCGTCGATGTCGGACAGGGAGATGCCGGCGGTCTCGGCGGCCCGCTCGATCGTGGGCACCATCGCCTCGAGGTGGGCGCGGCTGGCGACCTCGGGCACGACGCCGCCGAAGCGGGCGTGCTCCTCGACGCTGCTGGCGACGGTGTCGGCGAGCAGCGTGTGGCCTCGGACGATGCCGACGCCGGTCTCGTCGCACGAGGTCTCGATGCCGAGGACGAGCGGTGCGTCAGTCATGGGCGGTCTCCGTCTGCTCCCTCGCCGCGCCCGGGAGCCAGCGGCACATCACCAGCGCCTCCGACCCGTCGCGGTAGTAGTGCGGTCGTACGTCGATGACGCTGAACTGCCGGGCGACGTAGAACCCGACGGCGGGCGCGTTGGCCACGCTCACCTCCAGCAGCATCCGCGAGGCGCCGTCGGTGTCGACGAGGAGCTCCTCGAGGAGCCGGGAGGCGAGGCCGGCGCGGCGCGCGTCGGGGCGTACGCCGATGCGCAGCAGGTCGACGATGTCGCCGGCGGTCATCGTCACCGCGTAGCCGGAGAGGTCGTCGGCGACCAGGAAGCGTCGCCCGGGCCCCTCGATCTCCTCGCGCACGAGCGCCTCGCTCCACGCGTCGGGACCGAAGAGCTCCTGCTCGAGGGCGAGGAGTGCCGGCAGGTCGGCGAGCGTGGCGGGACGGATCACGAGACGGGCTTCCGGGGTGCGCCGGCGACCGCGTCGGGGCGGCGCAGGTAGAGGGGCTCGGGGTCGAGCAGCTCGACGAGCTCGTCGGCCACGCCGACGGCCAGCCAGCCGGCGCCCGGCCGGGTGGGAGCGATCGCGTGGGGGAACGCGTCGGGGTAGAGCTCGGGACCGGCGCCGGCGACGGGTGCGCCCGTGGCGACCTCTGCCGGGCGGGTCACGACGGGGCCCTCGAGGCGGCGGCCGTCGGCGTCGTAGGAGGCGAGGTAGACCTCCTTGCGGCGCGCGTCGGTGGCGACGAGGAACCCGCCGTCCGGTGCGCCGGCGCCGACGACCTCGAGGGCGACGGCGTCGAGCGAGCACACGCCGTAGACCGGGACGTCGAGGACGAAGCCGAGGGTGCGCGCGGTGACGACGCCGACCCGGAGCCCGGTGAACGGTCCGGGGCCGACCCCCACTGCGACCCCGGAGAGGTCCTGCCGCACGATGCCGGCGTCCTCCATCGCGCGGGCGATGAGCGGCGCGAGGTGCTCGCCGTGCTTCATCGGCTGCTCGGAGGAGTGCTCGACGACCACCCGCTCACCGTCGTGCAGGGCGACGGAGACCAGCGGGGTCGCGGTGTCGAAGGCGAGCAGCACGGCGTCGAGGCTACTGTCCGACGATCCAGCGCAGCGAAACCCGGCGCGGGTCGGCCCCGTCGTCGGCCGGCGCGTCGCCCACCGTCCGCTCGATCACGACCTCGAGGCGCGACTCGGCCAGCCCCTCGGCCAGGCCCGCCCCCCACTCGACGACGGTCACGGCCGTGTCGAGGGAGGTGTCGAGGTCGAGGTCGTCGAGCTCGTCGAGGCCGCCGAGTCGGTAGGCGTCGACGTGCACGAGGTCGGGCCCCTCCCCCAGCGCGGGGTGCACCCGGGCGATCACGAACGTCGGCGACGTCACGCCGCCGCGCACGCCGAGCCCCTCGCCCAGGCCCTGGGTGAACGTCGTCTTGCCGGCGCCCAGCTCACCGGTGAGCACCACCAGGTCGCCGGCGACCAGGCTGGCGCCGACCCGGGCCCCGAGCCGGCGCATCGTCTCCGCGTCGGGGGCGTCGAACGACGTGCCCAGCCACCTCGCGAGCTCGACGTAGGGGCTCGCGCCGCCCGTGACGACGAAGTCGTGGGCCTCCCAGAACGCGACGGTGCCGGGCAGCTCCTCGCGGGCGACGACCCGCACCGCCGACCGCCCGGCGGACGCCTCCACGGCCGCCTCGACGAGTGCGGTGGCCACTCCCCTGCCCTGCGCCGCCGGTGTCACGCCGAAGCGGCGGAGCACCAGCCCGTCGGGCCCCGGGTCGAGGACGACGCAGCCGACCGGCTCCCCGTCGAGGCACGCCAGCAGACCACCCCGGCGCGCGAGCAGGCGCCGCAGGGAGTCGACGTCCTCGCCCAGGGCGTCCGCCGGCGGGTCGAGGGCCGGGCGGGCACCGAAGGCCTCCCGCACCACGGCCAGCACGTCGGCGGCCGACTCGGGGCCGACCCTGCGCACGACGAGGCTCACGACAGGTCCTGCCCCTGGGCCAGCGAGATCAGGTCGTCGAGCTCGGCGGTGACCTGCTTGTGGCGCTCGAGCAGCACCATGTGGCCCGCGCCCTCGCACTCGAGCAGGCTCGAGCCCGGGATCCGGCTGTGCAGCTTGCGGCTGTGACCGACGGAGGTGATCTTGTCGGCGGTGCCGCAGATGATCGAGGTGGGGACCTGCCCCAGGGGCGCGAGGTGGTCGAAGTGGTCGAGGGTGGCGAAGGCGGGGTAGAAGTCCGCGACCACCGCGAACGGCGTCGCGTCGAGCATCGAGTAGACGAAATCGACGTGCGAGGCGGGGACGTCGTCGCCGAAGGCGTAGCGGTCGGTGATGACGTCGGCGATCGCGTGGCCCCAGGACCGCGCGAGGTCGACGGCCTTGTGGCCGCGGTCGAGGGTGCGTACGGCACGGCCGACGAACCGCCCGCCGAGGCCGAGCGGCAGCATCGGGAACAGGATGCGACCCGGGTCGAGGCCTCCGGCCGTGGTGGAGATCAGCGCGGCGCCGCGGACCTTGTCGCCGAAGAGGTCGGGGTGCTGCTGGGCGAGCGAGATCACGCTCATCCCGCCCATGGAGTGGCCGACCACCACGCACGGACCGGGCACCGTCGTCTCGATGACGCGGCGCAGGTCGTGGCCGAGCTGCTCGATCGTGCAGTGCTTCTCGTCGGAGCGCGCGGAGCGGCCGTGGCTGCGCTGGTCGTAGAAGACGGTGCGCACCTGGCCGCGGTAGGCCGCGCGCTGGTAGTGCCAGCAGGCGAGGTTGAGGGAGTAGCCGTGCACGAACACCACGGTGAGGTCGTCGTCGGTCGTGGCGCGGCCGCCGAAGTCGGCGGGCTCGTCGATCTCCACGTGCAGGGCGAGGCCGTCGTCGGCGACCACCACCCGCGGCGGGCTGTGCAGCTCGCCGAAGGCGACCGTCTCCCCGGCGGCGCGGTTGCCGATGACGCGGTTCTGGCGCGCGATGCCCACGGCGCCGGCGGCGGCGGCCAGGCCCGCCGCGCCCACGACCGAGCCGAAGACGCGGCCCTTGACGCTCACGGTGCGGTCCCTCCGGGCTCGTCGCCGTCGACGTGCCGGCGGACGAACCGGCCGCCGATCCGGGTGACGATCTCGTAGCTGATCGTGCCCACCGCGTCGGCCCACTCCTGCGCGGTCGGCTCACCGGCGTCGCCGGGACCGAAGAGGACGACCTCGGTGCCGGGCGGCGGCAGCTCGCCGTGCAGCTCGATCACCAGCTGGTCCATGCACACGCGTCCCCGGACGGGGCGTCGCGAGTCGCCCACCCAGACGGCGGCGGTGTTGCCTGCTGCCCGCGGGACGCCCTCGGCGTAGCCGACCGGCACGACGCCGACGCTCGTGTCGCGCTCGGCGTGCCAGGTGTGCCCGTAGGAGACGCCGTCGCCGGCCCGCACCTCCTTGCTGAGCAGCAGGCGGGCCCGCACCGTCATCGCCGGCCGGAGGCCAAGGAGCGGGCTGACGCCGGGTGCCGGGTCGAGGCCGTAGGCCGCGATGCCGCAGCGGACCATGTCGAAGTGGGAGGACGGACGCAGGACCGCCGCCGCCGAGTTGGCCAGGTGGGCCACGTCCGGGTCGAGACCCGCCTCGGCGGCCAGCGCGAGGGCGTCGCGGAAGGCGGCCTCCTGCGCGTCGTTGGCCGGGTGCTCGGGCTCGTCGCTCGCGGCGAGGTGGGACCAGATGCCCGTGACGGTGATGCGGCCCTGGCGCTCGAGCAGGCTCGCCCTGGCGAACAGATCGGACCACTCCGCGCGGGGCGCGCCGCCGCGGGAGAGGCCGGTGTCGACCTTGAGCTGCACGCGGGCAGCGCCCACGGCGGCGATCTCCTCGAGCTCGGCCAGCGAGTAGGCGGTGACCTCGATGCCGGCCGCCACGGCGGCCGCGAAGTCGTCGCCCGGGGCGCTCAGCCAGCACAGCAGCGGGCCCGAGTCGCCGGCGGCCCGCAGGGCGAGCGCCTCCTCGATGGTGGCCACCCCCAGCCAGTCGGCCCCGGCATCGCGGGCGGCCGCGGCCACCTCGGCCATGCCGTGGCCGTAGCCGTCGGCCTTGACGACCACCATGAGCGCGACGGGGCCGTCGACGTTGACGAGGTCCTTGAGGATGCGCACGTTGTGGCGCACGGCGGCGAGGTCGACGACGATCTCGGCGCGTGGCGGCACAGGATCGCTCATGGGACGATCATCCCAAACCCGCGAGCGTGTCACGCACCAGGCGCGGGATCTGGTCAGCGACGCGGCCCGCGGTGAGCGGTCCGTCGCCGGACGCCTGCGTCGCTGCGGCGCCGTGCAGCCAGGAGCCCACGGACGCGGCGTCGAAGGGATCGAGGCCCGCGGCGAGCAGCGCGCCGATGAGTCCGGCGAGCACGTCGCCGGCCCCGGCGGTGGCGAGCCAGGGCACACCGGTGGTGGTGGCCCGCACCCGCCCGCCGGGGTCGGCGACGAGGGTGTGGTGGCCCTTGACGAGCACCACGCAGTCGAAGCGGTCGGCCGCCCGGCGTGCGTGCTCGAGCGGGGCTGCCTCGACCTCGGCGCGCTCCAGGCCGAGCATGGCGGCCAGCTCGCCGGCGTGCGGGGTGAGGACCCAGCCGGGCGCGCGGCCGTCGACGTGGCGCAGTGCGTCGGCGTCGGCCACGACGGGCACGTCGTCGGAGCGGGCCGCGGCGACCATCGCCTCGGCGTCGTCGCCGCCCCCGGGGCCCACGACCCAGGCCTGGACCCGTCCGTCGCCCACGACCTCCGGGTGCGCGCTGCGGACAGCGGCGGCGACCTCGTCGGGGCCGACGTAGCGCACCATCCCGGTGAGGCCGCACGCGGCGCCGGCGACCGCCAGCAGGGCGGCCCCGGGGTAGGTGCTCGACCCGGCGCGGACGCCCACCACGCCGCGGGTGTACTTGTGCGCGGTGGGTCCCGGCCGGGGCAGCAGGCGGCGGACGTCGGCCGGCTGGAGCGCCTCCACCGCCGGCGCGCCGAGGTCGCCGTCGTCGAGGCCGAGGTCGACGAGGTGGACCGCCCCGCTGGCCAGGCAGGCGGGGTCGACGAGGTGGGCGACCTTGTGGGTGCCGAAGGTGACCGTCAGGTCGGCGCGCACGTGCGCGCCGTCGAGGGTGCCGCCGTCGACGTCGACACCGGACGGCACGTCGACCGCGACCACCGGCACGCCGGCGAACCGCTCGAGCGCCGCCACCGCGTCGGGCCGCAGCCCGGGCCGGCCGCCGATGCCGACGATGCCGTCGACCACCACGTCGGGGTGGGGGTCGAGGTCGTCGGCGTTCCGGGTCGTACGCCCCCCGGCGGCGAGCAGCGCGGCGTGGCCCGCCTCGTGGGCGTGGTCGGCGAGCAGCAGACCCTCGACCGAGGCGCCGCGGGCGGCGAGCCGGGCACCCGCCCACAGCGCGTCGCCGCCGTTGTCGCCGGGCCCGACCAGCAGCAGGACGCGCCGGCCGTAGCCCCCGCCGAGCAGGTCGAGGACGGCGGCTGCCAGGCCTGCCGCGGCGCGCTGCATGAGTGCGCCCTCGGGCAGGCGCGCCATCGCGGCGGCCTCCGCGCGGCGTACGTCCTCGACGGTGTGGGCACGCAGCATCGCGACTCCTCAGGACTCCAGCACGACCACGGCCGAGGCGATGCCGGCGTCGTGCGACAGCGAGACGTGCACGTGCACGACCCCCAACGCCTCGGCGCGCGCGGCGACCGTCCCGCGGATCTCGAAGCGCGGCCGGCCGGTCTCCTCCGAGACGATCTCGGCGTCGTGCCAGGCCATCCCGACGGGCGCGCCGAGCGCCTTGGCCATCGCCTCCTTGGCCGCGAAGCGCGCGGCCAGCGACGCCGGAGGACGCACCGACTCGGCCTCGGTGAACAGTCGACCGCGCAGCCTTGGGGTGCGCTCGAGGGACTGCGTGAAGCGGTCGATGTCGACCACGTCGATGCCGACGCCGATGACCGGCATGCGTCTACTCGACCGTGACGGACTTGGCGAGGTTGCGGGGCTGGTCGACGTCGTGGCCGAGCAGCGTGGCGAGCTCGCACGCGAACAGCTGCAGCGGCACCACGGCCAGGATCGGCTGGAGGAGCACCGGCACCTGCGGCAGCGTGATGAGCTCGTCGGCGTAGGGGACGATGGTCGTGTCGCCCTCCTCGGCCAGGCAGATCGTCCGGGCGCCGCGCGCGCGGACCTCCTGGATGCCGCTGATCATCTTGTTGTGCAGGTGGTCGCGGCCCCGGGGCGGCACGACGCACAGGACCGGGAGCCCTTCCTCCACCAGCGCGATCGGCCCGTGCTTGAGCTCGCCGGCGGCGAAGCCCTCGGCGTGCAGGTAGGCGATCTCCTTGAGCTTGAGGGCCCCCTCCAGCGCAACCGGGTAGCCGGCGTGGCGGCCCAGGAACAGCACCGAGCGGTTGTCCACGTGGTCGCGGGCGAGCGCGTAGACCTGCTCGGCCTTCTCCAGCACGGTCTCGACGTGGCCGGGCATCTCGTCGAGCTGGTCCATCACCAGGGAGATCTCGTCGCCGAAGCGGGTGCCCTTGACCTGCGCGAGGTAGAGCGCGAGGAGGTAGCAGGCGACGAGCTGGGTGAGGAAGCCCTTGGTCGAGGCGACGCCGATCTCGGGGCCGGCGTGGGTGTAGATGACGCCGTCGGACTCACGCGGGATGGTCGAGCCGTTGGTGTTGCAGATGGCCAGCACCTTGGAGCGTTGCGCCCGGGCGTGCCGGATGGCCTGGAGCGTGTCGGCGGTCTCGCCGGACTGGCTGATCGCGACCACCAGGGTGGCGTTGGTCAGGATCGGGTCGCGGTAGCGGAACTCGCTGGCGAGCTCGACCTCGACCGGGATCCGGCACCAGTGCTCGATGGCGTACTTGGCGACCATGCCGGCGTAGAACGACGTGCCGGCCGCGATGATGATGATCTTGTCGATGTCGCGCAGGTCCTGGTCGGAGAGGCGCATCTCGTCGAGCTGCAGGTGCCCGTCGGCGCCGCGGCGGCCCAGCAGCGAGTCGGCGACGGCACGCGGCTGCTCGAAGATCTCCTTGCGCATGAACCAGTCGTGGCCGTCCTTCTCGGCGGCCGAGAGGTCCCAGTCGACGTGGTAGCGGCGGCCCTCGGCCGGGGTGCCGTCGAAGCCGGAGACGCTGACGCCCTCGCGGGTGATCGTGACGACCTGGTCCTGGCCGAGCTCCAACGCCTCGCGGGTGTGCTCGATGAAGGCGGCCACGTCGGAGCCGACGAAGTTCTCGCCCTCGCCGACGCCGACCACGAGCGGGCTGTTGCGGCGTGCCGCGACGACGCGGTCGGGGTCGTGGGCGTCGACGGCGACGAGGGTGAACGCGCCCTCGAGGCCGCGGCAGACGTTCTGCATGGCGACGGTCAGGTCGACGCCGGTCTCGAGCTGTTCCTCCAACAGGTGCGCCGCGACCTCGGTGTCGGTGTCGGAGGCCATCTCGATGCCGTCGGCCTCCAGGCGCGCGCGCAGGTCGGCGAAGTTCTCGAGGATGCCGTTGTGCACCAGCGCCACGCGACGCTGACGGCCCAGGTGCGGGTGGGCGTTGCGGTCCGTCGGCGGGCCGTGGGTGGCCCAGCGGGTGTGCCCGATGCCGGTGGTGCTGGCCGGGAGCGGGGCGTCGATGATCGCCTTCTCGAGGTTGGCGAGCTTGCCGGCGCACTTCTCCGACACGATCGACCCGGCGTCGACGAGCGCGATGCCGGCGGAGTCGTAGCCGCGGTACTCCAGGCGCCGCAGTCCCTCGATGATGACGCCCTGGGCCGGCTTGGGACCCACGTACCCGACGATTCCGCACATGGGCCGGGAGTCTATCGGCAGGGTGCTGCGCGGCCCGACGCAGCGGCGGTGCCACAATCGCACCCATGCCCGAGGACAGCGCGCCCTCCAACGGCGGCGAGTCCTCCCCCTACGTCGAGCTCGACCGGGCGGCGTGGGCGCAGCTGGCGGGCACGGCCGAGACCACCCTGACGCGCGAGGAGGTCGCCCGTCTCCGGGGTCTGGGCGACCAGCTCGACCTGCGCGAGATCGAGCAGGTCTACCTCCCGCTCTCGCGGCTGCTGAGCCTCTACGTCGCGGCCAACTCGCGCCTGCACCGCAAGCAGGAGGAGTTCCTGCACCGCGTCACCCCGCCGCGTACGCCGTTCGTGATCGGCCTCGCCGGGTCGGTGGCGGTCGGCAAGTCGACCACCGCGCGCGTGCTGCAGCAGATGCTCGCCCACTGGCCCGAGCACCCCAACGTCGCCCTCGTCACCACCGACGGCTTCCTGCTGCCCAACGCCGAGCTCGAACGCCGCGGGATCCTGCACCGCAAGGGGTTCCCGGAGTCCTACGACCGCCGGGCGCTGCTCAAGTTCGTCATCGACATCAAGTCGGGCCGCGACGAGGTCGAGGCGCCGATCTACTCCCACCTGGTCTACGACGTGCTGCCCGACGAGAAGGTCGTGGTCAAGCGCCCGGACATCGTGATCATCGAGGGCCTCAACGTCCTCCAGCCCGCACGGGTCCGCGAGGACGGACGCACCGGGCTGGCGGTCAGCGACTTCTTCGACTTCAGCGTCTACGTCGACGCTGCCCTGGCCGACATCAAGCGGTGGTACGTCGACCGCTTCCTGCGGCTGCGCGAGACCGCCTTCCGCGACCCGGCGTCCTACTTCCGCAAGTACGCCGCGCTCTCCCACGACGAGGCCGTCGACCAGGCCACCCGCATCTGGGACTCGACCAACGGGCCCAACCTCGTGCAGAACGTCGCCCCCACCCGCTCCCGCGCCAACCTGGTGCTCCGCAAGGACGCCGACCACTCCGTGCGCTACGTGCGGCTGCGCAAGCTCTGAGTGGCCTCAGAGCCGCTTCTGCAGCTCCAGCAGCGTCTCGATCGTGCGGTAGCCGAGCGCGTCGTTGACGGCGTTCATCCAGGTGTTGACCTCGGCGTTGGAGGTGTCGAGGGAGACCAGGCCGGGATGGGTGGCGAGGGCGAGGTCGTGCGTGGCGACCTTGAGCGCCAGGCCGAGCCGGCGGCCGCGGTGGACCGGGTCGACGAGGGTGATGCCGACCTGGCCGTGGGCCGGGTCGCTGTCGTCGACGCGTACGTCGGAGACACCCGCCACCGAGCCGTCCGGTGCGATCGCCAACGCCGTGTGGACGTGGCGGCCGATCGCGACCTGGCGCTGCTCGGCCTCGCGGATCCGCTCCGGCGTCCAGTCCGACGCCGTGAGGTCGAGCTCGCCGAGCGGGATCTCCGACATCAGCATGCCGAGGATCCGGCCGAACGACGCGAGGTGCTCCTCGGGGCACACGGTGTCGAAGGTGACGACGCGGTAGCCGTCGGGCACCGGCGCAGTCGCCACCAGCTCGTCGCGGCGGGCGCGGTAGTCAGCGAGCGCCAGCTCCTTGATCGACTCGCGGCTGGCGACGTCGTAGCCCATCGCCCGGGCGAAGTGCTCGGCCGGGCCGGACCCGCCGGGCGGGACGTAGGCCTCCCCCTGGATCGTCGTACGCCCGTCGCCCGCGGCCACGACCTCGAGCTCCTCGGCCAGCCGGCGCCCGATGCCCTGCCGCGTGCGGTCGGGGCGGACGTAGACGAACGCCATGGCGGAGTGCAGGTTGTCCTTGAGCGTCCGGGTGAGCAGGCCGGCCCCGACCATCTCACGGCCGTGGATCGCCCCGACGATCGTGACGCCCCGCTCGGGGTTGGGCGCCGGCAGGGCGACCCGGCTCTGCTCCCACACCGGCCACGGCATGCCGGGCCGCTCGGCCGTCGCCGCTCGCCCGACCTCCCACCACGCGCGGAGGGCCGCCTCGTTGCGCGGGTCGATCTGCTCGATGTCGACGCCCACGGCGGCGACGGTAGTCGGCGGGGCCTGCCGGGTCACCCCGATTAACGGCGTGCGCCCGGCGTCACGCTGCTGCAGGGTCGTCGGATGACGACCGACTCACCGCTCCGCAGCTGGCTGCGCACGGCGCTGCTCGACGCCCGCCGTGCTCCCGCGCGAGGCCGGCTGGCCCACTAGACACGCCCCGTCCCCGCTAGGACACCCGGATCCGGGCCGTTGAGCGGGGACATCCCCGCTCCAGCACCGCCACGCTCCCGCGCGAGTCTGGCTGGCCCACTACACACGTCCCGTCCCCGCTAGGACACCCGGATCCGGGCCGTTGAGCGGGGACATCCCCGCTCAACCCCGGTGGTCTTCGCCTGCCGACCTCATTCAGATCGCGTCGTCACACGATCTCGACCCACGTGCTCGATCAGTACGGCTAGAGCGCGAGCTCCCGGCGGACGACCTCGGCGAGCCGGGAGGCGACGTCCTGCGCCTCGTCCTCGCTGGGGGCCTCGACCATCACCCGCACGATCGGCTCGGTGCCGGAGGGACGGAGCAGGATGCGGCCGCGGTCGCCCAGGAGCGCCTCCTCCTCGGCGAGGGCCGCGGCGACCACCGCGTCCTCGTCGGCCCGCGACTTGTCGACGCCCGAGACGTTGAGGAGCACCTGCGGCAGCCGGTGGACCACCGAGGCGAGGTCGGCCAGCGACCTGCCGGTGGTCGCCATCCGCTCCAGCACGTGCAGCGCGGTCAGGATGCCGTCACCGGTGGTGGCGTGGTCGGCGAGGATGACGTGGCCGGACTGCTCGCCGCCGAGGTTGTAGCCGGAGACCCGCATCGCCTCGAGGACGTAGCGGTCTCCGACCTTGGTCTGGCGCACGCCGACGCCGGCCGCGCGCAGCGCCTGCACGAAGCCCAGGTTGCTCATCACCGTCGCGACGACGGTGTCCTTGGCGAGCTTGCCCTGCTCGCGCATGGACAGGGCGAGGATCGCGAGGATCTGGTCGCCGTCGACGACGTTGCCCTCGGCGTCGACGGCCAGGCAGCGGTCGGCGTCGCCGTCGAGCGCGAAGCCGGCGTGGGCGCCGTGCTCGACCACCGCGGCGCGCAGCGACTCCAGGTGCGTGGAGCCGCAGTTGTCGTTGATGTTGATGCCGTCCGGGTCGGCGTGGATCGCGATCACGGTCGCGCCGGCGTCCTCGAGGGCACGCGGGCCTGCGGCGTGCGCCGCCCCCTCGGCGCAGTCGAGCACCACCGTGAGCCCGGCCAGCGGATGGCTGATCGTGCTCTCGAGGTGGGCGGCGTACTCCTCCACTGCGGTGTCGTAGGCCCGCACGCGGCCGACGTCGCCGCCGGTCGGCCGCTCCCACGGCTCGCCCATCCGGCGCTCGACGGCGTCCTCGATGACGTCGTCGAGCTTGTGCCCGCCGCGCGCGAGGAACTTGATGCCGTTATCGGGCATCGGGTTGTGCGAGGCCGAGAGCACCACGCCGAGGTCGGCGCCGAGGCGGTCGGTCAGGTAGGCCACCCCCGGGGTGGGCAGCACGCCGAGCAGCAGCACGTCGACGCCGGCCGAGGCGAGCCCGGCCACGACCGCCGCCTCGAGGAACTGCCCGGAGATGCGGGTGTCGCGGCCCACCACCGCCAGGGGCCGGTGCCCCTCGAACTCACCGCGGTCGGCCAGCACGTGCGCCGCACAGACGGAGAGGTCGAGGGCAAGCTCGGCCGTGAGGTCGGCGTTGGCCAGGCCCCTGACCCCGTCGGTGCCGAAGAGTCGCGTCATGGCCCGGCAGCCTACGGGTCGTCGGTGCCTGACGCGGCACCGAGGCCGCACATGCGACGAGGCCCGCACCGTCGTAGGACGGTGCGGACCTCGAGGTGCAGGCTGGATCAGCGCTTGCTGAACTGCGAGGCCTTGCGGGCCTTCTTGAGACCGGCCTTCTTGCGCTCCACGACGCGGGCGTCGCGGGTGAGCAGCCCGGCCTTCTTGAGCGCGGGGCGGTTGGCCTCGGTGTCGATCCCGTTGAGGGAGCGGGCCACGCCGAGGCGCAGGGCGCCGGCCTGGCCGGCGATGCCGCCGCCGTGGATGCGGGCGATCACGTCGAAGCGACCCTCGAGCTGCAGCTCGACGAACGGCTCGTTGGCGATCTGCTGGTGCAGCTTGTTGGGGAAGTAGCTGTCCATCGAGCGACCGTTGATGGTCCACTCGCCGGTGCCGGGGACGATGCGCACGCGGGCGACGGCCTCCTTGCGACGGCCGGTGGCCGCGCCGGGGGCGATGGTCGCCGGGCGGGCCGGGGAGTCCGCGGAGGCGTCGCTCTCGGACGTGTAGGCAACGCCCTCGGCGTCGGTCTCGAAGGTCTCCTCGACCTCGGTGGTGTTCTCAGTCATCTGTGCGTCCTCAGTCGTCACTGGGAGATCTGCGTGATCTCGAAGGGAGTGGCCTGCTGGGCCAGGTGCGGGTGGTCGGGGCCTCCGTAGACCTTCAGCTTCTTCAGCATCTGGCGACCGAGCTTGTTCTTGGGGAGCATGCCCCACACCGCGTTCTCGATGGCCTTGCGCGGGTCCTTCTCGAGGAGCTCGCCGAACGGGGTGGCCGAGAGGCCGCCCGGGTAGCCGGAGTGGCGGTAGGCCATCTTGGTGGTCTTCTTGGACCCCGACAGCGACACCTTGGAGGCGTTCACGATGATCACGAAGTCGCCCATGTCCATGTGAGGAGCAAAGGTCGGCTTGTGCTTGCCGCGGAGGAGGTTGGCGGTCTGGACGGCGAGGCGGCCCAGGACCACGTCGGTGGCGTCGATGACGAGCCACTCACGCTGGATGTCAGCGGGCTTGGGGCTGTACGTGCGCACGGCGGTGTCCCGTTCTGGTTCGTTGGTCCCGGCCCTCGGACGAGGGCCGGCTGGTGCTGCTGCGGCTTCTGACGAACACGGCCCGGATCGCTCCCCCGACTCAGGGAGGATGACGTCCGGATCTGCACCCGGTCCCGGAGGGAGCGGACGCGGCAGGAGTCGCGACCATCAAGACTACGGCCCGCCCGCGGGGCGGTCAAAACGCCGGGGCACCACAATGGGCGCGTGCGCAACGGCGGCGTGTCCTTCTGGTGGCAGCAGGTCGGGCTGCCCTCCCCCACCGACCACCTGGCCGGCGACGCGTCGTGCGACGTGGCCATCGTAGGCGGGGGCCTCACCGGCCTCTGGACGGCCTTCTACCTCGCCGAGGCCGACCCGACGCTCGACGTGCGCGTCGTCGAGGCGAAGTTCGCCGGGTTCGGGGCGTCGGGGCGCAACGGCGGCTGGCTCTCCAGCGAGCTCGCCGGCAGCCCCCGGGCCTACGCCGCGGTGGCCGGCGAGGACGGCGTACGACGCCTGCGCGAGGCGTTGCGCTCGACGGTCGGCGAGGTGATCGGCGTGGCCGCCCGCGAGGGCATCGAGGCCGACATCGTGCGCAGCGGCGTGCTCACCGTCGCGCGCTCGGAGGCCCAGCGCCGGCGGCTCGGCGGCGAGCTCACCGCGGCACAGGTGGCCGAGCGGGTCCGGGTGGCCGGAGCCGTCGCCGGGCACTTCGACCCCGACTGCGCGCGGGTGCAGCCCGCCCGGCTGGTGGCGGGGGTCGCGCGCGCCGTCCGCGCGCGCGGCGTGCGGATCCACGAGGGCACGCGGGCCACGTCGGTCACCGCCGGGACGGTCGTCACCGACCGCGGCACCCTGACCGCGCCGGTGGTGCTGCGCTGCCTGGAGGGCTTCACCGCCGGGCTGCCCGGGCACCGCCGCGACTGGCTGCCGATGAACTCCGCCATCGTCGTCACCGAGCCGCTCGACCGGGCACGGTGGGACGAGATCGGCTGGAGCGGCGCGGAGCTGCTCGGCGACGAGGCGCACGCCTACTGCTACGCCCAGCGCACCGCCGACGGGCGCATCGCGATGGGCGGGCGCGGCGTCCCCTACCGCTTCGGCTCGCGCACCGACGTCGACGGCCGCACCCAGCCGCAGACGGTCGAGTCGCTGCGCTCGACCCTGACGACGCTCTTCCCGTCGCTGGCCGGCGTGCGGCTCGACCACGCCTGGTGCGGCGTGCTGGGCGTCCCGCGCGACTGGAGCGCGAGCGTGGCGTACGACCCCGCGACCGGTCTCGGCCACGCCGGCGGCTACGTCGGCTCCGGCCTGACCGCCACCAACCTGGCGGGTCGCACCCTGCGCGACCTCGTGCTCGGCCACGACACCGACCTGACCCGGCTCCCGTGGTCCGGGCACCGGGTGCGGAGGTGGGAGCCGGAGCCACTGCGGTGGGCAGGCGTGCACGCGCTGTACGGCCTCTACCGCACCGCCGACCGACGCGAGGACGCGGGGCTGGGTCGCACCAGCCGCATCGCCCGCGTCGCCCACCGCGTCGCCGGCCGGTGACGGCGTGCAGGGATCATGGGCGTCCCTCTGTCTGGACACCTGATTCGCGGTCGTTGCGGACGCCGGTCTAGGTTGAGGGGACCCCACAGACGTACAAAGACGTATGAACAGGAGCCGACGTGACCGACGTTGCGGCCAAGGATTCCCTGACTGTCACCGACAATCGGACCGGTCAGACGTATGACATCGCGATCACCGACAACACGATCGCGGCCAAGGACCTCGGGCAGATCCGCCTCGACGAGGAGCAGCCCGGACTCGCGACCTACGACCCCGGGTTCGTCAACACCGCCTCGTGCCGCTCGTCGGTGACCTACATCGACGGCGACAAGGGCATCCTGGAGTACCGCGGGTACCCCATCGAGCAGCTCGCGGAGAAGTCCAACTTCCTCGAGGTGGCCTACCTCCTCATCCACGGCGAGCTCCCCACCAAGGAGCAGTACGACGCCTGGGTGCACGAGATCACCTACCACACGTTCGTGCACGAGAACGTGAAGAACTTCATGCACGGCTTCCGCTACGACGCCCACCCGATGGGCATGCTGATGGCCTCGGTCGGCGCCCTGTCGACGTTCTACCCCGACGCCCGCAACATCAGCGACGCCGACAACCGGCACATGCAGATCGTGCGCATGATCGCGAAGATGCCGACCCTCGGCGCCTGGTCGTTCCGCCACGCGCAGGGCAAGCCCTACGTCTACCCCGACAACGACCTCGGCTACACCGCCAACTTCTTGTCGATGCTGTTCAAGATGAGCGAGCAGAAGTTCGAGGCCGACGAGCGCCTGGTCAAGGCCCTCGACGTCCTCTTCATCCTGCACGCCGACCACGAGCAGAACTGCTCGACCAACGCGGTGCGCTCGGTCGGCTCCTCGCAGGTCGACCCCTACTCGGCGGTCTCCGCCGGCATCGGCGCCCTCTACGGCCCGCTGCACGGCGGCGCCAACGAGGCCGTGCTGCGGATGCTCAAGCGCATCGGCAGCAAGGAGAACATCCCCGCCTTCATCGAGGGGGTGAAGGACGGCAACGAGCGGCTGATGGGCTTCGGGCACCGGGTCTACAAGAACTACGACCCGCGCGCCAAGATCATCAAGAAGTCCGCCGAGGACGTCTTCGAGGTCACCGGCACCAACCCGCTGCTCGACATCGCACTGGAGCTGGAGAAGATCGCGCTCGAGGACGAGTACTTCGTCAAGCGCAAGCTCTACCCCAACGTCGACTTCTACTCGGGCCTGATCTACGAGGCGTTCCAGTTCCCGCCGGAGATGTTCACGGTGCTGTTCGCCATCGGCCGCACGCCGGGCTGGCTCGCGCAGTGGTCGGAGCTGGTGCAGGACAAGGACCAGAAGATCGCCCGCCCGAAGCAGATCTACACCGGCGACCGCGAGCTGACCTTCACCCCCGCGTCCGAGCGCTGGGCCTGAGTCCCCGCTCCACCGTCGTACGAACGAACGCCCCCGGCCGCGCGGCCGGGGGCGTTCGTCGTGTCCGGGCCTCAGGCGGCCGCGACCACCTGCTCGGCGACCGAGAGCACCACCCGCTCGTACTGCTCGACCTGCTTCGGCTCGGCACCGGGCGCGAGCAGCCTGATCGTCAGCAGGCGGTCGCCGGCGAGCGTCGCGAGGTTGACGTAGACCGGGCTGCCCGCTCCTCTCACGAGCAGTGCGGGGCTGCCGCCGACCGTCACGTCCTCGATCTCCTCCTGGCCCGAGATCTGGAGGGCGGCTCCCTCCTGGTCGAGGTCGCCGTGCTCGGTCACGAGCTCGACCTCCACCACCGTGGGCTCGTCCTTCTGGAACAGCGAGCAGCCCTCGTCGCCGCCGATCTCGCCGACACCCGACGGCTCCTCGAGGGGCACGTCGTTGTCCGCTCCGGCGACCTGGACGTCGATCGCCTCGCAGGCATAGCCGTCGCCACCCGCGGCGCCACCGGACGTGGGCTCCTCCGTGGGCTCCTCCGTGGGCTCCGCTGACGAGGTGCCGCTCGGGCTGCTCGTCGCACTCCCCGGGTCGGTGGGCGCCGGCTCGTCGTCGCCGCCGCACCCCGATGCCACCAGCACCAGGGCCACGGCCGCGAACGCCGTCGTCACCCGTCTCAGGTCAGTCACGCTGCTCCTTCGTGTCGAGTCGGGCGAGGGTCTCGCCGGTCTCTCGTGTCGTCCGCACGATCGCGGCCTGGATGATCTCGAAGCCACGGTATTCGTCGTGCGGTCGCTGCCAGAACCGGTCCCAGGTCGTCGCCCGCCGCTCGACCCGCTCGTACACCCGCCGGAAGTGGTCGGGCGCGTCCTGCGCCCCGGTGATCTGCTCGAGTGCCGCGACGATGTCGGCGTCGAGGGGCTGCGCCCCCTCCTCCTCGAGGATGCGATCGACCAGGTCGTCGACCTCGTGCAGGCGCTCGAGCAGGGCCGACGTCGTGGCGTCCGCGCCGAGGTCACCGAGGACCTGCTCGATCGGGTCCTGCGGAGCGGCGCTCGAGGCGTCGTAGAACTCCATCAGCGACCACCCACCCGCTCGGCGACCTTCGGGACGCGCACGTCGTCCTCGGGCACCGCCACCTGCGGCGGCGCCATCGGGGGGTGCCACTCGGGCGGCAGGACCGACGGGCCGAACATGCCGGGCTGGCCCGCGGGCGGGTCGTCGGGCACGCAGTCCTCGTCGTAGTGGACGCTGGGATCCGTCTTGCCGGCCTCGTTCACGCCCTCGTCGACGGCCGCCTCGAGGTCGTCGAAGGCCTCGCCCTCGGGGTCCCCGAAGTCGGTCTTGAGGTCCTTGAGCGACTTCTCGACGTCGGTCACGTCCTTGGGCAGGTCGCTGAGGCTCATCTTGCCGCGCGCGTGCGGCAGCTTCTCGATGATGGTGACGACCTGCTTGACGGTGTTGATCCGGTCTGCCTGCTCCTTGGCCCACTCCTCCACGTCGTCGGCGAGCCCGAAGGCCACCTTGATGAGCTTCGTGACGGTCTTGACGTCGTCGACGAGGTCGGTGAAGAACGCCGTGCCCTTCTCGGCGATCTCCTTGATCGTCACGAAGATCCCGACGGCCGCGTTGATGCGCTTGAGCAGGAACTTCATCAGCTTGAAGAGCTTCTGGGCGAGCACCCGGATGATCTTCTCCACCTTGATGGCGATCTTCTCGCTCATCTCCGCCAGCTCGTCGAAGACCTTGGCCAGTCCTGACACCACGGCCGAGATCGCGGTCATCACGGTGCCGTAGAGACCGATGTGGGCCGTCAGCGTCAGACCCGCCTGGCCCTTCATGGCCGCCGAGGCGTTGATGGCGAGGAGTCCGAAGTTGTAGGCGTAGTCCTTCAACGCCTTGGACAGGTTGCGGCACGCCGAGGCGTTCTGCTGGATCGCGTAGTAGTCACCCGACAGCGGGAAGACGATGAAGTCCTCCAGGCTCTTGTCGGGAAGCTCGTCGAAGATGTCGATCTTGTGGTCGCGGCACCACTTGATGCACTCGTTGATCTTGTCGCGCGCGTCGTCCCAGCCGGTCACGACCGACTGGAACGGCTGGTCGTGGTCCTTGGGGAACTGCTGCTCGCCCGGAGGCGGTGCGGTGAGGACGTCCGTGGGGTCCTTGAGGTTCTTCAGCCGCACCTCGATGCCGGCGCCCTCGCCCCCGGCCTGTCCGGGCTCGCCGGTGAGCCTGTCGATGTCGAACTTGATGCTGTCGTCGGTCGCGTAGACGTCCTTGGCCGTGGTGACCACCGCCTCGCGCAGCCCGTCGTAGCGCGTCTCGAACGTGCTCTTCACCGTGGTGAAGTGGCCACGCATCGTGCCCATCGCATCGGCGAGCTTCTTGAGTGCGAAGGGCTCGAAGTCGAAGCCCGCCGCGTTGCACACGTGCGTGCCGACGTACGTGTCGATGCTGTCCACCTGGTCGCGGATCGCGACCATGTCCTCGAGCAGCATGTCGAGACTGCCCCACTGGATCTGCAGAGTCTGGCCCATCGTTATCCCCCCGGTTCGGTGCTGACGCCACCCGTCTACCCCGTTGCCCGCGCCGTACACCTGGCTGCCGGACGTGCCCTTGCGAGGTGCCGCGAGGTCATCGCGGCTTTACAGCGGGCTCTCAGCGCATCCACAGGGTCCCGGCGCACAGTGGAGCCATGACCGAGCGACCCACTTCCCAGTACGGCGGCCCGCAGACCCCGCGCCCCGCCGGTGACAACCCGTTCCAGCAGGCCACGGCGGGACCAGGAAGCACTGACAGCGTGCACCCCGCCACCGGCGCGGCCACGCCGCCGGGACAGTACCCCGTGACCGCACCCCCGCCCCAGCGGCGCCCGAGCGGTCGCGCCGGGCTCGCCGCCGCTGTCCTCGCCACCTCGCTGCTCGTCGGCGGAGGCGCCGGCTTCGGTGGCGCGGCGCTGTGGCACGCCACCCAGGACGAGCCCGCCAGCGCGTCGCAGTCGGCCCCCGCGTCGCCCGCCTCGGAGGCGGACACCCCCGCCCCCGAGGGGTCGGTGGAGTCGGTGGCGCAGAAGGTGCTGCCCAGCGTCGTGAAGATCGACGTCGCCACCGCCCAGGGCGGCGGCTCGGGCTCGGGCATCGTCCTCACCGCCGACGGCACCATCCTGACCAACAACCACGTCGTCGAGGGCGCCGAGGAGGGCGGCCTCCGGGTGTCGTTCGACGACGGCACCACAGCGGACGCGACGGTCCTCGGCACCGACCCGCTGACCGACACCGCGGTGATCAAGGCGGAGGGCGTCTCCGGCCTCACACCCGCGACGATCGGCAAGTCGGCCAACCTCGGCGTCGGTGAGAGCGTCGTCGCGATCGGCTCGCCGTTCGGCCTCGACGCGACCGTCACCAGCGGCATCGTCAGCGCGCTCGACCGTCCCGTCAACGTCGGCTCGGACGACCAGGGCAACTCCACCACCTACCCCGCGATCCAGACCGACGCGGCCATCAACCCCGGCAACTCCGGCGGCCCGCTGGTCGACATGACCGGAGCCGTCGTGGGCATCAACTCCTCCATCCGCTCGGCCGCCTCCCCGTCCCCCTACGGGCAGAGCGAGGCCGGCTCGATCGGTCTCGGCTTCGCGATCCCGATCGACGAGGTCATGCCGATCGTCGACCAGATGGCCGCCGGCGAGACCCCGACCCACGCGCGCCTCGGCCTGCGGGTCACCGACGCCGAGGACGGTGCGCAGATCGCCGGAGTCTCCGACGGCTCGACCGCTGCCGACGCGGGCATCCGTGCCGGCGACGTGATCACCTCGATCGACGACCACCGGATCACCGGCGCCGACTCGCTCGTCGCGACCATCCGGTCCTACCGGCCCGGCGACAAGGTGGAGATCACCTGGACCCGCGACGGCCAGACCAAGCAGGCGACGGTCACCCTGGACTCCGACGCCACCCAGGGCTGACCCCCTCCCATTCCCTCCCCCTCCCCTTCCTTTCCCCGCACTCCCGCCCCCACCCAGTGGGGGCGGGAGTTGTGCGCGTGGAACATCGACCCGTGACCACCGGGCGGACATGATGGGGCCACCCGTCACCCCCGAGGAGTCACATGCAGCTCGAGCTCACCCCCGCCGACGCGGAGTTCCGGACCCGGATGCGGGAGGTCTTCACCACCAAGGTGCCGCAGGAGATCCGCGACGCCGTGCTGGAGGGGCGCCACCTGGCCCGCGAGGACTTCGTGGCGGCCCAGCGCACCCTCAACGCCGAAGGGCTCGCCGTGCCGCACTGGCCGGTCGAGTGGGGTGGGCAGGACTGGACCGACCTCCAGCGCCACCTGTGGCACGAGGAGCTCCAGCGCGCCGGGGTGCCGCCGCCGCTCGCCTTCAACACCTCGATGATCGGGCCGGTCATCGCCCACTTCGGCACGCAGGAGCAGAAGGAGCGCTTCCTGCCCGCGACCGCCAACCTCGACATCTGGTGGTCGCAGGGCTTCTCCGAGCCCGACGCCGGCTCCGACCTCGCCAGCCTGCGCACCACGGCCGTGCGCGACGGCGACGACTGGGTCGTCAACGGCCAGAAGACGTGGACCACCCTGGGCCAGTACGGCGACTGGATCTTCACCCTCGTGCGCACCGACCCCGAGGTCAAGAAGCAGGCGGGCATCTCGATGCTCCTCATCGACATGACCACCCCGGGCGTGGAGGTGCGCCCGATCGAGCTGATCGACGGTGGCCACGAGGTCAACGAGGTGTGGTTCACCGACGTCCGCGTGCCCGGCGACCTGCTGGTCGGCGAGCTCAACGGCGGCTGGACCATCGCCAAGTTCCTCCTCGGCAACGAGCGCGTCGGCGTCGCCCCCGTCGGCACCGTCAAGCGGGTGCTCGCCGGGCTGAAGACCACGGCCGCGGACCGGATGGGCGACCCGCTCGTCCGCGCCCGGGTCGCCGAGCTCGAGACCGAGCTGCTCGCCCTCGAGCTCACCGCGCTCCGCGTCGTGGCCCACTCCTCGCACGGCGCCCCGCACCCGGCCTCGTCCGTCCTCAAGCTCAAGGGCACCGAGCTGCAGCAGGCGGTGAGCGAGCTCGCCCTCGACCTCGCCGGCCCGGCGTCGCTCGCCGCCCGGGCGGGCGACGACTCGCCGCAGGAGGGCTGGGCCCGGCGCACGGCGCCGGCCTACCTCAACCTCCGCAAGGCCTCGATCTACGGCGGATCCAACGAGATCCAGCGCCAGATCATCAGCCGCACCATCCTGGGACTCTGAGGAGACGACGTGGACTTCACCTACGACGACGAGCAGCAGGCGCTGCGCGAGGCCGTCCGCGGCCTCCTGGCCACGACGTACGCCGACCACGACCGACGGCGCCGCACGGTGGCCGAGGAGCCCGGCTTCGACCGCGGGCTGTGGGGACGGCTGGCCGAGATGGGCATCCTCGGGCTGCCCTTCAGCGAGACCGACGGCGGCGTCGGTGCCGGCCCCGTCGAGATCGGCATCGTGTGCCAGGAGCTGGGCCGGGTCCTCGCGCCCGAGCCCTACCTGTCCGCCGTGGTGCACGCGGGCGGCCTGGTCGCCGCGCTCGGCACCGCGGACCAGAAGGCCGACCTGCTCGGCCGGCTGAGCGCCGGCGAGCTCCTGCTGGCCGCCGCCGACACGTCCCCGGGCGATCGCTGGACCTCGCGCGCCGACGGCGTGCGCGCCTCGGCCACCGACGACGGCTGGACCCTCGACGGCGTGGCCGACCCCGTGATGGGCGGCGAGTCGGCCGACCTCCTCGTCGTGACCGCCGCGCTGCCCGCCGGCGGCACCGGGGCCTTCCTCGTGGAGCCGTCCGCGGCGACGGTCTCCGGCTACGCCGCCGCCGACCTCACCCGGGCGGCCACCGTCCGGCTCGACGCCAGCGCCGCGACGCCGCTTGGCGAGCCCGGCCGTGACGTCACGGCGAGCGTCGCGACCCTCAGCGACCTCACCCGGATCATGGGGGCCAACCAGGCGCTCGGCGTCATGCAGAGCCAGGTGCGCGCGACCACCGGCTACCTCAAGAGCCGCAAGCAGTTCGGCGTCACGCTCAACACCTTCCAGGCGCTCACCTTCCGCGCCGCCGACATGTACGTCTCGCTGGAGCTCGCGCACAGCGCGGTCGACTGGGCGACGATGACCATCGCTGGCGGTGACCGCGAGGCGGTGGCCGACGCCGCCGACCGCGTCGGGCTCCAGGTCTCCCGCGCCGCGCGCCACATCGGGCAGGAGGCGATCCAGCTCCACGGCGGCATCGCCATGACCGCGGAGTACGCCGTCGGGGTGGGCACCGCACACCTGACGGTGCTCGAGCAGTGGCTCGGCAACGCCGGGCACCACCTCTCCCGGCTCTCCGAGCGGGTCACCGACCACGACCGCGTCGAGGCGCTGTCGTGAGGCGGGTCGGCTGACGTGGACCTCTCCCTCACCGAGGAGCAGCAGGCGTTCCGCGCCCTCGCGCGCGACTTCCTCGAGCGCGAGGCGGTCCCGCACCGGATGCAGTGGGACCGCGACGAGTCGGTCGACCTCGCGATCGTGCCGCGGATGGCCGAGCTCGGCTTCTTCGGCCTCACCATCCCCGAGGAGTACGGCGGGGTCGGCGGCGACTACGTCACCTACTCCCTCGCCATGGAGGAGCTCGGCCGGGCCGACTCCGCGCTGCGCGGCATCGTCTCGGTCAGCAGCGGCCTGGTCGGCAAGTCGATCCTGTTCCACGGCACCGAGGAGCAGAAGCAGGAGTGGCTGCCGCGCCTCGCCTCAGCCACCGCGCTGGGGTGCTTCGGGCTGACCGAGCCGGGCACCGGCTCCGACGCCGGCAACCTGACCTCGCGGGCCGTGCGCGACGGCTCCGACTGGGTGCTCGACGGTCAGAAGCTCTTCATCACCAACGGCACCTGGGCCGACGTCGCCCTCGTCTTCGCGCGCACCAGCGACGACGGCCCGCGGGGCGTGACGGCGTTCCTCGTCCCGACCGACTCCCCCGGCTTCACCGCACGCGAGGTGACGGGCAAGCTCGGGCTGCGCGGGCAGGCGACCGCCGAGCTGTTCCTCGACGGCGTGCGCGTGCCCGACTCCGCCCGTCTCGGCGAGGTCGGGCAGGGCTTCAGGATCGCGATGGGCACCCTCGACAAGGGCCGGCTCGCCGTCGCGTCCGGGTGCGTCGGCATCGTCCAGGGCTGCCTGGAGGCCTCGGTGGCCTACGCGACGCAGCGCACCCAGTTCGGCAAGCCGATCGCGTCGTTCCAGCTCGTGCAGGACCTGATCGCCGGCATCTCCCTCGACGCCGACGCCGCGCGACTGCTGGCCTGGCGGTGCGCCGACCTCATCGACCGCGGCGAGCCCTACGGCGTCGCCGCCTCCAAGGCCAAGCTCTTCGCCTCCGAGGCGGCCGTCCGCGCCGCCAACGACGCGATCCAGGTGCACGGCGGCGCGGGATACGTCGACGACTTCCCGGTCGCGAAGTACCTCCGCGACGCGCGGGTGATGACCCTCTACGAGGGCACCTCGCAGATCCAGAAGCTCCTGATCGGGCGGGCGGAGACGGGCATCAGCGCGTTCTAGGTGGCACGGTCCCGGCCGGTCAGGACCGCGCCGTCAGCGCCAGCCACAGCAGCATCTTGTCGCGCGGGTCGGTGAGGTCGCGTCCGGTCAGTCGCTCGATCTGCTTGATCCGGTACATGACGGTGTTGCGGTGGCAGTAGAGCTCCTCGGCGGCGTGCGTGGGTGAGCCGTCGTGGGCGAGGAGCGAGCGCAGCGTCTCGAGCAGCGTGTCGACCTGCGGGTGGTCGAGCAGGGCGCCGAACGCCTCGACGATCAGCAGCGGCGTCACGCACGAGTCGCCCGCGAGGAGCACCTCCGGCAGCCGGTCGCTGACGCCGACGACCCCACCCCCGGCCGGTACGGTGCGCGCCGAGCGCATCGCCAGGCGGAACGCGGTGCCGAAGCCGTGGACGCCGTTGCTCGACGCGACGGCGATCCGCCCCTCGCCGGCGGGCTCGATGATCCGGACGAGGCCGGGCTCGTCCGGCAGCCGGCCCGACAGCAGCCCGTAGGCCGCGCCCGAGCGCACGTGCCAGTGGGCGGTGATGCCGTGGCGCTGCAGCTGGTCGTCGAGCCGGCCGACCGGGTCGCCGTCGCCCTGGTCCGCGATGACCACCACGCAGGCGACCGCGTCGTGGGCGTCGAGCCCCAGCGCGGCGCGGGCGGTCTCGGCGAAGGTGGGGTCGCCTCCGCGACCGTCGGCCAGCCCGTCCATCACCGTCTGCTGGCGCTGCTGGTCGCGGCGGTGCACGCGGTCGCGCTCGCGGTGGTAGGCCTCGATCAGGACCGCGCTCTGCACGTCGAGGTTGGACCAGACCGCCCGCGCCGCCACGAGGAGGTCGGTGTCGGGCACGTCGGCCGCACCCGAGCGTCCGGCGGCCTCGGCGAGCGCCTCCCAGAGCACCCGCGCCCCCATCGTGTAGGCGTTGAGGACCAGCTCGAGCGGGACGCCCTGGCGAGCCCGGCGCCGTCCCGTCTCGCGCCACAGCTCGACGGCCGAGGCCTTGGCCGAGTCGATCCCCGACAGCACCTGCAGGCCGCGCCGGATGTGCTCGCGGCAGGACTGCCGGATGTCGTCGGGCAGGTGCGCGTTCATCTCGGCGTAGGTGTCGATGTCACGGGCCAGCAGCCGCGCCGAGATCACGTCGGCCACCTCGTCGGAGCGGTGCAGGATCGAGCGCCAGGCGCGCTCGACCCGCTCGGAGGCCGCAGCCGGCTCGTCGCTCACCCGTGTGTCCACGGCCCCACCGTGGCACCCGGCGCACACAGATCGCCACCGCTGGGGCCGAATTGGCCTCCGGTTCTGTGCTGCCCGCCCAATGTGCTCGCAGCCCGATCTGGTGACAGTGGTCTACGTCATGTCCCGGACCGGGAAGGGTCGAGCCACACGTGGACGAGCTCCAGCTGAACGACGTCACCGTCACCTTCGGCGGGCTCACCGCGCTCCGCGACGTCAGCCTCGCGGTCGGGGCGCGCGAGGTGCACGGCGTGATCGGACCCAACGGAGCCGGCAAGACGACGCTGTTCAACGTGGCGTGCGGATTCGTGCAACCCGACAGCGGCGAGGTGGTCCGGCGCGGCGAGCGGATCGACCGGCTGCGCCCCCGCGACCTCCCGGGGCTCGGGATGGCCCGCACCCTGCAGGGGCTCGGCCTCTTCGACCGGATGACGGTGCTGGACAACGTCATGGTCGGGGCCGACCACCACGCCCGCTCCGGCTTCCTCGGCTCGCTGCTCGCGCTTCCGAGGGCCGGTCGCGACGAACGGGCGCTGCGCGAGCGCTCCCGCGCGACGCTCGACGACCTCGGTGTCGCGGCGTACGCCGATCGCTACCCGCCGAGCCTGCCCTACCCCGTCCGCAAGCGTGTCGCCCTCGCCCGCGCGCTCGTCGCCGCCCCCGAGGTGCTGCTCCTCGACGAGCCGGCGAGCGGGTTGTCGGCGGCCGAGATGGACGAGCTCGGCGAGCTGGTGACCACGCTCGCGGGGACGACCTCCGTGCTGCTCGTCGAGCACCACATGGACCTGGTGATGCAGGTCTGCACCCGCATCACGGTGCTGGACTTCGGCCGGGTCATCGCCCAGGGGACGCCCGAGCAGGTGCGCGAGGACCCGGCCGTCCTCGCGGCCTACCTCGGGGAGGAGGTCGGCTGATGCTCGCCATCACCTCCCTCTGCGCCGGCTACGGCCCGATCACGGCGCTCGACGACGTCACGTTCACGGCCCGCGAGGGAGAGATCACCGCGGTGCTCGGCGCCAACGGCGCCGGCAAGACCACGCTCCTGCGCACCGTGTCCGGGCTGCACCGCGCCCGCTCCGGCACGGTGGAGCTCGCCGGCCGCCCGCTCGACCGGCTGCCGGCCGAGCGGATGCCCGGGCTGGGCATGGCCCACGTGCCCGAGGGCCGCGGCGTCATCACCGAGCTGACCGTCGAGGAGAACCTGCGCCTCGGCGGGCTCGGGCGCGGTGGCAAGGTCAGCCGCGGCGACCTGGACCGCGTCTACGACCTGTTCCCCGTCCTCGGCGATCGTCGCACCGCGCTGTCCACGACCCTGTCCGGGGGCGAGCGGCAGATGCTGGTCGTCGGGCGGGCGCTGATGGCGCGGCCCACGATGCTGCTGCTCGACGAGCCGTCGCTGGGCCTGGCGCCCCGCATCGTGGCGCAGCTCTTCGGCCTGGTCCGCGACCTGGTCCGCGCCGAGGGCCTCAGCGTCCTGCTCGTGGAGCAGAACGCGCGCAGCGCCCTGTCCGTCGCCGACCGCGGGGTCGTGCTCAGCCTCGGCCACGTGGTCGCCGACGCTCCGGCCGACCAGCTCGCCGGCGACGAGAAGCTCCGCCACGCCTACCTCGGATTCTGACCAGGAGACCCTGTGCTGCAGCTCGTCAACACCGCACTGACCGGCCTGACGCTGGGCATGGTCTACGCGGCCTTCGCCCTGGCGCTCGTGCTGATCTGGCGCTCCACCCGCGTCGTCAACTTCGCCCAGGCGCCGATGGCGATGGTGACCACCTTCGTGGCCCTCGTGGTCATCGACGCGGGCCACAGCTACTGGCTGGGGTTCGCGGCTGCGCTGCTGTCGGGCCTGGTCCTGGGCGCGGTGCTCGAGCGGGTGGTGATCCGCCCGGCGGAGGGGGGACCCGAGATCAACGCGGTCATCCTGACCCTCGGCCTGTTCATCGTGCTGCACGCCCTGGCGGCCGTCGTCTTCGGCAACCGCTACCGGTCGTTCCCGGCGCCGTTCGGGCTGCGGGGATTCGAGGTCGGCGGGACGACCATCGCGCTCAACGGGTTCGGCGTCTTCACGATCGTCTCGGTCGGGGTCGTCCTGGTCGCGCTCGTCGCCCTCTTCCGGTTCACCGACGTCGGACTGCGGATGCGCGCCGCCGCCCTCGACCAGGAGGTGGCGCGGCTGCTCGGGGTCCGGGTCGGGCACATGCTCACCCTCGGCTGGGCCCTCGCGGCGGTGGTCGGCTCGCTCGCCGGCCTCCTGATCGCCGGCGGCAGCCTGGTCCACCCCGCCTACATGGACTCGGTCGTGGTGTTCGGCTTCGTCGCGGCCGTCCTGGGCGGGCTCGACAGTGCGCTCGGGGCGGTGGTCGGCGGGCTGGTGCTGGGCGTGTCGCTCAGCTTCGTCAGCGGCTACGTCGGCTCGCAGCTCGTGCCCCTGGCGGCGCTGGCGATCCTCATGCTGGTGCTGACGCTGCGACCCGGCGGCCTGTTCGCCCAGGCCCCGGAGCGTCGGGTCTGATGCGCGCCCGGGCTGCGGCGATCTGGGGCTCCACCCTCGGCCGCCACCTCGTGCTCACGCTGGCTGCGCTCGTGGTGCTGGTGGTGGTCCTCGAGAGCGTCTCTGACTACCGCAACACCCAGCTCGCGGCCATGGCCTACCTCGGCATCGCGGCCGGCGGGCTGACGGTGCTGACCGGCACCAACGGACAGCTCTCGCTGGGGCACGGAGCGCTGATGGCGGTCGGCGCCTACACCGCCGCCCTGCTGCTGCCCGAGCGCGACTCGGGGATGCCGCTGAGCGTCGTCGTCGTGGCCGCCGTGCTGACCACGCTGGCCGTCGGCACCGTGGTCGGGCTGGCCGCCGCGCGCCTGCACGGGCCCTACCTCGCCGGGGCCACCCTGGCGCTCGCGGTCGCCGTCCCGGGCATCGCGCTCTACTTCAAGCAGACCCTCGGCGGCGAGCAGGGCCTGCGCGTGGTGATGCCCGAGATCCCGGTGTGGGTGCTCGACGTCGCGTTCTTCGTCACCGGTCAGGAGCTCACCCGCTCGCGCTTCACGGCGTACGTCGGGTGGCTGACGCTGATCGTGGTCTACCTGCTCCTGGCCAATCTCGGCGCCGGGCGCACCGGGCGCCGGTGGCGGGCCGTGCGCGACGCGGAGGTCGCCGCCGAGCTGGCCGGCATCGACCTCGGGCGTGCGCGGGTCTCGGCGTTCATGGTCAGTGCGGCCGCGGCGGGGGCCGCCGGCGCCATCGTGGCCTTCACCGTCAAGCTCGCCGCCCCGAGCGCGTTCACCCTGACCCTGAGCCTCACCCTGCTCGCGGCGATCGTGCTGGGCGGCCTCGGCAGCCTGACCGGGGCGCTGCTCGGGGCCGGGCTCCTCACCTTCCTGCCCGGCATCGTCACCGACCTCGGCCGCGGCGCCGGGCTCGACGACATCCGCGCGGCCGAGCTGGCCCCACTGGTCTACGGGCTGGTCACGGTGGCGGTCATCCTCCTCGCCCCCGCCGGGATCGTCGGCTCCCTCCGCGGCGCCCTCGCGCGTCGACGCAGCACCCATCGCACCACCTCATCGAAGGGAACATCAGCATGAGCAGACACTTCCGGGTCGCAGGACCCCTGGCCGTCGCGCTGGCGACCTCGCTCGTCCTCGGGGCGTGCGGCGCCGGCGGGCGCGACGACTCCGACGACGGGGACGGGGGCGGTGGCGGGGCCGCCGCCGACCCCGGCGTCACCGACGACACGGTCACGATCGGCGCGACCTTCCCCCTGACCGGCGTGGCGGCGCCGGGCTATGCGGAGATCCCCACCGGCGCGAAGGCCTACTTCGACTACGTCAACGAGGCCGGCGGCGTGCACGGCAGGACCATCGAGTACATCGTCAAGGACGACGGCTACAACCCCACCAACACCAGCACCGTGACCAACGAGCTGGTCCTGCAGGACGAGGTCTTCGCCACGGTCGGCTCCCTGGGCACCCCGACGCAGGCCTCGGTCGCCGACTACCTCAACGACGAGGGCGTGCCGCAGCTGATGGTGTCCTCCGGCTCGCTCCAGTGGGGCGACGACGTCGAGGCACGCCCGATGACCTTCGGCTGGCAGCCCGACTACGAGTCCGAGGGCAAGGTCATCGGCCAGTGGGTCGCCGACAACATGCCCGACGCGCGGGTCGGGCTGTTCCTCCAGGACGACGACCTCGGCGAGGACGCGGAGAAGGGCGTGCGGCGCTACATCGACGACCAGATCGTCGCGGTCGAGCGCTACACCACCGGCAACACCGACGTCGCCCCCCAGATCACCGGCCTGCAGGCCGAGGACGTCGACCTGGTGCTCGCCTTCAACACGCCCTCCTACACGGCGCTGAGCCAGCTGGTCGCGCTCAAGACCGGGTTCACCCCGAAGTGGTTCTACGCCAACATCGGCTCCGACCCGGCCCTCGTCGGCTCGCTGCTCGAGCGGTTCTCCGAGGGCGCCGTCACGGGCGACTCCGGCGCCCTCGACGGGGTGATGACGACCGAGTACATCCCCGGGGTCGACAGCGCCGACGACCCCTGGGTGCAGCTGTGGCAGGAGGTCTGGGACGAGCACGGGGGCAAGGGCGAGCTCACCAACTACCGCATCTACGGCATGTCCCAGGCCTACGCGTTCGTCCAGGCCCTCGACGCGGCGGGCGAGGACCTGACCCGCGACGGACTGGTGGCGGCGATCGAGGAGGGCGGCTCCGAGTGGGAGGGCCCGCAGCTCGCGCCGTTCCGCTACGGCGCCGACAGCCACATGGGCATCGCCGGCATGCGCCTGGTCGAGCTGAAGGCCGGCGTGGGCGAGCCGGTCACCGACGTCCTGGTGACCGACATCGGCGACGCCGAGATCACGACCGACGACTCGGGCCAGGCCGACGACAGCCCGCCGGAGGGCGGAGTGCCGACGAGCTGAGCGGCAGCCGGCGCGTCGGTCCCTAGGCCGGGTCCGACGCGGCGGCCCACCCGCCCAGCCACGCCTCGAGCGTCGCGTCGCCCGTCCACGGCCGCAGCGACGTGGCGAGCGGGGGTCCCGGCGGGGCCAGGTCGGGCCGCCCCCACCGGCCGGCCCGGCGCAGCAGCCGGAGGTCGCGCAGCTCGACGCACCCATCCGCGACCGTGCGCGACCCGGTGCTCCCGTCGAGGCCGTCGATCAGGGCCGGCCAGGCCGCCGCGTCCCCGTGGAGGCCGCGGCGCACCTCGAGGTGCAGCCGGGCCGTGGCCGGCAGGTCGTCCTCGGCAGCCACGACCCTCGGGTCGTCGCCCACGAGGGCTCGGTGCGCGGCGCCGACGCGGACGACGGCACGCGGGAGCGCCGCCAGCAGCGAGTCGACGGTGACGAGCAGCTCGGTGGCGCCGAGGCCGGGCGCGCAGGTCACGACGAGGTCGGCCGGGCCGCGCAGCAGGCCGCGCCACGTCGTGCCGACGGCCGACGTCCGGTCGGCCACGGCCGCTGTCTGGGCGAGGTGGGCGTCGGGGTCGCGCGGACGGGCGGCGGCGTCGGGGCCGTCGTGCCACGCCACCGCGTCGGCCCGGTGGGCCAGCAGCCCGCCCGCGGTCCACGATCGGTGGGCGAACTCCCAGTCCTCGCCTCCGTAGGTGCGGAACGTCTCGTCGAAGCCGCCCACCTCGTCCCACCACCACCGGCTGCAGGCCAGGACGGCGCTGATCACGAAGCGGTGGCTGCTCGCGTCGGCGTCGAGCAGGTCGCGCGTCGAGGCGTACGCCCGGCGCAGCCACGCCGGCTCCGGCAGCTCGCGGGGCGGACCCGCCGCCTCGACGGGCTCGTCGGGCGCGACGCCGGACAGGTCGGCGTGCCGCCGACGCCCCACGACCAGCGCCTCCGGCAGCGCCTCGGGGAGGGCCACCATCCGCTCGACGAAGCCCGGCTCGGGCGTGGTGTCGGCGTCGAGCAGCACCAGCACGTCGCCGGTCGTGGCCGCGACGCCGAGGTTGCGCGCGGCGGCGGCCCGGAAGCCGTCGTCCCGCTGGCGCACCAGGCGCACCCCGGGCGGGACGACGGGAGCCTGCCTTGACCCGTCGTCGGCCACCACCACCTCGTCGGGCGGCCGGGACTGCCGGCCCAGAGCCGCGAGCGTGCGCGCGAGCGCCTGCTCCTGCTCGAAGTGGGTGACCACGACCGACACCCGACGCCGCGGCGCCCCGGCCGGCGCGAGGTCCCAGCGGTTGCCCGGCACGCTGGTGCCGAAGGGCGGCGCGGTCATCGGACCGAGGCCCACCACGCCCGGTAGGCAGCGACGGTGTCCGCGAGGTGCGGGCCGAGGTCGAGGCCGGGTGCGGTCCACGTCGAGGTCGGGTGGCGGAGGGCGGCGTCGAGGCACGGCACGAGGGTCGAGTCGTCGAACAGGGTGATCGTGCCCGGGCGGAGCGCGGCCATCTCGCGGGCGTAGGCCCCGTCGCGGACCAGGGGCCGCCGGCCCGCGGCGATCCAGGAGTTGAGGCTCGCCGAGGCCGACACGTTGCGGTGCGCCGTCACCCCGACCGCCACCGCACGCAGGGCGTCGACCAGCTCGTCGTCCGGCACCCGCCCGGCGACCTCGACCGGGACGCCGCGGGCACGGCTCGTGCGCACCAGCACCTCGAGCTCGTCGGCGTGGCCCGGCGCCGCGTCGCCCAGCACCCGCACCGAGGCCGGTGTGCCGGCTCGGCGCAGCGCCGCCACGGCCCGCACCACCTGGCGGTGGCCCTTGCCGGGGTAGACGAAGCCGAAGACGCCGACCACCGGCTCCGGCACGACCGTCGGGCCCTCCCCCGCGCCGCGGGCCGCGGCGCGCACCGGCAGCGGGATGACGGTGCCGCGGGCGCCGGCGGCGCTCCAGCGGTCGACGAGCGCGTGCTCGTGCCACGAGTTGGTCGCCCACGCGCGGCTGGCCCGCACGATCTGCCCGTAGGCCGCCGCGCGGGCCGCGAAGACCGGCCCGTCGGTGGGCTGCGGGACGTCGTGGAGCGTCACCGTCAGGCTCACCTGCTGCGCGAGCCGGCGCACCGCGGCGGCCGCGCGGGCCGGCTCGGGACCGAAGAGCCGGTCGGTCAGGTGCAGGTGCACCGCCGAGCCCGGAGCGAGGTCGCTGACGTCGCGCACCACCCGCGCCCGCGCGGCGGCGGCCACCTCGCCGGCGTACGCCGTGACGCCGTGCGCGTCGGGGCCGAGCAGCAGGTGGTCGGGCACCACGACGTCCGTGACGCGGACGCCGGCGGTGGGACTCAGCACGCGCCTCATCCTGCGTGACCCGGGACAGACCTTGCCTCCCCCCTAGGCGTGAGCGGCAGACCGTGGGGAGACGGTCGCGCGCGTCAGTCGCACTCGGTGGTGCACCCCGTCCACCCCAGCACCGGCGGGCTCCACCTGCGGCCACTGGGCGCGGTGTCGCTCCTGCCGTCCTTGGCCAGCCGTACGGCGGTCCGCCACGCGCCCCGCGGCCCGTCGCCGGGCGGGCTCGGCGTCCGCAGGCACCGCCACAGGTCGAGCCTGACCTTGAGGAAGCGGTCGGACGAGAAGGCGCCGCCCACGGGCAGGTCGCTGTACGCGGAACCGCAGGGCACCCGCCGCCCGGCGCCGGTCCAGCCACCGCCGATCCGAAAGGCCTGCCGGGCGTGCAGCAGGCGGGGCCATCTGCGGTCCTTCCGCAGCCGCACGGTGAGTCGGCCCTCGGGCGCGGCGTCGCCGTCGATGTCGAACCACACCGTGAGGTGGTGGCCGTCCCGGAACCGGTGCGGCACGGTGATCCACATCCACTGAGCGGTGAAGCTGCCCGAGCTCGCTACGAGGCGGACCTGCGAGATGTCCACCGAGGGCGGTGAGGTGCGGCCGTCCGTGACGGTGACCGACTCGGGCAGCGGCGCCGGGGCGGGCGCGGGGCTCGCACCCGCGGGCAGCGCGGTGACCCCGAGCAGCACGCCCAGGGCGGGGACGAGTCGCAGGCGGAGCGAGCGGCGGCGAGCCGGCATCGTTCGACGCTAGCACCGCCCGGGGCGCGGGGGCACCCCTCCTCAGCGGGGGCCAGTCCGCACCACGCGGCGCACGTCGTCGAGGTCGAGGTCGTAGGGCCCGACCCGGGTGAGCACCCACGACGCGCCGCGGTCCAGCCACGGGGCGGGGTCCTGGTCGGTCCGGAGGTCGACGACGAGGTCGAAGCCCGGCGCCGGGTCGTGCGCCGCCAGGTCGCCGGCGACGGTGTCGAGGTCGCCCGGGTCGTCGAGGCCGATGACGAAGAAGCCGTCGTACGACGCCGCCCGCCGCAGCGGGGCCCGGTTGCCGAAGCGACCGGCCAGCCAGATCGGCACCCGCGGCGCCGGCACGAACCGGGCCTGGCGCGCGCTGTAGTGCTCCCCCACGTGGTCGACGGGCTCCCCCGCGAGCAGACCGGTCAGCACGCCGAGGCCCTCGTCGAGCATCCGGCCGCGCACCCCCGGGTCGGGCTCGTCGCCGAAGGCGCTGAACTCCCCCACCCAGTCGTCCCCCAGTCCGAGGCCGAGGACGAGGCGCTCGCCCGACAGCACCGACAGGCTGGCCGCCTGGCGCGCCAGCACCTGCGGACGACGGCGGGGCAGCGGCGTCACCATGGGCCCGAGCAGCAGTCGCTCGGTGCGCAGGGCGATCGCGGCGCAGCACGTCCACGGGTCGGCGATCGCGGCCACCCGGTCTCCGTACTGCAGGTGGTCCCAGACGAAGAACCCGTCCCAGCCCGCCTCCTCGGCGTCGGCGGCGAGGTCGCCGACCACCCGCGGGTCGGCCAGGCCGTCGAAGGGCGCGACGAAGAGCCCGCGACGCGTGGTCATGCGGTCAGGGAAGCACGGGACGTCAGGCGCCGGGCCCCTCGGAGCCCTCAGCGTCCTCGGCGTCCTCGGGGGAGTCCGGGGTGGGATCCTCCTCCGCGTCCTCCTCGGGCTCGAAGGTGTTGGGCTCGTCGGTCATGCCGATCTCGGCACCGACGGGCTCCTCGCCCTCGGGCCGCCCGGTTGCTGCGTCGCTGGAATCGCTCATGCGTGGGCCTCCTTGCCGTTCGGTCTCCTGTCGACTTCTGGTACCCGCTGCAGGCGCGAGCGATGCGTCACCGCGAGCGGGCCACGCGACCCTCGTCCCACACGGGTCCGTCCGACTCGTAGACCTCGCCGTCGGCGCCGTAGACCAGGAAGCGGTCGAAGCCGCGGGCGAACCAGCGGTCGTGGGTCACGGCCAGCACCGTGCCGTCGAACGCCTCGAGCCCGGCCTCGAGGGCCTCGGCCGACTGGACGTCGAGGTTGTCGGTGGGCTCGTCGAGCAGCAGCAGGGTGGCGCCCGAGAGCTCGAGGAGCAGGATCTGGAAGCGCGCCTGCTGCCCGCCGCTGAGCGACTCGAACCGCTGCTCGCCGGCGTGGGCGAGCTCGTAGCGGTCGAGCACCCGGCTCGCGGCCTCGCGGCCCATCCCGTCGCGGTGGTCGTCGCCGCGGTGCAGGATCTCCAGCAGCGTGCGCCCGACCAGCTCGGGGTGCTCGTGGGTCTGCACGAACCAGCCCGGCCGCACCCGCGCGCCGAGCTTGGCGCTGCCGGTGTGCTCGACCGGCGCGGGAGGCACGCCGACCGGCTGGTGCTCGACGTCGGGATCGCTGCCGCCGGCGGCGAGGAGGCGCAGGAAGTGGGACTTGCCGGACCCGTTGGAGCCCAGCACGGCCACCCGCTCGCCGTACCAGACCTCGAGGTCGAAGGGCCTCATCAGGCCGGTCAGCTCGAGGCCCGTGCACACCACCGCGCGCTTGCCCGTGCGCCCGCCCTTGAGGCGCATCTTGACCTGCTGCTCGCGCGGCTGCTCGGTCGGCGGCCCGGCGTCCTCGAACTTCTTGAGCCGGGTCTGGGCCGCCTGGTAGCGGCTGGCCATGTCGGAGTTGTAGGCCGCCTTCTGCTTGTACATCAGCATCTGCGCGCGCAGCTTGGCGTACTCCTCGTCCCAGCGGCGCCGAAGCTCCTCGAAGCGCTCGAAGCGCTCCTCGCGGGCCTGGTGGTAGGTCGCGAACCCGCCCGGGTGGGTCCACACCAGGTTGCCGGCGCTGCCGAGCTCGACGGTGACGATCCGCGTCGCGGTGTTGGCGAGCAGCTCGCGGTCGTGGCTGATGAACAGGATGGTCTTCGGCGACTCGCGGATCCGCTCCTCGAGCCAGATCTTGCCGGGCACGTCGAGGTAGTTGTCGGGCTCGTCGAGCAGCAGCACCTGGTCGGGCCCCTGCAGGAGGTACTCCAGCACGAGCCGCTTCTGCTCGCCGCCCGACAGCGTCGTGAGGGCGCGATACTTGGCGCGGTCGTAGGGCATCCCCATCGCTGCGGTCGTGACCTTGTCCCAGACCACCTCGAGGTCGTAGCCGCCGACGTCGCCGTAGTGGCCCAGCGCCTCGGCGTACGCCATCTGCACCGGCTCGCTGTCGTCGTCCATCAGCCGGAGCTCCTGGGCCGCGACCTCCTGCGACCACCGGCGTACGTCTGCCGGGGCCACCGAGAGCAGCAGGTCGGCGACGGTCTCGTCGGCACCCCCGTGACCGACGAACTGGCGCATCACCCCCAGCCCGCCCGACCGCGTGACGACACCCGCGTGCGGCTTGAGGTCGCCGGTGACGATGCGCAGCAGGGTCGTCTTGCCGGCGCCGTTGGCACCCACCAGCGCGACCTTCTGCCCGTCGCCGACGCGGAAGCTGACGTCGTCGAGCAGCACCCGCCCGTCCGGCAGCTCGTAGCGCACCCCGGCGACATCCACGTGACCCACGGGAGGATTCTCGCAAGCGACCTGCCGCGGCGTCGCATGTATATCGGTCGGGGCCGTCCGGGGGTGCGGTGCGACCGGCCGCTCAAGCGGGCACGTCCCCGCTCAACCACCCGGATCCGGGTGTCCTAGCGGGGACGAGACCGTCCTAGTGGCCCCGCTCGCCCTGTGCTGCCGCCGCTACCGACCGGGACCACCGCGCACTACCCACCACCCGTCACGCCGAGCGTCCCGCTCCCCAGTCGACCGGCACGCACGGGGTCGCCCGCGATCCGGCCACCCGGGGTGTACGCCGGCCGCGGCGCGCCGCGCAACCTCGGCGAGGATGCGCCGACTCGAGCGACGGTCTCGTCCAGAACGCCGGGCCGCACTGGTCCAGACCGCGGTTATGGTGCTGCCCATGGCTGACACCACCTCGACCGGATCGGCGGAGCAGTCCACGGTCCCCCGCTGGAGGATCATCGGTCCGGGGCTCGTCGTCGCGGCGACGGGCGTCGGCGCCGCCGACCTGGTGGCGACGCTCATCGCGGGCCAGAAGTTCGGCTACACCCTGCTGTGGTGCGTCGTCGTGGGATGCGTCATGAAGATCGTCCTGGTCGAGGGCGCGGGGCGCTACTCCCTCGCGACGGGCCGCACGATCTTCGAGGGCTGGCGCTCCCTCGGCGCCTGGACGACGTGGTACTTCGCGCCCTACATCGTGATCTGGGGCTTCGTCTACGGCGCCGCCGCGATGGCCGGCACGGGGCTGGCCCTCACCGGGCTCCTCGGTGGCCTGAGCACGACGTGGTGGGGCATCCTGTCGGGCCTGATCGGCCTGCTGCTGGTGTGGACGGGCCGCTACAGCGTCTTCGAGAAGGTGCTCGCCGCCCTGGTCGGGATCATGTTCGTGACGATGGTCGGCGCGGCCCTGCTGACGCTGCCCAACCTCGGCGAGCTGCTCACCGGCCTCGCCCCGCGCATCCCCGACGACGGCCTCGTCAACACCCTCGCCCTCGCCGGCGGTGTCGGCGGCACCATCACGCTGGCCGCCTACGGCTACTGGCTGCGCGAGAAGGGCTGGTCCACTCCTCGCTACATGCGGGTGATGCGCATCGACAACGCCGTCGCGTACGTCGTCACCGGCCTCTTCGTCCTCGCCACGCTGGTGGTCGGCGCCGAGCTGCTCTACTCCACCAGCGTCGCCATCGAGAGCGGCGACCAGGGCCTCGTCGACCTCGGCGTGGTGCTGCAGGACCGCTACGGCGAGTGGGCCGGCAAGCTCTTCCTGCTCGGCTTCTGGGCCGCCGCGATGTCGTCGCTCGTGGGCGTGTGGAACGGCGTCAGCCTGATGTTCGCCGACTTCATGACCAACGTGACCAAGGGCGATCCGTCCGAGGCCCGCGCCGGCGGCAGGTGGTACCGCGTCTACATCCTCTGGCTGACCTTCCCGCCGATGGCGATGATGTTCCTCGGCAAGCCGATCTGGCTGATCCTCGCCTACGGCGTGCTCGGGGCGTTCTTCATGCCGTTCCTGGCGATCACCCTGCTGTGGCTGCTCAACACCGACCGGACGCCCGCCGAGTGGCGCAACAAGCTCCACTCCAACGTGCTCATGGCCCTGTGCGCACTGGCATTCATCGCCCTGTGCGTCAACGAGGTCCGCAAGGCCGTCGACGGGGCGTGAGGCCCCTCAGGCGCCCGTCGGGTGCCTGACCCACACGTTGGGCTCGACGTAGGTCGCCGTGCCGTGCTCGGCGTCGCACATCACCGGGGCCAGCGCGCCCGGGACGACGACCGGGCCGGTGGCGTCGAACGGCAGGCCGGTCCACTCGCGCCACTCCCCGACCGTGCCGGGGATGACCATCGAGCGGGGGGCGACCCGGTCGATGCGACCGCCGGCGCGCACGTGGACGCGCAGCCACGGGTCGACGGGCAGGCCGTCGTCGCGGGTGCGGAAAGCGTAGTCGGCCATCGGCTCGTGGACGTCGGTCTTGCCGTTGGGCCGCACCGGGGCGAGCAGCTCGGGATAGCCCAGCCGCCGGGCGTTGTCGCGCAGCGCGGCCACGATCCGGCCGGAGAGCCCGGTGCTCTGCAGGCCCGGCTCGATCGCGATCTCGATCGCGGAGACGGCATCGGGCTCCTCGCCGCGCAGCCTCGTCAGCAGGCCGCTGCGGATCGCGTGGTCCCAGCCGGCGTCGGGCAGCTCGCCCTCGTCCAGCCGGAACGGCACCGAGTGCGCCTTGGCGACCATCCGCCCGGTGTCGTCGAGGACCACCAGCACGTAGTCGGCGAACTCCTCGAGCGCGGCGTAGTAGGCGTTGCCGATGGGGTCGTGCTTCATGAACTCCGGCCAGGAGGTCTCCATGTCCCAGAAGGTCTCCATGAGACCGGGGCGCTCGGCGAGGGTGACGAACTCGAGGTGCATGACGGCATCCTCGCCCACCCGGGCGCGAGACCGCGCCCGGGTTGCTCAGAGCCGCTCGGCCACCCGACGCGCCGCGATCTGCAGCACCTCCCAGGTGGTGGCGAACGGCGGCGCGTAGGCCAGGTCCATCCAGGCCAGGTCGTCGACCGATCCGCCCGCCCACAGCACGGCGGCGGAGGTGTCGATGCGCTTGCCGGCGCCGTGGCCGCCGACGACCTGCACGCCCAGCAGCCGCCGGGTCACCCGGTCGGCCATCACCCAGATCGCGATCGGCTCGGCCTCCGGCATGTAGCCGGTGGCCGTGGTGCCCTCGGTGACCAGGGCCACCGCGTCGTGCCCGGCAGCCGCGGCGTCGGCCCGCGACAGCCCGGTGCGGGCGATCTCCACGTGCACGTCGCCCGCGGAGAAGCGGGTGATCGAGGTGTCGACCATGCCGTCGAAGGTCAGCCCGCCTCCGGCCAGGCTGTCGCCGAGCGCGCGTCCCATCTTGGCGGCGTGGGTGCCGAGCGGGCGGAACACCCACTGGTCGTCGATCCGGCGGCGCACCTCGCAGCAGTCGCCGGCCGCCCACACGTGGTCGGCGACGCGGCCGTGGGGGTCGGGGCGCAGCGCCCCGCCCTCCGACAGCTCGAGGCCGTTGCCGGCCAGGAAGTCCGTGGCGGGCCGGACGCCGATCGCCACCACCACGAGGTCGGCGTCGCCGCGCCCGCCCTCCCAGCGCACCCCGCTCACCCGGTCGCCGTCGACCTCGAGGCCGGTCACCTCGGCTCCCAGGACGAGCTCGACCCCCGCGTCGACGAGGGCGGCGTTGACGCGGTCGGACAACTCCTCCTCCAGCATCGACATGCCGCGCGTGCGGGTGAGCACGGTGACGCCGAAGCCCCGGGCGAGCGCGGCCTCGGCGACCTCCACGCCGACGTAGCCCGCGCCGACCACGACCACGTGCGCACCAGCGCCGGCGGCCGCGAAGCGCTCGACCCAGGCGGCCCCGTCGTCGAGCGTCTTCACCACGCCCACCCCGTCGTACGCCGTGCCGTCGGGGCGCACCGCCCAGTCGGGCACGACGGCAGGGGCGCCGGTGGCCACGACCAGCTCGTCGTAGCCGAGCTCGTCGCCGTCGGCGGTCGTCACGGTCCGCGCCGCGAGGTCAGCGCCGACCACCTCGACGCCGAGCCGCAGGTCGATGCCCGCCTCGCGGTGCTCCGCGGCGGTGCGGGCGACCAGGTCCTGCTGGGTCGGCACGTCGCCCGACATCCAGTAGGGGATGCCGCAGGCGCTGTAGGAGGTGTGGTGGCCCCGGTCGAGCACCGTGACGGCGAGCCGCTCCCCGTGCCGGGCGGCGGTGCGGAGCGCCTGGTGCGCCGCCGACATCCCGGCCCCGTCGGCGCCCACGACCACGACGCGGCGCTCGGCCCCGCTCACTGCTCGGTCTGCCCGGCCCAGAGGTTGACACCCGAGTCGACGGCGTAGCGGTCGATCTCGGCCAGCTCCTCGTCGGTCAGCGGCGGGCCGTCGAGCGCGTCGAGGTTGGTGTCGAGCTGCTCGACGCTGGAGGCGCCGATCACGGCGCTCGTCACGCGCTGGTCGCGCAGCACCCACTGCAGCGCCAGCTGGGCGAGCTCCTGGCCGCGGCCCTCGGCGATCGCGTGGAGCGATCGGACCCGGCCGAGCGTCTCCTCGTCGAGGCCGGCGATCGTGGACTCGGACCGGGCGGCACGCGAGTCGTCGGGGACGCCGTCGAGGTAGCGGTCGGTGAGCAGGCCCTGCGCCAGCGCGGTGAACACGATGCACCCCATCCCCTGCTCCTCGAGCTCGTCGAGCAGGCTCCGGTCGCCGTCGCGCGGCTGCTCGATCCAGCGGTTGAGCATCGAGTAGGACGGCTGGTGGATCAGCAGCGGCGTGCCGAGCTCGCGGGCGACCGCCGCCGCCTCGCGCGTGCGGGCCGCGGAGTAGGACGAGATGCCGACGTAGAGTGCGCGCCCCGAGCGCACCGCCGCGTCGAGCGCCATCATCGTCTCCTCGACCGGCGTCTCGGGGTCGAAGCGGTGGCTGTAGAAGATGTCGACGTAGTCGAGCCCGAGCCTGCCCAGCGACTGGTCGAGGGAGGCCAGGAGGTACTTCCGCGAGCCGCCGCCCTGGCCGTAGGGACCGGGCCACATGTCGTAGCCGGCCTTCGTCGAGACGATCAGCTCGTCGCGGTAGGGCGCGAAGTCGTCGGCGAGGTAGCGGCCGACGTTCTCCTCCGCGCGACCGTAGGGCGGACCGTAGTTGTTGGCCAGGTCGAAGTGGGTGACCCCTCGGTCGAACGCCCGCCGCAGGATCGCCCGCTGCGTCTCCTCGGGGCGGTCGGTGCCGAAGTTCTGCCACAGCCCCACCGAGAGGGCCGGCAGCTTGAGTCCGCTGCGTCCCGTCGCCCGGTAGTGCATCCCGGTCGTGCCGTCGTACCGCTCGGGGGCTGCGTCGTAGGCCATGGCCCCATCCTGCCCGGTGCGGTCACCCGGGGGTGCCCCGGGACGCCTCGGGGACATGCCGGATGGCAGTGGAGCGCCAAACAGTGTGGACTGGACCCATGGCCCCCTCGTTGTCACCGCCCCGGCCGGCTCCCCGGCTGCGCACCACCGCCCTCCGGTTCGCGCTGTCGTCGGCCCGCCGGGTGCCCGCCCGGGTGCGCTTCCCCCTGGAGCGGCACGGCGTCCAGCCGGTCCCGCGGCTCGAGGAGAGCCGGGCGCGCGGCGACGTCGTCCGCCTGGCCAGCCTGCTCGGCACGCGCGTCTGGCTGGTCACGGGCTACGACGTCGCGCGGGAGGTGCTGGCCGACTCCGTGACGTTCGCCAACGACGTGCGCGGACTCATCGGCCGCCAGGACCGCGACGCCCCCGCCGAGCGCATCGGCGGGCTCGGCATGACCGACTCCCCCGACCACGAGCGCCTGCGGCACGTGCTGACGCCCTACTTCACCCGGCGCCGCCTCGCCGACCTCCAGGACGACGTCGACCGGGTCGTCGAGGCCGCGCTCGACGACATGGCCGCCCACGGCCCCGAGGTCGACCTGGTCGCCCGCTTCGGCTTCGCGGTCCCCTTCGGCGTCATCTGCGACCTGCTCGGGATGCCGGAGGTGGACCGCGACGAGTTCCGCCACCGCGGCGCCGCGCGCTTCGACCTCCGAGACGGCGGCGCCGGGATCTTCGACACCGCCGCGGGCACCCGGCAGTTCCTCATCGACCTGGTCGCCGCCGAGCGCCGCTCGCCCCACGTGCCCGACGGCCTCCTCGCCCGGATGGTCGCCGACCACGGCGCCGACTTCGACGACGTCGAGCTGGGCGGGCTGGCCGACGGGGTGTTCCTCGGCGGCTACGAGACCAGCGCGAGCATGCTGTCCCTCGGCACGTGGGTGCTGCTCCAGCACCCGGACGCCTGGGCGACGCTGCAGCGCGGCGAGCGCGGCGAGGTCGACCGCGTCGTGGAGGAGCTGCTCCGCTTCGTGTGCCCGGTGCAGGTCGCGTTCCCGCGGGTGGCCCGGCACGAGGTGCGGGTCGGCGAGCAGGTCGTGCGAGCCGGCGACATCGTCATCGTCTCGCTGACCGGCGCCGGCCGCGACCCGGCGCGGCACGTCGACCCCGCCCGCTTCGACCCCACCACCGCCGCGGCCGGCACCCTCGCGTTCGGCCACGGCGTGCACCGCTGCGTCGGTGCGGAGCTGGCGCGCATCGAGCTGCGCACCGCCCTGGTCGCGCTGGCGAGGCGCTTCCCCGACCTCGCGCTGGCCTGCGACCCGCGTGACCTGCGGTTCAGCGAGCTCGCCATCGTCCACGGGGTGGAGGAGCTGCCGGTCCGCCTCGGGTGAGGCCGACCACCCGCTGCGTACGGTGGACGGGTGCCGGGATGCCGCCTCGCCCTCCTCGCCGCCGCCCTCGTCGCGACGGTCTCGGGATGCGCCGCCGAGGGCCCGCGCCGCGGCGGCGGGCCGGCCGAGGCGCCGGCGCAGCGGCCCGCGACGAGCGCGCCGGGGCCGGCGCCCACCACCGAGCCCACCACCGAGCCCACCGCTGAGCCGGAGGTCGAGGAGTCGGTGCCGGAGCCGCGTCGCTCCTTCGTCACGATCCCGGCCATCGGCCTGCGCGACTTCCCCGTCGTGCGCTACCGGGGCACCCCCGACGACGGCCCCGGCACCGCGCTGCAGAACGCCGGCGAGATGGCCTCCCCGCGCGGGCCGCGCGGCGGCACCGGTCCCGGCGAGGTCGGCAACTACCTCGTCACCGGGCACCGGCTCACCGGCGCCGCTCCCCTGCGCGACTCGCCGTCGCTCAGGAGGGGCGACCGGATCCTGGTGCGCACCGGCGACACCGTCTTCGTCTACGAGGTGCGCCGGACCCGCTGGACGTCGTTCCGCCAGCCCGCGTCCCTCCGCGCGCAGCGTGCCGAGGTGCCCGGGCGGCCGGGCGAGGCGGCGACGCAGCCGATGCTCACCCTGTCCACCTGCGCGACGCCCGAGGACCACGCCGCGGGCAACTACTGGGCCGACGAGTTCGACAACCCCGAGCACCGCATCGACAAGATCGGCGTGCTGGTCGCGACCCGGCCGGCCTGACGGCCGCCTCATCCCGTTGCCCGATGCGCCGCCGCGCGGTGGAATGCCGGGCATGAGCCAGCTCGCCGACCGGTGGCGCGACCCCGCCTTCCTCGACGCCGCCCACGCGTGGATCCACGAGCAGCTCGACACGACCGCGCCGGTCGTGGGCATCGAGCAGACCCACGTCACCGACTGGTCGACGGTCCTGCGGGTCACGACCGGCGCGGGGCAGGTGTGGTTCAAGGCCAACGACGACACGATGCGGCACGAGGCCGCCGTCACCGGCGTCGTCGCGGCGCGATCCGCGGGCCGGGTGCCGGCCCCGCTCGCGAGCGACCCCGGCACGGGCTGGATGCTGCTGGCCGACGCAGGCCCGCGGTTGCGCGAGGTGGTGCCCCTGGAGCGGTCCCTCGACCGCTGGCACGACGTGCTCGACGCCTACGCCCGGGTCCAGCTCGCCTGCGAGGACGAGGTCGACACCCTGCTCGCCCTGGGCCTGCCCGACCGGCGGCTCCACACGCTGCCCGCGGCGTACGCCGACCTGCTGGCCGGGCTCGACGGTGCCGACCCTCGCCTGCCGGACGCCTCGCTGATCGCCGAGCTCTGCGACCGACTCGCGGCCCACGGCATCCGCGAGACGGTGCAGCACGACGACCTCCACGACGGCCAGGTGTTCCTCGGCGACGGCGTGCACCAGGTGCTCGACTGGGGTGACGCCTGCGTCTCGCACCCGTTCTTCACGCTGTCGGTGACGCTGGAGGGCGTCATCGCCTGGGGCGTCGACGACGAGGCGGGCTCCGAGGACCTCGAGCCCCACCTGGCGGCCTACCTGCGTCCCTACGAGGAGCACTACGGCCGGACCGACCTCCGCGACGCGGCGGCGCTGGCGATGCGCCTGGGCTGGGTGTGCCGCGCGATCAACGGGGCGCTGCCGCAGGACCCCGGCAGCACCCGCACCCGGCTCAAGATGTTCCTCGACGCGAGGCCCTAGGCGCGGCGCGTCTCCAGCACCCGGAAGCCCTTGCTGCTCGCCAGGCGCTCGGTCGGCCAGCCGCGCTCGGTGAGCCACCGCTGGAGCGAGTCGGCGCCGAGGTTCTTGCCCACCACCATCACCATCCGACCGCCCGGGGCCAGGCGCGGCAGCCACGTCAGCAGCAGCTCGTGCAGGGCCTCCTTGCCGATGCGGATCGGCGGGTTGGACCAGATCTCGTCGAAGACCTGGTTGCCGGGCACCTGCTCGGGCAGGCAGGCGACGAAGCGGGAGTCGAGGCCGGCGGCACGTGCGTTGTCGTTGGCCAGCAGCAGGGCCCGCTCGTTGACGTCGACGCCGGTCACGTTGGCCAGGGGCACCGCCTTGGCGATCGCCAGCCCGATGACGCCGTAGCCGCATCCCAGGTCGAGGAACTGCCCCTGCACCGGCGGCGCGAGCTCCTTGAAGAGCACGGCCGTGGCGTGGTCGAGGTGACCCTTGCTGAACACCCCCGACCCGGTGTCGAAGGTCAGCGTGCTGCCCCACAGCTCGGCGGTGAAGCTCTCCCGCTCGAAGGGGACGCTGGGGTCGGCGGAGAAGTAGTGCTCAGGCATCGATCGCCTCTCGTCGGGCTCGGGCTCGCTCGGCCTGCGCGGCCAGCTCGTCGTCGTCGGGGTAGCCGACCTGTTCCAGCGTGAGGCCGTGGGCGTGCACCACGCGTACGCCCTGGTCGCGGCGCCGCCCGGCCATCACCTCGGCCGGCCAGCCGGTCGGCATGCGGCCCTCGCCGACGGCGATCAGGCAGCCGACGAGGGCGCGGACCATGTTGTGGCAGAACGCGTCGGCGCGGACCGTGCCGACCGCCCGGCCGGCCTCGTCGCGCCGCCAGTCGAGGTCGAGCAGCGTGCGCACGGTCGTCGCTCCCTCGCGCTGCTTGCAGAAGGAGGCGAAGTCGTGCAGCCCCACCAGCGGCCGGGAGGCCTCGTTCATCGCGTCGAGGTCGAGACGCCGGCCCCAGTCCAGGACGTGGCCGCGCACCAGCGGGTCGGCGAGCTCCTGCGCGTCGGCGATGCGGTAGGCGTAGCGGCGCCAGGTCGCGGAGAACCGCGCGTCGAAGCCGGCCGGCGCCTCGCTGATCCGGCGCACGCGCAGGTCGGGGGGCAGGATGCCGTCGACGCGGCGCGCGAGGGCGGCCGGCGGCGGGTCGCTCGAGCGGCCCGCCGAGACGGCCACGACGTCGGGGTCGACGTCGACGTGGGCCACCTGCCCGCGCGCGTGCACGCCCGCATCGGTGCGCCCGGCCACCGTCACCCGCACCTCCGGCACCCGCAGCGCGGTGGCGAGCGCCGCCTCGAGGGTGCCCTGGACCGTGCGGCGCTCCGGCTGGGCCGCCCAGCCGGAGAAGTCCGCCCCGTCGTAGGCACAGTCGATCCGCAGGCGCACGGGAGCGATCCTAGGCGCCGTCCGCCCGCCCACTCGCGCCGCCCACCTTTGTTCAACCACATGGTTGACAAGGCCGGCCATGGCTCCTACCGTCTACTCAACCAATCAGTTGAGGAAGGTGCTCGTGACCGACCAGCTCTCCCGGGTCTTCGCCGCCCTGGCCGACCCGACCCGCCGTGACATGGTGGCCCGCCTGACCGAGGGCGACCACACCGTCAACGACCTGGCCGCGCCCTACGACGTGAGCCTCCAGGCCGTCTCCAAGCACGTGAAGGTGCTCGAGGACGCCGGCCTGGTGACGCGGACCCGGGAGGCGCAGCGACGTCCCGTGCACCTGGAAGCCGAGGTGTTCGACCTCATGACGAAGTGGATCGAGCGCTACCGACGCCGGGCCGAGGAGCGCTTCGCACGCCTCGACGCCGTGCTCGCCCGCATGCAGGACGACGACGGCTCCGCACCCGGCACCACCACCACCCCGCAGGAAGGAACCGCATCATGACCAGCACGCAGAGCCCCGACGCCTCCACCCGCTACCCCGAGGCCGTCATCGAGGCCGACGAGAAGGTCCCCGCCATCCACATCTGGCGCGACTTCGACGCCACGCCGGCCCAGCTGTTCCGCGCCCACACCGACCCCGACCTCTACGCACAGTGGATCGGCCCCACCGACGTGGGCGCCGACATCACCCACTGGGACGCCCGCGACGGCGGCAGCTGGAGCTACACCGCGAGCGGCAGCGACGGTCGCGAGGAGTTCGAGACGTCGTTCCGCGGGTGCTTCCACACCGTGCGCGAGGACCGGATCGTGCAGACGTTCACGTGGGAGGGGATGCCCGACGCCGTCTCCCTCGAGACGATGACGTTCGAGGACCTCGGCGACGGGCGCACCCGGCTGCACGCGCTCAGCCTGTGCGACTCGTTCGAGGACCGCGACGGCTGGCTGCGCAGCGGCATGGAGGTCGGCGTCAAGGACGGCTACGCCGCCATCGACCGGATGCTCGCCGAGGGCGCGCTCTGATGCCGCTGCCCGAGGCGCCCGCCGAGCGGCACGCGGCGGTCGCCGACGGCTTCGGCCGGCTGGTGGCGCACACCACCGACTGGTCGGCGCCGGCCCCGGTCGACGGGTGGACCGCCCGTGACGTGGTGGCGCACCTCGTCGAGTGGTTCCCGCACTTCCTGGCCGCCGGTGGAGTCGAGCTCGCGCCCGGCCCGTCGGCGTCCGACGACCCGGTCGCCGCGTGGCGGCACCACGCCTCGGCCGTGCAGGCCCTGGTGGAGCAGCGCGGCGAGGAGACCTTCAGCCATCCCCACGCCGGCACCGACCGGCTGGCCGACGTGGTCGACCGGTTCTACACCAGCGACGTGTTCATGCACGCGTGGGACCTGGCCCTCGCCACCGGCCAGGAGCCGGGCCTCGACGCGGTGCACGCCACCCGGCTGCTGGAGGGGATGCGCCCGATCGAGCAGCTGCTGCGCGACTCGGGCCACTACGGTCCCGCGGTCCCGGTGGCCGACGACGCGCCCGCCGCCGACCGGTTGATGGCCTTCGTCGGACGCGATCCCGCCTGGCGGCCCCCCGCCTGACGCCGCGCCGGCCCTCCGTAGGGTCGTGGCATGCGATACGTGGTGTACGGCGCGGGCGCCGTCGGCGGGGTCGTCGGGGCCCACCTCCACCTGGCCGGGCACCACGTCACGCTGGTGGCGCGAGGAGCCCACCTGGCGGCGATCGGCCGCGACGGGCTGGTGCTCGACGCCGGTGACGGACGCCACCGGATCGACGCCCCGGCGACCGACACCGCCGCGGACGTCGCATGGACCGACGACACGGTCGTGCTGCTCGCGGTGAAGTCGCACCAGGCCGCGACGGCGCTCGCCGACCTCCGCGCCCACGCCCCCGACGACGTCCCGGTCGTCTGCGCGACCAACGGCGTCGCGACCGAGACCGCAGCCCTGAGGCTGTTCGCCCGGACCTACGCGGTGTGCGTGATGCTGCCCGCCACCCACCTCGAGCCCGGGGTCGTCGTCGCGGCGTGCCACCCGACCCCGGCGATCCTCGACATCGGCCGCTTCCCGGGCGGCGCCGACGCCACCACCGCCGCCGTGGCCGCCGACCTCCGCGCCGCGCGCATCGAGTCGGAGGAGCGCGACGACATCATGGCGAGGAAGCGCCGCAAGCTGGTGATGAACCTCGGCAACGGTGTCGACGCGTCGTTCGCCGAGGGCGAGGCGGCCGACGAGCTCGCCGAGCTGGCCCAGGCGGAGGGCGAGCGCGTCCTCGAGGCGGCCGGGCTCAGCGTCACCTCCGCCGAGGAGGACCGGCAGCGGCGCGGGACGATCCTGCAGCGCCGACCCGACCTCGAGCGGCGCGGCGGGTCCACCTGGCAGAGCCTGGCCCGCGGCACCGGCGACTCCGAGATCGACTACCTCGCCGGCGAGATCGTGCTCCAGGGACGCCTCCTGGGGCTGCCGACCCCCGTCAACGAGTCGGTGGTCGCCGCGACCCGGCACCTGGTCGCCACCGGTGGCGAGCCGCGCAGCCTGGACGCCGCCGAGGTCCTCGCCCGCCTCTGACCCACGGGCCCGCGAACGCGCGAAGGCCCGCCACCCCGGTGGGGTGGCGGGCCTCGCGATCAGCGGTGGATCAGGCCTTGGCGTCGTCGGCCGGGACCTCGTCGGCCTCGACCTCCGCAGCGTCGCCCTGGGCCTGCGCCTCGGCGGTCTCGGCGTCGGCAGCCTCGGTCTCCACGACCTCGGTCTGACCGTCGACGTCCTCGGCCTCGACCTCGGCAGGAGCGGCGTCGGCGGCGGGCGCCGGCGCGGCAGCAGCCTCGGTCTTCTTGGTCGAGGGAGCCTTGGGGCTGTAGGCCTCGGTCACCAGCTCGATGACCGCCATGGGAGCGTTGTCGCCCTTGCGGGGGCCGATCTTGGTGATCCGGGTGTAGCCACCGGGACGCTCGGCGAAGGTCGGCGCGATCTCGGTGAACAGGGTGTGCACGACCGACTTGTCACGGATGGTCTTGAGGACCTCGCGACGGTTGTGCAGGTCGCCCCGCTTGGCCTTGGTGATCAGCTTCTCCGCGACCGGGCGCAGCAGGCGCGCACGGGTCTCGGTGGTGGTGATCCGGCCGTGCTCGAACAGGGCGGTGGCCAGGTTGGAGAGCATGAGGCGCTGGTGGGCCGGGCTGCCGCCGAGGCGGGGGCCCTTCTTGGGCTTGGGCATGTGGTGCCTTCCTTCTCTCGGGCCGTGTCAGGTACCCGGGTAGACGACCGGCGCGCGCCGGTCGGTTTTGATGGGTGGCCCCGGGAGCCCGGGGCCGCAGGTCAGAGCTGCTCGTCCTCGATGAAGGCATCGTCGTCGTCGTCGCCGTAGGCGGCGAGGGCGGCGTGCGGGTCGAAGCCGGGCGCGCTGTCCTTGAGCGAGAGACCCATCTCGACGAGCTTGGCCTTCACCTCGTCGATCGACTTCGCACCGAAGTTGCGGATGTCGAGCAGGTCCTGCTCCGAGCGGGAGATGAGCTCACCCACGGTGTGGATGCCCTCGCGCTTGAGGCAGTTGTAGCTGCGGACCGTGAGCTGCAGGTCCTCGACCGGCAGGGCCAGGTCGGCGGCGAGCTGCTCGTCGACCGGCGACGGGCCGATGTCGATGCCCTCGGCCTCGACGTTGAGCTCGCGGGCCAGGCCGAAGAGCTCCACCAGGGTCTTGCCGGCCGAGGCGATCGCGTCGCGGGGACGGATCGACGGCTTGGTCTCGACGTCGATGACGAGCTTGTCGAAGTCGGTGCGCTGCTCGACACGGGTGGCCTCGACCTTGTAGGTCACCTTGAGCACCGGGCTGTAGATCGAGTCGACGGGCATGCGGCCGATCTCGTTGTCGGCGCCCTTGTTCTGCACGGCGGAGACGTAGCCGCGACCGCGCTCGACGACGAGCTCCATCTCCAGCTTGCCCTTGTCGGACAGCGTGGCGATCTTGAGCTCGGGGTTGTGCACCTCGACGCCGGCGGGCGGGGTGATGTCGGCGGCGGTGACGTCACCGGCGCCGGACTTGCGCAGGTACATCACGACCGGCTCGTCGTGCTCGGAGGAGACGACGATGCCCTTGAGGTTGAGGATGATCTCGGTCATGTCCTCGGTGACGCCCTCGATCGTCGAGAACTCGTGGAGGACGGAGTCGACCTTGATGCTGGTGACCGAGGCACCCGGGATGGAGCTGAGGAGCGTACGACGAAGCGAGTTGCCGAGGGTGTAGCCGAAGCCGGGCTCGAGGGGCTCGATGACGAAACGCGAGCGGAACTCGTCGACGGTCTCTTCCGTGAGGGTCGGGCGCTGAGCGATAAGCACGGAGTTTTTCCTTTCCGGATCCACCCACTATTTGACGGATCCGAACCTGATGAGGTTGGCGGAGAAGAAGGAATGGGACGAGCTGCGCCGGTGGCCGCCCGGAGGCGGCCACCGGCGGTGGATCACTTCTTGGAGTAGAACTCCACGATCAGCTGCTCCTGGACCGGCACGTCGATCTGCGCGCGGACCGGGACCTGGTGGATGAGGATGCGCATCCGCGACGGGATGACCTCCATCCACGCGGGGACGACGCGCTCGCCGTGGGTCTCGCGGGCGACGATGAGCGGGGTCGCCTCGAGCGACTTCTCGCGCACGTCGATGATGTCGTGGTCGGTGACCTGGTAGGACGGGATGTCGACCTTCTTGCCGTTGACCAGGAAGTGGCCGTGCACGACGAGCTGGCGGGCCTGACGGCGCGTCCGGGCGAACCCGGCGCGGTAGACCACGTTGTCGAGGCGGCACTCGAGGAGCTGCAGGAGGTTGTCGCCGGTCTTGCCCTGGCGACGGCTGGCCTCCTTGTAGTAGCGGACGAACTGCTTCTCCATCACGCCGTAGGTGAAGCGAGCCTTCTGCTTCTCACGAAGCTGCAGCAGGTACTCGGACTCCTTGATGCGGCCGCGGCCGTGCTGGCCGGGCGCGTAGGGACGCTTCTCGAAGGCAGCGTCGCCGCCGACCAGGTCGACACCGAGACGGCGCGACTTGCGGGTCATGGGACCGGTGTAGCGGGCCATGTGTCAGTCTCTCTTTCTCAGTCTCGGGCTCAGACGCGGCGGCGCTTGGGCGGCCGGCATCCGTTGTGCGGGGTGGGCGTGACGTCCTGGATGGTGCCGACCTCGAGGCCGATGGCACCCAGCGACCGGATGGCGGTCTCACGACCCGAGCCCGGGCCCTTGACGAAGACGTCGATCTTCTTCATGCCGTGGTCCATGGCGCGACGGCCGGCGGCCTCGGCAGCCATCTGGGCGGCGAAGGGGGTGGACTTGCGCGAGCCCTTGAAGCCGACGGTGCCGGCAGAGGCCCACGAGATCACCGCACCGGTCGGGTCGGTGATCGTGACGATGGTGTTGTTGAACGTGCTCTTGATGTGGGCTTCGCCCTGAGCGACGTTCTTCTTCTCCTTGCGGCGGACCTTGGTCGCGCGGCTCTTGGGAGGCATTCACTAACTCCTGATGAGGTCTGGTCTTGAAGCTTGCGTGGGGACTGAAGTGATCAGCGCTGCGCCCGGTGAGGGGAGCAGATCACTTCGCCTTCTTCTTGCCGGCGACGGTGCGCTTGGGACCCTTGCGGGTGCGCGCGTTGGTCTTGGTGCGCTGACCGCGGACCGGGAGGCCCATGCGGTGGCGGCGACCCTGGTAGCTGCCGATCTCGATCTTGCGGCGGATGTCCGCCTGGACCTCACGCCGGAGGTCACCCTCGATCTTGAAGTTGGCTTCGATCTCGTCGCGAAGCTTGACCAGCTCCTCGTCACCGAGCGTGTGGACCCGGGCGTTCGGGTCGACGCCGGTGGCGGCCAGGAGCTGCTGGGCGCGGGTACGGCCGATGCCGTAGATGTAGGTGAGAGCGACCTCGATGCGCTTGTCGCGCGGGAGGTCAACACCAACGAGGCGTGCCATGTGGCTGTTCCTTGTCTGTTCTTGCGCTGGTTTCTGGTCGTGACGCGTCCCATCCCGCCTCGGGTGGGCTCCGGCCAGTGCTCCGGAGGTGACTTCGGTCAGGTGGTGCCCGACCTAGCGATCACGTTGTGGGGTGTTGCTGTCGTGCTGGGCTGTCGTGCTGGGCTTCAAGCCCGCTTGCCGCAAGCGGCTGCGCGGCTCGCGCTGCTCGTCCCGCTCCGGCTCCGCCGGATCGGGGCGAATCGCTCAGCCCTGGCGCTGCTTGTGACGCGGGTTCTCGCAGATGACCATGACCCGGCCGTGACGGCGGATGACCTTGCACTTGTCACAGATGGGCTTGACGCTCGGGTTGACCTTCATGTCAACAACTTCCTTGCTGCTCGGCTGGCGCCTGCGCAGATCGGTGGTCTCGCAGGCTCGATCACTTACTTGTAGCGGTAGACGATCCGACCCCGGGTGAGGTCGTAGGGCGAGAGCTCCACCACGACCCGGTCCTCGGGGAGGATCCGGATGTAGTGCTGGCGCATCTTGCCGCTGATGTGGGCGAGCACCTTGTGCCCGTTGGCCAGCTCCACGCGGAACATGGCATTGGGAAGGGCCTCCACGACGGTGCCCTCGATCTCGATCACGCCTTCTTTCTTCGGCATGTCCTCCACAATCTGTCGTCTCGTTGTCTACCGTGGCCCGGGAACCGCCCGGCACCTGCGAGCAGGTGGCCGGTGGACCTCGTGAGGCGGTCCGGGGGTGCCTCTTCCCGGAGCACGCGCGAGCGTCAGCGACGATCACACGAAGTCCCGGGCAGCCGCGAGGCGCCACGAACACAGCCCACGTTGGGCCGACGCACCAGTTTAGTCAGGCGTGCGGCGAGAACGCCAATCAGTGAGGCCGCGCACCCGCCGGGCCAGCGCCGTGACACGCCCGGGCGCGGGGGGCGGACCCGGTGCGGCACCCCCGACGTCGCCGTCGCGCGACGACGTCGTACGCCGCAGCGAGCGGAGGCTGACCGCGGCGCGCAGCCGCTGCCACCGGGTCACCTCGTGCGACATGGCGCGGCGCTCGGCGTCGACGGACTCCCAGTAGGTCGTCGCCGCCGCGACCTCGGGCGCGCTCGGACCGAAGACGAAGCCGTCGGCCCGGCGGGCGAGGACCGCTGCCTGCGCGGAGACGATGCCGGCCGACTGCTCACGACGGGTGACCGTCGGCCCCAGCGGGACCGGCTGCCCGAGGTCGCGGGCGTGGTCGACGAGCTCGCGCCAGGCACCCACGAACCGGGCCGACGGGGAGGCCGCGCTGCGGCGGCGGTGCCGGCGCAGCGCCTTCACCCCGACGACGGCGCCCAGCAGCAGCGCGATCGCGAGCAGCGGCAGCCCGACATAGGTCACGACCCGCCCGACCCACGCCGGGAGGCCGGGGATGAGGGCGTCCTCCTCGTCGGCCTTCTTCTTGCGCGTGGCCTTGCGCTCCTTGAGGTCGGCGTCGCTCTGCTCGCCCGCGTCGGACGGCGGCGGGATCGGGTTGGGCGGCGGGATGACGGTGCCGGACATCGGCGTGTCGGTCTCGGGCACCTGGTCGGCCGGCGGGGTGGTGGACATGAAGGCCTCGGTGGGCAGCGTCCGCCACGACCCGTCGGCGGCGCGCAGCTCGACCCAGGCCGAGACGTCCTTGCCGGTGACCCGGCCGCCGGCGGGCACGACCGCGCCGAGCACGACCCGCGCCGGCACGCCGATGTGGTTGGCGATCAGCGCCATCGTTGCGGCGTACTGCTCGTCGTTGCCGACGATCTGCGGGGCGTTGACGAACTCGTCGGACAGCCGCCAGGTGCTGTGGCCGGCCACGTAGATGCGCTCGGTGCGGCCGATGCCGTCGGAGTACCTGCCGTCCGTGCGCAGGTGCTCGGCCGCGGCGAGCACCCGGTCCATCGGGTCGTTGCCCGCACCCTCGGTCCACTTCTCGCTCGGGCCCTGGATGAACGCCGCGCCGGCCGGGAGCGGGGCGACCTCGGCCGAGCCCACGGTCTGGTCGGTGAGCTCGTCGTCGGGGCTCACCGCGGTGAAGGAGTAGCGGTCACCGCTCTGGAGGCCCGTGGGGACCACCGCGGTCGAGGTGGCGAGGTTGTAGCGGAACACCTCGGCCGTGGCGCGAGCGTCGCCGGTCTCGAACGACACCGACCGCAGCGCGCCGACCGTGGGCATCCACACGCCGGTCCACCCCTCCCCCAGCGTCACCGTCGCGGCGACCGGCTCGCCCTCGACGGGGTTGTCGATGGTGGACGAGACCCGCTGGAAGGAGTCGTCGGCCGGGCCGGGCAGCGCGTCGTCGGTGGCGCCCCACACCATCCCGTCGTAGCGGTCCATCGCGGCGAACCTGACCCGGGTCCCGGCGGGGACGCCCTCGATGTCGAGCAGCGTCTTGTCGTAGACGTTGGCGGGGTCGGCGCGGCCCTTGAGGTCGACGTACTTGCGGAATCCGGCCAGCGGGGAGGGGTAGCGGCCGATGTCGAAGGGGGGCTCGACCCAGTTGCGGGCCACCGCCCGCCGGGAGTCGTCGCCGACGACGATCGCGCTGACGGGCTGGGCGAGCGCTGCCGCGAGCGCGAGCATCGACACCGCGCCCACGCCGCGGACGTACGACGTGGTGCCGCCGTGGACGGTCGCGCTCGCCCGGCGGGCGCGCAGGGCGAGCCAGGCGAGGGCGAGGGCGGTGAAGACGCAGCCCTGAAGCAGGAGGGACTGGGGACGGCGCACGCCGAGCAGGATCACGGCGGCGAGCACCACCGTCATCCCCGCGACGGGCAGGAGCGCGGCCAGCCAGGGCCGCCGCGGCCGCCGCTGCGCGAGGGCGAGGCCGACCAGTCCTGCGACCATCCCGGACAGCCAGGGCAGCACCAGCAGCGGGCCGTCGCCGTCGACCGGCGGGAGCGTGGTCAGCAGGTCCTTCCACCCGAAGACCGCCTGGTCGACGACCCGGGCCAGCGTCGTGGGCCCCGGCAGCGTGTAGGTGTCGCCGAGGGAGCGCAGGCCGAGCGGCCCGCCCAGCACGAGGAACAGCACGAGGCAGATGACGACGGCCGAGACGACCGGCCAGCCGGCCGCCCGGGTCAGGTGCGTGACGACGACCGCGATGACGGCACCCAGCATCCCGACGACCAGGTAGGTCGCGCCGGTGAAGGAGGTGCCGAACGCGAGCAGCGCCACCGCGGCGAGCGCGAGGGTGAAGGCGATGTCGACCCACGAGTGGAGGTCGGGCACGAGCGCGTGGGGCCGCACGCGGGTGCGGGTGCCGGTCGTGGTGCTCTCGGGGCTCATCGCACGCTCCACCTCAGCAGGCCGCCGAGGTCCTCCTTGGCGGCGAGGTGGAGCACGGGCAGCCCGAGGGTCTCGGTCACGCGGCTGTTGCCCCGGGGGTCGATCACGATGCCGAAGCGGCGCACCTCCGGCGGGAAGGCGGCGGAGGCGCGCACCAGGTCGGTGAACGGCGACTCGCTGCCGCCGACGAGGAACGCGAGGCTGGTGTCGGGCGCCAGCATGCTGGCCTGCCGCCCCGACTCGACGATGCCGCGCTCGCCGAGGTCGGCGCGGCACACGGCGTCGAGCGCGAGGTGGCCGTCGGACCCCGACGAGGCGCGGCTGCCGCACACGAACGACACGTCGAACTCGTCGAGCACGGCCCGCACGGCGATCGACGCCGCGACGCTCATCGCGGTCTCGAAGTCGTCCGGGTCCGACCAGGAGTCGAGCCGGTCGTCGACGACGATCGTGGCGTGGCTGCGCCGGGTGTCGAGGTACTGGCGCACCAGCAGGGCCGACTCGCCGGTCGAGGCCATCACCTTGGCCGAGGAGCGCCAGTGGATGTGGCGCAGGTCGTCGCCGGGGACGTACTCGCGCAGGGCGTGGAAGGCGAGGTCGCTCTGGCTGACCGCGTCGGTGGAGACGCCCTCGAGGTCGCGCAGCAGGCCGGCGCCGAGCGACTCCATCGGCACGAGCGGCGGACGGACCAGCACCTCACGCACCGGCGTCCAGACCACGTCGCGGGAGAAGATGCCGATCGGGTCGCCGCGCCGGGTCATCGCGGGACCGACCGCGATCACCCCACGGCGCTCGGTGCGGATCGTGAACGACTCCTCGTGGGCGGCACCCGGCGCCAGCGAGCGGATGCCGTAGCGGTGCACCGCCGACCCGACCGGGACCTCGAGGGTGGTCGGGACCAGCCGCGAGGACGCCCGGTTGACCACCAGCACACCCGCCGCGACCGACTCCCCCGCGGCGACGCGCTCGGGCTGGAGCCGGAGGTCGACCGACACCGACGTGCGACCGAGCAGGAACGGCAGCGCGAGGACGACGAGCAGCAGGCAGCCCACGCCGAGGACCGCCAGCTCACGCCACTGCGTGAACGCGGCGACCAGGAGCGCGCCCAGGCCCAGGCCGAGGACCAGCCAGCCGATCGGCTTGAGGACCTCGAGCGCGTCGTTCAACCGTTGCCTCATCGAGGGCTCAGACCCCCACGCGGTCGGTCGGCGGGGCCACGGCGTCGAGCAGGCGCGAGACGACCGTCTGCACGTCGACGCCGCTGAACTGCGCCTCCGCGTCGAGCAGCAGGCGGTGCGAGAGCACCGGCTCGGCCAGGTCCTTGACGTCGTCGGGCACCACGTGGTCGCGACCGTCGGCGGCGGCCCACGTCTTGGCGACCCGCACGAACGCCAGGCACCCGCGCGGGGACAGACCGAGCTTGACGTGCGGCTGGCGGCGCGACTCCTCCGCGAGCTCGGCCACGTAGCCCACGACGGCCGGGTCGACGTAGACCTCGTCGGCCAGGCCGCTCATCTGCGCGATCGTGGCGGCGGTGATCACCGGGGTGACGAGGGCGGCGCGGTCGCGCACGGCGGCGTTGTTGAGCAGCTCGACGGTCGCCTGGCGGTCGGGATAGCCGACCGAGGTCTTCATCAGGAAGCGGTCGAGCTGGGCCTCGGGCAGGCGGTAGGTGCCGGCCTGCTCGATGGGGTTCTGGGTGGCGATCACCAGGAACGGCTGGCCGACCGGGTGCGCGACGCCGTCGACGGTCACGCGCCCCTCCTCCATCACCTCCAGGAGCGCCGACTGCGTCTTGGGCGAGGCCCGGTTGATCTCGTCGGCCAGCACGATCGTGTGGAAGATCGGCCCCGGGTGGAACTCGAAGGTGCCCTTGTGCTGGTCGTAGACCGTGACGCCGATGACGTCGGAGGGCAGCAGGTCGGGCGTGAACTGGATGCGGGCGTGGCTGCCCTGCACGGTGTTGGCCAGGGCGCGCGCCAGCATGGTCTTGCCGGTGCCGGGGAAGTCCTCGAGCAGGATGTGCCCCTCGGAGAGCAGGCAGGTCAACGCCAGCCGGACGACGTGGCGCTTGCCGAGGACGGCCTTCTCCATGTTGTCGGTGAGCTGGTCGAAGGTCGACTTGAACCACTCGGCCTGTTCGTGGCTGATCGTCATGCTGCTCCTTCGGGCTGCCGGCACGTGCCGGTCAGTCGTTGTTGATGTCCCAGTAGACCGTGGCGGAATTGGCCTGGTAGCCCGTGCTGTCGGTGCACGTGATCGAGATGGTGCCGCCTGCGGAGTACCAGCCTGTCTGGGACCCGCCGGGGAGGTTCTGGTTGTACCACTCCGAGCCGTCGTTGCCCGTCCCCTGGATCGAGCAGCGGTAGTTCTCCTCGAACCCGGAGGTCGCGAGCCGTAGGAAGCTGCAGCTGTTCACGAGGCACGGCGCCTGGGAGTTGCTGCTCCTGCAGGGGTTCGTCGTCTGCGGACCGTCGCCGCACCTGTCGCCCCGAGTGAGGCTCACCACCGGTGGCGGCGGGTTGCCGGACGTGGCGGTGTTGTCGCCCACGTCCTGCCCGCGCCCGGGCTTGGAGGGGTCGTACACCGCGACGCTGATCCGGATGTTCTGGCGGTAGCGGTCGGTGGTGAATGTCTTGGTCTGGAGGCTGAACTGACCGGTTCCGGGTGGCTGCAGGATCGTGACGTCACCTGCCACCTCGTACCGCACGGCGACGGGTGAGCCGTTGGCGGTTCCGGTGATCACCCAGTAGACGTCCTTGCCGTTCACCACCGACCTGACGTCCCCGAGCGCGTCGCCGAGCGGGCCGTAGCTCTGCGCAGGCTTCGCCCCGCTCAGGGTGCACCCCGCCGGCGCGTTCTCGTTGCACACCCTCAGCTCGACGCTGTACGGCTGCTCGTTGCTCGGCAGGCTGACCTTGGTGGTCACCGTCCCGGTGGCGTTGGCCAGCGGCTTCGCGACCGCGCCACCGACCAGGACGTCGACGTTGCTGACACTCCCGCGCGCGTCAGGCACGGTGAAGGAGAGCTGGACCTCCTGGCTCGTGCCAGTGGCCGTGACCGACCAGTCACTCCAGCCCGCCGGACGTCCGACGACCTCGATCGAGGTGCCTGCGCTCGGCTGGGAGCGCTTCGCGGGCTCGTCGCCGGGCTGGTTGGCGGCGACGACGGTGTAGGTGTAGGTGCGACCGTCGTACGGCACGCCGGAGTGGGTGCAGGTCAGCGACGCGAGACGCTGGCAGCCGGGAACGGTCCCCGAGGTCACGCCGTTGTCGTAGCCGACGGTGTAGACCGTGGGGCCCGGACCCTCGGGCAGCACGGCCTGCCAACCGATCCGGATGTTGGTCTGGTTGGCGCCGGCCTCCAGGTCGGTCACTGCCGGGGCCGCGGGTGCCGGCGGCGTCCCGAGCGGCTGCATCTCGCCCGACGTGCGCGGGAGGGAGTAGCCCACCTGGTTCTGGGCCTTGATGGTGAAGTCGTAGCGCTGGTTGTTGTCGAGCCCGACGGCGGTGTAGGACGTCCTGCTGCCCGGTACGACGTCCTGTCCGCCGCGCCAGGTGATGGTGTAGTCGAGGATCCGGGAGGTGTCGGTGGCCGGCTTGTCCCACGCCACCGTGATCTGGCCGTCGCCACGGCTCGCCATCCGGATGTTCTGGACCCGGCCCGGCTGGGTGTCGGCCCGCGCCGAGCGCGACACGTCGCTCCACTCGCTCGACCCCACCCGGTTGACCGCCTGGGCACGGAAGCTGTAGTTGCCGCCGGTCTTGAGCTTGCGGAAGACGCACTCGTTGGTGTCGCACCGCTGCCGGGTGCCCGTCTTCTCCTCACGCACCCAGTAGTGGAGGATCGGCGCCCCGCCGTCGTCGCCCGGAGGGGCCCATCCCATCTTGATGGTGCCCACCTCGTCGGACAGCGGGTAGGGCCGCGGCTCACCGGGTGCCTCGGGCACGCCGACGACCTTGAACTGGATGCGTCCCTGCGCCCGGCGGTTCGCCGGCGGGTCGGACGTGGCGACGTCGCTCACCACGAGGTCGAAGGCCGCATCGGCGCCCCGGGCGTCCTGCGCGGCGCGCAACGTCAGGCGACTGCCGTCGACGCTGGCCTTCACCGCGGAGTTGCCCGTGCTCCGCACCGACACGACCTGCGGCTGGGGGTCGGCCACCCCCGCCTCGAGGTAGGAGCCGATGTCGTAGGTGCGGGTCTGGCCGGCCTCCATGGTCTCGACCCGGATGGGCAGCAGCCGCGGCGGCGGCGCCTGGGCCAGCCGGAAGCGCACCTCCTGGACGTTGCTGTCGCCGGCACGCACGGCCAGGACGGCATCGCCACCCTCGGTGGCCGCATCGGAGGCGGTGACCGCGACGATCGACCCCTGGGGGCTGGCGACCTCCACCCCGTCGAGTCCCTGGCTCCACTCCGCACTGAACTCGAGGGAGGCGGCGTCTCGCGGATCGACGGTGAAGACCTTGCAGTAGCTCGCGATGTCGAGCTCGTAGCGCTGACCGGCCGACATCGGGATCGCGCTCGTCGGGCACTCGAGCGAGGGGGTGTCGTCGCCGACGAGCACCGGGATGGACAGCACGGCCGTGACCCCGTCCTGGGTCGTGGACGTGTCCTCGTTGCCGCCGGCGCCGGTGGCCGTGGTGACCTCCACGAGGACCGAGCCCGGCCCGCGGAAGCCGGCCGGCGCCGACAGGGTGAAGCGGTTGTCGCCGTCGGGTCCGACACTCAGGGCACTGGGCGAGGCGGAGTAGGAGCGCCGGCCGGACGCGAGCCGCACCTGCCTGCCGTCGGGCGCCGCGATGTAGTCGGAGATCCGGCCCGTCGTGCTCTCACCCGAATCGAGCTCGATGAGGGCGTCGGGCAGGACGTAGGGAAGTTGGTCGCCGGTGGGCGGGATGTAGACGGCCGCGGCCGCGACCGCGCCGTCGGCGTCCCGCACCTGGAAGGGCAGCACCTTGGGCGCCGGGCCCCGGTCGGCGCGCACCTGCACCCCGTCGATCACGCGCGCCGAGGGGTCGCCGGTGACGTCGACGAGCTCGAGGTCGTCGACCGACCCGTCGGGGTCGTAGGCGCCCTCGAGGACGTCGACCACGACGCTCTCGCTCTCGTCGGCGCGCCCGAACGCGTCGTAGACGACCGGCGGGTTGTCGTAGTCGTCGGCAGTGTTCAGGGTCATCGTCGAGCGCGACTCGTCGATGCCGTTGGTGACCCGGTAGACGAGCACCGTCGGCGGCGCGGTCGCCGAGCCGGGCGCGGGCACCGTCACCAGGTTGGTGTCCGGGTCCAGGCGTGCGCCCTGGGGACCGTCGAGGATCTCGATCTCCACGGAGTCGCCCGAGGCGATGAAGTCGTTGGCCAGCGGGTCGAACGTCGCCGTGCGGCCGGGCTCGACGGTGAGCCGGTCCTCGACGGCGAGCGGCGGCTGGGGCTGACCGGGCTCGACCACGGCCACCCGGACCGTCCCGGTCGCGAAGGCGCCCTGGGAGTCGACGACGGAGTAGGTGAACTCGTCGGTGCCGACCGTGCGCGGGTAGGCCTGATACTCCAGGAAGTTGCCGCCCACGCCCTCGATCCGACCCAGCCGCGGGGCCGACGTGATGCCGGTGACCGTGACGGGGTCCCCGTTGCGGTCGACCCCGACGCCGGGCACGCGGACCTTGACCACGTCGCCGGAGACGACGCGGCCCTCCAGGGTCGGGGGCTCCGGCGCGTCGTTGGCCTCGTCCGCGGGCACGACGGTCACCTTCAGCACCCCGTCGGCGCGCTTGCCCTCCAGGTTCTGTGCCACGTAGGTGACGCTGTAGGTGTCGCGCTCCTCGACCGTCTCCGGCGCGACGTAGCGCACGACCCGGCCCGACACGAACGCGCGCCCCACGTCGCCCGTGACGTCGATGGGCGCGACGACGGCGAGCTCGCCGGGGGTGCCGGTGCTCGCGAGGTCGTTGAGCAGGGTCAGCCGGTCGCCGGCGGGCGAGACGTCGTTGTCGAGCACGGGCACCGCGACGGCCGCACCGGCACGCACCACGACCTTGTCGCTGACGGTGATCGGCGTGTTGTCCGCCGGGGCGGGACGCTGGGTGAGCACCACTTCGCCGCGCACGCCCGAGCTGGCACCGTTGCTGATCGTGTAGGAGACGGTCTGGGTGGTCGGGGCGAGCACCGGCTGCACCGCGGAGATCCGCAGCCAGCGTCCGTCGATGATCGCCACGTCGAGCTGTTCGTCGAGGTCGGCGGTCGCGCGCTGCACCACGAGCAGGCCGCCGCCCGGGTCGAGGTCGTTGGCCAGCACGTCGACGATGCCGGGGGCCTGGCCGTAGACGGTGAGGGTGTCCGGCATCGCCACCGGGTCGGCCGAGCGCTTGGGGCGCGCCTTGACGTCGACGCGGATCATGCCCTGGTCGAGCGGCGCGTTGCCGAAGCCGGCGTCATAGCTGAGGAAGTAGGTGCCGGCGCGCTCGCCGGTGAACGTCAGCTGGCCGGCGTCGAGGTCGGAGACGATCTTGGCGTTGGGCTGCTGCGGCACCTTGCCGCCGAGCGAGAGCTCGGCGTCGGGGGCGTTGGGGTCGGATCCGGGCAGGTCGTTGAGCAGCGGCCTGATCTTGATCGGCTTGCCGACCTCGCCGCGTACGACGTCGGGCTCGGCCTGCGGCGCATAGGACTTCTGGTCCTTCGGCGCCTGCACCTGGAAGCTCATCGACTTCCTGACCGGGGCGGAGCGGCCGTCGGTGACCGCGAACTCCACCCGCACCAGCTGTGGGCCATCCGCGGGGCCGCTCGGGGCCGTGAAGCGGATCCGGCCGTCGGCCGTGGTGCGCGCGGCCGCTCCGGACTGGTCCCCGCCGACCGCCCGCGCCGAGTCGAGGAGCAGCGTGTCGCCGTCGCGGTCGTCACGCCAGTCGGCGACGACCGGGACCGCGAGCTCGCCGCCGTGCGGCACCTTGTAGGTCGGCTTGGTCCACCCCGCGCGCACGGCCGGCGGCTCGTTCTGCTGGGCGCCGCGCACCTCGATGTCGACGGTGGCGTGTGCGGACAGGCCGTTGCGGCCGTCGTCGATGAAGTAGTCGAACCGCGCCGGCCGGGCGTCCTCGGGCATCTGCAGCACGAGGGTCTGGCCGTCCGGGCTGATCTCGACGCGAGCGCCGCCGGAGGGCTGGTCGACGTCGACGATGCTCAGCAGCCGTCCGGCGGGCGCGGAGTCGTTGTCGAGCGGGTGCAGCACGGTGGTGCGCCCGGCGCGCACGCCGTAGGAGTCCGGCTTGGCGCGCGGGGGGCGCCGGTCGGCCTCGGCCTGGTTCTCGTTCTCCTCGTCGTCGTCCTTGTTCTTCTTCTTGGAGGTGAACGCCTCCCAGTTGTCGATGCGGATCGGCTTGTCCTGCTGGACGTCCCACACCGTGCCGCTGTTGGCATCGTTGAGCACGATCTCGCCCCGGTTGACCCGGAACGCCAGGCTGGTGGCGTTGCCACCGAGGTCGTCCTCCTTGACCTCGGCGGAGCCGCACTGGACCGCGACGGCGCCGAGGCCGCCGGACCAGGCGCCGTAGACGCACGCGCCGAGGCGGACCGGCTCGGCGGGGGCTCCCGACCTGCCCGAGACCGTGGTGACGTCCCCGGAGTCGAGGTCGACGCTCAGCAGTCCCTCGGGCGCGCCCACCAGCACCGTGCCGTGGGCAGGACCGGCCTGCTGCAGCCGGCTGCCCGGCGGGACGGGCACGGTGGCGCCGCCGACGACGCTGAGGACCCCGGCGTCGGCGTCGAGGGTCACGACGCGCTCGCCCACGGTGGTGACCTCCGACACCTGGCCGGCATCGCCGGGGAGGTCGGTGGTGCGGGGCTTGCGGAAGGTCGCGTCGGTGGGCGACAGGGCCGTGAGGGTGCCCTCCTCGGTCGAGGTCACCACCACCGTGCCGCCCTGGCTGACGGCCAGGGCGGCGCCCTCCCCGGTCTCGGCCACCGGCTCGGCCTGCCGGTCGACGGCGCTCACCAGCGGCTTGCCGAGGTGGTCGTCGTAGCGCACGGCCCACACCTCGCCGGTCTCGGCGTCGACGGTGGCCAGGGTGCCGCCCGCCATCGCGACGTCGCCCGTCGCGGGCACCGCGGCGGAGCCGCCGTCCTGGGCCTCCAGCCTGCTGGTCTCGATCGCCTGGCCGCGACTGGTGCCGGCATCCAGGGTGACGACCGCGGCGCCGTCCTGCACCACGTCGAGGCGGGCCTTGCCGTTGTCGCCGGGCACGACGCCGTCGAGCTGGTTGATCGGCTTGTTGAGCCGACCCGACCAGCCCAGCTTGCCGTTGACGACCCACACGCCGCCGTCGTTGAGCTCGGCCTCGTGCGCCTTGTAGCCGTCGGCGGTCACGGCGTAGACGACGACGGCGGTGACGGTGATCGCCAGAGCGACACCTGAGGCGATGCCCGCCCGGTGTCGACGCAGAGCGCCCCCACGTGCCACGTCGGTCCCCCCTCGGCCCCACGAATCGGAGGTGCGCCCGCCGCGATCCCCCAGAGGAGGGTAAGTATGCCTTCGGGGTTCGACAAGTTTACGAGAAGTCCAGACCATGTGCGCGGGACTGGCGTGATGGGTGATGATGGCGCCGTGGGGGTGCGCGAGGGGAGCCGAGGTTGATCGTGGAAGCGCGGTACGCCAGTGGGACCGGCGTGCTCGTCGGGCGGGGGGCGCACTGGGTGCTGCTCACCGACCCCGGTGACGAGCAGGTGCTCCAGGACATCTGGGACGCGCTGTCGCCGACCGCACCGTCGGGCCCGAGCGTCGCGGAGCGGGTGCTGGCCATCGCGGAGAGCGCCTTTGCGGGCGACCCGCCCGCCCTGGCCCTCGCCGACTTCACCTCGGGTGCCTCGAGCACCCTGTCGCGCGGCTCCGGCCACGTACGCCTCGCCGGCCCCTCCCGCGTGCTGGGCATCGACCGAGGCGCCGATCCCGACGGCCTCGCGCCCACCCGACGCCTCGTGGGCGGGGTCGTGGCCGCCGACCGCGTCGAGCTCACGCCGGTCTCGACCCGCACCGCTCCCGCGCCGCGTGCCGACGTGGGCGACCCGCCGGCCGCGGCCGAGGCCCTCATCGACGGGATCCCCGCCGACATCCTCGCCGCCAAGGGACCCGACGGACCGCCGCCGCGCACCCGCGTACGCCGCCCCGTCGAGGACACCGGCTCCCTGGCCGACACCTCCGAGCCCGATCCCCTCGTCATGCAGCGGATCGAGGAGGGCGCGCACACCACGATCCGGCCCGCGCCCGGCCCCGCCGGGGCGTCCGACGACCACGACGGGTCGACGACGCTGCGCCCCTCGCACCTGGCGCACGGCACGGTCCCGACCGTGCTGGCGGTGAGCTGCCCGCTGGGCCACCTCACTCCGCCGGCCGCGCCGCAGTGCCGGGTCTGCCACCAGCGCGTCGCCCCGCAGCAGCCCCGTCGCGTCGACCGCCCGCCGCTGGGCGGGCTGCGGCTCCCGACCGGCGAGGTGGTGCCGCTCGACCGCGGCGTGATCCTGGGCCGCAAGCCCGCGCCGCCCGAGGGCAGCACCGACTGGCCCCACCTCGTCCATCTGCCCTCCGACCACTCCTTCGTCTCGCGCCGCCACCTGCAGATCGAGCTCGACGGCTGGGACGTCGTCGCCCGCGACCTCGAGAGCCGCGGGGGCACCACCGTCGCGCTGCCGGGCCGCGACCCCGAGCGGATGCGTCCCGGCGACGCCTACGTCCTCGAGCCCGGCAGCGTCCTCGACCTGGCGCACGTCTACAGCGTGCGCTTCGAGTCGGGGGCGGTCGCCCGGTGAGCGCCCCCACCATCCCGGGGTTCGCGTTCGTCGAGCACCTGGGCAGCGGCGGATTCGCCGACGTCTTCCTCTACGAGCAGCAGTGGCCGCGGCAGCGGGTCGCGGTCAAGGTGGTGCGCCCCGACGTGCCGCTGACCGACCGGGAGAAGTACCTCTTCACCGCCGAGGCCAACGCGATGGCGCGCCTGGCCGACCACCCCTACATCGTCTCGGTGATCACCGCCGGGGTGACGGCCGAGGGCGGCCGTCCGTTCCTGGTGATGCGCTACTGCCCGCCGCCCGACCTGGGCGTGCGGGTGCGCGCCAACCCGATGGCGCCCGTCGACGCTGTCTCCACCGGGATCAAGCTGGCGAGTGCCATCGAGACCGCCCACCGCTCGGGCATCCTGCACCGCGACATCAAGCCGAGCAACGTGCTGGTCACCAGCTATCACGAGCCGGCCCTGACCGACTTCGGCATCGCCGGGCACATCGCCGACGTCGAGGGCGACAACGACGTCCGCATCTCCTATCCCTGGTCCCCGCCGGAGCTGCTCGACGGGCGCTCCAACGGCTCGGTCGCCTCCGACGTCTACTCGCTCGGCGCCACCATCTGGCACCTGCTGGTGGGACGCTCGCCGTTCTCGATACCGTCGGGCGACAACTCCACGCGGGCGCTCAGCGCCCGCATCCTGCACGCCCCCGCGCCGGCCACCCAGCGCCCCGACGTCCCGCCGGCGCTCGACCGGCTCCTGCAGCAGTGCCTGGCCAAGCGCCCCGACCACCGGCCCTCAAGTGCGCTCGAGCTCGCCCGGGCCCTGCAGCGGATCGAGGCGGCCGCCGGCTGGCCCCGCACGCCTGTGGCCGTCGAGGGCGACCGCCCGGACTCGTCCGTGAGCACCGCACCGGCCGTCGGGGCCGCTGGCGGGGCAGTGGGCTACGCCGGGGACACCGACGACGCCACGGCGATGAAGCCGGTCACCGTGATCTCGGCGAGCGGCCCGCGGCGCATCGCCGCGCAGGTCCCCGCGCCCGTGAGCGACGACCAGGACGAGCAGCGCGGCCGCGTGCCCGCACTGGTGTGGGCCGGCGCCGGGGCGGCGGTCCTCGCGGTGGTGCTCGCCCTCCTCGTGTTCGGAGGCGACGACCGTGGGGAGGACCCCGGGGTGGTGGTGCCGACCGCGTCACAGACGCCCGCCGACGTGGTGCCCGACGTGATCACCGAGGCCGTCACCCTCAACGGCACCCGCACACCTCGCGGCGTGCTGTTCGAGTGGCGCCCGCCGGTGCCGGTGGAGCCGGGCGACTCGTTCGGCTGGCACCGCGACGACACCGACGAGTACGGCACCACCACCCGCAGGCGGCTGCTGGTCCGCACCGACGACCCGGTGTGCCTCGACGTGCGGATGACCCGCGGGTCGGACAACTCGCCCAGTGCGAGCGCCTGCGTGTCCTGACCCGCGGGTCGCGCCGTCAGGCCGCGGTCAGTCGTCCTCCCAGTCGCGGCGCGGGCCGGTGGCCGCGTCCTGCTCCTGGGCCGACATCCGGCTCGAGGCCCACAGCGACACGACCGCGGTGATCGCCAGCGTGGCCACGATGACCACCAGGGAGAGCCAGATCGGGATCTCCAGCCAGGCGTAGTCGAGGTGCTCGCCACCGTTGATGAACGGCAGCTCGTTCTCGTGGAGCGCGTGGAAGAACAGCTTCACGCCGATGAAGGCCAGCAGGAACGCCAGGCCGTAGGACAGGTAGATAAGGCGCTGGAGCAGGCCGCCGATCAGGAAGTAGAGCTGGCGCAGGCCCATCAGCGCGAAGATGTTGGCCGTGAGCACCAGGTAGGGCTCCTTGGTGATGCCGAAGATGGCCGGGATCGAGTCGAGCGCGAACAGCAGGTCGGTCGTGCCGAGGGTGATGATCACGATGAGCATCGGCGTGATCATCTTCTTCGCGCCCTCCCCGCTCACGACCAGCTTCCGGCCGTGCCACTCCGAGGTCGCGGGGAAGCGACGCTCGACGAACGCGACGAGCTTGTTCTCCTCGAACTCGTCGTCCTCGTCCTCCGAGCCCTCCTTGGCCAGCTTGACCGCCGTGTAGACCAGGAAGAGGCCGAAGAGGTAGAAGACCCAGCTGAAGTTGTTGATGGCCGCGGCGCCGACGGCGATGAAGACCGCCCGCATGGCCAGGGCCATCACGATGCCGATCATCAGGGCGTACTGCTGGAGCTCACGCGGCACCGCGAACTTGGCCATGATGATGATGAAGATGAAGAGGTTGTCGATGGAGAGCGAGTACTCCACCAGCCAGCCGGAGTAGAACTCGAGGGCCGGCGTGCCGCCTGATGTGTACCAGACGCCGAGGCCGAAGAGGATGGCCAGGCCGACGTAGATCGACAGGTAGGTCGCGCACTCCTTCATGCTCGGCTCGTGCGGCCGGCGGCCGACCACGGCGAGGTCGAAGGTGAAGATCGCGAGGGTCACCACGCCAGTGGCGATCCAGACCCAGGTGGGTACGTCCACGCTGCTTGCTCCTAGGGATGAGGCGAGATCGGGGTCCGCGCACGGCACGGACGCCAGAGGTCTCTTCCGCCCGCCCGACCGGGCGGACCAGTGGCACCGGGCGCCGCTCGCGCGGACGCCGTACTGACGACACCACTACCAGGGAATACTCCCCTCCAACCGCGTCAGTCTGTCACGCCCGTCACGGTGGGCACGAACCCCAGGGGTCAGCGTCCGCCGAATGGGACGCCGAGCGCCGCGAGCCGCTCGCGGCCCCCGTCGACCGCGGTGAGCACCCAGGCCCCCTCGGGGGTCACGGTGAACGTGTGCTCGAAGTGGGCGGCGTAGGAGCCGTCGACCGTCGAGACGGTCCACTCGTCCGCGTGGAGGTCGGTGTGCTTGCTGCCGAGGGTCACCATCGGCTCGACCGCGAGCGCCAGGCCCTCCACGATCGACGGACCGCGGCCGCGGCGCCCGACGTTGGGCACGTTGGGCGCCATGTGCATCTCGGTGCCGATGCCGTGGCCGGTGTAGTCCTCGAGGATGCCGTAGCGGCCCTGGGCGCGCACGTAGGACTCGACGGCGTGGCTGATGTCGGAGACCCGCCCGCCGAGCCGCGCGGCGGCCATCCCGCGCCAGAGCGACTCCTCGGTCACGCGCAGCAGCTCGGCCACGTCGTCGGCCACCTCGCCCACGGGGACCGTGACGGCGGCGTCGCCGTGCCAGCCGGCGACGATCGCCCCGCAGTCGATCGAGATCACGTCGCCGTCGGCGAGCGTGCGCGGCCCGGGGATGCCGTGCACGACCTCGTCGTTGACGGACGCGCAGATCGTCGCCGGGAAGGGCGGGTGGCTGTAGCCCTTGAACGACGGCACGCCGCCGTGGTCGCGGATGTGGGCCTCGGCGAGGGTGTCGAGCTCGAGCGTCGTCACCCCGGGCCGGACCGCCGAGCGCAGCAGCTCGAGCGTCTCCCCCACCAGCAGCCCGGCGACCCGCATGAGGTCGATCTGCTCAGGGGTCTTGATCTCGATCCCGCGATCGCGGAAGCCCATGGGTGCGCCCGACCGTCAGCTCTGCGGGACGACGTCGAGGGCGCCGAAGATGCGCTCGGTGACCTCGTCGACCTCGCCCATCCCGTCGACCTCGACCAGGAGGCCGCGCTCGCGGTAGACCTCGATCAGCGGCTCGGTCTGCTCGGCATAGAGCTCCTGGCGGCGCCGGATTACGTCCTCGGTGTCGTCGGTGCGACCGTCGGTCACCGCGCGGTTGAGGAGCCGCTGGACGAGCTCCTCCGCGTCGACCGTCAGCACCACGACCGCGTCGAGCCGGTGACCGGTGAAGGCGATCATCTCGTCGAGCTCGCCCACCTGGGCCAGGGTGCGGGGGTAGCCGTCGAGCAGGAAGCCCGGCGCGGCGTCGTCCTCGCCGATGCGGTTGCGCACCATCAGGTTGGTGACCTCGTCGGGGACGTACTCGCCGGCGTCCATGTAGCGCTTGGCCTCGACGCCGAGGGGCGTGCCCTGCGTGACGTTGGCCCGGAAGATGTCGCCGGTCGAGATCGCCGGGATGCCGAAGTGGTCGGCCACGAAGCGGGCCTGGGTGCCTTTTCCGGCTCCCGGGGGGCCCATCAGGATGAGTCTCATCTACTTCAGGAATCCTTCGTAGTTGCGCTGCTGGAGCTGGCTCTCGATCTGCTTCACGGTGTCGAGCGCGACACCGACCATGATCAGGATCGACGTGCCGCCGAACGGGAAGTTCTGGTTGGCCTGGATCATCGCGAACGCGACGAGCGGGACCAACGAGATCAGGCCCAGGTAGAGCGCTCCAGGGAACGTGATGCGGGACAGGACGTAGGACAGGTAGTCCTCGGTCGGCTTGCCCGCCCGGATCCCGGGGATGAAGCCGCCGTACTTCTTCATGTTGTCCGCCACCTCGACAGGGTTGAAGGTGATCGAGACGTAGAAGTACGTGAAGAAGATGATCAGCAGGAAGTAGGTCGCCATGTACAGCGGGTGGTCGCCGTTGACGAAGTAGGTCCCGATGAAGTCGAGCACGGGGTTCTGGCTCTCGGGGTTGAACTGCACCGCCATCGCCGGCAGGTAGAGCAGCGAGGAGGCGAAGATGACCGGGATGATGCCGGCCTGGTTGACCTTGAGCGGGATGTAGGTCGAGTTGCCGCCGAACATCTTGCGCCCGACCATCCGGCGGGCGTACTGCACCGGGATGCGGCGCTGGGCCTGCTCGATGAAGATGACGCCCGCGACCAGCACGAGGCCGATGACCATGACGATGGCGAACGTGACCCAGCCCTGCGAGGTCTGCACGCCCCACAGCGCGGCCGGGAAGGTCGCGACGACCTGGGTGAAGATGAGGATCGACATGCCGTTGCCGATGCCGCGGTCGGTGATGAGCTCGCCGAGCCACATGATCACGGCGGTGCCGGCGGTCATGGTGATGACCATGACGAGGAACGTGGCGGTGCCGTCGTCGTGGAGCAGGTCGCGCGTGCAGCCCTGCAGCAGGGCGCCGTTGCGCGCGAGGGCGACGATGCCGGTCGCCTGGAGGACGGCGAGGCCCAGGGTGAGGTAGCGCGTGTACTGGGTGATCTTCGTCTGCCCGGCCTGCCCCTCCTTCTTCAGCGCCTCGAGCCGTGGGATCACCACGACGAGCAGCTGCAGGATGATGGAGGCCGTGATGTACGGCATGATCCCCAGCGCGAAGATGGTGAGCTGGAGCAGCGCACCGCCCGAGAAGAGGTTGATCAGGCTGTAGAGGCCGCCCTCCTCCAGCTGGCTGATGCACGCCTGCACGTTGGCGACGTGCACACCGGGGGTGGGCACCTGGGAGCCGAGCCGGAAGATCGTGATGACCAGCAGGACGAAGAGCAGCTTGCGCCGCAGGTCCGGAGTCCGGAAAGCGTTGGCGAACGCGCCTAGCACTGGTTCCTCTTTCGTATGGGTGCCCGGCCGGGGTCGGCGGGCGGACGAGACACCCTCGCCGTCGTACGGCGGAGGGCCCGGGGAAGCCTAACAGCCGGGGTGCGACCCGCTTCCCCGCTCAACGACGAAGGCCCGGCCGACAGTTCCCACTGTGCGGCCAGGCCTTCACCGGATGAGCGAGATCGTGACCTCAGGCCACGGTCACGGAGCCGCCGGCGGCCTCGATCTTCTCCTTGGCGGAGCTCGAGAACGCGTCGGCGCTGACCTGGACGGCGACGGAGATGTCGCCCTGGCCCAGGACCTTGACGGGCTGGTTCTTGCGAACGGCGCCCTTGGCGACCAGGTCCTCGACGGTCACGGTGCCGCCGTCGGGGAACAGCTCGCCGAGGCGGTCGAGGTTGACGACCTGGAACTCCACGCGGAAGGGGTTCTTGAAGCCCTTCAGCTTGGGCAGGCGCATGTGGATCGGCATCTGGCCACCCTCGAAGGCGGACGGCACCTGGTAGCGCGCCTTGGTGCCCTTGGTGCCGCGGCCCGCGGTCTTTCCCTTGGAGCCCTCACCGCGACCCACACGGGTCTTGGCGGTCTTGGCGCCCGGAGCGGGACGCAAGTGGTGCAGCTTGAGCGTCATGTCACTCCACCTCCTCGAACGTCACCAGGTGACGGACAGTGTTGATCATGCCCCGGATCTCCGGGCGGTCTTCCTTCACGACGACGTCGCCGATCCGCTTGAGACCGAGCGAGCGCAGCGTCTCGCGCTGGTTGGCCTTGAGGCCGACCAGCCCGCGCTTCTGCTGGACCTTGAGCTGTGCCATCAGGCCGACACCTCCGCAGCGCCCTCGGCGCGCGCCTTGAGCAGCGCGGCCGGGGTGACGTCCTCGACCCGCATGCCGCGGCGAGCAGCCACGGCCTCGGGCTCCTCGAGCATCCGCAGCGCCTCGACGGTCGCGTGGACGATGTTGATCTGGTTGGACGAGCCGAGCGACTTGCTCAGCACGTCGTGGATGCCGGCGCACTCGAGGACCGCACGCACCGGGCCACCGGCGATGACGCCGGTACCGGGGGCGGCGGGACGCAGCAGGACGACGCCCGCAGCCTTCTCGCCCTGCACCGGGTGCGGGATCGTGCCCTGGATGCGGGGGACCTTGAAGAAGTGCTTCTTGGCCTCCTCGACACCCTTGGCGATCGCCGCGGGGACTTCCTTCGCCTTGCCGTAGCCGACGCCGACCAGACCTTCACCGTCGCCGACGATCACGAGGGCGGTGAAGCTGAAGCGACGACCACCCTTCACGACCTTGGCGACTCGGTTGATCGCCACGACGCGCTCGATGTAGGCGGTCTTGTCAGCCTGGTTGCGACCGTTGTCGCGTCCGCGACGGTCACCAGACTGGCGCTCGCCACCGCGCTGTCCGCGCTGGGCTCCGCTCATGAGACTTGCTCCTTAATCGTCATTCTTGGGTGTCGGGCGATCAGAACTGGAGGCCGCCCTCACGGGCGGCGTCGGCCAGGGCCGCGATGCGGCCGTGGTACTTGTTGCCGGCGCGGTCGAAGACCACGTCGTCGATGCCTGCCGCCTTCGCCCGGTCGGCCACCAGCGCGCCGACCTTCTTGGCCTGGTCGGTCTTGTCGCCGCCCGCGTTGCGGACGTCGGCCTCCATCGACGAGGCGTAGGCCAGCGTCGCACCGGCGAGGTCGTCGACGACCTGCACGGTGATGTGACGCGCCGAGCGGGTCACGACCAGGCGCGGACGCTCGGTCGTGCCGTGGATCCGCTTGCGCCCGCGCGCCTGGCGGCGCAGACGGGCACGAACGCGCGGAGCGGTGTGCTTGTTGTTGGACAGCGAGATCGCCATGTCACTTACCGGCCTTTCCGACCTTGCGGCGGATGTGCTCGCCGGCGTAGCGCACGCCCTTGCCCTTGTAGGGCTCGGGCTTGCGGAGCTTGCGGATCTTGGCCGCAACCTCTCCGACGAGCTGCTTGTCGATGCCGACGACACCGAGCTTGGTCGGGCCCTCGACGGTGAAGGTGATGCCCTCAGGGGCGTCGAAGATGATCGGGTGCGAGTAGCCGAGCTGGAACTCGAGCTGCGTCGGCCCCTTGGGCAGGACGCGGTAGCCCACGCCCACGATCTCGAGCTTCTTCTCGTAGCCGTCGGTCACGCCCACGACCATGTTGTGGATCAGCGTGCGGGTGAGGCCGTGGAGCGAGCGGCTGTTGCGCTCGTCGTCGGGACGCTGCACCTCGAGGATGCCGTCCTCGCCCTTGGCGACCGTGATCGGCGACGCGATGGTGTGCGACAGGGTGCCCTTGGGGCCCTTGACGGTCACCAGCGAGTCGTCGATCGCGACGTCGACACCGGACGGGACCGCGATGGGGAGCTTGCCAATGCGCGACATGCTTCTCTCTCTTCCTGGTCTCAGATGGTCCGGGTCACCAGACGTAGGCGAGGACTTCGCCGCCCACGCCCTTCTGGTTCGCCTGGCGGTCGGTCAGCAGTCCCTGCGACGTCGAGATGATCGCGACACCGAGGCCCCCGAGGACCTTGGGCAGGTTGGTGCTCTTGGCGTAGACGCGCAGGCCGGGCTTGCTGATGCGGCGCACGCCCGCGATGGAGCGCTCCCGGTTGCGGCCGTACTTGAGGGTCACGGTCAGCGTCTTGCCCACGGCGGGCTCGCCCTCGGCGCTCACGTTGTCCGCGACGTCGTAGGAGGTGATGTAGCCCTCCTGCTTGAGGATCTCGGCGAGGCCGGCCTTCATCTTGCTGTAGGGCATCGACACCACGTCGTGGTACGCCTGGTTGGCGTTGCGCAGACGCGTGAGCATGTCTGCGATCGGGTCAGTCATCGTCATGATGGGGTTCTTTCTCGTCGTGGTTTCCCGCGGCTCGCGGCCTCGGGACCTTCAACGTGTGTGAGTGAATTACCAGGAGGACTTGGTGACGCCGGGGAGCTCGCCGCGGTGGGCCATCTCCCGCAGGCAGATCCGGCACAGGCCGAACTTGCGGTAGACGGCCTTCGGGCGGCCGCAGCGCTGGCAGCGGGTGTAGCCGCGGACAGCGAACTTCGGCTTGCGGGCGGCCTTGACCTTGAGCGCAGTCTTCGCCATGTCAGTTCTCCTTGAACGGGAAGCCGAGCTGCTTGAGCAGCGCGCGGCCCTCGTCGTCGTTGGTGGCGGTGGTCACGACGGTGATGTCCATGCCGCGGGACCGGTCGATCCTGTCCTGGTTGATCTCGTGGAACATGACCTGCTCGGTGAGACCGAAGGTGTAGTTGCCGCGCCCGTCGAACTGCTTGGGCGAGAGGCCGCGGAAGTCGCGGATGCGGGGCAGCGCCAGGGACAGCAGGCGGTCGAGGAACTCCCACATGCGGTCGCCGCGCAGCGTCACGTGGGCGCCGATCGGCATGCCCTCGCGCAGCTTGAACTGGGCGATCGACTTGCGGGCCTTGGTCACGGCCGGCTTCTGGCCGGTGATCGCGGTGAGGTCGCGGATCGCGCCCTCGATCAGCTTGGAGTCGCGAGCCGCCTCGCCGACGCCCATGTTGACCACGATCTTGGTCAGGCCGGGCACCTGCATGATGTTGGCGATCTCGAACTCCGAGCGCAGCGCGGGGACGATCTCCTCGCGGTAGCGCGCCTTGAGACGGGGAATCTCAGTGGTCTGGGTCTCGGCCATCTCAGATCTCCTTGCCGCTCTTGCGGGACACGCGGACCGAGCGCGACGCGGCGTAGGTCGAGCCGTCCGGACGACGCTTGGTGACCTCGTCGCGGCGGAAGCCGACCCGGGTGACGCCGTCGCCCTCGACGAGCATCACGTTGGAGACGTGGATGGGCGCCTCGCGCGTGATGATGCCGCCGGTGGTGTTGGTCTGCTGGACGGACTTGGTGTGGCGCTTGACGAGGTTGACACCCTCGACGATCACGCGGTCCTCCTCGCGGAGCACCGAGATGACCTTGCCCTGGGCACCCTTGTCCTTGCCGGCGATCACCTTGACGGTGTCGCCCTTCTTGATGTTCATGTGCTTACCCATCTCTCACAACACCTCCGGGGCGAGCGAGATGATCTTCATGAAGCGCTTCTCGCGCAGCTCGCGGCCGACGGGACCGAAGATGCGCGTGCCGCGCGGCTCACCGTCGTTCTTGAGGATGACGGCGGCGTTCTCGTCGAAACGGATGTAGGAACCGTCGGCGCGGCGACGCTCCTTGACGGTGCGCACGACCACGGCCTTGACGACGTCGCCCTTCTTGACGTTGCCACCGGGGATCGCGTCCTTGACGGTGGCGACGATGACGTCACCGATGCCGGCGTAGCGACGCCCAGAGCCACCGAGAACACGGATGCAGAGGATCTCCTTCGCACCGGTGTTGTCGGCGACCTTGAGTCGCGACTCCTGCTGGATCATTGATTTCTCCTGGTTGTCGAGCTGGTTCTCGCCCCCTCAGCGGGGAGCGAGCCTGGCCGAACTGATGTGTGGAAGATGTGGAGCTCGAGGCCGGGGCCTCAGGTCACTTGGCCTTCTCGAGGACCTCGACGAGGCGCCAGCGCTTGGTGGCCGAGAGCGGGCGGGTCTCCATGATCAGGACCCGGTCGCCGATGCCGCACTGGTTGGTCTCGTCGTGCGCCTTGAGACGCGAGGTCTTGCGCAGCACCTTGCCGTAGAGGGCGTGCTTCACGCGGTCCTCGACGGCGACGACGATGGTCTTGTCCATCTTGTCGCTCACGACGAGGCCCTCGCGGACCTTGCGCTGCTTGCGCTCAGCGGACTGGGTGGCAGTGTTCTCGCTCATGCCTTCGCCTCTTCGTTGGTGCCCGGGGTGGTGCGGATGCCGAGCTCGCGCTCGCGCACCACGGTGTAGATGCGGGCGATGTCCTTCTTGACCACGCGCAGCCGGCCGTTGCTCTCCAGCTGGCCGGTCGCGGCCTGGAACCGCAGGTTGAACAGCTCCTCCTTGGCCTCGCGCAGCTTGGCCTCGAGGGCGGTTGCGTCGAGCTCGTCGAGCTCGTGGGCGTTCAGCTTGGTAGCCATCAGAATTCACCGGCCTCACGGGAGATGAACCGGCACTTCATCGGGAGCTTGTGCATCGCGCGGCGCATGGCCTCGCGGGCAACGGTCTCGTCGACGCCGGAGAGTTCGAACATGACGCGGCCGGGCTTGACGTTGGCCACCCACCACTCGGGGGAGCCCTTGCCGGAGCCCATGCGGGTCTCGGCCGGCTTCTTGGTCAGCGGACGGTCCGGGTAGATGTTGATCCAGACCTTTCCGCCTCGCTTGATGTGGCGGGTCATGGCGATACGGGCCGACTCGATCTGCCGGTTGGTCACGTAGTGACCCTCGATCGCCTGGATGCCGAAGTCACCGAAGGCCAGCGTGGTGCCGCCCTTCGCGGCGCCACGACGCTTGGGGTGGTGCTGCTTGCGGTGCTTGACGCGACGGGGCATCAGCATGAGGTCAGGCCTCCTGTCCGGTGCTCGGTGCCGCCTCGGCGGCCGGGGCCGCAGACGTCTCGGCGGGGGCCTCGGCACGAGGGGCGCGGTCGCCGCGCGAGCCACGGCTCGGACGGTCGCCGCCACGGGTGTTGGGACGGCCACCGCGGCCGGGGGCACCGGCGCGGGCGGCCTGCTGGGCCTGGCGCTCGGCACGGGTGCCGGCGACCTCGCCCTTGTAGATCCACACCTTCACGCCGATGCGGCCGAAGGTGGTGCGGGCCTCGTAGAAGCCGTAGTCGATGTCGGCGCGGAGCGTGTGCAGGGGCACGCGGCCCTCGCGGTAGAACTCCGTGCGGGACATCTCGGCGCCGTTGAGGCGACCCGAGCACTGGATCCGGATGCCCTTGGCACCCGAGCGCATCGAGGTCTGCATCGCCTTGCGCATGGCACGACGGAACTGCACCCGGCCCGAGAGCTGCTCCGCGACGCCCTGGGCGACCAGCTGCGCGTCGACCTCGGGGTTCTTGACCTCGAGGATGTTGAGCTGCACCTGCTTGCCGGTGAGCTTCTCGAGCTCGCCGCGGATGCGGTCGGCCTCGGCGCCGCGGCGACCGATGACGATGCCCGGGCGGGCGGTGTGGATGTCGACGCGCACGCGGTCACGGGTGCGCTCGATCTCGACCTTGGAGATGCCGGCCCGCTCCATGCCCTTGGAGAGCAGCTTGCGGATGGCGACGTCCTCACCGACGTAGGACTTGTAGAGCTTGTCGGCGTACCAACGGCTCTTGTGGTCGGTGGAGATGCCCAGGCGGAAGCCGTTGGGGTTGATCTTCTGACCCATCAGGCACCCCTTCCGTTCTTGTTGGCGCGGCCGTTCTTCGTGGCCAGCACGTCGGCCGGCTGCACCGCGAGGGTGATGTGGCTGGTGCGCTTGTTGATGCGCGTGGCCCGGCCCTGGGCACGGGGACGCCAACGCTTCATCGTCGGGCCCTCGTCGACCATGGCGACGGAGAGCACGAGGTCGGCCCGGTTGAGGCCCTCGGTGGTCTCCGCGTTGGCGACGGCGCTCTCGAGCACCTTGTAGACGGTCTCGGAGGCGGCCTGCGGCGCGAACTGCAGCAGGGTCAGTGCCTCGTCGACCGGGAGGCCGCGGACCATGTCGACGACACGGCGGGCCTTCATCGGGGTGATCCGCACGTAGCGGGCGCTGGCGTACGCGCCCGGCTGGTCGCCGAGCAGCGACTCGCGGCGCGCGCTGGTGCGGCTGCGCTCGGTGGTGCTCATCGACGGCGTCCCTTCCGGTCTTCCTTGACGTGCCCGCGGTAGGTGCGGGTGGGGGCGAACTCCCCGAGCTTGTGGCCGACCATGGAGTCGGTCACGAAGACGGGGACGTGCTTGCGACCGTCGTGCACAGCGATGGTGTGACCGATCATGTCGGGCACGATCATCGACCGGCGCGACCAGGTCTTGATGACGTTGTGGCTGCCCTTCTCGTTCTCGGCGTCCACCTTCTTCTGAAGGTGGTCGTCGACGAAGGGGCCCTTCTTGAGGCTGCGAGGCATGTCGGTTACTTCCTACCCTTGCCGGACTTGCGACGACGGATGATCTGGGAGTCGCTGGCCTTGCGCTTGCGCGTGCGGCCCTCGGGCTTGCCCCAGGGGGAGACGGGGTGGCGTCCACCGGACGTCTTGCCCTCACCACCACCGTGCGGGTGGTCCACCGGGTTCATGACGACACCGCGGACGGTCGGGCGAACGCCCTTCCACCGCATGCGGCCGGCCTTGCCCCAGTTGATGTTGGACTGCTCGGCGTTGCCGACCTCGCCGATCGTGGCGCGGCAGCGCACGTCGACGAAGCGCATCTCGCCCGAGGGCATGCGCAGCGTGGCGCGGCTGCCCTCACGGGCGACCAGCTGGGCGGAGTTGCCGGCCGAGCGGGCGATCTTCGCGCCGCCGCCCGGACGCAGCTCCACGCAGTGGATGGTCGTGCCGACCGGGATGTTGCGCAGCGGCAGGTTGTTGCCGGGCTTGATGTCGGCGTTGGGGCCGGACTCCACGGGCGTGCCCTGCGCCAGGCCGCGCGGCGCGACGATGTAGCGCTTCTCGCCGTCGGCGTAGTGCAGCAGCGCGATGCGCGCGGTGCGGTTGGGGTCGTACTCGATGTGAGCGACCTTGGCCGGGACGCCGTCCTTGTCGTAGCGACGGAAGTCGATGATGCGGTAGGCGCGCTTGTGGCCGCCACCCTTGTGCCGGGTGGTGATGCGACCCTGGTTGTTGCGACCACCGTTCTTGGGCAGCGGGCGCGTCAGCGACTTCTCGGGCGTGGACCGGGTGATCTCGACGAAGTCGGCCACCGACGAGCCACGACGGCCCGGGGTGGTCGGCTTGTACTTGCGGATAGCCATATCAGTTCCTAGTCAGGAGCCCGGTCAGGAGACCGGACCTCCGAAGATGTCGATGCGGTGACCCTCGGCGAGGCTGACGATCGCACGCTTGGTGTTGGGCCGCTTGCCCAGGCCGTAGCGGGTGCGACGGGTCTTGCCCTGGCGGTTGATCGTGTTGACCGAGGTGACCTTGACGTCGAAGACCTTCTCGACCGCGATCTTGATCTCGGTCTTGTTGGCGTCCGGGTGGACGATGAAGGTGTACTTGTTGGCGTCGAGCAGGCCGTAGCTCTTCTCCGACACGACCGGGGCGATCAGGACGTCGCGGTGGTCCTTGTGCAGGGTGCTCACTTGTCGCTCTCCTTCTCCTCGGCGCGGGTCAGACCAGCGGCCTCGGCGTCCTCGACGGACTTGAACCAGAAGTCGCCGCCCGAGACGTCGTAGCCGGCGTCGCCCTCGACGAGGTAGCTGCCGGACTGCAGGCCCTGGACCTCGTAGCCCTTGGGGTTCTTGCCGCTCTTGAGCGGAGCCTTCGCGCCGGCCGGCAGGGCCGGCTCGTCGGCGGCCTGCTCGGTCGCGGCGGGCGCGGCCTGCTCGGTCTTCTCGGACTTCGTGGCCGGAGCAGCGGAGGCGCCACCCACGAAGACGTCGTAGGCACCCTTGGTGAAGACCACGTCGTCAGCGGCCAGCACGTCGTAGGTGTTGAGCTGGTCGACGGCGACGATGTGGACCTCGGGCGCGTTGCGCAGCGAGAGCCAGGTGATCGCGTCGGAACGCTCGAGCACCACGAGGTAGCCCACGCGGTCGGTCAGCGAGGTCAGCGCGGCCAGCGCGTCCTTGGTGGAGGGCTTGTCGCCCGACACCAGGCCGTCGACCACGTGGACGCGGTCGTTGCGGGCCCGGTCGGAGAGGGCGCCGCGCAGGGCGGCGGCCTTCATCTTCTTGGGGGTGCGCTGGTCGTAGCTGCGCGGCTGCGGGCCGTGGACCGTGCCACCGCCGGCGAACTGCGGGGCGCGGGTCGAGCCCTGGCGGGCGCGGCCGGTGCCCTTCTGCTTGTAGGGCTTGCGGCCACCGCCGCGGACCTCGCCGCGGGTCTTGGTGGAGTGCGAGCCCTGGCGCGCAGCGGCCTGCTGGGCCACGACGACCTGGTGGATCAGGGGGATGTTGACCTCGACGTCGAAGATCTCGGCGGGGAGGTCGACCTTGACGGTCTTGACAGCCATGCTCAGGCCTCCTGCGTCTTCTTGGCCGCCGAGCGCAGGACCACGAGTCCGCCGCGGGGGCCGGGAACGGCGCCCTTGAGCAGGATCAGGCCCTTGTCGGCGTCGACGGCGTGCACCGTCAGGTTCTGGGTGGTGACCGTGTCGTTGCCCATGCGGCCCGACATGCGGGTGCCCTTGAACACGCGACCCGGGGTGGCGCAGGCGCCGATGGAGCCGGGCTTGCGGTGGTTGCGGTGGGCACCGTGGGAGGCCGAGACGCCGGAGAAGCCGTGACGCTTCATCGTGCCGGCGAAGCCCTTGCCCTTGCTGGTGCCGGTGACGTCGATCTCGTCGCCCGCGGCGAAGGTGTCGACCCCGAGCTCCTGACCCACGGTGTAGGAGGCGGCGTCGGCGGTGCGGATCTCCGCGACGTGGCGGCGGGGGGTGACGCCGGCCTTGGTGAAGTGGCCCGTCTCGGGCGAGTTCACCTTGCGGGCCTCGATCTCGCCGAAGCCGACCTGGATGGCGTTGTAGCCGTCCACCTCGGGCTGGCGGACCTGGGTCACCACGTTGGTGCTCGCGGCGATGACGGTCACGGGGACGACGCGGTTGTTCTCGTCCCAGAGCTGGGTCATGCCGAGCTTGGTGCCCAGCAGTCCCTTGACGTTGCGTTCGAAAGTCTTAGCCATGTCGCGCCTCAGAGCTTGATCTCGATGTCGACACCGGCAGGCAGGTCGAGACGCATCAGCGAGTCGACGGTCTTCGGCGTCGGGTCGATGATGTCGATCAGGCGCTTGTGGGTGCGCATCTCGAAGTGCTCGCGGGAGTCCTTGTACTTGTGGGGCGAACGGATGACGCAGTACACGTTCTTCTCGGTCGGCAGCGGCACAGGGCCGGCGACCTTCGCACCCGTACGGGTGACGGTGTCCACGATCTTCCGCGCCGAGGTGTCGATCACCTCGTGGTCATAGGCCTTGAGCCTGATGCGGATCTTCTGTCCCGCCATAGGTCCCTGTCCTCTTCGATCTCGTACGCCTGGTCTGGTTTCGGTCCCTCGCCCCTGGTGGGCGAGTGCCGCCTGTCTCTCCTCCACCCTCCGACCCCCGCGGTCGGGCGTGTCGCACCCCCGACTGAAAACATCGGGCTTCGTGACACGACCCCTGGGGATCGGTGCTGCTCTGGGTGGCACCCGACGGTTGTCGGATCTGGTCGGGTCTCCGATCACCATGTGACCTGGTGCGGCGCACGCAGACGACTGGCTCGATCAAGGAGACGCGATTCAGAAGTCAAGTGGTGCCGCACCCCGGCGACCCGCCGGAGCAACCGGAACATCTTGACAGACTCCGCACACCCACGCCAAATCGCAGGCGACGGGTCCGACGAGGTCCGGCTCCGGGGGCTCCCCGACGCCGCGCGAGCGGTGCCGGAAGCAGTGTCCAGTCTACGCGGGATCGCGGTCCGCAGCGACTCTTGCCCCTCCCCCGGGCCCGACCTACCGTCGAGACATGACCGCCATGGTCGTGTTCGTCCTCTGCACGGTGGCGCTGGCCGGCGTCATGGGCGCCGCCGTGTGTCCCGCCGAGCTCGACCGGGCCGTGCGGCGGCTGCGGCGGCGCCTCGCCCCGCCCCCTCCCCCGTCGTCGCCGTCCGTCGCGTCCGCGCCGGCGATCGAGGAGCTGGCCGCCGACGTGCGGCGGGTGCGCCGCGTGGCGCTGGCCCCGGCCCCGGGCACCCCGATGGCGCGACGGCGCGGCATCCTGGCGGCCTACGACGACCTGCTCGCCCAGGCGGCGCGGACCCTCGAGGTGCCCGACCTGATGAGCGAGCTGCCCGAGGGCACCGAGCGCGACGCCGAGCGACTGCGGCTCGAGCACCTGCTCCGGGAGGCCGGCCTCGTGCTCGATCAGTCCCGCACGGACCTCCGGTAGCAGAGGTCGACGATGTCACGTCCGACGTCGCGGCCCTTGCGCTCGAACCTGGTGACCGGGCGCTCGGCCCAGCGCTCGACGGGCCCGCCCTCGAGGGTCGGCTCCGCGTCGAGCACCTCGCGCATCTGCACGGCGTAGTCGGCCCAGTCGGTGGCCAGCCGCCAGGCGCCGCCGGGCACGAGCCGGGACGAGGCGAGCGCGGCGTTGGCGGGATTGACCAGGCGCCGCTTGCGGTGCTTGGTCTTGCGCCAGGGGTCGGGGAAGAAGGTCCACAGCTCCTCCACGCTGCCCGGGCCGAGCAGGTTCTCCAGCGACCAGACGGCGTCGACGGCGCAGAAGCGCACGTTGTCGGCGCCCGCCTCGGCGACCCGCCAGAGCGAGTCGGCGATGCCGGGCAGCCACACCTCCAGCGCGAGGACGTTGTGCTCGGGGCGCGCGGCGGCGAGCACCGAGGTGGCCTCACCGATGCCCGAGCCGATCTCGACGATCAACGGGGCGTCGCGACCGAACCACTCGGTGAGCGAGAAGCCGGGGCGGTCGATCGCGTCCTCCGGGATCACCCAGTCGGCGTGGTGGGCCGTCCAGGACTCGGCCTGGCGCGGGGTGAAGCGGCTGCCGCGGCGCGAGTAGGTGAGCACCTCGCGCATCCGGCGCCCGTCCTCGGTGAGCTTGCGGTGCGGGCGGGCAGGGCGTACGACGTCGTTCACGCCCCCATCCTCCCCGCTCCCCCCGGCCGGACGCACATCAGCGTCGGCCGGCCGGGAGGCAGTCCTCAGAGGTGCGCGAGCGCGCCCGTGAGCACCGAGCGCAGCCGCTGCTCGATGTCGTCGAACTCGGGCTGGCCGATGATGAGCGGCGGCGCGAGCTGGATGACCGGGTCGCCGCGGTCGTCGGCGCGGCAGTAGAGCCCGGCCTCCCACAGCGCGCCGGACAGATAGCCGCGCAGCAGCCGCTCGGACTCCGCGTCGTCGAACGTCTCCTTGGTCTCGCGGTCCTTGACCAGCTCGATGCCGTAGAAGTAGCCGTGCCCGCGCACGTCGCCGACGATCGGGATGTCGAGCAGCTTCTCGAGGGTGGCGCGGAACGCCGGGGCGTTCTGCTGCACGTGGTCGGTGAGCCCCTCCCGCTCGAAGATGTCGAGGTTGGCCATCGCCACCGCGGAGGAGACCGGGTGGCCGCCGAACGTGTAGCCGTGCGCGTAGGCGGTCGTGCCCTTCTTGAAGGGCTCGAAGAGCCGCTCGCTGGCGATCATCGCGCCGATGGGCGAGTAGCCGGAGGTCATGCCCTTGGCGCAGGTGATGATGTCGGGCTGGTAGCCGAACTCGGTGGCGCCGAACATCTGGCCGACCCGGCCGAAGGCGCAGATGACCTCGTCGGAGACCAGCAGCACGTCGTACTCGTCGCAGATCTCGCGGACCCGCTCGAAGTAGCCGGGCGGCGGCGGGAAGCAGCCGCCGGCGTTCTGCACGGGCTCGAGGAACACCGCGGCGACCGTGTCGGGGCCCTCGAACTCGATGGCCTCGGCGATGCGGTCGGCGGCCCAGCGGCCGAACGCCTTCTCGTCGTCGCCGACGTGCTCGGGGCGGCGGTAGAAGTTGGTGTTGGGCACCTTGTGGGCGCCGGGCACCAGCGGCTCGAACATCTCCTTCAGCGGCGGGATGCCGGTGATCGAGAGCGCGCCCTGCGGGGTGCCGTGGTAGGCGACGGCGCGCGAGATGACCTTGTGCTTGCCGGGCTTGCCGGTGAGCTTGAAGTACTGCTTGGCGAGCTTCCAGGCCGACTCCACCGCCTCGCCGCCGCCGGTGGTGAAGAAGACCCGGTTGAGGTCGCCGGGCGCCATCGCGGCGATCCGGTCGGCCAGCTCGACCGCGCGGGGGTGCGCGAACGACCACAGCGGGAAGAAGGCCAGCTCCCTGGCCTGCCGGGCCGCGGCCTCGGCCAGCTCCTCGCGGCCGTGGCCGACCTGGACCACGAAGAGGCCGGCGAGGCCGTCGATGTACTCGCGGCCGTGGCTGTCCCAGATCTTGTGCCCCTCGCCCTTGACGATCAGCGGCATCTCCCCGCCGTCCTCGTAGGTCGAGTGCCGCGTGAAGTGCAGCCAGAGGTGGTCGCGTCCGGCGGCCTGGTGGTCGAAGGACTCGTCGTACGGGTGCAGGCTCATCTCGTTCCCCAGTTGTAGTGCTGCTTGTTGAGCTTGAGGTAGACGAAGGTCTCGGAGGAGACCACGCCCTCGAGCTCACGGACCTGACGGATCACGTCGAGCAGGTGCGGGTCGTCCTCGCACACCACCTCGACGAGGAGGTCGAAGCTGCCGGCGGTCGTGACGACGTAGTCGACCTCGCTGAGCTGGGCGAGCCGGTCCCCCACCTGCAGGGGGTCGCCCTCGGTGCGGACGCCGATCATCGCCTGCCGGGCGAACCCGACCTGCGTCGGGTCGGTGACGGCGACGACCTGCATCACCTCGGCGTCGAGGAGCTTCTGCACCCGCGAGCGGGCGGCGGCCTCGGACAGCCCCACCGCCTTCGCGATGGCGGCGTAGGAGATCCGGCCGTCCTCCTGGAGCAGCTCGATGATGCGCTTGGCGGTGTCGTCGAGGCGGACCTGTCCCTCACCCATGCACGTGCTCCCCTGGCTCGCTCATGGCGCAATGGTGGGGGTGGCGGCCCGTCGTCCGCAAGTCGGACAGCGCGGAATCCGTGTGTCGAGGCCGTTAATTCTGCGTTTCCCACACATTCGTCGGTGAGAACTGTGGCGATGGCTCGCTGCCAGGTCCTACCCTCCCTTCACCGAACCCGACCCGGGAGGACACTCGTGACCAGCCCACGCACCCTGCGCAACTTCATCGGTGGCACCTACGTCGACGGCAGCGCCGGCGCGACGAGCGACGTCGTCGACCCGACCACCGGCCAGGTCGTGGCGCACGCGCCGGTCAGCGGGGCCGAGGAGGTCGACGCCGCCTACGCGTCCGCCGAGCGCGCCTTCGGCGAGTGGGGGCGTACGACGCCCAGCGAGCGCCAGCAGGCCCTCCTCGCGATCGCCGACGCCGTGGAGGAGCACGCCGAGGAGCTGATCGCCCTGGAGTCGGAGAACACCGGCAAGATCAAGGCGCTGACCGCCACCGAGGAGATCCCGCCGATGGTCGACCAGCTCCGGTTCTTCGCCGGCGCGGCCCGGGTGCTCGAGGGCCGGGCGGCCGGGGAGTACCTCGCCGGGCACACGTCGTGGATCCGGCGCGAGCCGATCGGCGTGGTGGGCCAGGTGACGCCCTGGAACTATCCGCTCCTGATGGCGGTGTGGAAGATCGGCCCGGCGCTCGCGGCCGGCAACACCGTGGTCCTCAAGCCGAGCGACACCACGCCGACGAGCACGCTCCGCCTGGCCGAGCTCGCCGCGGAGCACCTGCCGGCCGGCACCCTCAACGTGGTCACCGGCGACCGGGAGACGGGTCGCCTGCTGGTCGAGCACCCGACCCCGGCCATGGTCGCGATCACCGGGTCGGTCCGGGCCGGCGCCGAGGTGGCCGCCAGCGCCGCGCCGCAGGTCAAGCGCGTGCACCTCGAGCTCGGCGGCAAGGCGCCGGTCGTGGTGTTCGACGACGCCGACATCGAGGCGGCGGTCGAGGGCATCGCGATCGCGGGCTACTTCAACGCCGGGCAGGACTGCACGGCCGCGACCCGCGTGCTCGTCGCCCCCGGCATCCACGACGACTTCGTCGCCGCGCTCGCCGACTACGCCCGGTCCTCGGCGCCAGTGGGCCTGCCCGACGACGCCGACGCCCTCTTCGGCCCGGTCAACAACGCCACCCAGCTGGCGCGGGTCAGCCGGTTCGTCGAGGACCTGCCCTCGCACGCCACGGTCGCGGCCGGGGGCAACCGACGCACCGACCTCGGCGACGGCTACTTCCTCGAGCCCACGGTCCTGTCGGGGCTGCGCCAGGACGACGACGCGATCCAGAACGAGATCTTCGGGCCGGTGATCACCGTGCAGCGCTTCGCCGACGAGGACGAGGCGATCCGGTGGGCCAACGGCGTCGACTACGGCCTCGCCTCCTCGGTGTGGACCAGGGACTTCGGTCGGGCGATGCGGATGTCGAAGGCCCTCGACTTCGGCTGCGTGTGGATCAACACCCACATCCCGCTTGTCGCCGAGATGCCGCACGGTGGCTACAAGAAGTCGGGCTACGGCAAGGATCTGTCGATGTACGGCTTCGAGGACTACACCCGCGTCAAGCACGTCATGGCCAACATCGAGTCGTGATCGAGTCGTGACCGAGTCGTGAACCGCATGCGGGCCGGCACCACCAGCAGCACCACACCAGACCACTCGGGGGACGAGCGGAGGACTTCTTGATGGCACCGATCACCCGGCGCTCCCGGCGCCCCCTCTCACCGCCCGCCGCCGCGCTCACGGCGGCGGCCGGCGGCGGCCTGAGCCGACGGGCACTGCTGGGCACCGGGGTCGCCGCCGGCGCCGGCGTGGCGCTGACCGGCTGCGCTCCGCCCGCGCCGCCGGCGTCCGGCGGGCTGACCAGCCTCGACCTGCCCACCGACGTCTCGGAGACCGAGAAGATCCTCAACTGGGCCAACTGGACGGCCTACCTCGACATGAACGGCAAGGAGACCCGCTCACCGACGCTCGAGGCGTTCATGGAGCAGACCGGGATCCGGGTCAGCTACACCGAGGACGTCGACGACAACGACTCCTACTACGCCAAGGTCGCCCCGCAGCTGCGCGCCGGCCAGAGCATCGACCGCGACATCTTCACCCTCACCGACTGGATGGCCGGGCGGGTCATCCGCGACCAGCTGTGCCAGCCGCTGCAGCTGATCCAGATGCCCCGGGTCGTCAACAACCTGCTCCAGCCGCTCAAGGACGTCTCGTTCGACCCCGGCCGCAACTACTCCGTCACCTGGCAGAGCGGCTTCGCCGGCATCGGCTACAACCGCGACAAGGTCGGCCGCGAGCTCAAGTCGCTCGACGACCTGTGGACCGACGACCTGAAGGGCCGTGTCGTGGTGCTGTCGGAGTTCCGCGACACCGCCGGGCTGGTGATGCAGTCGCAGGGCGTCGACATCGACAGCGACTGGGGCCGCGCGGAGTTCGAGAAGGCGCTGGACTTCATCGAGCAGAAGATCGAGGAGGGCTACATCCGCAAGGTGAAGGGCAACTCCTACATGGAGGACCTCACCAGCGGCAACGCCGTCGCCGGCATCACGTGGAGCGGCGACATCTTCGTCCTCGCCTACGACACCGACGACCCGAGCTGGACGTTCACCATCCCCGAGTCCGGCGGCACCCTCTGGTCGGACAACCTGATGGTGCCGATCACCTCCACGCACCGCAGCAACGCCCAGAAGCTCATGGACTACTACTACGACCCGGCCGTGGCCGCCCAGGTCGCCGCGTGGGTCAACTACGTGTGCCCGGTCGAGGGTGCGCAGGCCGAGATGGAGAAGCTCGACCCCGAGCTGGCCGAGAGCCCGTGGATCTTCCCCTCGGCGGACTTCATCTCCGAGAGCAACATCCAGCAGTTCCGCGCGCTCGACGCCGACGAGGACATCGAGTTCGCCGACCTGTGGTCCACGAAGGTGATGGGGAACTGACATGGCTGGATTCCGCGAGGCGCGCGGCGACCTCAGGCTCGAGAGCGTGACCAAGACGTTCGGCGACTTCACCGCCGTCGACGACATCGACCTCACCGTCCCCCGGGGCTCGTTCTTCGCCCTGCTCGGCCCCTCGGGCTGCGGCAAGACCACGACCCTGCGCATGGTCGCCGGGCTGGAGCAGCCGACCGCCGGCCGGGTGATGATCGGCGACACCGACCTCACCGGGTCGCGGCCCTACGAGCGGCCGGTCAACACGGTGTTCCAGTCCTACGCGCTGTTCCCGCACCTGACGATCCGCGACAACGTCGAGTTCGGCCCCAAGCGCCGCAAGGACAAGGACGCCGCACAGCGGGCCGACGAGGCGCTCGAGCTGGTGCAGATGAGCCAGTTCGCCGGCCGCAAGCCCGCCCAGCTCTCCGGCGGGCAGCAGCAGCGGGTCGCGCTCGCGCGGGCCCTGGTCAACCACCCCGAGGTGCTGCTGCTCGACGAGCCGCTGGGCGCGCTCGACCTCAAGCTGCGCCGGGAGATGCAGGTCGAGCTCAAGCGCATCCAGACCGAGGTCGGGCTGACCTTCATCCACGTCACCCACGACCAGGAGGAGGCCATGACGATGGCCGACACGGTCGCGGTGATGAACAGGGGCCGGATCGAGCAGCTGGGCCCGCCCGAGGAGCTCTACGACCTCCCCCGCACCCAGTTCGTGGCCAACTTCGTCGGCCAGGCCAACACCGGTGTGGCGACCGTCGAGGGCACCGACGGCGACCACCTCGTCGCCGACGTCGTCGGCACCAAGGTCAAGATCCTCCGCAACCGCTCGCAGGTGCACGACGGCCAGGTCGTGTTCGGCGTGCGCCCGGAGAAGGTGACGGTGTCGCGCACGCAGCCCGACGGCGTGGGCAACGACGTCAAGGGCGTGGTGCGCGACGTGTCGTTCCTCGGCGTGGCGACCAGCTACCTCGTCGACATGCCCAGCGGGACGACGTGGAGCTGCTACGAGCAGAACCTCGACGTCGAGCCGCTCGACCTGCGCCCGGGCGACGAGGTCTGGCTGACCTGGAACCCCGGTCACGCGTTCGGCGTCCCCGTGGCGACCCCATGAGCGGGCTCGCCCACGTGGCGGCGGGCGACACGTCGATCGCCCCGGCCCCGGCGGCCCCGGAGACCAGGAAGCGCGGCTGGACGGCCTACCTCCTGCTGCTCCCGGGCGTGCTGTGGCTCGGCGTCTTCTTCATCCTGCCGCTGGTGCAGCTGGCCTCGGTCAGCCTGCAGAGCCGCTACGCCGGCTTCCCCGGCTACTATTACCGCGACCTCAACTTCGCCAACTACGCGAGCGCGCTGACCGACTACGCGCCGCACTTCGCGCGCTCGTTCCTCTACGCCGGGCTCGCCACGCTGCTGGCGTTCGTGATCGCCTACCCGCTCGCCTACGCGATGGCGTTCAAGGCCGGGCGGTGGCGCAGCCTGATGATGATCTGCGTCGTCGCGCCGTTCTTCACCTCCTTCATCCTCCGCACGTTCGCGTGGTCGCAGATCCTCGCCGACGAGGGCCCGGTCGCCACCGTGCTCAACTTCCTGCACGTGCTGCCCGGCGGGGCCATCATCAACACCCCCGTCGCGGTGGTCGCCGGCCTCACCTACAACTTCCTGCCGTTCATGGTGCTGCCCATCTACGCCTCGCTCGAGCGGGCCGACCCACGCGTCATCGAGGCCGGGGGCGACCTCTACGCCAACGGCCTGACCACCTTCCGCACGGTGACCCTGCCGATGTCGATGCCGGGCGTCATGGCCGGCACCCTGCTGACGTTCATCCCCGCGGCCGGTGACTTCGTCAACATGGAGCTCCTCGGCCCCCAGCGCGGGAAGATGGTCGGCAACGTCATCAACGACCAGTTCCTCGCGATCCCCGGCGGCTATCCCGTCGCCGCCGCCCTCTCGTTCACGCTGATGGCCGCCATCTTGGCGATGGTGTTCCTCTACGTCCGCCGCTTCGGCACCGAGGAGCTGGTCTGACATGGCCACCACGACACGACCCCCGGCGCCGGCGCAGGAGAGCGCCGCGCCCTCCGCGCCCTACCGGCCCTCGGCCGCCAAGCGGGCGCAGCTGTGGCTGGCCAACCACTTCGCCGTCCTGGCGGCGATCCTGGTGCTGGTCTACCTCTTCCTGCCGGTGGCCTACACCTTCGCGTTCTCCTTCAACGACCACGGCAAGACCAACATCGTGTGGCAGGGGTTCACCTGGGAGCACTGGAAGGACCCGTGCGGCGTCCCGGGGGCCTGCGAGTCGCTGGTGACCTCGTTGCAGGTGGGCGCCATCTCCACCCTCGTCGCCACCGTGCTGGGCACGATGATGGCCCTGGCGATGGTGCGCTACCGCTTCCGCGGCAAGCAGGCCAGCAACATCTTGATCTTCGTGCCGATGGCGACGCCCGAGATCGTGATGGGCGCGGCACTGCTCACGATCTTCGTGCAGGGCTTCGCCAACGTCGGGATCAGCCTGGGCTTCGGCACGATCGTCTTCGCCCACATCATGTTCTGCCTGAGCTTCGTGGTCGTGACCGTCAGGGCGCGCGTCCAGTCGCTCGACCCCCGCATCGAGGAGGCCGCGCAGGACCTCTACGCCAGCCCGCTGCAGACCTTCTGGAAGGTCACCTTCCCGCTGATCCTGCCGGGCATCCTCGGCGCGGCGATGCTGGCCTTCTCGCTGTCGTTCGACGACTTCATCATCACCAACTTCGTCTCCGGCAACGAGTCGACGTTCCCCAAGTTCGTCTACGTCGCCTCGCGGCGCGGCATCCCGGCCGAGGCCAACGTCATCGGGTTCTCGATGTTCGTGCTGGCCGTCCTGCTCGTGGTGGGCGCACAGGTCGTGAGCTCGCTGCGCTCGTCGAAGCACACGAGCTGATCCCCACCCCGAGACCGAGGAGACGACGACGTGGCCCAACCGATGCGGGTGCTGATGGTGGGGGCAGGTGGCGTCGGCGACGCCGCCGCCCGGATCGCCGTCGAGCGCGACTTCTTCGAGGCCTGGGTGGTGGCCGACCACGACCTCGCGCGGGCCGAGCGCACCGTCGCCGCGGCGCGCGGACGTCGCCCGGGCGACGAGCGCCTCAGCGCCGCCCAGGTCGACGCCTCCGACACCGACGCCGTGGCGGCGCTCGCCCGCCGGGTGGGCGCCACCCACGTGTTCAACGCCGTGGACCCGCGGTTCGTGATGCCGATCTTCACCGGGGCACTCGCCGCCGGGGCCGACTACCTCGACATGGCGATGAGCCTGTCCGTGCCCCACCCCGACGCACCCCACGAGAAGGTCGGCGTCAAGCTCGGCGACGAGCAGTTCGCCCGGGCCGCCGAGTGGGAGGCGGCCGGGCGGCTCGCCCTGCTCGGCATCGGCGTCGAGCCCGGCCTCTCCGACGTCCTGGCGCGCTACGCCGCCGACGAGCTGTTCGACCACATCGACGAGATCGGCACCCGCGACGGCGCCAACCTCGTCATCCGCGACGACGACGGCAACGAGGTGTTCGCCCCCGGCTTCTCGATGTGGACGATCATCGAGGAGTGCCTCAACCCTCCCGTGGTCTGGGAGCGCGAGAGGGGCGGCGGCGACCTGGAGTCGGGGTTCTCCACGCTGCCGCCCTTCTCGGAGCCGGAGGTCTTCGACTTCCCGGAGGGGATCGGGCCGGTCGAGTGCGTGCACGTCGAGCACGAGGAGGTGCTCCTCATGCCCCGCTGGATCGAGGCCGACCGGGTGACCTTCAAGTACGGCCTGGGCGAGGAGATGATCGGCATCCTGCGCACCCTGCACACCCTCGGCCTCGACTCGACCGAGCCGGTCACCGTCAAGGGCGTGGAGGTCTCCCCCCGTGACGTGGTCGCGGCCTGCCTGCCCGACCCGGCGACCATCGGGCCGCGGATGGAGGGCAAGACCTGCGCCGGCGTCTGGGTGAGCGGCACAGGCAAGGACGGCCGACCGCGCTCGACCTACCTCTACCACGTCGTCGACAACGCCGACTCGATGCGCGACTACGGCGCGCAGTGCGTGGTCTGGCAGACCGCGATCAACCCGGTGGTCGCCCTCGAGCTGCTGGCCGACGGGACCTGGTCGGGCAGCGGGGTCCTCGGCCCCGAGGCCATGGCGCCGAAGCCGTTCCTCGACCTGCTCGCCGCACCGAGACCGGAGGGCTACGGCTCTCCCTGGCACCTGGAGGACCGTTCGTGACCACGCCCCGTGACACCCGCACCCCGCTCTCCCAGCAACGGATCCTCGCCACCGAGATCCCCGGCCCGCGCTCGCAGGCGCTGCACGCCCGCAAGCTCGCCTCCGTCTCCGCCGGGGTCGGCACCACGCTGCCCGTCTACGTCGAGCAGGCGGGCGGGGGCATCCTGCGTGACGTCGACGGCAACCAGCTCATCGACTTCGGCTCGGGCATCGCCGTCACGAGCGTCGGCAACGCCGCGCCCCGCGTCGTCGAGGCCGTGCAGCGCCAGGTCGCCGACTTCACCCACACCTGCTTCATGGTCACGCCCTACGAGGAGTACGTCGCGGTCTGCGAGAAGCTGGCCGAGCTCACGCCCGGTGAGCACGAGAAGCGCTCGGCGTTGTTCAACTCCGGTGCCGAGGCCGTGGAGAACGCCGTGAAGGTCGCGCGCCACCACACCGGCCGCGACGCGATCGTGGTGTTCGACCACGCCTACCACGGCCGCACCAACCTCACGATGGCCCTGACGGCCAAGACCATGCCCTACAAGCACCGCTTCGGGCCGTTCGCCGGCGAGGTCTACCGCGCTCCGATGGCCTACCCCTACCGCTGGCCGGGCGGCGCGGAGGCCTGTGCCGAGGAGGCGTTCGACGCCTTCGTGGCCACGGTCCACACGCAGGTCGGCGAGGACAGCTGCGCCGCCGTGCTGATCGAGCCGATCCAGGGCGAGGGCGGCTTCATCGTCCCGCCGCCCGGCTGGCTCGCCCGCGTCGCGGAGTGGTGCCGCGAGCACGGCATCCTGCTCATCGCCGACGAGATCCAGACCGGCTTCGCCCGCACGGGCGACTGGTTCGCCTGCGACCACGAGGGCGTCGTGCCCGACCTGGTGACGACCGCGAAGGGCATGGCGGGAGGGCTGCCGCTGGCCGCGGTGACCGGGCGGGCGGACGTGATGGACTCGGTCCACGTCGGCGGCCTGGGAGGCACCTACGGTGGCAACCCGGTCGCCTGCGCGGCGGCCCTCGCCGCGATCGAGACGATGGAGGCCGAGGACCTCCCGGGCCGGGCGCGCCAGGTCGAGGCGGCGTTCGTGCCGCGGCTGCGTGCCCTCGCCGAGCGGCACCCCGACCGGGTGGGCGACATCCGGGGCCGGGGAGCGATGCTCGCGGTCGAGCTGGTCGCCGACGGCCCCGGGCGTACGCCCGACCCGGCGCTCGCGGCGGCCGTCCACCGCACCTGCTCGGCGCGCGGGCTGGTGACCCTGACCTGCGGCACCTACGGCAACGTCTTCCGGTTCCTGCCGCCGCTCGCGATCGACGACGACCTGCTCGCCGAGGGGCTCGACATCTTCGAGGACGCCTTCGACGACGCGGTCGGTGGCAGGGTGGGGTGATGGCCGTGACCGACCCCCTGAAGGACCCCATGACCGCCCCCGTGATCGAGACCGTTCCCACCCAGCTCCTCATCGGCGGGGCGTGGGTGGACGCCGAGGGCGGTGGCACCCTCGAGGTGCGCAACCCCGCCGACGAGCAGGTGCTGGCGCGCGTCGCCGACGCCACGCCGGCCGACGGCGAGCGGGCCCTCGCGGCCGCGGCCGAGGCCCAGGCCGAGTGGCGCGCCACCGAGCCCCGGGTGCGCGGGGAGATCCTGCGCAGCGCCTTCGAGCTGCTCACCGAGCGGGCCGACCACTTCGCCCGCCTGATGACCCTCGAGATGGGCAAGACGCTCGCCGAGGCGAGGGGCGAGGTGGCCTACGGCGCCGAGTTCTTCCGCTGGTTCGCCGAGGAGGCGGTGCGGATCCACGGCCGCTACTCCCCCGCGCCGAGCGGCAACACCCGCCTGATCACCATGAAGGGCCCCGTCGGACCGACGCTGATGATCACCCCGTGGAACTTCCCGCTGGCGATGGGCACCCGCAAGATCGGACCCGCCGTCGCCGCCGGCTGCACGATGGTCGTCAAGCCCGCCGCGGAGACGCCCCTCACCATGCTCGCCCTGGCGGCGCTGCTCGAGGAGGTCGGCCTGCCGCCCGGAGTGCTCAACGTGGTGACCACCTCCGACTCCGGCGCGCTGTGCGAGCCGATCATCATGGACTCCCGGCTGCGCAAGCTGACCTTCACCGGGTCGACGGCCGTCGGCAAGGTCCTCGTCGCCCAGGCCGCCGACCAGCTGCTGCGGGTGTCGATGGAGCTGGGCGGCAACGCCCCGTTCCTCGTCTTCGACGACGCCGACCTCGACGCGGCGGTGGAGGGCGCGATGCTCGCCAAGATGCGCAACATCGGCGAGGCCTGCACGTCGGCCAACCGGTTCCTGGTGCACGAGTCGGTGGCCGAGGAGTTCGCCCGCCGGTTCGCCGAGCGAATGGGTGCCCTGACGGTCGGCGACGGCACCCGCGAGGGGGTCGACGTGGGCCCGTTGATCACCGAGAAGGCGCGGGCGGGTGTCCACGAGCTCGTCCACGACGCCGTCTCGTCCGGCGCCCGCGCCCTGGTCGGCGGCGAGGTCCCCGAGGGAGCGGGCCACTTCTACCCGCCGACCGTGCTCGTCGACGTCCCCCCGGGCGCCCGGGTGCTCCGCGAGGAGATCTTCGGTCCCGTCGCGCCGGTCGCCACGTTCGCCGACGAGGCCGAGGCCGTGCGGCGCGCCAACGACACCGAGTACGGCCTGGTGGCCTACGTGTTCACCCGCGACCACGCCCGGGTGCTGCGCGTCAGCGAGGCGCTGGACTTCGGCATGGTCGGGGTCAACACGGGCATCGTGTCCAACCCCGCGGCACCGTTCGGCGGCGTCAAGCACTCGGGGTTCGGTCGTGAGGGCGGCTTCGAGGGCATCGAGGAGTACCTCGAGACCAAGTACGTCGGCAGCGCCCTGTGAGGCGCCGATGACGGTCGCCGCCGGTCAGGTGAGCGAGCAGCGCCGCGTGCCCGGCGACGTCCTGGTCCACCTGCGTCGGGCGCGCGACCACCTCGACCGGCACTTCGCGGAGCCCTTCGACCTCGACCGCCTCGGCTCGATCGCCGGGATGAGCCGCTACCACTTCATCCGGTCCTTCGCCATGACCTACGGCGTGACGCCCGGGGCGTACCTCGCCGAGCGCCGGGTCGAGCGGGCGCAGGACCTGCTGCGGTCGGCGAACCTGACGGTCACCGAGGTGTGCCACGCCGTGGGCTACAGCAGCCTCGGCTCGTTCAGCTCGAGGTTCCGCGAGATCGTCGGAGAGAGCCCGCGCGAGTTCCAGGAGCGTTACGCAGCGCAGGGCAACCCCCGCATTCCCGGCTGCTACGTGTTCATGGCGAGGCTCGTCGAGCGCGGTAGCAGCACCGCAACGCAGGAGAAGCGCGACGACGACCCGCGTCCCTAGGCTCGCCGCATGATCACCAACATCTCCCTCGTGTCCGTCTGGGTGAAGGACATCGACGAGTCCCTCGCCTTCTACACCGACGTCCTGGGCTTCGAGGTCGGCGACGACCTCCAGCTCGGACCCGACTTCCGCTGGACCACCGTGGTGCACCCGAGCCAGCCCGAGGTCAACCTCCACCTCACGACGCCGGGCGGTCCGCTCCCCGACTACCTCATCGAGGCCATGAACCGGGCCCAGGACGAGGGCGGCCTCCCCGGCGTCGGGCTGACCGTCGACGACTGCCGTGCCACCTACGACAGCCTGCGCGCCAAGGGCGTGGAGTTCCTCCAGGAGCCCGAGGAGCGGCCCTACGGCGTCGAGGCCCTGATGCGCGACAACTCGGGCAACTGGATGGTCCTGGTCGAGCAGCGCGACTACACGCCCGAGGACTTCGAGGGCGTCGACATGGGCTGATTGGGCCCGCGCGTGCGGCTCAGTGCCGCGGGAGGTGCGCGACGACCCCCGCGGCCAGGGCCGCCTCGGCGTACGCCCGGGCGAGCGTCTCCACGGTCTCGTGGGCGTTGAGGCCGGACGGGTTGGGCACCACGAACACCCGCGACACGCCCCAGCGCCCGGGCTGCTCACCGACCCGGGCACCGGCCTCGCCGAACGCGGTGCGGTAGGCGGTGATGCCGGCGACAGCCACGACGGTGGGGCGCCGCTCCGCGACGAGCTCGCGGAGCCGCCGCCCGCCCTCCTTCAGCTCGACCGGGGTCAGCTCGTCGGCCCGGGCCGTGGCCCGCGGCACCACGTTGGTGATGCCGATGCCGCGCCGGCGCAGCTCGTCGCGGTCCTCGTCGCTCATGCCGGCCGCCGGGGCGATGGGCCACGGGATGATCCCGGCCCGCAGCAGGGCGGGGTAGAACCGGTTGCCGGGGCGGGCGAAGTGCGACTGCGTGGCGGCGGTCCACAGGCCGGGGTTGATGCCGACGAACAGCAGCCGCAGCGGCTGGTCGGCGTCCGGGAGCAGGTCGGGCACCTCGACGTCGCGGAACGCCTCCAGCTCTGCCTTGGTGAACCCCATGGCGCCCATCCTGCCCTGCGCTGCGGCTCAGGACGGGTCGAGCCCCGATGCGTCCGAAGCGGCCGCCACGCAGAACTGGTTGCCGTCGGGGTCGGCCAGCGTCACCCAGCGGAAGCTGTCGTCCCCCCGGCGCTCGATCAGCGTCGCGCCTGCGGCCACCAGGCGGTCGACCTCGGCGTCCAGGTCGTGCGCGGTGAGGTCGAGGTGGATCCGGTTCTTGCCGGGGGTCGGGTCGTCGACCTTCTGGAAGGCGAGCAGGCCTGGCAGTCCGCCGCCGCTCACCAGGACGTAGTGGCCGTCGTTGGTCTCGCCCACCGTGGCACCGGTCTGCTCGGCCCACCACGAGGCGAGTGACAGGGCATCGGTGGTGTCCATCGTGATCATGCCCAGGGTCAGAGTCATGGCGCCGACGCTAGCGGCCAGCACCGACGGCGAGAAGATGCACGAGACCCCGCCTCCCTGACGGGAGACGGGGTCTCGGGTGGTGCGGGTGCCGGTCAGCGACCGGCGGGGATCACTTGGTGATCTTGGTGACGCGGCCGGCGCCGACGGTGCGGCCACCCTCGCGGATGGCGAAGCGCAGGCCCTCGTCCATGGCGATGGGCTGGATGAGCTCGACCGACATCTCGGTGTTGTCGCCCGGCATGACCATCTCGGTGCCCTCGGGCAGGGTCACGACGCCCGTCACGTCCGTGGTGCGGAAGTAGAACTGCGGGCGGTAGTTGTTGAAGAACGGCGTGTGGCGGCCGCCCTCGTCCTTGCCCAGGATGTAGACCGAGGCGTCGAAGTTGGTGTGCGGGGTGGTCGTGCCCGGCTTGATCACGACCATGCCGCGCTCGACGTCCTCGCGCTTGGTGCCACGGAGCAGCAGACCGACGTTCTCACCGGCCTGGCCCTCGTCGAGGAGCTTGCGGAACATCTCGACACCGGTGACGGTGCTCTTCTGCGAGCCCTCGCGGATGCCGATGATCTCGACCTCCTCGTTGACCTTGACGATGCCGCGCTCGATGCGACCGGTGATGACGGTGCCACGACCGGTGATCGTGAAGACGTCCTCGACGGGCATGAGGAAGGGCTTGTCGGTGTCGCGCTCGGGGGTCGGGATGTAGTCGTCCACGGCCCGCATGAGCTCGGCGATCGAGTCGCCCCACTTGGCGTCGCCCTGCAGCGCCGGGAAGGCCGCCACGCGCACGACGGGGATGTCGTCGCCCGGGAACTCGTACTCGGAGAGGAGCTCGCGCACCTCCATCTCGACGAGCTCGATGAGCTCCTCGTCGTCGACCATGTCGCACTTGTTGAGCGCGACCACCAGGGCGGGCACGCCGACCTGGCGCGCGAGCAGCACGTGCTCGCGGGTCTGCGGCATGGGGCCGTCGGTGGCGGCGACCACGAGGATCGCGCCGTCCATCTGCGCCGCGCCGGTGATCATGTTCTTGATGTAGTCGGCGTGACCGGGGCAGTCGACGTGCGCGTAGTGGCGCGCCTCGGTCTGGTACTCGACGTGCGCGATCGAGATCGTGATGCCGCGCTGCCGCTCCTCGGGAGCCTTGTCGATCTGGTCGAACGCCGAAGCCTCGTTGAGGTCCGGGTACTTGTCGTGCAGCACCTTGGTGATCGCCGCGGTCAGCGTCGTCTTGCCGTGGTCGATGTGACCGATGGTGCCGATGTTGACGTGCGGCTTGGTCCGCTCGAACTTCGCCTTAGCCACTGGGGCTCCTCCTGGTTGTTGTTACTTGACTCGTGGGTGTGGGGTGGTGCTGATGCCGAGGATCCGGCGCGATTACTCGCCGCGGACCTTCTTGACGATCTCGTCGGCGATGTTCGTGGGAACCTCGGCGTACGAGTCGAACTCCATCGAGTACGACGCCTGACCGGAGGTCTTGGACCTCAGGTCGCCAACGTACCCGAACATCTCGGACAACGGCACAAGGGCGTTGACGACCATGTCGCCGTGACGCTCCTCCTGTGCCTGGATCTGGCCGCGGCGCGAGTTGATGTCGCCGATGACGGTGCCCAGGAACGTGTCCGGGGTGGTCACCTCCACGGCGAACATCGGCTCGAGCAGCACCGGCTTGGCCTTGCGTGCGGCCTCCTTGAAGGCCTGGTTGCCGGCGATCTTGAACGCGAGCTCGGACGAGTCGACGTCGTGGTAGGCGCCGTCCTCGAGCGAGAACTTCACGTCGACCATCGGGTAGCCGGCGAGGACGCCGAACTCCATGGCCTCCTGGCCACCCTGGTCGACCGAGGGGATGTACTCCTTCGGCACGCGACCGCCGGTGACGTTGTTGACGAACTCGTAGCCCGCACCGGTGCCCGTCTCCGGGTCGATGTTGGGCTCGAGCGAGATGACGACCTTCGCGAACTGGCCCGAACCACCGGTCTGCTTCTTGTGGGTGTAGCTGTGGTTGGCCACCTTGTTGCGGATGGTCTCGCGGTAGGCCACCTGCGGCTTGCCGACGGTCGCCTCGACGCGGAACTCGCGCTTCATGCGGTCGACGAGGATCTCGAGGTGGAGCTCGCCCATGCCGGCGATGATCGTCTGGCCGGTCTCCTCGTCGGTCTTGACCGTGAAGGTCGGGTCCTCGTCGGACAGGCGCTGGATCGCGGTGCCGAGCTTCTCCTGGTCGCTCTTCGTCTTGGGCTCGATCGCGACCTCGATCACCGGGGCCGGGAACGTCATCGACTCGAGCACGACCTGGTTGTTCGGGTCGCACAGCGTGTGGCCGGTCTTGGTGTCCTTGAGGCCCATGACGGCCACGATCTGCCCGGCGCCGACCGACGCGATCTCCTCACGCTTGTTGGCGTGCATCTGGTAGACCTTGCCGATCCGCTCCTTCTTGCCGTTGACCGAGTTGACCACGGTCGAGCCGGCCTCGAGCTTGCCCGAGTAGACGCGGACGTAGATCAGCTTGCCGAGGTGCGGGTCGGAGGCGATCTTGTAGGCCAGGCCGGCGAACGGCTCGTCGTCGGACGGCTTGCGGGAGATCGACTCCTCCTCGTCACGCGGCGAGTGACCGACGATGGCGTCGATGTCGAGCGGCGAGGGGAGGTACTTCACGACCGCGTCGAGCAGGGGCTGGACGCCCTTGTTCTTGAACGCGGTGCCGCACAGGACCGGGTTGACCTTGTCGGACAGGGTCGCGCGACGGATGGCTGCCTCGAGCTCCTCGACGGCGAAGCCGTCGTCACCCTCCCCGAGGTACTTCTCCATGATCTCGTCGTCGGCCTCGGCGAGGGTCTCGATGAGCTTCTCGCGGTACTCCGCGGCCTGCTCGGCGAGCGCGGCCGGGATCTCCTCGACCTCGTAGTCCTCACCCATCTTGGTCTCGCCGCGCCAAGTGAGGGCACGCATGCCGACCAGGTCGACGACACCGAGGAAGTCGGACTCCGCGCCGATGGGCAGCTGGAGCACGAGCGGGGTGGAGTTGAGGCGCTCGACCATCATGTCGACGCAGCGGAAGAAGTCCGCGCCGGTGCGGTCGAGCTTGTTGACGAAGCACATGCGGGGGACCGAGTACTTGTTGGCCTGGCGCCACACCGTCATGGTCTGCGGCTCGACACCGGCGACACCGTCGAAGACCGCCACGGCGCCGTCGAGGACGCGCAGCGAGCGCTCGACCTCGGCGGTGAAGTCCACGTGGCCGGGGGTGTCGATGATGTTGATCTGGTGGTTCTTCCACCAGCAGGTCGTCGCGGCGGACGTGATGGTGATGCCGCGCTCCTGCTCCTGCTCCATCCAGTCCATCGTGGCGCCACCCTCGTGGACCTCACCGATCTTGTAGGTGATGCCGGTGTAGAACAGGATGCGCTCGGTGGTGGTCGTCTTGCCGGCGTCGATGTGCGCCATGATGCCGATGTTGCGGACCTTGTTGAGGTCGGTGGTGATGTCGACAGCCACTGTTGTGTCTCAGTCCCTCGGAAGTTGGTGGGAGCTCGTGGGGAGAGGGGCCGTACGCCGCGGGGAGCGAGTGCGGCCCCTCGCCGTCACCAGCGGTAGTGGGCGAAGGCCTTGTTGGACTCGGCCATCTTGTGGGTGTCCTCGCGCTTCTTCACAGCGGCGCCGAGGCCGTTGCTCGCGTCGAGGATCTCGTTCATCAGGCGCTCGGACATGGTCTTCTCGCGGCGGTCGGCCGCGTAGCCCACGAGCCAGCGCAGCGCGAGCGTGGTGGAGCGGTTGGCCTTGACCTCGACCGGGACCTGGTAGGTCGCGCCGCCGACGCGGCGGGACTTGACCTCGATGGCCGGCTTGACGTTGTCCATCGCGCGCTTGAGCGTGACGACCGGGTCGGTGCCGGTCTTCTCGCGGCAGCCCTCGAGGGCGGTGTAGACGATGCGCTGCGCCACGGCCTTCTTGCCGTCCTGCAGGACCTTGCTCACGAGCTGGGTCACCAGCTGGGAGCCGTAGACGGGGTCAACGACGAGGGGGCGCTTGGGAGCGGGACCCTTGCGAGGCATTACTTCTCCTTCTTCGCGCCGTAGCGGCTGCGGGCCTGCTTGCGGTTCTTGACACCCTGGGTGTCGAGCGAGCCGCGGATGATCTTGTAGCGGACGCCGGGAAGGTCCTTCACACGGCCGCCGCGGACGAGCACGATCGAGTGCTCCTGCAGGTTGTGACCGACGCCCGGGATGTAGGCCGTGACCTCGACGCCGCTGCTCAGGCGCACGCGGGCGACCTTGCGGAGGGCGGAGTTCGGCTTCTTCGGGGTGGTCGTGTAGACGCGGGTGCAGACGCCTCGGCGCTGCGGGGATCCCTTCAGGGCAGGCGTCTTGCTCTTGGACACCTTGTCCTGGCGGCCCTTGCGGACCAGCTGGTTGATGGTGGGCACCGGGTGGTTCCCTCTCTCTGTCTGCTCTTCACGGCTCGGCGCGTTGCCGGGCTCGGGTGTGTTGCGCTGTTGCGTGTGCCTGTTGCGAATACCGTGGCCAGCCGGGGCCGCGGCAGTGGACGCCGCGAGTTCCGAGCATGGGCATGGGTCTGGACGGGCCAGACACGAGGATTGAGGCTACTCGGGCCTCACGGCAGGGTCAAAATGCCGCGTGGGCGTCCGGGCGGCTCGCCTGGGGGGTGTGCGCGCGTCGCGCCCGCTGGGACCGGAGGTAGAGGGCCGCGCAGAGGGCCGCCCCGGCGATGGTCAGCAGCCCGCCGCCCAGCAATGTCCACCGGGCACCGTACTCCTGGCCGATCCAGCCGATGATGGGGGCGCCCACGGGCGTGCCGCCCATGAAGATCATCAGGTAGAGCGCCATCACGCGCCCGCGCACCCCGGCATCGGTGTGCAGCTGCATGTAGGTGTTGGCGCTGGTGATGAAGGTGAGCGCGGCGAGGCCGGTGACGGGTGCGAGCAGGGCGAAGGTGAGGTAGGAGGGCATCAGCCCGGCCAGCATCACGGTCGCGCCGAAGGCGAGGGCGGCGCCGACGACGAGGCGGTGGCGGACCTGGTTGCGCCGGGCGGCCAGCAGCGCACCGGTGAGGGAGCCGACGGCCAGGAAGGTGCCCAGCAGGCCGAACTCCTGGGGGCCCTTGCCGAAGACCTCGGTCGCCATGAGCGCGGACGTGATCTGGAAGTTGAGCCCGAAGGTGCCCGCGAAGAACACCAGGCCGAGCACGAGCATCAGGTCGGGCCGGGCACGGACGTAGGCCACGCCCTCGCGGAGGGCGCCCGGGCCGCGGTCGGCCGGTGCCGCGGCGGCGATCCGGCTGGTGTCGAGGTGGCGCAGCGACCAGATCGGAGCGGCGTACGACACCGCGTTGAGCAGGATCACCCAGCCGGTGGCGACCGCTCCCCCACCGAACGCCGCGATGAGCACGCCGGCCAGGCCGGGGCCGACGAGCCGGGCGGCGTTGAAGCTCGCCGAGTTGAGGCCCACGGCGTTGGTGAGGTCGCCGGGATCGACCAGCTCGGAGACGAACGACTGGCGGGCCGGGCCGTCGAACGCCGAGGCCGAGCCGAGCACGAAGGCCAGCACGTAGACGTGCCACACCTCGGCGACGCCGGTGACGGCGAGGAGGCCGAGGACGGCCGCGGGCAGCGCCATGCCGAGGTTGGTCAGCTGCAGCAGGCGGTGCTTGGGCATCCGGTCGGCGATCAGGCCCGCGAACGGGGTCAGCAGCAGGACGGGCAGGAACTGGAGCCCGGTCGTGATGCCGAGGGCGGTGCCGCCCGACCCGACGGCGAGCTCGAGCACCAGCCAGTCCTGGGCGACGCGCTGCATCCAGGTGCCGGTGTTGGACACCACCCCGCCGGCTGCGTAGCGGCGGTAGTTGGCGTTGGAGAGGGAACGGAACGTGGGGCTCGTGGGAACTCCTCAGTCGTGCATCGGTCAGGTGGTCAGTCGGCGGCGGCGAGCCGCATCAGGATCGGCGCGGCGTCGCGGAGCGCGGCACGCTCCTCGCGGGTCAGACCGGCCAGGCGCTGGGCGAGCCACGCGTCGCGCCGTTGGCGGTCGGCCAGCACGGCCGCGCGCCCGGCGTCCGTGATCGACACGACGACCTGGCGCCCGTCGGTGTCGTGGGGGCGGCGCTCGACGTAGCCGTCGCCCTCGAGGCAGTTGACCGTGCGGGTCATCGACGGCGGCTGGACGCGCTCCGCGCGGGCCAGGTCGCCGACGGTCTGGTCGCCCATCCGCACGAGCAGGCCGAGCACGACCATCTGCGGGATGCTCAGGTCGTTGTCCGGGTGGCGCTCGGCGGCGAGGCGACGGCGCAGGCGCATGACCCCGGCACGGAGCTCGGAGGCGAGCCCGGCGTCGGAGCGCAGGTCGGGGGACGGCATATCGTTAGCATAAGTCATTACCTCTGCTAACCATTCCGTGACGACCGCGTCGGGTCGGTCACACCCCTCCCCGGAGGGCGGGGAGTCCCGGGACTCGGGTCAGGACAGCAGGCGGTCGATCGGCGTGTAGGCGAAGTAGACGACGAAGAGCCCGGCGACGAGCCACATGAGCGGGTGGACGGCCCGCGCCTTGCCGAGGACCACCTTGATGAACACGTAGGCCACGAAGCCCGCGCCGATGCCGACCGAGATCGAGTAGGTGAAGGGCATCAGGACGACGGTGAGGAACGCGGGGATCGCCACCTCGAGGTCGCGCCAGTCGATCTCGGAGACCTGCTGCATCATCAAGAAGCCCACCAGCACCAGCGCCGGGACGGCGGCCTCGGACGGGATGGCCGAGACGAGGGGGGTGAAGAAGGTGGCGAGCAGGAAGAGCGCGCCGGTGACGACGGCGGCCAGGCCGGTGCGGGCGCCCTCGCCGACGCCCGAGGCGCTCTCGATGTAGGAGGTGTTGGACGAGACCCCGGCGGCACCGCCGGCGATCGCGGCTACCGAGTCGACGACCAGGATGCGCTGCGCGTGCGGCGGCGTGCCGTGCTCGTCGTTGAGGCCGGCCTCGGCGCCGATGGCGGTCATCGTGCCCATCGTGTCGAAGAAGTCGGCCAGCATCAGGGAGAAGATCAGGAGCAGCGCGGCCAGGATCCCCGTGCCGGTGTCGTCGAAGGCTCCGAAGAGGTCGACCTCGCCGAGGGTGTCGAAGGACGGCAGCGCCACCACGTCGCCGCTCAGCGTGGGCACGCTGAGCGCCCAGCCCTTCGGGTTTCCCGCCGAGACCTTACCCAGGTCGCCGATCGCCTCGACCACGACCGCGACCACGCTCGTGAGGACGATCGAGATCAGGATGGCCCCGCGCACCTTGCGCACCCACAGCGCGACCATCAGGGCCAGCCCTAGGCAGAAGACCAGCACCGGCCAGCCGCCGAGGTGGCCGTCCGGACCGAGCTGGACCGGCACGCTCGTGTTGAAGGCATCGGGGACGCGGGTCACGACGCGGGCGTCGACGAACCCGATGAGCGCGATGAACAGGCCGATCCCGACCGAGATCGCCACCTTGAGCTGCTGAGGCACGGCGTGGAAGACCGCCTTGCGGAAGCCGGTGAGCACCAGCGCCAGGATCACGATGCCCTCGAGGACGACCAGGCCCATCGCCGCACCCCAGGTGGTCTCGCGGGCGATCGTGTTGGCCACGAACGCGTTGAGCCCCAGGCCGGTCGCGAGAGCGAGCGGGAAGTTGGCGAACCCGCCCATCGCGATGGTGAGCACGCCGGCGACCAGCGCGGTGCCGGCCGCGATGGCCGCGATGCCGCTGCCCGGCTCGGCGCCGCCGCCGAGGAAGGCGCCGGTCGAGTCGGGCGCGTAGCCGAGGATGAGCGGGTTGAGCACGATGATGTAGGCCATCGTCAAGAAGGTCACGACACCGCCGCGGACCTCGCGACCGACAGTGGATCCGCGCTCGCTGATCTGGAAGAACCCGTCGAGGCCGGAGCCCTGCGGCCGCCGCGGTGCTGTCTGCGTCTTCTCGCTCACGAAACCGCAGTGTGGCACGTCTGCGCCGCCCTCGGGGGGAGTGTCCGCCGCGTGTAGCGTGGAGGCGTGGACCTGGGTGACGAGCAGCCGATGCGGCACGAGATCGGCAGGCGGACCTACGTCGTCGCGCCGGTCGAGCCGCTCGACGTCGACGGCGTCCGCACGACGGAGGTCGGCACGGTCCTGTGGCTGCTCGGGTTCCTGGGCCTGCTGCCCTTCTGGGGTGCCCTCGAGGACAGCGGGCGCACCTGGTGGCTGTGGACCTGCCTGGCCGGCTTCGGGCTGGGACTGTGCGGGCTGGAGTACTGTCGGCGCCGGCGCAGGGAGCGCGCCTCGAGGCAGGACCGGGCGTGACGCTGCCCCCGACCCGCTGGGAGCTCGCCGGCGAGGACAACCGCGGCTACGGCCGCCACTTCGCCGACATCGTGGCCCGCGGCGCCGACGTGGAGGGCGAGGCCAGGCTGGCCGACGCCCTCGTCGCGCGCGAGGCCAGGATCATCGACATCGGCTCGGGCATGGGCCGGGTGGCGGCCGCGCTCGCCGCGCGGGGCCACCACGTCGTCGCGACGGAGCCCGATTCCGCGCTGCGCGAGCAGTCACGGGCGACGTACGCCGACCTCGAGGTCCTCCCCCACGACGCGCTGGCACTCGACCCGGCCGAGCTCGGCACGTTCGACCTCGCCGTGCTCGTCGGCAACGTGATGATCTTCCTCGCCGAGGGCACCGAGCGCAGCGTGCTCGAGCGGGTCCGCGACCTGCTCGCCCCCACCGGGCGGGCGCTCGTCGGCTTCCACCTCGAGGCGGTCAAGGCGGGGAGCCGCACCTACCCGGCAGACGAGTTCGTCGCCGACGCCGAGGCGGCGGGGCTGCGGGTGGTGCACCGCTTCGGCAGCTACGAGCTGCACGAGCCGGTCGACGACTACGCGGTGTGGGTGCTGGCCAAGGCCTGAGCCGGACCGGTCAGATCGGCTCGAGGTCGTCGTCGAGCAGCGTGTCGAAGACGTGGTCGGGCATCGGGATCGGCTGCTGCTTGCGCGCGAGCTTGACCTCGGAGTGGGCGCCGCAGCCGTGGTCGAAGGTCACGACCCGGCCGTCGTCGTTGGCGTTGCCGTTGGCGCACACGCCGAACCGGTCGGCCAGCGAGCCGCTGAGCCGCACCAGGAAGCCGCACGACCAGCAGGTCTCCGGGGCGCCCTTCGCCAGCGGCGAGTCGGGACCACCCGGGCCGGCGTACCAGCGCTCGGCGGCCATGTCGATGCCCTCACGGCTCAGGGTGCGCACCCGCCCGAGGCCGAGGTCGTCGGCCACCCGGCGCACCTGCGCGCGGTCGTCGGCGTCGAGCGGGTCGTCGCCCACCAGGTAGGTCGGGACCAGGCGGGCGTCCTCGTCCTCGACGGGCAGCAGGTCGCCCGGGGACAGGTCGCCGGGCTGGAGGCGCTCCTTGTAGGGCACCCACGGCGGCGCCACGATGGCGTCGTCGCCGGGCAGCAGCACGACCTCGTTGACGGTGATGTCCTTGCCGCGCTTGGCACGGGTGAGGGTGACCGACCAGTACCAGCCGGGGTAGCCGGCGCGCAGGCAGGCGAAGTGGTGGGTGACCACGCGCTCCCCCTCGGCGCGCGCGCCGAGGTGGTCGCCCACGTCGGTCGGGTCGGCGACCTCGAGGACGACGCTGCGGGCGAGCTCGACGGCCTTGGCGAGGACCGAGTCGGCCTTGCCGGCGCGGGTGGGGAGAGCGATCACCGGTGCATCATCGCAAACGATCGGCCGTCCTGTCCCGTCGGGACGGGCGCTGGGACAGGACCGGGATGTCGGGCACGGGCGTCGGACGGGTAGGCCAAGATGGTCCCGTGACGTCCGAGCGCCCCGACCCCGCCACGGGACCGCGGACCGCGGACGCCTCGGGCCCGGCCCGCCGCGGGACCGTGCGCCGCTCGCTCACCGGCGCTGCCCGGGGCGTGCGGGCCGTCGGCCACGGCGCCCGCGTCGTCGGGCGGGGCGCAGGCAGCGCCGGCCACTTCGCGGTCGCCCAGGCGCGGCGCGCCGCCCGCGCCGAGGGCGCCGGCGACTCAGGGCTCTCCCGCCTCATCGAGCTGCACGCGTTCAACGCCGCCGGCGATGCAGCGGTAGCGATCTCGCTCGCCGGCACCCTGTTCTTCCAGGTGCCCACCGGCGAGGCACGCGGCCAGGTCGCGCTGTTCCTCGGCCTGACGATGCTGCCCTTCGCCATCGTCGCGCCGCTCATCGGCCCGTTCCTCGACCGCTTCAGCCACGGCCGCCGGTGGGCGGTCGGCGCGACGATGGCCATCCGCGGCTTCCTCTGCTGGGTGCTCGCGACCGCGGTCGTCACCGAGTCGGCGTGGCTGTTCCCGGCCGCGCTCGGCTGCCTCGTCGCGTCCAAGGCCTACGGCGTGACCCGGGCGGCCGCCGTGCCGCGACTGCTGCCCCCCGACCTGACGCTCGTCAAGGCCAACGCCCGGGTCTCCCTCGCCGGCGTGGTCGGCGCCGGCGTGTCGGCACCGCTGGCGATCCTCGCCTCCACCTTCGGCCCGGAGTGGTCGCTGCGCTACGGCTTCGTGATCTTCGTCCTCGCCACGATCTGGGCCATCCGGCTGCCCGAGAAGGTCGACGCCAGCCACGGCGAGGGCGAGATGGTCCTCACCGGCTCCGCCGACGAGGACCACACGGGGCACCGGCCGCGCACCCGCATCCCGGCCGCCGTGGCGTTCGCGCTGCGGGCCAACTGCGGGCCCCGGTGGCTCTCGGGGTTCCTCACGATGTTCATGGCGTTCCTGCTGCGCGACAACCCGATCGGCGAGTGGAGACCGGAGGTCCTGCTCGCCCTGGTGATCGGCGGGGCCGGACTCGGCAACACGCTCGGCATCACGATCGGGTCGCTGCTGCGCCGCCTCAACCCGGCGATGACCGTGGTGCTCGCCCTGCTGGCCGACGCCGTGGTGGCCACGCTGGCCGCGCTGTTCTACGGGGTGGTGACGCTGGTGCTGCTCGGGCTGACCGCGGGCCTCGCCCAGTCGCTGGCCAAGCTGTCGCTCGACTCGACCATCCAGCGCGACATCCCCAGCCGCATCCAGGCGAGCGCGTTCGCGCGCTCCGACACCACGCTGCAGCTGGCGTGGGTGATCGGCGGCTTCGTCGGCATCGCCATGCCGCTGATGCCGCAGCTCGGCCTGGGCATCGCGGCCGGCGTGCTGGGGGCGTGGGCGACGTTCGTGCTGCTCAGCCGGCCCGCACGCACCGAGCCGGCCCGCGCCTGAGCGGACCCCCGGGGCGGGGGTCGGTGCCCGGTCAGGCGTCGAGCTCGTCGGCGAGGGCCCGGAGCACCTTGGCGGTGCCGCGGGCGGCCGCGCGCTCGGGGTGCCGACCGCGGCGGTAGGTCTCCTCGACGCCCTCGAGCATCTTGATGAGGTCCTCGACGATGGTGACCATGTCCTCGGGCCGCTTGCGCTGGGCGTTGCGCTGGTTGCGCGCGACGGAGGCGGGTGCGTCGAGCACCCGCACCTGCAGGGCCTGGTCGCCGCGGCGACCCTGGGCGATGCCGAACTCGACCTTGGTGCCCGCCTTGAGGGAGGTGGTGCCCTCGGGCAGGGCGTCGGCGTGGACGTAGACGTCCGGGCCGCTCTCCTGCGACAGGAAGCCGAAGCCCTTCTCCGCGTCGTACCACTTCACCTTGCCAGTCGGCACGGTCCACCCCACTCAGCTCGACGTCCGGAGCCACGTGGTGCCACGCGGCCCGGCACAGGATAGGGGGCGGCGACGAGTCGCGCCCACCTGGTTGTCGGGGGGCCTGTGATCTGGTGACATGTCTGCTGGAACCATGGGACGCTCGGGGGCTCACCGCGCTGGGGGCGGGGGCCACGTCGCGGAGCGGGAGGACACGTGCGGGCACGACGGGCAGGACGGATCATCGGCTGCGCCGTGCTCGCGCTCGGCGCCGGGATCGCCGCCCACGGCACCGCCCTCGCCGACGACGCCACCGCCGCCACCTCCGCCGCCACCGCCGCCACCGCCGCCACCGGCGAGCTCACGCTCGTCACCCTGGCGGGCGCCGGCACGTCCGCCGGCCGGGCCGAGGCGCCGGACCTCCTCGCCGAGCAGGACGCCGTCCTCGCCGCCGTCGGGGCAGGCGCACCGGTCTACCGCTGGACCACGGCCCTCAACGGGTTCGCCGTGCGGCTGACGGAGCAGCAGCTGACCGCTCTCGACGACCAGCCCGCGGTGGCGTCGGTCGAGCCCGACACGATCCGGCCGATGGCCGGGCGCACGTCGCTGGCCGCCGTCCGCGCCGCTGCCGCCAGCCCGCGCCTGCGCGGCGGGGCCGGTGTCGTGGTGGGTGTCGTCGACTCGGGCATCGCACCGCAGTCACCCGCCTTCGCCGAGGTCCCCGGGCTCGGCGCCGACCCCGAGGCCTTCGCCGGCGCGTGCGTCGAGGGCCAGGGCTGGAGCGCCGACGACTGCACCCGCAAGATCGTCGGCGCGCGGTGGTACGTCGACGGCTTCGGCGCCGACCGGGTGCGCACCTCTGAGTCGCTCTCGGCCCTCGACACCCTCGGTCACGGCACGCAGGTCTCCTCCGTCGCGGCCGGCAACGCCGGCGTCAGCGTCCGGGTCGACCAGCGGGACGCCGGCTTCTTCGGCGGGGTCGCCCCGCAGGCGCGGATCGCCGCCTACAAGGCCTGCTGGGGCGCGCCCGACCCCGCCGACGACGGCTGCTCCACCGCCGACGTGGTCTCCGCGGTCGACGCCGCCGTGGCCGACGGCGTCGACGTGCTCAGCCTCGCACTGTCCGGCGGGGAGGGCATCGACATCCTCCAGCTCGCGCTCCTGGGCGCCGCCGAGGCCGACATCGTGGTCGTCGGCGCCTCCGGCAACACCGGCGGCTCGGCCTACGCCGCCCACGCAGGGCCGTGGGTGACGACGGTCGGCTCCGCGGTGGGCCGGATGTCCCGCGGCCGGGTCACGCTGCCCGACGGCCGCTCCTGGACCGGCGGCGGCCGGCCCTCCCGGGTGAGCGCGCGCGCCGTCCTCGCGCGGCGCGCGGCAGCCCCGGACGTGTCGCGCCGGGCGGCCGCCCAGTGCCGCCTCGGCGCCCTCGACTCCCGCCTCGTGGCCGACCGGATCGTGGTGTGCGAGCGCGGCGCCATCGGCCGCATCGACAAGTCCGAGTCGGTCGCGCAGGCCGGAGGTCGGGCGATGGTGCTCGTCAACCGGCGTCCCGGCGCGATCACCGCCGACCTCCACGCCGTGCCGACCGTCCACCTCCCCGCGCGGGCGGGGCGCTCGTTCAGCCGGTGGGTGGCCCGGCACCCCGACGCCCGGGTGAGCATGGCGCGCGACGCCGGACGGCCCGGCACCCGCCGCACGGCCCGGTGGAGCGCCTCGGGTGACCCGCGCGGCGTCACCCTCAAGCCCGACGCCGTCGCCGACGGCGATGCCGTGCTGGGCGCGCTGCCGGAGTCCACCGGCCGCAGCTGGGGCGTCTTCAGCGGCAGCTCCGCCGCCACCGCGCACGCCGCCGGCCTCGCGGCGCTGGTGCGGGCCCGGCACCCCGAGCGGTCGGCAGCGGTCGTCCGGTCGCTGCTCGTGACGTCGGCCCGTCCCGTCCCGGGCGCCTCCCCGCTCGCGCAGGGCACCGGCGCCCTCCCCAGCCAGGCGCCGACCGCCCACCTCGCCCTCGACGTAGCACCGCAGGAGTGGCGTCGTGCGCTGCGCCGCCACCTGCTCGCGCGGCTCAACACCAGCTCGGTGCTGATGCCGGCGCGTCGCCAGCGCGCGGTGCGCACGGTGACCAACATCGGCACCCGCCCGGAGTACTTCTCGGTGACGGCCCGCGGCTTCTCCTCCCACCGCGTGCGCGTGCAGCCGCTCGCCGTACGCCTCGCCCCCGGCGAGTCGGCCGACTTCACCGTCACCGTCACCGGGCCGGTCACGCCGGGCCAGCTCGACGACGGCATGCTCGTGTGGCGCGGCGCCCGTGGGGGCGTGACCCGCGTGCCGGTCGCCCTGACCCGCTGACGCACCGCCCGCCGCGACGACGGCGGGGACGGGCTCAGCCCTCCCGGGAGACGACCATCTCGCGGTCGCCGTAGACGACCTTGTCGCCGTCGACGAGCGCGGCGGGCTTGCCCGGGGCGAGCTGGCGCGAGACACCCTGGCGCACGAGCACCGTGCCGTTGGTGGACCCCCGGTCCATGACGACGAGCGTGCCGTCGGATGCCGGGCCGAACTGGGCGTGCGTCTTGGAGACCGACATGTCGGCCGAGGACAGCGGGACCAGGTGGGCCACCTGCTCGCCCGCTCGCGGCTCGGGACGACGCCCGACCAGCGCGAGCCCGGCGATCACGAAGCTCTCGCCGTTGTCGAAGTGGACCCGCCAGCGCGCGGGGGCCGGCGGCATCGCCGCGGCGGCGGGCGGCCGGGGCGGCACCGGGACCGGCTGCTGGACCGGCTGCTGGGCGGGCTGGACCGGGGCCGGCGCCCACTGCGGCGGCGCGGACCGCGCCTGCTGCACCGGCTGCGGCTGCTGCGGCTGGGACTGGGACCGGTGGGCGGGGGCGGGGGCGGGGGCGGGGGCGGTCGGGTCGGCGGGGAGCGCAGGGCGGCGCGTCGAGTGCTCGGGTCGCTCCGGCGTGCGCACCGGCTCCACCGGCGGAGCCGGCACCAGTCGCATCGCGGTGAGGTTGACGATGTGGCGCGGGGCCTCCTGGACCGACGCGTCGTCGGCCTCGTCGGCCGGGCGTACGTCGACCACCACGGTGTGCGCCAGGTGGTCGTGCCAGCCGCGGCGCTGCCGGCCGCGGTCCTCCACGGCCGTCCAGGCCAGGGTGGCCACGCCGATGCCGAACGTCGGGAGCCCGGCCGCCCCCAGCACGAGCTGGCGCAGGAGGGCCGGCCCGACGCCGATCGGGGTGCCGGTGCCGTGGTGCACCACCCGGAGCCCGGTGAGCGCCTTGCCGGGCGAGGTGCCGCTGACGCCGAGCACCACCGCCTGGACGAGCCACAGCAGCGCGGTCGCGCCGGCGACCGCGCCCACCACCGTCCACGGGTCGTCGGAGACCACGAGCGCGGTCACGACGCCGACGGCGGCGATGAGGCCCCAGGCGAGGAGCCGGTCGATCGCGAACGCGACGAAGCGTCGGTCGAGCTCGGCGACGGGGTAGGTCAGGGAGTGGGGGTGGTGGGTCACGGGGCGCTGCTCAGGGGTTCGTCACCTGGATGGTGACACCGTCGCCGAGGTCGAGGACGGCGCCGGGGATCAGGCTGACGGCGATGCCGGGCTTGAGGTCCTCGGGGTCGAGACCGGGCTGGGCGAGGACGGTGCCGTTGGTGGAGCCCAGGTCGGTCGCGATCGCGGAGCCGTGGTCGGCCCCCGCACCCGGGCGGATCTCGAGGTGGGTCGAGGAGATCTCCTGGTGGGGGCTGGGCACGGTGACGACGTGCGGCAGCTCGTGGGAGGGAAAGCGCCGCGCCTCGGGGGCGCGGCCCACCAGCACGGTGCGGTCGACGGCCACGACGTCGCCGGTGGAGAAGACCAGCGAGGCGACGGGCTGTGCGACGACGTCGGGAGCCATCTCCTGGCCCGGGACGGGCGGACGGTCGAAGTCGGCGACCCGGTCCCCGGCCTGCGTCTGGCCGTCGCGGTCGGACCAGTCGTCGGCCACGACCGGGGTCTCGCCGGTGGGCGTCGGGTCGTCGCCCGGAGCGCCGAACTCCATCGGCGCCCCGGCGGCGGGAGACGCGAGGAGGTCACCGGCGGGAGCGGCGGGCTCGACACGGGGCTCGGCGGGCGCCGCGGGCTCGACCGGTTGCTCGGCGGGCGCCGCGGGCTCGACCGGTTGCTCGGCGGGAGGCTCGGGCTGGACGGGGAGCTCCGGGGCGAGGGGCGCAGGCTGCTCGACGTCGGGCTCCTGTGCGGGGGCGGCGACCGGCTCCTCGGCGGGTGACGGCGCACCGAACTCGACCACCGACACGCGGGCCAGCCCGGCGGTGAGGGGGTGGTCGGCGGAGCCCTCGCCGGTGAGGGTGACCCGCACGCTGGTGATCCCGGGGAGCACCCGCTCGGCCCAGGTGGCGCCGGGTGCGGCCGTCACGATCTCGTCCTCGCCGGCCGAGGCGACCGTCGCGGTGGGCGCGCCGCGCACGATCAGGCGCGTCGCGTCGTCGCTGTGGGCGACGAGGGCGAAGTGGTCGAGCGAGGAGAGCCCGGCGGCGAGCAGCTCGTCGAGCAGCGCGTCGGCGCCGGCCCCGGAGTCTGCGAGGTCCCACAGCCCGGCCACGCGCCCGCGCTGGCTGCCCGGCAGCAGGACCGTCACCCGGTCTCCCACCACGGCGTACCAGTCCCCCGGTGCGAACCTGGCCTCAGTGCTCACTGTCGTCCCCCCAGCTTGGATTCAAGACTCTGCAGCTGGCGCTGGGAGTCGTAGGTCGCGTCCTTGACCAATCCCACCACATCGACGACGACCGCCGTGGCGTTGTCGCGACCCCCGGCCGCCACGGCTGCCCGCACCAGCGTGTCGGCCGCGTCGCGTGGGTCGTCGACGGAGTCGAGGATCCCCTCGATCTCCGTGTCCTCGATCATCCCGGTCACCCCGTCGCTGCACAGCAGGAGACGCTCGACCGAGCCGAGGGGCAGGAGGAAGAAGTCGGGCCGGATCCCCTCGGGGCTGCCCAGCGCCCGGGTGATGACGTGTCGCTCGGGATGGACCGAGGCCTGCTCGGCGGTGATGTGCCCGGCGTCGATGAGCTCCTGCACCACCGAGTGGTCGACGCTGACCTGGTCGAGGCGACCGTCGACGATGCGGTAGATCCGGGAGTCGCCGAGGTTGGCCAGGAGCCACTTGGTGACCCCGGCGTCGTCGACGAGCACGGCCACGACGGCGGTGGTGCCGGCGTGCCAGCCGGGGTGGAGCGCGCGGTGCGCGTCGCCGTAGTCGACGATCCGCGACTGGGCCCGCGCGAAGGCCGCGGACACGAGCTCGGCGCCGCGGCGCGGGTCGTAGGCCTCGGCCAGCCTCTGGAACTCCTCGACCACGATCTGGCTCGCGACGTCACCGCCCGCGTGGCCGCCCATGCCGTCGGCGACGACGAAGACGGGCGGCGCGACGAGGTAGGAGTCCTCGTTGACCTTGCGCACCCGCCCGACGTCCGTCGACGCCCCGTGGTGCAGATCAACGTCCAGCATGTCGGCCCTCTTCGCCCCGTCTCGAGATGTGGGGCCGCGGTGACGACCCGGCGAGTAGCGTAGAAGGGATGTCCAGCTCAGAGCGGGCGACACCCGCACGTACCCTCGCCGACCAGCTGCGCAGCTGGCCCGACGAGCGTCTCGTGGCGCTGCTCAGGGCCCGTCCGGATCTCGCCACACCCGCCCCTCAGGATTCCTCGCAGCTGGCCTCGCGAGCTGCCACTCGTTCGTCGATCCACCGCGCCCTCGACGGCCTGGACCGACTCGAGCTGTTCGTCCTTGATGCCCTTCTGGTTGCAGGTCAAACCACTTCGGCGGACGTGATCTCGATCGTCAACGCCGACGAGGCGCGCACGGCGGCGGCGCTGCAGCGACTGCTCGACCTGGCGCTGGCCTGGGAGGGACCGGGCGGCGTGCGCGCCCTCACCGGCGTGGCCGACGCGATGCGCGGGATGCCCGGCCTGGTCAGCGGCCTGCGGCCCTCGAGCCCCGACCCGGCGAGCCCCGCCGAGGTGGCCGCCCGGATCGCCGAGCTGTCCCCGGCCGCGACGGCGCTGCTGCACCACGTCGACGAGCACGGAGGTGAGGCCACGACCGGCTCGGCGCGCCGCACCGCCTCCCCCGCCGACGCCCGCTCGCCGGCCGAGGAGCTCCTGAGCCGGCGCCTGCTCGTGCCCCGCGAGGGCGACGCGGTCGTGCTGCCGGGCGAGGTCGGCCTGGCGCTGCGCGGGGGCAGGACCACCCGCGAGCCGGTGGACGACGTGCCGGTGCTCGCCACCTCGCCCCGCGACCCTGCCCTGGTGGCGCGGACCGCGGCCGGCGCGGCGTTCGACGTCGTCCGCCGCGTCGAGCTGCTGCTCGACCACTGGGGCGTGCAGCCGCCGAGCGTCCTGCGCAGCGGCGGGCTGGCGGTCCGCGACCTCAAGTCAGTGGCGCGTGAGCTCCACGTCGACGAGGCCGGGGCCGCGCTGATCGTCGAGGTCGCCCTGGCGGCCGGCCTGGTCGCCGAGGCGGCCGACCGCGACGGCACCCCCGCGTGGCTGCCGACCGACGAGTTCGACGTCTGGTCCGGCCTGCCGATGCCGGAGCGGTGGGCCCGACTGGTCGGCGGCTGGCTGGCCAGCAGCCGGATGCCGTCGCTCGTGGGATCGCGCGACGCGGCGGGCAAGGCCTGGAACGCGCTCGCGCCCGAGCTCTCCAGCGGGCTCGCCGAGGAGGCGCGCCGGCTCGCCCTGCGGGTGCTGGCCGAGGTGCCCGAGGGCGAGGTGCTGGCGGTCGGCACCGGCGTCGCCTCGCTCGTGCAGCGCATCGGCTGGCTGCGCCCGCGCCGGCCCACGATCTTCTCCGACCTGGTCGCCGCCGCCCTGGCCGAGGCGGCCGCGCTCGGGGTGAGCGGCGCGGGCGGGCTGCCGCCCAGCGGGCGGCACGTGGCGGCCGGCGACCTGCCCGCGGCCGCCGCGGCGATCGACCCCCACCTGCCCCGGCCCGTCGACCACGTGCTGCTGCAGGCCGACCTCACCGCGGTCGCGCCCGGCCCGCTCGAGACCGAGGTCGCCCGCCGGCTGCACCTGCTCGCCGACGTCGAGTCCCGGGGAGGCGCCACGGTCTACCGCTTCAGCCCCGGCTCGCTGCGGCGCGGCTTCGATGCCGGGTGGTCCAGCGCGGAGGTGCGCGACTTCCTGACCTCGGTGTCGCAGACGTCCGTGCCGCAGCCACTGGAGTTCCTCGTCGACGACGTCGCGCGCACCTTCGGCAGCGTGCGCGTCGGCCACGCGGAGGCGTTCCTGCGCGCCGACGACGAGGCGGCGCTGGCCGCACTCGTGCACGACCCGCGCGGGCGGAGCCTGGGCCTGCGCCTGCTCGCGCCGACGGTCGCGATCGCCACGTCCCCCCTCGACGTCCTCCTGCCGCGGCTGCGCGAGCTCGGCGCCGCGCCCGTCGTGGAGGCCGCCGACGGCACCGTGCGGGTGAGCCGACCCGACCTGCAGCGCGCCCGCGCGCGCCGCGGGCGTCGTCCCGCCGGTGCGGTCGAGGCGCGCCAGGCCGCGCAGGTCCAGGCCGTCGCGACCGCCATCCGTGCCGGCGACCGGGCCGAGTCGTCCCGGCCGCGCAGCGCCGAGGCGACGACGACGCCGTCGGGGGCGCTGGCGGCGCTCCGCGAGGCGATCGAGTCGGGCAGCACGGTCGTCATCGGCTACGTCGACAGCCACGGCGCCACCGGCGAGCGCGTCGTCGACCCGCGACGCCTCGACGGCGGCCGGCTCTCGGCCTACGACCACCGCGCCGACGACGTGCGGGAGTTCGCCGTGCACCGCATCACACGCGTCCGCACCGCGTGATCGCGTCCGTAGACTGGGACCATGGACTTCATCCGGTACGCCGAGCGTGCTGCCGCGCTCGTCAACGCCGAGCTGCCCGACGAGGAGGCGCTGCGCGAGCACCTGGCCGACCGCTCGTGGCTGCACCGCTCGCTGGTCGCCGGCGACGTGAAGTCCGTGCAGGCGTTCCAGGCCGAGCTGCGCCCGGTCTTCGAGGCCTCCGACGTCGACGACGTGCGGCTGGTGGTGAGCTCGCTCAATGCCCTGCTCGCCCAGCACCCGGTGACGCCGATGATCTCCGACCACGACCCCGGCAACCTCCACATGCACGTCGCCAACCGTGCCGCGTCGGTCGCCGAGCTGCTCATCGGCGAGGCGCTGATGGGCCTGGCCACCTTGGTCTGCGACCTGGGCGCGACCCGGCTCGGCACCTGCTCGGAGCCGCGCTGCGACCACGTCTACGTCGACACCTCGCCCAACCAGTCGCGCCGCTACTGCTCGGACCGGTGCTCGTCGCGGGCCAACGTCGCCGCGTTCCGCGCCCGCCAGAAGGCCGCCGCCGGATGAGCCGGTCGCGAGGCCACCGATGAACGACGGTCCCCTCATCGTCCAGTCCGACAAGACGCTGCTGCTCGAGGTCGACCACCCGTCGGCCGCCGAGGCGCGCAAGGCGATCGCGCCCTTCGCCGAGCTCGAGCGCTCCCCCGAGCACATCCACACCTACCGGCTCACCCCGCTCGGGCTCTGGAACGCGCGCGCCGCCGGTCACGACGCCGAGCAGGTCGTCGACGCCCTGCTGACCTGGTCGCGCTACGCCGTGCCGCACGCGCTCCTGGTCGACGTGGCCGAGACGATGGGCCGCTACGGCCGGCTCCGCCTGGAGAAGCACCCCGTCCACGGCCTGGTGCTGTCGTCCACCGACCGGCCCGTGCTGGAGGAGGTGCTGCGCGCCAAGAAGGTCGCCGGGATGATCGGCGCCCGGATCGACGACGACAGCGTCGCGGTCCACCCCAGCGAGCGCGGCAACCTCAAGCAGGCGCTGCTCAAGCTCGGCTGGCCGGCCGAGGACTTCGCCGGCTACGTCGACGGCGAGGCGCACGACATCGACCTCGCCGAGGACGGCTGGACCCTGCGGCCCTACCAGCGCGAGGCGGCCGAGTCGTTCTGGGACGGCGGCTCCGGCGTCGTCGTGCTGCCCTGCGGCGCGGGCAAGACCATCGTCGGCGCGGCCTCGATGGCGCAGGCGCGGGCGACCACGCTCATCCTCGTCACCAACACCGTGAGCGCGCGGCAGTGGAAGGACGAGCTCGTCGCGCGCACCTCGCTCACCGCCGACGAGATCGGCGAGTACTCCGGCTCGGTGAAGGAGGTCCGCCCGGTCACCATCGCGACCTACCAGGTCCTGACCACCAGGCGGAAGGGCGTCTACCCGCACCTCGAGCTGCTGGACGCCCGCGACTGGGGCCTCATCGTCTACGACGAGGTGCACCTGCTGCCGGCGCCGATCTTCCGGATGACCGCCGACCTGCAGGCGCGTCGCCGCCTCGGCCTCACCGCGACGCTGGTGCGCGAGGACGGCCGCGAGGGCGAGGTCTTCTCGCTCATCGGGCCCAAGCGCTACGACGCCCCCTGGAAGGACATCGAGGCGCAGGGCTGGATCGCGCCGGCCGACTGCGTCGAGGTGCGGGTCAGCCTCCCCGACGGCGAGCGGCTGGCCTACGCGACGAGCGACCCCGACACCCGCTACCGCCTCGCCTCGTGCACCCACGCCAAGCTCGACGTCGTACGCCGCCTGGTGCACCAGCACGCGGGCCAGCCGACCCTGGTGATCGGGCAGTACATCGACCAGCTCGACGAGCTCGCCGAGATGCTCGACGCCCCCGTGATCAAGGGCGAGACGCCGGTCAAGGAGCGACAGCGGCTCTTCAACGCGTTCCGCTCCGGTGAGATCGGGCTGCTCGTCGTGAGCAAGGTCGCCAACTTCTCGATCGACCTGCCCTCGGCCGAGGTGGCGATCCAGGTGAGCGGGTCGTTCGGCTCGCGGCAGGAGGAGGCCCAGCGCCTCGGCCGGCTGCTGCGGCCCAAGACCGAGGGGCGCAGCGCCCACTTCTACACGATCGTGTCCCGCGACACGGTCGACGCCGACTTCGCGCAGAACCGCCAGCGGTTCCTCGCCGAGCAGGGCTACGCCTACCGGATCGTCGACGCCGGCGACCTCCCGGCCGACGCCTGACGACGGCCCGGCTTTTCGCGGCCGTGGCTAGATTCGGCGGGGTGACCCTTCGCGACCGCCTCGGTGCCGAGCTCTTCCGCAAGGTGGCCGGGCCCGACGGCCCACGCAACCGGCGGCGCGTGCACGGCACGCCCGGACCGCGCTGGTTCGAGCCCGGCTCCCCGATCGGCCGCGTCCACGGCGACGCCTCGATGTTCGTCGGCGGCATCCGCGCGATCATGCTGCAGTCGCTTCACCCGGCCGCCATGCAGGGCGTGGCCGACCACTCGGGCTACCGCGGCGACATGTGGGGGCGGCTCGCGCAGGTGTCGACCTACATCGCGATGACGACGTTCGGCGCCGAGCAGGACGCCCTGCAGATGATCCGCGCCGTCCAGCGCGCGCACGAGTCGGTGACCGGCACCCTGCCCGACGGCACGCCCTACGCCGCCTCCGACCCCCACCTGCTCGGCTGGGTGCACGCCGCGGAGATCGACAGCTTCCTCGTCGCGCACGACCGCTACGGCCACCGTCGGCTCGTCGGCGCCGAGCGCGACCTGTACGTCGCCCAGGCCGCCGTCGCGGCCGAGCACCTCGGCGTCGTCGACGCCCCGCGGTCGGAGGACGACCTGCGCGCGACGCTGGCGGCCTACGGTCCCGAGCTCCGCGGCACCCCGGCCGCCCAGGAGGCGATCCGCTTCCTGCTGCTCCACCCCGACCTGCCCCTGGCCGCGCGGCCGGGCTACCTCTCGCTCGCCACGGCCGCGATCGGGCTCCTGCCCGCGGACGCCCGCCGCGAGCTGCGCCTCCCGCCGGTGCCGCCCGTCACCAACCGGGTGCTGGGCGCCGCGGCCACCCGCGCCATCCGGTGGGCGATGGCCTCGGGCCACGCCGAGGCCCGGGAGCTGCAGGCGGCGACGGCGCGGTGAGCCTCGCGGCGCGCTGGCCCCTGCCCCACCACGAGGCGCTGCGCGACGAGCTGCTCGCGGCGTGGGACCGCCCGGGCTACCACGACCTGCTGCACCTCGACGAGGTGCTCGACCGGCTCGACCGCCTCGCCGGGGCGGGCGCCACCTTCGACCCCGTCACGACCCGGCTCGCCGCGTGGTTCCACGACGCGGTCTACGACGGCGCCCCCGACGACGAGGAACGCTCCGCCGCGTGGGCCGAGCGCGCCCTGCCCGCCGCCCACGCCGGGGAGGTGGCCCGGCTGGTGCGCCTGACCGTGCACCACAGGCCCCGGGCCGGCGACGGTGCCGGCGCGGCGCTCAGCGACGCCGACCTGGGCATCCTGGCCGCCCCGCGGGCGCGCTACGACTCCTACGCGGCGGGCGTGCGGGCCGACTTCGCGCACGTCGGCGACGACGACTTCCGCGCCGGCCGGGCGGCGGTGCTGCGCGACCTCGTCGGGCGCGCGCACCTCTTCGCCACGCCGCAGGCGCGCGAGCTGTGGGAGGACGCCGCCCGGGCCAACCTGGAGCGGGAGCTCGCCGGTCTCAGCGGTCGGTGAGCTGCAGGTAGACCGTGAACCGGTCGTGGCGGTAGCAGGTGCGCGAGACCTCCACGATGCGGCCCTCGGAGACCGCGCGGCGGGCGTGGCGCAGCACCGGGTCGCCCTCGGTGATCTCGAGGACCGCCGCCTCCTCGGCACTGGCCCGGTCGGCGCTGATCGAGTCCTCGACCTCGGTCGGACGCAGGCCGCGGGCGGCGAGCGCCTCGTAGAGGCTGGTCGGGGTGCCGTGCTGGAGGAAGCCGGGAAGCAGCACCTCGTTGAGGTAGGCGTCCTCGACGCACACGATGGCCTGGTCGGCGCGGCGCAGGCGGCGCCAGTGGAGCACGGGGTCGCCGGGTGAGATGTCGAGGGCGCGGGCCACGCCGGGCCCGGCCTGCTCCACGCGGGCGAGCAGCGTCTGCGACTCCGGCAGCATCCCGCGTCGGCGGATCTCCTCGGTGAAGGACGTGAGCCGCCCCGCGGGCTTGGGTGGCTGGGCGACGAAGGTGCCGCGTCCCGGGATGCGCTCGAGCAGGCCCTCGGCGACGAGCGCGTCGAGCGCCTGGCGCACGGTCATCCGAGCGACGCCGAAGCGGGCCACGAGCTCGCGCTCGGACGGTGCTGCCGAGCCGGGGGGCTGGGCCTCGATCAGGCCCCGCACGTGCTCGCGGACCTGGACGTGCTTCAGCGCCCGCTGACGCGGGACTGCCAGGTCCACGTGATCCATGCGTCTCAGGCTAGGACTGGGCCGGATCGGCGTCTCCCCTTTGAGCCAGACCACGGTGAAGCCTTGACGATTTCTTGATGTTCGAACGCGTGTTCGATCCATGGGGTATCGTCGTGCTCGTGGACTTCCAGACGTCCCTCTTCGCCGACGCCCCCGCCGAGCACGCGGGGCTCGCCCCCGAGCGCCGCCAGCTCTCCCGCGGCGCTTGGGTCGACGTCCAGCGCAACTGGCTCGCCGCGCCCGACGACGTCTTCAGCGCCCTCGTCGAGCGGGTGCCCTGGCGCGCCGAGCGGCGCGAGATGTACGACGCGGTGGTCGACGTGCCACGGCTGGTCCACACCTACCTCGCCGCCGACCCCCTGCCCCACCCGGCGCTCGCGCAGGCCCGCGCCGAGCTGAGCGAGCACTACCTGCCCGAGCTCGGCGAGCCGTTCGTGAGCGCCGGCTGCTGCTACTACCGCGACGGCCGCGACTCCGTCGCGTGGCACGGTGACACGATCGGCCGCGGCCGCGCGGCCGACACCATGGTCGCGATCGTCAGCGTCGGCGACCCGCGGCGCCTGCTGCTGCGCCCGCGGGGCGGTGGCGCGTCGATCGCCCTCACCATGGGCCACGGCGACCTCGTGGTGATGGGCGGCTCGTGCCAGCGCACGTGGGAGCACGCGGTGCCCAAGGTCGCCCACGCCGGGCCGCGGATCTCGGTCCAGTACCGCCCGCTCAACGTGTTCTGAGCCCCTACCTCCCGAGCAGCCGGCCGAGCAGCCGGCGCAGCACCAGCAGGCCGACGACCACCGCGAGCGCCTGCTTCCAGTAGGACCTGGCGAGCACCGGGAGCACCGTGCTGCCGAGGTCGAGCGCCTCGGGTTCCGGCTCGGGCTCCGGCTCCGGCTCCGGCTCCGGCTCCTGGGGCACGGGTGGCACCACCGCCGGCTGGGGAGCCGGCTCGGCCGCCGCCTCTGGTGCCGGCTCGGCCACCTCCGGCTCGGCGAGCCGCTGCTCCAGGCAGGCGACGAACTGGCCGAGCAGCTTGTCGGAGACGTCCTGCATCACGCCGCGCCCGAACTGCGCCGGCTTGCCGGTGATCGACAGGTCGGTCGCGACCGAGACGTCGGTGGACCCCCCGGCGTCGTCCATCGAGACCGTCACGGTCGCGCCGGCGGTGCCGTTGCCCCGCTTGTCCTTGCCCTTGGCCTCGACGACGAAGCGGTGGGCCGCGGGGTCCTTCTCCACGAAGGTGCCGCTGCCGTTGTAGAGCAGGGCGATCGGGCCGAGCTTGACCTTCACCGAGCCGGCGAACGACTCCTCGTCGGCCTCGGTGACCTGCGCGCCCGGGAAGCACTCGGCGACCGAGGCGATGTCGTTGAAGTGCGCCCAGGTCTCCTCGACGCCGATCGGGACGGTGAAGCGGTGGCTGAGCTCCACGCCTACGACCCCGCCGCCGTGAGCACCGCCCGGCCGGTGAGCACACGGGCGAGGTGCTGCCGGTAGTCGGCCGCGCCGTTGAGGTCCGACGGCGGGCTGGTGCCCTCCGACGCGAGCTGCGCCGCCTCGCGTACGCCGTCCTCGGTGGCGGTCGCGCCCGCCAGCGCCGCCTCGGTGGCGCGGGCGCGCAGCGGGGTGGAGCCCATGTTGGTCAGGCCGACCTTCGCCTCGTCGATCGACCCGCGGACCGTCGCGGCGACCGCCACGATCGGCCACTGGTGGGCGACCCGGACGAACTTCTCGTAGTGGGCGCCCCAACCGGTGTGCTTGGGGATCCGCACCTCGGTGAGGATCTCGTCCTCGCCGATCGCGGTCTCGAAGAGGTCGACGAAGAAGTCGTCGGCCTCGACCGTGCGGGTGCCGCCGGGGCCCGCGATGACGAACCGGGCGCCCAGCGCGAGCGCCGGCGCGCCGAGGTCGCCGGCAGGGTCGGCGTGCGCCAGCGCCCCGCCGAAGGTGCCGCGGTGCCGGATCTGCGAGTCGGCCACCTCGGCCGCCGCCTTCGACAGCAGCAGGGCGTGCTCCTTGACCAGGGCATGGTCGCGCACGTCGTGGTGGGTGGTCATCGCGCCGATCACGATGGCGTCGCCGTCGTCGCGGATGCCCCGCAGCGAGGAGATGCCGCCGAGGTCGATGACGACCTCCGGGGCGTTGAGCCGCATCCGCAGGACCGGCAGCAGGCTCTGCCCGCCGGCCAGGATCTTGGCGTCGTCGCCGTGCCGGCCGAGCGCGGCCAGCGCCTCCTCGACCGAGGTCGGGGCGAGGTAGTCGAACTGCACCGGGATCACTGGGCTGCTCCTTCCCCGGAGGTGGGGTCCTGGTTGAGCGCGCCCTCCTGGAAGTGGGGCATCGCGTCGGGGGGCGTCTCGGTGGCCCCGCCCTCCCTGCTGTCCTGGATCGCGCGCCACACGCGCTCGGGCGTGCACGGCATCTGGACGTCGGCGACGCCGAGGTGTCGAACGGCGTCGACGACGGCGTTGACGACCGCCGGCGTGGACGCGATGGTGCCGGCCTCGCCGACGCCCTTCGTGCCGAGCGAGTTGGTGGTGCAGACGCTGGGCTCGTCGGTGTGCACGACGTCGAAGGAGATCGTGTCGGCCGACGTCGGCAGCAGGTAGTCGACGAACGACCCGCTCACCAGCGTCCCCGACTCGTCGTGGACGGCCTCCTCCCACAGCGCCTGCGCGATCCCCTGCACCAGGCCGCCGTGCACCTGCCCGGCGACGATCAGCGGGTTGATGATCGTGCCGATGTCGTCGCAGCAGGTGTACTTGCGCATCCTCACCGCACCGGTCTCGGTGTCGACCTCCATCGCGCACAGGTGGGTGCCGTGCGGGTAGTTGAAGTTGACCGGGTCGAAGGTCGCGTCGGCGTCGAGGCTCGGCTCCATGTCCTCGGGGTAGTCGTGCGCCGCGAAGGCCGCGGTCGCGAGCTCCTGGATCGACACCCCCTGGTCGGTGCCGCGCACGGAGAAGCGGCCGCCGGCGTAGTCGAGGTCGTCCGCGCTGGCCTCGAGCAGGTGTGCCGCGAGGTGCTTGGCCTTCTCCACGACCTTGTCGACGGCGCGCACCAGCGCCTCGCCGCCGACGACGAGCGAGCGCGAGCCGTAGGTGTCGAGGCCCTTGTGGGCGATCTGGGTGTCGCCGTGCAGCACCTCGACGTCCTCGAACGGGACCCCCAGGCGGTCGGCGACGATCTGGCTGAACGCCGTCTCGTGGCCCTGGCCGTGGGCGCTGGCTCCGGTGACGATCTCGACCGTGCCGGTGGCGAGCATCCGCACGCTCGCGTGCTCCCAGCCGCCGGCGCCGTAGTCGAGGCTGCCGAGCACCCGGCTCGGGGCGAGTCCGCACATCTCGGTGAAGGTCGACACGCCGATGCCGAGCTGCACCCGGTCGCCGCGCTCGCGGCGCTCGCGCTGCTCCGCGCGGAGGGCGTCGTAGCCGAACGACTCCCGGGCCTTGGCGGTGGCGGCCTCGTAGTTGCCGCTGTCGTACTCGAGCCCGGCCACGGTGGTGAACGGGAACTCCTCGTGGGTGATCCAGTTGCGCTCGCGGATCTCGAGCGGGTCGACGCCGACCTCCGCGGCGAGCTCGTCCATCAGCCGCTCGACCGCGTAGGTCGCCTCGGGTCGGCCCGCGCCGCGGTAGGCGTCGGTGAACGTGGTGTTGGTCAGGACCGTCTGGCACTCGAACCGGTAGGCGGGGAACTTGTAGATCGCGTTGTACATGAACGCGCCGAGCACCGGCACGCCGCCGCCGACGATCGCGACGTAGGCGCCGAGGTCGGCGTCGAGGTGCACCTTCAGGCCGGTGACCCGGCCGTCGCGGTCCGCGGCCAGGGTCAGGGTCTGCACCTGGTCGCGGCCGTGGTGGGCCGCCATCAGGCTCTCGCTGCGGGTCTCGGTGTACTTGACCGGCTTGGCCAGCCGTCGCGCCACGGCCCAGGCGATCCACTCCTCGGGCGTGGTCTGCAGCTTGCCGCCGAAGCCACCACCGACGTCGGGGGCGATGACCCGGATCTTCGACTCGGGCACGCCGGTGGTGGCGGCCAGGGCGAACCGCAGGATGTGCGGGATCTGGGTCGCGGACCACATGGTGAGCTGCTCGCCCGTGGGGTCGACGACGACGCTGCGCGGCTCCATGAAGGCGGGGATCAGCCGCTGCTGGCGGTACTCGCGCTCGATGACGATGCCGCTGGTGCGGGCCTCGGCGATGGCCGCCTCGACGTCGCTGCCGGTCCCGGCCTCCTGGGAGTCGAAGACCCACAGGGCCGACTTGTTGGTGCCGAGGTCGGGGTGGGCGAGGACCTCGTCTGCCAATGCCTTCTTGATGCCGACGACGGCGGGCAGCTCGTCGTACTCCACGTCGACGAGCTCCGCGGCGTCGCGCGCCTCGGCGGCGCTGCGGGCGACCACGACCGCGACCACCTCGCCGGCGAACGCCACGCGGTCGGCGGGCATCGGCGAGTGGGCCGGCGTCTTCTGGTCGGGGGTGATCGGCCAGGCGTTGATGCAGGCGCCGAGCTCCTCACCGAAGTCCTTGCCGCTCAGCACGGTGACCACGTTGGGCGAGGCCTTGGCGGCCTCGACGTCGACGGAGACGATCCGCGCGTGGGCGAAGGGGCTGCGCACCATCGCGAGGTGGAGCATCCCCGGCAGCGTGATGTTGTCGGTCCAGCGGGTGCGACCGGTGATCAGCCGCTGGTCCTCCTTGCGGCGCCGGTCCCTGCCGATCTCGGCCGCGGGGCGGTCCTGCGTGGTGCTCATGCGGGCTCACCCGCCGCCGTCTGGCCGGCGGCGTGGAGGACGCTGCGGACGATGTTGTGGTAGCCGGTGCAGCGACAGAGGTTGCCCTCCATGCCGAGCCGCACCTCCTCCTCGGTGGGCTGCGGGTTCTCGGCGAGCAGGTCGACGGCCTGCATGATCATCCCCGGCGTGCAGAAGCCGCACTGGAGGCCGTGGCACTCCCGGAAGGCCTCCTGCACCGGGTGCAGGTCGCCCTCGGCCGCGTCGGCGAGCCCCTCGATCGTGGTGACGGTGCGCCCGGCCGCCTGCACGGCGAGCACGTTGCACGACTTCACGCTCGTGCCGTCGAGGTGGACGGTGCACGCCCCGCAGTTGGAGGTGTCGCACCCGATCACGGTGCCGGTCTTGCCGAGCCGCTCGCGCAGGTACTGCACCAGCAGCATCCTGGGCTCGACGTCGTCGGAGACCGCCGCTCCGTCCACGGTGAGTTGGATCCTGGTCATGCGGCGCCTCCGTGTGGGTGAGGTGGGTCACTCGGCGCCGACGCTAGGTCGGGCCGGGTTGGCACCCGGTTGGTCGGTGTGGACCAGCCGGCCCCGGGGCGCCGGTGCTGCCGTCCTCGGGCCCACCGGCCAGGAGGGTGACGGAGAGCCACCCGCCCTTGCCGACCTCGACGTCGGTGGGCACCGCCTCGACGTGGGGCTGGTCTCAGCGGGCGCTGGCGAGCCGGCCCTTGAGCAGCGGGGCGACGGGGTGGTGCACCGGGAGCGCGGCGAGGCAGGCCTCGACCACGGCGGTGTCGTACGGCGCGAGCTCGCTGTAGCGCAGGACCGCGTCAGGGTCGGGGGTGGCCAGCAGCGCCTCGCGCACGCTGACGGCGAGGTAGTCGCCCATCTGCGCCAGCGCGGGCGAGTCGGTGCCGGGCAGGAGGTCGCCGCCGTAGGCCCGGACCGCGGCACGCACCTCGCCGCGACGCAGCAGCCGTTGCACCTCCTCGACATCGGTGGCCACCGGCATCGTGAGCCGGTAGGGGCGCGAGGAGAGCTGGCCCGACAGGGCGGCACGCAGGTGGGAGACCTCGGCCTTGAGCGTCGAGGTGGTCACCGAGGCGTCGCCGTAGAGGAGCGCGTGGAGGTGCTCGACCGACAGGCCAGACGGGTGCAGGGCGAGCAGCGCCAGGATCTCGGTCTGGCGCCGGTTGAGCAGCAGGCGCTGGCCGTCGAGCCACACCTGCGCGGTGCCGAGGAGGGTGAGGGTGAGGCCGGGCTCGGCCGGCGCCGCGTCCCCGGCGAGCGTCGTACGCCGGTCGGCGGGCAGCGCGCCCTCGATGAGCCGGGCCATCACCCGTGCCGTCGCGAGGCCGATGGGGTGGGTGCGGTCCCACGTCGTCGACAGGTCGATCACGCCCAGCGGCCGCCCCGTGGCGGGGTCGAACACCGGCGCGGCCCAGCAGACCCAGTTGTGCACGACCTCCGCGTAGTGCTCGGCGCTGAAGACCATCGCGGGCGCGGCCGTGCGACCCGCGATCGCGAGCGCGTTGGTGCCGACGCTGCGCTCGTCCCAGCGCCCGCCGGGCACGAAGTTGACGGTCTCGGCCTTGCGGCGCATCACCCGTCCGCCGTAGGTCCACAGGATCCGGGTCTGGTCGTCGGTGACCGCGATGACGAGGTCGCCGTCCTCGGCGGTGCGCCGCAGCTCGTCCTGCACGCGGGTGACGGCGGTCTGCAGCGGGGAGGCGTTCCAGAGCTCGGCGGTGTCGCCCTCGTCGTCGAGCGGGGCCTGCGTCACGTCGGGGGACACGACTCCGGACAGCTCCCAGCTGCGCAGGATCTCCGGACGGACCGCGTCGGCGTCGCCGGCCTCGACGAAGCGGGTCCAGGCGCGCACGGCGGCCACGCGTCGGGCGTGCAGGTCATCGCTGGTCATGGCGGCTCCCGGTGGTCGCGGCCAACCTAGCCCCCGCGTGATCGCGATCACAGGGGGCCGGACCGCCGTGTCGGTCGGACATCAACGGGTCGAGCGCGCGGCATGGTCATCGTCGGCGACGGAGAGTATAATCGAACACATGATCGATATGCTGGCAGTGCCGCACGCGGGTGGGGTCGAGGAGCTCACCGCCGCCGGTGTGCTGCGTGCGATCCGCGAGCGTCGCCTCGTCGAGGAGCGGGCCGCGGCCGACCAGCTCGTGCTCGCCGCCCAGTGGGCCGACCTGCACCCGCCGGAGTCGATCCACCACGCGGCGTCGTTCACCGTGCCCGGCTGTGAGCACGAGGAGCCCATCGCGGGCGAGGGCACGCCGCTGGTCGCGGAGTTCTGCGTCGCCGAGCTCGGCTCGGTGCTTGGCGTCTCGACGGTGTCGGCGAAGCGGCTCATCGGGCACGCCCTCGAGCTGCGCCACCGCCTCCCGCGGTTGTGGGCGCAGGTCCACGCCGGACGGGTCCCCGCGTGGCGGGCCCAGGCCGTCGCCGAGGTCACGATCCACGCGACACCGTCGCTGACGGTTCAGGCCGCGGCGTACGTCGACGCGCAGGTCGCCGCCGTCGCCGGCCGCATCGGGCCGGCCCAGCTCGACCGGCTGGTCGCCGAGACCATCAAGCGCTTCGACCTCGCCGCCCCCGACCCGGCCTCCGATCCGGAGGACGGCTACCTCGACGACGACCCGCGTCACGCGACGCTCCACGACCAGCACGTGCACTTCGCCGGCACCATGCGGTTCGAGGCCGAGCTCGACCTCGCCGACGCCCTCGACCTCGACCGCGCGCTCGCGCACGGCGCCGCGACCCTGGCCGCGCTCGGCTCACCCGAGCCGCTCGACGCGCGACGGGCCGCAGCCCTCGGTGACCTCGCCCGCACCCAGACCGCCCTCGACCTCCACCACCAGGGCACCCGGACCACCACAGCGACGCGGACCGATGACGGCCTGCCGGTCGCGCGGGAGGTCGTGCTCCACGCTCACCTCGACGCCACGATCTGCGACACCACCGTGTTCGGTCCGACCGGCCGGTTGGAGGAGGGCCAGCGGCTCGTCCTGCTCGACCAGGTCAAGGACTGGTGCGCCGACTCGCGCACGAAGGTCACGATCAGGCCGGTCATCGACCTCAATGCCCACCTCACCGCGCCCGGCTACGCGATCCCCGACCGGATCCGGGAGCAAGTCGTTCTGAGGGACCGCACCTGCGTGTTCCCGTGGTGCACCCGCCCCGCCCGCGGCTGCGACATCGACCACGTCACCGAGTTCGACCACGACGCCGCCGCGGACGGGAGACCGCAGCCCGGGCCGACGGCTACGCAGAATCTCGCCGCCCTGTGCCGGTCGCACCACCGGCTCAAGACCCACACCGCCTGGCGCTACGCGACCACCGCGCCAGGCACGTTCGAGTGGACCAGCCCCCACGGCCACCGCTACCGCCGCGACCCCACCGGCACCACCCGGATCGACGAGGCAGAGACGGCCGCACCGCCGGGCATCCCCCACCCCCGCCGACCATGACCCCGCCCCACACCCCGCCACCCACCCGGTAGCGGGGCCACCGGCACGTCTCACTGGGTGTGTCCCTATTGGCGACGCCAGTTACCGGATCTACCGATGTGAGGGTGCGGGCATTGTCGCGGCTGCGGAGCGACGCTTGGCATGGGGAGTCAGGTGTGGGACTGTCTCGCCATGACGCGACCGCAGGCCCTGGACCTGTTCTTCGGCGCTGGATGGCTCGCGCTCGGTATGTGGAGCGTACAGAGTGGGGAACCACTGGTTGGCGTGGGGTTCGCTGCACTTGGATTCGCCTCGCTCGCGGCAGGCTTCTCGTCGAGAGTGCACGGGTTCATGTACCGCCCGATCCTGCGACGGGGCGCCCGCCGCTGAACGGCACCCACGCCGTGGTCCTGCCTTTGGGCGACTCACATTCACACATCCGGATCTGCCGCGTTGAGGACGGCTACGCTCGCCCGGATCTGGCCGCGACGAGTGCGTCACTCCGGCGCTAGTCGGACGCGCGGGTGCTCAGCCACACTCATGCCATGAAGTCCATCGCTCTACCCATCGCCGACCGCGAGCGGTCGTACCGGTTCTACCGTGACCTCGGCCTGGACACTCCCGGCACAACAGCCGACGATGGGGTGCCCGAGCCGCTGGTCATCGACGTCCAGGGATTCGCTGTCATTCTGGTTCCGACTGACGGCTTTCGCTACGTCCTCAACGGTCGGCCAATCAGCCCACCTACCGCGAGTGAGTGCATTCTCAGTCTCGAGCTGACAGACCCTTCCGACGTCGATTCCTGGCACCGAACGGCGGTCGCTGTCGGGGCAACATCCATCTCAGCCCCCGAAGCCAGACCCTGGGGATACACAGCCGTCGTTACCGACCCGGACGGGCATGCCTGGGAGGCGACCGCAGCGGACAGCGAGCACCCGGCCTGAGGGATCGACCACACGTCACTCCGCCACCTGCCGGCGCAGCTCCAACCGCCTGAAAGCGCCCCGATGCTGGGATGTCCGCCTCGCACCTGCTGGGGCAAGAGCACAGGTGACTCGGTTCGGCTTGAGATGCGGAGGACATGAACTACGTGCCCGCATGGGACCGACTACTGGCGTCGCTGGAGACGTGGGCGTCCCCGCGGGAGCGCCTGACCGCATCAGAAGGCGGTTACTCGCTCTCCCCGCCAACACGCCGTACCTCGTGTGCGACTCAGGCGTCGAGTTGATCGCCTCCGCCACCAGGGATCTGCCGCCCGACGACTTCACTCCAGAGCCCGGCGGGCAATGGGTCGTCACTGACCGAGAAGGCAGGGGCCCGGGGGCATCGAGGTCTCCTACGTGGACGGTTCAGGCACGAGGCGCACCGTTGAGATCGTCATGAGCCCCAACGACTGGGACGAACTTGCCGAGGTCATCGGGATCGAGTCGCGTCATCAGCCGACTCGCTGACTGGTCTGACGACGACCTCTGAACGCCCGGACATGCCGCGGCCAGTGCACTCATCTGCCGATGAGCGGACGCGGCGTTGGCAGCCTGCTTCGGCGCAGATCAGCGTGCATCTAGGCGCGACAGTGGGACTTCAACTCGCAGTACCCTCGCAAGATGACGGTCGCGGTCGAGGTTCACATGGGTATTCGCGCGCACGCAGAAGCCCAGTTCTCAGGCCCGCCTGAGGCGGCTCTTGCGCGGGCACGCGAGGCCGCTGTGCGCATTCCTCGCGCTGGCCTTCGGTCCGTCACAGATGACGCATTCGAGGTGACCGTCGGCATCACGTTCAAGTCGTGGGGTGAGGTGGTGCGCGTGACGGCACTGGCGCGCGAGGAGGGCACCTTGGTTCGCGTTGAATCGCGATCAAGACTGCGCACGACGTCGGCTGACTGGGGAAAGAACAGACGCAACGTAGAGACGGTGCTTCAAGCGCTCTAGCGGAGGCGGCCACTCGTACGCGAGGGCCAGATCAAGGCGGTGGTCCCGCCGGGTTCGCCGAGGGCGCTCGACCGGATCTGCCGATGAGCGAGCCACGCACGATGACGGCTCGGCCTGCTGATGAGGCGCTCGACATCGCCCCGCCGTTCTACTGGTTATCAGCGGTAGTCGGCAAGAATCGCCTGGCGGTGGCCATCGATCGTGACGGTGCCGCCGTAGGGCAGGATCCATTGGGGTCGCGTGTGACCGAACGGGGGACCGACAACGATGCACGCTTTAGAGTTGTATCGCCCGACGATGCTGACGGCCGCGTCCCGCTGCTCGTCTCGCATCTTCTGTCGTTCGTCGGCGGGGGGCTGAACGTCGAAGTTCATCGTCGGCGGGCGCGCGACCACCGCCGCGCGCACGGTCTCCAAGACTCCGCGCTCGCCAAGTGAACGCAGGACCCACCCGAACTGCCTCGCAGAGATGAGTTCCTCAGAAGTCTCTAGGAGCAGCACGCCGCCGTCGAGGACGGTCGAGTCGGCAGGGAAGCGCCCGGCGGTAAGGAGCCATTGGAGGACTTCGACGCATCCGCCCCAGGTGCGACCGGTCACCGTCTGCTGCGGCCCAGCCCAAGTCCATGGTTCGGTCGGTTCCCGCACCCCGTTCTCGCGGAGTGAGCGCGGGTCGTCCCAGTCGATGCCCATGTCCTCAGATTCGCCCGGCTCGACGATCTCCAGTTGTTCGCCTGTCAGCAACGCCGCGCGCAACGACTGCTCGTGAACGGGGTCGACCCCGGCACCAGGACCGAGGTGCACCTGTGTTGACCCACCGTGGAAGCCGGGTACGCCGTGGGTCCACAGCCAGTTCAGGATGTTGGTGTTGTCGCTGTAACCCAAGAACGGCTTGGGGTCGGCGATGGCCAGGTCGGGACGCAGGTGCGGAACCACGGTGATCTGGTCGTCGCCTCCGAGGGTCGAGAGGATGGCCCTGATGCTGGGGTCCGCGAACGCCGCATTGATGTCCGCCGCGCGATCGCTCGGAGTCGCGCCGAGTCTGCGAGTCGTCGGGTACTCCACGGGCTCAAGCCCGGTCACGGTCCGCAGGCGTTCCATGGCTTGCTCGTGGATCGCGGGAGCCACCGCGGGCGCAGCGAACGACGGCGACACGATCGCGACCTTGTCACCCGGTTTAGCCTTCGGCACCGTCAGGAACTCCATGACGCAAGGGTAGGGGGTGCACCGTCTTGGTGGCATGTCAGTTTTGGACGTCCCGCGACGCAGCAGCGGTCCGCCGAACGCACTCATCTGCCGCGATGCGCAGATCTGCCGATGGGCGCGGCGCACCTCCCGCGCCCTCGGCGTCTCTGGTGTCACAAGGTCGTGAAGGTGAACCCGGGATCACGGGCCAAGCTGGTCCTTAGAGGCTCCATCCTGTCCGCTCCCACGGAAGTTCAGGTAGGAGTACACGACCATGGCCCCGGCGACGAGTCCGGAGAAGATGAGGGTGGAGCCGGCGCCCCATCCGCCGAGGAGCCACCAGCGGTCGGCTATCGGCCACCAGCCCGGAACGGGTGGTCGCAACCCCCAGACGATGCCAGTGGCGACGAGAGCGACCACGCCGACGAGTGACGCGCAGATGCGTGGCCATGAGGCGACGCTGTCGGCCGCCGTTCTCAGCGCGGCATTCTTCACCGGGGAGAGTCGGCGTTCGGCCCACCGGTATTGCGTCGCAAGGAGTGCCATCCCGGCAAAGAGCGCGAGCAGACCCGGCCCGGGAAGTACCAGCGCGGCCAGTCCCAGCAGGACCAATATCCAACCAGCTGCCTGGATGGCGAGGCCCTTGACGGCATCGCCGCCGGGAACAGTGGCCATTGTGTGATCTCCTGCACGTGGTCGCCGAAGGTGGCCGACGACCCGCCTGTTGGTTGTGGGTGTCGGTCTGGTTGAGCACTCGTGTCACGAGTGCAAGACGTCTCCTCAGTACCCCTGTCCTGACATGCGCAGCCGCCTGTAGAAGTCCAGAATCGGGATACCCGGATCTGCCGCTGTGCGGAAGGTTGGATCGCTTGCGGCGCGCGCTCCTGGCCAACACCATGGCGGGATGAAGGACGTACCCGAACGCTGGAGTCAGGCGAGCGTCTACCCCGACATGTGGGCAGATCCGGCGGATGATCCCCGCTACAGTGACGGCGTCAGCCCGGATGGCGAGTTGGCGACGGTGCAGGACTACCTGAGCAGTTATCGCTTGACCCTGTTGATGAAGTGCGAGGGGTTGAGTCCCGAGCAGTTGGCGCGCCGCTCGGTGCCGCCGTCGACCATGTCGTTGCTTGGACTCCTGCGTCACCTGGCCGAGGCGGAACGGGACTGGCGCAACTGGATCGTGCCGGGGGAGCCCGCGCCGAAGGTGTACGGCGAGTGTGATGCCGACTTCGAACAAGCCGTCGGCGAGCAGACGACGGTCGACGGCGCCCTCGACGATCTTGCTCGGGAGCAGGCCGCTACTGACCTAGCGTTGGCCGAACATCCGGACCCGGCTGAGCGGATCGGCGAACGTGGTATCGCGGTGCGTGAGTTGTGGGTCCACCGGATCGAGGAGTACGCCCGGCACTGCGGGCACGCCGACCTGCTGCGCGAGTGCATCGACGGCCGAGTCGGGCAGTAGGTCAGCCTCACGCGCGTCGTCTCTTGGGACGAGACGGCAACGCACTCATCTGCCGCTGATAGTGCGCGGGAACTGCCGCGAGAGGACGCACCCGTCCATGTGGGGAACTAGCGTCACCCCATGCCCATCGCCGAGGTCACCCACGACCCTTTGATCGCCACCGCACAGTTGCGGGCCCTCGCCGAGGCTCTCCCGCACGCGGTCTCACTCGCTGTTGATTGTCCTGAGGAGCCGTACGGCGGCATGCTGCAGCCAGGTGACGTGGACGTCCGATTCCGCCAACGAGGCCCCTTCGATTCCGGCGGGCTGGACGTCGTCATCGAGGTTGGGTCGAAGTGGTTCGCAAGTCGTGCCGAGACACGTCAGGAGCGGTGTGACCGGCTCTGCGACGCGGTGGTCAAAGCCAGCGGGACGAAAGAGGTTGGGTGTACCTGTCCTTGCCGGTCGCCGCTTGGGCACAAGGCGATTGACAGGCACGACGTCGAGGGGCGTCCCGCACAGGCCGCCTTGAGGGCGGCTACGCTCGCCCGGATCTGCCGCCTTGAGGGCGGCTATGCTCGCCCGGATCTGCCGCGACTCGTGCGTCCGCCATGCCGATGACAGGCCGTGCGACAACGGACGATTAGTTCCTATCCAGTGTGGGACGCGACCACTTGGCGCGGGTAAGTTCGTAGGCCACCTCGCCGTGCTCCCAGCCAGGTATCTCTTGCCTGTCCTGAGACACCGCACCCGACGCGTACTTCGTCATCCCCAACTTCTCCAGCACGCGGCGCGACCCGGCATTCGCTGCCATGGTGGAGGCGAACACCCGGTCAATGTCGCGGCACGCGAACGCCTGTCGGATCATTACGGTGGCGCCCTCCGAGGCAAGTCCGCGGCCCCAGCCCGAGGCTCGCAGTCGGTAGCCGATGCCAGAGATCTCGGGACGTCCTTCGAATGACGACGCCGACCACCATCCCACGAAGACGCCAGCATGGAACCCGGCCCAGTATCCGAGTCCGCGCGCTGCATCGCTTTGGTGGTCAAGGCGCTGCCGCCACTCTGCGGCGGTTTCATCTGGGGTCGCGCCGCGCCCTCGAATGTAGGTCATGACTGCTGGATCGGAGTTCAGGGCGACCATCAGATCCAGATCCCCGAGTTCGACGGGTCGAAGCACGAGACGATCTGTCGACAGTGAGGGAAGTGTCTGGTGCTGGGATGCAGGGGCAACCACGCGGCGACCATAGCGCTCGGACACCTCTCAACGACGCTCGATCCATCGAAGCGGCCGCAGGTGCCGCCGCGCGCAGTGCGCGTATCAGCCGGCGTTCTCAACCGGTCAGCGCAACACTCCTTAAGTCGAGGAGGTCGCGATGGCGCGTCAGAACTATCAGAGGTTGTCGCCAGCAGACATTGATGAGATCTGGTCGCGGATGCGTGCTGGGCACGCGGTGAAGCCGACCGCGCGATCGTTGGGATTGTCGACGAGCACGGTGCGGGCCTACTTGCTGCGTTGCGGCGGGATCAGACCTGACCCACGTCACCGCTCAGCAGGCCGGTTGGGCTTCGAGGAGCGTGAGGAGATCTCCCGCGGCCTGGCCGCCGACTTGTCGTTGCGGGCGATCGCGGCCGGGTTGGGTCGCTCGCCGTCGACGATCAGCCGTGAGGTCGCGAGCAACGGCGGCCGGCGTGGCTACCGGGCCGCGTCCGCGGACCAGCACGCCTGGGCCAGGGCGACCCGACCCAAGGCATGCAAGCTAGCCACCAACCCGGTGCTGGCTGGCATCGTGGCCGCGAAGCTTCAGCGACGATGGTCGCCCCAGCAGATCGCCGGCTGGCTCAAGCTCACCTATCCCGAAGACCCGGAGATGCACGTGTCGCACGAGAGCATCTACCGCACGCTGTTCGTGCAGTCACGCGGTGCGCTGCGCAAGGAGCTGACCGCCTACCTGCGCACCGGTCGGGTGATCCGACGCGTGCACGGGGTCCGGCTCCCCGACGGTCGAGGCGGGCGGCCGGGGATCGTGAACATCAGTGAGCGTCCCGCTGAAGCCGAGGACCGTGCGGTGCCCGGACACTGGGAGGGCGACCTGGTCTTCGGCAAGCAGATGAGCCCAGTGGCCACCTTGGTCGAACGCTCTACTCGCTACCTGCTGCTCGTCGGACTACCCGGCGGCAGCCACAAGGCCGACGTCGTCGCTGACGCCCTGGCCGCCGCCGTCGCGCACCTACCTGCACAGCTGGCCAAGTCGCTGACCTGGGACCAGGGCCACGAGATGGCCGAGCACAAACGCTTCACCAACGAGACCGGGATCCAGGTCTACTTCTGTGACCCCAAGTCACCGTGGCAGCGCGGGAGCAACGAGAACACCAACGGCCTTCTACGTCAGTACCTGCCGCGGCGGGTCGACTTCAAGACCCTCACCCAAGTCGACCTCGACGCCATCGCACTCGAGCTCAACGACAGACCTCGACAGACCCTCGGGTTCAAGACACCATCGCAAGCACTAGCCGAGGTGTTGCATTGACCGCCTGAGCCCGCACCGAGATCCGGAAGCCGTGCCGAGGTGAGATGGGTCAGTGCGTAGCAGCGACGATGATGCCTCCCACCCGAAGTACCTCGGGGACTACCCGGATGGTGCGTACTTTGCTGCGGAGAGTCCATCGGGTGCGGACAAAGCCACACCCTCTGGCGAGGACTCACACGGTCTGGACATCGCGGTCGCCGGTGATGTGATCAGCATGATGTAGGGCTACGGCATACGGGTCCCAGAGGCGCCTGAGCGAGGGACACACCCAGTCAGCGCACCGAACGACCTCCGTGCCGTGCTCGCTGGACGACCGCCTGCGCGACCGCTCCGACGCCGTCCAGTCCGACTGGATGACGTCCCTGATCGTCCCGCGACACTCCCTCACCCGCAGTGGCACCCGACCACGGAGACCGGCCCGCACCTGTCCCCGCAGGGCGTTCGGCTGGCACGCGCCGTCGGCGAGCGTCTCCCGAGCGTCGATCACGTCGCTGTCGGCGACAGCCGCGACACATGGAGGCGGCACTGGCGCTCGGTCGCCGGGTCGACGAGCAGGTCGCCTGGCCGTCCGGCCGGCTACGTCGAGGGGGTGGTGGAGGCCGGAGTGGGCGTCGGCCCGTAGTCGTCGTGCGACGCCCGCGCCGACGGGCCTCAGCGCGCGCGCGTGAACGTGGCGACGATGCCCGGGTGGTCGGTGACCAGGTGACGGTAGGTCCGGGAGGAGTCGATCCGGAAGTCCGCCCTGCGCTCGGCCATCACGTAGTCGATGCCCGACCCCGTGCGGCCGGTGGCGCTGTAGTTGGTCTCGAGGCGCAGCGGCCTGGTGATCCGCCCCTTGACGAGGTCGTCGGTGGTGTCGCGGTTGTCGGTGACGTTGCAGTCGCACAGCGCCACGAACTGGTGCGGCTCGGGCGCGTCCTGCTTCAGCTCGCGGACCCGCGCCGCCATCCGCCACATGGCCTCGACGCCGGCGCGGTTGGCGTAGTTGGGCCCGCCGGTGCGGCGGTTGTGGAGGTGGTTGGGCAGGTGGAAGCTCACGGCACGGACGACGTGGCCGTTGACGCGGTGGCGGAGCACCGCCACGACGCCGTACTGGTCGTGCGCCGTCCGCCCGGTCTGCGGGCGCCGCCAGGTGGTGCCGGTCAGGAGGGCGGACCGGGTGCGCTGCAGCTTCCAGACGTCCTTGTCGAAGGCGATCGGGTTGTCGTCGGTGCCCGTGGGTCCGCTGGGCATGAGCAACGTCCACGACTTCGGCAGGCTCGCCCGCAGCGCGGGGCGGCTGGCGAGGCGCTCCTGGAACCCGATCACGGAGGCGCCGCTCTGCATCACCCGGCCGATGTCGTGGCGCATGCCACGGACCTTCATGCCCTTCTTCAGGTTGAGCGTGGCCATGCTGAAGCGGCCGGCCGGGACCCGGTCGGCGGCCTGTGGCCGTGCCTCCTCGAGTGCCTGCGCCGGGGAGCCGGCGATCATCGACCCGGCGACCAGCAGGACGACGGTGGCGGCCAGGGCACTCAGGCGGACGAGGACGTGGTGGAGCGGGGGCAGCAAAAACATCCCGTCGAGAGTAGGCGAGGCGCGCGTGGGCGACCAATCGGCGCGGCCGGGCGCCGGGTCCGGTCAGTCGTCGTGGTGGATCCGGCCCCGGGTGGACGCGAGCCGCTCGCCCGAGCCGCCCCACTGGCGCGCCACGATCTCCGCCGCGATCGACACGGCCGTCTCCTCGGGTGTGCGCGCGCCGAGGTCGAGCCCGATCGGGGACGACAGCAGCGACAGCTCGGCGTCGCCGAGACCGGCCTCCACGAGGCGAGCCAGTCGCTCCTCGTGGGTGCGCCGCGAGCCCATGGCGCCGATGTAGGCGGGTCGCACGTCGTCGTCGAGGCGGAGCGCGACCTCGAGCAGCGGCACGTCGAACCTCGGGTCGTGGGTCAGCACCGCCAGCACGGTGCGCCGGTCGACGCGGCCGGCGTCGACCTCGGCCCGCAGGTAGCGGTGGGGCCAGTCCACGACGACCTCGTCGGCGCCCGGGAAGCGCGAGGTCGTCGCGAACACGGGACGGGCATCGCAGACGGTGACGTGGTAGCCGAGGAACGAGCCGACCTTGGCCACGGCGGCCGCGAAGTCGATGGCCCCGAACACCAGCATCCGGGGCTTGGGGGCGAACCCCCACACGAACACCCGCATCCCCTCCCCGCGCCGCTCCCCGTCCGGGCCGTAGGTGAGGGTCGCGTTGCTGCCCGCGGCGAGCAGTCCGAGGGCGTCGTCGTGGACCGCGGCATCGGCCCGCGAGGACCCGAGGCTGCCCTGAGCCGGACCCTCCGGCCGCAGGACCAGCCGCCGCCCGACCCGGTCGGGGTCCGGGTGCTCGATCACGGTCGCGAGGGCGACGGGGCGTCCGGCCTCGATGTCGGCCACCACCTCGCCGAGCTGGGGGAACGTCTCGCGCGAGACCTGCTCGACGAAGACGTCGAGGATGCCGCCGCAGGTCAGGCCGACAGCGAAGGCGTCGTCGTCGGAGACGCCGTAGCGCTCGAGCACCGGCACGCCGCTCGCCACGACCGACTGGGCGAGCTCGTAGACGGCGCCCTCGACGCAGCCGCCCGACACCGATCCGACGGCCGTGTCGTCGGGGCCCACCAGCATCGAGGCACCCGGCGGGCGCGGCGCGGAGCGGAAGGTCGCCACCACGGTGCCGACCCCGACCGTCTCGCCGGCCTCCCACCACTGCAGCAGCTCGGCCAGCACGTCACGCACGGGCGATCACCTCCGTGAGGTCGGCGAAGGTCGCCAGGGAGTGCCCGGCGAGGAAGTCGTCGCAGTGCGGCAGCGCCGCCACCACCCCGCCCTGGAGCGGCTCGTAGCCCGCCTTGCCGCGGTGCGGGTTGACCCAGACCACGCGGTGCGCGACGCGCCGCAGGCGTGCCATCTGCTCGCCGAGGAGGCCCGCGTCGCCGCGCTCCCAGCCGTCGCTGAAGACGACCACGACGGCGCCGCGGGCCATCCCGCGCTGCCCCCAACGGTCGAGGAAGACCCGCAGGGTCTCCCCCAGCCGGGTGCCGCCGGACCAGTCGGGCACGACCTCACCCGCCGCCACGATCGCGCGCTCCGCGTCGGGCGTGCCGAGGGCTCGGGTGACGTGGGTGAGCCGGGTGCCGACGGTGAAGGTCTCCACCGTGCCCCCCTCCGCCCGCGCCGAGCGGGTCAGCCGGTGGGCCAGCCGCAGCAGCGCGTCGGCGTACGCGCTCATCGAGCCGCTGACGTCGACGAGCAGCACCACGCGGCGCGGGCGCGTGCCCCGCCTGCGCCAGGCGATCTCACCGGGCTCGCCGAGGTGGCGCAGCGAGTTGCGCAGGGTGCGCGAGGCGTCGAGCCGTCCACGGCGCCAGCGGCGGTGGCGGGCGGTGCGCCGCACCGGCGGGTGCAGCGACAGCCGGACGAACATCGCGGCCAGCCGCCGCCTCTCCGCGGCGTCGAGCGTCGCCACGTCGCGGTGCTTGAGCACCTCGGCCTCCGACGCCATGGCCCGCACCACGTCCTCCTCCGACTCCCCCGACCCGCCCGGCCCCTCCGCCTCGGGGAGCAGGTGGGCAGTGGAGGGTCGCGACGCCTCGCGGGGGTGGGCGCGTGGCAGGCCGTCGCGCGGGTCGAACCACGCGGCGAAGACCGCCTCGAAACGGGCGAGGTCGTCGGGCGAGCCGCACAGCGTCGCGCGCCCGGCCCAGTAGGTGGCCTGCCGGTCGTCGGCGCCGACCGCGGCGACCGCGGCGAGGAAGCCGTGCGCGCGGTCCTGGGTGACCGGCACGCCGGAGGCGCGCAGCGCGCGGGTGAAGGCGAGCAGCACCTCGTCGGCGGCGTGGCGCACCTCGCTCATCTCGCTCATCTCGCTCATCTCGACAGCATCCGGTCGAGCGCGGCCCGCACCCGGTCGGCGTCCTCGCGATACTTCAGCAGCGCGCCGAGCGTGGTGGCCGCGGACGCGAGGTCGACGTCGGTCGCGCCGAGGTGGGTCAGCGCGCGCGCCCAGTCGAGCGTCTCGGCGACGCCCGGCGGCTTGAGCAGGTCGTCGCGACCACGCAGCTCCTGGACCACGCCGACGACCTGCCGGGCGAGCTCCTCGCCGACCTCGGGGGCGCGCGAGCGGACGATCTCCACCTCGCGCGCCAGCCCGGGGTGGTCGATCCAGTGGTAGAGGCACCGGCGCTTGAGCGCGTCGTGCAGCTCGCGGGTGCGGTTGGAGGTGAGCACCACCAGCGGCGGCTCGGGGGCGGTGACCGTGCCGAACTCCGGGATCGTCACCTGCCACGTGGAGAGCACCTCGAGCAGGAACGCCTCGAACTCGTCGTCGGCGCGGTCCACCTCGTCGACCAGCAGCACCGCCGGGGCCCGGCGCAGTGCGGCGAGGACGGGGCGCGCGAGCAGGAAGCGCTCGTCGTACAGGCTCTTCTCGGCCTCGTCGGGATCGACCTCGCCGCCGGCCTCCAGCGCCCGCAGGTGCAGGATCTGGCGGGGGAAGTCCCAGTCGTAGAGCGCCTGGCTGGCGTCGATGCCCTCGTAGCACTGCAGCCGGACGAGGGGCAGGTCGAGGCTCTCGGCGAGCGCCTCGGCCAGGGCGGTCTTGCCGGTGCCCGGCTCGCCCTCGAGCAGCAGCGGGCGCTGCATCCGCGCGGCGAGGAACACGACGGTCGCCAGCTCGTCGTCGCAGAGGTAGCCGGTCGCGCCCAGCCGGGCGGCGACGTCGGCGGCGGAGTCGATCCCGTGCACCATGCGGGTCAGGCTACGACCCGGCACGTTGGCTCGACGTTGGAAACGCGGTCAGGCCACGGACGCCTCTCAGCGGCGGTCCACGTCGGCGCCGCTCGCCAGGTCGCCGCACTCGACCAACGCGACGTCGTGGGCGGCCAGGTAGTCGCGCGCCCCGCGGTCACCACGCGCGGAGGCCACCACGCCCGGCCAGTGGTCGCGGCCGAGGAGCACCGGGTGCCCCGGCACCCCGTCGTACGCCGCCCGCGCGAGGTCGGCGGGCCCGCGCGAGGCGCCGAGGAGGCGGGCGACGACCGCACCGTCGACGTCGGGCAGGTCGACGAGCGAGACGAGCACGGACTCGTGCCCGGTGGGGGTGAGCGCCTCCAGGCCGGCGCGCAGCGAGGCGCCCATCCCCTCTGCCCAGTCGTCGGCCCGGATCCGGGCGACCGACATGGGCAGCAGCGCCGCGGCGCGCTCGGCCTCGGCGCCCAGCACGACGACGATCTCCGCGCAGGGCCGCAGCGCCTGCAGCGAGCGCAGCAGCCACGAGGTGCCGTCCTCGTCCCGGGCCAGCGCCTTGGGGCCGCCGAAGCGCCGCCCGGCGCCCGCGGCGAGGAGCAGGCCGGCGGTCATGGGCCCACCGTAGGGCCCGGACGGCCGCTCAGGCGCGGGTGGCCACCGTCAGCAGCACGACGGCGTCAGTGCGCGCGACCAGGTCGTGGCGCACGGGCGGGATCACCCCGTGGTCGCCGCCACGCAGCTCGTGGGTGTCCTCGCCCGCGTGGAGGCTCACCTCGCCCTCCAGCACCTGCAGGGTGGCCTCGCCCGGCGACTCGTGCTCGCCGAGACGCGTGCCGGCCGTCATCGCGATCACCGTCTGACGCAGGTCGTGCTCGCGCCCGCCGTGCACGGTCACGGCCGAGCGGCCGGCGCTCGCCGTGCGGGCCGTCTCCAGCTGCTGGACGGCGAGCGCGGTCAACGACGTGATCTGCATGGATCCTCCTGGGGCGTCAGCGGGTCGAGACGGTCCTGCCGGGGTGCGCGCGTTCCCACGCGGCGATCGCAGCGTCCCACTCCGGGCCGCTGAACTCCACCAGGGTGACGGGGAAGATCCCGTCCTCCTCCTTGGAGATGTGGATCCGCAGCTCGGTCATCTGGTGGTGCAGGAGGTCGCGGTCGTCCGCACGGCCCAGGTCGAGGCCGGCGAGCAGCGCGCCGAGCTCGCGGTGCTCGTCGACCAGCGGGTCGATGTGCTGGCGGTAGAGCTCGTCGGTGCGCATCAGGGCGAAGATCCCCTCCTCCTCCCCCTGCCAGTGGCTGCGCAGCTCGGCGCGCATCGCCTCGACGGTGGAGCCCGCCTGCTCGAACGCGCCGTGCCCGGCCTGCTCGAGGGCCCGCATGCCGAGCTCGAGCACCAGCTCGTGCTCGGCGATGAAGTCGCGGATCAGCGGGATCTGGCGGCAGCCGCAGTAGTGGCACACGGCTCAGCCCACCCGGTCCCAGCCGCGGGGCGGCGCTGCGGTCCCCAGCGGGATGTCGTCGCGCGAGCGGTAGACGATGTAGGGCCTCGTCAGGTAGCCGACGGGCGCGGAGAACACGTGCACGAGCCGGGTGAAGGGCCACAGCGCGAACAGGCCGAAGGCGACCAGGGCGTGGAGCTGGAAGCCGATCGGCGCGTCGGCCATCAGGTCGGCGTCGGGCTGGAAGGCGAGAAAGGACCGATACCAGACCGAGACGCCCTCCCGGTAGTTGTACTCACCGCCCAGGCTGAAGATCGAGCCGGCGATGGTGTTCCACATGCCCAGCACGATGGCCGCGCCGAGGAAGGCGTACATCACCTTGTCCATCCCGGTGGTGGCGGAGAAGACCGGGCCCACGGTCCGACGGCGGTAGATCAGGATGACCATGCCCGTCAGCGCCATCAGTCCGGCGATCAGCCCGCCGATCACTGCGATGTAGTGGTAGAGCTCGTCGTCGATGCCGACCGCCTCGGTCCACGACCGCGGGACGAGCAGGCCGATGATGTGGCCGGCGACCACGCCGAGCATGCCGAAGTGGAACAGCGGCGAGCCCAGCCTGAGCAGCCGCTCCTCGTAGAGCTGCGAGGAGCGGGTGGTCCAGCCGAACTTGTCGTAGCGGTAGCGCCACACGTGGCCGACGACGAAGACCGCCAGGCACAGGTAGGGGACGATGACCCACAGGAAGACGCTCATCGGGGGGCTCCTACGGGGATGGTGGCGGACGAGATGAGGGCGGGTCCCCCGGTGAGGGCCGGGTCGGCGGCGTAGCCGGCGAGCCCGACCTCCTCGGCCGGCGGGCCCTGCTCGACGAGACGGCGTACGGCGTCGGCCTCGGTGCCGGCGAGCTCGGGGAGGGTGTCGCAGAGGGCCACCAGCGCCGCCGCCCAGGGCGACCCCGTCGAGCCGTCGTCGTTGCGCCAGCCCGTCAGCGCCAGGCGCAGCATCTCCACGCCGGCGCGGTGCTCCAGGAGCAGCGTCCGGGCGACCTCGGCGTCGACGGTCGCCCCGAGCTGCAGCACCGCGCACAGGTGGTCGGGCAGCTCGCCGAGCGCGTCGTCCCACTCCACGCCGGCCCGGCGGTAGGCGTCCTTGAAGCCCAGGAGCGCGGCCCCGCGCCGGCGGGTGTCGCCGTAGGCGAAGTAGGTGAGGTAGAGCGCGCACTTGCGCGTGTGGTCGAAGGTGGCGACGTAGTTCTGCTGCAGCCGGTCGAGCGGGGTGCGCCGGGCGTGCTCGATGAGCGGGACCAGCTGCGCGTGCCCGGGCACCAGCGCCTCGAGGTCGTCGAGCGAGTCGACCAGGTCGGGCGTGGGGTAGTCGAGCAGGGCCGAGCAGACCGCCCAGACCCGGACGGCCTGCGGGTCGGGTCGGCGCGACCGGCGCCGGAGCATCACGACCCGGCCTCGCCGTCGCGCGGCGGGAACATCCCGGCCGGGGTGCCCTTGCCGTCCCAGTTGAGCAGGTTGACGCGCGTGCCCTTGTCGTCGGGTGCGGCGAGCGTGTCGGAGGTCTGGCGGTCCTGCAGCATCCGGAAGTTGTCGACTGCGACCGGCGTCGGGTAGCCCGAGCCCTCGCCGAACAGGTCCTGCTGTCCGCCGCCGTAGTCGTTGACCGGGCAGTCGGTGGCCAGCTCCTCGAGCGCGTGCGCCTGCTCGGCGTGGGCCGGCGGGATCACGTAGCGCTCGGAGTACTTGGCGATGGCGAGCAGCCGGAACATCTCGTACATCCGCTCGCCGGTCATGCCGACCGCGGCCGCGATCGACTCGTCGGGGTCGCGGCCGAGGTTGATGTCGCGCATGTAGGACCGCATCGCGGCGAGCTTCTTCAGCACCCGGTCCACGGGCGCGGGGTCGCCGGCGGTGAACAGGTTGGCGAGGTACTCCACGGGGATGCGGAGGGTGTCGATGGCCGCGAACAGGTTGCCCCGGTCCTCGGCGTCCTCCCCCGTCTCGCGTACGACGTCGACGACCGGCGACAGCGGCGGGATGTACCAGACCATCGGCATCGTGCGGTACTCCGGGTGCAGGGGCAGGGCGACCTCGTAGGTGTTGATCAGCGCCCACACCGGCGAGCGCCCGGCGGCGTCGACCCAGTCGCCCGGGATGCCGGCCCGCTCCGCTGCCCGCCGGACCTCGGGGTCGTGCGGGTCGAGGAAGCACGCGCGCTGGGCGTCGTAGAGCTCGTGCTCGTCCTCGATGCTCGCCGCCTCGAGCACCTTGTCGGCGTCGTAGAGCATCAGGCCGATGTAGCGCAGCCGGCCCACGCACGTCTCCGAGCACACGGTCGGGATGCCGACCTCGACCCGGGGGTAGCAGAACGTGCACTTCTCGGCCTTGCCGGTCTTGTGGTTGAAGTAGACCTTCTTGTAGGGGCACCCGGACACGCACATGCGCCAGCCGCGGCAGCGGTCCTGGTCGACCAGGACGATGCCGTCCTCCTCACGCTTGTAGATCGCGCCGCTGGGGCACGACGCGGCGCACGACGGGTTGAGGCAGTGCGCGCAGATGCGCGGGAGGTAGAACATGAAGGTCTGCTCGAACTCCAGGCGCACCTTGTCCTCGATGCCCTTGAGCATCACGTCGCGGGCCGCATGCTCATGCGAGCCGCCGAGGTCGTCGTCCCAGTTGGCCGACCACTCCACGTTCATGTGCTCGCCGGAGATGAGGCTGCGGGGACGGGCGACGGGGAACGTGTCGGACTGCGGTGAGCTGGTCAGCGTCTCGTAGTCGTAGGTCCAGGGCTCGTAGTAGTCCTCGATCGAGGGCAGCTTGGGGTTGGAGAAGATGGTGAGCAGCTTCTTCATCCGCCCGCCCGCCCGGAGCGCCAGCCGGCCGTCGCGCTTGCGGACCCAGCCGCCCTGCCACTCCTCCTGGTCCTCGTAGGTCCGGGGGTAGCCCAGCCCGGGGCGGGTCTCGACGTTGTTGAACCAGACGTACTCCGTGCCGGCCCGGTTGGTCCACGCCTGCTTGCAGGTCACCGAGCAGGTGTGGCACCCGATGCACTTGTCGAGGTTCATCACCATGGCCATCTGTGCCATCACGCGCATGTCAGTCGTCTCCCGTCCCGCTCAGTACGCCACCGGCGCGGTCCGCTTGCGGATCATCGTGACCTCGTCGCGGTTGTTGCCGATCGGGCCGATGTAGTTGAAGAAGTAGGCCAGCTGGGCGTAGCCGCCGACGATGTGGTTGGGCTTGAGCAGGACCCGGGTGAGGCTGTTGTGGATGCCGCCGCGCTTGCCGTCGCGCTCCGTCAACGGCACGTCGATCAGCCGGTCCTGGGCGTGGTGCATGTAGACGGTGCCCTCGGGCATCCGGTGGCTCACGATCGCGCGGGCCGCGACGACGCCGTTGCGGTTGACCATCTCGATCCAGTCGTTGTCGCCGATCCCCACCTTCGCCGCGTCGCGGTCGGAGATCCACACCGACTGGCCACCCCGCGAGAGCGAGAGCATGAACAGGTTGTCCTGGTACTCGGAGTGGATCGCCCACTTGTTGTGCGGGGTGAGGTAGCGCACCGAGACGCCGAGCTCGGTCTGCTCCCCGACCGGCACCTCACCGAACAGCTCGGTCATGTTGAGCGGCGGGCGGTAGACCGGCAGCATCTCGCCCATCCCGAGGAACCAGTCGTGGTCGAGGTAGAACTGCTGGCGCCCGGTCAGGGTGTGGAAGGGCTTCTTGCGCTCGATGTTGATCGTGAACGGGCTGTAGCGCCGCCCGCCCGACTCCGAGCCCGACCACTCCGGCGAGGTGATCACCGGGACCGGCGCCACCTGGGTGTCGGCGAACGTGATCTGCTTCCCCTCGTGCTCCGCCGCGAGGTCGGCGAGCCCGGTGCCCGTGCGCTTCTCGAGGAAGCGGAAGCCCTCCGTGGCGAGGTGCCCATTGGAGACGCCGGAGAGGTGGAGCATGGCGTCGGCCATCTGCACGTCGGTCTCCAGACGCGGCTGGCCGTCGCCGACCCCGCCGTGGACGACGCCGTTGCGCTGGCGCAGGGCCTCCACCGCGCGCGCCGGGTCGTACGAGACCCCCTTGGTCACCATCCCGGCCTTCTCCAGGAGCGGGCCGATCGTGGTCATCTTGTCGAAGACCGCCGGGTAGTCACGCTCGGCCACGGCGATCACCGGCATCGTCCTGCCCGGCACCGGCTCCACCTCGCCGGTCCTCCAGTCCCGCACCACGCCGTGCTCGGACGCCATCGCCTCCGGGGTGTCGTGCCACAGCGGCTTGGCCACCACGTCGCGACGCGTGCCGAGGTGGTCGACGGCGAGCTCGGAGAACCTCTTCGCGATCGCCTTCCACGCGTCCCAGTCGGATCTGGTCTGCCACGGCGGCGCGATCGCGGGGTTGAACGAGTGGATGTAGGGGTGCATGTCGGTGGTCGAGAGGTCGTGCTTCTCGTACCAGGTCGCCGCGGGGAGGACGACGTCGCTGAGGATCGTCGACGACGTCATCCGGAAGTCGATCGTCAGGAGCAGGTCGAGCCGACCCTCGGCCGCGCGGTCCGCCCACACGACGTCCCGCGGCCTCTTGTCCGGCGGCGCCTCCACGGCAGTGGCGGACGAGTCGGTCCCGAGCAGGTGGCGCAGGAAGTACTCGTTGCCCTTGGCCGAGGACCCCAGCAGGTTGGAGCGCCACAGCGACAGCAGCCGGGGATGGTTGTCCTCGTGCTCGGGGTCCTCGACCGCGAAGCGCAGGCGGCCCTCCTTGAGCTCCCGGGCGACGTACGCCGGCGCCTCCATCCCCGCCGCCTCCGCGTCGTCGGCGAGCTGGAGGCTGCTGCGGTCGAAGGTGGGGTAGGAGGGCGACCACCCCAGCCGCACCGACTGGGCCAGCAGGTCCATCACCGTGCGGCCGGCGAAGATGCCCGTGCCGCAGTCGAGGTCGTCGGCGGTGAAGGTGTCATAGCGGTACTGCGAGGTGTTGACGTACCAGTACGCCGTCTGGTTCATGTGGCGCGGCGGGCGGTGCCAGTCCAGCGCGAACGCCATGTGCTGGAAGCCCATGAGCGGGCGCATCTTCTCCTGGCCGACGTAGTGCGCCCAGCCGCCGCCGTTGCGGCCCTGGGCACCCGTGATCGTGGTGAGCACCAGGATGGCGCGGTAGATCTGGTCGGAGTGGAACCAGTGGTTGACGCCCGCACCGAGCAGGATCATCCCGCGGCCCTCGGTGTCGACCGCGTTGCGCGCCCACTCGCGCGCCAGCCGGACGACCTGGGCGGCCGGGACCCCGGTGTGCTGCTCCTGCCAGGCCGGGGTGGCCGGCACGGCCGGGTCGTCGTAGCCGCGCGCGTCGGACTCGCTCGTGCGCGGCCAGGTGCCCGGCAGGCCGGGCCGGGCGACGCCGTACTGGGCGAGCAGGAGGTCGAGGACAGTGGTGACGACGCGATCGCCCACCCGCGCCACCGGCACGCCCCGGCGCTCGCGCACGACCTTGCCGTCGGCGGCGTCGAAGCGCGGCAGCTCGACCTCGACGGACTCGCGGGTCCCGCCCTGGTGGTCGCGGTACATGCTCAGCGCCGGGTCGAGGTCGCCGAGCTCGAGGTTCCACCTCCCGACGCCGGCCTCGCCGAAGCGGTCGCCGATGGAGCCGTGCGGGATGCGGACGTCGCCGGTCGTGGCGTCGACCACGGCGGGCTTCCACATGGCGTTCTCGCTGGTCCCGCCGAGGTCGCCCTCGACGAGGAACTTGCCGGGGCGGTAGCCGCCGCCTGCCGCGGGCTCGAGGCACACGAGGTGCGGGAGGTCGGTGAACTGCTTGGTGTAGGCCTCGAAGAACGGCGTGCTGGTCTCGGCGAAGAACTCCTTGAGCACGACGTGGCCCATCGCCATCGCCAGTGCACCGTCGGTGCCCGGCGCCGGGCTCACCCACTCGTCGGCGAACTTCACGCTCTCGGCGTAGTCGGGCGCGATCGCGACCACCTTCTGGCCGCGGTAGCGCGCCTCGGTCATCCAGTGGGCGTCGGGGGTGCGGGTGAGCGGGACGTTGGAGCCCCACATCATCAGGTAGCCGGCGTCCCACCAGTCGCCGGACTCCGGGACGTCGGTCTGGTCGCCGAACATCTGGGGCGAGGCGTTGGGCAGGTCGGCATACCAGTCGTAGAACGACAGCATGGGAGCCCCGACGAGCTCGAGGAACCGCGCTCCGGAGGCGTAGGACACCGGCGACATCGCGGGGATCGGCGAGAAGCCGGCGATGCGGTCGGGGCCCCACCGCTTGACCGTGTAGACGTGGGCGGCCGCCACGATCTCGGTGACCTCGTCCCAGGACGCCCGCACCAGGCCGCCCTTGCCGCGCGCCGACTTGTAGGCCCGAGCCTGCTCCTCGTCCTGGACGATCGATCCCCAGGCGACCACCGGGTCGCCGTACTGCTGCTTGGCGGCGCGGAACATCTCGAGCAGCACGCCGCGGACGTAGGGGTAGCGCACCCGGGTGGGGCTGTAGGTGTACCAGCTGAACGCCGCCCCTCGCGGGCAGCCGCGGGGCTCGTACTCCGGGCGGTCGGGCCCGGCGCTGGGGTAGTCGGTCTGCTGCGCCTCCCAGGTGATGATCCCGTCCTTGACGTAGACCTTCCACGAGCACGACCCGGTGCAGTTGACCCCGTGCGTCGACCGCACCACCTTGTCGTGGCTCCAGCGGTCGCGGTAGAACACGTCGCCCTCGCGACCGCCCTGCGCGTAGAGCACGCGGTCGTCCTCGCTCACCTGCGCCTTGGTGAAGAAGCGGCGCCCGCCGATGAGGGCCTTCTGCAGCTGGTTCTCGAGGTCGGTCACGTCGGGCCCTTTCGTGAGGTCGATCCGCTCAGGCGGCGACGCCGGCGGCGGCGGCCGACTCCGCCGCGGTGCGGCGGACGAGGGTCACGGTCAGCACCAGGGTCAGCGCGGAGGTCACGGCGAGCAGCCACAGCCCGATGGCGTAGGACTCCGTCTGGCCGTAGATCCACCCCATGAGGAGGGGCGGCACGAAGCCACCGAGCCCGCCGGCCGCGCCCACCAGCCCGGTCACGCCACCGACGCGGGCGGGTTGCGTGGCCTGCGCGATCAGGGCGAAGGTCGCGCCGGAGCCGGAGCCGAGGGCCGCGGCCATCAGCAGGAAGGTGGCGGTGCCGAGGGTGAGGTAGCTCCCGTCGGCCGCTGTCACGGGCGGGTTGGGCGCGGCGACCGCGGCGCAGACGGCCACCACGGCGAAGCCGGCGGCGAGCACGGGGATGGAGCCGAGCCGGTCCGACAGCCAGCCGCCGACGGGCCGCATCACGACCGCGACCACCACGAAGCCCGCCATCCGGTTGGCCGCGTCGGCCGGCTCGAGCCCGTGGGCGGTCTTGAGGTAGGTCGGCAGGAACACCGAGAAGGCGACGTAGCCCCCGAAGGCGACCGCGTAGAGCACGCTGGCCTGCCAGGTGATCGGCAGGCGGGCGTCGGCCGACACCCGCGCGCCGAGGCTGGTGCTGGGCGGGACCCGGCCGGGTGCGTCCCGCATCACCACCCAGGCGACCACCGCGTAGACCGCCAGGACCCCCGCGGTGATGAGGAAGGGGGCGGTCCGCCCGAGGTTCTCCCAGAGCGGGACGGTCGTCAGGGCGCTGATCGCCGTGCCGCCCATGCCGGCACCGAAGATGCCGACCGCCAGGCCCCGCTTCTCCGGCGGGAACCATGCGTTGACGAAGGGGACACCGACGGCGAACGCCGTGCCGGCGATGCCGAGGAAGAAGCCGCCGAGGAGCACCAGCGGGTAGGAGTCGAGGGCGAAGTAGGCCAGGAACAGCACCGGCACGATGGACACGCCGGACACGATCGGGAACATCAGCCGCCCGCCGTAGCGATCGGTCAGCGCGCCCACCACGATGCGGCCCAGCGAGCCGACCACCACGGGGACGGCGACCATCAACGACACCTCGGACTGGCTGAGCTGGCCGAGCGGGCTGTCGGCGCCCTGCTTGAGGAAGAGCGGGCCGAGCGGGCTGATCAGCGCCCAGGCCCAGAAGTTGACCGCGAACCCGATCGTGGCCAGGGCCAGCATCACCCACGGGTTGCCCGGGCTCCGGGGTGCGGTCGTGGCGCTCATCGTGTGCTCCTGGTGGTCGAGGAACCAACCCAAACCCACCGAACAGCTCGGGCCCTGTGCGATGTGCTCACGAAGTTACGCGCGCCGCGATCAGGCTCGCTAGGGGCCGACTGCCGGGGCCGGATGGGCCCCTGACCCGCCCCTGACGCGGCTGCGCCCCGGGCCGATCGGCCCGGTCCCCCAACGGTTCAGGCGGCGCATCCTGACGCCGAGACGCCGCCGAGTCGGCGCATCCTGACGCCGAGAGGCCGCCGAGTCGGCGCATCCTGCACGCAATGGGTGTCAGGATGCGCCGACTCGGCGATTCACTCGGGGCCGGTGCCCTTCCCAGGGCCCCTCACTGAGCGGCGTCGAAGGCCTGGTCGTAGAGCGCCTCGAGCTCCGGGGAGGTCTCCGCGGTGAAGCCGCAGAGCGTGACCCGGTCGCCGTCGGCGCTGACGAGGTAGGTGCGCCCCTCCTGGAAGTCGACGGCCATCAGCAGGTCCCCCAGCGCCTTGCTGGGTGCCTCGACGACGACGGTGGGCGTCTCGGCGCCGGCGTACCACTGCTCCACCTCGAGCGTCGCCGTCCCGTCGGCCAGGGAGGTGACGGTGCCCTCGAACGCCGTGTCGAACGTCGCGAGGACCTGCGCGGAGGGCATGGCGCACTTGCCGGCGCTCGAGCCGTCGGCGGTGAGGACCAGCGGCTCCGTCGCGGTCTCGGTCGGGGTCTCGGTCTGGCTCGTGGACTCGCTCGCGGTCGGCTCGGACGTGGGCGCGTCGTCGTCCTCCGCGCCGCAGCCGGCGAGCGTGAGGGCGAGGACGAGGCCCGCGGCCCCTGCGGGGAGCAGGCGGGCCGGGTGGCGTCGGGTGGTGTGTCGGCTCATGGCGGGCATCCCTTTCGTCGTACGGGCGGGGCGTGCCGCCCGTTCTCCGGTCCGACGCGGCGGCGGGTGGCCGGGTTCCCCGGCGGGGCTCACAGAGGGTGCCACCTGCGCCGACACGACCGGAGATGGCAGCAGGGCCCCCGCCGGAGCGGGGGCCCTGCTGGTTCTGGCTGGTGGAGCTGGTGGACCTGATCAGTCGATCAGAAGTCCATGCCGCCCATGCCGCCCATGTCGCCGCCGGGCATGGCCGGCGTCTTCTCGGGCTTGTCGGCCACGACGGCCTCGGTGGTGAGGAACAGCGCGGCGATCGACGCGGCGTTCTGCAGCGCCGAGCGGGTGACCTTGGCCGGGTCGATGATGCCCTCGGCGATCATGTCGACGTAGTCACCGGTCGCGGCGTTGAGGCCGTGACCCGCCTCGAGGTTGCGCACCTTCTCGGCGACGACGCCACCCTCGAGACCGGCGTTGACGGCGATCTGCTTGAGCGGGGCCTCGGTCGCCTTGCGGACGATCTCGGCACCGGTCGCCTCGTCGCCGGTGAGCTCGAGCTTGCCGAACGCGATGTCGGCGGCCTGGACGAGCGCCACGCCACCGCCGGCGACGATGCCCTCCTCGACGGCGGCCTTCGCGTTGCGAACGGCGTCCTCGATGCGGTGCTTGCGCTCCTTGAGCTCGACCTCGGTGGCCGCGCCGACCTTGATGACGGCCACGCCGCCGGCCAGCTTGGCGAGGCGCTCCTGGAGCTTCTCGCGGTCGTAGTCGGAGTCGGACTTCTCGATCTCGGCGCGGATCTGGTTGACCCGGCCCTCGATCTGGCCCTGGTCGCCGGCACCCTCGACGATGGTGGTCTCGTCCTTGGTGATGACGACCTTGCGCGCCTGGCCGAGCAGCTCCAGGCCGGCGGACTCGAGCTTGAGGCCGACCTCCTCGGAGATGACCTGGCCCCCGGTGAGGATGGCGATGTCCTGCAGCATGGCCTTGCGGCGGTCACCGAAGCCCGGGGCCTTGACGGCCACGGAGCGGAAGGTGCCCTTGATCTTGTTGACCACCAGGGTCGAGAGGGCCTCGCCGTCGACGTCCTCGGCGATGATCAGCAGCGGCTTGCCGGACTGCATGACCTTCTCGAGCAGCGGCAGCAGGTCCTTGACCGTCGACACCTTGGAGTTGGCGATGAGGATGTAGGGGTCCTCCAGCACGGCCTCCATGCGCTCGAGGTCGGTCGCGAAGTAGGCCGAGATGTAGCCCTTGTCGAAGCGCATGCCCTCGGTCAGCTCGAGGTCCAGCCCGAAGGTGTTGGACTCCTCGACGGTGATGACGCCTTCCTTGCCGACCTTGTCCATCGCCTCGGCGATGATCTCGCCGACGGTGGTGTCGGCGGCGGAGATCGAGGCGGTCGAGGCGATCTGCTCCTTGGTCTCGACGTCCTTGGCCATGGCGAGCAGCTGCTCGGACACGGCGGCGACGGCGGCCTCGATGCCCCGCTTGAGGCCCATCGGGTTGGCGCCGGCCGCGACGTTGCGCAGGCCCTCGCGGACCATGGCCTGGGCCAGGACGGTAGCCGTCGTCGTGCCGTCACCGGCGACGTCGTCGGTCTTCTTGGCGACCTCCTTGACCAGCTCGGCGCCGATCTTCTCGTAGGGGTCCTCCAGCTCGATCTCCTTGGCGATCGAGACACCGTCGTTGGTGATCGTGGGGGCGCCCCACTTCTTCTCCAGGACGACGTTGCGGCCCTTGGGGCCGAGGGTGACCTTGACCGCGTCGGCGAGGGTGTTCATTCCTCGCTCGAGGCCGCGGCGGGCCTCCTCGTTGAAAGCAATCAGCTTGGCCATATCGCGTGCGATTCCTATCGACATGAGTCTGTGTGTCGACGCCGGGCGGGCTGCCCGCGACGGACGATCCGCTCCGCCGGCGATCCATTCACGCCGGCTTCTGCGGACCTCAGCGTCACCCAGGTCGTTGTCACTCTCGTGACGAGAGTGCCAACCTCATGTTTAGCACTCGCCCACCGAGAGTGCAAACGCCACCCGGCGGTTGCCGGGTGGCGTCGCGTCTGCTGGAGGGCACTACTCGATCAGGCGCACGGGCTCACCGTCAATGCTCGCGGTCCAGGTCGTGGAGTCGTTCACCGGCTTGCCCGCCCCGAAGCTGACCTCGACCCGGAACCAGCAACCACCGGGGCTGGACGTCGTGCACGTGTAGTTGGCGGGAATGGGAACCCTGATGTCCTGGCTTCTCCCGTTCCACCCGGCGGCGGACGAGATTCCGGAAATCTTGCAGTTGACGAGAGAGGCGTTCACCTTCCCGGTGCCGACACATCCCGGGATGTTGGATCCCATGTTGGAGTCCGACGGCGGAACGACCTTCATGGTGCCGCCGCTTGCACCCTCGCCGACGTCGAAGAAGCTGAACACGAGCGTCTTGGACGCTGCCGCCGGGATGACCCGCACGAGGTTGAAGGTCGTGGCCGCACCAGTGGCGTTGGCGTAGATGGGCATGCGCTCGTACGCGGAGACGGAGATCGATCCTGCCGGCGCCCCGGTCGCGTGGGCCCGGATCGCATACCGGTTGGCGCCGTCACCCTTGACCGAGGTGTTGTCGCCGGTCTGCGTGAAGATGGTCATGTTGCCTTGGTACCCGCCCTGCCCGTCCGGGCTGGACGTGTTGAGCGCAACGTTCGTCCTGACCTGCAGGTAGTAGTCACCCGCGACACTCGGGACGAATGTGCAGAAGGGCACCCACTGGCGGAAGACCTTGGTGAGGTTCTCATTGGGGCTTGCGCCGGTCCGCGCTGCGCCGCTCCCCCTGATGTTGTTCGTGGTGACCGAGCTGAGGCCGTAGCCGGGGTACTGCCGAGCGCAGCTCGAGATGGGCGGGGCATTGCGCGGGTCATTGGTGATCGTCGTCCCGCGGAGACCGAACGACGTCACAGTGGGAACCGAGCCCTGCATCACGTCGCCGGTGCACATGGCATTGGTAGAGCCCTCGGACTGAGGCTTGTAGCGCAGGATGGCGTCGGTGCGCGTGTAGCTGTTCCAGGTGTTGTTGTTGACGGGGCTGCTGGTGGGCGCAGGCCCGGACTGACAGTAGTCGCCGACCTCGACGAACGCGGGGTCGTAGAGCTCGATCTTGACGCTGCGACCGACCGCGCCGGGAGCCACCCGCAGGATGTAGAAGTACCCGCGAGGATCGAACTCGTCGTTCTTGGTCCCCGTGCAACCGTCAACCCCACTCGAGCACGTCCGCGTCATGAACTGGTCCCCGTTGCCCTTGGGCCACGTGGGTCCGCCGATGTTCGCCCAGAACTGTGGGTTCGAACAGTCCGCGAGGGGGGGTGGCGTCAACACGCTGGTCGCCGACGTGCCCCGGTCGCTCGCGCCCGGCGGCTCATTGGCGAAGGTGTTGCATGGGCTGCCCATCGGTGCCGGCCCGTTGTAGTCGGCGACGGCCGAGCGCGACATCACCGAGCTGGGCACCCCAAACGTCGTCGCGAATGCGTTGTCGACCCGTGAGCTGACCGTGACCTTCAGCTGCGTGGGCTTGGAGCCGACCTGGACCTGGACTGTGGACGTCCCGCCGTTGGGAAAGCCGTTGTCGGCCGCGATCTCGCGCGCCCTCTCCACGGCGAGGTCGAAGTCGTCGGGCATGAATGTGACGCCTGCCGTGGCGGCGGCGTCCGCAGCCGCCTGGACGCGCTGGATCTCGACGTAGAGCCGGGCGATGTCGACACTCACCGCGCCCAGGGGCAGCGCGATGAAGGAGAAGAACAGCGCGACGAGGATGGCGGTCGCGCCGACCTCGTCGCGGCGTTCGGCGAGCCTGCGGGTGAGTTTCACGTCGTCTCCGTCATGAGTGCGCATTCGGGGTGCCCGGCTTGCAGCTGTCGTGCTCCAGCGGCTCGAACTTCATGACGGTCCGCTCCGTCATCTCCATGTCGCCACCCATCAGTCCACGGACGAGGCCGGTGAACCACTCGTGGTCGGCGCGCAGCGCCACACCGACCGAGTCCGACTCGTTGACACAGGCGTTGACCGACGCGGACGACCACGACCCGCTGGAGTAGCGGAACTTGTTGAGACCGGCGTCCCACACGTACTTCACGCAGTTGGCGGGACAGTTGGTAGGGATGGTGGATTCCGAGCCCGGGAAACCTTGGCTGTTCGCCTTGTAGACCATCACCCACTGGATGTCATCAGCGTTCATCGCCGTGCCGGCCGTCTGCATCGTGTCGGCCGCCGCCTGGGCGAAGCCCGGCGCGGCTGCTGGGGTGCAGGGAGGGGGGCTCGCGCTCGCTTCGCACGTGCCGGGGCCGGCATCTGCGGCAGCCGACGCGGTGCGTGCTCCCGCGCGGACGCTGCTGCTCATCGACACGTTGTCCTTCATGAACAGGGCGAGCTCGAGCGTCCCGAGCATGAAGAGCAGCAGGATCGGCACGACGAGGGCGAATTCGACGGCGGCGGCACCTCGTTCTCCGCGTTCGCGCTTCCGCGTCTGTCCCACGACGTTCCTCCCCACGTGCCGTGCACCCGTCGCGCAACGGCTTGTCGACCTGCCACGAGCGCGGTCCATCGGCCGCCGCAAGCAGGATCGGATCCATCATCGGGGGAATGGCCGGAGCGCCGCGCCCTCCGATGAGACCTTTCGCATAGCCCGTTCGGGCTATCTTTCGAGTGCCGGACGCGACCCCGGCGACGCCGCCGGCCGCGCTCGCACACCCGGTCGGACAGCCGACAGCCGCCCGTCACGGTGGTGACGCAACCGAACCGGGCGGGGCTGGCCCCCGTCCCCGGACGCGGAATTCTCGCCGGCCGGTCTAGACATGTGGCGCGGACGTCCCCGCGAGCCGGGCCATCAGCAGGTCGGCGAACGGCGCGGCGTTGGCGGGCGAGACGTCGAGGTAGAGGCCGGGCTCGATCAGCTCGAGCTCGCTCACCACCCACTCGCCGTCCCAGCGCAGCAGGTCGACCCGGAGGTAGTCGATCGGGCGGCCGAAGCGTGCGGCCATGGCGTCGTACGCCCGCTCCACCAGGTCGGCGACGTCGCCGGTCTCGACGGGGCGCACGCTGCCGCCGAACTCCTCGTTGACCCGGACGTCGCCCCCGCCGGGCCGCTTGTCGAAGCGCTGGCCGACACGGCCGTCGAGGACGTGGACCGACGCCTCGCCGTCGGTGCGGATCGACTCCACGAGCGGCTGCACGACCCACGGGCCGTCGACCTCGGGGTAGTCGGGCTGGCTGCGCACCGGCCGGCCCAGGCGCGGGTCGTCGGGGTCGGTGACCACCAGCAGGCCCGCTCCCCCGGCTCCCACCCGCGGCTTGACGACCCCCGTGCCGAAGCGGCGCACGCCCTCGGCGAGCGCGGCCCGGTCGTCGGCGAGCAGGGTGGGCACGACCGGCAGGTCGCCGAGCTCGGTCAGGTAGCGCTTGTCGTGGTTCCACTCGAACACGTCGGCGCCGTTGAGCAGGCGCGACTGGTCGAGCGAGGCCGCCCAGGCGAGGAACTCGCGGTGCCGGGTGACGTAGTCCCAGGTCGAGCGGACGGCGACCACCTCCGCCGCGTCCCAGTCGACCGCCGGGTCGTCCCACCGCGCCCAGGCGGCGTCCAGCCCGCGCTCGCGCAGGACCGCGTCGAGGACGGTCGCGCCGGGCTCCCCCTGCGGCAGGTCACCGCTGGTGGCGAGCAGGACGCTCATGCAGGGTCGGGGTCCTCGGGCAGCTCGGAGGCGCCGTAGAGCTCGTGAGCGACCCGGTCGCGGTTGGTGCCCTCGCGGTTGTCGCCCTTCTCGATGATCACGAGGTTGTGGTAGCAGTGCACGGCCCGGACCCATTGGTCGGTGTAGGTGGGCTGGTAGCCCTCGAGCAGGAACTCCTCGTGGTTGAGCCCGTCGATGAGGTCCTTGACCAGGTCCATCGACGTGCCCGGCGCCCGCGGGTCGAGCTGGCCGCCCCAGGCCGGCCAGTAGGAGGTCTGGGTGTCCTCGATGCAGTAGATGGCACCGTCGGGAAGCAGCGGGAAGAGGATGCGGAAGGACTCGCGGACGTGGGCCGGGATGTGGCTGCCGTCGTCGATGACGACCAGCGGGGCACCCTGCTCGTCGATGATCCGCCGGAGGACCTCCGGGTCGGTCTGGTCGCCGAGGTAGGTGTGGATGTGGCCCCGGGTGAGCCACGACTTGTCCTCGATGTCGAGGCCGACGATGCGGGCCTTGGGGAAGAACCAGCGCCACATCTTCATCGACGCACCGCTCTTGCGGCGCTTCTTGTAGCCGCCGATCCCGAGCTCGAGCAGCGTGAACGACTCGCCCCGCAGGTGCTGGAGGTGGCGCTCGTAGTGGGGGGTGTAGCGGTGCACGCCCCACTTGTCGGTGCGGAACTCGATGGCCAGCTCGGTCAGGTTGCTCGCCAGCAGCCGGCGACGGCGCTCGGCCCTGGGGTCGGGCGGCTCGGGCTGGGCAGGCACGGGCGATGCCTGCATCCGGCCTGCCTTCTGGGCCGCCTTCTTGACGGCCTGGCTGGCTCGTCGGGCAGTGGTGCGCACCCGCAGACCCTAGCCTGACCTGCGGCTCCGGACGTGATCCCCCACACCGCGTGCCCCGGTCCACCGGGCGTACGACGGCTCCGGGGGAGGTCCGTGACCGAACGGCAGGGCGAGATGGGTCGATGTACTCAGGACAACCCGACCGGTCCACGCCACGGTAGGGCCATGACCGACACCTCGCCCCCTACGACGGCACCGCCTCCCGCCCCTCGAGCGGTCGCGCCGCGCCAGCACGCCTGGCTCCGCGGCGAGATCGCCACATGGACCGCGGAGGGGATCCTCACCGAGGAGCAGGCGGCGCTCCTGTCCTCGCGCTATCGCGCCGAGCGCCACGCCCGCGTCGGCGTCGGCCGCGTGCTGCTCCACCTCGGCGCCGGATTCGTCGGCGTCGGACTCGTCTGGCTCGTCGCCGCCAACCTCGACCAGCTCTCCCCCGCGGCCCGCTTCGCCACCGTGGCGGCGCTGTGGCTCGCGTTCCTCGTGGGCGGCGAGGCGCTGGCCGCGCGGCGCGCCTCACCGCCGCTCGTCGGCGCGCTGCGGCTCCTCGCCGCGCTCGGCGCCGGTGCGCTCGTCTTCCAGGCCGCACAGTCCCTGCAGGTCCCGGCCTACGAGCCGCGCCTCGTCGGACTGTGGTCCGTCGCAGCCCTCCTCCACGCCTATACGACCCGGGCCCACGCGCCGTTCCTGGTCGGCGTCGCCACGGGCGTCACCTGGTGGTTCATGCAGCCCTTGTGGGACGCCCAGGACGGCACGACCGTCGTCGTGCTGCTCGGCGGGGGCGCGGTGCTCGCCGCCGCACTGGCGGTCCTGCACGACGGCTGGGTCGACGCCTTCGCGTGGACCTGGCGCACCGTCGCCGGCGGCGCGGCCCTGCTGGCGCTGTTCGTCGCCGCGATCCCCGGCTCCGGCGGCGACGGACCGGCCTGGTCGACCTGGCTGGTGATGGCCCTCGCCCTCGCCGCGGTGGCGACGGTCGCCGCCGCCGTCGTGCGACGCGGGGCGCCGGCCCTGGAGCCGGTCGGCGCCCTCGCGGTGCTGCTGGTGGCCGGGGCGCTCAGTCTTTGGGACACCGGCGCCGACACCTCCGACGTCGACGGAGCCGACTGGGCGCGCGCCGCGATCTCGATCCTCGCCTACGCCGTGCTGGCCGTCGCCGTCGTCACCGTCGGGACCGTGCGCGACCACCCGACGCTCACCTGGATGGCGATGCTGGGGCTGGTCGTGTTCACGACCTTCCAGAGCTTCGCGGTCTTCGCCCCCATCGTCACCGGCGCCTGGCTGTTCGTGGTGCTCGGCACCGTCATCCTCGGCACCGGCTTCCTGTTCGACCGGGCCCGCCGCGAGCTCGCCCAGGCCCTCGACGCGGCCGGCCCCGCACCGACCACCCCGAAGGAGACCGACCGATGACCCGCAGCCTGTCCCCCACCCTCACCACCGCCGTGGTGGCCGTGTGCCAGCTGGCGCTGGTCGGCGTGGCCGTGGCGCCCCAGCTCTCCGCCCGGGTGGCGGGCGACAGCTACGTGGTGCGGGTGGCGCCGCTCGATCCGATCGATCCGTTCCGCGGCGCCTACGTCGCCCTCGACTACCCCGACCTGCGCCTCGACGCGCCGGACGACGGCGAGTCCGGCGACGCCTACCTCGCCCTCGTCGAGGAGGACGGCGTGTGGGTCGGCGACCGGTGGACGCGCACCCGGCCCGCGCAGGGCCCCTACCTCGCGTGCGACGACCGGTCGTGGCAGGTCCGCTGCGGGATCGAGAGCTGGTTCCTGCCGCAGGACCGCGCGCGGGAGGTCGAGGACCAGCTGCGCGACGGCGCGCTCGCCGAGCTGCGCATCGACTCCCGCGGCAACGCCACCGTCGTCGACGTACGAGCGCCCTGACGTCCGCGGGCGGTCGTCGGGCTCAGCCCCCCGCGACCGCCGGGATCACCGAGATCTGCACCCCGTCGGGGGTCGCGGTGTCGAGGTCGTCGAGGAAGCGCACGTCGTCGTTGCCGACGTAGACGTTGACGAACCGGCGCAGGTGACCGGCCTCGTCGACGATGCGGCCCTTGATGCCGGCGTAGCTCGCGTCGAGGTCGTCGAGGACGGCCGCGAGGGTGTCGCCCTCGGCGCTCACCTCCGACTCACCGCCGGTGTAGGTGCGCAGGATCGTCGGGATGCGGACGGACACGCTCATGCGCGCACCCCCGTCGCTCCGTGCGCGCACGAGGCACGTGTCTCATTGTCGGGGATGGTCCGCTCGCTGCGCTCGCTCATGTGCTGATCTTCCTCTCAGAGCACGCCGGACGCCACGAAGGCGTCGTAGGACGGTGCGATGGTGGCGGCGGGTCCGACCCGGTCGGCGACGGCGTCGAGGGTCTTGAGGCCCATCCCGGTGTTGATCACGACGGTCTCCAGCGAGGTGTCGAGCTGCCCGGTCTCGACGAGCTTCTTGAGCACGCCCACCGTGGTGCCGCCCGCCGTCTCGGTGAAGATGCCCTCGGTGCGGGCCAGCAGCAGGATGCCCTCGCGCACCTCCTCGTCGGTGATGTCCTCGACGGCGCCGCCGCTGCGGCGGCAGATGTCGAGCACGTAGATCCCGTCGGCCGGGTTGCCGATGGCGAGGCTCTTGGCGATGGTGTCGGGCTTGACCGGGCGGATGGCGTCGGTGCCGGCCTTGTAGGCCACCGACACCGGCGAGCAGCCGGTCGCCTGGGCGCCGAAGATCTTGTAGGGCTTGTCCTCGACGAGGCCGAGCGCGACCAGCTCGCGGAACGCCTTGTCGACCTTGGTGAGCTGCGAGCCGGACGCCACCGGGATGACGACCTGGTCGGGGAGCCGCCAGCCGAGCTGCTCGGCGATCTCGTAGCCCAGCGTCTTGGAGCCCTCGGCGTAGAACGGCCGCACGTTGACGTTGACGAACGCCCAGCCCTCCTCCTCGCCGGCGATCTCCGAGGCGAGCTTGTTGACGTCGTCGTAGTTGCCGTCGACGGCCACCAGCCGGTCGGTGTAGACGGCCGAGTTGACCTGCTTGGGCTTCTCGAGGTCGCTCGGGATGAAGACGACGGTCCTGATGCCGGCGCGGGCGCCCGCGGCGGCGACGGCGTTGGCCAGGTTGCCGGTCGACGGACAGGCGAAGACCTTGGCGCCGAGCTCACGCGCGGCGCTGAGCGCGCAGGCGACGACCCGGTCCTTGAAGGAGTTGGTCGGGTTGGTCGAGTCGTCCTTGACCCACAGCTTCTCCAGGCCGAGCTCACGGGCCAGGTTGTTCGCCTGCAGCAGGCGGGTGAAGCCCGGCTCGGTGTTGGGGCTCTGCTCGATGTCGGACGGCACCGGCAGCAGCGCCTTGTAGCGCCAGATGTTGGGCGGGCCGGCCGCGATCTCCTCGCGGGTCACGGCCGGGAAGTCGTAGGCCACCTCGAGCGGCCCGAAGCACTCCGGACAGGCGTACGACGGGCCCAGGACGACCTCGTGGCCGCACTCGCGGCAGGCAAGGGCGCGGGCGTTGCCGAAGGCGCGCTCGCGGAACCGGGGCGACTCGGTGGTGCTTTCGTCCAGCAGGGTGCTCATGAAGTCCTCCTTCTCATCTGTCCCCGCGACTCTCGCTGGGGTCGGATTTGGCACCTGCTCCCGTGACTGCCGGAGGGGTGTCCGGACAGGAGGCACACGGGTGGTTGCCGGGACTTCGTCGGGCCGTTCCCTCAGTCCCTCGTGATGAGCAGGCTCAGCCTAGGCAGGCTGTCTCACGATGTGCACATCGTGTCCACGATGCGGACGGCCGTCCGTGGGCCGTCAGGCCAGCGAGGGCGACGCCAGGGAGGACAGCAGCTCGACGACACCGTCGGGACCGTCCACGACCACGTCGGCCAACCGCACCAGGGCCGGCTGCTCGCTCGAGGCCGAGCACACCACCAGGCCGGGCAGCCCGCCGGAGCGCAGCGCGCGGACGGCCTCGAACGCCTCCACGTCGCCCAGGTCGTCGCCGGCGAAGACGACCCCGGCGGCCTCCTGCTGGGCCACGAACGTGCGCAGCGCCTGGCCCTTGTGCATCTCGGCCGAGCGGACCTCGATCACGTTGCGGCCGGGCTCGATGCCGAGCCGGTGGCGCCGGGCGAGGGCGGTGATCGGCTCGACCAGGCGCTCGAAGGCACCGGTCGGGTCGTCCATCCGGCGGGTGTGCACGGCGACGGCGAGGCCCTTCTCCTCCACGTAGGCGTCGGCGGCCCCGGCGCGCCGCAGCACCCCGGGCAGCTCGCGCTCGAAGCTCGCCAGGCCGGCGGGCGGGCGGGGCGACCTGATCCGCGGCTCGCTGGCCGACCACCGCTCGTTGCCGTACTGGCCGAAGACGAAGAGCTCGGCACCGCGGTCGAGCATGGCGTCGCCCAGCGCGTCGAGGTCGCCCATGGCGATGGCCTGGCGCGCCGGCCGGCCGGTGATCACCGCGACGGCGCGCACCGCCTCGGCGAGGTCGAGCAGCACTCCCGGCGCCCCGGCGTGCAGCCGGGCCGCCTCGGGGTCGTCGACGACCGGCGACAGCGTCCCGTCGAAGTCGAGGCCGACGACCGTGCCGGCGAGGACCTCGCGCACGGCGTCGTAGTGCCTGCGCGCGTCGGCGGAGGTGAACTCCATGGGGCAACCCAACCATGTGGTCCGCTCGCGCGCGGCAGCCGGCCGCCCCGGGGTGTGGGGAGCGGCGCGCCGGGCCGGGTCAGCGCGGGGCGTCGGCGGTGAGGATCACGGTGAGCCGGTCGCGCTTCATCACGCCGACGGCGGGCGCCGTGCGCGTGATGCCGAGGTCGAGCGCGAGCTGCTTGCCCGCAGCCTTGAGCCGCGGCGGGTAGTAGACCGTGCTGGTGGGGATCAGGCCCTGCCAGTTGTCCTCGCCGACCACGGCCCAGCCGACCCCCGTGGCCGTCGCGGCGGTCGCCGCGGCGAGGCCGCGGATGCCGGAGTTGTTGTAGACCTCGACGTAGACCTCGCCGCGCTCGACCTGTGGCTTGGGCTTGGGCTTCGGCCTCTCCGACGGCGTCGGGGCCGGCTCGGCCGACGGCGCCTTGGTCGAGCTGGCGATCGTGGCGGTGTCGACGCGGCGCTCGGTCGGCGCCTGGTCGCGGGTGGCGACGAAGGTGATCGAGGCCATCGCGACGGCGAGGACCGAGAGCATGACGAGCGGCGACGGGAAGGCGACGCCGCGCTCGTCACGACGTCGCGTCGGGGTGCGGCCGGGGCTGGGGAAGCGGGCGAAGCTGGGGAAGGAGGTCATGGGGAAGGTGACCGATCGTGAGTGGGCGGGTGCGGCGTCAGACTTCGAACCCGAGCCGCCGCGCGGAGCGCTGGCGCTGTCGGGAGGCGCGCAGGCGGCGCAGCCGGCGCACGAGGAGCGGGTCGGCCTCGAGCGCCTCGGGGCGGTCGATGAGAGCGTTGAGCACCTGGTAGTAGCGGGTCGAGGACATGTCGAACTTCTCGCGGACAGCCTGCTCCTTGGCGCCGGCGTACTTCCACCAGTGCCGCTCGAACTCGAGGATGTCGCGGTCGCGCTGGCTCAGCCCGGCCGCAGTCTCCTGCTCGGCTGCGATGTGCTTGGCGGCGTCCATTGCCATCCCCTCCTCGACCCCACGTCGCCCGTGACCGGGCGGACGAGCACGAGTCTAGGCGACGAACGACAACCATGTCATTCGCATGCGGCGAGTCGTCTGGACAAAACCTCCGCGGCTCTCGCGCGCCCCGCCGCCACCGTGGCGGCACGACACCGCGGGGTGGTCTGCGCGCCTCGGGTTCGTCGCTAGGGTTGCGCCGTGAGCCAAGCCCCGCAGGCAGACCTCGTGATCGTGGCCAACCGGCTTCCCGTGGACCGCGTACGCCTCCCCGACGGGACGGACTCGTGGCGCCGCTCCCCCGGCGGGCTGGTGACGGCCCTCGAGCCCGTGCTGCGCTCCAACGACGGCGCCTGGATCGGCTGGCCGGGATCGGCGGACGACGACGACTTCGAGCCGTTCGTGGAGGACGGCCTCTCGCTGGTGCCGGTGTCGATGACCGCGCGCGAGGTCGAGGACTTCTACGAGGGCTTCTCCAACGGCACGCTGTGGCCGCTCTACCACGACGTGGTCGCCAAGCCGGAGTTCCACCGTGAGTGGTGGGACTCCTACGTCACGGTCAACCAGCGCTTCGCCGACCGGGCCGCCGAGGTCGCGGCCGAGGGCGCCACCGTGTGGGTGCAGGACTACCAGCTGCAGCTCGTCCCGCAGATGCTGCGCGCCCAGCGCCCCGACCTGCGGATCGGGTTCTACCTCCACATCCCGTTCCCGCCGGCCGAGCTGTTCTCCCAGCTGCCCTGGCGCCGACAGATCCTGGAGGGGCTGCTCGGTGCCGACCTCATCGGCTTCCAGCTGCCGGGAGCCGCGGCCAACTTCGTCCGCCTGGTGCGCAGCCGCGTCGGCCACAAGACCCACCGCGACACCATCTACCTGCCCGACGGCCGCCCGGTGCGGGCGACGGCCTTCCCGATCTCGATCGACACCGCCGGCTTCGAGGAGCTCGCCCGGTCCGAGGGCGTGGCGGAGCGGGCGGCCGAGATCCGCGAGGCGCTCGGCAACCCCCGCCGGATCTTCCTCGGCGTCGACCGGCTCGACTACACCAAGGGCATCCACTCCCGCCTGCGCGCCTTCGGCGAGCTCGTCCGCGACGGCCAGATCGACGTCGAGGACGCCGTCTTCGTCCAGGTGGCCACGCCCTCGCGCGAGCGCGTCGAGCAGTACCGCATCCTGCGCGACGACATCGAGCTCCTGGTGGGGCGGATCAACGGCGACCACGGGCGGATCGGCCGTCCAGCGATCTCCTACATGCACTCGTCCTACCCGCGCGAGGAGATGGCCGCGCTCTACCGCGCCGCCGACATCATGGTCGTGACCCCGCTGCGCGACGGGATGAACCTGGTCGCCAAGGAGTACGTCGCGTGCCGCTTCGACGACGACGGGGCGCTCGTGCTCTCGGAGTTCGCCGGGGCTGCCCAAGAGCTGCGCCAGGCGTGGCTGGTCAACCCCTACGACATCGACGGCATGAAGGCGGCCCTGCTCGACGCGTACGCCGCGGGCAGCAAGGAGACCTCACGCCGGATGCGCGCCCTGCGCAAGACGGTCGTCCAGCACGACGTCGCCAAGTGGGCCGCCGACTTCCTGCGCGAGCTCGAGGAGCTGCCCGACCACCACGACAAGACGGTGCGGGGCTCCAGCGCCCGCTAGCCCCCACGGGCTCCCGGCGGCGCCGACCCCGGGGGCGCTCAGGCCGGGGCGCGCCGCGACGGCGTCGTCTCGTCCTGGGCCACCATGATCTCCTCGATCCCGCGCACCAGGTCGGCCCCCAGCCGCGGCCACGCCGGGTCGTAGCCGTAGACCTCCGCCAGCCCCACCGCGGTGCGGGTGCCGTCGACGATGTCGATGTCGCCCGGGCCGATCAGCCCCGGGTGCACGACGCCCACCGCCTCGGAGACCTTGAGCAGGTCGCGGCGCAGCGAGCGGATGTAGTTGGCGGCGCGGACGCTCTTGAGGCTCACGTCCAGGCCGCGCGTGTAGCGCGGGCTCTGCGTCGCGATGCCGACCGGGCAGTGGTCGGTGTGGCACTTCTGGGCCTGGATGCAGCCGATGGACATCATCGCCTCGCGACCGACGTTGACCATGTCGGCGCCGAGCGCGAAGGCGACCACCGCGTTCTCCGGCACACCCAGCTTTCCTGCCCCGATGAACACCACGTCGTCGCTGAGCCCGGCCGCGGCGAAGCGCCGCCACACCTGGCTGAAGCCGATGCGGAACGGGTAGGCCACGGAGTCGGCGAAGATCATCGGCGCCGCACCGGTGCCGCCCTCGCCGCCGTCGATGTTGACGAAGTCGACGCCGCGCCGCGCCGAGCCGCTGCCCGACGCCATCGCCTCGACCAGCTCCTCCCACATGGTGAGGTTGCCGACGGCCGACTTGATGCCGACCGGCAGGCCGGTCGCCTGGGCGACGGACTCCACGAAGTCGAGCAGCGAGTCGATGTCGTGGAAGACCGAGTGGCGACTCGGCGAGGCACAGTCCTTGCCCGCCTCGATGCCGCGGATCTCCGCGATCTCCCTGCTGACCTTCTCCCCCGGCAGCATGCCGCCGAGGCCGGGCTTGGCCCCTTGGCTCAGCTTGACCTCGATCGCACGCACCGGCGCCGACTGCACGACGTCGACCAGCCGGTCGAGGTCGAAGCGGCCGCGCTCGTCGCGGCAGCCGAAGTAGGACGTGCCGATCTGGAAGACGATGTCTCCGCCGTGGCGGTGGTGGGGCGAGAGCGCCCCCTCGCCGGTGTTCTGCAGGCATCCGGCCATCGCCGCGCCCCGGTTGAGCGCCTCCACGGCCTTGCCCGAGAGCGAGCCGAAGCTCATGCCGGAGATGTTGACGACCGACGACGGGCGGAAGGCGTGCGTACGCCCCAGCGCTGCACCCATCACCTTGGCGCACGGCAGCACGATCTCCTCCTGCGCGTGCGGCGTGGTCGCCGCGCCCGGGCCGGCGAACGTGCGGTGCTTGATGATCGGGTAGCCCTCGACGCGCTCGACGTCGTTGTCGGTGCCGAAGCCGAAGTAGTTGTTCTCCAGCTTCGCGCTGGCGTAGACCCAGCGTCGCTGGTCACGGCTGAAGGGGCGCTCCTCGTCGTTGCTGGTGACGATGTACTGGCGCAGCTCGGGCCCGAACCTCTCCAGGAAGAAGCGGGCGTGCCCGACGACCGGGAAGTTGCGGATGATCGCGTGCTTGGTCTGGACGAGGTCGTGCACCGTCGTGGCGGCTGCTGCCGCCACGGTGCCGCCGAGGATCGCGTGCCTCCACTTCATGCCTCGTTCCTAGCCGTCCGTCGAGGCGTTGTCGAGGACGGCCCGTCCCGATGGAGGGGGTCAGGCGAGCTCGCCACGGGCGAGGCTCACCCCTGAGTGCGTGGGGTCGCCGTCGTCGGGCTCGATCGAGATGTCGACGATGCGGTAGCCCTCGTCGATGAGTCGCATCGGGACGGCGAACTCCCCCTCGTCTCCAGCGGCGAGCAGGCCGATCGAGATCATCCGCTTGCCGTCGACGTTGATCAGCCACACCTCGCGCACGCCCGGCTCGTCGCCGAGCTCGCTCGCGGAGACCCGGATGGTGAAGATGTCGTCGTGGCGCACGGCGCTCGCCTCGCCGCGCTGGGCGTCGCTGTCGAGCGCGGTGAGGGACGCAGCCGCGACCACGGTGCCGGTGTCGCCGGGCGGCTCGACCGCCTCGGGGGTCTCCTCGCCCGTGCCGATGCGTCCGAGCCCGACGCCCGCGAGGAGCGCGAGGGCGGCGGCGATCCCGGCGAGCCACATCGGCACGCCGCGGCGTCCGGACGCCCGGTCGGGCTGACCGGACCGGTCGCGCCGGCCCGGCCGCTGCTCCGACGCCTCCGGCTGGTCGGAGTGGAACGGGGCCCCCGGGAGCGGGTCCGACCCGTCGCCGGCACGCACCTCGGCCAGCACCCGCTCGCGCAGCCGCGAGGGCGGCGCGACGAGCGCGTCGGCACCCGTGCGGCGGCGGGCGCCGGTGAACGCCGCGACCACTCCCGCGCACTCGGGGCACGTCGCGACGTGCTCGCGCACGTCGGGCGGCCCGTCGCGGGGGTCGAGCGCGAGCCCGGCCAGCTGCTCGGCATCAACGTGACTCATGGCGCACCCCCTCCAGCTGCTGGTGGAGCTTCATCAGGCCACGTCGCACGTGGCTCTTCACGGTGCCGAGCGGGAGGCCGATCTTCTCGGCGATCTCGGCGTGGCTGTGGTCCTCCCAGAAGGCGAGGAGCAGGATCGTCCGGCGCGGGTCGGGTAGGTCCTCGACGGCCTGGCGCACGACCAGCCGCTCGGCGACCTCGTCGTCGGCCGACTGCACGGCGTCGTCGCGGGCGCCCGGGAGCGACACCACGGCGGCGAGCCGGTCGGCGTCGCGAGCGCGGGACGCCCGCAGGTCGGAGACCTTGTGCCGGGCGATCCCGACGAGCCAGGCCGGCAGTGCGGCAGGGCTCGGGGTCAGGGTGTGGCGGCTGCGCCAGGCGGCGACGAAGACCTGCTGGGTGACGTCCTCGGCGTCGTGGACGTCGCGGAGGGCACGGAGCGCGAACGTGTGCACCAGGGCCGACCAGCGGTCGTAGATCTCCTCGAGGGCACCCTCGTCGCCGGCGACGAGCCGCGCGGCGAGCGTCAGGACGTCCTCGTCCTGCTCGTCGTCGAACGACATCGTCCCGGTCACCACCGGGTCACCGTACCGGCGAGGCCAGCGGGCGGGGAACGGGATGATGGTCATCGTCGCCCCCCGCCCGTCTGGCTGCCTCGTGTCGTGCTCGGTCGTCCGTCGCCGCTGGAGCGGTCGTCAGAGGTCGATCGGGCGGAGCACCCGGTCGATCCCGTGAGCGATCTGCTTGTTGCCCTTGTTGAGGTCGAGGGCCTTCAGCACGACCTTGGGGTCGCGGTCGTTGGGGTCGCCGTCCTTGAGCGTGATGCTCACCCGCGGCTTGGTCTTGACCTTGACGGTGACCTTGCCGCCCTGGGCGGTCGTCAGCTTGGCGCCGTTGGACTTGAGCACCTTGCTGCTGGTGAGCGTCGCGCCCGGCACGACGTGGTAGAGCAGGACGGTCTCGATGGTGTCGACACCGGCGAGCTCGACGAGCGCGTCGAAGACCTTCTTCTCGCTCTTGATCGTCTTGCCGGACAGGTCCTTGGCCAGCTGGCGGAAGGCCTCGTCGGTCGGGGCGAAGGCGGTGAGGCGCTTGGAGCCGTCGGCGAGCAGCGCGACCGGGGAGTCGGGCTTGGCGCCGATGACGGCCAGGGCGGCCTCGGTGAGGATGTCGAAGTCCTTGTTGTTCTTGTCGAACTTGTTGCCGTCGGAGGTGAGGAGGGCGGCGAGGCTGTCCTCGCCCGCGGGCTTCGCGCTGGCGGCGGGCGCGGTGGCCCCCATCGCACCGAGGGCGAGGGCCGACGTGGCGAGGATGGCGGGAACGCGTCGCAACATGAGCTGGGTCCTTCCGTCAGGGGCGCCCGTTGGCGCCCGTCGCACCCTTCTCCGCACGAACCCCGCCACCGGATGCACCTCCTGCGTAGATTTCTTCCATGGACCTCATCCCCAAGCCCGACCAGGTGGTCGCCGCGGCCGGAAATGTCGCGCAGACGCTGCTCTACGGCGGGCTGGCAGACCTGCGACCGATGCCGCGGACGCTGATCGACGACGGGGAGCTGCGCGAGGTCTACCACTACCGACCCGCCGAGGACGTCCCCCAGACCGGCGACCCCGTGCTCCTGGTGACCCCACTGGCCGCACCGGCGCTCTGCTACGACCTGCGCCGCGACTGCTCGCTGGTGGAGCACCTGGTCACGCAGGGGCGCCCGACCTACCTCGTGGAGTACGGGCAGGTCTCGTTCCGCAACCGGTCCCTCGGCGTGGAGCACTGGGTCGACGAGGTGCTGCCGGCCGCGATCGAGGCCGTCCACCAGCACTCCGGCGGCCGCGGCGTGCACCTCGTCGGATGGAGCCTCGGCGGCATCTTCACCCTCCTCGTCGCGGCCGACCGGAAGGACCTGCCGATCGCCTCGATCACGATCGTGGGCTCCCCGGTCGACGTGACCAAGGTGCCGCTCGTGGCGCCGGTGCGCCCGCTGCTCAACCTGACGCAGGGCAGGGGGCTCGTCACCCTGGCCTACCGGGCGCTCGGCGGCGTGCCGACCCCGCTCGTCAACTGGGCGTTCACCGCCGTCTCGGCGCAGAAGGTCCTCACCAAGCCGCTGGCGGTGCTGACGCACCTCGACGACACCGACTACCTCGCCCAGATGGAGGCGGTCACGCGATTCACGTCCACCATGACCGCCTACCCCGGCCGGACCTTCGGCCAGCTCTACCACCGCTTCGTCAAGGGCAACGCGCTCGCGACGGGCCGGATGCCGGTCGGCGACCGCGAGGTCGACCTCGCCGATATCTCGGTGCCGACGCTCGTCTTCGCGGGCAACACCGACGGCATCGCGCCGCTCCCGGCCGTGCGCGCCGTGGTGCCGCTGCTGACCGGCTCGCCCGAGGTGCGCTTCGAGGTCGTCCCCGGCGGCCACCTCGGCATGCTCACCGGCCGGGCGGCTCGAGCGACGACCTGGACCGCGATCGACGAGTGGGTCTCGCGGTGGTCGCGCGGACCGCTCCCCGCGACCGCCCCGCCGGCACCGAGCGCCCGGGCCACCACGAAGCCGGCCCCCCGGAGCACGAGCAGCGCAGCGGCTGCGAAGAAGGCCGCGAACAAGAAGGCCGGCACGAGGACGCCGGCCACCAAGGCGGCAGCGAAGAAGGCGGCTGCCACGAAGAAGGCCACGAAGAAGGCCACGAAGAAGGCCACGAAGAAGGCCGCGAAGAAGGCCACGAAGAAGGCCGCCGGCTCCGCCCCCGCGGCCGGCGCGATCGGCTCCAACCCGACGCGCCGCTACGGCTCGGCGGGCTCCCGCGCGCTGGGTGGACGATGAGTGACCCGGCCGGCGCCACCGCACTGTCGCGCGCCGTCCGCATCGGCTACGGCAGCGGCTCGGTCGCGACCGGCGCCTTCGGCACGGTCCCCGGGCTGATGCTCCTGCCCTACCTCACCGACGAGCTCGGCATCGCGGCGATCTGGGCCGGCGTGATCGTGTTCCTGCCCAAGGCCTGGGACGTGGTGCTCAACCCGGTCGCCGGCCGGATCAGCGACCGCACGGTCGATCCCGACGGTCCCCGGCGGCCCTGGCTGCTGCGCGCCGGGCTGATGCTGGCGGGGGCGTTCGCGCTGATCTTCGCGGCTCCCGACCTGGACGGGAGGTGGCTCGAGGCGGGCTGGGTGCTGCTGTTCTTCGTGCTCGCGGCGTCGGCCTACGCGTTCTTCCAGGTGCCCTACGTCGCGATGCCGGCGGAGATCACCTCGTCCTACGACGAGCGCACCCGGCTGATGACCTGGCGCGTGGCCATCCTGGCCCTGACGATCATGCTCGCCGGGGCGAGCGCACCGGTGATCCGCGACGCGGTCGGCGGCCGCGACGGCTACCGGGTGATGGGCGTGGTCATGTCGGTGGTCATCCTGGCCGGCGTCCTCGGGGCGTGGTGGGGCACCCGCCGGGCGCCGATCGGCGCCGTCGTCGCCGGGGGCGGGTCGCTGGGCGAGCAGCTGCGGATCGTGGCGCGCGCCCGCGACTTCCGGGTGCTGCTGACGACGTTCGTGCTGCAGGCGCTGGCGACGGGCTGCATGCTGGCGGGCGTCGCCTACGTCGCCGAGGACCTGCTCGGCCGCAGCGGCGCGGCCACGATCCTCTTCGTCTGCTTCGTCGGCCCGGCGCTGCTGCTGACCCCGCTGTGGGCGCACTGGGGCGAGCGGGTGGGCAAGAAGCAGGGCTACGCCGCCGCATCGGTGGTGCTCGCGACGGGTGCCACGCTGGCGGTGCTGTCGCGTGGCGGCAACGACCTCTGGACGTTCGTGGCGACCGGGCTGGTCGGGGTGGGATACGCGGGCTGCCAGGTCTTCCCGATGGCGATGCTGCCCGACGTCGCGGCCGTGGACGCGGCCCGCACCGGCGAGAACCGTGCCGGCGTCTACACCGGCGTCTGGACGGCCGGCGAGACGCTGGGGCTCGCGCTCGGGACGGCTGTCTTCGCCCTGATGCTCGCGCTCGGCGGCTACCTCTCGAGCGAGGGCCGCGACCTCAGCCAGCCCGACTCGGCCCTGACCGCCATCGCGCTGGGGTTCTCGCTCGTGCCGGCGGCGCTGACTCTCGCCAGCCTGCACTGGCTGCGGCAGTACGACCTCGAGCCCGCCGACGTGGCGGCCGCCCAAGGAGCCCCCGGGAGTGCTGCGTGAGTGACCCGATGCAGAGGCTCGCGGCCCTCCAGGCCCGCGACCTGCCCGTCCACGGCGGCCGCACGCTGGCCTACGTCTACGACTCGGGCGAGCCCGAGGTAGATCGGGTCGCCCGGCAGGCGGTGGCCGCCTACGCCGCGTCCAACGCGCTCGACCCCACGGCGTTCCCCTCCCTGCTCCAGATGGAGAACGAGCTGGTCGGCTTCGCGTGCGGCCTGCTCGACGCACCGGAGTCGGCGGTCGGGACGGTGACCTCGGGCGGCACCGAGTCGATCCTGCTGGCCGTCCAGGGAGCCCGCGACAGCCGCCCCGACGTGGTCCGGCCGCGGATGGTGGTGCCCACCACCGCGCACGCGGCGTTCCACAAGGCCGCGCACTACTTCGGGGTGGAGGCCGTGCTCGTGCCGGCCGGTCCCGGCCACCGGGCCGACGCGCGGGCGATGGCCGAGGCGATCGGCGACGACACGGTGCTCGTCGTGGCCAGCGCGCCGTCGTACGCCCACGGGGTCGTCGACCCGGTCACCGAGATCGCCGCCGCCGCAGCCGCCCGCGGCGTCCGCTGCCACGTCGACGCGTGCATCGGCGGTTGGGTGCTCCCGTACGCCGCCCGGCTCGGCCGCGCGGTCGCGCCGTGGACCTTCGCTGTCGACGGCGTCACGTCGATCTCGGTGGACACCCACAAGTACGCCTATGCCCCCAAGGGCACCTCGCTCCTGCTGCACCGCGACGCGCCGTTGCGCCGGCCGCAGTACTTCGCCTCGGCCGCGTGGCCGGGCTACACGATGCTCAACGCCACGACGCAGTCGACGCGCTCGGGCGGGCCCGTGGCCGGCACCTGGGCGGTGGTGCAGCACCTCGGGGACGAGGGCTACCTCGCCCTCGCCGACCGCGCGCTGTCGGCCGTCGACGCGATCGTCGCGAGCATCGAGGCGCAGCCCGCGCTGCGGCTCGTGGCAGACCCCGACTCGACGCTGGTCGCCCTGGCCACCGACGACTCCTGCGACCCGTTCACCCTGACCGACGAGCTCGTCTCGCGGGGCTGGTACGTCCAGCCGCAGCTCTCCCACGGCGACGACGATGCGAGCATCCACCTGTCGGTGAGCGCCGGCACGCTCGCGCACGTGGCCGACTTCGCCGGCGCGCTGTCGGCGTCGGTCGCGGCGGCCCGCGAGGCCGGGCCGGTCACGGTCGACGCCGGGGTGGTGGCGTTCATCGAGGCGCTCGACCCCTCCTCCCTGGGCGACGACGACTTCGACGGCCTCCTCGCCGCGTCCGGGCTGGTGGGTGGGTCGGCGGCCGGGGAGCTCGAGCTGCCCGTCCGGATGGCCGAGGTCAACGCGATGCTCGACGTCGCCTCCCCGTCGATGCGCGAGGCGCTGCTGGTGGCGTTCCTCGACCGGCTCCAGCGCCCGGTGCGCGGGGTGGGCGGATGAGCGCGCTCGCGGGGCTGGTCGAGAAGGGGCTGGTGGCGCCCGACTGGGCGGAGGCGTTGGCCCCGGTCGATGACCGGATCGCGGCGATGGGTCGGTTCCTGCGCGAGGAGGTGGCCGCCGGGCGCGGCTACCAGCCGGCGGGCGATCTGGTCCTCCGTGCGTTCCAGCGCCCGCTCGCCGACGTCCGCGTCCTGGTGGTGGGGCAGGACCCCTACCCCAACCCCGCGCACCCGATCGGGCTGAGCTTCGCCGTCGAGCGGCACGTGTGGCCGCTGCCGCCCAGCCTGGTCAACATCTACGTCGAGCTGCGCGACGACCTCGGGATCGTGCCCCCGCGTCACGGCGACCTGTCGGCGTGGGCCGACCAGGGCGTCATGCTGCTCAACCGCACGCTCACCGTGCGGCCGGGCGACTCCAACAGCCACCGGGGCAAGGGCTGGGAGCCGATCACCGAGCGGGCGATCACCGCCCTCGCCGAACGCGGCGGTCCGTGCGCGGCGATCCTGTGGGGACGGCACGCCCAGTCGCTGCGTCCGCTCCTCGGCGAGGTGCCGTGCGTGGAGTCGCCCCACCCCTCACCGCTCAGCGCGCGGCGCGGCTTCTTCGGCTCGAAGCCCTTCAGCACCGTCAACCGACTGCTCGAGCAGCAGGGGGCGGAGCCGGTCGACTGGCGGCTTCCGGAATATAGTTGAATCCCGTACTATTGAGGATGTCATGACCACTCCCATGCCTGCCCTGTACATCGGCCACGGTGCGCCGCCCCTGCTCGACGACCCGACCTGGTCGAGCCAGCTCGCGGCGTGGGCGGGCGACCTCCCCCGTCCCACCGCGATCCTGATCGTCAGCGCCCACTGGGAGTCCGCGCCGGTCAGCCTCAGCGCCAGCGGCGCGCCGCTGGTCTACGACTTCGGTGGCTTCGCGCCGAAGTACTACCGGATGACCTACGAGACGCCCGACGCCACGGCGCTGGCCCAGCGCGTCGCGGCGATGATGCCGAGCGGCGAGCCCGTGCACCAGCACACCTCGCGCGGACTCGACCACGGCGCCTGGGTGCCCCTGAGGATCATGTACCCCGAGGCCGACATCCCGGTGCTGCAGATGTCGCTGCCGACCGACGACCCCCAGCGCCTGATGGCGCTCGGCGAGCGACTGCGCCCGCTGCGCGAGGAGGGCGTGCTGATCATCGGCTCCGGCTTCCTCACCCACGGCCTGCCGTTCCTCGAGGAGTTCCGCATCGACGCGCCGGCCCCGGGCTGGTCGGTGGACTTCGACCTCTGGGCCGCCGACGCCTTGACGCGCGGCGACGTCGACACCCTGTCGGACTACCGGGCCAAGGCCCCGGGCATGCCCTACGCCCACCCCACCGTCGAGCACTACACACCCCTGTTCGTGACGCTGGGCGCGGCGACGACGGCCGACCGGCCCGGCATCCAGGTCATCGACGGCTACTGGATGGGCCTGTCCAAGCGGTCGCTCCAGGTCGCCTGAGGCGTCTGAACTAGTCTCGGCTCGTGCGCGTCCTCTCGATCCAGTCCCACGTCGCCTACGGCCACGTCGGCAACTCTGCGGCCGTCTTCCCCCTGCAGCGCCTCGGGCACGAGGTGTGGCCGGTGCTGACGGTCAACTTCTCCAACCACACCGGGTACGGCTCGTGGCGGGGGCCGATGATCCCGGCCCAGGACGTCGCCGACGTGATCGCCGGCATCGAGGAGAGGGGCGCGTTCGAGACCTGCGACGCGATCCTGTCCGGCTACCAAGGCTCACCGGAGATCGCCGACGTCATCGTCGACGCCGTGGCCCGGGTCAAGGCCGCCAACCCCGCCGCGACCTACACCTGCGACCCGGTCATGGGCAACGCCACCTCCGGGTGCTTCGTCAACCCGGCGATCCCGCCCAAGTACCGCTCCACCGTCATCCCGGTGGCCGACGTGCTGACGCCCAACCAGTTCGAGCTCGGCTTCATCACCGGGCGCGACGCGCTGAGCGGGCCGTCCTCGCTCGACGACATCCTGTCCGCCGTCGAGGAGGTCCGGGGCCTCGGGCCCGAGACCGTCCTGGTCACCTCGGTCCATCGCGACGGTGCGCCGGACGACGTGATCGAGATGATCGCCGTGACCGGCGAGGGCGCCTGGCTCGTCACCACGCCGCGGCTGCCGATGAAGGCCAACGGGTCGGGCGACATCACCGCGGCGCTCTTCACCGCGCACCTGCGCACCACCGGCTCGCCCGCCGACGCGCTGGCGCGCACGGCCTCCTCGGTCTTCGCGATCCTCCGGCAGACCCTCGACTCCGGCGACCGCGAGCTGCGGCTCATCGACGCCCAGGACGCCATCGCCGACCCGGCCTGCGAGTTCGAGGTCGAGCAGCTCCGCTGAGCCGTCGAGCGGCGTCGAGCCGGTGACGGCCGGACTGGGCCTGGCTGGACTGGAGCCGGTGACAGGAATCGAACCCGCGACATCATTATTACAAGTAATGCGCTCTACCAACTGAGCTACACCGGCGTGCGCCCGTGAGCGCCCGGCAATCCTAGGTGAGGCAGAACGGCGCCCGTGAGCCTCCTCCACCTCCCGCACCACGACGGCTCACCGGCTCGGCCCGGAGCCGGCCTCCGCGTCGACCCGTGGGACCTCGTCAGCGAGTAGCGTGCCCCCATGGCCATGCGCATCGTCGCCAACCGGCCGGACCCGGCCATCCTCCGCCTGCCCTGGCACCGTCCCCTGGAGGAGTGGCCCGACGACGTGGTCGTGCCCCTCCCCCGCGGCCTGTCGCGCCACATCGTGCGCATCGTGCGGCTCGGCACCCGCGTCTACGCGGTCAAGGAGACCACCGGCGACATCGCCTTCCGCGAGTATCGGATGCTGCGCGACCTCCAGCGGCTCGGCATGCCGTCCGTGGTGCCTCAGGGCGTCGTCACGGGACGCGCGACGCGTGAGCGCGAGGAGCTGCCCGCCGCGCTGGTCACCCAGCACCTGCGCTTCTCCCTCCCCTACCGCACCCTCTTCGGCCGGGGCATGGACGCCGAGCACGTCCCGACGCTCATCGACGCGATCGTCGTCCTGCTGGTCCGCCTGCACCTTGCCGGCTTCTACTGGGGCGACGTGTCGCTGTCCAACGTGCTCTTCCGCCGCGACGCCGGCGCCCTCGCCGCCTACCTGGTCGACGCCGAGACCGGCGAGCTCCACGAGTCCGTCAGCGACCGGCTGCGGGAGTACGACATCACCGTGGGCTGCGAGAACATCTTCGCCGAGCTGATGGACCTGAGCGCGAGCGGCGCCGTGAAGCGACCCATCGACGGGTTCGCGATCGTCGAGCACCTGCGCACCCGCTACGAGGCGCTGTGGCGCGAGCTGACCGACCTCGAGGAGTTCGGCGGCGACGAGATGTGGCGCATCGAGCGCCGGGTCGAGCGGCTCAACGACCTCGGCTTCGACGTCGACGAGCTCGACATCGTCACCGACCTCGGCGGCGACACCATCCGCATCCAGCCCAAGGTCGTCGACCTCGGCCACCACACCCGCGAGCTGCGCGACCTGACCGGCATGACCGTGGAGGACAACCAGGCCCGCCGGCTCCTCAACGACCTGGCGTCCTACACCGCCCACAACGACCTCGGCCGCGAGGACCGCCACGTCGTGGCGAGCCGCTGGATGCACGAGATCTTCGAGCCGATCATGGCGATGATCCCGCCCGACGCCACCGGCAAGCTCGAGCCGGCGGAGGTCTTCCACGAGATCCTCGAGCACCGCTGGTACCTCTCCGAGCGCACCGGCCGGGAGGTCGACATCTTCGAGACCGCCCGCGACTACATCGACCGCTTCCTCACGACCAAGCCCGACGAGGCGATCACGGGTCAGGTGTGACCGCGGCGGCCGGAGTGATCGGCGCCCACTCGCCGACCTGCCAGGTGCCGTCGGTGCGCAGCCGCACCCACTGCAGCCCGATCGGGCGCCCCTCCGCGTAGGTGACCAGGCTGACCTCGGCGTCGCGGCGCGGCTTGCTGCCCAGCGCGATGGCGTACGCCGCGCCTCCCGTCGTGCCGTTGGTCCAGGTGTAGCCGGTGGCACCGTCCTCGCCCTCCACGGCGTCCGGGCCGGACTGCACGTGCGTGTGCCCGCCGAGCACCAGGTCGACGCAGCCCCGGGCGAGCGCCTCGCGACCGAGGTTGGCGTCGTGGACCAGCACGGTGCTGACCCGCTCGCCGTCCTCGGCGGCGGCGCAGGCCTCGTCGGCGAGCCGGACGCCCACCTCGGCGAAGCTCAGCCCGGACTCGTCGCGCCAGCTGCCCAGGCCGCTGCTGCGTGGGTCGTCGACGCCGAGCAGGGTCCCGCCCCAGGGGGCGTCGACGACCTCGCCGTCGAGCATGGTCCAGCCCAGGTCGGCGAGGTAGGCGCCGACGAAGTCGCCGTGGTCGTGGTTGCCCGCGACGCCGAAGCGCTCCCAGTCCTCGAACGTCCCGTCGAGGGAGTCGAGGCTGAACGCCTCCCACGGCTGCCCGGTCGAGGTGTCGTCGCCGGCGTCGAGCACGACGCTCGCGCCGGCCGCCTCACCGATGGCGCGCGCGACCCGGTCCATGCCGATGTTGTCGTGGCGGTCGCTGACCAGCAGCGCGACCGTCTCGTCGTCCCCGGGCGTGCGCAGGCCCTCCTCGACGAGGCCCGCCGCCGCCTCGGCGGCCGTGGAGTAGAACTCCTTGCTCTTGTCGTAGGTGTCCACCGCGCTGAGCACCAGCCGCTTGCTCTGGGTGGCGACCGGGCCGGCGCGCACCTCGATGTCGCGGACCTCCGCCGGCAGCCGCACGTCCGGGCCGACGAGCTCGGCCAGCGTCTGCCAGTCGGCGCCGTCCTCCTGGGTCTGCTCCTCGCGCTCCCACGGCTGCCACAGCAGCAGCACCAGGGCGAGCACCAGGACGAGTGCGAGCACGCCCTGCCTGGTGCGGAGCCCGCGCACCAGCTCCCCGCGACGTCGCTGACCCAGCAGCAGGAAGACGACGCCGGGCAACAGGCCGACCGCCAGCCCGCGCAGCGCCGCGGAGACGGCCATGTCGACGACGACGTCCTGGACCTTGTCGATCGGTGCGGTGGGGTCGGCCGCGATCAGCGCGTAGCGCTCGACCAGCTCCTCGATCGAGCCGACCTCGGTCTTGCCGAGCGCGAGCGTGACACCGAGCGGGCCGACGTCGCGGAAGCGGAGGTCGGGCAGCAGCGGCCCGGTCTGCACCACCGCGTCGGGGGTGAGCGTGGGGCGTACGACGGTGTCGTGACCGACGAGCACCACCGTGCGGCTGCTGGTGAGGAACAGCGAGACCGCGACCGCGAGCCCCAGCGCCAGGCTCAGCGCGGCCAGCGTGACGCCGACCAGCAGCCGGCGCTGGGTGGGGGTCATCGCTCGGCGCGGGCCTGCGAGATCGCGTAGAGCGCCACCGAGGCGGCGACCCCGGCGTTGAGCGACTCGAGCTGGCCGGACATCGGGATCGACACGATCTGGTCGCACGTCTCGGCGACCAGCCGGCCCAGGCCCTTGCCCTCGGAGCCGACGACGACCACGAGCGGGCCCTCCGCGAGGCCGCCGGGGGCGACCAGCTCGGGCAGCGAGATGTCGCCGTCGGCGGCCAGGCCGACGACCATGCAGCCGGCGTCCTGGTAGGCCTTGAGCTGGCGGGTCAGGTTGACCGTCTGCGCGACCGGCAGCCGGGCCGCGGCACCGGCGCTGGTCTTCCACGCCGAGGCGGTCATCCCCGCGGCACGGCGCTCGGGGATCAGCACGCCGTGCGCGCCGAACCCGGCCGCCGAGCGGATCACCGCACCGAGGTTGCGGGGGTCGGTGACGGAGTCGAGGGCGACGACGAGCGCCGGCTCCTTGGCCTCCGCGGCACGCTCGAGCAGGTCGTCGGCGTGGGCGTACTCGTAGGCCGGGAGCCGCGCCGCGAGTCCCTGGTGGACGGCACCGCCGGTCATCCGGTCCATCTCGTTGCGGGTGACCTCGAGCAGGTTGAGCCCCTGCTCGGCGGCGAGCTTGAACGCCTCGCGCATCCGGCCGTCGCGCTCGGCGCCCTCGGCGACGTAGACGGCCGCGACCGGCACGCCTGCCTGCAGCAGCTCGACGACGGAGTTGCGCCCGGCGGCCCACTCGGCCTCGGAGCTGGTGCGCCGCTTGGGGCGGGTGCCCTTGTCGCGCTCGGCGCGCTTGGCCGCCTTGTGCGCCTGGTGGTAGGGCCGGTCCTTGGCCTTGGGCGTGGGTCCGCGGCCCTCGAGGCCGCGCCGCACGCGACCGCCGGACCCCGCAGTGGGGTTGCCCTTGCCGGTCTTCTTGATGGCGCCCTTGCGCTGCGAGTTGCCAGCCACGTCACACACTCCCCATAACGATCGTCCACCGTGGGCCGGTCGAGGTGTCCTCGATCTCCAAGCCGGCCGACTTGATCCGGTCCCGGATGGCGTCGGCGCGGGCCCAGTCCTTCGCCTCGCGCGCCGCCGTCCGCTCCTCAAGCAGTCCCCGCACCAGCGCGTCCACGACGCCGGTGAGCGTCTCGTCGGAGCCGCCCGTCGACGCCCAGACGGGATCGGCGGGGTTGAGGCCGAGCACGTCGAGCATGGCGACCACCTCGCCGAAGCGCTGCCCCAGCTCCTCCGACGGCCCCGCGGCCAGGAGCCGGTTGCCCTCGCGGACGGACTCGTGGATCACCGCGACGGCGGCGGGGGTGCCGAGGTCGTCGTCCATCGCCGCGGTGAACGCGTCGGGCACCGAGGCGAACCAGGTGCCGACCACGCCCGAGGCGCGCTCGAGGAAGTCCTCGATGCGGCGGAACGCGCGCGCCGACTCCTCGAGGGCCTCGAAGCTGAACTCGACGTGGGAGCGGTAGTGGGCCGAGACCATGTAGTAGCGCAGCTCGACGCCGCGCACCCGCTCGAGCACCGACGGGATGAGCATCGAGTTGCCGAGCGACTTGCTCATCTTCTCGCCGGCGGTGGTGATCCAGGCGTTGTGCAGCCAGTAGGACGCGAACGGGCGCCCGGCCGCCCGGGACTGCGCCTGCTCGTTCTCGTGGTGCGGGAAGCGGAGGTCGACGCCGCCGCCGTGGATGTCGAAGGCGGGGCCGAGGTACTTGCCGGCCATCGCCGAGCACTCGATGTGCCAGCCCGGTCGCCCGCGGCCCCACGGCGAGGGCCACGACGCGGTGCGCGGCTCGGAGTCGGCCTTCCAGCCCTTCCAGAGGGCGAAGTCGCGGGGGTCGCGCTTGCCGCGGGGGTCGGCGTCGCCGGCGGGCTCCATGTCGTCCACCCCCTGGCGGGTCAGCTCGCCGTAGGCCGGCCAGCTGCGGACGTCGAAGTAGACGTCGCCGCTGCCGTCGTCGGCGGCGTAGGCGTGCCCTCGGGCGATCAGCTCCTCGATCAGCTCCACGATCTCCGGGACGTGGCCGGTGGCGCCCGGCTCGTAGGTCGGCGGCAGCACGTTGATGGCCGCCAGCGCCGCGTCGAGCTCGCGCTTCATCGCCGACGCGAGGGCGTACCAGTGGATGCCGAGCTCGGCGGACTTGGCGAGGATCTTGTCGTCGATGTCGGTGACGTTGCGGATGAAGTCGACCTCGTGGCCGGTGGCCTCGAGCCAGCGGCGGAGCACGTCGAAGTTGACCGCGGACCGGACGTGGCCGACGTGCGGCTCCGACTGCACGGTCAGCCCACACACGTAGATGCCGACCTTGCCCGGGGTCAGCGGGACGAAGTCGCGGGTCTCGCGCGTCGCGGTGTCGTGGAGCCTGAGAGTCACCGGGCAAGTCTAGGGCGAGCGGGGCGATCCGCTGGCTTCGCCGGCCACCGCACACCGCGGGCTCCTGTGACTCCTGAGACGCGTGGGACTTCTCGGGTTATCGTCGAACGGTGCTCCGACGTCTCGCGACCCTCGCCCTGCCCCTGCTGGTGGCCGCCTCACTGGTCCCCGCTGCCGTCGCGGCCGACGGCTCCGACGGCTCCGACGGCTCCGACGGCTCCGACGGCTCCGACGCGCGCACGCGCGCCACGGCGCAGGTGCAGCTGACGTCGTGGAGCAGCTATGCCGACTTCAAGGCCGGCAAGCGCCGCGGTCTCAAGCTCGGCCGGGGGCAGGTCTCGATGCTGCGCGCCACGCCGCGCACGGTCGCCGGCAAGGCCTACGAGGCCGGCACCTGGACGTCGCCGTGGGCGACGCCCGGCTTCGGCGCGAGCGCCGTCATCCCCTCGTGGGAGGCCACCACGCCCGGCCGGACGATGGTGCGGGTCGAGCTGCGGGCCCGCGACGCGAGCGGGCGCACCGGGTCGTGGGACACCGTGGCCGACTGGGCGCGCGGCAACCGTCCGGTGAAGCGGGCGACCTACTCCGGCCAGGCCGACGACCTGGGCCGGGTCAGCGCCGACACCTGGTACGCCGCGGGCGCCGTGACGTCGTGGCAGGTCCGCGTCACGCTCCTGCGGCCGAAGGGCTCGGCCAAAGCGGTCAGCCTCGAGCGCATCGGCGCGGTCGCCTCCGCCGACGCCTCGGCGCCGCGTCCGACCTCCCAGCCCGGTCCCGCCGCGGGCACCGTGCTGCCCGTGCCCACCTACTCCCAGATGGTGCACAGCGGCCACTACCCCGCCTGGGGCGGCGGCGGCGAGGCGTGGTGCTCGCCCACCTCGACCGCGATGGTCCTCGCCTACTACGGCATCTCCCCCGCGCCCGCCGGGATCACGCCAGGCCACGCCGACGCCGTGGTCGACCACACCGCCAAGATGGTCTACGACCACGGCTACCGCGGCACCGGCAACTGGGCGTTCAACACCGCCTACGCCGCCACCCTCGTCGCCGGCGACTCCTATGTCACCCGGATGCGCGACCTGCGCGAGGCCGAGGACCAGATCGTCGCCGGCGTGCCGCTGGTGGTGTCGATCGCCTTCGGCCGCAACCAGCTCGCCGGCGCCCCGATCTCGGCGAGCAACGGCCACCTGCTGGTGATCGTCGGCTTCGAGGCCGACGGCGACGTCGTGGTCAACGACCCCGCCGGCGCGACCAACGCCGAGGTGCGCCGCGTCTACGACCGCGCCCAGTTCGAGCAACTGTGGATCGCGGCCTCCGGCGGGACGGCGTACGTCATCCGCAACGGCTGAGCGGGCCCCCCGAGCTCGTGTCGAGTCGGCGCGTCCTGACCCTCAAACGACGTCGAGTCGGCGCATCCTGACGCTCAGACCCCGTCGAGTCGGCGCATCCTGACCCTCAGACAACGTCGAGTCGGCGCATCCTGACGCTCGTCGGTTAGGACGCGCCGACTGGACCTCCGTCAGGTGTCAGAACGCGCCCACTCGACCCCTGTCGGGTGTCAGAACGCGCCCACTCGACCCCCGTCAGGCGTCAGAACGCGCCCACTCGACCCCCGTCAGGCGTCAGAACGCGCCCACTCGACCTCGGTCAGGTGTCAGAACGCGCCCACTCGACCATTCGCGCCTCTGTCGGCGCCTCTGTCAGCGCCTCAGACGGCGCGGAAGTCGACGGTGTGCCAGCCGGTGGCGCCGTCGGGGTCGGGCGAGCGTACGACGCTGGTCTGGGTCTGGCCGTCCTTGCCGGTGGCGCGGACCCGCACCTCGTGGTCGCCCTCGGGGACGTCGATCGTGGCCGCCCACTGCACCCAGGTGTCCGCCGACGGCACCCGGCCGAGCTCGGCGGGGGTCCACGGGCCGCCGTCGACCTGCACCTCGACCGACTCGATCCCGGTGTGCTGGTGCCAGGCGACACCGCCGAAGGACACCGGGCCGGCCTCCACCTCGGCGCCCGCCCGCGGCACGTCGATGCGCGAGGCGATCTTGACCGGCCCCTCGGACGACCAGCCCTTGGTGGTCCAGTAGCCGGTCGAGCGGGCGAAGGTGCTCACCTCGAGGTCGACGACCCACTTGGTGGCCGAGACATAGCCGTACAAGCCCGGGACGATCGTACGCACGGGGAAGCCGTGCTCGATCGGCAGCGGGCGACCGTTCATCGCGACGGCCAGCAGGGCGTCGCGGTCGTCGGTGAGCGCCTCGAGCGGCGTCGCGCAGGTCCAGCCGTCGTGGGAGGTCTGGAGCACGCAGTCGGCCTCGGGCGAGACGCCCAGGCCGTCGAGCAGGTCGGCGATGCGCACACCGCTCCACCGGGCGTTGCCGACGAGGCCGCCGCCGATCTCGTTGCTCACGCAGGACAGCGTGATCCACGACTCGGTCATCCGGCGCGCGACGAGGGAGCTGAAGTCGAGGGTGAGCTCGCGCTCGACGAGCCCGTGGATGCGCAGCGACCACTCCTCCGGCTCGATGACCGGCTTCGCGATGGTCGTGTCGATCAGGTAGAAGTCCTCGTTGGGCGTCTGCCACGGCGCGATGCCGGCCAGGCCCACTGAGGTGTCTGCCGGCGCCTCGCGCCGCGTGACGCCGGGGATGCGGAGCAGCCGGCGGCTGGCCTCGACCTTGCGGCGCCCGGCGCCGACGACCCGGCCGGCGACGGCGATGCCGAGTGCCGCCACCGACACGGCTCCGGCGACCATGAGGAAGACGCGCCGCTCGCGCGACTCCAGGTCGGGGCGGCGCCGGCCGCGCTCGAGGGCGTCGGTGAGCGCGGAGTGGAGCGTGACCCAGGTGAGCAGGCCGACCGCCACGGGGAGCGTGTCGACGGCGCTCGCCTGGCGTTGGGTCAGGACGGCGGCCAGGCCGACAGCGGCCAGCGGGAGCCAGACCAGCAGGGGCCGGTACCAGCCGCCGCGGGCCAGCAGCCCGGCCACGGCGAAGCAGACGAGCAGCAGGAGCAGGATCACGAGGACCAGGAACGTCTTGTCGAACTGGCCCAGCACGGAGATGGCCGCCTCCGCCACCGGGCCGGGGGTGAGCCGGATGACCAGCTCGGCCACGGCCACGAGCGGCGCCTCGCGGATGGTGAGCACCATCGCGGTCGCGTAGCTGGTCGCGAGGCCGGCCAGGCCCGCGACGACTCCGGCGAGCATCCAGTGCGGACGGCGAGCGGTCACGCGGTCCATTGTGACGGGCGTCCGGCATGATGCCGACGTGACCTCCTCCCATCCCGCCCCGCGCATCGGCATCGGCACCGACGTGCACCGCCTCGTCGCCGGTGTGCCAATGCACCTCGCCGGCCTGGCCTGGCCCGACGAGCCGGCCGGGCTCGAGGGCCACTCCGACGCCGACGTCGCCGCCCACGCCGCCTGTGACGCCCTGCTCTCGGCGGCCGGGCTCGGCGACCTGGGCAGCAACTTCGGCACCTCGTCCCCCGAGTGGGCCGGAGCCGCGGGGGCCGCGCTGCTCGCGGAGACCGCCCGACGGGTGCGCGACGAGGGTTGGGAGATCGGCAACGTCGCGGTGCAGGTCATCGGCAACGTCCCGCGGCTCGGCCCGCGGCGCGGCGAGGGCGAGGTCGCCCTGTCGGACGCGCTCGGAGCGCCGGTGAGCCTGTCGGCCACCACCACCGACGGCCTCGGTCTCACGGGCCGCGGCGAGGGCGTGGCGGCGATCGCCACCGCGCTGCTCACCCGCTGAGGCGCCGGTGTCCATCGCTGTCGTCATCCTCGCCGCCGGCTCGGGCAGCCGGGTCGGGGCCGAGGTCAACAAGGTGCTGCTGCCGCTGCGCGACGTCCCGGTGCTGGCGTGGTCGGTGCGCGACGCCCTCGCGCTGCCCGACGTACGCCGCCTCGTGCTGGTCGTGCGCCCCGAGGACCGTCCCCCGGTCGCGGCGGCGATCGCGCCCCACCTCGGCGACCGGGAGGTGCTGCTCGTCGACGGCGGGGCCACCCGGCACGCCTCGGAGTGGGCCGCCCTGCGGGTGCTGGCCGCCGACATCGAGTCCGGCGAGGTCGACGTGGTCGTGGTCCACGACGGCGCGCGGCCGCTGGCGGGGCGTGGGCTGTGGGCGGCCGTGGTCTCCGCCGCCCGCGAGGTGGGCGGCGCGATCCCCGTGGTGCCGGTGACCCAGCTGCTCGGACCGGACCGGACGGTCGTCGCGCAGCAGGTCGGCGGCGTGCAGACCCCGCAGGCGTTCCGCGCCGACGCGGTGCTGGCGGCCTACCGCGGGGCCGACGCGGACGGCTTCGAGGGCACCGACACCTCGGCCTGCGTCTCGGCCTACACCGACATCGTCGTCGCGGCCGTCGAGGGCAGCGCCCTCAACCTCAAGGTCACCTTCCCCGAGGACGTGGCGCTCGCCTCGGAGCTCACGCCGGGCGCTGGGTGAGGGCAGCCAGCAGGCGTACGTCGTCGGGCGAGGACACGCGGCGGCCCTCGGGCGGCGCCTGCAGGGCCTCGACCGGGTGGCCCGCGGCCTCGAGGTCGGCCACGGCACGGGCGAGGTCGCTGGCCGGGCGCCGCGGCAGGGAGGCCAGGACGGCGGCGGGGATCACCAGCGGCGAGGCGACGGCCACGAGCGAGTCGCGGTCGAGGGTCTGCCCCACGACCCCGTCGGAGACCACCTTCACCGTGTCGGTCACCGGGCGGGTGCCCACCACCGGGTGATCGCTCTCGCGCGCCCGCTGGAGGCAGGCGTCGATGAAGTCGGGCGGGGTCATCGGGCACAGGGCGTCGTGGAGGACGACGTCGCGCCCGGACTCCACCACCGCGGCCCACGAGACACCGCCGTCGACGAGGTCGACGCCGGCGTCGCCGAGGCCCCAGGCGGCGCACGCCACCAGTGCCTCGCCGTGGATCAGCTCGTAGGGCAGGGCCCCGCGGTCCTCGTCCAGAACGACGCCGAGGCCCCTGGGAACGTCGTCCCAGGGGCCTCGGTCAGCGTCGTCCACGCTCAGGAGGCGAGCACCTCGTCGAGCATCGCCTCGGCCTTGTCCTCGTTGGTCTTCTCGGCGAGCGCGAGCTCGGAGACCAGGATCTGCCGGGCCTTGGCCAGCATCCGCTTCTCACCGGCGGACAGGCCACGGTCACGCTCACGGCGCCACAGGTCGCGCACGACCTCCGACACCTTCATCACGTCGCCGGAGTGCAGCTTCTCGAGGTTGGCCTTGTAGCGGCGCGACCAGTTGGTCGGCTCCTCCACGTGGGCCGCACGCAGCACGTCGAAGACGCGGTCGAGGCCCTCCTTGTCGACGACGTCGCGGACGCCGACGAGGTCGAGGTTGCAGGCCGGGACGCGCACGACCAGGTCCTGTTGTGCGACGATCCTGAGGACGAGGTACTGCCGGTCCTCTCCCTTGATCGTCCGCATCTCGATGTCCTCGATGACCGCGGCCCCGTGATTGGGATAGACGACCGTTTCGCCAACGGTGAAAGTCATATGTTCAGTTCCCCTTCCTAGGTGAGCATTCTAACACGGGTCCGAAGCAGCTCTTGTCGCGTTTGCGCAGGTCAGAGGCCCTATCCGGGCTTGACAGAACGGCCCGCGCTGTGGTGCGGCCCCGCTCGGGGCGCGGCGCTGGGCATACTGCGGAGCATGCTCCGGGCACTCTCGACGACCCCGTCGCTGCTGCTCGTCCGGGCGGCGCACCCACGCCAGGCGCTGCTCACCGCCGCCGCGCTGGCGGCTGCGGCGGCCGTGGCGGGCCGTGCGCCTCGCGAGGTCGCACTGGTCGGCGCCACGGTGCTGGTGGGGCAGTCGCTCCTGGGCTGGGCGGACGACCTCGCCGACCGCGAGCGCGACGCCCGGCACCGGCCCGGCAAGCCGCTTGCCGGCGGTCGCCTCGACGCCGGCACGGTGTGGTTCGCGCTCTCCTGCGCGGTGCTGCTGGTCGTGCCCCTCGCCGTCGCCAACGGTCGCCGGGCCGCGGCGACCTACCTGGCGCTGCTGGCGCTCTCGGCGCTCGGCGACCGACTGCTGCACGACCGACCGCTGTCCTTCGCCCCGTGGATGGCGAGCTTCGCGCTCTACCCCGCGTTCCTGGCCTACGGCGGCTGGGGCGGGGTCGGCTCCCCGACGCCGCCGACGCCGGCGATGGTCGTGCTGGCCGCCGCGCTCGGACTGGGCGTGCACGTGCTGGTGGCGCTGCCGGGCCTGGTGCACGACCACCTGGAGGGCGACAGGTCCCTGCCCATGCTGCTCGCGCTGCGCACCGGCACCCCACGCCTGCTCCTCCTGGCGGGGGCCTGGACCGCCCTGGTGGTCGTCGGCGTCCTGATCGCAGGGCGGACCGCAGGGCTGGCCTGAGCCAGCGCTAGGCTGTGGGCCATGCGACTTCGACCTCTCGCGACCGCTGCCGCGGTCTTCGCGCTCGCCGCGCCGCTGTCCTCCTGTGGCTTCGACGCCGCGACCGAGCGCGAGTACGACGTCAACGGTGCGGCCGAGAACCGGGAGGGCACGGTCGACGTGCTCTCGGCGGTCGTGGTCTCCGGCAACCCCGGGTCGGGCACGTTCATCGCGTCGCTCTCCAACAACGACCTGAGCGACGAGCAGACCCTCACCGGGGTCTCCGGCGCCGAGGGCGCGCCTGTCGAGCCCGCCGACTTCGACCCCGTCGCCGTCGCACCGGGCGGGTTCGTCAACCTCGCCGAGCCGCCCGCCGCGATCGTGCTGACCGGCGACTTCGAGGCCGGCGACTTCCTGCCGCTGTCGGTCGACTTCGGCAACGGGGAGCGCATCTCCCTCAACGTCCCCGTCGTCCCCGACAACGACGACGCCTACTGGGAAGGCCTCGACGTCTCATGACGCACACGCTCGTCCTGCTCCGCCACGGCGAGAGCGAGTGGAACGCCAAGAACCTGTTCACGGGCTGGGTCGACGTGCCCCTTACCGACAAGGGCCGGGGCGAGGCGGTCCGCGGGGGCGAGCTGATGCGCGAGGCCGACGTCCTGCCCGACATCGTCCACACCTCGCTGCAGCGTCGCGCGATCAGCACCGCCTGCCTCGCGCTCGACGCGGCCGACCGCCACTGGATCCCGGTGAAGCGCTCGTGGCGGCTCAACGAGCGCCACTACGGTGCACTCCAGGGCAAGGACAAGAAGCAGACGCTCGAGGAGTACGGCGAGGAGCAGTTCATGCTCTGGCGCCGCTCCTTCGACACCCCGCCGCCCCCGATCGACGACTCCTCGGAGTTCTCCCAGGCCGACGACCCGCGCTACGTCGGCCTCGGCGAGGAGCTGCCCCGCACCGAGTGCCTCAAGGACGTCATCGCGCGCTTCCTGCCCTACTGGGACGCCGAGATCGTGCCCGACCTGCAGGCCGGCCGCACCGTCCTCGTGGCCGCGCACGGCAACAGCCTCCGCGCGCTCGTCAAGCACCTCGACCAGATCAGCGACGCCGACATCGCCGGGCTCAACATCCCCACCGGGATGCCGCTGGTCTACCGCCTCGACGATCAGATGCGCCCCACCGTCGCGGGCGGGGAGTACCTCGACCCCGAGGCTGCCGCCGCCGCGGCCGCGGCCGTCGCCAACCAGGGTCGCTGAACCCTTCGCACCCCGGTCCGCCGCAGGCGTGGGTCAGGCGCGCGCCGGCAGGTCGCCGGTGACGACGAAGACCACCCGGTTGGCGACCGAGACGGCGTGGTCGGCGATGCGCTCGTAGTAGCGACCCAGCAGGGCGACGTCCACCGCCGCCTCGACGCCGTGGCGCCAGTCGGTCGACAGCAGCTCGGTGAAGCTGCGCCGGCGCAGCTGGTCCATCACCTCGTCGTCGCGCCCGAGCTCGATCGCGGCCTCCACGTCGCGGTCGACGATGATGCTCCGCACCCGCCGCACCATGTCCTCGGCCGTCAGCGCCATCCGCTCCATCGTGGGCCGCAGCTCGTCGGGCACGGCGACGGCCGGCACCCGTAGCCGGGCGATCTTGGCGACGTGCACCGACAGGTCCCCCATCCGCTCGAGCTCGCTGACCATCCGCAGGGCGGACACGATCATCCGCAGGTCGCCCGCGACCGGCTGCTGCAGCGAGAGCAGGGCGAACGCCGTGTCGTCGACCCGCTCGCGCGCGGCGTCGACCGCCCGGTCGTTGCCGATCACCTGGTCGGCGGTGTGCACGTCGCCGGTCATCAGCGCCTTGGTGGCCTCGCGTACGGCGACCTCGACCTGCCCGCAGATGTCGGACAGGTCGGCGAAGATGCCGTCGAGCTGGTCATGGAATGCCTCACGCATGCCGCGCACGGTAGGCACCCCAAGCGAACAGACGGGCGTGCGCGGTGAACGCGGGATGAACACTCCGTGGCCCCCTGTCCATCGGGTCCGCGGGCACCTCGCGCTGCGTACGATGGCGGGCGTGGACCCGACGACGCAGGCTGCCCTGGCCGCGCTCGCGGGAGCCATCATGGCGGGCGGCGCCGTGCTCGCCTGGCACATCAGCGATCGGCAGCGCCGCACCCCGCCCGAGACCGAGGAGCCGGTCGTCCAGGCGGGCGTCGCCGCCGTGCTCAGCATCCTGCGCTCCAGCGCGGTCGTCGTCGACGAGTCCGACCACGTCGTCAAGGCCTCGGCCCCGGCCTACGCCTTCGGACTGGTGCGCGGCGACACGGTGGTGGTCCCCGAGCTGCTCGACCTGGTCGCGCAGGTGCGCCGCGACGGCCAGATCCGCGAGAGCGACCTCGACATCGCGGCCCCCGACGGCCGGGTCACCCGGACGCTGACCGCCCGCGTCGCGCCGCTCGGCGCCCGGCTGGTGCTGGCCCTGGTCGAGGACCGCACGCGCGAGCGCCGGGTGGAGGAGGTGCGCCGCGACTTCGTCGCCAACGTCAGCCACGAGCTCAAGACCCCGGTGGGGGCGATCCGGCTGCTCGCCGAGGCCGTCGCCGACGCCTCCGACGACCCCGAGGCCGTGCAGCGCTTCGCCGGCCGGATGCTCACCGAGAGCGACCGGCTCTCCCGGCTCGTCCAGCAGATCATCGAGCTGTCCCGCCTCCAGGGCCACGACCCGCTGGAGACCCCGGTCATGGTCGACCTCGACGCCGCTGTGGCCACCGCCGTCGACACCAGCGCCACCGAGGCCGCCGCCAAGCAGATCACCGTCGAGTCGCGCGGCGAGCCCGGCCTGGCGGTCTTCGGCTCGCAGGAGCAGATCGGCGCGGCCGTCAGCAACCTCGTCGCCAACGCCGTCGCCTACTCCAACGAGGGCTCGCGCGTCGTCGTGACCAGCCGCTCCGTGGGCGAGCAGGTGCAGATCTCGGTCGTCGACCAGGGCATCGGCATCCCCGCCGGGGAGATCGAGCGCATCTTCGAGCGGTTCTACCGCGTCGACCCGGCCCGGCACCGCTCCACGGGCGGCACCGGCCTCGGCCTCGCCATCGTCAAGCACGTCGCCGCCACCCACGGCGGCGACATCGCCGTGTGGTCGGTGCAGGGGCAGGGGTCCACCTTCACCCTGACCCTCCCCCGCGGCCCCGAGCCGGGCACCGGCCGCACCACCACCCCGGTCGAGGTCGTCGCCCCGGCGCGACCCGCGAGTGCCCCCGATGCCACCCCCGATCCCGCAGATCCCGCAGATCCCCCAGCACGCAGAGCACAGCAGGAGACCACCAGATGAGCACCGCCGCATGACCCGCGTCCTGGTCGTCGAGGACGAGGAGAGCTACAGCGACGCGCTGGCCTACATGCTCCGCAAGGAGGGCTACGAGGTGGCGATCGCCGCCGACGGCCGGGCCGCGCTGACCGAGTTCGACCGCTTCGGTCCCGACATCGTGCTGCTCGACCTGATGCTGCCCGGCCTCCCCGGCACGGAGGTCTGCCGCCAGATCCGCCAGTCGTCGTCGGTGCCGGTGATCATGGTGAGCGCCAAGGACGACGAGGTCGACAAGGTCGTGGGCCTCGAGCTCGGCGCCGACGACTACGTCACCAAGCCCTACTCCCCCCGCGAGCTGGTGGCCCGCATCCGGGCCGTGCTGCGCCGGGGCCACGAGCCCGAGCTCATGCCCGACACCCTCGAGGCGGGGCCGGTCCGGATGGACGTCGAGAGGCACGTCGTGACGGTCGACGGCACCGAGCAGCGACTGCCGCTCAAGGAGTTCGAGCTGCTGGAGATGTTCCTGCGCAACCCCGGTCGGGTGCTCACCCGCGGCCAGCTCATCGACCGCGTCTGGGGCTCCGACTACGTCGGCGACACCAAGACCCTCGACGTGCACGTCAAGCGGCTGCGCGCCAAGCTCGAGCCCGACCCGGGCGAGCCGAAGTACCTCGTCACCGTCCGCGGCCTGGGCTACAAGCTCGACCTGTGATGCGGCGGGATGTCGGCGTGCGACGTCCGGAATGCGCTGGTGGGACGTCATGACCGTACCTAGCCTTGACTCGTGACGACCACCAGCACCGCCTCGAGCCAGCCGACCGCGCCCCTCGCCCCGGCGCCCTGGCTGCCCGTCGCCGCCGGTGCGGTCACCCTCGTGATGTGGGCCTCGGCGTTCGTGGTGATCCGCCACGTCGCCCACGACATCAGCCCCGGCGCCCTCGGGTCGGGCCGTCTCCTCGTGGCCGCCCTCGTGGTGCTCCCACTGGTGCTGCGCCGCGGCTGGGTGCGTCCCACCCGGCGCGAGTGGGCGCTGCTGGCCGCGGGGGGCGTCGGGTGGTTCGGCGTCTACAACCTCGCGCTCAACGCCGGCGAGCGCCACGTCGACGCCGGCACCGCCGCGATGATCATCCAGATCGGCCCGGTGATCGTCGCGCTGCTCGCGGTGCCGCTCTTCGGCGAGCGGCTGCACGCCTGGCTGCTCGGCGGGATGGTCGTCGGGTTCGCCGGCGTGGCCGTCATCGCGAAGGGCTCGTCGGGCGACACCGACGCCAGCCTCCTCGGCGTGGGCCTCGTCCTGGTCGCCGCGGTGATGTACGCCGTCGGCGTGCTCACCCAGAAGGTGCTGCTGCGCCGCCTGCCGCCGGTGCAGGTCGTGTTCGTCTCGTTCCTGACGGGGGCACTGATCTGCCTGCCGTTCTCCGGCGACCTGCCGTCGATCGTCGCCGGCGGAGGCGCCGAGCTGTGGTGGATCGTCTACCTGGGCGTCTTCCCGACCGCCGTCGCGTTCACCACCTGGGCCTACGCGCTGACCCACACCGACGCCGGGGCGCTGTCGCTCACCACGTTCCTGGTCCCCGGGATCGCGACGCTGATCGCCTGGCTGACCATCGACGAGGTGCCGCCGGCCCTGACCTTCGTCGGTGGCGCGCTGGCCATCACGGGCGTGCTGATGACGCGGCGCAAGCCGCGGCCGACGCCCTAGTCGGAGCCGGCCTCGAGCCAGCCGCGGAAGGCCTCGAGGTTGCGCGTCGACTCGCCCCGCGAGAGGCGCCACTCCCACTCCTTGCGGATGGAGGAGGCGAAGCCGAGCTCGAGGATCGCGTTGAAGGACTCGTCGGCGTTGGCGAGCACCGAGCCCAGGATGCGGTCGAGCTCGTCGGGCTCGACCGACGCCAGGGGCAGGCGCGCCTCGAGGTAGATGTCACCGTGGCGGTCGACGGCGAACGAGACGGCGTACATCCGCAGGTTGCGCTCGAGGAGCCAGCGGTGGACGCGAGGGTGGTTCTCGTCGGGGTTGCGGCACACGAAGGCGTGCACGCCCAGCGCGTGGGCGCCGACGTCGAGCCGGACCGGGGTCTGGAGCTTCTTCTCCCCCGGCAGCGTCAAGGAGAAGCGGGCGCCGGCGATGCCCTCGCGGGTCGTCTCGGTGTGCTCGATCCCGTTGGCGGCGAGGTAGGCGCGCACGACGGCGGCGGCCGCGTCGGCCGGGGTGTCGGGCCGCGCGTCGGGTGGGGTGTCTGGTCGGTTGTCGGGCTGGGCGTCGGCGGTGCTCACGAGGCCATCTCAGCACGCATGCGGCCGGCCGCACGCTCATAGGCCGCCAGGGTCCGCGCCGCGGTGCGCTCCCACGAGAAGTCCTGCGCGTGGGCCACGGCGCCGCGCCCGAGGCGCTCGGCCAGCGCGGGGTCGTCGATCAGCCGGCGCAGGGTGGCCGCCCAGTCGCGGGGCTCGTGGGTGTCGACGAGCAGGCCGCTCACCCCGTCGCGCACCACCGTGGTGAGGCCGCCGACCGAGGCCGCCACGACCGGCGTGCCGGTGGCCTGCGCCTCGACGGCGACCAGCCCGAACGACTCGTTGTAGGACGGCACGGCGACCGCGGTGGCCGCGGAGGTCCACATCGCGAGCTCGCGCTGGCTCACCGGCGGGACGAACCGCACCACGTCGCTGATCCCGAGGTCGGCGGCCAGGTCGGCGAGGGCGGTCGGGTGCTCGAGCCCGGAGCCGGACGGCCCGCCCACGACGGGCACGACGAGCCGGTGCCGCAGCGACGGGTCCTGATCGAGCAGCACGCCGACCGCCCGCAGCAGCACGTCGGGCGCCTTGAGCGGCTGGATCCGGCCGGCGAACAGCAGCACGACGGCGTCCGACGGCAGGTCGAGCTCGCGGCGGGCCGGCTCGCGCCCCTGCGGAGCGAACACCGTCAGGTCCACGCCGGGATGGATCACCTCGACGGAGTCGGGGCTCGCCCCGTAGAGGTCGACGAGCTGGCGGGCCTCGGTGTCGGTGTTGGCGACGAGCAGGTCGGCGGCCGCGACGACCTGTTCCTCGCCGATGACGCGGGAGAGCGGCTCGGGGGTGTCACCGTCGGCGAGCGCCTCGTTCTTGACCTTCGCCATGGTGTGCATCGAGTGCACGAGCGGGACGTTCCAGCGGTCGCGCGCCAGTGCGCCGACCTGCCCGGAGAGCCAGTAGTGGGAGTGGACCGCGTCGTAGTGGCCCGGCGGCTGCATCGCCTCGGTGCGGAGCACCTCGCGGGCGAACGTGCACAGCTGGCCGGGCAGCTCGGCCTTGGTGAGCCCCTCGAACGGTCCCGCGGCGACGTGGCGCACCAGCACCCCGTCGGCCGCCTCGACGACCTGCGGCAGCGTCGAGGACGTGGCGCGGGTGAAGACGTCGACGGCGATCCCCTGCGCGGCCAGGCGGCGCGACAGCTCGATCACGTAGACGTTCATCCCCCCGGCGTCGCCCGTGCCGGGCTGGTCCAGCGGTGAGGTGTGCAGGCTGATCATCGCCACCCGCTCGCCCACGTTGCCTCCTCGAGGGACGTCCCTGCTCGCGCGCCCCGGTCAGGGCACCTCCGGCACAACCGCGGCGGGCGCCGAGGGATTCCCGCGGGCGCCTGTCTGCGTCGGCCGAGCGTCGTTCGGGCGTCGGTCGGGGTCGGTCGGGGGTCAGCCGGCGTGGGCGCCGCGCGTGGAGCGCCCGGTGCTGCGACCGCGACCGCGCACGAGGGCGATCGCGCCGATCAGGGCGGCCACGATCCCCCAGAACCCGTCGTACCACGGCGTGCCGGCCGGGCGGAACGCCTCGATGAGCGACAGCGTGAGCAGGCCCGAGGCGAGGCCGACGACGGCGCGCATGGCCACGGCGTCGCTCCTGACCAGCGTGGTGCCGAAGATCGCCGAGGCGATGAGCAGGCAGGCCAGGCCGACGAAGTGGAGGGTGCCCAGGAACGGGTCGTCGCCGCCACCGAGCACCGCGCGCACGACCCAGAGCGTGCCGCCCAGGAGGGCGAGCGAGGCGGAGATCTTGGCGGGAGGCACCGGACGAGTGTGCCACGGCCCACCGGGCTGCCGTCGGTCACGGCGACCCGGTGGGCCGGTGGGGTGTGGTGCGGTGTGGTGCGGAGCGCCGGTCAGCGCCCGCGGACCGCGCGGATCCTCACCCGCTCGCGGGTTCCGTCGCCGTGCGTGATCCGCAGGGTCGCGACCCGGCCCGGCCGGACGCCCAGCGGCACCCGGACGCGCGTGGTCCAGTGGCCCACGCCGTCCGCGCGACCGGCGAAGCGGAAGGTCTGCACGACGAGGCCCTTGCCCCCCGTGACGGTCGGCATGCCGCTGCTGACCAGCTGGATCGTCCGCCGGCTGCCGATCGGCACCGGCCAGGCACCCTTGACCTGGGTGCTGCGCGTCACCCACAGGTCGCGCACGACGTAGGCGATGGTGGTCGTCGTGGTGTTGCCGGCCAGGTCGGTGGCCGTGACCGTGACCGACGCGTCACCGAGGCGCCCGCTGGTGGCGACCGTGCAGCCCGCCAGGCCGGACAGCGCGTCGGCGGCGGCGCACGCCGCCTCCGGGACGGTGCCGTTGTAGACCCGGCCGGCGCGGACCCCGGTCACGCGGGCGCTCGGCGCGGTGCGGTCGATCGACACCGGCGCGCTGGTCACCACGGCGACGCCGCCGTCGGCGGCGACGACGGTGCGCGAGACCGTCTGGCCGGCACCGTCGGCGCCGAGCGTGACCGGAGCCGGGCACGTCACGGCGCCGGAGCCCGGCGTGCAGGTGAAGGTGACGGTGACCGGCGCCGCGTGCCAGCCGTTGCGGGCGCCGCCCCCGACCGTCGCGACGACCTTCGGGTCCCGGCGCGCGGTGGACGCGGCCGACGCGAGGAGGTCGGCGTTGCCGGAGAAGGTCGCAGTGACGACGGAGTCCGGGCCGCCGGTGTGGTCACCGGCCCACATGGCCGTGCCGCCGCTCAGCGCGACGGTGGCGCGCTCGGCGCCGTCCACCGCGAAGGTCACCGAGCCGTCGGGCGTGCCCGCGGCCGACGCCACGGTCGCCGTCAGGATCGCGCCGACCTCGAGGGTCGTCGTCGTCGGGGCCTTGGCCACGACCACCTTCTGCACCGCGGCGGCACCGTCGTACGCGCCGACCGGGACGGCTGCGAAGGTGGCGCCGATCCGGTGCACGCCGGCCCGGACGCCCGCCAGGGCGGGGGCCGAGGCGGTGCCGTCGCCGTCGACCGGGACCGGTGCGCCGACGGGCTCACCGTCGAGGCTGAACTGCACGGTGCCGGTCGGCGTCCCGTCGGGGCTGGCGACGGTGGCCGACAGCGGGACGCCGTCACCGTAGGTCACGTCCGACAGGACCCCGAGCTCGACCGTCACCGACGGCAGCGCCGAGACGAGGGCGGCTGTGGCGGAGACCGACCCGATGGTGGCGGTGACGCGGTGGTTGCCCGTGGCGGACGGGGTGCAGACCGCCGCGGCGCAGGCCACCGCCGCCGCAGAGCCGCGCTGGATGGTGAAGGTGCTCAGGGCCGTACGGTCGCCGAGGGCGTTCCCGTGGGTGTCGGCGCCCGTGGCGGTGTAGGCGACGTCCGTGCCCGGGGTCACGGTGGTGACGTCGGGGGTGACGACGAGGGAGGCCAACGGGCCGGGGGTGACCTCGAGCGAGGCCGTGTCGGTCTCGCCGCCGATCGCGCCCTCGACGGTCCAGGTGCCGGCCGTCGTGGGCGAGCAGACGCCCTGGGGGCAGGTGGTGGTCGCGCTGCCACGGGCGGCCGTCACGGTCGGCGTGCCGTCGCTGCGCACGTTGTCGAAGACGTCGTAGCCCGTGACGGTGAAGACGACCGGGGTGCCCGCGGCGGTCGTGTCGTCGCCCGCCAGCTCGACGCGGTCGAGTGCGGCGGGGGCCACGGTGAGGGTGGTCGCGTCGCCGGCCGGCGCGTCGGCGCCGGTCTGGGCGGCGCTGACCGAGTAGACGCCGGCGACGGTCAGGTCGCACCGGCCTGCCGCGCACGCGACGGGCGCGCCACCACCGACGGGCGTCGCGACGACGTCGCTCGCTGCCGTCTGGTCGGGCATGGCGTTGCCAAACCGGTCGGTGCCGCCGACGGTGAGCTGCAGCGGCGTGCCGGCGGTGGTCGTCGCGCCCTCGGGGCTGATCTGCAGGGCCGCGACGTCGTCGGCGAGGACGGTCAGGGTGGTGCTCGCGGTGACCGGGCCCTCGGCACCGGGCGCCGAGGCGGTCACCGTGTAGGTGCCGGCCTGCGTCGGGACGCAGGCGGCGTCGGCGCAGATGGTGGAGGCGCCGCCGCCGGCCGGGGTGTAGGAGATGGTCGCCTGCTGGTCGGGGACGGGGAGACCGTGGGAGTCGGTCCCCTCCACGCTGTAGGGCACGGGGTCACCGGCGGTGGTGGAGGCGCCCTGCGGGCTGATGGCCAGCGCGGCCAGGTCGGACCTCGCGGCGCGTACGGCGATGGTCTGGGTGGCGCGACCGGGGTCGTGGTCGGCGTCGCCGGGGGCGGTCGCGGCGAGGACGCAGGTGCCGCTGTGCTGGAAGAACAGCGTCTGGTCGTCGTCGGCGAGTCGGCACGCCTCGTTGGTGGTGGCCGGGTCGACGGCGTAGGTGACCGGGAATGCGGCGTCGGACGTCGCCACCGGGGTGTAGGTCTCCCCCACGCGGGCCGGGGCAGGCGCGGTCGTGCTGAAGGTCAGCACCTGCGGGATGCCTGCGTCGATCGTCAGGCTCCACGAGCCGATGCTGCCTGCGCCACCGCCGATGTCGTCGTAGACGAACAGCTGCCAGGTGCCGTTGGGGTCGGTCCCACCGAACGCACCGGCAAAGGTCGTCACCCCGGTCCGGGCGGGAGCAGGCGCGGGGAACCTGTTGGCCTCGTTCGCGTCGGTCGGGGCGTAGCGTCCGGACGGCGAGCCGTCGGTGAGGGTGGGGGCGCCGTCGGCGAAGGTGAAGGTGCGTTCGCCATCGAGTGAGTAGATGTCGGACATGACCGTCAGGTTGCGGCCAGACGGGCTGACGAGCATCACGTGCGCGTCGTAGGAGATCTGGTGGGTGAACCGGGTCAGGGTCAGCTCGACGGTCTTCACCCTGCTCGCCATGCCGCCGACGGTCACGGTCGACGGGTAAGGGCTGGCCACTCCAGAGCTGGGGATCGAGATCGCGCCGGAGCTGCTGAACGTGGTCGGGGCGGCAGCGGCCGGGGCCGCCAGGCCGAGGGTGACGAGCACGGGGGACATCAGCGTGGCGGCGAGGAGCCCGCGGCGGACGCTGGAGGAGAGGAATCGCACCGGGACATCCCATCCGAACCCGGGTGGTCCCGTGGTCCCTTGAGGGAGTCTTGAGCGGTTCTTCGAGACGCGTAGCGACCGGATGGCCCATGCGGGCCGTGCCGTCGTAACGACACGGGTGGTTCGGTGGTGACCGAGCGCCCGCTCAGGCCTCCGGCGTGCCCTGGTGGAAGCGCTGCTGCCAGGTGCCGCCGGTGCGCAGCCACAGCGAGCTGCGCAGCCGCCTGCCGTCGTCGCCGGACGCCCGCCAGACGAGGAGGATCGCGTCGGGGGCGACCCGCGAGACGGTGAGGACGTCGAGGCTCACGGGCGAGGCGAGCGGGCCGATCTCGGCCAGCATCTCGGCGCGGTCCCACAGCCGGCCGGAGGAGCCGATCTCCTGCCAGTCGGGGTGGAGCAGCGCCGCGACCGCGGCCCGGTCGGAGCGCACCTCGTCGCCGAGCAGGGCGCGTTCCATCGCCACGACGTGCTCCTCGTCGGAGGGCGCGGCGTCGAGGTCGTCGGCGGCGAGGCCGGAGAACAGGTCGGGCTCGGGCTCGACCTGCCCGACGGCCGCGGCCGGGTGCGCCGTCGAGCTGTCGGGCATGCCGGGACCGGGGTCGGGCACCCGCCCGTCGCGGTAGGCCATCGCGGCGGCGTTGGCCCGCTGGTCGGCGGCCTCGTTGAGCTCGTGGCCGGCGTGGCCCTTGACCCACACGAAGTCGACGTCGCGGCCCTCCATGGCGGCGTCGAGGGCCTTCATCAGCTCGACGTTCATGACGGGCTTGCCGTCGCCCTTCTTCCAGCCCTTGCGCTTCCAGCCCTTCATCCACTTGGTGATCGCGTTGATGACGTAGGTGCTGTCGCAGTAGACCCGCAGCTCCTCGTCGAGGTGCGCGGTCTGCTGGAGCAGGTCGAGCACCGCCATCAGCTCGCCCATGTTGTTGGTGCCGTGCGGCCAGCCGCCGGACGCCCAGCAGCCGTCGTCGACGTACCACGCCCATCCGGCCGGACCGGGGTTGCCGAGTGCCGAACCGTCGGCCGCCGCGATGATCACCGGCACATCTTGGCAGGATGGGCCCATGACCGAGAACAGCACCCAGCCCCGCACCGCCGTCGTCACCGGCGCCTCCAGCGGCATCGGCGCCGCCACCGCGCGCGCCCTGGCCGCCCAGGGCTTCCAGGTGGTCTGCGCCGCGCGCCGCACCGATCGCATCGAGGAGCTCGCCGCGGAGATCGGGGGCAGGGCTGTCACCTGCGACGTCACCGACCAGGCGTCGGTCGACGCGCTCGCCGCGACGGTCCCGACGTGCCACGTGCTGGTCAACAACGCCGGCGGTGCGCTCGGCACCGACCGGGTCGACAGCGCCGACGTCGACGCGTGGGCGTGGATGTACGACGTCAACGTGCTCGGCCTGGTCCGGGTGACCAGGGCGCTGCTCCCGGCCCTGCGCGCCAGCGGTGACGCGGTGATCGTCAACGTCGGCTCGACCGCCGGGCGCTGGGCCTACGAGGGGGGCGGCGGCTACACCGCTGCCAAGCACGGCGTGAAGGTGGTCACCGAGACGCTGCGCCTCGAGCTCAACGGCGAGCCGATCCGGATCAGCGAGGTCGCCCCCGGCATGGTCCGCACCGACGAGTTCTCGCTGGTGCGCTTCGGCGGCGACCGCGAGCGTGCCGACGCGGTCTACGCCGGGGTCGACCAGCCGCTGCTCGCCGAGGACGTCGCCGACGCCATCGCCTGGGTGGCCACCCGGCCGTCCCACGTCGACATCGACGAGCTGGTGATCAAGCCGCGCGCCCAAGCAGCGGCACACAAGGTGCACCGGTCCTGAGGCATGGGAGACTTCCGCGCGTGAAGACCATCGGACTCGTCGGCGGCATGAGCTGGGAGAGCAGCGCGGTCTACTACCGCGACCTCAACCTCGGGATGAGGGAGCGGGTGGGCGGGTTGTCCTCGCCCAGGCTCGCCCTCACGACCGTCGACTTCGCCGAGGTCACCGACCTCGAGGACGACGAGCGCTGGGACCAGGTCGGCACGCTCCTCGCCGACGCCGCGCGTGGCGTCGAGCGCGCGGGCGCCGACTTCCTGCTGCTGTGCACCACGACGTTCCACAAGGTCGCCGACCAGGTGGAGGCGGCCGTGGACATCCCGGTGCTGCACCTCGCCGACGTCGTCGCCGAGGCGGTGCGCGCCGCGGGCATCGACAAGGTCGGCCTGATCGGCACCAAGGTCGCGATGGACGAGACGTTCTTCGTCGACCGGCTCGCCAGCCACGGCCTGTCGGTCGTGGTGCCCGACGCCTCGCACCACGACTTCCTCAACGACGCGATCTACGAGGAGCTCGTGCACGGCGTCGTGCTGCCGCGCACGCGCAGCCGGGTGGTCTCGATCATCGAGGAGCTGTGGGACGCCGGCGCGGGCGGCGTGCTGCTGGGCTGCACCGAGCTCGAGCTGCTGGTCTCGCAGGCCGACGTCGAGCTCCCCGTCTTCCCCTGCACCACGCTGCACGTCCAGGCCGCGCTCGACGCCGCCCTCACCGACACCGAGGCCGACACAGAGGGCTAGAGCGGCAGGGCGTACGCCGTCGCGAGCAGCCGCAGGCCGGTCCACACCGGGGCGTGCAGCTCGACGGCGTCGGCGACCCGCGGCAGCGCGACCGCCAGCACCTCCGAGCCCGCGCCCTCGGTGCTGAGGAGCAGCTCGCGGCCGTCGATCGAGATGCCCTCGCCCTGGTCCTGGACCGGCAGCGGCCATGACGCGACGACCTGCCACGAGGGGTAGGCCATCAGGTACGCGTGGGTGTAGGTGCGCGCCACCACCCCGCCGCCGCCCGGCAGGAACACCGCGTCGGTGACCAGCCCGGGGGCGTCGGCGACCGCCGTGAGGCGGTGGGACCGGTCGGCCCGCAGGCGGCGCGGCGCGGCGTGGACCGTGCCGGAGAACACGCCCTTGCTGATCACGAACAGCCGGCCCGACAGCGGGTGCCGGACCAGCGCCTCGGCGTCCTGGGCGCCGTCGGCGTAGACCAGGCGGTGGGCCACCGGCTCGGCCTCGACGTCCCCGGGCCCGACCGGCACCCGGAGGATCTCGACGTGGTCGCGGGCGCGGCGGTTGTCGCCGATGTCGGCGACCCAGACGTGCCCGGGCCCGGCCGGCGCGAGGGCCTCGACGTCGGTCGGGTCGCGGTCCCACGACGTGACGCCGACGGTCTCGCCGGTCGCGGGATCGACGGCGAAGACGCGTCCGGAGTCGCCCGAGTCGTTGGTGGTGACCGCGAGCGAGCCGCGGCCGGCGGGCAGGACCACCAGCCCGCTGGACTCGACGACCTCGGGGTCGGCGAAGCGGAAGGCGGCGCGGGAGCGGTCGGTGTCGTCGGTGCCGGCCGCGGCGCCGAGCAGGAAGGGCGCCGCCACCGCGAGCCCGATCGCGAGACGACGCAGGTCATGCATCGACGGGCCGTGGGTCCAGCAGGTCGCCGAGGCGGGGTCGTACGCCCCACGCGGCCAGCAGCTCGTCGTACTCGCGGGCGGCCTCGGTGCCGTCGGCTCCGGTGCGGACCGCGCGCAGCAACGTGTTGCGCGGGGTGTGGGCGCTCTCGACGAACTCGACCACGTCGACGCGGTAGCCCTCGCGGCGCAGCAGCGAGGCGCGCAGGGCGTCGGTGAGGGTGTCGGCGAAGCGCTCGCGGAGGATGCCGTGACGGGTGAGCATGGCGTAGGGCGCCGGCGGCTCCGTCGCCCTCAGCTGGGCGGCGATGTCGTGGTGGCAGCACGGGGCGGCGAGCACCAGCGGCGCCTGCCACTCCACCGCCCGGGCGAGCGCGTCGTCGGTGGCGGTGTCGCAGGCGTGGAGGGCGAGCACCACGTCGGGCGGCCGGGGCAGGCGGGCCTCGGCGATCGACCCGACGACGAAGTCGGCCTCGATGCCCAGCTCGGCGGCGACCCGCGAGTTGTGGTCGGCGGACTGCTGCTTCACGTCGACGCCGGTCATCCGCACCGGGAGCCGGTCGGCGAGGTAGGCGTGCGCGGCGAAGGTGAGGTAGGCGTTGCCGCAGCCGAGGTCGACCACCCGGAGCGGGTCGTCCGGGGTCGGGGTGCGCACGTGTCCCTGGGCGATGGCCTCGGTGAGGCTGGCGTCGAGCAGCCGGACGAGCTCCTCGACCTGGCGGTACTTCGCCTGCCGGGTCGGCTTGATGCGGCCCTGCGAGTCGCTGATCCCCAGCGCGACCAGCACCGGGTGGTCCTCGGGGAGCAGTCGGTCCTTGGGGCGGTCGTGGTCACGTGAGGGCGCCACCGCCTCGGACCGGCTCGCGGTGTGGAGCAGCGGCACGCCCTTCTTGGTGACTCGCAGCTGGTGGGTCGCGGTGGCGGTGTCGACGTGCCAGTGGGCGAACGGCTCCGCCAGCAGCGCGTCCACCGCCGCCTCGGCCGCCTCGCCCACACGGTGGTTGGTGGCGTGCGCCTGGGTGTCGTCGTAGGACGTCACCTGGAGGTGGCGGCCCGCCTTGAGGTCGACCGCACGCACCTCGACCCGACGCACCTCTCGACCGCCCACGACCGGAGCCGGACGACCCTTGCGGCGTCCGCTCGCCAGCGCCCGGACCAGCCCGTCGGCGTCCAGGATCGCCGCGCGGACGGTGGCGAGCTCGTCGCTCACAGGATCGAGGCGAGGACGACGATGAGGATCAGCGCCCCCAGTGCCACCGGGATCACGAGTCGGCGGTGGCGGGGGTTCATGCCCTCATCCTAGTGACGGAGGGGTCAGCCGCTCATTCGCCGCCGCCTGACCCCCAAACGCCGTCGAGGCGGCGTGTCCTGACCCCCAAACACCGTCGAGGCGGCGCGTCCTGACCGTCAGGATGAGCCGACTCGACCCTCGCCTGCGTCAGGATGCGCCGACTCGGGGGTCTGTGACCGTCAGGATGCGCCGACTCGCCCCCGGGCGGGCCGGCGGTCACCAGTGCTCGAGGGAGTCGCGGAACACGGTGGCCAGGTCGTCGGAGGTCACCTCGATCGGGGCGGTGGCCAGCAGGCGCTGCTGCTTGAGCGCTCCCTCGACCAGGTCGTCGACGTCGGCGGCGCCGTAGCCGAGCTCGGCGAGACCACTCGGGAGCCCGACGTCGCGCATCAGCGCCCGCAGCACGTCGGGCAGGGGCTCGCCCTCGCCCCCGAGCAGCTCGGCCGCCCGACGGTGCCGCTCCGGGGCGGCGTCGTGCAGGAGGGCGAAGGCGGCCGGCGCCGTCATCACCACCGCCATGCCGTGGGGCACGATCGGCTCGTCGGCCGGGTAGCCCTCGGGGCGGTAGTCGCGGACCCGACCGGCGATCGGGTAGGCGCACGCGTGCGGCACGTGCACGCCCGCGTTGCCGAAGCCGAGGCCGGCGAACGTGGCGGCGAGCGCCATCTGCTCGCGCGCCTCCCGGTCGGTGCCGTCGCGGACGGCGGTGCGGAACGAGCCGGCGAGGAGCGACAGCGACTTCTCGGCCCACATGTCGGCGATGGGGTTGGCGCCGCAGTAGGGGACGCGCTGCTCGGGCCGCTTGGCCTCGAAGTCGGCGAACCACCGGGCCGTCCAGCTCTCCAGCGCGTGGCACAGGATGTCCATGCCCGCCGAGGCGGTGACCATCGCGGGCTGGGTCATCGTCAGGTCGGGGTCGACGATGGCGAGGGTGGGCCGCAGGCGGGCGTGGGAGATCCCGGTCTTGACCTTGAGGGCGAGCACGTCGAGCACGCAGATGGTGGTCGACTCCGCGCCGGTGCCGGTGGTCGTGGGCACGGCGACGAGCGGGAGGAGCCGGCGCTCGGGGGCGCGGCCGCCGCCGACCGGCGCGTTGACGTAGTCGAGGAGGTCACCCGGGTTGGTCAGCATCAGGTCGACGGCCTTGGCGGTGTCGATCGACGAGCCGCCGCCCACCGCGACCACCGCGTGGAACGGACCCGACGCCAGGGCCGCGGCGACGGCCGCCTCGAGGGAGGCGTCGGTGGGCTCGACGCGCGCGTCGGCGTAGACCACGACCTCGAGCCCGCGCGAGCGCATGCCGTCGGCGATCCGGTCGGGGTGTCCGGTGGCGGCGACCCCGCGGTCGGTGACGAGCAGGACCCGGCGGGTCCCGTCGCCCGGAACGTCGCGGCACAGCTGCTGGACGTCCCAGCCCAGCTCGTCGCTGGCTCCGCGGCCGAACTTCAGCCCGGGCGCGGCGTAGGTGAAGACGCTCTCAGTCACTCTCGGCTCCCAACGCATGGTTGACGACGTCCAGCACCTCGACCTCGCCGGACCTGATGGCGGCCGTGGGCACCCACGCCACGGCGTCGGTGGTGCCGTCGACCTCGACGACCCGCGGGTCACCGTCGGCGACGGTAGCGCGGTAGAGCAGGTGCACGCCGTGGAAGTCCTCGATCCGCCCCGACGGCGCGGTGCCCGAGAAGTGGGTGTCGTGCACCCCCAGCAGCGCACCGACCTCGCACGCGAGCCCGCACTCCTCCTCGACCTCACGGGCCAGCGCGACCGCCGGGTGCTCGCCGTGGTCGACGCCGCCGCCCGGCAGCGTCCACTTCCCGGGGTGCGCGGCGGTGCGGGAGAGGTGGGTCAGGAGCACCTGGTCGTCGCCGTCGCGGCGCCGGGTGACGAGTGCGTACGCCGCGACCCGCTGCATGCGGAACGGCTGGTGGTCGACGAGGGCCTCGGCCACCACCGACGACACCGGGACGGCGCCCGAGGTGACGTCGTCGAGCGGCTTCCAGGCCGCCTCGACAGTGGACCCGTCCACCTCCACGACCCGCGGCACGGGCGAGTCCGGGGGCACCCAGCCCTCATAGACCAGCCGGATGGCGTGGGCGTCGACGAGCGCGCCGTCCCGGGGGGAGCGGGGCATGTGGGCGCTGTAGACCCGGGCCCGGTCGCCGACCGTCGCGGCGAGCCCGGTCTCCTCCTCCACCTCGCGGATCAGGGCGTCCCGGGGGTCCTCCCCGTGGTCGACGCCGCCGCCGGGCAGCGTCCACAGCTCGGAGCGCGACACCCGTGGCGCCAGGCGGCTGAGCAGGATCTCGACCCGCCCACCGCGCACGCGGAGGATGACGGCGTAGGCCGCCACCCGCTGACGCCTCGGCAGAGCTCCCATGGCCCCCAACCTAGTGAAGTACGGTGTGCGCCGTGTCCCACCCGTCTCGCGATCCGTGGCTCGACAACGTGAAGATGGTGCTGGTCACGCTCGTCGTCGTCGGGCACTCGATCGGACTCGTCGAGGCGAGCGCGGGCAGCCACTGGGTCTACGACTTCATCTACCTGTGGCACATCCCGGCCTTCGTGTTCATCAGCGGCTACCTCTCGAAGTCGTTCGAGTGGGACCGGCGCAGGTTGAAGAGCCTCGTCCACACCCTCCTCATCCCCTACCTCCTGTTCGAGCCGGCGCTGTTCTACTACCGCCGCGAGGTCGCCGACGAGGGCGTCGAGGGGCCGCTGTGGCTCATCCCCCACTGGACGATGTGGTACCTCATCGTGCTGCTGATGTGGCGGCTGTGCACCCCGATCCTCAAGCGGCACTGGTTGTTCCTGCCGCTGTCGGTGATCGTCAGCCTGCTGGGCGGGCTCTGGAACGACGACTCGTTGATGATCCCCCGCTTCCTGGGCTTGTTGCCGTTCTTCGTGCTCGGCCTGCACCTCAAGCCGCGCCACCTCGCGCACCTCGACGACGTCTGGGTGCGGGTGGCCGCCGTCCCGATGCTGGTCGGGATCGGCGTGATGGCCCTCTACACCGACTCCTGGGCCGAGACGGCGCTGCTCTGGTACGACACCGGCTACGCGGAGATCCCGATCGACAACGAGATCGTGTTCCAGACCCGGCTCACCGTGATGGTGGTCGGCCTGGTCGGCGCCTTCTCGGCGATGGCGCTGGTGCCGCGTCGCAACCTCGGCTGGCTCACCACGATGGGCACCGCGACCATGGTGGTCTACCTGTTCCACGGCTTCGTCATCAAGACCGTCAAGGCCCTCGGCTGGCCGGAGGTCACCGACTCCTACCCGGTGACCGGGCTCGTCGTGACGGTGATCGGCGCGGTGGGGCTCGCGCTCCTGCTCGCCCTGCCGCCCGTGCGGCGGGTGCTCGAGCCGGTCACCAACCCGCTCGGCTGGCTGGGGTCGCGTCGCCGGTCTCGTGAGTCGGCCCCCACGTCGGCCTGATCGCCGCGCGCGGCACGATGTCGAGGTGGGCCGCCTCGTCCCGCGTCGGGGCGTGACCGCCGAGGTGGGCGGGGTACCACGGCGCGTGCTCGCCCGGGCGCGGACGGTGGTGGGGCAGCCGCTGCAGCTCCTCGAGCTGCTCGGTGAGCACCTCCCCCAGCCGGCAGGTCCACTCGGTGAGGTCCTCGTCGGGGCCGATCGTCAACGGCGGACCGAAGGACACGTCGATGCGGCGGCCGCGGGTGAGGTCGGGACGCGGCTCGCGGCCGCGCTCGTCCGGCACCCCCACGGAGTAGACGCGCTGCGCGCCCCACAGCGCGACCGGCACCACGGGCACGCCGGTCTCCCGGGCCAGGCTGGCCACCCCCCGCATCAGCGAGCGGACCGTGTAGGAGTAGCTGATCCCCGCCTCGGGGAACGCGCAGACCGCCTCGCCCTCGCGGAGCAGCCTGCGCGCCGTGAGGTACGCCCCGGCAGGCGCGGCGCGGTCGACGGGGATGTGCCGCATGGCGCTCATCGCCCGCCCCACCCCCGGCACCTGCCACACGTCGTGGCGGGTCATGAACCGGACGTGGCGCCCCGACGAGTGGACCCCCTCCTGGACGAACACGAAGTCGGGGTAGGACACGTGGGTGGCAGCCAGCAGCACCGGCCCGCGGCGGGGCACGTGCTCCGCCCCGAACCCGGTCACCTGCATCCGCAGGGCGCGCATCCCCACCCTCCCGAGCGCGACGGCGGCCCGGTAGGTGCGCTCGCGGCTCACGCGAACGGCGGTCGCGCGTCGCGCGCCATCGAGCGACGACCGGCCCAGCGCCAGACCCGGGCCGCGCGGTCGCGGTCGGCGTCGTCGACGAGGTTGCCCATCCAGCGCAGCGCGAGCGTCATCAGCCAGTCCGAGCGCATCCCGGCCGGGCCGAGGGTGGAGACGACCTTCGGCTGGGTCGCGATCCCGGCGAGGCGGCGGGCGATCGAGAACGCCTCGCCGTAGTGCTCGACGAGGGTCGATCGCCAGGCCTCACCGAGCCCGGTGCCGCTGGCGAGGTGCTCGGCGACGAGACGGCCCGTCTCCATGCCGTAGTCGATGCCCTCGCCGTTGAGCGGGTTGACGCACGCCGCGGCGTCACCGATCAGCGCCCAGTTGGGCCCGGCGACGTTGCTGACCGCGCCGCCCATCGGCAGCAGCGCCGACGTCGGCATCCGGAGCTCGCCCGAGAGCCCGAAGTCGGCGCCGATCGTGTCGGCGTAGGTCTGCATCAGCGGCTTGATGGCCACCTCGGCGGGACGCCTGCTCGTCGCCAGGGTGCCGGCGCCGAGGTTCACCGTGCCGTCGCCCAGCGGGAAGATCCACCCGTAGCCCGAGACCAGCGCGCCCTCCTCGTCGCGCAGCTCGAGGTGGGAGCTGATCCACGGGTCGTCGGAGAGCTCGGAGTCGACGTAGGCGCGGCCGGCGACGGCGTAGACGGTGTCGCGGTGCCACTCGCGGCCCAGCAGCTTGCCGAGCGGCGAGCGGACGCCGTCGGCGACCACGAGCCACTGGCAGGCGACCTCGTAGGTGCCCTCGGCGTCGCGGAGCTCCACGGCAGCGACCCGGTCGCCCTCGCGGCGTACGCCGACCGCGCGGGCGCCGTCGACGGCGCGGGCGCCGCTCTTGATCGCGACGGTGCGCAGGTGGTCGTCGAGCTCGGTGCGCGCGACCGCAGAGCCCCAGTCGGGCAGCGAGCCGCCCGGCCACGGCAGCAGCAGCGTCTGGCCGAAGCCGTGGGCGCGCAGGCCCTGGTTGACGGTGTGGGCGCGCAGCCAGTCCTCGAGCCCGAGCCGCTGCATCTCCCCGATGGCACGAGGAGTCAGTCCGTCACCGCAGGTCTTGTCGCGGGGGAAGGTGGCGGCGTCGGCCAGCACGACGTCGAGCCCGGCACGGGCGGCCCACGCAGCGGCGGCGGACCCGGCGGGGCCGGCGCCGACGACGAGCACGTCGGCCGAGGTGGGGCGGGAGGAGGGGGGTGTCACGACGGGATTCTCTCAGGCGCACCGAGCGGGGCAGAAATGGGCGCAGGCCCCGGCTCCGTGAGGAGCCGGGGCCTGCGTCGACCGCCTCAGTTCTGGTAGGAACCGAAGTCGAAGTCGTCGAGTGCGACGGCCTGCGACGACGGACCGAAGTCGTAGTCGTAGGAGTCGTAGCCGGTGACCGAGTAGGCCGCGGCGCGGGCCTCCTCGGTCGGCTCCACCCGGATGTTGCGGTAGCGCTCGAGGCCGGTGCCGGCCGGGATGAGCTTGCCGATGATCACGTTCTCCTTCAGCCCTCGCAGGCTGTCGGAGCGGCCGTTGATCGCGGCGTCGGTGAGCACCCGGGTGGTCTCCTGGAAGGAGGCCGCCGAGAGCCACGACTCGGTCGCGAGCGAGGCCTTGGTGATGCCCATGAGCACCGGACGACCCGAGGCCGGCTTGCCGCCCTCGGAGACCACGCGCCGGTTCTCCTCCTCGAACCGAACCCGGTCGACCAGGTCGGACGGGAGCAGGTTGGTGTCACCGGACTCGATGACCGTCACGCGCCGCAGCATCTGCCGCACGATGATCTCGATGTGCTTGTCGTGGATCGCCACGCCCTGCGAGCGGTAGACCTCCTGGACCTCGTCGACCAGGTGCTCCTGGGCCTTGCGGACACCCAGGATGCGCAGGACGTCCTGCGGGTCGGGCGTACCGGAGGTGATGTGGTGACCCACGTCGATGTGGTCGCCGTCCTCGACGTTGAGGCGCGAGCGCTTCGACACCGGGATCTCCTGGACCTCGGAGCCGTCGTCGGGGGTGACCACGACGACGCGGGCCTTGTCGGTCTCCTCGATCTTCACGCGTCCCGCGGACTCCGCGATCGGCGTACGACCCTTGGGCGAGCGGGCCTCGAAGAGCTCGACCACACGGGGCAGACCCTGCGTGATGTCGTCGGCCGAGGCCACACCACCGGTGTGGAAGGTACGCATCGTCAGCTGCGTGCCGGGCTCACCGATCGACTGGGCGGCGATGATGCCGACCGCCTCGCCGATGTCGACGAGCTTGCCGGTGGCCAGCGAGCGGCCGTAGCACTTGGCACAGGTGCCGGTGCGGGCGTCGCAGGTCAGCACGGAGCGGACCTTGACCTCGGTGATGCCGGCGGCCACGAGCTCGCCGATCTTGACGTCGCCGAGGTCCTCACCGGCGGCGGCGAGCACCTCGCCCGTCTCCGGGTGGGTGATCTCGACGGCCGCGGACCGGGCGTAGGCCGAGGTCTCCACGTGCTCGTCGTCGATCCGCTTGGGCAGGCCGCGCTCGGTGCCGCAGTCGTCCTCACGGATGATGACGTCCTGCGAGACGTCCACCAGACGACGGGTCAGGTAGCCCGAGTCGGCGGTGCGGAGCGCGGTGTCGGCGAGGCCCTTGCGGGCACCGTGGGTGGCGATGAAGTACTCGAGCACCGTCAGGCCCTCGCGGAAGTTGGCCTTGATCGGGCGCGGGATGATCTCGCCCTTCGGGTTGGCCACCAGTCCACGCATGGCCGCGACCTGCCGGATCTGGTTCATGTTTCCGGAGGCACCCGAGTCGACCATCATGTAGATCGGGTTGGCGCGGTCGAAGTTGGCCTCCATCGCGCGACCGACCTCGGCCGCAGCCTGGGTCCACAGCTCGATGAGCTCCTGACGACGCTCGTCGTCGGTCATCACACCGCGCTCGTAGTTCTTCTGGACCTTCTCGGCCTGCGCCTCGTAGCGGCCCAGGATCTCGGCCTTGTTGTCGGGCGTGGTGACGTCGTCGATCGAGACGGTCACACCCGAGCGCGTGGCCCAGTGGAAGCCGGCGTCCTTGAGGGCGTCGAGCGAGGCCGCGACCTGCACCTTGGTGTAGCGCTCGGCGAGGTCGTTGACGATCGAGCCGAGGCGCTTCTTGCCGACCTCCTCGTTGACGAAGGGGTAGTCCGCCGGGAGGGTGTCGTTGAAGTAGACCCGGCCCAGGGTGGTCTCGAGCCGGAGCGCGGTGCGCTCCTCCCAGTCCGAGCCGACCTCGAGGTCGAGCGGGGGCACCACGTCGGTGAGGCGGATGCTGATCTTGCTCTGCAGCGAGATCTCACGGCGGTCGAAGGCCATGATCGCCTCGGCCGGCGACGAGAAGACGCGACCCTCGCCGGGCTCGCCCTCGCGGTCCGTGGTCAGCCAGAACAGGCCGATGATCATGTCCTGCGAGGGCATGGTCACCGGACGGCCGTCCGAGGGCTTGAGGATGTTGTTGGTCGAGAGCATCAGGATGCGGGCCTCGGCCTGCGCCTCCGCGGACAGCGGGAGGTGCACGGCCATCTGGTCACCGTCGAAGTCGGCGTTGAACGCGCCGCACACGAGCGGGTGGATCTGGATGGCCTTGCCCTCGATCAGCTGCGGCTCGAAGGCCTGGATGCCGAGGCGGTGCAGGGTGGGCGCACGGTTGAGCAGCACGGGGTGCTCGGTGATGACCTCTTCGAGGACGTCCCACACGACCGGGCGGGCGCGCTCGACCATGCGCTTGGCCGACTTGATGTTCTGCGCGTGCGAGAGGTCGACGAGGCGCTTCATCACGAACGGCTTGAAGAGCTCGAGCGCCATCTGCTTGGGCAGGCCGCACTGGTGGAGCTTGAGCTGCGGGCCCGAGACGATGACCGAACGACCGGAGTAGTCGACGCGCTTGCCGAGCAGGTTCTGGCGGAAGCGACCCTGCTTGCCCTTGAGCATGTCGGACAGCGACTTCAGCGGCCGGTTGCCCGGTCCGGTGACCGGACGACCGCGACGACCGTTGTCGAAGAGGCTGTCGACGGCCTCCTGCAGCATCCGCTTCTCGTTGTTGACGATGATCTCGGGGGCACCGAGGTCGAGCAGCCGCTTGAGGCGGTTGTTGCGGTTGATGACGCGGCGGTAGAGGTCGTTGAGGTCGGAGGTGGCGAAGCGGCCACCGTCGAGCTGGACCATCGGGCGCAGGTCCGGCGGGATCACCGGGACGGCGTCGAGCACCATGCCGATGGGCTGGTTGCCGGTCTTGCGGAAGGCGTCGACGACCTTGAGCCGCTTGAGGGCGCGGACCTTGCGCTGGCCCTTGCCGTTGGCGATGGTGTCGCGCAGCGACTCCACCTCGGCCTCGATGTCGAAGTCCTGGAGGCGCTTCTGGATCGCCGTGGCGCCCATGTGGCCCTCGAAGTACTTGCCGAACCAGGTCTTCATCTCGCGGTAGAGCAGCTCGTCGCCGAGCAGGTCCTGGACCTTGAGGCTCTTGAAGGTGTCCCAGACCTCCTCGAGGCGCGCGATCTCACGGTTGGCGCGGTCGCGGAGCTGGTTCATCTCGCGGTCGGCACCGTCGCGCACCTTGCGCTTGGCGTCGGCCTTGGCACCCTCGGCCTCGAGGGTGGCGAGGTCCTCCTCGAGCTTCTTGGCGCGGTCCTCCACGGAGGCGTCGCGACGCTTCTCGAGGCGCTCGCGCTCCAGGCCCACCTTGTTCTCGAGGGAGTCCATGTCGCGGTGACGGGCGTCCTCGTCGACCGAGGTGATCATGTAGGCGGCGAAGTAGATGACCTTCTCGAGGTCCTTCGGCGCCAGGTCCAGCAGGTAGCCCAAGCGCGAGGGGACGCCCTTGAAGTACCAGATGTGGGTCACGGGAGCGGCGAGCTCGATGTGGCCCATCCGCTCGCGGCGCACCTTGGAACGGGTCACCTCGACGCCGCAGCGCTCGCAGATGATGCCCTTGAAGCGCACGCGCTTGTACTTGCCGCAGTAGCACTCCCAGTCCCGGGTGGGACCGAAGATCTTCTCGCAGAAGAGGCCGTCACGCTCGGGCTTGAGCGTGCGGTAGTTGATGGTCTCCGGCTTCTTGACCTCACCGTGGCTCCACGTGCGGATGTCGTCCGCGGTGGCCAGGCCGATCTGAAGCTGGTCGAAGAAGTTAACGTCGAGCACGATGGCTGCAGTCCTTCGTTAGTACGTGGAAAGTGGAGCGTGGGACTGAGGGCGGTGCGCCGGCCGGGGCCGGCGCACCGGTGACTCAGACTTCTTCGACGGAGCTGGGCTCGCGGCGGGACAGGTCGATGCCGAGCTCCTCGGCAGCCCGGAAGACGTCTTCCTCGGCGTCCTTCATCTCGATGGTGGAGCCGTCCTGCGACAGCACCTCCACGTTGAGGCAGAGCGACTGCATCTCCTTGACGAGCACCTTGAACGACTCGGGGATGCCGGAGTCGGGGATGTTCTCGCCCTTCACGATGGCCTCGTAGACCTTCACGCGGCCCGGCACGTCGTCGGACTTGATCGTCAGCAGCTCCTGCAGGGCGTAGGCGGCGCCGTAGGCCTCCATCGCCCAGACCTCCATCTCGCCGAACCGCTGGCCGCCGAACTGGGCCTTACCGCCCAGGGGCTGCTGCGTGATCATCGAGTAGGGGCCGGTCGAGCGAGCGTGGATCTTGTCGTCGACGAGGTGGTGCAGCTTGAGGATGTACATGTAGCCGACCGCCACCGGCGCCGGGAACGGCTCACCCGAGCGACCGTCGAAGAGGTTGGCCTTGCCGTCCTCCTTGACCATCCGCTCACCGTCGCGGTTGGGGAGCGTGGAGCCGAGCAGACCGGTGATCTCGTCCTCACGGGCACCGTCGAACACCGGGGTCGCGACCTTGGTGTTGGGCGCGGCCTGGTCGGCGCCGATCGAGATGAGGCGCTTCTTCCAGTCGGACTCACCCTTCTCGCCGGAGAGGTTGAGGTCCCAGCCCTGCTTGGCCAGCCAGCCCAGGTGCAGCTCGAGGATCTGGCCGATGTTCATGCGTCGCGGCACACCCAGCGGGTTGAGCACGACGTCGACCGGCGTGCCGTCCTCCATGAACGGCATGTCCTCGATCGGCAGGATCTTGGCGATGACGCCCTTGTTGCCGTGGCGCCCGGCGAGCTTGTCGCCGACCGAGATCTTGCGCTTCTGCGCGACGTAGACGCGCACCAGCTGGTTGACGCCCGGAGGCAGGTCGTCGCCGTCCTCGCGGTCGAAGACGCGCACGCCGATGACCGTGCCGGACTCGCCGTGGGGCACCTTCATCGAGGTGTCGCGCACCTCGCGCGCCTTCTCGCCGAAGATCGCGCGGAGCAGGCGCTCCTCGGGGGTGAGCTCGGTCTCGCCCTTGGGCGTGACCTTGCCGACCAGGATGTCACCGGTGGTGACCTCGGCGCCGATGCGGATGATGCCCCGCTCGTCGAGGTCGGCCAGGCCCTCCTCGGAGACGTTGGGGATGTCGCGCGTGATCTCCTCGGGCCCGAGCTTGGTGTCGCGGGCGTCGACCTCGTGCTCCTCGATGTGGATCGAGGTGAGGACGTCCTCCTGCACCAGGCGCTGGCTGAGGATGATCGCGTCCTCGTAGTTGTGGCCCTGCCACGGCATGAAGGCGACGAGCAGGTTGGTGCCCAGCGCCATCTCGGCGTCGTCGGTGCAGGGACCGTCGGCGATCGGCGTGCCGACCTCGAGGCGGTCACCGGCCTTGACCAGCGGACGCTGGTTGATGCAGGTGCCCTGGTTGGAGCGACGGAACTTGGCCAGACGGTAGGTCTGGTAGGTGCCGTCGTCGTTCATCGTCTCGATGGCGTCGGCGGACACCTCCTTGACCACACCGGCGTTGTCGGCGACGACCACGTCACCGGCGTCGACGGCGGCGCGGTACTCCATGCCGGTGCCGACCAGCGGGCTGTCGCTGGTGATCAGCGGCACGGCCTGGCGCTGCATGTTGGCGCCCATGAGCGCGCGGTTGGCGTCGTCGTGCTCGAGGAAGGGGATCAGGGCCGTCGCGACCGACACCATCTGGCGCGGCGAGACGTCCATGTAGTCGACCTCCTCGGCCAGGATGGCGTCGACCTCGCCGTTCTTCTGGCGGACCAGCACGCGCTCCTCGACGAACTTCATCTTCGCGTCGAGGGGGGCGTTGGCCTGGGCGATGACGTAGCGGTCCTCGTCGTCGGCCGTCAGGTAGTCGATCTCGTCGGTGACGACACCCTTCACCACGCGGCGGTAGGGGGTCTCGACGAAGCCGAACGGGTTGATCCGGCCGTAGGAGGCCAGTGACCCGATCAGGCCGATGTTGGGGCCTTCCGGGGTCTCGATCGGGCACATGCGGCCGTAGTGCGACGGGTGGACGTCACGGACCTCCATGCCGGCGCGGTCACGGGACAGACCACCGGGACCGAGGGCCGAGAGGCGACGCTTGTGCGTCAGGCCGGCGATCGGGTTGGTCTGGTCCATGAACTGCGAGAGCTGCGAGGTGCCGAAGAACTCCTTCAGCGCAGCGACCACGGGACGAATGTTGATCAGGGACTGCGGCGTGATGGCCTCGACGTCCTGGGTCGTCATCCGCTCGCGGACCACGCGCTCCATGCGGGCCAGGCCCGTGCGGAGCTGGTTCTGGATGAGCTCGCCCACGGTGCGCATGCGGCGGTTGCCGAAGTGGTCGATGTCGTCGGCCTGGACCTTGACGGGGGCACCGTCGGGGCCCTCGACGACGTTGCCGGCGGCGTCGAGCAGGTCGGGCGCCTCGGCCTGGACACCCGCGTCGTGCAGCTGCACGACGTAGCGGATGGCGGCCACGACGTCGTCGATGGTCAGCGTCTGCTGGTCGAACGCCTCCTGGAGGCCGAGCTTCTTGTTGATCTTGTAGCGCCCGACCTTCGCCAGGTCGTAGCGCTTGGGGTTGAAGTAGTAGTTGTTGAGCAGCGTCTGCGCGGCCTCGGCCGTCGGCGGCTCGCCCGGGCGGAGCTTGCGGTAGATGTCGAGCAGCGCGAGGCGGGTGACCTCGTCGTTGACCTGCTCGGCGGTGGGGGCCTCGCCCCGCGCCTTCTTCTGCAGCTCGTCGTAGACGGTCTCGTAGCGGACGCTGTCCTTCTCGAGCGTCAGCATCATCGACTCGTACTGGCCGAACTCCTCGCGGATCTGCTCGGTGGTCCAGCCGAGGGCCTTGAGCAGCACGGTGACGTTCTGCTTGCGCTTGCGGTCGAGGCGGACGCCGACCAGGTCGCGCTTGTCGATCTCGAACTCCAGCCAGGCACCGCGGCTCGGGATGAGCTTGGCGGTGAAGATGTCCTTGTCGGACGTCTTGTCGGGGCTGGACTCGAAGTAGACGCCCGGCGAGCGGACCAGCTGCGAGACCACGACGCGCTCGGTGCCGTTGATGATGAAGGTGCCCTTGCGGGTCATCATGGGGAAGTCGCCCATGAAGACCGTCTGGCCCTTGATCTCGCCGGTCTCGTGGTTCATGAACTCGGCCGAGACGTAGAGCGGGCGGGAGTAGGTGAAGTCCTTCTCCTTGCACTCCTCCTCGGTGTACTTCTCGTCGAGGAAGACGGGATTGTCGAAGGAGAGCATCATCGTCTCGGAGAAGTCCTCGATCGGGGAGATCTCCTCGAAGATCTCCTGCAGACCGGTCTTCTCGGAGACGTCCTCACCGGCAGCCCGACGGGCGGCCACCTCCGCCTCCCAGCGCTCGCCGCCGACCAGCCAGTCGAAGCTGCTCGTCTGGAGCGAGATGAGGGGGGGAACCTCGAGAGGTTCGGTGATCTTTGCGAAAGAGGTGCGACGGTGGTTACCAGCAGAGCTGCGCGCGGCCAAGAGGTGTCCTCACAGATGAGCAAGTGATCGGCGCTTGCCGACCACCACGACGGCCGTCCGGAAGGCGTCGGGCATCTGAGGGCAGGCGCAACAACACACGATAGCGCAACTGTGGGCATGCCACAAACGCGGGGACGATTTCCCATCGGGTCATGCCACGCGTTGGCCATGACTATGAACGCCGGAGGGCCCGTGGTCAAGCAGAACGCGCCGATCCGGTCCGTTCGGATGGGACCGGGAGCGGCGAGGCGGACCGGTCGTGGACCTGGTCGTGGAGGAGGACGCCTGCGGGGGATGACGAAGGGCGGCCACCCCGGACCCGGGGTGACCGCCCTTCGACGGTTGCTGCGGAGCAGCGAGGTGTCAGACGCGGATCGTCACTTGACGGTGACGGTGGCGCCGGCGGCCTCGAGGGCCTCCTTGGCCTTGTCCGCGGCGGCCTTGTCGACGTTCTCGAGGATCGTCTTGGGGGCGGCCTCGACGAGGTCCTTGGCCTCCTTCAGACCGAGGGAGGTCAGGGCGCGCACCTCCTTGATGACGTTGATCTTCTTGTCGCCGGCGGCCTCGAGGACGACCTCGAAGTCGGTCTTCTCCTCGGCGGCGGCGTCGCCACCGGCAGCGCCACCGGCGGCCGGGGCGGGGGCCACGGCGACGGGGGCGGCGGCGGTCACGCCGAAGGTGTCCTCGAACTGCTTCACGAACTCGGAGAGCTCGATCAGGGTCATCTCCTTGAAGGCGTCAAGGAGCTCGTCGGTGCTGAGCTTCGCCATGATGGCAAACCTTTCGTCTGTGGTGCGGTCGCGGTGTGCGGCCGTTCCGGGGTTTCAGGTGGTGTACGTCGGCCTGGTCAGGCGTCGGTGGACTCGGCGGCCGCGTCGGCCGACTCGTCGCTCGCCTCGGCGTCGGCGGCACCCTCGGACGAGGGGGCCTCCTGGGCCGGAGCGTCCTCGGCAGCGGGAGCAGCCGGCGTGCCGGCACCACCTGCGAGGATCGAGGGGTCCTGCTCGGCCTTGGCCTGCAGCGCACCCGCGAGACGGGCGGCCTGGGCGATCGGCGCGTTGAGCAGGTAGACGGCCTGGGACAGCGAGGCGAGCATCGCGCCCGCCAGCTTGCCCATCAGCACCTCACGCGACTCGAGGTCGGCCAGCTTGGCGATCTCGGAGGCGTCGAGGGGCTTGCCGTCGAGGACTCCGCCCTTGATGACGAGGGCGGGGTTTGCCTTGGCAAAGTCACGCAGACCCTTGGCGGCCTCGACCACGTCTCCATTGATGAAGGCGATGGCGGTGGGGCCGGTCAGCAGGTCGTCGAAGCCGTCGATGCCCACCTCGGTGGCGGCGATCTTGGCCAGCGTGTTCTTGACCACGGCGTAGTTGGCGTTCTCGCCGAGGGCTCGCCGCAGGTCCTGCAGCTGCTTCACGGTGAGCCCGCGGTACTCGGTCAGCACAGCGCCGGCGGAGTCGTTGAAGGACTCAACGATCTCTGCGACGGCGGCAGTCTTTTCTGGCCGCGCCATGGGTCTCCTTCCGGGGTTGACCACCGGCGTCGGTCCCACAGACGACGAACGCCCTGAGCACAGGCTCAGGGCGTGGGCGGCATGACTGCCGCTGCTCTGTCACCTGCGCCGGCCGCCCGCTGCTGCGGACCTTCAGTCGTGGGCGAGGAGCCCATGACAACCTGCGGTCTCTGGTTTCGAGTGCCACAGTACGCGCCGGGCACGGGGGCGACAAATCGGCGGGCAGCCGGAGCCAAAGCGCCCAATCCTCCCACGAGGGGGCGCCAACACTGCTTCCATTGCCGCGTGGACCACCAGCTCATGACCGTCGGGGCCTCACTGGCCCGGAGCGACGAACGCATGCTCACCGGGCGCAACGCGGCCGGCCGCCTCTGGAAGACCGGCTTCGGCGGTCTCGACCCCCTGATCGGCGGCGGGATGCGCGCCGGCTCACTGGTGCTGCTCGCCGGCCCGCAGGGTCTCGGCAAGTCCACCTTCGCCCTCCAGATCGCCCGCAACACCGCCGCGAGCGGCCGACCGGTCCTCTACTTCTCCTTCGAGCACGACGCCGAGGACCTGACGCAGAAGCTCCTCGCGATGGAGGCGGGCGAGCTCGACGACTCCGACCAGGTGCGGGTCAACAGCATTCGCTCGATCTTCGACGACCTGTGGGTGAGCTCGCTCGAGCACCGCCTCGAGTCGGTGCCGTCGGGCGTCGAGGCGCTGGCGCGGGTGGCGCACTACTCCGAGCTGCTCTTCGTGCACCGCTCCACCGGCACCCGCACCGACCTCGACGCGATCCAGGCCGCCATCGAGGCGGTGCGCGAGCTGTCGGGCACCACCCCGCTCGTCGTCGTGGACTACCTGCAGAAGGTGCTGTCCGGCCACGCCGACGAGGAGAACAGCACGACCGAGGTGGTCGAGGGCCTCAAGGACCTCGCCATCGACATCTCCGCCCCGGTGCTGGCCATCTCGGCGGCCGAGAAGAACGCGCTGCGCTCCGGCAGGCGGATGCGCGCCAACGACCTGCGCGGGTCGAGCGCCCTGGCCTACGAGGCGGACGTCGTGCTGGTGCTCAACAACAAGTTCGACATCGTCGCGCGCCACCACCTGACCTACGACCTCGGCAACGCCGATCGGTTCCGCGAGTACGCCGTGCTGACGGTGGAGAAGAACCGGTTCGGCCGCGACGGGGCCGTGCTGCAGTTCCGCACCCGCTTCGACCAGGGCCGCTACGAGCCCGAGGGCACCGAGGTCAAGGAGCAGCTGATCGACGAGCGGGTCTTCCGGGACTGATCCCGGGCGGACCCGCCCGTCGCCGGACTCACACTCCGGGCTGCTCGGTGACCTCGCTCGACGGGGGCTCCTCGATCTCCACGTCGGTGCCGAAGTCGGCGTAGGTGCCCTCGCTGGTCGAGGTCGTCGGCTTGCCGCCACCGACGGCCGGGATCTCGATCGTCTGGTTGAACTTGCGCGGCAGGTTGTCGGCGTCGACCCACATCTCGGTCACCAGCTCGTCGGGGAGCATGTCGGCCATCGCGGGCGGGAACTCCATCGCCTCGAGGTACTGGGTGGGGTCGAGGGTGATGCGGTAGTGGTTGGCCTCGACGCCGTCGACGTCCTCGGTGCCGATGAGCTCCAGCTTCTTCGGCGCCTCCATCGACTTGAACATCACCTCGGGGTCGGTGGCCTTGCCGAGCATGCCGAACAGCGAGTTGGGGTCGCTCAGGTCGATCTTGAGCCACTTGTCGCCGGTGCCGAGATCCTTCGACTTCATGTACATCGCCTTGCCGATGAGGATCATCTCCATCGCCTGCGCGCCCGTGCTCGACGCCTTCATCTCCATGCCGTCGTCGCCGAAGCGGGCCTCGCCGGCCATGGTCTGCGTCTGGCCGGCGGTCCCCGAGGTGGTCTCGAAGGTGAACGTCTCGGCCTCGCGCATCGCCTCCATCACCGACGGGTAGAACTCCTCGGCCGACAGCTCGGTGAGGGACGCCTCGCCGGCACCCTCGTCCGTGCTCTCGTCGGTGCTCTCATCCGTGCTCTCTCTCGTCGGTGCTCTCGTCGGTCGCCGAGCTCGGGGAGTCGGAGGAGCCCGCGTCGTCGCTGCACGCGGCGAGCCCGGTCCCCAGGGTCAGGACCAGGGCGGCGGAGCCGAGTCGGCGGGCAAGGGGCGTGACGCGCATGTGTGTCTCCTGGGACGGGGTTGGACGATGATCCGGTGGCGGGTGCCGTGGGGCTTCTACCCAAGGGTCGCACGGGCAAACGAACATCCCGCCCCAGCACCGAGACACGGCCGAAGACACGGCCGAAGACACGGCCGAAGACGCAGCACGGCCCGGTCACCCCGTGAGGGGTGACCGGGCCGGGCTGTCGGACCGGGGTCAGGCCTGGGCGGCCTCGTCCTCGGACGCGACGTTCTTGACGCGGTTGGGGTCGACCTGGATGCCGGGACCCATCGTGGTGGAGACGGTGATCTTCTTGATGTAGCGGCCCTTGGAGCTGGCCGGCTTGAGACGCAGCACCTCCTCGAGCGCGGCGCGTAGTTCTCCGCGAGCGCGACCTCGGAGAAGGAGGCCTTGCCGATGATGAAGTGCAGGTTGGAGTGGCGGTCGACGCGGAACTCGATCTTGCCGCCCTTGATGTCCGTGACGGCCTTGGCGACGTCGGGGGTCACCGTGCCGGTCTTCGGGTTGGGCATGAGCGAGCGGGGGCCGAGCACGCGACCGAGGCGGCCGACCTTGCCCATCATGTCGGGGGTGGCGACCACGGCGTCGAAGTCGAGCCAGCCGCCGGCGACCTTCTCGATCAGCTCGTCGCCACCGACGAACTCGGCGCCGGCCTCACGGGCGGCCTCGGCCTTGTCGGCGTTGGCGAACACGAGGACGCGGGCGGTCTTGCCGGTGCCGTGCGGGAGGTTGACGGTGCCGCGGACCATCTGGTCGGCCTTGCGCGGGTCGACGCCCAGGCGCATGACGACGTCGATCGTCTCGTCGAACTTCTTCTTGGAGCCGCCCTTGGCGATCTTGATGGCGGCCAGCGGCGCGTAGAGCTCGTCCTTGTCGAACGTCTCTGCGGCCGCGCGGTAGGTCTTGCTGCGCTGCATGGTCTTCTCGTTTCTGTGGTGCGAAGGATGTGGTTTAGGCGAGCCAGCGCGGCTCTCCCACGGTCGGAGCTGGAGTGCTGCCCGCGACCTCGATCAGTCGGTCGTGACGCCCATCGAGCGCGCGGTGCCCTCGACGATCTTCATGGCCGCGTCGATGTCGTTGGCGTTGAGGTCGGGCAGCTTGGTCGCGGCGATCTCACGGACCTGGTCCTTGGTGAGCTTGCCGACCTTGTCCTTGTGCGGGACGCCGGAGCCCTTCGAGAGGCCGGCGGCCTTCTTGATGAGCTCGGCGGCCGGCGGGGTCTTGGTGATGAAGTCGAACGAGCGGTCCTCGTAGATGGTGATCTCGACGGGGATCACGTTGCCGCGCATGGACTCGGTCTGGGCGTTGTAGGCCTTGCAGAAGTCCATGATGTTGACGCCGTGCGGGCCGAGCGCCGTACCGACCGGCGGAGCCGGGGTGGCCGAGCCGGCCTGCAGCTGCACCTTGACCAGTGCGGCGATCTTCTTCTTGGGAGGCATTGCCTTCTTCTTTCTCTCTTGTGGTCCTGACGAGGGCCGATGCCCCCTGCCACGGGTTGTCGCTACTTCAGTGTCGGGCCCGCACGGCGGACCGACGAAATCGTCAGACCTTCTGGATCTGCGAGAACGAGAGCTCGACCGGGGTCTCGCGGCCGAAGATCTCGACGAGCGCCTTCACGCGCTGCGACTCGGCGTTGATCTCGGTGATCGTCGCGTGGAGCGTGGCGAACGGACCGTCGACGACCATCACGGAGTCGGAGACGTCGAAGTCGGCCACCTCGACCGGCTTGCGCGGGGTGGTGGACGCGCCCTTCTCGCCCGCCGCGGCGGCCTCGGCCTCGGCGACGGCCACGACGGCCGGCGCGAGCATGTCCTCGACCTCGCTCATGCTCAGCGGCACGGGCTGGTGGCTGTGGCCCACGAAGCCGGTGACCGACGGCGTGTGACGCACGGCCGACCAGGACTCGTCGGTGAGGTCCATGCGGACCAGGACGTAGCCGGGGAGCACGGTGCGGGTGACCATCTTGCGCTGGCCGTTCTTGATCTCCGCGACCTCCTCGGTGGGGACCACGATCTCGTGGATGTAGTCCTCCATGTTGAGGGAGATGATGCGGTTCTCGAGGTTGTGCTTGACCCGCTTCTCCATGCCGGAGTAGGTGTGCACCACGAACCAGTCGCCGGGCTTGGCCCACAGCTCACGGCGGAACGCCTCGAGCGGGTCGTCGGCGGACTCCTCGGCGGACTCCTCGGCGGACTCCTCGGCGGGCTCCGCCTCGGTCTCGTCGGTCTCGTCGGCGTCGGTCGCCTCGGCGGCGGCCTCGGCGGCCACGTCGTCGTTCACCTGGTCGCTCACCTGGTCGCTCACCTCGCCGGTCTCGGTGTCCGCGACGGAGTCCGTGACGGCGTCCTCCGGGGTCGCCTCGTCGACGGACTCGACCTGGTCGTCGACCTGGTCCACGTCATTGTTCTCAGACACGTCTCACTCCGTAGGTCGTTGCTGGCCCCGGTCGGGACCGGGGGCCGGGATCACCCGGCGGGATTGCGAGCGGTGGTCACTGCCTACCTCGTCACTGGGCGCTGTTGCCCGTGAAGACCTCGAAGACCAGCTTTCCGAAAGCCAGGTCGAGGACGGTCACGAGCGCCATCACCACGATGACGAAGACCAGCACCACGAAGAAGTAGGTGACGAGCTGCTGCTGGGTGGGCCAGACCACCTTGCGGAGCTCGGCCACCACCTGGCGCAGGAACGTGACGGGGCTGGTGCGCCCACGGTCGTCGCCGCGCGAGTCGCGCCGGTCCTGAACCGCGTTGCCGTCGGCCACGTTCTCCACCTTCTCGTTGTTGCTGTGCAGTGTTCCTCGCAGGGCACGAGGGACTTGAACCCCCAACCTTCGGTTTTGGAGACCGATGCTCTGCCAGTTGAGCTAGTGCCCTCCGGTGGTCTCGTCCCCATCGCTGGGGGCATGCCGAAGCATGTGGCGAAACCACCAGTCCGGAAGCATACGGGGCGGGCCCAGTCCCAGTCGAACCGAGGCGCCGCACCGGGCGCGGAGCGGGCACCGGGTCCGCCTACGATGCTGGGATGGCGGGTGCTGCGGGGGCGGGGCGTAGGGAGACCCGGCGCGACGTCTCGCAGCTGCCCAAGGCCCACCTGCACCTCCACTTCACCGGCTCGATGCGGCACGCCACGCTGCTCGAGCTCGCCGAGCGCGACCAGATCGTGCTCCCCGACTCGCTGGTGGAGGACTGGCCACCGCAGCTGAGCGCGGCGGACGAGAAGGGCTGGTTCCGGTTCCAGCGCCTCTACGACGTGGCGCGCTCGGTGCTGCGCACGCCCGACGACGTGCGCCGCCTGGTGCGCGAGGCCGCCGAGGACGACGTGCGCGACGGGGGCCGCTGGCTGGAGATCCAGGTCGACCCCAGCGGCTACGCCGCGCGGTTCGGTGGCATCACCGCGTTCACCGAGCTCGTCCTCGACTGCGTGCGCGACGCCGCCGAGCGCACCGGGCTGGGCATGGCCGTGGTCATCGCCGCCAACCGCACCCGGCACCCGCTCGACGCCCGCACCCTGGCCCGGCTGGCCGCGCAGTACGCCGGGCGGGGCGTGGTCGGCTTCGGGCTGTCCAACGACGAGCGCCGCGGGCGCACCGAGGAGTTCGAGGGCGCCTTCCGCATCGCCGAGCGCGCCGGGCTCCTGCTCGTTCCGCACGGCGGCGAGCTGCGCGGGCCGGCCCACGTGCGTATGTGCCTCGACAGCCTGGGCGCCCAGCGGCTCGGCCACGGCGTGCGCACCGTCGAGGACCCGGCGCTGCTCGACCGGGTGGTCGAGTCGGGGGTGGCGCTGGAGGTGTGCCCGGTCTCCAACGTGTCGCTGGGGGTCTACTCCGACCTGACGTCGGTGCCCCTGCCCCAGCTGCTGGCGGCGGGCGCGACGGTCGCCCTCGGTGCCGACGACCCGCTCCTGTTCGGCTCCCGGCTCGCCGGGCAGTACGCCACCATGCGGGCCGCGCACGAGCTCGACGACGCGACGCTGGCGCGGCTGGCGGAGATGTCATTCGAGGCCTCGCGGGCGCCGTCCGACGTGGTGGCCGCCGCGCGCCGCGACATCGCGGCCTGGCTGGCGTGAGGAGACCCGCGGCCCCGGGTGCGGGTCAGAGGGAGCAGCCGACCGTCACGGGTTCGTTGACCAGGGTGATGCCGAACCGCTCGCGCACCCCGTCGCGCACCTCGCGGGCCAGGATGAGCAGCTCCTCGGTCGTGGCGCCGCCGCGGTTGGTGAGGGCGAGGGTGTGCTTGGTCGACAGTCGTACGCGCTCCCCCGCCGCCGCGCTGGTGTAGCCCTTGGTGAAGCCGGCGTGCTCGATCAGCCACGCGGCGCTCGACTTGACGGTCCCATCGGGCTGCTCCCACCGGGGGGCGTCGGCCGGCAGGGCGGCGGCCTGCTCGGGGGCCAGGACCGGGTTGGTGAAGAACGACCCCGCGCTCCAGGTGTCGCGGTCGGCCGGGTCGAGCACCATCCCCTTGCCGCCGCGCAGCGCCAGCACGGCGTCGCGCACGGCCGCCAGGGCGGCCCGCTCCCCCTGCTGGACGCCGAGGGTGCGGGCGAGCTCGGCGTAGCCGATCGGCTCGGACAGCTCGCCCTGGCGCAGCTGGAAGGTCACCTCGAGGACGACGTAGCGCCCCGGCTCGGCCTTGAACCGGCTGTGGCGGTAGCCGAAGCCGCAGTCGGCGGCGGCGAAGGTGCGCTGGGTGCGGTCGACGCGGTCCCAGGTGCGGACCCGGGAGATGGTCTGGGAGACGTCCTGGCCGTAGGCGCCGACGTTCTGGATCGGCGTGGAGCCGACCGCGCCGGGGATCCCGGAGAGGGCCTCGACGCCCGCCCACCCCTGCGCGACGGCATGGCCCACGAGCGCGTCCCAGTCCTCACCGGCCGCCACGGTGAGCACGACGCCGCCGCACTGGGCGAGCGCGTCGACGTCGCAGGTGTCGGTGTCGGCCGTGACCCCGGTCGTGGCGACCTGCACGACCCGCCCGTCGAAGCCGGCGTCGGCCACGACGAGGTTGGACCCGCCCGCCAGCAGCAGCACCGGGGTGCCGGCGGCGTCGGCGTCGGCCACGGCCGCGACGAGCTCGGCCTCGGTGGCGGCACGCACCCACTCCCGGGCGGGGCCGCCCAGCCGCAGGGTGGTGTGGTCGCGCAGGTCAGTCACCGGCGCCGGCCCCGCGCACCACGGCCTTGGGCATGCCGAGCACCTTGGTGCCCTCGCAGGTCACCTCGAGCGCGAGGGTGACGAGGCCGTCGGCCACCGACTTCACGGTGCCGCCCACCACGACCTCGGCCCCGCCCTCAGCGGGGACGACGACCGGGCTGGTGAACTTCGCGCCGAGGTCGACGACCTCGGCGCCGTCGGTCCACTCCGCGACCGCCCGCCCGACGAGGGCCAGGGTGTACATCCCGTGGGCGATCACGCCGGGCAGGCCGACGCTGCGCGCGACCGCCTCGTCCTGGTGGATCGGGTTGTGGTCGCCGCTGGCGTCGGCGTAGGCGACGAGGTCGGCCCGGGTGATCGTGTAGGTCCGGGGCTCGAGGGAGGCGCCGGCCTCCAGCCGGGCGGTCACTGCGCCGCCTCCGCGCCGGCGGAGTGGACGAGGGTGGCCTTGCCGGTGCACACGACCGCGCCGGTGGCGTCGGTGATCTCGCTGGCGGTGGCGATGATGTCGGCGCCGCCGATCTGGCGCAGCCCGGTCACCCTCAGCGTCGCGCTGAGCTCGTCGCCGACCGCGAGGGGGCGTACGTAGGCGAAGCGCTGCTCGCCGTGGACGATGCGGTGCAGGTCGATGCGCTCGGCGTCGAGGAAGGCCTGCATGGCGTCGAAGGCGAGCACGATCGGGAACGTGGGCGGCACCTGCTCACCGGCCCCGCCCGGGTGGCCGACTGCGGCGGCGAACGCGCCGACCCTCTCGGAGGTCACGGTCAGGGGCGCCGGCGCGGGGAACTCGCGCCCCACCAGCGAGGGGTCGACAGGCATGGCCCGAGCCTAGGACACCCTGCCGGCGCGGCGACCGGGCCCGGACGCACAGCGACCCGTCCGAGTGCTCGGACGGGTCGGGGTGCGACGAAGGACGGTCGTCGGCGAACGGCCTCAGCGGGTCTCGCGGTGAGCGGTGTGCTGCCGGCAGCGCGGGCAGAACTTCTTCAGCTCGATGCGGTCGGGGTCGTTGCGACGGTTCTTCTTCGTGATGTAGTTGCGCTCCTTGCACTCGGTGCACGCGAGCGTGATCTTGGGGCGAACGTCAGAAGACTTGCTGGCCATGGGAGATCCTTGGGTTGCGGGTGGTGCGGTGCGGAGCTGCTGGACACTGGTGGTAGCGGGGGCGGGACTCGAACCCGCGACACCACGATTATGAGCCGTGTGCTCTAACCACCTGAGCTACCCCGCCGCGGAGGCCGGGCTCCCGGAGGAGATCCGACCCAGAGCCCCTTTACGGAATCGAACCGTAGACCTTCTCCTTACCATGGAGACGCTCTGCCGACTGAGCTAAAGGGGCAACGACGGAGAACGATACACACGCCCCGCCACGATGAGAAATCGGCTCCCGCGGAGCCTTCCCGGGCCAGTCCGGACCCCGTTCAGGCGGCGTGGATCCGCGGCCAGCCGACGGCCTCCTCGAGCTCGAGGGCCAGCCCGAGCAGGCGTGCCTCGCGCCCGGCTCCGGCGCCCAGCATCATCCCCTGGGGGAGCCCGGCGGCGGTCGTGGCGAGCGGGAGGGAGACGGCCGGCTCGCCGGTGGCGTTCTGCAGCGGCGTGAAGGCCACCCAGTCCATCAGGCGGGCCATGATCTCGTCGTAGTCCTGGTCGGGTCGCAGGTGACCGACCCGGGGCGTCTCGGTCGCCAGGGTCGGTGTCAGGGTGATGTCGTACGACGCCCGGTGCCGGGCGGCGAGGCGCTGCGAGCCGCGCAGCACCGCGATCGAGAACGGCTGCTTGTGCAGGTTGCGAGCGGCGTGGCGGGCCAGGCCGAGGGTGAGGTTGTCGAGCCGGGACGGGTCCCAGGTGGGCCCGAAGTCCTTCTTGCCCCGTCGGGCGATGACCAGCGCCAGCATCGCCCAGAAGCGCACGAAGTGGTCGGGGAAGCTCGCCGGCACCGGGTTGTCGACCTCCTCGACGTGGTGACCCAGCTGCTCGAGCAGGGCGGCCGTGCGGAGGGTCAGCTCGCGCACCTCGGGGCTGCACGAACGGCCGATGCCCTCGGTGACGACCGCGACCCGCAGCCGGGCGCGGCTGGGGCGGGTGACGTCGCCCACGGGCGGCAGGAGCGGGTTGCGCCAGATCTTCTCGGCCTCGCGGTAGAACGCCGCGGTGTCGCGGACGCTGCGGGTGAGCACGCCGTCGGAGACGATCTGCACCGGCATCTCGCGCATCATCCGGTCCTGGGCCAGGCGGCCGCGGGTGGGCTTGAGGCCGACCAGCCCGTTGACCGCGGCCGGGATCCGGATCGACCCGCCCCCGTCGTTGGCGTGGGCGATCGGCACCGCCCCGGCCGCGACGAGGGCGGCGGAGCCGGCGGACGAGGCGCCTGCGTAGTGGTCGGTGCTCCACGGCGAGCGCACCGGGCCGAGCCGCACGTGGTCGGCGGCCCCGGAGAAGCCGAACTCCGAGAGCTGGGTCTTGCCGAGCGGGATCAGCCCGGTCGCGAGGTACATCCGGGCGAAGTCGCCGTCGGCGGCCTGCGGCTCGGCGGTGAACGCGTCGGACCCGTGCTGGGTCGGCATCCCGGCCACGTCGGCGTTGTCCTTGACGAAGGTGGGCACCCCGGCGAACCAGCCGCCGCGGGGGTGGCGCGCCTCCTCGCGAGCCCGGTCGTAGGCGGCGTACGCCACGGCACCGAGCGCGGCGTCGACCCGCTCGGTGCGGGCGATGGCGGCCTCGACCACCTCTGGCACCGAGACCGAGCCGGAGCGCAGCGCCTCGACCAGGCCGGTCGCGTCGAGGTCGGCGAGGGCGTCGTCGGGGGTGAACGCGTGGACGCGCCCGGCTGCTGTCATGCGCGTGAGACTAGCCAGCGCGTCGTGCCGGCGACAGGCTCTCCGGTGCCAGGTCAGCCGGCGCACCCCCGCCGGTGGCACCCGGCGAGGTGGTCGTCGACGAGCCCGATCGCCTCCATCAGGGCGTACATCGTCGTCGGCCCGACGAAGGCGAAGCCGGCCTTCTTCAGCGCCGCCGACAGCGCGACCGACTCGGGCGAGGTGGTGGGGACGTCGGCGGTGGTGCGGGGCGCCGGGCCGGGCTCGGGCCGGAAGGACCAGATGAACGCCTCCAGCCCGCCGTGCTCGCGCAGGGCGACGGTGGCGCGGGCGTTGGTGACGGCCGCTTCGACCTTGCGGCGGTTGCGCACGATGCCGGCGTCGGCCATCAGCCGCTCGACGTCGCGCTCGTCGAAGGCCGCGACGGTGTCGGCGTCGAAGCCGGCGAACGCGGCGCGGAAGCGCTCGCGCTTGTCGAGGATGGTGCGCCACGACAGCCCCGACTGGAATGCCTCGAGGGTGAGCCGCTCGAGGTGCGCGGCCTCGCCGTCGACGCGCAGGCCCCACTCGGTGTCGTGGTAGTCGCGGTTGACCGGGTCGCCGGCACCCCAGGGGCAGCGCGCCACCCCGTCGGCGCCGACCACGGGACCGACTCCGCTCTCCATGCGGGCATCCTCGCGCACGCCGGGGACAACCGGGCCCAGCCGGGCTCAGCCGCGTTGCTTGAGCCGGACGTTGGGCAGCGGCGGCGCGGGGATGGGCTGCAGGTCGAGGTCGACCACGCCGAACCGGCCCGGGGCCACGTCGCGACCGTCGGCCACCACGCCGTCCCCGACGACGACCTGGTCCTGCCACGCCTGGCGGTAGCCGGCGACCTCGTCGTGGCTGCGGCCGATGAAGTTCCACCACATGACGATCGACTCCCCGAAGGGCGGGCCGCCGAGGAGGAGCACGCGCGCCTCCTCGGCCGCGGTGAGGGTGATGGTGGAGCGCCCCGCGGGGACGTGCCCGAGGTCGCTCGGCGCGAGCTCCTGGCCGTCGACGTCGACCGAGCCCACGTCGAGCAGCACGCCGTGCTCGAAGGTGGGGTCGACCTCGACCTCGAAGGACCTGCCCGGGGCGAGCATGATCTCGGCGCCGAGGAGCGGGGTGTGCACCTCGACGGGCGAGCTCGCGCCGAGGAGCGAGCCGATGAACACCCGGGCCTCCCAGCCGGGCCCGCGGACGGGCACGGGAGCGAAGTGCTCGAAGCGGGGCTCGACGTGGCGGCTGCCGTCGGGCAGGGCGATCCAGAGCTGGGCGCCGTGGAGCATGGTCGTGCCGGGGGTCGAGACCTCCGTGTGGCTGATCCCCCGGCCGGCGGTCATCAGGTTGAGCTCGCCGGGTCGAACGGTGGCCAGGCTGCCGACGGAGTCGCGGTGCTCGAGCTCGCCGCCGAAGAGCCAACTCGCCGTCTGCAGGCCGGTGTGCGGGTGGGCGGGGAGCACCATCCCGCCGGTCTCGTCGACGTCGTCGGGGCCGTAGTGGTCGACGAAGCACCAGGCGCCGATCAGCGAGCGCTGGCGCTGCGGCAGCGTGCGACGTACGCGCATGGCCCGGGGACCTCCCAGCGGGACCTCACGCGGTGCCAGCACCTCGACATCGGTCATCGTGCGCCACGGTACCCGTAGGGGTGGACCCGGCGCAGGTGGTCTTCGGGACTCGGCCCGCCTCGGGACGCGAGCGGCGCACGGGGCCGGTCCGCGTGGGCACCGTCACGGTTTAAGGGTTCGTCGCCGGGCACTCCCGGCGCCTAGTGTCAGACACGACATGCAGGACTACCCACCCCGGATCGCGACGTTCTACACCGGCTCCGACGACGCACCCACGCCGGACCCCGACACCCGGTCGCCGCTGGCGTTCCTGCGATGGGTCCTGGGGCAGCAGAAGGCGCTGATCGCGCTCTCGGCGCTCTGCTACGCGCTGTGGTTCCTCCCGATGACGCTCGGGCCGTGGATCTTCGGTCGCGCGGTCGACCAGGGCATCGTCGGCGGCTCGGAGTCGGCGCTCCTCGGCTGGGCGGGCCTCCTGCTCGCCGTCGTCGTCGTGGGCGGCGTGTTCGGCATCGTGTCCCACACGCTGGTCGTGCGCAGCTGGCTCGTCGCGCTCTACGGGACCCTCGAGATGGTCACCCGCAAGGTGGCCCAGATGGGGCACGTGCTGCCCCGGCGGGCACCGACCGGCGAGGTGCTGAGCGTCGCGTCGAGCGACTCCGACGAGTTCGGCGCGCTGACCGAGATCGTGGCGCGCACCCTGGGCCAGGTCGCGTCCTACCTCACCGTCGCGTTCATCGTGCTCACGATGTCGTGGCAGCTCGGCCTGCTCACCCTGGTCGCGGCACCGCTCCTCGTCGGCGCCGCCCTCCCCCTGCTGCGACCACTCCACCGCCGCCAGCAGCTCGAGCGCTCGCGCACCTCCGACCTGACCTCGCTGGCCACCGACATCGTGGCCGGCCTGCGGATCCTCCGCGGCATCGGCGGGGAGCAGACGTTCGGGGCCAACTACGACCGCCAGTCCCAGTCGGCCCGGCAGGCCGGCGTGGCCGCCGGCATCTGGCAGGCCGTGGTCGAGGCGGTCGGCGTGCTGCTCTCCGGCATCTTCCTGGTCGCCCTGGTGTGGCTCGGCACCCGGCAGGTCCGGGCCGGCGAGCTGAGCGTGGGCGAGCTGATCACCTTCCTCGGCTACGGCCTCTTCATGGTCGGGCCGATCCGCACCTTCTTCGAGTTCGCCCAGAAGGGCGTGCGCTCCCTGGTCAGCGCCCGCAAGGCCACCGCGATCTTCGACCAGCGCCCGCCGTGGCGCGAGCCGTCCAAGCCGGTCGCGCTCGACGGCACCGCCGCGCTCCACGACACCGCGAGCGGGCTGACGGTGGAGCCGGGCGTGCTGACCGTCGTCGTGAGCGCGGTGCCCGAGCAGAGCGCTGCCCTCGCCGACCGCCTCGGCCGCTACCTGCCCGCCGACACCGAGCCCGTCCCGGCCGTGGAGGACGCGGGCACCAAGGGCCGCGCCGCGCGTCGCTCGCGGGCCGAGCGGGCAGCCGAGCGGGCCCGCATCGCGGCGCGCGACGAGGAGCGGGCGACCCGCGAGTGGGGCGTCACCCTCGGCGGCGTCGACCTCTCGCGGGCCACGCTCGACGACGTACGCCGCCAGGTGCTGGTCAGCGACACCACCAGCCAGCTCTTCGCCGGGACCCTCCAGGACGCCGTCGACCCCCACGGCCGGCTCACCCGTGAGCAGGCCGAGCACGCGCTGCGCGTCGCCAACGCCGAGGACGTCTACGACGCGCTCCCCGAGGGCTGGCAGGGCCAGCTCGACGAGCGCGGCCGCGGCCTGTCCGGCGGGCAGCGCCAGCGGGTGGTGCTGGCGCGCGCGCTGGCCACGGACGCGCCGATCCTGGTGCTGGTGGAGCCGACCTCCGCCGTCGACGCCCACACCGAGGCGCGCATCGCCGAGCGCGTCGCGGAGACCCGGCGCGGCCGTACGACGGTGGTCACCACGGTCTCGCCGCTGTGGCTGCACCACGCCGACCGCGTCGTGCTCCTGCACGACGGCACCGTCGTCGCCGAGGGCACCCACGCCGACCTGCTGGCCGGCCACGACGGCTACCGGCGCGTGGTCGCGCGAGAGATGGACGACGAGCTGGACGACCAGATGGACCACCAGCTGGACCCCCAGATGGACGAGGAGGAGCCGGTCCGATGAGCACCGACCTGCTCGCCACCTCGGCCGAGACCTGGCGCGACCGGGCCGCCGACCCGCCCGCGATCCCCGACGAGCTGCTGCCGCCCGAGCACGCCGGCCTGCGCGAGCGCAACCGCGCCCTGTGGCAGCGCCACGAGCTGCGGCGCCAGCGCGCCGAGGACGTCTACGACGCCTCGCGCAACCCGGTGCGCGGCTGGCCGGTGTCGGGCAACCGCGCGGTGCTGGCGTTCCTCGTCGACCTGGTGCGCAGCCGCAAGCGCACCTTCGTGCTGCTGGTCGTGCTCAACGCCCTGGCCGCGGGCTCCGCCCTCGTGGTGCCGCGCCTGCTCGGCTCGCTCGTCAACCGGGTGGACACCCAGGGCGTGGGCGCCGGCGGCCTCGACACCATCGCCCTGGCGGTCGTCGGTGTGGTCGTCCTCCAGGCGCTGCTCACCTTCGGCGCGCAGCGCACGTCGACCTACTTCGGCCAGGACCTGCTCGCCTCGGCCCGCGAGCACGTCGTCCGCACGATCCTGCGCCTGCCCGTGGGCCGCGTCGAGGGAGCCAGCACCGGCGACCTCGTCACCCGGGTCACCCGCGACGTCGGCACGATGGCCCGCTCGGTGCAGTGGGGCGTGCCGCGCCTGCTGATCTCGCTGATGACGGTCGTGCTCTCGATCGTGGCGATGTTGCTCAACTCGCTGCTGCTGGCGGTGCCCGCGCTCGTGGTCTTCGCGCTCTGCGCCCCCGCCGTGCGCACCTACCTGCGCCGCGCGCCCAAGGCCTACATCACCGAGGGCGCCACCTACTCGCGCATCAACACCACGCTCACCGAGACCGTCGAGGGGTCGCGGACCGTCGAGGCACTGGGGCTCTCGCGGGCTCGCGTGGCGGCGGGCTCCGACGACATCGCGGTGTCGGGGCAGGCCGAGCGCTACGGCATGACGCTGCGCAACGTGCTGTTCGCGGCCCTCAACGCGGCGTTCCAGGTGCCGCAGGTCGTCACGCTGGTCGTCGGCGCCTACGGCTACAGCCGCGGCTGGGTCGACCTCGGGCAGATCACCGCCGCGCTGCTCTACGTCGTCGCGCTGGCCGAGCCGCTCGACGCGGTCATCGGCGAGGTCGACCGCCTCCAGGTGGGCGTGGCGTCGACGAGCCGGCTGCTCGGCATCGCCGAGGTGCCGCCCGACCGCGAGCCCGGCGACAAGCTGCCCGAGGGCGCCGAGCTCGTCGGGTCGGACCTCCGCTTCGCCTACCGCGAGGGCCACGACGTGCTCCACGGCGTCGACCTGCACCTGCGCACCGGAGAGCGACTGGCGGTCGTCGGCCCGAGCGGCTCCGGCAAGTCGACGCTCGGGCGGCTGCTGTCGGGGATCAACCGCCCGCGCACCGGCTCGGCCCGGGTGGGTGGGGTGGACCTGGTCGACCTGCCGCTCGAGGTGCTGCGCACCGAGGTCGCGCTCGTCACCCAGGAGCACCACGTCTTCATCGGCTCCGTGCGCGACAACGTCGTGCTGGCGCGCGAGGACTCCTCCGACGACGCCGTGCGCCGGGCGCTGGCCGCCGTCGGTGGCCTGTCGTGGGTCGAGCGCCTGCCCGACGGGCTCGACACGATGATCGGCTCGGGGCGCTTCGCGCTCACCCCGGCCCAGGCGCAGCAGGTCGCCCTGGCGCGGCTGATCATCGCCGACCCGCACACGCTCGTGCTCGACGAGGCGACCTCGCTGATCGACCCGCGCACCGCGCGCACCCTCGAGGGCTCGATGAACAGCCTCCTCGCGGGCCGCACGGTCGTGGCGATCGCGCACCGCCTGCACACCGCCCACGACGCCGACCGCATCGCAGTGGTCCTCGAGGGTCGCATCGTGGAGCTCGGCAGCCACGACGAGCTCATCGAGCTCGACGGGGAGTACGCCGCCCTCTGGCGCGCCTGGACCTCCTGAACCCGCTCGCATCAGGACCGCACCCGACCTGATTCCTGCCTAGCGTGGTGCCGAGCGCACCAGACGAGCGAGGAGGAGGGCGGACGATGGAGCACGACGCGACGACGCCGGCCGGCTACACGACGGTGGCCCCGTGGGTGGTCACCGAGGACACCGGGGCGTTCCTGGACTTCACCACCACGGTCCTCGGGGGCGAGGAGCTCGCCCGCGTGGCCGTCGAGGACGGGTCCATCGGCCACGGCGAGGTGCGGGTCGGGGACACGGTCGTCCTGGCCTTCGACCGCCGGCCGGAGTGGCCGCCGATGCCCAGCCTGCTCCGGGTCTTCGTGCCGGACGCGGACGCCACGTTCGAACGCGCAGTGGCGGCGGGCGCGGTGGTCGTGACCGAGCTCGCCGACAGCGCGTTCGGTCAGCGCGGCGGCCGGATCCGTGACCCGTTCGGCAACATCTGGTGGGTGGTCAGCCAGGTCGAGGACGTGCCGGAGGACGTGATGTGGCAGCGCCTGCGCGAGCCGGCGTACGCGGAGAGCATGCGGATCGCCCAGGAGACGCTGGACGCAGAGCTCGCCGGTCGCGCGCAGGGCCGCAGCAGCACTCCGGTGCGCGGCGACCGCGGATGACCGGCCGGTGGCTCAGCCGTCGAGGCTGCGGTCGAGGTTGATCACGGCGCTGATCAGGCTGAGGTGGGTGAAGCCCTGCGGGAAGTTGCCGAGCTGCTCGCCGTTGAGCGCGACCTGCTCGGCGTACTGGCCGAGGTGGTTGGCATAGGTGAACATCTTCTCCAGCGCCAGGCGGGCCTCGGCGAGGCGACCGGCGCGGGTCAGCGCCTCGACGTACCAGAAGGAGCACAGCGAGAACGTGCCCTCCGCGTCGACGGTGCCGTCGGTGCCCGGGACGCCGTCACCGAAGGCCTCGGGCTCGTAGCGCAGCACCAGGCTGTCGGAGACCAGCCGCTCCTCGATCGCCGCTAGCGTGGAGAGGAAGCGCGGGTCGTCCGGCGCCAGCATCTTCACCATCGGCATCAGCAGCGCACCCGCGTCGAGCACGTCGCCGCCGGCGACGGCGGTGAAGGCGCCGATGTCGTCGTTCCAGCACTCGGTCATCACCCGCTCGTAGATCTCGTCGCGGGTCGCGGCCAGGCGGGTGAGGTCGCCGGGCAGGCCGCGGCGCCGGGCCACGCGCATCATCCGCTCGACGGCCACCCAGCTCATCACGAGCGAGGTCGTGTGGGTGCGCGGCTCCGAGCGGATCTCCCACATCCCCGCGTCGGGACGCTCCCAGTTGTCCATCAGCCACGAGACGATCCGGCGCAGGTCGCCCCAGGCGTCGTGGCTGATCCCGCGGCCGTGCTTGTCGAAGAGGTAGACCGAGTCGATCAGCTCGCCGTAGACGTCGAGCTGGAGCTGGTCGACCGCGGCGTTGCCGATGCGCACCGGGCGGGAGTCGCGGTAGCCGGCGAGGTGGTCGAGCTCGCTCTCGTGGGGCAGGGCGCCGTCGAGGTCGTACACCACCCGGAGCGGGCCCAGGTCCTCGTCGGCGCCGTCGCCGGCGGCCTCGCCGAGCCGCTCGGAGAGGAAGCGCACGAACGCGCCCGCCTCCTCGGTGAAGCCCAGGCGCAGCAGGGCGTAGACGCTGAACGCGGCGTCGCGCACCCACACGTAGCGGTAGTCCCAGTTGCGCGACCCGCCGATGCTCTCGGGGAGGCTGGTCGTCGGCGCGGCGATGATCCCGCCCGTGGGCTCGTGGCACAGCAGCTTGAGGGTGAGCGCCGAGCGGTCCACCCACTCGCGCCACCGCCCGGTGTAGGTCGACTGCGAGAGCCAGCCGCGCCAGTAGGCCGCCGTGGCGTCGAAGAGCTCGGACACGTCCGACGGGGCACAGCCGCGGGCGGGCTCGCCGGGCGTCAGCACCTCGAGCACGAACAGGGCGGAGTCGCCGGTCGCGAGCGCCACCCGGGCCGACGCGGTGCTCGCTTTGACGTCGAGGTCGAGGGTGCTCGACAGCGCCAGGTCGACCTCGCCGTCGGCGAAGCGCACGACGCCGTCCTCGACATCCAGGTCGGGCTCCGTGCGCGCGTAGTCGGGACGGGGCGTCATCTCCATGGTGAGCTCGACCGAGCCCCGCAGCCCGACCACGCGGCGCACCAGGCGCTGCCGGTGGTCGGGGTCGTGGGCGCGCAGCACCGGCATGAAGTCCTGGACCTCCACGACCCCGCGCTCGGTGAGGAAGCGGGTGACGAGGATGTTGGTCTCGGGGTGGTAGTACTGCTGGCTGCGCGCGTCGGGGTCGTCGGGTGCCAGCCGCCACGACCCGCCGTCGGGGTCGAGCAGCGAGGCGAAGACGCTCGGCGCGTCGAACCGGCCCGGGCAGAACCAGTCGATCGTGCCGTCGGTCGCGACGAGGGCTGCGGTGCGGAGGTCGCCGATCAGACCGTGGTCCGCGATGGGCGCGGCGGGTCCGCCGGGGGCCCGGGCGTCACTCGCCATCGGCGTCGCGGCCCAGGCGCCAGCCGTGCTCGGGGAGGGCGAGCGCCGCGTCCGGCCCCCAGGAGCCCTGCTCGTAGGGCAGCGGCGCCGGCCGGTCGTCGAGCACGGGCTGGCACACCTGCCACAGCCGCCGCGTCTCGTCGGCGTGCGCGAAGAGGGTGTGGTCGCCGTGGAGCACGTCGAGGAGCAGCCGCTCGTAGGCCTCGAGCGGCTCGTCGTGCGGGAGCTCCTCCCCCAGGTCGAGGCGCATGGCCGCCGGGGCGAGATCCATCTCCGGGCCGGGGCGCTTGCCGAGCAGGTCGACGTGGATCTGCGCCTCGTCGGTGAGCTCGAGGACGAGCTCGTCGGGGGCCAGGCCGTCGCCGAACACCGTCGAGTCCGGCTCCCGGAAGCGGAGCGTCACCGTGCGTCGCGTCTCGGCCATCGCCTTGCCGGTGCGCAGGAGGAACGGGACGCCGCGCCAGCGGTCGTTGTCGACCCACGCCTCCAGCGCGACGAAGGTCTCGACATCGGAGTCGTCGTCGACGTCGTCCTCGTCGCGGTAGCCGTCGTACTGCCCGAGCACGACCCGGGCCGGGTCGAGCGGGCGTACGTCGGCGAGCACCGCGGCGCGCGCACGTCGTACGGCCGCGGCCGACCACTCCCCCGGGTCCTCCAGGGCGACCGCGCCGAGGATCTGGAACAGGTGCGTGGAGACCATGTCGCGCAGCGCGCCGGTGGACTCGTAGAACGACCCGCGACCCTCCATCGCCAGCGTCTCGGGCACGTCGACCTGCACCGAGGCGATGCTCTCGCGGCTCCACGCCGGCTCGAAGAGGGCGTTGGCGAAGCGCAGCGCGAGCAGGTTCTGCACGGCCTCCTTGCCGAGGAAGTGGTCGATGCGGAAGACCTGGTCCTCCTCGAAGACCTCGTGGACGTCGCGGTCGAGCTCCTCGAACGACGCCAGGTCCAGGCCGAAGGGCTTCTCGATCACCAGCCGGGCGCCGTCGGCCAGGCCCTCGCGTCCCAGCATCGCGACCATGCCGGGCATCGCCGCGGGCGGGACCGAGAGGTACACCAGGCGCAGCACGTCGTCGCCGAGGCCCTCCTCCACCTCGCGCACCCGCGCGGCGAGGTCGGCGCCGTCGTCGGCGTCGGAGGCCCGGAACGAGAAGCGGTCGAGGAGGTCGCGCGCGAGGTCGTCGTCGAGGTCGTCGACCGAGTCGCGGAGCCCGTCGAGCACCTCGTCGCGGAAGTCGTCGTCCGAGTCGGGCGCGTGGCGCCCGCTGCCGATGACGGCGAAGTCCCGGGGCAGCCGGCCCGCCGCGGCGAGGCGGTAGAGACCCGGGAACAGCTTGCGCGACGCGAGGTCGCCGCTGGCGCCGAAGAGGACGAGGACGCAGGGCGGCAGGTCGGCGGTCGTCATGCTCGCCACGCTAACGATCACCCGAAGGAGTGGGCGCCCGCCCGGAGCGTCACGTGTTGCTGTAGACCGCCGGTCCGCCGTCCTCGCCGGAAGCGTCGGGGCCGCGGCCCGCCCAGGTCCAGGCATAGGCCGGGTCCTCCACCGCGACGCCGCCCTCGCCGAGCTCGAGCGGGGCGAAGGTGTCGACCATGACGGCCGACTCCTCGAAGTACTGCACGCCCAGCGAGGCCTCGATCGCGCTGGGCTGCGGGCCGTGTGCGTGGCCGCCGGGGTGCAGGCTGATCGAGCCGATGCCGATGCCCGAGCCCTTGCGGGCCTCGTAGTCGCCGCCGACGTAGAACATCACCTCGTCGGAGTCGACGTTGGAGTGGTAGTAGGGCACCGGGATCGCGAGCTCGTGGTAGTCGACCTTGCGGGGCAGGAAGTTGCAGATCACGAAGTTCCAGCCCTCGAAGACCTGGTGCACCGGCGGCGGCTGGTGGACCTTGCCGGTGATCGGCATGTAGTCCTCGACGTTGAACGTGTAGGGGTAGAGGCACCCGTCCCAGCCCACCACGTCGAAGGGGTGCGTGGCGTAGGTCAGGCGGGTGCCGACGATCCCGGCGCTGGTGCGGTGCTTGACCAGCACCTCGACGTCGGTGCCCTCGACCTCGAAGGTCTCCGCCGGGCCGTGGAGGTCGCGCTCGCAGTAGGGGGCGTGCTCGAGCAGCTGGCCGAACCGCGACAGGTAGCGCTTGGGCGGGTGGATGTGGCTGTTGGCCTCGACGGCGTAGAGCCGCGACGGCTCGGCGGGCACCCACCGGTGGTCGGTCGCGCGCGGGATGACGACGTAGTCGCCGGTGCGGTAGGGCACGACCCCGAAGACGGTCTCGACCGTGCCGCTGCCGGACTCGACGTAGACGCACTCGTCGCCGATGGCGTTGCGGTAGAGCGGGGACGGGTCGGTGCCCGTGAGCACGTAGGCGATCCGCACGTCGTTGTTGCCCAGCACCAGGCGCCGGCCCTCGACCGGGCAGGTGCCGGTCTGCAGGTCGTGCAGCCGGAGGTGCCGCGGCTTGAGCGGGTGGTTGGGGATCCGCGACTGGTCGGGGAGGTCCCACACCCGACTGTCGGTGATCGCGCTCGGCACGCCCCGGCGGTAGAGCAGCGAGGAGTCGGAGGAGAATCCCTCCTCGCCCATCAGCTCCTCGCGGAAGAGGTGGCCGTCGTCGTCGCGCAGCTGGGTGTGCCGCTGGCGGGGCAGCCGTCCGAGTGCTCGGTAGTGGGCCATCAGTGCGCTCCGTTCATCCGATTACCGGACGTCAGCGTCCGTTATCTGGTGGCTAGAGTAGCCCCGTGTCCCCCAGCCCTGCACCCTCCGAACCCACCCGGCGAGCGTCCGCCTGGCCCGAGGAGTGGCGCGGCCTCGTCGACGACGCCGCGATCTTCCCTCCCGGCGACGCGCCCCTCCACGAGGCGACCGCGGCCCACACCGCGCGCCGCGAGGAGTGGTGGGCCGACCTGGTCGGCAGCTTCGTGCTCCGCGACACCGACCTGCCGCTCGTCCGGGGCTTCGGCGGCCCGCTGTCGGTCGTGGTGACCGGCGGCGCCGGCCAGCTCGCCGGTCCGCTGGGCGCGGCCGGCCGCCTCGGGCTGCACGTCGCTGCCGTGGAGATCGCCGTCCGCGACGTCGACGACCCGGTGGGCAACGTGCGCCGCATCGACGCCGCACTGCGCGCCGCCGGGGCCGACGACGTCCCCCTCTACGTCGAGCTGCCCGGGCCGGTGACCCCGACCTGGCTGGCCGCCGCCGACGAGGTCGCCGCGTGCGGGCACCGCCTCAAGCTCCGGCTCGGCCACGTCGACCACGACCTCGTCCCCGGCTCCGCGACCGTCGCCGGGTGGGTCGACGCGGCGCTCGACCGCGAGACGCCGTTCAAGGCCACCGCCGGGCTGCACCGGGCGGTGCGCCACGAGCCGCAGGGCGGCGGCGCGCACGGCTTCCTCAACCTGCTGGCGGCCACGAGGGCGCTGTGGGACGGCGGCACCGTGGACGACGCGACGGCCGCCCTGGAGGTGCGCGACGGCGCCGCGCTCACGGCGGCGCTGGCCGGTGGCGGCGTGGCGTCGGCCCGCCGCTGGTTCACCTCCTTCGGCTCCTGCTCGGTCACCGAGCCGCTCGACGACCTGATCGCCCTCGTACTGGTGGAGGACAACGCATGAGCCGCAGCAGCTGGGTCGAGGGAGCCGCGGGCTCCGGGTTCGACGTCGACCACCTCCCCTACGGCGTCTTCGCCCGCTCCGGCGAGCGCCCGCGGGTCGCGGTGCGCATCGGCGACCAGGTGCTCGACCTCAGCGTCGTCGCGGCCGCCGACATGGTCGACACCCACGAGCTGTTCGACCAGCCGACGCTCAACCCGTTCATGGCGGCCGGGCCCGCCGTCTGGGAGTCGACCCGCGCGTGGGTGACGGGGCTGCTGACCGACCAGACCGAGCGCGACCTCGTCGAGCCGGCCCTGGCGCCGGTCGACTCGGTGACGATGCTCCTGCCGTTCACGGTCGGCGACTACGTCGACTTCTACGCCTCCGAGCACCACGCCTCCAACGTCGGCCGGATCTTCCGCCCCGACCAGGAGCCGCTGCTGCCCAACTGGAAGCACCTCCCCGTCGGCTACCACGGCCGCTCGGGCACGGTCGTGGTCTCCGGCACCGACGTCGTACGACCCTGCGGGCAGCGCAAGGCGCCGACGGAGGAGCGCCCGACGTTCGGCCCGTCCCGGCGTCTCGACATCGAGGCCGAGCTGGGCTTCGTGGTCGGGGTGCCATCCGCGCTGGGTGAGCGGGTCGCCACCGCCGACTTCGCGCGGCACGCCTTCGGCGTCGTCGGCCTCAACGACTGGTCGGCGCGCGACATCCAGGCGTGGGAGTACGTGCCCCTCGGCCCGTTCCTCGGCAAGTCGTTCGCGACCTCGATCAGCGCGTGGGTGACCCCGCTCGCGGCGCTCGACGCCGCCTGGACCGACCTGCCCGGACAGGACCCGGAGGTGCTCGACCACCTCCGCGTCGAGGGCCCTGCCGGGCTCGACATCGAGGTGGAGGTGGTGCTCGACGGCGAGGTGGTCTCGCGTCCGCCCTACCGCACCATGTACTGGTCGCCGGCCCAGATGCTCGCCCACACCACCGTCAACGGCGCCTCCGTGCGCACCGGCGACCTGTGGGGGTCGGGCACCGTGTCGGGCGCCGAGCCCGGCCAGCGCGGCTCCCTGCTCGAGCTGAGCTGGGGCGGCACCGAGCCGTTCACCGCCGGCGGGCGCGAGCGCACGTTCCTCGAGGACGGCGACGAGGTGACCCTGCGCTACACCGCGCCGGGCACCGCGGGCGGCCGGATCACCCTCGGCGAGGTGACCGGGCGCATCCTCCCGGCGCGGCCCTAGGCTGCTCGGTGTGAAGCAGCTCGGTCAGTACGCCGCCCCGCGGCACGTCGTCGCGCACCTGAGCGACCCGCACCTGATCGGCGGCGGAGCGCTGCACTACGGCGTCATCGACAACGTCGCCAACCTGCGCCGCGCGCTCGAGCGGCTCGCGGCGGTGCGCCCCGCGCCCCGGGCGCTGGTCTTCACCGGCGACCTGGCCGACCGCGCCGAGCCCGACGCCTACGCCACCCTCCGCTCGATCGTGGAGCCGTTCGCTGCCGGGATCGGCGCGACGGTGGTGTGGACGATGGGCAACCACGACGAGCGGGCGCCGTTCGCCAGGGGCATGTTCGACTCCGACGACGCCCGGTGCCAGGACCGGGTGCACGACGTCGACGGGCTGCGCATCGTCGCCCTCGACACGAGCGTGCCCGGCCACCACCACGGCGAGCTGCTGCCCGAGCAGCTGGCGTGGCTCGCCGACGTGCTCGCCACCCCGGCCGAGCACGGGACGCTGCTGGCGATGCACCACCCGCCGCTGCCCCTGCCGATGGTGCGCGCCGCCGAGCTGATCGAGCTGCACGACCAGCAGGCGCTGGCCGACGTGATCGCCGGCACCGACGTGCGCGGCATCCTCGCCGGTCACCTGCACCTGCCGACGTGGTCGACGTTCGCCGGCGTGCCGGTCTCGGTGACGGCGGCCAGCTGCTACACCCTCGACCCCGCACCGGTCGACCGCTTCGTCTCGGGTGTCGACGCCGGCCAGGGCTTCACGATGGTCCACGCCTACGACGACCGCCTCGTGCACACCCAGGTGCTGATCGAGCGGGGCGCCGAGGTGAGCCACATCGGCTCCGACATCGAGGCCGCGCTCGAGGACGTGCCCCTGGAGCAGGCGCGCGAGCTCGCCTCCAGCAAGACGTCCCCGTTCAACTCCTAGCCTCCCGAGGATCCCCCCCTTGCGACTCCTGCTCATGCGCCACGGCCAGACGCACGCCAACGTCTCCGGCGAGCTCGACACCGCCCACCCCGGGCTCGACCTCACCGACCTCGGCCGCGCCCAGGCCGTGGCGGCCGCGAAGGCCCTCGCCGACGAACGGATCGACGCGATCTACGTCTCCAGCCGGGTGCGCACCCACCAGACCGCCGCCCCCACCGCGCAGGCGCGCGGCCTCGAGCCGGTGCAGCTCGACGGCCTGCAGGAGATCGCCGCGGGCGACTTCGAGATGCGCAACGACCACGACGCCGTCGCCGGCTACATCGGAGCCGTCGCCGCGTGGCTCGACGGCGACCTCGACCACCGGATGCCCGGCGGCGAGACGGGCGAGGAGTTCCTCGCCCGCTACGACGCGGCCGTACGCACCATCGCCGAGGCGGGCCACGAGGCCGTGCTCGTCGTCAGCCACGGGGCCGCGCTGCGCACCTGGGCCTCGACCCGGACGGCGCCCAGCCCGCAGGCCCCGCCGGCCCACCAGCCGCTGCACAACACCGCGCTGATCGTGCTCGACGGCGACCCCCGCACCGGCTGGGAGCTGGTGTCGTGGCAGGGCCACCCCGTGGGCGGCGACTTCCTCGAGGACCCGACGGCCGAGGACCCGACCGGCGACCTCGACTCCGACGGGGACGGCGAGATCGGCTGAGCGCACGTCGGGCTCGCTAGACGCCCTCGGTGCCGATGCCGGGATGCACGAAGGGCTTGCCGGCCCGCAGCTGCTCGACCGAGCCGGGGTGCACCCGCGCGAGGTGGTCGAGCCCGCGGCGGCGGTAGCGCAGCGTCTGCACGATGCCGAGGGTCCAGAACGCGTACTGCACGGCCATCGCCAGCTTGAAGTCGCCGAGCGTGTAGGACCCCATGCCGCCGGACGCCGACAGGTCGAGCACCAGGCCGATGAGGGCCATCGTCAGCAGCGAGGCGGTGAAGCCGCCGATGTTGACCAGCCCGTTGGCGCGCCCGGTCTCATGCGCCGGGCTGAACGAGCGGGCGAGGTCGAAGGCCACCATCGCGGCCGGACCACCGCTCGCGGTGGCGAAGGCCATCACGACCACGAGCCACGTCGGCGCCACTCCCGGCCACAGCAGGACGGCGGTCCACGGGACCACCATCGCCAGGACGACGGAGACCACGATCCACGAGCGGTAGTAGGGCAGCCGGCCCACCAGCCGGGCGAGCACCAGGCCGCTGACGACCGTCCAGGCCGTCATCGCCATCAGCAGCGTGCTGGCCGCACGCGAGGTCCAGCCGAGTCCCTGCACCAGGAACGGGAAGCCCCACAGCAGCGTGAAGACCGTGGCGGAGAACTGCGAGGCGAAGTGCGACCACATCCCCAGCCGCGTGCCGGGGTTGCCCCACACCGTGCGGACCGACTGCGCCAGAGCCCGCAGCTTGATCACGACGACCTCGCTGCGGCGGTAGGGCGAGTCCTTGACGAGCGCGAGCACCGCGACGAGCAGCACGAGGCCGACGCTGGAGGTGATCGCGAACGTGCGGGTCCAGCCGAGCTCGTCGAGCAGGAAGGACAGCGGGCCTGCCGCGGCGATCGCGCCCAGCTGCCCGGCCAGGCCGGTGACCTGGGTGACCATCGGCGCCTGCCGCACCAGGAACCAGATCGTGACGAGGCGGATCACGCTCACGAAGACCATCGCGTCGCCCGCCCCCACCACCGCGCGCGCCGCCACCGCCCCGGCGAACGAGGTGGAGAACGCGAAGGCGAGCTGGCCGGCCGTCATCAGCGCGAGCCCGACCAGCAGCATCGTGCGTGAGCCGTAGCGGTCGAGGAAGACCCCCACCGGCACCTGCATCCCGGCGTAGACCACGAGCTGCAGCACGGTGAACGCGGCCAGGCCGGTGGCGGTGATGTCGAACCGGTCGGACGCGATGATCCCCGCGACCCCGAGCGAGCTGCGGTGGAACACCGCCAGCACGTAGACGGCGAGCGCCACCAGCCAGATCACCCAGGCCCGTCGTCTCCCGATCTCGTGGATCTGCTCCGCGCTCACTCCCGCCCGGCTTCGCGGTCGGTGCCCAGCGCGGCGGAGAGCTCCGCCCGCGTCGGCGGGTCGGCACCGGGCCGGGAGACGTTGATGGCCGCACCGACGGCCGCGGTCGTGACGACGTCGAGGAGGTCGCGGTCGGTGAGGGCGCGCAGCGCGTCGCCGGCTCCGGGCCCGTGCGCCCCGAGGGCGACCAGCGCGTCGAGCAGCACGCCGCTGAAGGTGTCGCCGGCTCCGACGGTGTCGGCCACGGCGACGGGCACGCCGGGCACCTCGAGCGTCGTCCCGTCGGGGCGTACGGCGATCGCGCCGGCGCCGCCGCGGGTGACCACGACGAGGCCCGGGCCGGCCGCCGCCCAGCGCGCGGCGGTCGCGACCGGGCCCGCGCCGGGCTGGAGCCACGCGAGGTCCTCGTCGCTCACCTTGACCACGTCGGCGAGGGCGACGAGCTCCTCGACCCGGGCCGCAGGCCCGGTGCGGTCGGGGGTGATCGCGGGGCGGGCGTTGGGGTCGAGGGAGAGCAGGGCCCGGCCGCGGTGCGCGCGGAACGTCGTGAGCACGGTGTCGGCACCCGGCTCGAGGACGGTCGCGATCGACCCGACGTGCACCACGTCGCACGGCACGTCGGGCACCGCGCGAAGGTCCCAGTCGAGGTCGAAGTCGTAGGTGGCGGCGCCGGAGTCGTCGAGGGTGACCGCCGCGCTCGACGTGCGGCCCGAGCCGGTGGGCGAGGCGAGGACCTCGACGCCGCCGGCCTCCAGCCAGGCCCGCACGGCCGCGCCGCGCGCGTCGTCGCCCAGCAGGGTCACCAGCCGTACGTCGCGCCCGAGCCGGCCGAGGGCGAGCGCCACGTTGGCGGGGCTGCCGCCGGGATGGTCGCGGGGCGCCCCGTCGGGCCCGGGCACCACGTCGACGAGCGCCTCGCCGACGACCAGGATGCGGGGCTGGACGTCGCTCATGCACCCATCATGCCCGCGGGCTGGCCGGTCGCTCATCCCCGGTGCGGACCCACGGTCGCGAGGGCGCTGGCGAGGCTGGGGGCGAGCGGCAGCCGCGGCAGGAGCGTCGCCTGGACGGCGTGGTAGAGGTCGGGCTTGCCCGGCCAGACGCTGGCCTGCGGTCGGTTGGCGGCGTCGAGCTCGTGGTGCCACGAGCCCCGACCGGCGTCGCGCACGTGCGCGACGACGAAGTCCCACCACTCGGCGTACCGCTGGGCGTAGGCGTCCTCACCCGTGCGCCGGTGCAGCGCCGCGGCGGCCGCGATCGCCTCGGCCGCGACCCAGTGCATCCGCTCGCGCACGACCGGCCGCCCGTCCCAGTCGGTGGTGTAGACGAAGCCGGGCTCGCCGTCGGCGTGCCAGCCGTCGGCGACGGCCCGGTCGAAGAGCAGGCGCGAGGTGTCGAGGAGACCGGCCGGCGCGACGTCTCCCAGGGTCGCCTCGAGGTGGAGCAGCAGCCGCGACCACTCGAGTCCGTGGCCGACGGTCGCGCCGTAGGGCTTGAACGGGTCGCCGGGCCGGTCGCGGTTGAGCTCGAGGTCCACCGACCAGTCGGCACCGAAGTGCTCCGGGAGCCGGCCGTCGTGCGCCGGCGCCAGGTCGAGCACCAGGCCGGCCAGCCGGGCCGCGCGCCGGTGCCACACGTCGTCGCCGGTGACGTCGCCGACCGCGAGCATCGCCTCTACCGCGTGCATCGTGGAGTTGAGCCCGCGGTAGGGCGCGACGGTGGTCCAGGCGCGGTCCCACTCGTCGACCACGCGGCCCAGGTCGTCGTCGAAGAAGCGCTCCTCGAAGACGCCGGTCGCCTCGTCGAGCAACCGATCCGCCCCGGGCAGCCCAGCGACGACGGCGGTCGACGCGGCGAGCATCACGAAGGCGTGCGCATAGCAGGACTTGCCGGTGCCGTCGGGCCTGCCGTCGGGACCGACGGCGGCGTGCCAGCCACCGTGGTCGGCGTCGCGCAGCACGCCGTTCAGCCCGGCGAGCGCACCGGCCGCCACGGCGTCCGCGCCCTCGACGCCGAGCACCGTGCCGAGGCACTGGACGTGGACGGTGCGGGCGGTGATCCAGGTGTGCACGGGCCGCGCGAGGTCGGGCGCCCCGGCATCGTCGAGCCACGCGGCTCCCCCGCCGGGGTGCACGGCGCGGCGGCCGAAGTCGATCAGGCGGCGACACTCGGCGTCGAGCCAGGCGTCGTCGGGCGGGGTGCTCACCCGGGCAGTCAAGCAGCGCCCGCCCACGAACGCACGAGACCCCCGCACGCGGTGCGGGGGTCTCGCGACCGGATCGGGATCCGTCCGGTGGCAGGTAGAGGATTCGAACCTCTGTAGGCAATGCCGGCTGATTTACAGTCAGCTCCCTTTGGCCGCTCGGGCAACCTGCCGGGGCGTGCGGAACAATAGCAAGGCACGGACATGACAACGAATCGCCGGGGCACCCGGCGCGAGCCCCCCAAGGAGGCACTCAATGGCCGACTCGAGCTTCGACATCGTGAGCAAGCTGGACCGCCAGGAGGTCGACAACGCGCTCAGCCAGGCGGCCCGCGAGATCGCCACCCGGTTCGACTTCAAGGGCACCGGCGCCTCCATCGAGTGGAAGGGCGAGAAGGCCATCGAGATCACCGCCTCCGCCGACGACCGGGCCAGTGCGGTGCTCAGCGTCTTCCAGGACAAGCTGATCAAGCGCAACCAGAGCCTGAAGATCCTCGACGCCTCCGAGCCGCGCCAGTCGGGCCAGGTCTCCAAGATCGACATCGCGCTCAAGGAGGGCATCACCTCCGAGGACGCGAAGAAGATCTCCAAGCTGATCCGCGACGAGGGCCCCAAGGGCGTCAAGGCGCAGGTGCAGGGCGAGGAGCTGCGCGTGTCGTCGAAGAAGCGCGACGACCTCCAGGCCGTGCAGCAGCTGGTGAAGGCGCAGGACTACGACTTCGCGGTGCAGTTCACCAACTACCGCTGAGCTCGGACAGCTCGCCGACGAGCACCACGACCGCGCGCACCGGGTCGGCGGGCAGGGGTCGCGCGCCGATCTCCTCGAGGGTCTGCGCGTCGGCCCCGCGCCCGGCGGCGTAGACCGGGTGGTCGGCGGCGAGCCTGCGCAGCGCGGACGCGTGGGCGGTGAACGTCGTCGGGCGCCGCGCCGCGAGGACGACCGCGTCGGCGCCCGCGGCACGCGCCGCCGTGCGGATGGCAGGCACGGGCGTGTCCGCCCCGAGGAACCTGGCGCGTACGCCCCGCTCGCGCAGCATCAGCGCGACGCACAGCAGCACCATGTCGTGCCGCTCGCCCGGCGGGCAGGCGAGCAGGACGACCGGCGCGGCCGCGGAGGCGTCCTGGAGCACCGGCGTCGGGGGCACCGCGGTGAGCGCGGTGAGCTTGCGTCGCAGCATGTCGCTGACGAAGTGCTCGTGGGCGACCGAGAGGGTGCCCGCCTCCCACCGGTCGCCGACCTCCCCGAGGAACGGGAGGACGACACCGGTCACCGCGGCCGAGAGCGGCACGTCCCAGAGCAGCCGGGCGATCGCGAGCTCCGCGGCCTCGGCGTCGAAGGTCTCGACGGCGGACCACAGCTCGTCCGAGGTCGTCGTGGGGTCCACCCGGGCACGCTAACCCGCCGAGCGGGCGCGCGCGGCTTCGCCGGCACCGCCGCGCCGCACGCTCAGACGGCCGCCGCCATCCGCGGCACCACGGTCGCGCCCGCCGCAGGGGTGAGCCAGACGGTGCTCCCCTCCTCGAGGCCGTGGGCGCGGGCGTGGGCGCGGGTCACGACGACCGACACCTCGTCGCCGTCGACGGTGAGCACGGTCAGCCGGACCTCGAAGCCGATGCGCACCAGGCGGTGGATCGTCCCCTCCACGCTGCCGGCCAGGGACGGGGTGCGCTCCAGCTCGATGTCGTGGGGCCGGAGCGAGAGTCCGCCGAGGTGGGTGACCTCGCCGAGGAACGACATCACGAAGTCGTTGGCCGGCTCGTCGTAGAGCTGGTCGGGGGTGCCGACCTGCTCGACGCGTCCCTCGTTGATCACCACGATCTCGTCGGCGACCTCGAGCGCCTCCTCCTGGTCGTGGGTGACGAAGACGGTCGTGACGTGCACGTCGTCGTGGAGACGGCGCAGCCAGTCGCGCAGCTCCTTGCGGACCTTGGCGTCGAGCGCGCCGAACGGCTCGTCGAGCAGCAGCACCGACGGCTCCACCGCGAGGGCGCGGGCCAGGGCCATGCGCTGGCGCTGGCCGCCGGAGAGCTGCGAGGGGAGGCGGTGCGAGAACTGCGAGAGGTGCACCAGCTCGAGGAGCTCGCGCACCCGGTGCTCGACCTCGTCCTTCGGGCGCTTGCGGATCTCGAGACCGAAGGCGACGTTCTTGGCCACGGTCATGTGCTTGAAGACCGCGTAGTGCTGGAAGACGAAGCCCACGTTGCGCTTCTGGGCGGGCAGGTGGGTCGCCTCGACGCCCGCGATGCTCACCGTGCCGGTGTCGGCCTTCTCCAGGCCGGCGATGATGCGCAGCAGGGTCGACTTGCCTCCGCCGCTGGGGCCGAGGAGCGCCGTGAGCTGGCCGGTCGGGATGGTGACGCTGACGTCGTCGAGCGCGACGAAGTCGCCGAACTTCTTGTTCAGCCCTGACACTTCGATGCTCATGGGGTGATGCCTTTCTGGTGGCTCGGGGGTGGCCGGGACGTGGTCGCCGGGTCGGCTCAGTGGCGGTTCTTGGGACGGATGATCGCGACGACGACGATGCAGGCCACCGACACCATCGCGAGCAGGAAGGCGGTCGCGTAGGCGCCCTGCTGGTCGAAGTTGAGGTACTTCTCCTCCACCGCGAGGGTGGCCGTGCGGGTCTGCCCGAGGACGTTGCCCGAGACGACCTTGACCGCACCGAACTCGCCGAGCGAGCGGGCCAGGGTCAGCACGACGCCGTAGACGATGCCCCACTTGATGGACGGCAGGGTGATCCGCCAGAACCGCTGGAGGGCGTTGGCCCCCAGGCTCTCGGCGGCCTGCTCCTGGTCGGTGCCGATCTCCTCGAGCACGGGGACGAGCTCGCGGATCATCAGCGGCAGCGCCACGAAGGTCGTCGCCATGATGATGCCGGGCGTCGAGAAGATGACCTGGAACCCCCAGTCGGCGAGGGTCGGCCCGAGCCACCCGTTGCGGCCGCCGTAGACCAGCACGAGGGCGAGGCCGACGACGATCGGGGACACCGAGAGCGGGATGTCGAGCAGCGAGTTGAGCAGTCGCTTGCCGGGGAACTCCTGGCGCACGAGCAGCAGCGAGATCCCCACGCCGAAGAGCGTGTTGATCACGACCGACCACACGGCGACGTAGGCGCTCAGCTGGAGCGCCACCACCATGTCGGGGTCGGACAGCAGCGAGGCGATCGACTCCCACCCGTTCGCGAAGGTGTGGGTCACGACCAGCGACACCGGCCAGGCGACCAGGAGGAACAGGTAGGCGGTGACGATGAGCCGCAGCACGTAGGTCGTCGGGGTCTTGCGCACGCGCGGGGGGCGGCGGCGCTCCTCGACGGGCGGCACGACCGCCTCGACGTCGTGGACGAGGGTGTCAGCCACGTGCGGCCACCCGCCTCTGGATCAGGTCCAGGAGCACGATCACCGCGAGCGAGATCGCCAGCAGCACCGTGGCGACGGCCGCGGCCGCCGGGACGTTGTCGTTCTCGATGCTGCTGAGGATGCGCACGGAGGTGACCTCGGTCTTGAACGGGAGGTTGCCCGACAGCAGCACCAGCGAGCCGTACTCGCTGACGCCGCGGGCGAAGGACAGGGCGGCGCCGGCGGTGATGGCCGGCGTCAGGCTGGGCAGGATGATGCGGCGGAACGTGGTGAACCGGCTCGCGCCGAGGGACGCCGCGGCCTCCTCGACGTCGAGGTCGAGCTCCTCGAGCACCGGCTGCACCATCCGCACGACGAACGGCAGCGTGACGAACAAGAACGCGAGGAAGACGGCCGGGCGCTGGTTGGCGATGTCGATGCCGAGCGGGCTGTCGGTGCCGTAGAGCGAGAGCAGCACCAGGCCGGCGACGATGGTCGGCAGCGCGAAGGGGATGTCGATCATCACCTCGAGCACCGACTTGCCCCAGAACCGGTCGCGCACGAGCACCCAGGCGATGAGCGGGCCCATCACGACGTTGACGGCCGTGACGCCGAGGGCGGTGAAGACGGTGAGCTTGATGGCGGCGGCGGTCTGGCCGTTGGTGATGGTCGCCCAGAAGACGTCCCAGCCGCCGTCGACGGCGGTGACGACGACCGCCGCCAGGGGGATCAGGACCAGCGCGCTGAACCAGATCATGGCGATGCCGAGCCCGAGACCCGACGACCGCGTGAGCGTGGAGCGCGGACCCGACCGGCGAGGAGCCCTCGCCGGTCGGACCGCTGCGATCTCAGGAGAGGTCATGGTGGAGGTGATGGGGTGACCGGGGTGTCACTCGAGGGAGAGACCGGCGTTGAGGATGGCCTCGAAGATGATGCCGTTCTCCTCGTCGAAGAACTTCGTCGACACCTCGTCCCAGCCACCGAAGTCCTCGTCGACCGTCAGCAGGGTGGGCACCTCGGGGAACGGGTTGGACGGGTCCGTCGCACCCTCGACGGTGCCGCCGTAGTCGACGTCGTCGCGGAGCGGGCGGAACCCGGTCAGGGCGAACTGCCTCTGTCCCTCGTCGGAGAGGACGAAGTCCAGCCACGCCTGCGACGGCTCGGAGGCGTCCTTCAGGATCGCGCCGGCGTTCTCGATCTTCAGCGTGGTCTCCGGGATGATGTACTCGAAGGCCTCGTCGTTCTGCGCGGCGAGGATGGCCTCGTTCTCGTAGGCCATGAGCACGTCACCGGTGCCGCCGAGGAACGCCGTGGTGGCGTCGCGGCCGCTGCCCGGGAGCGAGACGACGTTCTTGAAGAACTTGTCGACGTAGGCGGTGGCCTCCTCGTCGGTGCCGCCGTCGCTGATGACCTGGCCGTAGGCGGCGAGGGCGTTCCAGCGCGCGGCGCCCGACGAGGCGGGGTTGGCGGTCACGATCTCGACGCCGGGCTTGACCAGGTCGGCCCACGTCTTGATGTTCTTGGGGTTGCCGTCGCGCACGCCGAACGCGACGACCGAGGTGGACACGACGCCCTTGTTGTCGCCCGCGTCCCAGTCGTCGGCCACGAGGCCCTCGTCGACCAGGCGGGTGACGTCGGTGGGCACCGACATGTGGACGTAGTCGGCCTTGAGACCGGCGGCGACCGCGCGGCTCTGGTCCCCCGAAGGACCGTAGGAGGTCTGGAACTCCACGCCCTCGCCGTCGGGCGTCTTGGCGAACTCCTCGGCGATGGCCTTGTTGGCGGCCTCGGGGACCGCGAACCCGACGATGTGGATGGTCTCAGCGGCATCCTCGTCGGAGCTGCTGGCGCCACCGGGGGCGCAGGCGGACAGGGCCAGTGCGGACAACGTGGCCCCGACTGCGGCCGCGAGAGCGGTACGTGAACGGATCTGCATGGGGGATGCTCGACTTTCTCGATCGGTGTGCAATGTCGAGAAACATACATGACTTTATTGACCTGCCTCACATTGCCCACGGATCGGGCGAGTCGCCGCGCTCGTCCACCCCCGTCGGAGGGGAGGGCGACGAGGCGTCCATCACGTGGGGAGCGGCGGGAAAACGCCCGATCCGCGACTACTGTGGGCAGTTGGGCGAGGACTCCCCGACACGTAGGAAGCAGGGCAAGAGGTGACCCACACCGACAAGCAGGTCAAGCAGCTGGATCGCGTCATCATCCGGTTCGCGGGCGACTCCGGTGACGGCATGCAGCTGACCGGTGACCGGTTCACCCAGGAGACCGCCGCATTCGGCAACGACCTGGTCACGCTGCCCAACTTCCCGGCCGAGATCCGGGCGCCCCAGGGCACCCTGCCGGGGGTCTCGTCGTTCCAGGTGCACTTCGCCGACCACGACATCCTCACCGCGGGCGACGCACCCGACGTGCTGGTCGCGATGAACCCGGCGGCGCTGCGCGCCAACCTCGGCGACCTCCACAAGGGCGCGACGATCATCGTCGACACGCACGACTTCACCGCGCGCAACCTCACCAAGGCCGGCTACACCGCCAACCCGCTCGACGGCGACAGCCTCGACGCCTACGCGGTGCACCCCGTCGACCTCACCGGGATGACGGTCGAGGCGGTCAAGGACTTCGGCCTCTCGCGCAAGGACGCCTCGCGCGCCAAGAACATGTTCGCCCTCGGCCTGCTGTCGTGGATGTACGGACGCCCCACCGAGCCGACGACGGCGTTCCTGACCAAGCGCTTCGCCAAGGTGCCCGCCATCCGCGACGCCAACCTCGCGGCGTTCAAGGCCGGGTGGAACTTCGGCGAGACCACCGAGACGTTCGCCGTGCAGTACGAGATCAAGCCGGCCACCATGCCGCCCGGCACCTACCGCAACATCACGGGCAACCTCGCGCTGGCCTACGGCCTGGTCGCGGGTGGTGTGCAGTCCGGGCTCCCGCTGTTCCTCGGCACCTACCCGATCACGCCGGCCTCCGACATCCTCCACGAGCTGTCGAAGCACAAGTCGTTCGGCGTGACGACGTTCCAGGCCGAGGACGAGATCGCCGGCGTCGGCGCGGCCATCGGCGCGTCCTACGCCGGCCACCTCGGCGTCACCTCCACGTCCGGCCCCGGTGTGGCCCTGAAGTCGGAGGCGATCGGCCTCGCGGTGATGACCGAGCTGCCGCTCGTCGTCGTCGACGTGCAGCGCGGCGGCCCCTCGACCGGCCTGCCGACCAAGACCGAGCAGGCCGACCTGCTGCAGGCGATGTTCGGGCGCAACGGCGAGGCCCCCGTGCCGATCGTGGCTCCCCAGTCCCCCGGCGACTGCTTCGCCGCTGCGGTCGAGGCCACCCGGATCGCCGTCACCTACCGCACCCCGGTGCTCCTGCTCTCCGACGGCTACCTCGCCAACGGCTCCGAGCCGTGGCGGGTCCCGGCCGTCGACGAGCTGCCCGTGATCGACCCGGACTTCGCCACCGAGAAGAACTACACGGTCACCAACGACGACGACACCGTCACCTCCGAGTTCTGGCCCTACCTGCGCGACGAGGCCACCCTCGCCCGCCCGTGGGCGATCCCCGGCACCCCCGGTCTCGAGCACCGCATCGGCGGCCTCGAGAAGGGCGACGGTCACGGCAACATCTCCTACGACCCGGCCAACCACGACTTCATGGTCCGCACCCGCCAGGCCAAGGTCGACCGGATCGCCGACTCGATCCCGCTCGTCGAGGTCGACGACCCGTCAGGCGAGGCGAAGGTGCTCGTCCTCGGGTGGGGCTCGACCTACGGCCCGATCGGCGCCGGCGTACGCCGCGTCCGCAAGGCCGGCTACCACGTCGCGCAGGCACACCTGCGCCACCTCAACCCGTTCCCCAGCAACCTCGGCGAGGTCCTTCGGGGCTACGACAAGGTGCTGGTCCCCGAGATGAACCTCGGCCAGCTCTCGTTGCTGCTGCGTGCGAAGTACCTCGTCGACGCGGTCGGCTACAACCACGTCCGCGGCCTGCCGCTCAAGGCCACCGAGCTCGCCCACGCGATCGGCGAGCTCGTCGGCCAGGCCGAGGGCATCGAGATCGACCTCGGCGTGTGGGGCGAGCCGACCCAGAAGGAGCACATCCAGTGACCAGCCAGACCGACCTCGGCCTGCCCGCCTTCCGCTCCGGCACCGAGTCGGTGCCCGCGAGCGGGGCCCCGCAGACCGGCAAGGACTTCACCTCCGACCAGGAGGTGCGCTGGTGCCCCGGCTGCGGCGACTACGCCGTGCTCAAGGCCGTCCAGTCGTTCCTGCCCGACCTCGGCCTGCGCCGCGAGAACATCGTCTTCGTCTCCGGCATCGGCTGCTCCTCGCGCTTCCCCTACTACCTCGACACCTACGGCATGCACTCGATCCACGGCCGGGCGCCGTCGATCGCGACCGGCATCGCCACCGCGCGCGAGGACCTCTCGGTGTGGGTCGTCACCGGCGACGGCGACGCGCTGTCGATCGGCGGCAACCACCTGATCCACGCCCTGCGCCGCAACGTCAACATGACGATCCTGCTGTTCAACAACCGGATCTACGGCCTCACCAAGGGCCAGTACTCCCCCACCTCCGAGGCCGGCAAGGTCACCAAGTCGACACCGATGGGCTCGGTCGACCACCCGTTCAACCCGGTGTCGCTCGCACTCGGCGCCGAGGCGACGTTCGTGGCTCGCACCATCGACTCCGACCGCAAGCACCTCACCTCGGTGCTGGCCGCGGCCGCGGCCCACCGCGGCACGTCGCTGGTCGAGATCTACCAGAACTGCCCGATCTTCAACGACGGCGCGTTCGACGCCATCAAGTCGCCCGACACCAAGGCCGACGCGATCATCCCGCTCGTCCACGGCGAGCCGATCCGCTTCGGCGCCCCGCTCGAGGACGGCCGCGGCGCCAAGGGCGTCGTCCGCGACCCCGAGACCGGTGGCGTCAAGGTCGCCCTGGTCGCCGACGTCGGCGAGGACGCCCTGCTCGTGCACGACGCCCACAGCCCCGACCCGTCGACGGCGTTCGCCATCAGCCGGCTGACCGCCGCCGACTACCTCCACCAGGCGCCCATCGGGATCTTCCGCCAGGTGGAGCGCCCGACCTACGACGACCAGGCCCGCGCGCAGGTCACCGCCGCCGTCGAGGAGGCCACCAACGGCGACACCGCCGACCGCACCGCTCGTCTGGCGGGGCTGATCGGCGGTGGCGACACCTGGACGATCCTCTGATCGTCCAGGTGGTGCTCGGCCGGTGAGGGCGAGCGGCGCTCAGTCGAAGTAGAGCGTCCAGACGTTGCCCTTGGTGTTGCCGAAGCCGTTGGAGCGGTCGACCTTGGAGCGCCACTTCCAGCGGCCGCGCTCCGGGGCGTAGATGCGGGTCTTGAAGACGCCCTTGTCGTTGGTCTTGACCTTCTTGGCGGTCTTCCACTTGCAGGAGCCGCACTTCTTCTTGAGGATCTTCACCTTCTGGTTGGCGTAGGGCAGCAGGGTGCCGTCAGCCTGCGGCTCCATGACCGTGCCCTTGAGCTTGAAGGCGTTGTAGGAGACCTGCTTGGTGCGCGGCGGGACCTCCTCGATGATCCGCTTGGGCGCCGACCCGGCGCTTGCGCCCGTGCTGAGCACGCCGGCGACGAGCAGGGCGGCGACCAGCGCCGCCAGGACGGTGCGGAAGATCCGCATGGTGAGTTCCCCCTCGATGGTGTGACTTCTCTGGTGCGTCGGAGTCCCCGGACCCCGACCGCGCCCATCGTAGGTGACGGGGCCGCCCTAGACTCCGTGAGTGCCAGATAGCCGTCGCGGAGTGGTCTTCGGCGCGCTCGCCTACACGCTCTGGGGCACCTTCCCGCTCTACTGGACCCTGCTGGAGCCGGCCGGTGCCATCGAGATCCTGGCCCACCGCATCGTCTGGTCGGTGCTGACGATGCTCGTCATCCTGGTGCTGGCGCGACGCGTCGGGCACTTCCGGGCGCTGCTGCGCGACCGGCAGCGGCTGCTCCTCCTCGTCTGCGCGGCGCTCGTCATCTCCGTCAACTGGGGCGCCTACATCTGGGGCGTCAACAACGACCGCGTGGTCGAGACCTCCCTCGGCTACTTCATCAACCCGCTCGTCACCGTGCTGATGGGCGTGCTGCTCCTCGGCGAGCGCCTGCGGCGCCTGCAGTGGATCGCCATGGCGATCGCCCTCCTCGCCGTCGTCGTGCTCACCGTCGACTACGGCGAGCCGCCGTGGGTGGCGCTGCTGCTCGCGTTCTCCTTCGGCACCTACGGCCTGCTCAAGAAGCAGGCGGGCGCCGGCGCGGTGGAGAGCATCACGCTGGAGACCCTGGTCATCGCGCCCTTCGCGGCGGCGTACGTCGCCTGGCTCGTCGCGGCCGGTCAGTCCACCTTCGGCGGTCACGGCGTCGGGCACGCACTCCTCTTCACCACCACCGGCGTGATCACCGCCATCCCGCTCATGCTCTTCGGGGCAGCTGCCAACCGGGTCTCGATGGTGTCGCTCGGGCTGCTCCAGTACCTCGCACCCACCCTCCAGTTCGCCCTCGGCATCCTCGTCTTCCGCGAGGACATGCCCGCCAGCCGCTGGATCGGCTTCGGACTGGTCTGGGTCGCGCTCGCGATCTTCACCGTCGAGGCGATCAAGCACCATCGCCGGCAGCTGCGCTTGGCGGCGGAGGCCAGCGCCGTGTGAGCGAGCCGTCCCTGACCGGGACCGTGGCACGAGGCCGTCAGCAGCTGACGTCGAGCGCCGCGGTGGGTCGTTCACAGGAGGCGAAGCTCCACGTCTGGTCGCTGAAGGCATCCTGGGTCGGGTCGGCGTACACCTCCGTCGACCCTCGGACTCCCACTGCTCCTCGACCGGGTCGGACGCCCATGGCCCGAGACACGTGCAACCGGCGAGCGGCGGGGATCCGGCAAACCGGGGTGGCCCGCAGGGACCCGCCCACGAAGGCCTGCGCTCCCCGGGCCGGGAGTGGCTGTCAGGTCAAACCCCACGCCGGGCCCGAGCCGAGTTCCCCTTGACGCCCCCATCACGGGGTTCGGGCCGACCCGGGCGTGCTCAAGCGGTTCCGTCCCCGCTCAACCACCCGGATCCGGGTGTCCCAGCGGGGACGGGACTGTCCTAGTGGGGCTGCTCGGGTGACCGCGGGGAGTGTGTTCCCGTGGTGCCCCCCACCCGGCACCCCAGGCCCCCGGCCGACCACGACGCTGCTTCATCAAGGTATGTCGTCGAACCCGCACTTCCCATGGTCAGCTCGCCATGGGAAGTGCCGGTTCGTCTGCATACCTTGATGACCCAGCGACGGCGCCGACAGCCAGCGCGGGCGGGCGCCCGCGGCAACGATCCGCTGCGCGCGCCTGCACCCTCGTGCTGACGTCGCAGTGGTGGCAGACTGCGGTCTCCACACCTTGGGGGACCCATGCCAGTGATGCTGACGCGGCACGACCGGCCGCGGCCGAGGCGGCGCGCGAGATGACCTACCTCGTCGTGGTCCTCCTCGTCGTACTCATCGCTCTGGTGGTCGAGAACGCCCGCCGCGGTCCCGTGAAGGCCACCAGGACCGGCAGCCAGGTCGCGGGCGGAGGAGACGGAGGCGCCGGCGGCGGCTGACCCTGGACGCCGCCGCACCAGCGACCAGGACCGTCGCAGGGCGTGGCTCGACGTCGGCTGACCTCGCTAGCCTGCCGACATGCTGAAGGCCTGCCTCAACGGTCCCCGGATGCCCACCGAGCACCCCGCCCTCCCGGTGACTCCCGCCCAGCTCGCGGACGACGTGGTCGCCGTGACCGGAGCCGGTGCCGAGATGGTGCACGTGCACCAGAAGGACGCGTCCGGTCGCGACACGTTCCGCGCCGACGCGGTCGCCCAGACGCTCGAGGCGATCCGCGCAGCGTCACCCGGCACGCCGGTCGGCATCACCACCGGGGCCTGGGCCGCACCGGGGGTCGAGGACCGCCTCGCCGCGATCGGCTCGTGGACGGTGCTCCCCGACTTCGCCTCCGTCAACTGGCACGAGGACGGCGCCGAGCAGGTCGCCGACGCCCTCCTGGGGCGAGGCGTCGGCGTCGAGGCGGGGCTGTGGACCGAGGCCGCCCTGCAGGCCTGGCTGGCGTGGCCATCGCGGGACCGGTGCGTGCGCGTGCTGCTCGAGCTCCCCGACGAGCCCGACGCGGCACGGTGCCTCCACCTGGCCGACCGCATGCTCGCCATCCTCGACGACGCCGCGAACGCCGTCCCCGTCCTGCTGCACGGTGAGGACCGCAGCGCGTGGCCGGTGCTGGTGCACGCACGCCGCCTCGGGCTCGCCACCCGGATCGGGCTCGAGGACACCCTGACGCTCCCCGACGGCGCGCGAGCGCCCGACAACGCCTCGCTGATCCGCGCCGCCCTCGCGCGGACGTGACGTCGGAGGAGCGTGGGTCAGGACGTCCGCGTGGCGACGATGTCGGCGAAGGACTCCAGGGCGGTCCGGACCGGGCCGGGGTCGAGGGCCTCGAGGAGCTTCTTCGCGCGGGCGGCCTCGCTGAGCACGTGGTCGCGCGCCTGCTGCATGGCCGGGTGGCGGCGCATCAGCTCGAGGGCCTCGGCGTGCTCGGCGTCGTCGGTGAGCGGGCGGCCGAGCAGGCTGAGCAGGCGGGCGTCGGCCGGGTCGGTCGAGGCCTGCGCCATCAGCACCGGCAGGGTCGGCACGCCCTCGCGCAGGTCGGTGCCCGGCGTCTTGCCCGACGTGTCGGACTCCGAGGCGATGTCGAGGATGTCGTCGGTGAGCTGGAACGCCGAGCCGACGATCTCACCGTAGGAGCTGAGCGCCTCCACGACCTCGGGACGCGCACCGCTGAACATCGCGCCGTAGCGCGCCGACGTGGCGATGAGGGAGCCGGTCTTGCCGGCCACGACGTCGAGGTAGTGCGCGAGCGGGTCCTCCCCCGGACCCGGCGGCACGGTCTCCATGATCTGGCCCTCGACGAGGCGCGTGAACGTGCGCGCCTGGATCAGCACGGCCTCCGGCCCGAGCGCCGCGGTGAGCTCGGAGGAGCGGCCGAAGAGGAAGTCGCCGGTGAGGATCGCCACGTTGTTGTCCCAGCGCGCGTTGGCGGTGTGCGCCCCGCGGCGCAGCGCCGCCTCGTCCATCACGTCGTCGTGGTAGAGCGAGGCGACGTGGGTCAGCTCGACCACGCACGCGGCGGTGTAGACGGCCTCGGCATCCGGGTCGGGGCCGGCCTCGGCGGCCAGCAGCACCAGGAGCGGACGGAAGCGCTTGCCGCCGGCCATCATCAGGTGCGCCGCCGCCTCCGAGACGAACCGGGCACGCCCGCGGCAGTGGTCGGCGAGCATGCCCTCGATGCGCGTCATCCGCTCGACCAGCCGCTGTTCGAGGGCGGCGTCGACGACGGGCATGGCGAGGGGCGAGTCGGTCACCTGATGAATTCTCCCGCAACCGCCGCCAGGTCGAGCACCGGCCCCGGCACCACGCCGAGGACGAGGGTCACCGCGGCTCCGACGGCGATGGTCGCCGCGGTGAGCACCGACGGGTAGGCCACGCTCGGACCGTCGCCGACGGGCTCGTCGAAGTACATGACCTTGATGACCCGGACGTAGAGGAACGCGGCGATGATGCTCGCGATCACGGCCGCGATGACCACCGGCCACGCGCCCGCGGCGAGCGCCGCGGAGAAGACCGCCAGCTTGCCCACGAAGCCGGAGGTGAGCGGGATGCCCGCCATCGCCAGCAGGAAGAAGGCGAACACCGCGGCGACGACCGGGGACTCCTTGCCCAGGCCCGCCCAGCGGTCGATCGCGGTGGTCTCGCCGCCACCGTCGCGGACCAGGCTCACGACCGCGAACGCACCGATCGTGGCGAAGCCGTAGGTCGCGAGGTAGAACAGCACGGCCTGGAGCGAGGTGATCTCGCCCGGGGCCAGCTGGTCGGCGGCCTGCAGGCCCACCACGCCGGTGAGGATGAAGCCGGTGTGCGCGATCGAGGAGTAGGCCAGCAGGCGCTTGATGTCGCTCTGCGTGATGGCCAGCGCCGCGCCGACGAACATCGAGAGGATGGCGATGACCCACAGCATCGGCTGCCACGACCAGCGGTCGGCGCCGAGGGCGACGTAGAAGAGCCGCATGAGCGCGCCGAACGCCGCGACCTTGGTGCCGGCCGCCATGAACGCGGTGACCGGGGTGGGCGCGCCCTGGTAGACGTCGGGCGTCCACGCCTGGAAGGGCACGGCGCCGACCTTGAACAGCAGACCCACGGCGAGCAGGCCGGTGCCGATCAGCAGCAGGCTCTGGTTGCCCACGTCGTTGCGGACGGCCTCGTTGATGGCGGCGAAGTCGAGCGAGCCGGCGAAGCCGTAGAGCAGCGCGGCGCCGTAGAGGAAGAAGCCGGAGGAGAAGGCGCCGAGCAGGAAGTACTTGAGCGCGGCCTCCTGGCTGAGCAGGCGACGCCTGCGCGCCAGTCCGCTCAGCAGGTAGAGCGGCAGCGAGAGGACCTCGAGGCCGACGAACATCGTCAGCAGGTCGTTGGCCGCGGGGAACAGCATCATGCCGAAGACCGCGAACATCATCAGCGGGTAGACCTCGGTGTGCTCGCGGTTGGCCGCGATCGAGGCCGTCTCGGCGTCGGTGCCCGGCACCGCGGCGGCCTGGCCGGCGAACGCCGACACCCCGCCGTCGAGGTGCCGCTCGGCGAAGAGCAGCACGCCCGCGATCGCCAGCGCGAGGACCAGGCCCCAGATGAAGAGGCTCGGCCCGTCGACCGCGATGGTGCCGCCCATGGCGAGCACGCCGCGCGCCGCGTCGCCGTCGTAGGTCGGGACGTCCTGGGCGACGAGCACGACGCCCACCAGGGCGAGCACGAGACCGCCGAGGGCCAGCACGACCTGCGCGGGATAGCGGATCCCGCGCGGCAGGAACGCCTCGACGACCACGCCGAGGCAGGCCACACCGAAGACGACCAGCAGCGGCCAGAGCTCGAAGTAGTCGACGATGGGCTTCACGAACTCGGTCACTGGGGACCACCCTCCTGGCCGATGCCCACGCTCGCGAGCGAGTCGTTGACGAACGGGTTGATGACGTCGAGCAGCGGCATCGGGTAGAAGCCGAACAGCACGAGTGCGAGCAGCAGCGGGGCGAGGATGCCGGTCTCACGCCGGTCGAGGTCGGCCACGGGGGCCGTGTCGACGCGGCCGGGGCCGGTCATCGTGCGCTGGTACATCCAGAGCGCGTAGAACGCGGCCAGGACGATCGCGAGCACCGCGACCGCACCGACCACCCAGTGGTAGTCGAACGCGGCGATGATGACGAGCATCTCGGAGACGAACGGCGACAGGCCGGGGAGGCCCGCCGCGGCGAGGCCGCCGACGAGGAAGAAGCCGGCCAGCACCGGTGCGGCCTTCTCGACCCCGCCCATCTCGCGGATCGACGCGGTGCCCGTGCGCCGGATCAGGAGCCCGGCGGCGAGGAACATCAGCGCCGTCGCGATGCCGTGGTTGACCATGTAGAGGATCGCGCCGGACCCGCCGGTCGGGCTGAAGACGAAGATGCCCAGCACGATGAAGCCGAAGTGCGACAGCGACGTGAGGCCGATCAGGCGCAGGACGTCGTCCTGGCCGATGGCGACGAGGGCGCCGTAGATGATCGAGATCAGCGCCAGCACGACGACCGCCGGGGTGGCCCACTGCGAGGCCTCGGGCAGCAGCCCCAGGCAGAACCGCAGCATCCCGAAGGTGCCGATCTTGTCGAGGATGCAGACCAGCAGCACGGAGGTGCCGGTGGTGGCCTTCTCAGTGGTGTCGGCGAGCCAGGTGTGCACCGGGAACATCGGCGCCTTGATCGCGAAGGCGATGAAGAAGCCGACGAACAGCCAGCGCTGCGTGGTCTCGTCGATGTCGAGGGCGGCCAGGTCGCTGATCAGGAAGCTCGGGTTGCCGGCGTCGGCCGAGACGACGTAGAGCCCGATCACCGAGGCGAGCATGATGAGCCCGCCGGCGAGCTGGTAGATCAGGAACTTGGTCGCGGCGCGTCCGCGGCCGGCCCGGCCGAAGCCGCCGATCAGGAAGTAGGCCGGGATCAGCGTCGCCTCGAACACGACGTAGAACAGCAGCACGTCGGTGGCGGTGAAGACGGCCAGCGACATGGCCTCGAGGCCGAGGGTCCAGGCGAAGAAGGCCTTCGCCCCGCTGTTGCCCGCCGCGTCCGACTCGTTCCAGCCGGCCAGCATCACGATCGGCACGAGCGCGACCGTGAGCAGGACCATCAGCAGGCCGAGGCCGTCGAGGCCGAGCGCGTAGTGGACGCCCAGCGACTCGATCCACGTGTGGGTCTCGGTGAGCTGCATGCCGCCGTCCACGTCGTACTGCGTCGCGGCGACGACCGCGGCGACCAGGGTCGCGGCGGCGAAGCCGAGGCCGACCAGCCGGGCGACCGCGTGCGGCACCAGGGCCGTGACGAGCGCGCCGACCAGCGGCAGCAGGATCAGGATCGTGAGAGTCATGCGGGGTCCTCGCAGGGGTGTTCGACGGAGGAGCTGAGCGGGGAGGGCGGAGGGCTCTGGAGGGTGCTCATCCGAGGTTCACCACCAGGAGGGCGAGGACGAGGAGGAGCGCACCGCCGAGGACCGAGAGGGCGTAGGAGCGGACGAACCCGTTCTGGACGCGGCGCAGCGTCCTGGACAGGCCGCCGACTGCCGCCGAGCCGCCCTCGATGACCCCGTCGACGCCGACCCGGTCGAACGTCGTCAGGCCGCCGACGAGCTCGGCAGCGGGACGCACGACGACGGCGTCGTTGATGGCGTCGCCGTAGAGGTCGGCCCGGGCCGCCCGCGTCGCGAACGACACGTCCCGCGGCGCCTCGCGCGGGACCTCCCGCTTGCCCACCAGGAACCAGGCCGCGGCCACGCCCAGCGCGACGACGGCGGTGATGATCAGCGTGATCACGATGGCCGGCAGCGGGGGCTCGTGGTGCTCGGCGTGCCCGGTGACGGGCTCGAGCCACGTGACGATCCAGTCGCCGAGCAGCAGGACGCCGCCGAGGACCGAGAGCGCGGCCAGCACGATGAGCGGCACCGTCATCACCTTGGGCGACTCGTGCGGGTGCACGTCGGGCGCCCAGCGCTTGCTGGTGAAGAAGGTCATCAGCATCAGGCGCGTCATGTAGAAGGCGGTGATGCCGGCGCCGAGCAGCGCCAGGAGACCGATCAGCAGGTTGTCGGCCAGGGCCGACTCGATGATCTTGTCCTTGGACCAGAAGCCGGAGAAGCCGGGGAACCCGATGATCGCGAGGTAGCCCATCGCAAAGGTCACGAAGGTGATCGGCATCGCCTTGTTGAGCGCGCCGTAGTGGCGCATGTCGACGTCGTCGTTCATGCCGTGCATGACCGAGCCCGCGCCGAGGAACATGTTGGCCTTGAAGAACCCGTGCGTGAGCAGGTGGAAGATCGCGAACGGGTAGCCCACCGGGCCGAGGCCTGCGGCGAGCATCATGTAGCCGATCTGGCTCATCGTGGAGCCGGCGAGCGCCTTCTTGATGTCGTCCTTGGCGCAGCCGAGGATCGCGCCCCACAGGAGCGTGACGGTGGCGACGATGACCACAGCGGTCTGGGCGACGGGCGTGAGGTCGTAGATGAAGTTGGACCGCACCACGAGGTAGACGCCGGCGGTGACCATGGTCGCGGCGTGGATCAGGGCCGAGACCGGGGTCGGGCCCTCCATCGCGTCGAGCAGCCACGCCTGCAGCGGCACCTGGGCGGACTTGCCGCACGCGGCGAGCAGGAGCAGCAGGCCCAGGGCGTTGAGCGTGCCCTGGCCGGCCTCGCCGGCCAGCTCGCTGACGGCGCCGAAGTCGGTGGTGCCGAAGGTGGCGAACATCAGCGCGATCGCCAGCGACAGCCCGATGTCGCCCACGCGGTTGATGACGAAGGCCTTCTTGGCCGCGGCCGCCGCCGACGGCTTGTGCTGCCAGAAGCCGATGAGCAGGTAGGACGCCAGGCCGACGCCCTCCCAGCCCAGGAACAGGCCCACGAAGTTGGCCGAGAGGACCAGCGTGAGCATCGCGGCGACGAACAGGTTGAGGTAGCCGAAGAAGCGGCGGCGGCGCGGGTCGTGCTCCATGTAGCCGATGGCGTAGACGTGGATCAGCGAGCCGACGCCGGTGATGAGCAGCAGGAACAGCGCGGACAGCGGGTCGTAGAGCAGGTCCATGCCGACCGTCAGCGAGCCGGTCTCGAACCACGTCCAGAGGTGCTGGCCCATCTGGCGGGCGTCGTCCTCGCGCCCGAGCAGCGCGATGAAGAGCACGAGGCTGACCACGAACGACAGCGCGGTCGTCGCGGTGCCGAGGAGGTGGCCGTGCTTGTCGACGGCCGCCTTGAGCGAGGCGGGCAGGAACGGCGCGACGCCGAGCAGCAGGACCGCGCCGAGCAGCGGCAGCGCGATGACCAGCCACAGCAGGTCGAAGACGCCACCGGCACCGGTGTCGGGCGCGACGATCGGCGCGCTGGCGCCCTCGGCCATCGGCAGCCCTGCGGCGAGGACCGAGTGGGACAACAGGTTCACGAGTGCTCCCTCAGTACTTCAGCAGGCTGGCGTCGTCGACCGAGGCCGAGCGTCGGGTGCGGAAGATGGTCATGATGATCGCGAGCCCGATCACGACCTCGGCAGCGGCCACGACCATCACGAAGAAGGCGGTGATCTGCCCGTCGAGGTTGCCGTGCTGGCGGGCGAAGGCCACGAACGCCAGGTTGCAGGCGTTGAGCATCAGCTCGACGCACATGAACACCACGATGGCGTTGCGGCGCGTCAGGACGCCCACGCAGCCGATGGTGAACAGGATCGCCGAGAGGACGATGTACTGGGTCACTGGTCCGTGTCCTTGTCCGTGCCGACGACGGGGTCACCGGCGGCGTGGCTGTCGGCGTGCTTGACGACGTCCTCCTCGGTGGTGGCGGGCGAGCCGGCCTTGCCCGAGGTCTCCGGCATCGCGCTCGGGTCGCCGATCTGGCGGCGCACGTCGACGATGTCGTCGGCGAACGCCGGGGCCGAGCGGACCGTGCCGCGGGCGACGAGCACGCGCGAGACCGACGACTCGGCCGGCGTGCCGTCGGGCAGCAGCGCGGGGGTGTCGACCGCGTTGTGGCGAGCGTAGACGCCGGGCGCGGGGAGCGGACCGGGGTGCTTGCCGTGCTCGGCGTAGTCACGCAGCCGCTGGGCGGCGAGGTCGGCCTGCGTCGCCCTGGGCGTGAGGCGCTCGCGGTGGGCGAGCACCATCGCGCCGAGGGCTGCGGTGATCAGCAGCGCGCTGGTCGCCTCGAAGGCGAAGACGTAGCGGGAGAACAGGATGTTGGCGATCGCGGGCACGTTGCCCCCGGCGTTGGCCTCGTCGAGGCCGACGACCGTGCCGAGGGTGACCTGGCTGAGGCCCAGGACCAGCACGATCCCGAACATCAGGCCCAGCACGATCGCCATCGCGCGCTGGCCGCGGATGGTCTCCACGACGGAGTCCGTGGCGTCGACGCCGATGAGCATCATCACGAACAGGAAGAGCATCAAGATCGCGCCGGTGTAGACGATGATCTGCACCGCGAAGAGGAACGGCGCGTCGAGCACGGCGTAGAGGAACGCCAGGCTGATCATCACCACGGCGAGCAGCAGCGCGGCGTGCACGGCCTTGCGGACGAACAGGATGCCCAGCGCGGCCGCGACCATGATCGGGGCGAGGATCCAGAAGGTCATCGGGGTCCCCTCGGAGTTGTCGGACGGAGGAGCGGAGCGGAGGAGGACGAGAACTCCGTGGGGTGGTTCATCGGGGTCCCCTCGGAGTTGTCGGACGGAGGAGCGAAGCGGAGGAGGACGAGAACTCCGTGGGGTGGTTCATCGGGGTCCCCTCGGAGTTGTCGGACGGAGGAGCGAAGCGGAGGAGGACGAGAACTTCGTGGGGTGGTTCATCGGGGTCCCCTCGGAGTTGTCGGACGGAGGAGCGAAGCGGAGGAGGACGAGAACTGCGTGGGGCGGTTCATCGGGTCGCCCCCCGGTAGTAGTCGCCCTCGTCGTCGCCGAGGCGCATCGCGTGCGGCGGCTCCTCCATGCCCGGCAGGAGCGGGGCCAGCAGGTCGGACTTCTCGTAGATGAGGTCGGCCCGGTTGTCGTCGGCGAGCTCGTACTCGTTGGTCATGGTCAGCGCGCGGGTCGGGCACGCCTCGATGCAGAGCCCGCACAGGATGCAGCGCAGGTAGTTGATCTGGTAGACGCGGCCGTAGCGCTCACCGGGGCTGAAGCGACCGGAGCCGTCGGGCAGGTCGACGTTGGACGCGCCCTCGACGTAGATCGCGTCGGCAGGACAGGCCCAGGCGCACAGCTCGCATCCGATGCACTTCTCCAGCCCGTCGGGCCAGCGGTTGAGCTGGTGCCGGCCGTGGAAGCGCGGAGCGGTCGGCACCTTCTCGAACGGGTACTGCTCGGTGACGACCTTCTTGAACATCGTTCGGAAGGTGACGCCGAACCCGGCGATCGGGTCCCAGAGACTCTCCTTGATCCCCTTGGAGCCCTGCCCGGACTGAGACGACTCACTCATGGTTCTCCTCCGCTGCGGCGGTGACGGTGGTGCGGCTCTGGGCGAACGTGAGGGGCTGGGCGCCGCCGCGGACGGCACCGCCGGTCGGCATCGGCGGCACGGGGAACCCGCCGGCGAACGCGTCGTGCGGCTCCTCGCGCGCCTCGACGGGCTCGTCCTCGGACGTCTTGTCCCCGACGAACATCAGCCCGACGGTGAGGACCAGCAGCACGGCGATCGCGGCCACGAGGTAGGTGCGGTTGATGTTGCCCTCGAGCGAGATGACGCGGATGGTCGCGACGGCCACGATCCAGGCCAGCGAGACCGGGATGAGCACCTTCCAGCCCAGCGCCATGAACTGGTCGTAGCGCATGCGGGGCAGCGAGCCGCGCAGCCACACGAACAGGAAGATGAAGCAGAAGACCTTGCCGAAGAACCACAGCAGGGGCCAGTAGCCGCTGTTGGCGCCCTCCCACACGTGCTCGATGCCCCACGGCGCGGCCCAGCCGCCGAGGAAGAGCGTGGTGGCGATGGCCGACACGGTCGCGAGGTTGATGTACTCGGCCAGGAAGAACAGCGCGAACTTGAGGCTGGAGTACTCGGTGTGGAAGCCGCCGACCAGCTCGCCCTCGGCCTCAGGGAGGTCGAAGGGCGCGCGGTTGGTCTCGCCGACCATCGAGATGACGTAGATGACGAAGGACGGCAGCAGGATCAGGCCGAACCAGAGCCGGTCCTGTGCGGCGACGATCTCCGAGGTCGACATCGACCCGGCGTAGAGGAACACCGCCACGAGCGCGAGGCCCATCGCGACCTCGTAGGAGATCATCTGCGCGCTCGAGCGCAGACCGCCGAGCAGGGAGTAGGTCGAGCCGGACGACCAGCCGCCGAGGACGATGCCGTAGATGCCGATCGAGGCGATGGCGAGCATGAAGAGCACCGCCACGGGCATGTCGGTGAGCTGCAGCGGGGTCCGGTGGCCGAAGAAGTTGACCTCGGGCCCGAGCGGGATCACCGCCCAGGTCACGAAGGCGGGCACGACCGCGATGATCGGCGCCACCAGGAAGACGACCTTGTCGGCCGCCTTGGGGACGATGTCCTCCTTGAGCGCGAGCTTGACGCCGTCGGCCAGCGACTGCAGGAGGCCGAAGGGACCGTTGACGTTGGGCCCGGGGCGGTGCTGCATCCGGGCCACGACCCGGCGCTCGAACCAGATGTTGAACAGGGTCAGCAGCACCAGGACCAGGAAGATGAGCACGGCCTTGAGCGCGATCACCCACCACGGGTCCTGGCCGAAGGCGGCCAGGCCGGGGTCCGGGAGGTCCGCCGCCAGCGGAGCGAGCATCGTCATCGTGAGGCTCCCTTCAGGGTGACCGGGCTGCCGGGCGAGGCGAGCTCGGCGAGGACGCCGCGGCCGAAGGACCGGGCCGGGACCCAGACCACGCCGTCGGGCAGGTCGGCGACCTCGACGGGCAGCGTCACGCTGCCCCGGTCGCCGGTGACGGTGACGAGCTGCTCGCCGCCGGGCTGGGCCTCGAGCATGCCGAGCACCGACTCGTAGGACGCACGGCTCACGCGGGCCACGGGCCTGCGGGCGGTGGCGCGCAGGTGCTCCTCGCCGTCCTGCAGCGAGCCGAGGTCGATGAGCTGCTTCCAGGTCGCGAGCGCGAACGCGGTCTCGCCCTTGCGGACCGGCTTGGCCGGACGCGGGGCCTTGCCGGCCTCCAGCGCCGGGCGGGCGCCGTCCCACGGACCGAGGGACTGCATCTCCTCGCGCACCTCGCCCACCGTGCGGAAGCCGAGCGGGCGACCCTGGCCGAGCGCGGCGAGCTCGTCGGCGATGCCGGACAGGACGCGCAGGTCGGGGAGGGAGGCGGGGTTGGCGAAGACCGCGTCGAAGGCGCGGGCCCGGCCGTCCCACGTCACGAAGGTGCCGGCCTTGTCGGTGACCGGTGCCACCGGCAGGACGACGTCGGCGACGCGGGTCACGTCGGTCTCGCGGAGCTCGAGGCTGACCACGAAGCCGGCCGCGTCGAGGGCGGCGCGGAACGCGGCCGGGTCGGCCGTGTCGTCGGGGTCGACGCCCGCGACGACGAGGCCGCCGAGCTCACCCTTGGCCAGGGCCGCCACGATCGCGTTGCCGTCGCGTCCGGCCTTGGCGGGCAGCGCGTCCACGCCCCAGGCGGCACCCACGTCGACGCGGGCGGACGCCTCGGCGACGGGACGACCGCCGGGCAGCAGGTGGGGCAGGGCGCCCGCCTCGACCGCTCCGCGGTCTCCGGCACGGCGCGGCACCCAGGCGATCCGCGCGCCGGTGCCGGCGGCGAGCTCGGCGGCGGCGGCGAGGGCGCCGTGGGTCTGGGCGAGCCGCTCGCCGACGAGGATCACGGCGTCGTTGGTGATGCCGTGCTCGGCGTCCTTGAGCGAGCCGATCACCTCGGCCTCGGTGCCGGGCGCGGCCGGCACGAGCCGGCCGTTCATCTTGGCGAGGCCGCGCGAGGTGTAGGGCGCGACGGACACGACCTGCGTACGCCCGCGCTTGGCCGCCTTGCGCAGCCGCAGGAAGATGGCCGCGGCCTCGTCCTCGGGCTCGAGGCCGAGCAGCACCACGACGGGTGCGGCCTCGAGGTCGGCGTAGGTGACGTCACCGGCCAGCGCGACGTGGGAGGCCAGGAAGGCGGCCTCCTCGGCGCTGTGCGGGCGGGCCCGGAAGTCGATGTCGTTGGTGCCGAGCGAGACCCGCGCGAACTTCGCGTAGGCGTAGGCGTCCTCGGCGGTCAGCCGGCCACCGGTGAGCACGGCGGCGGCGCCGGCGTCACGCAGGCCGCGCGCGGCGACGGCGAACGCCTCGGGCCACGAGGCCGGACGCAGCTCACCGTTGTCGCGGACCTGCGGGTAGGTGATCCGGTCGGGGAGCTGGGTGTAGCGGAAGGCGAACCGGTCCTTGTCGCTGATCCACTCCTCGTTGACCTCGGGGTCGTTGCCGGCCAGGCGGCGCATCACCTTGCCGCGGCGGTGGTCGATGCGGATCGCGGAGCCGCAGGCGTCGTGCTCGGCGACGCCGGGCACGGAGACCAGGTCGAACGGGCGCGAGCGGAAGCGGTAGTCGGCCGAGGTGAGCGCGCCGACCGGGCAGATCTGGATCGCGTTGCCGGAGAAGTAGCTCTCGAAGGGCTCGCGCTCGTAGATCGCGACCTGCTGGAGCGCACCGCGCTCGGCGAGGGCGATGAACGGGTCGCCGGCGATCTGCTCGGAGAAGCGGGTGCAGCGCGCGCACAGCACGCAGCGCTCGCGGTCGAGCAGCACCTGGGCGGAGATGTTGATCGGCTTGGGGAACGTGCGCTTGATCCCACCGTGCTCGGAGAACCGGCTCTCACCGCGGCCGTTGCTCATCGCCTGGTTCTGCAGAGGGCACTCGCCGCCCTTGTCGCACACCGGGCAGTCGAGCGGGTGGTTGATCAGCAGGAACTCCATGATCCCCTGCTGCGCCTTGTCGGCCACCTCGCTGGTCGCCTGGGTGTTGACGACCATGCCGTCGGCCACCGGAAGCGTGCACGAGGCCTGCGGCTTGGGGAATCCCCGGCCGTTGCCGGCGTCGGGGATGTCGACCAGGCACTGGCGGCACGCGCCGACCGGGTCGAGCAGCGGGTGGTCGCAGAAGCGCGGGATCTGCACGCCGACCTGCTCGGCGGCGCGGATGACGAGCGTGTCCTTGGGGACGCTGACCTGGACGCCGTCGATGGTCAGGGTGACCAGGTCGGTGTCGATCTTCTCCGGCGCCTTGTCGGTCGTGCTCATGCGGGTGCTCCCACCGGTGCGAAGGCGGTCGAGGCGGCCGGGTCGAACGGGCAGCCGCCGTGGGTCAGGTGCGCGAGGTACTCGTCGCGGAAGTGCTGGATCGAGCTCGAGATGGGGCTCGTGGCACCGTCACCGAGGGCGCAGAACGCGCGGCCGAGGATGTTGTCGCACTGGTCGAGGAGCAGGTCGAGGTCGTCCTCGCTGCCCTGCCCGTTCTCCAGCCTGGCCATCGTCTGGGTCAGCCACCACGTGCCCTCGCGGCACGGGGTGCACTTGCCGCACGACTCGTGCTTGTAGAACTCGGTCCACCGCAGCACCGCGCGCACCACGCAGGTGGTCTCGTCGAAGAGCTGCAGGGCGCGGGTGCCCAGCATGGAGCCGGCGGCGCCGACGGCCTCGAAGTCGAGCGGCACGTCGAGGTGCTCGGGGGTCAGCAGCGGGGTGCTGGAGCCGCCGGGCGTCCAGAACTTGAGCTCGTGGCCCTCGCGCATGCCGCCGGCCAGGTCGATCAGCTCGCGCAGGGTGATGCCGAGCGGCGCCTCGTACTGGCCCGGGTTGGTGACGTGGCCCGAGAGGCTGAAGATGCCGAAGCCGTTGGACTTCTCGGTGCCCATCCCGGCGAACCACGCGGCCCCGTTGGCGATGATGCTCGGCACGGAGGCGATCGACTCGACGTTGTTGATCACCGTCGGGCTGGCGTAGAGGCCGGCGACGGCCGGGAACGGCGGGCGCAGCCGCGGCTGGCCGCGGCGGCCCTCGAGGCCCTCGAGCAGCGCCGTCTCCTCGCCGCAGATGTAGGCGCCGGCACCGGCGTGCACGATGAGGTCGAGGTCGTAGCCCGAGCCGTGGATGTTCTTGCCGAGGTGGCCGGCCAGGTAGGCCTCCTGCACCGCGCGCTGGAGGCGGCGGATGACGTGGAGGACCTCACCGCGCACGTAGATGAACGCGGTGTGGGCGCGGATCGCGTAGGAGCTGATGATGACGCCCTCGACCAGCGTGTGGGGGCTGGCCATCATGAGCGGGATGTCCTTGCAGGTGCCCGGCTCGGACTCGTCGGCGTTGACGACGAGGTACTTGGGCCGGGGGTTGTCCTGCGGGATGAAGCCCCACTTCATGCCGGTCGGGAAGCCGGCGCCGCCGCGACCGCGGAGGCCGGACTCCTTGACGGCGTTGATCACGTCGTCGGGCGACATCGCGAACGCCTTGTCGACGGCCGCGTAGCCGCCGTGCTCCTCGTAGGACGCCAGGGTCCAGGCGCGCTCGGCGTCCCAGTTGGCGGTGAGGACGGGGGTCAGTGTGTCCGTCACTTGCTCTCTCCCTCCGGAGCCGTCCAGCCCTTCTCACGGGCGATCGCGAGCCCGGCCAGCGAGGCGGGGCCGGCGGCCGGCCCCTCGTCGGCGCGGTCGTCGGGGAAGCCGGCGAGCACCCGCTCGGCCTCGCGCCACGTGCACAGGCGCGGGCCGCGGGTGGAGCGGACCTCCTTGCCGGCACGCAGGTCGTCGACGACCTCCACGGCCGACTCCGGCGTCTGGTTGTCCATGAACTCCCAGTTGACCATCATCACCGGGGCGTAGTCGCACGCGGCGTTGCACTCGACGTGCTCGAGGGTGATCTTGCCGTCCTCGGTGGTCTCGTCGTTGCCGACGTCGAGGTGCTCCTTGAGCCGCTCGAAGATCAGGTCGCCGCCCATCACCGCGCACAGCGTGTTGGTGCACACGCCGACGTGGTAGTCGCCGACCGGCTTGCGCTTGTACATCGTGTAGAAGGTCGCCACGCCGTTGACCTCGGCGGCGCTGATGCCGAGCACCTCGGCGCAGGCCTCGATGCCCTCGGGCGTGACCCGGCCCTCGACCGACTGCACGAGGTGCAGCATCGGCAGCAGGCCCGAGCGCTTCTCGGGGTAGCGGTCCGCGATCTCGCGCAGCTCGGCCCAGGTCTTCTCGTCGAGGCCAGGGCGCTCGAGGCTGTGGTCGGCGCTCATCGGTCGACTCCTCCCATCACGGGGTCGATGGAGGCGATGGCGACGATGACGTCGGCGACCATGCCGCCCTCGCTCATCACGCTCGTCGCCTGCAGGTTGGTGAACGACGGGTCGCGGAAGTGGGCGCGGAAGGGCCGCGTGCCGCCGTCGGAGACGACGTGGGCGCCCAGCTCGCCCCGGGGCGACTCGATCGGGACGTAGGCCTGTCCGGCCGGGACCCGGAAGCCCTCGGTGACCAGCTTGAAGTGGTGGATCAGGGCCTCCATCGACTCGCCCATGATGTGGCGGATGTGGTCGAGGCTGTTGCCCATGCCGTCGCTGCCGATGGCGAGCTGGCTGGGCCACGCGATCTTCTTGTCGCCCACCATCACGGGCGCGCCCTCGAGACCGGCGAGGCGGTCGGCGCACTGCTCGACGATCTTGAGCGACTCCCACATCTCGTTGAGCCGGATGCGGAAGCGGCCGTAGGAGTCGGCGGTGTCCCAGGTCTGGACCTCGAAGTCGTAGTCCTCGTAGCCGCAGTAGGGCTGGGTCTTGCGGAGGTCCCAGGCGTAGCCGGTCGAGCGCAGCACCGGGCCGGTGAGCCCCAGCGCCAGGCAGCCGGCGAGGTCGAGGTGCCCGACACCCTCCAGGCGGCCCTTGAAGATCGGGTTGGCGTTGCACAGCGCGGCGTACTCGGGCAGCCGCTTCCTCATCAGCGCGATGAAGTCGCGGATCTCGTCGAGCGCACCGGGCGGCAGGTCCTGCGCGACGCCGCCGGGGCGGATGAACGCGTGGTTCATCCGCAGGCCGGTGATCAGCTCGAACAGGTCGAGCACCAGCTCGCGCTCGCGGAAGCCGATGGTCATGACCGTCAGCGCGCCCAGCTCCATGCCGCCGGTGGCGATCGCGACGAGGTGGGAGGAGAGCCGGTTGAGCTCCATCAGGAGCACGCGCATGACCTGCGCCTTCTCCGGGATCTGGTCCTCGATGTCGAGCAGCCGCTCCACGCCCAGGACGTAGGTCGCCTCGTTGTAGAACGGGGAGAGGTAGTCCATGCGGGTGCAGTAGGTGACGCCCTGCACCCAGGAGCGGTACTCCATGTTCTTCTCGATGCCGGTGTGGAGGTAGCCGATGCCGCACCGGGCCTCGGTGACCGTCTCCCCCTCGAGCTCGAGGATGAGCCGGAGCACGCCGTGGGTCGAGGGGTGCTGCGGACCCATGTTGACCACGACCCGCTCGTCGGCGGACTCGCTGATGCTCTGGGTGATCGAGTCCCAGTCCTGGCCGGTGACGGTGAAGACGCGGCCCTGGCTGGTCTCGCCCGGGGTGGCGTAGAGGTCGTTGTCGGTAGCCATCAGTTGTAGCTCCTGCGCTGGTCGGGCGGAGGGATGGACCCGCCCTTGTACTCGACGGGGATGCCGCCGAGGGGGTAGTCCTTGCGCTGCGGGTGGCCCGGCCAGTCGTCCGGCATGAGCACCCGGGTCAGAGCGGGGTGACCGTCGAAGATCATCCCGAACATGTCGTAGGTCTCGCGCTCGTGCCAGTCGAGCGTCGGGTAGATGCTCACCAGGCTCGGCACGTGCGGGTCGCTGTCGGGCGCCGTGACCTCGACCCGGATCAGCCGGTTGTGGGTCATCGACGTCAGGTGGTAGACCGCGTGGAGCTCGCGCCCCGTGTCGTCGGGGTAGTGGACCCCGCTGACGCCGGAGCAGAACTCGAAGCGGAGAGCCTCGTCGTCGCGGAGCATCTGCGCCACGAAGGGCAGGTCCTCGCGCCGGACGTGGAAGGTGATCTCGCCGCGGTGCACCACGACGCTCTCGATGGCCGAGGTGAGCCCGGCGGCCTCGAGGCGCTCCTCGAGCGCGTCGGCCACCTCGTCGAACCAGCCGCCGTAGGGCCTCGGGGACGCCTCGGGGAAGCGGATCGCCTTGACCAGGCCGCCGTAGCCGGACGTGTCGCCGGTGCCGGTGACACCGAACATGCCGTGGCGCACGCCGACCGCGTGCATCTCACCCGTCGGCGCCGGCACGTTCTCCGGCGACTGCTCGGGCGCGCGCTGCTCGACGCCGGTGCCGGTGCCGGTCTGGGCCTTGGCGTTCTCGAGGTTGCGCTCCTCGGCCGGACGCGCCGCCTCGTTGGAGTCGGTCTTGTCGTCGGACTCGTCGGCGGCCTTGCCGGCGGCCTTCTCGTCGGGCTTCTCGGTCATCGCAGCAGCCCCTTCATCTCCGAGGTCGGCAGCGCGCGCAGGGCGTCGGTCTCGAGTGCGGCGACCTCCTCGCGGCGGTTGGCGCCGAGCTTGGTGTGCTGGACCTGGTCGTGCAGCTTGAGGATCGCGTCGATCAGCATCTCCGGGCGCGGCGGGCACCCGGGCAGGTACATGTCGACGGGGACCACGTGGTCGACGCCCTGCACGATCGCGTAGTTGTTGAACATGCCGCCGGACGAGGCGCACACGCCCATCGCGAGCACCCACTTGGGCTCGGGCATCTGGTCGTAGATCTGGCGCAGGACGGGTGCCATCTTCTGGCTCACCCGGCCGGCGACGATCATCAGGTCGGCCTGGCGCGGGCTGGCCCGGAAGACCTCCATGCCGAAGCGGGCGAGGTCGTACTTGGGGCCGCCGGTGGTCATCATCTCGATGGCGCAGCAGGCCAGGCCGAAGGTGGCCGGCCAGAACGACGCCTTGCGCATGTAGCCCGCGACGCCCTCGACGGTGGTGAGCAGGACGCCGCTCGGCAGCTTCTCCTCGAGTCCCATGTCAGTCCCAATCCAGTCCGCCGCGGCGCCACACGTAGGCGTAGGCCACGAACACAGTGCCGATGAAGAGGACCATCTCGACGAGGCCGAAGAGGGCCATCTGGTCGAAGTGGACGGCCCACGGGTAGAGGAAGATGATCTCGATGTCGAAGACGATGAAGAGCATCGCGGTGATGAAGTACTTGACCGGGATCCTGCCGCCACCCACGGGCTGCGGCGTCGGTTCGATGCCGCACTCGTAGGAGTCGAGCTTGGCCCGGTTGTATCGCTTGGGACCCACGACGGCGCTCATGATCACGGAGAAGACCGCGAAGCCCGCCGCGATGAGTGCCAGCGCCAGGATCGGCGTGTAGAGCTCCATCGCTTCCCTTCCGGTGGACCAGCACCACGCCCATCTGGGGCACGTGACCTTGTGAACGGCTTCACGAGTGGCGCGCCCCACAGTCTAGGACTCGTGCGCCGGATGCGTCACCCCGGGGTCGCACCTCCGAACCCGCGCCTGACCTGCGGATTTAGGTGACGGGGCCGTGCCCTAATTCTCAGGCGGTTGCGCGGTGCAGCGCGACGATGCCACCGGTGAGGTTGCGCCACTCCGGACGCTGCCACCCGGCCTCGGCGAGCATCGCCGCGAGCCCCTCCTGGTCGGGCCAGGCGAGGATCGACTCGGCGAGGTAGACATAGGCGTCGGACGCGCTCGCGGTGAGCGCCGCGATGCGCGGCAGGGCCCGCATGAAGCCGTCGAGGTAGGCGGCCCGGAAGGCCGCGTTGGTCGGGGTGCTGAACTCGCACACCACGAGTCGCCCGCCGGGCCGGGTGACCCGCAGCATCTCCTTCAGTCCCGCGACCGGGTCGACGAAGTTGCGCAGGCCGTAGGAGATCGTCACCGCGTCGAAGGTGTCGTCCAGGAACGGCAGCCGCGTGCCGTCGCCGGCGACGAACGGGAGGGTGGGCCGGTCCTTCTTGCCCTGCTGCAGCATGCCGACGGAGAAGTCGCACGGCACCGCGGTGGCCCCGTGGGCCCCGAACGGCTCGCTCGAGCAGCCGGTGCCGGCCGCCAGGTCGAGCACCAGGTCGCCGCGCTGCGGCGCCACGGCCGCCACCATCGACCGGCGCCAGGACCGCTGGATCCCCGCCGTCATCAGGTCGTTGGTGAGGTCGTAGCGCTTGGCCACGGTGTCGAACATGCGACGTACGTCGGTCGGTTGCTTGTCCAGGTCAGCGCGGGCCACGCGGCGAGCGTAGGCGTCCCGGCCCCGGGAGGCGAGGTGGGGGTGTCGGGGCACCTCCCTATGATCGTGAGTGTCGATGATCGAGGGGGTCATCGGCTCCGGGGGAGGATCCACATGTCACGCCGTCGCTCGTTCGCGCTCGCCCTGGCGCTGCTGTGCGCGCTGAGCGGTCTCTCCGCCGTCGGCGCGTCCACCGCGGCGTCCGCGGCGGAGCCCGGCTCCACGTCCGCGTCCACCTCCTCGTCCACCTCCGCGTCCACCTCTCCGGCGCGCGCGTTCACCCCGATGCGGCTCGGTGACCGCGGGTGGCGCGTGCGCGTGCTGCAGAGCCGCCTGCACCAGCTCGACCTGCACTCCGAGGTCGTGACCAGCCGCTTCGACCGCGAGACGCGCGACGGGGTCGCGACCTTCCAGCGCCGCCGCGACTGGCGGGACGACGGGGTGGTCGACGAGCGCACCTGGCGCGCGATCGTGGCCCGCACGACCGAGCCGACCACCGAGGCGCTGCACAACGTCTACACGCCCGGGCCGCCGCTGCTCCAGCGCGGCGACACCGGCCTCCGGGTGCGCCAGGTGCAGGCCCGGCTCAAGCAGCTGCGCTGGTACGACGGCCCGGTGACCGGCCGCTACGGCCGCACCACCGTCGAGGCGGTCGAGGGGTTCCAGGCCAAGCGCCGGATCCCGGTGACCGGACAGGTCGACCGCCGCACCCTCTCCCGGCTGACCGCGATGACCCGGCCGCCGACGCGGGCCGAGCTCTTCAACATCGTGCCCACCGGCCCGGCCCTAGATCCGCGCTGCCTCTCGGGCCGCGCGATGTGCGTCGACAAGACGTCGCGGTCGCTGCGCTGGGTCGTCGACGGGGTGGTCCTCAAGAGCGTCGAGGTGCGCTTCGGCTCCGACGAGCTGCCCACGCGCGAGGGGGCGTTCGCGGTGTTCCGCAAGTCGCGCGACCACGTCTCCAGCCTCTACCACACCCCCATGCCGTTCGCGATGTTCTTCTCCGGCGGCCAGGCCGTCCACTACTCCCCCGACTTCGCGGCCAACGGCTACAACGGCGCCTCCCACGGGTGCGTCAACGTGCGCGACCGCGCCGCGGTGGCGTGGCTGTTCGACCATGTCCGGATCGGCGACAAGGTCATCGTCTACCGCTCCTGAGCCGGACCGCGGTCAGGGCCTGGGTCAGGGCCGGGGTCAGGGGCCGGGGGGCCCGGTCAGCGAGAACGCCGGGTCGATGGCCGCGCCCGCGCGGCCGCGCCGGGGCAGGGCCGTCGAGGCGGCCTCCACGGCGGGCGCCGCGGGCGCCGCGACCACGGCGGGCTCGCGCGACAGGTCGAGCCGGACCGAGGGGTGGTGCGCGACGCGACCGATCCGGAAGCCCGACGTCCGCGCCAGCGCGCTGACCGTCCGGTTGACCCGGGCGTCCATGACCAGCACGCGCAGCCGGCCGCCCCACCAGGGCGCGAGCGCGGACGCCTCCGCCGCGAGCCTCCTGTCCCGCGAGCCCAGGCGCGCCTCGGCCACCTGGGCGGACACGGCGTCGAGCACCTCGCGCGGCGTCGCGTGCCAGGGCGACCCGTCGACCGACGCGGCCTCCAGCAGGCCCTCCAGCGCCCGGGCGGTGACGTGGTCGAGCAGCAGGTGGGTCGGCGAGACGTGGGCGAGGGCGCCCTCGAGGTCGGCGGCCGACTCGACCCACGCGAGGGTGCACCCCGCCGTCAGGTGGGCGTCGCGCGCGACCGCGGTGAAGCGGTCGGTCGCCTCGCCGACGAGCAGCACGACGTCGGCGGCGGTCAGGTCCGAGAGCGCGCCGGAGGCCTCGGGCCGGAACAGCCAGGGCAGGCCCTTGTCCCGGGGCAGGCCGAGCACGGGTGCGGAGGAGCTGTCGGCGCGGGCGCCCGCCACCCACCCCAGCAGGTCGGGCTGGCGCTTGCGCCGCTCGAGCCCCATGGCGCGCAGCCGCTCCCACGAGGGTTCGTCGCACTCGAAGAGCTGGGCCCCGTCGAGCGTGGCGCGGCGCAGCAGGGCCAGCCGCCGCTCGTCGTCGACCACGACCAGACGGACCTGGACGCCGTCGAGGAGGTGGCGCACGCCCTCGGGGTCCAGGCGCTCGGGCAGGAGCAGCGGCACGGCCCCGGCCACGCGGGTGGCGAGCTCGATCTCGAGCTGGCGGATGCCCGTCGGCACGCGGATCACGACCACCTGGCCGGGGTCGACGCCGGCCTCGATCATGCCGGCGGCGCCGTCGATGGCCCGCCGGTAGAGCTCGTTCCAGGTCAGCGAGGTCCACGCGCCGTCTCGCAGCTCGGCGACGGCGACCTCCAGCGCGCGGTTGCGCGCGTGGCGCTCCAACCGTGCGAGAGGAGATTCGTGGGCAGGCACCTGCGGGCTCCTAGGTGAGACGGCTACCGGGGCAACGTAGGTGACCCACGCCTCTCCTGTTCGCCGTTTGGCCGATCTGTCGTCCTCGTCCTCCGTGCCGCGGCGTAGGCTCCCCCCTCGTGACGACCCCCGCGTCCGGCCCCGGACCTGCTGCGCCGCTCGTCGTGCGCACCGTCCCCGTGGACCTGGCCGACCTCCCCCTCCTCGACCTGCTGCCGCGCGACGAGCCGGTCAGCTGGCTGCGCCGCGGCGAGGGCCTGGTCGGTTGGGGCGTCGCCGCCCGCCTGGAGACCTCGGGGCCGACCCGCTTCAGCGACGCGGTCAAGTGGTGGGCCGAGACCGTGGCGCGCGCCGACGTCGACGACCGCGTCGCCGAGCCGGGCACCGGGCTGGTGTGCTTCGGCGCCTTCGCGTTCGCCGACGAGCCGGGCGACTCCGTGCTGGTGATCCCGCAGGTCGTCGTCGGCCGTCGCGGCGACCGCACCTGGCTCACCACCGTCTCCGTGGAGGCGCCCGACCTGGCCCCGGCACCCGCCCCCGAGCCGCCGGTCGGACTGGTGTTCTCCGACGGCGCCCGCAACGGCGAGGAGTGGATGTCGGTCGTGGCCGACGCGGTGCGGCGCATCACCGACGGCGACCTGGAGAAGGTTGTCCTGGCGCGCGACCTGATCGCCACCACCGACGAGCCGGTCGACGTCCGCTGGCCGCTCCACCGCCTCGCCGCGCAGTACGAGATGTGCTGGACCTTCCACGTCGACGGCCTGTTCGGCGCGACCCCCGAGATGCTGGTGCGGCGCGAGCGCGGCCTGGTGACCTCCCGGGTGCTGGCCGGCACGATCCGCCGCACCGGCGACGACGAGCGCGACCTCGCCCTGGCCGCCACCTTGGCCCGGTCGTCGAAGGACCTCGAGGAGCACGAGTACGCCGTGCGCTCGGTGGCCGACGCCCTCGAGCCGCACTGCTCGTCGATGAACGTGCCGGAGGCGCCGTTCGTGCTCCACCTGCCCAACGTGATGCACCTGGCCACCGACGTCAACGGCGTCGTCCACGACGCCGCCACGTCGCTCCAGCTCGCCGAGTCGCTGCACCCGTCGGCGGCCGTGGGCGGCACCCCGACCGCGGTGGCGACGCGCCTGATCACCGAGATCGAGGGGATGCCGCGCGACCGCTACGCCGGCCCGGTCGGCTGGATGGACGCCTCCGGCGACGGCGAGTGGGGCATCGCGCTGCGCTCGGCGATGGTGGTCGAGGGCGGCGTGCGGCTCTTCGCCGGCTGCGGCATCGTGGCGAGCTCCGACCCCGAGGCCGAGCTGGCCGAGTCGCAGGCGAAGTTCGTGCCGGTGCGCGACGCGCTCGGCGCCGGCTGAGCGCTCGGGACTGCTCCGGTCAGAGGTCCTGGCCCGGCTCGCGGCGCACGTAGGCCTGCGAGTCGGGCAGCAGGTTGCCCATGTGCGTGGCGACGAAGTCGAGGCCGATGTCGCTGTAGATGCGGTCGTGGATGGCCAGCGAGGTCGGCGCGCCGACCTCCCGCACGAAGTCGACGGCCTCGCTCAGCTTGAGCCACGGCGCGCTCACCGGGGCGAGCAGCACGTCGACGGCCCGGCCCGGCGGGGTGAGCGCGTCGCCCGGGTGGTAGACGCTCGACCCGCCGGACTCCAGGACGTAGCCGGAGTTGTCGAAGCGGTCGTAGTCGGGGTGGATGACCGCGTGCTTCTCGCCCACGACCTCCACCGCCGTGCCGGCGACCTCGAGGCGGTCGCCGGGCCGCACGACCGTCACCCGCTCGGCGACCTCGGGCGCCTGCTCGCGCAGCGCCCGCTCCACGGCGGCGATCGTCCAGACGGGCACGTCGATCCCGCGGAGGTGGTCGGGGTGCACGTGGTCGGCGTGCTCGTGGGTGATCAGCACGGCGTCCGCGCCCACGAGCGCCTCCGGGTCGGTGAACACCCCCGGATCGATGACAACGACGCCGCCGTCGCCCTGCACCCGCACGCAGGCGTGACCGAACTTCGTGATCCTCATGGGCCGACCCTACGTCCGCGGACGGCACGGCGAATCGCCGTACTGACTGGTCACGAGGTTAGGGTGGGGCAGCCTCCGACGGGTGGAGTGCCCTGGGGGAAACACCGAATCGCACCCGACACGAAGAGAGTCCTACATGTCTGCACGCCGCGTGCTCGCAGGCAGCGCTGTCGCGCTGCTCCTGCCCGCGTCCCTGCTCCTCACGGTCGAGACCGGCTCGGCCACCGACTCCGCGGCGAGGCCCGCGTCGACGTCGGTGACCGCCAAGGCCGGCCAGAAGATCTCGCTGGAGGTGCTCCCACAGATCGTCCAGCAGGGCAAGCGCACCGCCAGCGCCGACCAGGCCAAGGCCGCCGTCACCGCCACGATCAAGCCGGTCAAGGTCGGCCGCAAGGTCGTCCTCGAGCGGCTCGACGGGACCTCGTGGAAGAAGGTCGGCACCGCCAAGCAGGAGAAGTCGGGCGACGCCAACTTCACCGCCGCGGTGTCCAGCGGCGGCGCCGCCGTGACCTACCGCGCCACGGCCCAGAAGTTCAAGGGCCTCAAGAAGGTCACCAGCGGCACCGCCGACACCGCTCAGTGGCTGACCCCCACGTTCACCGACGAGTTCTCGGGCAGCTCGCTCGGCCCGGCGTGGAGCATGCGCGGCCAGGACTACGAGCCGGACAGCAAGCGCAAGTGCTCCAAGGGCGACCCGAAGGCCGTCAAGGTCTCCGGTGGCACCGTGCGCCTGAGCGTCATCAAGGACACGTCCACGAAGACGAAGTGCAAGGCCACCTCGCGCAAGCTCAAGAAGAAGATCTCCTACCGCCTCAACGGCCACATCGGCACCGAGGGCATGTTCGACTACAAGTACGGCGTCGCCGCCGCGCGCATCAAGATGCACAAGTCGCAGGGCCAGCACTCCAGCTTCTGGTCGCAGCCCGTCGGTGGCAACGGCCCCGGCAGCGACGGCCACGAGATCGACATCATCGAGTACTTCGGTGACAAGCACCCGCAGGGTGGCCTCACGAGCTTCATCCACTGGTACAAGGGCAAGCGCCTGATCAAGACCGGCTCGTGGATCAAGGACTCGAAGTCGTTCCTGAAGAACAAGGGCGACGGCTGGTCGAAGAACTACCACGTCTTCTCGGTCCAGTGGACGCCGAAGACGATCATCTTCCGCATCGACGGCAAGGAGACCTGGCGCACGTCGGCCCGCGTCTCCAAGACGCAGCAGTACCTCATCCTGAGCCTGCTCGCCTCCGACTACGAGGCGCTGGAGATGAGCGACAAGAAGCTGCCGCAGCACATGTACGTCGACTGGGTCCGCGTGTGGGAGACCCCGCAGGCCTGATCGACTGCTCGACGTCGCACCACCGGATCCGCGCGTTGGCCCCTCAGGGGGCCAGCGCGCGGATTCTTGTGTCGAGGTCGGCGCGGTTGTCGCGGCGCACCCGCGCCTCGACCACCTCGATCCCGCCGTTGGGCGAGGCGAGGGCCTGCTCGAGCTCGGGCAGCCCGGTGACCCGCAGGTGGGGCACCCGCGCCGCCGCGCAGAGGCTGGCGACGTCGACGCCGTGCGGGGTGCCGAAGAGGGTGTCGAAGCGGTCGGCGTGCTCGGGCGCACCCTGCTCGAGCGTGGCGAAGATCGAGCCGCCGTCGTCGTTGACCACCACGAGCGTGAGGTCGGGACGCTCCTCGCGCGGGCCCAGGAACAGGCCCGTGGTGTCGTGGAGGAAGGTCACGTCGCCCATCAGCGCGAGCGCGCGCGTCGACCGCGGTCGGCCCAGTGCGGCGCCGATCGCGGTGCTCACGGTGCCGTCGATGCCCGCCAGGCCGCGGTTGGCGATCACCTTGCGGCGCCCGCCTACCTCGTAGGGTGCGACCATCAGGTCGAGGTCGCGGATCGGGTTGGACGCCCCGACCACCAGCAGCCCGCCGGGCGGCAGCGCGCGGCTCACCGCGCCCGCCACCTCGTAGGGCGTGAGGTCGGGCTCGGCGGCCAGCAGCCGGTCGAGCCCGCGCGAGACCGACCGGTCCGCGAGGCGCCACTCCTCGAGCCAGGCCGCGTCGTCGGTGCCGGCCGCGCGCACGCCGTCGTGGGCGTCGACCTCGACGGCCACCGGGAACGGACGCGTGGCCCACATGCCGCGCGGGCGCACGGAGACCACCTCGACGTCCCCGCGGGCGAGCAGCCGCGACACCGGGCGCGACAGGGTGGGGTGGCCGAGGACGACCACGCGCTCGACCCGCCGACCGAGGTCGCCGCCGAGCAGGAGCCGGTAGGTGCGCACCACGGCGTCACCGGTGCGGCAGCCGCTGCTCGGCTCGGCGAGCAGCGGCCAGCCGGCGCTCTCGGCGAGCTGGCGCGCGGGCGGGCCGGCGTCGTCCCCGGCGACCACCACGGTGCGCGGGCCGAGGGCGAGCTCCAGGGGCCGGGGTGCCCGCGGGGCCGCGGTGGCGGCCCACGCCGGCACGTCGCCTCCGTCCCACCCGTCGTCGGGCAGCAGCGGGTCGTCGAGCTGGACGTTGAGGTGCACCGGGCGCCGGTGCTCGTGCGAGCGGACGAACGCGAGCAGGTCGTCGAGGTCGGCCGCCGCGACGTCGAGGGTCGGCGCGAACTCCCCGAAGATGCCCGCCTGGTCGGTCGTCTGGTTGGCGCCGGTGCCGCGCAGCCGGGCCGGGCGGTCGGCCGTCACCACGACGAGCGGGACGGCCGCGTGCGCGGCCTCGACGACTGCGGGCAGCAGGTTGGCGACCGCAGTGCCCGAGGTGCAGCACACCGCCGCCGGCCGGCCGCTGACCTTGGCGAGGCCGAGCGCGAGGAACGCCGCCGTGCGCTCGTCCATGCGCGTGTGCAGGCGCAGACCGCCGGCCTGCGCGGCGTCGTAGAGGGCGAAGGACAGCGGTGCGTTGCGCGACCCCGGGGCCAGCACGACCTCCGTCACCCGGGCCCCGCGCAGGGCGGTGACGACGTCGCGGGCCAGGCGGGTGGAGGGGTTCACGGGGTCCGATCCTGCCCTACCGCCGCGAGCCGCTCGCGCCAGTGGGCGACCCGGTCGGGCGCGGCGGCGAGCCGCACGAGCGCCGACTCGTCGACCTCGGGCCGCTCGACCCGCAGCATCCCGTCGACCGGGAGCAGCGGCTCGGTCGCCACGTCGTCGGTGAGCAGCTGCACCGTCGCGAGCCCACAGGCGTGGTGCAGCTCGGGGAGCGCGGCGGCCAGGGCGACCCCGGCCGCGATGCCGACGCTCGACTCGACGGCGCTGGACACCACGACGGGCAGGCCGATGTCCTCGGCGATCCGCAGGCAGGCGCGCACCCCACCGAGCGGCTGCACCTTGAGCACGGCGATGTCCGCCGCCTCGAGGTCGCGCACCCGGTAGGGGTCCTCCGCGCGGCGGATCGACTCGTCGGCGGCCACCGGCACGTCCACCCGGCGGCGCACCACGGCGAGGTCCTCGACCGCCATGACCGGCTGCTCGACGTACTCCAGGCCGCCGGCGGCGCGGTCGAGGGCGTCGATCGCGCGGACCGCCTCGTCGACGTCCCAGGCCCCGTTGGCGTCGACGCGCACCAGGCCGCCGGGCCCCAGCGCGTCGCGCACCGCCTCGACCCGTGCGAGGTCGTCGGCGAGGACCTGACCCCGCTCGGCGACCTTGACCTTCGCGGTGCGGCAGCCGCCGGCGGTGACGATCGCGTGGGCACGGTCGGGGTCGGTCGCGGGGACGGTCACGTTGACGGGCACGAGGGCGCGCAGCGGCTCCGGCCAGCCCTCGTCGGCCGCCTCGCGGGCGGCGACGAGCCACGGGCGCGAGGTGGGGTCGTCGTACTCCAGGAACGGCGACCACTCCCCCCACCCGGCCGGTCCGCGCAGCAGCACGCCCTCGCGCACGGTGATGCCGCGGAACCTCGTGCGCAGCGGGATCGAGAAGACGTAGGGCTCGTCCATCACAGGTCGTCCCGGAGCGCCTGGCGGTCGACCTTGCCGTTGGGCAGCAACGGCAGGCTCTCGACCCACCTGAACTCCCGCGGGGCCCACGACCGGGGGTGCACCAGGCTGACCCAGTCGCGCAGCTCGGCCTCGCGGACGTTGCCGACCACCACGGCGACCAGCCGCTGGCCCCACTCGGCGTCGGGGACGCCGATGACCTCGGCGTCCTCCACCAGCAGGTGCTCGCGCAGCCGCCGGGCGACCGCGGCGGCCGGGATCTTGACCCCGCCGCTGACCACGACGTCGTCGAGGCGGCCGATGATCTCGAGGCGGCCGTCGGCGTCGAGGCGCCCGGCGTCGGAGGTGAGGAACCAGCCGTCCACGACGCACTCGGCGGTCAGCTCCGGGTCGTCGTCGTAGTGGCTGAACAGGGTGGGGCCCGAGATCCGCACGCGTCCCTCGGCACCGATGGCCACCCCGACGCCGTCGAGGGGCACGCCGTCGTAGACGCAGCCGCCGGAGGTCTCCGAGGAGCCGTAGGTCGCGACGACGCGGACGCCCTGGTCCTCGGCCCGCCGGCGCACGTCGGGGTCGAGCCCGCCTCCGCCGACGAGGACGGCCTCACAGCGGGCGAGCGCGGCGACCTGCACGGGGTCGGCGACGATGCGGTGCAGCTGGGTGGGGACCAGTGAGGCGAAGGTGGGGACGCCGGCGGGGCCGGCCTCGATCGCCCGTGCGACGTCGAGGCCGTCGACGACCGCCGGCTCGTGGCCGGCGACGAGGGACCGGACGATCACCTGCACCCCGGCGACGTACGACGAGGGGAGCGCGAGCAGCCACCGCCCGGTCGCGCCGAGCCGCCGCGCGGACGCGTCCACGCTGGCCAGCACCGCGCGGCGCGGGATCACGACGCCCTTGGGCCGCCCCGTGGACCCGGACGTCTCGATGAGCAGCGGGGCCGGGGTGTCGGCCTCCAGCCACCGGGAGAGCTGCCTGATCGCGACCGAGGGCTCGCCGGAGGGACGCAGGAGACTCACACGCCGAACGCTAGTCGCTCGCCCGCGCCGAGCGCGACGGGCACCACGTCGTAGGGTCGCGCGCATGAGCGCGTACTGGATCACGACCTACACGGACGTCCACGACCCCGACAAGGTCGCGGCCTACGCCGTGCTCGCCGGCCCGGCGCTCGTCGCCGCGGGTGGGCGGTTCCTCGTGCGGGGGGTGCCCGAGGCGACCTTCGAGAACGGTCGGGCGACCCGGACCGTCGTCATCGAGTTCGACTCGGTCGAGGCCGCCGTCGCCGCGCACGACAGCGCGGCCTACCAGGAGGCGCTGCGGGCGCTCGACGGCGGCGCCGACCGCGACATGCGCGTGGTGCCCGGGGCCTGAGGGGCCGGCGGGGCCCACCCCGCGCCGCTCACTCCGGCCGGTCGAGCACCAGCCGCTGGCCGCCGTCGGCGAGCTCGCGGCACGCGTCGAGGTGTCCGGCGTGCGTCGCGGTCTCCACGAGCACGTGCAGCAGCACCTCGCGCATCGTCGAGTAGGGCGGGTCCTCGCCCTCGAACCACCACGCCAGCGGCGCGTCCAGCGGCCGCCGGGCGATCACCTCGGTCGCGAGCCGGCACTCCTCCTCGTAGGCGCCCAGCACGTCGTCGTCGCTCAGGTCGATCGGGAGCCGCCAGCCGTCGTAGCCCACGGGGAGGGCGACCTGCTCGCCGCCGACCGCCGCACGGAACCACAGCCGCTCGACGTCGTGGGTGAGGTGGTGCACCAGCCCCAGCGGCGTCCACCCCGACGGGAGGGTCGAGACGCGCCGGTCCTCGATCCGCATCGCCTCGACCTGCTGCCGGACGTGGCGGCGCTTGCTCTCCAGCCAGTCGAGCAGGTCGTCGCGGGTGGTGTCGTGCGGGTTCGTGTCCACGTGGTCAGCGTGCCATGGTGGGGGATGGACGCCTTCCGGCTGGTCGTCACCGTCGTCGTGATGGTGGGGGTGGTGGTCGCCATCCTCCTCTTCGAGCGGCGCCGCGCCGACCGCATCACCCGCGACACCGGGCGGATGGCGCAAGGCCGCCCTGAGGGCGAGGCCCCGGACCAGGACCGCCGGCCGGAGTAGGGCCATGTCGGACCTGCGGGGGATCCTCGGCTTGGCGCTGCTGCTGCTCATCGCGGTCGCGCTGTCCACGCACCGGCGCGGCATCTCGTGGCGCACCGTCGGTGTCGCGCTGGCCCTCCAGGTCGCCTTCGCGGCGCTGGTGCTGCGGTGGGGCCCGGGCAAGGACGCCCTCGAGTGGGTCTCCGACGGCGTGGCCACCCTCATCGGCTACGCCGGCGAGGGCACGACCTTCGTGTTCGGCCCCCTGCTGGAGGTGGGCGACGACGACCAGACGATCTTCGCCCTCCAGGTGCTCCCGGTGATCATCTTCCTGGGCGCGCTGATCGGCCTGCTCTACTACCTGAGGGTCGTGCAGTGGGCCACCTGGCTGCTGGGCGGCGCGCTCTCCAGGCTGCTCGGGATCAGCAAGGTCGAGTCGATGTACGGCGCGACGGTGATCTTCCTCGGCCAGTCCGAGGCGCCGCTGATGATCGCGCCCTACCTCCGCTCGCTGCGCCGCGGGCAGCTGTTCACCGTGATGACCGCGGGCTTCGCGGCCGCCGCCGGCTCGACGCTCGTGGGCTACTCGCTGCTGGGGGCTCCCCTGGAGTACCTGCTCGCCGCGACCGTGATGAACGCCCCCGCCTCGCTGCTGATGGCCAAGGTGATGTGGCCCGACAGCACGCCGGATGACGACGAGCTCGAGGGCGCGACCCCGGTCGACGCCGAGGAGGAGGTCGACGTGCGCGCGGTGCGCGACGAGGAGTCGACCAACGTCATCGACGCCATCGGGCACGGCACCCTGGCCGGGGCGCGGATCGCGGTCACCGTCGGCGCGCTGCTCATCGCGTTCGTCGCGCTGATCGCCCTGGCCGACGGGATCCTGGGCGCCGTCGGGTCCTGGGTCGGCATCGACGACCTCACCTTCGAGGGGATCCTCGGCTGGTGCCTGGCGCCGCTCGCCTGGCTGCTGGGCGTGCCCTGGTCGGAGGCGGGCCAGGCCGGCGGCTGGATCGGCGAGAAGACGGTGCTCAACGAGTTCGTCGCGTTCGCCAACTTCGGGCCCGAGATCGACAGCCTCTCCCCCGTCACCGTCGCCGTCGTGACGTTCGCGCTGGCCGGCTTCGCCAACGTCGCCTCGATCGCCATCCAGATCGGCACCCTCGGCTCCCTGCTTCCCGAGCGCCGCGGCGTGATCGCCCAGCTCGGGGTGCGGGCGCTGGTCGCCGGCGCGCTCGCCAACCTGGCCAACGCCGCGATCGCCGGCGTCGTGATCGCGATCTAGCCCCCGCACGAGGCGGGGCGTGACGCACGCGACCGAAAATCGCAGGACGGGCGTCGGTGCTGCGGGAGAGGATGGCCGGCGATGCTCACCGCACTGAAGAACTACGCCACTCCCCCCTCCACCCTCGCCGGACGGCTGTCGGTCCAGTCCCTCCTCTTCGCCTCCGGCGACGGCACGTTCCTCGCGGGATCGGCCGTGTTCTTCACCCTCGTGGTGGGGCTCTCCCTCGGCCAGGTGGGCATCGGCCTCACCATCGCCGCGATCGCGAGCTTCGTGGTGGCGGTGCCGATGGGCAAGCTCGTCGACCACTTCGGCCCCAAGCGGATGTGGACCTTGTCGGCCGCCTGCCAAGGTGCGCTCTTCCTGGCGTGGCCGTTCATCGACAGCTTCCCCGAGTACGTCGCGCTGGCCGTCGCGATGGAGGTCGCCGGCACCCTCGGCGGCACGGCGCACGGGGCGTACGTCATCGACATCCTCCCCCCGTCGGAGCGAGTGGAGTCGCGCGCCTACCTCTACTCCGCGCTCAACGTCGGCTTCAGCATCGGCGCGTTCCTCGGGGCGGGGGCGATCGCGTTCGGCACCGAGGCGCTGCGGTGGGCGCCGCTCCTGAGCGCGGTGCTGTTCCTGTGCAACAGCGCCGCCATCCCCCGGCTGCCCGACGCCACCCACGACGTCCGCAGCTCCGAGCCACGGGCCAAGCCGGAGGGCATCCCGGCGATCCGCAACCGCAGCTGGATCGCCGTCACCTTCTTCACCGGTGTCATGTGGACCAACCAGGTGCTGCTCCACACCGTCATCCCGGTGTGGCTGGTGACCGAGACCGACGCCCCCAAGGTGCTGGTGGCGGTGCTCTTCGGCACCAACACCGTGATGTGCATCGTGCTGCCGCGCCTGGCGTCGCGTGGCATCCGCGACGTCACGACCGCCCTGCGCGCCGTCCGCCTCTCCACGGTCTTCTTCGTCCTGACCTGCCTGGTCACCCTGGCCACCCACGAGACGACCGGGTGGCTCACCATCGCGCTGTTCTTCCTCGGTCACGTCGTCCTGACCTGGGCCGAGCTCTACCTCTCCGCATCGGGGTGGACGCTCGAGGCCGAGCTGATGGACCCCCGTCGCCGCGGTGACTACCAGGGCGTCTCGGAGCTCGGCGGCACCCTCGGACGGTTCTGGGCGCCCGCGGTCTACGGATTCCTCGCGATGGAGTGGGGGGCCTTCGGCTGGCTGACGATCGCGGTGATCGTCGTCGTCGCCGCCGCCGGGCTGCACGTGTCCGCGCACGCGGGCCGCCGCTTCCTCGAGCAGCACGTGCCCGCCGACGTGCTGGCCGACGCGCGCGCGGACGGGCCTGCGCCGGAGGACGCGGCCGCCGGCGGGCCGCCCACGATGCTCGAACCCGACGGGCCCCTGCCAGAATCCACCGGTGACCTCCTCCGCTGACTGGCTCGCCGGCGCCCGGCCGCGCACCCTCCCCGCGGCGGTCGCGCCCGTGCTCGCCGGCACCGGCGTCGCGGCGTACGTCGACCACGCCGTGTGGTGGAAGGCGCTGCTCGCCCTCGTGGTGAGCCTGGCGCTGCAGGTCGGGGTCAACTACGCCAACGACTACTCCGACGGCGTGCGCGGCACCGACGCCGACCGGGTCGGCCCGATGCGCCTCGTCGGCTCGGGGGCGGCGTCGCCGGGCGCGGTCAAGGCCGCCGCCTTCGCCGCCTTCGGCGTGGCCGCGGCCGCGGGCCTGGTGCTCGCCGCCACGACCGCGTGGTGGATCGTCGCGGTCGGGGTCGTGTGCGTCGTGGCCGCCTGGTTCTACACCGGCGGGGAGCGGCCCTACGGCTACCTCGGCCTCGGCGAGGTGATGGTGTTCGTCTTCTTCGGCCTGGTGGCGGTGGTCGGCACGACCTACGTGCAGACCCGGACGTGGGAGTGGGCGGCGTTCTACGCCGGGGTCGGCATCGGGGCGCTCGCGTGCGCCATCCTCGTCGCCAACAACCTCCGCGACATCCCCACCGACACGCTCGCCGACAAGCGCACGCTGGCGGTGCGCCTGGGCGACGAGCGCACCCGCTACGCCTACGCGTTCCTGGTGCTGGTCGCCGCCGCCGCGGTGGTGGCCGTCGCGGCCGCCACCACCTGGTGGGCGCTCCTCGGCCTGGCGTTCCTGGCCCGCGCGCTGCCCCCGACCCGGGCCGTGCTCGGCGGGGCCACCGGCGGCGGGCTCGTCCCGGTGCTGGCCGCGACCGGCGCCGCCGAGCTGCTCTGGTCGCTGCTGGTCGCCGGCCCGCTGCTGGTGCTCTCCTGACGCCGTAACCCGTTGGCGGGGCGCCGCCCGCGCTGACTAGCGTTGAGGCGTGGACTACGACTTCGCCATCCTCGACCTCTCCGACGACGCGGAGCCGGCCGTCGCACGGCTCCGTGGCTGGGTCGGCGCTGTGCTGCGCGGCTTCCGCGACCCCCGACCCGACGACGAGCTGGTCGAGCGGGGGATCGGGCACTACCGCACGGACCGGGTCACGGTCCGGGGCGCCTGGCTGCCCGACGCCGAGCTCGGCTCCGGCCCGATGCCCGTCGCGACCTACGCCAGCCTCGACAAGACCCTCAACGCCGGCCGCGAGCTGCTGCCGCTGCGGATGGTCACCGACGTCACCACCAGCCCGGCGCACCGTCGCCGCGGCCTGCTGCGGCGGATGATCGAGGCCGACCTCGCGGACGCGGTCGAGCAGCGGATCCCGGTCGCGGCGCTGACCGCGTCCGAGGCCACGATCTACGGCCGGTGGGGCTTCGGTCCGGCGACGTTCCAGCACGGCGTCGAGGTCGACACCTCGCCCGGCTTCGCCTTCCGGTCCTTCGTCGACCCCGGCCGCGTCGAGCTGCTCGAGCCGGCCGACGCCTGGCCCCACGTCGAGGCGGTCTTCACCGCCTTCCACGCCCGTCAGCGCGGGTCGGTGGAGTGGCCCACGCAGTACGAGGACATGCACTCCGGTGCCTACGACTTCAACGGCAGCGGCAGCAACCGCAGGATCCGCACCGCCGTGCACGTCGGCGACGACGGGCGCGTCGACGGCTTCGCCATCTACAAGCACGGCGAGAAGGACTCCGTGAACGTGGAGGAGATGGCCGCGCTCACCACCGAGGCGCAGCTCGGGCTGTGGTCGTTCCTGGCCGGCCTCGACCGGGTCAGGACGGTCTCCTTCGGCATGTTCCACCCCCAGGACCCGCTCATGTGGGCGCTGAGCGACCTCAACCGGGTGCGCACCACCGCGCTGCGGGAGTTCCTGTGGCTGCGCGTCCTCGACGTCCCCCGCGCGCTCGCGGCGCGGCCCTGGGCGGCGGACGGGACGGTCGTGCTCGAGGTCGACGACCCCCAGGGCCACGCGGCCGGCACCTTCGAGGTGACGTCGGCCGCCGGCGTCGCCACGGTCGTCCCCAGCGAGGGGGCCGGCGAGGTCCGGGTGACCGCGGAGACCCTGGGCTCGCTGTTCCTCGGCACGGTGCCGGTGCCCCAGCTCCGCCGCGCCGGGCGCGTCGAGGGCACCGACGAGGCCGTCCGACGCTTCGCCGCGATGACCGACCTCGACGAGCAGCCCTACAACCTCACGGGGTTCTGAGCTCCAGGTCGGCACCGAGGAGCGCGCCCAGCCGGGTCGCCTCGGCCGCCAGGCCGGGCGCCGGCGGCGCGTCCACCTCCAGCACGTCGCCGCGCACCCGCCACGTCCCGGCGACGGTGCCGGCGGCCACGACCGGGGCGGCTCCGCGGGTCATCGCCGGACGAAGGGCGGGCGGCACCACCCAGGTGTCGTCGGTGCCTGGTCCCATGACCCAGTCGTCCTTGCCGGGCAGCAGCACCACGGTCGGCTCCGGGCGCGCGGACGCGAGATCGTCGGCGTGCCCGGCGAGCAGCCACCGCCGCTCCCCCTCGACGTCGGCCTCGACGAGGTCGTCGCCCACCTGGTCCCACCACCGCTGGAGGCGCCGTCGGCCGGCGCTGAGGCCCCCGCCGAGCCAGTGCTCGACGTGCGCCGGCGTGGTGGGGCCGTAGGCGTCGACGTACTCCAGCACGGCCCGCGGGCCGGCCTCCTCGAGGTCGGGGACACCGGCCCACCCGGGCGCGGCCGCGGGGCTCTGGAGGTCGAGTGCGGACAGGTCCGGGCCGAGCACGACGTCACCCTGCCACGCGAAGGGCTTGAGGAACGTGTGGTTGGGCTCGGCGAACTCGCGCGCCAGGTGGGCGAAGCGAGCGGAACCGGCGAGCACGTCGGCGACCGCCTGCGGGGAGACGGGACCGTCGGCCACGACATCGCGGACGATCGCGCGCAGGTCGGGCCAGTCCTCGGGCGCGAGCCGGTAGTGCTCGACCCAGCTCCGCAGCGCCCACTGCCGCCCCGCCGAGCGGAGCGCGAGGTAGACGCCGGCGGTCTCGGGTGCCATCAGCTGCACCGACCCGCGGAAGGAGAAGGTCCGCACGAGCCGGCCGTCGGCCAGGGCCCGCTGCACCTCCCCCGGCGCCCCGGGGGCGGCCAGGCGCCGGCGCACGGACAGGTCGGGGTCGGCGCCGAAGACCGAGACCGCGGCCAGCGTCCGGACGACCTCAGTGGCGTCGGCGGCGCCGACGAGCAGGTGCTGACGGCGCAGGCGCCACGCGAGCGCTCGGCGCCGGTCCACCCGCAGCGGCGCCACGGCGGATCGGTCCTGCCTCAGTCGCGCTCGGCGCCGGGACGTTCCTCGTCCTCGCGGGCCTTGCGGGCCTCGAAGGCCGCCGACGCCCGCGAGGCGCGCTCCTCGACCCGCCGGGCGAAGGCCTCGCGCTGGCGGTCGAGGATGAAGTAGGACGCGATGCCCGACATCAGGAAGGCCGCGATCACGGCCCAGAACAGGTTGTAGCGGCCATCGAGGAACAGGGCCATGACGCCGACGACGACGCCGAACGACGCCAGGAACAACAGGACCCGCATGGCGGTGTAGACGACGAACTCCTTCACGACACCAGACTAGGCGCCCCCCACTACATTGGAGGAATGCTGAAGGTCCTGCTCGTCGTCGCCGCCATCGCGATCGTCGTGTGGTTCCTGGTCAGGCTGACGCTGCGCCGCCTCGACGGCGGCACGTCACCGCGCCCGCGGGTGATCGGACCCGACGACGACCCCGACTTCCTCCGCGGACTCGACCGTCCGCGCGACCCCGACGACGACTGACGTCTCCGGCGCGGCGCCCTCGGCGTAGGAGTGCTGGCTGGTGCTGCTGAAGAAGTTGATGCCGATGAAGTTGAACCACAGCGTCGCGGCTCCCACCAGCGCCAGGATCGCCGCGTTGCGCCCGCGCCAGCCCGCCGTCGCGCGGGCGTGCAGGTAGGCGGCGTAGACCACCCAGGTGATGAAGGCCCACACCTCCTTCGGGTCCCAGTTCCAGTAGGCGCCCCACGCCTGGTGGGCCCAGATCGGCCCGGTGATGAGGACCGCGAAGGTCCACACGGGGAAGCCGAAGGCGTGCATCCGGTAGGACAGCCGGTCCAGCACCTTGGGCTCGGGCACCCGGGCGAGGTAGCCGGTGGTGGCCGACGAGCGGGCCTTGACCAGGTAGAGACCCGACAGCAGCGCGCCGATGGTGAACGCCCCGGTCGCGATCACCGCCGAGACCACGTGGATGACCAGCCACGGCGAGTTCAGGGCGTCGGGCAGGGGCAGCAGGGCGTCGTCGAGGCCGAGGAAGGCCGCCATGAGCGCGGCCACGACGAACGTCGTCACCAGCGGGCCGAGCCACTCGATGTCGAGACGCAGCGTGGCCAGCACGAAGATCAGCGCCACCACGAAGGTGCCGGAGATCGTGAACTCGTACATGTTGCCCCACGGCACCCGGTTGGGGTCCGCCGCGAGGCCACGGGCGACGAGGGCGACGAGGTGCACGAGGACCGCGAAGACGGTCAGCACCAGCCCGAGGCGGGCGGCCACCTCGGTGCGGCGTCCGCCGTCGGCGGCCCCGGTGCTCGGCCCGGTGCTCGGCCCGGTGCTCGGCCCGGCGCCGACTGACTCGGTGCCGCGTCCGGCTCCCACACCGACGCCTGCCGCCACCGGCTCGGCCCTGCCCACGGTGCGCAGGCCGGCCAGCTGGAAGAAGTAGGCCAGCATCGCGAGGAAGTAGAGCACCGCGGCGGCGATGACGCCCTGGTAGCTGAACACCTCCCACTGTGCGTCGGTCACGACTGCTCCTCATCCTTGGTGGTGGTGGTGCTGTTCGTCCGGGTGGTGCCGGTCGGGTGCTGCAGGTCGTCGACGATCGCGGCCAGCTCGGCGGCCCCGTCCTCGGGATCGCCCGCCGACGACCGGTCGAGCCGGGCCAGCTCCACCAGTGTGCTCCCGTCGTCCTGCCGGCGCGCGCGCACCCACAGGCGCCGCGGGCGCACGAAGAGGGAGCCCAGCAGTCCCAGCAGCGCGAGGACCACCCCGGCCAGGGCGACCAGCTTGCCCGGCGACCGGCTGATCTGGATCTTGTTCCAGCGCTGGAGCCCCTCGAACGTCACGGTGCCGAGCCCGTCGGGGAGCGTCACGGTCTCGCCGGGGCGCAGGTCGAGCCGGAACGGCTGGCCATCGGCCTTCATCACCTGCGTGGCGTCGGCCTTGTCGAGGACGTAGACGGACGAGGCGCTGCCGTCGACCAGGCCCAGGTCGCCGGTCCAGAGGCTCATCGAGAGCAACGGATCGAGGGCGTCGCCCCACACCGAGGCGGGCATGGTCAGGTTGCCGTCGGCGTCGCGTCCCATCGCGAAGGTCGGGTAGAAGGCGCCCTCGAGCCCGATCTGGCCCGGGCGCGCGAACGGCGCCTTGACCACGCCGAAGGACTCGAAGGTCTGCGCGTTGGTCGGCAGGAAGACCACGGGGCCGCTCTTGGCGACCTCACCCTCCCCGTCGCGGATCGTGATCACGGGCGCGTAGCCGTGGCCGATGAGGAAGACGTCGGTGCCGCCGATGGTCAGCGGGTGGTTGACCCGGAGGTCGTAGCGCTTGGTCTCGCCGCCCGGCTCGGTCTCGTAGTCGATCTCGGCGACGAACTCGCGGGCCATCCCGGCCCGCTCGCCCTCGGTGAGCCAGTCGACGTCGAAGTCGGTGATGCTGAAGGAGAACGGCTCCATGACGTCGGGGTCGAAGAGCGCGCCCGGCGCGAAGTCGTCGTACTGGGTGAGGTTGTTGGAGAACCCGTAGTCGTCGCCGTTGAGCAGGATGACGCCGCCCTTGTAGCCGAACAGGCTCCCGGCGGCCACGCCGACCAGCACGACGATGACGGCGAGGTGGAACAGCAGGTTGCCGGCCTCGCGGAGGTGCCCGCGCTCGGCGGCGACCGCGTCGGACCCGGCGACGTGGTCGACGCGGAAGCGACGCCTCCGCACCACGTCGGCGGCCCGGGCCAGCACGACGTCGGGGTCCTCGTCGGTGGTGTACGACGTGCTCTCCGGCAGGCGGGAGAGGTGGCGGGGCGCCTTGGGCGGCCGGGCGCGCAGGGCGCGGGCGTAGACGAACAGGCGCGGGATGATGCAGCCGATCAGCGAGATCATCAGCAGGATGTAGATCGCGGCGAACCACACCGACCCGTAGACGTTGAACAGGTCGAGCCGGTCCCAGATCGGGGCCAGCTGCGGGTGGTTGTCGCGCCACTGGCTGACGGCCAGCGAGTCGATGTTCTCCTGGGGGATCACCGACCCCGGGATCGCGGCGAGCGCGAGCAGCAGGAGCAGCACGAGAGCCGTGCGCATCGACGTCAGCTGGCGCCACGTCCACCGGCCGAGCTCGCGAGCGGTGAGGTCGGTGGGCAGCGCGGTGGCCTGCCGGTCGTCGGAGGGTCGCTGCTGGAGGTCGGTCACACCGGCACCGCGAATCCCTGGACGACCTGCAGCTGGAGCCACTGCACGATGCGGTCCCACCAGCCGGTCACGAGCAGGATGCCGACGGCGATCATCATCACCCCGCCGAGGCGTACGACCAGCACCTGGTGGCGCCGGATGACGGCGAACGCGCCGAGCATCCGGCGGTAGGCCAGCGCGGCGGCGATGAAGGGCAGGCCGAGGCCGAGCGCGAAGACGGCCGACAGCAGCGCGCCGCGGCCGGCGGTGGCCTCGTTGACCGACAGCACGTTGATCGCCGCCAGCGTCGGGCCGACGCAGGGCGTCCAGCCGACGCCGAACAGGAAGCCGAGCAGCGGTGCGGCGGCGAGCCCCACGGCGGGCACCTTGTGGATGCGCCAGTCGCGCTGGAGGAAGCCGAAGGCGCCCAGGAACGCGACGCCCAGCAGGATCGTGATGACGCCCAGCACCAGGTTGAGCTGGCGGGTGTGGGTGAACAGCCACGCGCCGGCGGCACCGGTGAGGCTGCCCAGCAGCACGAAGACGACCGAGAAGCCGAGCACGAAGAGCGTCGCGCCCAACACCATGCGGCTGCGGCGGGCCTGGTCGAGCTCGCCGCCGGAGATGCCGGTGGCGTAGGACAGGTAGCCCGGCAGCAGCGGGATGACGCACGGGCTGAAGAACGAGATCAGGCCGGCAGCGAGGGCGACGGGCAGGGCGAGCACCATCGACCCGGACAGCGCCGTCTCCTGGAACCAGTCACTCATCGAGCACCGCCTCGACGAGCGAGACCAGCGTCTGCGTGGTCGGCACCCGGCCGTTGACCGAGGCGGCGACGCGGCCCTCGCGGTCGAGGACGACCGTGCTCGGGATGGAGCGCGGCGTCAGCGTGCCCGCGAACGGCAGCAGGGCGGCACCGTCGGCGGAGTAGATCGAGGGGTAGGGCACCTCGAGGTCGCGGACGTAGGCGGCCGCGTCGTCGCGCGAGGCGTCGCGGATGTTGAGACCGAGGAACTCCACGTCGTCGCCGAGCGCCTCGGCCGCCTCGTTGAGGTCGGGCTGCTCGCGGATGCACGGCGGGCACCACGACGCCCACACGTTGACCACGACCGGCGCGCCTCGCAGGTCGGCGAGGTCGACCTCCTCGCCGTCGAGGTCGGTGCCGGTCAGCGAGACCGGCTCGCCGCGGTCGGCGGGGGCCACCTCGGTCGGGACGCCGGTGCCGGAGATGTAGCCCTTGTCGCCGGTGCCGGACAGGCTGGAGCAGCCCACCAGCGCGAGCAGGCAGGCCAGGCCCACGAGGAGCCTCAGGAGGGGGCGGACGAGCGTCAGGGCCGGTCCTCCCGGGGAGCGCCACCGGCGGAGAACGGCGCGGACCGGTCGGCCACCGGGATCAGGTCGCCGGCCGGCTCGGAGTAGCGGATCTGCACCATCCGGTCGTCGTCGAACACGACGCTGGTGAGCGAGCACAGCGTGCACTGGCGGGTCTTGGGGTGGTGGAGGTAGCTGCGCTTCTCCAGGAACAGCCGCGTCGTCCAGATCGGCAGCTGGTGGGAGACCACCACCGCCTCGTGGCCGACGGCCGCGTCGCGGGCGTCGTGCACCGCCGCCACCATCCGCCCGGCGATCTCGTCGTAGGGCTCGCCCCACGACGGCCGGAACGGGTTGTACATGTGGCGCAGCAGGTCGGGGCGCTTGACGAACGTCCTCGCGCCGGCGCTGAAGTCGACGCCCTGGAACTTGTTGCCGGACTCGATGACCCGTGGGTCGATCTGTGGGGTGATCCCGAGCCGGGTCGCGAGGGGCGCGAGGGTCTCCTGCGCCCGCTCCAGCGGCGACGTGCGCAGGTGCACGATGTCGCGGTCGCCGATGGTCGCGGCGACGCGCCGTGCCATCTGCTGGCCGAGCTCGGAGAGGTGGAAGCCGTCCATCCGGCCGTAGAGCACGCCGTCGGGGTTGTGCACCTCACCGTGGCGCAGCAGGTGGACGATCGTCTGGACACCCATGTCAGTGACCTCCCGCCGCTGCGGCCGCGGCGGCGGCGGCCGGCAGGGCCTCGATGACGGTGGAGACCGCCCGCTCGTCGTGGGCGGCGGAGACGAACCACGCCTCGTAGGCCGAGGGCGGCAGGTAGACGCCGCGGTCGAGCATCGCGTGGAAGAACGCGGCGTACGCCGCGGTGTCCTGCCCGCTCGCCTCGGCGAAGTCGCGGACCGGCGCCTCACGGAAGAACACCGAGAACATGGTGCCGGCCGTCTGGACCACGTGGGGGACGCCGGCCGCCTCGAGGTGCTCGGCCACGGCGGCGCGGATCGTCCGCGCGGTGGCGTCGAGCTGCTCGTAGACCTCGGGGGTCGCGAGCCGCAGCGTGGCGAGCCCCGCCGTGGTCGCGACCGGGTTGCCCGAGAGCGTGCCGGCCTGGTAGACGCGGCCCTCGGGCGCGAGGTGGGCCATCAGGTCGGCCCGGCCGCCGAAGGCCGCGGCCGGGAAGCCGCCGCCCATCACCTTGCCGAAGGTCATCAGGTCGGGCGTCCACCCCTCGATCGCCCCGTCGAGCCCCCAGCCGCCCTGCGCGGTGGCGCGGAAGCCGGTCATCACCTCGTCGCTGATGAACAGCGCGCCGTGCGCCCGGCAGGTCTCGGCGAGGAACGCGTTGAACCCCGGGGCCGGCGGGACGACGCCCATGTTGCCGGGCGAGGCCTCGGTGATCAGGCAGGCGATGCGCGGGCCGTGGACCTCGAAGGCCGCCCGGACCGCCTCGCGGTCGTTGTAGGGCAGGACCAGCGTCTCCGCAGCCGACGAGGCCGGCACCCCGCTGGTGCCGGGGACGGCGAGCGTCGCCACGCCGGAGCCGGCCTCGGCCAGCAGCGGGTCGACGTGGCCGTGGTAGCAGCCGGCGAACTTCACGACGAGGTCGCGCCCGGTCGCCCCGCGGGCCAGGCGGATGGCCGACATGGTCGCCTCGGTGCCGGAGGAGACGAGGCGTACCCGCTCGACCGGGGTGCGGGCCACGATCTCCTCGGCCAGCTCGACCTCGGGCTCGGTGGGGGTGCCGTAGGACGTACCGCGAGCCACGGCGGCCGCCACGGCCGCCTGCACCTCGGGGTGGGCGTGACCGAGCAGCATCGGGCCCCACGAGCAGATCAGGTCGACGTAGGCGTTGCCGTCGGCGTCGGTGAGCCAGGCCCCGGACGCGGAGGTGATGAAGCGTGGCGTCCCACCGACCGCGGTGAACGCGCGGACCGGCGAGTTCACGCCGCCGGGCGTCACGGCACGGGCACGCTCGAACCAGGCCTCACTGGCCGCTGTGCTCGAGGTGGTGGTCGCGGATGTGGTCGCGGGGGTCACCGGGTCATTGTCACGCAGGTGTGCAAGGGATACCCAGTCGGCGCCCGCCCCCGGTGGCCGGGTGTGGGTTGGCGCACAGCCCGCGCACGCGTAACTTGGTGGGAACGACGACCGAGGGGGTGCGCATGGCGGGTCCGGCCAGGCTGCGCCGCGCGATCGCCATCGTCCCGCTGGCGGTGCTCTCCGCGGCGTGGACGGCGAGCCTCACCGGTGCGGGCGTCGGCACCGCGACCGCCGACCCCGACGGCGCCCGCACGCTCCCCGACGGCACCGCGCTGCCCGAGGCCGCCATCGAGGCGCCCGCCAGCGTGGGCGACGCCGTGAGCCGCACCGCCACCCTCTCCCCCGACACCGCGGACGACATCCCGCAGGCGGCGCTGTCGGCCTACCAGCGCGCCGAGGCCGTGATCAACAAGGCCGACCCGGGGTGCCACCTGCCGTGGGAGCTCGTCGCCGCCATCGGGCGCGTCGAGTCCGACCACGGCCGCTTCGGGGGCAGCGCCCTCGACGAGGACGGCGTGGCCCGCCCGGGCATCGTCGGCGTCGCGCTCGACGGCACCGGCGACACCCAGCGCATCGTCGACACCGACGCCGGGCAGTACGACGGTGACACCCGCTTCGACCGCGCGGTGGGGCCCATGCAGTTCATCCCCTCGACCTGGTCGGTCGTCGGCGTGGACGGCGACGCCGACGGCATCCGCGACCCCCAGGACGTCGACGACGCCGCGCTCGCCACGGCCGTCTACCTCTGCTCCGGCGACGACGACCTGTCGGGCGAGCAGGGCCAGCGTGCCTCGGTCTACCGCTACAACCACTCCAACGACTACGTCGACCTGGTGCTGGAGGTCATGCGGGCCTACCTCGACGGCGACTTCAGTGCCGTCCCGAGCCTCAGCCTGCCCCCCGGCACCGTCTCCGCCTCCCCGAGCACCACCTCGACCGGCGGCCCCGGCCGGGGCGGCGGCCAGGGCGGCGGGAGGGACGACGGCGCGGGCGGCGGCCAGGGCGTCGACGACGGTGGCGGCGGGGGCGGCGACTCGTCGCCCACCAAGGACCCGACGCCCACCCAGACGCCGACGCAGAATCCGACGCAGACGCCCACCCAGACCCCCACCCAGACGCCGACCCAGAATCCGACGCAGACGCCCACGCAGTCGCCGACGAAGGACCCCACGGCGACCCCGACCCAGACCCCGACCCAGACCCCGACCTCGGTGCCCACCACGGTCCCGACGCTCGTCCCGACGCAGCCGATCGGTCAGACGCTCACCTGGGCGCAGGCGCACGCCCAGTGCCTGGTGTCCGACCCGCTCCGCCTCGACGCCTGCATCGCGGCCCTGCTCAACCCCTGACCCGCGAGCGGTCGACGGACCAGGTCAGCGGCGCAGCAGGCGGGCGGCCTCGGAGGCCCAGTAGGTGAGGATGACGTCGGCGCCCGCGCGACGGATCGAGGTGAGCGTCTCCAGGATCGCCGCCTCCCGGTCGATCCAGCCGTTGGCCGCGGCGGCCTCGAGCATGGCGTACTCGCCGGAGACGTTGTAGGCGGCGACGGGCACGTCGACCGCGTCGCGCACCCGGCGCACGACGTCGAGATAGGGCAGGGCCGGCTTCACCATGACGATGTCGGCACCCTCGGCGACGTCGAGGAGCACCTCCCGGACGCCCTCGAGCGCGTTGGCCGGATCCTGCTGGTAGGTGCGTCGGTCACCGACCAGCGAGGAGTCCACGGCCTCGCGGAACGGGCCGAAGAAGGCGGAGGCGTACTTGGCGGAGTAGGCCAGCACCGAGACGTCGCTGTGCGCGGCGACGTCGAGCGCGCGGCGCACGACCGCGACCTGGCCGTCCATCATCCCGCTCGGGCCGACCATGTCGACGCCGGCCGCGGCCTGGGCGAGGGCCATCTGCGCGTAGGCGGCCAGGGTCTGGTCGTTGTCGACCTCGCCGTCCGGCGTGAGCAGGCCGCAGTGGCCGTGGTCGGTGAACTCGTCGAGGCAGAGGTCGGACATGACGGTGAGCTGGTCGCCCACCTCGGCCACGACGTCGGTGATGGCGAGGTTGAGCACCCCGCCGGGGTCGATCGCCCCGGAGCCCGTCGCGTCCTTGTGCTCGGGGATGCCGAAGAGCATCACGCCACCGAGGCCGAGCTCGGCCGCCTCGGTGACCGCCTGCTTGAGGGAGTCGCGCGAGTGCTGCACGACGCCGGGCATCGACGAGATCGGGTGCGGCTCGGCCAGTCCCTCGCGCACGAAGACCGGCAGGACCAGCGAGCTGGGCACGACGTGGGTCTCGGCGACCATCCGGCGCAGCGCGGGCGTGCGTCGCAGCCGCCGGGGGCGGATGGTCGGTCCTTGGACGTGGTGGTCGTCGGTCACGGGTCCATCCTTCCCCAGCGGCGGCTGCGGGTGTCGGTCGACTACTTGGCGCGGGCCTTGCGGCGCCCGGACGCGGTGCGCTCGCTCGGGCGGGTCACCGGCTCGCCGGCCTCCACCATCGCCAGGCGCCGGGCGGCACCGAAGTCGGCCAGCGCGTCGACGAGCACCTCGACGTCGGGCGTGGGAGCGAGCACGTCGACCCGGAGGCCGTGCTCCTCCGCGGTCTTGGCGGTCTGCGGGCCGATGACCGCGATGACCGTCGAGGGGTGCGGCTTGCCGGCGATGCCGACGAGGTTGCGCACCGTGGAGGACGAGGTGAACACGACCGCGTCGAACTTGCCGGTCTTGATCGCGTCGCGGACGGGCGCTGGCGGCGGCGTGGCGCGCACCGTGCGGTAGGCCGTGACGTCGTCGCACTCCCAGCCGAGGTCGACCAGGCCGGCCACGAGGGTCTCGGTGGCGATGTCGGCGCGGGGCAGGAAGACCCGGTTGATCGGGTCGAGCACCTCGTCGTAGGGCGGCCACTCCTCGAGCAGGCCGGCGGCGGACTGCTCACCGGACGGCACCAGGTCGGCGCGCAGGCCCCAGTCGGCGATCGCCTGGGCGGTCTTGTCGCCCACCGCGGCGATCTTCAGCCCGGAGAACGCGCGGGCGTCGAGGCCGTACTCCTCGAACTTCTCGCGCACGGCCTTGACGGCGTTGACCGAGGTGAAGGCGATCCACTCGTAGCGTCCCTCGACGAGGCCGCGCACGGCCTTGTCCATCTGGAGCGGGTTGCGCGGCGGCTCGACCGAGATGGTCGGCACCTCCTCGGGCACGGCGCCGTACTCGCGCAGGCGGCGCGAGAGCGAGCCCGCCTGCTCCTTGGTGCGGGGCACCAGGGCGCGCCAGCCGAAGAGCGGCTTGGTCTCGAACCACGACAGCGTCTGGCGCAGGTCGACGACGTCGCCGATGACCGTGATCGCCGGCGGCGCGACGCGGGCGGCCCGCACGTCGGCGGCCACGTTGGCGAGGGTGGAGATAAGGGTGCGCTGCTCGGTCGTGGTGCCGACCTGGGTCATCGCCACGGGCGTCTCGGGCGAGCGGCCGGCCTCGACGAGGGCGGCCGCGGTCTCGCCGATGCTGCCGACGCCGGAGAGCAGCACGAGGGTGCGGTCGTCGGCGTAGACGCTCCAGTCGACCTTCTCGCCGCAGGTGACGACGGCCATCTCCCGGTGGCGCTTGGTGGTCAGCGGGATGCCGGCGTAGGCCGGGACCGCGCTCACCGACGAGACGCCGGGGACGACCTCGAAGCCGACGCCCGCCTTCACGCAGGCCTGCGCCTCCTCGGGACCGGAGGCGTAGAGGAACGGGTCGCCGGTCATCAGGCGGACCACGCGCTGCTTCTTGCCGTGGCGCACCACGACCTTGGCGCGGGCGGCGTGGGTGAGCGGCTGGCCGTCCTCGCCGAAGCCGCCGTCGACGATCTCGGGGCCTGCCTCGAAGCCGTCCGGGCCCTCGACGAGGCCGAGGACCGAACGGACCAGGGCGACGTGCTCGGGGGCCTCGGTGACGATCACCTCGGCACTCTGGAGGAGCTCCACGGCGCGCACCGTGAGCAGGCCGGGGTCACCCGGTCCGCTGCCGACGAACGACACCCAACCCTGGGCCGGGGTGGGCGCGGTGCTGGCCTGGGGGGTCTGTACTCGCGTCATGCGTGCTGATTCCTCACTGGTGGTGCTTCCATCAGGTCTGCTGCTCCCTCGTCGAGCATCTCGCTCGCGAGGCGTGTACCGAGTCGTGCGGGCTCGTCGACCGGGCCGGTGGCGCTCCTGCGCACGGAGAGGCCGCCGTCCTCGGAGAGGGCCACGGCGCGCAGCCAGAGCTCCTCGCCGGCCTCTCCCTCGACGACGTCGGCCAGGGCACCCAGCGGAGCCGAGCAGCCGGCCTCGAGGGTGGACAGGACCGCGCGCTCGGCCGTGACCGCGGCGCGGGTGGCGGGGTCGTCGAGTCGTGCCAGCGCCTCGACCAGCTCGGCGTCGTCGGAGCGGCACTCGACGGCCAGGGCTCCCTGACCGGGTGCCGGCAGCATCTGGAGCGGGTCGAGCACCTCGGTGGCCTCGTCGAGGCGGCCGAGACGGGACAGGCCGGCCCGGGCGAGCACGATCGCATCGACCTCGCCGCTGCGGACCTTGCGGATGCGGGTGTCGACGTTGCCGCGGATGCCGACCAGCTCCAGGCCCAGGCCGAGGGCCGCGAGCTGGCTGACGCGGCGCGGCGACCCGGTGCCGAGGCGGCTGCCGGCCGGCAGCTCGCCCAGGGTGAGGCCGTCACGGGCGACGACGACGTCGCGGGGGTCCTCCCGGGGCGGGATCGCGGCCAGGGCGATGCCGTCGGCGGGGGTGGTGGGCAGGTCCTTGAGCGAGTGCACCGCGAAGTCGACACGTCCGTCGAGGAGGGCGTCGCGCAGGGCGCTGACGAACACACCCGTGCCGCCCATCTGGGCGAGCGGGGCCGCGCTGCGGTCACCCTCGGTGGAGACCTCGACGAGCTCGACCTCGCGGCCGAGCCGTCGGCGGACGAGGTCGGCGACGAGCCCCGACTGGGTGGTGGCGAGGGCCGAGGCGCGGGTGCCGAGGCGCAGCGGCCGGGTCTGCTGGCTGCTCATGCGGGGTCCTCGCGGCGTCGTTCGGGGGAGCGCAGCGGGGGAGAAGAACGTCGTGAGGTGCTCACTGCTGTCCCTCCGCTCGTGAGATGGCGTCGACGGCCTCGGGGTCGAGGCGGAACAGCTCGGCGAGCGCGGCGGTGTAGGACACGGCCGGCTCGGCGTCGGCGAGCTCCTTGACCCGGACGGTGGGCTCGTGGAGGAGCTTGTCGGCGACCCGGCGCACGGTGTGCAGGACCTCTGCGCGGGTGGCGTCGTCGAGGTCGGGCAGTCGGGTGGACAGCCGGTCCATCTCGGCGTCGACGACCGAGGTGGCCATCGAGCGGAGGGCGACCACGGTGGGGGTCACGCTCGCCTGGCGTCGTACGGCGAGGAACGCGCTGATCTCCTGCCCGACGATGGTGCGCACGTCGTCGACGCCGGCGGTGGCCTCGAGGCCGCGCAGCTCGTCGGCGAGCCCGGCCAGGTTGATCAGCTCGACCCCGGGCAGGTCGCCGAGCGACGGGTCGACGTCGTGGGGCAGGGCCAGGTCGATGACGGTGAGCGGCCGGTCGCTCGAGCCGCGCGCGGTGACCACGTCGCCGAGGCGGACCAGCGGCTCCGGGGCGCCGGTGCACGAGATGACGAGGTCGGCGGTGGCCAGCTCCTCGCCGAGGGCCGTCAGCGGCACCGACGCGGCGCCGTACTCGTCGGCGAGCCGGTCGGCGCGACCGGCCGTGCGGTTGAGCACCGCGATGCTGGCGGCGCCGCTGCGCGAGAGGTGGGCGACCGCGAGGGAGGCCATCGCGCCGGCGCCGATCACGAGCGTGCGGGCTCCGGCGACCGACACCGAGCTGCGCTCGAGGGCGGCGGTGACCAGAGAGGGGGCGGCACGGTCGATGTCGGTCTCGGCGTGGGCACGCTTGCCCACGCGCAGCGCCTGCTGGAAGAGCGTGTTGAGCGCCGGGCCGACGGTGCCGTTCTCCTGCCCGACGCGCAGCGCCTCACGGGTCTGGCCGAGGATCTGGCCCTCGCCGACGACCATCGAGTCGAGGCCCGCGGCGACCTGGAACAGGTGGGAGACCGCACCCTCGTCGTAGTGGACGTAGAGGTGGGGCAGCAGCGCCTCGGCGGGCTGCTCGGCCCGTGCGACCAGGAGGCCCGACAGGTCCTCCACGCTGCCGTGGAAGCGGTCGACCTCGGCGTAGACCTCGAGGCGGTTGCAGGTCACGATGGCCGTCGCCTCCGAGACGTGCTCGCCGGCCATCGCGTCGTCGATCAGCTTGACCGTGCCGTCGCCGTCGAGGGCGAGCCGCTCGAGGAGCCCGACCGGGGCGGACTTGTGGGAGATCCCCACCACGAGCACACTCACGACACGACCTCCGATCCGGGCGTGACCGACTTGCGCTGCTCGTGGTAGGCGAGGATCTGGAGCTCGATGGAGAGGTCCACCTTCCGCACGTCGACGCCGTCGGGCACCGTCAGGACGGCCGGGGCGAAGTTGAGGATGCTGGTGATGCCGGCGGCGACCATCCGGTCGGCGACCGCCTGGGCGGCGACGGCGGGGGTCGCGATGACACCGATCGAGACGGCGTTCTCGGACACGATCGACTCGAGGTCCTCGAAGGAGCGGACCTCGAGGCCGGCGACGACCTCGTCGTGTCGCGCCGTGTCGGCGTCGAGGAGGGCGACGACCCGGAAGCCGCGGCTGCGGAAGCCGGAGTAGTTGGCCAGGGCGTGGCCGAGGTTGCCGATGCCGACGATGACGACGGGCCAGTCCTGGGTCAGGCCGATCTCGCGGGCGATCTGGTAGCGGAGGTACTCCACGTCGTAGCCCACGCCGCGGGTGCCGTAGCTGCCGAGGTGGGACAGGTCCTTGCGGAGCTTGGCGCTGTTGACGCCCGCGGTCGCCGCGAGCTCCTCGCTGGAGCAGGTGGTGGTGCCGCCCTCGGCAAGGCCGGTCAGGGCTCGCAGATACACGGGAAGCCTGGCGACGGTCGCCTCGGGAATGTCCCGGGAGGAGTCGGGGGTCCGTGCGGTCACAGCTGCTTCTTTCCAGTCCCAGCGAACCTCGCGTGGACCCCGCCACTGTAGGAGTTTGTGAACGGGAGAACAAAACGGCAGGAGTGCGGGCTACCACATGTGAGAAGAGCCACCTCACGCGGGGGTCTCCCGACTTGCGCGCGGGTGCCGGAGGCACTACACGGACGCGCCTCCGGCACGGCTCGTGGCGCGAGTCAGGACGCGGCGCGCTCCAGCGCCGCGACGGCGAGCGACGTGTCGGGCAGGGCGCGCAGCTCCCCGGCGACGGCGCGGCACCGCTCCCGCACCGCTCGGTCGGCGAGGAGCTCGCGCGCGGCCGACGCGACCTCCGCGGGCCCGACGGTGGAGGCGTCGAGCACGGCGGCGAGGCCCAGCTCGGCGGCGCGCCCGGCGTTGTGCGGCTGGTCGGCCCCCAGGGACAGGAGCAGCGACGGCACCCCGTGGGCGAGCGTCGCCATCAGGCTCCCCGCCCCCCGTGCGAGACGACCAGGTCGACGTGCGGCAGGAGCTCGTGCTGCGCGACGAAGCGCTCCACCGCACGTGCGGCGGCTGGGGACCGAGGTCGGCCGGGTCGGTCCGTCGCCCGACCGTGGCCACGACGTCCACGCCGAGGGTGGCGAGCCCGGCCAGGATGCGCTCGAAGAGATCACCCGACGCGGCGTTGAAGATCGTGCCGAGGGTGACGTAGATGCGCGGCCGGTCCGTGCGCCGGTCGTCGGACGGCGCGTCGGTCGAGCGGTAGTGGGTCGGCTCGAGCCGGAGCGGCGACTGCGGGCTCCGGAACGACGGCGGCGCGTCGCTCAGCACCAGTCCCGAGGTCAGCCTGGCGAGCCCGGGGTCCGGCGCCAGCCCGTGCTCGGCGCGTACGGCGTCGAGCCGGGGCGCGACGAGCTCCGGACGGAGCAGCAGGCCGGCGGCGAGCACGAGGTGGGTGGCGACCGGCACGTCGAGCAGCTCGGCGGCGACGGTCGTGCCCAGGTCGGTCTCGTCGCGCAGCACGAGGTCGGGGCCGCACGCGCGGATCACGTCGGGGACGGCGAGCGCCATCCGGCGCGCTGCCCGGTCGGCGAAGTTGTCGGCGAACTCGCGCTCGGTCGCGCGGGCGTCCATCACCGCCAGCGGGGTGCGCCCCTGGCTCGCGGACACCTGGTCGTGGTGTGGCTGGGGGCTCTCGCGAACGCGGTGAAACCGGACTCCTCGATCTGGGGGACCAGCCCTCCGGACCCCGCGACGGCCACCTCGTGCCCGGCGTCGCGCGCCACGCGTGCCAGCGGGAGCAGCGGAGCCAGGTGGCCGAGGGCCCCCGACCAACGTGACGAGCAGGCGCATGGCGCCGAGCCTAGGCGCCCCACGGCCCCGCCTGCCCGAGCGTCGGGCGCGGCGCTGTCACCCTCCGACGACGTCGCGCAGGATCCGGTCCGACGCGAGCTGGGCCTCGCGGTCGTACGTCGAGGTGCTGGCCAGCAGCTCGTCCGCGCCGCTGCGCTCGGCCAGCTCCTCGATGCGCCGGCGGACTGTGTGAGGGCTGCCGGCCACGGCGCACGCGAGCGACGCCTCGACGCGACGGCGTACCTGGCTGGTCCACTCGGCGGCGCGGATGTCGGCGACGCTGTCGAGCGGCGGGAACTCGCCCGCCTGGCGCGACATCGCCATCGCCCACGCCTCCGGCAGGGCGAGGTCAAGCGCGGTCGCGTCGTCGTCCGCCAGCAGCACGTCGAGCGCGACCGTCACCCGAGGTCGGCTGTCCTCGTGCGGGCGGAACGAGCGGCGGTAGGCCGCCAGCGCGTCGGCGAGCTCGTCGGAGTCGAGGATCGGGCCGCCCACGACGACCGGCAGGCCGAGGCGGGCCGCCACCTCGAGTCCCCGACCGGTGGCGAGCAGGTGCATCGGCACCCGCCGGCCGGTGGCCGGACGCGCGGTCACCTCGGCGGTGCCGTCGAGGTGACGACGCAGCTCGACGAGGTCGGTCTCGAAGGTGTCGGGGTCCTCGACGTCGCGGCGCAGGGCGCGGCGCACCGGCGGCGTGAAGCCCAGCGAGCGGCCGAGCCCGAGGTCGACGCGGCCGGGATGCAGAGCGTCGAGGACGAGGAACTGCTCGGCCACCACGACGGGCTGGTGCAGCGGCAGCATCACCCCGCCCGACCCGATCCGGATCCGGGTGGTGCGCGCCCCGATCGCCGCCAGCAGGACGGCCGGCGACCCCGACGCGATCCCGGGCACGCCGTGGTGCTCGGCCACCCAGAACCGGTCGTAGCCGAGCCGCTCGGCCGCCACCGCCCGCTCGACCGTGGCGTCGATCGCGGCGGAGTCGGGCAGCCCGCGGCGGGTCCGGGAGCGGTCGAGGAGGGAGAGCCTCACCCCTCCCCCAACACGCGGCGCCCCGATCCGCTTCCCCCGGCCGGAACGGCGCCCTCGCGGAGATCGTGGCAGTTCCACGCCACCTGGTGGCTCGGATGCTCCACGGTCCTGTCGGAGTCCCCGCTCGAGCGGGGACTCCGACAGATCAGGCGACCCAGCGGGCGCGACAGATCGGGTCAGGCCCCGAGGGCGGCGCGGAGGCGCGTCTCGTCGACCCGCCAGAAGTCGTGCTGCCGGCCGTCGACGAAGGTCACCGGGATGTCCTCGCTGAAGCGGTCCTCGAGGTCGCCGTCGGTGGTGATGTCGACCTCCTCGAAGGACTCGCCGACGTCGGCGCAGACGCGGGCGATCACCTCGCGGGCGTCGTCGCACAGGTGGCAGCCGGGACGGGTGTAGAGGGTGACGCGGGGGGCCGTCACGCGAGCAGCCCCCGCGTACGACGTCGCTCGAGGGTGCGCAGCCGGCCCTTCTGCACCGCGCCGGTCAGCGTGACGGGCAGCGCCTCGACGACCTCGACGCGGGAGGGCTGCTTGAAGCGCGCGAGCCGCTCCTCGGCGTGGGAGCGGACGGCGTGCTCGAGGTCGGCGGGCGCTTCGGCGTCGGCGGACGCGACCACGTAGGCCACGACGGCCTCACCGGTCGTCTCGTCGGGCACGCCGATGACCGCGGCGTCGGCGACGCCGTCGACCTCACGCAGGACGTCCTCGACCTCGGTCGGGTAGACGTTGAACCCGCTGACGATGACGAGGTCGTTGATGCGGTCGACGAGGAAGAGGTCACCGTCGGCGTCGAGGAAGCCGACGTCGCCCGTGCCGAACCACCCCTCCTCGTCGGGGCCGTCGGCGCCGTCGGGCCAGTAGCCGCTGAAGAGGTTGGCGCCGCGCACCTGGATCTCGCCGGGGTCCTCGCCCTCGACCTGCCCCCAGGTCTCGTCGACCAGCCGCAGCTCGATGCCCGGCAGCGCCGCACCGAGCGACCCGGGACGCGGGTCGCGGCTGCACAACGTGCTGGTCACCACCGGCGCGGCCTCGGTGAGCCCGTAGCCCTGGTGCACCGGGATCCCGGTGACGGAGGTGAACTCCTCGACCACCGCCGCCTCGAGCGGCGCCGAGCCGGAGAGCACGAGCCGGACCGGGCCGAGCCGCTCGCGCAGGTGCTCGTCGGGCAGCCAGCGCGCGAAGACGGGCGGGGCGACGGGCACCACGCTGCAGGCCTCGTCGTCGATGAGGTCGAGCACGGCCTGCGGCTCGAACCGCTCGACCAGCAGCAGCCGCGCCCGGTGGCGCAGCACCCCGCCGAGCACCGCGTTGAGCCCGTAGACGTGGAAGAGCGGGAGCACGCCGAGCACCACGTCGTCGCCGTGCATCATGGGCGGCTCGACGGCCGCGACCTGCTCGATGTTGGCCAGCAGCGCCCGGTGGCTGAGCATCGCGGCCCGCGGGAGGTCCGAGGTGCCGCCCGTGTAGAGCAGGGCGGCGAGCTTCTCGGGGTCCGGCAGCGGCGGGACGGGGCGTACGACGTCGGCGCGGAGGTCATCGAAGGCCACCTCGCCGTCGCCGGGCGCGGCGCCCGTGACCACGACCAGCGGCCTGGCGAGCTCGGGGTCGAGCCCGGCCAGCGCCTCGCGTACCACGTCGAGCGCGGTCTCGTCGGTCACCAGCAGCCGGGTGCCGGAGTCGGCGACCATCCGGGCGAGCTCGCCGGCCGTCGACCGCGGGTTGACCGGTACGGCGACGACCTGCGCCCGCAGCACGCCGAGGTAGGTCGTGACGAACTCGATGCGGTTGCCGACCGCGATCATCACCCGCTGGCCGGCGCGGATGCCCCTGGCTCCCAGGCCGGTCGCGATGCGGCCGACCTCGTCCTCGAGCCGTGACCACGTGAGGGAGCGTCCGCCGCTCTCCACGAGGGCCTGCCGGTCGGGGACGTCGGCGGCTGCCTCGGCCACCAACGCGGAGATGTCGTCGCGCGGCATGCACCGATCCTTCCACAGCTAGGCTGGCCGGGTGACCCCGTCCGAGCGATCCCGGCGCCTCAACCTGCAGCAGCGCTCGGCCCTCGCGGGCGAGGCCGCGGCGGCCTCGGCCGACGTCGAGAACGCGCTCCTCACCCCGCTCGACCCCACCGCGGCGGCGTTCTTCGACGTGGACAACACGGTGATGCAGGGCGCGAGCATCTTCCACCTCGCCCGCGGCCTCTACCGCCGCCAGTTCTTCACCACCCGCGAGATCGCCTCGGCCGCGTGGAAGCAGGCCTACTTCCGCGTCGCCGGCATCGAGGACCCCGAGCACGTCGCGGAGGCGCGTGCCTCGGCGCTGTCCTTCATCGCCGGCCACACCACCGCCGAGCTCGAGGAGCTCACCGAGGAGATCTTCGAGGAGGGCATGGCGCACCGCATCTGGCCGGGCACGCGCGCCCTGGCCCAGCTCCACCTCGACGAGGGCCAGCGGGTGTGGCTGGTGACCGCGGCGCCGATCGAGATCGCCAGCGTCATCGCCCGGCGGCTCGGGCTCACCGGCGCGATGGGCACGGTCGCCGAGCACGTCGACGGCGTCTACACCGGCCGGCTCGTCGGCGACCTGCTGCACGGCCCCGCCAAGGCCGAGGCGATCCGGGCGCTGGCCGTGCGCGAGGGCCTCGACCTCGCCCGCTGCTCGGCCTACTCCGACTCCAGCAACGACCTCCCGATGCTGTCGCTGGTCGGCGACCCGTGCGCCATCAACCCCGACGCCCGCCTGCGCACCCACGCCAGGGCCCACGGCTGGCGCGTCCACGACTACCGCACCGGCCGCAAGGCCGCCCGCGCCGGACTCCTGGGCGCAGCGGCCGCGGGTGCCGTCACGGGCGCCGTAGCCGCCGGTGTCGGCCTGCGCGGACGCCGCGCGTCGTGACCCGGTAACCGGCAGTTGCCCGCGGGTTCCCAACACCCCCGCAGCGACCTATCGTGGGACTCGCTGCGACCGGGAGGGGACACCGCATGCGGTCGACGAACGACCTACCGCATGCCTTCGACGAAGGCATGGCCGCGCTCCGGCGCGCGGTCCTCGCCGCCCTCGCCGCGTCCCCGGCCCTCCAACCCGCCGGTCGCCCCACGGGTCGCGTCCTGCTCTCCGAGACGGCCGCGCGGGGTGCCTCGGTCGGCGGCCCCTCCGGCGACTCGCTGGGCGGCTCCTCCGGCGGACCCGGACGCGTGGGCGACGAGGACCGGGCCGCGTCCTCGGAGGGCGACGAGGCCGACCGCGAGCGCCTGATCGCGCTGGTGGAGCTCGCGCGCTCGGGCGACAAGGAGGCGTTCGGCCTCCTCTACGACCACTACCAGGCCTCGGTCTACCGGTTCCTCCACCACCGCACCCGCTCCCAGACGCTCGCCGAGGACCTCGCCTCGGAGACCTTCCTGCGCGCGCTGCGCAGCATCACCAGCTTCCGCTGGCAGGGCAAGGACTTCGGCGCCTGGCTGATGACGATCGCGCGCAACCTCACCACCGACCACTTCAAGGCCGGGCGCACCCGCCTCGAGATGACCACCGAGGACATGACCCCGCACGACGACGCCACCGAGGGTCCCGAGGGCGCGGTGCTGGCGAGCCTCACCAACGAGGTGCTCCTCGAGGCGCTCGCCGAGCTGCCCACCGACCAGCGCGAGTGCCTCGTCCTGCGGTTCCTGCAGGGCTTCACGGTCGCCGAGACCGCACTGGCCCTGGGCCGCTCCGACGGCGCGGTCAAGCAGCTGCAGCTGCGCGGCGTGCGCAACCTGGCCAAGCTGATGCCAGAGGGGATGCGGGACCCATGACCCGCCGCGTAACCCCGGCCCCTCCTGGCTCGTTCCCCCCTCTGGGAGGACCGGCCAGCAGTGAGACAGGACGACCGTGATGACGCCCGCCTTCCCGACTCGTCGGCGCGCCGACGAGTTCGAGGCGCTCCTGTCGCGTGACGCCGGCCGCGAGCTCACCGAGCGTGAGGCCCGGCAGTACGCCCCGCTGCTCGACGTCGTCGCCGACCTGCGCGACGTGCCACCGGTGGAGCCGAGGCCCGAGTTCGTCGCGGCGCTGCGCGAGCGCCTGATGGCCGAGGCCGACACCGTCCTCGCCGGGCCGCCCGCGGCACCCGAGCGACTGGCGATGCCCGCCCCGTCGCGCACGCGCCGCCGCACCGTGGGTGCCCTGCTCGGCGGGGCCGCCCTCGTCGGCTCCGCGGCCACGATGGCCGTCGCTGCCCAGTCCGCCCTGCCGGGCGAGTCGCTCTACGGCGTCAAGCGCGGGATCGAGTCGGCCCAGGTGCGTCTCGCCGACGACGACGCCGGCCGTGGCCGGGCCCTCCTCGCCCAGGCCAGGACCCGGCTCGCCGAGGTCGAGGAGCTCGCCGCCGGCGACGCGGCCGGTCGCGACCGGCTCGTCCCCGACACCCTCGACGCGTTCACCGACCAGTCGAGCGAGGGCGTGCGCAGCCTGCTGTCGGCCTACGAGGACACCGGCAGCGACCGCGACGCGCAGCTCGCCCGCGACTTCACCGTCACGAGCATGGAGCGGCTCGAGCGGCTCGACGGAGAGCTGCCCGCCAGCGCCCGCGACGCCCTGCTGGCCGCCGGACGCACCCTCGCCGACCTCGACCTGGAGGTCAGCACCACCTGCCGCGGCTGCGCGGGCGGCATCACCACCACGCCGGAGTTCCTCCTCACCAGCACCCTCGACGACCTGGTCGCCGGCCTCGACGTCGACGACCTGAGCCTCGAGGGCGCCCCGATCTCCGGACAGGACCTCACCGGGATCCGGGTGCCCGAGGCGCTCGACCCGCAGCAGGGCGTGCCGACGCCCGGTCCCTCGACCTCGGTCAGGCCGACGCCGACCCCCTCGCTGCCCGTCCCGACCGGCACCGTCCCGACCGGCACCGACCCCACCACGCCGGAGCCGACCAAGCCGGAGCCGACCAGGCCGGTCAAGGACCCCACCGACGGCATCCCCGACCCGCTCACCGACACGACCGACAGCCTCACCGACACCACCGGCGCCCTCACCGGCCAGCTCGACGACGCCACGGGCGGCGCCCTGGGCGGGCTCACCTCCGGCGTCGACGACGCCACCGGCGGGCTCATCGGCGAGGTCACCGGCACCCTCGACGGGCTCACCGGCGGCACGCTCGGCAACGCGACCGGCGGGCTGTTGCCCTAGCCGGGCTCCTGGCCGAAGACGCCGCCGCGCTCGCGGAGCAGGCTGAACAGCGTGTGCTGGATGGTCTCGCGCACCTGGTCGGTGACGTTGAAGACCAGCATCGGGTCATCGGCCTCGCCCGGCTCGTAGGCGTCGGTGCGGATCGGCTCACCGAACTCCAGGATCCACTTGGAGGGCAGCGGCACCAGGCCGAGCGGGCCCAGCCACGGGAAGAACGGCGTGATCGGGATGTAGGGCAGCCCGAGGAGCCGCGCCAGCGACGGCACGTTGCCGACCATGGGGTAGATCTCCTCGGCGCCGACCACCGACAGCGGGATGATCGGCACGCCGGTGCGCAGCGCCGCCGAGACGAACCCGCCGCGCCCGAAGCGCTGGAGCCGGTAGCGCTCGCTGAACGGCTTGCCGATGCCCTTGAAGCCCTCCGGCCAGACCCCGACGAGCTCGCCGCCGGACAGCATCCGCTCCGCGTCCTCGGTGCAGGCGAGGGTGGCGCCGCCCTTGCGTGCCAGCGAGCTGACGAACGGCAGCCGGAAGAGCAGGTCGGCCCCGAGCGGGCGCAGGAACCGGCCGGTGCGGTCGTGCACGGTCAGCATCGTCATCAGCCCGTCGAGGGGCACCGTGCCGGAGTGGTTGGAGACCACGAGCGCACCGCCCTCGGTGGGCAGGTTGTCGAGCCCGCGCACCTCGAGCCGGAACCACTTCTCCGCCACCGGGCGCAGCGCGGCCATGAAGAACCGCTCGGTCAGCTCGCTGTCGAAGCCGTAGTCGTCGACCTCGTAGTCGCCCTCGAGGCGCCGGCGGCAGAACGCCATCAGCTCGGCGAGGCGTCGCTCCCAGTCGGCGCCGAAGACCTCGTGGGCCGCGCCCTGGAACGCCGCCACCCAGTCGCCGAGCGGGATCCCGGTGGTCGGGGCCTCGGCGGGCTCGTCGGCCCCGGTCGCCGCACCGCGTGGCTCGTCACCCGGGGCGCTGGCGGCGGCGCCCGCCGCGTGCTCCGGGCCGGGCGTCGCCTTGCCCGCCGCCTTGCCCGCCGCCTTGCCCGCCGCCTTGCCCGCCGCCTTGCCCGTCGGCTTGCCGGCCGTCCCGCTCCCGCCGGACCTGCGCGGGGACGGGGCCAGGTCGCGCGCGGCCGAGGACGGCCGGGCGCGGCCGGTGCCGCGGCCGGGTCGGCCGCCGGTGCCGATCGGGATGACGACGGCGTCGTCGCCGGCGGGGCGCCGGGCTTCCTCGGGCACGTCAGGCCCCTTCCCGCGCGGGCACCAGCTCGCGGCAGAAGTCGGCGAACGCCTCGGCCGTGGTGAAGCGCGGCTCGAAGCCCAGCTCGGTGCGCATCCGGGTGGTGTCCACCCCTCGACCGTAGGTGAGGAACCCCAGCTGCTCGGGGGAGAAGTCCGAGACGCGGGCCTGTCGCATGGTGGCGCCGAGCCGTCCGACGGCGAAGCCCGGCAGGGCGACCGACGGCTTGCCGAGGCGGCGTACGGCCTGGCTCAGCGTCATCACCCCGTCGCCGGCGACGTTGAAGGTGCCGGGGATGCCGCTGGTCGCCGCGTGGCGCAGCACCCGCATCAGGTCGTCCTCGTGCAGCAGCTGCAGGCGGGGGTCGAAGCCCAGCACCCGCGGGATCACGGGCAGCCGGAAGTAGCCGGTGAGCGGGCTGGTGACGTGGGGGCCCACGACGTTGGCCGCCCGGATCATCGTGACGTCGACGTCGGGACGTCGGCGGGCGAAGCCGCGCACGTAGCCCTCGATCTCGTAGACGTCCTTGCCGTAGCCCGACGAGGGCAGGCGCTTGGGCCCCATGTCCTCGGTGAACATCGCCGGGTCGCGGGGACCTGAGCCGTAGACGGTGGTCGTCGACTTCACGACCAGCCGCTCGACGGTCGCCGACTTCTGGCACGCAGCGAGCAGCTGCATGGAGCCGATGACGTTGAGCTCCTTCATCGTCCCCCGCCCGCCGGCGGAGCCGGGCGTGGCGATCAGGCTCATGTGGACGACGGTGTCGACGTCCTCCTTGGCGATGACCTTGGCGATGACCGGGTTGCGGATGTCAGCCCGGACGAACGAGACGTCGCCGATGTCACCACGCGGCGGGACGGCGTCCACGCCGATGACTCGATCGATGGACGGGTCGGCAGCCGCGGCGCGCGCGAATCGTCGCCCGATGTCCCGGGAGATCCCGGTGACCAGCACGACCCGCCCCATGGTCGAGGGGTGTTACTTGCCGAGCTTGCGCCGCTGGACGCGCGTCTTCTTGAGAAGCTTGCGGTGCTTCTTCTTGGCCATGCGCTTGCGCCGCTTCTTGATGACAGAACCCACGTGATTCAGACCTTTCCTTGCGACCGACGTGTGCGTCGGTCGGACCCGCACACCCTACTTGCCGGGTGCGAGGACCGCGGAATCGAGTCGGACCCGTGGATCCGGCGGCTCAGCCGGCGTTGTAGAAGCTCTTGCGGAGGTAGTCGTTGACGTCGTCCTCGCGGACGCGGAACGAGCGGCCCACGCGGACGGCGGGGAGCTCACCCCCGTGCACGAGCCGGTAGACCGTCATCTTCGAGACCCGCATGCGGGCCGCGACCTCGGCGATGGTCAGGAAATGCGCCTCGGAGAGGTCGCCTGGGGTGTTGTCAGCCATCGTGTGTGCACCGATCCTTCTGCGCGGAACGGCGCCGGCTTCCCCACCGGCGTCACAGGCGTGCCGCTCCCGCTGACAATAGGGCTCGCGTGACGCGTGGGGAAGAGGAACGCTGGAGAAACTTGTGGGACGTCGGCGTGTCGGGTTGCATCGACCGCCCTCCGGGTCAAGCCGGGTCAGGGCAGCGGGTCGAGGCCGTGCAGCGGGAACACCTCGCTGCGGGTGGCGTTGATGGCCCGGTCGAGCCAGGTCTCGGGGTCGTAGCCCGACGCCCAGTCGCGGTAGGCCGGGGTCCGGCCGTCGGTCATCCGGTGCGGCGGGGTGGCCCCGAGCACCTCCTCGACGTACGCCCGCCACCCGGGCGGCGTCGACAGCTCGGGGTCGAGCGGGGAGCCCGCGACGATCGCCAGCAGGTGCGTCCACGCGCGCGGCACGACGTCGACGACGGCGTAGCCGCCGCCGCCGGTGACGACCCAGCGCCCGTCGGCCACCTCGTGCGCCAGCTCGTGCAGCGCGAGGTAGGCCGCGCGCTGGCCGTCCACGCTCAGCATCATGTGGGCGAGCGGGTCGTTCATGTGGGAGTCGCAGCCGTGCTGGGTGACGAGCACCTGGGGCGCGAACTCGCGCAGCACGGGCGGCACGACCGCGTGGTAGGCGCGCAGCCAGCCGGCGTCGGAGGTGCCGGGCGGCAGCGCCACGTTGACGGCGGTGCCCTCGGCGCCCTTGCCGCCGACGTCGCTCGGGAAGCCGGTGCCGGGGAAGAGCATCTGCCCGGTCTCGTGCAGGGAGACGGTGAGGACGCGCGGGTCGTCCCAGAAGACCTTCTCGACGCCGTCGCCGTGGTGGACGTCGATGTCGATGTAGGCGACCCGCTCGACGCCGTCGGCCAGCAGCTGGGTGATCCCGACCGCGACGTCGTTGTAGATGCAGAACCCGCTCGCCTTGCCGGGCATCGCGTGGTGCAGGCCGCCGGCGATGCTGACCGAGTGCAGCGACTCCCCGCTCCACACCTGGCGGCACGCCTCCAGGGTCGCCCCCACCACGTGGGCGCTGGCGCGGTGCATGTCGGCGAAGACGGGGTCGTCGTCCGTGCCGAGGCCCCGCGCGGCGTCCTCGAAGCCGGGCGTCGCCCCGGCCCGCGTGACGGCGTCGATGAGGCCGCGCTCGTGCACCGTGGCGATCTGCTCGTCGGTCGCCACGGGGGCGTCGACGCGCTTGAGGCCGTCCAGCACGCCGAGCTCGTCGGCGAGGCGCATGGTCAGGTCGACGCGCACGGGCGACATCGGGTGGGTGGGACCGAAGTCGTACTCCGTCAGGGTCTGGTCGAACACCACTGACGCAGGCCCGTCGCACTCCATGCGGCGGACGTTACTCCCACCCCGGCGGTTGTCCGAGCGCCGGGACGATCACGACAGCCGGCCGGTGCGGGCGATCGACTCCATCTGCTCGACGCTGATCGACGGCGAAGCGAGCCCGGTGAGCCGTCCACCCCACCGCACGGGCGACTGCACCAGCAGGACGGTCGACCCGGTGGCGGGGTCGGTGCCGACCCACACCTTCGCGGCGGCACCGGCCTCGAGCTCGACGGGGCGCGCCCAGTCGGGCAGCTGCCCGGGGTCGTAGACGCGGAGGAGCTGGTCCCCCACGGCGACGTCGTCGGCGTCCCGCTCGACGGTGAAGGTCATCCCGGCGAGCCGGATCTCCTCGGCCACCGTGCGCACGCCGGCCGGCGACGAGGAGGCGTCGGCCGCCGTCGGCGACGGGGCGGGGGGAGCGGTCGAGGGGCCGGTGGAGCCGGCCACCAGCGCGGCGGCGGCCACCGCTCCCGCGACGGGGAGGGCCAGCAGTCCCGGACGGGCCCACGCGGGCCGGGTCCGCGCCCGCGGGACGGGGCCGGCGTAGGTGAGGTCGGCGGCTTCCTCGGCGAACGCGGCGCGGAGCCGGCGGGTCAGGTCATCGTCGGTGAGCATCGGTCTTCTCCCTGTCACTGGTGAGTGCGGCCCGGAGTCGTTCCAAGGCGCGTGCGGTCTGTGACTTGACCGTCCCCGTCGAGCACCCGAGCGCCGCGGCGGTGTCGGCGACGCTGAGGTCGTCGAAGTACCGCAGCACCAGCACCGCGCGCTGCCCGGCGGGCAGCTGCCGTGCGGCGCGCAGGATCTGGTCGCGGTCGGCCACCCCGTCGGTCACCGGCACGGCCACGTCGGCCTCCAGCGGGGCCTCGCCCGGCCGCCGGCCCAACGCCCGCCAGCGGTCCTTGGCGAGGTTGACGACCACACGCCTGGCGTACGCCTCGGGCTCGCGACGTGCGCTCGGCCAGCGGCGCGCGGTGCGCAGCAGGGCCGTCTGCACGATGTCCTCGGCGTGTCCACGGTCCCCGCACAGCAGGTACGCCGTGCGGAGCAGCCGGTCGGAGGACCGGCGGACGAACGCGTCGAAGGCGGGCTGCTCGGCGCGGGCGATCATCGGGTCGGGTCTTTCGTCACACCCACCAGAACTCCGCCCCCGGCGGTCGGGTTGTCGCGCGTCAGCTGCCCTCGGCCAGCTCACGGGATCGGTTGCGCGCGGCCTCCATCGCCGCCAGGAAGGCGGCCCGCACGCGGTGGACCTCCAGCTCGCGCAGCGCGGAGGCGGTCGTGCCGCCGGGAGAGGTGACCTGCTCGCGCAGCACGACGGGGTGGCTGCCGGTCTCGCGGAGCATCGCGGCGGAGCCGACGAGCGTCTGCACGACGAGGTCGGTCGCGGTGGCCCGGGGCAGCCCCAGGTGCACGCCCGCCTCGATCATCGACTCGACGACGAAGAAGATGTAGGCCGGGCCCGAGCCGGAGATCGCGGTGACCGCGTCCATCTGCTTCTCGGGGATGCGCAGCACCTTGCCCGTCGACGCCATCAACGACTCGGCCTCGGCGAGGTGCGAGTCGTCGCAGTGCGAGCCGGGCGCGATCGCGGCCATCCCCTCGTCGACGAGCGCCGGGGTGTTGGGCATGACGCGGACGACGGCGACCCCGTCGGGCACCCGCGACTCGATGTAGGCCGTCGTGATGCCGGCGGCCAGCGAGACCAGCAGCTGGCCGGCCCGCAGCACGGGGGCGATCTCCTCGAGGACGTCGGCCATGTCCTGCGGCTTGACCACGAGTGCCACGGTGTCGGCCTTGGCGGCGGCCTCGCGGTTGGAGACCACGGCGACGCCGTAGCGCTCCTCGAGCTCACGGGCCCGCTCGGCCCGCTTCTCGCCGACCATGAGCTGGTCGACCCGCCGACCGGCGCGCACCAGCCCGGACAGCAGGGTCTCCCCCATCACGCCGGCGCCGATGATCCCTGTGCTCATGTCGGCAATCTACTGCGTCGGCTACTTCTTCGAGACCAGCGAGCGCGCGAAGAACGCGAGGTTGCTGGGCTTCTCGGCGAGGCGGCGCATCAGGTAGCCGTACCACTCGGTGCCGTAGGGGATGTAGACGCGCACGCTCTCGCCCGCCGCGGCCAGTCGCCTCTGCTCCTCGGGCCGGATGCCGTAGAGCATCTGGAACTCGTAGGTGCCCGGGCGGCGGCCGAAGCGGCTCGCCAGCGCCGAGGCGATCTTCACCATCCGCGGGTCGTGGGTGGCGATCATCGGGTAGCCCTGGCCGCCGAGCAGCACCTTGAGGCACCGCACGTAGGACTTGTCGATGTCGGCGCGGTCCTGGAACGCGACCCGCTCGGGCTCCATGTAGGCGCCCTTGCACAGCCGCACCCGCGAGCCCTCGTAGGCCAGCGCACGGCAGTCGGCCTCCGTGCGGCGCAGCATCGCCTGCAGCACCGCCCCGGTCTCGGGGAAGTCCTTGCGGAGCTCGCGCAGGATCGCCAGCGTCGAGTCGGTGGTGGTGTGGTCCTCCATGTCGAGGGTCACCGTCGTGCCGGCGTTGCGGGCGGCGCGGCAGATGTCGCGCGCGTTCTCGAGCGCCACCTTGTGGCCGTTGTCGGGCAGCGACTGACCGATGGCGGTGAGCTTGACCGACACCTCGGCCTGGGGCGCCAGGCCCTTGGCCGCGAGGTCGGCGAGCAGCTCCTTGTAGGCGGCGACGGTGGCGTCGGCCAGGGCCGCGTCCGTCGTGTCCTCGCCGAGGTAGTCGAGCGAGACCCGCAGGCCGTCCTCGACGAGCGTGGAGGTCGCCGCGACCGCGTCGGCCGTCGTCTCGCCGGGCACGTAGCTCCTCACCACGGAGCTCGACACGGGCATCGTGGAGACGAGCCGCTGGACCCCCTGGCTGCGGGCGAGGAGGAGGATCGGCTGGCGGAGCAACGACATGGCGGCAAGGCTACGCCGACCCTCCACCACACCTTCACGGCTCCTCCACCCGCCCGAGCGCGCCCCCTCCTAGCGTCGAGGAATGACCTCCCGCCGCCCCTCCCGGCTCCCGTCCGACACCGCGACGTACGCCCTCGCCCTGGCCGTGTCGGCCGGCACCGTGGCGTTCCTGCTGCTCGGCATCGGCGCCCTGGGCATCGTGGGCGACGGCGAGCGCGACTGGCTCTACCTGGCCGCGCCGGCGGCGCTGCTCGTCGTCGCGGCGGCCACCCGCCTCCGACCGCGCGGCATGGTGCTCGCCCTGGGCAGCGCGGCGGTGGCCACCGTCGTGGCGGGCGCGGTGGCCGTCGTGCTGGTCGTCGCCGACGACACGGCGGGCTCGATCGCCGACGTCGTGATGCTGACCGCGATGTACGCCGCCCTGTTCGCGGTGGGCGGGTGGCTCTTCAGCCGGGTCAGGGGGTCCGGCGCCTGAGGGTGGCCGCGCCGAGCGCGAGCGAGGCGATCGCGAAGCCCGCGACCACCGCGACCGAGCGCCACACCGCGGCGACGTCGGCGGCGCCGACCAGCTCCTGCATCGCGTCGACCGCGTACGACATGGGGAGCACATCGCTGATCGCCGCCAGCACCGTCGGCATCGCCTCGCGCGGCACGAAGAGCCCGCAGAGCAGCACCTGCGGCAGCACGAACGCCGGCATGAACTGCACCGCCTGGAACTCGGTGGTCGCGAAGGCGCTCACGAGCAGGCCGAGCGCGGTGCCGAGGACGGCGTCGGCCACCGCGACCACGCCGAGCAGCCACACCGGGCCCTCGACGTCCAGTCCGAGCAGGCCGACGCTCACGGCCACGGCCAGCACCGACTGCACCGCGGCGAGCAGGCCGAACGCCAGCGCGTAGCCCAGCAGCAGGTCGAGCTTGCCCATCGGCATCGTCAGGAGCCGCTCGAGGGTGCCGGAGGAGCGCTCGCGCAGCGTCGTCACGCTCGTCACCAGGAACATCACGATGAAGGGGAACATCGCCAGCAGGCCCGGACCGAAGCGGTCGAAGGCGTCGCCGGGGACGTCCTCGAACATCCACCACAGCAGGGTGATCAGGACGCACGGGACGATCAGCAGCATGGCCAGGGTGCGGTGGTCGCGACGGACCTGGGTCAGCACGCGACCGGCGACGGCGAGCGTGACGCGGGTGCTCATGCGGCGTCCCCGCGCTGCTCGACGAGGTGGAGGAACGCCTCCTCGACGTCGCGGGCGCCGGTCCGGGTGCGGATCTCCTCGGGCGAGCCGTCGGCGATGATCCGGCCCTCGCGCATCAGCAGCAGCCGGTGGCACCGCTCGGCCTCGTCCATGACGTGGCTCGAGACCAGCACGGCGGCGCCGCCGTCGGCGATGCGGTGGAACAGCTCCCACAGGTCGCGCCGCAGCACCGGGTCGAGCCCGACCGTCGGCTCGTCGAGCACCAGCAGGTCGGGCGTGCCGAGGAGCGCGACGGCGAGGCTGGCCCGGCTGCGCTGGCCGCCGGAGAGCCGGCCCACGACCTGGTCGCGGTGGTCGTCGAGCCCGACCGCGGCGACCGCCCGGTCCACCTGGTCGCGGTCGACGCCGAGCACGCGGGCGAAGAAGGTGAGGTTCTCGGCGAGGGTCAGGTCGTCGTAGACGCTGGCGGCCTGCGTCACGTAGCCGACCCGCGTGCGCAGCGGGCGGCTGCCCGCCGGCTCCCCCAGCACCTCGACGGCGCCCGACCTGACCCGTTGTGCCCCGACCAGACACCGCATCAGGGTGGTCTTGCCGCAGCCGCTCGGCCCGAGCAGCCCGGTGACCCCGGGCGACACGTCGAGGGAGATGCCCGGCAGCACCTCGCGCTCGCCCCGCACGACGACGAGGTCGCGCACCTCCACCACGTTTTTCATCATGTGTTGAATTGTGCGCGCACGGCTTCGCCCCCGTCAACCCCTCGACCGGGCGCGGGCGCGGCTAGGGAAGGTCGCCGGTGAGGTAGTGCTGGAGGACGGGGCCGACGCGCGCCACGACGTCGTCCGCCGGCATCTGGGCCATCGCCGGGACGGCGAGCAGGTAGCGCGCGACGATCAGGCCCACCACCTGGCTGGCCACGAGCGGCACCCGCACCTCGGGGCGGTCGGGCACGAGCCCGGCGAGCACCGGGCCGACCACGACGGGGATGAACGCGTCGCGCACCAGGCCGCCGGTGTCGTCGGCCACCAGCGACCGCACCATCGCGAGCAGCCCCGGCTGGACCTCCGGGTCGTCCCAGACGCCGAGGAACGCCCGCAGCAGCCGCTCGCCGGCGCCGTCCGGGCCGGCGGCGACCACCGGCGCGAGCACCTCGCGAGGGTCGACCGGGATCTCGAGGGCGGCGACGAAGAGGTCGTCCTTGCTGCCGAAGTAGTGGTGCACCAGCGCCGGGTCGACCCCCGCCGCGGCGGCGACGGCGCGGATCGTCGTGCCGCGGAAGCCCTTCTCGGCGAACGACGCCCGCGCGGCGGAGAGCACCTCGGCGCGGGTGTCGGGAGCGCCGGGGCGCCGACCCCGGGCGGAGCGGGAGGCGGCCGGCGCGCTCACGGCGTCGCCACGGCCAGGTGCGCGCGGGCGAACTCCAGTGACTCGACCAGGTCGGCCTCGCGCTCGGCGCGGTCGGCGGCGCGCCGGGTGTTGATCTCCAGCACGACGTGGCCGGTGAAGCCCGTGCCGGCGAGGTGGCGCAGGAATCCCCCGGCGTCCATCACGCCGCGGCCCGGCACGAGGTGCTCGTCCCTGCCCGAGCCCGTGCCGTCGGTGAGGTGGACGTGGCGCAGGCTGGCACCCATCCGGTCGGCCATCGCGACCACGTCACTGCGGGCGATGGCGGCGTGGGAGAGGTCGATGGTGGTGTGGGCGTAGTCCTCGGCGCTGGGGTCCCAACCGGGGAGGTACATCTCCATGCCGCGGCGCGAGGACGCCCGCCACGGATACATGTTCTCGACCGCGAAGGCGATGCCCGTGCGCGCCTCGAGGGAGGCGATGCCCTCGACGAAGCCGGCGGCGTAGTCCTTCTGCCACCGGAACGGCGGGTGCACCACCACGACGTCGGCGCCGACCGCCTCGGCCATCTCGGCGGACCGCTCGAGCTTGACCCACGGGTCGGTGCCCCAGACCCGCTGCGTGAAGAGCAGGCACGGCGCGTGGACGGCGCAGATGGGGACCTCGTGGTGCTCGCTGAGCTTCCTGACCGCGTCGACCTCCTGGCTGAGGGTGTCGATGCCGACCATCACCTCGACCGCGTCGTAGCCCAGCCGCGCGGCCCATCCGAAGGCGTGCGCGGTCGACTCGGGGTAGACCGAGGCGGTCGAGAGTCCGATGAGGGGAGCCATCGTCAGCGCGGCCTCGTGACGATGGAGATCTGGTCGAGCCGCTCCAGGATCACGCCCTCGCGCAGCGCCCAGGGGCAGACCTCGAGCGCGGTCAGGTCGAAGATGTCCATGCACGCCTCGGCGACGATCGCGCCCGGCACGATCTGGTGGGTGCGGCTCGGCGAGACGCCCGGCAGGTCGGCGAGCTCGGCGGGCGACATGTCGACGAGCTTGGGGATCCAGCTCGACAGCGCCTGCAGCTCGATCGAGCGCGGCACGAGCTGCCCGTCGCCGCTCGGCGCGGCGCCGCAGATGCGCGCGAGCGAGCGGAACGTCTTCGAGGTGGCCGCAGCCCGGTCGGGCGAGCCCCCGCGCAGGAGGTGCCCGGCGTCGCGGGCGATCTCGGCCCGCACCTGCTTGCGCAGCTCGCGCACCTCCTCGTCGGAGGGCCGGCCGCCGCCGAACCACGCCCGTGCCACCCGGGCGGCACCGAGCGGGAGGGACCAGGCGACGTCGGGCGCCTCGTCCGACCCGCCGGCGATCTCCAGCGAGCCGCCGCCGATGTCGAAGACGGCGAGCCGGCCGGCCGACCAGCCGAACCAGCGGCGTACGGCCAGGAACGTCAACCGCGCCTCGTCCTCGCCGGACAGCACGCCGAGCCGGACCCCGCTGTGCTCCTCGACGTGGGCGAGCACCTCGTCGGCGTTGACCGAGTCGCGCACCGCGGAGGTCGCGAAGGCGAGCATCTCCTCGCACCCCTTGTCCTCGGCGATCCGCGTCGCCGAGGCGCAGAAGTCGGTGAGGGCGTCGATGCCCTCGGCAGTGACCGCGCCCTCCTCGTCGAGGTGCTCGGCCAGGCGCAGCGGCTGCTTGTGGGAGGACGCCGGGAGCGGCGCCGCCCCGCCGTGCGCGTCGACCACCAGCAGGTGGCCGGTGTTGGAGCCGATGTCGAGGACGCCCAGGCGCATACCCGCAACGCTACTAGGCTTGCCACGTGCCCGAAGTCGACCTCGTCTTCCCTCGCGCGTACGTCGAGTTCGCCGACCCGGCCGACGACGCCCAGGTCTTCCGCTGCGACCTGACGTGGCTGACCTCCGCCTACACCTGCATCTTCGGCAACGGCTGCCAGGGCATCTACGCCGACGCCCCCGACGTCGGCTGCTGCACCCTGGGCGCCCACTTCGCCGACCGCGACGACGAGCGTCGGGTCAAGGCCTTCGTCGCCGAGCTCGGCCCCGACGACTGGCAGCTGCACCCCGGGCGGGCGGTCCGCACGTCCGACTGGGTCGACACCGACGACGACGGCGAGCGCAAGACGCGCGTGGTCGAGGTCGACGGGCAGCAGGCGTGCGTCTTTCACAACCGCACCGACTTCAGCAACGCGAGCGGGCACGTCGGCGCCGGTTGCGCCCTCCACGGCCTCGCGCTGCGCCAGGGGCGCAACCCGCTCGAGACCAAGCCCGACGTGTGCTGGCAGCTGCCGATCCGGCGCCAGTTCCGCGAGGTCGAGCGGCAGGACGGCACGAGCTACACCGAGGTCTCCATCGGCGAGTACGACCGCCGCGGCTGGGGACCCGGCGGCCACGACCTCGACTGGTACTGCTCGGGCAACACCGAGGCCCACGTCGCGCCCGAGCCGGTCTACCTCACCCACGAGCCCGAGCTCGTCGAGCTGATGGGTGCCGAGGCGTACGCCGAGCTGGTGCGCCACTGCGACGCGCACGTGGTCTCGCGCTCGGCGCTCGCGCTGCACCCCGCGTCACCGCGCCACTTCTGAGCGGCGGCACGCAAAAGTCCCGGACACCCCCTGTGACGCGGGTGTGACGTGCATTACCTTCGTCGGGTGGTCCCTTCCCCTCCTCCCCCGTCCGAGGGATCCGGCCCCGCCGGCACCCTCGGGATCTGGTTCATCGGCGCGCGTGGCTCACTGGCCACGACCGCGACCATCGGCCTGAGCGCGCTCGCCGCCCACCTGACCGACGAGACCGGCTGCGTGTGCTCCCACCCCGACCTCGACGCCCGGGGCCTGGCGGCCTACGCCGACATCGTCGTCGGCGGCCACGACGTCGACACGCTCCCGCTGGTCAAGCAGGCCGAGCGCCTCGTGGCCGGCGGCGTCGTGCCCGGCGTCCTCGCCCGCCAGGTCACCTCGGAGCTCGAGCACGCCGAGGCGCGGCTGCGAGCCGGCGTCCGCGGCCACTCCGGCGACCAGCGCGCCGACGTCGAGCGCCTCGCGGCCGACATCCGCGACTTCGGCGCCGGCCTCGACCACGTCGTGGTCGTCGACGTCTCCAGCACCGAGGCGCCCCACGACGCCGGACCCGACGCCGCCGACTGGGCCGGCCTGCAGGACGCCTGGGCGCAGGGGCGCGCACCGCTGTCGACGAGCTCGGTCTACGCCTGCGCCGCCGTGCTCGCCGGAGCGGCCTACGTCGCCTTCACGCCGAGCCCGGGCATCGACGTGCCGGCGCTGCGCGAGCTCGCCGACGAGCGCGGCGTGGCCTACGCCGGCAGCGACGGCAAGACCGGCGAGACGCTGGTGAAGTCGGCCCTCGCGCCGATGTTCTCCACCCGCTCGCTGGCCGTGCGGTCGTGGACCTCGGTCAACCTGCTCGGCGGCGGCGACGGCTCCACGCTCTCCGACCCCGCCGCCCGCGAGAGCAAGACCAGCACCAAGCGCTCGGGCCTGGAGTCGATGCTCGGCCACCCGGTGCCCGGCCCCATGCACATCGACTACGTCGAGGACCTCGGCGACTGGAAGACCGCGTGGGACCACGTCCGCTTCGACGGCTTCCTCGGCACCCGGATGACGATGCAGTTCACCTGGGAGGGCTGCGACTCGGCGCTGGCCGCGCCGCTCGTGCTCGACCTCGCCCGGCTGACCGGCCGCGCCGTCGCGGTGGGTGAGAGCGGGCCGCTGTCCGCGCTCGGGTTCTTCTTCAAGCAGCCGCTGGGCTCGCAGGAGCACCGCCTCGCCCAGCAGTGGGAGGCCCTGCTCTCCTGGTCGACGGCGTGCGCCGACCGGGTGGCGACGTGAGGCTCGCCGACCTCGTCGAGCTGACCCGTGCCCCCGCCGCGCTCTCGATCCCGGGGGACGCGTGGGCCGGTGCCGCGCATGCCGGGGTCGCGGGACGCGGGTGGGCGATGCCACTCGCCTCGACGTGCCTCTACTGGTCGGGCATGGCCCTCAACGACTGGTGCGACCGCGGCGTCGACGCCGAGGAGCGCCCCGAGCGCCCGATCCCGTCCGGTCGGGTCGGCGCCGAGACCGCCCTCGCCGTCGCCGCCGGCCTCGGCGCAGCCGGCCTCGGTGTCGCCGCGCTGCTCGGCGGACGTTCGGCCGTCGCGGTGGCGGCCCCGCTCGCGCTGATGGTGGTCGGCTACGACGCGGCCGCCAAGGACACGCCGCTCGGGCCGCTGGCGATGGCCTCGACACGGGGGCTCGACGTCCTGCTCGGCGCCCACGCCTCGCCCGCTGCAGCGTGGCAGCCCGCCCTCGCGATGACCGCCCACACCGCCGGCCTCACCTGGCTCAGCCGTGGCGAGGTGCACGGCACCCGTCCGGAGGTCGCGGCCGCGGCGACCGCCGCCACGCTGGTGGTGGCCGCCGCGACGGCCCATGCCGCGTTCTACGAGGCGCGCACGGGTCGCCTCGCCCGGCTCACCGGGGTCGGCCTGTCGGCGGCCTACGCCGTCGTCGTCGGCCGCGCCCAGGCCCGCGCGGTGCGGCGGCCCACGGCCGAGGCCGCGCGGGCCGCCACCCGCACCGGCATCGGGGGGTTCTCCCTGCTGCAGGGCGCGTGGCTGGCGCGCCGCGGCCGGCTCCCGGCCGCCGCCACGGTCGTCGGCGCCGGACCTGCCTACCGGGCGCTCTCGCGCCGGTGGAGCCCGACGTGAGCGCGGCGGGACGGAGCCCCCTGCGCCTGGGCTACGGCAGCAACGGCTTCTCCGGCCACCGCTTCCCCGACGCCTGCGAGGTGATCGCGGGGCTCGGCTACGACGGCGTCGCCCTCACCCTCGACCAGCCGCACCTCGACCCGTTCGCCGACGACGCGGGCGCCCAGACCGCCCGCGCCGCGAAGTCGCTGGCCGACCACGGGCTGGCCGTCGTCATCGAGACCGGCTCGCGATTCGTGCTCGACCCGTGGCGCAAGCACGAGCCGACCCTGGTCAGCGACGGCGACCGCGGCCCGCGGATCGAGCTGCTGACCCGCGCCGTGCGGATCGCGGCCGAGCTCGGCGCCGAGGCGATGTCGTGCTGGTCGGGCGTGCTGCCCGAGGGGACGAGAGCCGAGGAGGGCTGGCGACGGCTCACCGACGGGCTCGGCCCCGTCCTCGACCTCGCCCACGAGCTGGGGGTCGTCGTCTGCGTCGAGCCCGAGCCCGGCATGCACGTCGACACCGTCGACGAGGCGCTCGAGCTGCGCCGGCGGCTCGGCGAGCCTGACCACCTCCGGCTCACCCTCGACCTCGGCCACCTGGTGTGCAACGAGCCGCGCAGCCCTCAGGCGTCCGTCGCCGTCGCCGGCAGCCTCATCGGCAACGTGCAGGTCGACGACATGGTCCGCGACGTGCACGAGCACCTCGAGCTGGGCCAGGGCACGCTCGACCTCGACGCCGTCCTCGGCGCGCTGGTGGCGACCGGCTTCGCCGGCCTGGCCAGCGTCGAGCTGCCCCGCCACTCCCACGCGGCGCCCACGGTGGCCGCACGTCAGATCGCCGCCCTGCGCGCCTCGCTGGCGCGCCTCGCGGACGCCGAGAGCGAAGGACCCACGCCGTGACCGACATCCGTCCGCTCGCCGACCACGACGCCATCCGGAGCGCGCTCGACGACGCCGCGCGCGCCCGGTGGGAGGCCATGAACGCCGAGGTCGCCGAGGACCCGTCCCGGCTCGGCCGGACGTTCCCCGCCGCGGCGCGCACGACCGGTCGTGGACCGCTGCCGGGCGCCGACGGCGTGCTGCTGGAGGACGCGGTGCGCGTTCGGCTGGTGGTCGAGGCGGCGCGGTCGCTCGACGCCGCGGCCCTCCTCGCCGAGCTGGGCGAGGTCTACCGCTACGGCGACAACGACGAGAAGCGCGCCGTGCTCCACGCCCTGGCCGGAGCACCCGACGAGGTCGACGGCACCGACCTGCTGCTCGACGCGCTGCGCACCAACGACACCCGTCTCGTCGCCGCGGCGATGGGACCGCACAGCGACCGGCTCGACGACGACGCGTGGCGCCAGGGCGTCCTCAAGTGCCTGTTCACCGGCGTCCCCGTCGCGTCGGTCACCGGCCTCTCCCGGCGCGCCGACCGCGAGCTGGCCGAGATGGTGCAGCGCTACCAGCGCGAGCGCGAGGCGGCCGGGCGCGACGTACCCCCCGACGTGCAGGTCGTGCTCGACGCCTGCGGCGCCTCCCCCGAGAAGCAGCCCGAGAAGCAGAAGGACTCCTGATGCGCATCTTCGACCCGCACATCCACATGACCTCGCGCACCACCGACGACTACGAGGCGATGCACGCCGCGGGCGTCCGCGCGCTGGTCGAGCCGGCGTTCTGGCTGGGCCAGCCGCGCACCAACGTCGGCTCGTTCACCGACTACTTCGACGCGCTGGTGGGCTGGGAGCGGTTCCGCGCCTCGCAGTTCGGCATCGTCCACCACTGCACGATCGCGCTCAACCCCAAGGAGGCCAACGACCCCCGGTGCGCCGAGGTGCTCGACGTGCTCCCCCGCTACCTCGCCAAGGACGGCGTGGTGGCGGTCGGCGAGGTCGGGTTCGACTCGATGACGGTCGAGGAGGAGAAGGCGTTCGTGCGGCAGCTGGAGCTGGCGGTCGAGTTCGCGCTCCCGGCGATGGTCCACACCCCGCACCGCGACAAGGAGCAGGGCACCCGCCGCACCCTGGAGCTGGTCACCGAGTCGGGACTGGCCCCCGGGATGGTCGTCGTCGACCACCTCAACGAGGTCACCGTCGACCAGGTCGACGAGGCCGGCTGCTGGATGGGCTTCTCGGTCTACCCCGACACCAAGATGGACGAGCACCGCATGGTCGCGATCCTCCAGCGCCGCGGGCTCGACCGGGTGCTGGTCAACTCCGCCGCCGACTGGGGCCGCAGCGACCCCCTCAAGACCGCGAAGACCGGTGCGGCGATGCTCGAGGCGGGCTTCTCCGAGGACGACGTCGACCGCGTGCTGTGGCGCAACCCCGTGGAGTTCTTCGCCCAGAGCGGCCGGCTGATGATCGACCCCGACGCGACGGACGGCACCGACGGGACGGGCGCCGGCGACGCCTCGGCGACCTTCGAGGGCAACTCGATCCTGCGCGGCTCGCGGGACTGACATGAGGCTGCGCCACCCCGACGGCACCGTCGTCCACCTCGGCTACGGCACCAACGTGCTGCCCGCCGAGGACGTCGAGGGCCTCATCGCGCAGGTCGGCACCTACGGCGACCGGCTGCGCCGCCACCTCGGCACCGACCGGGTCGGCCTGGGCATGTGGCTGCCGGCCGCCGCCGCGCGACGCCTGGCCTCCGATCTCGACGCCGTCTCCCGGCTCCGCGACGCGATCGATGCGCACGGCGTCGAGATCGTCACCCTCAACGCCTTCCCCTACGCCGCCTTCCAGGACGAGGTGGTCAAGAAGCGCGTCTACCACCCGACCTGGGCGGAGCGGGCCCGGCTCGACTACACCCTCGACGTGGCGCGCGTCCTCGCCGCGCTGCTGCCCGAGGACGCCGCCCGGGGCAGCATCTCGACGCTGCCGCTGGCCTGGCGCGCCCCGTGGCTCACCGACCGGCAGGCCCAGGCCGAGCTGCACCTCAAGGCGCTCGCGGAAGGGCTGGCCGAGGTGGAGGCCGACACCGGGCGCACGGTGCGGGTCGCGTTCGAGCCCGAGCCCGGCTGCGTGATCGAGACGACCGCCGAGGCGGTCGACCGGCTCGACGCCGCCGACCGCGAGCGGATCGGCGTCTGCCTCGACCTGTGCCACCTCGCCGTCGGCTTCGAGGACGCGACCGACGCGCTTGCCCGGCTCGACGCCGCGGGCCTCGACGTGGTCAAGGTGCAGCCGGCGGCCGCCCTGGTCGTCGACGACCCGGCCGACCCGCGTGCCCGCGACGCGCTGACGTCGTACTCCGAGGACCGCTTCCTCCACCAGGTGCGCCAGCGCACCGGCCAGCGCCTCGCCGCGCGCGACGACCTGCCCGACGCACTCGGCGGGCGGCGCCCGCTCGACGACGGGTCGCCGTGGCGGGTGCACTTCCACGTGCCGGTCCACGCCGACCCCGCCCCGCCGCTGCGCAACAGCCGCGACGAGCTGCGCGCGTCCCTGGCCGCCCTCCTCGGCGGCGACACCGCCCGCACCGACCACCTCGAGGTCGAGACCTACACCTGGTCCGTCCTGCCCGACGGCGCCCCCGCCGACGACGACGCGCTCGCGGCGGGCCTCGCCGCGGAGCTCGCGTGGGTGCGCGACGAGCTGGTCGGGCTCGGCCTGACGTCCCTCGACTGACACCCGCCCCCGCACCGACCCAGGACAGGACACCGCCGTGGCCCACCCCCAGCTGCTCGTCGTCGACCTCGTCGGCCTCACCCCCGACCTGCTCCAGCACATGCCGCGCCTGCGGCGGATCGCCGACGAGGGCTCGCGGGCGACGCTGGAGCCGATCCTGCCCGCCGTGACCTGCTCGGTGCAGTCGACGTTCCTCACCGGACTCCCGCCGTCGGGGCACGGCGCGGTCGGCAACGGGTGGTACTTCCGCGAGCTCGGCGAGGTGTTCCTGTGGCGCCAGCACAACAAGCTCGTCGAGGGCGAGAAGGTGTGGGAGACGATCCGCCGCGAGCGCCCCGACTACACCGTCGCCAACGTGTGCTGGTGGTACGCCATGGGCGCCACGACCGACTGGACGGTCACCCCGCGGCCGATCTACTACGCCGACGGCAAGAAGGCGCCCGACTGCTACACCCGCCCGCCCGAGCTGCACGACGAGCTCGTCGGCGAGCTCGGCGAGTTCCCGCTCTTCACCTACTGGGGCCCGACCGCCTCGATCGCCTCGAGCGAGTGGATCATCGCCGCCACCCGTCGGCTGATGCCGCGCAGCGACCTCACCCTCTGCTACGTCCCGCACCTCGACTACGACCTCCAGCGCTTCGGCCCCGACTCGCCCGAGGCGGCCCGGGCCGCGCGGGAGGTCGACGCGGCGCTGGCCCCGCTGCTCGACGACGCCGAGCGGGCCGGCGTCACCACGCTGGTGCTCTCCGAGTACGGCATCACGCGGGCCGACCGGCCGGTCGACGTCAACCGGATGCTGCGCCGCGCCGGGCTGCTCGAGGTCTACACCCAGGACGGCATGGAGTACCTCGACCCGTGGGCCTCGCGGGCCTTCGCGGTCGCCGACCACCAGGTCGCCCACGTCTACGTCGACGACCCGGCCGACCTGGAGTCGGTGCGCGCGAGGTGCGCCGAGCTGCCCGGCGTCGACCAGGTGCTCGACCGCGCCGCGCAGGCGGCGTACGGCCTCGACCACGAGCGCTCCGGCGACCTGGTGCTCGTGGCCGACGAGACGGCGTGGTTCACCTACTACTACTGGCTCGACGACGCCCGGGCCCCCGACTTCGCCCGGGGCGTGGAGATCCACCGCAAGCCCGGCTACGACCCGGCCGAGCTGTTCTTCGACCCCGACGACCGCGCGGTGAAGCTCAAGGCGGGGCTCACCCTCGCCAGGAAGATGGCGGGGCTGCGCTACGCCATGAAGGTCGTCCCGCTCGACCCGTCGCCGGTGCGCGGCACCCACGGCCGGCTGCCCGCGGACCCCGCCGGCGGCCCGATGCTCGTGTGCAGCACCCCGGGCGCCGTGACCGGGTCGGTGGCGGCCACCGACGTGCGCGACCTGCTGCTCGAGCTGTCCGGCACCTCTTGACGTCAAGAAACCCGGACCCCGGTGTCAAGGCCACCATGCGCCCGGATGAGAATCTGGCCATGCGCCTGGACCACGTCAGCTTCGCCGCCGGACCTGATGGACTCGCCAGCACCGCCCAGCGCATCGGGGGGCTGCTCGGCACGGACTTCATCGACGGTGGCATCCACCCCCGTTTCGGCACCCGCAACATGATCCTGCCGCTGGACGGCGACATCTACATGGAGATCGTCGAGGTCCTCGACCATCCCGCCAGCGACAAGGCTCCCTTCGGCCAGGCCGTCCGTGCCCGCTCCGCCCTCGGCGGCGGCTGGATGGGCTGGGTCGTCTCCGTGGCCGACATCGCGCCGTTCGAGACCCGCCTGGGCCGCGAGGCCGTCAAGGGCAACCGTCGCCGCCCCGACGGCACGGAGCTGCTCTGGCAGCAGATCGGCGTCAACAGCCTGATCTCCGACCCCCAGCTGCCCTTCTTCATCCAGTGGCAGTCCGCCCCCGAGCTGCACCCCAGCAACGGCGCGACCGGCGACTTCGCCCTCGACTGCCTGGAGATCGCCGGCGACCCGCAGCGGGTCAGCGAGTGGCTCGGCGAGACCGTCGACGCGCCGCTGGAGGACGTCAAGGTCGAGTGGGTCGCCCCCAACGGCACCCCCGGCATCGTCGCCGTCCAGCTCCAGACGCCGCAGGGCCTGGTGCGCATTTGAGGGTTCGGCCCTCCCCCAACATCTGGAACACCCCCGAGGTCTACGAGCTCGAGAACCGCGCCGCCGACCCGCACGACCGGATCGCGACGGCGATGCGCGAGATCGGCGACTGGGCCGGGCGCACGGTGCTCGACGTGGGCTGCGGCACCGGCTTCCACCTCCCCCTGTGGGCCGGCACGGCCGCGCGCGTCGTGGGCGTCGAGCCGCACCCGCCGCTCCTGGCCCTCGCCCGCCGGCGTACGCGCTCCCTCGGCACCGTCACCGTGCTCGAGGGTGGCGCCCAGGCACTGCCCCTCCCCGACGCCTCCGTCGACGTGGTGCACGCCCGGTGGGCCTACTTCTTCGGCCCCGGGTCGGAGCCGGGCCTGCGCGAGCTCGACCGGGTCGTGCGCCGCGGCGGCACCGCGTTCGTGATCGACAACGACCCCACCCGCTCGACGTTCGGCGGCTGGTTCCGGCGCGGCTTCCCCGAGGTCGACCCCACGGCGGTCGAGCGGTTCTGGTCGATGCACGGCTGGCGGCGCCGCCCGATCGACATGGGCTGGTCGTTCGCCTCGCGGGAGGACCTCGAGGCGGTCGTGCGCATCGAGCTGCCGCCCGAGGCGGCCGAGGAGGCCCTCGCCTCCCACACCGGCACCGAGGTCGACTACGCCGTCAACCTCTGGTGGCGCCACTACTAGGGGCACCCCCGCGGCCGGCCGGGTCAGCTCGACTCGCGGATGGCCAGCGTCGGCTCGAGGAGGACACCGCGCGTCTCGACCGGCTGGTGGGTCAGCAGGGCGCGCAGCGTGCGGATGATCTCGACCGCGACGTCCTCCAGCGGCTGCCGCACCGAGGTGAGCCCCACCGGGTAGACCTGCGCCACCTGCGAGTCGTCGAAGCCGACCACGGCGATGTCGCGCCCGGGGGCGAGCTGGCGGATCCAGAGCGTGTGGAGCACGCCCATCGCGAGGGTGTCGGAGGCGCAGACGAACGCGGTGGGCCGCGACTCGTCGAGCAGGACGGCGGCCGCCTCGGCTCCGCTGTGCACGACGTCCTCGACCCGCGAGGCGAGGCCGGTGGTGGGCAGGCCGTTGGCGTGCATCGTGCGGACCCAGCCCGAGCGGCGGTCCTCCCCGATCGGGGAGTCCTTGCGCCAGCCGATCCAGGCGATGCGGGTGTGACCGCGGTCGATGAGGTGCTGGGTGGCGAGTGCGATGCCGGCGGCACCGTCGACGTCGACCCACACGTGGCGGGCCCCGTCGTCGTCCCAGGGCCGGCCGAACGCGACGAAGGGAGCCCGCTGCCGGCTCAGCCAGGCGGCCTGCGGGTTGCCGAGGTAGGTGTCGGTGACCACGAAGGCGTCGACGGCGGTGGAGCGCAGGAGGTTGTCGTAGCCGCCGATCGGGTCGTCGTCGTCGCCGGGGAAGAGCAGGACGTGGTAGCCGACCTCCTCGCTGGCCTCGACGAGGGAGTGCACGAAGCGGTCCATCGCCGCGTTGGCGGTGCCCTCCTGGGCCGGGCCGAAGCGCAGGCCGATCAGCGACGACGTACGCGTGCGGAGGTTGCGCGCGGCGCGGTTGGGCGAGTAGCCGAGCTCGGCGATGGTCTGGCGCACCCGCTCGAGGGTGTCGGGACGCAGCAGGTCGGGGTTGTTGACCGCGTTGGAGACCGTCTGGCGCGACACTCCTGCCCGCTCGGCGACGTCGGCGAGGGTCGGCGGCGTGACCGGCAGCGTGCCCCCGGTCCGGTGTTCGATGCCTCGCCCCATGCCGCCCCTCGCGATCGCCCTAGATCGATCCAATTGCAGGTGAGCATAAGCCCCGCCCGGACGGCCCACCGGGGCACCTCTCGCGCGGCGTGCCCCCGGTGTCGGTGGGCTCGCCTAGCGTGGGCCGCATGTCGACCAAGACCGCACGGGTGCGCTCCTCCTACCGCTGCTCCGAGTGCGGCTGGGAGACGGCCAAGTGGGTCGGCCGGTGCGGCGAGTGCCAGGCGTGGGGATCGGTCGCGGAGGCCGGGGCGCCCACGATGCGCGCCAGCGCCGGGCCGGTGTCGACGCCGGCGGTGCCGATCGGCCAGGTGCCGGTCACCGAGTCCGTCGCCCGCGCGAGCGGCGTCCCCGAGCTCGACCGCGTGCTCGGCGGCGGTCTCGTGCCGGGTGCGGCGATCCTGCTCGCCGGTGAGCCCGGCGTCGGCAAGAGCACGCTCCTGCTCGAGGTCGCAGCGCAGACCGCCCGCACCCGCCAGCGCACCCTCTACGTCACGGGCGAGGAGTCGGCCGCGCAGGTGCGCCTGCGCGCCGACCGCACCGGCGGCGTGCACGACGAGCTGTTCCTCGCGGCCGAGACCGACCTCGGGGCGGTGCTGACCCACATCGAGGAGGTCCGCCCCACGCTGATCGTCGTCGACTCCGTCCAGACCATCGGCGCCTCGGGCATCGACGGCGTGCCCGGCGGGGTGACCCAGGTCAAGGAGGTCGCGGCCGCGCTGATCCGGGTGGCCAAGACCCGCAACATCACCACGGTGCTCGTCGGCCACGTCACCAAGGACGGCTCGATCGCCGGGCCCCGGGTGCTCGAGCACCTCGTCGACGTGGTGCTCCACTTCGAGGGCGAGCGCAACTCCCGCTTCCGCATGCTCCGCGCCATGAAGAACCGCTACGGCCCCGTCGACGAGGTGGGCTGCTTCGACCTGTCCTCCGAGGGCATCTCGGCCGTCACCGACCCGACCGGCCTGTTCGTCGAGCACCACACCCAGGACGTCTCCGGCACCTGCGTGGCGGTGACGATGGAGGGTCGCCGCCCGCTCCTCGCGGAGGTGCAGGCGCTGCTCACCCCGTCCCCGCTGGAGCGCCCGCGGCGCACCGTGTCGGGTGTGGAGTCCTCGCGGGTCGACATGGTGCTCGCCGTCCTCCAGCGCCACGCAGGGCTGCGCATCGCCGGCAGCGACACGTTCGTGGCCACCGTCGGCGGGGCCAGGCTCCACGACCCCGCCGCCGACCTCGCCCTGGCCGTCGCCGTGGCCAGCTCGCACCTCGGCGTGCCGCCGCCCCGCGGCGCCGTCGCGATCGGCGAGATCGGCCTCGCCGGCGAGCTGCGCCGGGTACGCGACCTGCCGCAGCGCGTCGCCGAGGCCGCGCGCCTGGGCTTCCGGGTCGCGGTCGTGCCGCGCGGGCGGGCGCTGCCCAGCGAGCGGGGCATCCCCTCGCGCCGGACGGTCGACGGCCTGCAGGTGGTCGAGGTCGACGACGTGGTCGGGGCGCTGCTCACCCTCGACCTCACGCCGCCGCTCTGAGGCCAGCCCGCCCGGCAACGATCGGTGGTTCGCCGCCGCCCACCCCTAGACTTCACCCCACGGCGCACGGGGGCGTCCGAGAGAGAGCACGGAGGCACCGGTGGCAGAGCGCATGGACGAGCAGCTGAGGCTGCGCGCGACCCTGGCATCGATCGCACCGGGCACCCCGTTGCGCGACGGGCTCGAGCGGATCCTCCGCGGCCGCACCGGCGCCCTGATCGTGCTCGGCCAGGACAAGACGGTCGACTCCATCTCCACCGGCGGCTTCACCCTCGACGTGCCCTTCACCGCCACCGGCCTGCGCGAGCTCGCCAAGATGGACGGCGCGATCATCCTCGACAAGGACATCACCAAGGTCCACCGGGCCGCGGTCCACCTGATGCCCGACCACACCATCCCGTCCGAGGAGACCGGCACCCGCCACCGCACCGCCGAGCGCGTCGCCAAGCAGACCGGCCACCCGGTCATCTCGGTGTCGCAGTCGATGCAGATCATCGCCGCCTACGTCGGCGACATCCGCCACGTGCTGGAGGACTCCGGCAAGATCCTCTCCCGCGCCAACCAGGCGCTCGCCACGCTCGAGCGCTACAAGCTGCGCCTCGACGAGGTCTCCGCGACGCTGTCGGCGCTCGAGATCGAGGACCTGGTGACGGTGCGCGACGTGGCCGTGGTCGCCCAGCGCCTCGAGATGGTCATCCGGATCGCGAGCGAGATCGAGGACTACGTGCTCGAGCTCGGCACCGACGGCCGCCTGCTCTCGCTGCAGCTCGAGGAGCTGGTGACCGGCGTCGACGCCGAGCGCGAGCTGGTCGTGCGCGACTACCTCCCCGGCGGCCGGCGCCGCCCCGCCAGCCCCACCTCCCACGTCGCCGAGCTCGCCGCCCTGTCCCCCACCGAGCTGGTCGACCCGGCGGCCGTGGCGCGCGCGATCGGCCTCAGCGGCGCCGAGCACCTCGACGCCGCCGTCGCCCCCCGCGGCTACCGCCTCCTCGCCAAGGTGCCGCGCCTCCCCTCGGCCGTGGTCGACCGCCTCGTCGACCACTTCGGCGGTCTCCAGCAGCTGCTCTCCGCCGGCATCGAGGACCTCCAGGCGGTCGAGGGCGTAGGCGAGCTGCGCGCCCGCAGCGTGCGCGAGGGCCTCTCCCGCCTCGCCGAGTCGAGCATCACCGAGCGCTACATCTGACCCCGCCCACCCGGCGTACCGGGGCCGAGTCGGCGCGTCCTGACGCGGGGAGGGGGCCGAGTCGGCGCGTCCTGGCGCGCGGAGGAGGTCGAGTCGGCGCGTCCTGGCGCGCGGAGGAGGTCGAGTCGGCGCGTCCTGGCGCGTACCGCGTGCCGAGTCGGCGCGTCCTGACGCGTACCGCGTGCCGAGCCGGCGCGTCCTGACGAGTCGAGCGGAGCGCTACCTCTGAGTCGCGCCGGCCCGGCGTACTCCCCGCGCCCGACTTGTAGGCCCAGTCCGACACCTGGAGGCCTTTGCAACCCCCTCCAAGTGTCGGAGTCCCCGCTCGAGCGGGGACTCCGACAAGCGAGGGACGCGAGACGAGTGACGAGAGCCGGACGGCCGCCCCAAAAACGGTCAGCCGGCGGAGTTGCCCGCGCCGTCCTCGCCGGGGGTGTGGGAGGTGTCGCCGTTCTTCTTGCCCTTGCCGCCCTGCTTCTCCGGCTCGGCGGTCTTGGTGATCACGCCGGGCTGGGGGGCGGTGAGCTCGAACTGGACGTCGGTGGCGTCACCGCCGAGCGCCGCGGCCTGCACGTGGTAGAAGCCGGGGACGGCCCAGTCGGTGAACTTGGTGCACCCCTCGTCGGAGCGCCGCGCCGACCACGTGACCACCACCGGGGCGTCGACGGCCTGGCGGACCACCACGTCCTGCGGAGGGATCGACACGGGGCACTCGCGGCTGCTCCAGATGTAGTCGCTGCCCGAGGTGATGGTGACCACCACCGTCTCCGGCGAGGCCTGCCACGTGCAGGCCTCGGCCACGACGGTGCGCAGGTTGAGGGTGATCGGGATGTCCGAGCCGCCGGCGGCCGAGGTGATGGCCGGGGTGGCGACGATGTCGGACTCGGTGCACGGACCGGTGGGCTCGGCCAGGACCGGCTCCGTGGGCGCGACCTCCTCGGTCGTCGTGGCGCCGTCCGTGCCCTTGCCGCCCTTCTTGCCCTTCTTGCCCTTGCGTCCCTTCGTGCCGGGGCCGACCGCCACGGTCGGGCCGGCGGTCGGGGCGGGCGTGGTCGACGCGGTCGCGCTGGCCCGGGTCGCCTGCCCCGCGGCGTCGTCCTGGGCGTCGGAGGAGCCGCCGAGCACGCGCGCGAGCACGACGACGAGCACCAAGGGGATGCCGAGCACGACGAGACGTCGGGTCCAGTAGACCCGGGCCGGGAGCGGCCCACGCGGTCGTACGGTCGGCGGCATGCCCACAGGCTAGGGAGTCGCGGCCCCGTGGCGGTGGAGGCGCACCGGCTCACCTACGATCGCGACGATGACAGTTCCCGGCAGCGCGCTGCACGACGCCGTGCTCGACTGGTACGACGACCACGCGCGCGAGCTGCCGTGGCGCGGGGCGGCCGCCACGCCCTGGTCGGTGATGGTCAGCGAGTTCATGCTGCAGCAGACGCCGGTGGCGCGCGTCCTGCCCGTGCACGCGGCGTGGCTGGAGCGGTGGCCGACCCCGGCCGCGCTCGCCGCCGAGCCCACCGGCGAGGCGGTGCGGATGTGGGGCCGGCTGGGCTACCCGCGCCGCGCCCTGCGCCTGCACGCCGCCGCGACTGCCATCGTCGAGCGCCACGACGGCGAGGTGCCGGCCGGCTACGACGACCTGCTCGCCCTGCCCGGCGTGGGCGACTACACCGCCGCGGCGATCGCCAGCTTCGCCTTCGGTCGGCGCCACGTCGTGCTCGACACCAACGTGCGCCGAGTGCTGGCTCGCGCCGTCGACGGCACCGAGCTGCCGGCGCCCGCGCCCACCCGCCGCGAGCGGGACATGGCCACGGCCCTGCTCCACGAAGACGAGGCGACGGCCGCCACGTGGGCGGTGGCGACGATGGAGCTCGGCGCGCTCGTGTGCACTGCGCGCCAGCCCTCGTGCGACGTCTGCCCCATCGCGGCCGAGTGCCGGTGGCGCGCGGCCGGCTTCCCGGCGTACGACGGGCCGCCGCGGCGCGGGCAGGCCTGGGCGGGCACCGACCGGCAGTGCCGCGGCCGGATCCTGGCCCTGGCCCGCGAGGCCGACTCCGTGGGAGTCGCGCAGGTCGAGGCGGCCTGGCCGGACGCCGAGCAGCGCGAGCGCTGCCTGGCCGGTCTGGTCGCCGACGGCCTCCTGACGCAGATCACCCCGGGGCGTTGGGCGCTCCCGGGGTGATCAGGTGAGGCTGCTCGCAGCCCCGTGGGTCAGGCCTCGTTGGCCTTCGGCACGTCGGTGGGACCCTCCGTGTCGTCGGGCCCGACGACCGGCGAGCCCTCGGCGTCGACCGTCTCCAGCGGGGGCATGTCGGGCACGGTGGAGTTCTTCTGGCCGCGGAAGGTGAACGTCGCCTGCGGGCCCTCGCCCTCGACGTCGACCAGCACGATCTGGCCCGGGCCGACCTCGCCGAAGAGCATCTTCTCGGCGAGGACGTCCTCGATCTCGCGCTGCACCGTGCGCCGCAGCGGGCGGGCACCGAGCACCGGGTCGAAGCCGCGCTCGGCCAGCAGCGCCTTCGCGGGGTCGGTGAGCTCGAGGGACATGTCGCGGTCCTTCATGCGCAGCTCCACGGCGGCGATCATGTTGTCGACCATCGCCACGATCTGCTCCTGCGACAGCGGCGGGAAGACGACGATCTCGTCGACGCGGTTGAGGAACTCGGGGCGGAAGTGCTGCTTGAGCTCCTCCGACACCTTGCTCTTCATCCGCTCGTAGGAGCCGGCAGCGTCGGCGCCGACGGCACCGAAGCCGAGGTTGACGCTCTTGGCGATGTCGCGCGAGCCGAGGTTGGTCGTCATGATGATGACGGTGTTCTTGAAGTCGACGACGCGACCCTGCGAGTCCGTCAGGCGACCCTCCTCGAGGATCTGCAACAGGCTGTTGAAGATGTCGGGGTGGGCCTTCTCGACCTCGTCGAACAGCACCACGGAGAACGGCTTGCGGCGCACCTTCTCGGTGAGCTGGCCGCCCTCCTCGTAGCCGACGTAGCCGGGAGGCGAGCCGAACAGTCGCGACACCGTGTGCTTCTCGGAGAACTCGCTCATGTCGAGCTGGATGAGCGCGTCCTCGTCGCCGAAGAGGAACTCCGCCAGCGTCTTCGACAGCCACGTCTTGCCGACGCCCGAGGGGCCGGCGAAGATGAACGAGCCACCGGGGCGCTTGGGGTCCTTGAGCCCGGCGCGCGTACGACGGATCGCGCGGGAGAGTGCCCTGACGGCCTCCTCCTGCCCGATGACGCGCTTGTGGAGCTCGTCCTCCATCTTGAGCAGGCGGGTGGACTCCTCCTCGGAGAGCTTGACGATCGGGATGCCCGTGGCCACGGCCAGGACCTCGGCGATCAGCTCCTCGTCGACCTCGGCGATCTCGTCAAGGTCGCCGGCACGCCACTGCTTCTCGCGCTCGGCACGGCGGGCGGAGAGCTGCTTCTCCTCGTCGCGCAGGCGGGCCGCGGCCTCGAAGTCCTGCCCGTCGATGGCGGCCTCCTTGCGCTGGCGCACGTCGCCGATCTTCTCGTCGTACTCGCGCAGGTCCGGCGGCGCGGTCATCCGGCGGATGCGCAGGCGCGAGCCGGCCTCGTCGATGAGGTCGATCGCCTTGTCCGGCAGGAACCGGTCGGAGATGTAGCGATCGGCCAGCGTCGCGGCGGAGACCAGCGCCTCGTCGGTGATGGTCACGCGGTGGTGCGCCTCGTAGCGGTCGCGCAGGCCCTTGAGCATCTCGATGGTGTGCGCGATCGAGGGCTCCTGCACCTGGATCGGCTGGAAGCGGCGCTCGAGCGCGGCGTCCTTCTCGAGGTACTTGCGGTACTCGTCGAGCGTCGTGGCACCGATGGTCTGCAGCTCGCCGCGGGCCAGCATCGGCTTGAGGATGCTGGCGGCGTCGATCGCGCCCTCGGCCGCGCCGGCGCCGACGAGGGTGTGGATCTCGTCGATGAACAGCACGATGTCGCCGCGGGTGCGGATCTCCTTGAGCACCTTCTTGAGGCGCTCCTCGAAGTCACCGCGGTAACGCGAGCCGGCGACCAGGGCGCCGAGGTCGAGCGTGTAGATCTGCTTGTCCTTGAGCGTCTCGGGCACGTTGCCCTTGACGATGTCCTGGGCGAGGCCGGCCACGATGGTGGTCTTGCCGACGCCCGGCTCGCCGATGAGGACGGGGTTGTTCTTCGTGCGGCGCGACAGGATCTGCATGACGCGCTCGATCTCCTGCTCGCGCCCGATGACGGGGTCGAGCTTGCCCTCGCGCGCGGCCTGGGTGAGGTTCTGGCCGAACTGGTCGAGCACCAGCGAGCTCGACGGGGCCTCGCCGCCCGATCCGGACGTCTGGGCGCCGGCCGCGGCCGACTCCTTGCCCTGGAAGCCGCTGAGCAGCTGGATGACCTGCTGGCGCACCCGGTTGAGGTCGGCGCCGAGCTTCTGCAGCACCTGGGCGGCGACGCCCTCGCCCTCGCGGATCAGGCCGAGCAGGATGTGCTCGGTGCCGATGTAGGAGTGGCCGAGCTGGAGCGCCTCGCGCAGCGAGAGCTCGAGCACCTTCTTGGCGCGCGGGGTGAACGGGATGTGGCCGGACGGGGCCTGCTGGCCCTGGCCGATGATCTCCTCGACCTGGGCGCGCACGGCCTCCAGGGAGATGTCGAGGGACTCGAGCGCCTTGGCAGCGACACCCTCGCCCTCGTGGATGAGGCCGAGCAGGATGTGCTCGGTCCCGATGTAGTTGTGGGAGAGCATGCGGGCCTCTTCCTGGGCCAGCACGACAACTCGCCGGGCTCGGTCGGTGAACCGCTCGAACATGTGCGCTCCTCTACGTCTGCGGGTCCGCGGGTCCGGCACGGGGCCGGGGTGCGGACACTGGGCTCAACGCCCGACATCAGCCTACGTGTTCCCACCCCAGCGACGAGCCCGTCCGCTCACAGCGAACGGGCCGCGAGCGTCGCCGCCCGCCGCGCGGGGTGGTCCGCCTCAGTGGGCGGCGTCGTAGGCCTGCTGCACGTCGGCGGAGATCCGGCCGCGCTCGGAGACCTCCATGCCCTGCGCCTTGGCCCACTCGCGCACGTCCTTGGTGTTCGAGGACGACGACGAGGCGGACCCGCCCGACGAGCGGCGGGTGCGTCGGCCGCCGCCGGCCACCTTGCGGGCGTGGCCCACGTAGCCGCTCAGGGCCTCACGGAGCGCGGCGGCGTTGGCGTCGTTGAGGTCGATCTCGTAGGTGGTGCCGTCGAGGCCGAAGGAGACGGTCTCGGTGGCCTCGGTGCCGTCGAGGTCGTCGACGAGCACGATGTTTACCTTTTGCGCCATGGCCGATTCCTCTTCCTTTACCTGAATTACGGACAAAGAACAGTCTGGCAGCACAACGCGAGCGGGCGCAAAAGGAGCAGGCAATTCCTGACGTCGCAATTCAGGAATTGCGTTCGAACACCAATCGCAATCCCTGGAGGGTGAGCCACGGGGAATGCACGGTGAAACAGCCGCAGTCCTCGACGAGCAGCGCGGCCAGGTGCCCGGTGGAGATCACGGTGACGTCCTCGGATGCGACCCCGAGCTCGGCGACCATCCGCGCCACCAGGCCCTCCACCTGCGCCGCGACCCCGAAGACCATCCCGCTCTGCAGCGCCTCGACGGTGTTCTTGGCGATGACCGACCGCGGCCTGGCGAGCTCGACCTTGCGCAGCTGCGCGCCGCGGCGGCCCAGCGCCTCGAGCGAGATCTCGATGCCCGGCGAGATCGCGCCGCCGACGTACTGGCCCTTGGCGTTGACCACGTCGAACGTCGTCGCGGTGCCGAAGTCGACCACGATCGCCGGGCCGCCGTAGAGCGTCGCGGCGGCCAGCGAGTTGACGATCCGGTCGGTACCGACCTCGCGGGGGTTGTCCATCAGGACCGGGATGCCGGTGCGCACGCCGGGCTCGACGACGATGGCACGGACGTCGCCGAAGTGGCGCTCGAGCATCTCGCGCCACTCGTGCAGCACGGCGGGCACGGTGGCGCACACGGCCACGCCGTCGACGTCGTGGATCCGCTCGGCGACCAGCCCGCGCAGCAGCACCGACCACTCGTCGGCGGTGCGGCGCTCGTCGGTGTTGACCCGCCAGTGCGCGGTGACCTCCTCGCCGTCGAGGAGGCCGACGCACGTGTGGCTGTTGCCGATGTCGACGGCGAGCAGCGTCATGGCAGCACCTCCGCGGGAGTCGGGGCCGGCAGGAGGTCCATGCCGATGTCGAGGACGACGACCGAGTGGGTGAGCGCCCCCACCGAGACGAAGTCGACGCCGGTCGCGCCGATGCGGGCGGCCCGCTCGAGCGTGATGCCGCCGCTCGCCTCCAGCGGCACCCGCCCCGCCGTGCGGCGCACGGCCTCGGCCATCAGGTCGTCGCCCATGTTGTCGAGCAGGACCCGCTCGGGCGGCTCGGGCAGCGCGAGCAGCTCCTCGAGCTGGTCGAGCGTGGTGACCTCGACCTCCACGGGCAGGCCGGGGTGGCGGCCGCGGATGGCCTCGAGCGCGGGCAGCACGCCCCCGGCCGCGACGACGTGGTTGTCCTTGACCATCGCCATGTCCTGCAGGCTCGAGCGGTGGTTGACCCCGCCACCGCAGCGCACGGCGTACTTCTGCAGCGTGCGCAGGCCGGGCAGCGTCTTGCGGGTGTCGAGCACCCGGGTCGGGGACCCCTCGAGCGCGTCGACCCAGCGGGCCGTCGCCGTGGCGATGCCCGAGAGGTGGCAGGCGAGGTTGAGCGCCGTGCGCTCGGCGACGAGCATCCGCTGCGTCAGGCCCTGGACGCGCATCACGACGTCGCCCTTCGCCACCCGCGCGCCGTCGGGGAGCCGCCCGGTGATCGTGGCGTCGGCGCCCACGGCGGCGAACGCGACGGCGGCGACGCCGAGCCCGGCGACGACCCCCGGCTCACGCGCCGCGAACACCGCCTCGCCACGCGCGTCGAGCGGGATCGTCGAGGAGCTGGTCGGGTCGTCGGCCCGCGGGTCGGGCAGGTCCTCGGCGAGAGCCCGGGCCACGACGTCCCAGACGTGCTTCGGGTCGAGCCCGGCGGCGCGCAGGTCGTCGAGCACCTCGGCGGGCACGTCGTCGAGGCGGGTCATGCCGGCACCTCCGCGGGGTGGGGAACGGTCGGGGGGACGGTGGAGGGATCGGTGGAGGGTGCCGCCGTCCACTCGACCGCGACGCGACCGTCGGGGTCGAGCCACGCGTCGACGTGGCCGGCGCGGGTGTCGTCGCGGTCGGGGTGGTCCTCGCGCCAGTGCGAGCCGCGGGTCTCGGCGCGCACCGCAGCGGCCTCGGCGAGCGCGGTGCTGACGGTGAGCAGGTTGGTGGTCTCCCAGGCGGGCGGGCCGACCTCGGCCTCGCCGTCGTCCAGCGAGCCGAGCAGGGTCAGCGCCTCGGCCAGGCCGGCGGCGTGGCGCAGCACCCCGACGCGGCTCGTCATCGTCTCCTGCAGGGCTCGGCGGCGCTCGCCCGGGACCAGGCCGGCCGGCCGCTCGTCGGGCGCCGGATCGGCCCCCTCGCGCAGCTCGCCGGGCAGCACGTCGGCGATGCGGCGGGAGAACACCAGGCCCTCGAGCAGGGAGTTGGACGCCAGCCGGTTGGCGCCGTGCACGCCGGAGCAGGCGACCTCGCCGGTGGCGTAGAGCCCGGGGACGGACGTACGCCCCCACAGGTCGGTCGCGACGCCGCCGGAGGCGTAGTGCTGGGCGGGCGCCACGGGGATCAGCTCGGTGACCGGGTCGACCCCGTGGTCGCGGCACACACCGAGGATGGTCGGGAAGCGGCTCTGCCAGAACGCGGCGCCGAGGTGGCGGGCGTCGAGCCACACGTGCGGGCGGCCGGTCTCGATCATCCGGCGGGTGATCGCCTTGGCGACCACGTCGCGGGGCGCGAGGTCGGCCAGCTCGTGCTGGCCCGCCATGAAGCGCACGCCGTCGACGTCGACCAGGAACGCCCCCTCGCCGCGCACCGCCTCGGAGACCAGCGGCTGCTGGCCCTGGGAGTCGGGGCCGAGCCACATGACGGTGGGGTGGAACTGGACGAACTCCAGGTCGCGCAGCCGGGCACCCGCGCGCATCGCGAGCGCCATCCCGTCGCCGGTGGCCACGCTGGGGTTGGTGGACTGGCTGAAGACCTGGCCCAGGCCGCCGGAGGCGAGCACGACGGCACGGCAGAGGACGGCCCCCACGCCGTCGTGCTGGCCCTCGCCGAGGACGTGCAGGGTCAGGCCGGCGACGCCGCCGTCGGCGGCGCGCAGCAGGTCGACCGCGAGCGCGTGCGGGACGACCTCGATCGCCGGGGCGCGCTCGACGGCGGCGATCAGGGCGCGCTGGATCTCCGCGCCCGTGGCGTCGCCGCCGGCGTGGGCGATCCGGTCGCGGTGGTGGCCGCCCTCGCGGGTCAGCGAGAGCTCGCCGCCGGGATGGTGGTCGAAGCGGGTGCCGAGCGCGATCAGCTCGTGGACGGCCGCGGGGCCCTCGGTGACCAGGACGCGCACGGCGTCGGCGTCGCACGCGCCGGCCCCGGCGACGAGGGTGTCGCGCTCGTGCTGGTCGGGAGTGTCCCCCGGGCCGAGCGCGGCGGCGATCCCGCCCTGGGCCCACTGGGTCGACCCGGCCGCGAGGACGTCCTTGGTCACCACGAGCAGGCGCAGCGCCGGGTCGGCGGCGTGGATGCGGAGAGCGGCGGTGAGCCCCGCGATGCCGGAGCCGACCACGACGACGTCGGCGCGGGTCGTCCAGCCCGGCGCCGGGGCGCGGAGGCGGCCCGGGACCGGCCGGCGGGAGGTCATCGGCGCAGGCTATCGGCTGGTCAGGCGACGATCGTGTCGCCGCGGCCCAGCGACGGGTCGCCGAACGTCTCGGCCGGGTCGTGGCCGGTGGCCACGATCGCGTTGTCGGCGTCGACGAAGACCACATGGGGCACGAGCCCCTTCGCCTCGGCCGTGTCCATCTGCCCGTAGCCGATGAGGATCACGGTGTCGCCGGGGTGCACCAGCCGGGCCGCGGCCCCGTTGATGCCGACGACTCCCGAGCCGCGCTCGCCGGCGATCGTGTAGGTCTCCAGGCGGGCGCCGTTGGTGACGTCGACGATGTGGACGAGCTCGCCCGGCAGCAGGTCGGCGGCGTCGAGCAGGTCCTCGTCGACGGTCACCGAGCCGACGTAGTGGAGGTCGGCCTGGGTGACCGTGGCGCGGTGGATCTTGGACTTCATCATCGTGCGCAGCACGTGGCGCTCCTTCAGGTGGTGGTCGAGGCCGCGGACGCGGTCCCCGCCGCAGGGCCGCCGTCGGCGACCCGGTCGAACGTGATGGCCATGTTGTCGATCAGCCGGGTGGTGCCGATGCGGGCGGCGACCAGGATCCGGCCCTCGCCCATCTCCGGCGGCTCACCGAGGTCGGGCGAGGTCAGGGCGAGGTAGTCGAGCTCGAGCCCGGGCTCGGCCTTCAGGACCGACATCGCGGCCCAGCGCGCGGCAGGCACGCCGTACGGTGCGCGGGCCCGGGCGGCGAGGAGCGCCCGGCTGAGGGCGGTGGCGGCCTGCCGCTCGCGGGCGTCGAGGTAGCGGTTGCGGCTGGAGAGGGCCAGGCCGTCGGGCTCGCGCACCGTCTCGGCCCCGACCACGTCGATGCCCATTGCCAGGTCGCGCACCATCCGGCGCACGAGCACGAGCTGCTGGTAGTCCTTCTGGCCGAACACCGCGACGTCGGGGCGGACCAGGCCGAAGAGCTTGGCCACGACCGTCAGCACGCCGTCGAAGTGGCCGGGGCGGGAGGCGCCGTCGAGGATCGTGGCCAGCGTCCCGGGCGCGACGGTGACGCCGTCGTGGACCGAGTCGTGGCTGAAGCCGCCCGGATACATCTCCTCCACGCCGGGCGCGAAGACGACGTCGACGCCCTCCGCGGCGCAGACCTCGAGGTCGGCATCGAGCGTGCGGGGGTAGCGGTCGAGGTCCTCGGTCGGGGAGAACTGCATCGGGTTGACGAAGATGCTGACCACGACGGGACCGTCCGTGGCGGCCCGCGCCGTACGCATCAGGCTGGCGTGGCCGTCGTGCAGGGCGCCCATGGTGGGGACGAAGGCCACCCGTCGGCCTTCTCGACGGGCACGCGCGAGCAGGCCGGCCAGCTCCTCGCGCGTCGACGCGAGTGAGGGGATCGTGGTCATCGAGGCTGGTGGTGGGGGGCTTCGGCGCCCGGGACGGCTGCGTCGTCGAGGACGCGCAGCATCTTCGCCGCACGGATGGGCAGCAGCCGGCCGTCGGTGACCGCACGGTCGAGGGTGGCGTGGGCCATGGCGAGGTAGGACGTGAGCGTCTGAGGGGCGGTGGCGCGGAGGTCGGCGAGGTGCGCGCGGACGGTCTCCACGTCGCCGCGCACGATCGGCCCGGTCAGGGCGGCGTCGCCGTCCTCGAGGGCGTTGTCGAGCGCGGCGGTGAGCAGCGGCCGCAGGGTCGCGGCCGGGTCGTCGGCCCCGGCGGCGGAGAGGATCTCCATCGCCTCCGCCACCAGCGTGACGAGGTGGTTGGCCCCGTGCGCGAGGCCCGCGTGGTAGAGCGTGCGGCGCTCCTCGGGCACCCACATCGCGCGTCCGCCGAGGTCGGCGACGATCGACTCGGTGAGGGCGCGGTCGTCCGCGCCGGCGGTGACGCCGAAGACGCAGCCCGCCAGCCGGGGCAGGTCGACCTCGGTGCCGGTGAAGGTCATGGCGGGGTGGAGGGCGATGGTGCGGGCACCGACCAGCCTGGCGGGCTCGAGCACGGCGAGGCCGTGGCGGCCGCTGGTGTGCGCCACGACCTGTCCCTCGCGGACGGCGCCGCTCGCCACGAGCATGGTCACCACGTTGGACAGCATGTCGTCGGGCACGGTGAGCAGCAGCAGGTCGCTGGCTCGGGCGACGTCGGTCGGCTTGGCGACGGCGACCCCCGGCAGCAGGTCGTGGATGCGACGGCGGGAGGCGTCGGACTCGCCCGCGGCGGCGACGACCTCGTGGCCGGCGGAGCGGAGGGCGGCGGCCAGGACGGCGCCGACGCGTCCCGCGCCGATCACCCCGACCCGGTGCACCGGGCGGAGGACAGGGTCGTGCGTCATGGGGCGACCTCTTCGTTTCAGTCCCGTGAGGGGTACCGATCTACTGCGATCACGGCGAGCGTACGCCCGTGGATCCAGCGGCGGAACGGCCAGCACGCGTGACGAGTGCCACGGAAATGGCTACCCGTGAGTAGGTCTCAGGCGCGCAGGTGCAGCTTGGCGTGGTCGGGGTCGTCGACGACGAACGGGCGCGGCGCGCGCGGGAGCCACTCGTGGGTGACGTGGTCGACCACGTGGATCCCCGCCGGCGCCTCGATCCGCACGACGCCCTCGGGCACGCGGCCCTCGTGCAGGGCGTTCCAGACCAGCCACTCACGGCGCTTGCGGCGATTGCGGATGGAGGTGGCGAACGACTCGGGGTCGGTCCAGTGGGCGAACTCGTCGCCGTCGAGCCACTTGAGCTCGACGCACAGCCCCTGCGGCAGCGCGAACGACTCGATGCGGTCGGGCGTCGTGCGGATCTCCCACTCCGGGGCCTTGGTGTAGACGTAGTCGGGGCTCATCGGGAAGCCCCACTCCTCGATGTTGCGCAGGCCGAGGTCGAGGTAGGCCACCTGGTCGGACTCGATGTAGAGCCCGTGCCGCGGCACGCGGATGACCGCCTCGGCCGTGCCCACCTGCCACGACAGGTCGGCCATCGAGACCTCGCCCTCGGTGGTGAGCACCATGTCGCCGTCCCACTTCCAGGAGTAGCGGGTGCGCACGTGGGAGAAGCACCAGTTGTAGAAGTAGGCCAGCGAGTGCACCGAGCGCTCGTTGACGGAGAGGTGCTCGGCTCCGGCCCGCGCGACCTGGAAGGGGTAGTGCTCCAGGGTGAAGCGGTCGGCGAGCCCGTGCTCGGCCGCGACGCGCAGCGCCTCCTCGCCGGTGCCGTCGTCGGACCCGTTGTCCACCAGCAGCACGTGGTCGCAGGCCCGCAGCAGCGGCGGCAGCACGAAGCGGAGGCCGGGCGCCTCGTTCTTGACGCGCAGCACCGCGGTCGCGCCGGGCCGCAGCCCGCCCGGCCGGTTCCACGGCCAGACGAGGTCGAAGTCGGTGTGGCCCTCGAGGTTGGTCAGGCCGTGCCCGGAGCCGATCGGGACGGTCACTGCTCGTCCCGGGTGCGCCCGAGCGCCCGGCGCACCCCGCGACGCACCGACGGCGGGATCGCGGCGCGTACGTCGTGCGGCACGCGGTCGGCGAGCGAGCGCGACCCGCCCGCCTCGGCGGCCTCGTGCAGCGCCCGGCGGCGGGCCTGGATGCGGGCGTGCTCGGCGGTGGAGCGGCTGATGGCCGCGGACTCCTCGTAGAGGTCGACGTAGGCGGCGCGCAGCTGATCGAAGGTGGCGTGCGCGTCGGCGGTGTCGCCGCCCTCGTCGGCCAGCTTGTTGAGCTCCTCCCACGTCTGCCCGGTCAGCTCGTGCAGGCGCCGGGGCAGCGCGAGGTCGTCGAGCGTGGCGGTGACCCGGCGCAGGGTGGGGTCGATGAAGCGGTGCACCTCGCGGATCTGGTCGCTGCGGGTGTGGATGATCGTCTGCAGGTCGAGGGCGTGGCCGAGCGCCGTCGTGGTGCGCACCCAGTCGCTGAGCAGGTCCTCGTAGCGCACGAACACGCGGCCGCCGTCGCCCTCGGCCGGACGGGTGGCGCGCTCGGTGTGCAGCAGCATGTTGACCCAGCTGGCGGCCAGGTGCGCCGAGCCGAGCTTGTTGGCGTAGTACTTCTGCTTGGAGCCGACCACCTCGGCGGGCGGGCGCAGCATGGTGGCGAAGACCGGCGTGGCTCCGGTGCGGATCGCGGCGACGCGCCACAGGCCGAGGAACCAGCTCAGCCGCGGGTCCTTGACGACCAGCTCGGGGTGGTGCTCGAAGTGCGGCTCGAGCCACTCGGTGACCCGGATCCGCGCGGGCTCGCGGCTGCAGATGCGCCCGGTGTCGAACCACGCCTCGGGCCGGCTGTCGCTGACCTGCACCAGCGACTCGCGCAGCCACTCGTCGTGCACGTCGACGACCCACTGCGGCTCGCTGAAGCCGCGCGGGTTGGAGTCGTCGGGCGGCACCTCGGGCAGCGGCACGTGCATGCCCAGCCGGGACACGATGCCGGCCAGCGTGCTGGTGCCGCTGCGGCCGGCGCCCGCGACGAAGAGGACCTTGCGCGGCACACCGTCGGGGTTCATCTCGTCGATCGCTCTGGGCTGCTCGGTCACGGCGGGCAGCCTACCGGCGAGGGGCGATGTCCTAGGGTCCGGCCGTATGAGGCTCTTCTCCCGCGCTCCCCTGCTCGGCGTGGTGGTCCCGGCGTGGGGCGTGGAGGACTACCTCGACGACTGCGTCCGCTCCCTGCTCGCCCAGACGCACACGCGCTGGGAGGCGGTGGTCGTCGACGACGGCGCGACCGACCGCACGGGCGAGATCGCCGACGAGTGGGCCCGCCGCGACCGGCGCATCACCGTCGTGCACTCGGCCAACGGCGGCCTGGGCGCCGCCCGCAACCTCGGCGTGCAGCACGTCCGCGGCGACTTCCTCGCCTTCCTCGACTCCGACGACGTGCTGCCGCCCACGGCGTACGCCGACCTGCTCGGCGCGCTCGCCGGGTCGGGCTCGGACTTCGCGACCGGCTCGATCGTGCGCTGGGAGGACGACGCCCTGGTCGAGCCGCCGTGGATGCGCCGGCTGCACCGGCCGCTGCGCGGCGCCCGGATCGAGGAGCGGCCCGAGATCCTCGGCGACGTCTTCGCCTGGAACAAGGTCTGGCGCCGCTCCTTCTGGGACGCAGCCGGCCTGTCGTGGCCCGAGGGCACGCGCTACGAGGACCAGCCGACCACCACCCGCTCGTTCCTCGACGGCAGCTTCGACGTGCTGGACGAGGTGGTCTACCGCTGGCGGATCCGCGAGGGGTCGATCACCCAGACGCGGGCGGCGTCGCTGCAGGACCTCGCCGACCGGTGGGAGACCAAGCGGATGTCGCTGGCCTCGGTGCGCGCCCACGGCTCGCCGGAGGTCGAGGCGGTCTTCGTCGACCGGGTGCTGGCCGGCGACCTGTGGCGCTACTTCCTGCTCGTGCCCGGGTGCACCCCGGAGTGGTGGCGGCTGCTGCGCTCCGGCGTGCTGGAGCTGTGGGGGCGCCGGTCGCTGGTGCACAGCGGCCTGCCGCCCGTGCACCGGCTGGCCGGCTGGCTCGTCGAGCAGGACCGCCGCGCCGACGTCACGGCCCTCATGGAGTGGGTCGCGCGGCTCGACGGTCCCGCCCCGCGCGTGCAGGACGTCGCAACGGGCGCGTGGCGGCTGTCGGTGCCGCACTCGGTGCTCGACGAGACCACCGTGCCGCCCGAGGCGCTCGCGCTGCGACCGCACGAGGTCTGAGCACCGGGGCGTCGGTCCACGCGTTCGACCGGGACGCTCACCTGCACATCGGCGCGGGCCCAGGCAGTCGCACAGCAGATCCGTGCGCCGCACGGCCACCGCGCCCGGCGACTAGCCTGCACCGGATGATCGACCATGACGAGGCGGTCCGCCTCTACGGCCCCTGGCGAGCCCGGTCCCCCCAGGACGCAGCCGAGCTGTTGGAGGGGTACACCGGCCGCTGGTGGATCGCGGGCGGGTGGGCCATCGAGGTGTTCACGGGCGTCCCGCGCCCCCACGGCGATCTGGACCCCAGCATCCCGCGCGCCGACGTCGCTGCGCTGAAGCGGCACCTGACGGGGCGACTGGACGTCTGGCAGGCGGCGAAGGGCGCGTTGCGACCGATGCTGACCCCGACCGATCCGTTGATGGAGTCCTGCGGGAACCTGTGGCTGCGCCCCGACGGCGCGTCGCCGTGGGAGTACGACGTCATCCTCATGGACGCGAGCTCGACGACGTGGACCTACAAGCGCGACGCCCGCATCACTCTCCCGTTCGACGACATCCTGTGGGTGCGTGACGGCATCTCGTACCTGAGGCCCGAGATCCAGCTGCTGCACAAGGCTCCGGGCCTGCGCGCCAAGGACCAGGCCGACTTCGATGCCTGCCGAGACCTGCTGGAGCCGGAGCGCCGCGCATGGCTGAGGAGCGCTCTGGCGATCGCGCACCCCGGCCATCCGTGGTTGAGCACCCTGTAGCCAGTCCTGCAACCCGCAGGAGGGTCAGATCAGGCCCTCGGACTCCAGGAACTCCTTGGCCACGTCGTCCGGCTGCTCGCGGTCGACCTGGACGCTGACCAGCAGCTCGCCGAGGGTGTCGTTGTCGAGCGCGGCCATCAGGTCGTCGAGCGCGCCCTCGACATCGGGGTTGTCGGCCAGGAACTCCGTCGACACCGCCGGGACGAGGTTCTGCGCGGGCTGGATGCCCAAGTCGTCCTCGAGCAGCAGCAGGCCCTGCTCCTCCAAGGTGCCGTCGAGGGTGCTGGTCTGGCCGAGCTGCGCCTCCCCGTCGAGCACCGCCTGGAACGTCTCGGTGGAGGCGTAGCCGAGCGGCTCGAGGGTGATGTCGATGCCGTAGGTGTCGACGAGGCCCTTCTCGCAGTCGGTGCGGCCCTTGCAGTCGGGCGCGGCGGCCAGGGTCACCGCCTCGCCCTCGAGGTCGGAGAGCTTGGTGACGCCCTGGTCGTCGGAGAACTCCTGGCTGGCGAAGTAGCCGTTGGCCGAGAACGCCTCCGACGGCTCGAGCAGGGTGATGCCCTTGTCCTCGAGCAGCGTGGCGCCCGCGTCGATCGTCTCCTGCGCGTCGCTCGTCGACAGCGGCTTGGCGTCGGGGCCGTTGGCGTCGGTGTTGAGCTGGTCGACGATGCCGGCGACGTACTCCGGGGCGATCTGGACGGAGTCGGGCATCTCGTTGAGGTAGACCGGGCGGGTGTCGACCAGGCGGGTCTCGACGTCGTAGCCCTGCGACTCGAGCACCTGCTGGTACATCGCGGTCACGAGCGCGGCCTCGTCGAAGCTCTGGCTGCCGATCACGACGGACGTGCCCTCGCCCCCGCCGGAGCCCGAGGTCGGCGCGTCGTCCTCCGCGGCGAGGTCGTCGCCGGCGCACCCGACGAGGAGAGCGGTCAGGGCAAGAGCGGTCACCGCCAGCAGCGGACGTCGTGCGTGCATGTCGTTCTACCTTCTGTGTCCCGTGGCCGAGAGCCACGCGTGTCCGGTCGTGCGAGCGGGTCGGCTCAGCTCCCGGTGGGAGCCTCTGTCACCGTAGTCGAGGCCACCGACGGGGCGTCATCACGATTGGGTGACGAGGCGCGCGACATCGGGTCGGCGGCACGCTGGACGCCGGCCGCGGCGAGCTCGAGCAGGAGGGCGACGAGCGCGACCACCACCGCGCCCGCCATGCCCTGGGCGTAGTCGTTGCGCGCGAACCCCTCGGTGATGATGCGTCCCAGCCCGGGGCCGGCGACCAGCGCCGCGATCGTGGCCGTGGCCCACACCTGGACGAGTGCGAGCCGCACGCCGGAGGCCACCACCGGCAGCGCCAGCGGCAGCTCGACGCGCCAGAAGCGCTGCAGGCGCGACATGCCCATGCCGTCGGCCGCCTCCTGCACGTCGGAGGGCACCTCGCGCATCCCGACGTAGCCGTTGGTGATGAGGGGCGGGAGGGCGAAGAGCACGAGCGCGATGAGGGTGGCGAGCCCGGCCCGGCCGTAGGGGCCGAAGTCGGCGGAGCCGGGCCAGTCGGCGGCGACCAGGAGGGCGAGGAGCGCGAACGTCGGCACGGCGCGCCCCACGTTGGAGATGTTGACGGCGAGGAAGCCGCCCTTGCCGAGGTGGCCGAGCCACAGGGCGAGGGGCAGGCCGAGCAGCATGGCGGCGACGAGGGCCGTGGCGGTGAGCAGCAGCTGCTCGAGCAGGCGGGCGACGAGGCCGCCCGAGCCGGTCCAGCTCGCGGGGTCGAGGAGGTAGTGCCAGGTGTCGGCGAAGAGCTCCATCAGCGGGCCCCCGCCGTCCACGGCGTCAGCACGCGCTGCACCACGACGAGCACCGCGTCGAGCACGACGGCCAGCACGACGCACAGCACCGCGGCGGTCAACAGCTCGGCGCGGAAGTCGCGCTGCACGCCGTGGGAGATCAGGTCGCCGAGCCCGCCGTAGGACACCAGCGTGCCGACCGTGGTGAGCGCGACCGTCGACACGGCCGCCACCCGCAGGCCGGCCATCACCACCGGCAGGGCGAGGGGCATCTCGATGCGGGTGAGCATCCGCGCCCGCCCGTAGCCCAGTCCCGTGGCCGCCTCCCGCACGTCGTCGGGCACCGAGCGCAGCCCGTCGAGGAGGGCCCGGACCAAGATGGTGAGCGCGTAGAGCCCGAGCCCGATCACGACCGTGGCCGCCGAGAGCCCGGTGAACGGCACCAGCAGCGGCAGCAGCGCGAGCGAGGGCACGGTGTAGACGCCGGTGCTGACGCCCAGCACCAGCGACTCCAGGCGGGGCAGCCGCCGGGCGAGCAGCGCCAGCGGCACGGCGATGGCGATGCCGAGGGCGAGCGCGGCGAGGGTGATGGCGACGTGCTCGACCAGCGCGTCGGTGATCTGGGCGTGACGGTCCTCGACGTACTGCCAGCAGAACCACTCGTTGACGAAGCGGCTGTAACAGCTCGGCCCCGAGTCGGCCGCGGCCAGTATGGTCACCGCATGGACGCTACACGGGGCGGCGAGTCGATGATCCGGCTCGAAGGCGTGGGCAAGACCTACCCCGACGGCACCGTGGCCGTCCACGAGCTCGACCTCGACGTGGCCCGCGGCGAGATGGTCTGCCTGGTCGGGCCGTCGGGCTGCGGCAAGTCCACGACGCTCAAGATGATCAACCGGCTGATCGAGCCCACCACCGGCCGCATCTGGCTCGACGGCCGCGACGTCACCGACGCCGACCCCGTCCAGCTGCGCCGCGGCATCGGCTACGTCATCCAGCAGATCGGCCTGTTCCCCCACCAGCGCATCGAGCAGAACGTGATGACGGTGCCGCTGCTCTACGGCGAGTCCAGGGCGACCGCCCGCGAGCGCGCCCACGAGCTCCTCGCCACCGTCGGCCTCGACCCCGAGCAGTACGCCCGCCGCTACCCCCACGAGCTGTCCGGCGGCCAGCGCCAGCGCGTCGGCGTCGCCCGCGCGCTCGCCGCCGACCCGCCCGTGCTGCTGATGGACGAGCCGTTCGGCGCCGTCGACCCCGTGGTGCGCGGCCGCCTGCAGGACGAGTTCCGGCGGCTCCAGGCCGAGCTGGGCAAGACGGTCGTGCTGGTGACCCACGCCATCGACGAGGCGATCCGGATGGGCGACCGGGTGGCCGTCTTCGCCGCGGGCGGCCGGCTCGCCCAGTACGCCACCCCCGGCGAGCTGCTCGCCCACCCGGCCGACGAGCAGGTGGCCGACTTCGTGGGCGCCGGCGGCATCCGCACCCTCACCGTGACCCGGCTGACCGTCGAGCACCTCGAGCCGATCCACGGGGTCGCGACCGGCGACCTCGGCTCGGCCATCGACCTCGACTCCTCGCTCGAGGAGGCGCTCGCCGCGATGCTGCGCGACGACAAGCCGATGATCGGCGTGCGGCGCGGCGCGACGTTCGTCGGGGTGCTCACCCCGGCCGGGGTGCACCGGGCGTTGCGCCAGTCGCTGCGCGGCCCGTCGAGCTGACCGCGCTCAGCCGGTCGTCGAGGTCGTCACGGTCCGGTGCCACGACTCCGTGACGTAGGACGTGGCCCAGCCCATCGACGTGTAGAGGCCGTCGGCGCCGGTGGGCGAGTCGGCGTCGACCTCCAGGCCGACGCGGTCGCGGCCGCGTGACGCGGCGTCGGCGATGATCGTGCGGAGCAGGCCCGTGGCCACGCCGCGCCCGCGCGCCGACTCGAGCACGCCGAGGTAGGCGACGTAGGACCCGTCGGGGCCGGTGTCGGACTCGCTCACCGAGCCCACCAGGGCGCCGGCGGCCTCGGTGCGGCCCGCCTCGTCGGTGATCTCGGCCAGCCACCAGTGGTCCCAGCGGTGGCCGGGGTCCTCGCGGAGGCGGTGGATGAACTCGTCGAAGGTCTCCTCCGTCGAGTTGAAGTGGTCGGTGAAGGCCCCTTCCAGCACGTCGTGCACCGCGCGCAGGTCGGCCTCGTCGGGCATGCCGCCGGAGTCCGGGCCGCCCTGGCGCTCGACCAGGCGGAAGACCACGCCCTTGCGCTCCCAGCGTGCCGGGTCGGGCACCAGCTCGGCCTCGGCCGGCTCCACCGGGCGGCTCATCTGCCACCAGGTGCGGACGCGCTCGAACCCGGCCGCGGCGAGCCAGGCGTGCTGGCGCTCGTCGTCGGCGAAGGCGCCCGTGTCGATCTGCTGCTCCGGCACGCCGCGGGCCGCCCCGACCGCCTCCGCCTGGGTCTGCGCCCACGCGAACAGCACGTCGCTGCAGCGCGCGGCGACGCGCTCGTCGAGGTCGCGGGCGACGATGTGCACGAAGAGCATCCGCCCCGACGCGCGGTCGTGGACGCTCCCCCAGGCCTGGATCCGGCCGTCGGGGTCGCGCAGCACGACGTTCTCGCGCATCGCCAGGCCGCGGTCGGAGACCTCGACCCGCACGGCGTCCTCGCCGGAGCTCGCCCACCCGCGGCCGGCGCGCTCGTGCTCACGCAGCAGCTCGACGAGCCGCTCGATCGTGGCCGGGTCGTCGCCGTCGGGACTCTCGGCCTGCCAGCCCGCCGCGAGCCCGGGGTCGTCGGGCAGCGCGTCGGCGGGGTCGCTCTCGAACCGGTTGTCCTCGGGGATCACGAGGACCCATTCTTCCGTACGCCGCCGCGGCGGCGTCGGCTGCCTCAGGCGCTGCGGTGGTCGCGGCGCGCCGCGGCCGCGCGGAGCACGTCGAGCTCGGCGCGGAGCACGTCGATCTCGGCCTCGAGCTCGGCCACGAGCACGATCGCCTCGGCAGCCCGGCCCTCGGCGTCGTCGCGACCGCGCTCGGCGTCGTCGCGGCCACGCTCGGCGGCGTCGGCGCGACGGGCCTCCTGGCCGCGCTTGAGCGTCTGCTCGGCGGCGTTCTTCTGCGCGCTCGACAGGGCGCGCTCGAGGACGTCGATCGCCTCCTCGCGCTCGTCGATCTTGCGCCGCATGTCGGCGGCGAAGGCGACGGACTCCGCTGTGCGCCGCTCGGTGAGCTCGCGGTACTGCTGGGCCTGCACGGCGCTGTCGCGGGCGGCGTCGCGGCGGGCCTGCATCAGTTCGGTGTGGGTGATCCGGGTGGCGGCCGCGCCGGCGAGCACGGCCACGACGGCAGCCACAGCGGTCAGGGTCGCCGAGGAGGACGCGAGCGCGCCGACCACGAGGACCGCGCCGACGACGAGGAGGGCGACGGCCACGACCAGGCGGGTGCTGCGCTGACGACGGCGAGCAGGCGTCCGCGACACCTGGGACTGCTGGGGCTGCTGGGAAGGCATGGCGCCACCCTAGGGCTGTGACCGGCCGCCGTCTGCGCGACACGCACGCTCGAGGGCGAGCGAGGCCACACTCACGCCGGCCGCCCCGGCCGCAGCGACCAGTGCGCGCAGCATCCAGCCTTGGGCGTACTGCGACTCGTCGCCCAGCCAGCCGACCGTGTAGCCGACGTAGCCGGCGGCGACGAGCGTGCCGGCGAGCGCGCACGCCCGGGCCAGCACGAGCCGGTTGACGGCCTGCTGCGCCTCGAGCCGCTCACCGCGCACGTGCACCGTCTGCCACGTGTGCCAGGCCAGGAACGCCATGATCGCGGCGACCATGACGAGCACCAGGGCCTGCGCCCACGACACCAGCGGCGGCCGCCCGGTCAGCGCCTCGACCAGCGGGTGCATGCCCCACCCGAGCGCCAGGCCCACGACGGCGCACACCGTCAGGGCGCCCGCGGAGGTGGGGCGCAGCGTCCCGCGCGGCTCCGGCGGATCCCCGTCGGGGCCGTCGGGACCCTCGGGACCCTCGGGGCCGGTCACTCGTGGCCCCTGCGGCGTCGTGCGGGGGAGCGCAGCGGAGGAGCAGGACGCCGTGGGGTGATCACTCGTGGCCCCTGCGGCGTCGTGCGGGGGAGCGCAGCGGAGGAGCAGGACGCCGTGGGGTGATCACTCGACCTCGAGCGTGAGGTCCTCGCGCCTCTTCACGCCCGAGGAGTCGGAGGCGTCGAGCAGGTCGGCGATCGGGCCCCGGCCGGGGAAGACCGCGTCGGGCTCGAGGTCGTACCACGGCTGCAGCACGAACGCCCGCTCGTGGGCACGCGGGTGCGGCAGCCGGAGGAAGTCCTCGTTGGAGCGGCGGTCGCCGACCACGATGAGGTCGACGTCGAGGGTGCGCGCAGCGTTGGGGACGTCGCCGCGCTCGCGGCCGAACGCGTCCTCGATCGCCAGCGCCCGCTCCATCAGCCGCGCGGCCGGGAGCGTCGTGTCGGCGAGCAGGACGGCGTTGAGGAACGGACGCGACCCCTCGGGGGCGTCGACCGGCTCGGTCTCGTAGACCGGCGAGACGCCCGTGACGAAGAAGTCGGGGGTGTCGGCGAGGGCGTTGACCGCCCCCTGGAGGGAGGCCAGGCGCTCTCCGAGGTTGGAGCCCAGCGCAACCACCACGCGACGGATCGGGTGCATCTCGCCGGTGAGGGCGTCGGTGTCCACGATGTGGGGGTTGGGGGTCTCAGTCATGAGCGTTGCCTCGCGTTCTGGTGATCGTCAGCGCGACGTCCGAGTACGTCGCGTCGATGGGGGCATCAGGTTTGTGCAGCGTGACTCGCGCCCATTCAACACGAGAGTCCGTCAGGCACACATCGGCGATGCGTTGGCCGACGGTTTCTATCAGGTCGACCGGGTCGCGCTCGACGGCAGCCTTGACGTCGGCGGTCAGCGACCCGTAGTCCACGGTGTCGGCGAGGTCGTCGGAGGCCGCCGCCGGGCGGGTGTCGATGCCCAGCACGAGGTCGACGACGAAGACCTGGCCCTCGCGCCTCTCGAAGTCGAAGACGCCGTGGTGGGCGAAGCACTCGATGCCCCGGACCGACAGCTCATCCGTCATGTGCGACCTCCGTGTGCGATCTCCGTGCGACCTCATCGTGCGACCTCATCGCCTCGACCACCGCGAGCGCGTCGCGGGTGGCTCGTACGTCGTGCACGCGCAGGCACTCGACCCCGCGCACGGCCAGCAGGGCCACCAGCGCGGCGTGGGCGTGCTCGCGCTCGTCGACCGGCCGCGGTCGGCCGTCCTGGGCCAGCAGCGAGCCGAGGAACGACTTGCGGCTGGCGCCGACCAGCAGCGGGCAGCCGAGCTCGTGCAGGCGCTCGAGCGCGGCCAGCAGGTCCCAGTTGTGGTGCGGCTCCTTGGCGAAGCCGAGGCCGGGGTCGAGCAGCACGCGCGAGCGGGGGATGCCGGCGGCCTCGACGGCCTCGAGCCGCTCGGCGAGCTCGCGGCGCACCGACGCCACCACCCCGTCGGGCGCGTAGTCGGTGAAGTCGCGCATCCGGTCGGAGTGGGCGCGCCAGTGCATCGCGACGTAGGAGGCGTCGCTCGCGGCGACGACGTCGAGGATCCGCGGGTCGGCCAGGCCGCCGGACACGTCGTTGACGATCCGCGCGCCGGCGTCGAGGGCGGCCTGGGCCACCTCGGCGCGCATCGTGTCGACCGAGAGCAGGGCACCGGCGTCCGCGAGCTCGCGGATCACGGGCACGACGCGGTCGAGCTCCTCGGCGACCAGCGGCCGGGTGGCGCCGGGGCGGGTCGACTCCCCGCCGATGTCGAGCAGGTCGGCCCCCTGCGCGAGCAGGAGCCGGCCGTGGTCGACCGCGGCCTCGGTGGTCGCCCACCGGCCGCCGTCGGAGAACGAGTCGGGCGTGACGTTGACGATCCCCATCACCCGGGGGACCCGGGCCGTGGGCGGTGCGCCCTGGCTCACCTGGCCCCGGAGTGGATGAGCGCCATCGCCTCGGCGCGGGTGGCCTGGTGGGTGAGGAACGCGCCCCGGACCGCGGAGGTGATGGTGCGTGCGCCGGCCTTCTTGACCCCGCGCATCGTCATGCACAGGTGCTCGGCCTCGATCACCACGATCACGCCGCGGGCCTCGAGGATCTGCATCAGCGAGTCGGCGATCTGGGTGGTCAACCGCTCCTGCACCTGCGGGCGCTTGGCGTAGACGTCGACGAGCCGGGCGAGCTTGGACAGGCCGGTGATCTTGCCCGTCTCGGCCGGGATGTAGCCGACGTGGGCGACCCCGGTGAACGGCACGAGGTGGTGCTCGCACATCGACCACAGCTCGATGTCGCGGACCAGCACCATCTCCTCGTGGCCGAGGTCGAAGGTGGTGGTCAGCACGTCGCCGGCGGTCTGCCGCAGGCCCTGCGTCAGCTCGGCGTAGGCACGCGCCACCCGCGCGGGGGTCTCGCGCAGCCCCTCGCGCCCGGGGTCCTCGCCGATGGCGTGCAGCAGCTCGCGCACGGCCGCCTCGGCGCGCGCGTGGTCGAACTCGGGGACCTCCCCCGGCGCGCGCTCCGGCACGGAGATCGGGTCGGTCACGGCGCGTCCGGGCGCGGCGGCGTGGGGGTGTCGGGGTGGATCTCGGGGATGCCGTGGACGTCACCGCCGGCGCCGGGAGGCGTGAGGATCGCGCCGCCGTCGTCCTCGGGGGCGGCCGTGTCGGCGTGGACGCGGTCGCGGATCGCCTGCGGGATGTCGACCGGAGGGATCGACGACGGCACCCGCTCGGGCGACCCGGTCCAGGCGGGCCGGTTGGGCCGCTTGGTGAGCGCCTCGAAGATCTCGGCGATCTCGGCCTTGTCGAGCGTCTCCTTGTCGAGCAGCGCGAGCACCAGGGAGTCGAGCACGTCGCGGTTGGTCTCGAGGATCTCGAACGCCTCCTGGTGGGCGTGGTTGAGCAGGGTCTTGACCTCCTCGTCGACCGCGGCGGCCGTCTCCTCGGAGTAGTTGCGCGTGTGGCCCATGTCGCGGCCCAGGAACGGCTCGGAGTTGCTGTCGCCCAGCTTGACCGCGCCGAGGCGCTCGGTCATGCCGTACTGGGTCACCATCGCGCGCGCCAGGTTGGTGGCCTTCTCGATGTCGTTGCCGGCACCGGAGGTCACGTCGTGGAAGATCAGCGCCTCCGCGGCCATGCCGCCGAGCATGTAGGCCAGCGAGTCGAGCATCTCGCTGCGCGTCTGGGAGTACTTGTCGCGGTCGGGCAGCACCATCGTGTAGCCCAGCGCGCGACCGCGCGGCAGGATCGTCACCTTGTGCACCGGGTCGGTGCCGGGGAGCGCGGCGGCGACGAGCGCGTGGCCGCCCTCGTGGTAGGCGGTGATGAGCTTCTCGCGCTCGCTCATCAGGCGCGTACGGCGCTGCGGTCCGGCGATCACGCGATCGATCGCCTCGTCGAGCGCCTCGTCGGTGATCATCTTGGCGTTGCTGCGCGCGGTGAGCAGCGCGGCCTCGTTGAGCACGTTGGCCAGGTCGGCACCGGTGAAGCCGGGCGTGCGGCGCGCGACGCTCAGCAGGTCGATGTCCTGCGCGATCGGCTTGCCGCGCGAGTGGACCTTGAGGATCTGGTGACGGCCGTTGAGGTCGGGGGCGTCGACCTGGATCTGCCGGTCGAAGCGGCCCGGGCGCAGCAGCGCGGGGTCGAGCACGTCGGGACGGTTGGTCGCCGCGATGAGGATGACCCCGCCGCGCACGTCGAAGCCGTCCATCTCCACCAGCAGCTGGTTGAGGGTCTGCTCCCGCTCGTCGTGGCCGCCGCCCATGCCGGCACCGCGGTGGCGGCCGACGGCGTCGATCTCGTCGATGAAGACGATGGCGGGCGGGTTCTCCTTGGCCTGCTCGAACAGGTCGCGCACCCGGCTCGCGCCGACGCCGACGAACATCTCGACGAAGTCGGAGCCCGAGATCGAGTAGAACGGGACGCCCGCCTCGCCCGCGACGGCACGGGCGAGCAGGGTCTTGCCGGTGCCGGGCGGGCCGTAGAGCAGCACGCCCTTGGGGATCTTGGCGCCGACGGCCTGGAACTTGGCCGGGTCGGTGAGGAACTCCTTGATCTCGCCGAGCTCCTCGATCGCCTCCTCGCAGCCGGCGACGTCGCCGAAGGTCGTCTTGGGCATGTCCTTGGTGATGAGCTTGGCCTTGGACTTGGCGAACTGCATGACGCCGCGGCCGCCGCCGCCCTGGGCCTGGTTCATCAAGAAGATGAACAGCAAGATGATCAGCGCGAACGGCAGGAGGGTGGCCAGCAGCGAGCCGAGGAAGCTCGGCTGGGGGACGGTCGAGTTGTACTTCTCGATCGTGCCGGCGGCCTTCTGCTCCTGGACGGCCGAGAGGAGCTCCTCCTGCTGGCCGTCGATGTACTGCGCGACGACCTTGTCGCCGTCCTCGCGGGTGCCCTTGTCGAGGGTGGCCTGGATCTCGAAGTCGGCGCCGTTGAACTCGATCTCCTCGACCTTGCCGTCGTCGATGTAGGAGGCGAGGGTCGAGGTGTCGACCTCGTCGTAGCCGTCGCTGGGGGCGAGGAACTGGATCGCCAGGAGCACCGCGAAGGCGGACAGGACGATCCACACCCAGGGACCCTTGAATATGCGCTTCACAGGCAACTTTCAGCTGTTCGGAGGTGGAGGCGGGACGCTACACGCCGCCCGGGACCCCAGTGTCTCAGGCGAGGTGAAGCGGGGCGAGGAGTTCGGGCCCGTTCAGGAGTAGACGTGGGGTGCGAGGGTGCCGATGTCGCGGAGGTTGCGGTAGCGCTCGCGGTAGTCGAGGCCGTAGCCGACGACGAACTCGTTGGGGATGTCCCAGCCGACGTACTTGGGCTCCACGGGCATCGAGAGCGCCTCGGGCTTGCGCAGCAGCGTGGCGATCTCCACGCTCGCGGGGTTGCGGCTCGAGAGGTTGTTGACCAGCCAGCTCAGCGTCAGCCCGGTGTCGATGATCTCGTCGACGATCAGCACGTCGCGTCCGCTGATGTCGGTGTCGAGGTCCTTGAGGATCCGCACCACGCCGCTCGACTTGGTGCCCGAGCCGTAGGAGCTCACCGCCATCCAGTCCATCTCCAGGTGCCGCGGCATCGCCCGGGACAGGTCGGCCATCACCATCACCGCGCCCCGCAGGACGCCCACCATCAGCAGCTCGCGCCCCTCGTAGTCCTCGGTGATCTGGACGGCCATCTCGGCCAGCCGCTGCTGGATCTGCTCCTCGGTGAAGAGGATGTTGACCAGGTCGTGCTCCACGTGGGACGAGTCCATGGCGTCAGCCTAGGGCCACGGCCTCGAGGACCAGCAGCCCGTCGCGCCGCAGCGCACGGACGTGGCCCGGCAGGTCGATCCACTTCTGCCCGCGCCAGTCCACGAGCAGCCGGTCGACGGCGAGGACGTGCTCGCGGGCGAGCTCCGAGGGCGGGCAGCCGGCGTCGAGGGCGGCGCGGTGGACGACGCGGTGGCGGAGCGCGGGCGGCTCGGCGCCCAGGGCCGCGACGTCGAGGCCGCCGTCGCGGCGCGCACGGGCCAGGGACTCCTCGGCGAGGCGGTCGAGGAGAGCGGTGTCCTCGCGGAGCTGGTCGGCGGTGCGGGCGAGCGTCTCGGCGATGCCCGGCCCGAGCTCGTCCTCGAGCACCGGCAGCACCCGCCGGCGCACCCGGACCCGGGTGTAGCCGGGGTCGTCGTTGTGGGGGTCGTCCCACACCTCGATCCCCTCGACCTGGCAGGCGGTGACGGTGTCGGCCCGGCGTACGCCGAGCAGCGGGCGCGCGAACACCCCGAAGGCGGGCCGCATCCCCTGCAGCGAGCGCCCGCCGGAGCCGCGGGCCAGGCCGAGCAGCACCGTCTCGGCCTGGTCGTCGAGGGTGTGGCCGAGCAGCACCAGGCTGGCGCCGAGGTGCTCGGCGACCTGCTCCAGCACGGCGTACCTCGCCTCGCGGGCGGCGGCCTCCGGCCCGAGCCCGGACGCGGTGTCGACGGTGACCCGGGCGGTGAGGGTCTCGTCGACCCCCATCGCGGCGAGCTGCGCGACGACCCGGTCGGCCTGGGCCGCCGAGCCCGGCTGCAGGCCGTGGTCGACGGTCACCCCGACGACGCGCGCGCCCGAGCGGCGGGCCTCGAACACCGTGGCCGAGGCGAGCGCGAGCGAGTCGGCTCCCCCGCTGCACGCGACCGCCACGGTCGCCGTGGCACCGAGAGGCCCGAGGCGGGCGAGGGTGGCGCGGACCGGCAGCCGGACCGCGGCGACCGAGGGGTGCAGCGTCACAGCACGCGGGCGATCCAGGCGTCCGGGTCGGTGATCTCGGCCTTGGACGGCAGGGTCTCGGGGCCGCTCCACACGGCGTTGAAGTCGTCCATGCCGACCTTGTCGACGACGTGGCGCACGAAGACCGCGCCGTCGCGGTACTGGGCCATCTTGGCGTCGAGGCCGAGCAGCCGGCGCAGCAGCCTGTCCATCGAGCCGGCGCCCTTGCGGCGCTGGTTGAACTTGCGGCGGATCTCGGCGACCGACGGGATCACGGTGGGACCGACGCCGTCCATGACCACGTCGGCGTGGCCCTCGAGCAGCGACATGACGCCGGTGACCCGGTCGAGGATCTCCTTCTGCTGGGGCGAGGAGACGAGGTCGAGGACGCTGCCGTCGCCGCTGCGGATCGCCTCGGCGCCGCGGCGCAGCCCGTCGAGCAGCGCGCTCGGCTCGATGGTGTCGGCGACGGCGTGCATCTGGGTCATCAGGTGCTCGCCGAGCCACGGGTTGGCGGTGAACTGGACGCGGTGGGTCTCCTCGTGCAGGCACACCCAGAGCCGGAAGTCGGTCGGGTCGGCGCCGAGCTCGCGCTCGACGTGGACGATGTTGGGTGCCACCAGCAGCAGCCGGCCGTGGGGGTCGTGGAACGGGTCGAACTGGCCCAGCACCTTGCTGCTCAGGAAGCCGAGCATCAGCCCCACCTCGGCGCCGGTCACCCGGGTGCCGACCGAGGCGGTGAACGCCGACGGCGGCCCCTTCTTCTCGACCAGCTTGTCGACGACCGGGCTGAGCAGCTTGGCGAAGCCGTCGGCGTTGGCGCGCAGCCAGCCCGTGCGGTCCACGACGAGGACCGGGGCGGTGCCGGACGTGGTGTGCAGCCCGGTGAAGTCGCGCACGAGCGGGGTGGAGCGGGTCGCGCCCTCGCGCAGCTCGACGACGGCCGCGGCGGCCTCGTCGGGCGACACGTCCGGTCCGGGCCCGGCGACCCGGGATCCCACGGTGACGGCGAAGTCCCAGTCGACGAGGTTCATACCGCGACCCTAGCCGGGCCCCGGTATCCGGCCTGCCGTCCGAGCCGGGGCGACGACAGGCGGACGACCTCAGCCGGCGGGGGTGGAGCAGCGGCAGGCGGCCAGGGCGGCGGCGGCCCGGTCGAGGGCCTCCTGGGCGTCGTAGCGCTCCTCGGGCGGGGACCTGTCGGCCCCGAAGACGAACGCCAGCGGCTGCCCGTCGCGGTCCACGGCGATGCCGGCCAGGGCGTGCACGCCGGTGAGGGTCCCGGTCTTGGCGCGCACCACGCCGAGGCCCGCCTCGGGGCCCTCGGCGAAGCGGTAGGTGAGCGAGCCGGTGAAGCCCGCGACCGGCATGCCGGTGACCAGGCTGCGCATCGCCTCGCCGCCGGGGCCGGCGGCGTGCTGGATGAGGTCGATCAACGTGGCGGTCGAGACCCGGTTGCGGCGCGAGAGGCCGGAGCCGTCGTGCACCTGCGCCCCGGTGACGTCGATCCCGACACCGCGGAGGGTCTCCACGACCCCGGCCGCGCCCGCCTCGAACGACCCGACCCCCGTGGTGGCGAGTCCGACGTGGTGGGCCACGACCTCGGACCCCTCGTTGTCGCTGACGTCGAGGATCCGCTCGGCGACCTGCGACAGGGGGGCGCTCTCGACGGCGGCGAGCTCCTCGGCGCCGGGCGGCGCGACGACGCGCCGCGGCTCGCCGCCCACCCGGAGACCGGCGGCGCGCAGCCCGTCGGCGAACGCCCTGGCCGCGGCCAGCGAGGGGTCGTCGTGACGGCCGTCGCCGTCGGTCTCGCGGCCGCTGTCGACCATGAGCGCGGTGATCGGGCTGACGATGTCGTCGGGGACGTAGTCGCGGCGCCAGGCGGGGTTGTCCGTCGGCCCGGTGAACAGGCTGTCGTCGAAGCGCACCCGCACCCGTCCGCGACCGCCGAGCGCGTCGGCGACCTGCAGGGCGAGCGTCGTGACGTCCGCCCGCGTGGGATAGGTCGACTCGGCCTCGGCCAGCGTGAGCGACGTGCTGGCCAGCAGCGGGTCTCCCCCGCCGACCAGGACGACGTCGCGCGGGCCGGCGCCGCGCACGACGCGGGTGGTGAAGGTGTGGTCGGGGCCGAGCGCCTCGAGGGCGGCCCCCAGGGTGAGGAGCTTGGTGGTCGAGGCGGGCAGGTAGCGCCCGTCACCGGTGGTCCACTCGGGGGAGCCGGGAGCGAGGGGCGCGACCGCGCCGACGACGTGGCGGCCCAGGTCGGGGTCGGCGAGCTCGTCGGCCACGGCGGCGGCGACCTTCCCGGGGAGGATCGCACCCCCCGGGTCGAGGGCGACCGCGCCGACGCCCGGCGGCGCCCAGTCGGGCAGGTCGAGCCCGGCGGGCGGCAGCACCTGCTCGGGCTCGGTCAGCGGGTCGGCGGCGAGCCAGGGCAGGTAGCGCTGGCCCCACTCGAACCGGTAGGCGCCCAGGCCGGCCGCGAGCAGGGCGAGGACCAGCAGCGTGGGCAGCCAGTGCCGGAGGGACGGGCGGCGGCGGGACGGGCCGGCCGAGTGGCGTAGGTCACGTCGCACTCTTTTCGGCCCCTCTCGCTTCGCGCATCGGCCCCATTGTGCGCGACACTGCCCCAGAACCCATGCGTCGGGCCGGGCCCGAGTCACGCGAGGGCCCGAGACGTGCCGAGGAGTGTGGAGGAAGACGTGCTGACGTTCGACGTGGTGGTGGAGATCCCCAAGGGTGAGCGCAACAAGTACGAGGTCGACCACGAGACGGGGCGCATCCGCCTCGACCGCATGCTCTTCACCTCGACGGCCTACCCGGCCGACTACGGCTTCATCGAGCACACCCTCGGCCAGGACGGCGACCCCCTCGACGCGCTCGTGATCCTGCAGCAGCCGACGTTCCCGGGCTGCGTCATCGAGTGCCGCGCGATCGGCATGTTCCGGATGACCGACGAGGCCGGCGGCGACGACAAGGTCCTGTGCGTGCCGAGCCACGACCCGCGCCTGGAGCACCTCCGCGACATCAACCACGTCTCCAAGTACGACCGTCTCGAGATCCAGCACTTCTTCGAGGTCTACAAGGACCTCGAGCCCGGCAAGTCCGTCGAGGGGGCCGACTGGGTCGGCCGCACCGAGGCCGAGGCCGAGGTCCACGCGTCGTTCGAGCGCTTCAAGACCGAGGGCCACGGCAACGACCTCGACAACCTGGCCGACGACAGCCTGGGCGAGGACGCCTGAGCCTCAGGCAGCGCTCGCCCCGCTGATCGCCTCCCTCGGCTCGAGGGCCTCGGCCAGGATGTCGGTGACCCGGCCGACGGGGCGCACGTCGAGCTCGGCGAGCAGCTCGGCCGGCACGTCGTCGAGGTCCGGGCGGTTGCGCTCGGGGACGAACACCGTCGCCAGCCCGGCGCGCTGGGCGGCGAGCAGCTTCTGCTTGACGCCGCCGATCGGCAGCACCCGCCCCGAGAGCGTCACCTCGCCGGTCATGCCGACGTCCGAGCGGACCGGCCGGCCGGTGAGCAGGGAGACGAGGGCGGTCACCATCGTCACGCCGGCCGACGGCCCGTCCTTGGGGATCGCGCCTGCCGGGAAGTGGACGTGGATCGAGCGCTCCAGCGCGGCCGGGTCGATGCCCAGCTCCCCCGCGTGGGCGCGTACCCACGACAGCGCGATGGACGCCGACTCCTTCATCACCTCGCCCAGCTGGCCGGTGACCGTGAGCCCCGCCTGCCCCTCGGCCACGGACGTCTCGACGTAGAGCACGTCGCCGCCCAGGCCGGTGACCGCGAGGCCGGTGGCGACGCCGGGCACGTCGGTGCGCTCGTGGCTGTCGGGCGTGAAGCGCGGGCGCCCGACGAGGTCCTTCAGGGCCGCCTCGTCGACGTCGATCCGCTCGACCTCACCGGTGGCGAGCCGGGTGGCGACCTTGCGGAACGCCTTGGCCAGCAGCCGCTCGAGCTGGCGTACGCCGGCCTCACGGGTGTAGTTGGCGGCGAGCTCGCCGAGCGCGCCCGCGGAGACGGTGACCTCGTCGGGGCGCAGCGCGGCCCGCTCGAGCTGGCGCGGCACCAGGAAGTCGCGCGCGATCGCGACCTTGTCGTCCTCGGTGTAGCCGTCGATGGTGACCAGCTCCATCCGGTCGAGCAGGGCCGAGGGGATCTGCTCCACCACGTTGGCGGTGGCGATGAAGAGCACGTCGGACAGGTCGAGGTCGAGGTCGAGGTAGTGGTCGCGGAACGTGTGGTTCTGCGCCGGGTCGAGCACCTCGAGCAGCGCCGCGGCCGGGTCGCCGCGGTAGTCGGCACCGACCTTGTCGACCTCGTCGAGCAGCACGACCGGGTTCATCGACCCGGCCTCCTTGACCGCCCGGACGATCCGGCCGGGCAGGGCGCCGACGTAGGTGCGGCGGTGGCCGCGGATCTCGGCCTCGTCGCGCACGCCGCCGAGGGCGACGCGCACGAAGCGCCGGCCCAGGGCATGCGCGACCGACTCGCCGAGGGAGGTCTTGCCGACCCCGGGCGGACCGGCGAGCAGCACGACGGCGCCGGAGCCGCGGCCACCCACGACCTGCAGGCCGCGCTCGGCCCGACGCGCGCGCACCGCGAGGTACTCGGTGATGCGGTCCTTGACCTCGTCGAGTCCGTGGTGGTCGGCGTCGAGCACCGCGCGGGCGGCGGCGACGTCGTGGGAGTCCTCGGTGCGCACGTTCCACGGCAGCTCCAGCACCGTGTCGAGCCAGGTGCGGATCCAGCCGGCCTCGGGGGCCTGCTCGCTCGAGCGCTCCAGCTTGTCGACCTCGCGCAGCGCGGCCTCACGGACCGCCTCGGGCAGCTCGGCCGCCTCGACCCGGGCGCGGTAGTCGTCCGAGCCGTCGGGCTCGCCCTCGCCGAGCTCCTTGCGGATCGCAGCGAGCTGCTGGCGCAGCAGGAACTCGCGCTGGTTCCTCTCCAGGCCCTCGCGGACGTCCTGGCTGATCTTGTCGTTGACCTCGTCCTCGGTGTCGTAGGCCCGGGTCCACTCGACGAGCAGGCGCAGCCGCTCGCCCACGTCGGGCGTCTCCAGCACCTGGCGCTTCTGGTCCTCGGAGAGGTAGGGCGCGTAGCCGGAGGTGTCGGCGAGCGCATCGGGGTCGGCGAGGCGGCGCACGGTCTCGATCACCTGCCACGCCTCGCGGCGCTCCAGGATCGAGACGACGAGCGTGCGGTAGTCCTCGGCGAGCGCGAGGACGTCGTCGGTGACAGTGCTGGCGGGGACCTCCTCGGCCTCCACCCACAGCGCGGCGCCGGGTCCGGTGACCCCGGCCCCGATGGCGACGCGGTCCTCGGCGCGGAGCACCGCGGCGGGCCGGCCACCGGCGAACCGGCCGACCCGGTCGACCACGGCGACGACGCCGTGGGTGGCGTAGCGGTCCTCGAGCCGCGGGGCGACGAGCACCCGGGTCGGCTCGCTGTCGGGGTCGGAGTCGTGGGCGAGGCGGGCGGCGTCTATCGCCGCGCTGGCCTGGTCGTCGAGCTCGATGGGCACGACCATGCCGGGAAGCACGACCGTGTCGCGGAGGAACACCACCGGGAGGGCGGCGGGGAGCGAGAGCTTCTGGGTCATGTCCGGTCCAACGCGCGCCTCGACCTCCTCGATACCCCGTGGGGTTTCGCCCACCGCGAACGCGGCTCACCGTCGCAGCGGCACCTCCTCGACGACCCGACCGAGCTTGTCGGGGTTGCGGACGAGGAACAGCTGCGTCACCACGCCGTACTCCACCAGCATCGTGCCGACGCCGTCGCGGTGGCCCGCCACCACGAACTGGATCGCCGGCGAGCCGTTGAGCCACACCGGCTCGAGCTCGAGCGCCTCGGGGGCGACGGCGGTCAGGAAGCGGAAGACCTTGTCGCGCCCGTGGATCGGCTTGAGCGCGGCCTGCACCCGGCCGCCGCCGTCGGTCATCAGCACCACGTCGGGGGCCAGGACGTCCATCAGGCCCTGCAGGTCGCCGGTCTCGGTGGCGGCGCGGAACCGCTCGATCACCGCGTCGCGCTCGGCGGCGCTGACCGAGGCCCGCGGCCGCCGCTCGGCGACGTGGGCGCGGGCCCGGGCCGCGATCTGGCGCACGGCCGGCTCCGACTTCTCGACGGCCTCGGCGATCTCGGCGTAGGGCACCGCGAAGACCTCGCGCAGCACGAAGACGGCCCGCTCCGTGGGCGGGAGGGTCTCCAGGACGAGCAGCATCGCGGTCGACACGCTGTCGGCGAGCTCGACGTCCTGGGCCACGTCGGGCGCAGTCAGCACCGGCTCGGGGAGCCACGGGCCGACGTAGTCCTCGCGGCGCCGGGCCAGGGTGCGCAGCCGGTTGAGCGCGAGCCGGGTGGTCATCCGCACGAGGTAGGCCCGCGGGTCGCGCACCTCGTCGGCGGGCACGCCGGACCACCGCAGCCAGGCCTCCTGCACCACGTCCTCGGCGTCGGCGGCCGAGCCGAGCATCTCGTAGGCGACGGTGAAGAGCAGGCTGCGGTGGGTGACGTAGGGGTCGACGCTCACCCGAGGATCGTCCCAGCCGTCCCGGAGGGCACGGCGAGCGGCAGCTCGCAGACGTCGCTGTAGCCCTGGGAGGCGAGCCCCATAGCGGCGTTGAAGCGCGAGCGCTGGTTCTCCACCGCGACCACCATCGTGAGCTCGACGACGGCGGCGTGGCCGAGGCGCCCGTCTAGGCTCGCCACCATCTCGTCGGTGACCTCCGGCGGCGACGCGGTCATCGCCTCGGCGTACGCCATCACGTCGCGCTCGAGGTCGGTGAAGACCTCCGACTCCCGCCAGCGCGGCACCTCGCGCACCTTCGCCTCGTCGAGCCCGTTGGTGTGCGCCAGGAAGTAGCCGAAGTCGAGGCACCACGAGCAGCCGATCGCACCGGCGCTCGCCATCTCGGCGTAGGTCTTGAGGTGCGGGTCGAGCGCCTTCCACGTCGCGACCTTGCGCTCGAACCCGAAGACCGCCTTGGCGACCGGCTTGTCGTGCCACAGGACGTAGGCGTTGTCGGGGACCTGGCCCCCACATCCGCCGCGCGACGCGGGTCAGGAGTGCGCCGTAGGCACCGTCGAGCGTGGCCTTCGGGATCCGGAACTGGCTGGGCATGGTCATCTCCTCTGCTCGGTCATCGACGACCTGTCGATGGCATGTCGATGACATGGAGACACCGCCCGCCTCAGGTCTGTGACAGGTCCCGGGACAAGAACGCGTCGACCGCCCTCGCCACCTCGAGATGGATCTCGGCGGTGCGCACCGCGTCGGGGGTGGCCATGGCGTGGTCGGCGTCGGGCACCTCGAGCACCTCGCACCCCGCGTCGGCGAGCTCGCGGGCCACAGAGGCGTCCCAGAGCTCGTCCTCGAGCCCGCCGACGAGCAGCTGGCGCCCCGGGTTGGCCGCGATGCCCTCGGCGACGACCGGGTCGACGAGCAGCGGGGTGAGCCAGATGGCGTCGAGCCCGCGCTCGGCGGCGTACGACGCCGCGCGGGTGCCGAGCGACTTGCCGATGACCAGCACGCGGTCGGCGTCCTCCTCGGCGAGCGCGGCGGCCACGTGCCGGCGCACCCACTCCTCGGCATCCTCGTCCCCGCGGGTGGTCGAGTCCCACCAGAGCTCGCGCACGGTCAGGTCGTGCTGGAGCAGCGCGCGGGTGGTGAAGGCGAGCAGGGGCGCGCTGGGCGGATAGGCCCGGCCGGGAGCGACGACGGCGAGGCCGCGGCTCGCGCCGGCCGGCTCGAAGCGCGTGGGCAGTCCGCCGAACGTCATCGAGCGTCGTCCTTCCGGGCGCGGAAGTAGCCGGCCCCGCCGTGGAGCGTGAGGTCGACGTCGCGGCAGCCGGACCGGCGCAGCCAGGCGACCGCCTCGGCCGAGGTGCACATCGGACCGAGCACGCCCGCGCGGGTGCCGACGCGGCGCAGCGGCGCGTAGCGCGGCCCGGCGTCGGTGAACAGCGAGCTGCCGGTGAGCACGGCCCCGGGGGCGAGCACCCGCGCCATCTCCGCGAGCGCGCGCCCCGGGTCGGGGAAGCAGTGCAGCCCCGTCAGGGTGACGACGAGGTCGAAGGAGGCGTCGGCGAACGGCAGGGCGCCGACGTCGGCGCACGTCGTGGTGACCTGGTCGGCCACCCCGAGGCGGACCGCGCTGGCCCGGGTGCGGGCGAGCATGGTCGGGGAGATGTCGGCGGCGACGTAGTCGAGGCCCTGCCCCGGGCGCAGGCCGCGCAGCGCGACGCCGGACCCGGCCGGCACGTCCAGCACCCGCGCGCCGCGCGGCAGGGTGCCGATCTCGGCGGCGGCGGCGTGGAGCAGGGACAGGTCGCTGCCGGTGGCGGCGCGCCAGGCCACCCGGCCGACGCGGTCGTGCTCCACGAGCCAGGGGTAGACGTAGGACCACAGCGGGTCGTCGCTCCAGCCGCCGAGCCCGGGGAGCCGCACGTCAGCCGCCCGCCCTGTCGCCCGAGCCGGTGGGACCGCCGAGCAGGTCGGGGCTGCGCAGCACCTCGGGCGGCACCCCGAAGGCGTCGACGAGGTCGACGACCAGCGGGCGCACCTTGCGGCAGAGCGCGCCGACCTCGCGGGTGATCGCCTTGGAGCGGGCGCTGGAGAGCCGTCCGTGCTCCATGAACCAGGCCCGGTCGGCCTCGATGACGCTGAGCGCGTGCAGGTCGCACAGCAGGTTGAGCGCGACCTTGAGGTCGCCGTCGGGCAGGTCGGCGGTCTTCTGCACGAACGCCTCGAGCACCAGTCGCTCGGTGTGGGCGCGGGCGGCGGCCATGACGTGGTCCTGGACGCGGGAGAAGACGGCGCCGGGGTCCATGCCCCGGTCGATCCCGCGCTTGAGGCGCCGCGCGACGCCGGCGATCATGTGCTCCTCGCGGAAGCGGAGCATGGCGAGCTGGTAGTTGGGGTCCAGCAGCCCGGCCTCCTGGTCCCACGTGTCGCCGCCGGGCAGGAGGTCGCGCACCGACTGCACCAGCTTGTGCACGGCGGTGCGCTCGACCACGGTCTCGACCGCGAGGCCGGCGACGAAGCGCGCCATGCCGAGCTGGTCCATGTCCTCGAACTCGCCGGAGTAGTCGGTGAGCAGGCCCTTGGCGACGAGCTGGAGCAGCACGTGGTTGTCGCCCTCGAAGGTGGTGAAGACGTCGGTGTCGGCCTTGAGGGCGGCGAACCGGTTCTCGCTGAGGTAGCCCGCCCCGCCGCACGCCTCGCGGCACTCCTGGATGGTGCGGGTGGCGTGCCAGGTGCCGAGCGCCTTGGTGCCCGCCGCGCGCGACTCGAGCACGCGGCGGGCGTGCTCGTCGCCGCCCGCGCCCGAGAACACGTCGTGCAGCTGCTCGGCGACGACCTCCTGGGCGAAGTGCAGCGCGTAGGTGCGCGCGAGCAGCGGCAGCAGGCGCCGCTGGTGCATGCCGTAGTCGAGGAGCACCTGCTCCTCGCCGGGCGAGGTGGCCTCGAACTGGCGGCGCCGGGCGCCGTAGCGCACGGCGATGGCGAGGGCCACCTTGGCGGCGTTGATCGCGGCGCCGCCGACGCACACGCGACCCTGCACCAGGGTGCCGAGCATCGTGAAGAAGCGCTTGTTGGGGTTGTCGATGGGCGAGAGGTAGCGGCCCTCGGGGGTGACCTCGGCGAACTGGTTGAGCAGCGCCGTGCGGGGCACCCGGACGCCGTCGAACCAGATGCGGCCGTTGTCCACGCCGCCCAGGCCCATCTTGGGACCGCAGTCCTCGATGCGGACGCCGTCGAGCACCCGGCCGTCCTCGTCGCGGAGCGGGACGACGAGGGCGTGGACGCCGTGGCGCTCACCGGCGACCTCGAGCTGGGCGAACACGACGGCGAGCCGGGCGTGCGCGGCGGCGTTGCCGATGTAGTCCTTGCGGCTCGCGTCGTCGGGCGTGGTGATCACGAACTCCTGCGCCTCGACGTCGTACGTCGCGACGGTGCCGAGCGCCTGGACGTTGGAGCCGTGCCCGGTCTCGGTCATCGCGAAGCAGCCCAGGGTGCGGCCGCTGACGATGTCGGCGAGGTGGGCGTCGTGGTGGTGCCTGGTGCCGAGCTGGAGGATCGCGCCGCCGAACAGGCCGAACTGCACGCCGACCTTCACCAGGACCGACAGGTCGCCGAGGGCGAGGGTCTCGAAGGCCGCCACGGAGGCGCCGATGTCGCCGCCGCCGCCGTACTCCTCGGGGAAGCCCATGCCGGTCTGGCCGGTGCGGGCCATCGTCAGCACGACGTCCTTGACCCGCTCGCGGAACTCGGCCGTGGTCAGCTGCTCCTGGTCGAGCAGGATCTGTGCGTGCTCGACCAGGTTGGCGCGCACCAGGTCGCGGGCCTCGCGGTGCGGGCCGTCGAGGAGCCTGCGGAGGGCCTCGGCGTCGACCTGGGGCTGGCGGTAGCCCGCGTCGTCGGCGTGGACCGCGTCGTCCTCGATGTGGGCGGGCGGGGCCCCAGGCTCCACGGTCGGCAGCTCGTCGGCGATGGGCGGGACCTGGTCGGTGGCCATTCACCAAACCTAGCCATGCAGGTAGGTTCACCGCGATGAACGTGTCGGATGCCACCCCACCGGGCGAGCCGCTCGGGTCGATGGCCTACAACTTCGCCGTCGTGGGCGTGCAGAAGGGTGGGACGTCGACGCTCGCGGTGACCCTCAACCAGCACCGCATGGTGTGCCAGCCGCCCGAGAAGGAGCGCCACTACTTCGACGACGAGACCGTCGACTGGTCGGCGCCCGACTACGAGCGCGACTACACCGCGCCCCGTCGCGCCCGGGTGCACCGGCTGCTCGGCGACGCCTCCCCCACCTACCTCTACTGGCCGCACGCCCTCGAGCGGATGCGCGCCTACAAGCCCGACATGCCGCTGATCGCGGTGTTCCGCGACCCGCTCGAGCGGCTGTTCTCCCACTGGGTGATGCTGCGCTCGCGCAACCTCGCGTGGCCCGACTGGCCGGACTTCCTCACCGAGTGGCCGCACACGTCGCTGCCCGACTCCGTGCCCGACGACGTGCGCACGATGCGGTGGCGGCACATGACCGGCCTGGCGCGGGGGTTCTACGGCGAGCAGCTGCAGCGCGGCTTCGAGCTCTTCGACCGGCGGCAGTGGCTGCTGCTGGAGCTGCGCTCCATGCTCGGCGACTTCGAGGCCACGGTCCACCGCGCCACCGACTTCCTCGACCTCCCCCGCTTCGAGCGCGTGCCGCCCCTGCAGAACTGGCACGCCGGCGCCGAGCAGGTGCCGGGCACCGCCCCGACCGCCGACGACCTGGCGCGGGTGGCGGAGGTCTACGCCAAGGACCTCGCGCTGTTCGAGGAGCTCTCCGACATCGACACCTCGGCCTGGCCGACCCGGCTCGTCCTGGACGGCCGGCTCGATCCCGGCGAGCTGGCCGCGCGGTTCGCCCGCAAGGTGCGCTGAGGCTCCACCTGGTCCCCCGCCCGGTCCCCCGACCGGTCCCGACCGGTCAGGGGCGGGCGAAGAAGTTGGGCGCCCGCCAGGAGTACATCGACTCCAGGGTCACCGGGCGGCCGGTGCGCGGCGCATGGATGATCTGCCCGTCACCGACGTAGATCGCGACGTGGTAGATCGAGCTCGGGTTGCTCGAGGACCCCCAGAACACGAGGTCACCGGGAGCGACCTGGCTGGCGGCGATCGTCGTCGACTCGGCGTACTGCGCGACCGAGTAGTGCGGCAGCGACGTGCCGCCTGCGGCCCACGCCCCCTGCGTCAGGCCCGAGCAGTCCCACGCGTCCGGACCGGCGGCGCCCCACCGGTAGGGCTCGCCGAGCTGGGCGGTCGCGAACGCGATCGCCGCGGCGGCGCCCGTCGCTGCCGGCGGCGGGGGCGGGGTGGTGGGCGTGGTGGTGGGCGTCTCGGTCGGGGTCGGCGTCGGGGTGGGGGTCGGCGTCTCGGTCGGCGTCGGGGTCGGCGTCGGCGTCGGGGTCGGCGTCTCGGTCGGGGTCGGCGTCGGGGTCGGCGTGGGCGTCGGGGTCGACTGCTCCTGCTCGGCCTGGGCCTCCGCTTCCGCCTGGGCCTCCGCTTCCGCCTGGGCCTCCGCTTCCGCCTGGGCCGCGGCCGCCGCCGCCTCGGCGGCGGCCTTCTCGAGCGCGGACTGGCGCCTCTCGGCGAGGCCGAGGCTGATCCCCTGGAGCTCGGCGAGCTCGGCGATCAGGCCGGCCTTCGTGTCCGCGACGGACTGCGCCTGGGCGGTGGCCTCCGCCTCCGCGGCGGCCGCTGCGTCGCGCGCTTGCTCGGCCTCCGCCTCCGCGGTGTCGGCCCGCTCGGCGGCCGCGGCGGCGGCCGACGCTGTCACGTCCGCGACGGCCGACGACGCGACGAAGGCGTCGTACTGGTGGTCGAGCGCGTCCGAGGTGGTGCCCATGGTCACCGTGCGGGCGAGCAGCGACTCGACGCCGTCGGCCTCGACGATCGCCGAGAGGCCCTGCACCTGGGTGCCGTCCTCGTAGGACTGCACGACGGTGTCGGCGTAGAGGTCGCGCTGCGCCTCGACGTCCGCGCGCGCGTCCTCGGCGGCGGCCTTCGCCTCCTCCGCGTCGGCGCGGGCCTGCTCGGCGCGCCAGCGGGCGCCGTTCCACGCCTCGGCGGCGCGCGCGGCCTGCTCGGCCGCCCCGTCGAGCGTGAGGTTGGCGCGGATCAGGTCGGCCTGGACGGCCGCGACGTCGCGCTCCTTGGCACTCGCCCGGTCCTGGGCGGCGGCGACGTCGGCCTCGCTCGGCACCGGGTCGCCGTCCGCGTGGGCCGCGTGCCCGCCGCCGACGGCGAGGCCGGCGACCAGCACGACGGCACCGGCCCAGCGCGCGGCCGTACGACGCGTGGGCTCGTGGTGCTGCGGTGCGGTGTCGGGCACGGGGCTCCCTCGTGGTCGCGGGGCCCGTGCGACTTCCCCTTCGCACGGGCAACTCGTGCCACGTTAGAGAACTTTCGTCACACTGGGAACACTTTCCCCAACTTTCTCAGGAACGCCCGGCGTGTCGACTTGCAAACTACACCGCTGTAGTTCTAAGAGCGATCACTCTGCGTCGACCGGCACCTGGCTGGTCGTGGAGGTGGGGTGGCTCGTCAACCGGTGCCGGTCGAACCTCTGCCCGCTCGCGAGCCCGCCGAGCCAGAAGGAGAAGAGCGCGATCACGACGCCGGCGAGGTCGTCGGCGATGTAGTGCCAGCCGAAGTAGAGCGTCGCGACGACGGTGATCGCGAAGTTGGCCCAGAAGACGACGTGGAGGACCTTGTTGCGCAGCGTGTACTGCACCATCAGCGCCACGAGCAGGGTGATCGCGACGTGGAGCGAGGCGAAGCCGGCGACCGACTGCACGGCGGTGTCCGCGCCGTCGCGGATGACGCCCTTGCGCCCGTAGAACAGCGCCTCCATCAACGCGCTCGAGCCGGTCTCGGGCAGGTCGGCGTAGAGGTAGCTGTACTGGAAGCCGGGACCGAGGGTGGGCAGCGCGAAGTAGGACGCCGTGCCGAGCGACCAGGCCAGGCACTGCGAGGTGGCGAACCAGTAGCCGAAGGTGATGTTGCGCGACCACACCAGCCAGGCCGCCAGCGCCAGCGGCACGAGCGGCAGGAACCAGAGGTAGATCGTGGACAGGATGTGCGCGGAGAAGCCGGTGCCGAGCACGGTGTGCAGGATCGTCGCCGGCTCGTGGCCGAACATCAGCGCCCGGTCGACGAGGTGCAGCTCGCGGTCGTACTTGTCCTCGCCCATGATGAAGGGCAGGAACGACTTGAGGTTCCGGTAGCAGACGTAGGTGATGTAGAACGACACGAGCCCGAGCACCACGAGGGTGATCCGCTCGCGGTCCCAGTGGGTGCGGATCCGCTCGCGGACGATGTCGGGCATCAGGGTGGGCTTCATCCGCGACTGCCACAGGGTGCGGGGAAGCAGGTCGAGCAGGAACGCGCCGAGGATCAGCAGCGGCAGCCGGAGCCACGACGGGCCCAGGAAGCCCTCGGGGTCGACCAGTGGTCGGTCGAGCACGAGCGCGGCGGTGACGGCCAGGACGCCCATCGTGGCGGCGACTCCCACGAGGAGGGCATAGGCCGGTCGGTACACGTCCGTCAGTGTAGGGACGGGTCAGGGGGCGGGTGTGACCGGCAGCACAGCGAGACGCGTCGGGTCGACGCGCAGCGACACCGCGTCGCCGGGCGCCACCCGACTGCCGAGGGGCGCCACCGCGTCGGTCGTGCCGATGCCGTCGACGGCCACGACGAGGCGGACCAGCTCGGGGGTCACCCGGGCCGACTCGACCACGGCGGGCAGCGAGCCGGCCGGATCGACGACGAGGGCCGATCGGCGCAACGCGACGGCGGCGGCCCCGGGGAGGCCGGCGGCGCGCAGGGCCCGGCCGGCGGGCTCGTCGCGCAGCACGCGCGCGTAGCCGAGGAAGAGCGCGGTCTCCTCGTCGACGGGCTCGCGCCAGACCTCGTCGATCGCGCCCTGCTGGACGACTCTCCCCTCGCGCATCACCGCGAGCCGGTCGGCCAGCGCGAACGCCTCGTCGTGGTCGTGGGTGACCAGCAGGGCGGTGGTGCCCGCAGCGCCGAGGATCTCGCGCAGGTCGCCGGCCAGCCGCTCCCGGAGCGTGGTGTCGAGCGCCGACAGCGGCTCGTCGAGCAGGATCAGCCGTGGCTCGACCGCCAGCGCCCGGGCGAGCGCGACCCGCTGGCGCTCGCCCCCGGACAGCGTGGCGGGCAGCCGGTCGTCGTAGCCGGTGAGGCCCACGAGGTCGAGCAGCTCGCGCACGCGCGCCGCCACCCGGGCCGACGGCGTGCGGCGCAGGCGGAGCGCGTAGGCCACGTTGCGGGCCACCGTGAGGTGGGCGAAGAGCTGGCCGTCCTGGAACATCAGCGCGAAGCCGCGCTTGTGCGTGGGCACGCCGGAGAGGTCGGCGCCGTCCCACGAGATCGACCCGGAGGCGAGCGGCTCGAGGCCCGCGACGGCCCGCAGCAGGGTGGACTTGCCGCAGCCCGACGGCCCGAGCACGGCGAGCACCTGACCGGCCGCCAGGTCGAGCGACACGTGGTCGACGGCGACGGTGTCGCCGTAGCGGACGGAGGCGTCCTCGATCTCGAGCATCGTCAGAACGCTCCCACACCCGGCACGCGCAGCCGCTCGACGGCCAGCATGACCGCGGCGGTGGCCGCGGCGAGGACGACGGACGCGGCCAGCGCCATGCCGTAGTTCATCTCGCCGGGGTGCCCGATCAGCCGGAAGATCACGACCGGCAGGGTCGGGCTGGTGTCGCGGGCGAGGAAGGACGTCGCCCCGAACTCGCCCAGCGAGGCGGCGAAGGCGAACCCGCTCGCCGCGAGCATCGGCTTCCAGACCACGGGGAGGTCGACGGTGAGCAGGGTCCGCCACCCGGACGCGCCCAGGGACGCGGCGGCCTGCCGCTGGCGGTCGTCGATCCCGCCGAGCACCGGGGTGAGGGTGCGTACGACGAGCGGCAGCGCCACGAGCGCCTGCGCCATCGGCACGAGCAGCGGCGAGTCACGCAGGTCGAGCGGCGGCGAGTCGAGGGTGATCAGGAAGCCGAAGCCGAGCGTCACGGCGCTGACCCCCAGCGGCAGCATGAAGAAGGCGTCGAGGGTGGAGCGCACGCGACGCTCGGCGAGGGAGTGCGAGCGCCGGGTGACGATGACCGAGACGGCGACCCCCACCAGCAGCGCCATCCAGGTCGCGTCGACGGCGGTGCGCAGGCTGGTGGCCAGCGCCGCCGTGACCGGCACGAGCAGCGCCTGGTTGTCCCCGGCGGTGGTGAGCGCACGGTAGTTGTCGAGCCCCCAGCCGTCGCCGACCTCGAGCGAGCCGGCGACCAGCGTGAGGATCGGCAGCAGCATCGCGGCGAGCACCAGCAGCGTCGCGACGACGACGGGCGCGTCGGCGCGGCGCACGGCCCGCGCGGGGGTCACGGCCCGCTGGGCCGTCGGGTCGGGTGTCGCCCGCAGCCGCGCGGCGAGCGCCAGCAGGCCGACGACGACCACGATCTGCAGCACCGCCAGCGCCGCCGCCGCCCGGAGGTCGAAGATCGTGGTGGTGAGCAGGTAGATCTCGGTCTCGACCGTCGCGTACCGGACCCCGCCGAGGGTGAGCACGATGCCGAACGCCGTCGCGCAGAAGAGGAAGACGATGCTCGCCGCGCCGACGATCGCCGGCCGCAGCGCCGGGAGGGTGACCGTGCGCAGCACCTGCCACGGCGAGGCGCCGAGCGCGGCCGCCGCCTGGCCCGGGCGAGGGTCGAGCGACTCCCAGGCGACGCCGACGGTGCGCACCACGACAGCGATGTTGAAGAAGACCAGGCCGCACACGATGGCGACGGGTGTGCCGTCGAGGCCCAGGAAGCCGAGCGGTCCGCCCTCGCCCAGCAGCTGGCGGAACGCGACGCCGACCACGACGGTCGGCAGCACGAACGGCACCAGCAGCGCCGCGCGCACCGCGGCGCGTCCGGGCAGCGCGAGCCGGTGCAGGGCGTACGCCGCCGGCAGGCCGAGCACGACCGCGAGCAGCGTGGCGACGGCCGACGTCCACACGGTGAACCAGGCGACCCGGTGCACCCGCGGGCGGGCGAGGACGTCGAGCACCGCCCCCGGAGCGAGGCGGCCGTCGACGACGAACCCCTCGGCGAGCATCCCGCCCACCGGCAGCACGAAGAGGACGCCGAGCACCAGCACCGGCGCCGCGGCCAGCGCGAGGAGCGCGACGATGCGCCTCATCGCGAGACGACGTCGGTCCACTCGGTCAGCCACTGCTCGCGGTTGGCGGCGATCTCGTCCGGGTCCACCTCGTAGGGGTCGCTCGGCTGCGGGGCGAACTCGGCCCACTCCTCGGGGACGCTCGCGCCGGGCATCACCGGGAAGACGTACATCGACTCGGGCAGCGCCGACTGGACCTCGTCGCTGAGCAGCCACTCGACCAGCGCCGCGGCGCCGTCGGGGTTGTCGGCGCCGGCCAGCACGCCGACGTACTCGACCTGCCGGAAGCAGGTGTCGAGCAGGGCCGCGGTCGTCGACCTCCCGCCGCTGACGGTGAAGGCCGGGGAGGAGTCGTAGGAGACGACGATCGGGCGGGTGCCGTTGTCCGAGCCGGCGGTGAAGTCGCCGTAGTAGGCGTCCTCCCACCCGTCGACGACCTTGGCGCCGTTGGCGAGCAGGTCGGTCCAGTAGTCGGGCCAGGCGTCGCCGAAGGCGGCCACGGTGGCGAGGAAGAAGGCCATGCCGGGGCTGCTGGTGGAGGCGCCCGGGGTGACCAGGAGGTCGCGGTAGTCCTCGTCGGCGAGGTCCTCGAGGGTGCGCGGGGGCTCGAGGCCCTCCTCGGCGAACCAGGCGGTGTCGACGTTGACGCAGACGTTGGCCGAGTCGACCGGGACGAGCCGGTCGCCACCCTGAGGCAGGACGTACTCCTCGGGCGGCGTGGCCGTCGTGGTCACCTCGGCGAAGGCGCCCTCGCCGAGCGGGCGGGACGCGAAGGTGTTGTCGATGCCGAAGGCGGCGTCGGCGATGGGGTTGTCGGCGGTGAGGCTCAGCTTGGTGGCCAGGGTGCCGGCGTCTCCCGCGCCGCGGACCTCGAGGTCGTAGCCGGTCTCGTCCTCGAACGCCTTCACCAGCCTCTTGGGCAGGTGGAAGGACTCGTGCGTGGCCAGGACGACGGTGCCGCCGCCCTCGGCCCCCGCCGCCGACGAGGACGGCTCGGTGGCGGTGGACCCGTCGTCGTCCGCCCCGCCGGAGAGGCTGCAGCCGGCCAGGGCCAGCGCGGTGACTGCCGTGAGGGCAGGGCGGAGGATCGCGTGCTTCATCTGGACTCCCTATCGCCGGTGCTAGCCGGATCAGGTTCGGAGGGTCTGCGGCTGGTCCGCACTCTCAGCACGCCTGCACGTGCTCCCCTGTCTTCGTGGCGCCCACCCTAGCGCTGCCCCGGTGCCCACGGGCACGACCCGCCCCTACGCTGCGTGGCATGCCGAGCCGCCGCCACGACCTCCTCGCCCGCCTCGTGCCCGCGCTGCGCCGCTCCCGCGAGCTCGACGACGAGCCCACCGAGCGCGCCCGCGTCGAGGCGTGGCACCGCACCCTGGACCGCAGCCTGCCGACCCGCGTCGTGCCGGGATTCGCGCGCCGCTGGGAGGTCTCGGTCACCGACATCGGCTTCCCCTCCTACGTCCTGACGCCGCGCAGGCGTCCGGCGACCCGCACGCTCTACTACGTGCACGGGGGCGGCTTCATGGCGCCGATCGATCCCTTCCACGTGCGCTACGCGACCCGGCTGGCCGACGCGATCGGCGCACGCGTCGTGCTGCCCGACTACCCGCTCGCTCCCGAGCACACCTGGGCCGACTCCCACGATGCGCTGGTCGAGGACGCCGCGAGGTGGGCGGCTGCGGACGGCGGCGCGGTGCTGGCCGGCGACTCCGCCGGCGGCGGGCTGGCGCTGGCCGTGGCGCTCTCGATGCGCGACCGCGGACCGGCTCCGGCGACGTCGCTCGTCCTGCACGCGCCCTGGGTCGACCTCACCACCTCGACGCCCGAGACCTTCGCCCTCGACGCGGTCGACCCCTGGCTGTTCATCGGCAAGACGCAGGCGTACGCCGCGTGGTGGGCCGGGTCGGCCGACGACCTCGCGCGGCCCGAGGTGTCGCCCGCGCTCGGCGACCTCGCCGGGCTGCCGCGCGCGCTGATGCTCTACGGCACCCGCGACCTGCTCGCCCCCGGCTGCCGGCTGCTGGCCCGGCGCGCCGCGGAGGCCGGGTGGGACCTGACCGCCGTCGAGGAGCCCGACCTGATCCACGTCTACGGCCTGCTGCCGGCCGTCCCCGAGAGCGCCCGCGCCTTGCGGCGCGTCACGGAGTTCGTCCGGTGAGGGTGCTGGTCGCCGGTGTCGACGAGCTGCCCGCGCGCCTGGCGTACGACGTGTGGCGGCTGCGCCAGGAGGTGTTCGTCGTCGAGCAGGACTGCCCCTACCCCGACCTCGACGGCCGTGACCTCGAGGCGGGCACCCGACACGTCGTGCTGCTCGACGAGGGGGACGAGGTGGTGGGCACCCTCCGCGTGCTCGAGGACGGGGACGCGCTGCGGATCGGCCGCGTCGTCGTCGCCGCCACCGCGCGCGGGCGCGGGCTCGCCGCGCTGATGATGGACGAGGCGATCGCGCTGTGCGCCGACCGGGCGGTGCGCCTCGCCGCCCAGGCCCCGCTGGCGGACTTCTACGCGGCCTGGGGCTTCGAGGTGGCGGGGCCGGAGTTCGACGAGGACGGCATCAGGCACGTGCCGATGAGGAGGGCGGGGAGGGAGCAGGCGCGGCCGCAACCATGAGCACCGGGCCGAGCACCTCCTCGCGGACCAGCCGCGAGCCGGGCGACAGCCCGCCCACGACCGTGGGCGCGAACCACCACCCGGGGCGGTCGAGGGGCTGACCGCCGAGGGCGACGTCGCCGCCCTCGCTGCGGGCGAGGTCGAGGTAGCGCCGCACCCGGTCGCGCGCGGCCGCCGAGCGCAGCGGGCCGCAGACGGTCGCGGGATCGGACGGGTCGCCGACGGCGACCGCCCGCATGGCCTCGACGGCCACCTGCAGCGCCTCGGCGTGGCGGTGCGCCGGCACGACCACGCTCGCCGGGAGGCGACAGCCCTGGCCGGCGTTGGCCGCCACGGTCGACGCGGCGCGGGCCACGACGTCCTGGAGGTCTGCGTCGTCACCGACGCGCACCGACTGGGGACCGCCGACGTCGAGGTGCAGCCGCTTGCCGGCGCGCTGGCCGGCCTGGTGCACCCGCTCGGCCACGACGGCCGACCCGGTGAGCGACACCTCATCGACGCGGTCGTCGAGGGTGAGGGCGATCGCGACGTCGACGTCGCGGGTGGTCACCACGTTGAGCACGCCGCGCGGCAGCACGTCGAGGCCGATGCGGCCCAGCTCGATCGCGGCGCTCGCGGCCTCGGCGGCGGGCTTGAGCACGACGGCGCCTCCCGCGGCGAGGACCCGCCCGACCTCCGCGACCGCCACGGCCAGCGGCGAGGTGGCGGGCGTGACCACGGCGGTCACCCCGGCCGTCGCGGCGGGCTGGGGCCGGCGGGACGCCATCGTCGCGAGCGCGGCGTCGAGGTGGGCGTCGCGCAGGCCGACCGGCACGCCGGTCTCGGCCGCCATCAGCGCGACGAGCGCGTCGGCGTGCTCGGCCACCGCGGCGGCGAAGCGGCGTACGGCCTCGGCGCGGAGGTCGGCGTCGCCTCCCCACTGGGTCGCGTCGACGGCGCGCCGGGCGGCGCTCACCGCCGCCCGGGCGTCGACCACGCCGGCGTCGGGCACGTCCCAGAGCGGCTCGCCGGTGGCGGGACTGCGGACGGGGAAGGCCCAGCCTTGGCCCGTCGGGCGCTCCGTGCCGTCGATCGGCAGCCCTCGGGCACGGGCGTGCTTGCTCATGCGGAGCACTCCATCACGGCGCAGGGGCGCCCCCACCACCCCGGGTGGCTAGCCTCCTCACCATGCGCGACGACCTCGGGGCGGACGTCCCCCTGCAGGCCCCCGCCACCCGCATCGTCTCACTCGTCCCGAGCCTGACCGAGGCCATCGCGGCCACGGCGCCCGACCGGCTGGTGGGGGCCACCGACTGGTGCACCCACCCCGCCGACCTCGCGGTCGCGCGGGTGCGCGGCACGAAGAACCCCGACCTCGCCGCCGTCCGGGCCCTGTCCCCCGACTTGGTCGTGGCCAACATGGAGGAGAACCGCGAGCTCGACGTGCGCCGCCTCCGCGACGCCGGCGTCGCCGTCTGGGTGACGCGCATCGAGACCGTCGCGCAGTCGCTCGAGTCGATGTCGCGGCTGCTCGCGACCGCGCTCGACGTGCCCGACCCGGACTGGCTGGTCGCGGCCCGGACGCTGTGGGGCACGCCGTCGCCGCGACGACTCTCGGTCGCCGTGCCGATCTGGCGCGACCCGTGGATGGTCGTCGGGTCGCCGACCTACACCGACGACCTCCTCGCCACCGCCGGCCTGGTCAACGTCCTCGCCGACCGGGACGGGCGCTACCCCACCGTCACGCCCGACGAGATCGACCGCGCCGGCGCCGACCTCGTGCTGCTGCCCGACGAGCCCTACGTCTTCACCGCCGACGACGGACCGGAGGCCCTGCGCACCCCGACGCGGCTGCTGTCGGGCCGGCTGCTGACCTGGTACGGCCCGGCGATGGTCGAGGCGCACGCCGCGCTGGCTAACCTCCAGACATGACCCGCGACCCGATCGTCGAGGCCCACCGGCAGTGGGTGGCCCACGGCTGGGCGGAGGCGGCCGACGGGATGGCGATGGTGACCTCCCTCGTGCGCGCCCAGCAGCTGCTGATGGAGCGCATCGACGCCGTGCTGCGCCCGCGCGGGCTGACGTTCGCCCGCTACGAGGTGCTGCGGCTGCTGTCGTTCAGCCGCGGTGCCGCGATGCCGATGTCGCGACTCGGGTCGCTGCTGCAGGTGCACCCCACCAGCGTCACCAGCGCGGTGGACCGGCTGGTGGGCCAGGGCTACGTCGAGCGCGTGCGCAGCGACGAGGACAAGCGCGTCGTACGGGCGGTGCTGACCGAGGCCGGCAGGGAGTCGGTCGAGGAGGCGACGCTCGCGCTCAACCGCGAGGTCTTCGAGGCGCCCGGGCTGCCCGCCTCGGAGGTGCGTGACCTGACCGACCGGCTGAGCGCGCTGCGGCTCGGGCTCGGGGACTCCTGAGGGTCGCGTCGGCGAAGTGACTTCCGAGTAGATACTAGGAAGTCCTAGTATCTCCCCATGGCCGACCTGCACCTTCCCACCCACCCGATCCGACTGGTGACGGCGTCCGCGCTCTTCGACGGGCACGACGCCTCGATCAACATCATGCGGCGCATCCTGATGAGCCAGGGCTGCGAGGTCATCCACCTCGGGCACAACCGCTCCGTCCAGGAGGTCGTCGACGCGGCGCTGGAGGAGGACGTCCAGGGCGTGGCCGTGTCGTCCTACCAGGGCGGCCACGTGGAGTACTTCGAGTACCTCGTGGAGTCCCTGCGCGCCGCCGGGGCCGACCACGTGCGGGTCGTCGGGGGCGGCGGCGGTGTGATCGTGCCCCGGGAGATCGCCCGCCTCCGCGAGTCCGGGGTGACCATCTTCTCTCCCGAGGACGGCCAGCGGCTCGGCCTGGTCGGGATGATCAACACGGTCGTCGCCGACTGCGACGTCGACCTGTGGGGCGATCGGCAGGTCACGGCCGAGCTGGTCCTCTCCGGCGATCGCTTCGCCGTCGCCCGCGCCATCACCGGCGCCGAGGGCGGACACCTCGACGAGGCGCTGCTCGACGAGGTCCGCAGCGCGGCCGCGCGCCGCGTCGTGCCCGTGCTGGGCATCACCGGCACCGGCGGGTCGGGCAAGTCGTCGCTGACCGACGAGATCGTCCGGCGCTTCCGCACCGACCAGCAGGACAAGCTCCGCATCGCCGTCGTGGCGGTCGACCCGACCCGGCGCAAGGGCGGCGGCGCGCTGCTCGGCGACCGCATCCGGGCCAACTCCCTCGACGGCGACCGGGTGTTCTTCCGCTCGCTGGCCACCCGCGGCGCCCACGAGGTGCCCGAGCACCTCGCCGACGTGATCGCGGTGCTCAAGGCCGCCGGCCACGACCTGGTGATCGTCGAGACGCCCGGCATCGGCCAGGGCGACGCGGGCATCGTCCCGCTGGTCGACCACTCGCTCTACGTGATGACGCCGGAGTTCGGTGCCGCCTCGCAGCTGGAGAAGATCGACATGCTCGACTTCGCCGACAGCGTCGCGATCAACAAGTTCGAGCGCCGCGGCGCCAAGGACGCCCTGCGCGACGTCGGGCGCCAGCTCGTGCGCAACCGGGAGGCCTTCGGCAAGCAGCCGCACGACATGCCGGTCTTCGGCACGAGCGCGGCGACGTTCAACGACGACGGCGTCACCGCGCTCTACCAGCACCTGCGCGCGGAGCTCGCGGGCGCCGGCCTCGAGGTGCAGGAGGGCACCCTGCCGACCGTCGACGTGCGCCACTCCTCCGGCATCCGCCAGGTCGTCCCGGCCGACCGCGTGCGCTACCTCGCCGAGATCACCGAGACGGTCCGCGGCTACCACGCGCGCACCGCCGAGCTCGCCGAGGCCGCCCGCCACCTGCAGCGCGTCCAGCACGTCGCCGACCAGCTCGGCGACGCCGACGCGGGCGGGGTGCCCGAGCTGCTCGAGGCCGCCCGCAAGGGCGTGCCCCACGAGGTGGCCGACCAGATCGAGCGCTGGCCGGCGGTCGTGGAGTCCTACTCCGGCGACGAGCAGGTGGTCGTGGTGCGCGACAAGGAGATCCACACCAAGCTGACCCGCGAGTCCCCCAGCGGCAACAAGATCCCCCGTGTCTCGCTCCCCCGCTCCACCGACCACGGCGAGCTGGTGCGCTACTGGCGCAGCGAGAACCTGCCCGGCTACTACCCGTTCACCGCCGGCGTCTTCGCGTTCAAGCGCGACAACGAGGACCCGGCGCGGATGTTCGCCGGCGAGGGCGACCCGGCCCGCACCAACCGCCGCTTCAAGATCCTCTCCCAGGGCCAGCCGGCGACCCGCCTGTCCACCGCGTTCGACTCCGTCACCCTCTACGGCCGCGACCCCGACCCGCGGCCCGACGTCTACGGCAAGGTCGGCACGTCCGGCGTCTCGGTCGCCACCCTGGCGGACATGAAGGCGCTCTACGACGGCTTCGACCTCGTCGACCCGAGCACGAGCGTGTCGATGACGATCAACGGCCCGGCGCCCACGGTGCTGGCGTTCTTCCTCAACACCGCCGTCGACCAGCAGCTCGACGCCTTCCGCGAGCGCGAGGGCCGCGAGCCGTCCGACGAGGAGCGCGCGAGCCTCGCGGCGTACGCCCTCGCCAACGTCCGGGGCACCGTGCAGGCCGACATCCTCAAGGAGGACCAGGGCCAGAACACCTGCCTGTTCTCCACCGAGTTCTCGCTGCGGATGATGGCCGACATCCAGGAGTGGTTCATCGCCAACGGCGTGCGCAACTTCTACTCGGTGTCGATCTCCGGCTACCACATCGCCGAGGCCGGGGCCAACCCCATCAGCCAGCTCGCGTTCACCCTGGCCAACGGCTTCACCTACGTCGAGGCCTACCTCGCGCGCGGCATGGACATCGACGACTTCGCGCCCAACCTCTCCTTCTTCTTCTCCAACGGCATGGACCCCGAGTACAGCGTGCTGGGCCGGGTGGCGCGCCGCATCTGGGCGGTGACGATGAAGGAGAGGTACGGCGCCTCCGAGCGCTCGCAGAAGCTGAAGTACCACGTGCAGACGAGCGGCCGGTCGCTGCACGCGCAGGAGATGGACTTCAACGACATCCGCACCACGCTGCAGGCACTGATCGCGATCTACGACAACGCCAACAGCCTGCACACCAACGCCTACGACGAGGCGGTCACGACCCCGACGGAGGCGTCGGTGCGGCGCGCGCTGGCGATCCAGCTGATCATCAACCGCGAGTGGGGCCTGGCGATGAACGAGAACACCCTCCAGGGGTCCTACGTCATCGACGACCTCACCGACCTCGTCGAGGCGGCCGTGCTCGAGGAGTTCGACCGGATCAACGAGCGCGGCGGCGTGCTCGGCGCGATGGAGACCGGCTACCAGCGCGGGCGCATCCAGGACGAGTCGATGCTCTACGAGCACCGCAAGCACGACGGCTCGCTGCCGATCATCGGCGTCAACACGTTCGTCAAGGAGTCCGCGGCCGACGCCCAGCCGCAGGAGATCGAGCTGGCCCGCGCGACCGAGGCCGAGAAGGAGTCGCAGCTCTCGCGGGTGCGGGCGTTCCAGTCCGAGCACGGCGCCGAGGCCCAGGAGGCGCTCGCCCGGCTCAAGGGCGCCGCGATCTCGGGCGACAACGTCTTCGCCGTCCTGATGGACGCCGCCCGCGTGTGCTCGCTCCAGCAGGTCACCGAGGCGTTCTTCGAGGTCGGCGGGCAGTACCGCCGCAACGTCTGACCCGCTGACGGTTCATCAAGGTATGTCGGCCAACCCGCACCTCCCACGATGAACTCAGGCCGGGAAGTGCGGGTTCGGCTGCATACCTTGATGAGCCGGCGCCGGTCAGCCGAGGCAGGTCAGCCGCCGCCGGGAGCCCCCGCCGCCGGCAGGTCGAAGCGGAAGACCGTGCCGGCCCCGGGCGGGGTGGGCAGGCACTCGATGGAGCCGCCGTGGCGCTGGACGATCGTCTGGCAGATCGACAGGCCCATGCCGGTGCCGCGGAAGTGGGCGCGGACGGCCCCGCTGCGGTGGAAGCGCTGGAAGATGAGCGCGCGCTCGTCGTCCTCGACCCCGACGCCACGGTCCTCGATCTCGACGACGACGCGCGAGCCCTGCCGCCACCCGCGCACGGTGATCGAGGCGGGCTCGCCGGGCCGGGCGTACTTGACGGCGTTGCCGACGAGGTTGCCGACCAGCTGGCGAAGGGCGACGGGATCGGCGTGCACCGACGGTAGGTCGGGGGCGGCCTCGAGCACGTCGTCGGGGCCGAGCATCCCGGACACCTGGTCGAGGACCCCGCCGGGACCGGACAGCGGCACGTCGCGGGCCGCGAGCTCGCCGGACTCCGCGAGGGCGTGCTCGAGCAGGTCGCCGATCAGCTCGCCCATCTGCGCGGCCGCCCGCTCGGCCCGGCGCAGCGGCTCCAGGGCGTCGGAGCCGGGCTCGAGGTCGTCGGCGGCGAGGGAGAGCCACGACCGGACGGCCGAGAGCGGCCCGCGCAGGTCGTGGGCGGCGGTCGAGGCGAACCCCGCCAGCGGGCGCAGGCCGGAGCGGTGCTCGGTGACCTCGCGCAGCACCAGCAGCACGTGTGGGCTGCCGGTGGTCCGCGAGAGCTCGGCCTGCGACACCGCCACCACGACCTCCTCGCCGCTGCGCAGGGGGATCACCACGTCGCCGACGCCGAGCTCGGCCCGGGCGGCGCCGGTGCGGGCCGGGTCGGGGTCTCGCAGCTCCGCCACGAGGTGGGCGAGGGCGTCCGTGTCGCTCGCCCCGGGGCTGACCCGGTGGGCGAGGCGGCGGCTGGCGCCGTTGCTGCGCTCGACGCGTCCCTGCGGGTCGAGCACGACGAGCCCTTCGTCCATGCTCTCGGTCATCTCGGCGAGCAGCTCGGCCTGCTCGTCCGCCTCTGCGCGCGCGGCGGTCTCGGCCGCGTAGGACTCGTCGACCCGGTCGCTGAGCGCCCCGACGGCCAGGCCCGTGACCAGCACGGCGACCATGAAGAGCTGCGACACCAGGACCTGGTCGACCAGGTCGTCGATGGTGGCGAAGGGCCCGCGGCCGGTGAGGCTGAGGGTGAGCGCGATGACGCCGAGGGCGAGGCAGTGCAGCGCCGCCGGGAACGTCGGGAAGCGGGCCGCGGACCACACGGCGAACGCGATGACGAGGAAGACGATGGGGTAGGGCTGCAGGAACAGCACGACGGTCATGGCCACCGAGACCACCCACACCAGCGCCAGCTCCCCGCTGGTGCCGCCGTGGATACGGGCCGAGATGGGCTGCGTGCGCCACTCCCACGCCAGGTGGCCCACCGCCCCCACGGTGAGCACCCCGGTGATGTGGCGGGCGAACCACGCCAGCGGCGTCACCGCCGTCACCGGCGAGCCGTCGACCCAGAGCCCGAGCGTGCCGACCAGGGCGCCGAGGGCGCACCCGACGGCCGCCGCCGCGGCGGTCGCGGCCAGGTTGCGCGGCGAGCGGATGCTGGCGGTCCCGCCGGTGCCCAGCATCGTCGGGCACCACCGGCGCAACAGCAGCACGGTCACGCCGGTCTGGATGACGACCGACGCGCCCCCGAAGAGGCCGACCACGGGCGAGACGCCGGTCGCGATCACCACGGCGACGTGGATGGCGCCCAGCGGCGCGAGCACCCGTCTGGCGCGGCGGGGCGACTCGGCGAGCAGCCACAGCAGCGCCACCCCGGAGCCCGGCCAGATCAGGCTGACGACCTGGTCCTCGACGGCGGTCATCCGTCCGACGACGGTGAGCACGGCGTACGCCGCGGCGAAGGCGACCGCCCGCGGCGGCGACAGTCCCCTCGTCATGGGCAGGAGCCTACGACTCAGATCCGTCCCGGAAACGTCGAAGGCGCGCGACAGCGGCATGTCGTCGGGTCCACACTCGCTGCCATGTCCCTGCGCAGCCTCGTCGCGGACGACGAGCCCGACATCCGCGACTTCATCGGTCACGTGCTCGAGCGGGCCGGCCACGAGGTGATCGTGGTGGACGACGGCGCCCAGGTCCTGACCCGCGCCGCCGCGGAGCGCTTCGACCTCGTCGTCGTCGACCACCACATGCCGCGGATGACCGGACTGGCGGTCGCCGCGGAGCTGCGCCGCACCAGTCCGACCACCAAGGTGCTGATCATGTCGGGAGACCTCGACGTGGGCGACGAGCACGTCCACTTCCTGCCCAAGCCGTTCAACCGGAGCGAGTTCATGAGCGCCGTCGACACCCTGCTCGCGGTGCCGCGGGACGCCTGAGCCCCGCGCTCACCGTCCCGTCGTCGACAGCGCGAGGCCGGTGTCGGCGTCGAAGATGTGGGCGCGATCGAGGTCGACGCTCACCGAGACCCGCTCCCCCGGCACGCCCGTGACCGTCGGCCGGGCCTTGACCTTGACCATCTCGGTGCCGACCTTGACGTCGACGACCGTGCGGTCGCCGAGCGGCTCGAGCCCGTAGAGCTCGCCGGCGAGCGTGGCGTCGCCGCGCTCCTCGACCGACACGTCCTCCGCGCGCAGGCCCAGGAGGAGCGGACGCCCGTCCTCCGCGGTGGTCCACCGCGGGCGCGGCAGCGACCAGCCCTGCTCGCCCACGAGGCGGTCGCCCTCGGTGCGGCAGGCGAGCAGGCTGATGCGCGGGCTGCCGACGAAGCCGGCCACCCACTGGTTGGCGGGCCGCTCGTAGACCTCGGTGGGCGTGCCGACCTGCTGCACCCGTCCCTCCCGGAGCACCGCCACCTGGTCGGCCATCGACAGCGCCTCGACCTGGTCGTTGGTGACGTAGAGGAAGGTGCCGCCGAGCGCGCGGTGGATGCGGGTGAGCTCGGTGCGCATCTCGACGCGCAGCTTGAGGTCGAGGTTGGTGAGCGGCTCGTCCATCAGGAACGCCCGCGGCCGCCGGACCAGCGCCCGGGCCAGCGCGACGCGCTGCTGCTCGCCGCCGGACATCTGCGCCGGCCGGCGCTGCAGGAGTCGCTCGATGTGCAGCAACCCCGCCACCTGCTCGACCGCTGCCGAGATGTCGCTGGAGGACACCTTGCGCGCCCGCAGCGGGGAGGCGATGTTGTCGTAGGCCGTGAGCCGGGGGTAGAGGGCGTAGCTCTGGAACACCATCGCGAGGTCGCGGGCCGCCGGGGTGTCGTGGGTCGCGTCGCGCCCGTCGAGGTGCACCGTGCCCCCGTCGAGCCTCTCCAGCCCGGCGATCGCCCGCAGCGTCGTGGTCTTGCCGGCGCCCGAGGGCCCGAGCACCACGAAGAACGACCCGTCCGGCACGTCGAGGGAGACGCCGTCGAGCGCCTGCACGTCACCGAACGCCTTGCGCAGCCCGTGTGCTGACACGGTTCCCATCAGGCCACCAGCTCTTCCGTGCTCGTGTCGTAGACCGGCGGGGTCCCGCCGGCGTGTCGCAGCCCGACCTGCTCGTCCGCCGCGAACCGCGCGGTGGGTGGCATCCGCACCCGCACGTCGCTCTCGCCGCCGTGGTCGACGACGTAGATGATCTCGTCGCCGAGCGCCTCGGCCGAGACGACGCGGGCCGGGACCGTCCGCTCGGCACCGGGCGCCGTCACCTCGAGCGCCTCGGGGCGTACGCCCGCCACCAGCGAGCGGTCGCGCGGCAGCCCTTCCGGCGGCGTGAGGACCAGCCCGCCGGGACCGCGCAGGGCGCCCTCGGACACCTCGACCGCGATGAGGTTCATCGGCGGCGAGCCGATGAACGCCGCGCAGAACAGGCTCGCCGGCCGGTCGTAGACCTCCAGCGGCGTGCCGACCTGCTCGACGCGGCCCTTGTTGAGGATCGCGATGCGGTGCCCGAGCGACATGGCCTCGACCTGGTCGTGGGTGACGTAGACCATCGTGGTGTCGAGCTCGGCCTGCAGGTGCTTGATCTCGGTGCGCACGTCGGCGCGCAGCTCGGCGTCGAGGTTGGTGAGCGGCTCGTCCATCAAGAACGCCTGGGGGCGCCGGACGAGCGCGCGGGCCAGCGCGACGCGCTGCTGCTCGCCGCCCGAGAGCCGCTGCGGGCGACGGTCGAGCAGTCGCTCGAGCTGCATCATCCGGGCGACCTCGTCGACGCGCTGCTTGACCTCCTTCTCGGGCTTGCCCTCGGCCCGCAGGGGGAACGCGAGGTTGTCGCGGGTGCGCAGGTGCGGGTAGAGCGCGTAGAACTGGAACACCATCGCGATGTCGCGCTGCGCGGGCGGCAGGTCGTTGACGAGGGTGTCGCCGATGCGGATGTCGCCCGACGTCTGCCGCTCGAGCCCGGCCATCGCCCGCAGCGTGGTGGTCTTGCCGCAGCCCGACGGCCCGAGCATCACGAAGAGCTCGCCGTCGCCGATGGACAGGTCGACGTGGTCGACCGCCACGGTGCCGTCGGGGTACCGCTTGTGCAGGGACGTCACCTCGATGCCGGCCATCAGCGACGCACCGCCCCGAGGGTCACTCCGGCCACGAGGTGCTTGCGCACCAGGTAGGCGAAGACGAGCACCGGCAGGGCGAACACCACGGCCGACGCGGCCACAAGGCCCCAGTCGACGGTGGTGCCGCCGATGAGCCCGGCGATGGCGGGAGGAGCGGTGCGCACCTCCTGGCTGGAGGTGAGGAAGATGGCGAACACGAACTCGTTCCAGGAGAAGATCAGGGCGAAGACCGCCGTGGCGGCGATGCCGGGGATGAGCAGGGGCAGGGTGAACTTGTGGAACGCCTGCAGCCGCGTGTAGCCGTCGAGCATGGCCGCGTCCTCGTACTCCGAGGGCACCTCGTCGACGAAGCCCTTCATCATCCAGATGGTGAACGGCACGTTGAAGGCGGCGTAGATGAGGATCAGCCCGAGCTTGCTGTCGATGAGCCCCAGCTCGCGATACATCAGGAAGATCGGGATCACGACCACCACGGGCGGCATGAAGCGGGTCGAGAGGATGAAGAAGAGCTGGTCCTTCTTCGCCTTCAGGGTGAAGCGCGAGTAGGCCCACGCGGCGGGGACCCCGAGCACCGTGGCCAGCACGGTCGACGCACCGGCCACGATGACGGAGTTGAGGAACGACCCGGACAGGTCGGAGCGACCGCCGTCGGGCGCGACGAACACGTCCTTGTAGTGGTCGAGGGTGACGTCGAACCCGAAGAACTTCGCGGGCACCGCGTAGACGTCGCGGTTCTCCTTGATGGACGTCTCGAGCATCCAGATCACCGGGAAGAGCATGGCCACGGCCAGCGCGGTCAGCAGCAGGACCTCGACCACCATCCGGCCCCGGCCGCCGCTGCGCCGGGCGCGCGGCGACGACTCCGTGGTGGGAGCGGGCACCGCCTCGTCGATGGAGATGGCCATCAGCCCTCCTTCAGCTTGTTGAGGTAGCGCAGGTAGAACTGCGCGAGGACGATGACGACGAGGACCATGAGGATCCCGTAGGCCGACGCGGTCCCGGTGCTGAAACCGAGGAACGCGACCTTGTAGACGTGGAACGACAACGTCTCGGTGGAGACCCCTGGACCGCCGCTGGTGAGGATGTAGACGAGGTCGAACAGCCGGAACGCCTCGATCGCGCGGAACATGATGGCGATGAGGAGCAGCGGCCAGACCATCGGCAGGGTGATGTGGCGGAAGCGGAACCACTCCGACGCCCGGTCGATCGAGGCGGCCTCGTAGAGGTACTTCGGGACCGCGGTGAGGCCGGCGAGCGCGATGAGCATGATGAACGGCGTCCACTGCCAGGTGTCGACGACGATCAGCGAGATGAGCGCGGTGCGCTGCCGGGTCAGCCACTCGACCTGGTCGAGGCCGAGGGAGCCGAGCATGCTGTTGATGACGCCGAACTGGGCGTCGAGCATGAACTTCCAGAACAGCCCGACCACGACCGGGGACAGCATCATCGGCACCAGGAACAGCGTGGTCAGCAGCCCCCGCCCGCGAGTCCTCCGCGAGATCAGGTAGGCGATCGCGAAGCCCAGCACGGTCTGCAGCGCCACCGCGCCGACGACGTAGAGCAGCGTCGTCAGGGCCCGCTGGTGGACCTGGTCGGAGGTCAGGATGTCGGTGTAGTTCGTGAACCCGATGAAGTCGGCGGGCACGTCGCGCGTGGCCGAGTAGTCGGTGAAGGACAGGTAGAGCGCCCACAGCAGCGGGAACACCGACATCGCGAGCAGCAGGAGCAGGGCCGGCGAGATGAACGCCACGGCCAGGCCGCGGTCGCTCAGGCGGGGGGAACCCCCCGGTGCAGGGGTCGTCGGAGACGTCCCCTGCACCGGGTGGTCCTTCGTCGTCGTCATGGGTTCAGCTCACAGCCCGCCGCCGCCCGCGGAGTCCAGCACTTCCTGCTGCTCCGCGGCGATGTCGTCGAGTGCCTGCTCGGGGTCCTTGGCCCCGTTGAGCGCGGCGTTGACGTTGGTGTTCTCGATGTCGATGAGCCGGGCGTACTCGGGCACGTTCCACATGTCGCGCATCCGGGTGACCGAGTCGGCGTAGACCTGGTTGAACGGTCCGGCGTCGAGGAACTCCGAGGACTCGAGGGCGTCGGTGCGTGCGGGGACGCCGCCGGCGGCGGCCCACTTCTTCTGGATGTCGGCCTGCTCGAACCACTTCATGAAGTTGAGCGCCTCCGCCTGGCGCTCCTCGGGAGCGTAGGCCGAGATGTGCATGCCCATGCCGCCCAGCGGCACCAGGTCGGTCTCCTGCGAGGGGAGCGTGGCGAAGCCGAGCTTGTCGAGGATCTCGTCCTGGGTCTTGCCGAGCGTCGACTGCTCGGGGTCGACCAGGCCTCCGGCGGCGGCGATCCACTGGAAGGCGATGCAGGCCTTGCCCTGGGCGACCGCGGCGTTGACCTCGTCGATGAACCAGTTGCCCGAGCCCTTGGCGGTCAGCGGCTTCATCTCGTTGACCAGGACGTCCATGGCCTTCTGGCCGGCGTCGTCGTTGATGATGCCCTCGATCGTCTTGTCCTCGGCGTTCCAGAGGTTGCCGCCGTAGACGCCGTTGACCGTGTTGTAGGTGACCGCCGCGGCGTCGGAGCCGTTGGCCTGGTGGAAGGCCAGGCCGCTGACGCCGGGGTTGTCCTCCTGACACTGGCGGGCGACGTCGATCATCTCGTCCCAGGTCTCCGGGGGCTCCTCGCCGATGAGGTCCTTGCGGTAGATCATCGTCCAGGTGTCGCCCAGGAGCGGCAGGCCGTAGAGGCTCGCGTCCTCGTCACGCTGGCCGGTCTCGGCCTGCGGGTACTGGCCGTAGGCGGCGAGGAGGTAGGGGTCGTAGGCGTCGGTCTCGATGTTCTCGTTGACGAAGTCGGTGAGGTCGAGGATGTTGCCGTTGGTCACCGCCTCGCCGATGTGCTGCGAGTCGAGGATCGGGATGTCGAAGTCGGTCTGGCGCGCCGCGAACTGGGTGAACATCGCGTCGTGCCAGTTGGCGTTGGGCACCGTGTTGACCTCGATGGTCACGTTGGGCCGCTCCTTGGTGTACTCCGCGTTGGCGAAGTCCTCCAGCGCCTGGGCGGGGGGCCACTCGAACCAGATGAAGCTCAGCGTCAGCGGGTCGTCGGTGAGCTCGGGGATGGTGGCCGGGGCCGCCGGACCGCCGGCGTCGGACTCGGCGTCGCCGTCGTCGCCGTCACCGCCGCCGCCGCCGCAGGCCGCAAGGGCCGTCGCCACGAGGATGGCCGCCGTGGCCAGGCGTGCCTGCCGTCCGGGGAGGGACCTGCGTCCCGCTCGCTGTAGGTGCCGCATCTGCTTCCTGCTTCCTGCTCGGGATGGGTGATCGGGTGGGTGATCGGGTGGTGCCGGGACTGCGCCGAGACGGGTGGTGCAACTGCGTGGTGGTGGGTGCGTGGTGGTGGGTGCGTGGTGGGTGGGTGCGTGGTGGGACTGGTCGTGCGGTCACCAGGACGTGGCGACGTACTGGGCCTCCATGAACTCGAGGAGGCCCTCGGTGCTGCCCTCGCGGCCGAGACCGCTCTGCTTGGTGCCACCGAAGGGCGCGGCGGGGTCGGAGACGAGACCGCGGTTGAGCCCGACCATGCCGCTCTCCAGGCGCTCCGCGAGGCGGAGGCCGCGCGCGAGGTCGCGGGTGTAGAGGTAGCTGACCAGGCCGAGATCGGTGTCGTTGACGACCGGGAGCAGGTCCTCCTCGCGCTCGAAGCGGACCACCGGGGCGACCGGGCCGAAGACCTCCTCGTGCAGCACCCGGGCGTCGGCGGGCACGTCGACCAGCACGGTGGGCGGGTAGAACGAGCCCGGCCCGCCGGTGGGGCGGCCGCCGATCATGGCGCGGGCGCCGCGGTAGACGGCGTCGCGGACCAGGTGGTCGACCTTGCGCACGGCGTGGTCGTTGATCAGCGGGCCGCACTGGGTGGCCGGGTCGGGGCCCGGGCCGACCCGGATCGCGGACATCCGGGCGATGAGGCCCTCGACGAACTCGTCGTGGACCGAGGAGTGGACGAAGAAGCGGTTGGCGGCCGTGCACGCCTGGCCGCCGTTGCGCATCTTGGCGACCATCGCGCCCTCGAGCGCCGCCTCGACGTCGGCGTCGGCCAGCACGACGAACGGCGCGTTGCCGCCGAGCTCCATCGCGCACTTGAGGACGTTGTCGGCGGCCGTGCGCAGCAGCACCCGGCCGACCGCGGTCGAGCCGGTGAAGGAGACCATCCGGGTGCGCCGGTCGGTCAGCATCGCCTCCACGACGGGGCCGGGCCGGGACGTGGTGACGACGTTGAGGACGCCGTCGGGAAGGCCGGCCTCCTGCAGCAGCGCCGCCACGGCCAGCGCCGTCAGGGGGGTCTCGGCGGCGGGCTTGAGCACGGTCGTGCAGCCCGCGGCGAGCGCCGGCGCGATCTTGCGGGTGGCCATCGCGGCCGGGAAGTTCCACGGCGTGACGAGCACGCTGACACCGACGGGCTGGTAGGTCACCAGGAGCCGGTTGGCCCCGCTCGGGGCGTGGCCCACCTGTCCGCGCAGGCGGACGCCCTCCTCGGCGTACCAGCGGAAGAACTCCGCCGCGTAGGCGACCTCGCCGCGCGCGTCGGCGAGCGACTTGCCGTTCTCCAGGGCGATGAGCAGCGCCAGCTCCTCGCTGCGCTCGAGCATCAGGTGGAAGGCGCGCATCAACAGGTCGGCGCGCGAGCGGGGCGACGTGGCGGCCCAGTCGGCGGCGGCAGCGGCCGCGGCGTCGACCGCGGCCACGGCGTCGGCGGTGTCGGCGTCGGCGACCGTGGCGAGCACCGAGCCGGTGGAGGGGTCGTGCACCTCCAGCCGGTTGCCCGTGCCGGCAGGTCGCCACGCACCGGCGACGAACAGGTCGGTCGGCACGTCGATGGCGTCGACCACCGGGCGCAGCACCTCGTCCACGACGGTCATCGCGCACCTGCCGGGGTGGTGAGGTCGTCGGTCGGCAGCACGGCATCGCGCAGGGCCGCGCGATCGCCGGAATGGGCGGCGCGGACGATGCGCTCGAGGCCGTCGACGTCGAGCGGACGCGGGTTGTTGGCCACGAGACGCTCGGCTCCGCTCGCCTGCTCGGCGGTCCAGCGGAGCTGGTCGGCCGGCAGGCCGATCTCGGCGAGCGTCGCCGGGATGCCGACGGAGGCGAGCAGCGCGGCGACCCGGTCGATGGCCTCGTCGGCCAGGTCCTCGGCGGAGGCGTCGGGCGAGGCGCCCATGGCCACCGCGATCGCCGCCATCTCGGCCACCCGGGCCGGGCGGTTGTACTCCATGACGTAGGGCAGCAGGGCACCGACGCCGATGCCGTGCGGCGTGTGCGTCAGGGCGCCGACCGGGTACTGGATGGCGTGCGCGGCCGCCGTGCCCGCGGTGCCGAGGGCGAACCCGCCCGCGGTGGCGCCGAGCATCATCGCCTCGCGCGCCTCGACGTCGTCGGGGGTCGACCAGGCCCGGTGCAGGCTGCCGGCGATGAGCCGCACGCCGAGCAGGGCGTAGGTGTCGGTCAGCTCGTTCTTGCCCACGAAGACCCGCTCGGTGGCGAGCCCGGTCGTCAGCGGGCGGCGTACGGCGGTGAAGGCCTCCACGACGTGCGAGAGCGCGTCGGCGCCGGCGCTGGCGGTGAGGCCGGGCGGGCACCCGAGCGTGAGCTCGGGGTCGCACACGGCGACCTGGGGGATCAGGTGCGGGCTGGAGATGCCCACCTTGCTGACCCGGTCGGGATCGGTGAGCACGGCCACCGGGGTCACCTCCGAGCCGGTGCCCGCGGTGGTCGGCAGCGCCACGACCGGCACCACCGGCCCGGGCACCCGGAGCTCGCCGTAGTAGTCGGCCGGCGAGCCGCCGTGCGCGAGGAGCACCGCGACCGCCTTGGCGAGGTCCAGACAGCTGCCTCCGCCCATGCCGACCACGACGTCTGGCCGTGCCGCGGCGGCGAGCTGCGCGCACTGCGTCACCTGGTGCACCGGCACGTCGGGCTCCACCTCGGCGAAGGTCGTGACGTGCACCCCTGCCTGCTCGAGGAGGCCCACGAGCTGGGCGAACTCGGCGGTGGCACCGAACCGGGCATCGGTACAGACCAGTGCGCGCGACCCGAGGGCGGCGGTCACCGTGGCGAGGGCGTGACGCTGCCCGGCTCCGAACAGGACCTGGCGCGGACCGCGCAGGACGCCGAGCAGGCTCATGGGGGCTCCGTGGTGGGGGAGGGAATCGAGGGCGAGTGCACGGACCGGGTGCCGCGAGGGCCCGTTCCCCCACCGCAGACGCCCTGACCCATTTCCTATACGATCTGATTCGTGCGAGAGCATGAGTCACCGCACCGGCCGCTGTCAACGGTCCGGCCAGCACTGGTGAGAAGGGACCGGACAGCATGGACGAGGCGAGGACGGGCGAGCCCCCCGTGTCATGGGTCGCTCCCACCGGTGGGCGCAGGCGCCTCGAGCGTCCTCGTGGGCGGCTGGCCGACGAGGTCTACGACGCCCTCCTGGGACAGCTGATGTCGTTGCGCATCGAGCCCGGCTCCCGCGTCACGATGGACGCCCTGGCCCGCGAGCTGCGCGTCTCGCAGACCCCCATCCGCGACGCGCTCAACCGGATGGAGGCCGACGGCCTGGTCGTCCGGGTGCCGCACGCCGGCTACCGGATCCCCCCGCAGATCACCCGCGACCGCTTCGAGGACATGGTCGAGATCCGGCTCCTCCTCGAGCCGTCCGCCGCCCGCCACGCGGCGGAGCGCGCCACGACCGGCCAGGTCGAGGAGATGCGCCGGCTGCTCGAGGAGATGGGCCAGCTCGTCGAGGGCGGCCGCCACCTCGCCTACGGCGCCTTCGGCCTGCGCGACGCCGCCCTCCACGACCTCGTCGCCGACAGCGCGGGCAACCAGGTCGTGCGCGAGGCGCTCGCCCGCCTGCACACCCACGTCCACCTGTTCCGGCTGCTCTACGACGCGGAGGTCACCTTCCTCGCCATGGGCGAGCACGAGGAGGTCGTCGACGCGATCGCCTCCCGTGATCCCGATGCCGCCGCCTATGCGATGCGGCGCCACATCCTGCTCTCGCGAGACCGGTTCCGCCGTCTCTTCGAGGAGTCCGAGCAGGATCTGGACGCACCACCCCTTGACGCGGACGGTCGCCCGCAGCGATCCTGACCCGACCGATCCGATCGGATCCGATCCTGTGGTCGGGCTTGCTCGGGTCCGGACCGCTCGTCTTTGCCGCCCTCAGCCAAGGAGACCCAGGTGCCCAGAGCACTGCTCATGACCGGCGACGCCGCCGAAGAGCTCGACACCATGTACCCCTACTACCGCGTGCAGGAGGGCGGGTGGGACGTCGACGTCGCCTCCCTCACCACGCGCGACGTCCAGCTCGTCATCCACGAGTTCGACCCCAACTGCGACGCCTACGTCGAGAAGCCCGGCCGCAAGCTGCCCGTCGACCTGACGTGGGCCGAGGTCGACCTCGAGCGCTACGACGCCCTCATCATCCCCGGCGGCCGCGCCCCCGAGTGGATCCGCGTCGACCCCGACGTCCGCCGGATCACCGAGCACTTCTTCGCCCGCAACCTCCCCATCGCCCTGGTGTGCCACGGCGCCCAGGTGCCCGCGGTCTACGGCCTCCTCAAGGGCCGCAGCACCGCGTGCTTCCCACCCATCGCCGGCGACATGGAGAACGCCGGGGCGACGGTCGTCGACGCCCCCGACTGCGTCGACGGCAACCTGGTCTCCTGCCGCGGCTGGCCCGACATGCCGCAGTTCGGCCGGGCCATGATGGAGGTCTTCGACAAGTCCATCGGCGGCGCGTCGGCATGAGCCGTGGCCTCCCCGCGGAGGCCGCGACTCGCACGCCGGGGGAGGTCGTCGACGTCGACGGCTCGCCCGTCCGCGTGCACGAGACCGGGGCCGGGCACGCCGTGCTGATGCTACACGGCTCCGGTCCCGGCACGACTGCCGCCGGCGCCTGGGCAGCGACCGCGGCGGCGCTCGCCGGCTCGCACCGCGTGGTCGCGCCCGACCAGGCCGGCTTCGGCCGCACCCCGCTGCCGGCGGGGTCGTCGGGCGGTCGCCGCACCTGGACCGACCAGGCCGCCGGCCTGATGGACGCCCTCGGCGAGACGTCCTACGCCGTCGTGGGCCACTCGATGGGCGGCGCGGTGGCGCTGGCCCTGGCCGCCGCCCGTCCGCAACAGGTCACCCATGTGGTGGCCGTCGGCACGATGGGCGCCCCGGGGGCGCCGCTGTCCGCCGACCTCGACGCGGTCTGGGCCGCACCCCCGACCCCCGACGGCGCACGCGACATGACCTGCCGGCTGGTCCACGACCAGCGCCTCGTCACGCCGAAGGCCGTGGCCGCCCGCACCGCGGCGATGCAGGCGGGCGCGGAGGCGTTCGCGACGCTCTTCCCGCCGCCTCGATCGCGGTGGGTCGACGACCTGACCCTCTCCGCCGACGAGCTGGCGGCCATCCGGGCGCCGGTGCTGCTCGTCCACGGGGCGCACGATCGCCTCACGCCGCTCCGGACGGCCGCGCTGCCGCTGCTCGAGCACCTCGATGACGTACGCCTCCACGTCCTCGGCCGGTGCGGTCACGCGCCCGCCCTCGAGCAGCCCGCGGAGTTCCAGGAGCTGCTGGCCGGCTTCCTCGCCCGCTGAGCGGGCGCAGCGTCAGAGGTTGACCGACGTCAGAGGTTGATCGTGATGTCCGCGTCCTTGCGGAGGTCCGTGACCAGCTCCGTGGCGACCTTGCCGACCTGCTGGGCCTCGGCCTGCTCGACGAGCTGGTCGCGCACCTGGTCGAAGGGCGGGATCTCCTGCCCGCCGCCCGACGCGGCCTGCTGCTTCTTGGCCTGCGCGTAGATCTTGCGCAGCTCCTTGTCGGTGGGCTCGAGCGGGCCGTCCTCGTCGGCGACGAGCTGCTCGACCATCGCCTGGGTCTCGACCTGCTCGCGGGCCTGCTCGGCGCTCAGGCCCTGGGCCTCGACGGCCTCGAGGAGCTCGTCGGCCGACCCCATGCCGTTCTGCTTCGCCAGGTCGGCCAGCTCCTCGTCGACGGCCTCGTCGCTGACCTCGAGGCCACGCGACTCGGCCTCCTGCAGCAGCAGCTCGGTGTCGACGAGGTTGTCGGCGGTCTGCTTGCGCAGCGCCTTCTCGTCGGGCTCCTCCCCGGTCATCTGCGCCTGGGCCGCCGCCTGCTGGAAGGCCGCCTTGTAGATCGGCACGAACTCCTCCTTGGTCACCTGCTCGCCGTTGACCTCGGCGACCACGTCGGGGATCGCGTCGAGGTCGGGCTGGGGGCCCTCGGCGGCGCCGTCGGAGGCGCTCGCGGACGGCGAGGAGCTCGACGAGGAGTCCTTGGCGTCGTCGGACGCGTCCGACCCGCCGCAGGCGGAGAGCGTGAGCACGGCGGCGACCGACAGGGCGCCGATCACGGTGCGGGTGCGGGAGGTCATCAGGGAGAACACGGAGGAAGTCATCGGTAACGACGGTACGCACCCAACCTGAACGCCGTCCTCAGGGTCCTCAGGCCCTGGGGGCGGGACGGCTCAGAGGTCCTCGAGGGAGTCGGGCACGGTGAGCGCGTCGGGGTCCTGGCGCACCGGGAGCTGGGCGAGCGCCGTGCGTACGAGCGTCAGTCGCGCCGCGACCGCCACCTTCTGCCGCAGCCGGCCCACACCGCTCTCGCCGAGGGTCTGCTCGACCGCGGCCGCGATCTGGGCGTCGGTGAAGGTGGGCCGGGTGCCCGCCGGCACCTCGACGTCGGGCAGGGCGAGCAGGACGGGCAGGACCTGGCTGCCGACCGCCTCGAGCAGGTGGTAGCGCTCGATCTTGCTCATCGACTCCCAGGCCGCCTCGCCCTTGGCGCGGCGCCCGACCTTGCCGCCGGCCACGATCTTGGCGGCGGCGGTGACGGCCACGGTCAGCTCGTGCTCGGTGAAGCGCATGGCCCCAGCATGCCCGACCCGTCGAGACCGGGACGGACCGGCACTGGCCCGCCTGTCAGTAGTGGGCGGTCATCACGTGCTTGATGCGCGTGTAGTCGTCGAAGCCGTAGCCCGACAGGTCCTTGCCGTAGCCCGACGCGCCGAACCCGCCGTGCGGCATCTCCGAGACGAACGGGATGTGGGTGTTGACCCACACGCAGCCGAAGTCGAGCTCGCGGGTGAGTCGGTCGGCGGTGCCGACGTCGCGGGTCCACACGCTCGCGGCGAGGCCGTAGGGGACGCCGTTGGCCATCGCGAGCGCCTCGGCCTCGTCGTCGTAGGACTGCACCGTCAGGACGGGGCCGAAGACCTCCTCCTGCACGATGCGGTCGTCCTGGCGTACGCCGGTCACGACGGTCGGCGCGAAGAAGAAGCCGGCCTCACCGTGCCGGGCGCCTCCGGTGCGGACGCTCGCGTGGGCGGGCAGGTCGGCGAGGAACGACTCGACCTTCGCGAGGTGGGCGGCGTTGTTGAGCGGACCGTAGTCGGCCCCGTCGTCCGACGGCGGGCCGGCCCGGGTGGCCTCGGCCTCCGTGACCAGCAGCTCGACGAGCTCGTCGTGCACGCTGCTGTGGACGATCACCCGGGTGGCGGCGGTGCAGTCCTGGCCGGCGTTGAAGTAGGCGGCCGCGGCCACCATCTCGGCGGCCCGGGCCAGGTCGGCGTCGGGCGCCACCACGACCGGCGCCTTGCCGCCGAGCTCGAGGTGGACCCGCTTGAGCGACCTCGCGGCCGACAGCGCGACCTCCGTGCCCGCGCGCACCGAGCCGGTGATCGCGACGAGTCCGGGGGTCGGGTGCTCGACGAGGTAGCGACCCGTGGAGGCGTCGCCGTTGACCACGTTGAGCACGCCGGGCGGCAGGATCGCGCCGGCGATCTCGGCCAGCAGGACGGTGGAGCGCGGCGTGGTGTCGCTGGGCTTGAGGACGACCGTGTTGCCCGCCGCCAGCGCGGGCGCGATCTTCCAGATCGCCATCGCGAAGGGGTAGTTCCACGGCGTCACCTGGCCGACGACGCCGATCGGCTCGCGACGGATCGCGGAGGTGTGGCCCTCGAGGTACTCCCCCGACGACTTGCCCTCCAGGAGTCGCGCGGCGCCGGCGAAGAAGCGCAGCTGGTCGACGCCCTGGTCGACCTCCTCGCTCGCGATGTGGCGCACGGGCTGCCCGGTGTCGCGGGCCTGCACCTCGCTGATCTCGTCGCGGCGCTCCGCGATCGCGGTCGCCAGGTCGAGCAGGTAGCCCTGGCGCGCGCCCGGGGTGAGCCGCTTCCAGGAGGCCGAGGCCCGCTCCGCGGCGGCGTACGCCCGGTCGACCTCCTCGTGCGTCGAGACGGGCGAGCGCCCGTCGGGTGCGCCGGTGACGGGGTCGACGAGCTCGATGAACTCGGTGCTCGCCGACGCGACGAGCTCGCCGTCGATGAAGTTGCGGATCGTCGGGTCGGTCGGCTGGTCGGTCGGCTGGTCGGTCATTGCTCTCCTCGGCGGGCGGTCAGGCGACGTAGATCTTGCGGATGGTCTCGTGGACGACCCAGGTCGTGTGCTCGCCGGCCCGCAGGCGGACGACGCTGCCCGGCCCGAGCTCGACCTGCTCGCCGTCGTCGAAGGTCACGCTCGCGGCGCCGGAGAGCACGACGAACACCTCGTCGACCTCGACGTCGGTGGCGGTGCCCGGGGTCATCTCCCACACCCCGACCTCCACGCCGGACACCGCGGCCAGCGCGCGCGAGCCCGCCGCAGGGGCGCCGGCCAGGACCGTGCCCGGGTCGAGGGGCGCGGTCGGCACGGGCGCGGCGGTGTCGAGGACGCGGGTCGCGGCGGGGCTCATGGCTGCATCGTCCCCAGCGGGGCGGGGCGCGGCGGCCGACGATCTGTCGTCACTTCGCCCCTCCGCCCAACAGTTCGTCTGCCACGAGCGCGACGTGCAGCGAGACCCGGACGTCAGGGTCGTCGAGGTCGGCGCCGAGGATCGACTCGATCCGTGCCAGCCGGTCGTAGAAGGCCGCGCGCGACAGGTGCAGGCTCGCCGCGGCCTCGGTCTTGCTGGCCGGGTGCAGCACGAGCGCGCGCAGCGCCGCCACCAGCTCGGTGCGCGCCCCGTCGGCCCGGTCGTGCTCCTGCAGCGGCCCGAGCTCGCGCTCGACGAAGAGGCGGACCCGCTCGTCCTCGCCGAGCAGCGCCAGCAGCCCGCGCAGGTGCAGGTCGGCGAGGCGGTGCACCCCGGGATCGTGCTCGCGCCTCACGGCGGGAGCGGCGTCGGCGACCTGCCCCGCCTCGGCCACCGTGCGGGCCACCCCGGCCGGGTCGGCGACGGGGCGGCCGGCGGCCACCAGCACGTCGTGGTGGGCCCGCACGCGCGCGGCGAGCCGGTCGACCAGGTCGTCGGCCGAGGACGCGGGAGCGCTCGAGACCAGCACCCGCAGGTCGCGCTCGACCTCGCAGACCAGGGCCGGCAGGCGCAGCGCGTGGGCGGCGCGGACGACGGTCGCGGCCACCTCGTCGGGCTCGGCGGAGGGCGAGGCGCCGACGCGCGGGCGGACCACCACGCCGGTCAGGGTGCGCCGGCGCACCGGGAAGCCGGCCAGCTCGCAGCGTCGTCGTACGTCGTCGGAGTCGGGGTCCTCGCTCAGCCCGGTGAGCAGCTCGAGGTGCGTGCGGCGCATGAGCGTGCCGCGGTCGCGGTCGTGCAGGCGGTGCAGGGCGAGGGCCGACGCGGCCCGCTCGGCCACGGCCACGAGCCGCTGCGACGGCGTCTCGGGTGAGCCGATCACCAGCCGTCCCCACGCCCGGTCGGTCGTGCCGAGGCGGGTGACGAGCCACCCGTTGGCGGCGTCCCAGCCGGTGCGGCCGGCGACCTCGACGCGCTGGGACCGGGCCGGCCATCCGTCGAGGAACCCGCCGCCGTCGTCCGGGCCGGCGAAGTAGTCGAGCGGGCGGTGCTGGGCGTTCTCCACGACCACGGGCGCGTCGGCCAGGCGCTGCACCGCGCGGAGGATCTCGGCCGGGCTCGCGAGGTCGTAGCCCAGGTCGGTGAACGTCTCGTGCACGCGCTGGGCCTCGCGCAGCTCGGCCAGCTGCCGGTCGACCACCCGCTCGCCGATCTCCTGCGCGAGCGTGGCGAAGCGGGTCTCGCGCGCCAGCACCACGAGCGGGAGCCCGTGCTCCTCGCAGGCGGCGACGAGCGGGTCGGGCAGCGCCGAGGCCCATCGTCGGCCGAGCTCGACCACCACCCCCGCGCTCCCGACGTCGACGAGGGCGTCGACGAAGGCCTCGAGCCCGGCGGTGTCGTCGTCGTCGGGGAGGCCGGTGCCCATCGTGAGCAGCAGGTCGCCGGCTCGCAGGAGCTCGCCGACGTCGAGTCGCTCGGTGGCGTGCACCCACCGGATCGGCCGGCCGGCCCCGGCGGCACCGGCGACCACCTCGGGCGCGGCGCGGCGCAGCGCCGGCAGCTCCAGCGCCTCGCGCAGCGTCACCCCCGGCGTCACGTCGACCACGGCGGCAGCCTACGGCCGACGGGGTGACGATGTGTCCGGCGACCGGCCGCTTTGCCGACGATCCGACACCCGCGCGTGCGACGTACGACCAGCAGGATGAGCGCCATGAGCACCCCGAATCCGCAGGACGTCGTGCACTGGGCCGACGGCGCGCCGCTGACCGGCTCCCCCCTCGGCTGGGCCGACGTGACCAACCCCGCCACCGGCCGGGTGACCGGCCGCGTCGCGCTGGCCAGCGAGGAGGACGCCGCCGCCGTGATCGGCGCCGCGTCGCGCGCCGCCGCGCCGTGGGCGGCCACCTCGCTCGCCCGACGCACCCAGGTCCTGTTCGCCTTCCGCGAGCTGCTCAACAGCCGCAAGGACGAGCTCGCCGCGATCATCAGCAGCGAGCACGGCAAGGTGCACTCCGACGCGATGGGCGAGATCGCCCGTGGCCTCGAGGTCGTCGAGTTCGCGTGCGGCATCTCCCACCTGCTCAAGGGCGGGCACAGCGAGAGCGCCTCGACCGGCGTCGACGTGCACTCCAAGCGGGTGCCGCTGGGCGTGGTGGGCATCATCAGCCCGTTCAACTTCCCGGCGATGGTGCCGATGTGGTTCTTCCCGATCGCGATCGCGGCGGGCAACACGGTCGTGCTCAAGCCCAGCGAGAAGGACCCGAGCGCGGCCAGCTGGATCGCCGCGCTCTGGCAGGAGGCCGGGCTCCCCGACGGCGTCTTCAACGTCCTGCACGGCGACAAGACCGCGGTCGACGCGCTGCTCACCAGCCCCGACGTGCAGGCGATCAGCTTCGTCGGCTCGACCCCGATCGCGGAGTACGTCTACGAGACCGCGAGCCGCCACGGCAAGCGCGTCCAGGCCCTCGGCGGCGCGAAGAACCACATGGTGGTCCTGCCCGACGCCGACCTCGACCTGGCCGCCGACTCGGCCGTCAACGCCGGCTACGGCAGCGCCGGCGAGCGCTGCATGGCGATCAGCGTCCTCGTCGCGGTCGACCCGATCGGCGACGAGCTCGTCGCCCGGGTCGCCGACCGCACCCGCACGCTGCTCATCGGCGACGGCGGTGCCGACGCCACGGCCGCGGGCGAGGGCAAGGAGGCCGACATGGGTCCGCTCGTGACCCGGGCCCACCGCGACAAGGTCGCCTCGTACATCGACTCCGGCGAGGCGGCCGGCGCCAAGGTCGTCGTCGACGGGCGCGACGTCGCGGCCCGCGGCGGCTCCGACGACGTGGCCGAGGGCTTCTGGCTCGGGCCCACGCTGTTCGACGAGGTCACCCCCGACATGGAGATCTACCGCGAGGAGATCTTCGGGCCGGTGCTCTCGGTCGTGCGGGTCGCCAGCTACGACGAGGCGATCGCGCTGGTCAACGCCAACGAGTACGGCAACGGCACGGCCGTCTTCACCAACGACGGCGGGGCCGCCCGCCGCTTCGAGGCCGACGTGACCGTCGGGATGATCGGCGTCAACGTGCCGGTCCCGGTGCCGGTCGCCTACTACTCCTTCGGCGGCTGGAAGCGCTCGCTGTTCGGCGACACCCATGCCCACGGCACCGAGGGCGTGCACTTCTTCACCCGCGGAAAGGTCGTCACCACCCGGTGGATCGACCCCGCCAACCGCCCCGAGGGCGGCCTCGAGCTGGGATTCCCGCGCAATGACTGACCCGACGACGGCCTCGGACCTGGCCGGCACCCACGACGCCGCCCGGACCTACGAGCTCGACCGCGCCCACGTCTTCCACTCCTGGTCGGCGCAGGCCCAGATCAGTCCGATGGTCGTCACCCGCGCCGAGGGCAGCCACGTGTGGGACGGCGAGGGCCGGCGCTACCTCGACTTCTCCTCCCAGCTGGTCTTCACCAACCTCGGCCACCAGCACCCGCGCATCGTCGCGGCCATCCGCGAGCAGGCCGCGCACCTGTGCACGATCGCCCCGGCGGTCGCCAACGGCGCCCGCTCGGAGGCCGCCCGGCTGATCGCGAGCCACACCCCCGGCGACCTCGACCACGTCTTCTTCACCAACGGCGGCGCCGACGCCAACGAGCACGCCGTACGCATGGCGCGGCTCCACACCGGCCGGCACAAGGTGCTCACCACCTACCGCAGCTACCACGGCGGCACGCACCTCGCGGTCAACATGACCGGCGACCCGCGCCGGTGGGCCAGCGACCAGGGGTCGACCGGCACCGTGCACTTCTTCGGCCCGTTCCTCTACCGCAGCCCCTTCCACGCCACCAGCGAGGCCGAGGAGTGCCAGCGCGCGCTCGAGCACCTCGAGCAGGTGGTCGCGCTGGAGGGGCCGGCGACGGTCGCGGCGATCGTGCTGGAGGCCATCCCCGGCACCGCGGGGATCATGGTCCCGCCGCCGGGCTACCTGGCCGGGGTGCGCGAGATCTGCGACCGGCACGGCATCGTGCTCGTCGCCGACGAGGTCATGTCGGGCTTCGGGCGCAGCGGGCGGTGGTTCGCCGTCGAGCACGGCGACACCGTCCCGGACCTGCTGACCTTCGCCAAGGGCGTCAACTCCGGCTACGTCCCGCTCGGCGGGGTCGCGATCAGCGACGCCATCCACGCGACGTTCGCCCACCGCGCCTACCCCGGCGGGCTCACCTACTCCGGGCACCCGCTGGCGTGTGCCGCCGCCGTCGCGACGATCCGCGCGATGGAGGACGACGACATCGTCGGTCGCGCCGAGCGGCTCGGCGCCGAGGTGCTCGGGCCCGGCCTGCGCGAGCTGGCGGACCGGCACGAGTGGATCGGCGAGGTGCGCGGCACCGGCGCCTTCTGGGCCGTCGAGCTGGTCGGCGACCGCCGGACGCGCGCCCCGCTGGCCCCCTACGGCGGCTCCAGCCCCGAGATGGCCGCCATCGTGACGGGCTGCCAGGAGCGCGGGATGCTGCCGTTCAGCAACTACAACCGCATCCACGTCGTGCCGCCGCTGACGACCAGCGACGAGGAGGCCCGCGAGGGCCTGGCGATCCTCGACGCGGCGCTGACCGCGGCCGCCGGCTGACCGACGACGTGCCCCGCCCCCACCGGCACGCCACCGCCTACGAGCGGCACGCCCCCGACCCGCGGCTCGTCTCGCGGTCGCTCGCCGGCAGCCGCCTCGGTGCTTTCTGGCTCGACGACGTCGGCGCGCGGCCGGCCCACGACCCGCTGAGCGGCTCCACCCGTGCCGACCTGACCGTCGTCGGCGGGGGCTACCTCGGCCTGTGGGCGGCGGTGCACGCCAAGCGCCGCGATCCCGGCCGCCGGGTGGTGCTGCTCGAGTCGCAGACGGTCGGGTGGGCGGCCTCGGGGCGCAACGGCGGCTTCTGCGAGGCCTCGCTGACCCACGGCGAGGACAACGGGCGCTCGCGCTGGCCCGAGGAGTACGACGTCCTGGAGCGGCTGGGCGAGGCCAACCTCGACGCGTTCGAGGCCGACGTCCGCGACCTCGACCTGGCCTGCGAGTGGGAGCGCACGGGGGCGCTGTCGGTGGCGGTCGAGGAGCACCAGGTGGAGTGGGTGCGCGAGTCCGCGCACTTTCTCGACCGCGCGCAGGTGCGGGCGGCGATCGACAGCCCGCTCTTCCTGGCCGGCGAGCGCGAGCCCGCCACCGCGCTCGTCCATCCCGCCCGGCTCGCCGCCGGCCTGGCCCGGGCCGCCACCGACCTCGGCGTCGAGGTGCACGAGCACTCGGCCGTGACCGGCGTACGCCGCGAGGGCGGTGTCGTCGAGGTGTCCACCGCCCGCGCCACCGTCACGTCCGACCAGGTGGTCCTGGCCACCGGCGTCTTCCCGGGCCTGCTGCGCCGCAACCGGCTGATGACCGTGCCGGTCTACGACTACGTGCTCGTCACCGAGCCGCTCACCGCCGACCAGCGCGCGTCGATCGGCTGGGCCGGGCGCGAGGGCCTCGGCGACCTGGCCAACCAGTTCCACTACGCCCGCCTGACCGCCGACGACCGCATCCTGTGGGGCGGCTACGACGCGATCTACCCGGCCGGCGGTCGGATGCACGTACGCCACGAGGACCGGCCGGACAGCCACGCGCGGCTGGCCTCGCACCTCCTCGCCACCTTCCCCCAGCTCGAGGGCATCCGCTTCACGCACCGGTGGGCCGGCGCGATCGACACCTCCACGCGGTTCGCGGCGTTCTACGGCACGACCCACGGTGGCCGGGTGGCCCACGCTGCCGGCTTCACCGGCCTCGGCGTCGCCGCGACCCGCTGGGCCGCCGAGGTGCTCCTCGACCTGCTCGCCGGCCGACCGACCGAGCGCACCGAGCTGCGGATGGTGCGCGAGCGCCCCCTCCCCTTCCCTCCGGAGCCCCTCGCGTCCGTCGGCATCAACCTCACCCGCTGGTCGCTCGACCGCGCCGACCACCGCCATGGCCGGCGCAACGCGTTCCTCCGTGCCCTCGACCGGGTCGGGCTCGGCTTCGACTCCTGAGCCGACCACACCGCGTCCAGGGACGTCGGACACGGGCTCCGGGTGACAATCGACTCGCGGATCGGGAACCCCCCGACCTGAGCGGACAGTAGTGGGTTGTGAGCACAGGACATCGTGACCTCCGCCGGAGGCTGCGCCAGGGAGACCGGGCCGCGTTCGACGCCGTCTACGCCGAGCACGTGGACGGCGTCTTCACGCTGGCGCACCGCCTGACGGGCCACTGGGCGACGGCGGAGGACGTCACCTCGGAGACGTTCCTCGCCGCGTGGCGCACCCGCGAGTCGATCACCGACGACGACCGCCCCCTGCGGCCGTGGCTGTGGGGCATCGCGACCAACCAGGCGTTGAACGCACGCCGCAGCCGTCGCCGGTTGACGACGTTCCTCGCCCGTCGTCCACGCGACGAGTCGGTGCCCGACCTCGCCGACGAGGTGGTGGAGCGCCTCGACGAGGCGGACGTGCTGGCCCGGGCCGCCCGGGTGATCGGGTCCCTGCGCCGAGCGGAGGCAGAGGTCGTCGCGTTGTGCGTGTGGTCGGGACTGACCTACGCCGAGGCCGCGGAGTCCCTCGGCGTGCCGGTCGGCACCGTGCGGTCCCGGTTGTCGCGCGCCCGCGCCCGGATGCGCGAGCTCGTCGCCGATCCCGACCCTCCATCTGCTCGACCGCCGACCTCGCCCGCCGCCTGCGGCCCCGTGCACCCCACGGGGCCCGTCCCACCCGTCCGACCCGTCCGACCCGTCCGACCCGTCCGAGGAGGACGACCGTGACCCGCGACCTCGACGAGCTCCGGCGCAGCCACCCCGCGCCCCACGACATCACCCTGTCCCCCCTCCACCGCGCCCGCCTCCGCTCGCGCGTGGACCTGGCGATCGACCGGCACGAGGCCCGGCGCAGGGTCGTACGTGGCATCGCCGCGCCGGCCACCGTGCTCGCCTGCGCGACGGCGGTGGCGACGGTGGGCGTGCTCGCCCTGACCGGCGACTCGCCTGCACCCCGGCCCGAGGCGACGCGCGCGGTCATGACGTCGCTGGCCGCGACCCGGGTGCTCGACGGTGCCGCCGACCGGGCGCTCGCCTCGCCGGCGGCGACGGTGCGCGAGGACCAGTTCGTCTACACGCGCAGCGCCGTGATCACCAACGAGGGCAGGCTCGGCGAGGACGTCGTGCTGGGGCCGGTCCGCGAGCGGGAGACCTGGCTGGGCCAGGACCCGGGCCCCTTCGGCTGGCAGGACGACCTGATCCGTGAGCTCGGACAGGACTGGCCGCTCGAGTCGGGCGGACCGTCGCCCGCCGGCGCGCGCCGCCCGACGTACGCCTGGCTCGCACAGCTGCCCACCGACCCGGACGCGCTCCTCGACGTCCTCGACCGCGCGGCGGTGCCCGTCGACGGCCAGGAGCAGCAGCAGGCGACGTTCGAGCTCATCGGCTCGCTGGTGTCGGAGCAGCTGGTGCCACCCGACACGGCGGCGGCGCTCTACCGCGCCGTCGCCCGGATCGACGGGGTCGAGGTCGAGCACGGCGCCACCGACGCGCTGGGGCGCCGCGGGGTCGGCATCACGCGCACCGACGCGCGCTTCCGCACCCGTACCACGTGGATCTTCGACGCGAGCACCTACGAGCTGCGCGGCACGCGATGGTTCTTCACCCACCCCGACGGATCGCCCGACACCCTCTTCGGCGCCACCGCCGTGCTGGAGACCGCCGTGGTCGACAGTGCCGGCCAGGCACCCGGCTCGAAGACCTGACCCGGCACCTCCGCGCCCTGGCGGCCGCTGGACACGTCCCGTCCCCGCTAGGACACCCGGATCCGGGCCGTTGAGCGGGGACGTACCCGCTCCACCCCAGCCCCGGCGTACGCCCCGGCGCCACGGTCCGGACTGGACGACGCTGCACGGGTCCGGCGCGCCCACTGGACACGTCCCGTCCCCGCTAGGACACCCGGATCCGGGCCGTTGAGCGGGGACGTACCCGCTCAACCCAGCCCCGGCCTACGCCCCGGCGCCACGGTCCGACTGGACGACGCTGCACGGGTCCGGCGCGCCCACTGGACACGTCCCGTCCCCGCTAGGACACCCGGATCCGGGCCGTTGAGCGGGGACGTACCCGCTCAACCCAGCCCGCGCGTACGCACCGACGGGCCGCCGAGGGAGACCGCCACCCGGGTCGAGCTCAGCCCCGGAGGCCGCGTACGGCGGGAAGGACCTGCTCGCCGAGGTCGGCGAGGAAGCGCTGCTGGTCGTGGCCCGGGCCGTGGAAGACGAGGTGGTCGAAGCCGGCCTCGACGTAGGGGCGGACGGCGTCGACGACCTCGTCGGGGGTCGTGGCGACGATCCAGCGCGAGGCGACCTGGTCGAGGGGCAGCCGGTCGGCGGCGGCGGCCATCTCGACCGGGTCGTGGAGGCGGTGCTTGTCCTCCGCGCTCAGCGACAGCGGAGCCCAGAAGCGGGTGTTGTCGAGCGCCTCCTCGCGGGTGGCCGCGTAGGACAGCTTGATCTCGATGAGCCGGGCGAGGTCGCCCGGCGAGCGCCCGGACGCGGCGAGGCCCTCGTCGACGGCCGGGAGCAGCTTGTCGGTGTAGAGGTCCATGCCCTTGCCGCTGGTGCAGATGAAGCCGTCGCCGACGCGGCCGGCGTACTTGGCCATCTGCGGCCCGCCGGCCGCGACGTAGATCGGGACGCCGCCCTCGGGGCGGTCGTAGACGGTGGCGTCGACGGTGCGGTAGTGATCGCCCTCGAAGGTGACCCGCTCACCGGCCCACAGCGCGCGCATGAGTCGTACGGCCTCGCGCAGCCGGGCCCAGCGCTCGCGGAAGTCGGGCCAGTCCTGCAGCCCGACGGAGATCTCGTTGAGCGCCTCGCCCGTGCCCACCCCGAGCACCACGCGCCCCGGGCTCAGCAGCGCGAGGGTGGCGAGCTGCTGGGCGAGCACGGCGGGGTTGTAGCGGAACGTCGGGGTCAGCACGCTCGTGCCCAGCACCACGCGCTCCGTACGCTCGCCCATGGCCGCGAGAGCGACGAGTGCGTTCGGCGCGTGGCCGCCGTCGTGGCGCCACGGCTGGAAGTGGTCGCTGACCCAGACGCTGTCGAGGCCGACCTCCTCGGCCCGCACGCCGAGCTCGACGAGCTCGCGCGGGCCGAACTGCTCAGCGGATGCCTTGTAGCCGACGGAGAGGGGGGTCACCGCGCCATGGTGGCACGGTGACCCCGATCCCGGAGTGACTCGCGGGAGGTCAGGCTGCCGGTGAGTAGTCGACCAGGCCGGCGCGCAGGTCGGCCAGGATCCGCGTGAGCACGCGGGAGACCTGGGCCTGGGTCAGGCCGACGGCGTCGGCGATCTCCTGCTGGGTCTGCTCCTGGAAGTAGCGCAGGCGCACGATCCGGCGATCGCGTGCGGTGAGCACGCCCATGAGCGGCTCCAGCATGAGCCGGGCCTCGGCACGCGCGATCGCACGGTCCTCCGCACCCAGCAGGTCGCCGAGCGTCGAGGACCCGTCGGACACCGGTGCGTCCAGCGAGGTGGGGGTGAAGCAGCCGTCGGCCGCCAGCGCCTCCACGACGCTGTCCGGGTGCTCGCCGAGGTGCTCGGCGATCTCGCTGGGGCGAGGCGAGCGGCCGTGCATGGACTCCAGCTCCTCCTTCGCGCCCGCGATGCGGGTCTGCAGGTCCTGGACCCGGCGCGGGGGCCGGACCATCCACCCGGAGTCGCGGAAGTGGCGGCGGAGCTCGCCCCGGATCGTCGGCACCGCGAACGACAGGAAGTCGTGCCCGGCGCCGGGATCGAAGCGCTGCGCGGCCTTGGTCAGCCCCAGCAGGGCGACCTGCTCGAGGTCGTCGAGGTCGATGCCGCGGTTGCGGTAGCGGGAGGCCATGCTGCGGGCGACCGCGGCGTTGGTCTCGATGAGCTGACGGATCAGCTCGTGGGCGTCCGCGTCGCCGAGGGCGCCTCGGAGGTCGTTGACGATGGCGTCGGTGCGGCGTGCGCGGGCCTTGCCCTCGAGGGGCTGGACGGGACGGGACTCGACGAGGGCGGGTCCAGCGGGGCGTTCAGTAGCGATCGACATGATGACCACGTGCTCGCTTTCGTGCGTGGATGGTGCTTGCCGTGGTCTCCAGCAAGGACGATCACCTCCACGGTCGCATGGTCTGGACCAGCGCGACAGCCGGAAAGCGAACTCACCCGTCAGGACGAGTGGCGCAGCAAGGTCTGTCCAGGGTTCTCGCCGAACACCTGGCGGTACTCCGCGGCGAAGCGGCCGGGGTTGAAGAAGCCGAAGCGGGCCGCGGCGTCGCCGACGTTGGACACCGATCCGTCGCGCAGCGCCTGGTGGACCAGGTCGAGGCGGACCCGGCGCAGGTAGGCGTGCGGGGTGCAGTCGAGGTGGCGACGGAACGCGTACTGCAGCGACCGCGGCGTCACCGAGCAGGCGCGCGCGATGTCGGAGAGGGTGAGGTCGCCGCCGGCGCGCTCGTCGATGAGGCGCTGCGCGCGGCGCACCGTGGCCTGCGTGGCGTCGCCGACGTCACGGGCTGCCATCGCGTCGGTCACCAGGTTGTTGTCGAACGTGTGCAGCAGGCTGTTGGCCAGCAGCCGGGACGACTCGACCCGGGCCAGCGAGTCGACCGGCGCGGACAGCGGGGCACTGAGCCGGTCGACGACGGCGCGCCACTGGGCCGCCGCGGCGGGCGAGCGGGGCACGTAGCGGGCGAAGGTGAGGTCGGCCGCCGTCTTGTCGAGGTCGATGTCGGCGATCGCGGAGTCGAGCGCCTCGGCCGACACGCTGATGTTGCGCACGTCGTAGCCGTTGCCCCTGCCGCTGAAGGGCATGTCCCAGCCGGCCGCCAGCACGGTGTCGCCCTCCCGGCCCTGGTCGGTGACCGAGTCGCGGGTGTACTCGAGCTCCCCGGCGAACACGTCGACCACGACCAGCGTCGGCATGGCCTCGGCGTCGAAGCGGACGGGGGCGTCGATCTGGAGCCGGTCGAACGACACCGAGCCCCGGGTGCGCCGCTGGTGGTGCACGGTGCCCATCTGGCCGCCCAGCCCCAGCGAGGCGCCGTAGGCCGTGTCGAGCCACTCGCGCGCCTGCTCGCCGTCACCCTCGAAGTCGAAGGACTCGGCGACTCCTCGTCGGATGCCTTGACCCGGCACGGGCACCTCCAGCGTAGGACGTGCGGACGACCCGTGGCTTGAGTCCACCGTGAGAATAGCCCACGATCCCCTCGCCTGCCCAGCGAGGGCACGAACCCACCGGTCTGTAGAGTGGCCTCGCTCGAACCGTCGAGCTCCGCCCTGTGTCCGCGGACCTACGTCATGTGAAGGTGACGATGTCTGGGACACCCCTACCCGAGGGCGGGTCGACGCCTCCCGCCGACCCCCTGCGCGACGAGGTCGCGCAGCTGCACGAGGCCGTGAAGTCGCAGCGCGACATCGGCATGGCCATCGGCCTGCTGTCGGCGCGGTACGCCTGCAGCACCGAGCAGGCGTGGCGCACGATCGTGCGCGTCTCGCAGGACAGCAACACCAAGGTGCGCGCGGTGGCGCGGGTCCTGGTGTCCACCCACGACGGCACCGCATCCGAGGCGGACCGCGAGACGCTGGCGCGGTTCGTGGCGCACCTGCCCGCGTCGGGGTGGCCGGAGGGGCAGCCGGCCGGGGAATAATCCGGTCCATGAACATCGACGACGCCGCGCTGGCAGACAGCCTGCGGCGACTCTCCCAGCCGCGCGAGGACGACGGGAGCATCGTCTCGGCGCTGCAGGTCGTCGTCGCGGCGTGCGTGGACCTCTTCGGCGTGGACGGCGCCGGGATCCTGATCGCCGACGAGCAGGACATCCTCGTCTACGCCGCCGCCAGCGACGGTCCCGGCCGGATGCTCGAGCAGACCGAGGCCGAGGCCGGCGAGGGGCCGTGCACGGAGGCGTTCGTGCAGGGGACCGTGGTGGGCAGCCGCGACGTGACCGGCGAGGTCGAGCGGTGGCCCGTGCTGGCCCGGGCGATGGCCGCCCAGCCGGTGCGCGCGGTGCTCGGCACGCCGGTGCTGATCGGCGGGGTGCCGGTCGGCACGCTCGACGTCTACCGCAGCCGCCCCCACGACTGGGACGACAGCGAGGCGGCTGCGCTGGGGCGCTACGCCGAGATCGTCTCGACCACCCTCGCTGCCGCCCTCCAGGCCCACACCGCCGGCGAGCTCGCCCGGCAGCTGCAGTACGCCCTCGACTACCGCGTGCTGATCGAGCGGGCCGTGGGCTACCTGATGGCCAAGCTGTCGCTCGATGCCGTCGGCGCCTTCAACGCCCTGCGCCACGCCGCCCGCAGCAGCCGCACCAAGATCGGCGTCGTGTCGCAGCACGTCCTGGACACCGGCTCGCTCCCCGACTGAGACCCCGGGCCGGACGGCCCGGGCCCCTGGCCCCTCCCTGGGGATGGACCCGGGCCAGATCGCACCGGCGATCGTGCATGACCCCTCCGCGCGCGGGTACGGCTCCGCGTGACCACCTCCGACCTGACGACGGACGCGCCCGCGCCCGCCGCCGCACCCGTGCCGCGTCCCCGCACCGGGCGCCTCGTCGTCGCCTCGGTGCCCGCCAACCACGTCTACGTCCGCCACCTCGCGCCGGAGGACGGCTCGGGGCCGGTGCGCCTGCCCGACCCGCGTCCCGCCGGTGCGGCGGCGACGCAGCAGTGGTGGCCGCCGGTCATGCTCGACCCCGCATGGGTCGCGGACCACGACTTCGACGTCTTCCACCTCCACTTCGGCTTCGACGCCCGCAGCCCTGCCGACCTCGAGGAGCTCGTCGCCGCGCTGCGCAGACGCGGCAAGCCTCTGGTGTTCACCGTCCACGACCTGCGCAACCCCCACCACCTCGACCGCGAGGCCCACGACCGCCACCTCGACGTCCTGGTGCCCGCCGCCGACGCCCTCGTCACCCTGACCGCCGGAGCGGCCGCCGAGATCCGCGAGCGCTGGGGCCGCGACGCGGTCGTGGTGCCGCACCCGCACGTCGTTCCGTTCGAGACGATGCGGCGCGCCGCCGCGATGCGCGAGGTACGCCGCCGCGGACCCCGCACCCGAGAGTTCCGCGTCGGTATGCACATCAAGAGCCTGCGCGCCGGGATGAACCCCCACGCGCTGCTGCCCGTGCTCGTCGAGACCGTCCGCGACCTCCCCGGCGGGGTGCTGCAGGTCAACGGCCACCGCGACGTGCTGCTCCCCGGCGGGGCGCGGTACGACGCCGCGCTGGCGGAGGCGCTGCACGACCACGCCGCGCGGGGCGAGGTCGACCTGCGGGTCCACGACTTCCTCGACGACGACGCGCTCTGGGCCTACCTGGCCTCGCTCGACGTCTCGGTGCTGCCCTACCGGTTCGGCACCCACAGCGGGTGGCTCGAGGCGTGCCGCGACCTCGGCACCGCCGTCGTGGCGCCCTCGTGCGGCTACTTCGCCGACCAGGGCCCGGTGCTGACCTACGGCCACGACGATGCGCACTTCGACGCCGCCAGCCTCACCGCCGCGCTGCGGGACGCCCACGCCGGGCGCGCCCACGCCCCGGTCGAGGTGGACGAGCGCCGTCGCCAGCGCGCGGCGATCGCCGTCGCGCACGCGGCGGTCTACGACGAGGTGGTGGGTCAGCGGTGAGGATCTGCCTCATCGCCTCGAGCCGCTACCCCATCCGCGAGCCCTTCGCCGGGGGTCTGGAGTCGATGACCTGGACGACCGCACGGGGCCTGGCCGAGCGCGGCCACGAGGTCACGCTCTTCGCCGGCCCCGGCTCCGACACCTCCCTGCCGGTGCGCCTCCTGCCGCTGGCGTCGGTCGAGGTGAGCGCGGCCGCGATGGCCGACAAGTTCGCCCCCGGGCACGGCTGGCTGGCCGAGCACCACGCCTACCTCGCCCTGATGCTGACCCTCGCGCGCACCGGCGCCGAGGACTACGACGTGGTGCACAACAACAGCCTCCACCACCTGCCCATCGCGATGGCGCCGGCCGTCGACGTGCCGATGCTCACCACGCTCCACACGCCGCCGCTTCCGATGATCGAGTCGGCCCTTGCGCTGTGCACCCGCCCGCCGCGCTTCGTCTCGGTGAGCGAGTGGACCGCCACCTCCTGGCGGCACGCGGTCGACAGCGACGTCGTGCTCAACGGGCTCGACCTGCGCGACTGGCCGGCCGGCCCGGGCGGTGGCCCGGCCGTGTGGTCGGGTCGCATCGTGCCCGAGAAGGCGCCGCACCTGGCGATCGCGGCCTGCCGGCTGGCCGGCGTCCCCCTGGTGGTGGCCGGGCCCGTGCAGGACCGGGCCTACTTCGATCGCGCCGTCGCCCCCCTGCTCGGCGACGACGCCCGCTACGCCGGGCACCTCGCGCAGCGCGAGCTCTCCGAGCTGCTGCGGCAGGCATCGGTGGCGCTGGTGACGCCCATGTGGGACGAGCCCTACGGGCTGGTCGCCGCGGAGGCGATGGCCAGCGGCACGCCGGTCGCGACCTTCGCCCGCGGCGGGCTCAGCCAGGTCGTGTCGCCGCAGGGCGGCGTCCTGGCCGCCCCCGGCGATGTCACCGCCCTCGCCGAGGCCGTCGTCGCGGCGACGAGGCTCGACCGGCGCGCGGTCCGTGCCCACGCCGAGTCGACGTGCAGCGCGGACGCGATGGTGGAGGGTTACCTCGACCTCTACGCCGAGCTCGCCCGGCGGGACGACGCGGCGTGAGCGCCCCCACGCCCATGCCCATGCCCGCGCCCGCGCCCGGGGGAACGATCGGCTACTACGTCCACCACGTCGGCAGCGGGCACCGCCACCGCGCGCAGGTCCTCGCTGCGCGGCTGCGCCGTGAGGGCGTCGCGGTCACCGGCCTGTCCTCGCTCGAGCGCCCGGCCTCGTGGGTCGGCGACTGGGTCCGCCTGCCGCACGACGACGACGCCAACCCCCGCGACGTCACGGCCAACGGCCACCTCCACTGGGCGCCGCTGCTGCACGACGGCACCCGCTCGCGCGCCGCCGCCGTCTCCGCCTGGCTCGAGGAGGCGCGTCCCGACCTGCTGGTCGTCGACGTCTCCGTCGAGGTGCTGCTGCTCGCCCGGCTGCACGGGATCCCTGCCGTCGGCGTGGTGCTGCCCGGGCGCCGCGACGACCCGGCCCACCTGCTCGGTCTCGGCGTCGCCGAGGTGCTCGTGGGCTTCTGGCCGCGGGCCGCCCGCGACATGACCCCCGGCCTGCCCGACGACCTGCGCGAGCGGCTGGTGCCCGTCGGCGCGCTGTCGCGCCACCCGGTGCGCCCGGCGCTGCCCAACCTGCCGCACTCCGGCGAGCGCACCGTCGCGCTGATGCTGGGCTCGGGCGGCCACGACGTGAGCCCCGACGACGTACGCTCCGCCCGGCGCGCCACACCCCGCTGGCGCTGGCACGTGCTGGGCGCCGACCGCGACACGTGGGTCGACGACCCCTCGGCCGCGCTGGCGGGCGCCGACGTCGTGGTCACCCACGCGGGCCAGAACGCGCTCGCCGAGACGGCGGCGGCCCGCCGTCCGGCCGTCGTGCTGCCGCAGCAGCGTCCCCACGACGAGCAGCGCACCACCGGCGCCGTGCTCACCCAGGGCTGGCCGGTCGTGGTGCGCACGGCCTGGCCGCAGGCCGAGGACTGGACGGCCGTCCTCGACCGCGCGGCCGCACTCGACCCGCGGCGCTGGACGCAGTGGGTCGACGGCTGGGCGGCCGACCGGTTCGCCGACGTCGTGCTCGCCACCCGCGACGACGTCCGCGCGAGGACCTCGTCGTGACCCGCGTCGCCGTCGTCACCATCGCCCACCACCGGCACGAGCACCTCGCGGCGCAGCACCGCTCCCTCGCCCGCGGCAGCGTGCGACCCGACACCTACCTCGTCGTCGCCATGGCCGACCACGGGATCGTCGACGAGCGGGTGGACGGCCTGGCCCGCGACGTCGTCCGGATCGACCGGGGGCCCGGTGGCCGCCTGCCGTTGGCCGCCGCGCGCAACCTCGGGGTCCGCACCGCGATCGACGACGGCACCGACGTCGTGGTGCTGCTCGACGTCGACTGCCTCGCCGGGCCCGGCCTCGTGGCGTCGTACGCCGACGTGGTGACGACTCGGCCGGGCTCGATCTGGTCCGGGCCGGTGACCTACCTCCCTCCCCCGCCGCCCGGCGGCTACCCCGCCGACCCGGCCGGCCTCGCGGCCTGGGACGACCCGCACCCGGCCCGGCCCCGCCCGGCGCCGGGAGAGCTGGTCGAGCAGCTCGAGCCCGACCTGTTCTGGTCGCTGTCGTTCGCCGTGGCCGCGCCGACGTGGGAGCGGCTCGGCGGGTTCTGCGAGGACTACACCGGCTACGGCGGCGAGGACACCGACCTGGCCCGCTCGGCGCGCGCCCGCGGCATCGGCCTCGGCTGCGTCGGCGGTGCCCGCGCCTACCACCAGCACCACCCGGTGAGCAGCCCGCCGGTCGAGCACCTCGACGACATCCTGCGCAACGGCCGGCTCTTCCACGAGCGGTGGGGCGAGTGGCCGATGACGGGGTGGTTGGAGGAGTTCGAGCGGCGGGGACTGGTGCGCCGCGAGGATGGGCACTGGACCCGGCACACCCCCGATCAGACCCCCGATCAGACCCCCGAGCAGCACGCAGCGAAGGAGACCGCATGAGCACGACGACCCGGACCGTGGCCGCGACCCCCGAGCAGGTGTGGGAGGTGCTGTGCGACGGCTGGCTCTACCCCCTCTTCGTCGTCGGCGCCTCACGGATGCGCGACGTCGACGAGACGTGGCCCGCGGTGGGCTCCCGGCTGCACCACAGCGTCGGCACCTGGCCGCTGCTCATCGACGACACCACCGAGGTGCTCGAGGTCGAGGAGGCCGAGCGGCTGCTGCTGGTGGCCCGCGGCTGGCCTGCGGGACAGGCGCAGGTCGAGTTCGTGCTGCGCCCCGACGGCGACTCGACGGTCGTCACCATCAACGAGGACGCCACGGCCGGACCCGCCCTCCTGATGCCCAAGCCGCTGCGCGACGTCCAGCTGCACTGGCGCAACGTCGAGACCCTGCGGCGACTCGCGTTCGTGGTGGAGGGCCGGACGCAGTGAGCCCCGGCTCGTCCGGCACCTGGGACGCCGTCGTCGTCGGCGCCGGGCCCAACGGGCTCGTCGCGGCCAACCTGCTCGTGGACGCCGGCTGGCGGGTGCTGGTGCTCGAGGCCCAGCCCACCCCGGGCGGCGCGGTGCGCAGCGACCGCGAGGTCCACCCCGACTTCGTCCACGACACGTTCAGCGCCTTCTACCCGCTGGCCGTGGCGTCGCGCGCGATCGCCGACCTGCGGCTCGAGGAGCACGGCCTGGCGTGGGAGCACGCTCCCGCCGTGCTGGGCCACCCCTTCGGCGAGGAGAGCTGGGCGGTCCTGCACCGCGACCGCCACCTCACCGCGGCCGGGCTCGACGAGCTCCGCGCCGGGGACGGCGACGCATGGCTGGACCTCTGCGGCACGTGGGACCGCATCGGCCCCGCGCTGGTCGACGGACTCACCTCGCCGTTCCCGCCGGTGCGCGCCGGGGCCCGGCTCCTCCCCGCCATCGCCCGCGCCGGCGGCCTCGACACCGTGCGCCGCCTGGCCACCCCGGTCTCCTCGCTGGGGCGCGAGCTCTTCGCCGGCCCCGCTGCGGCGCTGCTCCTCGCGGGCAACGCCGGGCACGCCGACTTCCCGCTCGCCTCGCCCGGGTCGGGGGTCTTCGGGGTGCTGATGACGATGCTGGGTCAGACCGTCGGCTTCCCCGTCCCGCGCGGCGGCGCGCAACAGCTCACCGACGCGCTCGTCGCCCGCTGCACCAGCCGCGGCGCCGAGCTGGTCACCGCCGCCGAGGTGACCGCCGTCGACGTCCGCGGCGGCCGCGTGGCCGGCGTACGCGCCCGCGACGGCCAGTCCTACGCGACCCCCGTCGTGCTCGCCGACGTCTCCGCCACCCGCCTCTTCGGCGGGCTCGTCGCCGAGGAGCACCTGCCCGACCGGCTGGTGCGCGGCATGCGTGACTTCGAGCTCGACCCCGGCACCGTGAAGGTCGACTGGGCGCTCTCCGGGCCGGTGCCGTGGCGCAACCCGCCGGCGCACGCACCGGGGACGGTCCACGTCGCCGACTCGGTGGAGGAGATGACGCAGACGCTCGCCCAGGTCTCCTCGGGGGTCGTGCCCGACCGCCCGTTCCTGCTCACCGGCCAGATGACCACCAGCGACCCCACCCGCTCCCCCGCCGGCACCGAGTCGTTCTGGGCCTACGCCCACGTCCCCCAGCCCGACCGGACCCGCAGCGACGCGGGCGGCGAGGTCGCCGGCACCTGGGACCACGACGACACGCAGCGCTTCGCCGACCGCATGCAGGCGCGCATCGAGGCGGTCGCGCCCGGCTTCGGCGACGTCGTGCTCGAGCGCCGCGTGCTCGGCCCGCACGAGCTGGAGGCGCGCGACGCCAACCTCGTCGGCGGCGCCGTCAACGGCGGCACCTCGCAGCTGCACCAGGAGCTCGTCTTCCGCCCCGTGCCGGCCATGCGAGGGCGCGCCACCACCGGCCTCCCCGGGCTCTACCTCGCGTCGGCGTCGGCGCACCCCGGCGGCGGCGTGCACGGTGCCGCCGGCGCCAACGCCGCGCGCGCCGCGCTATGGCACCGGCGCACCCGTCGGCTGCCGGGGCGCTCGTCGTCCCCCTCCCCGTCTCCGTCAGAATCGTCGTCGACCTCCCCCTCGTCCGTCTCGACCTCACCCAAGGGCCCGCGTTGACCGACCACATGACCTTCGGGTCGCTGACCATCGCCTTCGACGACCGCGTGCTGCGCCCGCGGGAGTGGACGGCCGCGCAGTCCGACTGGGCGGCCGAGCTCGCGGCCGCCGCCCCCGGTGGCACCGTGCTCGAGCTCTGCGCGGGCGCGGGGCACATCGGCCTGCTGGCGGTGGCGTCGTCCGGACGTCGCCTGCTGTGCGTCGACGCCAACCCGGTCGCGTGCGACTACGCCCGCGCCAACGCCCTCGCGGCCGGCATGGCCGACCGGGTGGAGGTGCGCGAGGGACGCCTGGAGGAGGCCCTGGAGCCCGGGGAGACCTTCCCCCTGATCATCGCCGACCCGCCGTGGGTGCCGCGCGAGCAGACCAGCCGCTACCCCGAGGACCCGCTCACCGCGATCGACGGGGGCGACGACGGCCTCGACGTGGCGCGCGCCTGCCTGACGGTCGTCGACGAGCACCTGGCTCCCGGCGGCTCGGCGGTGCTGCAGGTCGGCACCCGGGCCCAGACCGACGTGCTGCGGCAGGAGCCGTGCTTCACCGAGGGTCGGCTCGCGATGGTCGAGGTGCGACAGCAGGTGCGTGGCGTGCTGGCCCGGGTCGACCGCGCCTGAGCCGAGGATCGGTGCTCAGGGGCGCGGGATGACCTTGTGGGTCCCGTCGCACCACGGCAGCCGGCTCGACTTCTCGCACCGGCACAGCGCCACCACGGGCCGGTCGACGGCGTGGACGGTGCCGTCGAGGTCCTGCACCGACTCCGCGCCGCGCAGCAGCATCGGCCCGTGCGGCACCAGCACCACGTCGGGGTGGTCGAAGTCGCGCGCGGTCACCTGTCCACGCCCCAGGCGGTCAGCATCGCGGTGGCGAAGCGGGCCTCGACGTCGAGGCAGGTGAACGCGCCGAAGAGGATCTCGGTGAGCTGGTCGGGCTCGTCCTCGGCGAGGGTCCCGCAGATGTCGCGGGCCGCGAGGTGCTCGTGGATCGCGTCGGCCTCGACGTGCTCGTCGTAGTAGGCCGACATCGGCCCGTCGAGCTCGAGCCGCTCGAGGCCCTGCACCATCTTGCGCGAGGGCAGCGAGCTGGTCATCTCGAACGCCGCGAGGTGACCCATCGCGGCGCCGCGCAGACGGCGGTGCAGCCCGAAGAGCGAGCCGGCGTTGTTCATCTCGAGGTTCTCGGTGATCGCGTCGTCGACGTAGGCGCCGTACTCCGCACGCAGGCCGACGGCCTCGAGACCGCGGGCGAAGAGGTGGGAGTGCAGCCGGTTGGGGTCGCCGTCGCCGTACTCGTCGAACTGCAGCGCCATCAGCGCCGCCTTCGCCCGCACGGGCAGCCGGGGCACGACGAAGGCCGACGGGTCGGACTCCTTGAGGTGGTAGACCGAGCGCTGCCGCAGCAGCTCGAGCACCTGCTCGCGGTCGGCGTGCCGGCGGACGTGGTCGGCCAGCGACGGCCCGTCGTCCGCCGCGACGAGGTCCTCGAGCGCGGTCGGCACGTCGTCCGGAGCGGGCTCAGAGGAGGCGGAGGCCTCGGCCCACCGCGCCCGCAGCCGGTCCTCGAGAGCGGTCTCGAGGTCGCGGCGCACGGCGAGCAGCTCGGGGTCCCACTCGGCGCGGTCGTCGGCGTCCTCGAAGCCGCGGAACGACAGCTCGTGCAGCGTCCACAGCGAGATCGCCTCGTCGTCGCGGGAGTCGGCCTCGGGGGCCGGGCGCCCGAGGCCCGGCTCGGCGAGCCGGGCGACGAGCCACTCGCTCAGCACGCCTCGCGGCTTGGGCAGCCTCACGGTCGGAACACCACCTTGACCATGCCGTCCTCCTTGTCACGGAACTGCCGGTAGGCCTCGGGTGCGGCGTCGAGGTCGAGGTGGTGGGTGGCGAACGACTCGACGCCGAGGACGTCGTCCTCCTGCTGCAGCAGCGCGAGGATGTCGTCGCTCCAGCGGCGCACGTTGGCCTGACCCATCCGCACCTGGACCTGCTTGTCGAAGAGCTGGAACATCGGCAGCGGATCGGTGGGGGCGCCGTAGACGCCCGAGATGCTGATCGTGCCGCCGCGGCGCACGCTGTCGATGCAGCTCATCAGCGCGGCGAGGCGGTCGACGCCGAAGTTGAGCATGACCTTCTCCTGCACCTTCCTGGGCAGCAGGCCGAGCGCCTTCTGGGCGGTCTCGGCGACCGGCGAGCCGTGCGCCTCCATGCCGACCGCGTCGATGACACCGTCGGCGCCGCGGCCGTCGGTCAGCCCGCGCACCGCGTCGCCCACGCCGTCCACCTCGGTGAAGTCGATGGTCTCGGCGCCGCGACCGTGGACGCGGGCCAGCCGCTCGCGCACGGAGTCGACGACGATGACGCGCAGGCCGCGGTGCAGGCCGATGCGGGCCGCCATGTCACCGATCGGGCCGGCGCCGACGACGAGCAGCGTGCCGCCGGGCTCCACCTCGGCGTACTCCACGGCCTGCCAGGCGGTGGGCAGCACGTCGGAGAGGAAGAGGAAGCGGTCGTCGGGCGGGCCGTGCGGCACCTTGATCGGCAGCGTGTCGCCGAACGGCACCCGCAGGAGCTCGGCCTGGCCGCCGGGGACCTGGCCGTAGAGCTTGCTGTAGCCGAAGAGGCTGGCACCGGTGCCGGTGTCGGTGTTCTGGGTGGTCTCGCACTGGCTCTGGAGGCCGCGGTTGCACATCCAGCACGTGCCGCAGCTGATGTTGAACGGCACCACGACGCGGTCGCCCGGGGTCAGGCTGGTCACGGCCGACCCGACGTCGCGCACGATGCCCATGGGCTCGTGGCCGACGACGTCGCCCGGCGCCATGAAGGGCGAGAGCGGGTCGTAGAGGTGCAGGTCGGATCCGCACAGCGCGGTCGAGGTGATCTCGACGACGACGTCGGTGCGCTCCTCGATCGCTGCGTCGGGGACCTCCTTGACCTGCATGTCCTGCTTGCCCTGCCAGGTGACTGCCTTCATCGAGCAAAGACCTCCTCGGTCGGTCGTGGCCTCGTGCGCGGTCGTCGCGCACCCGGTCGTCCACCCCAGTGCCCCGGATGGCGCCGTCCATGCGTGGCGCTGCTCACCCGCGCATGGGCCCGCGGGCGCCGGGGAATCAGTGGAGCCGACCGCGCAGACCGACCGAACGAGAGGTGACCCGTGCCCGGCGACCGTGAGCCGACCGACCAGCCGACCGACGAGCCGACCGACGCGGACCGCGCCCAGCGGATCGCCGACCTCGCGACCTCCCGGGGGTTGCGGGTCGCCGCCGCGGAGTCGCTCACCGCGGGCCGGATCTCGTCCTTCCTCGGCCGGGGCGAGGCGGCCAGCGAGTGGTACCGCGGCGCGGTCGTCGCCTACGACGAGGAGGTCAAGTTCGAGGTGCTGGGCGTGACCCGCGGGCCCGTCGTGACGGCGCGGTGCGCGCAGGAGATGGCGGCCGGTGCGCGCCGGCTGCTGGGCGCCGACGTCGCGCTGGGCATCACCGGCGTGGGCGGGCCGGGACCGCAGGAGGACCAGCCGGCCGGCACCGTGCACCTCGCGATCGCCACCGGCGAAGGCACCCGCGAGCTCCTCGTCCGGCTCGGCGGCGATCCCTCCGAGGTGGTCGCCGCGGCGACGAGCCTCGCGCTCGACGAGCTCGCCGACGAGCTGTCGCGCGTACCGGCCAGCAGCTCCTGACCCGCCCGTTGGCAGGTGGTGGCGCGGCCGGACTGTCTGTGAACCTCAGGGCATGGACGACACGCCCTCCCCCGAGCACCGACGGCCCGACGGCGTCACCGACGAGACCGTGGAGGCGGTGGGCAAGCTCTCCGCCGCCCTCGACCACGTCGAGGACGCCCGCGGGCACCTCTACGCCTTCCACCGCCTCATGGGCAGCGCCGAGACCACGATGGAGGAGGCCACGGCGCTGGTACGCGAGGCCGGCCACGACGAGCTGGCCGACGCCCTCGACCGCGACGTCCTCGGCCAGAACCCGCTCCCCGGCATGTGGTCGTTCCAGATGGTCGAGGCCTTCGACGACGGCTTCTACGCCCGCACCAAGGGCCTGCACCAGCGCATCCTCGACGAGCTCATGGACGGCCGGCGCCACGTCTTCGAGGCGGAGACGAAGGAGCAGCTCCGCACCCGCGGCAGGGAGGGCCACGAGGCGCGCCCCGCCGACGTCGAGGGGCACCCGGAGTTCGACGACTGAGCGGCCGGGCGGGCGTACGCGCGTGGCGGGCGTACGCCCGACTTGGTGGGGAAGTCTGACACCTGGAGGGGGTTGCAACCCCCTCCAGGTGACGGAGTCCCCGCTCGAGCGGGGACTCCGACGACGCCGACGACGCCGACGACGCCGACGACACCGACGACGCCGACACCGGGAACGCCGACGAAGCGGAGAAGCGAGCCCCGGGCTCAGGCCTGGTCGCGCAGCTGGGGGAGGACGTCGGAGCCGTAGGCGGCGAGCATGTCGGCGTAGTGGGGGCCCATGTTGGCGACGTAGACCTCGGTGAACCCGGCGTCGACGAAGGGGGCGTAGGCCGCCACGTGGTCGGCGACGTCGGGGCCGAAGGCGCCCTGCTCGGCGAACGCCTCGCGGGTGACGAGCTCGCTGGCCTGCTCGAAGTGCTGCGGGCTGGGCAGCACCTGGCTGAGCTCACCGGGGACGCCGGAGTTGGGCCACAGCTCGTAGGCCGCGTCGATCGCGGCGTCGCGGGAGGGGCCCCAGGCCACCTTGAAGCCGGCCTGCGTCGGGGCGTCGGCGCCCTTGGCCGCGCGGAACGCCTCCACCGACTCACCGTCGGGCTGGGTGGTGATGAACCCGTCGGCGATGCGGCACGCGACGTCGAGCGCCTTCGGACCGAAGGCGCTCATGTAGATCGGCGGCGGCTGGTCGGGGAGCGTGTAGATGCGGGCGGTGTCGACCGTGTAGTGCCGGCCCTCGCGGGAGACCACCTCGCCGGTCCACAGCTCGCGGATCACCTCGACCGCCTCCTCGAGCATCCCCAGGCGCTGCTCGGCGTGGGGCCAGCGGTCGCCGAGCACGTGCTCGTTGAGCGCCTCGCCCGTGCCGACGCCGAGGGTGAACCGCCCCTCGCCGAGCAGCACCGCCGACGTCGCCGCCGCCTGGGCGACGATCGCCGGATGCGTCCGCACGGTGGGGCAGGTGACGGCGGTGGTGACCGGCAGGTCGCAGACCTGGGCGATCGCGCCGATCATCGACCAGACGAACGGCGACTGCCCCTGGGCGTTGGTCCACGGGTGGAAGTGGTCGCTGATCCACAGGCTGTCGAAGCCGGCGCGCTCCGCCAGCCGCGCCTGCTCGAGCAGCTCGTCGGGGGCGTACTCCTCACACGAGAGGAAGTAGCCGAAGCGCGTCATCGCGCAGCGTGGGCCGCGAGGCGGGGCCGGGGGCCCTCGGGCTCGGGCGACATCAGCAGCCCGTGCTGGATCGCCCACAGGACGGCCTGCGAGCGTGACGTGACCTCGATCTTGGAGTAGGCGCCGCGGATGTAGGACTTCACCGAGTTGATGCTGAGGTTGGTCTCCTCGGCGATCTCGCGGTTGGCCTTGCCGGCCGCGATCATCGAGAGCACCTCGGTCTCGCGCTGGGTGAGCGGCCACTTCTCGGCCGCCGCCTTCTCGGCCTCGGCCTGGCCGGTCCACGCGTCGACCACGACCCGGCCGTCGGCGATCTGGAGCAGGTTCCACACGAGGCGCCGCGCCGGCAGCCACTTGCTGACGAAGCCCGCGGCACCGCGCGACATCTCGGTGGACACCGCCTCGGGGCTGCAGTCCCAGCCGAACGCGACCATCCGCGTCGGGAAGCGCTGGGGGGCGGGGCGGACGCCGGCGGTGCGGCGGTGGGGTTCGTAGAGGGTCAGGTCGCACAGCGGTGCGGGGCCGTCGACCCGGTGGGACACCACGGTGACCAGTGCGGAGTGGGGCTCGAGCATGGCGCGCAGGCCGTGCACGACGAGCTCGCTCTCCTCCATGATCGCCACCTTGACGTGGCGCGTGACGGGGGCATTGGGTCGTTGCATGAGGGGGTAGTACCCCGAAGGGCGTGGCGCATGCACGGGGCCTTGTGAACGGTCGCGGTCAGGTCAGCAGTGCGCGGGCGACGCTGGCCGCCTCGGTCTCGGTGACGCCGGCATCGGCAGCCGCGGCGACCAGCATCCGCGCCGCCGCGTCGGTGGTCACCGCCATCCGCGCCGCGACCAGCCCGACGGCCACGTCGACCAGCCGCTGCTCGCGCAGCCGCTCGGGGGCCAGCTCGGCCCGACGCAGGCTGTCGAAGCCCAGGTCGGCGTTGGTCACCGCGCCGGCCTGCCACACCCCGAGGGCCTCCACGAGCCCGTCGATGCGGTCGCGGAACGCGTAGGTGGTGGAGGCGTAGAGGTCGATGGTGAGCACGGCCCTGCCGTGCTCGACCACCGGCAGCGACACCGTGCTGGCGATGCCGTCGAACGCGCGCTCGCGGGCCATGTCGGCCCAGTCGAGCTCGTCGAGCGGATGGGACGGTCCCGGCGTCGCAGGCCCGGCGCCGGCACGCTCGCCGTCCCCGTGGTGGGCACCCTCGGTCGCGGCGCGGTCGACGAGGGTGAAGGTGAGGTCCTCGTCGAGCAGGGTGACGCTCAGCGCGACGCAGTCGGGCACGGATCGCACGGCCCAGCCCTCGATGAGCCGCAGCAGGCCCTCCATGTCGTCCACCGTCAAGGTGACATACTCGTCCAACGCCTCCCGGCTTTGCGGCAGCAACTCCACGGCGATCCCCTCGACATCGGTGTTGGCTGAACTTCGATGCTCCCCGTCCGCCCATGGCCTCGCCACACCCGCTCGGGCGATGATGCATGCCCTCTCCCCGACCGGGGTACGACGCGCCTGTGAGCCCTGAGACCCAGCACCCCGTCGTCGTCCTCGACCTGGACGGCACCCTGGTCGACTCGGTCTACCAGCACGTCGTCGCGTGGCACGCGGCGTTCCGCGACGTCGGCCTGCACGTCAGCGCGGTCCGCGTCCATGAGGCCATCGGCATGGGCGGCGACCGGCTCGTCGGACACGTCGCCGGGGATGCCGCCGAGGCCGCCGTCGGCGACGACGTGCGCAAGTTGCACGACGACTACTTCGCGTCCGCCCTCCGCACCGTGCGCGCCCTCGACGGCGCCGCCGACCTCGTCGAGTCGCTCGCCGGCCACGGCCACCGGCTGGTGCTGGCCAGCTCGTCGGAGGCCCCGCTCGTCGACGAGATGCTCGACATCGTCGGCGTCCGCCGCCACCTCGCGGCGATCGTGACCGGGTCGGACGGGGCGGCGACCAAGCCGGCGCCCGACATGGTCGCGCTCTCGGTCGAGCGGGCGGGTGGGGGCACCTCGGCGGTCGTCGTGGGCGACGCCGTGTGGGACGTGCTGTCCGCCGAGGCCGCCGGGCACGCGTCCATCGGGATGCGCAGCGGCGGCATCAGCGGCGAGCGGCTGACGTCCGCCGGCGCGTCGTGGGTCTACGACGGCCCGCGCGACCTGCTGACCCGCCTCGAGGGCGGCCCGCTCCGGTTGCCCTGACGCCCCGCCCGGGGCGTCCGCGGCGAGAGGAACGTACGAAGCCCGCCGGAGTCACCTCGCACGGCGTACGGGAGGTGGAGACCGGCGGGCCTCGCGCCTGACCGCCGCGATCGCGACGACCGTGGCGTGCAGTCGATGTACCCCCTGGGGTAGGAGCTCATGCACCCCCGGCACGGATTCGTCCGCCGGTGCCCGCTCGGATCGGCGCCGGGGGGACTAGCCACCTGCCGGCGGGGTACCGGGACCGCGTGCCCGACCCCACCCCAGGAGGCCAGATGAGTCCGTCCGACGACCGGTCGCACGAGCCGTGGACCGACCCGCAGACCCACCTCGACACCGACCCGGTCAACGCCGAGCCCACCCGCCAGTCCAGCGACGAGCCCGCCCACCCCGCCGAGCCCGACGCCTCCGGGCCGGACTCCCCGCAGCGGGGTGCCGACGAGCCGGTGGAGGACGAGTCGTGACGTCGCTGTGGCTCGACCGCGCGACGCCCGTGGCCGACGACCCGCTGCCCCCGCCGGGCGCCACCCTCGACGCGCTGGTGGTGGGTGCCGGCCTCACCGGCCTCACGACCGCCCTGCTGCTGGCCCGCGCCGGACTGCGGGTGGCGTGCGTCGAGGCCCGCGAGGTCGGTGCCGTCACGACGGGCCGCACCACCGGCAAGGTGTCGCTGCTCCAGGGCACCCATCTCTCCCGCATCCGCCGGCACCGCTCCGACGAGGTGGCGGCGGCCTACGTCGACGCCAACCGCGAGGGCATGGAGTGGCTGCTCCGCTTCTGCGACGACCACGGCGTGGCCTACCAGCGGCGCACCGCGGTGACCTACGCCGCCGACGAGCAGGAGCGCTCGTCGGTGGAGCAGGAGCACCGCGCGGCCGCCGACCTCGGGATCGCCGTCGAGTGGCGCGACTCCCTGGACGTGCCCTTCCCCCACGTCGCCGCGACGGCGCTGCGCGAGCAGGCGCAGCTCGACGCGATGGACGTCCTCGGCGCGCTCGTCGAGCAGTTGCGCGCGCACGGGGGCACGCTGCACCAGGGGCACCGGGTGCGCTCGGTGTCGAAGGGCGGGCGGCCCACCGTCCGCCTGGAGAGCGGCAGGGCCCTGACCGCCGACCACCTCGTGCTCGCCACCGGCACGCCCATCCTCGACCGCGGGCTGCACTTCGCCCGGCTCGAGCCGCAGCGCTCCTACGTGCTCGCGCTCTCCGGGGCCGAGCCGCTGGAGGGCATGTACCTGTCGGCGGGCTCCGACGCCCGGTCGGTGCGCGACGCCCCGGGCGGCACGCTCGTCGTGGGCGGCGCGGGGCACGTCGTCGGGCGTACGGACTCCCACCTGGCCCACCTCGAGGCCCTCCGGTCATGGTCGGCGACGTGGTACCCCGGCACCACCGAGACCCACCACTGGTCGGCGCAGGACTACAGCAGCCCCGACGGCGTGCCCTACGTCGGCCCGCTGCGCCGGGGCGGCGACCTGATCCACGTCGCGACCGGCTACGAGAAGTGGGGCATGACCAACGCCGTGGTCGCCGCCCGCACGATCTCCTCCGACGTCCTGGGCGACCTGCCGCCGTGGGCGCAGGTGCTCGGCGCGAGGTCGTCCTCGGGCAGCAGCGCCGCCGAGGTGGCCCGGATCAACCTCGGGGTCGGCGCGGCCGTGGTCAGCGGGGCCGTGCGCACCGCCCGCGAGCGGATCCCCGGCACCGCCGGTCCGGCGCAGGCCCGCGCGTGCGGCGTCGTCGGCGTCTGCACCCACCTCGGCGGACTGCTGAAGTGGAACGACGCCGAGGACACCTGGGACTGCCCCCTGCACGGCTCGCGCTTCACCCCGGACGGGGAGGTCCTCGAGGGGCCCGCCACCCGGCCGCTGCTCAAGCGCACCGACACCACACCCGACGAGGGAGACCGGGTGGAGTGATGACCGTGACCAGCCGCCTGCCCGGCGGCGGCGCACCGGTCAGTAGTGGGTGAGGCTCGACTCCCGGGGCCGGCGCGTGGTGAGCACCCGCGCGGCGACGAAGCCGCCGACGGCGCCGAAGAGGTGGCCCTGCCACGAGACGCCGGGCTGGCCGGGGAGCACGCCGAGCAGGGCGCCGCTGTAGAGCAGGAAGACGGCGACGCCGATCATGATCTCGGTGGTGCGCCGGTTGAGGAGGCCCCGCACGATCAGGTAGACGATCCAGCCGAAGATCAGCACGGAGGCCCCGGCGTGCACGCTGCCGGGCTGCGCGAAGAGCCACACGCCGAGGCCCCCGATCACCCAGATGATCGCGGTGGCCGCGATGCCGCGGGCCACGCCGGTGGCGAGGGTGAGGAAGCCGAGCACGAGCACCGGGATCGTGTTGCTGACGAGGTGGTCGAAGCCGAAGTGCAGCGTCGGGGCGAGCAGGATGCCGACGAGGCCGTCCTCGCTGCGCGGCTGGACGCCGTAGGAGTCGAGGGGGTGGCCGGTCGCGGTGTCGAGGACCTCCAGCAGCCAGAGCAGCACGACGAACCCGCCGGTCAGCAGCGCGGCGCCCTTCCAGGCGGGCTCACGGGATGGCGGGCGGGCGGGCTGCATGCCCCTCATCGTGACATCCCGGCCGAAACCGGGCCGGATGCGACCGGGTCCCGGATCTGCCGGCCTCGATCAGCGTTCTCGCGACCTGCTGTCCGGCAGCATCTCCGGGCACCGTCCGCCGGGCGTGGTGAGCAGCTCGTAGTGCCAGATCTCGTTGGCGAAGGCCTGGCAGAGCCCGTACGCCGACCCGTGGTCGGCCATCCAGACCGCGCCGTCGGTCGGGCCGATGTCGACCGCGTCCCCTGTGACGTGAGCAGAGAAGTCGGGCGAGGCGACCCAGCGGCGGGCCTCCTCGAGAGAGCCGTACCTGTCCACGGCCTCTTCGAGGAGCAACTCCTGGTGGGCTCTGCTGCGCCACCCGCTGGTGACGTGCAGGTCGACCCCTGTCGTCCGGGCGTCCTCCGCGGCCGCCATCACCGCCTCGAGCAGTGCCGGGTCGAGCCGGCCGAGGGCGGCGTCGTCGTGCAGTCCTTCCCCCAGCTCGCGCGCCGCGGCCTCCGGGGGCGTCGCCCGCGCGGCGGGCCGGAGGATGCCGTTGCCCCCACCCGGTGAGTCACAGGCGAAGACGGCGACGCCGACGGCGGCGAGGGCCAGGGCGAGGAGGAGACGGGTCCCGGTGTCGATCACGCGACGACGCTAGGAAGTCCACCGTCGCCGGGGCCTCCACCCCAGGTGCCGCCCCGGGAGCGGCAGGTCCCGACCGGCTCAGACCCAGGTGTGGGACGCCGGCGCACCGGACGCGGGGCTCAGCAGCAGCGTCCGCCCGCCTGGTGCTCGCGCTCGTGGTCGCGGCGCCGCTCGAACTCGCGCCGCGACATCGGCGGCTCGCCGAAGGCCGCGCACTCCGCGACGTAGTCGTCCCACCGGGCCTCCCCGGTGAGCTCGCGGACGTAGCGCCGCAGCGTGCGCGCCGCCTCCGCCACCCGGGTCACCGGTGGCTCCCCGCCTCGGCGCCGCGGCCGGTGGCCTCCCACTCGCGCACCGCCTCCTTCTCCTCGGCGGTGGCGATGAAGTCGGAGGGCTGGACCAGGTGGGACTCGTGCCACGGCACCTCCGTGGTGGGCAGGCCGCCGGAGCGCACCGCCTTGGCCCAGATGACGAAGGCGTTGAGGACCACCACGATCACCAGGAGCGCGAAGAGCGCCTGCAGCGTGCCGTTGACCGTGGAGTTGAAGACCACCTGCTCCATCTGGTCGACGTCGGTCGCGGGGGCGAGCAGCTCGCCGGCGTCGAGGGCGTCCGCGTAGCGCTCGCGCTGGGTGAAGTAGCCGATGGCCGGGTTGTCGGAGAACACCTTCTGGTAGCTGGCGGTCATCGTCGTGACCAGGTCCCACGCCAGACCGATCCCCGGCACCCAGGCCCACTTCACCTTGCCGTGCTTGATCAGCAACGTCACGCACAGCGTCAGCGCGATGGCCGCCAGCAGCTGGTTGGCGATGCCGAAGAGCGGGAACAGCTGGTTGATGCCGCCGAGCGGGTCGGTCACCCCGACGTAGAGCATGTAGCCCCACAGCCCGACCACCACCGCGCTCGCCGACCACGCGGCGGGCTTCCAGGAGAGGTCGGCGTAGCGCGGCCACAGGTTGCCGACGGTGTCCTGGAGCATGAAGCGCCCGACCCGCGTGCCGGCGTCGACCGCGGTCAGGATGAAGAGCGCCTCGAACATGATCGCGAAGTGGTACCAGAAGGCGGCGAGCCCGCCGCCGAACGCCTCGGTGAAGATCTGCGAGATGCCGAGCGCGAGCGTCGGTGCGCCGCCGGTGCGGGAGATGAGCGTCTGCTCCTCCACCGCCGCGGCAGCCGCGGTGAGCTGGTCGGGGGTGATGCTGAAGCCGAGACCCGAGACGAACTCCGCGGCGGTGGCCGGGTCGGCCCCGGTGGCGCCGGCCGGGCTGTTCATCGCGAAGTAGAGACCGGGGTCGATCACGCAGGCGGCGATGAGGGCGCTGATCGCGACGAACGACTCCATCAGCATCCCGCCGTAGCCGATCATCCGGACCTGGCTCTCCTTGGCCACCATCTTGGGCGTGGTGCCCGACGAGATGAGGGCATGGAAGCCCGACAGGGCGCCGCACGCGATGGTGATGAACACGAACGGGAACAGCTTGCCCGCGAACACCGGCCCGTCGCCGTCGACGGCGAAGTCGGTCACCGCCTCCTGCTGCAGCACCGGCGCGGCGAGCACCAGGCCGATGGCGAGCAGCACGATCACGCCGATCTTCATGAAGGTCGACAGGTAGTCGCGAGGCGTGAGCAGCATCCAGACCGGGAGGATCGAGGCGACGAAGCCGTAGACCACCAGGCCGATCGTCAGCTGCTCCTTCGACAGCGTCAGCGCCTCCTCGAGGCCCATCTGCTCGACGTAGCCGCCGCCGATGATCGCGAGGAGCAGCAGGGCGACCCCGATCGCCGTGACCTCCGAGACCCGTCCCGGGCGCAGCACGCGCAGGTAGTAGCCCATGAACAGCGCGATCGGGATCGTCAGCCCGATCGAGAACACGCCCCACGGCGACTCGGCCAGCGCGTTGACGACCACCAGCGCGAGCACCGCCAGGATGATGATCATGATCGCGAAGACCGCGATCAGCGCGGCGATGCCGCCGACCAGGCCGATCTCCTCGCGCACCATCTGGCCCAGGCTCTTGCCGTCGCGGCGCATCGAGAAGAAGAGGACGACCATGTCCTGCACCGCCCCGGCGAAGATGACCCCGACGATGATCCAGATCGTGCCGGGCAGGTAGCCCATCTGGGCGGCGAGGACCGGGCCGACCAGCGGGCCGGCCCCGGCGATGGCGGCGAAGTGGTGGCCGAACAGCACGTGCCGGTCGGTGACGTCGAAGTCGCGGCCGTTGTCGTGCCGCTCGGCCGGGGTGGCCCGGGTGTCGTCGACGCCCAGCACCCGGTAGGCGATGAAGCGGGAGTAGAAGCGGTAGGCGATCGCGTAGGAGGACAGGGCTGCGAAGAGGATCCAGAGGGCCGAGACCTCCTCGCCGCGGGAGAGCGCCAGGACGCTCCAGCAGACGGCGCCGACGACGGCGACCGCGCCCCACACCACGATGGCCTTCGCGCTCATCCGGGACCGACCGCTCGGCGGTGACGGCGATCGGGGCGTGCTGGTCGACTGCGTGGCCATGCGCGACTCCTCCGTGCTCAGGCGCGCCCCGGCGGGCCGCGAGCCTTCCCCCGAATGACTACCCCGCCGGCCGACCCCACCGCAAGGTGTCCGCCACGGCGAACCCACCCCGCCGATCGGACCACCTCACGACGGATCGGTGCCACGATGGGCGCCATGGAGGTCGAGCTCGCCGAGGTCCGCGACTTCCTCGCGGGCCACGCGCCCTTCGACGGGCTGCCCCCGGGCGACCTGGCCGGTCTCCCCCGCCGGTGCACCGCGCGCTACGCCAGGCGCGGCACCGTCGTCCTCGACGTCGGCGAGCCGGGCGAGGGCCTCTACGTCGTGCGCTCGGGCGCCGTGGAGGTGTGCGACGAGGCCGGCGGGCTGGTCGACCGGATCGGCACCGGCGAGGCGTTCGGGATGAGCTCGCTGCTCGAGCACCGGCCCACGCGCCACCGCTGCACCGCCGTCGAGGACACGCTGCTGCTGGTCCTGGAGCCGGCGGCGTTCGACGAGCTGTGCCGCGCGCACCCCGACGTCGCCGCCTTCTACGCCGCCACCCACCACACGCGGCTCACGCGGGCGATCCGCAACCTCCGGCGGGCGACGTCGGGCAGCACCGCGCTGGGCACCCGCGTCGGCGACCTTGTCACCCGGCCCGCGGTGACCACGGCTCCCGGCACGCAGGTGCGCGACGCCGCGGTCACCATGTCGCGCGCCGGGGTCTCCAGCGTCCTGGTCGTCGAGGACGACGAGCTGCTCGGCATCGTGACCGACCGCGACCTGCGCAACCGCGTGCTCGCCGCCGACGTGCCGCCGCACACGCCGGTGCGCGCGGTGATGACCCCCGACCCGGCCACGCTGTCCCCCGACGCGCCGGCGTTCGAGGCGCTGCTGGAGATGGTCGCCCGCGACATCCACCACCTCCCGCTCACCGACGACGCCGGACGGCCGATCGGCCTGGTGACCACCACCGACCTGGTCCGGCTCGAGAACGCCGACCCCGTCCACCTGGCCGCGGCGATCGGCGGGCAGACGACGCTCGCCGGCGTCGTCGCCGAGGCGCCCGGCATCCGCGCCGTGCTCGGCCGGCTCGTGGAGCGCGACGTCACCGCCGCGGACGTCGGCCGCGTCGCGACCGCCCTCGGCGACGCCGTCCGACGCCGGGTGCTCGCGCTGGTCGAGGACGAGCTGGGGCCGCCGCCGGTGCCCTACAGCTGGGTCGTGCTCGGCTCGGCCGCCCGCGACGAGGAGGGGTTCACCGCCGACCAGGACCACGCGATCGTGCTCGCCCACGAGCCGGACGACGCCGGCGCCGCCTGGTTCGCCGAGCTCGCCGCGCGGGTCACCGCTGCGCTCGAGGAGTGCGGCTGGCCGCGCTGCCCGGGCGAGGTGATGGCCACCAACCCCCAGTGGCGGCTGAGCGTCGCGCAGTGGCAGGACCAGTTCACCCGGTGGTCGCGCGAGCCGCACCCCGACGCCGTGCTGCGCGCGGCGATCTTCCACGACATGCGCCACCTCGCGGGCGAGCGGCGGCTCGCCGAGCAGGTGCACCGCGCGTCGGTGCGGACCGCCTCCCCACGCCTGCTCGGCCACCTGTCGCGGCAGGCGCTGTCGATGCGCCCACCGCTCGGCTTCTTCCGCGGACTCGTGCTGGAGCGCCACGGCGAGCACCGCGACACCCTCGACATCAAGCGCCCCATCGCCGCGGTCGTGCAGCTGGCCCGCATCCATGCCCTCCGCGCGGGGTCGCCCGCCCTCACGACGCGACGCCGGCTCGAGGCCGCGGTCGCGGGGGGCGTCCTCGACCGGGACGCCGCGACCGAGCTCGCCGACGCGCTCGAGCTGATGAGCCACCTGCGCCTGCACCATCAGGCGGCGCAGGTGGCGGCCGGCGAGACGCCCGACAACAACGTGCGCCCCGCCGACCTGACGCAGTGGCAGCGCCGCCACCTGCGCGACGCCTTCGAGATCGTCCGGTCCGCGCAGCAGACCCTGTCCAGCCGCCTGCCGCCGGGGTTCGAGTGAGGGCGCTCCGTCCCCTCCTGACCCGCCGCCCGCGCGGGCCGGATCGCTATCCGCCGGGCCCGGTGCGCGAGCTCGCGGCGGCGCCCGCCCCACCTGCCGCGACGCCGGTGTCGCGGCTCGAGCTCCTCGCGCTGGACGTCGAGACGACCGGCCTCGACCCGCGCACCGACCACCTGCTCTCGCTCGGGTGGGTGCCCCTGGCGGGCGGACGCGTACGGCTCGCCGACGCGCGCGAGCACCGCGTACGTCCTCCCGACGGCGTGGGCGTGGGTGCCTCGGCCACGTGGCACCGCCTGACCGACGACGGGCTCGCCGACGCCCCCGCGGTGGCTGACGTCCTGCCGCAGCTGCTCGCCGACCTGCACGGCCGGGTGCTGCTCGCCCACCACGCGCCGATCGAGGTGGGGTTCGTCGCCGCGGCCACGCTGGCGGCGTACGGCGCCCGGGCACCGCTGACCGTGGTGGACACCCTCGCCCTCGAGCACCGGCTGCGTGCCGACGTGCACGGGGAGGTGCAGGGCTCGTTGCGGCTCGACGCGGCCCGCCGCACCTACGGGCTCCCCCGCTACGCCGCCCACGACGCCCTGACCGACGCGATCGCCGCGGCCGAGCTGCTCCTCGCGCAGGTCGCCGAGCTCGAGCAGCGGCTGGGCCGCGAGGTGCTGCTGCGCGACCTGCAGCCGAAGCGGTCCGGGTAGCGGTCCCGGGCCTCAGCCGGCGACCGACGGCTCCGCGACCGGCACCAGCTCGTCCGCGATCCCGCGCGCTCAGGCGGAGGCGCCGGGCGCGAAGCGCCACTCGAGCGTCGCGCGGTAGGTCTCCCCCGGCCGCAGCACGGCAGACGGCCACTCGGGCCGGTTGGGCGAGTCGGGGAACAGCTGCGGCTCGAGCGCGACGCCGTCGCCCTGGCGGTAGCGGCCGCCGCGGGTCGAGCGGCGGGTGCCGTCGAGGACGTTGCCGGTGTAGACCTGCACGCCGGGCTGGTCGGTCCACACCTCGACGCTCGTGCCGGTCGCCGGGGAGGTGAGCACCGCGGCCCGGCGCAGCCCGGTGCCGCGCACGACGTAGTTGTGGTCGAGGCCGCGGGTCGCGACCATCTGGGGGTGCTCGGCCCGCAGCACCGGCCCGAGCACCGCCGGGCGGCGCAGGTCGAACGGGGTGCCGGCCACCGGGGCGTGGTCGCCGAGCGGGATCCCGCTGTCGTCCACCGGCGTGTAGGCGTCGGCCTCCACCGTCAGCTCGTGGCCGTCGATCGTCCCCGCCCCCTCGCCGTCGAGGTTGACGTAGGCGTGGTTGGTCAGGTTGACGACGGTGGGGGCGTCGGTCGTCGCGTGCATCGCCACCCGCACCGCGTCGCCCTCGACGCGGTAGCGCACCCGCACCGACACCTCCCCGGGGAAGCCCTGGTCGCCGTCGGGGCTCACCAGCGTGAGCACCGCCTCGTGGGTGTCGTGCGACTCGACGTCCCACAGGCGTACGTCGAACCCGTCGGGGCCGCCGTGCAGGCTGTTGCCGCGGTCGTGCGTGCGCACCTCGACCTCGCGGCCGTCGAGCACGAACCTGCCCGCGGCGATCCGGTTGGCGTAGCGACCGATGGTGCCCCCCACGTAGTCGCTGCTCGCGAGCCGCTCCTCGACGTCGGGATGGCCGAGCACGACGTTGCGCCGCTCGCCGTCGCCGCACCCGACCACCAGCCGGTGGACCGTGGCACCCAGGGTGAGCACCTCCACCACGGGCCCCGGCGCGGCCCCGATCGTCAACAGGCGCACCTCGCGCCCGTCGGGCATCCGGCCGAACACCCGGTCGTGCGTGTCGTCGCTCACGCCCCCATCCTCGGGCATCGCGCCCCGGCTCCAGGGGCGCGCCCCGCCGGTCCCGCAGTCCGGAAGTCCCCCCCTGGGGGTGGATTGTGGGCAAAGCCCGGCGGCACGCGCCGTCGCGACGTACGGTCGTGCCCGCATGGGGGGCTGGATCCGGGACCCCGCCGGGCCGGGGGGCTGGCGGGAACCGGGCACGGCAGACCGCGCGCCGCGCCGGAGGATCGCGACAGTTTGCCGGTTCGCCGGACAGCGCGGCGCGCGGCCCCTATGCTCCCCTGCACCGGCCGCCCACCGCGGCGTCCGGCGCGGACCCTGGCCGTCGGTGCCCACCAGCCGACCGAACGGCGAGTCCACCCCCGCTACGACTCGAGGTCGACCAGCCTGCGGGTGCGGGTGATGCCGGCCGCCGGGTCGACGACCTTCTGGTCGGCGGCGACGTCGAGCCGCTCCATCAGGACCCCCAGGGCCTGCCCGATGACGAGCCGGTCGTGCATCCCGAGGCCGAGCTGGTCGATCTGGCGCTCGGCCTCGGTCACCAGCGCCAGGTGGGCGGCGATCGCCTGGCCGACCGCGACGTCGTCGGAGTAGACGGACAGCGACATCATCGACGCCACCTCGAGCTCGGCGTGCACCCGCGAGGCCCACTGCGGCCAGCCCTGGTGCGTCGGAGGGAGCCGGCGCACCGATCAGGACAGCCGGAAGACATGCACGACGTGGGGGGTGTCGACCAGCGTGTGCGGGGCGAACGCGTGGTAGGCCCACAGGTGGACCCACGCGTTGCCGGTGCGCACCGTGAGGTAGGTCTTGAACATCCCGGGCGCCAGGTAGGTGAGCACCACGAAGACCAGGGAGAGCAGGGCGGACCGCGGCGAGTCCAGGACCGCCCAGGCGTCCCACACGTGCAGCGCCGCATAGGTGAGGCCGCCGCACAGCACCGTCGCGGTCACCGACCCGGTGAGGCGGAGGAAACGCGGGACCAGGATCGCGTAGAGGAACACCATCGCCGGCAGCCCGGTGCCGAGCAGGTAGAGCACGAACGTCAGGGCGGCTCCCCGCACCAGGACGCCCGCCGGGAGGTCGAGGCTGTCCGGCCGGAGCACGAGGACCTGGGAGCAGGTCTCGAGGGCGAGGACGACGGCCACCACGAGCAGGTCGTTGCGACGGTCCGACGACCTCAGGCCGAGCGAGGTGGCGCTGTAGCGCCGGCCGAACCAGGCGAGCGGGATGATCGCGTAGACCACGAGGTTGTAGGCCGCCCACGCCAGCGCCTCGAGCGGCTCCACGTGCGCGTGCGTGCCGAACAGGGTCCCCGCGAGGTGCAGCCCGAACGGGCTCCACCCCATCGCGCTCGCCAGGAGGTGGCCCCCCGCCAGCCCGCACGCGCCGTAGCCGAGCAGGCCGAGGGTCTCCCGCCACGCCTGCCTGCGCTCCGGCGCGCGCGCGGCGACCCCGGGGTCGGTGCGACGGCGGGTCAGCCACCTCACCACGAGCATCAGCACCAGCACCTGGAGCAGGCCCACGTTGGTCTCGAGGAGGACGTCGCCGGTGCTCAGCCCGGCGCGCGCGGGCCAGTCGAACGGCAGCGACCCCGGCGCGGCGAGCCAGACGTACGCGTTGGCCGCGAGCCACAGGGCGACCACCGTCGCCAGTGCCCGACGCCCCCGCGGCGCGGCCGTCCTGGTGTCAGGTCTCGTGTCGAGACTCATCGCCGACCCCCGTTCTATTACGACTGTGATAGAACGCACGCTAGCACAGGTGTGATACACAGAGCCGTGCCCCGAGCCGTCGATCGTGAGGAGCGCCGCCGCCAGCTCGCCGCGGCGGTGTGGCGGGTCGTCCGCGACGAGGGGGTGGAGCAGGCCTCGGTCCGCAACGTGGCGCGCGAGGCCGGGCTGTCGACCGGGTCACTGCGCCACTACTTCGCCAGCCAGTCCGACCTCCTGCGGTTCGCGATGCACCTGGTCATCGAGCGGCTGGAGGCCCGCGTCGCCGCGCTCGCCCTGCCCGACGACCGCCTCGCGGCCGCGAAGACCGCGCTGGCCCAGCTGTTGCCGCTCGATCCGGAGCGGGCGGTCGAGAACGAGGTGTGGCTGGCGTTCTCGGTCAGGGCGATGGTCGACGACGACCTGCGGGCGCTGCGCGACGACGCCTTCGACCGGCTGCGGGCGGCGTGCCACCGGTGGGCGGGCGCACTGCTGTCGGACGCCTCGCCGGAGGTCGTCGACCTCGAGGCCGAGAGGCTCTTCGCGCTCGTCGACGGGCTCGCGGTGCACGCCGCGCTGCGACCCGACGCCGCCTCCGTGTCGGGGATGCAGGCGGTGCTGGACCTGCACCTCGAGGCGCTCGCCCAGCGGGCGGTCAGTCCCCCGGGTTGACCCCGCACGCCTCGTCGAGGTGTCCGAAGGCCACGGTGACCCACGCGGGGGCGCCGTCCTCGTTGCCGTGCTCCGCGACGTGGTCGGCGGCGTCGGCAGCGTCGCCGAAGACCCGCTCGACCTCCGCGTCGCCGCGCTCGGCGACGTCGCGGAGCACGCTGGCGGCCCGCCCCACGTCACCCGCGGTCATCGCGTCCTCCACGGGCTCGCGCACCTCCGCGCACGCCTCGGTCATCGACAGCTCGTCGGCGCCGCACCCGGCCACCGCGAGCACGGTGACCAGTGCCAGTCCGAGCCGCACCATCAGCGTCCCCTCACCATCGTCGAGCCGCGTCGCGACCTCGCCACCTCGAACGTACTGGAGATCGGCGTCCGCGGGGATGCCGCGCCTCATCGGCGGACGCGGAACGTCCAGGTCGCGGCCTGCCGGTTGCCGGCGGCGTCCACGACGACGAGTCGCGCGGTGTGCCGGCCGAGGGCGAGCGGGCGGCGCGGCGTCCACCGCACCTGCCCGCGCCGGGCGACGTGGCGCACCGGCGCGACCCGGGCGCCGTCGACCTGCAGCACGACGCGTCGTACGGACGAGTGGGCGTCGCGGACCCTGGCCCGCAGCGTGGGGGTGCGGTCGGTGGTCACCGACGGCCGCACGGCGCGGACGACCGGGGCGGTGCGGTCGACGGCCCACTCGTGCGAGGCCGGGGTGGCGTCGGCGTTGCCGGCCGCGTCGCTCGCCCGCACCAGCAGCCGGTGCCGGCCCTGGTCGAGGCCGGCGAAGCGCGCCGTCGCGGGGCAGGCCTGCCACGCGGCGCCGTCGAGGCTGCACGTGAAGGTGCTGCCGGCCTCGGTGCTGGTCAGCGTGAAGGTCGCCCGCCGGGCACGGACCACGCCCTCGGGCCCGCCGCTCACGGCGGTGTCGGGGGCCGCGGTGTCGACCGGGGTCGGCCCGGGGGGCGCGGCCACGGCCACGGCCACGGTCGCGATGTCGGTGTTGCCGTGACCGTCGGCGACCGTCAGCTTCGCGGTGTGGGTGCCGCTGGCGGCGTAGACGTGGTGCGGGTCGGTGCCGCGGCCGGTGCTGCCGTCGCCGAAGTCCCAGGCGTAGGTGAGTCCGGCGACGCTGGGCGCCAGGTCGACGCAGCCGATGCGGAGCGCGGGGTTGTCGGGGTCGTGGATGACGACCGAGACCGCCTGCTCGTCGGCTCGCTGGGGCTGGACGACCTCGACCAGCCCGCTGCGTCCGTGGGCGTCGGAGGTGAAGGGAAGCCAGATCTCGTTGGCCTCCTCGAACGGCAGCGCCTCGTCGAACCGGAAGTGTGCGCCGGCGTTGTTGGACGAGCAGGCCTCCTCGTGCACGTGCACCATGTGCATGGCGCGGGCCTTGAGTCCGCTCACGTCGAGGGAGGCGTGGGTGGCACCGCGCCGGCGCACCATCGTGGCGGTGCCGGTGAGCTCGGGGTAGGCCGTGAGCCCGTGGGCGAATGCCCGGAACGGCCCGCTGGTGCTCACCTCGGCGGAGAACGCCACCGCGAGAGGCGCCGTCCCCGAGGCCGGCGTCGCCGTCGCGGAGACGTGCGGCAGCTCGTGGTGGGCGTGGGCGTCGGTCACGGTGATGTCGACGGTGTCGGTCCCGGTGACTCCGTCGGCGTCGGTGGCGGCGAGCGTCGCGGTGTAGCGCCCGGGCGAGGCGTAGGAGTGCTGGTGCTCGGCCCCGGCGCCGGTCACGCCGTCCCCGAAGTCCCACACGTAGGTCAGCTCGCCGTCGCCGGCGTGCTGGGCCGAGCCGCTGAAGGCGACGTCGAGCGGCGCCGGCCCGGTCGTCGGGGTCGCGCTCGCGTCGACCGTCGGCGCCTCGCCCCCGGGCTCCCCGGACTCGGTCACCACGACCGTGCCGGTCATCATCGTGCCGTGGATGGAGCAGGTGTAGGAGTAGGTGCCGGGCGCGGTGAACGTGTGCCGGACCGGGCCGTCCGGGTCGTCGGGCGTGCGGTACTCCTGCACCGGGGGCACCCAGGTGCCGGCGGGCGTGTCCACCGACGTGAGGTCGTGCTCCTGGCGGGCCGTCGGCCACTCGAAGCGCCACTCGACCGTGTCGCCGACCGCGATCGTGACCCGCGACGTGCCGGTGTCGCGTGAGCGCCAGCTGTTGCCGTCGGCGTCGTCGACCGCGTCCACGACCCAGGTGCGCGCCGCCTGGCCGGCAGCCGGCGCGGGCGAGCCCGGGAGCGCGCCGGCCGCCACGAGGCCGGAGAGCACGAGAACGGCGGTCACGGCAGTCGTCACAGCGGCCCGCAGGGCCCGACGTGAGGTGAGCATCACACGACGCTAGGGCGACGCGTGGCACACGGTCAAGAACCTCGTCCTACCATGTGAACGGATCCTTGAGTGGGTCCACACTTGTGGACGCCCGGTGACGGAACGGCCCCCGCGGAGTCCCGCGGGGGCCGTTCGCGTCTCGCACCGGGTGCGGCTCAGGTCAGCGGACCCAGAACCACTCCCGGACCTGGCTCCCCGAGGTGCTCGCGTTGCCCCGGTAGGTGACCGACACCCAGTGCCTGCCGACCTTGAGGTTGCGCTCGACCTTGAGGACGTAGCGACCCTTCTTGTCGAGCCTGGCCACCGTGACCAGGCGTCCGTCGATGCGGATCTGCACCTTGCCCCTCGCCGGCACGCCCCGCAGCGACGCGACCTTGGCGACCACCCTGAAGTCGCGCTTCCAGGTGAGCACCTCGGGCTTGATCGTCACGACGGTCCGCGACCTCGCCTTGCGGGTCGGCCCGGGGTCGACGACGACGGTGACGTCCGCGGACGACGCACGGTGGCTGGCGTTGCCGGCGTAGCGCAGCGTCAGCACGTGCTGGCCGACCGGCAGGGACCGCGGCGGCAGCACCACGGTGCCACGACCACCCGCGACCGCAGCGGTCGCGACCAGGGCTCCGTCCTTGCGCAGCTCGACCGTCCCGGACGCGGTCTCCGGAGAGACCGTGACCGACACCGAGCCGCTTGCGCCGTAGGTCACCGGCAGCGCCGCACCCGCGACCGCCGTGGTGGCCGGACCGTCACCGGGCTGGCCCGGTCCGCCGCCCGCCGCCTTCTTCACCGTGATGGTCACCGTCGTCGCCGCCGAGGTGGCGGTGCCGTCGCTGGCCCGGTAGGTGAAGAGGTCGGTGCCGGAGTACGCGGCCCGCGGGGTGTAGGTGAACGACCCGTCGGCACCCAGCACCACCGTGCCGTTGGCCGGCTGGGTGAGACCCGTCGCGCTCAGGCTGTCGCCGTCGGCGTCGGTGTCGTTGCCCAGCACGCCGGGCGCCGGGAGCACCAGCGGTGCGCCCTCGACCGCGTTGAACGCGTCGGGTTGCCCGACCGGAGCCCTGTTGACCGGCGGCACCTCGGCCTTCCGCACCGTGATGGTCACCGTCGTCGCCGCCGACGACGACGCGATCCGGTCACTGACCCGATAGGTGAAGGTGTCGGTGCCCGAGAACCCGGCCCGCGGGGTGTAGGTGAACGACCCGTCGGCGCCCAGCACCACCGTGCCGTCGGTCGGCTGGGTGAGACCCGTCGCGATGAGGCTGTCCTCGTCCGCGTCGGTGTCGTTGCCCAGCACGCCGGGCGCGGCGACGGTGAGGGGGGTGCCCTCGTCGGTGCCGTAGGCGTCCGCGCCACCGACCGGCGCCCGGTTGGGCGGCGGGCAGGTGGCGACCTCGGCGACCTGGTCGGCGTCGAGCTCGTAGCCGTAGATCCGGAAGTCGTCGACCAGCTCGGTCGGCTTCGGGTCGGGATAGCTGGTGTTGCCGATGAAGTTGGCGGTCGTGCCATCCTCCCCGACGTCACCCATGTCCACCGGGATGGTGTTCTGCGCCATCAGCTCGCCGTCGAAGTAGATCCGTCCGACCGTGCCGGGTCCGTCCGCGGAGGGCCCGAGGGTGACCACCACGTGCGTCCACTCGTTGAGGGGAAGATCCCCCTCACCGGGCAGCTGGATGCGGTGGTCGGTCCCGTTGTCGACGCGCAGCGTGGCCGCGAACCCGCGGTCGCCACCGAAGGTCGAGGACTGGATCAGCAGGTACTCCTGGGTGCTCTTGCCGATCTGGACGTGGGTGGTCCAGTCGGGCAGGTCGGTGGGTCGGATCCACGTGGACAACGAGAACTCCGCATCCATGCCGGCCGTGATGTTGTTGGGCAGGTTGACGTGACCGGTGCCGTTGAGCGACACCGCACCGGCGCACTGCCCGGTCCCCCAGCCAGCACCCTGCACGAGCGTCGCCGCTCCGACGGACGCGTCGATCCCGGAGTTGTGCACGGACGTGCCCTGTCCCTCGTCGAACCTGTAGTGGACGGGGATCCCCGCGGACGGCGGCGGCCGGGACACGATGTGGGTGGTGGAGGCCTGCGAGTCGCGCCAGCCCTCCCCGGCCACGAAGCGCACCTCGATCTCGTGCTGTCCCTGCCCCAGCGTGAGGGGCAAGAACGCCACCGCACCGTCGACGACGTCGACCGGCACGCCGATCCGGCCACCGTCGACCCAGAGCTCGGCCTCGCCCTCGGGGTCGCCCGGGACCTCGTCGGTCACCGTCGCGGAGACCGTGAGCGGCTCGTTGAACGGGGAGGGCGACTCGGGCGTGACCGTGAGCGTGGTCGTGGTCTCGAGGGCGGTGCCCTCCTCGTGGAGCGACGTGACGTCGGCCTGGGTCAGCGTGGACTCGTAGAGCCGCACGTCGTCCATCAGCCCGTCGAACGACGGGTCGTCGACGTAGCCGTTGCGCCCCAGCCAGTTGTTGGCCGTGGGCCCGACGTCGCCCATGTCGATGGTGAGGTCGTCCTCCGCGGCGATGACCTCGCCGTTGAGGTAGAGCGTGCCCGTCGCGCCCTTGCGGGTGAAGACGACGTGGTTCCACTGTCCCTGCACCACGTCGACCTCGTCGGGCGCCTGGACGCGCTCCTGGAGGTTCGAGCCCTTGGCCTTGAAGGTGGCCGCCAGGCCACGGTCGCCGCCGCTGGTGCGCATCTGGATCTGGAAGAAGCTGCCGGCGTCGCCGAGCCCGTCACCGATGTGGAACAGGTTGATCCAGTCGCCCATCGTGTCGGGGCGCACCCAGAACGAGGTGGTGAAGTCGTCCGCACCTCGCAGCAGGTTGTCGGGCAGGTCGGCGGTGTTGGCGTTGGGACCGCCCGGCAGGTCGAGGGCGCCACCGATGACGCCGTCGGCCGCCCACCCGGTCTCGCCGGTCAGCTCGGCCGACCCGACGGACCTGTCGGTGCCGGTGTTGGCCGCCGTGCGACCCTCCTGCTCCTCGAACTCGTAGTGGACCGCGACGTCACCGGTGCCGGGGTCGACCGCGGTGATGACGAGGTTGTCGATCATCATCCCGGCGTCGCCGTCACCCGCCTCGAGGCGGAGCGTCTCGTTGCGCCTGCTCGCGGTGAAGCTGCTCACCCAGGTGCCGTAGACGACCTCCTGCCCGTTGCCCTGCGAGGGCAGGTCGGTGCCGGCCGTCAGCGTGTGGTCGAGCGAGCCGATGGCCACCCGCGCGTTGGCGGGACCGGCCGGTGCGGCAGACCTGCTGTCGCGGGCGTAGCGCAGGTGGATGCGGTAGTCGCGGCCCGGGTCGAGACCCGGGACGACCCGCGACAGCGCGCCCGACTGGCCGAGGGCCAGGCTGTAGCCCACCTTGCCGAGCGCGCCCTGGCTGGCGTGCTGGGCGGGAACCAGCTGGACCTGGCTGTCGACGTTCCACGGAGCCATCCGGCCGCTGTCGGGGGCGATGTCGGCGATCGCGCCGGCGTTGCCCGGGAAGCGGGGGTACTCGAACATCTCGACGACCTGCGGGGTGCGCTGGTCCATCGTGACCGTGGGGTCGATGTCGAGGATCGAGGCGACCGACGGGGTGCCGTCCTCGTCGAAGACGAACAGCATGTAGGCGCCCGGAGGGGCGTAGGTGGCGTCCACGGGCGAGGTGACGGTGATCCCGTCGGGGCCCTGGACGAAGTCGAGGTCCTGGAAGTTCTGGTCGTTGTTGAAGCTGTGGGTCACCGACCCGTTGCGGACCAGGGTCACCCGCGAGACCGGCGTGGACGCCTCGATCTGGAACGTGCCGTCGTAGCCGATCTCCTGGGGGGCCTCGGTGATCTCCGGGCGCTCGGCGAGCTCGTCGCCGTCGAACAGGTAGGCCGGGGAGTAGTACTCCACGTCCGTGTAGTTGCGCGGACCCGGGGCGCCACCGCCACCGATCATGACGCGGCCGTCAGGAAGGAGCAGCGCCGCGGAGTGGTAGAGCCGCGCGTGCTCGTAGGGCACCTCGATCGTGGTCCACTTCCCGGTGTCGGGGTTCCAGATCTCGGCGTTGGTGACGTAGCCGCCGTTCTCGGCGTTCTGGCGGCTGCCGCCGGTGACCAGGACGTCGCCGTCGGGCAGGATCGTCGAGTTGGCCCAGTGCCGCTGGTACTTCATCGGCTCGGTCGGCTCGATGACCGGGCTGGCGGTGCCGCCGGGAGTGGTCAGGTCGACGGTGAAGCCGGCACGGGCCCCGTCGGGGCCGCCGCCGTTGGCCCACCAGCCGCCACCGACCTGCAGGATCTTGCCGGGTCGGTACATCGCGGCCGTCGACGTGGCGCCGACGGGGTTGCCCTGGGCGCCCTGGTTGGCGATGTTCGCCGGGAGCTCGCTGATCAGCGTCAGCTCGCCGGTGCCGTCATTGCCGTCGGGGTCGAGCTCGTACATCTGGGTGCCGGTGATGTTGAACAGCGTGCCCTTGCCGGGGGTCACGAAGGCCCGGGGGTACCACCAGCGGTTCTGGTGCCTGCCGTAGGCCGCCTCGCTCTTGGCGCCGGTCAGCAGCCTCCAGCTGGCGCCCTCGTCGGGGGTGTAGACCTCGGGGGTCAGGACACCCGGACCGCCGGGGCCGCCGCTCAGGCTGCCGCCCTGGACGACGACGGAGCCGTCGGGCATGGTCGTGCCGGTGGGGTACCACCGGGCGTAGTGCATCGGGGCCTCGTTCTGCAGGCCGTTGTTGGTGTCGTAGCTGGTGACGCCCATCGACGCGTCGTTGGGCGCGTTCTCGCCGAGGCCGTCGTCGCCCCCGACGGTCAGCACCTTCTTGGTGTGAGGGCTCTGCACCTGCATGGAGCAGAACAGGTCGGTGTAGGTGGCGTTCTCGATGATCCCGGCGCGCAGCTCGGCGCGGGTCATGTCCATGCTCCTCGGCTCGGCCGGGTCCCAGATGTCGATCTCGACCTGGCCCCCCTGGTAGATCGACTCGTCGCCGGTCCAGTCGAACGCGCCCGGGCCGCCCTGGCCGCCCTTGCTGCCGAAGGACTGCACCTTGCCGTCCGTGGTCAGCGCCATGTTGATGGGCATCAGGGGCCACGGCACGACGCCGCTCCACGAGCCCTCCTCGTCCTTGACCGGCGGCGAGCAGTCGGCCTCGAGCAGGCCCGCGGCGTAGGCGAGGCCGTGCTTCATCTGCGTGCGGATGTAGGGCTCGGCGTAGGACGTCTCGGTGTGGCCGAGCCCGGAGTACCACGAGCGGCCGTCGTCGATCTCCTGGCACCAGGTGATCGGGTGGGTGGTGCCCTGGCGACCCATGCCGTAGGAGAACTCGTCGGCCTCGACCAGGGTGCGCACGTGCGGCGCCGGGTTGACCGTCCAGTCGTACCACTCGTCCTGGCGGTTGACCCTGCTCGGCAGGCCCTCGGTGAGCGGGTGCTCCTCGTCCTCGACGACGACGTCACCCGGCCGCACGCCGGGGTCCTCCGGGTGTCCCTCGGACATGGCGCCCACCAGGCGGAGGTAGAACGGGTTGACGTCGTGCTCGCTCTGACCCACCGACCAGCCGGTGTAGTGCATGCCGGTGAAGCCACCGCCGCCGCGGATGTACTCCTCCAGCGCGGCACGCTGCTCCAGGTTGAACAGCACGCCGCCGGTCTGCATGAACGAGACGGTGTCGACGGTGGCGAGGTTGGCGGTGTTGAACGCCGCGGGGTCCTCCGTCGCCTGGATCTGCACCTCCTGGTCGTACTCCTCGCCCAGGTCGGCCGCGAGGTCGCGGATGGCCTGGACGCCCTCGTCCCATGAGGCGTGGTAGCCGGTCTTGTAGAAGAGCAGCACCCGGAGGACGCCGTCGTCCGCGGGCGCGGCGGCAGCGACCGGCGCGGCGGAGACGGGCGGCGCCACGCCGCCGGCGACCGCCAGGGCGGCCGCGAGCGCCACCGCGGGAGCGAACGACGTGGGCATGGACTTCACGCGTGAGGCTCGCGCGCGAAGAGAAGGGCGAAGCTTCATCTCGGGATCCCTCGGCTTGGCTCGGATGACTCGAGGGCGTGGCTGTCGCCGGCACTCGTGGGCCGAACGTATGACCGTCATCACACAGAGTCAAGAAACTGGTCCACGATTCTGGACGATCTGGACCACTTGTCCACGTACGTGGACGACCGCGCCTCGTGGGGCTCGGGCGGGCGTCGGGCGGGCGGGCGGCGCCCGCCCCTCGGAACGACGGTTGTGCCCCCCGTTCCGAGTTCCATATGCTGACATCTGTTCACATTCCCGACCCGCCTGTCCGTCGTCCTGCCCTCGCAGGCGTCCCGATCGAAGGAACCCTCATGCCCAACATCACCGTCGAGCTGCTGCGCGGCCGCACCGTCGAGCAGCGCCGCGCCTTCGCCGAGGCCGTCGCCGACAGCGCGGTGGAGATCCTCGGCGCACGCCGCCAGGACGTCCGCATGGTCTTCAGCGAGATCACCCCCGACACCGTCGCCAACGGCGGCGTGCTGGCGAGCGAGGACCAGTCGCGAGCCGGGGTGGTGGCCGCCCTCGACGACAGGGGCTGAGCCGCACCCGGCCTCCCGCTCGAGGACGCCCACGACGCGACGAGGGGCCCCGCCGGATCACTCCGGCGGGGCCCCTCGCTGCGCGCGGTGTCGGCGCGGGTCAGCGCACGACCCGGATCCGCTGCCGGTCCCTGCTCCACTCGGTGGCGGCGTCACCGCTGTAGGTGACCGCCACCATGTGCCGCCCGACGTTGAGGTTGCGCCGGATCCTCACGACGTAGCGCCCCTCGTCGTCGAGCCGGCCCACCGCCACCCGGCGACCGTCGATGCGCACCTTCACGGTGCCGGTCGGCGGCCCGGCCTCGCCCAGCACCGAGCCGACCTGCACGACGACGCGGAAGTCCTGCTTCCACCTCAGCCGCGTGGGCCGCACCTTCACGAGCGTCCGCGACGCCACCGTGGTGGTCGGCGCCGCCTCCACCAGCACGGTGACCTCTCCCGTGGACGCACGGTGCTTCGCGTCGCCGCCGTAGTGCAGCGTCAGGGCGTGCTGCCCCACCGGGAGGGAGCGCTGCGGCAGCAGCACCATGGCCTGCCCACCCGTGACGGCGCCCGTCGCGAGCACGTGGCCGCCGCGCCGCACCTCGACCAGGCCGGTGGCCGACTGCGGGGAGAGGGTGAGCGACACCGCACCGCTCGCGCCGTAGGTCACCGGCAGCGCCGCCCCCGCGAGGGCCGTGGTGGTCAGCCCGTCGTCGGGCAGGCCCGGTTCGCCGCCGGTCGCAGGCGACACCGTGACGACCACCGTGGCAGGCGCCGACAGGTCCTCGCCGTCGCTGGCCCGGTAGGTGAAGAGGTCGGTGCCGGAGAACCCGGCTCGGGGGGTGTAGACGAGCGAGCCGTCCTCGGCGAGCTCGAGTGTGCCGTGGGCGGGCGGCGTCGCGTCGACGGCCGTCAGCTCCTGCCCGTCCGCGTCGGAGTCGTTGCCCAGCACGCCCGGTGCCGCCAGCACCAACGGCGCACCCTCCACCGCGTCGAACGCGTCGGGCTCCGCGACCGGGGCCGCGTTGACCCTGATGGTCACCGTCGTCGGCTCCGAGCCGGCGACGCCGTCGCTGGCCCGGTAGGTGAAGGTGTCGGTGCCGGCGAACCCGTCGCTCGGGGTGTAGGCGAACGAGCCGTCCCCGGCCAGGTCGACCGTTCCGTGGGCCGGCTGGGTGAGCCCGGTCGCGGTGACGTCGTTCCAGTCGGGATCGGTGTCGTTGCCCAGGACGCCGGGCGCGTCCACGGTGAGGACCTGGTCGGCCCCGGTGGAGTAGGAGTCCGCCACCGCGACCGGCGCCGCGTTGGGCGGCTCGGCGGCGTGGAGGGTGGCGACCTCCTCGGCGCTCAGCTCGTACCCGTAGAGGCGGAAGTCGTCGACCGTCCCGCCCGGACGGGGGTCGTTCCAGCTGGTGTTGCCGATGAAGTTGGCCGTCGTCCCGCCCTCGCCCACGTCACCGATGTCGACGGGGATGTTGTGGCGGGTGGCCGCGTCGACGAGCACGCCGTCGAGGTAGATCCGGCCAGTGGTGCCTCCGCCCGTGGGCGACGGGCCGAGGGTCACCACGACGTGGGTCCACTCGCCGAGCGGCAGGTCGGAGTCGCCGGGCAGCATGATGCGGTACTGCTCGCCGTCGTCGACGCGCAGCGTGGCCGCGAAGCCCCGGTCACCGTTGATGACCGACGACTGCAGGAGGAAGAACTCCTGGGTGCTCTTGCCGAGCTGGACGTGCGTGGTCCAGCTGGGCAGGGTGGTCGGCTTGATCCACGTCGAGACGGTGATCTCCTCGTCCATGCCCGCGGTGATGTCGTCGGGGAGCTCGACGTGGCTCGAGCCGGTCACCGGTCCGGCGGGGCCGCCGGGCAGGGAGACGCCGTCGTCGTACCTGCCCTCGGCCCACGTGGTCGCTCCGACCAGCGTCGCCGGGCCCACGGTGGTGTCGGTGCCGTAGTTGGCCGCCGTCGACCCGCTGCCCTCGTTGAAGGTGTAGTGGATCGGGGCGTCGGGGTCGTCGACCGGCCGCCGCACGACGTGCGTCGTCGTGGCACGGGAGTCGCGCCAGCCCGCGTCGCCGGCGAACCGGACCTGCACCTGGTGGGAGCCGCGGGCCAGGGCCAGCGCGGGGAACGCCACCGCACCCTCCGACACCTCGACGGGGTCGCCGACGAGCGCTCCGTCGACCCACAGCGAGGCCTGCCCCTCGGCCGCGTCGTCGTTCTCGTCGCTCACCGTCGCCGAGACCGTGACCGGCTCGTCGACGACGGAGGGCGAGGCGGGGTCGACCGTCAGGGCGACCTCGGTGCGCAGGGCGGTGCCCTCGGCGTGGATCGCGCTCACCTCGTCGGCGCTCAGCGCCGCCTCGTAGAGCCGCACGTCGTCCATCAGCCCGTCGAACGACGGGTCGTCGACGTAGCCGTTGCGCCCCAGCCAGTTGTTGGCCGTGGGCCCGACGTCGCCCATGTCGATCGTCAGGTCGTTGCTGCTCGCGACCACCTCGCCGTCGAGGTAGAGCGTCCCGCTCGCGCCGGAGCGGGTGAAGACGACGTGGTTCCACCGGCCCGCCACGACGTCGACCTCGTCGGGCGCCTGGACGCGCTCCTGCAGGTTCGAGCCCTTCGCCTTGAAGGTCGCTGCGATGCCGCGGTCGCCGTTCTCGGTGCGCATCTGGATCTGGAAGAAGCTGCCGGCGTTGCCGAGCCCGTCACCGATGTGGAACAGGTTGATCCAGTTGCCCATGGTGTCGGGGCGCACCCAGAACGAGGTGGTGAAGTCGCTGGCCCCCTGCAGGAGGTTGTCGGGCAGGTCGGCGGTGTTGGCGTTGGGACCGCCCGGCAGGTCGAGCGCCCCGCCGTGCACGCCGTCGGGCGCCCACCCGGTGGCGCCGACCAGCGTGGCCGCCCCCACGGACGCATCGGTGCCGGTGTTGGCCGCGGTGCCGCCTGCCTGCTCCTCGAACTCGTAGTGCACCGGCACCTCGGACGTGCTGGCGTCGGGCGCCACGCCGTCCTTGATCTCGATGCCACGGAAGTCGACCGCGTGGGACGCGCCCCGGTTCTCCAGCCCGATGAACCCGTTGGTGGCCAGGGGCTGCGCGCTGGCGTAGGTGTTGACCAGGGTGCCGTTGAGGAAGACGCGGACCTGCGAGCCGGTGAGCTGCACGAGGTAGGAGTTCCACTCGCCAGCCGGACGCTCCGCGGCTGCGACGGCGTCCTGGTCCGGGGTCTGCGCCGTGCCGCCCGTCGGCACGATCGCACCGGTGTCGGTGCCGATGGGGATCCTGACGCCGCCGACCGGGTCGGCGCCGGTCCGGCTCGTGGAGGCGAGGTAGACGCTCGACTCGTCGTCCGCGCCGTCGCGTCGCCAGTCGAGCCTGAGCGTGTAGGGCGCGGACTGCTGGGTGGTGAACCACTCCGCGCCACGACCGCGGATGGTGCGGATCGTGCAGTCGGTCTGGCGCCCGAAGCCGCCGGAGCCGGCCTTGCGCCAGCCGTCGAACGACGCGAAGGTGCCATCGAAGAGCGCGCGGTAGCCGGGACGGACGGGGGTCCCCGCGCAGGGGTCAGGAGTGGTGCCGCCGACCTGGATGGCGTCGAAGTTGAGCCGGCAGAAGTCCACCGACCGGTCGCACTCCAGCGCCAGCGTGTTGGCACCCGCGTCGAGGGTCACCTCGGTCGACACGAAGTCCCAGGCCTCCCAGTCCTGGAGGCTGGTCATCGGGAACGCGAGCTGCTGACGGGTGCCGTTGGTGCGCAGCCCCATCGAGCGCGTGACGTTCTCGGCGGCGCTGAGCGGCCCGGCGGCGTAGCGCACGTGGACGGGGTAGACGCCCGCCTCGGGCACGGTCACCGTCATCGCGGAGGCCATCCCGCTCTCGCGGAACGTGTAGGACCCCTCGCCCGAGAAGTTGCCGTGGTCGCCGGAGTTGTAGGCGGGGCCGCCGCTGATCACGCCGTCCTCGACCTCTACCCAGGCGGCGACGTCGTCACCGGGCGCGGCAGCCGCCGCGGCGGGCGAGGCGGTGACGCTGCCGAGGCCGGCCACCAGGCCCAGCGCGGCGAGGGCGGCGGTCGCCGGGCGGCGGATGGCCCGGAGCGGGCCGGGGTGGGCAGACCTGCGGAGAAGCTTCATCACGGATCCCTCGGGTTGGGCTCGGCGCGAGGGCAGGCGTGCCAGGGAGGCAGGGGGTGCCGGCGCTCGACGTGTGGGCTGACCGTATGACCGTGGTCACACAGAGTCAAGAAGTCGATCCAGACTGGTGAACCAGAAGGACTCTCTGTCCACGTATGTGCACCGCCGTCTAGACCGAGGGTGCGCGGCCGGCCGCCCGGGGGCCGAGCTCGAGCAGCGACCTCACGACGCGGGCCTCGCGGGACCGGTCGAGGCGAGCGAGCGGCACGGCCACGCTGACCGCGTGGACCGGGGCGCCGGCCGGCACCAGCGCCCCGACCGCCACGGCGAAGCACCGGATGCCCGGACACACCTCCTGGCTCTCCACCGCGTAGCCGCGGACGGACGCCTGCTCGATCGCGGCCAGCACGGCCGCGCGGTCGGTGCGGGTGTGCTGGGTCATCCTGGTGATCGCCCCCGGCACCAGTGCCTCGCGCACCGCCACGGGCCGGGTGGCCAGGACCGCCCGGCCGAGCGACGTGGACCAGGCCGGCATCCGCCGCCCGACGGCCGAGGCCATCGGCACCGGGCGGGCCGACTCGCGCTTGTCGAGGAAGACCACGTGGGAGCCGTGCAGCCGGCCGAGGTGCACCGTCTCCCCGGTCGCGGCCGCCAGCCGGTCGAGGATCGGCGCGGCGCGGGCGATCACGGGGTCGTCCTCGACGTGGGCCGCGCTCACCGCCATCGAGCCGAACCCGAGGCGATAGGCGCCCCGGGCGTGGTCGAGCTCGAGCCAGCCGCGCTCGGTCATCGTCCTCAGCACCGCGTGCATGCTGCTCTTGGGGATGCCCATCCGCAGCGACAGCTCCGCCCGGGTGGCCGGGCCGTGCGCCGCGATGTCCTCGAGCAGGTCGAGGACGCGGGCGGCGGACTTGACGGGGACACCGCCCGTCACGCCGGGCCGGTCGTCGTTGCTGGTCATCGCGGCACCGATCACCCGTCGCCGACGCTGAAGGCGAACGTCTGCACGGGGTTGTCGAACTCGCTCACCCGCAACGACATCTGCACCCGCCAGGTGCCCGGCGCCGGCAGCACCACGTCGCCGGCGTACTCCCCCGGTGCGATCGACTCGAGGGCGATCTCACCGAGGTCGATGTCGTCGGACTCGACGCGGATCCTTGGTGCGTCGAAGCCCTCGAAGGGCTCGCCTGCGGCGTCGCGCGTCGACACCGACACGGTGTTGGCCCCTGTGGCGAGCGGGTCGAGGGTGACCTCGACCGCGTGCTCGCCGAGCATGCCGGTCTGCACGCCCGGCTCCGCGGCCCCGGCGGAGTCGGCGCCTCGATCGGCCTCCGGGTTGCGGTCGACCAGCATCCCGGTCACCAGCAGCAGCACGACGAGGAGGACGGCCTCGGTCGCGGCGGCCCGGACCACGAGGCGGGCGCCGGAGCCCAGGTCGTCCGACGGACCCGCGGCGCGCACCCGCGGCAGCACGGCGTACCTGTTCCACCCGGCGATGGCGACCACGAGCAGGGCCACGCCGATCTTGATCGCCAGCAGTCGGCCGTAGCCGGTGTCGAACAGCGCGGTGAGCGACCCCATGATCCGCCAGGCCAGCACCGTGCCGGAGACGACGAGGACGGCCAGCACGCCTGCGGCGACCGTCGAGAACCTGGCGAGCACGTCGGCCGCGACCGGGCCACGCCCGGCGAGCACGGGCAGCACCAGCACCAGGGCGACCAGCCCGCCGAGCCACACGCTGCCGGCGAGCAGGTGCAGCATGTCGACGCCCACCACGAGCGCCTCGGGCGAGGCCGCCCGGGTGTGCCCGGTCAGTGCCGGCGCGCAGGCGGCCACGACGGCGGCCGCCAGCGCGACCCGCCCGCGCGTGCGACCGGGCCCGGCGGTGCCTACCATCAGGGTCGCGAGCAGCACGCCCAGCGCCACGCAGGCCGCGACCACGTACTCGGTGCTCGCCATCGTCGACCACGCCGCGGACTGCATCAGCGAGTCGGCGCCGCCGCCGGACTGGTAGAGGGCGGTGAGCGGGAGCCCGACCAGCCACGCCACCGCCGTGAGCGGCGCGGCGACGCGCAGCACCCGGACCAGTCGTCGGCGTGCCCGCGTGTCGTCGTCGGCGGCAGGCAGCACCGCCGCGACGAACCACGCCAGCCCGACGCACAACAGCAGGCCGACGTAGCCGAGCCACCGCGCGGCCGTGAGGGTCCACGGCACGTCGTCGGTGGGGGTGGCGGCGGCCGGTGGCACCTGCACCGTCTCGCTCGCCGCGCCGATCGAGAAGCTCAGCGACCCGCTGACGGGGTGGCCGTCCTCGGAGATGACCCGCCAGACCACCACGTAGGTGCCGTCGCCGACCTCCTGGTCGAGGCCGACCGTGAGCACCTTGCCCTTGACGGCCGAGGACGAGGGCACCACGCCGCCGACGGCGTCGAAGACCTGGACCCCGTCGGCGACCCCGGCGACCGCCTCGGTGAACGTGAACGCCATCTGCTCGGGGGCGGCGTCGAGCACGGCCCCCTCGGCGGGGTCGGTGCTCACCAGGTCGGCGTGGGCGCTCGCGGGAGCGCCCGTGCCGACCGTGAGGGCGACGACGAGCCCGGTGAGGAGCACGGCGACGAGCCGCACGAGCCGCCGCGCCACCGGCGCGCGATCGCGGCTCACGTCCGACCGCGGTGGAGCAGGAGGCTGGCCGCGCACCGGTGCGTGCGGGTCAGGTGGTGTCTCATCGCCTCACATCCTCGGGGATCGGCTGTCAGCGGGTCCGGCGTTTGCACCACTCAGCGGCGCACGCGGGCGCTGCCACCGCCGGCGAGTGCCCGGACCTCCTCGCGGGTGGCCATGGAGGTGTCACCCGGAGTCGTCATCGCCAGGGCGCCGTGCGCGGCGCCGAGCTCGAGGCACGTCTGGAGGTCCTCGCCCTCGAGGAGCCCGTAGACGAGGCCGGAGGCGAACCCGTCACCGCCTCCCACGCGGTCGAAGATCGCGAGGTGGTCGCGTGCCGTCGACTGCAGGACGCCCGTCTCGGGGGACCAGGCGATGGCCTGCCAGTCGTTGTCGCTGGCGCTGTGGACCCCGCGCATGGTCGTCGCGATGACCTTCAACCACGGCATCTTCTCCGCGACGGTCGCGACCATCGCGGCGAAGCTGTCCATCGGCAGCTCACGCAGGTGCTCGTCGACGTGCTCGACCTCGAAGCCGAGGGCGGCGGTGAAGTCCTCCTCGTTGCCGATCATCACGTCGACGTGGGAGGCGAGCCGGGTGTTGACGTCGCGGGCGAGGTCGGGGCCGCCGATCCCCGCCCACAGGCTGGGCCGGTAGTTGAGGTCGAACGACACGACGGTGCCGTGGCGCTGGGCGGCGGCCATCGCCTCCTCGGCGACCGCTGCCGCGTTCTCCGACAGGGCCGCGAAGATGCCGCCGGTGTGCAGCCAGCGCACGCCGCGGCGCCCGAAGAGGTCGTCCCAGTCGATGGTGCCCGGCGCCATCTGCGCGATCGCCGTGTGCGCCCGGTCGGAGACGCCCACCGCGCCGCGCACGCCGAAGCCGCGCTCGGTGAAGTTGAGCCCGTTGCGCACCGTGCGCCCGATGCCGTCGTAGGGCTCCCACCGGATGAGCGAGGTGTCGACCCCGCCCTGCATGACGAGGTTCTCCACGAGGTGCCCGATCTCGTTGTCGGCCAGGGCGGTGACCACCCCGGCGCGCAGGCCGAAGACCTTGCGCATGCCGCGAGCCACGTTGTACTCGCCGCCGCCCTCCCAGACCTCGAACCGGCGGGCGGTGCGGATGCGGCCCTCGCCGGGGTCGAGGCGCAACATCACCTCGCCGAGCGCGACGATGTCGAGCTCGCACTCGGCTTCCGGACGGGTCTCGATCATGCGTGCGCTCCCTGGGAGTCGTGGTGGGACAGGCGGGACGTGGCGGCGCAGCGCGCCGCGACCTCCGCCCATTGGCCGGAGGCCAGCAGGTCGGGGGCCACCATCCAGCTGCCTCCGACTGCGGCGACCGCGCCGTGGGCCAGGTAGGCCGGCGCGCTCGCCTCGGTGATGCCGCCGGTGGGCACGAAGCGCACCTGCGGGAAGGCGGCCGCGAGCGCCTTGACGGCGGGGAGCCCGCCGTTGGCCTCGGCGGGGAAGAACTTCACGGTGTCGAGACCGAGGTCGAGCGCGTGCATGATCTCGGACGCGGTGCTCACCCCCGGGACGACGGGCAGGCCGAGCTCCTGGCACCGGCGCACGACGCCGTCGCTGAGGCCGGGCGAGACGACGAAGCCCGCGCCGGCCTCGTGGGCGAGGTCGACCTGGGCGGGGGTGAGCACCGTGCCGGCACCCACCACGAGGTCGTCGCGCGCCGCCAGGCGGCGCAGCACCGCGGCCGCGCCGGGCGTGCGGAACGTCGCCTCGGCGACGGGCAGGCCCCCGCTCACCAGCGCGTCACCGAGGGCGTCGGCCCGGTCGGGATCGTCGAGGACCACGACGGGCACGACGCGGTGCCCCCGCAGGACCTCCATGAGGTCCCGCGGGGTGTCGCCAGCGGTCATCGGAGCTCGGCGATGACGGTCTTGAGCTCGGTGTAGTCGTCGAGCCCGAACGACCCGAGCTCGCGGCCCCAGCCCGACTGCTTGTAGCCACCGCGGGGCAGCGTCACGTCGTCGGCGTGCCAGGTGTTGAGCCACACGGTGCCGGCGCGCAGCCGGCCGCCGACGCGGTGGGCGGTGCCGAGGTCACGCGACCAGACGCCCGCGGCCAGGCCGTAGACGGTGTTGTTGGCGGCGGCCACGACCTCGTCCTCGGTGTCGAACGGGATGGCGGTGATGACCGGGCCGAAGATCTCGTCGGTCTGCACGGCCATCTGCTCGGTCACGTCGGTGATGAGCGTCGGGGAGAAGAAGTAGCCGCGCTCCCTCGCCGGGTCGGGGCTGCCGGCGGTGAGGGTGGCGCCGTCCTCGACGGCGCCACGGACGTAGCCCATGACCTTCTCGTGCTGCTCCTGCGAGACCAGCGGGCCCATCGTGGTCGCCGGGTCGAACGCGTCACCGACGGTGATGGCGCGGGCGGCCGCCGCGACGCCCGCGACGACCTCGTCGAAGACGTCGCGCTGGACGTAGAGGCGCGAGCCGTTGACGCAGCACTGGCCCTCGTTGAAGTAGCCGGCGAGCGCGGCACCCGCGACGGCGGCGTCGAGGTCGGCGTCGTTGAAGATGATGTTGGGGGCCTTGCCGCCGAGCTCGAGGGAGACCTTCTTGAGGTTGCCCGAGGCGGACGCCGCGATCTTCTTGCCGACCTCGGTGCTGCCGGTGAAGGCGACCTTGTCGACGCCGGCGTGCGCCACCAGGGCCGCGCCCGCGTCGCCGAAGCCGGGCAGGATGTTGACGACACCGGCGGGCAGGCCGGCCTCGAGCAGCAGCTCGCCGAGGCGCAGGGCGGTCAGCGGGGTCTGCTCGGCGGGCTTGAGGACCACGGTGTTGCCGGCGGTGATCGAGGGGATGATCTTGAAGGCGGCCATCGTCAGCGGGAAGTTCCACGGCACGATGCCCGCGACGACGCCGATCGGCTCGCGGCGCGTGTAGGCGTGGAAGTCACGGCCGGGCACCGACATCGGGATCGTGGTGCCCTCCATCTTCGTGGCCCACCCGGCGAAGTAGCGGAACAGCTCGGCCGCGACCCCGACGTCGCCGCGCGCGGAGGCGAGGCTCTTGCCGTTGTCGAGCGACTCGAGCTGCGCGAACTCCTCGGCGTGCTCGTCGATCAGGTCGCCGATGCGCCACAGCAGGTGCGAGCGGTCGCGGGGGGAGAACCGCGACCAGGGGGAGCCGTGCTCGAAGGCGGTGCGGGCCGCGACGACCGCGCGGTCGGCGTCCACCGCGGAGGCCTGCGCGACCTTGACGAGGACGTCCTCGGTGGCGGGGTTGACGGTGTCGAAGGTCTGCCCGTCCTTGGCGTCGACGAGCTCGCCGTCGATCAGGAGCTTCTTCGGGGAGGAGAGGAACGACTGGACGGCGGGGAGGAGCGAGGTGGTGTCGGACATGGTGGCCTTCCGAGGGTCGGAGCGGAGGTGGGACGTACGTCGGGGAGTCGGGGTCGGGACTACTTGATGATCAGCACCTTCGAGCGGTCGAGGGTCAGGGCGACGGCGGCGACGATGATCGCGCCGTAGAGGATCTGCTCCCACGCGGACGGGACGCCCACGATGGGCAGCCCGACGCGGAGCAGCGTGATGACGAGGGCGCCGACGAGCGAGCGCCACAGGCTGCCGTGACCACCCGTGATGGCGGTGCCCCCCACGACGATCGCGGCGACGGCCGGCAGCAGCAGGTTGTCGGCCATGGTCGGGCTGCCGCTGAAGTTGCGCGACACGAGCATCACGGCGGCCAGGCCCGCGCACGCGCCCGAGACGATGAACGCGCCGACCTTGACGAGGTCGACCGGCGTGCCGGCCAGGCGGGCCGCCGACTCGGAGTAGCCGGTCGCCGTCACCCAGCTCTGCAGGGGCGTCAGCCTGAGGACCAGGGCGATGGCGGCCACCACGACGACGGCCACGAAGAACGACATCGGCACGATCCCGGCGACGTACATCGTGATCCACTTCGTCGCCTCGCGGTCGACGATCCGGATCGGCCCGGCGTCGGAGATCACGAGGGCGACCGCCGAGAAGATGCTCAGCCCGCCCAGGGTGACGATGAACGACGGGATGCGCAGCACGACGTGGGCGATGCCCTGCACCGCCCCCAGGGCGCCGGCCGCCGCGATGACCGCCGGCACGGTGAGACCGCCGAGGTCGGGCAGCCACATCGCGAAGAACACCGTCGACAGCGAGCACAGGGCCGCGATCGACAGGTCGATGCCCCCGCAGAGGACCACCAGGGTGGCGCCCGCGGCGAGGACGACGAGCGGGGCCGACGTGCGGACGACCGCGATCAGGCTCCGCTGGGTGAAGAAGTCGGGGTCGGCGATGGTGAGCGCAGCCAGCAGTGCCAGGAGCGCGATGAGCGGCATGAACGACGTCAGCCGCTGGCCGACGGTGGGCCCGCCGTGGACCACGGGCTGCTCGGCCGCCGGGGTGGCGAGCACGGGGGTCGTCACTCAGACCATCTCCTTGACCAGGTCGAGGGGGGTCGGCTTGGCGCCCGAGGGACAGGCGACCTCCTTGGTGGCGCGACCGTCGTTCATCACGATGATCCGGTCGGACATGCCGATCGCCTCCTCGAGGCTGTCGGCGAGCAGGACGGTGGCGACGCCACTGTTGGCGAGCTCGCGCATCAGCCGGTAGACCTCCGAGCGGGCCCCGATGTCGAGGCCGCGGGTCGGGTGGTCGAGGAGGAGCAGGCGGATGTCGCCGGCGACGAGCCAGCGGGCCAGCACCACCTTCTGCTGGTTGCCGCCGGAGAGCCGCTGGATCGCGGTGCCGCGGTGGGGCGTGCGGATGGAGAGCCGCTCGATCCAGCTGTCGACGAGGGAGGCCTGCTTGCGGGGTGCCACGAGGGGACCGGTGCAGCGGGCCTTCTGCTTGGTGAGGGTCATGTTGTCGGCGACCGACATCGGGCCGACCATGCCCTCGATCTTGCGCTCCGCCGGCACGTAGCCGATGCCGGCGGCGCAGGCCGCCCGCGTGCCGGTGAGCTCCAGCTTCACGCCGTCGAGGGTGACCTCGCCCGAGGTGGTCGGCTCGGCGCCGAAGAGCGCGCGGCAGACGTCCTCGCGCCCCGAGCCGTGCACGCCGACGATCCCGACGATCTCGCCGGCGTGGACGTCGAGGTCGACGTCACGGAACGTGGCGCCCGAGAGGTGGCGCACGCTGAGCCGCGGGCGGGGCGCCTCGTCGGCGCGGCGGGCGGCGGTGTCGTGGTAGTGGTCCTCGGAGCCGGTCGACCCGATCATCATCCGGTGCAGGTCACCGGGGGCGGCGCCCTCGGTGGGCACCTCCCCCACCGACTGGCCGCCGCGCAGCACGGCCACCCGGTCGCACACGTCGAGCACCTCGTCGAGGCGGTGGGAGACGAAGACGACGGACGCGAACTCGCGCAGCCGGCGCACCTGGGCGAAGAGGGTCTCGATCTCCTTCGACTCCAGCACCGAGGTGGGCTCGTCGAGGATGATCACCGGCGCGTGCTGGGAGCGCTCCTCGATGCGCAGCACCTTGGCGATCTCCACCATCTGGCGCTCGGCGAAGGTGAGGGTGTCGGTGCGGGCCAGGGGGTCGATGTGGGAGCCGATCTTGTCGAGCTGCTCCTGCGCGAGGCGGCGCATCGTGTCCCAGCGGTAGAGGCCACGGCGCACGCCGGGCCCCTCGCTGCCGAGCACGATGTTCTCCGCCGCGGTGAGGTTGGGCACCAGCGACTGCTCCTGGAACACCATCCCGATGCCGTGGTCGGCGGCCTCCACGACGCTGCGCAGGCGCACCTTCTCGCCGCGGACCCAGATCTCGCCGGCGTCCGGGCGGACGAGACCGACGAGTGCCTTGAGCAAGGTCGACTTGCCGGCGCCGTTCTCGCCGGCCAGGCCGAGCACCTCGTGCTCGCGCACGACCAGGTCGACGCCGTCGAGCGCCTTCACGCCGGGATAGTGCTTGACCAGCCCGCGCACCTCGAGCGCGTGGACGGGGGCTGCTGCCGGCACCTCGGGCGCCTGCTGGACATCGGTGGTCACTTCGTCACCTGGTTCCTTCGACGTTGGGGGAGGACGGCCGCGGCGACCGCGGCGACGACGATGAGGCCCTGCACACCGCCCTGCCAGTAGGGGCTGACGCCCACCTGGACCAGGCCGTTGGTGAGCACGGTGACGAGCAGGACGCCGACGGTGGAGTGGAGGATCCCGCCACGTCCACCGGTGAGCAGGGTGCCGCCGACGACCGCCGCGGTGATCGCCGCGAAGTCGTAGCCGCGTCCGGCCTGGACGAGCCCGGCGCCGAGCTGGCTGGTGACCATCACCCCGGCGAGCCCGTAGAACGAGCCGGCGAGGGTGAACGCGGCCACCTTGTAGGGAGCGACCTTCACCCCCGAGAGGGCGAGCACCTCCTCGGCGCCACCGATCGCGAACGCGTAGCGTCCGAGCCGGGAGTAGCGCTGGACGAGGTAGCCGAGCAGCACGCAGCCGGCCGCGATCCAGGTGAGGTAGGAGAATCCGAGCAGGCGGTCGACCGCCCAGGACTCCAGCATCGTGTCGGAGATGTTGGGCTGCACGCCGGCGAACATCAGCGTGGCGATGCCCAGCCCGACGGCGGAGACGCCCAGCGTCGTCATGAACGACGGCACCTTGAGCAGCACCAGCGCCAGCCCGCTCACGCAGCCCAGTGCGGCGCCGACCAGCACGGCCACCAGCACCCCGAGCAGGCCGAGGTCGTTGTCGTTGCGGTTGTTGGCGACGAGCAGGGCGACGGCGATCGCCGAGGCACCCATGACGCCGGGAGCGGAGAGGTCGATCGACCCCATCATCAGCACGAACGTGATCCCGCAGGCCACGACGGCCAGCACGGCCGCCGTGTCCATGATGTTCTGGACGTTGCCCAGTGTGCGGAAGTCGGAGCTGAGGGCTGCGAAGACACCGAAGATCACGAGGAGCGCGATCGGGGGACCGGCGTCCCGCAACGACACCCCCCGCCGAGGCTGGGGGCGCGTCGCGACGACCTCGACGTCCTCGGCGGGGGATGTCATGGTCACGAGATGGCGCCCTGCGAGCGGCTGAAGAGGTTGTCGCAGGCGTACTCGGACTCGTCGACCTCGGGGGAGATGAAGTCGGCGACGTTGTCCTCCTGGATCAGGAACTGCTCGGCGAACCAGGCGCGCTCCTCGATGTCGTCGACCGAGAGCTCGCCGGTCGCGACGCAGTAGCCGATGGCCAGGCCGATGCCGCCCTGCCACGGGCCGTCGCTGGAGACGGTGGCGGTCATCGAGCCGTCCTCGATCGCGGTGAGCGCGTCGGGGACCGCGTCGATGCCGACGACGGCGACGTCGTCGCGACCGGCCGCCTTCAGCGCCTCGAGCGCGCCGAGGGCCATGTCGTCGTTGGCCGCCCAGATGCCCTTGAGGTCCTTGCCGTGCTTGGTGAGGAGCGTCTTGGTGACGTCGAGCGCCTCGGCGCGGGAGAAGTTGGCCGTCTGGTCGTCGAGCAGCTCGACGTCCGGGTTGGCCGCCAGCGACTCCTCGAGCCCGGCGAAGCGGTCCTTGGCCGCGCCGGTGTCCAGGATGCCCTGGAGGGCGATGATGCCGCCCGAGCCGCCGATGGCCTCGGCCAGCGCGTCGCCGATCTGCTTGCCCGACTCGACGCCGTTGTAGGTGATGTGGCTCAGCCACTGGTCGTGGTCGGTGACGTTCATGTCGGCCGGCTTGTTCCACTGGGTGACGAGGTAGGCCCCGGCCTCCTGCGCGCCCTCGACGATCGGCGGGGTGTCGGAGTCGCCGTTCGGGAGGATGTTCATGACCAGGCACTCGGTGTCGCCCGCGAGCAGCTGGCTGATCTGCTCCTGCTGCTTGGTGGAGTCGCCGTCGTAGGTCATCCGCTCCTGGCTGAGGTCGACCGACTCGGCGAACGCGTCGCCGCCGTCGAGCCAGGCAGCCTCGTACGGGTTGGACTCGTTGCGGACCTGGCCGACGAGCTTGATGTCGGACGGGCTGCAGCCGCCGGCCTCGGCACCGCCGCCGGACGAGCCGCCACCTGCCTCCTCGCTGCAGCCGGTGAGGGCGGCGGCTGCCAGCGTCAGGCCGAGGACGGCCGCGGCTGGACGAGATGTGAACTTCATCATCGATCCTTCTTTCTTGGTGCCAGAGCTGGCAGGGGTTGAGGTCCGAGAGGGGGGTCGTGGTGCCGCGGGGGCGGCTCCGGGGGGTGGACGTCCGGGTCGGGGACGGGTCGGTCAGCGGGCCATCCAGCCACCGTCGACGACCAGCACGTGGCCGTTGACGTAGTCGGCGGCGGAGGAGCTGAGGAACACGGCGGCGCCTGCGATGTCGGCGGCGGTGCCCCACCGTCCGGCGGGGATCCGCTCGAGGATGGACCGCGAGCGGTCCGGGTCCTCGCGCAGCGCGGTCGTGTTGTCGGTGGCCATGTAGCCCGGCGCGATGGCGTTGACCTGCACGCCCGCCGGGCCCCACTCGTTGGCGAGCGCCTTGGTGATCCCGGCGACGCCGTGCTTGCTCGCTGCGTACGACACCACCCGGATGCCGCCCTGGAAGGCGAGCAGGCTGGCGACGTTGACGATCTTGCCGCGGCCGCGCTCCACCATGGAGGCACCGATGTGCTGGGACAGGAAGAACAGTCCGCTGAGGTTGGTGTCGACGACGCGCTGCCAGGACTCCGGGGTCAGGTCGACGGTGTCCTCGCGCTCGATGATGCCGGCGTTGTTGACCAGGATGTCGACCTGGCGCGCGGCGGCGACCTCCGCGCCCACCCGGGCCACGGCGTCGTGGTCGGAGACGTCGAGGTCGAGGACCGCGGCCTCGCGACCGTGCGCCTCGACGGCCTCGCGCGTGGCGTCCTGGCTGCCGGGGCGTCCGAGCAGCACCAGGTCGGCGCCCGCCTCGGCGAGGCCGACGGCCACCGCCTGGCCCAGGCCACGACCGGCGCCGGTGACGACGGCCGTCCTGCCCTGCAGGTCGAACGGGGAACGACGCGAGGTCGCGGTCAGGGTGGTCACAGGTCGGCCACGTCGACGGGGGTCAGGTCGGTGTAGGTGTTGTTCTCGCCGGCCATGGCCCAGATGAAGACGTAGGACCCGGTGCCGGCGCCGGAGTGGATGGACCACGGCGGCGAGATGACGGCCTGGCGGTTGCGCACCACCAGGTGGCGGGTGGCGCCGGGCTCGCCCATGAAGTGGAAGACGCGGTCGTCCTCGTCGAGGTCGACGTAGAGGTAGACCTCGGTGCGACGCTCGTGCAGGTGCGGGGGGAAGGTGTTCCAGACCGAGCCGTCGGAGATCACGGTGAGGCCGAACTGGAGGACCGAGGTCTGGAGCTCCTGGCCCCAGGCGTAGCGGTAGAGGTTGCGCTCGTTGGCGCTGTCGGCGCTGCCCAGGGAGAGCGGCTCGACGTCCTGGTGGCTCAGGAACGTCGTGGGGTGGGTGGCGTGCGCGGGCGCCGAGACGAAGTAGAACGCCGCGTCGGTGCCGGTGAAGGAGACGTCGCTGCCGCGGCCCACGAAGATGCCGTCGAGGTGGCCGAGCTCGAACTTCTCCCCGTCCACCAGCACGTGCCCGTCGCCGCCGACGTTGACGACGCCCAGCTCGCGGCGCTCGAGGTGCGAGGTGGCGCCGAGCACGTCCCACGCGGGCAGGTCGAGCTGCCCCCCGGCCGGGACCGCGCCGCCGATGACCATCCGGTCGTCGTGCGTGTAGACACCGTGCACCTCACCGTCGCGGAACAGGTCCTCGCAGAGGTAGTTGTCGCGCAGGTCGGCGCTGGTCGCCGTCTCGGCTCCCGACGGTGACGTGGAATAGCGAACCTGGATCACTTGTGGACACTCCTCGCGTCTCTGAACTTCGTTCCCGTGGCTGAACTGGGAAGGACGCTAGCGTGAGCACCATCACAGGTCAACACCAAGAAATCAATCCATGTACGTGAACCGTCCATGTATGTAAACTCTTGTCAACAGGGGTGCACGCACCCCCGACGGTGGCGGCAGTGGCTGCTCCCGAACCCATCACAGAAGAGGCGACCCGCCATGAACCCATCTGCCGCGCCGACGCCCTCGGGCAGCGCCCCGGTCAAGTCCGCGGCACGCGCGTTGGACGTGCTCGACGACCTCGCCACCAACGGGCCCGGCACGCAGCTGCAGCTCGCCACTCGACTCGGCATCCCCAAGAGCAGCCTGCACGCGCTGCTCCGCACCATGACGGCGCGCGGATGGGTGCAGACCGACCCGACCGGCAGCGTCTACCAGGTCGGCATCCACGCGCTGATCGTCAGCTCGGCCTACCTCGACGGCGACCCCGTGCTGGCGCGCGCGAGCTCGTGCATGGACGAGATCAGCGCGGCGACGGAGGAGGCCGTCCACCTCGGCCGCCTCGACGGCGCCGACGTGGTCTACACCGCCAAGCGCGAGTCGATCCACCCGCTCCGCATGCACTCGGCAGTGGGCCGGCGGCTGCCGGCGTACTCCACGGCGCTCGGCCGCGCCATCCTCGCCGAGCAGCCCGTGGCCGTGCGCGAGGAGCTCATCCCCGAGGAGATCAGCGCACTCACGCCGCACACGACGACCGACAAGCAGCGCCTGCTCGAGATCGTCGAGACCGCGGCGGTCGCCGGCTACGCCGTGGAGCGCGAGGAGTCGTGCATCGGCGTGCGGTGCTTCGCCGTCGCCCTCCCCTTCGACCGCAACAGCGTCGACGCCCTGAGCGTGTCCGTCCCGATCAGCCGCCTCACCAACGGCCGCGAGGACTTCATCATCGAGACGCTGCTCAGCGTGAAGGCGCGGCTCACGCTCCTCCACAGCAACAGCATGGTGCGCTCCCCCGCCTGAGCCGTGCGGCTGGGCTACGCGGTGCCGCCGTCACCCGCCCGCGCGGGGAGGTCGGGCAGCACGAGGTTGAAGCGGCGTCGCTGGGCGCTGATCACCACGTCCTCGGACTCGGCGGCACCGGTGCGCGGGTCGAGCGCGGTGAGGACGTAGCGACCCAGCGGCGGCATCCCGATCTCGTAGTGGCCCTCCTCGTCGGTCCGGGTGGCGCCGGCGGCCTCGCCGGAGGAGTCGGTGAGCACGACGAGCGCGTCGCTGAGGGGCCACCCGCCACGTGAGATCACCCCCGCGACCGTGAGCCGCTGGTCGAGGTGCAGCACGGGCACGGCGTCGGGCGCGAGCTGGCGCAGCTCCGAGCGCGCCGCCCAGCCCTCGGCGGAGCAGATGACGAGGTACTCGCCGGCGCCCGGCAGCACGACCGACCAGCGGCCGTCGTTGTCGGTGCGGGCCCAGTCGGCCTGGCGCCCGCTGTGGTCGAGCATCGAGACCACCGCCAGTCGCGCCGGCCTGCCGTCCGGGCGCTGCACCCGACCTCGTACGACGACCTCGGCGCCGATGTCCGCGCGGCGCACGGCGTCGCCGCGCACCCCGGCCGCCGGCGCGCCGGGCACCTCCGGGGCACCGGCGAGGACGGGAGCGATGCGGGCCGGGATCATGAACCCGACCCCGGCAGCGGCGAACGCGACCACCGCGGCGAGCCAGCTCATCGAGTGCAGGGCGGCCTCGGACGGATAGGCGTCACCGGCCACGACTCCCGCGGCCAGGATCGCGGCCACCGTCGCCGAGCAGGTGGACGTGCCGATGGCGCGGACGACGGTGTTGAGGCCGTTGGCGGCAGCCGTCTCGCCGATCGGCACCGACTGCATGATGAGCACCGGCATCGCCGCGAAGCTCACCGCGATACCGACCGAGACGATGCACACCCCGATCACGAGCTGGGCGAGGCTGGCGTCGAGCAGGACGCGGACGACGTAGCCGAAGCCCGTGATGCACAGACCCGCCACGAGCGTGATCCGGGCGCCGAACCGGCGGGTGATCGAGGCCGAGACCGGCGCCATCAGCACCATCAGCACGCCGCCGGGCAGCATCGCCAGGCCCGCCTCGGTGACGTCGAGGCCGAACCCGACGCCGGTGGAGGCGGGGATCTGCAGCTGCTGGGTGGCGACCAGGAGGTTGGTGAACATCGCGAAACCGGCGAGCAGGGAGGCGATGTTGGTGAGCAGCACCGGGCGCCGCGTCGAGGTGCGCAGGTCGACCAGCGGCTCGCCCGTGCGCAGCTCCCACGGCGCCCACAGCGCGAAGAAGAGGACCGCGACGGTGAAGGACAGGAGGGTCCACTGCGACGTCCAGCCCCAGGAGCCACCCTTGGAGATGCCGAGCAGCAGGGACGTCAACGCGACGGACATCAGCACCGCGCCGGTCCAGTCGAACCGGGCGGGCGTCCTGACCCCCGACTCCGGCACCACCAGCATGACCAGCGCCAGCATCACCGTGGACATCGCCACGCTGCCCCAGAACACCGCCTGCCAGTCGAACAGCTCGTAGATCACGCCCGACAGCGGCAGCCCCACCGCACCCCCGATGCCCAGCGTCGCGCTCATCAGGGCGACGGCACCACCGATCCGCTCCGGCGGCAGCTCGTCGCGCATCATCGAGATGCCGATCGGGATCAGCGCAGGCGCGAAACCCTGCATGGCACGAGCCACGATGAGCACGGCCAGTGAGTCGCTCACCGCACCGAGCAACGAGCCGGCCAGCAGCACGAGGAGGGAGACCACGACCATGCGGCGCTTGCCGTGCATGTCGGCCAGGCGCGACAGGATGGGCGTGGCCACCGCACTCGTCAGCAGCGTGACCGTGACCAGCCACGAGGCGTTGTCGGCGGTGGTGCCCAGCAGCCTCGGGAAGTCGGGCAGCAGCGGCACGACCAGGGTCTGCATCAACGACACGGAGGTGCCGCACAGGGCGAGCACGAGCACGATGAGGCCCGAGCGGCTCGACCCCTCGGACCCCACCTGCGCGGTCGTCGCGGTCGCGGTCATCGGCATCCCCGCACGTCCGCTCGCATGGGGGCGACCCTAGTCGCGTCCGCGGACGATGCCTGTTCGGCCCCGATCCGTCCTGACGACGTGGCCGAGGTCGGCGGGCGGTCTCAGGTGTGGCGGCGGCTCGGGGGTCGGGTCGGGGATCGGGTGTCAGGTCACCGCGCACTGCGCGTGGACGGGGAGGCTGCAGCGACCTCCTTCGCCGACAGCGGCCGCCAGGGGGACGGAGTGTCGACGGTCGAGGGTGCTTGCGGGCTGACCCCCTGGGTCCACCACTGTGCGACGTAGGCCGTGCCACCCGACTGCACCCGGTCGCCCGCCTCGTAGACCTGCCGGGCGTTCCACTTCGGATAGGTCCCGGCGGGAACGCTGGCAGTGGGCTCGGGGGTCTCGCCCGGCAACACGGGGCCGACCAGTCGCCACGGCGTCGCAGATGCCGCGACGGTCGGGTCGTCCGGCACATCGCCGCTGGTCCACCACTTGGCCACGTAGACGTTGCGCTTCCAGACGACCCGCTGGCTCTCCACGTAGACCGTGTCGGCATCCCAGATCGGGTAGGGGCTCGTGGCGGGATCATCCGTCATCAGGGGGCTGGGGGGGACTGCGGTGGGCTCGGGGACCGGGGCGCCATCGAGCCTGCGGGACAGCACCCGCACGTACTCGCCCGGGCTCTGCGTCACCCCGCTGCACGAGTCGGAGACCTGGGTGACGTCGGGCCAGTTGCTGCTGCACTCGCGGTCACGGTTGAGCGACCACAGCGAGAGGCGTCCGAGGCGCTTGCTCGCGGCGAACGCGTTGAGGTGTTGGGCGTCGTCAAGGGTGAACACCTCGCCCTCCACGTCGCTCTGTCCCGCCATCGGAGTGGCGCCGAGCGCTCGCCACAGCTGCGCTTCGGTGAGGCGCTGCTCAGCGTCGTCGTAGAGCTGGGCGAGCTGGTCGTGGGTGCTGTTCAAGGCCGCCACTGCAGCCTCCCCGGTGGTCTGGCGCTGCCCGCGACTGTCCCCGAAGTTCATGGTCATGACGTTGACTCCTGCGAGGTCGACCTCGGCGCGGAGCATGCTTCGTACGACCTCGAGTCCGTCCTGGGTGAGGCCGTCGGGTGCGACGGGGAGCGTGAGCCACACCTTGACCCCGGTCTCGTCCTGCAGGCGCGCGATGGCCGCGCCACGACGCTCGTTGGCGGCCGTGTCGGACAGCGCCTCGCCCTCGATGTCGAGATCGATGACCTGCAGGTCATATCGCCGGACCACCGCGTGGTAGGCGTCGTACAGGTCGCCCACCTCGGAGCACGACGTCGCCAGCTCAGCGTTGGCCTGTCCGCCGAAGGACACCATCGGGGTCCCACCGAGCTGGTGCAGTCGCGCGATCCGCCGGTCCAGGTCGAGCTGCTCGTCGGCCTCCGCCAGTGAGTAATAGGTGCCCCACGAGGGGGTGCAGGCGTCGCTGGCTGCCGCGACGACGAAGGACAGCACCGCGTTGACGCCCGCACCGTCCTGCGGCTCCTCGAACGTCAGGGACGGCGTCGCGGTCACGTCGACGTAGCCGGCGAACCACGAGTCCTGGGTCACTTCCACGCGAGCATCCTGGAACCAGCCCCAACCCCGCATGGAGCCGAACGCCAACGCGGCAGCAACCACCAGCACGATGGTCACACGGCTCCACGACAAACGTCGTCCCTGGACCAGCTGCAACTCTCTACTCCCCCGCGCGCGCTGTGGATCCGGCCTTTTCAGCGCGCCCTCGCTCGCCTGTGATTACCCTACGAGGCGCGCCGGGGGGCCGGCACGACAATCCACTTTCTTGTGCGGGGAGCGTTTTCGAGATGTCAGCCACCACCACCCCGGCGCGCGATGCCACCGACACCCACGACGTGCCTCGACGCCGGCGGCAGTGGGGCTCGGAGCGCCGCTCCGAGCCGCTGCCGATCGTCCACCCCCGGCCGAGCACTGCGAAGCTGACCTGGGGTCGGATCGCGATCACCGCGACGTGCCTGTTCTGGCTGGCGTACGTCGTCTCGTCGGTCGTGCGGCACTTCCTCAACGACGTCGGTGGATTCCGCTTCACCATGGAGGCGCTCTCCTACGTCACCGTGGTGACCGCCCTGACGTTCTCGGCCCTGATGTATCTCGTCGCTCGTCAAGGGGCGCTCACGAGGTTCCGGACCCATGAGCGCGTGCCGCGCGGTCTCCTGGACGGCCACTTCGACGACAGCCACGACTCCCTCACTGTCCTCATCCCGTCCTACGCCGAGGAACCGGACATCGTGCGACTCACCCTGTGGAGCGCGGCGCTGCAGGAGTATCCCGACCTCCGCGTGGTGCTCCTGATCGACGACCCGCCCTCTCCCAGTGACCCCGTCGACCGTGAGCGGCTGAACGCCACACGGGGGCTGATCGGCGACATCGAGGAGGCGATGGCCGTGCCCCACGCCCGGGCGGCTGCCGCGTACGGGGCGGCGCACCGGGAGCTGGGGGACGCGCCGTTCGCCAGCTCGAGCCAGCTGGCCGCGCTCGCGGCGGAGTACCGCGCCGCTGCCGAGTGGCTGGACCACATGGCCGACGAGGAAGTGGTGGCCGACCACGTCGCGGAGTTCTTCGTCGACCAGGTCCTCGTGGGACTGGCCAGCGAGCTCCGCCTGTCGCTGCTGGCCATCGAGGCGGCCCTCGACCAGGGAGGGCAGATGTCGGCGACTCGGCTCCGTGAGCTGCACCGTCGGCTGACCTGGATCTTCGGAGCGAAGCTGGACAGCTTCGAGCGCAAGAGCTATGCGTCGCTGTCCCAAGAGGCCAACAAGGCGATGAACATCAATGCCTACCTCGGGCTGATGGGCCGTTCCTGGCGGCCCACCCCGTCGGCGGAGGGGACGATCCTCGTCGAGGTGTCCGCGAGCGATGCGCAGGCCGGCGACATCACCGTTCCGGGCAGTGAGTACGTGCTGACCCTCGACGCCGACTCCCAGCTCCTGCGCGACTACTGCCTGCGGCTGGTCTACTTCCTGGAGCAGCCCGAGAACCATGACGTCGCGATCGCCCAGACCCCCTACTCCTCCTACCGGGGAGCGCCCACCCGTATCGAACGCATCGCCGGAGCCACGACCGACATCCAGCACATCCTGCACCAGGGCATGACCCACCACAACGCCACCTTCTGGGTCGGCGCCAACGCCGTGATCCGCCGGCGCGCGCTCGACGACATCGTCCAGATCGAGACGGTGGCCGGCTTCGAGATCCGCACCTACATCCAGGACCGCACCGTCATCGAGGACACCGAGTCGAGCATCGACCTCGCCGCCGCTGGCTGGCGCTTGATGAACTACCCCGAACGGCTGAGCTACAGCGCGACCCCGCCGGACTACGGCTCCCTCGTGGTGCAGCGTCGGCGCTGGGCCAACGGAGGCCTGCTGATCTTTCCCAAGTTCTGGGCGCAACGCAGGTCCCGCGCCGCCGCGGGCATTCCCATCGGTTGGGGCGAGTTCACCCTTCGGTTCAACTACATGGCCTCGATCGCATGGGCATCGTTCGCGCTCCTCCTGCTGCTGTTCTACCCCTACGACGGCCGACTGCTCTCACCCCTCGTGGTCGGCGCCGCCCTGCCCTACTTCCTCTGCATGGCCAGCGACCTGCACCTGAGCGGGCACCGTCGGCTCGACGTGCTGCGGATCTACGGCTTCAACCTCGTCCTCCTCCCGGTCAACCTGGCCGGCGTGCTCAAGTCCATGCAGCAGGCATTCACAGGCGAGAAGATCCCGTTTGCACGCACTCCCAAGGTCCGCAACAGGACCGCGGCCCCCGGGCTGCACGTCCTCGTGCCCTACCTGGTGGTGATCTACGCGTTGATCACGGCCTGGCGGGGCTACACCCACGAGAACTGGGGGAACGTGGCGTTCGCGCTGTTCAACGCGGTCCTGGCTGCCGGTGCGATCCGCGCCTACATCGGCGTGCGCAACTCCCTCGCGGACATGACGATGGGGGTCGTCAACTGGCTCTTCGTGCCCGTGGCGTCACCGAGTCCGGTGACCCACAAGCCAGACACGCCTGGCCCCGTCGACTGGGAAGGCATCCTCTACCACGGCGACCGAAGGCTGAACCGGGACCTGCGCCGCAAGAAGGACCGACGCAGACGAGCCGCCAGCACCACCATGACGCCGCCTGCGCGGCGTTCCTCCCACGCGCGTCGGGAGGGCGGCGTGGGACTCACCAGCGGCCGTGGACCCGCTCACTGAGGCGCCGGTCGTAGAGGTCGCGCACGCCGTCGACGAACGCGGCAGGCAGCTCCCCGACCTGCTCGGCGGCGGCGTTGGCCCGCGCCTGGTCCACGTTGCGCGCGCCCGGGATGACCGACGAGACGCCCGGCGGCCCGGGCCGCCGGGGAGGTCGGGCAGCACGAGGTTGAAGCGGCGTCGCTTGCCCCAGAACACCGCCTGCCAGTCGAACAGCTCGTAGATCACGCCCGACAGCGGTCGTGCCCAGCAGCCTCGGGAAGTCGGGGAGCAGCGGCACGACCAGGGTCTGCATCAACGACACGGAGGTGCCGCACAGGGCGAGCACGAGCACGATGAGGCCCGAGCGGCTCGACCTCGGACCCCACCTGCGCGGTCGTCGCGGTCGCGGTCATCGGCATCCCCGCGCTTCGACTCCCATGGGGCCGCCCCTAGCGTCGCCGAGCGGCCCCGGATCAGTCGGTGACCGGAAGGTGGAGCACCACCCGCCGCAGGAGCTCGGCGAGCTCGTTCTGCTCGTCCTCGTCGAGCGGGCGGAGGATGTCGCGCTCGCGGCGCTCCTCCCCCTCCAGCAGCGCATCGACCAGCGTGTGACCTGCGCTGGTCAGCTCGACGGTGACGCGGCGGCGGTCGTGCGTGTCGTGGGCGCGCCGGACGAGGCCCTTGTCCTCGAGGACCCCGAGGCGGGTGGAGGCGACGGCGCGAGAGACACCGAGCACCCGGGCGAGGGCCGATGGGCTCAGCTGGTAGGGCTCGCCCTGCTTGCGCAGCATCAGGAGCGTCTTGTACTCCCCGGGCGCCGCCCCGCCGGCGGCGACGCCGCGGGCACGGCCCTCGCTGACCTCGCGCACGATGCGGGCCATGCGCGCCAGGATCTCCTCCTTGATCGGGTCCAGCCCCGGGAGCTCGCGCGCCCACGTCTCGACGTGCTCGTCGACGACATCCCTCATGAGTCGAGAATGGCACAGCACGGACCCGTCGCGCAGCGATGGTTCATCCGGGTGAACCATTAGCTGGCGGTCACTTCCGGTGGCTCACTACCGTCCCCGAGATGACGACGCCCACCTCGTGTCCTGCCCTCGTGCGCGGCGTCCGCGCCCTCCTGCGGGCCGGGCGGCTCGACGACGCGCGTGCGCTCGCTGCCGTCTCCGACGAGACGGACCCGAGCCTGTGCCTCGTCCTCGTCGAGCTCGACATCGCCGAGGCCTACCTCACCGGCGAGTCGCCCGATCCCGGCTCCGTCGAGCGCCGGCGACCGGTCATCGAGGCCCACGGGACCCAGGCCGATCGCTGGGACCTCGAGCTGCTGTCCGCCCGTCTCGAGTTCATCGCCCAGATCTTCCTGCCCGGCACCTCCCTCGCCTCCATGGAGGGTCGGGACCGACGTCGGGTCGACGACCTGCGGGCCCGCGTCGAGTCACTCCAGCGCACCAGCCCCGACCGGCGCCGCGAGGGCTGGGCGGACTTCTACCTGGGCGTCGTCCTCGACAACCTCTACGGCGAACGGCATCGGGCGCCTGTCCACTACGACCGGTGCCTGGCCGCCGCCGAGGACACGGCCGACGACGTGCTCCGCTACGAGGCGCTGCGGCACCTGGGCGACCACCGCAACGAGGACCGCCACGCCTCGGCCGCCCGGGAGATGTGGGAGGACTCCGCGGCCAGCGCGGCCCGGGCGGGCGCCGTGTCCAGCACGTTGTCCCAGCTGATCCTGCTGGCCGAGCTGGCCCGGGACCGCGGCGAGGTCGACGGCGCCAGGCTGCTGGCGGCCGAGGTCGCGCGGTGGAGCGGCAGCATCGGCGCCACCCGCCTGCGCGACCAGGCACTGGCCCTGGCCGGCCCTGCGCACGGCTGAGGCCGGCGAGGGCCCTCCGACCGCGGCGGTTCCAGCGCACGATCCGGTGTCGGAGCGTCGACCCGACAACGCGGGGCGGGACTCACCAGCGGCCGTGGGCCTGCTCCCTGAGGCGCCGGTCGTAGAGGTCGCGCACGCCGTCGACGAACGCGGCAGGAAGCTCCCCGACCTGCCCGGCGGCGGCGTTGGCCCGCGCCTGGTCCACGTTGCGCGCACCCGGGATGACCGACGAGACGCCCGGCTGCTGCCAGACCCACGCGATCGCGGCCTGGGCCGGCGTGACGTCGAGCCCCGAGGAGGACACGAGAGCGGAGAACTCCTGCGCCGCCTCGACACCCGTGGCGTAGTCGACGCCGGAGAAGGTCTCGCCGACGTCGAACGCGCTGCCGTCGCGGTTGTAGGTGCGGTGGTCGTCCTCGGCGAACGTGGTGTCGAGGTCGTACTTCCCGGTCAGCAGCCCCGAGGCCAGCGGCACCCGGGCGACGATCCCGACGCCGGCGGCCCGGGCCGCGGGGAGCACCTCGTCGAGCGGCTTCATCCGGAAGGCGTTGAGGATGATCTGCACGCTGGCGACGCCGGGCCGGACGATCGCGCTGAGCGCCTGCGCGCACGTCTCGACGCTGACCCCGTAGGCCGTGATGACGCCCTCGTCGACGAGGCGGTCCAGGACGTCGTACGTCGCGTCGTCGTCGATGACCTCGCTCGGCGGGCAGTGCAGCTGCACGAGGTCGATCGTGTCCACGCCGAGGTTGGTGCGGGACCGGTCGAGCCAGGAGCGGAGGTGGGGCTCGACGTAGTTGGCCGGCACCTGGTCCATCCGCCGGCCGATCTTGGTCGCGACCGTGAAGCCGGCGTCGGGGTGCGCGTGGACGAAGCGGCCGACCAGCTGCTCGCTGCGGCCGTCGCCGTAGACGTCGGCGGTGTCGTAGAACGTGACGCCGGCCTCGGCCGAGGCCTCCAGCACGGCCATCGCGTCTGGCTCGCTGACCTCACCCCAGTCGGCGCCGAGCTGCCAGGTGCCGAGGCCGACGACCGAGGCGGAGAAGGGCGTGCGCGGGAGGGGACGTGAGTCCATCGTTGCTCCAGTCATCAGGAAGGGCTCGAGAGGGTGCGGTCGGGATTGCCGTAGTAGGCGTCCGGACCGTGCTTGCGGGTGAAGTGTCGCGCGAAGAGGTGGTCGGGTGACGAGGCCGCCGGGTTGAGCGTCAAGGTGCGCATCGCCATCTCGGCCACGGCCTCGAGGATCACCGAGTGCTCCACCGCCTCGGCGGCCGTCGCACCCCAGGTGAACGGGCCGTGGCCGGCGACGAGCGCGCCCGGCACGCCGAGCGCATCCGCCCCCATCGCCTCGACCAGGACGCGGCCGGTGTTGAGCTCGTAGTCGCGCCCACACTCCTCGGCCGTGAGGGTCCGGGTGATCGGCACGGGCCCGTTGAAGGTGTCGGCGTGGGTGGTGCCGAGCATCGGGACCGGCAGGCCCGCCTGGGCGAAGGACACGGCGTACATCGAGTGCGTGTGCGCGACGCCGCCGAGACCGGCGTGCTCGAGGTAGAGCAGCCGGTGCGTCTCGCTGTCGGTCGACGGCTTGAGGTCGCCGGCGAGCACGCGCCCCGTCTCGACCTCGACGGGCACCAGGTGCTCGAGGGCGAGCTCGTCGTAGGGCACCCCCGACGGCTTGATGACGTAGACGCCGCGGTCGCGGTCGACGCCGCTGACGTTGCCCCAGGTCAGGGTGGCCAGGCCCTCTCGCGGGATCACCAGGTTGGCCGCCAGCACCTCGTGCAGGAGGTCGTCCGAGACCGGGCCCGACATCAGAGTCCCTCAGCGAGCCGGTGGTAGGCCGCGTTCCACCGCAGCTCGCGCTTGAAGCTGCGCGGGGTCGTCTCGTCGTCGATGACCACCAGCTCGACGCCGGTCATCTCGGCGAGGTCCTCGAACGCCTCGACCCCGACCGCCTTCGACAGCACCGTGTGGTGCGGGGCGCCCGCCATCAGCCACGCCTCGGCGGACGTCGACAGGGACGGCCGGGGCTCCCACACCGCGCACGCCACCGGGAGCAGCGGCAGGTCGGCGTCGGGCTCGACCACGTCGATGTCGTTGACCGTCAGGCGGAACCGGTCGCCCAGGTCGGACAGGCCGGCGACGACGCCGCGGCCCGGGTCGGCGGTGAAGCGCAGGCGGACCGGGTCGTCGCGGCCACCGATGGAGAGGGGGTGCACCTCGAGCGACGGCTTCCCGGTGGTGATGGTGGGACAGACCTCGAGCATGTGCGCGCCGAGGATCTTCTCCTGCCCCGGCACCAGGTGGTAGGTGTAGTCCTCCATGAACGACGTGCCGCCGGGCAGCCCCGCGGCCATGGTCTTGGTGGCGCGCAGCAGCACCGAGGTCTTCCAGTCGCCCTCGCCGCCGAAGCCGTAGCCGTCGGCCATCAGCCGCTGGACCGCGAGGCCCGGGAGCTGGCGCAGCCCGCCGAGGTCCTCGAAGTTGGTGGTGAACGCGCCGAAGCCTCCGGCGGTGAGGAACTGGCGCAGGCCGAGCTCGATCCGGGCGCCGTAGCGCAGCGAGTCGGCGCGCTCGGCGCCCGGCCGCAGCTCGGGCGCGACGGCGTAGGTGTCGACGTACTCGTCCACCAGCTTGTCGATGTCGGAGTCCGCGACCTCGTCGACGACGGCCACCAGGTCGTTGACGCCGTAGGTGTTGACCGAGACGCCGAAGCGCCGCTGCGCCTCGACCTTGTCGCCCTCGGTGACCGCGACGTCGCGCATGTTGTCGCCGAAGCGGGCCAGCTTGAGGTGTGACAGCTCGTGGCGACCCAGCGCCGCGCGCGCCCAGACCGCGACCCGCCGCGCGACGCCCGGCGAGTCGACGTGCCCGGCGACGGTCTTGCGGGCGACGCCGAGGCGGGACTGGATGTAGCCGAACTCCCGGTCGCCGTGGGCGGCCTGGTTGAGGTTCATGAAGTCCATGTCGATGGTGGACCACGGGAGCTCCATGCCGGCCTGGGTGTGCAGGTGGAGCAACGGCTTGCGCAGGGCGTCGAGACCGGCGATCCACATCTTCGCCGGCGAGAACGTGTGCATCCACGCGATGACACCGACGCACCCGGGGTCGGAGTTGGCGTCGAGCATCTGCCGGTGGATCGACGCCGCGTCGAGCAGCACCGGCTTCCACACCACCGTGACCGGCAGGTCGTCGCTCGCGCCGAGGCGATCGGCGATGGCCCGCGACTGGGACGCCACCTGGTCCAGGGTCTCCGGGCCGTAGAGGCCCTGGCTCCCGGTCAGGAACCAGACCTCGGGGGTGGGGACGGACGTCATGCTCATGCGGGGTTTCCTCCGTGGGTGGTCGCAGCGGCGCGTCGGGCGACGGCGTCGCGCCGGATCGCCTTGAGCCGCCGCATCGTGGTGGTCGCGCGGCCGAAGTGGTCGTGCAGCGCGACGTACTGCTCGAACAGCGGGTCGTACGCCGCCGCGCGCGCCTCGTCGGGCACGTAGACGTGGCGCCGCACCTTGCCCATCTGCTTGGCGGCGCTCGGCACGTCGTCGTACGCCCCCGCAGCGACCGCGGCGTGGATCGCCGAGCCGAGCGCCGGGCCCTGCGCGGAGTCGATGATCGACAGCGGCAGCCGGGTGACGTCCGCGTAGACCTGCATGAGCAGGGCGTTCTGGGCGAGTCCGCCCGCGACGATGAACTCCTCGACCGGGACGCCGCTGTCGCGGAAGGTCTCGACGATCATGCGCGTGCCGAAGGCGGTCGCCTCGAGCAGCGCCCGGTAGACGTCCTCGGCCCGGGTGGCGAGCGTCTGGCCGACGACCAGCCCGGACAGCTCGTGGTCGACGAGCACCGACCGGTTGCCGGAGTGCCAGTCGAGCGCGACGAGCCCGTGCTCACCAATCTCCTGCCCGGCGGCGAGCCGGGTCAGGTGCTCGTGCACCGACTCACCGGCCGCCGCGGCGGCCGCGGTGTAGGAGGCGGGCACGCCGTGCTCGGCGAACCAGCCGAAGATGTCGCCCACCCCGCTCTGGCCGGCCTCGTAGCCCCAGAGCCCGTCGACGATGCCGCCGTCGACGACGCCGCACATGCCGGGCACCTCGCGCAGCACCTCGGCGTTCATCACGTGGCAGGTCGAGGTGCCCATGATCGCGACCATCTGGCCGGCGCCGACGGCCTGGGCGGCGGGCGCGGTGACGTGGGCGTCGACGTTGCCGACGGCCACGGCGATGCCCTCGGGCAGGCCGGTCCACGCCGCGGCCTCCGCGGTCAGCGCGCCGGCGCGCTCGCCCAGCGCGCCGATGCGGTGCTCGAGCTTGTCGGTGACGAAGTCGCCGAAGCCGGGCGCGAGCGCGGTGAGGAAGTCGGGCGAGGGGTAGGCGCCGTCGTGGCCCTCGAACGTCTGGAGCTGTCCCTTGTAGCCGGCGGTGCAGGCGTTGCGGACGTAGGCGCCGCACAGCTGCCACACGATCCAGTCCGCGGCCTCGACCCAGTGCTCCATCCGGTCGTAGAGGTCGGCGTCCTCCTCGAACAGCTGCAGCCCCTTGGCGAACTCCCACTCCGAGGAGATCAGCCCGCCGTAGCGCGGCAGCCAGCGCTCGTCGCGCTCGCGGGCGAGGTCGTTGATCCGGTCGGCCTGGCCCTGGGCGGCGTGGTGCTTCCACAGCTTGACGTAGGCGTGCGGCCGGTCGGCCAGGCCGTCGACCTCGTTGAGCGGGGTGCCGTCGGCGAGGGTCGGCACCATCGTGCAGGCGGTGAAGTCGGTGGCGATCCCGATCACCCGGGCGGGGTCGATGCCGGCGGCCCCGACGGCGGCCGGGACGGCGACGCGCAGCACCTCGCGGTAGTCCTCGGGCACCTGCAGGGCCCACTCCGGTGCCAGGGGGCGCTCCGTGCCGGCGAGATGGGCGGGCAGCGACCGCTCGAGCACCGCGTGCGGGTAGGGGTGGACGCTGGTGCCGAGCTCCGCGCCGTCGGAGACGCGGACGACGACGGCGCGCCCCGAGAGGGTGCCGTAGTCGACGCCGACGACGTACTGCTCGGTGCGGTCGGTCATGGGGAGGGTGTCCTCTCGACGGGTGCGGCGCTGCTGGCTCGCACCACGAGCTCGGGCCTGATGAGTCGGTCGGGGGCGGGCTCGTCGGCGATGGCGGCGCGCAGGATCTCGATGGCCCGACGACCGACGGCCTCGAAGTCCTGTCGGACGGTCGTCAGCGGCGGGATGAGGTAGGGCGCCTCGGGGATGTCGTCGAAGCCGACGACGCTCACGCCGCGCTCCCCGTCGGGCACGGTGCGGCCTGCCTCGCTCAGCGCCCGCAGGAGACCCAGGGCCATCTGGTCGTTGGCGCAGAAGACGGCGGTGACCTCCTCGTCGGTCGCGATCTCGCGCCCCACCTCGAAGCCGCTGGCGGCCGACCAGTCGCCGGTGACGTGCTGGGACGGACGGAGCCCGGCGGCGTACATCGCGTTCTGCCACCCCTGGAGGCGGGCGCGGGCCTCGGTCCAGTCCTGCGGGCCGGCGAGGTGGACGATGTCGGTGTGGCCCAGCTCGACGAGGTGGCGCGTGCCGAGCTCGGCGCCGGCCACCTGGTCGACGCCGACGGTCCAGCGGGCCTTCTGCGGGTCGCCCTCGACGACGACCACCGGCACGCCCCACTGCTCCTGCGCCCGGGCGACGCCGACCGCGTCGTCGGTGGCCGAGATCAGCACGATGCCCTCGACGCCCTGGTTGCGCAGGTGGTCGATCGCGTCGACGAGCTCCTCCCGGGTCAGGCTCTGGAGGTTGGCCGAGCTGACGAAGTAGCCCGCGGCGCGGCCGGCGGCCTGGATGGTGCGGTGCACGGTCGAGGGACCCCAGTAGCCGCTCTTGGAGCCGATGACGCCGATGGTCGCGGACCTGCGGGTGACCAGTGCGCGAGCGGCCGTGTTGGGGCGGTAGCCGAGCTGGCGGATCGCGTCCTCGACCTTCTCCCGCGTCGCCGGGCGCAGGTTGCTCTGCCCGTTGATGACCCGCGAGACCGTCTGGTGGGAGACCCCGGCCAGCCTGGCCACGTCGGCCATGACCGGCGTACGTCGCTGGTGCGCCGGCACTGCGTCCGGCGTGGGTGAGGACTCGGTCATGCCCGACGCCTGGTGGCGAAGCGCTGCACGACCACGAACGCCAGGAGCAGCACGCCGGTGATGATGCGGATCCAGTAGGAGCTCAGGGTGCCGTCGAAGGCGATGAGGGTCTTGATGATGCCGAGCACCAGCACGCCGAGGAGCGAGCCGAGGACGTAGCCACGGCCGCCGGTCAGCAGCGTGCCGCCGATGACGACCGCGGCGATCGCGTCGAGCTCCATGCCGATGGCGTGCAGGCTGTTGCCCGACAGGATGTAGAGGGAGAAGAGCAGGCCGGCCAGCGCGGCGCAGAAGCCGCTGATCACGTAGACGCCGACCTTGGTGGCCGCGACCCGCAGGCCCATCAGCATCGCCGAGCTCTCGTTGCCGCCGATCGCGTAGACGGTGCGGCCGAAGCGGGTGCGCGCCAGGACGTAGGCAGCGACGGCGACCACGACGAGCGCGATGATGGCGGTCCACCGGATGTAGTAGTCGCCGATCCACACGGTCCTGAACGCCAGCTCGGTGAAGGTGGGGTCCTTGATGGAGATCGACTCGACGCTGATCAGGTAGGTGAGCCCGCGGGCCAGGAACAGCCCCGCGAGCGTGGCGATGAACGGCTGGATGTCGAAGTAGTGGATGAGCAGGCCCATCAGCAGCCCGAGGAGGGTGCCCGTCGCGAGCACGGTGACCATCGACAGGTAGGGCGACCAGCCCAGGTCCAGCGTCTTGGCGGCGATCATCGTCGACAGCGCCACGACGGAGCCGACCGAGAGGTCGATGCCGCCGGTGAGGATCACGAAGGTCATCCCGACGGCGAGGACGATCAGGAAGGCGTTGTCGATCAGCAGGCTGATGAGCACCTGGGGGTCGGTGAGTCCGTCGTAGCGCAGCCCACCGAGGCCGTAGAGGCCGAGGAACAGCGCCGCGGTGGCGATGATCGGCAGGTAGCGCTGGGGCGGGCGGTAGGTCCGGACCCGGTCCCAGATCGATGCGGGCGGAACGGTGACGGCGCTCATCGGGCGGAACCTGTCTTCGCGAGGACGGGGGTGGGCGCTCCCGGCCGACGCACGCGCAGGAGGGCGCGCGCCTTCGGCGACTGGAGGAGGCACACCGCGATGACGACGATCGCCTTGAAGAGGTAGTTGACCTCCGAGGGGATGCCGATGTTGGGGATCGTGCGGGTCAGGGTCGCGATGAAGAGCGCGCCGATGAGGGTGCCCGCCAGCGAGAAGCGCCCGCCCATCAGCGACGTACCGCCGATGACGACCGCGAGGATCGCGTCGAGCTCGATCCACAGGCCGAGGCTGTTGGCGTTGACGGAGTTGGTGTTGGCCGCGATCACGAGGCCGGCGAGGCCTGCGCACAGGCCGGAGAACGCGTAGACGGTCCAGATGATGGTGCGGGCGCGCACGCCGGCGAGCCTGCTGGCCTCCGGGTTGATGCCGACCGCCTCGATCAGCATGCCGAGCGCCGTGCGCCGGGTGAGGACCGCGGCGAGGAGCACCATGCCGACCGCGACCAGGAAGGCCAGCGGCAGCGTCAGCACGAAGCCCGAGGCCAGGTCGCTGAACCAGGGGTTGTTGACGGTGGTGATCTGGCCGTCGGTGATCGCCATCGAGATGCCGCGCCCGGCGACCATGAGGATCAGCGTCGCGATGATCGGCTGGATCCCGAGGACGGAGACGAGGAAGCCGTTCCAGGCGCCCAGCGCGATGCACACGACGATGGCGTAGGTCATCGCCGCGACGGCCGTGCCGAGCGCGGCCTCGTCGCCGGCGCCGATGATCCGCGTGCAGGCGACCGCTCCCGCGATGGCCGCGATGGCGCCGACCGACAGGTCGATCCCCCGGGTCGCGATGACCAGCGTCATGCCGAGGGCCACGAGCATCACCGGCGCGCTGTTGCGCGCGATGTCGACGAGGTTGCCGTAGAGGTGGCCGTCCTGCATCCGCACGTCGAGGAACGCCGGCTTGGCGATCACGTTGACCAGCAGCAGCACCAGCAGCGCGAGCACCGGCCACACGAGCGGGTGGCGCAGCACCCGTTGCGCGCGGGTCGGGGACTCAGGCACGGATCGGCCCCTCCTCGCGGGCCTCGCCCGCGATGATCTCGAGGACGTCGCGGACGCTGACGTCGTCGTTGGTCTGCTCGTGGATCTTGCGACGCTCGCGCATCACGACCAGCCGGTCGCTGAGGCGCAGCACCTCCTCGAGCTCGGCGGAGATGAAGACGACCGCGAGCCCCTGCGCGGCGAGCTCGGCGACCTTGGCCTGGATCTGTGCCTTGGCGCCGATGTCGATGCCGCGGGTCGGCTCGTCGAGGATGAGGATCTCCGGCTGGGTGATCAGCCACCGGGCCAGCAGCACCTTCTGCTGGTTGCCTCCCGACAGGTTGCGCATCAGGGCGGTGGGGTCGGCCGGTCGGATGTCGAGGGCCTCGATGTAGTCCTTGACCAGGCGGGCCCGCGTGGCCTGCGGGATCGGGCGGAGCCAGCCGCGGGAGGCCTGCAGGGCGAGCAGCATGTTGTCGGCGACGGTCAGGTCGCCGACCACGCCCTCGGCCTTGCGGTCCTCGCTGGAGAACGCGATGTTGCGGTCGATGGCGTGGCGCGGGCTGCGGAGCCTGCGCCGGGTGGAGCGCACCGACAGCTCGCCGCTGTCGGCGGTGTCGGCGCCGAAGAGCAGCCGCGCCAGCTCGGTGCGGCCCGAGCCCAGGAGGCCGGCGATGCCGACGACCTCGCCCTCGAAGAGCTCGAGGTCGGTGGCCTCGAGCGTGTTCTTGCGTCCGATGCCCACCGCCTTCAGCAGGGAGGTGCCGGACTCGGCGTCCGTGTGCGGGGCGGCGCGGTCGAGCCGGTCGAGCACCTCGAGCTCGCGACCGATCATCAGGCGTACGAGCTCGAGCTGGCTGGTCTCGGCGACCATCCGCTCCTCGACCAGCGTGCCGTTGCGCAGGATGGTCATCCGGTCGGCGATCTCGTAGACCTGGTCGAGGAAGTGGGAGACGAAGACGATGGCCACGCCCTCGTCGCGCAGCCGGCGCATGACGGTGAAGAGCTTCTCCACCTCCTCGGCGTCCAGGCTGGAGGTGGGCTCGTCGAGGATGAGCACCTTGGCCTCGACGTCCACGGCGCGGGCGATCGCCACGAGCTGCTGCACCGCGATCGGGTGCTCGTCGAGGGCCGTGCGCGGGTCGATGTCGATGCCGAGGTGAAGGAGCGTACGGCGGGCGCGGCGGTTCATCTCGCGCACGTGGACCGCGCCGAGGCGGCGCGGCTCCCGGCCGAGCAGCATGTTCTCCGCGACCGTCAGGTTGGGCACCAGGTTGACCTCCTGGTAGACGGTGCTGATCCCCGCGGCCTGCGAGGCGGCCGGCGAGGAGAACTCGTGCTCCTCCCCGTCGACGAGCACCGTGCCGGAGTCGATCGTGTAGACGCCGGTGAGCGCCTTGATGAGGGTCGACTTGCCCGCGCCGTTCTCGCCCATCAGCGCGTGCACCTCGCCGGGGAACAGCCGCACCGAGACCCCGTCGAGGGCGCGGACGGCGCCGAAGGTGATGGAGATGTCGCGCATCTCGATCACGGGCTGCCGGTCCGTCCCGGGCCGAGCGCCGTGCTCCGGCTGCGTCCTCATCTGGGTCATCTCGTTCCTCTCGGGCCTCCCGGGCCTCTCCGGCCTCTGGGGCTGATGCCGTGCTGCTCCCCGGGGGCGGGGGGCGGGGGGCGGCGCGGCCCGCGGGTGGCGCGGGCCGCGCTGCGGATCAGTACTGCCGGTCGGGCAGTGCCTCCTTGGCCTGCTCCTGGGTGAAGGTGGTCTCCTCGGTCACGACGCGCTCGGGGACCTCCTCACCGTCGAGGACCTTGGCGGCCAGGTCCATCAGCTGGGGCCCGAGCAGCGGGTTGCACTCGACGATGAAGTTGATCTTGCCGTCGGCGAGGGCCTGCATGCCGTCCTTGACCGCGTCGATCGTGATGATCTGGATGTCCTTGCCGGGCTCGAGGCCGGCGGCCTCGATCGCCTCGATCGCCCCGAGGCCCATGTCGTCGTTGTGCGAGAAGACGACGTCGATCGAGTCGTCGGACTGCAGGAACGACTCCATGACCTGCTTGCCGCCGTCACGGGTGAAGTCGCCGGTCTGCGACGCGGTGACCTTGATCGTGTCGTCGGCGCCGATCTTGGACGCGAAGCCCTCGGCCCGGTCGATCGCCGGAGCGGCGCCGGTGGTGCCCTCGAGCTGGACGACGTTGATGGTGCCGTCACCGTCCACGTCGGCGTCCTTGGCGTTCTCGACCAACCACTCGCCGGCCTTCTCGCCCTCCAGCACGAAGTCGGAGCCCAGGAACGTCACGTAGAGCGACGTGTCCTCCACGTCGACCGCGCGGTCGGTCAGGATGACCGGGATGTTGGCGGCCTTCGCCTCCTGGAGGACGGCGTCGAAGCCGGTCTCGACGACCGGGCTGAAGGCGATGACGTCGACCTTCTGCTGGATGTAGGACCGGATCGCCTGGATCTGGTTTTCCTGCTTGCCCTGGGCGTCGGTGAACTTGAGGTCGACGCCCTCGGCCTCGGCCGACTCCTGGATGGACTTCGTGTTGGCCGTGCGCCAGCCGCTCTCGGCGCCCACCTGGGCGAATCCCATCGTGATCTTGCCGTCGTCGCTGCCGCTGTCGGACCCCGAGGCCGCGTCGGTGTCGCTTCCGCAACTGCTCAGAGCGAAGGTGCTCAAAGAGATCGCCGCCGCGGCGACCAAGGTCTTCTTCACCACTGTCGTTCCTCCACATCAAAGGGGCTGCTCGCCCGTGTGACTGGTGTCACATGCTGCGAGTGTGAGCGCTAACATTCGGTAGGTCAAGGGGTCCGGATGCCGCGATTGCGCGGAATGTGAACGTTCACTCAAGGCGAGCGAACCGGCAAAGCGCCGCGCGGCCGGCGTGCCGTGTCGAGGGCGCACGCGTGAACGCCTCGACCGGCGCTGCGTGGTGGCGCCCGACGCGTTGCCGGCGGCCTACCGCGCCGCGACGGGCGCTGCGCATGGGCGTGGATCGCCGCCGCGTCAAGCTGTGCGCGTTCGGCCGGAGTGCTGGCTCCGTCCCCACCCCAGACCGCGTCGGCTTAGAAGGACTCACTCTCACAGTCACGCTATAGCCGTCGCGGCGCCAGGCCGCGATCCTCAGGACGGGTCCGACGTACACATGCCCCTGGACTCAACTCTGGACATACGGCCCATTCGCGGCGCACTGGTCAAGGACTACAACAAAATCCTTCGTCGGGAGAACAAGGCGACAAGGTCCGCATTGGTGTTTCTGATCATCCCGGCAATCGCCGGCGTCGGCATTGACGCGACTACCGGGGGCGGCGTCACAGGAGCGTTGGCCGGAATCGGCTCATCGGTCTTCTTCGACCGGGTCAAGGCTCGATTCCCGACCTTGAGCAGCGGCGCTGCACGCGCCAGCCACCATCCGGGCAGTGCACTTGCTGGAATGCTCGCTATCGCGGGCCATGTCGACCCCGTCGCCCTACACGCATGACCGACTCGGGCGGCAATGAGCCGCGCCAGCGGGTCCGACCGAATTGAGCCGGCCCACCATGCCCCCGGACCCGCTGCGGTCGATCGCCGGTAGCGGCTCAGGAGTGGGGGACGTCGCTTGGACCGATGGGGACCACAGGGGCGGGTGCGCCGCCGGGTGCGCCGCCGGGTCCACCGCCGGGTCCACCGCCGGGTCCACCGCCGGGTCCACCGCCGGGTCCACCACCGGGTCCACCACCGGGTCCACCACCGGGTCCACCACCGGGTCCACCACCGGGTCCACCACCGGGTCCACCACCGGGTCCACCACCGGGTCCACCGGGTCCACCACCGGGTCCACCACCGGGTCCACCACCGGGTCCACCACCGGGTCCACCACCGGGTCCACCACCGGGTCCACCACCGGGTCCACCACCGGGTCCACCACCGGGTCCACCACCGGGTCCACCACCGGGTCCACCACCGGGTCCACCACCGGGTCCACCACCGGGTCCACCACCGGGTCCACCACCGGGTCCACCACCGGGTCCACCACCGGGTCCACCACCGGGTCCACCACCGGGTCCACCACCGGGTCCACCACCGGGTCCACCACCGGGTCCACCACCGGGTCCACCACCGGGTCCACCACCGGGTCCACCACCGGGTCCACCACCGGGGTCTGGGGTCGGGCTGGGGGCCGATCCGGGCGGCACGAAGGCGGATCCATCCCAAACCCAACTGAGCGCGTCCGCAAACACGCTAGAGACCATCGTCTCCCACGAGTAGAGCAGGGCAAGCTCATCACCCAGGTTGGACGCACCGGAGACGAGTCCGGTCGCATTCGTGAAGCGAGCCCATCGATGGTCGGTCTCGGAGCTCGGTTGTGGGGGAGGTTCGTCGGGATAAAAGCCGGCGTTCGCGAGCACGGGCGCTAGATACAGGATCCGGGCACCGGTCACGGGCACCGGTTGGCAGGAGTCAGGGGTGCACACAAGGGCCTCTATGTCTGTCGCCGGAGCATTTCCAGTCCCGCCGAGACCACTGGCGACGCGGTACGGTTCGGACGTGCTACTGGCACGCGCCAGCACGAGGACGTCGTGTGCCGGGTCGCCCATCGCGTAGTCCGCAGCAAGCGTGAGCGTACGACCGAGATAGGGCAGCGCGTCCGACGGCGTGGGCGCCCCGAGGCTGCGCCGGGGCAGGCTCGGAGGAGCCGCGAGGAATGGGACAGCTCCGCCGGCGGAGCGGACCGTCGAGAGTGCCACCACCAGCGCCGCAACGAAGTCGCTGCGCACCGTGAAGGAGACGGGCAGCGTGCGTTGCGGCTGGCCGGTCGGCCGGTCGTTGGGCAAGGGCACGAGACTCAGTACCGGAGCCGCGTTGACGAGGCCTTGCAGCGTGCTGGGTCCCGCGATCCCCAGGATGCCGGCAAGAGTCTGGAGCTCCATGTCGCTCTGCCCGAGTGACTCCAGCAGGTTGAGATAGCCGCCGATCTCGGTGATGTTGCGGGGCGCCGGCACTCGTGATGGGACGATGTCGCCCTCGAGGGCGATCCTGCGCATGATGATCTGTTGGGCTTCGATGGCCTCCGGCGACGAGGCATCGGTGACGAGGTCGAGCAGGCTGGCGGCCAATTGGCCACTGATCTGGTCGTCCTCGTCCCCCGTCTCGCCGGGCTCTGGCACCGGCACCGGCACCGGGGCCGGGGCCGGGTCACCGCCGGGATCGGGGGTTCCGCCGGGATCGGGGGTTCCGCCGGGATCGGGCTCCGGATCGCCCGTGGGCCCCTCACCGGGTCCCGTGCCAGGGGATGGGCTGGTCGGCGGGTTGCCCAAGTCGGGTCCAACGGGTTCCACCAGTGGCGCGGGCGGATCCTCGATGGGCGCGGCCGCTCCCGTTCTCGGGTTCGATGGCATGACCTATCCTCCCTCGCTCGCGTCGTCGAGACCCCTCGGAGACTGTGGCGGTGCGCCGGACGGTCCACCCGGGGGGCCGCCCGAAGGAGCGCCCGTGCCGCCACCGGTCGGGGTGCCCGCGCCACCGCCGGTCGGGGTGCCGGCGCCACCCCCACCCGTCGGAGTGCCGGTCGGACCACCGGTCGGTGCCCCGGACGGACCGCTGGTCGGACCACCTGTCTTGCCGCCTCCAGCGGCCGGTGCGGGTGCGGGAGTCTGGGTCTGACCGCTCGGCGTCCCACTGGGACTGGCGGTGGCTCCCGAGCCGCTCCGGTTGACTGACGCCGCGGCCTTGGACCCCGCCTCCGGGTTTCCGCCGTAGATGCCGCCTAGGATATTGCCGACCGTCGCCATCGCCTGGGCGCGATACTCCGAGTTCGCGCGGAGCGAGTCGGCACGGGCGGAGTTGGCCAGGTTCTGGCTGTTTGTGAGGAGGCCAGCCAGCTGGGTCGCCCCTGTCAATCCGGAGTCGAAGTCCTTCTGAGCCGCCGCGGCTGCCGCCAGTGCGCTGAGCAGGGAGTTGTCCGGTGACGGAGCAGTGAGGACATTGTTGATCAGCGACGGCAGGTTGGTAAGGCTGTTCGGCGCCTCCAGGCCGGCGGCAATCGACTCGCTGTCCGTGGGCAAGGTGACGGGTGAGATCTCCGGTGCGCTGTCGGCCGGCGAGTCCTGCCAGTTCCAGAAGCGACGCAGGTCGATCTTCTCCGCCGAGGAGCAGTGCCCGAGGACCGCCTCGGCCAGAACGCCACGCGTGGGGAGCGCGATCGTTGAGTGCGGTGGGGTGAACGTAGCCGTCTGGTAGGCGAGCAGCGAGTCGTGGAGGCGCACAGGGTCGATCGGCTGCCCTCCGACCCGCTCCTGGTCGGTCAGTGCTTGCGGGATGATGAATGGCATGATCATGGAGTTGCCGAAGTAGCCGAGCACCTTGTTCTCGACGCAGTTGAGCAGCGGCACCATCTGAGTGGCGTCCTGCACCCCGCCCGGCGGGACGCCGATGGTGTAGGCCTCCAGCAGGATCGCTCGCTCCATGTCGGACATCGAGGACCAGATGGCTCGCGAGTAGGTCAGCGTGCCGCGCACCACGTGCGTCGCCATCGCCTCGATCTCAAGGACCTCGCTGTAGCGGAGCACGGGGGCGAGCTGCTGGGCCGGGAGCGGATATGCCTGCTGGGGCAGTTCCACGCTGCCCAGGCTGTGGTTGGCGTACTGCTCCCCGGGAACGCCGTTGCCGGCGGCGTCCACCTCGGTGATGGTCGCCGAGAACGTGGTCAATCTCGGCCCGCCCGCGTGGCGCTCGAGGTCACCCGGGCTCAGCACCACCGTGGTCCGGCGTGCCCTCTTGTCGAGGCCGGTCAGCTTGCTGAGGACGTCGGCCGCGGCGCCGAACTCCTTCTGCCAAAGCTTGAGTTGCGCGAATTCAGGCGTGATCAGGGTGTAGGACAGCGACCGGAACGCGCGGCTGATCTCGAAGCCGACCACGCTCGACCGGTTCATCGACTGTGGCAGGGCAAGCGCACCCGTGAAGTTGATGCTGCCTCCCTCGCGCTGCTGGGTGAGCCACTCGACGAGCTGCTCGCGGCTCTCGAAGGTGTCCGCTGGCGGCGGGCCGGCGGAACTGGCCAGCTTTACCGGTCCCAGCCGAGTTCCTCGGTCGGTGACCGCGGTGACGTAGACGTCCTCGCACGCCAGGAACGTCCCGTCCACCGAGAAAGTGATGATGTCCTGGGCCGCGCCGCCGGCTGGGTCCACGACGGCGGTGGGGTCGGCGGCGAACTGCGTGAGCATAGTCAGTCCATGGCGGTATCGGTGCGGCAGCGCCTGCCTGAGGACGTCACTGTGCTTGATGATCTCGCTATACCGGTTCAGAACCTCGGCCCGGCTGTCCACCAGCGTGGGGTCCGACAGGATGGCGGGCTGGCCCGGCCCCATGAAGCGCACGACCTGGAGCGGCACCAGCACGGTGAGGGTGAGCCCGTCGATGGCGGTCGTCACGTCGTAGAGCCGCTGCACCTCCCAGTACTGCATCGTCATCGCGTGCATGTGGTTGTGATTGGTGATCACCCGCGTGGTGAGGTGCTCCGACTCACTGGCCGTGGCCACCCGCATCCCTGTGCGAGACGCCGACCGCCGTGCACTGGCTTGGTTCTCCGCCGAGGAGTGGGTGTTCTGGGCGGCGGTCTGGGTGGTGTTGCGCTGCCCCTGGAGGGACTGGGCGGACGAGCCGCTGGACGACGAGCTGCCGCCGCCACCGCTGACGATGATGAAGTTCCCACCCCAGCCCGAGCTGTCCGACTCTGTTTGGAAAGAGCTGGTGCCGCGGATGCTCTCGCTGAAAGCCGACTGGAACGTGGCCTGCGTCGAGGTGTCCGCTAGGGCCCGTTGCTGCTGTGCCTGCGCCTCGGAGAAGAACTCGCTCTCGGAGACCCGCGCAGTGTCCACCCGCTCGAAGATGGCGATCCGCTGCTGCTCGCCCGGCGCGAGGGGCAACGAGTAGACGAGGTCACCGAGCGCCAGCCCCTGGAAGGTCCACCGCTGCGACATGTGCAATACGTAGCCGATGCCCAGGGTGCCGGCCATCGGTCGAGTCTCGTCGCCGGTGAAAGTGCCGTCCTCCAGGAGGCCCATGAGCTGGTCGCGGAACCCGTCGACGCTGATCGGCTGCTCGACGGGCACCCGGTCGACGTACTCGATCACGCCGTCCTCCGGGAGGGCGGGGGGCGACTCGGGAAGCGCGGGGGAGGCCCTGTCGGCCAAACCTGTGGAGGGGCTGCGGCCGGGCTCGTCCTGTATCGCGAAGGCCATCGAGGTGTACGCCGGAAGGTAGGTGAAGGAGCCGGGCTTGATGGTGATTGGCTGGACCTCGGAGACGATGCTGGCCCGCGGCTCGACGAGCCGGCAGAAGACCCCGAACGGGAACCGATCCACCGAACTGTTCGCGCCGTACTGTAGTAAGCAACCGGAGTCGTCGCCCAACGACACCACTGGCAGTTGCGGCTGGTTGGTCGGCGGCGGGTCGGGCGTCACCGAATCCGGTGGCGGTGCCAGCGCCTGCAACGACGCCAGGATGCTCACCGGTAGCGGTGCGACGAAGGTCGGGAGCATCAGCGCGCCGACCAGGCCGTTGCTGGCCACCTGGATGGCCGGGATATCCACGTCGACGCTATTCCCACCCCCGCCGTGGACCGTCAGCCGGAGCGTCGACCCGGCCGGCAGCGACATGCCCTTCGGTAGCGGGAGGCGGAAGGCCCCGGCCTCGTCGTTGACGACCGTGACGACCGGGCTCGGGTCATTGAGCTGAGCCGGCGCGAACTGGATCTGGACCGGTCCCGCCGGGGAGCTGTCGGGCTGCACGAGTACACCGATGAGATTCGGCGGCGCCATCGGGTCCTTGAGCACGGTGATGACCTGGAGCAGGTCAGTGTTGACCTGCGCCATGCCGGTGAACAGGTGCCGGACGGCCGCTCCACGAGCCAGCGCGAGACTATTGGAGATCGACGCATTGGCAAGCGGGTCAGTGGTGAGCGGGGTCCGCAGCCGCGGTACGTCGATGCTCTCGCCGCCCCGGCGCCGAGGCTGGCGGGACGAGGCCAGGGGCGCGATCGACCCGGGACCTGCGGGGGGTGCTGGGGACGGCGATCCCTCCGATGACACCATGAGTGCTGCTCCTCTCCGCTCCGAGCTAACCGGGCGATTTCTGGCGGGACCTCAGCAGTTGCCGCCGCCGGTGCCGCCGTAGAAGAAGTAGACCCCCCAAGGAGCGGCAGCCGCGGAGAGGCTCAGCGTGTAGCAGGCGGGCGAGGGCTGCTGCGCCGACAGCGCGGTCCACTGCGCTCCGCCGCCCGGCGGGTAGTAGTAGATGTTGCGGTGGTACGCCGCCTGCTGCCAGCCGGCCGAGGCGAACTCGCCGCTGCCCATGCCCGGCCACGACACCGCCCGGGTCACGGTCTCGCCGCCGAAGAGGATCTCTTGCGCACCGCTAGCCAACTGCCCGCCGGCGTACAACGTCGTCGGGTAATAGCCCAGCGCGTTGGCCGGTGCAGTGCCGCCCAGATAGATCCACCAGTTGTTCTGGAAAAGGTACGTGGTGACCTCGAGCTCCATCTGGACGCCGCCCTTCACGCTAACCGGGCTCAGGGCGCCACCGATGGTCCACGCGCTGTTCGTCTGGACGAAGCCGGGCTTGTCGAGGTTGTAGGCGCCGGTCGTCTTGTAGTTGTCGGCGGTCCAATAGATGAAGAGGACGGGGTGGGCGTGACCGTACTTCTCGGGATAGACCTGCCAGCCAACCTCTAGCGTCTGGTGCGCGTCCCCGCTCCCGGCGGCATACCAGTGCTGCGACAGCGAGAAGATCTGGTCTGTGTTGATGGCCGGCGAGTAAAGTGCCATCGAGTTGTGGGCACCGACGCAGTTGACCGTTTGAATCGTGTAGGCGTAGCGGTGGTTGTTGGCCGTGTTCGCGTCAGGCGTGCCGGGTGGGGTGGCGAGTGGGCCGGGCTCCTTGCGGACGAAGTCGTCCAGCGAATTGAACCGCGTGAGATCGGCGAGGGTGACGCGGTGCACAGGAATGGTGCCGGCCGGCACCCGGACCCGGTTGCCGTGCCGGTCGCGTCGGGAGAAGTCAGCTGGCGAGAGCGGCAACTCTTCGCCGACCTGCGGGCTGCGGCCCTGGAGCACCGGGCGAAGGTCCGGTGGTGTCGCCACACTCGCGCCGGTGCCCTTCAAGGAGGGCTGCTCCTCGATCGGGATGCAGTCGACCACCCGGCCTGCGGGGTCCTCGAAGCTGACCTCGGCCTCGGTGTCGGCATACAAGTCCACCAAATGTGCGCGCATCTCGTCGAAGCGGGTCCGGTTGCTCACCCGGACGCGCGGGTCCGCCTTAAATTGGCTGAGCGTCGTGGACTCGATCACGTTCTTGAACGAGTCGAACGGCAGGATGCCTCGCGGATCTGCCATGGTTGTCTCCTCCCGCCGCGCCGGGCGCGTGATGTCTGGCCGCGTGCCAGTGAGCGCAGCATGTCCGGTGCTGCGTGATCGTGGCGCGACAGCCGCGCCACCCCGGCGGCATCGACCACCTGTGGGTCCGCCCAAAGCGTGGTTGCGGACACCGAACGCGCTGTTCCAGGCCCAGTGGCGCACAGAGGTCTGCCGATTGGGGCACAGGGATGGAAACGGGATCCAGCGACGCAGGCGCGACCGTGGGTGCAGGAGGCGGTGATGACGCCGCGATCATGGTAGTGAAGGTGTGGCGAGATCCTGGATTCCGGGCCCGAATCACGATCGCCCGGCCGGGGTCAGATGCCCCAGAGCAGACGACGATCGCCACCCAGACCGCCCTGATCGACTACGTACGGGGTTGGCTCGAGGAGACCGACTGAACCTGACCGGGCGGCATCGCGAGCGGGCGGGATCGGCGTCCAGTCCCCCTTGCCTGTGCGAGCCGTCGGGTGCAGGGTGGAACAAGGCTCCTTGCGGCCCGCGGTCGATTCTCGAACAGACCGGGAGGTGACGATGACGCAGCCGCACGCTCTCCCTCAGCCATGCCAGGTCCGGCTCGTCGATGGCTGGCAGCTGCGACGCGGTGACGAGCGGGTCACGACCCCCATGCGTTCCCAGCGCCTCATCGCCTTCCTGGCTTTGCAAGGCGAGCAGTCGCGCTCGGTCGTTGCCGGCTCCCTGTGGCCGACCAGCGCCGAGGCCCAGGCTCGATCGAGCCTGCGCGCCGCGGTGGTGCAGCTCCGTCGGGACGTCCCCGGTGCGCTCGCCGTGCGGAACGGGTCCCTCAGCCTCGACGTGTCGGTCAGTGTCGACCTGCACGGCCTGCGCACCATTCTCACTAACGTGCTCGCCGCGCCAACCACAGTCCTCGTCGCGTCGATCGCCAACTGGGGCGACCTGTTGCCCGGTTGGTACGAGGACTGGGTGCTGTTCGAGCGCGAGCGCTGGAGGCACCGACGCGTCATGGCTCTCGACCTGATGGCCCGCCGGGCCCTCGAGACCGGAGACGCCGACGTGGCACAGATCGCGGCCGAGGCCTGCGTCGAGCTCGAGCCGCTGCGGGAGGCCTCCCACCGCCTCCTGACCCAGGCCCACCTCTCGCTGGGCAACCGCATCGAGGCGCTACGGGTCTATGAGGACTTCCGACAACGCAGCCTCACCGAGTTCGGGCTGGCTCCCGACCAGCGCTTCGAGGCTCTTATTGGCCCGCTCCTACTCGAGCGGCAGCGAGGTCGTCACTCCTCACTGCCGAGGCACTGAGGCGTCCGGTGCCGGTCGGGAAGCTCTCGGTCACCACAGCGGCGTGGCCGATGCCGTTGATGGCCTCGATGCTGTCGCGCACCCCGACCGAATGAATACCCCGCCACCCGCCGGCCGCCCAGACCCGAGCGTTGATCTGCAAATGGAGGTGACGATGAGGGTCCCCGGCACGGGATGTGAAGTGCCGGATCACCGCGGCCTCGATCTTCTCGACCGGGACCTGCACCTGACGGCCACGCGGCCCGACGCGGGTCGTCACGTGCTGGGCGAACCAGCCGACGATCTCGGTCGCGGCCTGGTCCTGGGCCTGGTCCAACGCGGCCGAGATGTCGGGGTTCAGGGCTGCTGCCAGCGACCAGGTCTTGGGCCCGTTGACTACGACCTCGACGAACCGCAGCGCGGTCGCGTCGTCACGGACCCGGCCCTTCTTGCGCCCGTGTCGATGTCGATCCCGGCGACCCACTGCTCGTAGGCGTCGCCGTCCACCGATTCCGCGCGCTCGACACAGTCCGGGGTCGCGGTCAGCTGGACGGCGACCCCGGTGCCCTCGGCGAGGTAGTAGTCATCCGCGCGGGACCGGTCGCGGTCGCGCTCCACATAGACGCGGGCGGCACGAGCCGCACCGTGGTAGAACTTCACCCCGCCGTGCACCCCGACCACCCCGCGATCATTGGCTCCACGACGTCCGTCGACAACCAACGGACCCCTAGAAATGCCGCGTGGGCCGCCCGATCACGGGCGGCCCATCTACGAACCGTCGTAGCATGCGTGCCGCTGAGTTGGGGAGGCTGAAAGGGCGTCGAGGACAGGGTTTGTGGAGAAGATTCTGGGGACCGTCAAGTGTCGATGGTGCCCGGTGATGTAGGGGAGTCTGGGCGGGCGGGAGTGCGTGGAGGGCGAGTCCGAGCGGGGTCGTGTGTTGAGTTCGAGTTTTGGTTCTGAGAAGACTGGGAGGTGTCATGACGCTTCCCGAGACGGATCTGCACCGCATCCGCGTCTGGTCGCGTGAGCGCGTGCCCGAGCACCTGTGGGACGAGCTCAAGGTCGAGGCCGACGTTTCTGACCGTTACGTCGACATCGTCGAGGTTCGGCCGCCGTGGGACGGTGTCGGCGAGCACACCCGGTTCCCGATCGCGCGGCTGCGCTACACCAAGGCGACGGGCCTCTGGGCGATCTACTGGCGTGATCGCAACCTGAAGTTCCACGAGTACAAGCGCAAGCGCCCGTCCAAGGACGTCCAGGGGCTCCTCGACCACATCGAGACCAGCGGCGACCCGATCTTCTGGGGTTAGTCCGGCGACCGTTGACTGTCAATATAACGGAGGATAACCTCAGTTATATGAGAACTGAGGCGCCGCTCCTCGCTCCGATCTTCCGGTCGGACGGTCAGGCGCGCCTGCTCTCCACGTTGTTGCTGACCGGCGACGAGCTGAGCGTGACCGATCTGGCCAGGCAGGCCGGCCTGGCTTACCCGACCGCGCACCGCGAGGTCGCGCGCCTGGTGGATGCCGGCATCCTGAGCGAGCGACAGGTGGGCCGCACGAGGCTGATCCGCGCCAACGACGAGAGCCCGCTGGTGGGCCCCCTGCGCGAGATCCTCGCGGTGGCGACCGGCCCGGTGGTGATCCTGGCCGAGGAGCTCGGCCGCATCGACGGGATCGAGTCGGCGTTCCTCTACGGCTCCTTCGCCGCACGGATGCTCGGCGATGCCGGTCCGGCACCGCACGACATCGACGTGATGGTGCTCGGTGAACCCGACGTGGACACGGTCTACGAGGCGTGCACCCGAGTCGAGGCCGCGGTGCACCGTCCGGTGAACCCGACGATCCTCACCTCAGCGGAGTTCGCCGCACGCTCAGGCTTCCTGGACAACGTGCGCAACGGCCCGGTGGTCGCCGTGATCGGAGACCTGCCGTGGCACTGACTCCGCTCACTCGCGTCCAGCACGCGACGGTCCTCGCGCTGGTCGAGGCGCGACGTCTCGACGTCGTGCCCGCGGACCTCGCGCGTGCGACCTCATTCCTGCGTCAGGCCGAGGAGCGCCTGGAACAACTGCCGCTGCTCACCAGCGTCGTCGTCAGGTACGGCATTGCCTACGACGTCTGCCACGACACCGGCGAGGCGCTGCTGGCGGCGTACGGCTTCCGGACGACAAACGGGCCGGGCCAGCACGAGGCGCTCGGCCGCTATCTGCGTGCCGTCCTCGACAGGCCGCCAGCGGACCGGGCGGCGCGGGAGTTCGACCGCCTGCGTCGCGCTCGTAACCAGGACCGCTACGAGGCGAAGCCGGTGGGTGCCGCGGCGACCGAGAAGGCCGAGCAGGTCGCTCGGACGCTGTTCGACGCGGCCCTCGCTCGAGACCTCTCGCCGTGACCCAGCGGTCCGCAAACAGCCCGCAAGAAGTCCGGCTGAGGCCGATCCCGGCCAACGACGCTCAACGCCCCGCCGACGCGTTTCCGCAAGTCAGACCGTGTTTTTCGGTTCTGGCCAATGATGACCAAGGGCACCCAAAATCCCCATTTCGTTCCGCTTCAACGTCTGAATCGGCGTAAAAGCGCAGGTCAGAGGGGGTGTAGACCCCTGCGGGCCGCACTGAGTCCGCAAGAATTTCAGCGTGACGTGCTTGCGGGACCCGTTCTGAGGGCGCGCGTGGGCTCTTGATCTGTCGGTGGCTTGGCTTCACCTCGGGCTTTGGCGGCGGAACGGGCGCCACTCGGTGGACCCGTGGTCTGCCCACTCGGCCGGGGACCACGGCTCGCATGCCCTCGGAAGCCACCCGCCGCGAGTCTGTGCGGCGCAGAGGCTCCGCCGGAAATAGAAGACTCCCCCAGGGTCTCGGGTCCCCGGGGGAGTCAGAGCCGCCTGTCGGAATCGAACCGACGACCTAGTCATTACGAGTGACTCGCTCTACCGACTGAGCTAAGGCGGCGCGGCCCGCCGAGCGTGCTCGGTGGACCGCGGGCGAGTATACGGAAGCGGCCGGTCCGCACCGAATCACGGGTGGGGCGCACCGGCTAGGTTCGAGGGACTGTCCCATCCCCCCACTTCTCGGAGGCACGATGCCCACTCGCACCGCACGCACGGCATGGAACGGCGGACTCCAGGACGGCTCCGGCCAGGTCGAGCTCACCAGCTCCGGCGTCGGCACCTACGACGTCAGCTTCCCCAAGCGCGCCGCGGAGGACGCAGGCGGGACGACGAGCCCCGAGGAGCTCATCGCGGCCGCGCACTCCTCCTGCTACGCCATGCAGCTCTCCGCGCTGATCGCCGAGGCCGGCGGCACCCCGCAGTCCCTCGAGGTCACCGCCGACGTCTCGCTCGGCGAGGACAAGGACGCCGGTGGGTTCAAGCTCACCGGCATCAAGCTCACCGTCCGCGGCGAGGTCGACGGGCTCGACGAGGCCGGGTTCGTCGACGCGGCCGAGAAGGCCAAGGCCGGCTGCCCGGTCAGCAAGGCGCTCGCCGCCGTCGACATCACCCTCGACGCCGCCCTCGAGGGCTGAGGCCCGGCGGCCGGCCCGACCGGCCGCCTCAGCGGGCTGCGGCGCGTGCCTCGCGCCGCAGCTCGGCGAGCCGCACGCGCAGCGCCGGGTCGCGCATCACCTCGGCGACGGTCGGGCAGTCCTGCGGCCCGGTGGTCCCGGGGACGCACAGCGAGCAGGTGTCGCCCGGGCGCAGGGGGCAGCGGGCCTCGACGGTCGCCATCCCCCCCACGCTAGGCAGGGCCGGGTCCCGGACGTAGGGCCGAAGGTCCTCGGGCGACCGCCTCAGCAGGTCGTGCCGTCGGCGGGCACGACACCGTCGATGAGGTAGTCCTCGACGATCGTGTCGATGCACTCGTTGCCGGCGTTGTAGGCGGTGTGGCCGTCGCCGTCGCGCTCGACGAGCACGGCGGAGTCGAGCTGGGCGGAGAGGGCCTCGGCCCACTCGAACGGGGTGGCGGGGTCGCGGGTCGTGCCGAGCACCAGGATCGGGGCGGCGCCCTCCCCGCGGATGTCCAGCGGCTCCTCGCTGGACGCCACCTCGACGCCGCTGCAGGTCGCCATCCCCCACGCGAAGACCCGGCCGAAGGTCGGCGAGGCCTCCTCGAACTCCTCGTACAGCGAGGGCACCTGCGCGAACGGCACGGACGTCGGGTCGTCGAGGCAGTTGATGGAGTAGTTGGCCTCCACCGAGTTGTCGGCGAAGCTGCCGTCGGGGTTGCGCGAGGCGTAGGCGTCGGCGAGCGTCATCAGCGCCGAGCCCTTGCCGTCCAGCGCCGACGCGAGCGCCGTGCTCAGCAGGAACCAGTAGTCGCGGTTGTAGAGCGGCGTGATGATGCCGTAGAACGCGTTGCCCACCGTCAGCTCGCGCTCACCCGCCGGCAGCGGCTCCTCCTCGATGCGGTCGAGGAGTTCGCGGATCGTCGCGAGGCCCTCCTCGACGGTGTCGCCGAGGAAGCAGTTGTCGGTGGTGTCGAGGCAGTTCTGCACGTAGGCCCGCAGCGCGGTCTCGAAGCCGGCGGCCTGCTCCAGCGCCAGCGACTTGGCGTCGAGGGAGACGTCGACCGCGCCGTCGAGGACGAAGCGGCCCACCCGCTCGGGGAAGAGCTCGGCGTAGGTCGCGCCGAGCTTGGTGCCATAGGAGGCGCCGAAGTAGTCGAGCTGCTCCTCCCCCAGCGCCGAGCGCAGCACGTCCATGTCGCGGGCGGCCTCGGTCGTGGTCACGTGGGCGACCACCGGGCCGGAGCTCGCCACGCACTGCTCGCCGAACGCCAGCACCGAGGCGCGGTAGTCGGTGCGCTCGGCGGCGGTGTCGGGCGTCGGGTCGGCGCTCAGGTAGGCGTCGAGGTCGGCGTCGCTGAGGCAGTCGACCGGCGCCGACTCGCCCACCCCGCGCGGGTCGAAGCCGACGATGTCGAACGCGTCGAGCAGCGCCTCGCGGAAGACCTGCCCGCCGGCCGCGGCGTAGGTCGTGCCGCGGGCCCCGGGCCCGCCGGGGTTGACGACCAGCGAGCCCACCCGCGCGCCGCGGGCCGGGACGCGCAGCAGCGCGAGGTCGATCGTCTCGGCCTGCGGGTCGGCGTAGTCGACCGGGACGGTGAGCCGGCCGCACTCGTGGTCGTCGTTGCTCGCGCAGGGCTGCCAGTCGATGCGCTGGGAGTAGAAGTCGGCGAGGTCGGGCGCGGGCGGCTCGGTGACGCTCGCCGGCGGCGGGGTCGTCGGCGACGGCGTGGGCCGGGCGGCGGGCGCCTCGGACGAGTCGGGGGTGCCCTGGACCGCCAGGCCGACCGCGACGAACGCGGTCAGCGCCAGCGCCATGACGGCGACGATGGCGAGCGCCTTGCGCATCAGCGCCCCCCGGGCAGGCGCAGGGCGACGGTCATGGACTCGAGCGCCAGCTGAGGGGGCACGTTGAACTCCAGCATCTGTTCGCGGGCGGTGAAGATGGCGTCGATCATGCGCAGCAGCTCCTCGGGCGACGCGGCCCGGGCGAGGACGGCGACGTCGTCGCGCAGCTCCTCGTTGACCAGCAGGCCGGGCGCCCCGACGGAGAGTGCGATCGCGTCGCGGTAGACCGACACGAGGTCCATCAGGGCCCGGTCGATCACGTCCAGCACGCGGCGCTTGGCCTTCTGCTTCTGCAGCTTCTCCAGGCCCCCGAGCGCGGCCCGGTAGGAGCGGCTGGTCGTGTCCTTGCGCTCGCTGCCGAAGATGGCCTGCAGCTCCTCGAGCTCGCGGCGCTCGGCGTCGGCGGTGATCGCCTCGGTCTCGGCCTTGGCGAGCTCGGCGAGGCTGGTCGCCGCGGTCATGCACGATCCCAGCGACGTCAGCCGCGCCGGGATGCTGGTCACCTCGCGCCGCCGGGCGCGGGTCTGCTCGTCGAGGGCCAGGGCGCGCGCCCGGCCGATGTGGCCCTGGCTGGCGCGCGCGGCGAAGCCGGCCATGGTCTCGGAGATGCCCTCGTCGCGGGTCAGGAACGCCGCGACGTCGCGGGTGCCGGGCGTCGCGAGGGTCAGCGTGCGGCAGCGCGAGCGGATCGTGGGCAGCACGTCGCGCACCGTCGGCGCGCAGAGCAGCCAGACCGTCTTGGGCGTCGGCTCCTCGATGGCCTTGAGGAGCGCGTTGCCGGTGCGCGGATTCTCCGGGGTGCCGAGCCGGTCGGCGTCCTCGATCACGACGATCTGCCAGCGGCCGATGGCGGGGAACTTGGCGGCCGACTGCACCAGGTCGCGCATGTCGTCGACGTAGAGCACGGAGGTCTCCGACTTGACCCAGGTGATGTCGGGGTGGGAGCCCCGCAGGCCGAGGCGGCAGGCCTCGCACTCGCCGCAGCCGGTGCGCTGCTCGCACTGCAGCGCCGCCGCGAACGCCCGCGCGACGTTGGAGCGACCCGATCCGGGCGGGCCGGTGAACAGCCAGGCGTGGGTCATGCCGTGCCCGGCGGCCGCGCGCTGGAGCACCTCGATCGTCGGCCGCTGGCCGACGAGGTCGGACCACACGGTGCCCGTCGCGGTGCTCACGGGCGTCCCAAGAGGGGCGTGACCCGCTGCTGGACGCGCGCGGCGATCTCGTCGACCGGCGCGCGGGCGTCGAGCACGACGTAGTGGTCGGGGTCGGCGGCCGCGAGGTCGAGGAAGCCCTGGCGCACCCGCTGGTGGAACTCCAGCGACTGGGCCTCGATCCGGTCGCGCTCGGTGAACCGGTCGAAGCCGGCCTCCGGCTCGAGGTCGAGGACGACGGTGAGGTGGGGGCGCAGGTCGCCCGTGGCCCACCGGGCGACGGCCTCGACCTCGGCGACCTCGAGCGTGCGACCGGCGCCCTGGTAGGCCAGCGTGGAGTCGACGTAGCGGTCGGTGATGACGACCTCGCCGCGCGCCAGCGCGGGCAGCACGACGTGGTCGACGTGCTCGGCCTTGTCGGCGGCGTAGAGCAGGGCCTCGGTGCGGTCGGACAGCTCGCCGGTGGCCGGGTCGAGCACGATGCGCCGCAGCTCCTTGCCGACGGGGGTGTCGCCGGGCTCGTACGTCAGCAGGACCGTCTCGCCGCGGGCCATCAGCCAGTCGCGCAGCAGCCGCGACTGGGTCGACTTGCCGGCTCCCTCGCCGCCCTCGAAGCACACGAAGAGCCCGGTCTCCGGATAGACGCCTGCGCTCACGCAGCACACCCTACGGGCGGGGTGGGACAGCTCCGGGGTCAGCCTCGGCGCACCTTGATCGTGCGCGAGGCCTGCACCTTCCTCGATCCGGGCGCGGTCAGCTCGACGCGCACCATGACGACGAGCCCGGCTCGCAGCGAGCGCATCCCCTTGCGGGACAGCCTCACCGCCACGGTCTTCGTGCGCCCCGCCTCGATCCGGTACGCCTTCCTCGGGGCGATCGCCGTGCCGCCCTTGGCCAGCTCGAGACCGACCCTGCCGGCGCACCCGCCCGCTGCCCGCGCGGGGCAGGCCACGCGCACCGCGACCTTGCCGCGCCTGACCTTGGTGACGCCCTTGGCCTTGGGCAGCCTACCCACCGGGCGGGCCGCGGTGGGCGAGGTCGGCGGGATCATCGTCACCCCGTCGCCGAGGTCGACGTCGGTGGTCTGCAGCTCGTCGGTGGTGACCCGCACGATCGCGTTGCTCGTCTCGTCGGTGAACCAGATCGCGCCGTCGGGCCCGAAGGTCAGCGAGGTCGGCTGGTAGTTGCCGACCGAGCTGATCGCACCGACACCGGTGGCCGAGATGTGGCCGATGCCGGGTGCCGCGCCGCGATTGGTGAACCACATCTGGTCGTCGGGACCGCGGACGATGTCGTGCGGTGCGGACCGCGACCCCGTCCGCCAGATCTGCGTGGCGCCGCTGGCCTGGTCGATGTATCCGACCGATCCGTCGGCGGGGTTGGCGAGCCCGGGCGTGGTGCTGCGGGTGAACCAGATCGAGCCGACGGGCCCGCCCGCGAGACCCATGGGGTAGGTCGTGTCCGAGGGAAGCGGGTAGGTCACCCCGCTGTTGGCGTCGGGCCCGACCTTGACCAACGTGTTGAGCCCGGCTCCCTGACACCACATGGCGCCGTCCGTGGCCTCGCCCAGCAGGTCCTTGCACTCAGGCGCGTTGGCCGCCCAGGTGACCGGCTGGCCGGGAACGGCGCGGACGATCCCGGACTCGTCGTAGTTCATGGTGATCCAGGCCGCGTTGTCGGGCCCCACGCGCACGGCGCCGCCGTACGGCTCGCCGCCCAGGTCGTAGACGTCGAGGCCCCCGGTCGCGGGGTCGAGCCGAGTGGCCTTCCACCCCTGGTCGTGGACCACCCAGACGCTGCCGTCGGGCGAGACGTCGAGGTCCATGACACGCGCGCCGGCGACCGTCGTCGGCCCGAGGGGGAACTCGGTGATCGCTCCGCCCGGGGTGATGCGTCCCACCTTGTTGGCGTCGCGCATCACGAACCACATGGTGCCGTCCGGCGCCGTGGTGATCCGGCCCAGGCCGGCGTTGCTGGTCGGCACCGGGAACACGCTGGCGGCCGCACTGGCCGGCGCGGGCGCCTGGACCAAGAGGAGGGGGCCCAGGAGCAGGGTGAGCGCGGCGAGCAGGGAGGTGCGGGAGGTGCGGGATGTGCGAGATGTGGTGGCCATGGCGTCACTTCCGTCCACGGTGGCGCGATCCCCCCATGGTCACGCGTCCCACCGTGGCCCCACCCAACCAGCAGCGCCGGGCCGCGCACCAGAGACCGAGGAATGACGTGCGCGCTGTCAGCGGTGGCGGCCGGGCTTGATCGCCGCGGTGACGGCGCCGGCGTACGCCTCATAGCCGGCGAGCGTCGGGTGGAAGGCGCCCGGGTCGGCCGGCCCCAGGATCCACGGGTCGGGCGCGTTGACCCCGTGGCCGACGAAGTGCGACCTCACGTCCACGACGTCGAAGCCGTGACGGCGCGCGGCGGCGGCGATGACCGAGTGGAGCAGGTCGGCGCCCTCGTTGAGCGCCTCCTGCTCGGCGGGGCTCGCGCCGAGGTAGGCACCGTGCTCCGGGGAGAACAGCCGGGGGTAGCCGGTCACGATCACCCGGGCACCGGGCGCGGCGGCCTCGATCCGGTCGTAGAGGCTGTCGAGGAGGGCGGGCAGCTGGGTGACCACGCGCCCACGGACCACCGCGAGCGCACCCGCGCACCCCGCGTCCGAGCCGCCCAGGCAGGCCACGACCGCCGACGACCACCCGATGTCGTTGCCACCGATGCTCAGCAGCACGAGGTCGCTGTCGGCGTCGAGGGCGTCGAGCTGCCCGCCCGCGACCAGCGAGGTGGTGGTCGTGCCGGCGCACGCGACGAAGTCGTCGAGGTCGAGCCGCGCGCGACCGTCGACCAGCACGCCGTAGGCCGACTGCGAGCGGCCGCACGCACCGTAGGGCGGCACCCCGTAGCCGGACCCGTAGGAGTCGCCGAGCACGTCGTACGTCGTGCGCGACGGCGGGGCCGACCCCGCAGGCGCCGTCGCCGTCGCGAGGGGGACCACCAGCGCGACCAGCAGGGCGAGCAGGGTCGTGAGGGCCGTGGCGAGGCCGCGCTGGCGGGAGGCCATCTCGAGACGGTACGTCCGTGAGCGCGCGCGGTCACCCCCCGTGCGGGGGCCTCAGGACGTCTCGGCGGCCTTCTTCGTCGTCTTCTTGGCGGTCGACTTCTTGGCCGCCGTCTTCTTGGCGGTGGTCTTCTTCGCGGCGGTCTTCTTGGCGGGTGCCTTCTTGGCGCCCTTCTTGGCCGCCTTCTTGGCCGGACCGCGCTCGCGACGCTCGGCGAGCAGCTCGGCCGCCCGCTCGAGGGTGATCGACTCGACGGTGTCGTCCTTGCGGAGCGTGGCGTTGTACTCACCGTCGGTGACGTACTCGCCGAAGCGGCCCGCCTTCACCACGACGGGCTGGCCGGAGACGGGGTCGTTGCCGAGCTCCTTGAGCGGCGGGGTGGCCGCACCGCGGCCGCGCTGCTTGGGCTGGGCGTAGATCGCCTTGGCCTGGTCGAGGGTGATGTCGAAGATCTGGTCCTCGCTGGTGAGCGAGCGCGAGTCGGCGCCCTTCTTGAGGTAGGGACCGTAGCGACCGTTCTGCGCGGTGATCTCGGTGCCGTCGTCGTCGACGCCGACGATGCGGGGCAGGTCGAGCAGCTTGACCGCCTGCTCGAGGGTGACCGTGTCGAGCGTCATCGACGTGAAGAGCGAGCCGGTGCGCGGCTTGGCCGACTTGGGCGCGTCGTCGGGCAGCACCTCGGTGACGTAGGGACCGAAGCGGCCGTTCTTCGCCACGATCTGGAGGCCGGTGTCGGGGTGGTTGCCGACCACCTGCTCCTCGCCGGCCGGGTTGGCCAGCAGCTCCTTGGCCTTGGCCACGGTCAGCTCGTCGGGCGGCAGGTCGTCGGGGACGTTGGCCCGCACCGGCGCGCCGTCGCCGTCCTCGGGCGCCGGGCCCTCGACGTAGGGCCCGTAGCGGCCGACGCGGAGGTCGATCCCGTCGCCGATGGGGAAGGTCGCCATCTCCTTGGCGTCGATGTCGCCGAGCTCGGTGACCAGCGTCTTGAGGCCCGTCACGTCGCCGGAGCCGTAGTAGAACTCCGCGAGCTCGCTGGCCCGGTCACGCCGGCCGCTGGCGATGTCGTCGAGGACGTCCTCCATGTCGGCGGTGAACTCGTAGGACACCTGGCGCGGGAAGTGCTCCTCCAGCAGCCGGACCACCGAGAACGCCAGCCAGGCCGGCACCAGCGCGGTGCCCTTCTTGTAGACGTAGCCGCGGTTGAGGATCGTGCCGATGATCGAGGCGTAGGTCGACGGGCGGCCGATCTCGCGGTCCTCGAGCTCCTTGATGAGCGTCGCCTCGGTGTAGCGCGACGGTGGCTTGGTCTCGTGGCCCTCGGGGGTCAGCGTGGCCGCCGAGACCCCGGCGCCCTCGGTGAGGTTGGGCAGTCGCGTCTCTGCGTCGTCGCGGCGCTTGGAGGCGTCGTCGATGTCCTCGACGTAGGCCTTGAGGAACCCGTGGAAGGTGATCGTGCGACCGCTCGAGCTGAAGACGACGTCACGGCCGTCGGCGGCGGCGCCGCCGATGCGGATGGTGACGGAGTTGCCGACGGCGTCCTTCATCTGCGAGGCGACGGTGCGCATCCAGATCAGCTCGTAGAGGCGGAACTGCTCGCCGGAGAGACCGGTCTGCGCGGGCGTGCGGAACGTGTCGCCGGCCGGCCGGATCGCCTCGTGCGCCTCCTGGGCGTTCTTGACCTTGGAGGCGTAGGTGCGCGGCGAGTCGGGGAGGTACTCGGCACCGTAGAGCTCGCGCACCTGGTCGCGCGCGGCACCCACCGCGGCGCCCGAGAGCGTGGTCGAGTCGGTGCGCATGTAGGTGATGAAGCCGTTCTCGTAGAGCCGCTGCGCGACCGACATCGTCACGCTGGCGCTCATCCCGAGCTTGCGGCTGGCCTCCTGCTGCAGCGTGGTCGTGCGGAAGGGGGCGTACGGCGAGCGGCGGTAGGGCTTGGACTCGACCGAGCGCACGGCGTACGACGCCTCGCCCAGGCCGGCGGCCAGCGCCTCGGCGTCGGCGCGGCTGAGGTGGACGCGCTCCGACGTGCCCTTCAGCTCACCGGTGTTGTCGAAGTCGGCGCCGCGGGCCACGCGCACGCCGTCGACGCTGTGGAGCTTGGCGGGGAACATCCGGGGGTCGTGACCGGTGCCGGCGTCGAACGTGGCGTCGAGGTCCCAGTAGGACGCGACGCGGAACTTCATCCGCTCCCGCTCGCGGTCGACGACCAGGCGGGTCGCCACCGACTGCACGCGGCCCGCGGACAGGCCCGACATGACCTTCTTCCACAGCACCGGGGAGACCTCGTAGCCGTAGAGGCGGTCGAGGATGCGGCGCGCCTCCTGGGCCTCGACGAGGTCGTCGTTGATCTCGCGGGGGTTCTCGACCGCGGCGAGGATCGCGGGCTTGGTGATCTCGTGGAAGACCATCCGGTGGACCGGCAGGCCCTTCGGCGGCTTGAGCTCGTCGAGCAGGTGCCACGCGATGGCCTCGCCCTCGCGGTCCTCATCGGTGGCGAGGTAGAGGGCGTCGGCGTCCTTGACCAGCTTCTTCAGCTTGGCGATGTGGCTCTTCTTGTCGCGGGGCACGACGTAGTAGGGCTCGAAGCCGTTGTCGACGTCGACGGCCAGCCGGCCCCAGGGCTTGTCCTTGATCTTGGCCGGGGTGTCGGCGGCGTTGTTGGGCAGGTCACGGATGTGACCGATCGAGGACTCGACGACGTAGTCCGGGCCGAGGTACCCGCCGATGGTGCGGGCCTTCGCCGGGGACTCGACGATGACGAGCTTTGCCACGTGTGTTCGCTCCCTCACGATGTGCGCTGCTGCAATGTTGCTCAGCGCCGCAACGGTAGCGCCACATTCCGAGATCGCCACTCCCCGGCGCTCGCGGGGCGGCCCCGTGGGGCCCGGGGGGCGGCTCGGGCACGGCACGGGCCCCACGTCGGCGGGACGTGGGGCCCGAGCGCGTCAGGATGGCTGTCGGGTCAGAACTGCAGGCCCTCCAGGTAGCGGAACCCCGTGTTGGCGGTCGCCGCCGGGTGGAAGTCCGGGGTGTCGTTCTCGACGATGTACTCCTCGACCTGGTGCTTCTTGAAGATGGCCGGGAAGTCGATCACGCCGAGGCCGAGATCGGCCATGTCGCCGGGCTCCTCCTCGTAGAGCGCGGCGGCGTCGGCGCCGTGGCGGTCCTTGACGTGGTACTGGCGGACCTCCTGCGGCGCCGAGCGGATGACGTCGATGGCGAACCGCAGCGGGTCGCCCGCCCCGGTGTTCACGCCACCGGTGTAGGCCCAGTAGAGGTCGACCTCGAGGTGGACCAGCCGACGGTCGAGCTCGCTGGTGAGGATGTCCCACGGCGTCAGGCCGCCGCCGAGGTCGATCGTGAACTCGTGGGCGTGGTTGTGGTAGCCGTAGCGCAGCCCGCGCCGCCTGGCCGCCGCTGCCTCGGTGTTCATCTGCTCGGCCCACCGCTGCCAGTCGGCCTTGCTGGTGGAGTTGAGGTAGGGCACGACGATGTACTTCTGGCGGAACGTGTTGGCGTCGTCGAGCTTCTTGTTGAGCTTGGCCGGGTCGAGCCGGGTGGCGTCGCCGTCGACCGTGCTGATCCCGTCGTGGCTCGAGGAGGCCCAGATGCCGCGGGCGTCGAACTCCGCCTTGAGCTTGGCCGCCGTGTCGAGGCCGGTCTCCTTCGGGTAGAGACCCGCCCGCTCGACGCGCTCGTAGCCGAACTTCGCGAGCTGGTCGAGCTGACGCAGGATGGCCGCCCGATCCGTCATCGCGGCGCGCAGCGTGTAGAGCTGGATGCTGATCAGGTCGGTCGGCACCTCCCTCTGCCGCCCGTGGTCGTGGCCGTGGCCCTTGCCCGGGTGACGCCCGGGCTTCCCGGCGAACGCCGGGCTCCCGGCGAGCACCGTGGCGCCGGCCGCGCCCGCCGCGGCGCCGCGGATCAGGCCGCGCCGACTGGCGCCCTTCCTCTCGAGCGACTCGCGCAGGGCGGCGTCGCCGTCATATCCGAAACACATCTGAGCCTTCTTCCTGGTTTGTCGGGGGACTCTCGGGGCTCTGCGTCAGCCGGCCGGGTCGAGCACGACCTCGGCGTAGCCGCTGAGGCCGGGCTGCGAGCCGGTGTCGGTGTATTCGGCGACGAACACGGCGGCGAGGTCGTCGGTGGCCGGGTCGTGGCCGCCGGGCACCGTGGTGACCAGCGATCCGGAGCAGCCCGTGGCCGTGGACTGCGGGTGGCCGTGGGTGTCGTGGCCGAGCACGTAGGTCACGGTGACCCGGCTGCAGTCGACGGGCTCGTCGTCGGTGACCTTGAGCTCGTAGGACACCGTGTCGCCGAAGCGGAACGCCTGGTCCTCGACCGGGGTGACGAACTCGACCTCCGGCGCCTGGTTGCCCACGGTGACGTCGACGTCGGCCGAGGCCCAGCGGCCGCCCTTGTCGGTGACCCTCAGTGAGGCGCGGTAGCTGCCGTCCTGGGTGTAGGTGAAGGTGCCGTTGCGCTTGCGGCTGTCGACCGTGCCGTCGCTGTCGAAGTCCCACGCGTAGCGCAGCTTCTTATCCCCATCGGGGTCCTTGGTGCCCCTGCTGCTGAACGCCACCGTCAGCGGCGCACGGCCGGCCGTGGGCTCCGCCGTGATCTTCGGGATCGGGCTGCGGTTGCCGCCCTTGCCGACGAAGTCGATGCGGGCGAGCTGCGCGTCGGGGTTCTCGGCGAAGTAGCCGTCGCCGTACTCGAGCACGTAGAGCGCGCCGTCGGGGCCGAACTCCATGTCCATCGGGTTGTCCACGACGAAGCCGCGGAGCACGTCCTCGATGCCGACCTTGGTGCCGTCGACGTGGATGCCCTTGATGTAGTCGCGGGTCCACTCGTAGAACAGCGGGGTGCCGTCGTAGCGCTCGGGCCACGCGACGGGGTTCTTGCCGCGGGTGAGCTTGCGGTCGAACTGGTAGGCGGGGCCGGCCATCGGGGCGATGCCGCCCTTGCCGAGCTGGGGGAACTGCTTGGACTTGCCGTAGGAGTACCAGACCTCCGGCTGCTCCACCGGCGGCAGCCGGCGCTTGCCGGTGTTGTGCACCGAGGTGTTGACCGGGGCCGCGCAGTCGAACTTCTTGCCGCTCTTCTTCTTCGCGAAGTCGTAGTCGTTGTAGGGCATCCTGGCGGTGGCGCAGTAGGGCCATCCGTAGTTGCCGGGCCCGTCGACGACCGCCCACTTGCCGTGGCCGGCGGGACCGCGGCTGGCCTTCGACTTCTTCGCGTCGGGCGAGTAGTCGGCCACCCACAGGTTGTCGGTCTCGGGGTCGATCTCGATGCGGAACGGATTGCGCCAGCCCATCGAGTAGATCTCCGGGCGCGTCTTCGGGGTGCCGGGGCGGAACAGGTTGCCCTTGGGAATGGTGTAGCCGCCCTTGGCCTTGGGGGTGATCCGCAGGATCTTGCCGCGCAGGTCGTTGGTGTTGGCCGCGGTGCGCTGGGCGTCGAAGGCGGGGTTGCGGTCGGCGCGCTCGTCGAGCGGCACGTAGCCGTCGGACTGGAACGGGTTGGAGTCGTCGCCGGTCGACAGGATCAGGTTGCCCGCCGAGTCGAAGACGATGTCGCCGCCGACGTGGCAGCACATCCCGCGGTCGACGGGGACGTCGAGCACCTTGCGCTCGGTGCCGAGCTGGACCTGGCCGTCGACGAAGCGGAACTTCGAGACCCGCAGGAATCCGTCGTAGCGCTCGAAGTCGGCCTTGGTGCCCGTCTCCGGCGCGTCGCCCTCGTTGATGGAGGCGGTGCTCTCGTCGTCGGCGGGGGTGTCGAGCGGCGGGGAGTAGTACATGTAGACCCAGGTGTTCTTCTTCCCGTCGTAGCCCGGGTCGAGGGCGATGCTCTGCAGCCCCTCCTCGTCGTGGAGGTAGACCGGGATGCGGCCGGCGACGCGGTTGGTGCCGGTCTGGGCGTCGTGGTGCCAGATCACGCCGGCGCGGGTGGTGTGCAGCACGTCGCCGTCGGGCAGCACGGCGAGGTCGAGCGGCTCCCCCGGCCGGTCGTTGAGGGTGACCTTCTGGAACTGCTTGGACGGCGGTGGCGCGGTCGAGTCGCTGTGGCCCTCGTGCGCCGTGGCGACGGTGGTCACGGTCAGCAGGGGCAGGCAGAGGGCGGCGCCGGCGGCGACCGTGAGCCCTGCGCGGAGGTGGTGCTTCATCAGATGGTTCTCCTGTATCCCGAGGTGGCGAGGAGCCGATCTGCAACGTAGGCATGTGAGCGGGGTCACGTCAACGAGCGATCGTCTTTTGGTCACCTCCCGGCACAAGGGCACCGACCACCCCACCCGGTCGGGTGGCCCGACCCGGCGCGACGGCTCAGCCGAGCGCCAGGAAGCCCTCGCCCACCAGCTCGCGCACCACCGAGAGGTAGCCGGACCGGAGGTCGGCCTCGTCCCGCCCGACCAGGGTCGCCAGGGCGCCGAGCAGCTGGCCGAGCGTGAGGTCGCCGTCACTCGCGCCAACGAGCGCGGCCTCGACCGTGTCGGCGGTCCGGGCGCGCCGGAAGCCGCGGTGCTGGCGCAGCACGATCGCCTCCGGGTCCTCGGCGCCGGGGCGCCCGACCGTCTCCTGCTGCACGTCCTCGCGGGCCCGCAGCCGGGTCGCGAGCAGCGCCTCGTCGGAGAGGTCGCGCAGGTCGGCGACCGACTCGCCCCACGCGTGGATCGCCGGGCCGATGGGCTGCTCCACGTCGTAGGGCCACTCCAGCAGGTCGTGGCGCGAGCCCACCTGACCGGTGCCGCCGAGGCGCACGTTGATCCAGCCGAACCCGACCCCCTCGATGCCGACCTCCTCCAGCCACGACAGCCAGGTGTCGTAGCGCTCGGCGTAGCCCGGGCGACCGTGGTGGCCGCTGTCCTTGAGCCACAGCTCGACGTAGGCGGCGGGGTCCAGGGTCTCGCGCTGCACGACGAGCGCGTCGCAGTCGTCGCGCAGCCAGGTGCCGAGCCGCTCGTCCCACGGCCGGCCCGCCACGATCGCCCAGTTGGCCAGCACCTGCAGCCAGCCGCCCTCGGTGAGGTGGTCGGGCCCGGTGCGGACGATGTGCTCGACGACGCGGTCGCCGGGCAGGCCGGAGTCGCGGTAGACCAGCCGCTCCCCCGTCGCCGGGGAGATCACGAACGGCGGGTTGGTGCTGATCAGGTCGAAGCGCTCGCCGGCCACCGGCTCGAAGAACGAGCCGCCGCGGACGTCGACCTCCACCTCGTTGAGCGCCGCGTTGAGGCGCGTCATCCAGAGCGCGCGCTGGTTGACGTCGGTGGCCACGACGGTGCCGGCGTGGGCCGCGAGGTGCAGCGCCTGCACCCCGCACCCGGTGCCCAAGTCGAGCGCGCTGTCGACCGGCTCGCGCATGGTCAGCTGCGCCAGGCTCGTCGACGCGCTCGAGATGCCCAGCACGTGGTCGGGCCCGACGGCGACCGGTGCACCGTCGAGACCGGGCGTCAGGTCGGAGACCACCCACAGGTCGCGCTCGTCGGTGGCGTAGGGCCGGCAGTCGGTGCGGGCGGCCACCTCGGCCACGCTCTGCTCGAGCAGGCCTGCGTTGCAGAGCCGGTCGACCAGGCCCGGCAACGCCCGCTCGGCCGCGTCGCGCGCGACCGGCGCCTGCAGCAGGAACAGGCGCACGAGGGTGTCGAGCGCCGAGCCCGACGTCGTACGCCGCAGCGCGGGCAGGGTCTCGTTGCGCCCGAGCGCGCGGTGGGCCTCCTCCCCGATGGCCTCGGCGACCCGGTCGTAGGTGAAGTCGGCGGCGAGCAGGGCCTCGCGCAGCGGGGCGGCGAGGTCGAGGTCGGACGGCATGGCCCCAGCCTTCCAGACGACCGTGCCACGATGCCGGGGTGCTCGAACGCCCCCCGGACGTGACCGATGACGATGTGCTGGCGCTCGTCCGTCGGCACTGGGAGCCGCGCGCCGATGCCGTCGAGCACCTGCCGGTCGGGTGGGGGGCGCACCACTGGCGGGTGGACGTGGCCGGGGAGCCGATCCTGTTCCTGACCCTCGACCCCGACCTCCCCCGCCACACGCGGGCGACCCTCGAGGCGGCGTACGCCGCAGCGGCCGCCCTCGACCTACCCTTCGTGTGGCCGTCCGTCCCGAGCGCCGACGACGCCTTCACCGTGCCGCTCGGCGCGCGCACGGCGAGCGTGACCGGTTGGCTGCAGGGGCGACGCCCGGAGGCGTCCGTCCCCGAGCTGCCCGGCATGCTCGCCGACCTGCACGCCGCGCCGGCACCGGCCACGGCACGCGCCTGGGGGACCGAGATTCCGTCCGACCTGTCGATCCTGCTGCGCGACCTGCTCCAGCGCGACTGGGTCGGGCCGCTCGGCCCGGCCGCCCGCGGGCTCCTGCTGGAGCACCTCGCCGCTGTGGGCGGGTGGGCACGCGAGCACGGGCGCCTGGTCCAGCTCGCCGACCCCGCGACGTACGTCGTCACCCACGGTGAGCCACACGTGCGCAACCAGTGGCTGGCCCGGGGCCGCACCTGGCTCGTCGACTGGGAGTCGTTGCTCCTGGCGCCGCGCGAGCGCGACCTCGCCACGCTGGTGCACGAGGGCCGCGACGTCGACCACGACCCGCAGATGGTGCGGCTGTTCGACCTCGAGTGGCGCCTCTCCGAGGTCTGGTCGTTCGCCCAGTGGCTGCAGGGGCCGCACACCGGCGACACCGACGACCACACCGCGCTCGGCGGGCTGGCCGAGGAGCTGACCCGACCGCACTTCGGCGAGCGCTGACGGCGTCCGGGCCATCAGCCGACGTCCGCCCCCGGCGGCCGCGGCCGTGACTAGAGTCACCGCGTGCTGGAGCGGATGGGCCGGTGGGTGCACCGCCGGCGGACGGTGGTGCTGGCCCTGTGGGCGGTGCTGGTCGTGGCAGGTGCCGTGCTGGGCGGATCGGTCTTCGACCACGCCGAGGACGTCGGTCCGCGCGCCGGGGCCGAGTCGAGCGTCGTCGACGAGCGGCTCGACGCCCTCGACACCGAGGGCGAACGGGTGGTGGCGCTGCTCTCGGGCGCCGACCCGGTCGCCCCCGCCACGAGCGAGGCGGCCGGGGAGGTGCTGTTCGCGATCCGCGAGCTGCCCGGCGTGGTCGACGTGCGGGACCCGTGGACGACCGGTGCCTACGAGCTCGTGGCCGAGGACCGCAGCAGCGCGGTGGTGGAGGTCGAGCTCGACCACGCGCTCGGCGACGACGAGGCCCTGGCCCTGGCGGACCGCATCGCCGACGCGCTGCGCGAGACCCCCTTCCCCGACGTCGCCGTCGGCGGCGACCTGCTGGCCGAGCGGACCTTCACCGACCAGGCCGTCCAGGACGCCGCGCGCGGCGAGGGCGCGGCCCTCGTGGTGCTCCTCGTGCTGCTCGCCGTGGCCCTGGGCGGACTCGTCGCCGGCGTGCTGCCGGTCGTCACGGCGCTCGCAGCGGTCTCCGTCTCGCTGCTGGCGCTCGCGGGTCTGGCAGGCGTCGCCTCCGTCAGCGACTTCGCGGTCAACGTCGTCACCGTGCTGGGCCTGGGCCTCTGCGTCGACTACAGCCTGCTCGTGCTGGCCCGCTTCCGCGAGGAGCGCGCGGCCGCGGGTCGTCGTGCGGACCTCGAGGCGGTGCTCGGCAGGACGCTGGCCACCGCCGGGCGCACGGTGCTGGTCTCCGGCGTCACGGTCGGCTCGGCCGTGGCGGCCCTGCTGCTGCTCGGCGACCCGCTGCTCACCGGCATGGCGGTCGGCGGGCTGGTCGCGGTCGCCGTCGTCACCACCGCCGGCCTCACCCTCACGCCCGCGCTGCTGTCCGTCGCCCACCGGCGGGTGCCCGCCGCCGACCGCGGCGCCTGGGGACGACCCGCGAGGCCGCCCGAGCGCTCGGTGCTCGCCCGCCTCGCCCGGCTGGCGCAGGCGCGGCCGTGGCCCGTGCTGGTCACCACGACCGGGCTCCTCCTCGTGCTGGCCGCTCCCCTGCTCGGCCTCGAGCTGGGCGCCTCCGACGCGCGGTCGCTGCCCCCGGGCAGCGAGGCCCGCACCGTCGTCGAGGTGATCGAGCGCGACTACCCCGACGTCGCGACCGCACCGATCGACGTGCTCGTCGACGCGCCGCCCGACGACCCGCGGCTCACCGCGCTCGCCGAGGGGATGGCTGCGCTCGACGACGTCGAGGACGTCTTCCTGCGCGACGGCCTGCCCGACGGCTGGAGCCGCTACACCGTGATGCCCCAGGGCACCACCAGCGGACCGGCGGCGCAGCGGGTGGTCGCCGACGTCCGCGCGCTCGGCGACGACGTACGCGTGCAGGTCGGCGGGCCCGCCGCCGAGCTGGTCGACGCGCGCGCCGCGCTGGCCGAGCGTGCGCCGCTGGCCGTCGCGGCGGTCGTGCTCGTGGCCGGCCTGCTCCTGCTGCGGCTCACCGGGGCGCCGGTGGTCGCCGCCAAGACCCTGCTGCTCAACCTGCTCTCGCTGGCGGCCATGCTCGGGGTCGTCACGCTGGTCTTCCAGCACGGCTGGGGCGGCCCGCTGCTCGGCGGGACCGCGACCGGCAGCCTCGACCTGACCACGCCCCTGCTGCTGTTCATGTTCGCCTTCGGGCTCTCGATGGACTACCACGTGTTCCTCGTCGCCCGCATCAAGGAGGAGTGGGACCTCCCGCCGGTGGCGCGCCGCAACCGGCCGGTCCCCGCGCCCGGCAGCCGGGCCGCCAACGACCGCGCGGTGCTCGCGGGCATCACCGCGTCCGGGCCCGTCGTCACGCTGGCCGCGCTGGCCATCTCGGTGGTGTTCATCGGGTTCGCCGCCGGCGAGCTGGTGGCGGTCAAGGAGGTCGGCGTCGGGATGACCGTGGCGATCCTGCTCGACGTCACGGTGGTCCGCGGGCTGCTGCTGCCTGCGGCGATGACGCTGCTGGGCGAGCGCAACTGGTGGCGTCCGGGAGGCTGACGCCTCGGTCGCGCCCTGCGTACGACCGCCGGCTCGCGAGTCCCGCCCCGTCCTACCCCGGAACGCCGACGGCGGCCGGTCGCAGGAGCGACCGGCCGCCGGGGCGGGTGGAGCGACCCGGCCCCCTCGCGGGGCCCGGGGTGGAGCGGGTCAGGCGTGGTGCGGTGCCAGCGAGCTGGACCCGGAGTTGTCGCCGTCGTCGGCGATCGCGACCTCGCGCCGCTTGGAGATGACGACCGCCACCGTGATGATCGCGACCGCGGCCAGCGCGATCACGATGCGCAGGACGTCGTTCTGGTCGTCGCCGACGCTCAGGGAGACGACCGCGCTCGCGATGAGCAGGGAGACCAGGTTCATCACCTTGATGAGCGGGTTGATGGCCGGTCCGGCGGTGTCCTTGAACGGGTCGCCGACGGTGTCCCCGATGATCGTGGCCTCGTGGGCGGCCGAGCCCTTGCCGCCGTGGTGGCCGTCCTCGACCAGCTTCTTGGCGTTGTCCCACGCCCCACCCGCGTTGGCCAGGAAGACGGCCATCAGCGTGCCGGTGCCGATCGCTCCGGCGAGGAAGCCGGCCAGGGCGGTCGCGCCGAGGCCGAAGCCCACCGCGATCGGGGCCAGCACCGCGAGGATGCCGGGCGTCACGAGCTCGCGCAGCGAGTCCTTGGTGACGATGTCGACGACCTTGCCGTACTCCGGTCGACCGGTGCCCTCCATGATCCCGGGGATCTCGCGGAACTGGCGGCGGACCTCCATCACGACCGCACCGGCAGCGCGGGCGACCGCGTTGATGGCGAGGCCGGAGAAGAGGAACACCACGGCCGCACCGAGCAGCACGCCGACGATGACCGCCGGGTTGAAGACGCTGAAGTCCAGTAGGTAGGCCTCGTCGATGCCGACGTTGGCCTCGGCGAGCGACTCGAACACCGACGTGGCGTACGAGCCGAACAGCGCCGTCGCGGCCAGCACCGCGGTGGCGATCGCGATCCCCTTGGTGATCGCCTTGGTCGTGTTGCCGACCGCGTCGAGCTCGGTGAGGATCTGCGCGCCCTCCTCGCTCACGTCGCCGGACATCTCAGCGATGCCCTGCGCGTTGTCGGAGACGGGACCGAAGGTGTCCATCGCGACGATGACTCCGACGGTCGTCAGCAGGCCGCAACCCGCCAGGGCGACGGCGAAGAGGGACACCGTGAGGGCCGCGCCGCCGAGGAGGTAGGCGCCGAAGACCGCGGCGCCGATGACGAGCGTGGTGTAGACGGCCGACTCGAAGCCGACGGAGAGGCCGGACAGGATGACCGTGGCCGGGCCGGTCAGGGAGGTCTTGCCGACGTCCTTGACAGGGCGGTACTCCGTGCCGGTGTAGTAGCCGGTGAGGGCCAGGATGCCTGCGGACATCACGATGCCGATGACCACTGCGGAGGCGGCGATGAAGCGGGGGTCACCCTCGGCGCCGGCGAGGTCGACGGCGATGTTGGTGAACTCCGCGAAGCTGCTCGGCAGGTAGAGGTAGGACAGCACGACGCTCGCCACGGCGGCGATGCCCGACGAGATGTAGAACGACTTGTTGATCGTCGTCAGGCCGTTCTCGTCCGCCTTGGGCTTGGTCAGGTAGACGCCCGCGACCGCGGTGAGAGCACCGATGGCCGGGATCAGCAGGGGGAAGACGAGGCCCTTGTCACCGAAGGCCTGCGAACCGAGGATCAGCGCGGCGACCAGCGTGACGGCATAGGACTCGAAGAGGTCGGCGGCCATGCCGGCGCAGTCGCCGACGTTGTCGCCGACGTTGTCCGCGATCGTGGCGGCGTTGCGCGGGTCGTCCTCGGGGATGCCCTGCTCGACCTTGCCGACCAGGTCGGCGCCGACGTCGGCAGCCTTGGTGAAGATGCCGCCGCCGACCCGCATGAACATGGCGAGCAGCGCGGCACCGAAGCCGAAGCCCTCGAGCACGTCGGGCGCCTCGTCCTGGAAGAACAGGACGACGAGGCTGGCACCGAGCAGGCCGAGGCCGACGGTCAGCATTCCGACCATGGCGCCGGTGCGAAGGCCGATGGTCATGGCGGGCTCGCGGCCGGTGGTCTCTGCGGCGGCAGCGACGCGCAGGTTGGCGCGCACGGCGAGGTTCATGCCGAGATAGCCCACCGCCGCCGAGAAGCCTGCGCCGATGATGAAGAACACCGAGCGGAAGATGCGCACGGTGGTGTCGTCGGCCGGCAGCACGAGCAGCGCGAAGAACGCGATCGCGGCGAAGATGGCCAGGGTCCGGAACTGCCGCTGCAGGTAGGCGTTGGCGCCCTCCTGCACGGCCTGGGCGATCGTCTTCATGTTGTCGGTGCCCTCGCCCGCGGCGAGCACCTGCGACCTGAACATCGCGGCCAACCCGAGCGCGGCGAGCGCGATCAGGGCGACGACGACCACCAGGACGAGGTTGCCGCCTTCGAGCTCGGGCTTGGCAACGACCGCGGGCAAGATCCCCGTCATGCGTGTCCTCCTCGGACTTGAGCTGCTGCTGGAAAAGATCCGTGAACGCGCCGGAGTCTACGCAGACGTGACCCAGATCACGGGGCGGCGTGACCCAGACCACACCGCGGCGTCGGGTCCGGGAACGACGAAACCCCTCCGGGCACGTCCGGAGGGGTGGTGGCGCGCGGCGCAGGGCCGGGCTGCGGGACAGCCGGTGGGTCAGGCGCCGGGGGCCATGCTGATCGAGTCGTGGATCACGAAGACCTTGGCCAGGCCGGTGATCCGGAAGATCTTGAGCAGCCGCTCCTGGGTGCAGACCAGGTCGAGGGAGCCGTCGTGGGCGCGGACCTTCTTCAGGCCGCCGACGAGCACGCCGAGACCGGTGGAGTCGAGGAACTCGACCGCCTCGAGGTCGATGACGATGTCGTAGGTGCCGGCTCCGACGAGCTCGGTGATGCAGTCGCGCAGCTTGGGCGCGGTGTAGACGTCGATCTCGCCGCCCACCGCGACGACGGCACGGCCATCCACCTCGCGTGTCGCAAGGGTGAGATCCACGACTGCTCCCCGGTCCCCGAATTCGTTCGGACAGTGCGCCTTCAGGCACGCACGTGCCCCTGGTTCTTTCGGGTCGTATCAAACCACGAGTCCCACGTGTTGCGCAGGAGTCCTCTCCACATGGTGTCGCGTTGGTGGCGGACGCCACCTCCGGCGGGCGTCACCGCCCTTTGCCAGACTGCGTGGGTGAACCCCTCCCGCCCCGGCGTCCTGCCACCCGTCGACGCGCTGGTCCGCCGGCTCGCCGGCGTGCCCGGGCGCGAGGACCGGCTGCGGCACCTCGAGGTGCTCCCGGCCCGCGAGGCGGTGCACGAGGACTGGCCCGACTGGGTGCCCGACGACGTGCGTGGCGCGTACGCCGCCCAGGGCGTGGCGCGGCCCTGGCGGCACCAGGTCGTCGCCGCCGACGCCGCCCACGCGGGCGACCACGTGATCCTCGCGACCGGCACCGCGTCGGGGAAGTCGCTGGCCTACCAGCTCCCGGCGCTCTCGGCGATCCGGGCGGCCCGGGGTCCGCGCGGCGAGCGGGGCGCCTCGGTGCTCTACCTCGCGCCCACCAAGGCGCTGGCCCACGACCAGCTCGCCGGGCTGTCGTCGCTGGGCCTCGACGTACGACTGGCCGCCCACGACGGCGACAGCTCGCGCGAGGAGCGCGACTGGACCCGCGACTTCGGCGAGTACGTCCTGACCAACCCCGACATGCTCCACCGCTCACTGCTGCCCGCGCACCACCGGTGGTCGCGACTGCTCGGGTCGGTGCAGTACGTCGTGGTCGACGAGTGCCACCACTACCGCGGCGTCTTCGGCGCGCACGTGTCGCACGTGCTGCGCCGGCTCCGGCGGGTGTGCGCGATCTACGGCGCGCACCCGACGTTCGTGCTCGCCTCGGCGACGGTCGCCGAGCCGGAGGTCACCGCGTCACGGCTGACCGGGCTCGACGTGGTCGCGCTGACCCGCGACGACTCGCCGCGCGGCCGGGTCTCGCTCCTGCTGTGGGAGCCGCCGTTCACCTCGCACGCCGGCGAGAACGGCGCCCCGGTGCGCCGGGCCGCGGCGTCGGAGGTCGCCGACCTGCTGGCCGACCTCGTCGCCGAGGACGTCCGCACCCTGGCGTTCATCCGGTCGCGGCGCGGCGCCGAGCAGGTCGCACTGTCGGCCTCCGAGCTGCTGGCCGAGGTCGACCCGTCGCTGCCCGGGCGGGTCGCGGCCTACCGCGGCGGCTACCTCCCCGAGGAGCGGCGCGCGCTCGAGGCCGCGCTGCGTCGCGGCGACCTGGTCGGGCTGGCGGCGACCAACGCGCTCGAGCTCGGCATCGACATCAGCGGCCTGGACGCCGTGCTCATCGCCGGCTTCCCGGGCACCCGGGCGGCGTTCTGGCAGCAGGTCGGGCGGGCCGGGCGCGGCGCACAGGACGCGCTCGGGGTGCTGGTCGCCAAGGACGACCCGCTCGACACCTACCTGGTGACCCACCCCGACAAGCTGATCGGCGCCCCGGTCGAGGCGTCGGTCTTCGACCCGGCCAACCCCCACGTCATGGGTCCGCACCTCTGCGCGGCCGCCCAGGAGCAGCCGCTGACCGAGACCGACCTGCCCCTGTTCGGCCCCAGCGCCCGGGAGGTCGTCGACGACCTGACGACCCTGGGGCTGCTGCGCCGCCGTCCCCGGGGATGGTTCTGGACCGACCGCAGCCGGGCCGCCGACCTGGCCGACATCCGGTCGGCGGGCGGGTCGCCGGTGCAGCTGGTCGAGGCCGGCACCGGCCGGGTGGTCGGCACGGTCGACGCCGGTGGCGCGCACAACCAGGCGCACGCCGGTGCGGTCTACGTCCACCAGGGCGAGACCTGGCTGGTCGAGGACCTCGACCTCGAGCACCACGTCGCCACCATGCGCCGCGCCGAGCCCACCTACACGACCACGGCCCGCGAGGTGACCGACATCGGCATCGTCGCCACCCGCGAGCGCCGCTCGTGGGGCGGCTGCGAGCTCGCGCTGGGCGAGGTGGACGTCTCCCACCAGGTGGTCTCCTTCCTCAAGCGCCGCCAACCCTCCGGCGAGGTGGTCGCGGAGGAGCCGCTCGACCTGCCCGAGCGCACCCTGCGCACGACGGCCGTGTGGTGGACGGTGCCGGACGACGTCGTGGCCGAGGCCGGCCTCGCCGCCGTGGACGTGCCGGGCGCGGCCCACGCGGCCGAGCACTGCTCGATCGGGCTGCTCCCACTGTTCGCGACCTGCGACCGCTGGGACATCGGTGGCGTCTCCACGGCGCGCCACGCCGACACCGGCCTGCTGACGGTGTTCGTCTACGACGGCCACCCGGGTGGGGCCGGCTTCGCCGAGCGCGGCTTCCGCACCGCGGTCGCGTGGCTCGACGCCACCCGGGAGGCGATCGCGAGCTGCGAGTGCGCGACCGGCTGCCCGTCGTGCATCCAGTCGCCCAAGTGCGGCAACCAGAACAACCCCCTCGACAAGGACGGCGCGATCCTCCTGCTCGATGCCCTCCTCTCGGGGGCACCGCGGACCGCCGGACAGGACTAGATTCGCCCCATGGTGATCCTCGGCCTCGGCCTCCTCATCCTCGGCGGCATCGCCGTGCTCTCCGCGATCTTCGTCAGCGAGCCGGGCAGCGGGGGCGAGCTCCTCGGCTTCGACGTCACGACGCTCGAGTCGTTCCTCGTCGGGGTGGCCGCCGGGGCCGCGATCCTGTGGGGCTTCACGATCCTCAAGTGGGGCACCCGACGCAGCATCGCCCACCGCCGCGAGCGCAAGGAGCTCAACAAGCTCAACGAGAAGCTCGAGCGGGTCGAGTCCGAGCGCCGCGTCGACGATCCCGAGCGCCGCGACACTCCCTGACCCCTGCCCCGGCCGGCCGGTCTGTCCACCGCTGACTGGTCACGGTCTGAGTGCCGCGCCGGCCCCGGTCGGGCGCGCAGCGAACCACCACCCGCCCTGCTCACCCCCGTGCTCACCCCGGCCCCGTGCTCACCCCGGCCCCGCCCGCGCGTCGGCGGTGACCCGCACCTCCTGCCAGGGGACGTCGGGTCCGGCGACCGCCACCGTGACGGTGACCGTCGGGCCGGCGAGCCCGCAGCGCTCCAGGGCGGCCCCGTGGGCGCCGGCGACCCGAGCGGCGGCGGCGCACGGATCGGCCGCGCTGCTGCCGGCGAGCGTCGCCGCGGCGCCGAGCGCGGCCAGGTCGGCGGCGCCCTGCGCGCGCCGCTGCGCGGTGACGAGCCCGCCGGCGGCGGCCAGCCCGGCCGTCACGAACAGCAGCACGCCGGCCATCGCGACCACCAGCACGGTCGCACCGCCCGTATCCTCGGCTCGCGCGGGCCGGGGCGTCACGACGCCTCGGCCAGCGCAAGGGCGTCGGCCGAGACCGTCACCCCGGGCAGCGACCCCAGCAGGCCGCCCGGCCCCCTGACACGCGCCGTGGTGGTGACCACGACCTCGTCGTCGCCGACCTGGACCCGCACCCGGGCGCCCTCGGGCGCGATGCGCTGCGCCAGGGACGTCGCCGCGGCGACGTCGTCACCGCGGGCGACCGCGCGCGCCGCCTCCCGCGAGGCGTCGACGACCCGCACCTGCGCCGCACCGAGCGCCAGCATCCAGACCAGTCCGGCGGTCAGGGCGACGAGCAGCGGGACGCCGATCGCGAGCTCGGCGGTGGCCGAGCCCGTGTCGTCCCTGGCGAGCGGACGCATCAGCCGATGCCGAGCAGGCTCATGACGTGCTTGAAGAGCCGCTCGAGCAGCTGGTCGCCGAACGCGCCGGTCAGGAGGGTGTAGAGCAGGCCGGCGAACCCCGCCCCGGCCGCGGTGCCCACGGCGTACTCAGCGGTGGTGATGCCGGACTCGTCGTGACGCTGGACCAACATGTGCTCCCCTGTCGTCGGGGGCTCCCGATGAGCCCCGCCGACACCACGGTCGGGGGTGGAGCGGCGCCGCGCACCCGCCCGACCGGCTGCCTGTGGAGGCCGCCCGGGACGGCCGGGCTGTGGACGGAAACCGGCCCGGTCGCCTCACGGGGCCACCGAGCCGAACAGCGACGCGACCGTCGGGACGACGCCCAGGAGCATGAAGGCGGGCAGCAGGCAGGCCCCGAGCGGGACCGCGGCCGACACCCCGACCCGGCGGGCCGCGTCCTCCGCGCGGGCCAGCGACTCGCGCTGCAGCTCGTCGGCCAGCCGCTCCACGCTCTGCACCACCGACGCCCCGGTGGCGTGCGAGCGGACCATCGCCCGGGCGAGCGGCGCGAGCTCGCGATCGTCGGCCACGGCCGACCAGGCGTCGGCAGCGCTCGCCCCCCATCGCGAGCGCTCCACCACCGGGACCAGCCGGTCGGCGGCGGGCCCGGGCAGCGCTGCGCACACCTGCGCGAGCCCGGGCACCGGCGCCGACCCGGCGCGCAGCGTGGCGGCGAAGAGGTCGACCAGGTGTGGCAGCGAGCGCTCCACCTCCTCGCGCTCGCGCCGCGCGGACGGTGCCTCCGCGGCGGCCAGCACCTGGCGCGCCGCCACGCCCGCCGCGACCGCGGCCAGCGCCCCGACGAGCCCGCCGACGAGCAGCCAGGCGCCGAGCGCGACACCCACGACCGCGAGCGGCCGCAGCCGGGGCGTCGCCGGGCCGCTCACCCGGCCCACCCGCGGCGGCGACGGCACGAGCACGGCCACCGCCAGCGCGGCGCACACCACGCCCACCCACGTCACGGTGCGGCCGCCCGGTCGGCGAGCCGCTCGATCCACCACAGGCCGAGCGCGACGAGGGCGAGCCCGAGGATGCCGCACACCAGGCCGACCGGCGTCGTGAGGAGGAACGCCCACGGGTCGGAGCCGGCACCCGAGCCCATCAGCAGCACGGCGACGGGAAGGCAGGCGACGAGCCGGGCGGTCGCGCGCGCCGAGGCGAGCTCGGAGTCGACGAGGCGGCGGGTGCGACGCCGCGCCCGCAGGCCCGCCGCCGTGCGCTCGAGCGCCGCGGCGAGGCCGTGGCCGGAGTGCTGCGCGACCTGCCAGGCACCCGCCACCCAGCGGAGGTCGCCGGCGCCCCGCCGCTGCGCCGCCAGCCGGCGCATCGCGTCGGGGACGTCGGCGCCCAGCCGCATGGCCTCGACCACGGGGCCGAGCGGCGGCCAGCGCTCAGCCCCCGCGGCGAGCGCGGCCTCGGGCGGTCGCCCGGCGGCGAGGTCGGCGGCCAGCAGGTCGCACACCTCCAGCACCGCGGCCTGGTCGGCCGCGACCGCGCGCCGGCCGGACGGCATCCGTGCGGCCACGACCCGGGCCGGGCCCCGCCGGCCGCTCCGGCCCGGTCGACGGGGCGGCGCGGGACCCGCCGGCGGCACCGCGAGGGCCACGGCTGCGGCCAGGAGGAGCGCCACCAGCCACGCGCTCACCACGCCACCGATCGCAGCCGCGCCGCCAGGGCTCCCGCGGCTGGTCCGCGCACGACGCGGTCGGCCTCGAAGGTGGCCGCCGTGCGGAGGGCGACGAGCCCCGAGGCGTCGCGCTCGGGCACCCCGAGCTCGAGGACCCGTCGGCGCCCGTCGCGGCCGCGGCCCAGGTGGATGACGACGTCGAGCGCCGAGGCGAGCTGGCTGTGCGCGGCCGAGCGGGGCAGGCCCGCGGCGAGCGACAGCGCCTCCACGCGGGCCGGGACGTCGGCGGCGGAGTTGGCGTGGAGGGTGCCACAACCGCCGCCGTGACCGGTGTTGAGCGCGGCCAGCAGGTCGACGACCTCGGCGCCACGCACCTCCCCCACGACGAGCCGGTCGGGTCGCATCCGCAGCGCCTGGCGCACCAGCACCTGCAGCGAGATCTCCCCGGCGCCCTCGATGTTGGCCGGGCGCCCCTCGAGCCCGACCACGTGCGGGTGGTCGGGGCGCAGCTCGCTGGCGTCCTCGACCAGGACGATGCGCTCGCCGGGATCGACGAGCGACAGCAGCGCGGAGAGCACCGACGTCTTGCCGGTGCCGGTGCCGCCGGTGACGAGGAAGGCGCACCGCGAGTCGACGATCTCCTCCAGGAGGAACGCGCCGTCGGGCGGCACCGCTCCGGCCGTGACCAGCTCGGGCAGGGTCCACACCCGACCCCGGGGGACGCGCAGGGACAGCACCGTGCCCGAGCGCGCGACCGGCGACAGCACCGCGTGGAAGCGGGTGCCGTCGGCGAGGCGTACGTCGGCGTGCGGGGTCGCGTCGTCGAGGCGGCGCCCGGCCGAGGCCGCCAACCGCTGCGCCAGGCGGCGCACCGCGGCGTCGTCGGGGAACGACACCGACGCACGCTCGAGCCCGCCGCCGCGGTCGATCCAGACCTCGTCGGGGCCGTTGACCAGCACGTCGGTCACGTCGGGGAGGCGGAGCAGGTCCTCCAGCGGACCCGCCCCGAGCACGTCGCGGCGCAGCAGGTCGTGCACGGCGAGGACCGTCGCGTCGCCCACCGGCGCCCCGGACGCGCGCAGCGCCTCCGCGACCCGGTGCGGGGTGAGCTCGCCGGCCGAGCCCGCCAGCCGGCGCCGCACGTCGTCGAGGACCACCGCCGGCACCGTCGGCACCGCGGTCGGCCCGGCGGCCTGCCCGGTCGTGGTCCCGGTCGTCGTGCCGGTCGTCGTCAACGGAGCCACCCTCGGATGGCTCATGCCGCGGCCGCCAGCAGGTCGCGGGCGGCACGCGCCAGCGGGCCGCGCCCGGTCAGCGGCCCCAGGCCGCGGTCGAGCGATGCGGCCAGCCCCCGCTGGTCGGGGACGACGGCGGCGATGGGGAGCCCGGTCACCCGCTCGGCGTCGGCGTCACCGAGCCCGCCCGGACGCAGGACGAGCGCCGCCCGCCCGGCGCCGCCGAGGTCGGCGACGAGACGGGCGGCGGCCGCCACGCCGGGAACGGTGGCCGGCGTCACCACCAGCAGGTCGTCGCAGCGATCGACCAGCTCGGCGCGCGCCGCGCCGCCGTGACGGGGCAGGTCGAGGACGACGAGGTCGTGGCCGCGCACCGCGGCCGGCAGGACCCGGCGGGCGGTGGTCGCGTCGAGTGCACGGCGCAGCCCCGACCAGGTGAGGACGCCGAGGTGCTCGCGACGCGGCACCCCCTCGCGCAGGGCACGCGCGCCGAGACGCCCCGCGGTCTCGGTGAGGGCCTCCCACCGGACGCCGGCGAGGTCCTCCATGCCGAGCAGCCGGTCGAGCCCGGGGCCGAGGGGGTCGCCGTCGACGAGCAGCGTGGGCGCGCGCCGCGCGTGCCACTGGGCGAGCGCGCAGGCGAGCGTCGTGGCACCGGCGCCGCCGGCTCCACCGACGACCCCGACGAGACGACCGGGTGAGGCCCGCTCGCCCACGTCGCCGAGCTCCTCCGACAGCCACGAGGCCCCCTCCGACAGGTCGACGGCGGAGGTCGCGCCGAGCTCCACCGCGGAGCGGAACGCGGTGTCGGAGAGGCCGACCCCGACGACGTGGACGCCCGCCCGTCGCGGCGGGGCGAGCCCGGCCAGCGCGGCGGCGAGGTCGTCGCCGACCAGCACGAGGTCGGCCTCGCGCCAGGCGGCCAGTGACAGGGCCGGCTCGGCGCACACCTCGACCCCGGCCCCCGCCGCCGCACAGAGGGGGACGACCGAGTCGTGGACGATCGGGGACCGGGTGATCAGGAGGACGGACATGCGGCCAGCGTCGCCGCCGGGCGCGACGCCGGAAAGCCCGCACCCGCGCGGCCTGTGGACGATGGCCGTACGCCGGCACCTGTGGACGTCGGCTGGCCCGACCGAGAACGGCGCAAGCCCTCGGCGTCGCGGGTCGGCGCCTACGATGGCCACATGACCCGCCCCCAAGCGGCCTTCTTCGACCTCGACAAGACGATCATCGCCAAGTCGAGCACGTTGGCCTTCAGCCGCGAGTTCCAGGCGGGCGGGCTCATCTCGCGGCGCGCGATGCTGCGCTCGGCGTACGCCCAGTTCGTCTTCTTCACCGGCGGGGCCGACCACGACCAGATGGACAAGATGCGCGAGTTCATGTCGCAGCTGTGCGCCGGCTGGGACGTCGCCACGGTGCGCGACATCGTCCACGAGACGCTCAACACGATCGTGGAGCCGCTGGTCTACGACGAGGCGGTGACCCTCATGGAGGAGCACCGGGCCGCTGGGCGCGACATCGTCATCGTCTCCGCCTCCGGCGTCGAGGTCGTCGAGCCGATCGGCGAGATGCTCGGCGCCGACCGGGTGATCGCCACCCGGATGGAGATCGTCGACGGCCACTACACCGGCAACATCGACTACTACGCCTACGCCGAGGAGAAGGCGCGGGCCATCGAGCACCTCGCCGAGACCGTCGGCTACGACCTCGACGAGTGCTACGCCTACAGCGACTCGGTCACCGACGTGCACATGCTGGAGGTCGTCGGACACCCGTTCGCCGTCAACCCCGACCGCGAGCTGCGCCGCATCGCCGCCGCCCGGGACTGGCCCGTGCTGTTCTTCGTCCGCCCGGTGGCCCTGCGCCGCCGGCTCCCCGTGCCCCCGGCCCGACCCACGCTGGCGGCCCTCGCCGTCGGCGGCGCGGTGGCGGCGGGCGGCTTGATCTGGGCCAGCCACCGACGGCGCGCGGCCGGCTGAGCCGACCCACCGGCACCGGGCAAAGTCAACCCTTGAAGGTCGCCGCGGACCGGGCTAGAACTGAAGCAGAACTCCACAGCAGCACGTGATCCGGGTACCCACGCGGCGATCCACCCATCCGATGGGGTGCTGGCCAGTTCGGGGTCCGCCCGAGGCAGCGATTGAGAAGTGCACGCTTGGTAGCCACGGTGTCACGTGTCGGCGGCGGCACCCGATCTACGCGAGCGGGTGCCGCTCGCACGTCCGGACGCAGCTACCTAGCCCCGCAACGGTGACGCCTCGGCGCCGGCGGCGAACGCCTCGGCACCGTAGAGCGCCCACGCGTGCACCCCGCTCGGCCCGCCCTCGCTGTAGGCGCGCAGGTTGGACTCGTACGCCGCGCGGAGGGCGAGGTGCCCGGCCTCGGGGACGACGAGTGACTTCGAGTCCACGCCGCGCGAGACCAGCACGAGCCGCTCGAGCGCGCGGGCCACGATGCCGTTGTGGGAGGCGAACGGCGCGGCGGTCGCCACGTCGGCGTGCGCGACGGCGGCCACCAGCAGGGCCGGCGCCGCGCTGTCGGCGAGCAGCAGCTCCGCGACCCCGCGCAGCCGGTCGGCGGACGCGGCATCGCGCGGGCGACCGAGCTGGTCGGGCGGCAGCGCCGACGAGGCGACCACGGTGTGCAGCCGCGCGATCGCCTGCAGCGGCGCGGTCTTGAGCAGCGGGGCGAGCGCGAGCATCGACGCCGAGAGCCGGACGGCGTCGGCCGCGATCTCGTCGGCCTCGCCCGCGCGCACCTCCTCGAGCGTCGACGACGACCCCTCCAGCACCGCGCTCGCGTGGGCGCCGCGCAGCAGCGACTCGGCGGTCAGCTCCGGCGACGTGCGCCGCAGGCCGCGGTCGCGCAGCATCGCATCGATCCCGTCACGGGTGCCGGCGTAGGCCGAGGGCACTCCCTCGAGGTCGACGAGCCAGGCGAGCGGGTCGGTCATGGCGACGACGGTAGTCGCGACCACCTCCGGTCCCGGCGCCGGCTCATCCCGCCCGGCCCCCGAACGATCGGCGCTCGCCCGGGGCAGGTCGCTGGCGCACCGGGCCGGGCCCCGCTTGTAGCCTGAGGCGGATGAGCGACGACCACCGCGAGACCTCCGCCACCGTCGACCTCGCACGGTCCTTCGGGCCGGTGGCCGAGGCGTACGACCGTGGCCGGCCGAGCTATCCCGCCGAGGCCGTCGCCTGGCTCGCCGGCGGCGATGCGAAGGTCGTCCTCGAGCTCGCGGCCGGCACGGGCAAGCTCACCCGTCAGCTGGTCGACCAGGGCCACGCCGTCTTCGCGACCGAGCCCGACGAGGCGATGCTCGAGGTGTTGCGCGCGCGGGTGCCGGAGGTGAGCGCGAAGGTCGCGGCTGCGGAGTCGCTCCCGGCCAACGACCGCTCGGTCGACGTGGTCGTCGTGGGCCAGGCGTTCCACTGGTTCGACCACGAGGCCGCCCTCTCCGAGGCGGCCCGCGTGCTCAAGCCGGGCGGCCACCTCGCGCTCGTGTGGAACAGCCGCGACGAGCGCATCCCGTGGGTCCGCCGGCTCGGCGACCTCCTCGGTCGCCAGGACCTCGACACCAGCTCCGCCGGCCACCTCGTGCAGAGCGAGCTCTTCGGCTTCGTGGAGGAGGCGACCTTCAAGCAGTGGCAGGAGGTCAACCGCGAGACGATCCTCGACCTGGCGCGCTCGCGCTCCAGCTTCGCGGCGATGGAGCCCGACGAGCGCGAGCACAACCTCGCCCGGGTGCGCGCCTTCTACGACGACTACGGCCGCGGGATGGACGGGATGCAGATCCCCTACGTCACCCGCTGCTACCGCGCGGTCGTGGTCGACCCGGACGACACCGGGCCCGCCCCGGACGACGAGGACCCCGACGGTCCCGTCGTGAGCGACGGCACCGACACCGACATGCTGCTCATCGACTTCCGCTAGGCCCACAACCTTCTGCGGATACGGTGCGTCCCACCGGCGACCGGCTGACACCAGATCTCGGGGGACCCCATGCGTGGTACGACGTCACTGACCGCTTGCGCCCTGCTCGGCCTCGCCCTGCTCGGGCCGACGGCGACGGCGAGTGGTGCCGAGGATGCCGACCCGCCCACCTGCCTCGGCCTGACCGCCACCATCGTGGGGACGCCCCGGGAGGAGCTGGCCGGCACGCCCGGTGACGACGTGATCGTCACCAACAGCGCCCAGCCCGTGGTCGCCGGCGACGGTGACGACGTGGTGTGCGTGACGACGGCCGAGAACGACACCTACCCCAGCGGCGTCGACCTCGACGCCGGACCCGGAGACGACGTGGTCGTGGCCACGGCCACGGGGTCCAACACGCAGACCGACCTGGGACCGGGGCGGGACGTGTTCCATGGAGGCGACAAGGAGGACTGGATCGAGGCCAGCCTCGACGACACCGTCGTCGCTGACCGCGGCGGCGACCTCGTGACCTACACGATCGCCCGCGGCGCACCGGTCCCCGACATCGTGGGCACACTGACGGCCCGGCGGACGGATGGCTGGATCAAGGTGGTGGCGCCCGGCCGCCGGCTCGTGATGGACGGACGGGAGGGCGTGGTCCGCCTCGACGGCCGCGTCGTGACCACCATCGGTGTCCCGCCCCGGATGCTGTACGGCGTCGCGCAGCGGGTCACGCTCCTGGGGACGCCCGGCGTCGACCGCCTGGCCGGCGCCGCGTGCGGTCAGAGCGTGCTACGGGGACTGGGTGGCGACGACGAGCTCGTCACCTTCCTCGACCGCGCGACCCCGCGCCCGGAGTGCCCGCACCGCCGGGTGTCCGCGTTCGGCGGGGCCGGCGACGACGAGATCATCGGGACGGCGTACGACGACGTCCTGCGCGGCGGACCCGGCCGCGACGACATCCGGGGCCAGGGCGGCGACGACGTGCTGCTCGGCGGCCCGGGCCGCGACCGGGCCGACGGCGGCAAGGGCCGCGACCGCTGTGACGCCGAGCGCGAGCGGCGCTGCGAGCGCTGACCCCGAGCGGGTCGAGTGCCGAGCCCGCCGTCGTACGCGCGTGGCCCGGCACTCGACCTGCGGCCGCTAGGGTCTCGCCATGGCCTGGAGATGGCGGCGCACGTCGCTGGGCGGCGAGGCGGACCGCGCCGCGTTCCGCGCCCTCCACAACGCCTCCCTCGCCAGCCCGGCCCTGCGCGAGGGCCTGACCACCGCGAGCGCGCAGCGCTCGGTGCACCACCTGCGCGCGCTGCTCGGCACCCCGGCCGCCGGCCTCGGTGACACCAGCGGGCTGCTCGCGTGGGACGGCCTGGGCAGCCACCACCGCCCCCAGCTCCCCGGCACGATCGGGCAGGTCGCCGAGACCGGGCGCACGATGATCGTCGACGCGCGCACCCTGGTCTGCGACGACGGCGGCTGCCAGGTCCGGCAGGCCATCGTCAGCCCGCTCGTCGTGGACGACACCCTCGTGGGAGCGCTCGTGGTCGGCGCCCCGCACACCACCGGCGGCCTGGTGCGGGCGGCCGACGAGGTGGCGTCGTGGGTCAGCGGCCAGCTCGAGCTCGCCGAGCTCGACCTCTCGCGCACCCGGCTGATGGAGGCCGAGGTGCGCGCCCTGCGCGCGCAGATCAGCCCGCACTTCATCTACAACTCGCTCGGGGCCATCGCCAGCTTCGTGCGCACCGATCCCGACCGCGCGCGCGAGCTGCTGCTCGAGTTCGCCGACTTCACCCGCTACTCCTTCCGCCGCCACGGCGAGTACACGACACTCGCCGAGGAGCTGCGCTCCGTCGAGCGCTATCTGCTGCTGGAGCAGGCCCGTTTCGGTGAGCGGCTGCAGGTGACCCTGCAGGTCGCGCCCGAAGTGCTCCCTGTCGCGGTGCCCTTCCTGTGCATCCAGCCGCTCGTGGAGAACGCCGTGCGCCACGGCCTCGAGGCCAGCGCCGACAAGGCCGACGGTGTCGGCCGGCTCTCGATCGTCGCGCGCGACCACGGCCAGGAGTGCGTCCTCGAGGTCGAGGACGACGGCACCGGCGAGGACCCCGAACGCGTCCGCCAGGCGCTGGCCGGCGACGCGTCGATGGACTCCATCGGGCTCGGAAACGTGGACGCGCGGCTGCGCAACGCCTACGGGGACGACTACGGTCTGGTCGTCGAGACCGCACCCGGGGCGGGCACCAAGGTGATCGTCCGGGTGCCGAAGTTCGCCCCCGGAGTGCAGGTATGACACAGCTGAAGGTGCTCGTCATCGACGACGAGCGTCCTGCCCTGGACGAGCTGGCCTTCCTGCTCGGCCGCGACCCGCGCATCGGCGAGGTGCGCAGCAGCGACTCCGCGACCGACGCGCTGCGGGTGCTGCAGGCCGAGGAGGTCGACGCTGTGTTCCTCGACATCCAGATGCCCGGCCTCACCGGCCTCGACCTCGCCCAGGTGCTCTCGCGCTTCCGGTCACCGCCGCGGGTGGTGTTCGTGACCGCCCACGAGGAGCACGCGGTCGCGGCCTTCGAGCTGCGCGCGGTCGACTACGTCCTCAAGCCGGTGCGCGAGGAGCGCCTCGCCGAGGCCGTGCGCCGGGTCGTGGAGGCCGCCGCCCCGGCGCCGTCGGGCGACGTGCAGATCCCCGTGGAGCGTGGCGGCGTCACCCGGTTCATCAGCCGATCCGAGATCACCCACGTCGAGGCGCAGGGCGACTACGCCCGGCTGCACACCGCCGACGGCTCCCACCTCGTGCGCACGCCGCTCTCGTCGCTCGCCGAGCAGTGGGCCGCGGCCGGCTTCGTGCGCATCCACCGGTCCGTGCTGGTCGCGCTCCCCCACGTCGAGGAGGTGCGCAGCGAGAGCGGACGGGTCAGCGTCGTCATCGGCGGCGCCGAGCTGCCGGTGAGCCGGCGCCACACCCGCGAGCTGCGCTCGGTCCTCACCCGGCGCGAGACATGAGCGAGCCGCCCGTCGAGCGCGTCCGGGTGACCGGACCGCCGCGGCGTCGCGCGGACGTCGTACGCCCCGTCGGCACGCGCGAGATCGACGCGGAGACGGCCCTGGGCGAGGTGTTCATGCGCTCACTGCTGCGCGAGCAGCTCATGCTCGCGCTGCGGGTGCTCGCCGCGCTGGCCGTCACCGTGGGCATGCTGCCGCTGCTCTTCCACCTCGTCCCCTCGCTCGGCGACGCGCGAGTGGGGCAGGTGCCGCTCGCGTGGCTGCTGCTCGGGGTGCTGACCTATCCGTGGCTGGTGCTGCTCGGCTGGCTCTACCTGCGCCGCGCCGAGGGCCACGAACGCGACTTCGCCGACCTCGTCGGGTCGGCCGGCACCCCCGGACCGGCGGACCCGCCGTGAGCACCGACATGGTGCCGGGCGTCGTCGCCGTCGTCCTCGTCTCGATCGCGACGCTGGTCATCGGCACCTGGGGGCTGCGGATCTCGCGCACGACGAGCGACTTCTTCGTCGCCTCGCGCACGGTGCGGCCTCGGCTCAACGCGAGCGCGATCGGCGGGGAGTACCTCTCCGCGGCCTCGTTCCTCGGCGTCGCCGGCCTGCTGCTCACCTTCGGCGCGGAGATGCTCTGGTATCCCGTCGGCTGGACCGCGGGCTACCTGGTGCTGCTGGTGCTCGTCGCCGCTCCACTGCGCCGCTCGGGCGCCTACACGCTGCCCGACTTCGCCGAGGCGCGGCTCGGCTCCCGCGACGTGCGCACGCTCTGCTCGGTGCTGGTCGTCGCGATCGGCTGGCTCTACCTGCTGCCGCAGTTCCAGGGCGCCGGCGTCACCCTGCGCGCGACGATCGGCGCGCCGCCCTGGGCGGGCTCCCTGGTGGTCGCCCTGGTGGTGCTCGCGTCGGTGAGCCCGGGCGGGATGCGCTCGATCACCTTCGTGCAGGCCTTCCAGTACTGGCTCAAGCTCACCGCGCTGCTGGTGCCGGTCTTCGTGCTGATGGCGGTGTGGGTGGCCGACGGCGCGGCCGACCCGGCGGCAGCAGCCCCGCACTCGTGGTCGATCCCGCTGGCCTCGCCCGGCGGCGGCATCGGGCTCTACACGACCTACTCCCTGATCGTCGCGACGTTCCTCGGCACGATGGGCCTGCCGCACGTGGTGGTGCGGTTCTACACCAACCCCGACGGCCGGGCGGCGCGTCGTACGACGCTCGCGGTGCTCGCGCTGCTCGGCGTCTTCTACGTCCTCCCGCCGGTCTACGCCGCGCTCGGGCGCATCTACGCGCCCGGCCTGGTCTCGGGGCGCTCCGACGTGCTGGTGCTGGAGCTGCCGTCCCTGATGGTGGGCGGCGCGGTGGGCGCCGTGCTCACCGGCCTCGTCACGGCCGGCGCGTTCGCGGCGTTCCTCTCGACCAGCTCGGGCCTGACCATCGCGGTGGCCGGGGTGCTGTCGCAGGACGTGACGGGACGGCGCTGGGGGTCTCGGCGGCTGGGCGGGGTGGCGGCCTTCCGGGTCGCGGCGGTGATCGCGGTCGTCGTCCCGCTGCTGCTCTCGCTGCCCGCCCAGGACGTGGCGGTGGCGCGCACGGTCGGGCTCGCGTTCGCGGTCACCGCCTCGACCTTCGCTCCCCTGCTGATGCTCGGGATCTGGTGGCGCGGGCTGACGCCGGCCGGCGCCGTCGCCGGGCTGCTGGTGGGCGGCCTGGGCTCGGGCGCGGCCGTGGCGTGGACGCTCGCCACCTCGTCGTCGACCGGCTGGACCGCGGCGCTGCTCGGCCAGCCGGCCGCGTGGTCGGTGCCGGCGTCGTTCCTCACGATGGTCGTGGTGTCCCGACTGACCCGCGCCACCGTCCCGGCCCACGCCGGGCGCTTCATGGTGCGCCTCCACACGCCCGAGGCGGTCGAGCTCCAGCGCTGAGCCGCCCAACTGCCTGCAGGGTGGTCACTCCCGCCGGAGGTGGAACTCGTTGCCGTCGGGATCGGCCAGCTCGACGTCGTCGCCGCGCGAGACGAGCGTCGCGCCGAGGGCCACCAGCCGGTCGACCTCGGCCTCGAGGTCGTCGGTGACCAGGTCGAACCACATCCGGTTGCGTCCACGACGCTCGTCCAGCGGCGGCCCGCCCCAGGCGATCTTCGGCCCGCCCCCGGGCGGCTGGATCGCGGTCTCGCCGTCCTCGTCGTGCACGAGCGGCCACCCGAGCGCCGCTGACCAGAACACCCCGACGTCCCGCGTCCCGTCGCACGCGAGCTCGCCGAGGAACGGCGTGCCGGCGAGCCAGCGGTTGCCCTGCTCGACGACGCAGAAGGCGTTGCCCTCGGGGTCGGCGAGCACGACGTGGTCCTCGTCGGGCAGCTGGCCGACGTCGAGATGGGCGGCACCCAGGGCGATCGCCCGGTCGACGGTCTCCTGCTGCGTCGAGGAGCTGCTCCTCAGGTGGAGGTGGACCTGGGCGGGCAGCCGGACCGGCTCGGCGGAGTCGACGAAGGTGATGCCGAAGGGCGCATCTGCGTCCGGGAGGAGCCCGGCACCGGCTCGGCGCCAGCCGAGCAGGCCGCCCCAGAAGGTCGCGGCGACCTCCACGTCCGCGGTGCGGACGGCGAGCGCGCGCAGGTGGGCGGTCATCCGGTGAGGCCGGGCGGTCCAGGGAGCTCGACGAGCTCCGGGCGCATCCCGGCCAACACCGCGAGCTGCTCGGGCGTGACGTAGGACGGGTTGCTGCCGGCCGGCATCCGCAGCACCTCCATCGCGGCGAGGTCGGGGTGCCCGACGAGCTCGGAGCGCAGCAGCGGGTCGCCGAGCGGAGCCAGGACCATCGGCATCACGCCGTCGCGAGCGGGCCCCGTGGTCCGGCCGTGGGCGTAGAGGCCCGCCGGCTGGTCGGCCTCACGCCCGCTGACCCACAGCAGGACCGACTGCCCGGCGGAGACGAGGTCGGTGCGGTAGGTGGGACGCGCGCACCACGTCCCCACCTCGGCGAACCCGGCGCGCACGTGCTCGCGGGTCGACGGTGCGGCGCCGCTGGCCTTGACCAGCCAGGCGCCGAGCGTGTCGGGCGAGAGGGCACGGTCAGCCATGCACCGAGCCTCGCACGCTGCGCGAGGCGCCGCCTCACACGTAGGGGTCGGTCAGCTCGCGCAGGCGCACCAGCGCCTCGCGCAGCCGGTCCGCGAGGTCCGGGCCGAGGTGATCGGTCCACTCCCGCTCCACGGCCGCCACGACCTGCCCCGCGTGGCGCGCGGCCTCGCGGCCCCGCGCGGACAGCCGGATCAGCCGGGCCCGACCGTCGTCGGGGTCGAGCACCCGCTCGACGATGCCCTCCCGCTCGAGGGCGGCGACGAGCAGGCTGGCGGTCTGCTTGGTGACCTGGGCGCGCTCGGCGAGCTCGGTCAGCCGTGAGCCCTCGTCGGCGATCCGCTGCGCCAGCCGCGACTGCGCAGCGGTGAGGTCGTAGCCCGCCTCGCGCATGGCTCGCAGCACCCGCTCGTCCATCGCACGGTAGGACACGTACATCAGCGTGGCCAGGTCCATCGTTCCCCTTGACATTGGTCAGCGTTGCTGACCATATTGGTCAGTATCACTGACTATCGTAGGGGATACCTCATGAGCAGCAGACTTCCTCCGGTCCGGGTCGCCCGGGCGGCCACCTCCGCCCGCACGGCGATGCAGGGCCTGACCCGGCGCATGGTGCCGCCGCAGGTCGGCGTGCTCGAGCTGGTCTCGGGCCTCATCGGCGCCAACACGGCGTACGCCCTCGCGCGGCTCGGTGTCGCCGACGAGCTCGCCGCCGGGCCGAGGACGGGAGCCGACGTGGCCGCCGGGCTCGGCACGCACCCCGACGCGACCCACCGGCTGATGCGGGCCGCCGCCGGGCTGGGGCTGCTGCGGCAGGACGGCGACACCTTCGCGCTGACGCCGCTCGGCCAGACGATGCGCTCGGACGTCGACGGCTCCATGCGGGCCGTGGTGCTGATGATCGGCGACCCGCGCTACCAGTCGGTGTGGGGCCGCCTGCCCGAGGCGATCACCACCGGCACCGCCCAGGCGGAGGCGGTGCACGGGATGTCGATGTGGGAGCTGCTCGACCGCGAGCGCGACTACGCCGACATCTTCCACGAGGCGATGTCGCGGCTCACTGCGCTCGACTGGCCCACCGTCGCCGCGGCCTACGACTTCGCTCCCTTCCGGCGGATCGTCGACGTCGGCGGCGGCCAGGGCCAGCTGCTCGCCCTGATGCTGGGCGCCGCCCCGCAGGCCGACGGCGTGCTGCTGGAGCAGCACGCGCTGCTGCCGGTCGCCGAGCGGCGGCTGCGCGAGGCCGGGGTGTTGGACCGGTGCCGCCTGGAGGCCGGGTCGTTCTTCGACCGGGTGCCCGACGACGGCGACCTCTACGTGCTGCGCCGCGTCGTGCACGATCTCGACGACGACCGGGCACTCGCCCTCCGGTCCACCGTGCGCGACCACGCGCCCGCCGACGCCACCCTGCTGCTGATGGAGGGCGTCGTCGCGCCCGGGAGTGGCCCCGACTTCACCAAGTCCCTCGACCTCGACATGCTGCTCTTCGTCGGCGGACGCGAGCGCACCGAGCAGGAGTACGCCGCGCTGCTCGAGCGGGCGGGCTTCCGGATGACGCGGGTGGTGCCCACCATCTCCACGATCTCGCTGGTCGAGGCACGACCGGCGGCCTGACGCCGGCCGGGCCGCGCCGGGTCGGCGGCGGGGGCCTGCTCAGCCGCGCAGGCCCTGGCGCAGCTCCTCGAGCGCGTCGGCGAGGCCGATCCGGGGAGTCCATCCCCAGCGCTGGGCGCGGTCGGAGACGATCCGGCCGGTCCACGCCGGACCCTCCTCCCAGACCGGCTCGAGGCCGAGCGCCTCGGTCACCGCGCCCAGGTAGTCGCGGTAGGCGGCCGGGCCCCCGGCGACGTTGACGGGCGTGCACCCGCCCGCGACCGGCCCGGCCTCGGGGTCGTCCGCCGTCGCGATCGCGCCGGTGGCGAGGTCGGCGGCGAGGTCCGCGAGGTCCGTGACGTGCACCCAGGCGAAGGCCTGGTCGGGGTTGCCGTGCCGCTGGGCCTCGTCGTCGCGGATCTCGGCCGGGCGGATCGAGTTCCAGATCGAGGTGTCGCCGGCGCCGAGGATGGCGGGCGGGCGCAGCAGCACCCGGGTCGCCCCGCCCAGCCGCTCCAGCGCCGCGTCGACGTCACGCTTGACCACGCCGTAGGCCGACGCGTCGTCGGGCACCAGCGGCGAGGACTCGTCCACGTCGCCCATCCCGGGACTGCGGTCGTAGACGCCGGCGGTCGAGACGTGGACCAGGAGCGGCACCCCGGCGTCGACCGCGGCCTCCGCGATCGCCATCGTGCCGTCCAGGCCGACCCGTCGCTGGTCGTCGCGCCGGCTGCCCAGCGGGTGGACCGTGGTGACGAGGGCGTCGGCGCCGGCCACCACGGTCGCGGCGAAGGCCGGGTCGGCGAAGTCGCCGACGTGCTCCTCGACGCCCGGGTGCTGTGGTGCGGTGCCGACGCGGCGTACGACGGCACGCACCGTCGCACCCCGCTCGCTCAGCGCGGAGACGACGTGGCTGCCCACGAATCCGTTGGCACCGGTCACGACGACGACGGGAGAGGTCACGATGGGGGAGCTCATTCCCCCACCATGTCAGCCGGGACCTGACCGCGCGCCCGCCCCGGTGCGCAACGACCGGGCAGCAGGATGTGTCCCGTGACCGACGCCTTCGACATCCGCACCGGGTCCGCCGCGATGGACCTCGACCTCGTGCACCAGTGGCTCAGCACCGACGCCTACTGGGCCACGGGCCGCTCGCGGGAGGCCGTCGCGACCGCGGCCGAGCACTCGCTCAACTTCGGCACGTTCGCCGGCGGGCGGCAGGTGGCCTACGCCCGCGTCGTCACCGACCACGCCAACTTCGCCTGGCTGTGCGACGTGTACGTCGACCGCGGCCACCGCGGGCGCGGGCTCGGCACCCGCCTCGTCGCGGCGGTCGTCGAGCACCTCGACGACCTGGGGGTCAGGCGGACGCTGCTGGCCACCCACGACGCGCACGGGGTCTATGCCGACGTCGGCTTCGGCGCCCTCCCCGACCCGACGATGTGGATGATCAGGACCCCGCACCCGGGGTGAACAGCGTCAGCTGCATGCCGTCCGCGGCCGCGACCCGCGCGTTGCGGTCTCCCCACGGGGTGTCGACGGCGGGCGCCACCGGCGTGGCGCCGGCCGCGACGAGCGCCGCGGCGGAGGCGTCGGCGTCCGCGACGTGCAGGGCGAGCCGCACCGGGCCCGAGACGCGCTCCCCCACCTCGAGGTCGTCGACCATCGCGGCCTGCGCCTGGTCGAAGAGCTCGAGCGTCGCGCGACCCGCGTCGAGGAGCAGCACCCGTCCCTGCTCGCTGCTCCAGTCGGCCACCTCGGGCAGCCCGAGCGCGTCGCGGTAGAGGCGTACGGCCGCGTCGAAGTCGTCGACGGTGAGGGTGATCCGGAGCTCGCGGACGAGGGGCTGGTCGTCGGTCATGGGTCGATCGTGGATGCTCAGGTGCACCTGACGTCAACCCCCGGACGCACGAGGAGCCCCGACCGCAGCGCGGTCGGGGCTCCTCGGGGTGTGTCAGATGACGCTGACGTTCTCCGCCTGCGGGCCCTTCGGGCCCTGCGTGACGTCGAACTCGACCTTCTGGTTCTCGTCGAGCGACTTGTAGCCGGAGGACTGGATCGCGGAGAAGTGGACGAACACGTCCTCGCCGCCGCCGTCCTGCGCGATGAAGCCGAAGCCCTTGTCAGCGTTGAACCACTTGACGGTGCCCTGAGCCATGATGATGTTCCTTTGTTCTCGCATCGGGGGCACGTTGCCTCCGAGCTGCTGAAGACATCCATTCCGTACTGATGTCCAGCGAACCGAAAACCAGGAAAACGAGATACGAGCCGCAGCATGGTGCGCGGCCAGGTCGGTGGTGCCGACCCTTCAACAAGACCCAGCGTAGCGCACCGAGCCGCGAACGCCACTTCGTCGGCTCGACGCCTCCCCGCGGCAGGCTCGGATCCCTAGCGTCGCAGCAGCAGCGCCGCGTCGCCGAACTCGTGCCAGAGGTAGCCCTCGGCCACCGCGGCGTCGTACGCCGCCTGGCTGAGGCGCTCGCCGGCGACCGCCTCGACGAGCAGCAGGTGTGAGGCCATCGGGTCGTGCCAGCCGGTGACCAGGCCGTCGACGACCCGCGGCGGCCGGCCGGGGGTGACGACCCGCGAGGTCCAGCCGCGGCTCGCGACCACGCGCCGGCCGAGGACCGACGACTCCATCGCGCGGGTCGCGGTCGTCCCCACCGCGATCACCCGACCTCCGTCGTCCCGGGCGGCGTTGACCACCCTCGCCGACGCCTGGGGCAGCTCGAACCACTCCGGACCGGGGGCCTCGCCGGCCTCCTGGGAGGAGACCCCCGTGTGCAGCGTGACCGGGGCGAACTGCACCCCGGCCGTGACGAGCCGCGTCACCAGCTCGGGCGTGAACGGCCGCCCGGCGGACGCCATCTCGGCGCTCCCGGGACGGGTGCCGAAGACGGTCTGGTAGGCGTCCAGCGGGTAGGGCCGGTCGAGGTAGCCGTAGGCGATCGGCCGCCCCGTGCGCGCGAGCAGGTCGTCCAGGTCGCCCCGGACGGAGGTGCGCCAGAGCCGGTTGCCGCGCCCCGTCGGCGACGACGGTGCGCTGGCGGGCCACGGCTCGACCAGCACGAGCCGGACGTCGCCGATCGCGACGACCTGTCCGGGCGTCGCGTCCAGGAGGGCGCGCGAGGCGTCGGGTGCGGTGCGCAGCTCGACCACGCGGTCGCCGTCGTCGAGGCGGTGCGCCACGTGCAGCACCACCGCGTCGCCGTCGAGCGTCGCGTCCACCTCGCCGGGGACCGTCGCCGAGGTGTTGACCACGAGCACGTCGCCCGCGTGGAGGTGGTCCGGCAGGTCGCGGAACCTCCCGTGCGAGAGCCCATCCGGCGTGCCGACCAGGAGCCGCACCTCGTCTCGCGCGAGGCCGCGCTCCTCGGCCGGACGGGGCGCGAAGGTGGACGCGGCGAACCTCGTGCGCGGCGTCTCGTCCAGCGGCCTCACGCGACGTCCGCCGCGCGGTAGCGCCCCGACGCGGGCCGTTGCGCGAGCAGGGCGAGCAGACGCGGCACGACGGTGTCGGGGAGGGGGCGGTCGGAGATGTCCTCGCCCGGGAAGGCGTCCTGGTGCATGGCCGTGCGCATGTCGCCCGGGTCGACGGCGTACGCCCGCAGGCCTGTCTCGGCGCCGTAGGTCAGGGTGACGTGGTCGAGCGCGGCCTTGGTGGCGCCGTAGAGCCCCCAGGTCTCGTAGTGCTGGACCGCGGCGTCGGAGCTGATCGAGAGGAGCACGCCGTCCGCGGTCCGCAGCCACGGCAGGAGCGACGAGGTCAGGACCAGTGGCCCGCCCACGTTGACGCGCCAGACCTGCCGGAGGTCGTCGACGCCGACCTCTGCGAGTGCTCGCATGGGCAGCGGGCCCAGCGTGCTGGCGTTGTGGACGAGCAGGTCTAGCCGCCCGCGTTCCTCGACCTCGGCCACGAGGCGGCCCCGGTGGTCGGCATCGGTGACGTCGCCGACCACGACGGTGACCTCGGGAGGGAGCCCCGCCTCGGTGAACCTCTGCGCGCTGCGACCGTCGGTGAGGACGTCCCAGCCCTCGCGGACGAGCGCCTGCGCGAGGGCGAGTCCCAGCCCGGTGGATCCTCCGGTGACGAGCGCCACCCGTGTCGTCGTGGTTGTCATGCGGCTATCGTTCAAGTTGAAGTGAACTTGAGTTCAAGGGGTCAGGATGGACGGCCGGGATCTTCTTCCGATGGGCGAGGTCACCAGGCGCAGCGGCTTCGCGGCGTCGGCGGTGCGCTACTACGACGCCGAGGGGCTGATCGAGTCGCAGCGCTCGGCCGGGGGGCAGCGACGGTTCGAGCGCAACGTGCTGCGCCGGCTGGCGTTCATCCGCGCCGCCTCCAACGTCGGCCTGACGATCGACGAGATCCGCGACGAGCTGGCCCGGCTGCCTGGCAACCGCACGCCCACCAAGGGCGACTGGCACCGGATCTCCCAGCACTGGCGCGGCCGGCTCGACGAGCAGATCGCCGCGCTCCAGCGGCTGCGCGACGGGCTCGACGGCTGCATCGGCTGCGGCTGCCTGAGCCTGCGCAGCTGCTCGTTCTCCAACCCGGGCGACGTGCACGGCGCGAGCGGCCCCGGCGCACAGCTGCTGCCCGACACCCTCCGCAAGCCGCACCCGACCCGGCGGTCCGGGGGCTGACCGGCCCCGGCGCGACCGCTCGTCGTACGACAGCGACCGCTGGGCGACGAGCGGCGCCCACCGACCGACCGGCGCGGGCGCGAGACTCCCCCGTCCGGCATGAGCGGTGTCACCGTGACGGCGGTCACATCTCGGTGACCCCGGCGGAAGGACCCCTCCGTGACACAGCAAGACCGGGCTGAGCGCCACGATCCCATCTACGACAGGCTCCACGCGACCCCCGAGTTCGCCGAGCTGCGCCACCGCTACCGCAGCTTCGTCTTCCCGGCCACGGCCGCGTTCCTCGTGTGGTACCTGCTCTACGTCGTCCTCTCCAACTGGGCCGGCGACTTCATGTCGACCAAGGTCGTGGGCCACATCAACGTCGCCCTCATCTTCGGGCTGCTGCAGTTCGTGACCACGTTCGGTCTCGCGTGGTACTACGCGCGCTACTCGCAGTCCAAGCTCGACCCGCTGGCCCGCCAGCTCGACGCGGACTACCGCAAGGGAGGAGACGCCTGATGGACACCCAGGTCCTCACCACGATCCTGTTCCTGTCGGTCGTCGCGCTGACGATCGGCATCACGTTCTGGGCGAGCCGGCAGACCAAGACGGCCGCCGACTTCTACTCCGGGGGTCGCTCGTTCTCCGGCTTCCAGAACGGCCTGGCCATCGGCGGCGACTACATGTCGGCGGCGTCGTTCCTCGGCATCTCCGGCGCCATCGCGGTCTACGGCTACGACGGGTTCCTCTACTCGATCGGCTTCCTCGTGGCGTGGCTCGTCGCGCTGCTGCTGGTCGCGGAGATGCTCCGCAACGCCGGCCGCTACACGATGGCCGACCAGCTCGCGTTCCGGATGCGCCAGCGCCCGGTGCGCACGGCGGCGTCGATCTCGACCGTCGTCGTCTCGATCTTCTACCTGCTCGCCCAGATGGTCGGCGCCGGCTCGCTCGTCGCGCTCCTGCTCGGCGTCGACAGCCAGGCGATCAAGAACATCACCATCATCGGCGTCGGCGCCCTGATGATCTTCTACGTCGTCGTCGGCGGCATGAAGGGCACGACCTACGTCCAGATCGTCAAGGCCGTGCTCCTGATGATCGGCTCCGCGCTGATCGTGCTGCTGGTGCTCGCGAAGTTCGACTTCAACCTCTCCGAGCTGCTCGGCTCGGCCGCCGAGAACTCCGGCAAGGGCGAGGCGTTCCTCCAGCCGGGCCTTCAGTACGGCGCCACCTTGACCTCGCAGATCGACTTCCTGTCGCTCGGCCTCGCGCTCGTGCTCGGCACCGCCGGCCTGCCGCACATCCTGATCCGCTTCTACACCGTGCCCACCGCGCAGGACGCGCGCAAGTCGGTGCTCTGGGCGATCGGGCTGATCGGCGCGTTCTACCTGATGACGCTGGTGCTCGGCTTCGGCGCGGCTGCGCTGCTCGACCGCGACCAGGTCGACCCGCTCGAGGGTGGCAACCAGAACCTCGCCTCGCCGCTGCTCGCCGAGGCCGTGGGCGGCGGGGACGGCTCCACCGGCGGCGCGGTGCTGCTCGCGCTGATCGCCGCGGTGGCGTTCGCGACGATCCTCGCGGTGGTCGCCGGGCTCACCCTGGCCAGCTCCTCCTCCGTGGCGCACGACCTCTACAAGGGCGTCATCAAGAAGGACCAGCCGGTCACCGAGAAGGATGAGGTGCGGGTCGCCCGCATCGCGGCGTTCGTCATCGGCGCGGTCGCCATCGCCCTGTCCATCCCGGCGCAGCGCCTCAACATCGCGTTCCTCGTGGCGCTCGCGTTCGCCGTCGCCGCCTCGGCCAACCTGCCGGCGATCATCTACAACATGTTCTGGCGGCGCTTCAACACCCGCGGTGCCACGTGGAGCATCTACGGCGGCCTCATCGCCGCCGTCGGCCTGGTGTTCTTCTCGCCGGTGATGTCCGGCCTGCCGACGTCGCTGTTCCCCGACGCCGACTGGTCGATCTTCCCGCTCAACAACCCCGGCATCGTCTCGATCCCGATCGGGTTCCTGCTGGGCTACATCGGCACGGTCACCTCGCGTGACCCCGAGGCCGAGGAGCGCTTCACCGAGCTCGAGGTCCGCGCGCTCACCGGCGCCGGCGCCGAGCAGGCCGCGCCGCACTGATCCGGCCCCGGCCGGCTCATCCCGGTGGTCCCCTCGCCGATCCGAGTAGGTTCGGCGGCGAGGGGATCACCCCGCCGTTTCCCCGCCGTTCCCCTCACCCCCGACCCCGCACGCGTCCCGCACGAGGAGAGAGCCTTGTCCGAGCAGACACTGTCCAACCTGATGCAGGAGGACCGGCGCTTCGAGCCCCCGGCCGACCTGGCCGCGAACGCCAACGTCAAGGAGGAGGCCTACGCCCGCGCCGACGCCGACCGCGAGGCGTTCTGGGCCGAGGCCGCCGAGCGCCTCGACTGGGGCCGGAAGTGGGACCAGGTCCTCGACTGGACCGACCCGCCGTTCGCCAAGTGGTTCGTCGGCGGCACGATCAACGCCTCGGTCAACTGCGTCGACCGCCACGTCGCGGCCGGCAACGGCGACAAGGTCGCCATCCACTGGGTCGGCGAGCCGGTCCACGACGGGGTGGCCGACACCCGCGACCTCACCTACGCCCAGCTCAAGGACGAGGTCTCCAGGGCCGCCAACGCGCTCACCGAGCTCGGTGTGAAGAAGGGCGACCGGGTCGCGATCTACATGCCGATGATCCCCGAGGTCGTCGTCGCGATGCTCGCCTGCGCGCGCCTCGGCGCCCCCCACACCGTGGTCTTCGGCGGCTTCTCCGCCGACGCCCTCGCCTCGCGCATCACCGACTGCGAGGCCCACGTCGTCATCACCTCCGACGGCGGCTTCCGGCGCGGCGCCGCGAGCGCGCTCAAGCCGGCCGTCGATGAGGCCGTGGAGAAGACCGGCGACCTGGTGCGCCACGTGCTCGTCGTACGCCGCACCGGCCAGGACGTCGACTGGCACGACGAGCGCGACGTGTGGTGGCACGACGTCGTCGACGGCGCGTCGGCCGACCACGAGCCGGAGATGCACGACTCCGAGCACCCGCTCTACGTCATGTACACCTCCGGCACCACCGGAAAGCCCAAGGGCATCCTGCACACCACCGGCGGCTACCTCACCGGGACGTCGTACACGCACTGGTCGGTCTTCGACCTCAAGGACGACGACGTCTACTGGTGCACCGCCGACGTCGGCTGGGTGACCGGCCACTCCTACATGGTCTACGGGCCGCTCGCCAACGGCGCGACGCAGGTCATGTACGAGGGCACGCCCGAGAAGGGCCGCTGGTGGCAGATCATCCAGGACTACAAGGTCTCGATCTTCTACACCGCGCCGACCGCGATCCGCACCTTCATGAAGCAGGGCCGCGAGATCCCCGACGGCTACGACATGTCGTCGCTGCGCCTGCTCGGGTCGGTCGGGGAGCCGATCAACCCCGAGGCCTACGTCTGGTATCGCGAGGTCATCGGCGGCGACCGCTGCCCGGTGGTCGACACGTGGTGGCAGACCGAGACCGGCCAGATCATGATCAGCCCGCTGCCCGGAGTCACCGCCGGCAAGCCCGGCTCGGCCATGAAGGCACTGCCCGGCGTCGTGGCCGACGTCGTCGACGACGAGGCGACCTCGGTCGGCCACGGCAACGGCGGCTACCTCGTGCTCAAGGAGCCGTGGCCGGCGATGCTCCGCACGCTGTGGGGCGACGACCAGCGCTTCAAGGACACCTACTGGTCGCGCTGGCCCGGCCTCTACTTCGCCGGCGACGGCGCCAAGCTCGACGACGACGGCGACGTGTGGCTGCTGGGCCGCGTCGACGACGTGATGAACGTGTCGGGCCACCGCCTGTCCACCACCGAGATCGAGTCGGCGCTCGTGTCGCACCCCAAGGTCGCCGAGGCGGCCGTGGTGGGCGCGGCCGACGAGACCACCGGCCAGGCCGTGTGCGCGTTCGTCATCCTCCGCGACTCCGCGGGCGACGGCGGCGAGGACATCGTCGAGGAGCTGCGCAAGCACGTCGCCAAGGAGATCGGCGCGATCGCCAAGCCGCGCCAGATCATGGTCGTGCCCGAGCTGCCCAAGACCCGCTCCGGCAAGATCATGCGCCGCCTGCTCAAGGACGTCGCCGAGCACCGCGAGGTCGGCGACGTGACCACCCTCGCCGACTCCACGGTGATGGACATGATCAAGTCGAAGGAGACCTCCGCCCCGGCCGAGGACTGACCCTCTCCACCCGCCGGCTCCCCTCCCCACCCACCGGGTACTGAGGGACGTTCTGGTAGGCGATCCGGCCTTCGGACCTACCAGAACGTCCCTCACTAGGTCGCGCTTGCGGCCGGCCCGGCTGGCCACGGGAGGCTCGCGACTGCGCGCCGGCCGGCGGCGGGACCGTCAGTGGGAGGCGTCCTCGCTCGCCGCCTCGTCGGCGGCCGGGTCCGGACGTACGCCGCGGGTGGCGAGGAGCAGGAGCGCGACACCCACGACCGCCGCGATGAGGGAGGCGAGCAGGATCGCGATCTTGGCCTCGGCGGTGAGCAGCTCGACACCGGGAAAGGACAGCCCGGCGATGAAGATCGAGACCGTGAAGCCGATGCCGGCGACGGCACCGAGGCCCAGGAGCATCGACCACGAGGCGCCCTCCGGCAGCTTGGCGACGCCGAGGCGCACGGCGAGGGCCGACGTCAGCACGATGCCGACCGGCTTGCCGAGCACCAGGCCCAGGACGATGCCGAGCCCCACCGGCTCGGTGAAGACCTCGCCGATCGCGCCCAGCTCGACGCCGGCGTTGGCGAGGGCGAAGACGGGCAGGACGACGTACGCCGACACCGGGTGCAGCGTGCTGATGAGGCGCTCGACGACCGAGACCGACTCCTTGAGCAGGAAGCGGAGCCGGGCGAGCTCGTCGGGGTCGAGCTGCCGGTCGCGCAGCGCCCGCGTGGCGTGCTCGCGAGCGACCTCCTCGTCCAGCAGCGGCCTGGCCGGGGCCAGCAGGCCGATCGCGACGCCGGCCAGGGTCGCGTGCACGCCCGACTCGAGCAGGGCGAACCAGACGACGACGCCGAGGACCGCGTAGACCACGGTCGCCCACACGCGCACCGCCCGCAGCGCCGCCATGACGGCCAGGAGCGCGACCGCGATCGCCAGCCAGGTCAACGACAGGTCGCTCGTGTAGAACACCGCGATCACCAGGATCGCGCCGATGTCGTCGACGATCGCGAGCGTCAGGAGGAACAGCCGCGCGGCGGACGGGATCCGCCGCCCGAGCACGCCGAGCACGCCCACCGCGAAGGCGATGTCGGTGGCCATCGGGATGCCCCAGCCGGCGTTGCCGGCGGCACCGGGCGGGTTGAGCGCGAAGTAGATGCCCGCGGGCACGACCATCCCGCCGACGGCAGCGAGGATCGGCAGGGCCGCGGTCCGAGGGTCGCGCAGGTCGCCGTTGACCAGCTCGTACTTGATCTCGAGGCCGACGACGAAGAAGAAGATCACCATGAGGGCGTCGTTGACCCAGTGCTGCAGCGTCTCGTCGAGGTGCAGCGGCCCGACGTCGATGGCCAGCCGGGTGTGCAAGAGCGCGTCGTACGACGACGCCCACGCGCTGTTGGCCCAGATCAGGGCGGCGGCCGCCGAGAGCAGCAGCAGGATCGATCCGGCCGCCTCCACGCGCAGGAACTCGCGCATCGGGCGGGCCACGAGGCGGGCCAGCGGCTTGTCGCTGGCGATGTAGACCGGGCCGGTCTTCCACAGCCGGTCCTTGGACCCGGGCTCGTGGGGCTTGCGGTGTGAGGCCATGCGTCGGCGCATCCTTCGGGGGTCGTCGGGGCACTGTCACCGCGGAAATCCACCACGGGCCGACCAGACTTCCCGGCTCACCTGTGGCCCACTGTAGTCGGGGCGCTGCCGCACGCGGCCCGTTGGTAGGGTCGCAGCATCCAGCCCCGGCGTACACCGAAGGACACCTCACCCATGGCAAACGAACCGGTCAAGGACACCGATCCGACGCTCGGCAAGCTCGTCATGGACGCGCAGCGTGACGTCTCGACGCTGATCTCCAAGGAGATCCAGCTCGCCAAGAGCGAGCTCAAGGTGAGTGTCAAGCACGGCGGGGTCGGCATCGGCCTGTTCGCCGGCGCGGCGTTCCTCGCCGTGCTTGCGATCATCATGCTGTCGGTGGCGATCGTCTACTTCATCCACTGGAACGGCGCGGGCCTCGACCTGCAGTGGGCGTTCCTGATCGTCTTCGGCTTCTACGTCCTCGTCGCCGCGGTCCTCGCGATGATCGGGCTCAAGCAGGTCAAGCAGGTCAAGGCCCCCGAGAGGGCGATCGAGCAGGGCCGCCAGATCCCCCAGGCGCTCAAGGGACAGCCCTGATCTAGCGCACGCAGGTGCCGGTGTCGACCGGCGCCTCCCGGGTCAGCCCGGACGCCGCGGAGTCGGCGAGCTGGTCGGACGTCAGGGCGTAGCCCGTGTCGGGGTCGCTGACCGACGCCGCGAACACCATGCCCGCGACGTCGCCGGCCGACGTCACGATCGGCCCGCCGGAGTTGCCCGGCCGGATCAGCGCACGCAGCGAGAAGACCTGCCGGATCACGGTGCCCTCGCCGTAGATGTCGGGCGAGCGGAGCCGCTGCTCGGAGCGGATGCGGCCGGACGCCACGGCGTAGGGACCGTCCTGCGGGTAGCCGAGGACCGCGACCGGGTCGCGGGGCTCGGCCTGGGTGTCGAAGGCGAGCGGCGACGAGCCGGTGTCGGGGAGCGCGAGGACCGCGACGTCGAGGTCGGCGTCGTAGAGCACCACCGTGGCGGTCACCGAGGAGCCGGCGACCTCGACCTCTGGGCGGGTCACGCCCGCGACCACGTGGGCGTTGGTCATCAGCCGGGTGGGGGCGTAGAAGAAGGCGGTGCCCTCGACGCCGCTGCCGCAGCCGTTGGTGCCGCGGACCTTGACCACGCTCGGCGCGGCCGCCAGCACGTCGGGGTCGGTGAGCATCCGCGGGTCGCCGGCGCGGACGGCGACGATGCGCTCGGGCGCGAACGGCTCGAGGTAGCGGGGGAAGAACGTCGTGCCGACCACGTTGTTGAACGCCTGCAGGACCCGCCCGGAGTCGGTCGGCAGCACCGCATCGACCTTGGCGAGCACCGTCGAGTCGCGCACCAGCGGCGTGATGGCGCCGATGCGGGTGCCGGAGACGGCGACGCCGAGGGCCCAGGCGACCAGCAGGACCGCGACGGCGCTCAGCGCGGAGCCGCCGATGGCGTCGACGGCGCGGATGGGCTGCCAGGTGATGCGGTCGCGCAGCCGCGCCCCGACGTACTGGAAGAGCGCCTGGCCCAGCGACGCGCAGATGATCACGATGAACAGCGCGCCCAGCGACACCCACAGCGACGGCGCGGCGTCGCCCAGCGCCAGGGGGGCCACCCAGACGCCGACGAGGCCGCCGAGCAGCAGCCCGACGGTGGCGCTCGCGCCGGTGATGAAGCCCTGCCAGTAGCCCGAGAGGGCATAGATCCCCACGAGTGCGATGAGGCACCAGTCGAGGCCGTTCATGCGCGCTACTCCTCGAGCCGGGTGTTCTGCGGGGTGTTGGGGGCGAGGTCGGTGCCCCGGGGGACACCCTGCAGCATGTGGTCGGGCAGGTCACGCACCCGCGCCCGGTCCCAGTCGTCGGCCCACCCGAGATGGCTGAAGAGCCGCGCGACGATGCCGGCGGTGAAGCCCCAGAGGATCACGTCGCGATCGGGCCCGATGAGGAACCCCGGGCCGAGCCAGCCGCTGGGGTGGCGCACCGTGATGCGGTTGTCGGGGTCGAGCAGGTCGGCGATCGCCACGTGGTGGATCTCGTGGACCTCGTCGGGGCTCGCGATCCGCACCTCGCCGCGGTCGCGCCAGTAGCCCAGGACGGGCGTGACGGCGAAGTTGCTCGGGGGCAGCCACAGCTCGGGCAGCTCGCCGAAGACCTCGATCTCGGCCGGCTGCAGGCCGATCTCCTCGTAGGCCTCGCGCAGCGCGCCCTCCACCGGGGTCTCGCCGGCGTCGAGCGACCCGCCCGGGAACGACACCTGGCCGGGGTGGGAGCGCATGTGGTGGTTGCGCTCGGTGAGCAGCAGCTCGCCGCGGTGCGCGAGGTCGTCGGGGGACGACGGGTCGGCGTCGCGGTCGGCGAAGACCATCAGGACGGCGCCGCGCCGCGGCTCGACGTCCTCCGGCGGCATGAACCGGGTGAGCTGGTGGACGGTGATCGTCGACGCCGCCTCGACGACCGGGGCCAGCCACCCCGGCAGCGAACCGCTCGCGTCGGGGGGCGGCGTCGCGCTCACAGGTCGATCCCGAGGTGCTCGGCGACCAGCTCGCGGACGTCGTCGACCGAGTCGACCCCGCCGGAGTCCTGGCCCACCACGACGCCGTCCTCGTCGACGAAGACGAACGCCGGCAGCCCGCGCCGGGCCACGGCGAACGTGTCCTCGGTCATCAGCTCACCACCCGGGTCGGCGACCGAGGGGTAGGTCGCCCCGGTCTCCTCGGCCAGCGTGAGGGCCGCGGCGGGGTGCACGTCGTTGAAGTCGACGCCGAGCACCGGCACCCGGTCGCCGTACTGCTGGTGGAACGCCTCCAGCGCGGGCATCTCCTCGCGGCACGGACCGCAGTTGGCCTGCCACACGTTGATCACGACCGGCCCGCGCAGGGCGGAGAGGTCGACGTCGGGACCGCCGCCCAGGCACGGCAGGGTCAGCTCGGGCAGCCCGCCCTCGACGGGGGCGCCGGTGCCCGGCTCGCACGCCTCCATGCCGATGCGCGCCTTGGTCTCGCGCAGCGCGGGGGTGTCGACGTCGACGTCGGGCGGGCGTACGTCGACGCGTCCGCCGTCGGCCGAGCAGGCGGACAGCACGGCTGCGACCAGCAGCCCCAGGACGACCTTCTTCATGCGGGCCTCATGCGGGTCCCTGGGTGGTGACCAGCTTCTCCGCCTCGACCGGGTCGGTCGGACCGATGCCGAAGGACGGGCAGAGGCGGGCCACCGGGCAGGCGCCGCAGGCGGGCTTCTTGGCGTGGCAGCGCCGGCGCCCGTGCCAGATGAGGTGGTGCGACAGCATCGTCCAGTCGCGCTTGGGGAAGAGCGCGCCGACGGCGTGCTCGACCTTGACCGGGTCGGTCTCCTCGGTCCAGCCCAGGCGCCGCGCCAGCCGGCCGAAGTGGGTGTCGACGGTGATGCCGGGCTTGCCGAAGGCGTTGCCGAGCACGACGTTGGCGGTCTTGCGCCCCACGCCGGGCAGGGTGACGAGGTCGTCGAGGCGGTCGGGCACCTGGCCGTCGTAGCGCTCGACCAACGCCTGGCTCAGCTTGAGCAGCGCGTCGGTCTTCTGCCGGAAGAAGCCGAGCGGGCCGAGCAGCTGCTCGAGGTGCTCGCGCGGCGCCGCGGCCATCGCCTGCGGCGTGGGGTAGGCCGCGAAGAGGGCCGGGCTGGCGGCGTTGACCCGGCGGTCGGTGGTCTGCGCGGAGACCACCGTGACGACGAGGCACTCGAAGGGGTTGGTGAAGTCGAGCTCGGCGCGGGCGTCGGGATAGGTCTGCGCCAGGATCCGGTCGACCTTGCGCGCCCGGCGTACCAACGCGGTGTCGGGCTGGGGGATCACGACCGGGACGGCCTTGCGGGCGGGGGCTGGCACGCGCTCAGCCTACGGTCCGGTCCCGACACCGCCGAAGCCGGCGAAGCGTCCGCCGCACCGCCCGGTGTCGCGCGTGTGAGGCGGACCACGGCTAGGATCGGTGGTGATCCCGGGCGTGACCCGCCGGGACGCACCCGACCGGGAGGAATGACGTGGACAACGACGTGCTTCGGCAGGCACCGCTGTTCAGCTCGCTCGACGACGAGGCAGCGACTGCACTGGGTGGATCCATGGCCGAGACCCGGCTCCGTCGCGGTGACGTCCTCTTCCACGAGGGCGACTCCGGCGACAAGCTCTACATCGTCACCGAGGGCAAGGTGAAGCTCGGCCGGTCCTCCTCCGACGGCCGGGAGAACCTGCTCGCGATCATGGGTCCCGGACAGATGTTCGGCGAGCTCTCGCTCTTCGACCCCGGCCCACGCTCGGCGACGGTCACGGCCGTCACCGACGCCTCCTTCGCCTCGCTCTCCCACGACGACCTGCTGAAGTGGCTCGAGGGCCGCCCGCAGGTGGCGCGAGGCCTGCTGTCGCAGCTCGCCTCGCGGCTGCGCAAGTCCAACGACGTCGTCGCCGACCTGGTCTTCTCCGACGTCCCCGGCCGCGTGGCCAAGGCGCTGCTCGACCTGGCCGACCGCTTCGGGCGCACCGCCGACGACGGCGTGCACGTCCACCACGACCTCACCCAGGAGGAGCTCGCCCAGCTGGTCGGCGCCTCCCGCGAGACGGTCAACAAGGCCCTCGCCGACTTCGCCTCGCGCGGCTGGCTGCGCCTGGAGCCCCGCTCCGTCGTGATCATGGACATCGAGCGCCTCGGCCGCCGCGCCCGCTGACTCCGACCTCCACCCCGGCGCAGACGCGGACGTTGGTCCGCTCGGCCGCGCCGGCTGAGCGGGGACGCGAGCGCGGTCCCCGATCAACGTCCGCGCGTCTGCGCGGGCGGGACGCCTCAGGCGCGCGGGTCGCGGCCGGCGAACGCGGCCAGCCGGTCGTAGCGCGACGCGTCGTCGGGCAGGTCGACCGCCGCACCGAAGGCGTCGCCGCGGTTGTCGGCGGTCAGCCCCTGCTGCAGGAACGCCAGTCCGCGCTCGGCCACCTCGTCGTCGAGCGGTGTCAGCGGGGGCAGGCCGAGCGCCCGGACCAGGTCCCAGGTGTGCACGCCGAGCTCGGCGCTCTGCCAGTCGGCCTGGGCGACCTGGTCGTCGGGCTGGGTGTGCCAGTGGTGGAGCAGGTCGTCGGCGTGCGTCCGGAAGTGGGCGGCCAGCTGGGAGGCGTCGACTCCGGTGCGTGCGCTCCAGTCGACCTGCTCCCCGCGCGCCAGCTGCAGGAAGTGCTCCGGCGCGGCGGCCAGGTGGTCGGCGAGCTCGGCCACGGTCCACCCCTCGCAGGGCGTGGGCCGGTCGAGGTCGTCGGGGTGGACGGCGGCGAGGGCGTCGCCGGCCTGGTCGAGGGCGCGGGAGAGGACGACGACGGGGCGGCGCGGCTGGTCCATGACCCCACCTCACTCCTCACGCCGACCGGGCGCAAGGGGTCATTCGTCGAGGTGGGCCAGCTGGGCCCGCACCGACAGCTCGGCCGCACCCCACAGCACCGGGTCGACGTCGGCGTAGACGATCTCGACGATGGCGCGCGGCAGCGTGTCGTGGGGGAAGGACCCGCCCTCGCGCTCCACCGCGTGCAGGTCGCGCAGCGCGTCGCGCACCTGGTCGAGCCGCCGACGGCGGTGGGCGAGGTAGTGGTCGAGGGCGCCGAGGGCGTCGTCGATGACCGGGCCGTGGCCGGGCCACACCGTGGTGATGCCCTGCTCGCCGCACAGGGCGTGCAGCCGCTGCAGCGACGACAGGTAGGCACCGAGCTGCCCGTCGGGGTGCGCGACGACCGTCGTGCCGCGCCCCAGCACGGTGTCGCCCGTGAGCACGGCGCGGTCCTGCGGCACGACGAACGACAGCGAGTCGGACGTGTGCCCGGGCGTCGCGACGACGTGCACCTCCAGCCCGCCGACGGCCACCACGTCGCCCTCGTCGAGCCCTTCCGAGCCCAGCCGGTGGGCCGGGTCGAGCGCGCGTACGCCGCACCCGTGCCGCTCGGCGTAGTCGCGGGCCGCCTCGCTGTGGTCGGCGTGGTGGTGGGTCAGCAGCACCACCGCCACGTCACCGGCCGCCACGTCGACGGCGTCGAGGTGCGCGGCGATCGAGGGCCCCGGGTCGACGACGACCGAGCGCGACGACCCGGGGTCGCGCAGCACCCAGGTGTTGGTGCCGTCGAGGGTCATCACGCCGGCGTTGGGCGCCAGCACGCAGGTGCCCGTGGACCCGAAGGCGCCGCCCGACCAGCTCATCGCCGGCCCCTCAGCGCTGGGCCATCAGCGCGGCGTAGGCCGGTGGCGTCGAGAGGACGAACTCGTCGCCGTCGGCGACCACCTCGGGGGTGAACATCTCCACCCGACGCTCGCGCGCCTGCGCGAGCACCGCGTCGGGGTCGGCCTGCTGGCCCACCTCGAGGCAGGTCAGCCAGGTCGGCGGCAGCATGAGGATGTCCTCGCGCTCGACCTGCTCGACGGCGTCGAGGGCGGGCACCCACATCACCGAGGACGACTCGCTCGACACGTCACGGGTCACCTGTCCCTCGGGCAGCCGCGCGACGAAGAACCAGGTGCGGTAGCGCCGGGGCTCGAAGACCGGGGTCAGCCAGCCCGACCAGGCGCCGAGGAGGTCGGTGCGCAGCACCAGCGAGCGCCTCTCGAGGAAGGCGGTCATCGAGACCTCGCGCGTCTCCAGGGCGACGCGGTCGGCCTCCCAGTCGTCGCCGGTCGTGTCGGCCACGACCGAGTCGGCACCGGCGCCGGCGAGCAGGACGCCCGACTCCTCGAAGGTCTCGCGCACCGCGGCGCACACGAGCGCGACGGCCCTCGGCTCGTCGCAGTCGAGCCGGAAGGCCCACTCGGCCGGCGACGGCCCCGCCCAGAGGCCGCGGCCGACCAGCTCGTCGTCGAAGTCGCGCGGGTCGACCCCGCCGCCGGGGAACACGCACATGCCCCCGGCGAAGGCCATCGAGGTCTGGCGGCGCAGCAGGTAGACGTCGGACCCGCGGCCCGACGCGGACGGGCGCAGCAGCACCACTGTGGCGGCGTCGCGCGGCTCGGCCGGCGTCGCGTCACCCGCGGCGTACGAACGGGCCTGGGCGACGAGGGCCTCGGGGAGCGGAAGGCGCTCCATGCTCAGACTTCGACGACGATCTCGACCTCGACGGGCACGTCGAGCGGGAGCACCGAGACGCCGACGGCGGAGCGGGCGTGCTTGCCGGCGTCGCCGAAGACGTCGCCGAGCAGCTCGGAGGCGCCGTTGGCGACCTTCGGCTGGCCGGTGAAGTCGGGCGTCGAGGCGACGAAGACGACGACCTTGACCACGCGCTTGACCGCGTCGAGCGAGCCGACCTCGGCCTTGACCGCCGCGAGGGCGTTGAGGGCGCACTGGCGCGCGCACTCGTAGCCGACTTCCTCGCTGACGTCGCCACCGAGCTTGCCGACGGCGATCATCTCGCCGTCGCGGGCAGGGAGCTGTCCGGAGGTGAAGACGAGGTCACCGGTGCGGGACGTCGGCTGGTAGGCCGCGACCGGCGGGACGACGTCGGGGACGGTGATCCCCAGCTCGGCGAGGCGTGCCTCGGCGCCCACGTCAGGCCCCCGGCTTGGCGCGCTTGAGGAACGCCACCAGGCCGCCCTGGGCGTTGGTGTGGATGGCCACCAGCTCCCAGCCGTCCTGGCCGAAGTTGTTGAGCATCAGGGCCTCGTTGTGGAGCGGAATCGGCGCCACCTGGTATTCCCACTGGGTCATGGCTCGCACCCTACTCGGGACGGACGAGCGCGGACCGGGGTCCTCCCGTGGGCTGACGCAACGGCACCGCGCGCTGGTTAGGGTCCGACCATGGACCAGCACCCGTGGCGCCTGGGACCGCGCGCGCGGCGGTGGCTGGACGTGTCGATCGTCGGCGGGCTGGTGGTGCTCGGGATGGTCGCCCACCTCGCCGTCGGGGAGCCGGTGGCCGCGCTCCTCACGACCGCCGAGGTGGTCCCGCTGCTCTGGCGCCGCACCCGCGCCTGGGGGGTGTTCCTCGCGGTGGCCACGGCGTCCGCGGTGCAGGCCGTGGCCTACCACGAGCCGGTCGTCGGCCAGCTCGCGTTCCCCATCGCCGTCTACGCCGTGGCTCGCTGGTCGCCGCGCTGGCAGGGGGTGACGGCGCTGCTCGTCGGCTACGCCGCCTCGCTGGTCGCGGCGGTCCGTTGGACCCTGGGCTTCGGCGGCGAGCTGACCGCCGGCAACATCGTCCCCTACGCCGTGACTATCGGCGCTCTCGTCACGACCGCCTGGGCGCTGGGCTTCGCCGCCCAGGAGCGGGAGAGGTACGTCGCCTCGCTGGTCGCGCGCGCCGAGCAGGCCGAGCGGATGGCCGAGCGCGAGGTCGAGCTCGCCGCCCGCGACGAGCGCTCGCGCATCGCCCGCGAGATGCACGACGTCGTCGCCCATGGGCTGTCGGTGATCGTCGTGCAGGCCGACGGCGCCCGCTACGCCGCGGCGAAGGACCCCGGCGTGGCGGTCGCCACCCTCGAGACGATCGCCGCCGCGGGCCGCGAGGCGCTGACCGAGATGCGCCGCCTGCTGGGGCTGCTACGCGAGGGCGACACGGGCGTGGCGCCGCAGCCCGGGCTCGGCGACGTGCGCCACCTGGTCGAGGAGGCGCGCACCGCCGGCATGCGGGTCACCGCCGACCTCCCCGACCGGGTGGCCGAGGTGCCCGAGGTGCCCGACGGCGTCGGGCTGGCGGCCTACCGGATCGTGCAGGAGGCGCTCACCAACGTGCGCAAGCACGCCGGACCGAACGCGAGCGTGGACGTGCGGGTCACCGTCGACCGCGAGGTCGCCATCGACGTGCGTGACGACGGGCGGGGTGCGGCGGCGGGTGCCGACGGACGTGGGCTGGGCCTGGTCGGCATGCGCGAGCGCGCCGCCGTCCACGGCGGCACCCTCGAGGCCGGCCCGGCGCCCGGCGGCGGCTTCGCGGTGTCTGCGAGGCTGCCGCTGTGAGCGAGCACCGCACGGCCGACCGGATCCGGGTCTTCCTCGTCGACGACCAGCAGATGGTGCGCGCCGGCTTCCGCATGCTGGTCGAGAGCCAGGACGACATGGAGGTCGTCGGCGAGGCGGGCGACGGCGCCGAGGCGCTGGAGCGGTTGGCGGTCACCGCCGCCGACGTGGTGCTGATGGACGTCCGGATGCCCCGCGTCGACGGGGTGGAGGCCACCCGGCGGCTGCTGGCGGGCGCCGCGCCGCCGCGGGTGATCGTGCTGACCACCTTCGACCTCGACGAGTACGCCTTCGCCGCGATCCGTGCCGGCGCCTCCGCGTTCCTGCTCAAGGACGCCGCCCCGCCCGACCTCCTCGGCGCGATCCGGGCCGTGCAGGCCGGCGACGCCGTCGTCGCGCCGAGCACCACCCGCCGGCTGCTCGACCACTTCGCCGCGCTGCCCGACCCTGCCACGACCGGGCTCGTCGACGACCGACTCGCACAGCTCACCGACCGCGAGGTCGAGGTGCTGACCCTGGTCGCCCGCGGCCTCAGCAACACCGAGATCGCCGCCGCGCTCGTCGTCGCCGAGACGACCGTGAAGACCCACGTCGGCCGGGTGCTGGCCAAGACCGGCTCGCGCGACCGCGTGCAGCTCGTGGTGCTCGGCTACGAGTCGGGCCTGGTCACCCCCTAGCCCGTCCCCGCGTCCTCCCCCGGTCGTACGCCGACCCGCCGGGTGCGACCGCAGGGGGACGGGAGGTCCGTGCCGGGGACCGACGACCCGGGGGCCGCGAACGACGAGCGTTGTCCCCATGACGACGACACCCGACCTGACCACCCGCACGGCGGCGAGCGCCCGCGGGCTGACCCGCACCTACGGAGCCGGCGACAGCGCCGTGCACGCCCTGCGCGGCGTCGACCTCGACCTGCCCGCCGGGCGCTTCACCGCGATCATGGGCCCCAGCGGCTCCGGCAAGTCGACCCTGATGCACTGCCTGGCCGGACTCGACGCCGCGACGAGCGGCACGGTGAGCGTCGCGGGACGCGACCTCGCCGGGCTCGACGACACCGCCCTGACCCTCTTCCGCCGCGAGCACATCGGCTTCGTCTTCCAGGCGTTCAACCTGCTGCCGATGCTCACCGCCGGGCAGAACATCGTCCTCCCGCTCGAGCTCGCCGGCCGGGACGTCGACCGCGACCGCTACGACCAGGTCGTCGGTGTCCTCGGCCTCGCCGACCGCCTCGGGCACCTGCCCAGCCAGCTCTCCGGCGGCCAGCAGCAGCGCGTCGCCATCGCTCGGGCCCTGGTCACCCAGCCTGCCATCGTCTTCGCCGACGAGCCCACCGGCAACCTCGACAGCGAGGCCAGCGCCGAGGTGCTCGATCACCTGCGCCGCTCGGTCCGCGAGCTCGGCATGACGGTCGTCCTGGTGACCCACGAGCTCGACGCGGCGGCCTACGCCGACGACGTGGTGGTCATCCACGACGGCGCGCTCACCGCCCACCTCACCGACCCCGGCCAGGACGAGCTGGTCGCCGCACTGCGCGGGAAGGGCGCCTGATGCGCACCGTGATCCTGGCGTCGATGCGCCACCACACCCGCAGGTACGTCGCCGCGTCGCTCGCCGTCGTCATCGGCGTCGCCTTCATCGTGGTGATCGGGATGCTCACCGGAGCCACCCGGTCCGGGCTGACCGAGGACACCGGAGCGCCCGTCGCGGGCGTCGACCGGGTCGTGTCGACCTACGACACCGACGAGGTGAACGGGCTCGTGGACGCCGCGGCCGAGGGCGGCTTCGCGGTCCTGACGCTCGGCTACGCCATGGAGCCCGTCGCGCGCGACGGCGTCCAGCTCGCGGCGTCGGCGGACATCGCGGAGGCGTCCCTCGACCCGCGCGTGCAGTGGCAGCAGCTCGAGGACGGACGGTTCCCCGCGGAGGCCGGCGAGGCGCTGGCGGACGTCAACCGGAGCAAGGCCGCGGGCATGGCCATCGGCGACGTGGTCCGCATCGGCAGCGGGTCTGCCGCGACGGACGTCGAGATCGTCGGTCTGGTGGACAGCCCCGCGGCGCTCGGCGCCGCGCTCTACGTGCCGTGGCAGGACCTCCGGCGGTTCGAGGACACGCTGTGGATCGACGCGGTCGGGTGGGACGGCCCGGCGGACCTGGCCCGCGAGGTGGCTCCCGACGCCACGGTCGCGTCCTCGTCCGACTGGACGGCCGCCCGCCAGGCCGAGATCACCCGCGGTGTCGACGTCATCGCGATCATGGCGCTGCTGTTCGTCGCGATCGCGCTGTTCGTCGGCGTGCTGGTGATCACCAACACCTTCGCCATCCTCTTCGCGCAGCGCATGCGCGACTTCGCGCTGCTGCGCTGCGTCGGCGTCACCCGCCGGCAGCTGCGAGGCGCGATCCGGCTCGAGGCCCTCGTCCTGGGGGTGGCCGCATCGGCGATCGGCGTCGCCGTCGGGACGCTCGCCGGGGCCGGCCTCGTCGTGCTGGTGCGCCGGTGGTTCACCGACATGGGTCCGGCCGCGCTCGACCCCGTCTGGACCGCCACGGCCTTCGCGGTGGGGACCCTGGTGACGCTCGGTGCCGCCTGGCTGCCGACGCGCGCGGCCGTGAGGGTCGCCCCGCTCGCCGCCCTGCGACCTGCCACCGGCGTGGACGTGCGGTCGGCCGCCGGACGCTGGCGCCTGGCCCTCGCCGCTCTCGGCATCGGGGCCGGCGGGGTCCTGCTGGCGGCGGCGATCGCCACGAAGTCGGTGCCGGTGATGCTCGCCGGCGGCGTGCTCGCCTTCGTCGGTGTGCTCCTCCTCGGCCCGGTGCTGGTGCCGCGACTGATCCGCCTCACCGGCGCCCTGCCGGGCGGGGGGCCGGTGCGCCGGCTCGCCACCGGCAACGCCGTGCGCAACCCGCGGCGTACGGCGACCACGGCCGCCTCGCTCCTCGTCGGGGTGACCCTGACGACCGCGATCCTCACGGGGCTGGCCTCCTCGCGCACCGCGATCGACCAGGACATGGACGACTCGCACCCGCTGGACTCCAGCATCACCGCGGTCGACGAGCCGCTGGACGGCTCGCTCGTCGACCGGGTCGCGGCCACCGATGGGGTCGCCGAAGCCGTCGCGCTGGACGGCACCACGGCCACCATCGGACAGGTGGCGCTCACCCTCCTCGCAGCGGACGACGGCACCCGGGTCGTGCGCGGGTCCGCCGACCTGGTGCCCGACGACGGTGTGCTGCTCCTGCCCCACAGCGTGGTCGCGGAGCTTCCGGCACGGCTGTCCGAGCGCGCCGGGCAGGGGGAGGCGACCGTCACGGTCGGCGGCCGCGAGCACACCCTCGAGGTGCGGACCGACAGCGGCTGGGGACGCTCGGGCCTGGTGTCCGCCACCACGCTCGCAGCGCTCGACCCCGACGCGCGAGCGATGGCGGTGTGGGCCAGGGCCGCGGACGGCGCCGACGCGGATGAGCTGTCGGGCGACCTCGCGGTGCTGGCCGGGGCGGCGGACGCCGACCTGGGCGGCGGCTGGACCGAGCGCAGCTGGGTCTACCTCCAGGTCGACATCCTCACCGGTGCCGTCGTCGGCCTGATGGCCGTGGCGATCCTCATCGCGCTGGTCGGCATCGCCAACACGCTGGGGCTCTCGGTGCTCGAGCGCGGCCGGGAGAACGCGCTGCTGCGGGCGATGGGACTCACGCGCGAGCAGCTGCGCCGCGCGATGGCGGCCGAGGGCCTGCTCCTGTCGTCGGTGGCGACGCTGATGGGCCTCGCGATCGGCCTGGCCTTCGCCTGGGTCGGGGTGCAGGTCATGGTGGCCGGGGTCGTCGACGGCGCCGGGTTCACCGTCCCGGTGTGGCAGCTCGGAGCCGTCGCGCTGGTCGCGGCCCTCGCCGGGTTGGCCGCCTGCGTCGTGCCCGCGCGCCGGGCGGCGCGGGTGACGCCTGCCGCGGGACTCGCGCTCGTCTGAGCGCGGGCCTCGGGCAGGAGAAGGGCCCCGGACCTCCTCGGGGGAGGGGTCCGGGGCCGATCCGACCCGCTAGGTTCCGTCCATGGAGCGCACCGAGGCGGCGGAGAGCCGCAAGCAGCACGACGGGCTCGACCCCTTCGAGCGGTTCGTCGAGCTGTCGACCAGGGCCATCAGCCGGGCGCCGTTCTTCGCCGTCGTCGTGGCGGTCGTGGTGATCTGGGCGGCGAGCTATCCGTTCTGGTCGAGCACCACCAAGTGGGAGCTGGCGATCCACACCTTCGGTGCGGTCCTCTCACTGCTGCTGCTCGTGCTGTTGGAGAACGCCGGGCGTCGCAACACCGAGGCCATGCAGGAGAAGCTCAACGTGATCGCCGAGGCGATGGCCGCGCTGATGGACTCACGCGCCGCCGACGACCCCGGTCTCCGTGGCGCGGTCGAGGACCTGCGCGAGGCGGTCGGGCTCGAGAAGCGGCACTGAGGGCCCTCAGCCGACGAGCAGCCGCAGCGTCTCCTCGCGCGCCGGCGAGGTGCGTACGTCGGTGCCGGCCGCGGCGCCCGCGACCGGGTGCACCATCACCTCGTCGACGCCGAACTCCTGGGCGAGCTCCTCGATCCGGGCGCGCGCCTGCTCGGGGGCGCCGACGATCCAACGCCGCGCCATCGCCTCGGCGAGCGCGCGCTGGTCGGGCGTCAGCTCGACCGCCTCGGCCTCCTCGACGAGCCGCTGGGCGTGCAGGGGGGCGCCGGTGCGCAGCGCGATCATCTGCTGCACGTTGGGCAGCGCGCGGCGGCGCGCCTCCTCCTCGGTCTCGGCCACGACGGCGTTGACGGTCAGGAACGTGCGGGGCTCGGGATACTCCGGCGACGGGCGGTAGGACGAGCGGTAGAGGTCGAGCGCCACGCCCGTGCCCTCCCCCGAGAAGTGGTGCGCGAAGACGTAGGGCAAGCCCTTCTCGGCGGCCAGGCGGGCCGAGTAGTCGCTCGAGCCGAGCAGCCACATGTCGGCCAGCGTGCGGGCCGCGGGGGTCGCGCGGAGCGGCTGGCGGCGCGGGCCGACCTGGAGCTCCACGCCCTCGGTGGTCATCAGGGTGCGGATGTCCTCGACGTAGTCGGGGAACTTGGTGACCGCCTCGTCGGCGGACTCCGCGCTCCCGCCGCGCAGGACGTACCTGGTGAGCGGGTCGGTGCCGGGGGCCCGGCCGATGCCCAGGTCGATGCGGCCGGGGAAGGCGGCCTCGAGCAGGGCGAACTGCTCGGCGACGACCAACGGCGCGTGGTTGGGCAGCATCACGCCGCCCGAGCCGACCCGGATGCGCTCGGTCGCGGAGGCGAGCATCGCGATGAGGACGGGCGGGTTGGTGGCGGCGACGGCCGGCATGTTGTGGTGCTCGGCGACCCAGAAGCGGCGGTAGCCGAGGTCGTCGGCGACGCGGACGAGGTCGCGCGAGGCGGCGATGGCGTCACCGGTGGTCTGGTCGCTGCGGACGGGCACGAGGTCGAGCACGGAGAGAGCAGTCACTGTCGGCGCAGCGTCCGCGACGCCGCGATTATTCCGGAGCACAACCCGGTTGACCTCGTGTGCACGGCAGGCCCTACCGTCACCGAGTGAGCACCAGCACCACGCCGGGCACCGACGAGCCGCGCGAGCGGATCCTCTCCCCGGCCTACGCCGCCACGACGGTCGGCCTGTTCTCCCTCATCGCGTTCGCCGCCTTCGAGGCGATGGCGGTGACCACCGTGATGCCGACCGTCGCGCGCAGCCTCGACGGCTTCGACTACTACGCCCTCGCGTTCGCCGCCCCCTTCGCCAGCGGCGTCGTCGGCATGGTGGCTGCGGGCATGTGGGCCGACCGCCGCGGTCCGTTCCAGCCGCTGCTGGCCTCGCTGGTGACCTTCTCGCTCGGCCTCCTCGTGTGCGGGACGGCACCGGCGATGGAGCTCTTCGTCGTGGGGCGCATCGTGCAAGGGCTGGGCAGCGGCGCGATGATCGTCGTGGCCTACGTGCTGGTCGGGCTGGTCTACCCCGCCCGGCTCCGCGGCGCCATCTTCGCCGCCTTCGCCGCCGCATGGGTCCTGCCGGCCCTGTTCGGACCCGGGGTGGCCGCGTTCGTCGCGCACGCGGTCGGCTGGCGGTGGGTCTTCCTGGGGATCGTGTTCCTGGTCGCGGTGTCGGCGGTCCTGGTGACCCCCACCGCCCGGCGGCAGCCCGCCCCCGCGGAGCCGGGCGCGGCGTCCCTGTCCCGCCTCGGCTGGGCGGTGCTCGCCGCCGCAGCGGTGCTCGCGCTCGAGCTGCTCGGCTCCGGGACCGGTGCCACCCTGGTGGCCGCGGCGCTCGCGTTCGTGCTGGTCGTCGTCGGCGTCCGCCCGCTGCTGCCCGCGGGAACGCTCACCGGCGGGCGCGGCCTGCCGGCCGTGATCGCCACCCGCGGCCTGCTCGCCGCCTCGTTCTTCTGCGCCGAGGCCTACATCGTCTACGTCCTCCAGGAGCGGTGGGACCTCACTCCCGGCCAGGCCGGCATCGCCCTGACCCTCGTCGGCGTGGTGTGGGCGGCGTCCAGCCAGGTCTCCTCGCGCCTGGGTGAGCGCGTCTCGCACGGCGCCGCGTTCCGGTTCGGCACGAGCGTCGTGCTGCTCGGTGTCGCGGGCATCGCGGCCCTCGTCTGGCTCCGCTCCAGGGGCACGGGCGTCCCGGCGCCGGCTCCCATCGCGGCCTACGTCCTCGCCAGCATCGGCATGGGCTTCGCCTATCCCCGCACGGGCGTGGCGATGCTCGCCTCGGCCACCGACGAGGACCGTGGCTTCAACTCCTCGGCCCTCACCGTCGCCGACTCGCTGGGCGCCGCGCTGGCGCTGTCGGTGAGCGGCATCGCCTACGCCGCTGCGGTGCGCGCCGACGTCGATCCCTTCTCGGTGGTCTACGCCCTCGCGGTCGTCATCGGCGTGCTCGGGGTGGTGGTCGGTGCCCGGGCCGCGGCGCGTCCGGAGGTCAGCGGTAGGTCACCTGCCTGACGAGCACCTCGAACGGTCCGCGCCTGCCGGTCCGGCGCATCCAGTCGGCGAGCGCCACCGTGAGCAGCCAGGTGAGGACGGCGAGCACCGCGTTGGCGGCGATGGTCAGGTCGTCGGAGAGCCCGAGCAGCACAGGAGTGAAGGCCAGCGTCCACACCACCGACTGCGCGAGGTAGCACGTCATGGACCGTTGGCCGACGGCCTGCAGGGCCAGCACCGTCCTCCCCTGCGCGCGCCCGGTCTCCTCGAGGCGCAGCGCGACCAGCGCGATCAGGGCCGCATAGCCGAAGCCGCCCAGGACCCCGGTCGCGTCGTGGAGCGCGGCCGGCCCGGAGACGGTGGCACCGCCCGGCACCCGGCCGTCGAGCTGGAGCAGGGCGAGCGGCTGGGCGCCGACGACGGCCGCGGCAACACCCGTCAGGCCGACGACGAGGAGGCCACGGGCCCGCCTGGCCCGCGCCTCGGGCGACGGCGGCTCGAGCAACCGGCGGCGGCCGGCCCACAGGCCGACCAGGAAGGGGCACGCGAAGCCGACCGGTCCCAGAAGGGCGATGAAGCCCGACGCGGTGGCGCGGTCGACCACCATCGTGACGAGGCCGGTCGGCAGCATCGTTGCGACGTCCGGCCCCCCGGTGGCGTCCCCCAGGGCGCCGTCGTCGGGCAGCGCGACGAGCACGAGGAAGGCGGCTGCGACGCCGAGCAGCCATCCGTCCTTCCACCGCACGGCCCAGGCACCGACCAGGAGGAGCACCCCGTAGGCGGCGAGGATGTCGCCCACGAAGAGCAGCACCGCGTGCAGGAATCCGACGCAGACCAGGACGCCGGCGCGGCGCCAGAGCAGGCGACGTACGTCCCGGGGCCTGGCGTCGCCCTGCCGCCGCACGATCTGGCTGACGCCGTAGCCGAAGAGCAGGCCGAACATCGGGAAGGCCCGACCATCGACGAACGTCGTGGTCGCCCACGCGACCGCCCGGTCGAGCGGACCCTGGTCGAGCGGGTAGCCGCCGAGGTACGACGACCCCTCGAGGAAGTAGTGCGAATTGGCCAGTGCGATCGCGAGCAGCATGACGCCGCGCGCGAGGTCCGGTCCCAGCGACCGCGACGCCTGGTCGACGGGTCCGGCAGCGACGGTCATGCTCGGGATACTAGAGTGACTGCTCCATTATTGGAACACCTGCCGTCGCCCGCTCCCCCGCGACCCGCCGCCCGGCCCTCCCCTCGGGGCCGGGCGGCGCGCGCGATCAGCGGCGCCGGAGCGCCGCCTCGACGAGGGCCGGCGGTGCGTAACCCCGGTCTGCCTCGTTGAGCGTGGTGCCGGGGGGGACGATCTCGTCGATCCGGTCGAGCACGTCGGACGGCAGCACGACCTTCTCCACGCCGAGCTGCGACTCGAGCTGCTCGAGGGTCCGCGGGCCGATGATGGCCGAGGACACCCCCGGGTGCGCGAGCACGAAGCCGAGGGCGAGGTGGATCAGCGACAGCCCCGCCTCGTCGGCCAGCTCCTGCAGCGCGAAGACCGCCTCGAGCTTGACCTTGTTCTCCGGCGAGGACGGGTCGTGGCGCGCGGGCTGGCGGCGCAGCCGGCTCGACGTCACCGCCGGGTCCTCGCCGCGGCGGTAGCGACCCGAGAGCCAGCCGCCCGCGAGCGGGCTCCAGGGGAGCACGCCGAGGCCGTACTTCTGTGCGGTCGGCAGGATGTCGCGCTCGACCTCGCGGGCGAGGATCGAGTACGGCGGCTGCTCGGTGACAGGGCGCTCCCGGTTGCGCCTCTCCGCCACCCACTGCGCCTCCACGACCTGGGAGGGCAGGAACGTCGAGGTGCCGATGTAGCGCACCTTGCCCTGGCGGACGAGGTCGGTCAGGGCACCGAGGGTCTCGTCGATGTCGACCTCGGGCCGCGGCCGGTGCACCTGGTAGAGGTCGATGTGGTCGACCTGCAGGCGTCGCAGCGAGTGCTCGACCTCGCGGATGATCCAGCGGCGCGAGTTGCCGGCCTGGTTGGGGTCCTCGTCGTGCATGGTGCCGTGGAACTTGGTGGCGAGGAAGACGTCGTCGCGGCTGCCCGTGCGGGCCTTCAGCGCCTTGCCGACGATCTCCTCCGACTCACCGCGGGCATAGACGTCGGCGGTGTCGATGACGTTGATGCCGGCGTCGAGCGCACGGTGGATGATCGCGATCGACTCGTCGTGGTCGGGGTTGCCCCACGCGCCGAACATCATCGCGCCGAGGGTCAGTGGACTGACCTGGACGCCGGTCCGCCCCAGGGGGCGGTAGTGGTCGAAGCTCATGCGGTCCTCTCGTTGAAGGTGGGTGCGTACTGGCTGGCGGGTCGTTCGAGGCCGAGGTGCTCGCGGAGGGTGCTTCCTGTGTACTCCTCGCGGAACAGCCCGCGTGCACGCAGGATCGGCACGACCTCGTCGATGAAGACCTCGATGCCTCCCGGCAGCCACGGCGGCATCACGTTGAAGCCGTCGGCGGCTCCCGACTCCGCCCACTCCTGGATGGTGTCGGCGACCTGGTCGGGGGTGCCGGTGACGACCCGGTGGCCGCGGGCACCGGCGAGGCGGTGGCAGAGCTGGCGCAGCGTCGGCTGCTCGCGCTCGACGATGTCGAGCACCAGCTGGAACCTGCTGCCCTCGCTGCGCTCCTCGCTCGCGTCGATCACCTCGCGCGGGAAGGGACCGTCGAGGTCGTACGCCGAGAGGTCGACGCCGGTCAGCCGGTTGAGCTGCGCGAGCGAGTACTCCGGCTGGGTGAGGTCGTTGAGCTGCTGGTGCAGGTCCTCGGCCTCCCGCGCCGTGGACCCGATGAACGGGCTGATGCCCGGCAGCACCTTGAGCCCCCGTGGGTCGCGACCCTGCGCCTGCGCCCGCCGCTTGATGTCGGCGTAGAACTCCTGGGCCGACCCGATCGTCTGGTGGGCGGTGAAGATCGCCTCGGCCCAGCGGGCCGCGAAGGCGCGCCCGTCCTCCGACGAGCCGGCCTGCACGTAGACCGGCCGGCCCTGCGGCGAGCGGGGCGCGTTGAGCGGGCCCGCCACCCGGAAGTGCTTGCCGACGTGGTCGACGCGGTGGATCTTGTCGGGGTCGGCGAAGATCCCGCTCTCCCGGTCGGCGACGACCGCGTCGTCCTCCCAGCTGTCCCAGAGCTTGGTCACGACCTCGAGGTACTCCTCGGCCCGCTCGTAGCGGTCGCGGTGCAGCGGGTGGGCGTCGAGGCCGAAGTTGAGCGCCGCGTCGGCCGCGCCCGTCGTGACGATGTTCCAGCCGGCGCGGCCACCGCTGAGGTGGTCGAGCCCGCAGAACTGCCGGGCGAGGTTGTAGGGCTCGGTGTAGGTGGTCGACGCGGTGCCGATCACGCCGATCCGCTCGGTCGCGGCCACGATCGCCGTCATCACGGTGATCGGCTCGAGGCGGAAGCGGGCGGCGTACTGGATGTTCTCGGCCAGGGAGGGGCCGTCGGCGAAGAAGACGGCGTCGAACTTCGCCGCCTCCGCGCGCTGGGCGAGCTCCTGGTAGTAGGTGATGTCGAGGATCCGGTCGGTCTGGCTGTCCGGGTGCCGCCAGGCCGCCTCGTGGTGGCCGTCGGGGTAGATGAAGAGGTTGAGGTGGAGCTGCCGGCCGGTCATGACGCCGCCCGGTCCACGGCACGGTCGAGGCGCGCCGGTGCGGCGTCGTGGTCGTCCTCGACACCGAGCTCGGCCAGCAGCCGGGCCCGGAGGCGGGCGAAGGCCGGGTCGGCCTGCGAGCGCCGGCCCTCGAGCTCGACGCGCGCGTCGTGGCGTACGACGCCGCCGTCCAGCACGATGACGCGGTCGGCCAGCACGATCGCCTCCTCGACGTCGTGGGTCACCAGCAGGACGGCCGGGCGGTGCACCTCGCACAGCTTGCGCAGCAGCGTGTGCATCCGGATCCGGGTCAGCGCGTCGAGCGCGCCGAAGGGCTCGTCGGCCAGCAGCAGCTGCGGGTCGCGGACCAGCGAGCGGGCCAGGGAGGCGCGCTGCTGCTCGCCGCCGGAGAGCTCGTGCGGCCATGCCCTCTCCCGCCCGGCGAGACCGACCTCGTCGAGCGCCCGGACGCCGCGCTCGGCGGCGTCTCGGTCGCGCAGGCCCAGGGTGACGTTGTCGAGCACGCGCTTCCACGGCAGCAGTCGGGAGTCCTGGAACACCACCGAGACCTTCTCCGGCACCTCGATGACTCCGGTGCCGGCGACGTCGCGGTCGAGGCCGGCCAGGGCGCGCAGCAGGGTGCTCTTGCCCGACCCGCTGCGACCCAGCAGCGCCACGAACTCGCCCGGGGCGATGTCGAGGTCGAGGCCGTTGAGCACGCCTCCCGCCTCGTTGAAGCTGCGGTGCAGGGACGTGACCCGCACCGCCTGCTCGTGCTGGGTGCTCAGCTCGCCAGTGTGCGACGCCATGACAGTGCCTTCCTCTCGATCAGTCGGACGATCGCGTCGGCGGTGACGCCGAGCATCGCGTAGACGACCAGGCCGACGACGATGACGTCGGTCTGTCCGTAGTTGGACGCGAGCGTGATCATGTGGCCGATGCCGCTCGTGGCGTTGATGACCTCGACGACGACCAGCGCGAGCAGCGAGGAGGTCACCGCGAAGCGCAGGCCGAGCAGGAAGCCGGGCATCGCGCCGGGGAGCACCACGTGGCGGATGAACTCACCGCGCGTGGCACCGAGCGTCTCGGCGAGCTCGGCATACCTGCCCTCGATGGTGCGCAGGCCGTTGTGGGTGTGGATGTAGATGGGCACGAACACCGCGAGGGCGATCGTGATGACCTTCATCGGCTCGCCGATCCCGAGCCACAGGATCAGCAGCGGGATGAGGGCGAGCGTCGGGATGGAGCGCTTGACCTGGATCGGCCCGTCGATGAGGGACTCCCCGATCCGGGACAGGCCCGACAGCAGTGCGAGAACGGTGCCGACGACGACGCCGAGGCCCAGGCCCAGGGCCGCCCTGAGGCCCGAGGTGAGCAGCCCCTCCTGGAGGCGGCCGTTCTCGATGAGCGTCCCGGCCGTCTCCAGCACCGTCCATGGCTCGGTGAGCGTGCGCGGGTCGAGGAGTCCGGTCGCGGACCCCACCACCCAGGCCGCCAGGAGCGCGGCGATGCCGATGAGGCCACCGAAGCGGATCGGCCTGCCCGGGCCGAGCCGCCGCCGGGCCGGGCGTACGTCCTCCGCCTCGGCGAGTGCGCGGGCGGGTGCGGCGAGGGTCGTCATGAGCCCTCCAGCGCGGCCGCGATGGCCTTCTCGTAGCGGCGGTCGTAGAGGGTCTCGACCTTCAGCGGCTCCTGGCCCTGGGCCTCGACCAGCGTGTCGACGGTCTCCTGGTGGCGCGCGATGAACTCGTCCCAGTCGGTGGGCACCGTGTACTCGCCGAGCGCCTCGACGACGTGCGTGGCGTCCTCGGGCGCGAGGCCCTCGTGGTCGACGTAGTAGGCCTGGGCGAACTCGTCGGGGTGCTCGGAGATCCACTGCTGCGCCTTCGCCCAGGCGACGACGAACTCCTTGATCGCGGCGGCCTTGTCGGCGTCCTCGAGCACGGCGGTCGGCGCGTAGAGCGTCCACGCGTCGTCCCGCACGCCCGGGAGGATCGTCGTGGCGCCGTCGCGCTCGTACTTGGCGAGGTAGGTCTTGACCAGGGTCTGGCCGAGGGGCGCGACGTCGACCTGCTTGCCGGCGAGCGCGACGGAGAACGCGTCGTCGACGCTCTGCATCTCGACGAACTCCACGTCGTCCTGGCTCAGGCCGGCCGCGCGGAGCACGTTGAGCACCAGCGCCCCCTGCGCCTGGCCAGGGCTGTAGGCGATCTTCTTGCCCTTGAGGTCCTCGATCGACTCCACGTCGACGCCGGGGGCCACGCCGAGCTCGTACGTCGGGTGCTCCATCGGGTCGACGGTCTCCCGCGCGGCGACGATCCGGACGTCGGTGCCGGTCCAGTGGGCGAAGAGCGGCGGGATGTCGGCCACCGAGCCGATGTCGATGGCGTCGGCGCGGAACGCCTCCAGGGTCTTGGGGCCGCCGGTGATGTTCGCCCACTCGACCTCGACGTCGAGCTCGTCGATCAGGCCGGACGTCTCGAGGGCGACCTGCGTGGCGGGGTCGCCGACGCGCAGCACGGTGTCGTCGGCAGGGGCGTCGGGGAGGGCGGCGGTCAGCTCGAGCCGCGGTCCCGCCTGGTCGCCTCCGCAGGCGGAGAGGGCCAGGAGGCCGGCGCTGGCCAGCGCGGCCGCTCGGATCAGGGGGCGGGTGAGCCCTCGTCGTGGCATCAGGGATTCTCCTTCTCGGGACTACGGACCTTCAAAGTACTGTAAACAACTCGACTTTATTGTTTTTGGAGTGACAGGAGTTCCCGTGCACCCGCGCTCGGCGGACCCGGCTCGCGGGTGGAGATCAGCGCAGGAGCGGCAGCAGCGCGTCGCCGACGCGCGCGATCTCCTGCTCGTACGGCGTGTCGCTCAGCACGAAGTGGGTGACGCCGAGGTCGGCGTAGCGCCGCAGCGCCTTGGCCACGTCGTCGGGCGAGCCGACCAGCCAGGTGGTGCCCGCGCCGCCACCGCCCACGCGACCGGGAGCGGTGTAGAGGCAGTCGTCGAGCACGTCGCCCCGCTCCGCGAGGTCGAGGAGGCGCTGCTGGCCGACGGCGACCCGGCGGCCCGGGTCGGCGGCCCACTCGTGCTGGCCCTGCGCCATGGCGGCGACCTTGGCCTCCGCGTCGGCCCACGCCTGGTCGGTGGTGTCGCGCACCAGGGTGGTGATGCGCAGGCCGTACTCCAACGGGGGCAGGTCGCGATCGAGCTCGGCGCTCAGCGCGCGGAGGTGCTCGATCCGTGCGGCGACACCGTCGAGGGGCTCGCCCCAGAAGAGCTGCACGTCGGCCTCCGCGGCGGCCGTGCGCTGGGCGGCCTCGGACGCGCCGCCGAAGTAGAGCTGGGGGTGCGGACGGCCCTCGCGCGCCACCGGCTTGTGCTCGAGCGTGGCGCCCGAGGCGCGATAGTGGGCGCCGTCGAAGGCGATGTCGTCCTCGGTCCAGTAGCGGCGCACCAGGCGCATGAACTCGCGCGTGCGGGCGTAGCGCTGCGCCTGGTCGCCCTCGTCGTCGCCGTACTGCGGCTGGTGGTCGGGCCCGCTCACGATGTTGACCTTCACCCGGCCGCCGGAGAGCCGGTCGAGCGTGGCGGCGGACGAGGCGAAGTGGGCCGGCGTCCAGTAGCCCGGCCGGATCGCGATGAGCGGGTTGAAGGTCGTGGTCGCCGCAGCCAGGGCGGTGGCGACGGTGAAGGTGTCGGGTCGCCTCCACCCGGTGCCGATCAGGGCGCCGCCCCACCCGTGGTCCTCGGTGAGCCGGGCGAGGTGGGCGAGCCGCTGCAGGCTGTTGTGGCCCTCGACCGTGTCGTCGAGCCGGTGCCCGGGCGATGCCTGGTTGGGGATGTACCAGAGGAACTCCATCACGCACGACCTTTCATGATTATCTGTAGTGAGTTACTAGAGATATCACGCGGGCCGTCATGGGGGGCGATCGCCCACCTGGTGTCGGCGGCGCGATCGGACGGCCTTGAGGTCAGCCGGTGACCTGATGCGGTCCTAGCCTCGGTCGATGGACATGAAGCTGGAGCTGGTGATGGTGCCCGTGACGGACGTCGACCGGGCCAAGGAGTTCTACGTGAAGGTCGGCTTCGTCGCCGATCACGACCAGACGGTCAGCGACGAGGTGCGCTTCGTGCAGCTGACGCCGCCGGGGTCGGCCTGCTCGATCGCCGTCGGCAAGGGGCTGACCCGGCTCGAGCCCGGCTCGCTCGACAACCTGCAGATGGTGGTCGCGGACGCCGACGCCACCCGCGCGGAGCTGCTCGAGCGCGGCGTCGAGGTCAGCGAGGTGGACGAGCTGGCGTGGGGGCGCTTCGTCCACTTCACCGACCCCGACGGCAACGGCTGGGCCCTCCAGCAGCTGCCCGACTGGTCGGCCGGAGCCGGCGGCGAGGCCTGACGCGGGTCCAGCACCGGCCGGGCTGAGCCTCCCGGCTCGGGGCCAGGCACGGCACGACCCCCCTTGGGGGTGTTCTTCGGACCGGCCTGCCCGACACCACGCGTCTTTCTGCCGGATCCAGCCAGGACGTTTGAGACGATCCCCTGGCGGAGGACCGCTCCGCCGGCATCAGCGCCCCGCAGGACGACGCGAAGGATCCCGCCATGCCTGACGAACGACCGCCCCTGTGGCGCGGGCTGGAGATCGGGCGGCTGCTGCGCGGCTCGCTCGTGGAGATGTTCATCAAGGCCTACGGCGCGGGAGCCGCCCTCAGCGTCGCGCTGAGCGACGCGGAGACGGTGGCGGGCAAGGCCGGCGACGCCGTGCGGGCGGTGCCCAACCTGGCGGAGCGGTACGAACAGGCGAGCTACGCCGTCGACCACCGCGAGGAGATCCAGTCAGCGATCGCCTACCTCAACGACCACACCGTCTCGCAGGACGAGCTCGAGCGGACGGCGGACGACAGCGTGGAGACGTTGGGCGCGATCGAGTCGACCTATGAGCAGCTGGGCGAGGCTCGATCGGTCCTCGAGATCGACGGCATCCGGGGCACCTACGACAACGTCCGCTCGGCCGTGGAGCACGTCGACAACGCCTGGGACGCCAAGCCCGACCTCGAGGCGGTGAGGCAGCTCAGCGAGGTCGCCGAGCAGGTCCGTCCGCTGGTGGGAGAGGTGGACGTGCTCATCCCCGTGTACTACGGCGGGCTGCTGGCCCTGATGGACAACTTCGCTCGCGACGAGATCGTGGGCACCCTGGTCGTGATGGGCGCGGCCCTCGGGATCTCCGTCGTCCTCGGCCGGGCGGTCGGCTTCTGGGTCCGGCGCGGCAGACCGGGGCTCGTCGCGCACGTCGTCCAGCAGGTCGGGGCGCGGGTCTTCCGGCGCTGGTACGTCGACAACCTGCCGCACGTCCTCGGCCCGCCGCTCTACGATGCCGCGCGCGAGCACCTCGAGCGCGAGATCGCGGCGGACCCGGAGCGCGCCCTCGACCCGGCCACCCTGCGGGAGCTCGAGACGTACTTCGCGAGCGACCGCCCCGACCGCGCCGGCCAGTGAGCGACGTCGACCCGGTCCTCAGACCAGCGGCGGCTGCGTCTTCTCCCGCACCTCGTCCTCGGTGACCCCGGGGGCGAGCTCGACGAGCCTGAGCGCGCGGTCACCGAGGGTGCCGGAGGGGGCGACCTCACCGGTGGCGGGGTCGATCACGTCGATGACGGCGAGGTCGGTGATGATCCGCTGCACGACCCGCTTGCCGGTGTAGGGCAGGTCGCACTCGTCGAGGATCTTCAGCGAGCCGTCCTTGGCGGTGTGCTCCATCAGCACGATCACCCGCTTCGCGCCGTGGACCAGGTCCATCGCGCCGCCCATGCCCTTGACCATCTTGCCGGGGATCATCCAGTTGGCGATGTCGCCGTTGGCGGAGACCTGCATCGCGCCGAGGATCGCGGCGTCGATCTTGCCGCCGCGGATCATCCCGAACGACTGCGCGGAGTCGAAGAACGACGCGCCCTTGCGCAGCGTCACCGTCTCCTTGCCCGCGTTGATCAGGTCGGGGTCCTCCTCGCCCTCGAACGGGTAGGCCCCCACGCCGAGGATGCCGTTCTCCGACTGCAGCACCAGCTCCACGTCGTCGCCGACGTAGTTGGGCACCAGCGTCGGCAGCCCGATCCCCAGGTTGACGTACGAGCCGTCCTGCAGCTCCGAGGCCGCCCGCGCGGCCATCTGCTCACGGGTCCAGCCCTTGCGCTCTGCCATCGCCGATCAGCCTCCCAGTCCGAAGCTCGCCGCGTCGTCCGAGCCCGGCACGGGATCCGGCTCGGGCCGCGGGCGCGTGGTGACCTTCTCGATCTTCTTGTCCGCCGACTGCTCGGGCGTCAGTGCGACCACCCGCTGCACGTAGACGCCCGGGGTGTGGATGTCGTTGGGGTCGAGCTCGCCGGGCTCGACGAGCTCCTCGACCTCCGCGATCGTGATCCGCCCGCACATCGCGGCGAGCGGGTTGAAGTTGCGCGCGGACTGCCGGTAGATCAGGTTGCCGTGGCGGTCGCCCTTCCAGGCCCGCACCAGCCCGAAGTCGGCCACGATCGCCTCCTCCAGCACGTACTCCTTGTCGCCCTCGGGCGTCGCGAAGACCTTCGTCTCCTTCGGCGGCGAGGCCACGATGACGTTGCCGGAGTCGTCGTACCTCCACGGCAGCCCGCCCTCGGCGACCTGGGTGCCGACACCGGTCGCGGTGTAGAACGCCGGGATCCCCGAGCCGCCCGCGCGCATCCGCTCCGCGAGCGTGCCCTGCGGGGTCAGCTCGACCTCGAGCTCACCGGAGAGGTACTGCCGCGCGAACTCCTTGTTCTCCCCCACGTAGGACGAGATCATCCGCCGGATCCGCTTCGCGAACAGCAGCCGGCCCAGCCCCCACTCGTCGACGCCGCAGTTGTTGGACACCGCCTCGAGGTCGCTCGTGCCCGCCTCGAGGATCGCGTCGATCAGCACCGACGGGATGCCCGAGAGACCGAACCCGCCCACCGCCAGCCGCGCCCCGTCGGGGATGTCAGCGACCGCCTCGGCCGCGGAAGAGACCACTTTGTCCATGGCGCAGACCCTAGCGGCCGACGACGGGCCGGGTCCGGGAAGGAGGCACCCTTCCCGGACCCGGCCGTCTCACCGCTGGTCGCGCGACCTCACCGCTTGGCCAGGCGCTCCTTGACCTGGGCGAGCAGGGCGGCACGAAGGTCGCCGTCCACCTTGGTGCGGACCAGCTTCCGCAGCGCCTTGAGCTGCTTCCTCGCCGCCCGTCGGTCGCCCGACCGTTCGGCTCGGCGGGCGTCCTTGTCGGCCTCGAGCAGCCTGGCGGCGAGCCTGGGGCCGAGGTCGCCGTCGGCGGCCGCGGCCTTGACGACCTTCTTCAACGACGACGCGCCGGTGGCCCGGACGACGAAGACCACCGTGCGCGAGCCTGTGTTGCCGGCGCGGTCCGTTGCCGTGACCACGAGGGTGTGGCGGCCCGTGGGCAGCGTCCACATCCGCCACTCACCGGCCTCGACGGGCGCGCCGTCCAGCGTGGCGCGCACGCTGCGTACGCCCGACACCGCGTCCGTGGCCGTCCACGCCGCGTCGGCCGTCTTGTGGCTCGGGTAGGTGCGTGCCCGGATCCCGGAGACCGTCACCTGCGGGCCGCCGGTGTCGACGGCGACCGCGGTGGACTGCGCCGTCTCGACGTTGCCCGCCTTGTCGGTCGAGCGGTAGCCGACCGTGTGCTCGCCGTCGGCGACCTTGACCGGTCCGACGTACGCCGTCCAGGGGCCACCATCGATGCGGTGCTCGGTGGACGCCACACCCGAGCCGTCGTCCGTCGCGGCGAGGGTGAAGCTCGGCCCGGTGACGAACCAACCCGCCTCGCCGTCGGCCCTCCCGGGCTGCCAGGTGAGGGTGGTGGCCGGGGCCTTGTCGTCGGTCGGCTCCTCCGTGGGCGGCTCCTCGTCCTCCCCGGCGGCGAGGTGGAAGTAGTCGAAGCCGACCGTGACCGGCTCCTCCTGCTCGGGGCCGATCGCCATCAGGCCGAGCGAGTTGAGCGGCCCGTCGTAGGTGATGCCGTCGCCGATGGGCGTCCACGACGCACCCGCGGTCGACTTCACCGCCGCGGCGTAGCGGGTGCCGACCTTGGTCACCTGCACCCACCAGTAGCCGCTCTCCGTGGTGTCAGGGAGGTCGACCTGGTCGCCGCCGCCGACTCCGTTGCCGCCCTTCTCCGCCGCGAGCTCGGCTCGCAGGTCGAGCACGCTGCCGGGCGCGTTGTAGGCCACGATGTCGGCCTTGGCGTAGTTGTCGTCGTCGCCGTACATCAGCAGTCCGGCGAGCTGCCAGCGCTGCTCGAGCGGGGCCTTGACCTTGGTCTCGGCCACCCAGTCACCCTCCGGCGCGTCCTGCAGGATGAAGTTGCGCGGCGAGACCGGGTTGGCGGCGTTGATGTCGCCCGGCTCCGTCTCGATCTCCAGGTGGCCGCCGGTCACCGACGCCGTGCCCGAGCTGTAGCGCACCGACTCCGCCCAGCGGCAGCCGTCGAGCGCGGTGCCGTCGAACTCGTCGTCGGCCTCGACGCTCGCCGCCTCCCGGTCCGGGGTCACCCGGAACCAGTCCACCTGTGCGACACGCGGGGTGCCGCCGAGGTCGCCCGCGGCCATCAGCCCGATCCGCGCGCCCGACCCGGTCTTGAGGGCGAGCGTGCCGGCGAGGTCGGTCCACGTCGAGCCGTCCGCGGAGTACGCCCCGCGCAGCGTGCCGCCCGAGTTGGTCAGGCGCAGGTGGATGGTGCTCGGGAAGTCGGCCGCCACCACCGGCGCGGCGGGCGTCGCGCGGGTCCCGCCCGTCTCGGACTGGAACTCCACCAGCCGCGAGCCGTTCTGGTGCCGCACGAAGCCGAGCTTGTTGTACTCGTCGTCGGACTGGTGCACGACCAGGCCGGCCCACTGCCAGTGCGAGCTGTGCTCCAGCGTGAGCCTGGTGGTCGCGGTCCAGTCACCGGCGGGCACGGGCTGGCCGGCGAAGCTCACCGGTCCGGCACTGTCCTCGTTGATGTCGCCGGTGGTCACCGGCAGGCGCAGCGAGCCGCCGGCCTGGGTGATCGACGCGCCGGGCGCGTGTCGCATCGCCCACTTGGGCAGCAGTGCCGGCGAGTCGAACTCGTCGCTCACCGGGCCGGTGGCGCAGGTCAGCGGGTCGCCGGGGGTCTCGGGCTCCGGCTCCGGCTCCTGCGGGTCGCTGTCGATCGCGAACTGCGAGAAGTCGGCCGTGCGCACCGCGGACTCGTGGGCCATGACGAACATGCCGACGTCCTGGGTGGACCCGATGCCGGCCAGCGTCGCGGCGGTGCCGACCTGCGTCCAGGCGGTGCCGTTGATGGACCAGTACGCCGACACCTGGTCGCCGCGGCGGCTCAGCTTGAGCCACTTCGGGACCGTGCTGGTGCCGCCGGCGACGGACGCGTCGAGCTGGCCGTTGCCGTCGGGGTCGGTGAGGAACTCCACGCCGTTGGCGCGGCGCCACGCCAGCATGGCGTAGCCGGGCGAGGTGCCGGGCTGCGTCATGTCGTTGCGGATGATGAGCCCGGCCTTGCCGGAGTTGTTGACGAGCGTGCTCGCGTCGACGCGCACGACGGCGTCGTAGTCCTCGTCGCCGCCGGCCGGCTGGTAGAGCGTCGTGTACTGGTCGGTGCCCTGCCAGGCGTTGGCGCCCGCACCGGAGATGCGGAACGCACCGGCGCCGAGCCGCTCGACCTCGCCGTCGACGTTGCTGAACGGCACCAGGTCGCCGAAGAGCTCACCCACCTGCACCTGCACCAGGCGCGAGGTCGTGGTGTTGCCGTCGTCGTCGGTCGCTCGCGCGGTGAGCTCGTGGAGGTCTTCCTCGGCCGGGGTCGTCCACGCGGCGGTGTAGGGCGCGGTGGCGTCCTCGCCGATCTTGGTCTCCCCCGCGAAGAACTCCACCTTCTCGATCGAGCCGTCGGCGTCGGCCGCCTCGGCGGCCACGGTGACCTCGGTGCCGGGGTCGAGCTGGTCGCCGTCGACCGGCTCGGTGATCGACACGACCGGCTTGGCGGTCGGCGAGCTGCCCTGGCCGATGGCCTCGAAGAAGTTGAGCTTGATGTCGTGGGGGCCGGTGAAGACCAGGAACAGGTCCATCGTCTCGTTGCCGAGCTCGCTCACGTCGACCGCGACGTCGCGGTACTGCAGTCCGGTGGCCGGGACCTCGGCGGTGCCGACCACCTCACCGGTCGGGCCGTCCTTGCGCAGCTCGATGGTGCCGCCGGCGGCGTTGGCCTGGACCCGCAGGTTGAAGGTGTCGATGCGGTGGAAGCTGACCGGCTCGAACTCCAGCCAGGCGCCGTCCCTGCCGACCACGACCTGGCCGCCGCCGGCCGCGTCACGGCCCGGTGCCAGGGTGGCCGTGTCCGACTTGGCGTCGAACCACTCGGCCTGGCGCAGCTTGGGGAAGATCACCGAGGTGTCCGAGCCCAGGAGCGGGTTGTCGCCGTCGGCGCCACCGGTGTCGGTGTAGCGCGCGTCGATGGCGTAGAAGATGTTCTCGTCGGCGGCGTGGCCGCCGATGCTCGTCACGGTGCTGCCGGTGAGGCCGCGTGAGGCGACCAGCGGGTGGGCGTGGTCGTCGTGGCCCAGCGCGGGCTGCACCTCGACGGCCTGCGGGTCGACCGACTCCTCCTCGGGGTCGGTCACCTCGACGTTCCAGCTGATCTCGTCGCCGAAGTCGAAGAACGAGCCATCCGGCGGGGACTCGAGCTCCACGACCGGCCGGGTGTTGCCGACCGTGATCGGGGAGGTCGTCGTGCCGATCTTGCCGGCCGGGTCGGTGACCGTCAGGCGGGCGTCGAAGACACCCTCCTCGGTGTAGGTGTGGGTGGCGGTGACGCCGGTGGCGTCGGTGGTGCCGTCGCCGTCGAAGTCCCACTCGTAGGTGAGCTCCTCGCCCTCGGGGTCGGTGGAGTCGCCGCCGTCGAAGCTCACCTCGAGCGGCGCGGGACCCGAGTCGGGCTCGGCGTCGATGCGGGCGACCGGCGAGCGCGAGCCGCTGATGTAGTCGATGCGGTAGAGCCCGGACGTGGGGTTGTCGCGGCCGTAGCCGCCGCCCCAGTCCAGGACGTACATCGAGCCGTCGGGGCCGAACTTGGAGTCGATCGGCGCGAGGAACGGCACGTCGGGCAGGAACGGGTTGACCTTCTCGACCTCCGTGCCGGGGGTGCCGGACGCGGGGTCCTTGAGCTGGATCGAGAACATCTTGTTGCGCGCCCAGTCGTAGAAGAAGGGCTTGCCGTCGTAGTACTCCGGGAACTTGGTGTCGGACTCGAGCTCCTCGTCGAAGCGGTAGACCGGGCCACCCATGGGCGCGAGGCCGCCGCCCTGCGGGATGGCGCCGACCGACGAGCGGCGGTAGCCGTAGTACATGTCCGCGGCACGAGCCGGCGGCAGGTTGGTCAGGCCGGTGTTGCGCACCGAGTCGTTGACCGGGTTGGCGCAGTCGAAGTAGTCGCCGACGACCGGCGGGTTGAGCGGGGTGGTGCTCCCGTAGTCGACGTCGCGGAAGGGCTCGCCGTGGGGGTTCTGGCCCTGGTGGTTGCCGCCCATGCACAGCGGCCAGCCGTAGTTGCCGGGGCTCTTGATGAGGTTCCACTCCGCGATGCCCGCCGGACCGCGCGTCGCGGGTGCGTCGGTGCCGTTGTCGGGCGAGTAGTCGGCCATGCTCAGCCAGCCGGTCTCGCTGTCGACGGAGAACCGGAACGGGTTGCGGAAGCCCATCGCGTAGATCTCGGGCAGCGTCTTGTCGCGACCGGCGTCCTCGGCCTCGGGGAACAGATTGCCGTCGGGGATGGTGTAGCTGGAGCCGGCACCGGGCTGGCCCGGGTCGTCGACCGGGGTGATGCGCAGGATCTTGCCGCGCAGGTCGTTGGTGTTGGCCGAGGTCTCGCGGGCGTCGTGGAAGGTGCCGGCGCGCTCGGAGAGCGGGGCGTAGCCGCCGGAGGGCTCGGAGTGCGGGTTGACGTCGTCACCCACGCCGATGAAGAGGTTGCCGCCGTCGTCGATGTCGAGGCCGCCGCCGGTGTGGCCGGGCTCGTCGGGCAGGCGGCGGGCAGGGATCTCGATGATCACCTTCTCCGAGGCGGGGTCGACCGAGCCGCCCTCGAAGGTGAAGCGGGAGACGGTGGAGACGAAGTTGTCGGGGTCGGCGTTGTCGGGCGACTCGGCGGAGCGGTAGAGGAAGACGTGGCCGTTGGTCGTGAAGTCGGGGTCGAGCGCGACGCCGAGCAGGCCGTCCTCGCCGCCGGAGTAGACCGGGAGCGACAGCACGGTGGTCACCGCCTGGGTCTCCGGGTCGTACATGCGCAGCTGGCCGCGGACGAGCTCGGTGTAGAAGACCAAGCCGTTGTCGGCGACGTCGATGGCGTAGGGCGCGGAGGTGTTCTGGTCGAGCGGGATACGCTCGAAGTTGCTCCACACGGTGCCGCCGCAGTCGCCCTCCTCGAGGCCGGCGACGTACTTCACGCCGCCGACGAGCTCGGCCATGAACTCCGGCTCGTCGTAGTGGGACGGGAAGTGGCCCAGGGCGGTGCCCCAGAAGCGGCCGCCCTCGTAGGGCTTGCACCAGGTGATCGGGTGGTCGTAGCCCATGGTGCCGCCGGAGTAGGTCGACTCGTCCATCGACTGCAGCACGTGGGCGGAGCCGCGCACGTTGTTGCTGAAGTTGTACCACTCGTCGTTGCGGGTCCAGCGGGTCACGTCGTCGGTGCCCGTGAAGTGCCGGGTCGAGGGGTGGGTGGTGTCCTCGTTGCGCACCACGCCCGACGGGCCCGGGTCGGTGCCGGTGGGGGCGTGGCCGGGCATCATCGAGCCGACCATCTCGTCCCACCAGGGGTAGTTGCCGCGCATGTCCAGCGCGTTGTGCACCGCCGCGATGCCGTTGCCCTGCGCCATCCAGCGCTCCATGGCCGCCTTCTCCGAGGCGTTCCAGGGGTCGCCGTTGGCCTGGAAGACGAGGATCGCGTCGTAGGGCGCGAGGCCCTCGTCGGTGAAGACGGCCTCCGACCCGCCGGCGGTCTCCTTGTGCACCACCGTGACCGTCATGCCCTCGGCCTCGAGCGCCGCCTTCACCTTCGGCGTCGCCTGGGCGATGGCGGCGTCGTGCCAGTCACCCGCCTGGTCCTCGGTGAAGATCAGCACGTGGCCGTGGCCGTCGTGGGCCTGGGCGGGCAGCGCCGCGACGACGCCGAGCAGGACGCCGCCGACGAGGGCGAGCACGGCGGTCAGCGCGGTGGCGACGGTGGACCGGCGTGCGATCCGTCGCGAGGTGGTGGTGGACATCCCAGGGCCTCCGAGAGTGCGGCGTGCGGGCGGGCGTGGTGGCAGTGCCGGACAGGCCTGTGATGTGGGTCACTGGTGGTCCAAGCCAGACGCTCCCAGACTTTTGTCTGATGGTCAACCAAAAGACGGTGCCAGTCATGGGAAAGACGCGCGGGCAGAGGTAGAAGCACCCGGCGCGCGGCACGGGCGGGCTGGCTATCCTCGGCAGCGTGTGCCCCCGTGCCGACCACCCCTCCGACTGGCCGAAGGTGCGCCTGCACGTCGTGACGGGCAAGGGCGGCACCGGCAAGTCCACGGTCGCCGCGGCGCTGGCGCTCGCGCTGGCCGGGGAGGGACGCACCGTCCTGCTCTGCGAGGTCGAGGGCCGGCAGGGCATCGCCCGGATGTTCGACGTCGACCCGCTGCCCTACCAGGAGCGCCGCATCGCCAAGGGCGCCCCCGGCGACGGGGGTCGCGCCGGCCAGGTCCACGCCCTGCACATCGACCCGGAGTCGGCGCTGCTGGAGTACCTCTCGATGTACTACAAGCTCGGCCGCGCCGGGAAGGCGCTCGACCGCTTCGGCGTCATCGACTTCGCCACCACCATCGCCCCCGGCGTGCGCGACGTGCTCCTCACCGGCAAGGTCTACGAGGCGGTGCAGCGTCCGCGCGGCGCGCGCAACAAGGAGCAGATCGCCTACGACGCCGTGGTGCTCGACGCGCCTCCCACGGGGCGCATCTGCCAGTTCCTCGGGGTCAACTCCGAGCTGGCCGGACTTGCCAAGGTGGGGCCGATCAAGTCGCAGGCCGACAAGGTGATGGAGCTGCTCCGCTCCCCGCGCACGGCCGTGCACCTCGTCACGATCCTCGAGGAGATGCCCGTGCAGGAGACCGCGGACGGCATCGCCCAGCTGCGTGAGGCGGGGCTGCCGGTGGGCGGGGTCGTGGTCAACCTCGTGCGCCCGCAGGAGCTGGGCGCGAGCGCGCTCGCCCAGGTCCGTGCGGGCGCGGTCGACCCGACCGAGGTCGCCTCCGACCTGGCCCGCGCCCGCGTCGACGTCGACACCGGGCTGGTGGAGTCGCTGGTCGCCGAGGCGCGCGACCACGCCGTACGCCGGCGCCTAGAGGACGAGCAGCGCGCGCTGGTCGCGGCCGAGGGCGTGCCGACCTACGAGCTGCCGCGCCTCGCCGGCGGCATCGACCAGGGTGCCCTCGTCGAGCTGGCCCAGCTCCTGCGACGCCAGGGGATGGCATGAGGCCCGCGGGCGACGGGGTCCCGCCGGCGCCGGCGCTCGACGTCGACGCGCTGCTCGACGACCCGACGACCGAGATCATCGTGTGCTGCGGCGCCGGCGGCGTCGGCAAGACGACCACGTCCGCGGCGCTCGCGCTGCGGGCAGCCGAGCGCGGTCGCAAGGTCGTCGTGCTGACCATCGACCCGGCCCGCCGCCTCGCGCAGTCGATGGGCATCGAGCAGCTCGACAACACCCCGCGCCCGGTCGCCGCCGTCGACGCGACCGCCGGCGGCTCGCTCGACGCGATGATGCTCGACATGAAGCGCACCTTCGACGAGGTGGTCGAGTCGCAGGCCAGCCCGGAGAAGGCCAGGCAGATCCTGGAGAACCCGTTCTACGTCGCGCTCTCCAGCTCGTTCGCCGGCACCCAGGAGTACATGGCGATGGAGAAGCTCGGCCAGCTGCACCGACAGGCGCTGGCCGACGGCAGCCACGACCTGATCGTCGTCGACACGCCCCCGTCGCGCTCGGCGCTCGACTTCCTCGACGCGCCTGAGCGCCTGTCGAGCTTCCTCGACGGTCGCTTCATCCGGCTGCTGCTCGCCCCGGCGCGCGGCCCGGCCAGGCTGATGACGGCCGGCTTGTCGGTGGTGACCAACGCGCTGACCAAGGTGCTCGGCGCGCAGGTGCTGCGCGACATGCAGACGTTCGTCGCGGCCTTCGACACCCTCTTCGGCGGGTTCCGCCAGCGGGCCGAGCAGACCTTCGCGCTGCTGCAGGCCGACGGCACGGCGTTCGTCGTGGTCGCCGCGCCGGAGCCCGACGCCCTGCGCGAGGCCGCCTACTTCGTCGACCGGCTCACCGACGACGACATGCCGCTCGCCGGCCTGGTCGTCAACCGCGCCAGCCCGTCGGCGCGCACCGAGCTGTCGGCTGCGGAGGCGGTCGCCGCCGCGGACCGGCTCCAGGAGACCGACTCGGCGTCGCTCACCGCGGGACTGCTGCGGCTGCACGCCGACCGGGTGCGCCTGATCGAGCGCGAGCGCCACCTGCGCGAGCGCTTCGCCGCCGCCCACCCGCAGGTGCCGACGGCGGTCGTGCCGGCGATGGCCGGCGACGTCCACGACCTCGACGGCCTGCGCGAGATCGGCGAGAGCCTGGCGCGGGGCGCCTGACCCGTGGTCAGACGTCGGCTCAGACGTTGACGGCCGGGGCCTCGACCTTGGTGCGGGCGGTCTCGAGGATCGTGCGCCACGACGAGCCGGGCTTGCGGCGGAGCAGCGCACGGCGCTCACGCTCGGTCATGCCGCCCCAGACGCCCCACTCGATCTGGTTGTCCAGCGCCTCGGCCAGGCACTCGGTGCGCACGGGGCATCCCGCGCAGACCTGCTTCGCCTTGTTCTGCTCGGCGCCCCGCACGAAGAGTGCGTCCGGCGTGTCGCCCTTGCATGCGGCGCGTGCTGCCCAGTCCTCGACCCACATAAGTCAAACCCCACGGTGATTGTCGAGCCGGTCGGCCGCCCCCATAGCGGCCATCCTCGACTCAGAATGAAAAGTAAACGAACGACACGGGTAGAGGCAGGGGCCGAGTGGCCCAATTCGTATAGTCCGATCTGACTACTCCGCTGCGCCGCTTGGATTCCGGATGGTAGGGGCGCGCCGCGTAGTCTGGTTGCCATGTCCTCACGCTCGTCCTCGCCCTCCGGGCGCCGCCAGGGCCCCGACGCCGGACGCGTCGCGTCCCACCTCGCGGTGATGGCGGCCGTCGCCGTCGTGATGGGCGTCCTCGTCGCCTGCCTCGCCATCCCGTTCGCGGGCATCGTGGGGGTCGCGGCCAAGGACGTCAGCAAGGGCATGGTCAACCTCCCCGAGTCGCTCGAGGCCAAGGACCTGTCGCAGAAGACGCGCATCTACGACGTCAACGGCAACCTGATCGCCTCGCTCTACGACCAGAACCGCATCAACGTGTCGCTCGGCTCGATCTCGCGGCCGATGGTGAAGGCCATCGTGGCGATTGAGGACTACCGCTTCTACGACCACGGCGCGCTCGACCTCAAGGGCACGCTCCGCGCGTTCATCACCAACCAGGCCAACGGCGGCTCCGTGCAGGGTGGCTCCTCGATCACCCAGCAGATGGTCAAGCAGACGCTGCTCTACCAGGCCGAGACCGACGAGGAGCGCAAGGCCGCGACCGAGGAGACCTACGCGCGCAAGGTCCGCGAGCTGCGCTACGCGATCGCGTTCGAGCAGAACCACAGCAAGGACTGGATCCTCGAGCGCTACCTCAACATCGCCTACTTCGGCGACGGCGCCTTCGGCGTCCAGTCGGCCGCGCGCCACTTCTTCTCCAAGAACGCCAAGGACCTCAACATGCTCGAGGCGGCGACGCTGGCGGGCCTGGTGAAGAACCCGGTCGGCTACGACCCCGTCGACAACCCCGAGCGTGCCGAGAGCCGGCGCAACGTCGTCCTCGACCGGATGGCCCAGCTCGGCATCCTGACCGAGAAGAAGGCCGAGCGCCTCAAGAACAGGCCGCTGGAGAAGACGCTCGACATCGAGACCTCCCCCAACGGCTGCCAGCAGTCGCGGGCGCCGTTCTTCTGCGACTACGTCGTCAACTGGCTGCTCAAGGACCCCGTCCTCGGCGACACGCCGAAGGAGCGCCGCCGCACGCTCAACAACGGCGGCCTGACGATCAACACCACGATCGACCTCGACATGCAGAAGGCCGCCGACGACTCGGTGTCCTCCCACGTCTTCCAGACCGACCAGGCCATCGGCGGCCTGGCGATGATCGAGCCGGGCACCGGTGACGTCCGCGCGCTCGCCCAGTCGCGCCCGATGGGCAAGGACAAGTTGGGCGGCGAGACCTACCTCAACTACACGGTCCCGAAGAAGTACGGAGACGCCAACGGCTTCCAGGCCGGGTCGACGTTCAAGCTCTTCGTCCTCGCCGCGGCCATCAACCAGGGGATCCCGCTGAGCACGGGCATCAGCTCCCCGCAGCAGATGGACATCCCCGACTACGAGTTCGAGACCTGCGACGGCCCGTACGCCGGCGAGGGCAGCTGGCCGGTGGCCAACTCGACGGGCGCGGGCACGTTCAACCTCTACACGGGCACGCAGGTGTCGGTGAACACCTTCTTCGCCCAGCTCGAGATGCGCACGGGCATGTGCGAGCCGCTGGAGCTCGCCAAGCAGATGGGCGTCACGGTGCCCCCGGAGCAGCAGGTGCCGTCGTGGATCCTGGGCGTCTCCGACACCGACCCGCTCACCATGGCGCAGGCCTACGCGACGTTCGCGGCCCGCGGGCTGCACTGCGACCCGCGCCCGGTCACCGCGGTGCTCGACTCCTCCGGGGAGATGCTCAAGGAGTTCCCCAGCGAGTGCGAGCAGGTCATGCCCAGCGCCACGGCCGACGCCGTCAACGACATCCTGCGCGGCGTCATGGAGCCCGGCGGCTTCGGCCAGAACATCGCGATCGACAAGCCGTCGGCGGGCAAGACCGGCACCAACAACAGCAACATGGCCGTGTGGTTCGTCGGCTACACGCCGAAGCTCGCCACCGCGGCGATGGTCGCCGGCGCCAACGAGTTCGGCGAGTGGCTCACCCTCAACGGCCAGGTGGTCGGCGGCAGCTACATCAGCAGCGCGTTCGGCTCCACCGTCGCCGGCCCGATCTGGGGCGACGCGATGGCGGCGGTGTCGCCCAAGCTCGACTACGAGGACTTCCAGGCCCCGCCCGGCGACGAGATCGCCGGCGTGCTCGCCGCCGTGCCCGACGTGACCGGCCAGAGCGTCGAGGCCGCCACGGCCACGCTCCAGGGCGCCGGCTTCACCGTCGCCGACGGCGGCCAGGTCAACTCCGAGATGGAGGAGGGCCTGGTGGCCTCCACCTCCCCCGACCCCGGCACCCGGCTGAGCAGCGGCGACCCGGTCACGCTCTACACCTCGACCGGCTACGTCCCGCCCCCGCCCAAGGGCAACGGCGGCGGGAAGGGTCGCGGCGGCCGCGGCGGCGGTCGCGGCAACGGCTGAGCCGAGTCGGCGCGTTCTGACGCCTACTCAACGCCGAGTCGGCGCGTTCTGACGGCATTGGAGCGCCGAGTCGGCGCGTCCTGACGGCATTGGAGCGCCGAGTCGGCGCGTCCTGACGGCATTGGAGCGCCGAGTCGGCGCGTCCTGACGGCGCTGACGCGCCGAGTCGGCGCGTCCTGACGGCGCTGGAGGGTCGAGTCGGCGCATTCTGACGGCTACCTGTCAGGACGGGCCGACTCGACGGGTATCAGCAGTCAGGACGAGCCGACTCGGCGGGTATCGGCAGTCAGGACGAGCCGACTCGACGTCAGCCGAGCTGGCGGCGCACCTCGGCGGCCACGGCGCCGCCGTCGGCGCGGCCCTTGACCTGGGGCGTCACGACGCCCATCACCTTGCCCATGGCGCGCATACCCTCGCCGGCCGCGCCGGTCTGGGCGATGGCGGCCGTGACGAGCTCGGCGATCTCGGCCTCGGTGAGCGGGGCCGGGAGGTAGTCGGCGATGACCTCGCCCTCGGCGGCCTCCTTGGCCGCCATCTCGGGGCGGCCGCCCTCCTCGAAGGCCACGGCCGCCTCGCGGCGTCGCTTGGCCTCGGTCGACAGCACGCCGATGATGTCGTCGTCGGAGAGCTCGCGGGCCTGCTTGCCGGCGACCTCGGCGTTGGTGATGGCGGTCAGCACCATCCGCAGCGTGGAGGAGCGCAGCTCGTCGCGCGCCTTGATGGCGGTGGTGAGGTCGGCGCGGAGACGGTCCTTCAGGGCACTCATGGGAGCCATTGTGGCAGCCTTGGCGGATGCGTTCCCTCCCCCTTGTACGCCGCACGCTCGGCCTCGGTGCCCTCGCCGGCGCCGGACTGGCGGCGTACGCCGCGTGGGAGGCCCGGCAGTACACCCTCCGTCACGTCACCGTGCCCCTCCTGCCCCCCGGTCACGCCCCGCTGAGGGTGCTGCACCTCAGCGACATCCACATGGCGCCCGACCAGCGGGCCAAGCAGGAATGGCTGCGCGGGCTGGCCGCGCTCGAGCCCGACCTGGTGATCGACACCGGCGACAACCTCGCCCACATGCGCGCCGTGCCGGTGGTCGCCGACGCCCTGGCCGGGCTGCTGGAGGTGCCGGGCGCCTACGTGCTCGGCTCCAACGACTACTACGCGCCCGGCTTCCGCAACCCCTTCGGCTACCTGCTGCCCGACACCGGCAAGCGCAACACCTCGGTGCCCCAGCTGCCGTGGCCCGAGCTCAAGGAGCACTTCGACAAGGCCGGCTGGCTCGACCTCACCAACGGCTTCGGCACGCTCACGGTGCGCGGCACCACGATCGCGTTCGCCGGCGTCGACGACCCGCACCTGGCCTACGACGACCTCGAGCGGGTCGCCGGGCAGGCCGACCCGACGGCCGACCTGCGCCTGGCCGTCGCCCACGCGCCCTACCTGCGGGTGCTCGACCAGTTCGCCGCCGACGGCTACGACGCGATCATCGCCGGGCACACCCATGGCGGCCAGGTGTGCCTGCCCACCATCGCCGGCCGCGGCCGGGCCCTCACGACCAACTGCGACCTCGAGCCCGCGCGCGCCCGCGGGCTGCACCGCCACCCCGCCGACTCCGCTCCCGGTGCCCCGGGATCGGCCTGGCTGCACGTCTCGGCCGGTCTCGGCACCAACCCCTACGTGCGCCTCCGGGTGGCCTGCCGCCCGGAGGCCACGCTGCTGACGCTGGTGCCGGCAGCCTGAGCATCGCCTCTCGTGAAGGAGTCACCATGCCGCTCGTCCGGGTCCACAACTTCTCCATCTCCCTCGACGGCTTCGGCTCCGGCGAGCCGCAGTCCCTGGAGTCCCCCTTCGGCCACGCCGGGGAGCGGCTCCACCAGTGGATGTTCGCCACCAGCTTCTGGGACCTGGAGGGCGGCGGGCGCGGCGTCGACGCCGTCTTCGCCGCCCGCCACGAGGAGGGCATCGGCGCGGAGATCATGGGCGCCAACAAGTTCGGCCCACCCGGGTGGCAGGACGACCCCGACTGGCGCGGGTGGTGGGGGGACGACCCGCCGTTCCACACCCCGACCTACGTCCTCACGCACCGGACGAGGCCGCCGCTGGAGATGGACGGCGGCACCACCTTCCACTTCCTCGACGCCTCCCCCGCCGACGCGCTCGCCGTCGCGCGCGAGGCGGCCGGCGGCCTCGACGTACGCCTCGGCGGCGGTGCGACGGTGGTGCGAGAGTTCGTGGCCGCCGATCTCGTCGACCACCTGCACCTCGTCGTCGTGCCGATCGTCCTCGGTCGCGGCAGCTGGCTGTGGGGCGGGCTGGCCGGCCTCGAGGACCGCTTCGACACCGAGGCCGTGTCCTCGCCCAGCGGCGTCGTCCACCTGACGCTGACCCGCCGCCACTGACGGTGCCCACGGGCCGGGGCGATTTCAGACGGCCCCTCCTGCTCCGGTATGCTCGCCCGCGTTGCCCGGACAGACTTTCGTGGTCCGGGCGGCGGGCTGTGGCGCAGCTTGGTAGCGCGCCTCGTTCGGGACGAGGAGGCCGCAGGTTCAAATCCTGTCAGCCCGACACACGGAGATCCCGGACCCCTCAGGGGTCCGGGATCTCGTCGTTCACCGGCCGGGTGGGCTCAGCGGGCGGCGGCGACGAGCTCGGCGATCTGCACGGTGTTGAGCGCGGCGCCCTTGCGCAGGTTGTCGTTGCTGATGAAGAGCGCGAGGCCGCGGTCGTCGGGGACGCCCGGATCCTGCCGCAGCCGTCCGACGTACGACGGGTCGCGGCCGGCCGCCTTGAGCGGGGTCGGCACCTCCTCGAGCGCCACCCCCTCGGCCGAGGCGAGGATCTCGCGGGCGCGGGCGGGGGTCATCGGCCGCTCGAACTCGGCGTTGACCGCGAGCGAGTGGCCGGTGAAGACCGGGACGCGGACGCAGAGGCCGGAGACCAGGAGGTCGGGCAGGCCGAGGATCTTGCGCGACTCGTTGCGGAGCTTCTGCTCCTCGTCGGTCTCGTTGAGCCCGTCGTCGACGATCGAGCCCGCCATCGGCAGCACGTTGTAGGCGATGGGCTCGACGTAGGTCGTCGGCTCGGGGAACGAGATCGCGGAGCCGTCGTAGGCCAGCTCCCGGGCCTTGTCGCCCGCCGCAGCCACGCCGTCGGCCAGCTCGTCGACGCCGGCCACCCCGGAGCCGGAGACGGCCTGGTAGGTGGAGACGATGAGGCGGGTCAGGCCGGCCTCGTCGTGCAGCGCCTTGAGGATCGGCATCGCTGCCATCGTCGTGCAGTTGGGGTTGGCGATGATGCCGCGCCCGGCCTCGATGACGCCGGCCATCGCGTCGGGGTTGACCTCCGAGACGACCAGCGGGATGTCGGGGTCCTTGCGGAACGCCGAGGAGTTGTCGACGACGATCACTCCCGCGTCCACGAACCTCGGCACCAGCGCCCGCGAGGTGGTGGCGCCGGCGGAGAACAGCGCGATGTCGAGCCCGGTGGGGTCGGCGCTCGCCGCGTCCTCGACGGTGATGTCGCGATCACCGAACGCGAGCACCGTGCCGGCGGAGCGCGAGGAGGCGAAGAAGCGGACCTGGTCGGCCGGGAAGTCGCGCTCGAGCAGGATCTGGCGCATCGCCACCCCCACCTGGCCCGTCGCACCGACGATGCCGATGTTGACCTTGTCGCTCATCGCCCGGTGCCTCCGTAGACCACGGCCTCGACCTCGTCGGCGTCGAGGTCGAACGCCGTGTGCGTCGCGCGGACCGCGTCGTCGACGGCCGACTCGTCCACGATGACCGAGATCCGGATCTCGGAGGTGGAGATCATCTCGATGTTGACCCCCGCCGAGGCGAGCGCGGCGAAGAACTTCGAGGTGATGCCGGGGTGGGAGCGCATGCCGGCACCGATCAGCGAGACCTTGCCGATCTTGTCGTCGTAGAGCAGCTTGTCGTAGCCCACCTCCGCCTGGATCCGCGCGAGCGCGGTCATCGCGACCTGTCCGTCGCTGCGGGGCAGCGTGAAGGAGATGTCGGTGAGGCTGGTCGCCGCGGCGGAGACGTTCTGCACGATCATGTCGAGGTTGACCTGCGCGTCGGCGAGCGCCTCGAAGATCCGGGCGGCCTCGCCCACCTTGTCGGGGACCCCGACGACGGTGATCTTGGCCTCGCTGCGGTCGTGGGCGACGCCGGCGATGATGGGCTGTTCCATGGTGTCTCCCTCGCTGGGTCCGGCTGGTCCGGGGTCGAGCTGCGGGTCGTCGACGACCCAGGTGCCTTCGAGCTGGCTGAACGACGACCGCACGTGGATCGGGATGCCGTAGCGGCGGCCGTACTCCACGCACCGCAGGTGCAGGATCTTGGAGCCGCAGGCGGCCAGCTCGAGCATCTCCTCGTAGGACACCTTGCTGAGCTTGCGGGCGGTGGGCACGATGCGCGGGTCGGCGGTGAAGATCCCGTCGACGTCGGTGTAGATCTCGCACACGTCGGCGTCGAGCGCGGCTGCGAGCGCCACCGCGGTGGTGTCGCTGCCCCCGCGGCCGAGCGTGGTGATCTCCTTGGTGTCGGCCGAGACGCCCTGGAAGCCGGCCACGATGACGATGTGGCCCTCCCCGATCGCCTGGGTGATGCGCCCGGGCGTGACGTCGATGATCTTGGCCCTGCCGTGCACCGAGTCGGTGATCACGCCCGCCTGAGAGCCGGTGAACGACCGCGCGGTGTAGCCGAGGTCGCTGATCGCCATGGCCACCAGGGCCATGGAGATCCGCTCGCCGGCGGTCAGCAGCATGTCCATCTCGCGTGCCGGCGGCAGCGGCGAGACGCTTGTGGCCAGGTCCTCCAGGTCGTCGGTCGTGTCGCCCATGGCGGAGACGGCGACGACGACGTCGTGCCCGGCCTTCTTGATGTCCACGATGCGTCGGGCGACGCGCTTGATGGCGTCGGCGTCGGCGAGCGAGGAGCCGCCGTACTTCTGCACGACAATGCCCACGGTTGGTCCTCGGGATCGGTGTGCGGCCGTCGAGGGCCGCGGTGCTCTGGCGTGCCTGCCGGCGCCGTTGCCGCCAGGCCATCCCCAGATTCTACGGCTGGGCGGTCGGCGCGCTCCCGAGCATCTCATCCGCGACGGCGACGACCTCGGCCTCGGCCTCGAAGTCGGTGTCGAAGCGGTCGTGGGCGACGACGGTCAGCAGCGCGCTGAGGGCGGCGCCGGCGAGGGTGCCCCAGCTGTTGACGTAGGAGAACTGCCACCACCACAGCGCCTCGTCGACGTCGCCGGCACGGAAGTGGCGCAGGCCGTTCTCGAGGTCGATCGCGATCGAGGCGAGGTCGTCGGAGAGGCGGCTCTGCACCACCTCGGGGACGTAGGGGTCGAAGACGAACGCGTAGTCGTCGACGCCCTCCAGCATCTCCGCGAGCCGCATCCGCAGGTCGTCGATGTCGGCCTCGGGGCCGACGTCGGGCTGGTACTGCTCGCGGGGCGTGAAGTCGGTCTGGGCGCCCATCCGCGCGCCGGCCAGGAGCACCTGGCTGATCTCGAGGAGCAGCAGCGACACGGCCTCGGCCCCGTTGCCCTCCCGCGCGATGGCGCGGAGCGAGAGCAGGAAGCTCTCCACGGAGTCGGCGATCTGCTCGCCGAAGCGGATCTCGTCGGTCTCGGTCATTCGGCTGATCTCCTTCCGGCGAACGCTCGCCCGAGCGTCACCTCGTCGGCGTACTCGAGGTCGCCGCCCACTGGCAGTCCACTCGCCAGACGCGTGACGCGCAACCCCATCGGCAGGAGGAGGCGCGTGAGGTAGGTGGCGGTGGCCTCGCCCTCGAGGTTGGGGTCGGTCGCGAGGATGACCTCGGTGACCGCGCCGTCGGCCAGGCGCGGCATCAGCTCCTTGACGTGGAGCTGGTCGGGGCCGATGCCGTCGATCGGCGAGATCGCCCCGCCGAGCACGTGGTAGCGGCCGCGGAACTCGCGGGTGCGCTCGATCGCCACGACGTCCTTGTACTCCTCCACGACGCACAGCACGCTCGGGTCGCGCCGCTCGTCGCGGCAGATCCGACACCGCTCGTCCTCGCTGACGTTGAAGCAGGTCGAGCAGAACTTCACCCGCGCCTTGACCTCGATCAGCACGTCGGCGAGGCGGCGCACGTCGGTGGGCTCGGCCTGGAGCAGGTGGAACGCGATGCGCTGCGCGCTCTTGGGGCCGACGCCCGGCAGCCGGCCGAGCTCGTCGATCAGGTCCTGGACGACACCTTCGTACAAGAGGGACGCCTCAGCCCAGGCCGGGGATGCCGGGCATGCCGCCGCCCCCGCCGAGGCCCTCGGTCAGCGGGCCCAGGGAGTCGCTGGCGAGCGCCTCGGACTTGGCCCGCGCGTCGCGGTAGGCGGCGACGATGAGGTCGGAGAGGTCGGACAGGTCGTCGGGGTCACTGCCGTCGAACTCACCGGAGCGGATCGTCACGCCGACCAGCTCGCCAACGCCGTTGGCGGTGACCGTGACGGCGCCGCCGGCGACGGTGCCCTCGACGGTCTGCCGGGCGAGGTCGGCCTGCGCCTCCTCGAGCTGCTGCTGCATCTGCTGCGCCTGCTGGAGCAGGGCGTTCATGTCGAAGCCGCCGCCGCCGAGGGCGTCGAAGGGGTTCTGGGTCATCTGGTCTCCCGCACAGGGTTGGGTGGAGCTGGGATCGGGTGGTCGGTCAGTCGTTCTTGATCTCTTCGATCAGCCGGGCGCCGAGCGTCTGGCTGAGCAGCGACTCGGTGTCGATGGCCGCGGAGTCGGCGTCGGGGTCGTCGGGGTCGACGTCGTCGTCGGCGGAGCGGACCGGCGCCGCGGGCTCCGCGGGGCTGCCGGAGCGGGCGGCCTCGAGCGCCTCGCGGGCGGGCGCGGCGGACACCGGGGGCGGGGCGGCGGGCGCCGCAGGGCTGGCGGGTGTCGCGGAGCCGCTCACCCAGTCGGGCGGCCCGCTGGGGGCCTCCTGGGCCGGGGCGGACGACGGGCGGGAGTCGGTGGCCGCCTGGCGGACCACCGGGGCCTCGGCGGCAGCGCCCGAGGGGTCGACGATCGACTCGACGCGCCAGTCCATGCCGACGACGTCGATCGCGGCCTGCCGCAGGATCTCGTCGCAGCCGCCGTTGACGAACGAGTCGCGGGCCCCGGCGTTGGCGAAGCCGACGGTGAGTCGGACACCGTCGACGTCGACGACATGGGCGTGCTGCGAGAGCACCATCCACGCGAGACGGCGACGGTTCTTGGTCTGCTCGAGGATGTCGGGCCACAGCCGCCGTACGTCGACGAGGCTGAGGCCGCCGCGTGGTCCGGCCGGCTGCTCGGCGACCGGGGCGTCGGGCCCGGCGCCGGCCGCGGGCACCGGCGCGGGCTCGGCGACGACGGGCGGTGCCTGCCCGGCCGGGGTCGCGTCCACCGATCCGGGAGCCGAGCTCGGCATCGAGGTCGGGATCGGCGGGGGCGGCGGCGGGCCCTCGTCGCGGACCGGCGCCGGAGCAGATGCCTGCGCCGGCGGCTCGGCGGGCGACTGGGCGGACGGCTGGGCGGGCGCCTGGGCGGGCGGCTGGGCCGGCGCGGCCGGCTGGTCGGGGCGGTGCGGGGCAGCCGAGGGAGCCGCGACCGCCGGGGCGGCGGACGGGCCGGACGGCGCCGGGGCACCCGCGACGTCCATGCGCCGCTCGAGGCGCTCCAGGCGCGCCATCACGCCGTCGGAGGTGTGGTCGGCGCCGGGCAGCAGCACGCGGGCGCAGAGCAGCTCGAGGAGCAGGCGGGGCGCGGTCGCGCCGCGCATCTCGGTGAGGCCGGCGGCGACGATGTCGGCGGCCCGGCTGAGCTCGATGGCGCCGAAGCGCGCGGCCTGCGCGACGAGGCGCTCGCCCGCGTCCTCGGGGACGTCGATGAGCCCGGTGGCCGGGGCGTCGGGCACGGCGGTGACGATGACCAGGTCGCGCAGCCGGCGAAGCAGGTCCTCGGTGAAGCGGCGCGGGTCCTGCCCGGTCTCGACCACCTTGTCGACCACGGAGAACACGGCGGCGCCGTCGCGGGTGGCGAACGCCTCGACCACCTCGTCCAGCAGCGTGTCCGGGGTGAAGCCGAGCAGGTCGGTCGCGAGCTTGTGGGTCACCCCGCCCGGACCGGCCCCGCCCAGCAGCTGGTCGAGCACCGACAGCGTGTCGCGGGCCGACCCGGCGCCGGCGCGCACGACGAGCGGCAGCGCGGCGGGCTCGATCGACACCCCCTCCTCGGCGGCGAGCTGGGACAGGTAGTCGCTCAGCAGGCGCGGCGGGATCAGCCGGAAGGGGTAGTGGTGGGTGCGCGAGCGGATGGTCGGCAGCACCTTGTCGGGCTCGGTCGTGGCGAAGATGAACCGCAGGTGGGGCGGCGGCTCCTCGACGAGCTTGAGCAGGGCGTTGAAGCCCTGCGTGGTGACCATGTGGGCCTCGTCGATGATGTAGACCTTGTAGCGGTCGCGCACCGGCGCGAAGAACGCCTTCTCGCGCAGGTCGCGGGCGTCGTCGACGCCGCCGTGGGAGGCCGCGTCGATCTCGATCACGTCGATGGAGCCCGGACCCCCGCGGGCGAGGTCGCGGCAGCTGTCGCACTCGCCGCACGGGTCGGCGATCGGCGCCTGAGCGCAGTTGAGCGCGCGGGCCAGGATGCGCGCGGAGGTGGTCTTGCCGCAGCCGCGGGGCCCGGAGAAGAGGTAGGCGTGGTTGACGCGGTTGGCCGCCAGCGCGGCCCGCAACGGCTCGGTCACGTGGTCCTGCCCGATGACCTCCTGGAAGGTCTCGGGCCGGTAGCGGCGATAGAGCGCGAGCGGTGACTCCACGTCGTGAACCCTAACCGTGCCCACCCACAGTGCGCACAGGCCGGGACCACCGCGGGAGATGCGCGGGAGATGCGCGGGAGCGGCGAGGGACAGGTGCCGCGTCACGGGCGGGGCGCCGGACATGGAAAGGCCCCCCACGCACCCGCTAGAGCTCACTTACCCTTGCTGCCTTCCGGCCCTGGGGGAATTGGGCGAGATGGCGCCGCGTGGGGGGTTGCCGGAAGTCTAGGGGAGCCCGTGACGGGCACCCAAACCCAGGGTGCGGCAGGCGATTTCACCGGCCACCGGGCCGACCGGTACTCTCCTCGGCGGAGGTATCGCCTAGTGGCCTATGGCGCTCGCTTGGAAAGCGGGTTGGGTTAATAGCCCTCGGGGGTTCGAATCCCCCTACCTCCGCCGACACGCAGGGCCCCGCACCGGATGGTGCGGGGCCCTGCGTCGTGTGCGGGGGCGTACGCCCGGCTCAGCGCACCTGGGCTTTGAGGCCGTAGCGCCACTCCTCGGAGATCAGCAGGCTGCCCTCGTCGAGGCGCCGCTCGACCGCGTCGACGAGCATCGCCGACGCCTTCTCGGGGTAGACCCGGTCCCACGACAGCTCGGCGCGGTGCTCGAAGACGTTGTGGATGACCGCAGTCATCAGGTCCTTGTCGACGGGCGGGGCGAGGAAGTTGCTGCCGGCGAGGAAGGTCTCGGAGCGGTCGGAGCCGAACCGCAGGGTCACGCAGGGCACCTCGAGGACGTTGGCCTCCTCCACGATGCTGCCGGAGTCGGTGACGATGACGGCGCACATCGACATCGCGGCGACGACGTCGAGGTAGCTGTCCCACACCGGGGTGGAGATCAGCGCGTCGCCGTACCTCGCCTCGAGGTCCTCGAGCCACTGGCGGCGGCCGAAGTTGTCGATCGCGGCCTCGGTGCCGAGCAGCCGGATGAAGAGGATGTGGTGGCCCTGCTCGAGGAGCGCCTCCATGGCGTCCATCAGCAGAGTGAAGCGGTCGCGGTTGGTGGTGTTCTCGCGGCGGTGGACGCAGAAGCGCAGGAACGACCCGTCGCCCATCTGCGGGAACCTCTGCAGCACCTGGTTCTTGTCGCTGCCGGCGACGGCCTGCGCGAGCGCGTCGACGACCGAGTTGCCGACCACGTCGATCGCGGCGGGGGCGAAGCCCTCCTCCACCAGGAACTCCCGGTTGAGCTCGACGGGGGCGGCGTGGAGGTCGGAGCCGGCGTCCGCGACCCGGGTGTTGAACTGCTCCGGGGACGGCTCGCGGCTGCCCTTGGCCCAGCTGGCGCGGTCGACCGACTGCTCGCGGAACGACGCCCAGTCGAGGTCGGCTCCCTGCTCGAGCCAGCCCTTCAGCACCTCCGGCTTCGGCGAGAGCGTGCGGAGCCCCGCCTCGACGTGCACCAGCGCCTGGCGCTCGCCGAAGGTGGCCAGCGCTCCGGCCATGGCGGTCGTGGTGTCGCCGTGCACGTAGGTGATGGGGAAGCCGCCGCGCTCGGAGAAGCCGCGGAGGTATTGGGCGAGCTTGGCGGTGATGCCGGAGACGAGGTCGTTGACGCCGCCGCGCACCTCGAGGTTGATGTCCTCGCGCACGCCGAACTCGTCGAGCATCGACTGGGACAGGTTGTGGTCGTAGTGCTGGCCGGTGTGGCAGAGCACGACGTCGTGGCCGCGCTCGCGCAGCTCGTGGTAGATCGGCGCCTGCTTGATGATGTCGGGCTTGGTGCCGACGACGACGATGTGCTGGCTGTTCTCGTGGGACATGGGTTCCTTCGGGTGGTGCGTGAGGTGGGGAGGCGCGCTCAGAGGAGGTCCTCGCGGGTGCTGGCCGCGAGGAGGGAGCGGAGCCGTTCGAGGATGCCGATGTCGAGGGCCTTCTGCCGGTCGAGGACGTAGACGGCGTCCTCGTGGGTCACGACGATCAGGCCGCGGGCGCCGAGCGTGACGACCGGTCGGCCGTCCATGCTGGCGACGAGGGTGTCCTCGGCGTCGAGCTGGAGGGCAGGCCCGATCGAGGTGACCCGCTGGTCGTGCAGCACCCGCTCGAGCCGGGTCCAGGTGCCGACGTCGGTCCACCCGAGCTGGCGGGGGACGACCAGGCACTCCATGCCGGCCCACATCAGCGGGTAGATCTCGTGCCCGCCGATCGCCGCGCCGCGGTAGGCCTTGTCGGCCGTGGCGCCGCGGGCGAACCGCTCGATGGCCTCGAAGATGAGTGGCAGGGCGGTGCGGTAGGCCTCGCACGCGCGCCCCACGCGTACGCCGTAGCAGGCGGTGTTCCAGTAGAGGTTGCCCGTCTCGGTGAGCTCGGCGACGACGTCCTCGTCGGGCTTCTCGTGGAACGAGTCGATCACCTGCACGGCGTCGTCGCCGCCCTTGGTGTGGATGTAGCCGAGTCCGGCGTCGAAGCGGGTGGGCTCGGCGCCCAGCACGACCATCGACCCGGGGGTGGTGACCAGCTGGTCGAGCATGTCGCGGGAGGCGGCGTTGAAGGCCTCCTCCTCGGTGATCAGGTGGTCGGAGGGCGCGATGAGTGCCGGCGCGTTGCCGTACTTGTGCGACAGCGTCGCGATGCTGAGCGCGAACGCCGTCGCGGGCCCGGCCGGGTCCTCCTCGAGGATCAGGTTGTCCGGGGGGACGGGACCGAGCGTCGCCAGGGCGGCCTCGGCGAAGCGGGCGCGGGTCGAGACGTGGATGCGGCTCGGGTCGACGATCTCGCTGAGCCGCTCGATCGTGCCGGTGAGCAGCGGGCGGTCGCGCACGACGGGCTGGAACTGCTTCGGGGCGCGGTCCCGGCTGATCGGCCACAGGCGCGAGCCTTGGCCGCCGGCCAGGATGACGGCGACGGGCTCGTCCGTGGTCTCAGGCATGGCCCGATTCCATCATGGGTCGGGGTGTCGTGGGTCACCGCCGCAGCAGCGGGCGCAGCATCGAGGCGAGGGCGAGCAGCGACCCCGCGACCAGGCCCGACCACAGCAGGATCGCGCGGGGCGTGCCGAAGAGGTCGACGCGCCGGGGCGCCGGCGGCGCCTGGGCGTCGGCGCGGACCTCCTGGACGGTGGTCTCGACCTTGCCCTTGCGCCCCGGCCGGATCTCCCGGGTGAGCGCGTCGTGCGCCTGCACCACGCCCGCGCCCGTCCATGGGCTCGAGGCGTCGTCCCGTGCCGCGCCGGCGCCCTCGGCGGTGGCCTGGAGCCGGGCGACGAGCTGCTGCGGCGTGTCGCGGGGGAACCGCTCGGCGAGCAGCGCCAGGACGCCGCTGACCTCGGCCGTCGCCCACGAGGTGGCGACCTCGCCCACGACGCAGGCCTGGCCGGTGGCGTTGGCGGAGAGCGCGCCCACGGTGGGGGCCGCGACGTCGGTGTCGGCGTTGGGCACGACGTAGGCGCTGGGGTTCTCGTCGCCGGGTGGGGTGGCGCTGACAGCGAGCACGCCGGGGTAGTCGGCGGGGTAGACCTCCGCATCGTTGCCCGGGGTGCCGGCGAACCCGTCGGGGGTGCTCGACGCGGCGTTGCCCGCGGCCGCGACCACCACCACGTCGAGGGCCACCAGGCGCGCGACGGCCGCCTCCAGCGCCGGGTCGGACTGGCGGACGGCGAGGGAGATGTTGACGATGTCGAACCGCTGCTGCGGTTGGGCCGAGATGACGGCCTCGATGCCGGCGACGATGCCGGCCGAGGTCAGCGGCCGCTCGCCCTGCGTGGTGTCGGCGTCCTCGGCGTCGTAGACCTTGACGTCGTAGACCTGCGCGTCGGGAGCGACCCCCTGCGGCCCGGCGATCAGCCCGCCGACGATCGTGCCGTGGCCCGACAGCAGCGCATTGGGAGAGACCCCCGGGACGGCCACGCCGCCGACGACGTCGAGTCCCTCGACGCCCATCACGCCGCTGTCGATCACGGCGACCTTGACGCCCCGGCCGGTGGCGAGCTCCTGCGCCTGCTCGACGTGCATCCGGTCGAACGCCGCGTTGTCCTTGGCGTGGGTGTCGGCGAGCCGCTCGGACTGGGGCAGCTCGGCGACGCTGCAGGGGGCGTCGTGGTCGGCAGCGGCCGGCGTCGCGCCGAGCGGCACGACCGCCGCGGCGAGCAGGCCCGCGGCGAGCACCGTGCGCGGAGACGGGCGGCGACGACCCGGCGGCGGGGCAGCCATCAGCCGGCGTCCGCGGACGCGTCGTCGGCCGGCGGGGCGTCCTCGGGGACCCGGCGTGCGCTGTTGGTCGACAGCGGGACACCGGACTCGAAGAACTCCAGCCACGCGCTCGGCACCAGTGGCGGGTCGACGTCGCCGTAGCCGAGGAAGTCGGGCACCTCGGGGCCGACGAGGGCGTACTTCGCGCCCTTCGGGTCGATGACGTAGGGGGTGCCGGACTCGGCGGCCTCGCCGGAGCCGGAGAGGACGTAGGCGCCCGCGCTCGGCTCGACGTCGACCGCGTGGCGTCGCGGCCGGACGCCCGAGGGGTCCGCGGCGCCGGTCGGGTTGGTGGCGAGGCTGAAGGTGGCGCCGGCACGCGCGTCGGGGTGCAGCACGGCGCACAGCGCGCCGTTGGTGATCGGCTGCGGGACCTCGCTGGGCCACTCCGCCGGGGTCTTCGGGTCGCCGAACGACGCGGACAGGTCGTCGGCGAGCTCCTGCGTGCCGGTGCCGACGACGTCGTAGACGAGCGCGTCGAAGTCGCTGAGCCGCTCGGGCTTCTCGTCGCCGAGGAGGTAGTAGGCGCCGCTGCTCGAGCGCAGCAGGTCACCGATGCGGTAGCGGGAGAGGTCGGTGCCGGTGCTGCCGTAGGGCACCCGCTCGCCGGCGCGGGTGACTCCGAACGACTTCTGCTCGAGCGGGTCGCCCAGGCGGAAGAGGTTGAGCCAGTCGGCGTCGACCTCGGTGGCGGAGGCGCCGAACCCGAGCCGTACGCCCAGCGTCGAGGACTCGGTCTCGTCGGCCGGCATGGGCAGGCGGTAGGCGCTGCCCTGCTCGCTGCCGACCGGCGGCGCGGTGGCGATGAGCCAGGTGGTGCCTTCGCTGCGCACCAGGAAGGCCGACCCGGTCAGGTCCTCGACCGTGGGCGTGCGCTGCACCGCGAGCTTGATGCCGACGCCTGCGCCGGTGCACGCGGTCCAGTCGTCGTCGACCAGCTCGTCGGCGGACGGCAGGCTGGCGGGGGCCGCGTCGATGCCGAGGTCCTCCCCGAGCTGCACCGTGCGGATGTACTTGTCGCGCACCGTGAAGGGCGTCAGCTTGGCCTCGCCCAGCAGCAGCTGGGCGGAGACGTAGTTGGGCACCCGCTGGAGCAGGGGGTCGTCACCGCCGCGCAGGACGACGTACTGCTCGCCGGTGTCCTTGGAGATGACGAAGCTTCCCTCGTCGAGCCACTGGGCGGGCGGGCGGCCGAGCAGGAAGCCGGCGATGGCCGCACCGGCCAGCAGGAGCACCGACAGGGCGACGCCGCCGATGAGCACGCGGCCGGGACGCACCGGCTCGACCTCCCGGCCGCCCGGGGCGCCGGAGACGAAGGCGGTGACCAGCCGGCGGCGGCTGAAGGCGTGCGCCTCGACGAGATCCTTCTTGGTGGCCATCGATCAGCCCGCCACCGCGGACACGAAGCCGGCTGCCAGGACCATCAGCGGCAGCAGCGCGAGCAGCGTCATCGTCTCGACGATGTCGCCCATCCGGCCGCGGCGCACCGACGGCGAGGCGGGCACGAGCGTCAGCGCGAGCAGCGCCGCGCCGACGCCGGCCAGGGCGAGGGCGGCGCCGGCGCGCCAGCCGTCGTGGATCAGCAGCATCGACACCGCCACCGAGACCAGGCCGAGGATGCCCGAGGCGAGGCCGGCCAGCACCTCGGCCCCGGTGCGGTACTGGCGGGTGCGGAACATGACGGCCAGGCAGCACACCGCCGCCAGGATCGTGCCGTAGGCACCGCTGCCGACGGCGAAGGGCGCCAGCAGCACCAGCAGCGTGCCCACCGTCGCGGACACCGCGAGGAGGATCTCGTGGCCGACGCGGGCGTCGTCGGCGACCTCCTCGGGGTCGATCTCGTCGGGGTCGGCGGTGATGTCGTGCAGCGAGTAGAGCTGGTCGACCTTGGTGCCGGTGACGCCGAGCGCGAGCCACGGGAAGATGCTGCCGGCGAGGACGACGAGGGTGAGCAGGACGATGAAGACGGTGGCGGGCTCCAGCGAGAACACCCGCACGAGCAGGGAGCCGGCGACCAGCACCGCACCCACCACGACGGCCGGGATCACGAGAGCGCGACCGCCCTCGAGGCCCACGACGGCCACCAGGCCGACGGCCAGCACGCCCAGCCCGGCGTAGAGCAGGGGGTCGGTGAAGAACGCGTCGGGAAGGGGCCAGCGCCACGACGGCAGGTCACCGGGCGCGAGCAGCAGGCCGGCGACCGCGGCGTAGAGCGCGGCGAGCAGCGAGACGACGACGCCGGCCTCGGGCTCGCCCTGCGCGCGGGTCAGGACGATGCCGCCCACCACGAGCAGGCCCGCGATGACGCCGGCCGCGACGCCGCCGAGCAGGCTCTCGCCCTGGAGGAGCAGGGCCAGCGCGCCGAGGCCGAGCAGGATGGCGGCCGCGCCGAGGGCCGTGCGGCGCCCGGCCGCGGGCTCCCACGGCCGGAGCTCGTTCTCGACGACGTCGGCCATCGCCTCGACCACGTCGTCGTAGACCCGGGGCGCCTTGTCGTCGACGCCGGCGGTGACGGTGAGCAGGCCGCCGTCCTCGATGCCCTGCATCGTGAGGCCGGCGTTGTCGGCGAGGATCCGGCCCTCCTGCGTCACCAGGCGGTAGCCGCCGTAGACGGTGGACGCGTCGAGGAGGCCGACGGAGCGGGCGAGCTCCGGCACCAGCTCGGCGACCGGGATCGCGCCCGGCAGCACGAGGTCGACGCGTCGAGATCCCGAGGCGATGGTCACGCGGACCAGGCCCGACGCGACCGAGGACCCCTGACTCATTGGTGATTCCCCCCTGAACAGTGCTTCACCTGCGCTCCGCCCGGCCGGGCGGGGCGCTGAACCGGGAGCAGCCTAGGCGAAAGCGGCTCCCGAAATGCCGGAGGCCGGTCATCCCGCAGGGACGACCGGCCTCGGACGAGGTGCGTGCGCTCAGAAGCGGTTGGCGCCCCGGGCGTCGGCGGCCTTGTACTCGGCGTTGGACGCGTCGACACCCTGGCTGGCCTGCTGGAGCAGGAGGGTCATCTCCGTCATGGCCTGGTCCCACTTGGCCTTGGCCTGGTCGTAGGCCATCTTGGCGTTACCGTTCCAGTCCGACTTGAGGGGGTTGAGCTCGGTCTCGAGCTGGTCGAGGCGGGCCTCGATGTCCTTGGCCGCCTTCATCACGTCGGCCGCACCGGCGTCGAGGCTGCCGTGCTGGACCTTGATTCCGTCGAAAGTCATGTCGATCTCCTAGATCTGCGCAGTCAGGTGTCGGCGTCAGCCGAGACGGCCCTGGAGGTTGGTGTGGGTGGCGGACTGGGCCTCGTCGGTGGAGACGTTGTCGCGCTCGGTCTCCTTCATGGAGGCCGCGAGCTGGTCGAGGGCCTTGAGGATGGTCTCCTGCTTCTGGTCCCAGGCGATCATGAGGTTGTTGAACGCGGAGGCACCCTGGCCGCCCCATCCACCCATCATCGTCTGGATGTTTCCGGACAGGACGCCACACTTGTTCTTGACGTCGGCGCGGGCCTGGTCGACGAAGTCAGCACCCTTGGAGAGCGCCTTCTCTGTCTGGCCGTACATCTCGCTCATTGAAGATCCTTCTCCCTCGGCGGTCCGACCGACCGAGTGTCTTGTTGGTGATCCACTGGACTGGTGATCCGGTGCTCGGGGAGACGTCCCGGCCCCCCGCGCTGATCCTGCATCTACCCGGGCGGATTCGGCCTAAACCTGAATCCACCGAACGTCGTCGGAGCGCCCCCTCAGGAGGTCAGCTCCCAGAGCCGCCGGAACACGCCGGACGCGACCACGGCGGCGGCGAACGCGAAGCTGCCGCACAGCGACTCGGCGACCTCGGCGCGACGCGACCACCAGACCGAGCGCCAGCCGCGCCCGGTCGCCACTGCGGCGGCGAGGGCGACCACGCCGAGCGCGACGGTGACGTAGAAGAACGTGTCGACGTGCCCGGCGCCCGGGCCCGTGGCGAGGTGGACCCCCAGGGCGACGAGGGCGGCGAGCCCGGCGAGGCGCAGGAGCGCACGCGCAGCGGCGTGCCGGTAGGACCGGGCCGCGAGGAGCAGCGAGCAGCCGGCGAAGAGGACCAGGCAGCGCGCGCCGATGAGGTCGAGGTCGATGGTGGCGCGCTGCAGCAGCAGGGGGCTCGCCACGACCATCGTCACCAGGATCGCGGCGGACGCGCCGGTGACGATGCGTGAGGCGCGGTGCACCAGCCGCTCCATGGCGCCGGCCGCGACGACCGCGCGGCCGCGCCGCCCCGCGCGCTGGCTGTCGCGGGCCGACCAGGCCGTCACGGCGAGGCGGTCGAGGTCGAGCAGCGCCTCGTCGGGCACGTCGACCGCGAGCGAGGGCGCGAAGCGCGCGGCCATCATCGACCCGAACACCAGCAGCGTCCAGGCGACCCGCGCGTCCCACCCGAGCATCGCCGGCACGGCGCAGCAGGCGAAGACGGCGAGCCCGGCGACGATCCAGACCGTGCTGACCTCGTCCGCGTCGTGGGACAGCGCGCGGCCGATCCCGGCCACGACGGCCGCCGCCATGGCGGAGGTGCCGAGGATCGCGGGGAGCAGGTGCAGACCGGGCTCGTGGAGCGCGGCGAAGGCCGCCGCGGCGGCGAAGGCGGGGGCGGCGGCGGCCCGCTGGCGCGCGTGGCGACCGACCGGCAGCACGCCGGCGAGCGAGCACGCCAGCAGCACGCCGACGACGACGGTGCGCGCGACGTCGTCGCCCGAGCGGGCGGCGTACCAGGCGGCCAGGACCGCGACCAGGGCGGCGAGCCAGGCGACCATCGAGGCGAGCTCCGGGCTCTCCGGCGCGTTCTTGGCGGCCTGGAGAAGCGTCACCCGGCGGGGCCGGTGGACGCCGGCGGTCGCCACCAGCACGTCGCCGGGCTCGATCCCGGCCTCGCTCAGGGGGGCCGCCGCGTTGAGGCGCTCGCCGAGCGCGGTCTGCAGCAGCGGGATGCCGGGCACCTCGGCCTGCTTGGCGTACTCACGGGCCACGTCGACCGAGGTGGCGCCCGCGGGCACGACCAGGTCGAGCACGCCGGCAGGGCCGTGGATGCTCACGGCAATGGTCGCTCCAGCAGTGCTGGACATCGCGACGTCCGACACGGATTCCCCCTTCGCATGCCTCGGGCGGGCGCTCGTCGGGTGAAGGGTAGTCGCGGGCCGCTCCGCAGCACACCTATCATCGTCGCGACTTCAACGGGTGAGGCACGGGGGGACGCGAGTGAGCACGACATTGCGAGGTGGCCAGCGGCTCGACGAGCCCGAGATGCCGGGCGGCCAGATCGTCCTGCAGCCACCGCCGGAGCTGCAGGACGGCGAGGGCGCGGGCGGCGTGCTGATGAACGCCATCCCGATGCTGGGCAGCCTGGGCTCGATCGTGCTCGTCGCCACGATGGGCGGCGCCAACAAGAGCCGCAGCTTCCTCGCGGCCGGCATGTTCCTCTTCGCCACCCTCGGCTTCATCATCGTGCAGATCGACCGGCAGCGGAAGCAGCGCGCCCAGCAGGTCACCGGATCGCGCACGGAGTACCTGCGCTACCTCAGCAACATCCGCAAGGTCGCGCGCGAGGCGGCCGACCAGCAGCGCCGCGCGCTCAACTGGCACCACCCCGAGCCGTCGGCGCTGCCCGCGCTGGCCGAGGACCGCACCCGGCTGTGGGAGCACACCGCCTCCGACGACAACTTCCTGCACGTGCGCTACGGGCTGTGCTCACAGCCGCTGTCGCTGGAGCTGGTGCCGCCGGAGAGCGCGCCGGTCGACCAGGTCGACCCGGCCGCCGCGTCCGCGCTGCACCGCCTGCTGGTGGTCCACCGGCTCCAGCCCAACCTGCCCGCCTCGATCGACCTGCGCGCCTTCGACCGGATCGAGCTGTGCGGCGACGCCGAGGAGGTGCGCTCGACGGCGCGGGCGATGATCTGCTCGGCGACCGCGTTCCAGAACCCCGACCAGCTGATCGTGGCGGTGCTCAGCTCGGAGCAGAACCTCACCCACTGGGACTGGGTGAAGTGGCTCCCCCACGCCCAGAGCACCCGCGAGGTCGACGCGGTCGGGCCGATGCGCCTGGTCTCCACCTCGCTCGACGACCTGGGCAACCTGCTCCCGCCCGACCTGAGCGACCGGCCCCGCTTCGGCGCCGACGAGCGTCCCGCCACGCCGCACATCCTGCTGGTCATCGACGGCGGCCACCTGCCCCCCGGCAACCACATCGTGCCGCCCGACGGGCTGCACGGCGTCACCCTGCTCGACCTGCCGAGCCGGTGGGACGAGCTCGAGGACTCCACCCGGCTGCGGCTGGAGTTCGTCGACGCCCCCGACGAGCTCGGCAAGCGCCCGGTGCGGGCGCTGCGGCTGCGCGGCGAGCCCGTCCGGGCCCTGGCCGACCAGTGCGACATCGCGACCGCGGAGGCGTTCGCCCGACGGATCGCGCCCCTCAAGACCGCCAGCGCCGAGTCGTCGTCGTCCGGCGGCGCCGTCGACATCACCTCGACGACCCCCGACCACATGGACCTGCTGGGCCTCGGCGACATCTTCACCTACGACCCGGCCACCGCCTGGCGGCCGCGGCCGGCCCGCGACCGGCTGCGCGTGCCGATCGGCATCGGCGACTCCGGCGGCCTGATCCACCTCGACATCAAGGAGTCCGCCCAGCAGGGCATGGGCCCCCACGGCCTGGTGATCGGCGCCACCGGCTCCGGCAAGTCGGAGTTCCTGCGCACCCTCGTGCTCGGGCTGGTGATGACCCACTCGTCCGAGCAGCTCAACCTCGTGCTCGTCGACTTCAAGGGCGGTGCGACGTTCGCCGGCATGGCCGACATGCCGCACGTCTCGGCCGTCATCACCAACCTCGCCAACGAGCTGACCCTCGTCGACCGCATGCAGGACGCCCTGTCCGGCGAGATGACCCGTCGCCAGGAGCTGCTGCGCGACGCCGGCAACTACGCCTCCGTGCGCGACTACGAGAAGGCGCGCGCCAACGGCGAGCCCCTCGAGCCGATGCCGTCGCTGTTCATCGTGGTCGACGAGTTCTCCGAGATGCTCTCGGCCAAGCCGGAGTTCATCGACCTGTTCGTCGCGATCGGCCGCCTCGGCCGCTCGCTGGGCCTGCACCTGCTGCTCGCCTCGCAGCGGCTCGAGGAGGGCCGCCTGCGCGGGCTGGAGTCGCACCTGTCCTACCGCGTCGGCCTGCGCACGTTCTCCGCCGGCGAGTCGCGGGCGGTCCTCGGCGTGCCCGACGCCTACGAGCTCCCCGCCGTCCCCGGTCTGGGCTACCTCAAGCCCGACCAGTCGACGCTGCTGCGGTTCAAGGCGGCGTACGTCTCGGGTCCGCCGTCGAGCCGCACCCGCGTGACCCGCGACGAGGGCGGCGCGATCCGCGGCATCCTGCCGTTCACGATCTCGGAGGTGCAGGCGCTCGAACCGACCACCGACGAGGTGGCCGAGGTGGCACCGCAGCCGCAGCAGCAGGGCGAGCAGCCCTCGCTTCTCGACGTCGCGGTGCAGCGGATGATCGGCAAGGGGCCGGCCGCGCACCAGGTGTGGCTGCCGCCGCTCGACGTGCCCGACACCCTCGACGAGCTCATGCCCGACCTCGTCGAGAGCCCCGACCTGGGCCTCACGTCGCCGCAGTGGCGCAACGTGCCCGGCCTGGTGATCCCGCTCGGCACCGTCGACCGCCCGCGCGAGCAGCGGCGCGACACGATGACGCTCAACCTCACCGGCGCGGCCGGCCACGTCGCCGTCGTCGGCGGGCCGCGGTCGGGCAAGAGCACGATGCTGCGCAGCATCGTCACGAGCATGGCGCTGGTGACCACGCCGCTGGAGTCGCAGTTCTTCGTGCTCGACTTCGGTGGCGGCACGTTCGCGCCGCTGGCCCGGCTCCCCCACGTCAGCGGCGTCGCCACCCGCTCCGAGCCCGACGTCGTACGGCGCGTGATGGCCGAGGTCGAGGGCATCGTCGACCGTCGCGAGGGCTACTTCCGCGAGAACGGCATCGACTCGATCGAGACCTACCGCTCGCGGCGCACGCAGGGCCGCGCCGACGACGGGTGGGGCGACGTCTTCCTCGTGATCGACGGCTGGAGCACGCTGCGCGCCGAGTTCGACGACCTCGAGATGGAGATCCAGCAGCTCGCCGCGCGCGGCCTCACGTTCGGCCTCCACATCGTCACCGCCTCCACCCGCTGGGCCGACTACCGCGCGGCGATGCGCGACGTCTTCGGCTCCAAGCTCGAGCTGCGCCTCGGCGACCCGCTCGACTCCGAGATCGACCGCAAGGTGGCCGCCCTGGTCCCGGTCGGACGACCCGGCCGCGGCCTCGTGCCGTCCAAGCTGCACTTCCTCGGCGCGCTCCCGCGCATCGACGGCGACGGCAGCGCCGACACCCTCGGCGACGGCGTGGACGACCTCATCGACCGGGTCGCCGCCGCGTGGAAGGGCCCGCAGGGTCCCAAGCTGCGGCTGCTGCCGGAGCTGGTCACGCTCGAGGCGGTCCGCGAGGACGCCGTACGCCGCCAGCTGCCCGCCAAGCACATCCTGCTCGGCATCAACGAGAAGGAGCTCGCGCCGATCGGGCTCGACGTCGACGCCGAGCCCCACATGCTGGTCTTCGGCGACGGGCAGTCGGGCAAGAGCGCGCTGCTGCGGGCGTACGTCCACGAGGTCATGCGCACGCGCACGCCCAAGGAGGCGCAGATCGTGCTCGTCGACTACCGCCGCTCGATGCTCGGCGAGGTGCCCGACGAGTACCTGCTCAACTACCTGACGTCGGCCACCCAGGCGACGCCGACGCTCAAGGACATCGCGAGCTACCTCGAGGGCCGCATCCCCGGCCCCGACGTGACGCCCGAGCAGCTGCGCAACCGGTCGTGGTGGACCGGCGCGGAGGTCTTCGTGGTGGTCGACGACTACGACCTGGTCGCGACCGCGCAGTCCTCGCCGGTCTCCTCCCTGCAGCCGCTGATGGCGCAGGCGCGCGACGTCGGCCTGCACGTCGTCGTGGCCCGGCGCACCGGTGGCGCGTCCCGCGCGCTCTACGAGCCCGTCATCCAGTCGCTGCGCGACCTGGCGATGCCCGGCGTGATGCTCTCCGGACCCCGCGACGAGGGCGTGCTGATCGGCAACCTGCGACCCCAGCCCGCCCCCGAGGGCCGCGCCCGCGTCGTCACCCGCGACGGCGGCACCCAGACCGCCCAGCTCGCCTGGCTCGACCCGACGATGTGACCGGGGGCGGGGGCGGGGGGCACTCCCGCGGGGGCGCCCCCGGCTCAAGCGGACTCGTCCCCGCTCAACAGGTCGGATCCGGCGTGTCCAGCGGGGACGAGGGTGTCCCAGCTGCCGCCCGGAGCGCACCGGAGGTTCCATGGCGCACCACGCGGGGCACCCCCGGCTCGAGCGGACTCGTCCCCGCTCAACAGGTCGGATCCGGCGTGTACAGCGGGGACGAGGGTGTCCCAGCTGCCGCCCGGGGTACACCGGAGGTCCCTGGCACACCACGCCCGGGGCACCGGGTGTTGCCGAGGGTCAGCCGAAGGTGCCCTCACAGGGGACCGGGCCGGCCGCCCGCGGACGTCCTGTGGAGGCACGCGTCAGTACGTACGACCTCCCGCAACGCCCAGAAGGCGAGCGTCAGCGGCGGCCGCTCTTGAACATCCCCCGGGCGATCTCCCGGGCGGCGGTGCTCATGAAGTCCTTGAACACCTTGGACCTCACGACGCTCTCGACCATGCCGTCCGGCTCGGGCGCGGGGCGCCGGGACGACGACGGAGACTTCGACGGAGACGGAGGCTTCGCCTTCTCCCGCACCCGGGCGTTCCTCTGCTCGCGTGCCATCTCCTGCACCCGCGCGTCCTCCTCGGCCTTGCGGGCCCCCTCCTCGAGCTTCGCGGCCAGCAGCTCGCGGGCCGACTCGCGGTCGATCGTCTCGCCGTACCTCGCGGTGAGGGGCGACGCGGCGACCGCCGCCTCCATCTCGGTGGCCGGGGCGGGGTCCATCAGCGACTCCGGGGCCCGCAGCCGGGTCCAGGCGACGGGCGTGGGGGCGCCGCGCTCGTTCATCACCGTCACCACGGCCTCGCCGATCCCCAGCGAGGTGATGACCTTGCCGAGGTCGTCGTAGGCGCTGTCGGGGTAGGTGTTGACGGTGGCCCTGAGCGCCTTGGCGTCGTTGGGGGTGTGCGCCCGGAGCTGGTGCTGGATGCGGGAGCCGAGCTGACCGAGCACCTCGTCAGGCACGTCGGTGGGTGACTGCGTCACGAAGAAGACGCCGACGCCCTTCGACCGGATCAGTCGCACGGTCTGCGCGACCTGGTCGAGGAACGCCTCGGAGGCGTCGTCGAAGAGCAGGTGGGCCTCGTCGAAGAAGAAGACGAGCTTGGGCTTGTCGAGGTCACCCTCCTCCGGCAGGTCGTGGAAGAGGTCGGCGAGCAGCCACATCAGGAACGTCGAGAACAGCGCGGGCCGGTCCTGGAGGCGGGGCAGCTCGAGCAGGCTGACGATGCCGCGACCGTCCTCTGCGGTGCGCAGGAGCTCCTTGGTGTCGAGCTCGGGCTCGCCGAAGAAGACGTCGGCGCCCTGGGCCTCGAACGCGACGAGCTCGCGCAGGATGACGCCGGCCGTCTGCGGCGACACGCCGCCGATCGCCTTGAGCTCGGCCCTCCCGCCCGCGTCGCCGGTGAGGTAGTGCAGCACGGCGCGCAGGTCGGCGAGGTCGAGCAGCGGCAGCCCCTGCTTGTCGCAGTAGTAGAAGACCAGGCCGAGCGACGACTCCTGGGTCTCGTTGAGGCCGAGCACCTTGGCGAGCAGGGTCGGCCCGAACGCGCTCATCGTGACCCGGACGGGCACGCCGGTGCCCTGCCCGCCGATCGCGTAGAACTCCGTCGGGAAGGCGGTCGCCGTCCAGTCCTGGCCGACGCTGGCCGTGCGCGCGGTGAGCTTGTCGCTCGGCTCTCCCGGCACGCTGATGCCGGACAGGTCGCCCTTGATGTCGGCGGCGAAGACGGGTACGCCGTGGGCGCTGAGCTGCTCGGCGAGCAGCTGGAGGGTCTTGGTCTTGCCGGTGCCGGTCGCACCGGCGACGAGGCCGTGGCGGTTGAGCATCGCCAGCGGGATGCGGATCCGGACGTCGCTGAGGTCGTCGGCGCCGAGCATCAGGCCGCCCAGCTCGAGCGCGGGCCCCTCGAAGGCGTAGCCCGGCGCCACCGCCTGCGAGATCGGGTCGCCGGCGGTCTGCGTCATGGGCCGAGCCTAGTCAGCGGGGCGGTCGACGACGAGGCCCTCGTGCGGGCCGTCGTTATGATCACGCCGTGATCTTCAAGCGGGTGGGCGACGGCCGGCCCTACCCCGACCACGGTCTCGACTCGCGCGGGTGGGCCGACCTGCCGCCGCGCCAGGTGCGCCTGGACGAGCTGGTGACCACCAAGGACACCCTGCGCCTCGACGCCCTCCTCGACGAGGACTCGACCTTCTACGGCGACCTGTTCGCCCACGTCGTGCAGTGGAAGGGCGACCTCTACCTCGAGGACGGCCTGCACCGCGCCCTGCGCGCCGCGCTGCAGCAGCGCAGCGTGCTGCACGCCCGCGTCCATCTGGCAGGTGAGCAGTGAGCGGCGCGGCGCGGTCGGCGCTCACGCTGACCGGCCTCGCGGTGCTGGTGCTCGCCGCGGCCGCCTGGGGGTGGAGCGCCTTCACCGCGCCGCTGCCCCGCGACGAGCCGGTCGCGATCTGCGAGGACACGACGGTCACCGCCGGGTCCGAGGTGCGGCGCGACCAGGTCGTCGTCAGCGTCTTCAACGGCAGCAAGCGCAGCGGGCTGGCCGGTGCCACGGGCGCCCAGCTCGCCGAGCGCGGATTCGTCGAGGGCACCGTCGGCGACTCGCCGCTCCCCGCGGCGACCACGCAGATCTGGTCCTCCGAACCGACCAACCCGGCCGTGGTGCTGGTGCAGCGGCAGTTCAAGCGGGCGCAGGTCGTCGAGGGCGACGCGCTCGGTCCCGGCGTCGTCGTGGTCGTGGGCGAGAAGTTCCGGTCGTTGAAGAAGAAGCAGGTCGAGTCGGTGGTCGCCGAGACCGACGCGACCTACTGCCGGGCCACCGGCTCGGAGTGAGGCGGGCCGCCGCGCCTACTCGCGTTCGGGGCGCGCCGGGTCGCCGACCCACTGGGCCAGGCGCCCGTTGTCGGAGACCTGCCGCAGTCGCGCCTCCGTGGTCTCGCGGAGCTTGCGCGGGGTGACGACCAGCAGGTCGTCGCCGTGGCGCAGGACGGTGCGCCGTTCGGGCACGAGCACCTCGCCCGCGCGGACCACCAGCGAGACGGAGGCGCCCTGCGGCAGCCGCAGCTCACCCACCTCGACGCCGTGCATCCTCGAGGCCGGGGCGATGGTCACCTGCAGCAGGTCGGCCGCGACCCGGTCGAGCGGGGCGGCCTCCACGTCGAGGCCGCGTGGCTCGGAGCGCCGGGCGACCCCGAGCGTGCGCGCCACCCACGGCAGGGTCGGGCCGGTCAGCAGGGTGTAGACGACCACCATCACGAAGACGATGTCGAAGAGGTGCTCCGCGCCGTCCACGCCCTCCGACAGTGGGATCGTGGCGAGCACGATCGGCACCGCGCCGCGCAGGCCGGCCCACGACAGGAACGCCAGGTCGCGCGGCGCCATCGGCTGCACCACGCTGCTCACGAGCACCGACAGCGGCCGGGCCACCAGGGTGAGCACGACCCCGGTCACCAGCGCCTGCACGACGGTCTCGAGGTCGATGCGCCCGGGCGAGAGCAGGAGGCCGAGCATGACGAAGAGCCCGATCTGGGCCAGCCAGGCGACGCCCTCGGAGAACGACCGCGTCGCCACGCGGTGGGGCAGCTCGCTGTTGCCGAGGATCAGCGCGGCGACGTAGATCGCGGCGAAGCCCGAGGCGTGCAGCGCCGACGCGGCGCCGTAGGCCGCGAACGCCAGGCACAGGACGGCGAGGGGGTAGAGGCCGGAGGACGGCAGCGCCGCCCGACGCATCACCCAGGCCCCGGCCACGCCCACGGCGACCCCGATCACTCCGCCCGCGACCAGCTCGAAGACGATGAGCCCGCTGGTCTCGAGCAGGCCGGCCTCCCCCACGGCGCCGGTGGAGATGATGCCGACGAGCACGACGGTCGGGGCGTCGTTGAGCCCGGACTCCGCCTCGAGCGCGCCGGTGAGCCGTCTGGGCAGCGGCAGGGCGCGGAGCACGGAGAACACGGCAGCGGCGTCGGTGGGCGAGCAGATGGCCCCGAGCAGGATCGCGAGCTCCCACGGCAGGCCGAGGAGGTAGTGGGTGCCCACGGCGACGACCGCGACCGACACGGCGACGCCGACCGTCGCCAGCGACAGGCCCAGGCCCACGCTCGAGCGCATCTGGCGCCAGTCGGTGGTCAGGCCGCCCTCGGCCAGGATGACGGCCAGCGCGCCGAAGCCGAGGGCGTGGGCCAGCTGAGCGTCCTCGAACACGATGCCGAACGGGCCGCCCTCGCCGAGCAGCACGCCGATGAACAGGTAGATCAGCAGCGACGGCAGCCCGGCGCGCGCAGAGAGCCGTACCGCGAGGATGGCCGCCAGCGTCACCACGGCGCCGACCAGCACGAACTCGTCGAGCTGGTGGACGTCGAAGGTCATGCACACCTCTGGTGGCTCGTGATGCAGGGCGGTCCGGATCCTATCCGCCACGGAGCACCCCGACGCCCCGTTCGAGGCCCGCAACGGCCCGCCACCAGACTCCCTCACTAGGGCACAATGCCCGGTGGGGACGCCACGTTTGACGAACGCCGGGCCGGGGTAGGCGTCCCCGGACGAGAGGGAGTGATCGATGTACGGCGACACGGCCGCGGGCCGCAAGCGCGTCGCGCAGCTGCGCGAGCAGGGGGGCGACATCCGCGCGCTGGCCACCCGTCTCGTCTCGCAGTCCGAGGCCGTGCCGTGGCACGGCAAGGCCGCCGAGGCGATGCGCGAGCGGATCAAGGAGCGCGCCGCGCACCTGCGCACCGCAGCCGCCCACCACGAGACGGCCGCCGACTCGCTCGCCCGGCACCTCGCTGAGGTCGACACGCACAAGGAGGCGATCGACGTACGCGCGCACAAGGCCACCAGCCTCGTCGAGGACGCCCGCACGCGTGCCGCCCACGCCGAGGCGCGCGACACGGCCACCGACGAGTCCGACGCCGCCCTGCTCTCGTTCGACCCTCCGCCCGCTGGTCACAAGGACTGGCTGACCGTGACGCTGCCGGGACTCTGACATGGTCACCATCGACCTCACCGCGCCTCCCCCGCCGCCGACCAGCTTCCTCGACGCGACGGCCCGACGGCTCGCCCTCACGCTGCCCGAGCTCCGTCTCGTCGCCGAGCTCGCCGGGGGCGCCCCGCTGCCCTTCGACCTGCCCGACGACGCCGCCGGACCCGACGTCCCGGGCTCGCTGTCCGGGCGGCTCGGCCAGAGCCGTGGCTCGGTCGAGGACGCCGCCTACACCGACGCCGTCCGCACGCTCCACGACCCGGACGACACGCTGCGCCGCCGCGGCCTGCTCGGCGCCGGCGGCGCCGACCCGGGCGTCCTGGGCGCGGTCGGCCTCCTCGCGACCCCGCGCCTGGCCCTCGACATCGACGTCGCCGCCGGCGCCACCCAGGTCAAGGCGTGGCACCGCCAGTCCGGGGGTGCCGTCGCGAGCCTGTCGACGTGCGACGGCATCGTCTTCGAGCTGGCCTGGTTCCCCGTCGACCAGTGGACGGCCGAGCTCGCCCGCGTCACCGCGCCGCCCGAGGAGCTGGCGCTGGGTGTCTCCCATGTGCCCGCGCGCCTCGACGTCCCCTACGCGCTCGCCGACTCCGTCGGGGAGGCGCTCCGCTCCGGTCGCGCCGACCTGGTGCCGGTGCTCGTCGGGCACTCCGACGGGATCGTCCTGGCCGACGGCGAGGAGCTCGGCGACGCCGAGGCCGCTGCCGCGGTGTCGGCCGTGCACACCGAGAGCCGGGGCCGCATGCGGATCCTGGCCGCCGAGGTCTCCGACCGCGCGACCACGTCCGTCGGGGTCGTGTCGTGGGTGCTGCTGCGCGACGGCTGGCACTCGCTGACCCCCCGCCACGACGACGTCGCCCGCGTCGCCGTCGTGCGGGTCGACCCCGACGACCTGGCCACCGAGCTGGCGCCCGTCCTGGCCCAGGTCGTCACCCCGGAGGACGATCGATGAACGACCTCGACATCCCGCGCACCCACGACCACGAGCCCGCCGACTCCTCCGCGTCGGTCGCCGCCGACAAGTACGACCAGATGCTGGCCCTGGCCGACCTGTTCGACAGCTCCGGCAACGAGATGCGCACCCGCGCGCGCCTCGGCGCCGAGATCCTCGGCGACGACGACGTGGTCGACACCGGCGAGCTCTCGCCGGCCACGTGGGCCGAGGCCGAGGAGGACATCCGCGCCGCCACCACCGGCAAGCACGGCCTGCTGACCCGCTCGGTCGAGCTCGACGCCGACGCGCTCGTCGTCCGCGCCACCGTGCTCACCTACCGGTGGATCGACGAGCTGCAGGAGGCGGCCTACAAGACCCTGGGCTCGATCGCCGGACGCGCCATCGGCTACCTCGCGCCCGAGGTCGCGCTCGGAGGCGCGATCGTGAGCGCCGGTCTCATCGAGACCGAGACGATGGACCGCGACGGCGTCACCGCCTACCTCAGCGAGCTCGCCGAGAACAACCCCGACCTGATGGAGCACCTCTCCGGCGGCGGCGGCCTGCTCGACGGGCTGCACATGCGCTCGCTCCTCACCGCGGGGGTGCTCGCCTCCGACCAGGGCGCCCACGCCGCCCGGGGCGGCCTCCGCGCGATCGGCATCGACCCGTTCCCGACCGACGCCGTGTCCGCGTTCCGCGACTCGGCGGGCTCGTTCGTCGAGGCCGAGACACCGCCGGCGGAGGTGGAGACCAGCGCCGGCAGCGCGCCCCGCTCGCTCGAGGAGCTGATGGCCACCCTGCTCGCCGAGGACCGTCGCATCAGCGTGCAGCGCGTCGGCACCGGGCGCTACATCGCCTACCTCCCCGGCTCGCTGGCCCACGACTCCGGCCGGCTGCGGCTCGTCGGGGCCGACCCCACCACGTCCGTCAGCCAGGTCGTGCGGGCCATCGAGGAGGCCGTCACCGACGACGACGCCCGGGTGATGCTCGTCGGGTCGGCGTCCGGCGGCACGATCGCCGCGGAGATCGCCGCAAGCGCCCGCTCGTCGCGCTTCGTCGTCGACCAGGTCGTCACCGCCGGCGCCCCGTCGGCGCAGGTGCCCCGGATCCCCGAGGCGACCCGCGTGCTGTCGCTGGAGGACCGCTCCGACCCGGTCGTGCTGCTCGGCTCGCTGATCAACGCCGCCACGGCCAACCGGCTCACGGTCGTCTTCGACGCCGACGGCGCCGAGGGCACCCAGCTCTACGTCGCCGGCGCGCGCGCGGCCGACAGCGCCGAGCACCCCGAGCTGAGGGCCGAGATCAGCCGGATGCACGAGCTCGGGTTCCTCACCGGCTGAGCGTCAGACGATGCGGTGCACGAACTCGCCGAGCTGGGCGAGGTTGCGGCACTCCACCATCGGCACGATCTCGCCGTAGCGGTCGGCCGCGCTGTCGCCCGTGCCCCAGTGGCGCGGGTGCTCGGGGTTGAGCCACCAGGCGTGCCGCGCGCGGCCGGCGAGGTCGGCGAGCACCGGCACGGCCAGGTCGCTGTAGTTGGACCGGCCGTCGCCGAGGACGAGGAGCGAGGACCGCGGTCCCACGGCGTCGGGGTGGTCCTCGGCGAAGCGGGTCAGCGCGCGGCCGTAGTTGGTGCGTCCCCACAGGGCCGCGTGGGAGATCCGGCCCGACAGCGACTCCATCACCTCCACGACGTCCGCGCCCGGCCGGAAGCTGTCGCTGACCTCGACGACGTCGTCGACGAAGGTGAAGGCGCGCACCCCGCTGAACGCCTCCCGCAGCGCGAACACCAGCATCAGGGTGAACTGCGCGAAGCTGGCGACCGAGCCGCTGACGTCGCAGAGCACGACCAGCTCGGTGCGGTGGGGGCGTCGCGGGCGGTGGTGGGTGGTCAGCGGCACCCCGCCGGTCGCGATCGAGGCCCGCACCGTGCGGCGTACGTCGAGGGGACCGCGCCGCCGGGCGTGCTGCTCCTTGGTGAGCCGGGCCGCCAGCCGACGGGCCAGGGGATAGATCTCGCGGCGCATCTCCTCCAGGTCGCTGCGCCGCGCGGCGGTGAAGTCGAGCCGGTCGATCGTCGGCCGCACGGTCGCGTCGACGACGTGCCCGGGCCCCTTCTCCTCGGCGATGCGCCGGCGGGCGTCACCCTCGACCATCCGCGTGAAGTCGCCGATCCGCCGCCCGGCCGTGCGCTGGGCCTGCTGCTCGTCGAGGCCGCCGTCCAGCAGGCCCTGCACGAGGCGGTCCATCAGCTCGGCGGGCGAGACCCGCTGGAGCGAGGTGTAGGCCGACCAGCTCGACAGCCCGGGTCCGCGCCCGGGCATCGCACCGAAGCGGGCCACCGCCTCGACGGCCAGGCCCTGCAGCGCCTCGCGGTCGCCCGCGGCCAGGGCGTCGGCCAGCGCCTCGCGGAAGCGCTCGAGGTCGGGCCCGGTGTCCTGCGGGCCGACGGCCGCCTCGGGGCGCGCCTCCAGCCCTGCCTCCAGGCCCGCCTCGATGCCGGGCTGCGGCTCGTCGGCGGCCACGCCGTTGCCGACCAGCCGCGGGTAGTAGATGTCGAAGACCGCGTCGAAGGTGACCCGCTGCGGCTGCCGCTTCACCAGCGTCGCGGCGTACGCCGCCCTGACGGTCTCGCGGTCGTGCCAGTGCACCTTCTCGAGCGCGCGGATCGCGTCGAGGCCCTCGGCCAGCGACACCGACAGGCCCGCCGAGCGCAGCGCCTCCACGAAGCCGATGTGGGTGTCGAGCAGGCTCATCTCGTGGCGAGCCTCAGCTCCCGGGCCGCGCGCTGCTGGTCCGAGGCGTGCTTGAGCACGACCCCCAGCGTGCGGGCGACGGTGGCCTCGTCGAGATCGCCCACCTGGAGCGCCACCAAGGTCCGCGCCCAGTCGACGGACTCCGCGATGGACGGCGCCTTCTTGAGCTCGAGCTCGCGCAGCCGCACCACGACGTCGACGAGCTGGGCGACGACCCGCTCGTCGAGGTGCGGCACCTGGCTGGTGACGATCGAGCGCTCCCGCTCCGCGTCGGGATAGTCGAGGTGGAGGAAGAGGCAGCGCCGCTTCACCGCCTCGGACAGCTCGCGGCTGGCGTTGGAGGTCAGCACCACGAACGGGCGGCGCGTCGCGGAGACCGTGCCCAGCTCGGGGATGGTGACCTGGAAGTCGCTCAGCACCTCCAGCAGCAGGCCCTCGACCTCGATGTCGGTCTTGTCGACCTCGTCGACCAGCAGCACCGTCGGCTCCTCGCGCCGGATGGCGCCGAGCAGCGGCCGGGTCAGCAGGAACTCCTCGGTGAAGATGTCGTCGTGGGTCTCGCTCCACGCCCGGTCGCCACCGCTCGCCTGGATCCGGAGCAGCTGCTTCTTGTAGTTCCACTCGTAGAGCGCCCGCGCCTCGTCGAGGCCCTCGTAGCACTGCAGCCGCACCAGCTCGGCGCCGCTCGCCCGGGCCACCGCCTTGGCCAGCTCGGTCTTGCCGACACCCGCCGGCCCCTCGACGAGCACCGGCTTCTCCAGCGCGCCCGCGAGGTAGGCCGTCAGCGCCGTCGCCTCGTCGGTCAGGTAGCCGGCCGCACGGAGTCGCGTCGCGGCGTCCTCGGGGGACTCGAACCAGGTCGTCACGGGGCGAGCGTAGCCATGAGCGCAGCGCTCGCCGCGCTCACGGTGCTCCCGTTCGAGATGCCTCTGCCTCGCTCCGCTTCGGCTTGGCAGCCGCCGGACCCGGCCACGCCCCCTCTGCAGAGCTCTCGCTCCGCTCGGGCTCTGCAGCCGCCGGACCCGGCCACGCCCCCTCTGCAGAGCTCTCGCTCCGCTCGGGCTCTGCAGAGGGGGCGGGATTCGAACCCGCGGTAGGTCTCCCTACGACCGCTTTCAAGGCGGTTCCGATCGGCCGCTCCGGCACCCCTCCTCGTCCGGCGCCGGGGCGCCGCACACCGCGCGACTCTACCCAACGACCGACGCTCCCCGCCGGTCCCGGGCCAGCCCGGGACCCGAGCATCCACACCCGTTCGGCGGCGTGATGAAATCGTGGGCGTGACGACCGAGACCGCCACCGTCCACCGCCTCGCCCCCGCCGTCGCTGCGCGGCTCCTCGGGATCGTGCTGTGCGCCGTCGCCGTGCTCATCCTGGGCAGCACGCTGGCGATCGCCGTGCTCGACCTGCACACCGTCTTCCTGCTGGTGCCCGTGGTGCTCACGATCGTCGTCCTGGTGGCCGCGTGGTGGTGGTGGCGCACGAAGGGCTGGGTGGTCCGGATGACGCCCGAGGGCTACCGCGTGCAGTGGGTGCGCGGGGTCGGCGCCGCGTCCGCACGGTGGAAGGACGTCGAGGACGCCGTCACCACGACTCTTGCCGACGCCCCGGTGGTGGTGCTGCGCCTGCGCGACGGGCGGACGACCACCATCCCCGTCGAGATGCTCGCCGTCGACCGCGAGGCCTTCGTGCGCGAGGTCCAGCAGCACCTCCAGCGTGGGCACGGCCTGCGCAAACTGTGACCTGATTCGGCGCGGACGCGCCCGGCCTTGTAACCTTCAGTCGCTCGGCCGCTGGTCGGGCATGGAGGCGTCGCCTAGTCCGGTCTATGGCGCCCGCCTGCTAAGCGGGTTTGGGGCTAAAACCCCATCGAGGGTTCAAATCCCTCCGCCTCCGCAGTGCCCGGTCCCCTCCCTCGGGAGGGGGCCGGAGCCGCGCCCTCGCCCTGTGCATTGCAGGATCCTGCAATGCACAGACCTGCAGTCTGATCCGGTTACGAGTCACCACCGGCTGGTGGAGAATGAGCATGTCATCCCCTGTGACACGAGCAACGAGGTGAAGAGTTCATGACCCCTGTACGCCGTATTGCCGCCGCAGCCCTCGTGGCCGTGCTCGGACTCGGAATCGCGGGAGTCACCGTGGCGCCGGCCCACGCCCTCGACATCACGTGGGGCAAGGCCAAGCCCCCGCGCTGAGGACTCAGCGTGCCATGATGGGCACGCAGTGAAGAGCTGAGCACGGACCCTCTCAACCCCCCACGAGTCCAGGTCCGACGGCCTCCCCCACAGGCCAGCCTCAGCTGTCGAGGGCAGCAACCTCCGGTTGCTGCCCTCGACTCATCAGGGGGCGTCCGGGGCCTGCAGGTCCTAGGTCGCGGCGCCCGTCTCGTCGGTCTCCCGGCCGGAGATGCCCCGCTTGCCCATCTCGTAGCCGAGCTGGAACCGCGTCTCGACCTCGAACTCGTTCTTCAGGTCCGCGACGTAGCCGGCGTAGGTCCGCGGGCTGACGCCGAGCCGCTTGGCGCCGGCGGGGTCGGCGCGGCCCTCCAGGAGCATCCGGATGGTCATCGCGCGCTGCTCGGTGGCGATGTCGCGCATCAGCGAGGTCTCGCTGCTGGTGAAGGGGCGGGCGCGCTCCCAGTGGCGCTCGAACATGTCGACGAGGTAGCCGACGAGTGAGCGGTCGCTGATCACCATGGCCGCGTCCAGGCCCTCGTGGCTGGGGATGATCGCCGTGCGCCGGTCGACCACGATCAGCCGGTTGAAGAACTCGTCGAGCGTGCGCACCTCGGCGCCCGCGGCCGTCACCGTCGCGACGTACTTGCGGGTGTCGGCGCCACGCCGTGCGGCGTGCTGGTAGAGCGTGCGGATCGTGACGCCGCGCTCGAGCGCGGCGATCTCGTGGGCGACGGACTCGTTGAGCTGCTTGATCCCGCGGCGGTACTGCGGCTGCGCGGTGAGCACCTCGTCCTGGGCTTCACCGACGAGCGAGGTGAGGAAGGTGCCGATCGTGGCGAGGCCGCGGATCTCGGCGAACGGGCCACCGACGGCGCTCGGCGATCGACGCCACGCCTGGGAGAGCGCGCTGAAGGCCTGGGCCCAGTGCGCCGACTCCGCGATGAGCTCGGCACCCTGCTGACCGAGGGGCGCCACGACCTGTGCCTGGACCGCGGCAGGGTCGACCGCGCGCCAGTGCGCGTCGTCCTCCGACCTCGCCACGAGCCCGATCTCGACGAGGATGCCGAAGGCCTCGTGCAGCTCGCCGCCCGGGACGATGCGCTCGTCGGACGCGCTGATGCTGCCGGAGGTGACGATCTCGCCGTAGAGCGGGGCGGCGTGGTGCTCGAACACGCTGCGCTCGTGCTGGCCCAAGGGCATGGCTCACCTCCCGCTTCCCCGACCGGTTGGGAGGATCGTGCCACACCGCCCCCAAGGCTCGTGCTCGAGAGCACGGGACCACACGCGACCGACCCGCCCCCGCGCAGGCAGGGGCGGGTCGGTCGTGGTCGTCCGGCGTGGCTCAGGCGTCGAGGCGCGCCTTGAGGGTGTCGAGCTCGCTCCAGAGGACGGCCGGCAGGTCGTCGCCGAACTTCTCGAACCACTCCTCGATCTGCGGGATCTCGGCCTTCCACTCCTCCGCGTCGACCGCGAGGGCCTGCGCGAGCTGCTCCTCGGTCAGGTCGAGCCCGTCGACGTCGAGCGAGCCCGGTGCGGGCACGTGGCCGATCGGCGTCTCGACCGCCGCGGCCTGGCCGTCGATGCGCTCGATGACCCACTTCAGCACGCGGCTGTTCTCGCCGAAGCCGGGCCACAGGAAGCCGCCCTCGTCGTCGCGACGGAACCAGTTGACGTAGAAGATCCTGGGCAGCTTGGCGGCGTCGTTGTCCTTGCCGATGCCGACCCAGTGACCGAAGTAGTCACCGGCGTTGTAGCCGATGAAGGGCAGCATCGCCATCGGGTCGCGGCGCACCACGCCGACCGCTCCCACGGCCGCGGCGGTGGTCTCGGAGGAGAGCGTCGCGCCCATGAACGTGCCGTGGTTCCAGTCGCGGGCCTCGGTCACCAACGGGATGGTGGTCTTGCGGCGACCGCCGAAGAGGATCGCGTCGATCGGCACGCCGCGCGGGTCGTCGTACTCGTCGGCGAGGATCGAGCACTGCTTGATCGGGGTGCAGTAGCGGCTGTTGGCGTGGCTGGAGAGCTCGCCGGTCTGCTCCGCGAGCTCGGGCGTCCAGTGCTCGCCCTTCCAGCTGGTGGCCTCGGCCGGGGTGTTCTCCAGGCCCTCCCACCACACGTTGCCGTCGGGGGTCAGCGCGACGTTGGTGAACACGGAGTTGCCCTTGCGGATGGTGTCCATCGCGTGGGGGTTGGTGTGCTCGTTGGTGCCGGGGGCCACGCCGAAGAAGCCGAACTCCGGGTTGACCGCCCACAGTCGGCCGTCCTCGCCGATGCGCATCCAGGCGATGTCGTCGCCGATGGCCTCGACCTTCCAGCCGGGGATCGTGGGCTTGAGCATGGCGAGGTTGGTCTTGCCGCACGCGCTCGGGAAGGCGGCGGCGACGTACTTGGTCACGCCCTGCGGCGAGGTCAGCTTGAGGATGAGCATGTGCTCGGCCAGCCAGCCCTCGTCGCGCGCCATCACCGACGCGATGCGCAGCGCGTAGCACTTCTTGCCGAGCAGGGCGTTGCCGCCGTAGCCCGAGCCGAAGCTCCAGATCATCCGCTCCTCGGGGAACTGGACGATGTACTTGGTGTCGTTGCACGGCCACGCGACGTCGGCCTGGCCGGCGTCGAGCGGCATGCCGACGGAGTGGAGGGCGGGCACCCACTGCGGGTCCTGGCCGGCCTCGTCGAGCTCCTCGATGCGCCGCAGCACGTCGGTGCCCATGCGGGCCATCACGCGCATCGACACGGTGACGTAGGCCGAGTCGGTGATCTCCACGCCGAACATCGGGTGCGCCGCCTCGAGGTGACCCATCACGAACGGGATGACGTACATCGTGCGACCGCGCATGCAGCCGGCGTAGAGCCCACGCATGAGCTCCTTCATCTGCTGCGGGTCCATCCAGTTGTTGGTCGGGCCGGCATCGCGCTCGTCGACCGAGCAGATGTAGGTGCGGTCCTCGACACGGGCCACGTCAGTGGGGTCGGAGGCGGCGTGGAACGAGTTGGGCATGACGTCGGGGTTGAGGCGGGTGAACGTGCCCGTCGCCTCGAGGGACGCGGTGAGCTGCTCCCACTCCTCGTCGGAGCCGGTGCACCAGTGGATGGCGTCGGGCCGGGTCAGCTCGGCGACCTCGTTGACCCAGGCGAGGATGCCTGCGTGCGTGGTCGGGGCGGATGGGCTCTCGGGCGTCTCGGTGTCGATCGTGGCGGTCATGACCGTTCCTCACAGCTTGCGTCGCAGGTGGTTCGCGCGGCCTCGTTGTCGGCGACTTGCTGGGGACGCTAACGCCCGTGATCAGGTCCACATATTGGATCGATCACAGACCTGTGACGTGGGTCTCGCTACCCGGGCGCATGGTTGCGGGTCCGGCGGAAACGCTTCGGGGCGCGGCGCTCAGATCGGGGCGTCGGGGTCGATGCTGCGCGTCTCGGCGCGCCGGTTGCGGGTGCCGAACCAGTCGCGGACGTAGACCTTGGGCAGGATCTTGGCCACCGCCAGGGTGAGGTAGACGATGGTGTTGATCGCGACGAATGCGGACAGCACGGCGATGAACTCCTCGCGCAGCGTGCTCTCCGGAAGGATGATCCCCCACACGATCATCGGCCGTCCTCCGTCCGCGCGCCGTGCCCGGGCTGCACCACATGCTTCCAGGTGGCCTGCCTGTCCAGGACAGGTCCCACACGCCCTTGACGTAGACGACGTTGAGGAACGTGGCGTAGAAGAGCTCGGGGAACAGGCTCAGGCCGAGCAGCCTGGCCCGCCACCCACCGCGCCACACGGTGACCACCCGCTCGACGGTGAAGACCAGGCCGACGCCGATCCAGAAGGGGAACCAGACCCAGGTGTCGGTGGCGATGAGCATGAGAATGATGAGGGTGAGATAGCTGCCGAGGGCGATGACCCCGTAGCCGATGCCGAGCTGCTGGGCCCAGTAGCGGAACGTCGAGGGACGCAGCCCGTAGGCGCCGAGGTTCTCCAGGGCCCCGCGCTGCCAGCGCAGCCGCTGCGCCCACAGGGCGCGCCACGTCGGCATCACCTCGGTGACCACCGTGCACTCGGCCGGCGAGATCATCAGTGCGCCCAACGACTTCAGCGCGATGGTCAGCTCGTTGTCCTCGGTGAGCGCGACGGTGTCGTAGACGTCGCCCGGGATGCCGGGCAGGTTGCGCCCGCGCTCCTCGGCGACGGCCTTCAGCGCCCGGGCGCGGAAGACGGACGCGGTGCCGGTGAGGACGAACACCCGGCCCCGGCGACGCTTGAGGTCGCGCTGGTAGCGGGTGTACTCGTTGCGCTGGAACTGCCCGATCAGTCCTGCCCCCTCCCCGCCGTAGAACAGCCCGCCGACCGCCATCAGGGCACGGTCGTCGCTGAGGCGTCGTACGGCCCCCGCGAGGAAGCCCGCGTCGAGGGTGGTGTCGGCGTCCATGACCATCACGCAGTCGTTGTCGCCCATCCCGGGCAGCACCCGGGCCAGCGCCTGGTTGAGCCCGCCGGCCTTCTTCTTGGTGTTGGCGACGGTCTCGAGGACCTCGACCCCCGCCTCGCGCGCGAGCGGCACGGTGCGGTCGGTGCAGTTGTCGGCCACGACGATGATGCGCTCGGGCGGGTGCGACTGCGCGCGCAGCGAGGCGAGCGTCTCGGCGATGCACCCCTCCTCGTTGCGGGCGGGGATGAGCACCGTGATCGTCACCGGGCCGGCGTACACGCCGCGGGTCTCGGCCATCACGACCTTGGGGGCCAGCGGCATCCGGCCGGGGTCGTCGCTGCGCCGCGCGTGCGTGGCGATGCGGCGCTCGAACAGCGCGACGCCCGCGGCGAGCAGCAACGCCACGCCGACCGCCGCCAGCAGCACCCGCGGCGGAGGCGCCGCGGTGTCGTAGAAGACCTGCCACACGCCGAGCACCACGCCCTCCTCGGGCGCCTCACCCGCCTCGGGGTCGCCGGCCGCCACCGCGAGCCAGAGCAGCAGGGCGCCGAGGGAGGCGGTGCCGATGATGGCCAGTCCCACGGACCGCTGGACCCATTGCATCTGTCGAAGCCTCCTGTGCCTCAGTCGCCGTCGCCGAGGGCCGCGACGCCTGCGACGCCCGGGGTGAGCGCCGCGGCGGAGGAGAGGTGGGTGGCGACGAAGTCGTCGAACGGCACCGGCCGCCCGATGAGGTAGCCCTGGGCGAAGTCGACCCCCTCCTCGCGGCAGATCTCGAGGATGCGCGGCTCGGAGACGAACTCGGCGACGGTGCGCTTGCCCAGGTCGCGGGCGATGCCGACGATCGAGCGCATGATGGTGCGGTCGACGGGTGACTCGTGCACGTGGGCGACGAACTCGCCGTCGATCTTCACGTAGTCGAAGAGCAGGTGCTTGAGGTAGTAGAACGACCCGAAGCCGGCGCCGAAGTCGTCGAGGGCGAACGCGCACCCGAGGTCGGTCATCCGCGTGGCGAAGTCTCGCGCGAGGGCCACGTCGGCCACCGCGGCGGTCTCGGTGATCTCCAGGATCAGCGCCGACGGGTCGACGCCGTGCGTCGGGAGCCCGTCGACGATGGCCCGCTCGATCTCGGGGTTGCCGATCGAGTGGCCGGACAGGTTGACCTCGAACTGGAAGTCGGGCCGGTGGTCGCGCCGCATCCGGCCCAGCAGCTCGAGACTGTGGTCGACCACCCAGGCGTCGACCTGGGGCATCAGTCCCACGCGCTCGGCGATGTAGACGAACCGCGACGGCGGGACGAGCTCGCCGTCGTCGTCGCGCAGCCGCAGCAGCACCTCGGCGGAGGTGATCCGCCCGGTGGCCATGTCCATGATGGGCTGGAGGTGGAGCTCGAACCGGTTCTCGATGAGCGCCTGCTCGACGCGGCTCACCCAGTGCAGCCGGGCGGCCGTGCGCGGCCCGCGCGCGTCACCCTCGGACAGCACGACGGCCTGGTTGCGGCCGGCGTCCTTGGCGTCGTACATCGTCATGTCGGCGAGCGCGAGGACGTCTGCCGCATGCTCGGCGGCGGCGCGGAACGTCACCGCGCCGACACTGGCCGTGACGCGGCTGGCCACGCCGTCGAGGGTGGCGGCGTGGTGGGCGATGCGCTCGACGACGAGCTCGGCCACCCGTGCGGCGTCGGCCTGGTCGCCGTCGGTGAGCAGGATCGCGAACTCGTCGCCGCCGACCCGCGCCACGACGTCGGTGCTGCGGATGGAGCGGCGCAGCAGCCCGGCGATCGTGACGAGGAGCTGGTCGCCGGCGTTGTGCCCGAGCGTGTCGTTGACCTGCTTGAAGTTGTCGAGGTCGAGCAGCAGGAGCGCGCCGGTGGGTCCGTGGCGCTGGCAGCGGTCCAGGTGCCGCTCGAGCTCGCTCTCCAAGCGCCGCCGGTTGGCGAGGCCGGTGAGCACGTCGTGGTCGGCGAGGTGGGCCAGGCGGTCGAGGTAGCGACGACGGTCGGAGATGTCGACGACGTTGATCATCACGATCTCGCCCATCTGCGGGTCGCCGACCACGGTGCTGCTGAGGGAGGCGCTGACGTCGTGGCCGCCGGAGTCGCGCAGGTTGCACTCCGACTGCAGGGAATCGCCGCGATAGCTCGACACCCGGTCGAGGTGGTCCTGGACGCGACCCTCACCCGGGGTCTCGAAGTCCGCGAAGCGATGGCCGACCATGTCGGGCGGGTCGAGGCCCACCAGGACGGCCATCGAGATGTTGACCCGGATGATCGTGCCGTCGGGGTCGAGGAGGGCGACGCCGTGCGGGGCGTCGTCGAAGAGCCGCTCGACCCGGTCGTTGGACACCTGGACGCGGCGGCTCTGCCGCTCGAGGTCGCGCACGATGCGTTGCAGGACGGGGGCGATGACCACCGCGACCGTGGCCCACAGCACCGCGCGGCGCCAGTCGCCGAGCGCGTAGCCCGGCAGCCCGATGAGCGCGATCGGCACGACGACGGTGAGCACGGCCAGCAGGCTCGCGACCCACAGCTGGGTGCGGCTTCCGGTGATGGCCAGCCAGAGGATCGGCAGCAGCAGCAGGACCGTCGTGCCGGAGGACGACCCCCCGTCGCTGGCCCCCGCGGCGTCGTTGACGAGGGCGGCGAAGGGGAACAGCAGGTAGGCCGCGACCGGGTCGAGCCACGAGCGCGTGCTGCGGCGCTGGCCCAGCGCGTAGACCACGACGACCAGCACCAGGCACAGCACCGCGAGCCCGACCACCCACCACGGACGCTCGTAGGGCGGCAGGAGCACGGTCACGAGGCCGGCGACAGCCACGATGCCGAACGGCGCGGCGATCGCAGGCCCACCTCTCCTCACGTCGGTGAGGGATGACACGGGTGCAGCGCCCCGCACGAAGCGACGTCGCACCGCCCCATCGTACTGGGGGCGTGCGACGTCGCGCGCGGGTTCAGTCGGTCTCGTCGAGGTCCGCCGCGACGCGGCGGTGGGCCTCCCAGATCTCCTCGGGCATCCGCTCGAACTGCGCGAGGTGCTCCTCGCGGAAGCCCATCTCCTGCTGCCAGCGCTCCTTGTCGATGCTCAGGATGCGCTCGAGGTCCTCCGCCGGCACGTCCATGCCCGAGAGGTCGAGCTCCTCCTCGGTCGGCAGGATGCCCACGGCCGTGCGGCGTCCCTCCACCTCGCCGTTCTTGAGCTGGAGCAGCCAGAGCAGCGGGCGCAGGTTGTCGCGGTAGCCGGGCCAGAGGAAGTGACCGTCCTGCGGGTCCTTCTGGAACCAGTTGACGTGGGCGAAGATCGGCTGCTCCTTCGCGGCGCCCACGATGTCGAGGTAGTGGCGCGCGTAGTCGCCCTCGCCGTAGGCCATGAAGGGGCGGTTGGACATCGGGTCGTAGCGCAGCTGGCCGTCGACGCCCTCCGCCGCGAACGTCGCCTCGGCGCCCAGGGTGAGGCCGTCGTAGACGCCTTCGGCGAGGTCGGTGATCGCGCGGATCAGCGGCTCGCGGTCGCTCGTGCGGCCGCCGAAGATGATCGCGTCGATCGGCACGCCGGGCGGGGCGTCGTAGTCGGGGGCGATGTTGGGGACGTTGTCGAGCGTGGTGGTGAAGCGGCTGTTGGGGTGCGCCCAGGGCGCGGTGTCGTTGCTCTTGCGGTCGGCCAGCGGGGAGCCGGTCCAGTCGAGCCAGCCGCGCACGTCCGACGGCGGCTTGGGGGTCTTGCCCTCCCACCACACCTCGCCCGTCGACGGGTTGTAGGCGACGTTGGTGAAGATCGCCTTCGAGCCCTCGTCGACGGAGTGCAGGGCGTTGGGGTTGGTGGTCTCGTTGGTGTCCTTGGCGACGCCGAACACGCCGTACTCGGGGTTCATGCCCATCAGGCGGCCGGACTCCTCGTCGACCCACAGCCACGCGATGTCGTCGCCGTAGAACGCCACGTGGTAGCGATCGCCGAGCGCGTCGGGGGCCGCCATCATCGCGAGGTTGGTCTTGCCCGAGGCGCTCGGGAAGCCGCCGCAGACGTGGTAGGTGCGGCCCGTCTGCTTGTCGTGGATGCCGATGAGCATGTACTGCTCGGCGAGGAACTTCCGGCTCGCCCAGCCGTCGTACGCCCCCTGCCGCAGGCCGTGGGCGATCTTGCCCAGCAGCGCGTTGCCGCCGTAGGAAGACCCGAAGTGCAGGATCGTGCGCTCGTCGGCGACGGTGACGAAGTAGCGCTGGTCGTCGGGGGTGCCCTGACCGAGGTGCTCGAGGTCGCCGGTCACGTGGACGGCGCGGACGAACGAGTCGGGGTCGTCGAGGTCGTTGACGAACTGCACGCCGACGCGGGCCATGCGGATCATGTGGAGCGCGACCGTGCGCGTGTCGGTGAGCTCGACGCCCGCCGCCCAGCGCTCGAGCGGGTTGCCGGCGGGGGCCATCAGGTAGGGGATGACGTACATCGTCCTGCCCGTCGACGCCCCGCGCATCCGCTCGCGCAGCAGCGGCTTCATCTCCGAGGCGGGGCGCCAGTTGTTGTAGACGCCGCGGTCCTTCTCGTCGTTGGTCGCGACGATGGTGCGCTCCTCCGAGCGGGCGGTGTCCTTGTAGTAGCTGCGGGAGTAGTAGCGGCCCTCGCCCGCCGGCTGCAGCTCACCGGCCGCGAGGGACTCCTCGATCAGCCGGGCGTCGTCGGAGGCGTTGACCACCTCGACGCGCTCCGCCCCGGTGAGCTCGGCGTACTCCCTCACGAACTCGCGGACCTTCGGGTTGGTCAACCCGGCCTCGTCCATCACTGCCTCGAGATCTGTCATGGCGCTCCCTCTCGTCGTGCGGCGGTGCGTCGCCGCGATGCGGGTTGCTTGGCACCCTAGGGCACCGCCGCCTCGCCCGATCCGTCCTCCCGGGGGTGCTGATTTCGCCGCTTCGGACTGCGTCGGCTATCCTCGACCAGTCGTCGCGAGCCCGCCGGTTCGCGCAGACGGGCGCCTGTAGCTCAACGGATAGAGCATCTGACTACGGATCAGAAGGTTTGGGGTTCGAATCCCTACAGGCGCGCAAGACCCGGATCGCCCCTGACCTGCGGAGACGCGGGACAGGGGCGATCGTCTGTTGGCACGAGGGCAGACCCGCACCGGCTCGCCCTGGGCGCCAGGTCAGCGCTCGGCCACCGCCTCACACCGCGCCTTCAGGCCTTCCGCCTCCAGGTCGACGTACCTCGCGGTCCTCCGCAGGGTCAGCGCTCCGACCAGGGACGCCAGCGGACCGGTGTGGCGGATGCCGAGGCGCACAGCGGTCCGCGACCCGTCGTCGATCGGCTCGACCCAGTGGTCGCCGTAGGTGGTGACGCCGGACTTCGTCGCGACCCATCGGAAGTGTCGTCCCGGGGTGAGCTCATCCACGGTCCACACCATCGCGGGCATGCGCGGTTGCTCGATCTCGACCGCGAGGCCGAGCCCCACCCCCGCCCCGGTGGCGGTCCCCTCGACGATCCGCGCGCTCGTCATGGACGCGGTCCACTCCGGCATCCGCTCGACGTCGGCCAGCACCCGCCAGACGTCGTCGCTCGGTGCGTCGATCACGACTCTCCTGCTGCACTCCGTGGCCATTGGCACCCACCGTCCCTTCCTGGACTCCGCGATCGCGGTGTGTACCATATGGTACATCGTCCTCGTCGAAGGTGCCTCCCATGTATCCAGATCCCTCCTGGCCCGTCATCGCCCTGGCGGCACTCCAGGTGGTCGACGGCCTGCTGTGCGTCAAGCCGGTCGCGTTCATCGCCGCGTGCTTCGACGACGTCGGGTTCCCGACGCGCTGGCGCTGGGTCTTCCCGGTGGTCAAGCTCGCCGCGGCCGCGGGACTGCTGGTGGGCCTTGTCGTGCCCTATCTGGCAGCGGCGGCCACGGCCGGCCTGGTCGCGTACTTCGTCCTCGCCATCGGCGCCCACCTCAGGGCGCGGGACCTCGGCCGCAACCTCTTCGTCAACGCGACGGGGATGCTCGCCGTGTGCCTCGGGGTGCTCTACGCCTCGTTCGCCTGAGCCTTGTCACGGAGCAGGGCGGCGTAGAAGTCGAGGTAGCGCTCGTGCGCCCTCGCCACCGCCTCCGTGTCGCCGGTGGCGAGCAGGTCCAGCAGCAGTCCGCGGACCACCGCGATGCCGAGACGCGCGTCGACCGGCGCGTGCTCCGCGTCCCCGGTCGCGGCGGCGAACATGCCGGTCAGGGGCTCCATCCACTCCTCGACGGAGCTCTTGGGCAGCTCTGCCGCCGCGCCGGACCCCTGCAGGCCGGCGGCGTAGAGCTGGAAGAACAACCTCTCGTGCGGGGCGACCGAGGGGCTCGACAGCGAGCGCCACATCGCGCGTGCGGCGGCGATGGGGTCCGGGTGGATGGAGGCGAGCTCGACCCGCCGCTCACGCTGGAGGCGTTCGACCTCCTCGACGACCGCCACGAGCAGGCCGTCGAACGAACCGAAGTGGTAGATGAGCATCCGGTGGCTGGTGCCGACCTCTTCGGCCAGACGCCTCAGCGTCCAACCCCCGCTCCCCTCGCGGGCCATGAGCTCGATCGTGGCGTCGAGCAGCCGACGCCGCGGGTCGGTGGGCCCCGCAGAGTCCCCACTGCTCCGCTCCGACACACCCGCAACCCTAGACGACGGCGCGGCTCCGGACGTTGAGCCGGTCACGACGCCGGCTCGGTCCGCGACTCGCGCCACCGCCTCTCGATCCCGTTGAGGAGTGCGGGGTAGACGACCCGGTGACGCAACGGCCTGATGAGCGCCATGTAGGCGCGCCCGAGGCGGCCGTTGGGACGCACGAGGACCGCCATCTGGCCGCGATGACCGCCGCGGCCGTCCGCCACCCAGCCGAGGTGCATCACCGTGTGGACGGTGCGGTTGGCCATCTCGGCGGCCCACTCGTCCCCGGTCTCGTAGAGCGTCACGAACGGTACGCCCGGGAGGTCGCTGCGCGGTGCCCGGACGAGGTCGGCGGGCAGGCGGCCGCGCAGCGATGCCACCCGGTCGCCGAGCCCCGACTCCGGCCGGTCCCACCCGAGGAGCTGGCCGATCCGCCAGCGGGCAGCCCAGAGCACCTGGACGATGCGCGGCGCACTGGCGGGGAAGTCGTCCTCGACGAAGGCCGCGACGAGGGAGCCGAACTCGTCGCCGGCCCCGTTGGTCTCGATGGCCCAGACGTCCTCCAGGGTGAAGTCCCGGGTGGCGTCGTGGATGCGCCACGGCTGGTCGACATGGGCCTGTCGCGGCAGTCTCATGAGGTGCTCTCCGTTCGTCGGGTGCCCTGCGGCGGGACACGGATGCGTACCACATGGTACAACCACGTATGTACCATATGGTACGTCCGCGGGTCGAGCGCAGGCCGCGGCGAGTCGTCCGAGGAGGACCCGGTGGGAGCAGTCGACGTATGGGCACAGCAGGTCACACCGCGCATGGCCGAGCAGCCGTGGATGGCGAGCCTGCTCCGCTGGACGCGCCAGGACAGCCGCGACATCGTCGTCCCGGTGGAGCGGACGGTCGCGACCATGGACGAGGCCGACGTCGACATCGCGCTCCTGTCCGCCTGGCACGGCCCGACCGGTGCGCTGATCAGCAACGACGAGGTGCTCGATGCGGTGAGCACGCGGCCGGACCGGTTCCGCGCCCTCATCAGCGTCGACCTGCACCGGCCCTCCGATGCGGTGAGCACCATCCGGGAGCTGGCGAGCGACGACGCGGTCGTGGGGGTGCGGGTGGTCCCGTGGCTCTGGGACCTGCCACCGGACGACCGGCTCTACTACCCCGTCCATGCAGCATGCGTCGAGACGGGCCTGCCCTTCTGCACCCAGATCGGCCACACCGGGCCGCTCAGGTCCTCGGAGACCGGACGCCCCATCCCCCACCTCGAGCGCGTGCTGCTCGACTTCCCCGAGCTCGTGGTCGTCGGTGGTCACGTGGGCTTCCCGTGGCTCGACGAGGTGACGTCGCTGGTCCTCAAGTTCCCCAACTTCTACGTCGACTCGTCCGCGTACGCCGTCCATCGCCTGCCGACCGCCTTCGTCGACCTGGCGGCGGGAGTGGGCCGCGGGCGCGTCATGTTCGGCACCAACCACCCCATGCTGAGCGCTGCTCGCGCGCTGGAGGGACTGCCCCACCTCGGGTGGGGCGACGACGTGGTCGCGGCGTTCCTCAGCACGACGGCCCGCCGGGTGTTCGACCTGCCCGACCCGCGCTGAGCTGCGCCTAGGATCGACGGGTGCCGCCCATCGACGACGAGTCCCGTCCGCGCGTGGCGGGCTCGGTCGAGCTGACGCCCCAGCAGCGGGCGGGCGGTGACCACCTGCGGATGGTCCACGACCACTTCCGCGCCCAGCTGGCAGCCCTGAGCCGCGCCGTGGAGGGCGTACGGGACGGGGCGGGCGACGGGGCGGGCCAGATCGGAGCGGGGGACCTCGCGGCGGTGCGCGCAGGGGTCCACGGCCTCGCGCCGGCACTGACCGCCCAGCAGGTCGCCGGGATGTGCGGGCAGGTCTGCCGCTTCCTGACGATGCACCACTCGATCGAGGACCAGAGCCTGTTCCCCGCCGTCGCGACCCTGGAGAGGTACCGCCCCGTCGCCGTGCGGCTGGGCGAGGAGCACCTGGTCGTCCACGCCCACCTCGAACGGGTCGACGACCTGGCCGTGGCCGTCGCGTCCGACCCGGCCCGGGTCGAGGAGCTGCTCGCCGCGGTCACCGACCTCCGGACCGACCTCGAGTCGCACTTCGCCTACGAGGAGGCCGAGATGGCCGAGCCGCTGGGACTGCTGGGGCTCCTCGTCTAGCTGCCCCCGGGCGCCGCTCACCCCGTCGTGCGGGACTCCTGGTGCCCCCAGCGGAGCTGGTAGGCCATCAGCGGCTGGAGGGCGGCGAGCAGGTCGCGTCCGCGCGGGGTGAGCCGGTAGCGCACCTGGACGGGGGTCGACGGCACGACCTCGCGCTCGACGAGGTCGTGGGCCTCGAGCTCGCGCAGGCGGGCGGTGAGGAGGCGGGCGGAGAGCCCGTCGACCGCGGCCTCGATCTCGCCGAACCGGGTCGCACCGCGACCGAGGGCGAGCATGATCGCTCCGGTCCAGCGGCGCCCGACGAACTCCAGGATCGGGGTCGCCTCGCGGCAGGTGGCGTCGTCGATCAGGTCGCGGGGGGCGAGGGTCCGGGTCACTTACCCATCGTAACCCGCTTACCCCAGGTTGTCCCGGTGGCGTCGAGGACGGATCCTTGGGGCATGCCCGACTACGGCCACCCCCTTCGCTTCGGCACCTTCCTGACCCCCACGGCCGCGACGCCGCAACGACCCGTCGACCTCACGCTGGTCAGCGAGGACCTCGGCTACGACCTCGCGACCTTCCAGGACCACCCCTACCAGCCGTCGTTCCTCGACACGTGGACCCTGATGTCGTACGCGGCGGCTCGCACCGAGCGGATCCACCTCTCGGGCAACGTGCTCAACCTGCCGCTGCGGCAGCCGGCGGTGCTCGCCAAGTCGGTGGCCAGCCTCGACCTGCTCAGCGGCGGCCGGGTGGCGCTCGGGCTGGGCGCCGGCGGGTTCTGGGACGCGATCGAGGCCTACGGCGGCACCCGGCTCACCCCCGGCGAGGCGGTCGACGCCCTGGCCGAGGCCATCGAGATCATCCGTGGCGTCTGGGACACCGGCGACCGCTCGGTGCTCGCGATCCCCGGCTCCCACCACCGGGTCCACGGCGCGAAGCGCGGCCCGGCGCCGTCGCACCGGGTGCCGATCTGGCTCGGCGCCCTCAAGCCCCGGATGCTGCGGCTGATCGGGCGCTCCGCCGACGGCTGGCTGCCCTCGCTGGCCTACCTGCAGCCCGGCGACCTCCGGCGCGGCATGGCCACCATCGACGAGGCGGCCCGCAAGGCCGGCCGCGACCCGGCCGAGGTGACCCGCCTGCTCAACGTGGGCCCCGACCTGGGCGCCGACGACCTCGTGAGCCTCGCCGTCGAGGACGGGGTCAGCACCTTCATCGTGACGGGCGACGACGAGGGCGGCCTGCGCCGCTTCGCCGGCCTCTTCGACGAGGTCCGCGAGCGGGTCGCCGAGGCGCGCAGCGCCAGCGGCACGACGGTGCGGACGACCGTGCGCGGTCCGGCGGCGCTCGCGCGGCGGCTGCCCGGCATCGCGTACGACGACCTCCCGGACACCCTGGCCGAGCGGGCCGTCGAGCCGGGTGACGCGGCCTACGCCCGCTACCGCTCGGCCTACCTGCGGGGCGGCGCGCCGGGCCTGGTGCTGCGACCGCGCACCGTGGCGGAGGTGCAGGAGGCGGTCGCCGTCGCGAGCGAGCACCGCGACCTGCCCCTCGGCATCCTCAGCGCAGGGCACGGGATCTCGGGCCGCTCGCTCAACCACGGCGGGCTCGTCGTCGACGTGAGCGCGCTCGACTCCATCGAGGTGCTCGACCCGGAGGCCGGCACGGTGCGGATCGGGCCCGGCGCCCGGTGGGCCGGCGTCGCCCGGGCGCTGGCCCCGCACGGCCTGGCGATCAGCAGCGGCGACTACGGCGGCGTGGGGGTCGGCGGGCTGGCGACCGCGGGCGGCATCGGCTGGTTCGCCCGCTCGCACGGCCTCACCATCGACCACCTGACCGCCGTCGAGCTGGTGCTGGCCGACGGCCGGGTGGTCCGGGCGACGGCAGAGGAGGAGCCCGACCTGTTCTGGGCGGTGCGCGGCGCCGGGGCCAACTTCGGCATCGCCACCTCCTTCGACTTCACCGCCGCCCGCGTGGGCACCATCGCCTTCGCCCAGCTCGCCTTCGACGCGAGCGACACCGCGACGTTCCTCGAGCGGTGGGGCCGCGCGATCGAGGAGGCCGACCGCAGCGTCACCGGTCAGGTCGTCCTCGGCCGGCGGCGCGGTGGGCAGCGGATCGCCCAGGCGATGCTCGTCGTCGAGTCCGACGACCCCGAGACCGTCGTCGCACGGCTGCAGCCGGTGGCCGAGGTGGCGCCGCTCGTGCAGCAGGACGTCGCCCTGACGACCTACGACCAGGTGATGGGGCTGTTCGGCAGCGACGAGCCGCAGCAGGGCCAGGGCGAGCCGCGCACCCACTCGGGGCTGGCCGACCACCTCACCCCCGAGCTCGCCGCGGAGGTGGCCGCCCTGCTCGACGGCGGGTCGTCCTACTTCTTCTCCCTCCGTGCGGTCGGAGGTGCGGTCAGCGACGTGCCGAGCCACGCCACGGCCTACGCCGGGCGCAGCGCGGGCTTCTCGCTGTCGGCGTTCGGGGCCGACGGCCGCTTCGACGACGCCTGGGAGCGGCTGGTGCCGCACCTGTCCGGCAGCTACCTCAGCTTCGAGACCGGCACCGGACCGGTCTGGCTCGAGCGGGCCTTCCCGCCGGCCCACCTCGCCCGGCTGCGCGAGCTCAAGGCCGGGTTCGACCCCACGGGCCTGTTCCGCGACAACTTCTTCATCCCTCCGACCGTCGCCACGGCCGCCGACCTCGCCTCTGAGGGCCCGGCCGCGTGAGGCGGGTCGTCCTCGACGTCGACACCGGGATCGACGACGCCCTCGCGCTCCTCTACGCCGTCGTCAGCCCGGTCCTGGAGCTCTGCGGGGTCACCACCGTGGTCGGCAACGTCCCGGCCGAGGTGGCCGCCCGCAACTCCGCGGCGGTCCTGGGCCACGCGGGCGCCCGCGAGGTGCCCGTGGCGCTCGGCGCCACGACCACGCTCTCCGGCGCCGGGGCGCGGGAGGGCGCGAGCAACCACGGCCCCGACGGGCTCGGCGGGGTCCGGCTGGCGTCGGCGCGCCAGTCGGCGTACGCCGACCCCGTGGCCGTGCTGCGCACCGCGGCCGACGGCGGCCCGGCCACCCTCGCCGGCCTGGCGCCGATGACCAACCTGGCCTCGCTCGCCCACCTCGCCGACGACCTGGTGCTCGTCGCGGGCGAGCTCGCGCTCGAGGAGCCGCCCGAGCTCAACGCCGCCCACGACCCCGACGCCACCGCCCACGTCCTGGTGAGCGAGCGACCCACGACGCTCTACGTCGCGGACGTGTTCGAGCAGGTCGCGGTGGCGCCGGGCGACGTCGAACGACTCCGGTCCTCCGCCCGCCCGGCCGCGGCCCTGGCCGGCGCGCTGCTGGCCGTGCGCCGCGCCCACCTCGTCGGCGACGCCGGCGCTCTCGTCCTCCTCACCCACCCGCACCTGTTCCGCGTCGAGCCGCGACGGATGGGGCAGGTGGGCGCCCACCTCACCGAGGCCGGTGACGGCCGCGTGCTGCCGGTGGCGGTGGAGGTGGACGCCCCGGCGGTGGCACGGACGTTCGTCGAGGCGCTGCTCGCGCACTGAGGAGGCACGGCGCTCTGGCGCATGTACTTCGAATGCGAAACACTGTGGGCATGTCGAGCCGTCTCGGTCCCCGTCTGCGCAGGTCGGTGCGGCTCGCCCTGGTGGCGGCGCTGCTGGGCGCGGGAGCGTCGGCCTGTGCCGACGATCCGGACCCCGCGGACGCCCCGCAGCCGCCGACCGCGGAGGTCACCTCCCTGGCGGATCGCTGCCTCAGCGCCTACCCGGACGGCGTGCCGGTCGAGCGCGTCGTGCTGGAGGGGGACGGCACGGACATCGTCGGGGCCATCGTGGGCGACTCCCCGGCGACGACGGCGGTCGTGCTGCTCCCGCAGATCGGCCCGGCGGGCCTGTGCGGATGGCTGCCCTATGCCGCCGTCATGGCACGTGCCGGGATCACGTCGTTGCCCATGGACCCCTGCGGCTACGGCGAGTCCGCGTGTGACGACGTGCCGATCGAGACCCAGGTCGAGCTCGCGATCGACCACCTGCGTGACCTCGGGGCGGACCGCGTCGTGCTGATGGGCGCCTCGATGGGCGGGTCGCAGACGGTGCGAGCGGTGGGTGCGGGCGCCGAGGTCGACAGCTGGGTCGACCTCTCCGGCCCCAGCGCCTGGGAGGGCGAGTGGCTGCTGGACGTGGCCGGGGACGTCGACGAGCCCGGCCTCGTGGTCCGGGCGCGCAGCGACGGAGACCCCGGCGAGTTCGCGCGAGCCCGACGGCTGGCGGAGCGCACGGGCGCGACGTTCGTCGAGGCGCCCTCGGGGCACGGGTGGGACATGCTGCTCGACGTCGACCGCCGTCCCACCCGGGTGGGGCGGGCCGTGCTGGAGTTCGTCTGCTCCGGCCGGCCCGAGGCGTGCAACGACCGGTAGGCGCGGAAGCCGCTGGTCAGCGGTGCCAGGTCGCGGACACGTCGTCCAGGCCGTGGGCGATGCGTCCCAGCGCCGCCCGGAGCTCGTCCCGCGCGGCCGCACCCCCGACCGACCGGTCGAGGCGGCGTACGACGTCGGCCACGATCGCCTCGCACGCCGTCCGCTTGGCCTCGCCCGCCGGGGTCAGCGTGAGGGTGACCGAGCGTCCGTCGCTCTCCGACCTCGTGCGCCTCAGGTGGCCGCGACGCTCCAGGAGGTTGAGGTAGCCCGTGAGGGTGCCCGGCGACAGCGAGAGCCGCTCGGCGAGGCGGCCGGGGGTGTCCGCTCCGCGGTGCACCTGGCCGTAGACGGCGTAGTGGGCGGGCGCGACCCCCTCGCGCAGGAGCGCGGTCTTCAGGAGCGCTCCGATGCGCTGGTCCAGCACGAAGAGGTCCAGCAGCAGGTTGCTGCCCGGCTCGTCGAGCACGGGCGGGGGCGGGTCCGAGGAACGCCGTGGCATGGCGGCACCCTACGGCGGGCCGCTACCACTCGCCCAACGCGGCGAACCGCTCCCCGATGAGCCGGTGCGTCTGCGAGTCGGGGTGCAGGTTGTCGGGCAGCGGCAGCCGCTCGGCGTCCGCCGGGCCGTAGAGCGCGAGGCCGTCGACGTACGCCAGGTGCGGGTCGGCGCGCCGCTCGACCACCTCGGCGAGCACCTCGCGCACGACCTCCAGGGTCAGCGCGCCCCGCCCGACCGCCTCGGGGTCGCCGGTGGCGACGAAGGCGACCCGCCCCTCGGCCAGCGCCTCCATGTCCGGGCCCGTCGGGCCGGGCGTCGCCTCGTGGATCCCGCAGTGGACGGGTGAGACCAGCCGGATCGGCGTACGCGGGTGGCCGTCGCGGATCGTGTCGAGCCAGCCGTGCAGCGCCGGACCGAGCGCACGGCGGCGCAGCAGGTCGGTGTTGACGAGGTTGATGCCGATCTTGAGGCTGATCACGTCGGCCGGGGTGTCGCGGAGGGTGCGGGCGACGAACGGGTCGAGCAGCGCGCTGCCGCCGAGCCCGAGGTTGACCAGGTCGAGGCCCGCGAGACGGGCGGCCACCACGGGCCAGGGCTCGGTGGGGTGGGTCGCGACCGAGCCGTGGCTGATCGAGCTGCCGTGGTGCACCCAGCGCGGCCGCTCCTGCACGTGCGGCGCGAGCGGGCCGTCGGCCCGAAGGTCGATGAGCTCGGTCTGCTCGTCGTGCGGGAGCCAGACCTCGACGTGGCGCTCCCCCGCGGCGTCGGGCGCGGGCAGGTCGATCACCAGGGTGACCGGCTCGCCGGCGGTGAGCGTGCTGGCACCGGTCATCATGTCGACGTCGAGCACGTTGCCACCGGGCGCCTGCACCCGCTGCACCAGCTCGCCGTCGACCAGCACGTCGTACCAGCCGTCGGGCCGGGCGGGCGCGCCGACGTAGCGCCGCTTGGTGGGCAGCACGTCGAGCTCGAGCCGGGTGGCCGCGGTGCGCAGCGCGAGGCGTACGCCGGCGGGCTGGGCCTCGACGAGGCGCAGCTGCGGGTCGTCGGTCTGACGGCGAGCCCACGCGGGCAGCCGGTGCGGCAGCAGGCCGCGCGCCGTCTGCTCGAGCTCGAGCGCGCCGGCGACGAGGGCGGGGTCGATCATCGTGCCTCCCAGGAGCGCAGCAGGGTGTCGAGCCCGTCGAGCACGCGCTCCCACGTGTCGTCGGACGTGGGGGCGCTCGCACCGCCGTGGCCGAAGGCGCCGGCGGCGTCGAGGGCGGCGTAGCCGTGGAAGGTCGCGCCGAGCAGGCGCACCGCGTGGGTCTCGTCGGCGGCCGACAGCGCGTAGCCGCGCAGGGCGGACCGGGTCAGCTCGGCGTGCCGCGGGCCGGCGCTGGCCGCGGCGGCCTCGGCGTCGAGCGGCAGCCGGGTGGCGGCGTAGCGCCCCGGGTGGGCCCGGGCGTAGTCGCGCCAGACGCCGCCGAGGGCGACCAGCGCCGACCGGCCGCCGACCCCGGCGAGCGCGGCCGCGACCGCGTCGGCGGTCTCCTCGAGGGCGAGCAGCGCCACCCGGACGCGGACGTCGTCGGCGCTGCGGACGTGGGTGTAGAGGCTCGGGGTCGCGATGCCGAAGCGCTGGGCGAGCGCCGCGAGGGTCACGCGATCGAGGCCGACCTCGTCGGCGAGCTCGGCGGCGGCCTCGGTGACGCGCCCGCTGGTCAACCCGGCTCGGGGCATGGTGCGGCCCCCTTCCTCATGCGGTGAGGCTCTCACCTTAGGGCATGAGGAAAGGGGCCCTTGATCAGCGGCTGCGGGTGGCCTTGCGCGCCGCGTCCACCTCGTCCTTGGCGCCCTCGCTGACGAGCGCGCCGCTCGCGCCCTGCAGGTGGGCCCGGATGAACCACTGGTACTGCTCGAGCTCGCCGGTCTGCCCGGTGAGGATGTCCTCGGTGACGGGGTCGTCCTCGACCGCCTCGATCGCCGCACGATGGTCGGCGATGATGCCGGTGTACACGAGGTCGAGGGCGGCGAGGTGCGCCGCGGTGTCGGCGCGGCCGAGGTCGTAGTCGTCCCACGAGCGGGCCGCGACGAGGGCGCCGGGCAGGCCGTTGGGCGGGACGCCCAGCGTCGACATCCGCTCGGCGAGCACGTCGACCATGGCGCGGACGCCGTCGATCTGCGGGTCGAGCATCTCGTGGACGCCGATGAAGTGCGGGCCCACGACGTTCCAGTGCGCGTGCTTGAGCGTGAGCGCGAGGTCGTTGAGGGCGTGCACCCGCATCTGCAGGGCGTCGGCGACGGCGTGGCCCGTCGCGGTGTCGAGGCCCGGGACGGTCAGCGGCGCGTCGGCGTCGCTGGTGACCTGGGACGGGGTGGCGGTACGTGTCGTCTTCTTGGTCATGTCCTCCAACCTAGGCCCGGCGCGCAAGCCCGTCGCGGGCGGGCACCGGCCTCGTCGGCCCCCTCCCCCGCTCGGGTGAGGAGCCGTCGCGGAGCCGGTGGCACCGTGGTCCGCATGGCCGAGAAGAAGACGACGACGAAGGATCCCGGACCGTCGGTCAAGGACGCGGAGGTCTACGAGGCCCTGCGCGACGACGGCGCCAGCAAGGAGAAGGCGGCCCGCATCGCCAACGCCTCGGCCGCCCGCGGCCGCTCGTCGGTCGGCGAGCGCGGCGGCGAGGCGACGGCCTACGAGGACCGCACGGTCGACGAGTTGCGCAGGCGCGCCGCCGAGCTCGACATCGAGGGCCGCTCGACGATGTCGAAGGCCGAGCTGATCGACGCGCTCCGCAACCACTGAGACCGACCCGGCGCTCGAGCCGGCACACGACGCGCCGACCGGACCATCGAACCGGCACACGACGCGCCGCCTCGGGGGCGAACTGTGGTCAGGATGCGCCGACTCGGCGGGAGATCACGGCGAAGATGCGCCCACTCGACTAACGGGGGTCGAGCTCGGCGAGGGCGCGGAGCCGCCTCGACGCCCTCCGCGCCGACGAGATCGCCCACACCCGACCGCCGGAGCAGCCGCGCCCCCAGGTCGGCCCCGCCGACGGCTCCGGCCCCGCACCCCTGCGCGCGTCGTCCTGACCTCCCTTCCGTCAGTCAGGGCGACGCCCCGGGCGGCCCCAGGGTGGGCCGGGTCGACGCCCGGCCCGGTCCACCCGGACGGGTGTCCTTGTCCGACCACCGCCGTGGCAGGTTGGAGGAAGGACCAGCTGGTCCCGCACCTACCTCAGAGGAGGAACGACGATGGGTCTGGACGACAAGTTCGACAACAAGTCCGACGAGCTCAAGGGCAAGGCAAAGGAGGCCACCGGCAAGGCCACCGACGACGAGAAGCTCGAGACCGAGGGCAAGACCGACCAGGCCGGCGCCAACCTCAAGCAGGCCGGCGAGAAGGTCAAGGACGCCTTCAAGGGCTGATCCGGCTGCACGGGCCATCCGCTCGCCGACCGGCGCGGCAGCCGCGTACGCCGCGCATGCCGCGCCGGTCGCTGGGTACGAGCGGGCCATGACCAACGACCCCGACAAGATCGATCCGTCGAAGCAGAGTGGCCGCCCCGTCATGCTCACCGGGGCCCTCGTGGGCCTCTTCCTCGCCCTCGCCCTGATGGTGGTCGTCTACCTGCTCGCCCGCTGACGCGCCCCCCACCGCCCGCCTCCGCTGCGGGTGTCGGTCGGCGCTCATAGGGTGGCGCCCGTGACCCTGCACCTCCACACCGCCGAGCGCACCGACGCGCTGGCCGACGGCCTGGCGGACCTGCTGGTCACCCCGCTGCCCGATCCGTTCGCGCGCGAGGTCGTCGTCGTGCCGGCCCGCGGCATCGAGCGCTGGCTGACCCAGCGCCTCTCGCACCGCCTCGGCGTCGGCGCGCGCGGCGGCGACGGCGTGTGCGCGGGCGTCGAGTTCGTCACCCCGTCCTCCCTGGTGTCGATGCTGCTCGACCGCGACGCCGACGACCCGTGGAGCCCCGACCGCCTGGCCTGGCCCCTGCTCGAGGTGGTCGACGAGGCGATGGGCACTGCCGGGTTCGAGGACCTCACCCGCCACCTCGGCGCCGGCGATCCCGGCGACGAGCGCTCCGCACGCCGCTACGCGGTGGCCCGCCGCCTCGCCGGGCTCCTCTCCTCCTACGCCGTCCAGCGTCCGCAGCTGGTGCGCGACTGGAGGGCCGGACGCGACACCGACGGCGCGGGCGGGCCGCTCGACACCGACCTGCGGTGGCAGGCCGAGCTGTGGCGCCGGCTGCTCGCCCGCGTCGACGCGCCCCCACCCGACCTGCGCCACGAGACGACCCTGCGGCTGCTGCGCGACGGCGACGACGGGCTCGACCTGCCCGGCCGCCTCTCGCTGTTCGGCCACACCCGGATGCCGGTGACCGAGGTGGAGCTGCTGCGCGCCCTGGCCGGGCGCCGCGACGTCCACCTGTGGCTGCCGCAGCCCTCCCCCGCCCTCTGGGAGGCGCTTGCCTCGACGGCGGCGGCCGGGCCCGTGCCGCGGGCCGACGACCGGTCCGCCGACCTCGTCGCGCACCCGCTCCTCGCCTCGCTCGGCCGCGACACGCGCGAGCTGCGCCGCACGCTCGGCGAGCTCGATCCCGAGCAGCACCCGTCGGGCCACGCCGATCCCGCCACCCTGCTCGGCTGGCTGCAGTCCGACCTGCGGGCCAACCGGCTGGCCGACGCGGGCACCCGCGCCGGGCGCGTACGGGCGCGCACCGACCTGTCCGTGCAGGTGCACGCGTGCCACGGCACCGCCCGACAGGTCGACGTGCTGCGCGAGGTCCTGGTCGGGCTGCTCCAGGACGACCCGACGCTCGAGCCGCGCGACATCCTCGTGATGTGCCCCGACATCGAGACCTACGCCCCGCTCATCTCGGCGGGCTTCGGCCTCGCCGACGTGGCCCACGAGGACGTCGGGCACCCGGCGCACCGCCTGCGGGTGCGCCTCGCCGACCGGTCCCCCGGCGCGACCAACCCGCTCCTCGGGGTCGCCGCCGACCTCGTCGAGCTGGCCGCCGGCCGGATGACGGCCACCGCCGTGCTCGACCTCGCCGCTACCGAGCCGGTCCGGGCCCGCTTCGGCCTCACCGACGACCATCTCGAGCGGATCGCGCGATGGGTCGACCAGGCAGCCATCCGGTGGGGCTACGACCGCGACCACCGCGCCGGCTTCGGCCTCGACCTCGACGCCAACACCTGGCTCGCCGGCCTGCAGCGGGTCCTGCTGGGCGCGGCGATGTCCGGGGAGGGGCACCGGTCCGTGGGCGGCACGCTGCCGCTCGACGACGTCGGCGACGGCCACCTCGACCTCGTCGGCAGCTTCGTGGAGATGGTCGAGCGCCTCCACGCGTTCGTGCGGGAGGCCGCCGCCGCGACGACCGTCGGCGACTGGACGGGCGCGCTCGGACGGGCGGTGCACGGGCTCACCCTCAGCGGCACCGACGACGCCTGGCGGGTCGCGCAGTTCGACCGCGAGCTCGCCCGCATCGACGCCGGCGTCGGCGACCACGACACCCGCCTGCGCCACGCCGACGTACGCGCGCTGCTGCGCCACCGGCTGCGCGGGCGCGCGACGCGGAGCAACTTCCGCACCGGCACCCTGACGGTCTGCACGATGGTGCCGATGCGGTCGGTGCCGCACCGCGTGGTGTGCCTCGTCGGGCTCGACGACGGCGTCTTCCCGCGGCTCGAGGCCGTCGACGGCGACGACGTGCTGGCCCGACGACCGATGACCGGCGAGCGCGACATCCGCTCCGAGGACCGCCAGCTCCTGCTCGACGCGATCGGCGCCGCCACCGAGACGCTCGTGGTGACCTACGCCGGCCGCGGCGAGCACACCAACGACGACAAGCCGCCGGCCGTCCCGCTCGGCGAGCTCCTCGACGCGCTCGACCGCACGGCCAGCGCGCCCGTGCGGGACCACGTCCTCGTCCACCACCCGCTCCAGCCCTTCGACGAGGCCAACCTCACCGCAGGCGCGCTGGTCGCCCCCGGCGACCGCCCTTTCTCCTTCGACCGCACGGCACTCGCCGGCGCCCAGGCGGCGCGGGCACCCCGGCCGGCGCCGCGCTCGCTCGTGCCGGGCCCGCTCGCGCCGCCCGAGCCCGCCCGCGAGGTGGAGCTCGCCGACCTCCACGACTTCCTCGCCCACCCGGTGCGCAGCTTCCTGCGCCACCAGCTGCGCATCACCACCCCCTACGACGTCGACGAGACCAAGGACGCGATCCCGATCTCGCTCGACGGGCTGGAGAAGTGGGACGTCGGCGACCGGCTGGTGCGCGACGTGCTCGACGGCGGCGAGCCCCAGGCCGCGATGCTCGCCGAGCAGCTGCGCGGGCTCCTCCCGCCCGAGGACCTCGGCGCCGCCATGCTCACCGAGATCGTCCAGCGGGTGCGTCCGCTCGTCGAGGCCGCGGTGCCGTTGCGCCGGGGTCCCGCCCGCACCCTCGACGTCGACATCGACCTCGGCGACCGCCGGCTGACCGGCACGGTGGGCGGCGTCTTCGGCAACAACCTCGTCGCGGTGAGCTACTCCAGCCTCGGCGCCAAGCACCGGCTGGCCGCGTGGCTCGACGCCCTGGCCCTGGCCGCCGGCCACCCCGACGAGAACTGGGCCGCCCACACGATCGGCCGATGGGGGCGATCCGGACGTCGGGCGCTGGTGTCCCCGATGCCCGACGACGACGCCCGCGCCCACCTGCGCGACCTCGTGGCCGTGATGGAGCGCGGACGCTGCGAGCCCCTGCCGCTGCCGGTGCGCACCAGCCTGGCCTACGCCGAGGAGCACGCCATCGCCACCCGCGCGGGCGGCGGCAGCCAGGCCGACCCCGACGCCAAGGCCCGCGCCGAGTGGGAGACCCCGCGCTTCAACGAGTCCGGCTTCCCCAAGGAGGACGGCGACCAGTGGCACGTCCGCGCCTGGGGCGAGCGCGCCCCCTACGACCTGCTCGCGGCGCCGCTGCTCCCCGACGAGCGGGCCGCAGTCGACGAGCCGGCCGGTGGCACCGCGGCCCCCCACCGCCTGGGCCACTACGCCCTGCGGGTCTGGTCGCCGCTGCTCGCCCACGAGCTGGTACGGGGGATCTGAGATGAGCGAGCTGCCCGACCTGGCTGCCATGGAGACCTTCGACATCTGCGGCCCCCTGCCCACGGGCACCACCCTGCTCGAGGCGAGCGCCGGCACCGGCAAGACCTGGACGATCGCCGCGCTGGTGACGCGCTACGTCGTCGAGGGCGTGGCCACGTTGGAGGAGATGCTCGTCGTCACCTTCACCCGCGCGGCCAGCCAGGAGCTGCGCGACCGGGTGCGCCGCCAGCTCGACGAGGCTGCCGCCGTCCTCGCCGACCCGACCACCGCCGACCCGGCCAACCGCCTGCACCACTGGCTCCTCGACGCCGACGAGGCCGAGCGCGTCGTGCGCCGCGCCCGGCTCACCGAGGCGCTGACCTCGTTCGACGCCGCGACCATCGCCACCATCCACCAGTTCTGCCAGCTGGTGCTGCGCAGCCTCGGCGTCGCCGGCGACACCGACACCGGCGCCGTCCTCGTCGAGGACCTGGAGCAGCTGACCACCGAGGTCACCGACGACCGCTACCTCCACCTCTTCGCCCGTCAGCAGCACGCCTCGTGGACCCGCGACGACGCGCTGGGCATCGCCCGCGCGGTCGTGGGCGATCCCCGCGCCCGGGTGGCGCCGCAGGAGGCGCTGGTCGAGGAGCCCGACGGGCTCCCGGCCGCGCGCGTGCGGTTCGCCTGCGACGTGCTCGGCGAGATCGAGCGCCGCAAGCGCCGCCTGGGCGTGCTGTCCTACGACGACCTCCTCGGCCAGCTCGCCGACGCGCTGCGCGACGACGACGCCCCGGCCCGCGCCCGGATGCGCCAGCGCTGGAAGGTCGCGCTGATCGACGAGTTCCAGGACACCGACCCGGTGCAGTGGCAGGTCTTCGAGCGGGCGTTCCACGGCGTCGCCACGCTGGTGCTCATCGGCGACCCCAAGCAGGCCATCTACGCCTTCCGCGGCGGCGACATCGTCACCTACCTCGAGGCGGCCGAGCAGGCCACGACCCGGCAGACCCTCGGGGTCAACTGGCGTGCCGACCAGCCGCTGCTCGACTCGCTCCACGTGCTGGTCGAGGGCGCCGCCCTGGGCGACGAGCGCATCGCCGTCCACCCCGTGTCCGCGCACCACCGCACCCCCCGGCTCGACGGGGCCGGGCCGCCGTTCCGGCTGCGGGTGGTGCGCCACGACGAGCTCGGGCGCCGGCGTCCGCGCATCGGCGACTGGCGCCAGCACGTGCTCACCGACCTCGCCGCCGACGTCAAGCGGCTGCTGACCAGCGACGCCACCGTCGGCGCGGGCGACGAGACCCGGCCGATCGAGCCCAAGGACGTCGCGGTGCTCGCCGCCCGTCGAGCCGACCTGCTCGCCGCGCAGGACGCCCTGGCCGCCGTCGGGGTGCCCGCCGTGCTCAACGCCGGCGGCTCGGTCTTCAAGACCGCCGCGGCCACCCAGTGGCTCACGCTGCTCGAGGCGCTCGAGCAGCCCCACCGCGCCGACCGGGTGCGCGCCGCGGCGCTGACCGACTTCTTCGGGCGCACGGCCGAGGACCTCCAGGCCACGCCCGACCCCACCGACGCGCTGAGCGAGCACGTACGCCGCCTCGCCGACGTCTTCGCCGCCCGCGGGGTCGCCGCGGTGCTGGAGAGTGCGGTGCTCGACGGGCTCACCGCCCGGGTGCTGGGCCGCGTCGCGGGCGAGCGCACGCTCACCGACCTGCGCCACGTCGGCGAGGCGCTGCACAAGGTCACCGTGAGCGAACGGCTCGGCGTGGTCGGCCTGCTCGGCTGGCTGCGCGCGCAGGTGGCCGACGACAAGGTCGAGGTCGCCTCCGAGCGCACCCGACGGCTCGACTCCGACGCCGCCGCCGTCCAGCTGGTCACGATCCACGGCAGCAAGGGACTCGAGTACCCCGTCGTCTACCTGCCGACGCTCTGGGACCGCTGGGTGCGCGACGAGGACGTGCCGCTCTTCCACGACGCCGACGGCGAGCGCTGCCGCGACGTCGGGGGCCCCAGCCGGTGGCGCGACGCGGCCGTCGCCGCGAGCCGCCACGAGGACGCCGGCGAGTCCCTCCGGCTGCTCTACGTCGCCCTCACGCGGGCGCAGTCGCAGGTCGTCGCGTGGTACTGCCCCACCGCCAACAACACCGCCAGCGCGCCGCTCCACCGGATGCTCTTCGGGCGCGCGCCCGGGCACCCCCGCGTCAACGACGAGCAGCCGGTCGTCGGCGACGACGAGCTGGTCGAGATCCTGGGCCGCTGGAAGTCGGCCGGCGGGCCGCAGCCCGAGCTCGCCGTCCTCGCGCCCGTCGACACCACCCCGATCCAGCGCGACCTCCCCCCGCTGGCGGTGCGCCGCTTCGACCGCGACGTCGACACCGACTGGCGCCGTACGTCCTACTCCGCGCTGGCCGCGGCCGGCGCCCCGCACGGCGGTGCCGCCGAGCGGGTGCTGTCCGAGCCCGACGACGCGCCCGAGCTCGACGACGTCGAGCTCGACCCGCTCGACGACGGGCCCGTCCTCGACCCCGACCTCGACCTGGCGGCCGTCGCCTCGCCCATGGCCGACCTCCCGGTGGGCGCGGAGTTCGGCTCGCTGGTCCACGAGGTCCTCGAGCACGCCGACCCCGCCTCGCCCGACCTCCGCGCCGAGCTGCTGGCGCAGATCGAGGAGCACCGCGCGTGGTGGGCCGTCGACGTCGACGCCGACGCCCTCGCCGACGCGCTCGTCGCGGTCTGCGACTCCCCGCTGGGCCCGCTCGCTGGTGGGCTGACGCTGCGCGACATCCACGTCGGCGACCGGCTGCGCGAGCTCGACTTCGAGGTGCCCCTCGCCGGCGGCGACCTGGCCGCCGCGCGCGACGCGGCCCCGGTCGTCCTCGGCGACCTCGGCCCGCTGCTCCGTGCGCACCTGCCGGCCGGCGACCCCCTGCTGGCCTTCGCCGCGACGCTCGAGTCCGATCCCGACCTCGCGGCGCAGCGCCTGCTGGGCTACCTCACCGGCTCGATCGACGTGGTGGTCCGGGTGCCGGTCGAGGGCCGCACCCGCTACCTGACCGTCGACTACAAGACCAACTGGCTGGGCGACCGCGCCACGCCGGCGACGGCCTGGGACTACCGCCCGGCCGTCCTCGACGAGGCGATGGGGCACTCCGACTACCCCCTCCAAGCGCTGCTCTACGTCGTGGTGCTCCACCGCTACCTGCGCTGGCGGCTGCCGGACTACGAGCCTCACCTGCACCTCGGTGGGGTGCTCTACCTCTACCTGCGCGGCATGTGCGGCCCCGAGACGCCCAGCGTCGACGGCCGGCCGTGCGGCGTCTTCTCGTGGCAGCCGCCGGTCGCCCTCGTCACGTCGGTGTCCGACCTGCTCGACGGGGTGCGGCCGTGAACGCCCCCCGCCGTCCCTCACGCCCGCTGCGCTCCTCCGACCGACGCCCCAGGGACCCCGCATGAGCGACCTCTTCGAGCCGGTCGACGGCACCGACGCCCGGCTGGCGCTGGGTGCCACCGGGCTGCTGGCGGCCTTCAACGCCGCCGGCGTCCTCACCACCGCCGACGTCCACGTCGCCGCCGCCCTCGGCCGCCTCGGCCAGGAGTCCGACGAGCGGGTGCTGCTCGCCGTCGCGCTGGCCGTGCGCGCCGTGCGTGGCGGGTCCGTGTGCGTCGACCTGGCGACGGTCGCCGACCCGCCCGACCTGCCCTGGCCCGAGACCGGCGACTGGACCGCATCGGTCGCCGCGAGCCCGCTGGTGACGGCCGGCCTGGTGCGCTGGGACAACGACCTGCTCTACCTCGACCGCTACCACGAGCAGGAGACCCAGGTCGTCGACGACCTGCTCTCGCGCGCCGCCACCTCGCCCGAGCACGACCCCGACCTCATGCGCGCCTCGATGGCCCGGGTGGTGGCGGCGATGCAGCAGGCGCGCCCCGGGACGACCTACGACGAGCAGGTGGCGGCGTGCCTCGCGGCGGCGGGCCAGTGGACCACCGTGCTCACCGGCGGCCCGGGCACCGGCAAGACCACCGCCGTCGCCTCGCTGCTCGTCGGGCTCCTCGACCAGCACCCGCGCGGGCTGCGGATCGCGCTCGCCGCCCCGACCGGCAAGGCGGCGGCGCGCCTGCAGCAGGCGGTGCACCAGGAGGCGGAGGCCTTCGAGGAGGCCGACCGGCTGCGCCTGGCCGGTGTCACGGCCTCCACCCTGCACCGGCTGCTGCGACCCGACCCGGGCAACTCGACCCGCTTCCGCCACCACCGCGGCAACCGGCTGCCCCACGACGTGGTCGTCGTCGACGAGTCGTCGATGGTCTCGCTGACCCAGATGGCGCGCCTGCTCGAGGCGGTGCGCCCCGACGCACGCCTGGTGCTGGTCGGCGACCCGCACCAGCTGTCGTCGGTGGAGGCCGGCGCGGTGCTCAGCGACGTGGTGCGCGGCTTCGCGGGACGGGCCGACTCGCCGGTCACGGCGCTGGAGTCCACCCACCGCTTCGGCCCCGACATCCGCGAGCTGGCCGAGGCGCTGCGCACCGGCGACGCCGACGCCGCGCTGGAGGTGCTGGCGGCCGGTCACGACGCGGTCGAGTGGGTCGACGAGCCCGACCCGTCCTCGCGCATCCGCACCACCGCCCTCGACGCGGCACTCGCCGTGCGCGACGCCGCCGAGCGCGGCGACGTGCCCGGTGCCCTCGCCGCGCTCGACCGGCACCGCCTGCTCTGCGCGCACCGCGACGGCCCGTTCGGCGTACGCCACTGGAACCGGCGCATCGAGCACTGGCTCACCGCCGTCACCGGCGACCCGCTCCACGAGCGGGCCTACGTCGGCCGGCCGCTGCTGGTCACGGCCAACGACCACCAGCTCGGCGTCTACAACGGCGACAGCGGAGTGGTCGTGCTGACCCCCGCCGGGCCCCGCGCGGTGATCGCCGCCAGCGACGGACCGCGCGACCTGGCGCCCTCCCGCCTCGGCGACGTCGAGACCATGCACGCGATGACGATCCACAAGTCGCAGGGCTCGCAGGCCGACGTCGTCACGGTGCTGCTGCCCGACGAGGACTCCCGGCTGCTCTCGCGCGAGCTCTTCTACACCGCTGTCACCCGGGCCCGGTCCCGCGTGCGCGTCGTCGGCTCGGAGCCGGCGATCCGGGCGGCGATCGGGCGCCGGGCCCAGCGCGCGAGCGGCCTCGCGGTGCGGCTCGCGGCCGCGGGGCGCTCCGGCGACCATGACGACGACCACGGCGTCGGCGCCCCGCCGTCGCGCGTCTGAAATGTGCATGACACGCGTGACCGCTAGCCTCGACGCATGCCCTACCTGATGCGCGTCGAGCTCCCGGACGTCCCCGGGTCGCTGGGTCGTGTCGCGACCGCCATCGGTGAGGCCGGCGGCGACATCGACGCGATCGAGATCGTCGAGAAGCGTGACGGCTTCGCCGTCGACGACGTGCTCCTCGAGATGGCGCACGGGACGATGCCCGACTCGGTGGTCTCCGCCTGCGGCACCCTCGACGGCGTCAGCGTGCTGTGGATCAACCGCTACGCCGCGGGCGGCAACCTCTTCCTCGACCTCGAGGTCGTCGAGGCCCTCACCGAGGACCCCTCCACCGCGCCCGACCGGCTCGTCGAGATGCTGCCGGTCGCCTTCCGCGTCGACTGGGCGGCCCGCGTCACGCCCGGCGTCGACGGCGTCGGGGCGCGGGTCGTCCACGCCACCGACGCCGCGCCGTCGGCCTACGACGTCGAGCAGGTCGCCACCCCCACCCGCCTGCCGGGCGACGAGGTCTACGTGGAGTGCGCCGCTCCCTTCGGCGACGACCTCGTCCTGATGGGACGTCGCGGCGGCCCGGAGTTCCTCGACTCCGAGCTCGCGCGGTTCGGGCACCTCCTGGGCCTGGCGATGACGATCAGCCGCGCCTGAGCGCTCCGCTCCAGGCGTGCGCGAGGCGTCCGGCTCCAGCCGTCCCGGACCGGTCGTCCCGGCCGCGGCGGAGTCTCCCCGCGACCGGCCCACCGGGTCGAACGGCACCGGTCGGACGCCTCTGGGCAGCCGCGCGTGTGCGCATAGCCTCGATTGAGGACCCACACAACCGCGCAGATCGGAGATGAGTCATGACCTCACCGCAGACAGACGGCCCGTCGGAGCCGCTCTTCTCTCGGCCCGGCGAGGCGACCGTCGCCCCGCGCCGCACCATCCCCCAGCAGGAGTCGTTGCCGGAGACGGCGAAGCAGATCGTCGACGACGAGACCATCCTCGACGGCAACTCGCGGCTGAACCTGGCGACCTTCGTCGGGACGTGGATGGACGACGACGCCCGTCAGGTGTACGAGAACGCGTTCGACAAGAACATGATCGACAAGGACGAGTACCCGCAGACCGCCGCGATCGAGGACAACTGCTGGCACATGCTCGCCGGTCTGTGGAACGCGCCGGACCCCGAGACGAGCATCGGCACCTCAACCATCGGCTCCTCGGAGGCGTGCATGCTGGGCGGGCTCGCGTTCAAGCGTCGCTGGCAGCACGCGCGCCGCGAGGCGGGCAAGGACACCACCAAGCCCAACCTCGTGATGTCCTCGGCGGTGCAGGTCTGCTGGGAGAAGTTCTGCAACTACTTCGACGTCGAGGCCCGCCTGGTGCCCATCAGCGAGGAGCACAAGACGCTCGACGGCCACGACCTGGACACCTACGTCGACGAGAACACCATCGGCGTCGTCGCCATCATGGGCGTGACCTACACCGGCATGTACGAGCCGGTGGCCGACATCGCCCGGGCGCTGGACGAGATCCAGGCCAAGACGGGCCTCGATGTCCCCATCCACGTCGACGGAGCCTCCGGGGCGATGATCGCGCCGTTCCTCCAGCCCGACCTCCTCTGGGACTTCCGCCTCGAGCGCGTGCACTCGATCAGCACGTCGGGCCACAAGTACGGCCTGGTGTTCCCGGGCCTCGGCTGGATCGTCTGGCGCGATCGCCAGTGGCTGCCCGAGGACCTCGTCTTCGAGGTCAGCTACCTCGGCGGCGAGATGCCCACCTTCGCGCTGAACTTCTCCCGGCCGGGCGCCCAGGTGCTGCTGCAGTACTACATGTTCCTGCGACTGGGCTACGAGGGATACCGGTCGGTGCAGCAGGAGTCGCAGAAGGTGGCGAAGTTCCTCGCCGAGGGCATCGCCAAGATCGACGCGTTCGAGCTGTGGAACGACGCCAGCGACATCCCCGTCTTCGCCTGGCGTCTCAAGAAGGGCCACACCGACAACTGGAACCTCTACCACCTCCAGGACCGGTTGCGGATGAAGGGCTGGCTGGTGCCGGCCTACCCGATGCCCGACGACATGACCGACCTCACGGTCCAGCGGATCGTGGTGCGCAACGGCCTGAGCATGGACCTGGCCGCCGATCTCCTCGCCGACATCGAGAAGGAGACGGTCTACCTCGACAACCTCGAGGGGCCGATGCCGGTCGAGGCTCCCCACCCCGCCTTCCACCACTGAGGGTCTGCCGCTGCAGCGAGCCGGAGCCCCCGCACCCGGTCACCTGGGTCGGGGTCGCTCCGGGTCGGGCTCCGTGGCGGTGGCGTCAGGAGGAGCTGCGGCAGGCGGCGGCTCCGCGCCGACGGCCGGCTGAGGCTCGGACCAGAGCCACTCCGCGGCCATGGTGAGCAGCACCCAGCACAGTCCGGTCACGAGCAGGTAGCGACCGAGGGCGACGTCGAGCGGCACGGCACCGGTCGCGGCGCCCGCCAGGGCCGGCGAGGTGAGGAGCGCGGCGACGACCAGCACCGTCCCGGAGATCGGCTTCACGCGGTCACCGCCAGTCGGTCGCCGGTGACGGTCCCGGCCGAGCGCACCTGCGCGGCGCCGGCGAGCTCGGTGTAGGAGAGGACGGGGGTGCTCGGCAGGGCCGGGGCGACCATCCGGCGTACGGCTGCGCGCAGCTGGGGCGCGCAGACCACGACCGGACGCAGGCCGCGCTCCTCCGCGGCCGTGCGCAGGTCGGACAGCTCGCCGAGCACGCTCTGCGCGACCAGCGGGTCGAGCGCGACCACCGGGCCGTGGTCGCCGGGACGGACCGCCTCGAGCATCCGCTGCTCGAGCATCGGCTCGAAGCTCAGCACGTGGATCGCGCCCTCGATCAGATGCGGGGCGGCGATGGCCGGGCCGAGCGCGGCGCGGGCGACCTCGACCAGGACGTCGGGGTCCTTGGTGGCCTGCGCCTCGAGCGAGAGCGCCTCGAAGATCCGCACCAGGTCGCGCACGGCGACGCCTTCGGCGAGCAGGCCCTGCAGCACGCGCTGCACCTCACCGAGGCTCAGCTGTGCCGGGGTCAGCTCCTCCACCACGACCGGGTGGCTGCTCCGGACCAGGTCGGTCAGCGTCTTGACGTCCTCGCGGCCCAGCAGGCGGGCGGCGTGCTGGCCCACGACCTCGGCGAGGTGGGTGGTGATCACCGAGGACCGGTCGACGACCGTGGCGCCGTTGAGCTCGGCCTGCACCCGCAGCTCGGCGGGGATCCACGACGCCTCGAGCCCGAAGACCGGCTCGCGGGTGGGCTGGCCGGGCAGGGCGCCGAGGTGGTCGCCGATGGCGAGGACGGTGCCGCGCGGGGCCTCGCCGCGCGCGACCTCGATGCCGAAGAGGCGGATGGCGTAGGTGCTCGCGGGCAGGTCGATGCTGTCGCGGGTGCGCACCGGGGGCACGATGATGCCGAGCTCGCCGGCGATCTTGCGGCGCAGCCCCTTGACCCGGTCGAGCAGGTCGCCGCCGCTGGCGGGGTCGACGAGGTCGATGATGTCGGGCGAGAGCTCGAGGCCGAGCGGGTCGACCCGGATCTCGGCGGCGAGCAGCTCGGGGGTGTCGGGCCCGGCGGACAGCGCCGGGTCGGCCACCGCCTCGGGCTCGTCGGCGACCGGCTGGGGCACTCGCGTCGAGGCCAGCAGCATGATCCCGCCGGCGACGACGAAGGGCAGCTTGGGCAGCCCGGGGATCAGGCAGATGCCGAGCGCGCCGAAGCCGGCGATCTGCAGCGGCATCTTGTTGTTGGTGAGCTGGCGCAGGATGTCGGAGCCCATGTCGGAGTCGCCGGTGTTGCGGGTGACGATGAGGCCGGTGGCCGTCGACAGCAGCAGCGCGGGGATCTGCGAGACGAGGCCGTCGCCGACCGAGAGCAGGCTGTAGGTGGTGATCGCGTCGCCGAACGTCATGCCCCGCTGCGCCATGCCGACGGCGAACCCGCCGAGGAGGTTGACGAGGGTGATCACGATCGCGGCGATGGCGTCGCCCTTGACGAACTTCGAGGCGCCGTCCATCGAGCCGTAGAAGTCGGCCTCGGCGTGCACCTCGTGGCGGCGACGCCGCGCCTCGTCCTCGTCGATGAGCCCGGAGTTGAGGTCGGCGTCGATGGCCATCTGCTTGCCGGGCATCGCGTCGAGGGTGAAGCGCGCACCCACCTCCGCGACCCGCTCGGCGCCCTTGGTGATCACGACGAACTGGATGACGAGCAGGATCGCGAAGACGATCAGCCCGACGATCAGCGAGCCGCCGACGACGAAGTGGCCGAAGGTGTCGATGACCTTGCCGGCGTAGCCGTCGAGCAGCACGAGCCGGGTGGCGCTGACGTTGAGCGCCAGGCGGAAGAGGGTCAGCACGAGCACGACAGCGGGGAACGCGGCGAACTCCAGCGGCTTGTGCACGAACATCGCGACGAGCAGCACCAGCAGGGCGCTGGTGATGTTGAACGCGATGAGCATGTCCAGCACGACCGCGGGCAGCGGCACCACCAGCATCACGATGATGAGCACGATGCCGGCGGGCACACCCAGCTGGAGCAGTCGCTTGGAGGCCACAGGGTGCCTTTCGAGTCGTCGCTGACGCAGGTCGCGCCGTCCGTGGCACCGGGTGACGCCGTCCTGGCGTCACGCCTCCCATCGGCCGGCGACGCCGGCACCTGAGGGGTTGGCGGCGGCCGGTCCCGGCACGACGGGCGTGGCGGGTCCGACCGTCCGGCGTCGACGCCCCGCGACCGGCGCGTCCGGCACCTCGGTCTCGGTCCGCGGGCTGCTGTGCTCGCCGCCGCGCGCCCCGGACGAGCGGCGGGAGATGACGAACGCGAGGACCTGCGCGACCGCGGCGTAGAGCTCGGCGGGGATCTCCTGTCCGACCGTGGTCGAGCGGTGGAGCGCCCGGGCCAGCGGCACGTCCCGGACGAGCGGCACGCCGTGCTCGAAGGCCTGCTCGCGGATCCGCTGGGCGACCAGCCCTTGGCCGCGGGCCACCACCCGCGGCGCACCGCGGCTGGCGTCGTACGTGAGGGCGACGGCGACGTGGGTGGGGTTGACGAGCACCACGTCGGCGGTGGGCACGTCGGCCATCATCCGATTGCGCGAGGCGGCCAGCTGGCGGGAGCGGATCGCCCCCTTGAGCAGCGGGTCGCCCTCGGTCTGCTTGCCCTCCTGCTTGACCTCGTGCTTGGACATCCGGGTCTTCTTGCCCATCCGGCGCCGCACGACCGCGTAGTCGGCGACGGCCATCACGAGCCCGGCCACCGCGACGGTGCGCAGCAGACCGAGCACCTCGGCGTGGACCGTCTCGAGCACCGCGCTGATCGGCACGAGACCGCCGATCAGCGGCATGATGGCCGACACGGCGCCGTAGGCCACGAAGCCGACGACGGCGCTCTTGAGGAGCATCTTGGCTCCCTCCCACAGCGCCTGCGGGCCGAAGACCCGCTTGAAGCCCTGGATCGGGTCGAGCTTCTTGAGCGAGGGCTTGACCGACTTGGTCGCGACGAAGAACCCGCCCTGGGCCAGGGCGGCGGCCACGCCGACGACCATCACCGCGGTGCCGAGCACCACGAGCGTCACCAGCACGTGCTCGGCTCCGCGGCCGAGCAGGGTCATGGCGTCCGAGACCTCGACCCGCCCCTGGTGGCTGAAGCAGTCGCGCATCAGCTCGGCGAGGGCGGTGAGCTCGCGGCCGAGCAGGGGCGGCAGCACCATCGCGACGAGCAGGAGCGTCAGCCACCCGCCGAGCTCCTGCGTGCGCGGGACCTGGCCCTCCTTGCGCGACTCCTTGCGCCGGCGCGCGGTGGGCTTCTCGGTCTTCTCCTCCGACATCGCTCACCCCCCCACGAGCGCGAACTGGGCCTCGTTGGCCAGGTCGACGAGGCGGGACACTGCCTCCGGGAGCACCGGGAACGACAGGCCGAGCAGCAGCAGGGTGAGGCCGATCTTGGCCGGGAACATCACGTTGATGGCGTTGAGGTGCGGCGCGACCTTGGTGAGCAGCGCCAGTCCGAGGTCGGCGACGAAGAGGACCGCCACGAGCGGCAGCGCGATCTGGACGGCGGTCACGAAGAACATGCCGAACGCCGTCAGCATCACGTGGGAGGCGCCCTCGATGCGCGGCACCTCGCCGAGCGGCAGCACGTCGAAGGTGCGCAGCAGGCCGCCGAGGACCAGCAGGTGGCCGCCGGTGGCGAACAGGATCATCACGGCGAGCATCTGGTGGAGCTTGCCGAAGACGGTGTTCATGTTCATCGACAGCGGGTCGAAGCCCTGGGCGAGCTGGAAGCCGCCGAAGGTGTCGATGAGCGAGCCGGCCGTCGCGACCGCCGCCAGCAGGACGTAGGTCACCAGGCCCAGCGCCGAGCCGACGACGACCTGGGTGAGCGTGGTCAGGAGCAGCCCGCCCGTCGCGGTGGGGATGCTGCCGCCCTCGACGGAGGGCACGACGGCGAAGGCGAGGCCGAGCGAGAGCACCACCTTGGCCATGAGCGGGACGGCGCGGCCGGCGAAGGGCGGCACGAGGGCCAGCCAGGCGATGATGCGCACCGACGCCAGCAGGTAGGCCAGCAGCGGCTCGCCCGCCACGGTCAGGGTCATGGCTCAGCCCAGCAGCGTGGGGATGAGGTCGAAGAGGTCCTCGGTGAAGTCGACGAGGGTCTGCAGCATCCAGCCGCCCGAGATCAGCAGCGCGACCCCGACCCCGACCAGCTTGGGCACGAAGGCGAGGGTGAACTCCTGGATCTGGGTCATCGACTGGAACAGCGAGATGGTGAACCCGATGACCAGCGAGGTCACCAGGATCGGCGCGGAGAGCTTCAGCGCGACCACCATGGTCTGCAGGGCGATGTTGATGACGGTGGTGTCGGTCATGGCGGCCTACCGATAGCTCGACACGACGGAGGTGATGACCAGGCCCCACCCGTCGACGAGGACGAAGAGCAGCAGCTTGAACGGCAGCGACACCATCACCGGCGGCATCATCATCATGCCCAGCGCCATCAGCGCCCCGCTCACCACGATGTCGATGACGAGGAACGGGATGAAGACGATGAAGCCGATGATGAAGGCCTGCTTGAGCTCGCTGAGCACGAAGGACGGCACGAGCGTGGCCATCGACACGTCGTCCCGGTTGGCGGGCAGGTCGCGCCCGGCCACGTTGGTCAGCAGTCGCAGCTCGTCGTCGCCGGTCTGGTCGAGCATGAAGTCGCGCAACGGCTCGACGCCGTCCCCGTAGGCCGCGGTGGCGGTCTTGTCGCCGTCGAGGTAGGGCTGGAGGCCGGTGTCGTTCATCTGGCCCAGCACCGGCGCCATGATGAACAGCGACAGGAAGAGGGCGAGCCCGGCGAGCACCTGGTTGGGCGGGATGCCCTGCAGGCCGAGGGCGTTGCGGGTCAGGCCGAGCACCACCAGGACCTTGGTGAAGCTCGTGCAGGTCAGCAGGATGGCCGGGAGCAACGAGAGCAGCGACAGCGCCAGGATGACGGTGACCGGCGTGCTGGGCTTGTCGGTGAGGCCACCGAGGTCGATCGTCACCGAGCTGTCCCCGCCGCCGGGGCCGTCGGGGGCGCGCGGGCCGCGGGGGCCGTCGGGCGCCGTGGGCGTCATCGGCACCGCGACCACCACGGTCGCCGCGGGGCCGGCGGCCGGGGCCGCCGCGGCCGCCGGAGCGCCCAGTCCGAGCAGCACGGCGACGGCTCCCAGGGCCGAGGCGACCAGGAGTCGGGCCAGGAGTCGGGCGAGCCGCCTGCGCGCGCTCACGACGCCTTGCCCGTGGCGGCCGCGACGGCCTGGCGCCACGTCTGCGCGGACAGGACCGACCCGGACAGGACCGACCCGGACAGCGCGCCGTCCTCGGACGGCGTACGTCGTGCGGCGGGGGTGGCGCGGTGTGCCCCGCGCCGGGCGTCGGCGACGTCGACCGGACGCGGCGCGGGTGCCTCGGCGACGGCGCCGGCGGGCAGCTCGTGGTCGAGGAGCGCCCCGTCGAGCCCGTCGAGCCCGTCGAGCCCGTCGAGCTCGTCGGGGTCGAGCTCGGCGAGCAGGCTGACCTGGTGGTCGGTGCTGCCGAGGACCAGCACCCGCCCGCCCACGGTGATCACCGAGACGGAGGCGCTGCGCGAGAGCGCCTGACGGTGCACGACCTGCACCGGGGCACCGGGGCGGGCGCCGTAGCGCTTGCCGACCAGCCGCGCGAGCAGCAGCAGGAGTCCCACGACGACCGCCAGGGAGGCGACCAGTCGTACGGTCAGCTCGAGCACGTCAGCCCGCTGCGCTGTCGTCGACGATCTCGGTGATCCGCAGGCCGAAGTCCTCGTCGACGATGACGACCTCGCCGCGGGCGATGAGGCGGCCGTTGACCAACAGGTCGGCGGGGCCGCCGGCGGCGCGGTCGAGCTCCAGCACGTCGCCGGGTGAGAGGGCGAGCAGCTCGCGCACGGTCATCCGGGTGCGGCCGAGCTCGACGGCGACCTCGAGGTCGACCCCGTACAGCATCTCGATGCCGCGCGAGGCGGGCAGCGCGATGGCCTCCTCGGGGGCTGCGGAGGCGACACCTGGGGCGAGCGCACCCGCCGTCGCGATCACCGCGTCGGGCACGAGAAGCGCGCCGCACGGCACGCCGCCGCCCAGGAGCGGGACCGCGGTGGCGGGCCCGGCGACGTCGGATCCGACGAGCTCGGTCGCGACCTCGCGGGCCGCCCCGCACCCGGTGCCGAGCGCGGCGGCTGCGGCGTCGAGGGCCGGCTGCGTCGCAGCGGCCAGGTCGAGGCCACCGAGCGGGCTGGCGGCGAGGGCGTCGACGAGGTCGGCGCCCACCAGGACGGCGATGCGCGGCGCGCCCGGGAGGTGCAGGTCGGCGACGACCGCCCCGGCGAAGCCCGCCGCGGCGTCCGGGCCACCGGGCGCCGGCGTGCCCGCGACGAGGGCCGTCGGCGCCGGCAGCACGCCGGCCGCGGCCGCGGCGGCCGCCGTGACGGGTCCGAGGGCCTGCTCGGCGGTGGGGACGGTCAGGGTGCTCATGCGTTCTCCTTGGTCGTGCCGACGACCAGCGCGGCGAGCCGGGCACCGTGGGTGCCGGCCGTCGCCTGGGCGAAGGTGGTCTCGCCGACGACGACGTCGAGCGGGTCGGTGGCGCCGTGGCCGAGGCGCACCACGTCGCCGACGGCGAGGGTGGCGAGGGCGTCGGGCGGAAGGTGGGACGTGCGGAACCGGACGACGGCGTCGACGGGCACGTCCCGGAAGCGCCGGTCGACGAGCTCGGCCGCCCGGGAGCGCTGCTGTCGCTGCTTCTCGGTGACCGGTGCGGGGGCCGCGGCGCGGACCAGGTGGGGGTGCAGGCCCACGAGCGGCAGGCACAACGTCACCGGATGCCGGCGGTCCCCGACGAGGAGCTCGAACGCGGCGACGACGACCGTCTCGCCGGGCGCGGCCGCCTGGACCATCCGGGGGTCGTACTCCACGCCGACGAGGGCCGGTGTGGTCGCGACGATGCCGGCGAGGCTGCGGGAGAGCTCGTCGAGCAGCCGCACCGCGAGGTCGTGCACGACGGCGGACTCGAGCTCGGTGAGCGGGCGCCGGGGCTGCACACCGGCGCCGGCGCCGCCGAGCATGTGGTCGATCGCGCTCATCACGAACGACAGCGGCACGTCGAGCAGCGCGTGCCCGGGCAGCGGCTCGGCACTCATCGTCACCGCGTACGTCAGCTCGTCCAGCGTGGCGACGTGCTCGTCGTAGGTGCGCTCCGACACGTCGAGCAGCTGCGCGGTGCACACCGTGCGGAGCGCGGACGTGACCACCGTCGCCATCTGGCGCGCGAACCGGTCGAGGCACACCTGGAGGAGCCGGGCGTGCTCGCGGGACAGCTGCACGGGCCGGCGGAAGTCGTACGCCGTCGGTGTCGCGCCGCCGCGGGCGCGCCGGCGCGACCGGGCACCGGAGTGCACGGTGGGGCGCAGGTCGTCGCGGGGCGGCGGGGAGGTCACGCACCACCCATCGGCCCGGGCCGGACCGAGTTGAGGACTACTGGGTGACGAACTCTGTGAAGTACACCTCCAGCACGTCGCCGTGGTAGTCCTCGTGGAGCCGCTCCTCGAGCCGGTCCTTGAGCTTCTGGCGCTCGCCCGCCTTCGCCAGCTGGGCCTCGTCCACGCCGCTGAAGAGGTCGATCGTCGCGTCGAGCGCCTTGCTGCCGTCGGCCGCGTGGGCGTCGGCGGAGAGCTGGAGCGCGACGCCGATGCGGAGGTAGTGGCCGTCGGCGAGGTTGATCTGGATCGGCTCCATCGTCATCACCTCGCCCGGCTCCGGCTCGGTGGGCGCGCCGGGTCTCAGCAGGAACCACCAGCCGGCGGCGACCAGCGCCAGGGCCAGGCCGACGAGGACGAGCGTGTTCTTGCCCCGCTTCGGCGCCGCGGTCTCGGTCGCGGGCGCGGTGGGCCGGTCCAGCATGGTGCTCATGACGATCCTCCGGTGGTCGGGTCAGGGGTGGCCGCGACGTCGTCGAGCAGCTCGCGAGCCGAGGCGGGGAGCGCGGAGAGGACGACGAGGTCCACCCGCTTGTTGACCCGCTGCGACCCCGGCCGCGCGGGGTCCACGAGCGGGTCCTCGTGGCCGAACGCCGCGGCGCTGAGGCGTTCGCCGGGCAGGCCGCCGACCTCCTGCAGGTAGCGCAGCACGGTCACCGCCCGCGCCGAGGACAGATCCCAGTCGGTGGCGAAGTAGCGCGGTTTCACCGGCACCTGGTTGGTGTGGCCGTCGATGCGCAGGTCCTCGGTGCTCGCGCGGAGCACCGGCGCGACGGCCTCGAGCACCCGGCGGCCGCGACCACTGAGCTCGGCACGGTCGGGCTCGAAGACGACGTGGCGCGAGGTGAGGCTCAGCACCAGGCCGCGGTCGTCGATGGTGCGGGTGACGTCGTCGGCCAGCCCGGCGCGGCGCAGCGCCCGGGCGAGCTGGTCGCCGAGCTCGTCGAGCCGGGCGAGCTCGGCACGCGCGTCGGCGTACCGCGCCTCCTGGGCGGCCAGCGCCCGCTCGGCGCGCTGGTCCCTCGGCGAGGATCCGGGGAAGTTCGCGGCACGCACCGGTGCGATCGAGGCCGTGCCGGGCTGCTCGAGGATCGACTCCGAGCCCGTCATCACCGACGTGGACTCCCCGAAGCCGGCGGCGAGGCCGGCCTTGAGGGCGTTGAACTTGCGCTCGTCGACGACGCTCATCGAGAACATCACGATGAACAGCACCATCAGCAGCGTGACCATGTCCGCGTAGGTGACCAGCCACCGCTCGTGGTTCTCGTGCTCCTCGGGCTCCTCCACCCGACGCCGGCGCGACCCGGCGCTCACGACGCCGCCCCGCACACGTCAGGCCGCCTTCGCGTCGGCGGGCTGCTCGCCGGCCGGCAGGAGGGAGGACAGCTTCTGGGCGATGATCCGCGGGTTGGCGCCGGCCTGGATGGCCGCGACGCCCTCGATGACGAGCTCCATGCGCGCCGCCTCGAGCTCGGTGAGCCGCTTGAGGCGGTTGCCGATGGGCAGCCAGATGACGTTGGCCGACATCACGCCCCACAGGGTCGCGATGAAGGCGGCGGCGATGAGGTGGCCGAGCTCCTCGGGCTGGGCGAGGTTCTCCAGCACGTGGACCAGGCCCATCACCGTGCCGACGATGCCGATCGTCGGGGCGTACGCGCCGGCGTCGGCGAAGAACTTCGCCGACTGCCTGCCCTGCGCCTTGCCGGCGCGCACCTCCGCCTCGAGGATGTCGCGCACCTCCTCCGGGTCGGTGCCGTCGATGGCCAGGGTGACCCCCTTGACGAGGAACGGGTCGTCGACCGACTTCAGGTCCTCCTCCAGCGCGAGGAGGCCCTCGCGGCGCGCCTTCTCGGCGAGCGCGACGACCATCGGGACGATGTCGCCGGCCGGGCGCACCTTGGCGGTGAAGGCGGTCTTGAGCGAGACCAGTGCGTGCTTGGCGTCGGGGATCGTGCCGCCGGCCATCGTCACCATCAGCGTGGTGCCGAGGACGAGCAGCATCGGCGGGGCGAGCAGCAGGCTGGTGGGGTCGCCGCCCTCCATGACGTTGGCGACGACGATGATGACGAGACCCGCCAGGACCCCGATCAGGGTTGCCGGATCCATCAGTCCTCCGCTCCCGTCGCGACAGTGCTGGGCACGGCGGCCAGGTGGGCGCGCTGCGCCCAGGCGTGGGCCTCGCCTCCGGTGCTGGCCGCGATGATGCCGCCGCGCCAGGCGCGTACCAGGTCGACGACCTGGGCCAGGCCCTCGGCGACGACGTACTTCTTGCCGTCGACGAGGGTGACCACCGTGTCCGGCGTGCTGTCGAGTCGCTCGATCAGGTCGGCGTTCAGGACGAACGCGGAGCCGGAGAGCCGGGTCAACACAATCATGTCGGTGCACCATCCCTGTGCGAGAGAACGCGATGCCCGTCCGTGGGCCTCGACTCCCCCATCGGTCCCCGGGCGCCCGACCTGAGACAAGCGCGGGAGGGAAATTCGCCCACGCGGAGTGGGACGTGCAGTGGGCGGGGTCAGCAGGCGCCGGAGGAGTACTCGACGTCGACGTCGACGTCCGCGTCCTGGAACAGGCCGCCCTCGTAGGACACCTCGAGGCAGCCGGCGATGGAGGCGTCCTCGGCGCTCACGAGCTCGAAGCGGTCGGTGGTGGGGGTGGGCGCGCCGAACGCCGAGTCCTCGGTGACCGTGCCGGCCTCGGTCACCGTGACGTCACCGCGTCCGAGCGCCTTCGCGACCCGCTCGACCCCGGGCGTGCTGTACTTGAAGTAGGGGCCGGCGAGCTCGCTGGCCGCGTTGCGGCCCGCCGCGTCGAGCCGGTCCTGGCTGAGCGGTGCGGCGGCGCCGGCCGTCGAGACCAGCGCGGCCAGGCCGACGACCACGGCCGCGACTCCCGACACGACCCGGCCCAGCGCGAACACCGCCGCGGACGGCTCGTTGGCCTCCGGGTGCCTGAACTGCCAGGCGGTCGTGGCGTACCAGAGCCTGCGGGGATCGATGACCGTCAGGAGTACCAGCACGATCGTGAGGAGCCACAGCACGGCGATCATGACCCGCACCGTTCCCCCCACGACGGCGGGCCAAACGCCCGCCGCGACCGACCCCCGTGGCCGGGCGGCGAGCGGGCCGCCCGGCCACCGCGGTCGTCAGCGCTTGATGTTGACGAGCTCCTCGAGCACCTGGTCGGAGGTGGTGATGACACGCGAGCTGGCCTGGAAGCCGCGCTGGGCGAGGATCAGGTTGGTGAACTCGGCCGACAGGTCGACGTTGGACATCTCGAGGGCGCCGCCCACGAGCTCCCCGCGACTGCCCTGCCCGGCGACGCCGAGCTCGGGGGCGCCGGAGTTGGCGCTGGCCCGGAACGCCGTCTCGCCGACCCGCTCGAGCCCGGCCGGGTTGGTGAAGTCGGCGACCGCGACGACGGCGATGTCTCGCTGCTCGCCGTCGGAGAAGGTGCCGCGGACCACGCCGTCGCTGCCGATCGAGTAGGAGGTCATCTCCACACCGGCCGGGAGGCCGGCGGCGAGCGCGTCGAGGTTGACGTCCATCAGGGCACCGTCGGTGGCACCCGGGGCGTAGCCCTGCACCTTCTTGCCGCTGGCGGACACCAGGTTGCCGGCCTCGTCCCAGGTGAACGCTCCCGAGCGGGTGAAGACGCGCTCGGCACCGGAGCCGAGCACGAACATGCCGTCGCCCTGGATCATCAGGTCGGTGGCCGAGCCGGTCGCCTGCGCCGACCCCTGGGTGAAGTTGCCGCGGGTCGCGGCGACCTGCACGCCCAGGCCGACCTGGATCGGGTTGGTGCCGCCGTTGCCGTTGCCGGGCGCGGCGGCGCCCCGCATGACCTGGCTCAGCGTGTCCTGGAAGACGGTGGTGGAGGCCTTGAAGCCGACCGTGTTGGCGTTGGCGATGTTGTTGCCGGTGACGTCGAGCATCGTCTGGTTGGCGCGCAGGCCACTGATGCCGGAGAAGAGTGAGCGGAGCATGGGTGGGGTCCTTTCGGTGACGGCCTCAGGCCGTGGCGGGGTCGGTGGTGCCGGGAGTGGTGCCGGGGGTGGTGCCGGGAGTGGTGGTGCCGACGGAGAGGAGCTGCGCGAGCGGCACCTGTGCGCCGTCGATCTCGAAGACGGGGCCCTGCGCGCCGAAGGTGACCCCGGCGATGGCCCCCGAGTGCGTGGTCACGCCGTCGGCGTCGATCCACGAGACCTGCTGGCCGACCATGGCGCCGGCGCCGAAGGCCATCTGCGAGCCCAGCAGCGCGCCGACGCGGTCGGAGACGTCCTGCATCTTCTCCAGTGCGGTGAACTGCGCCGACTGGGCGAGGAACGCGCTCGAGTCGGTCGGGTTGAGCGGGTCCTGGTAGCGCAGCTGCGCGACCATCAGCTCCAGGAACATCTGCTTGTCGTCGGCGGACGCCGGTGACGCCGACGTCCCCGTGGGAAATGCGGTGGTCGCGGTGGTCGACGCCTCGGTGGCGGAGATCGACACGACTCCTCCTCACATGGTCAGGTCGATGCCCTGCCGGGCACCGCCGACCTGGTCTGGACGGGGCGCGGTCGCTCCGTCGGTGACGCCGTCCGTGGCTGCTGGTCCGCCGTGCGTCCGTGCGCGGCGGTCGTGTTGCGCGGCGTCCCCACCCGGGGACGGCGTGTCGCCGCCCGCGCTGCTGCGCGGGTCGTACGACGTGTCGTGGCTGCCGGTGCCCGTGGCCGCCGGAGCGGGGCTCGCGGCCTGACCGGCGAGGTCGCGCACGACGACGCGCGCCTCGCTCGCCCCGGCGAGCTCGAGCACGCGACGCAGCTCGGGGGCCCCTTCGGTGAGGGCGCGGACGGCCTCGCCGCCGCCGCTCAGCTGCACCTGGACGGCGCCGTCGCGGACGGTGAGGGTCACCCGCACCTCGCCGAGCGCCTCCGGCTGCAGGAGCATGGTGAGCCGGTGCACGCCGTTGCCCCGGGAGACCAGGCGGGTCACCTCCGGCACGACCTGGGAGACGGCGGGCGGAGGCGGCGCGGGGCTCGCCACGGCGGCGCCCGGCATGGTCGACACCGTGGTCGACACCGTGGTCATCCCCCCGGTGGCCAGCCCGGTCGCCGACGCGGCCGCCGAGCCGGACGCGGCACCGGACACCGCACCGGACACCGCACCGGCCGCCGGTGCCGGGCCGGTGTCGTCGGCGGGGCCGCCCGGCGTCCCACTGGGGGTCTCCGGGACGTCGGTGGCGGGGGTGGGACCGGCGTCCGGACCGGCGCCCTGGCCGCTGCCGGACCCGGCACCGCCGGTCGTGGTCGCGCCGGCGGAGACCGTGACCGGGGCACCGGCGTCGCCCGGCGCGGCCGGCGCGGCGTGCCCTGACGGGTCGACCACGAGGGCCGCCTCCGGCGCGGCGGCGGGGACGCCCGCGGCGAGCGTCGAGGCGAGGTGGGGCGCGACGGCGGCGAGCGGTGCGGTGGGCACCACGACGGGCGGAACGGCGGACGCGGTGTCCGCGCCGTCCTCCGTCCCCGCCTCCCCGGAGTCCGCCGGAGCCGGCGCCGGATCGCCGCCGTCCGCGCCTGCGACGGTGTCGCCGCTCTCGCCGGCGAGGAGCTGGGCGACCAGCGCGGCGAACCCCGCGGGACCGGCCTGCTCGCCGACCGCACCGGGTCTCCCGGCCGGAGCGGACGTCGGGGCGACCCCGGGCATCCGGCCGGCCGGCGGGGCGGCGCCGGTGGTGGTGGTGGTCGAGATCGTGCTCATGCGGCCCCCTGCCAGCTGGTCATCACGGACTGCACGTAGGCGCGCGTCTCCGGGTAGGGCGGCACCCCGTCGTAGCGCATCACGGCCCCGGGGCCGGCGTTGTAGGCCGCCAGGGCCAGCTCGACGGAGCCGAAGCGGGTGAGCAGGTCGCCGATCAGCCGCGCCGCTCCGTCGACCGCCTGCGCCGGGTCGAACGGGTCGGCGACGCCGAGTCCGCGGGCCGTGGCCGGCATCAGCTGCATCAGCCCCTGCGCACCGGCGGGGCTCACCGCTCGCGGGTCGAAGCCCGACTCGTGGCGGGCCACCGCGGCCAGGAGGGCGGGGTCGACACCGCGGGTCGAGCCCGCTCGTTGGAAGAGGTCGGCGTAGGGCGTGCCGGCGGGGGCCGCGCCCGGCGCGGTGGCCGCCGTCGGCGCCGTGGCCGGCGTGGTGGCGAAGGGCGCGGGGTCGGCGAGGATGCGCCGGACGTAGTCGGGCGGGGTGGTCACGGGGACGACCTGCACCTCACCGCCGGGGCGCGGCGCCTCGATCATCATCCCGTTGCCGATGTAGATGGCGATGTGGTCGGCGCCGACGTTGCGCCCGGAGTTGTCCCAGGCGATGAGGTCGCCCGGCAGCGCCTGGTCGAGGCTCGCGACCGGCGTTCCGGCGCGGGCCTGGTCGGCGGACAGCCGGGGCAGGTCGATGCCGAAGGTGGAGTAGACGGACTTCACCAGCCCGGAGCAGTCCACGCCGCGCTCGGGGTCGGTGCCGCCCCACACGTAGGGCAGCCCGACGAGCTCGAGGGCGCGCGTGACGACCTGGTCGCCCGTCACCGACCCGGCCGGGCCGGGCGCGCCCGCGGGGTCACCCGGCGCGTACGCCGCCGTGGTGCGCGACAGCGCGTCGGTGAAGGTGGCCGACGCGCCGCCGGCGCGCGGCAGCAGGGCGAGCTGGGCCTGGATCTGGGAGATGCGGGCGGTGACGTCGGTGATGCTCATGCGGCGCCTCCGGCGCTGGGGTCGGTCAGGGGGTCGGTCAGGGGGTCGGCCGAGGGCTCGGTGGGGCGGGCGCGCATCCAGCGGGCGGCGACGAGGTCGTCGACCTCGACCCGTTCGCGTCGCAGCCGCTCGGCGCGGCGCTGCTGCGCGCGGTGCTCGAGCAGCAGCTCGACGGCCGAGAGCCGGGTGCGGTCGCGCTGCCAGTGCTCGCGCGCGAGGGTGGTGAGCGTCGCGGCCGATGCGAGGGCGGCCCGGGACGCGGTGACGTCCGCGGCGAGCCCGGCGGCGGCGCGCCTGGCGGCCGTGTACGCCTCCGGGTCGGCGACCGACGGCTCGGCGGCGGAGGCGAGGCGCGCGACCACCGCGTCGAGGCGGCGTGCGGACTCGCGCTCGTCGGCGGCGGCGCGGGCCACGCCGAGGCGGCTGTCCTGCTCGCGCACGCCGCGCACGCGGGCGACGGCGCGCATCCCGGCGTCCGGGTCGTTGTCGCGCGCCATCAGGCCACCAGCTCGCGCAGGCTCTGCCAGGTGGTGGCCAGGTCGCTCGGCTCGTCCATGCCCTGGCGGAGGAACGCGTCGATCGCGGGCATCCGGGCGAGCGCGACGTCGGCGTCGGGGTCGGCGCCCGCGACGTAGGCGCCGATCTCGACGAGCTCGCGCACCGAGCGGTGTGCGGCCAGCAGGCGCCGCAGCCGGGTGGCGTCGGCGCGCTGGGCGACGTCGGTGACGGAGCCGGTGACCCGCGAGATCGACTCGAGCACGTCGATGCTGGGGAAGTGGCCAGCGGTCGCGAGGCGGCGCGACAGCACGACGTGGCCGTCGAGGATCGACCGCGCGGTGTCGCCGATCGGGTCCTGCATGTCGTCGCCCTCGACCAGCACGGTGTAGAGCCCGGTGATGCTGCCGGTCGGCGACGTGCCGGCCCGCTCGAGCAGCTGGGGGAGCAGGGTGAAGACGCTGGGCGGGTAGCCGCGCGTGGCCGGCGGCTCGCCCGCCGAGAGGCCGATCTCGCGCTGGGCCATGGCGACCCGGGTGAGGCTGTCCATCATCAGCACCACGTGCTTGCCGCTGTCGCGGAAGTGCTCGGCGACGCGGGTGGCGACGGCGGCCGCACGCAGGCGCTCGACCGGCGGTGCGTCGGAGGTGGCGACGACGACGACCGAGCGCGCCAGGCCCTCGGGGCCGAGGTCGTTGTCGATGAACTCGCGGACCTCGCGGCCGCGCTCACCGATCAGCGCGATGACCGAGACCTCGGCGTCGGTGCCGCGCGCGACCATCGAGAGCAGGCTCGACTTGCCGACGCCGGAGCCGGCCATGATGCCGATGCGCTGGCCGCGGCCGCAGGGGGTGAGGGCGTCGAGGGCGCGGACTCCGAGGCCGACCTGGTGGTCGATGCGCGGGCGGCTCAGGGCCGCGGGCGCGGCCTGGGAGACGCCGACCTGCGGCAGGTGGTCGAGCGACGGTCCGCCGTCGAGAGGACGGCCGAGCCCGTCGAGCACCCGCCCGCGCAGCTCGTCGCCCACCCGCACGAGCAGCGGGCCGCCCGTGTGGCGTACGACGTCGCCGACCCGCAGGCCGGTCGTGCTGCCCAGCGGCAGGCAGGTCAGGCCGCCGGGGCCGCTGGCGGCCACCTCGGCCAGGACGACGGCCCCGCGCTCCCCCTCGACCGAGACGAGGTCGCCGACGGCCGCGGCCAGCCCGGTGATCCGGAGCCGGAGGCCGAGGAGCTCGGCGACGCGGCCGAGCCGGAGCGGCGCCACGGCGTCGAGGGCACGCGCTCGGAGGTCGGGGGACAGGACGCTCATCGCAGCACCTCGGCCAGCCGGGCCAGCGCCTCGTCGACGCGGAGGTCGACGACGTGGTCGCCGGCGTGGGCGACCGCGTCGGCGCGCCCGAGCGTCGGGTCGGCCACGACGGCGATGGACAGCTCGCGGAGGTCGTCGGCCAGCGGGGCGACGTCGGGGTGCAGGCTCACCGAGACCACCGCGTGCTCGGGGAGCAGCCCGAGGACCCGTCCGAGGACGTGCGCCGGGTCGGGCTGGGCCGCGCCGACCAGGGCTCGGGTGAGCTCGAGGGCGAGCGCGGCGGCCTGGTCGTCGACGCGCCGGCAGGCGTCGGCCAGGAGCTCGTGCGCCGCGCGCGCGGCCTCCCGGAGGGCGTCCATGGTGGCGGCGTGCTCGGCCTCGCGGCGGGCCTCCTCGGCCGCCGCCCGGCGGGCGAGCTCGTCGGCCTGGGCCGCCGCGGCGGCCGCGGCCTCGCGTCGACCCTGCGCCCAGCCCACGGCGTAGCCCTGTGCCTGTGCGGCCGCACGACTGGTCTCCACGGTCTGCAGCTCGGGCATCCGCAGCGTCGACAGGGCCGGCAGCGCCGCGGCGCCGGCCCCTGCCCGGGCCTCAGTCGATGAACTCATCGTCGCCTGCCCTCCGCACCACGACCTCGCCGCGCTCCTCCATCGCGCGGATCGTGGCGATGATCGCCTGCTGGGCCTCCTCCACCCGCGTGAGCCGCACCGGGCCGAGGATCTCGACCTCCTCGAGCACGTTCTCCGCGGCGCGCTCGGACAGGTTGTGGGTGATCTTGTCGCGCACCGGAGCCGAGACGCCCTTGAGCGCCAGCGCGAGCTGCGCGGTCTCGATCTGGCGCAGCACCTGCTGCACGTCGCGGTCCGAGAGTCGGATGATGTCGTCGAACACGAACATCCGGCTCCGCACCTCCTCGGCCAGCGTGGCGTCCAGTGACTCCAGGCCCGCCACGATCTGGCGCTCGGTGGAGCGGTCCGCGCGGTTGATGATGTCGACGAGCGGGCCGAGCCCGCCGACGCGGGAGGCGTCGCTGGGCGCCAGCACGGAGGAGAACCGTCGCTCGAGGACGGACTCCACGACCCGCACCGCGGTCGGGTTGGCGCGGTCCATCGTCGCGATGCGGTGCGCCACCTCGGCCTGGAGCTCCGACGCGAGCCCGGAGAGCACCAGCGACGCCTTCTCGGCACTCATGTGGGCCAGCACGATCGCGATGACCTGGGGGTGCTCGTCGCGGACGAACGAGCGCAGCTGGTCGGGATCGGCCCGGCTCAGGAGCTGGAAGGGCAGCTGCACCGCCCGTGCGTGCAGCCGCTGCACGGCCTCCTCGGCACGGTCGTCGCCCAGGGAGCGCTGCAGCAGGTCGCGCGCGAGGTCCATGCCGCCCTGGAGCTGGCGGCGGCGCGCGGCGAACAGGTCGGAGAACTCCCCCATCACGGTCTGCGCCTCGGCCGGCTCCACGGCCGCGAGCTGGGCGATCTCGGCGGAGACCACCTCGACCTCCTCGTCGCTCATGTGGGACATGACCTCCGCGGCCCGGTCCTTGCCCAGGCGCACCAGCACGATGGCCACCTTGCGGGCCCCGGTCCCGGTCACGACGCCCATCACGGGCGCTCCACGAGCCAGCCGCGCAGCAGCGAGGCGACCTCGTCCGGCTGGCGCTCGACGAGGGCGACCAGCTCGTCCCGCATCCCGTCCACGGGCTCGACGACCGGCGCCATCGCGAGCGCGGTCGGCGCGTCGTCCACGACCTGCGAGGCCTGCAGCGCGGCCCGCGTCGCCTGCTCCTGCCGCAGCTGCTCCACGACGTAGGTGGTCGCGTGCTCGCGGGCCTGGGCGTTGCGGCGCGCGCGCAGCCACGCCAGGCACACCAGCAGCAGGACCCCGCCGCCGAGCGCACCGTTGCGCAGCCAGGCGTTGCGCTTGGCGGCCGCCTCCTCGGCGGCCGCGCGCTCGAGCGCGGCGGCGTTGGCGTCCTTGAGCGAGGTGTCGAAGGGGACGCTGGAGGTCTCGATGGTGTCGCCGCGCTCGGGCACGATGCCGATCGCCGACGACACGAGCGCGTCGATCTCGCTGGCGTCGACCGCGACCGCGGAGTTGGTGTCGATCACGACGGCCGCGTGCAGCGAGTCGACCGATCCGGGCGAGGTCTCCGACTGCTCGACGACCTTGTCGACGCCGTTCTCGCGGACGGTGGCGGAGTTGTTGTAGCTGCCGTCGCCACCGGCGCCCCCGGTCTCGAGCTGGGCGTCCGGGCCCACGACGCCACCGGCGGTGCCGGGCGCCGCGGAGCCGGAGTAGGTCTCCGACTGCACCGACTCGGAGAGGGTCGGGGCGTTCTTCCGCCCGTAGGTGGTGGTCTCGGTGACCACCTTGTCGAAGTCGAGCACCGCGGTGACCTGGACGGAGGAGTTGCCCGGGCCGAAGACCCGGTCGAGCATGGCCTGCGCCTTGGCGGCCAGCTGGTCCTGGTAGTCCTGCACCTGACGGTTGCGACCGCTGCTGAGCCCGCCGGCCCCGTCCCCGCTGTCGGACAGCACCCGGCCGGTCGCATCGGCGACGGTCACCTTCGCCGGGTCGAGGCCGTCGACGCTGGAGGCGACGAGGTGCACCACGGCCTGCACCTGGTCGGGCGTGAGCGTGCGGCCCCCGGAGTCGATGAGCACCGACGCGGTGGCCGGGTCCTGCTCCTCGGCGAAGACCTCCTTGGGCGGCAGGGCCAGGAGCACGTCGGCGGCGTCGACGCCGTCGATGGACTCGATCGTGGCGGCGAGCTCACCCTCCATCGCCCGCTTGAAGTCGGTCTGCTCCTTGAACTGCGAGGTCGAGATGTCCTGGCCGTCGAGGAGGGCGTAGCCGCCGTCGCCGTTGGCGGAGGGGATGCCCTCGCCGGACAGCGCGATGCGCGTGGCGTAGACCCGGTCGCGGGGCACCGAGATGGTGCCGCCGCCCCCGCCGATCTCGTAGGACACACCGTCCGCCTCGAGCTGCTCGACGACCGCCGAGGCGTCCTCGGCGGAGAGGTTGGAGAACAGCGGGGCGTACGACGGCGCGGAGGCCCAGCGGAACACCATGACGGCGGCCAGCAGCAGCGCCGCCGTGCCGATCACGGCGACGACCTTCTGGCCCGGGCTGAAGAGCGCGAACGAGCGGCGGAGACGGTCCAGCGCGCGGGTGATCCCGGTCCTCATCAGCCGACCTGCATCCGCATGATCTCGGTGAACGCCTCGATGGCCTTGTTGCGCACGGCGACGGTCAGCTTGGTCGCGACCTCCGCCTCGGTCGCGGCCAGCGTGTAGTCATGGATGTTGGGCAGCGTGCCCGACGCGGCCCGCACCGCGAGGGTGTCGGCGGAGTCCTGGATGCCCTCGAGGCGCTCGAGCCCGTCGAGCACCATGCTCCCGAAGTCGGCGCCGGAGGTCGGGGCCGTGGCCGTCGACGGGGCGGAGACGACGGGTGCGGCCAGCGGCATGAAGCCGCCGATCGACTCGATGCCACCGATGCTCATCAGCGCTGCCCGATCTGGAGGGCGGCGGTGTAGGTGTCCTGCGCGGTGCGGGTGACCTGCACCGAGGCCTGGAAGCCGCGCTGGGCCTGCACGAGGCTGGTCATCTGCACCGTCATGTCCATGCCCGGCACGCGCACCATGCCGTCGGCGTCGGCGAGGGGATGGTCGGGGGCGTGCTGCAGGACGCCCTCGGCGTCGCCGAGCTCGATGCCGCTCACGTCGACACCGCCGTCGGGGCGGGCCGTGGCGACCACGAGCTGCTCCTGGAAGGCGTCCTCGCTCGTCGCCCGGACGGTGGACGCGTTGGCGATGTTGTGGGCCAGCGCGTCGAGCCACGTCTGGTGCATGCCCAGGCTGCTGTTGGCGATGCGCAGCATGTCGAAGGCGCCCATCACATGGCCCCGGCGGCGACCGAGAGGAGCGAGGCGCGGTCGGAGACGGCGCGGGTCATCACCTGGTACTGGAACTGCGACTGCACCGCGGCGAGCGACTCCTTGCGCAGGTCGACGTTGTTGCCGTCCTGGCCGGCGGGCGCGTTGGTCGCTCGAGCGACGGGGGCCACGCCGGAGGCGGGCATCTCACCGTGCTGCAGGGCGGCCGCGAGCGAGGACTCGAAGTCGACGCTGGTGGCGCGGAAGCCCGGCGTGTCGACGTTGGCGATGTTGTCGGCGATGACGCTCTGGCGCAGCGCCAGGCCGTCGAGGGCCGAGACGAGGACGGACGACACGGCGTCGGGCATGCCCAGGGACACGGGTGCTCCTGCAGGAGGAATCGGGTGCCGGTCCGTCGGCGGGGGTCGAGCGTTCCGTGCTCACCCCCCGCATCGGCCGTTCGCGCTCCTCGCTGAGGGAATCGGGGCGACTTCCTGGCCCGCGGCCCGAGGTCGGGACCTTGGTCCCGGCGCGCACCACCCGGCCGTGCCATGCCGGGCCCACCCGGCCGGGAGGCTCAGGCGGAGAGGTCGACGTACGCCGGGCCCGTCGCCCGGGCGACCGGCGCGGTGCGCCTCAACCGGGCGAGGTCGACCCGGGCGCTGCCGACGGCGCCCGCCAGCTGCTCGCGGACGGCGGCCTGGCGGCGCAGCAGGGCTGCGGCCCGGGGGACGAGGGTGGCGGGGATCGTGCCCTCCAGCTCGGTGGGCACCCATCCGCTGGGCAGCTCGGCCCCGCGGGCCAGCACGCCGGCCGGGTCGGCCACGAAGCCCTCGGCCAGGAGCACGTCACGCTCGAGGGCGTCGATCGCCCGCTCCCACGCGTGGAACAGCTCCTCGCCGTCCAGGGGGACTCGCCCGATCATGCCGTCACCGCGGCCTGCAGGGCGGCCTGGCGCCAGGCGTCGGCGAGGCCCTCGACGAGGTCGAGGCAGTGCCGTGTCGCGACGACGTCGCGGTCGACGTTGGCGCGCACGAGCTGCACGAGCAGGTGGGAGTAGAGCGCGGAGAGTCCGGGGCCACCGTCCCAGGCGTCGACCCGGAGCGAGGAGTGCAGCTCGGTGACGATGTCCTGCGCGTGCAGCAGCTGGGGGCGGGCGGCGTCGTGGTCGCCGGCCTCCTGGGCCGCGACGGCGCGGCGGCAGTCGAGGGCGAGCCGGTCGTAGAGCATCACCAGCAGCCGGGCCGGACTGGCGGTCTCGACGGACGCCTGCAGGTAGGCGGCGGGGTTGGAGTAGGCCATGAGGGTGCTGTCCTTAGCTTCCCGGGGGCGTGAGTGCGGAGATCTGGCCGGCCAGCCACGAGGACTGGCTGTTCATCTGGCTGAGCGCCGTCTCCAGGGCGGTGAACTGCCGGGTGAGCGCGGTCCGTCGCAGCTCGAGCCGGAGGTCCCACGCCTCGATGCCCTCGTCGAGGCGACCGATGGCGTCGTTGCGGCCGGTGATGGCGCTGGTGAGCGTGCCGTCGACGCGGTCGCTGGCGACCTTGGCGACGTCGGCGATGCGGGCGACGAACCCCGTCGCGGGGGCGGTGAGCCGGGCCTGGACGCCGGCCGGGTCGGCGGCGTACGCCTTGGTGAAGGCCGCCTCGTCGAGGACGAGCTTGCCGTAGCGGTCGGCCTGGACGCCGAGGTCGGCCAGGCTGCCCTCGCCGGCGAACACCGACGACAGGAGCCGGTCCCGCAGCGAGAGCAGGGTGCTGTCGCCCGCGAGGGGACCCCTGGTGCCCGTGCCTGTCCGGGTCTGGGCGTCGATGTCGGAGAGCGCGGAGTTGACCGCGTCGACGAGCCCCTTGAGCGCCGTCGAGGCGGCCGCGGGGTCACGGGCCAGGGCCACCTGCGAGGTGGTGCCGGTGGCGTCGGAGGCCAGGGTGAGGGTCACGCCGGGGACGAGGTCGGCGAAGGTGTTGGTGGCCGACGTGGCCACGATCGAGTCACCGATGGTGACCTGCGCGTCCCGCCCGGCGCGGACGGTGGCCCCGCCGAGCAGGTCGGACCCGTCGGCGGCGGTGAGCGTGAAGCCACCGGCGGCGCCGGACTCGGCCGCCTCCACCACGAGCCGGTACTGCTCGGTGCCGACCTTGACGGTCGTGGCGCGCAGGCCGGTGGCGTTGGCCGGGTCGTTGATCGCGGCGGCGAGGCCGGCGAGCGTTCCGTCGGTGGTGAGGTCGAGGGGTGCGGAGCCGTCGAGCCGGTCCAGCCGCAGGGCGGTCGGCACGGCGCCTGCCGCGTCCAGCCCGACCGCTGTCGCGAGCTCGAGCCGGTGGCTGGCGGCGGTCTGGTCGACCCGCACCGAGAAGCCGGCGGGGCTCGCCGTGGCGCTTGCGCTGACCGCGACCTTGGCGTCGGAGCTGGTGGCGGACAGGGGCGTGAGGCCGGCCGGCTTGACCAGGTCGCCCGCCCTCGTCGCGAGGGCGGCGATCTTGGTGTTGAGTCCCTGGAGGAGCGAGACGACCGACCTCTCGGTGGCGGCCCGGGACTTCAGCCGCGTCTGCCCGACCGCCTCGAGCTGCATGAACTGGTCGACGATCGTCGCGGTGTCGAGGCCGCTGCCGAGCCCGCTGATGCTGGCCGATCCCATCGCCGTCCCCTCTCGTCGGTCGGCCCCGATCAGGACCGGTGGTGCCGGGCGGGTCGCGACGGCCGCGACCCGCCCGGCATCGGGTGGGTGAGAGCTCCCTCAGCCGATCAGCGGAGGAGGGACAGCACGCCCTGCGAGGCCTGGTTGGCCTGCGCCAGCATCGCCGTGCCGGCCTGGGACAGGATCTGCGAGCGGGTGAAGCTCATCATCTCCTGCGCCATGTCGGTGTCGCGGATGCGCGACTCCGACGCCGACAGGTTCTCGATCGCGACGTTCACGTTGTTGATGGTGTGCTCGAAGCGGTTCTGGATGGCACCCAGCTCGGCGCGCTGGGTGGACACGTTGGTGATCGCCTCCTGGATCGTGTTGCTGTCGGTGATGTCGATCGCGACGCCACCGACCGTCGTCGCGGCATCCGGGGCGGCTTCTGTGGGACCCGCGTGGAACGCCGCCAGGGCGCTGACCGACACGTCGATCGTGTCCGTGCTGGCGTGACCGACCTGGAAGGTCTTGGCCTCGCCCGCGAAGAGCTGGTCGCCGTTGAACTTCGTGTTCGTCTGGATGCGGCCGATCTCGGTGGCGAGCTGGTCGAACTCCGCCTGGAGGGCGGCCTGTGACTTGTCGTTCTGGGTGCCGCTCTTGTGCTGGACCGCGAGGTCGTTCATCCGCTGGAGCATGGAGTGGACCTCGGTCAGCGCGCCTTCGGCGGTCTGGACGAGGCTGACCCCGTCCTGGGCGTTGCGGGCGCCCACCTTGAGGCCACCCACCTGCGAGCGCAGGCCCTCGGAGATGGCCAGGCCGGACGCGTCGTCGGCGGCGCGGTTGATGCGGAAGCCGGAGGACAGCTTCTCGAGCGACTTGGACATCTGGCCCTGCGTGACCGACAGGTTGCGGTACGAGTTGGCGGCGTCGATGTTCTGGTTGATGCGAAGACCCATGATGGATTCCTTCCGTGGTGTGGATCACTAGCTGGAGTCCGTCCGTGGACTCCGTCGAGGTCCTGTTCGGTCGCCCGGGTGGGCACCTGAGGTTTTCGGGGGAGGTTTCTGCGCGGCGCCGGGTCAGGCGCTCGTCGCCACCCGCGCGGCGGGGGCGTGCGCCGCGGCGTGCCGCTCGGCCACCGCGGCGAAGTAGGCCTCGCGCCGGCGCGCGGCCACGCCGCCGGGCCGCTCGTGGGCGGGCACCAGCAGCGGGTCGAGCTGGGAGTTGATGCCGTCGCGCAGCAGCACCATCGCCTCGGCGCGCAGCTGGGAGATGCGCGACTCGGTGACGCCGAGCTCCGCGGCGAGCTCGGCCATCGGCTGCTCGGCGAGGAAGAAGCCCTCCACGACCCGACGCAACCGCTCGGGCAGCGCGGCGACCGCGTCGGCGAGGTAGTCGAGCAGCTCGGCGTGCACCAAGGCCTGCTCGGGGGTCGGAGTGGTGGACACCAGCGAGCCGGCGTACGACCCGTGGGCGTCGTCGGCCTCGAGCGACCTCACCTGGGCCCGCGCGAGGTCCTCGCGGTTGGCCAGCACGTCGTCGACGGCGATGCCCTGCGCCGAGGCGACCTCGGCATCGGTGGGCACCCGGCCCAGGCTCTGGGTCAGGCGGGTCCGCGTCTCGTCGAGGCCTCGTGCCGTGCGTCGCACCGAGCGCGTCGCCCAGTCGACCCCGCGCAGCTCGTCGAGCAGCGCCCCCCGGACGCGGGTCGAGGCATACCGCGCGAACGGCACCCCGCGGGCGGCGTCGAAGCCCTGCGCCGCCTGCACCAGGGCGGTCAGGCCGGCGGAGGTCAGGTCGTCGCGGTCGACGTGGCCGGGCACGCGCGCCAGCACCTCTCGCACCAGGTGTCCCACGAGCGGGATGTGGGCGGTCACCAGGTCGTCGGTCGTCGCCGGGGCGGCGGCGGGGGACCCTGCGGACGACGGGCTGGCGACCGCAGCGGTCTGGACCGGGGAAGGGAGCGAAGGACTAGCAGGCACGGGGTAGATGCTTGGTGCCCCGGGGCGATTCCGCTGCCGGATCAGCACATCCGAGGACCTTCGCGGCCCGATCGAGGACCGTGGTCCCGACCGGGATGGCCCGAACGGGCCACGGGTGGGTGGTCAGTCCCGCCGGACGGGCATGACCCGACCCGCCGCGCGGGCGTCGCCGCCTCCGCCACAAACTCCTCAGGTGGCTGCCGGCGCGGCCGATGGACGTCTCGTGACCATCACTGACACCCCGCCGGCGGCTGTGGAGCGGCTGTCCCTCGTGCTCTGGCGCGAGCGCGAGCTGCTCGAGGAGCTCCACTACCGGCTCGAGGTCGAGCAGCTGGTGCTGGCCAGCGGCCGGAGCCGTTGGCTGGCGCACGCGACGCGCGACATCGACGGCCTGCTGGCGACGATCCGCGAGACCGAGGTGCTGCGCGCGGTCGCGGCCGACGCGGCCGCAGCGGCGTTCGGGATGGAGGCCAACCTGAGCCTGGCCTCCCTCGCGGAGGCGGCCGACGAGCCGTGGCGCACGATCCTCACCGAGCACCGTGAGGCGTTCGTCCAGCTCACGCACGAGATCACCCGTCTCGCCGACTCCAACAAGCACCTGATCTCCGCCGGCTACCGCTCGGCGCGCGAGACCCTGCTCTCCCTCGGCGACTCCGTCGACGGCTACTCCGCCGACGGCAGCGCGACCGCCGAGCCCGCCCGCAATCGCCTCGTCGACCGGAGCCTGTGACGTGGCCGGCACCTTCGGCTCGATCTCCACCTCCGCCAGCGCGCTGCGCTACCACCAGGCGGTGATGGAGGTGGCGAGCGGCAACATCGCCAACGTCGCGACCGACGGCTACGCCCGCCGCCGGGTCGTCGGCCTCTCCGTCGGCGCGCCCGCGCAGCCGGCCATGTGGAGTCGCTACGAGGGCCACGGCGAAGGGGTGCGCGTCGGATCGGTCGACCGGCTCGTCGACCCGCTCCTCGACGCCCGCGCCCGCCGCGAGCACGGCAGCCAGGCCTACCTCGACACCCGCGCCGCCGCCCTCGCCCGCGTGGAGGCCTCCCTCGGCGAGCCGGCCGGCGACGGGATCTCCGGCGCCCTGGGCGAGGTGCGCAAGGCCTGGCACGACCTGGCCAACCACCCCGACTCCGCCGCCGTGCGCAGCCAGGTGCTCGCCACCTCGCAGACCCTCGTCGAGGCGGTCGCCGCCCAGCGCCGCAACGTCGCCGCCGAGGAGGGCGACCAGCGGATGTCGCTGCTCGCCGACGTCGGCGAGACCAACACGCTGGCGCGGGACCTCGCTGCGGCCAACGAGGCGATCACCGCCGCCCGACTCTCCAACACCGACGCGTCCGGCCTGCTCGACGCGCGGGACCAGATGGCGCTGCGGCTGGCCGAGCTGACCGGCGGCACCGCCGTCGAGAACGGCCAGGGCGGCCTCGACGTCAGCGTCGGCGGCGTCGCCCTCGTGACGGGCAGCCGGGCCGGCAGCCTCGCGGTGACGAGTGGCGTCGCGCCCGACGGGACCGCAGACGGTGCGGCGCTCGCGCTCGCGGTGACCGGGCCGGACGGCGCCACCACCCCCGTGTCGGGGCTGCGCGGCGAGATCGGCGGCACCTCCGAGCTGCTGACCACCACCCTCCCCGGGCTGCGCGCGGACCTCCAGGCCGTCGCGCAGCACCTCGCCGACGCCGTCAACGCCGCGCACGGCGCGGGGCACGACGCCAGCGGTGCGCCCGGACAGCCCGTCTTCGCGGTGGACCCGAACGCCCCCGGCGGTCCCCTCGTGCTGCTCCTGACCGACCCGGCCGCGCTCGCCGCGTCGGGAGTCGCCGGCGGCGCCAACCGCGACGGGAGCAACGCGACGGCCGTGGCCGCTGCCCTCGGCGGGCCCGAGCAGGGCTACCAGAGGTTCGTGAGCGTCCTGGGCACGGAGGTCTCCTCCGTCCGGCGCCTCGCCGCCGCGCAGGCCGGCCTGACCGGCCAGGTCGACGGCGCGCGTGAGCAGCTGTCCGGGGTCAACCTCGACGAGGAGATGGTGACGATGATGCAGGCCCAGCGCGCCTACGAGGCCGCGGCCCGGGTGATGACGACCCTCGACTCGGTGCTCGACACCCTCATCAACCGCACCGGGCTGGTGCGCTGATGACGACCATCAATCGCGTCACCCAGTCGATGCTCACCGACCGGTCCCTCGACCGGCTCCAGGGCAGCCTGTCGCGCCTCGCGGAGATCCAGGAGCACCTGTCCACCGGCCGCGTGCTCAACCGCGCCTCCGACAACCCCGGCGACGCCGCCACCGCGATGCGGCTGCGCGCGTCCATCGGCGCTCAGCAGCAGTACGCCCGCAACGCCGCGGACGGCACCGGCTGGCTCGACACCCTCGACAGCACCCTCGGGGCGTCCAACGACCTGGTGCGCCGCGCCCGCGAGCTCGGCATCCAGGCCGTCAGCGGTGCCGCCGGCCCCCAGTCGCGTGAGGCGCTGGCGGTCGAGATCGACCAGCTCCGCTCCGCGCTCCTCGGCGTCGCCAACACCACCTACGTCGACCGACCGGTGCTGGGCGGCACCACGGCCGGGTCCGCGGCCTTCACCGAGGCGGGCGGTGCCGTCACCTTCGCCGGCGACGCGCACCCGGTCCACCGCACGGTCGCCGACGGCGTCGTCGTCGACGTGTCGCTGCCCGGGCCCGCCGCGTTCGGCGCCGACGGCGACAACGTCTTCGACCACCTCACGGCGCTCTCCGCGGCGCTGCGCTCGGGCGACGAGACCGGCATCCGCGCCGGGGTCGCCGCGCTCGAGGACGACGGCAACCGGCTCGTCGTGGCCCGCGCCGACGTGGGCGCGCGAGCGGCCCGGGTCGAGCGGGCGAGCACCGCCGCGGTCGACGCGGAGCTGTCCCTGACGAGCGCGCTCGCCGAGATCGAGAACGCCGACCTGCCCCGCACCATGGTGGACCTCAAGATGCAGGAGGTCGCCTACCAGGCAGCGCTCGCGGCGACCGCCCGCGTCCTCCAGCCGAGCCTGATGGACTTTCTGCGATGATCGCCACGATGGAGACCGTGATGCCGCCGAGCAGTGCCCCCGAGATCCCGGTGATCGAGCTCGCCCAGCCGCTGCCCGGCTTCCCCGGGCGCGAGCGTTTCGCGCTGGTGCAGGTCGACGACGACGGCGTGCTGTGCAGCCTCACCTCGCTCGACGAGCCGGGGCTGCGCTTCCTCGTGGTGCCGCCGGCGCCGTTCTTCCCCGACTACGCCCCCGAGGTGGACGAGGCGGTCCTCACCGAGCTGCGCTCGACGTCGGTCGACGACCTCGTCGTGCTCTGCGTGCTCACCGCCGGCGCGTCCCTCGCCAGCACCACGGCCAACCTGGCCGCGCCCGTCGTGCTCGACGTCGCCACCCACCGCGCGGTGCAGGTGGTGCTCGACGACCCGGGCCTGTCGGTCGCCACGCCCCTGATCGCGTGAGGCGTCGCGCGACGCCTCGGGTAGCGTGACGCCATGCTGGTCGTGAGCCGCCGTGCCGGAGAGAGCGTCGTCATCGGCGATGACGTCACCGTCTCGGTGCTCGAGGTGCGCGGCGACGTCGTCCGCATCGGCATCGACGCGCCGAGGTCGGTCGCCGTCCACCGCGCCGAGCTCCTGGCCCAGCTGGCCCGGTCCAACCAGGAGGCCGCCTCCCCGACCGAGGACGCCGTCGACTCGCTGCTCAGCGCGATCCGCGACCGCCCGCAGGGCGACTGACCGGTCCCACCGGCCCCTCCCCGGGGCCGGCTGCCGGGACTGGCCCCGTGTCGGGTCCGGCGTCAGCGGGGTCGCCGGCGCCCGAGCGCAGAGGCCAGCACCGCGGCCTGGGTGCGACGCTGCACGCCCAGCTTGGCGAGCAGGCCGGTGATCTGGTTCTTGACCGTCTTCTCCGCGAGGTGCAGCCGCTCGCCGATCTGCCGGTTGGTCATCCCCTCGGCGATGAGGTCGAGGACCCGCCACTCGCCGTCGGTGAGCCGGGACAGGCCCGGAGCCTGGTTCCGCGCTCCCATGCGCTCCACGACACGGAGGGCGACATCGGAGCCGACGAGGGACTGGCCGTGCCCCACCGCCCGCACGGCGTCGACCAGCTCACGCTCGTCGGCGGTCTTGAGGACGTAGCCGGACGCACCGGCCAGGACCGAGTCGACCATCGCGTCCTCGTCGTCGTCGCAGGCGAGGATCAGCGCCTGCACGCGCGGCTCGGCCGACCTGACCTCGCGGCACACGTCGATGCCGCTGCCGTCGGGCAACCGTCCGTCGAGGACGGCGACGTCGGGCACCAGCTCGCGGATCTGGGGCACCGCCTCGGCCACGGTGCCCGACTCACCGACGATCGCGATGCCGTCCTCCGCCTCGAGCACCGCCCGGAGCCCCCGCCGCACGACCACGTGGTCGTCGAGCAGGTAGACCCTCAGGGCCGTCGATCCGTCCGTGCCAGCAGTGCCAGTCATGCCACATCCCCCCGTTGTCCCGAGGGCCCCACCCTAGGCGGGCGGGGTAGCCGCGACGAAGCAGCGGGGTGTCAACGGCAGACCGGGCTGCGCGCCGGCGTCAGGCGCGCTCGAGCAGGAAGAGCGGGATCTCGCGGTCGGTCTTCTCCTGGTAGGAGGCGTACGTCGGCCACGTGGCGACCGCGTGCTCCCACCAGTCGGCGCGCTCCTCACCCTCGAGGATGCGGGCGGTGTAGACGTGCTTCTCCGCCCCGTCCTGCAGCTCGACCTCGGGGTGGGCGACGAAGTTGTAGTACCACTCCGGGTTGTCCGGGGCGCCGCCCTTGGAGGCGACCGCGAGGTAGGCGCCGTCGCGCTCGACCCGCATCACCGGGTTCTTGCGCAGGTTGCCCGACTTCGCGCCGACCGAGGTCACGACCACGATCGGGTAGTCGGTGTCGCCCAGCGTGTTGGCCCGCTGGCCGTCACTCGCCTCGAACTCGGCCACCTGGTTGCGGACCCACTCGGAGCTGCTGGGGACGTACGTTCCTGTCAGTGCCATGCCTGCCACAACACCACGGGCGGCGGCGATCTTCCAGTCCCCGTCGGGGTGGGGCCGCAGGGGGCGGTCGGCGGGCGGGCCTCGGGGCAGCCGCCTCCCACGGGACCATCGGGCGATAGCCTCCGGATCCATGAGTGCGATCGAGGGCGTCAGTGAGATCTTCGACCCCGAGGACTGGGACGTGGTGCCCGGCTTCGACGACCTCACCGACCTGACCTACCACCGTGCGCGCGAGCACGGCACCGTGCGCATCGCGTTCGACCGCCCCGACGTGCTCAACGCGTTCCGCCCGCACACCGTCGACGAGCTGCTGCGCACCCTCGAGCACGCGCGCACGTCGGCCGACGTCGGCTGCGTGATCCTGACCGGCAACGGACCGAGCGCCAAGAACGGCAAGTGGGCCTTCTGCACCGGCGGCGACCAGCGCATCCGTGGGCGCGCCGGCTACCAGTACGAGGACACCTCCGCCGGCGCCACCGACACCGGGGCCGAGGAGCCCAGCCCCATCGACAAGGCCAGGCTCGCGCGCCTGCACATCCTGGAGTGCCAGCGGCTGATCCGCTTCATGCCGAAGGTCGTCATCTGCGTGGTCCCGGGCTGGGCGGCCGGCGGCGGGCACAGCCTCCACGTCGTCGCCGACCTCACCCTCGCCAGCCGCGAGCACGCCCGCTTCAAGCAGACCGACGCCGACGTCGGCTCGTTCGACGGCGGCTACGGCTCGGCCTACCTCGCGCGCCAGGTGGGGCAGAAGCTCGCCCGCGAGATCTTCTTCCTCGGCGACGAGTACGACGCCGAGGAGATGCACCGGATGGGCGCGGTCAACCGCGTCGTCGCGCACGCCGAGCTGGAGAAGGTCGCGCTCGACTGGGGCCGGAAGATCAACGGCAAGTCCCCGACCGCCCAGCGGATGCTGAAGTACTCCTTCAACCTCCTCGACGACGGCCTCGTCGGCCAGCAGCTCTTCGCCGGCGAGACGACCCGCCTGGCCTACATGACCGACGAGGCGCAGGAGGGACGCGACCAGTTCCTGGAGAAGCGCGAGCCCGACTGGTCGCCCTACCCCTGGTACTACTGATCTGCTGCGTTTGCGCAGGTCAGAGGCCTGTTTGGGCCTCGTGCGTGGCAGATGCGTGGCAAGAATCGTGGTCGAAGTCGGACTCGGGTTGCTGAATGACCGCGAGGTGCGCCCACATAGGTGGATGCCCATCACCACGCCCGCGATCGCACGATCGCTTAGCCCCGCGTAGTCGAGGCGATATCTCCCGCTGAACTGACGGCCCGCACCGCGTACCGTCGGGCTGTGATTGTCGAAGCGCGGCGAGGGATCGAGCTGGGAGTCCGTGACAAGCGATCTCTGGTTGCTGTGCCGACTCCCAAGCCTGCGCCGGGGACGGCGTTTCCTCCACGGCGGCTGACCCTTCGGGGCGTGCCAGTCTTCGAGCTCGGCCTATGGTGCGGAACGTGTCCCGCCATCTTTCAGAGGTTGAGCGAACCGGAGTCTGCTGACCTGGGCGTTGCAAACGAAAGGCTCAACACGGGACTGACGGCCATCGATGACGAGATTCTCCGGGCCTACGGTCGGGCGCTGCCCAAGTCTCACTACACGTCGCTGCTGCTCGACGTGACGCCGCAACTGGTGTCCCCCGGGGACGCCTCCGACTACTTCAGCCACGAGCAAGTCGCTACCTGGGGCGTGGACCCCGCTGTTGGCGCGCCCGAGAACCCTGTCACGCCCTACTACCGAACCTTTGAGACACCGGTGGGAGAGCAGGGGCACCTCTACGAGTTCGTCGTGCCCATGGTTCCGCCCGCGTGGAACGCGAGCCAACGCGTCGCCGAGTACGGCGGCAGCCTCGGACAGACCGTGCCTACGGCGGTGGCCTATTCGCTCCTCGACGTAATCCAGCCAGCGATGAATGAGGGTGATGACTACTACGAGCACTGGGTACTCACCCACTTCCTGCTCGACGGTCACCACAAGATCGAAGCGGCGTCGGCTGCCGGGCGGCCAGTCCGCCTCCTCAGCCTCATCGACGAGCGAATCAGCATCGCGTCGCCGGAGGCGATGGTTGCAGCGCTCCAGGCTCGTGCACAGGCGCGGAAATCGCGAGGCTGAGCAAGTCTGGACCAGCATCAGTCGGCTGTCCAACCTGCCCGAGATGCTTCGGTGGCCAGCACCGTCGCCGCCATCTCGCCCCCGGCTGCGCGGGACTTGTCCTCTGCGGTCGGCCACAGATGCGCGTAGGTGCTCAGGGTGGTCGTCGCCGACGCGTGTCCCATCGCCCGCTGTACCGTGACGACCTCGCACCCGGCCGCGATGAGGCCGCTGGCGAAGTAGTGCCGCAGGTCGTGCAGCTTGTGGGCGAGGCCAGCGTCGCTGCGGGTCGATCGCCCTCGATAGTCAACGAGGTTGTCGTGCCAGGGCTTGCCGCCCTCGTCGACCCGCCACCGCGACGTTTCGCCGTCGGGCGTGTGCACCCGGACATGTTCGGAGAGGATCGTGACGACCTCGTCGGGCAGGTCGATCGCCCGCTCCGACTCGTACTTGGGCGGCCGCCGCAAAGTCCCCGACGCTGGGGTCAAGACTCGGCCGATAGCCATCCTCTTCAAGCCAGAATCCTTCGGCGCCCAGGCAGATCTGCCGAGTGTCGCCTGCGGACCGCAGAGCAGCGACCGCCTCAGCGACGGACATGTGCTCGCGCTTGGACATGGCGCCAGATTGGGCGTGGGGTACCGCGATTCGTGCGGTCTTCGCGGGAGTTTTCGTTCTCCGACGGGTCCCTGGGCGGGCGTAGACTCGACCCATGTCCATGAGCGAGTCGGAGGCCTACGAGGCGGGGATGTCCCTGCCGAGTGATGCGCGCAGACGCCTCGCAATCCGACTCCTCGAGTCGGTCGACCGCGATGAGGCGTTCGACGCGGCAGCGGAGTCGTGGCTTCGCAACGAAGCCGCCGCGGCGTACGACGCTCTCAAGGCGGATCCATCGCGAGCCATCCCGGCTGAAGATGTGCGCGCCCGCTTCGAAGCCAAGTGGGCCGCCCGTTCATGACGGGCCGCATCAACCTCACTCCGGAAGCCGAACGGCAACTCAACGAGATCGACGACTGGATCGCCAAGAACGCGACCTCTGAGATTGCTCGGCGCCTACCAGAAGCGGACGCTCGTGGCCTACGAGGTTGACGAGTCGTCTGGCGAGATCGTGGTCAACGTCGTCGGCGTGTTCCACGGCGGCCAGAACTGGGAGGCCGCGCTCAGCGCCGATGACGACTCGGAAGGAGGCTGACAGCGTGGCCCCGTGCGCGGCAAAGACGTGGCAGGAGAGTCGTCGTAGGCCGTCGGCGACCAACGCCCCCAATCACGTTTCCGCAGGTCAGCCGCATAGTGCCGTCACTGACCACCGACAACCGCTGAGCGTGCCGCGCTTCCCCTGGTACTACTGAGCGTCCCTCCCGTCGCCGGGGCGGGCCTCAGCTGGTCGCGAGGGTGTGGTTGTCGATCTCCGGGTAGTGCCGGCGGATGTCCACCTTGCGCTCCAGCTCGGCGATGATCGCGGGGGCGAAGTTGACCTCGTAGAGCGCGTGGGCGCTGCCGAGGCCGCCGGGGCTGAAGACGTTGATCTCCATCAGCTTGTCGCCCACGATGTCGAGGCCGACGAGGAACATCCCGTCGGCGACGAGCTTGGGCCGCACCACCTCGACCATCGCGAGCATGTCGTCGGTGACCTTGACCTTCTCGGCCTTGCCGCCGGCGGACATGTTGGAGCGGATGTCCTTGGTGGAGGGGGTGCGCCGGAACGCCGCGTACTCGCCGTCGACGACCAGCGGCCGGCCGTTCATCACGAACATCCGCACGTCGCCCTTGGCCGCCTCGGGGAGGTACTCCTGGGCCACGACGTAGCCGTCGCGGGAGATGGCCTCGATGATCTGCTTGAGGTTGGGCGCCTCCTTGCGGTCGACGAGGAACACACCCGCGCCACCCGAGCCCTGCAGAGGCTTGAGCACCGCCTTGCCGCCGAGGTCGGTGATGAAGTCCTCGATCATGTCCTCGTCGCGCGAGATGAGCGTGCGCGGTCGCACGATCTCGGGGAAGTGCTGGAAGTAGGCCTTGGACAGCGCGTTGGCGAGGCTGGTGGGGTCGTTGACCACGAGCACCCCGCTGGAGGCGATGAGCTGGCCGAAGGCGACGCCCGCGTTGTTGCGCCACGGGTCGGTCTCGGCGTCGTCGGCCGGGTCGTTGCGCAGCATCACCACGTCGAACTCGTCGAGGCCGATGAGCTGCTCGACGTCGGGCTTCTGCACGTCGGCGAGGTGCCGGTCGAGCGAGCGGTAGGTCTTGGCGTGACCCGCGCGGGCCTTGGTGCTCAACGACCCGTCGGGCTCGTAGGCGAAGTCGCCGATGCCCATGTACCAGGCCTCGTGCCCCATCTCCTTGGCGGCCATGGCGAGGCGGTTGGTGGTGTACTCGGCCTTCTCCGTCTCGATGTCGTTGACGACGAATCCGATCTTCATGCGGGTCCCTCCAGGAGTGTGCTGAGATCGTCGGTGCCGACCGCGCGGGCCAGGTGGTCGTGCGCGGCCGGGTCGCGCAGGTAGCGCGGCAGCACCCGGGGCGGGTGCAGCAGCCCGCGGGACTCGAGGTCCCCGACCAGGGGCAGGTCGCGCAGGGAGAACTTCCCGAGCCAGAGCTGGTCGAGCGAGCCGCCGGAGCCGAGGTGGTCGAGCAGCTCGACGAGGCCCCGCAGGTAGATCGCGTCCTTGGTCATGCCGCCGGAGCGGTAGACCCGCATGACCGTGGTCCAGGCGCTGGCGCTGGGGAAGTCGTCGGCGACGAGCGCCTCGTGGGCCTCGGCGAACGTCGCGCCGCCGATCATCCGGTGCACCGTCACGACGCGGCCGGCGAGCTGGCGCAGCCGGAACGCCGTCAGGCCGCCGCAGGCGATCTCGGCGAGCACGGCGAGTCCCTCCTGCGTCTCGTCGTAGCCCGCCAGCCCGACGCCGAGCACCTTGATCGGCTGGTGGCTGCCGTTGGCCTGCGTCACCAGGTGGGTGCCGACCTCGTGGTGCAGCAGCGCCTGCGCGCGGGCGCGCTGCACCCGGGTCTCGGGTCCGATGAGGAGCACGTCACCCGAGACCATCACGCCGTTGACGTCCGAGCGGATCTCGGCGTGCATGTCGAGGTCGGGGTCCTCCTCGCGGTAGCGCGCGATCTCGGCGTCCGCGAGCGCGAGGAACTCCTCGGCGTCGAGGGCCGTGCCGCTGGGCTCGGTGCGGGTGATGCCGGCGAGCAGCGCCTCCGCCTGGGCGCGCAGCGCCGGCGACACGCCGCCATAGAGCTCCACGCTCAGCGGGAGGAAGTCCTCGGTGTCGCGCGCCGCCAGCATGTCGAGCTGGAGCTCCATCTCGCGCTGCTTGGCCCGCAGCAGCTGGCCCAGGACGGCGTCGTCGACCGCACCGGGGTCGATGTCGTCGAGCTCGGCGCGTACGACCGCCGGGTCGGTCTCGAGCTCGCGGTAGGTGAACGGCGGGTCGGGCTGCCGACCGGCCAGGAAGTCCTCACGCAGGTCGTCGGCGTCGACCGGCGTGACGTCGAGCAGGAAGCGGAAGCTCTGGGCGAGCAGGGAGAGTCGGTGGTCGACGGCCAGGTCGGCGGCGCTGAGCCCGGCACCCGGTCGGGCCGGGTCGCCGTCGCTCACCGCAGGCGCTCGAGCTCGTCGTGGAGGCCCGGCACGGCTGCGGCGAGGCCTTCCTGGGCGCGGCGGAACCGCTCGGCGTCCAGCTCGCCGGACCACTCGTCCATGAAGGTCTTCTTGAACTCGATGGCCAGCACGCAGCCCACCCGCGGGTAGCGGTCGTGCACCCACCACGCGAGGCCGCGGCCCTCGAAGACGACGTTCTCGCGGGCGTCGAGCGGCCCGCAGCCCACCGACGCGTCGCGCAGGTCGGCCATGAACCGCTCGACCAACGGGCCGAACAGCTCGTGGTCGAGGCTGCCGGTGCCGACGTTGACCTCCGGGTTGTCCTCGGCGGGGGCGGCCGGCCGGTCGGCGCCGTCGCGGCGGTGGTTGTAGGAGTGCACGTCGAGCAGCACGAACGGTCCGCGCTCGGCGAGCGCGTCGAGCCGCGGGGCCAGGGCGTCGTAGAAGGCGTCGTAGGTGGCCAGGCTGCCCTCGTAGAGCTCCTCGGACAGCACGCCGTCGCGCCACACCTCGAGCCCCCAGCAGTCGTCGGGCTTGCGGTAGATGGCCTCGCGGCGCGGCCGGTTGAGGTCGGCCTCGAAGCGCGAGCGCCGCGTCACCACCCGGTCGGGCACCACGGCGGCGAGCCGGTCGGTGAACGGGTCCTCCTCGCGGAAGCGCTCCGCCTCGTCGAGCACCATCGCCTCGGCGATCTCGGGGCGCAGGTCGTGTCCGGCGTGCACGGCGGTCGCCACGACCGGGCCGTCCCACTCGCCGACGAACGCGACGGCGCCCGGGGTCCCTCCGACGTCAGCCATGGCGGAGTGTTCTACCGGAGTCCGCACCTCACCTCCACCCGGCTCGTACCCCTACGGGTGACCGGCTGGTAGGACTGGGGCCATGAGGATCGTCGTGCTGACCGGGGCGGGCATCTCGGCCGAGAGCGGCCTGACCACCTTCCGTGACGCGGGTGGGCTGTGGGAGGGCCACGACCCGATGCAGGTGGCGACGCCGGAGGCCTACGCCGACGACCCCGGCCTCGTGCAGCGCTTCTACGACGCGCGGCGGGCGGCCCTCGCCCGGGTCGAGCCCAACGCCGCACACCACGCGCTCGCCCGCCTCGAGGACGCCCTCGGTGACGACCTGCTCCTCGTCACCCAGAACGTCGACGACCTCCACGAGCGCGCCGGCTCGCGACGGGTCCACCACATCCACGGCCGGCTGCAGGCGGCGTGGTGCACCGGCTGCGACGAGCGGCACGAGTGGCACGGCACCCTGGCTGACGAGCCGCCGTGCCCCGGGTGCGGCGCGAGCGACCTGCGTCCCGACATCGTCTGGTTCGGCGAGGTGCCCTACGGCATGGACGTGGTCGAGGACGCCCTCGAGCGGTGCGACCTCTTCGTCTCGATCGGCACCTCGGGCGTCGTCTACCCGGCCGCGGCGTTCGTCCACTGGGCCGCCGGCGAGACCCTCGAGCTCAACCTCGAGCCGAGCGCCGGCGCGTCCGACTTCGACGCCTCCCGGCAGGGCCCGGCCACCCGGCTCGTCCCCGCTTGGGTCGACGAGCTGCTGGGCTGAGCCGCGTCAGGGCCCCGCGGCCCCGTGGTGCGCGAGGGGCCGGAAGTGCAGGCGTACGCGGGTGCCGCGACCGAGCACCGACTCGATCTCGATGCGCCCGCCGTGCCGTTGCATGATCTCGCGCACGATGCCGAGGCCGAGGCCGGTGCCCGGGCGCATCAGCGCCTCCTCGTTGGTCGAGCGGAACAGTGGCGAGAACAGGTCGGCCTGGTCGGCCTCGGAGATCCCGATGCCCTCGTCCCTGCAGGAGAAGGAGAGCCCGCCGTCGGCGCGGCGCTCGATGCCGAGCCACACCTCGTCGCCGGGGTCGGAGTACTTCACCGCGTTGTCGACGAGGTTGGACACCGCGCTCGCGATCTCGCGCGGGTCGCCCAGCACGACGGCCTCGCTCAGGTCCCCGACGAGCTGGAGGGTGACGCCCGACCGCTCGGCCACGGCGGTCATCGCCGCGACCGTCTCCTCCACCACGGGGACGAGGTCGACGTGCTGCATCGCCGGGCGGTGCTGCGGGTCGCTGACCCGGGTCAGCATCGCCAGGCCCTCGAGCAGCTGGCCGAGTCGCTCGCTGCCGCGCAGGATGGCCTGCGCGCGCCTGCGGTCCTGCGCGTCGGCGTCCTCGCTCTCGAGCAGGAACTCCGCGTTGGCGGCGATGACGGTCATCGGGTTGTTGATCTCGTGGGTCAGCTCGCGCAGGAACCGGTGCCGGGCCCCCTCGACGCCGCGCAGCTCCTCGAGCAGCCGGCGTTCGCGCTGGGTCGCGCGGGCGTTGGCGATGGCGCGACCGAGGTCGTGGCCGAGCTCCAGCGCCGCGTGGCCCTCGCTGTCGGTCCAGCGTCGTGAGCCGGTGCGCCGTGCGCACATGAGCATGCCCAGCAGCTCGTCGTCGACACCCACGGGCGCCACGACCACCGCCTCCAGCCGGGCCAGGCCCAGGGCGTCGGTGAACCAGCCGGTGTGGGCCGCGAGAGCGGCGTCGCCCCAGACCTGGCCGGGCTCGATGATGGTCACCCGCTGTGCCGCCCAGGCGCGGGCGGCGGCGGCGTCGAGCGCGCTCCTCACCTCGGGGACCGTGTCGAGGCCCAGCACGTCGGGGCCTTCGCGATCGTCGCGGAAGAACACGCGGATCTCGAGCTCGTCGACCGACAGCGCACCGAGCAGCGTCGAGCGGGCCTCGCGCAGGAGGTGGTTGACGTCGTGGCGCGCCGTGTTGGACCGGGCCAGGCGCCGGGTGGCACGGATGACCCTCATGTGGTCGGCGTACTCCTCGCGCTCCACCACGGCGAGGATCGAGCGCAGCACCACCTCCAGGTCGTCGCCCAGCTCGAGGAGGCGCGCGACGCCGGGTCGGCGCAGGTCGGTCGGGACGTCGAGGTAGAGCAGCGCCCGCAGGTCGCCGCGCTCGTCGGTGATCTCCGCGACGAGCATGTCGAAGGGGTGCCACGTGTCGGGGCAGTCGGTCACCGGGATCTCGGGCACCACGACCACGCCGTCGATGCTCTCGCGGACCTCCTCGGACAGGCTGTCGGCCGAGATCCACACGAGGTGGCCCAGGCGCACGCCCTGTGCGAAGACGAGCTGCATGTCGACGAGGCTGGACGCGGTGCCGAGCCGCTCCTCCGCGTTGGGCTCGTCGCCGACGATCGCGACGAACTCGAGCAGACCCTGGGGCCGCACGACCTCGATGGCGCAGACGTCGAATCCGGCGCGCCTCGCCGCGTCGCGGGCCAGGTCGTGCATCAACGCCCGGGCGCGCGCGTCACCCCAGCTGAGGTCGCGCGTCCTGCGCTCCTCGGTCCGCGCCTGCTCCATGGCGTCGTCGCCCTCCCCATCCCCACCGGCGATCGTAGGGGGCCGGCCCCGTCGCGCCGGTCGGTATCCACCCACCGGGCCCGGTCTTCACCGTCGGGCGTCGCCGTCAGGCGGGCGGGCGCGGCCCCCCGGCCGGGATCCACGCGGCGAACGTGGTGCCCTCCCCCAGCGTCGAGGTGACCTCGAGGGTGCCCCCGTGGGTGGTCACGACGCGCTCGATGATGGCCAGGCCCAGCCCCGTCCCCGGACGCCGCCGTGCCTCGGCGCTGCTGGATCGGAAGAACGGCTGGAACACCTTGTCGAGCTCGTCGGCAGCGATGCCGATGCCGGTGTCGGCGCAGGTCATCCGTACGCCGTCCACGCCGCCGGCGGCGTGCGCCGACGCCACCAGGGCGACCCGCCCGCCGGCCGGGGTGTACTTGACCGCGTTGCCCACCAGGTTGGCCACCATCCGCTGCAGGCCGGCGGCCTCGCCGATCAGCGTCAGACCGTCGGCCACCGAGGAATCCACCTCCACTCCGGCCGCGGCCGCGGTCGACGCCAGGTCGCCGCAGGTCTCGCGGACCAGCGCCGACAGGTCGACCTCCAGCGCCGCCGGCCCGTTGTCGGGGTCGCTCACCGAGGCCAGGGTCATCAGGTCGGCGACCATGTCCTCGATGCGCCGGGCCGAGCGGCCGAGCGCCCCGAGGGAGTCGCGGACGTCGTCGGGCGTGGGGTCCTGGTCGAGCAGCTCGAGGTGGGTGAACAGCACGCTCACCGGGTTGCGGAGCTCGTGGGCGAGGGTCAGCACCATGTCGCGCCGGTAGTCGTTGACCTCGCGCAGCTGGGCGTTGAGCGCCCGCTCGCGCTCCATCAGCCGTGCCTCGAGCATCAGCCGTGCCACGTCGCCGGCGACCGTGGTGGCGGCGTTGATCTCGGAGGCGTTCCAGCGCGGCGCGTCGGGTGCGCGTCCCATCACCAGCGTGGCGAGGTACTCCTCTCCCGCCCCGATCGGCACGAGCAGCCCGGACCCCATGCCGCGGGCGTCGAGCAGGCGCACCAGGGCGTCCGGTGTCTCGATCGACTCCTCGTGCATGCTCCAGGTGCGCTGCGTCTCGACCACGACGTGCCCACGCCGGCGCCACTGGTGGCGCATCAGCTCGGCGAGCTCGGCGCGTGCGGCCTGGAGTCCCTCGACCACGGTGCCCGTCGCGACCACGGCGACCTCGGCCATGTCCATCGCCTCGGTCATCGCCCGGGACAGCTCCCCGACGAGCTCCTGCGCGCCCAGGCCGGGGCGTACGCTCTCGATCGCCCGGCGCGCCTGGGTGACCATGCGGAGCTGCTCGCCGTAGAGCTCGCGCTCCACGATGCTGATGACCGCGTCGAACATCGCGCCGACCTCGAGGTTGATCGCCTCCGCCGTCTTGGCCGTCGGACGCAGCCCCGAGTGCGGCTCGTCGAGGTAGACGATCGCGCGCAGGTCGCCGTCCTCGTTCTCCAGCAGGCGCAGCATCTGGTCGTCGGGGTCCCACCCGTCGGGCAGGCCGGACGGGGCCGTTGCGGGCTTGTGGCCGTACTCGTCGAGCCACGCGCGGGTGTCGTCGTCGAGGCGCTCGCCCGCGATGTGGCGCCAGCCCGCGAGGTCCTCCCCGAGCGCGTGGATGTGGTCGAGTGCGAGCGGCGAGGCCTGGCCGATCATCTTGTCGCGAGCCGCGTCGTCGCCGGCGATCGCCACGAACTCCAAGAAGCCGTCCGTGCGCAGCGCCTCGATGGCCACGACCTTGTGCTGGGTGCGGCGCGCCAGGTCCTCCGCGACGGCGTGCAGGACCGCGCGCTGGGCCTCGTTGCCCCACGCCTTCCCCCGTGGGCGCACCCACCCCGCGTCGTCGCCCACCAATGCTCCTGCCACCGAGACGAGCCAGATGGCGCGACGTTACCCTCCATCGGCGGGTTCGGTGCGGCTCTTGGGCAGGATCGTCGAGATGGTGACCCGCGGGTAACATAGCGGCATGAAGCGTGAGATCTACGACGAGGACCACGAGGCCTTCCGCGCCTCCGTCAAGCAGTTCCTGGACCGCGAGGTCGTCCCGCACCTCGACAGCTATGCCGGCAACCACGGCCTGGACCGCGACTTCTGGCTCGCGGCGGGCAAGCAGGGCTTCCTCGGCCTCGAGATCCCGGAGGCCTTCGGCGGCGCCGAGGCCGGCGACTACCGCTTCAACGCGGTGCTCACCGAGGAGCTCGCCAAGGTCAACATGACCCTTCCGAGCTGCGTGGGCATCCACGCCGACATCACCGTGCCCTACCTCGTGCACCTGACGAACGACGAGCAGAAGGCCCGCTGGCTGCCGCGCTGCGCGACCGGCGAGCTCGTCACGGCCATCGGGATGACCGAGCCCGGCGGCGGCTCCGACCTGGCCAACCTCAAGACGACGGCCGTGCGCGACGGCGACGACTGGATCATCAACGGGTCCAAGACCTTCATCACCAACGGTGGCTCCGCCGACCTCGTGCTGGTCGCGGCGCGCACCAGCCCGGAGAAGAAGGCCAAGGGCATCTCGCTCTTCGCCGTCGACACCACGCTCGACGGCTTCAGCGTCGGCCGGGTGCTCGACAAGGTCGGCCAGGACGAGTCCGACACCGCCGAGCTGTCGTTCGAGGACGTGCGGGTCAGCAACGACGACCTCGTCGGCCCTCTCGACACCGGCTTCATCTCGATGATGCAGTTCCTGCCGCAGGAGCGCCTCGGCTCGGCCGTCACCAACCTGGCCCACGCCCGGCAGATCCTCGAGGAGACGATCCAGTACGCCAAGGACCGTCAGGCGTTCGGCCAGCCGATCGGCGCCTTCCAGAACACCCAGTTCCTGCTGGCCGACCTGGTCACCCGCGTCGACGTCACCCAGGCGTTCGTCGACCAGTGCGTGCTCGCGCACACCAAGAAGGAGCTGACCCCCGTCGACGCCGCCAAGGCGAAGTGGTGGACCTCGCAGGTGCAGAACGACGTGCTCGACCACTGCGTGCAGGTGCACGGCGGCTACGGCTACATGAACGAGTACCGCGTCGCCCGCGCCTGGCGCGACGCGCGCGTGACGAAGATCTGGGCCGGCTCGAACGAGATCATGAAGATGCTGATCGGGCGCGACCTGGGCCTGTGATGCGGGCCTTCGTCGCCGTCCTGCCGCCGGCGGGGGTCGTCGAGCACCTCGACGACTTCCTGGCCGTGCGTCGGGAGGCGGCGGAGCTCCGCTGGTCCGCGCCCGAGCAGTGGCACGTGACCCTGGCGTTCGCGGCATCGTTGCCCGAGCGCTCGCTCGACCAGCTCGAGGAGCTGCTGGCCGCGGCCGCCGGGCGGCGGGCGTCCTTCGAGATGCTCGTCGCCGGCGGCGGCGCCTTCCCTCACCCCGACGCCGCACGCGTGCTGCACGCCGGCCTCGAGGTCGACGACGACGCCGGGCTCGACCGGCTCGCGGCGGCCTGCCGGGCCGCGGTGTCCCGTGCGGGCGGCCGGGTCGACGGCCAGCGGTTCCGCCCGCACCTCACCCTCGCCCGGCTCGGCAGGCCGGCCAACGTCACCTCGTGGGTCCGGGTCCTCGACACCTACGCGGGCCCGCGCTGGCAGGTCACCGAGGTCGCGCTGGTGGCCTCCCACCTCGGCGAGGGCCCACGCCGAGGCCCGCGCCACGAGGTCGTCGCGACCTTCCCCCTCGGCTGACGCCGGGCTCGCAGCCAAGGCTCCCCTTCGTTGCATCCGGCCGGGCGCCGAGCGACGATCGATGGGTGATCCCGGAGACCGGCACCGACGACGACCCGAAGCACTTCCATGCCGAGATGGGCGGCGCCGTCGGCGAGCGCCTCAACTGGCTGCGGGCCGCGGTGCTCGGCGCCAACGACGGCATCGTGTCGACCGCCGGCGTCGTGATGGGCGTGGCGGGCGCGACCGACGACAGCGGCGCCATCGTGATCGCCGGCATCGCCGCCCTGACCGCCGGCGCGCTCAGCATGGGCGCCGGCGAGTACGTCTCGGTCAGCACGCAGCGCGACTCCGAGCGGGCGCTGCTCGACCTGGAGGCGAACGAGCTGCAGCAGATGCCGCAGACCGAGGAGCGCGAGCTCGCCCAGAAGTACGTCGACAAGGGCCTGTCGCCCGAGACCGCGGAGCAGGTCGCCCGCGAGCTCACCGAGCACGACGCCCTGCGCGCGCACGCCGAGATCGAGTTCGGCATCGACCCCGACAACCTGACCAACCCCTGGCACGCCGCCTGGGCCTCGATGCTCGCCTTCACCGCGGGCGCGCTGCTGCCGCTGCTGATCGTGGCGTACGTCCCCGCCGGGCAGCGGATCCTCGTCACGGTGCTCAGCATCGCCGCGGCGCTCGCGCTCACCGGCTTCGTCAGCGCGCGGCTCGGCTACAGCCCGCGAGGCCCTGCCGTGGTGCGCAACGTCGGCGGTGGGCTGCTCGCGATGGGCGTGACCTACCTGATCGGCACGCTGGCCGGCGTGCAGGTCGGCTGAGCCGCCCCTCCAGCGGAGCGAGGTCGGGCGTCGCGGTCGTCATCGTGGGCGCTGAGCGGCCAGGGGTGACGTACGCCGGTCCGGTCTGCCCCGCGCCGCTGGTTCATCAAGGTATGTCGGCGAACCGTCACTTCCCACGGCGAGTTCACGCAGGGAAGTGCGGGTTGGTCTGCATACCTTGATGAACCGTCACGGCGGCGCGCCAGGCGCAGCACGAGCTGCGGGTCGATGGCGTACGACGACGGGGCCCCGGGGTCCGCCGTCAGGACAGCGCGGACGCCACGTCGCGCGCGAGCCCGAGCCATCGCTCGAGCTCGTCGGCGTCCGGCTCCCAGTGCGCCATGACCGTCACGACGCCACCGGAGACCACCACCCACACCCCGCTGTCGACGATGCGCTGCATGAGCGGGGCCAACCGCTCCCGCGTCGCCGCGACGTCACCCGCCGCCAGCACCCGCTGCGGGCCGGCGTCGCTCGCCCGTCCGTGGAACCGGTCGGGGAACAGCAGGGGGGTCCACACCACGGGCAGGTCGCGCACGACCAGGTCGGCCTCGACCCCGGGCGCCTCGACCTGCGTGACGTGCACCCGGATGGCGTACTTCATGCCCGAGCCGCGCCGGGAGGTGTACGCCGTCCACGACCGTGACCGGAAGCCCTCGCCCGTCACGTCGAGGTCGCACTCGCCCACGTCGATCGCGTGGGCGCGCAGGTCGGCGGGGAAGGCACCCGCGGCGGCCGGGCCGCGGCGTACGGTCCAGCCGCGGTCGGCGGCGAGCCGGACCACGCTCTCCTGCGTGGCGTGCGCCTTCTCGACGAGCTCGCGGTCGCCCGCTCCGCCGCGACGGTAGTGACGCAGCCACGACCGTGCGCGCAGTGCGAGCACGACGACCAGGACGACGAGCAGGCCGACCCGCAACCAGTCCGAGATCTCCACGCGGCGGAACCTAGTAGCCCCTCGCCCGCCGCGCCCAGTCCTCGTCGTCCTCGTCGTCCTCGAGGCTGGCCGGGTCGACGTGCGCGGCGAGGTCGACGTCGCTCTGGGTCTGGATGTGCGTGCGGAGCTGGTCGTCCTCGGCCAGCTCGTGCTCGGTGATCTCGCGCACCTGGCGGTTCCAGTCGGCGACCGCCCGGTCGTGCGCCTGCTTGACCATCTGGCCGAGCACGGCGTGCGAGGAGGCGGCTCCCTCGGAGAACCGGATGTCGGTGACGACGGCGCTGCCGTCGACGGTGACCTCGACGAGCCCGCGACTCGAGCGGCCGACTGCGACGATCGCCATGATCCGGTCGCCCGCCGCGTCGGCGCGGCGGGCCCGCGCGGTGTGCTCCTCGCGCAACCGGGCGAGGCCCGCCTCGGTGAACTCGGTGGGGATCTCGAAGCTCATGCGCCGGCACCGCCGCGGTCGATGCCGGAGTCGACGGCCTGGACGGCGTTGAGCATCGCGCCCCAGCCCGTGTCGACGAGCTCGGCGACGATCTTGAAGTCGGTCATGCCGCGCACCAGCGCCTGCGTGAAGGTGGTGCAGTCGGTGACCGTGATGCTGATCCGGGCGGTGGCCTTCGGGATGACCCACGACGCTCCGATGCCGACGGTCGCGGCGACCTCGCCGGCCCACGCGATGAGCGCCCCCACCAGGTCGGCGATCAGGTCGCGGACGAAGCTGCGCACGGCCTGGACGACCCCGCTGGCCAGCTGCATGCCCTGGGCGATGCACCGGCAGACGAACGCCGAGCGGTGCATCGCGTCGACCAGCGCGGCTGCCACCACACCGAAGGCGGTGGCGGCGAGTCCGCTCCAGCCGGACATCGCCGCGTTGAGGGCACTCATCAGGTCGGCCGCGGAGGACTCGAGGTGGTCGGCGATGTTGCCCCAGGAGACGCCGATCGACTCCACCAGCGCCGGGTTGCCGGCCAGCGAGTCGAGCATCTGCGGCAGGGGCGGGACGTAGTCCATGAGGAACCCGGCCACGCTGCTGAGCAGCGTCGCGAACGGGTCGATGGCCATCATCACCATGTCGGTGGCGACGCCGGCGAGGGCGATGACGCCGCTGAGCTCGTCGCCCTGGGCGAACGCCTGCCCGGCCGCCACGGCGCTGGAGGCGCCGGGGTGGAAGCCGACCAGACCGGAGTAGTCGCCCCCCGCCACCTGCTCGTAGGGAGAGCCCGCGAGGTCGATCGGCTCGACGGCGATCAGGTCGGACATCAGAGTGTTCCTCTCAGCTTGTCGTGCATCTGCGCCACGGCCGCGTCGGTCTTCTGGAAGTCGGCCGAGCACGCGTCCACCGCACCGGCCCCCTTGCCGAGGGCGCCCTCGATGGCCCCGATCGCCGTCAGCGCGGCGCTCGAGAAGGCCAGGCACGGCGGGGTGAAGAACGAGCAGATGATGCCGAACGCCTGCGGCGAGAGCGCCGTGACCGCGGCGCCGGCGGATCCGGCCTCTCCTGTCTGACCGGCGGCGGTGCTCAGCGCGGCCGAGATCCTGGACAGCTCGGACGGTTCGACGTAGAACCCGTTGCTCACGGTGTCTCCTGGGGGTCGAGGAAGCGGAGCAGCGCCTGTGCCACGCTGCGGTCGAAGAGTGCGTCCACGGCCCGACCCGCGGACCGGGACCCGAGACCGAGGCCGGCCTTGGCCTGCTGCAGCGCCGCCAGCGTCTCCTCGCGGAGCTCGTCGGCGCTCAGCCCGGTGATGCCCGGCTCGAACGACACCGACTGGATCATCCCCCGGGAGTCGACGCGCACCTGGACCGCACCGTCGAGGGCCTCGCCGCTGGCGCCGGAGCCGGGGGTGAGCATCTGCTCCTTGGCGGCGGCGTCCAGCTCACGAGCCCTCTCCAGCTTGCGCAGCACCTGCTCGTGGATCTCGTCCATCAGCTCGCGCTGCGCCGCGGACGCGCGGACCGGATCGGCGGGCGGCCGGACCGGTCGCAGCCACGGGCCGGGGGGAAGTTGGTCGGTCATGGGTGGATAGATACCGTCTCGCGGCCGGCTCAAACACGTGTCTCACGATCGTGGGCAGATCCCTGCCCCGATGCGCCCCGCACGCGCCCCTCAGCCGAGCGCCGCGACGATCTCGGTGACCTTGTCCTTGGCGTCGCCGAAGAGCATCTGGGTGTTGTCCTTGAAGAAGAGCGGGTTCTGCACCCCGGCGTAGCCGGTGGCCATCGACCGCTTGAAGACGATCACGTCGCGGGCCTTCCACACCTCGAGCACCGGCATGCCCGCGATCGGCGATCCGGGCTCCTCGAGCGCGGCCGGGTTGACGGTGTCGTTGGCGCCGATGACCAGCACGACGTCGGTGTCGGCGAGGTCGTCGTTGATCTCGTCCATCTCGAGCACGATGTCGTAGGGGACCTTCGCCTCGGCGAGCAGGACGTTCATGTGCCCGGGCAGGCGGCCCGCGACGGGGTGGATGCCGAAGCGGACGTCGACGCCCTTGTCGCGCAGCTTCCGCGTCAGCTCGGCGACAGGGTACTGCGCCTGGGCCACGGCCATGCCGTAGCCGGGCGTGATGACCACCGACGAGGCCCCGGCGAGCAGGTCGGCGACCTCGCCCGCCTGGATCTCGCGGTGCTCGCCGTAGTCGCGGTCACCGCCCACGGTGGCGCCGTCGGAGCCGAAGCCACCGGCGATGACGCTGACGAACGAGCGGTTCATCGCCGTGCACATGAGGTAGCTGAGGATCGCGCCGGACGAGCCGACGAGCGCGCCGGTGATGATCAGCAGGTCGTTGCCGAGCATGAAGCCCGCCGCGGCCGCGGCCCACCCCGAGTAGCTGTTGAGCATCGACACCACGACCGGCATGTCACCGCCGCCGATGGCGGCGACGAGGTGGAAGCCCAGCGCCAGCGCGAGGACGGTCATGAGCGCGAGCGGCACCATCCCCACCCACCCGTCGGCGAGCATGAACCACACCATCAGCGCGGCGGACACCAGCAGGACGGCGAGGTTGAGCAGGTGGCGCGCGGGCAGCACCAGCGGCGAGGACTTCATCCGGGCGCTGAGCTTGAGGTTGGCCACGATCGAGCCGGTGAAGGTCACCGCGCCGATGAACACGCCCAGGAAGACCTCGGCGTTGTGCACCGCGTCGGACTCCAGCCCGAGCTCGCCGTGCAGGGAGGCGACCTCGATGAAGGTGTTGTAGCCGACCAGCACGGCGGCGAGGCCGACGAAGCTGTGCATCATCGCGATCAGCTCGGGCATGCCGGTCATCTCGACGCGCCGGGCGAGCCGGATCCCGATGACCGCGCCCACCGTGCCGGCGACGAGGATGATGACGAGCCCGACCACGACCGGGCCCTGGTCGACGTAGTCGGCGCCGAGGCGGTCGAGCACCAGCAGCAGGCTCGCGACCAGCGCGAGGGCCATGCCGGCCATGCCGAACGCGTTGCCGCGCCGCGCCGTCTCGTGCTTGCTCAGCCCGGCGAGGGCGAGGATGAACAGCAGCGCCGCGAGGATGTAGGCGCCCGTGACGAACGAGACCAGGCTCGAGTCCCTACCGAGGTCCATGCCGGTCTCAGCCCTTCTGGAACATGTTGAGCATCCGCCGGGTGACCAGGAAGCCACCGAAGACGTTGATGCTGGCGAGCAGGATGGCCACCCCGGCGACGAGCTGGACCGCGAGGTTGTCGACCGGGGCCTGCAGGATCGCGCCGACGACGATGATGCCGCTGATCGCGTTGGTGACGCTCATCAGCGGGGTGTGCAGCGCGTGGTGCACGTTGCCGATGACGTAGAAGCCGATCACGACGGCGAGCACGAAGACCGTGAGGCTCGGCAGGAAGCTGACCGGCGCGGCGGTCGCGAGCGCGAGGAACACCACGGCGGCCAGGCCGGCGGCGTAGAGCCGGCGACGCGGGTCGGGCGGCGGGGGCGGCTGCTTCTCGACGGCCGCGGGGGCGGCGGGGGCGGGCGCGGCAGAGACCTGCACGGGGGGCGGCGGCCACATCACCTCCGCGCCCTCGCCGGTCGATCGCGTCACGGTGATGCCACGCTGGACGACGTCGTCCAGGTCGAGGGTGAGCACGCCGTCCTTGCCGGGCGTCAGGAGCTTCATCAGGTTGACCACGTTGGTGCCGTAGAGCTGGCTCGTCTGCGCGGCCAGCCGGCCGGCGAGATCGGTGTAGCCCAGCACGGTGACGCCGTTGGCGGTCACCACCCGCTCGTCCTCGACCGTCGCGGCGACGTTGCCGCCGTTGGCCGCGGCCATGTCGACGACGACCGAGCCGGGCCGCATCGCCGCGACCGTCTCGGCGGTGATCAGCCGCGGTGCCGGCCGGCCGGGGATCAGCGCGGTGGTGATGACGATGTCGGCGGCGCGCGCCTCCTCGTCGTACATCGCGGCGGTCGCGGCCTCCTGCTCGGCGGTCATCTCCTTGGCGTAGCCGTCGGAGGACACCTCCTGCTCCATGTCGACGGTGACGAACTGCGCGCCCATCGACTCGACCTGCTCGGCCACCTCGGGACGCACGTCGAACGCGCGCACGACCGCGCCCAGGGAGCCCGCCGCGCCGATCGCGGCCAGACCGGCCACCCCGGCGCCGACGACGAACACCCGTGCAGGCGGCACCTTGCCGGCGGCGGTGACCTGGCCGGTGAAGAGCCGGCCGAACTCGTGGGCCGCCTCGATCACCGCGCGGTAGCCCGCGACGTTGGCCATCGAGGAGAGCACGTCCATCGACTGCGCGCGCGAGATGCGCGGCACGGCGTCCATCGCGAGCGCGGTCACGCCCTGCGCGGCGAGGCGCTCGACCAGCTCGGGGCTCCGGGCGGGCGCCATCAGGCTGACGACCGTCGCGCCCGGGCGCAGCCGGCCGATCTCGTCGTCGGTGGGCGCGTCGACCTTCACCACCACGTCGCTCGACCACACGTCGGCACCGGTCCCGACCGCGATGCCGGCCTCGGCGAACGCCGTGTCGGGCTGGTCGGCGGCCACGCCGGCCCCCGTCTCGACCACCACGTCGTAGCCGAGCGCCGCGAGCTGTGACGCCGTCTTCGCCGTGGCGGCCACCAGGGTCTCCCCTGGCCGGGACTCGCGAGGGATGCCGATGCGCACTACTGCCTCCTGGTGGCGGGCCGGACGGTCGGGCCGGGCACAAGGTACCGAACGTGTGGCGTGAGTCACGGCTGCACACCGTGGCGTGGACCACAGCGGCGCGGCCCGAGCAGCGGCGGGGGTCCTGCGCGAAGATGGTGCCCCCGACCGGGGCGACCGCCCTCGGCGACCCGTGATGGGGTGATCTCGTGCGACGACAGATCCCGAGGCGGCGCGACCTCGCTCCGCTGCTGCGCTTCAAGGAGCCCACCTGGTCGGCGCGCGAGCGACGCCTCGCCAACGCGCTGACCGTCGAGGACCTGCGTCGCATCGCCAAGAGGCGTACGCCCCGCGCGGCGTTCGACTACACCGACGGGGCCGCGGACGGCGAGGTCTCCCTGGCCCGCGCCCGGCAGGCCTTCGCCGACGTGGAGTTCCGGCCCGCGATCCTCCGCGACGTCTCCGAGGTCGACACCTCCCGCGACGTGCTCGGCGCCCGGGTGGCGCTGCCGTTCGGGATCGCCCCCACCGGCTTCACCCGGATGATGCAGGCCGAGGGCGAGATCGCCGGCGCGACGGCAGCCGCGGCCGCCGGCATCCCGTTCGCCCTCTCCACCATGGGCACCACCTCGATCGAGGAGGTCGCCGCCGCTGCCCCGGCCGCGAGCGGCGCGCGCAACTGGTTCCAGCTCTACATGTGGAAGGACCGCGAGCGCTCGATGGCGCTCGTCGAGCGGGCCGCCCACGCGGGCTTCGACACGCTGCTCGTCACGGTGGACGTGCCGGTGGCCGGCGCCCGGCTGCGCGACGTGCGCAACGGCATGACGATCCCGCCGACCCTCACCCCGCGCACCGTGCTCGACGCGATCCCCCGCCCCGCGTGGTGGTTCGACTTCCTCACCACCGGGCCGCTCGCGTTCGCCTCGCTCGACGCCTGGTCGGGCACGGTCGCCGAGCTGCTCGACACGATGTTCGACCCGACCGTGACCTACGACGACCTGGCGTGGATCCGGGACCAGTGGCCCGGCAAGGTCGTGGTGAAGGGCGTCCAGACCGTCGACGACGCGCGCCGCTGCGCCGACGTCGGCGTCGACGCGGTGCTGCTGTCCAACCACGGCGGGCGCCAGCTCGACCGGGCGCCGGTGCCCTTCCACCTGCTGCCCGACGTCGTCGCGGCCGTCGGCGACCGCGTCGAGGTGCACGTCGACACCGGCATCATGTCGGGGCAGGACGTCGTCGCCGCCGTCGCCCACGGCGCCACCTTCACCCTCGTCGGGCGCGCCTATCTCTACGGCCTGATGGCCGGCGGTCGCGAGGGTGTCGACCGGGTGATCGACATCCTGCGCGGGCAGGTCGAGCGGACGATGAAGCTGCTCGGCGTCCGCACGCTCGACGAGCTCACCCCCGACCACGTCGTGGCCCTGCGGCGGCTCACCGCCCGGTGAGCTGAGGGCTCGCCGTCAGTGCGCGACGCCGTAGAGCCGGTCGCCGGCGTCGCCGAGGCCCGGGACGATGTAGCCCTTGTCGTTGAGCATCTCGTCGATCGCCGCGGTCACGACGGTGACCGGGACGTCGAGGCCGGCGAGCCCCTTCTCGAGCCGGTCGACGCCTTCCGGCGCGGCGAGCAGGCAGATCGCGGTGATGTCGTCGGCTCCGCGGTCGGTGAGGAAGCGGACCGCCGCCGCGAGGGTGCCACCGGTGGCCAGCATCGGGTCGAGCACGTAGCACTGGCGCCCGGACAGGTCCTCGGGCAGCCGCTCGGCGTAGGTCGAGGCCTCGAGCGTCTCCTCGTTGCGCACCATGCCGAGGAAGCCCACCTCCGCCGTCGGCAGCAGCCGCATCATCCCGTCGAGCATGCCCAGGCCCGCCCGCAGGATCGGGACGACCATCGGCTTGGGGTGCGCGAGGTAGACCCCCGACGTGGGGCCGACGGGCGTGGTGATCGGCCGTGGGTCGACACGCACCTCGCGCGTCGCCTCGTAGGCCAGCAGCGTCACCAGCTCGTCGGTCAGCCGTCGGAACGTCGGGGAGTCGGTCTGCTCGTCGCGGAGGACGGTCAGCTTGTGGGAGACGAGGGGGTGGTTCACCACGTGCAGGCGCATGGGGTCACCCTAGTGGGGTACGAACCCGGCGACCGCGGCGCCGGCGAGGGTTGGCGGCCCCCGTGCTTTCTGCGACATTTGACGTCGACGGTGGTGGAGGAGGTGTGGGGATGTCCGAGCCCGGCCAGGTCGACTTCGCGCTGGTCGCCTTCCGCGAGGACGGCGCGTGGCAGGTGCAGGAGATCGCCTCGCCCGCGTTCGACACGATCGACTCGCTGGGCCACGCGCTGCGCCAGGTCTCCGGCGACGATGGCGCCGTCGGGATGGTCGCGGTCGACGAGGACTTCTTCGTGCTGGTGCGCGTCGTCGGTGCGCGTACGCGCGTGCTGCTCTCCGACGTGACGGCCGCCGACACGTGGGAGCTCGCGCAGTCTGCGATCGACCACCTCGGCCTGCCCCCGCCCGAGGACGACGACATCGAGGTGCCGGCAGGCGACCTCGACCTGCTCGCCGACCTCGGCCTGCACGCCGTCGACCTCGGCGCGCTCCTCGACGACGTGGAGCTCTACCCCGACGAGATGCTCTCCGACATCGCCCGCCGACTGGGCTTCGGCGAGCTCTTCGACGACGCCGTGGGCCTCACCTCCGCATGACGCTGCACACCACCCGGGTCGGCACCTGGGACGACGCCATGCGCCTCGCGCTCGCCGAGGCACGGGCCGCCCTGGCCGCCGACGACGTGCCGGTCGGCGCGGTGGTCCTCGACGAGTCGGGCGCGGTCGTCGCCACCGGCCACAACACCCGCGAGGCCGAGGGCGACCCCACCGGCCACGCCGAGGTGGTGGCCCTGCGCGCCGCGGCGGCCGCCCGCGGAGAGTGGCGGCTGTCGGGGTGCACGCTGGTCGTCACGCTCGAGCCGTGCACGATGTGCGCCGGCGCGGTGGTCCTCGCCCGCGTCGACCGCCTCGTCTTCGGCGCCTACGACGACAAGCTGGGCGCCGTGGGCTCGCTCTGGGACGTGGTGCGCGACCGCCGCCTCAACCACCGTCCGGAGGTCGTCGCGGGGGTGCTGGCCGCGGAGTCCACCGCCCTGCTCGACGACTTCTTCGCCCGCCACCGCACGGTCGCCCCGCCCGCCGGCTGACCCGGCCCGACCCCGCTGACGCGGCCCGCCCGGCGACGTACGCTCGCTGCATGACCGTCGTGCGCCGCGCCGCCGTCGAGGACGCCGAGGTGCTCGGGCGCCTGCTGTGGGACTTCAACACCGAGTTCGACACCGAGACCGACGACGCCGAGGTGCTCGCGGGGCGCTTCGCCCGCCTGCTGGGCCTCGACGGCGTGCTCGCCGTGCTCGCGGAGGACACCTCCGACCTCGCGGTGGGGTTCGCCCTGGTCACGCTGCGCCCGGCGATCTGGTACGACGGCCCGGTGGCGCAGCTCGAGGAGCTCTACGTCGTCCCCGCGCTGCGCTCGCGCGGCGTCGGCACCCGGATCCTCGCCCTGTGCCGCGACCTCGCCCGCGACCTGGGGTCGCCCGAGATGCACATCAACGTCGACGAGGTCGACACCGACACCCGGCGCTTCTACGAGCGGCACGGCTTCGCCACCATCGAGGAGGGCTCCGAGCACCGCATGCTCTGCTACGTCGGCCCGACCGCCTGACCCGTCGCGCGCCCGGCCGCGACCATCTCCTCGACGCCCTCGCCCAGGCACTCCTCCAGCGCACCGAGGTCGGCCACCGCGCTCGCGTCGACGTTGACGCCGATGCACGCGGTGTCGGCGCAGGTCACCAGGCACACCGTCAGCGCCGAGCCGGGCAACGGCCCCAGGACGTACATCCCCTCCACCTCGGCCCCGGCCATGAAGCGTCGGCGTGGCGGGCCCGGCAGGGAGAGGACGAACGCGTCCGGGGCCGTGGCGGCGCGCAGGGCGGACGCCCCGACGACGGCCGGGAGCCGGTTGACCAGCGGCGCCGCGGCGTCGAGCACCTCGAGGGCCCGCTCGGTGTGCAGCGACAGCACCTCGCCGCGCACCGCCGCGACCCGGTCTACCGGGTCCTCGACGGCGAGCGGACCGCTGACCTGCGCGGTGGCGAAGCGGTTGCCGAGGTCGTTGGCGCGGGCCAGCGAGACGCGGACCCCCACCGGGATCTCGGCCACCGTGCTGCCGCGCCGCGCGTGGTAGCGCCGCAGCCCGCCGAGGACCAGCGCCACGGTCGTGTCGTCGACCGACCCCCCGGCGAGGCGGGCGACGGAGCGCAGCGGCTCGAGGGGGGCCCGGAAGGTGAGGAACCGCCAGCGCCGCCCCGTGCGCGGCGAGAGCTCCGGCGAGGGCGGCGCGGCCGGGGTGAGGAGCCGGCGCACCGAGGCGCCGTAGCGCAGCGTCGAGGCGACGGTCGCCTGCGGTCGCACCGCCGCCAGCGCGGCGCGGCGGGCGGCGGCGCGGGCGAGGTGGGGAAGCGCGGCGACCTCGGTGCGCAGGCCGGTGACGGCCAGGTCGACCGGGTCGGCGTCCGCCGGCGCCACGTGCTCCTCGCCGAGCGGCTTGAGCGGGGTGTGCGCGCGGCGATCGGACTGGAGCATCGAGAGCAGCTGCACCGTGCCGAGCGGGTCGGCGAGCGCGTGGTGGATCTTGAGGACGTACGCCGCCCCGCTCGGCATGCCGTCGAAGAGGACCCCCTCCCACAGCGGGCGCGACCGGTCGAAGGGTCGCAGCGCGATCTGTGCGGCCTCGCCGAGCATCTCCTCACGGCTGGCGACCCGCTCGCGGCGCAGGTGGTAGCCGAGGTCGAAGGTCGGGTCGTCGGCCCAGACCGGAGCGGCGGTCGGGACGGCCGGCTCGACGACGCGCTGGCGCAGGCGGCGCACCAGCTCGGTGCCCCACTCGGTGGCCGCGACGAAGCGCTGCCAGTCGGGCGCCCGGTCGAGGTCGATCACGACGGTGGTCGTCGACGACTGCACCGGGTGCCGCTCGGCACGCCACAGCAGGGTCTGCATCGGCGTCAGCTCGCCGCCGGTGGCCATCGACGCGGCCGCCACCCAGCGCTCGACGTCGGCGGGGGTGCTCATGCGGGCCACCTGGCCAGGGTCTCCGCGAACCTCGTGTGCAGCGCCGCGATCCGCTCGCTCATCTCGTCCACGCTCCAGTCGGTCTCGGGCTCCAGCACGCACGCGTCGACGACCCCCGGGTGGAGCACCATCGACCCGCGCCGCATCAGCTCCCCGGTGTTGCGGAGCACGATCGGCACCACCGGCACGCCCGCCTGGGCGGCGAGGTGGAACGCGCCCTTGCGGAACGGACCCAGCACGGGGGTCGGCGACCGCGTCCCCTCCGGGAAGATCATCAGCGAGGTGCCCGAGCGGATCCGCTCGACGACCCCGTCGAGCGTCGCGCGCGCCGACGCGGAGTCGGAGCGGTCGATCCAGGCCGGGTCGACGACCACCGAGCCGACGACGGCGCGGGGGTCCCAGCGCGCCTCCTTCTTCGCGACGATCGTGAAGTCGCGCTCGAGCAGGCGGCCCAGGACCGGGACGTCGAGCGCGCTCTGGTGGTTGGCCACGAAGATGGCCGGGCGGTGGGTCCACAGCCGCTCCCGGTGGAGCACGTCCAGGCCGACGCCGGCCAGCGCCATCGGCAGGTGGGTGGCGAGCCGGAGCGCGGCGTTGCGGCCCTCGCGCAGGTCGCCGCGCGCCAGCCCGTAGGCCAGCCCCAGGCCGACCCCCGCGTTCATGCCGGCCAGCGCGAGCGCCGTACGCCCGGCCGCGCGGAGCGAGCCGCCCACCGGGTCGGAGAGGTCGAGCACCGGCCACCCGAGGCGGGCGGCGGCGGCGCGCAGGTCGCGGTGCGGGTTGAGGGCGGTGGGGCGGCCCACCGAGGAGAGGAACGCGACGTCCTCGTAGCCGTTGCCGTAGGCGTAGGAGTCGGCGAGGTCGAGCGCGTGCTCGCGGGCGAACGCGCGCACCCCGCTCGCCTTGTGGCGGCCCCACAGCATGGGTCCGTCGGTGGCCCCGGTGAACTGGCCGTCCTCCACGACGAGGCGGGTGCAGACGAGGTGGTCGACGCCGAGGTCGCGGGCCACCGGGGCGACCTGGTAGGGCGTGGCGGCCGACGCGACGGCGACGGTGTGGCCGGCGCGCTGGTGCGCCGCGACGAGCGCGCGCGACTCGCGGCGGATGGTGCCGGCGATCTTGGCGCGGAAGAGCCGCTCACCGAGGTCGGCGAAGGCCTCCTCGGACTCGCCCCGCATGGCGGAGAAGGCGACGTGTGCGATGCGGGTCGGGTCACCGCCGAGCTCGCCGTCGACGGCCGTGACGACGGTGCGCAGGAACTCGGCCGGAGAGACGTCGCGGCCCCGGAGCCGGTCGCCGTAGAACGTGGCGGCGGTGTAGCCGGCGACGAGGGTGCCGTCGAGGTCGAAGAACGCGCCCACCGACGGGCCCTGCGGCCCGGCCTCGATGGCCTCGATCGCCTCCTGCGCTGCGCTCGAGAGCCCGCTCACACGCGCTCCGCCCTCGGCACCGGCTGCTGCTGCGGCGCCGGGTCGGGGTCCGGGCCGGGGTCGGGCGTCGGCTCGGGGTGGCCGACCGTGACCGTGTCACCGGCCATCTCCCCGACGATGTTGACGCGCCGCACGGAGTCGCGCAGCTCGGCGGCGAACGCCTCCCGGGCCGACCCGACGCCCGCGCCCTCGGCGAGCAGCCCCCGGTGGCGGGCGAGCGCCAGCGCGGACCGGAAGAGCTCGAGCGAGATCGACTCCTGGCTCGCCACCCGGCGCTGCAGCGCCCACTGGCGGCCCACCGCGAGCGAGTCGGCGAGCAGCTCGTCCTCGTCGACCGGGCCGTCGCCGTGGTCGGCGAGCCGGTCGGCGACGACGAGGTAGGCGTCGAGGAAAGGGCGCAGCACGAGGTGGGCCAGGTGGGGCCGGGCCTGCACGAGCAGCTCGCGCGCCCGGGCGGGCGTCATCTCCGTGACGCCTTCGCCGGCCAGCAGCCGCAGCTCGGTGCGCAGCTCGTCCTCGAACCGGCCGCGCGAGGGGAAGAAGAACTCGAACTTGAGCAGGTCGCGCATCCGCTTCGCCTCCTCCCAGCCCACCTGGAGCTCACCTCCCGGCGGCAGCTCCGCGCCGGGCTCCAGCTCGCTGACGGTGAGGAGGGACAGCTCGCCGATCGCCCGGTCGACGAGCACGTGGATCACGGTGTTGCGGTAGAACGCGGCCACGAGGTGCTGGTCGTCCCCGATCTTCCAGACCGGCTCGGTGCCCTGGTCGTACGCCGTGAGCACGCCGCTGCGGGTCAGGTCGGCGAGGGCGCGCCGGATGGTCGCGCGGTCGCGGAGGTCGGCCGCCCCGGCGACCGGCCAGCGGCGCGCGTCGATGTAGGCGGCGAGCGGCTCGACCGTCTCGAGCACCTCATCCACGGTCAGCGCCCGGTCGGCGCCGAGGAGGGCGAGGGAGACGATCGCGGTGGTGGTGACCGGGGTGGCCCGGTTGAGCCGGTGGGAGATGTCGAGCGCGACCCGCTCGACGGCCTGGTGGCCGGTGACGCCCTCGGCGGCGAGCTCGGCCATCCGCTCGCCGAGCGAGAACGGCTCGCCGACGGTGAGGTAGGCGCGCCCGAGGCGCTTGTGCTGGAGGCGGGCGAAGCGCACCAGCCAGCGCCAGTCCTCGGGCGTCTTGCTGGCGCCGCGCGCCTCCTCGGTCATCGACGAGACCTCGTGGAGCTGGTCGTAGACGACCGAGACCGGCACGACCTGCACGTCGGGGGCGTCGTCGTGCTCGTCCTGACCCTGCACGGTGTCGGTGAGGTACTTCAGGATCCCGTGCACCGGCGGGCGCAGCTTGCCCGTACGCGTCCGGCCACCCTCGATCGACCAGGCCAGGTTGCGCTTGTTGGCCACCAGCCGGCGGATGTAGGAGCGCAGCGCGAGGCGGTAGACCGGGATCTCCTGGGTGGCGCGGCGGATGAAGATGAGGCCGGTGCGGCTGGCGACGGAGCCGATGACCGGCAGGTTGAGGTTGGCGCCGCCGAAGGTGTAGGTCGGGGAGAACCGGCGTGCCCGCAGCACGTTGGGGATGACCATGCCGTCGAGGTAGGAGCGGTGGCTGAAGGCGAGGGCCAGGCTGTGCGTGCGGTCGAGCTTGCGCAGCTGCTGCACCTGGTCCTCGTCGACCAGGACGTCGTAGGCGCGCAGGAACCACTCGCCCATCCGCGCCCAGCCCTGCGACGCCCGGTCGTCGTGGGCGGCGCACATCTCGTGGAGGTAGCCCGTGACCTCCTGCCAGACCTCCTCCTCGGGGCGGCCCTGCTCGTCGGCGTGCGCGGCGACGGCGCGCTGGAACCGCTTGTCGTGGAGGAGCTCGGTGACCTCCGGGGGCGGCGCGGCCGGCAGCCGGTCCCCCACGCTCCTCGGCAGTGCGGCGCGCGCGAGGTCGCGGGCACGTCGGACGACAGCCACAACCCCTCCTTCCCGCACGCGCGGCGGCGCGAGCACAGGCGTCCGCCGAAGTTACCGTCGTACGCGCTCCGTGACCACGGCATCGACGCACTTCGTGGACCACCCGCGGTTTTCGGCTCGCCCGACCTCTCCGGTAACGTTCGGCGCGGTGACGTGTCCGAGCGGCCTAAGGAGAACGCCTCGAAAGCGTTTGTGGGCGCAAGTCCACCGAGGGTTCAAATCCCTCCGTCACCGCCACCTGATGTCTCTGGACATCGGAGACTCCCGGATCCGCGACTCGCAGGTCCGGGAGTCGTCATTTCGCGGTCGTCGCGGCCCGGTCGCCCTCATCGGTCGTCATCCCCGCTCGCCGTAGGCTCGGGTGCATGGCCGACCACAATCCCGCGCTGCGCGCCCTGGCCGAGTCGGGCCTCGACCACGAGGTCACCCGCCACGGCCGGGTCGGCTCCCTGGCCGAGGCCGCCGCCGCCCGCGGCGTGGAGCCGTCGGCGATCGTGAAGACGATGGTGGTGCGCCGCGGTGAGGGCGACCACCTGTTCGTGCTCGTGCCGGGCGACCGGGAGATCTCGTGGCCCAAGCTCCGTGCCCTGCTCGGCGTCAACCGGATCTCGATGCCCGACGCGGAGGCCGCGCGAGAGGTCACCGGCTACGAGCGCGGCACGATCACGCCGTTCGGGTCGAGGACGGCGCTGCCGGTGGTCGCCGACGAGCGCGTCACCGGCCGGACCGTCTCCATCGGCGCGGGCGCCCACGGCCTGGCGGCCACCGTCTCCGGCGACGAGGTCGTGGCCCACCTCCAGGCGCAGGTCGCGGACGTCACCGACCCCGCTTGAGCCCCACGTGAGCGGCCGGCAGGCGGTCCAGACGGGTCGCCTCTGGGGTGCCTCACGCGTGCATCCCGCTTGTACCGTGTCCGCGTGACCGCCACGGTGCTCGTCGTCGAGGACGAGCCCGACCTCGCCCAGATCATGGTGCTGGCCCTGCGGCGGGCCGGCTTCGAGGTGCTCGCCGTCGAGTCGGGGGCGGCCGCCGTCGCCTCGGCCCAGGACCAGTCGGTGGGCTTGGTCGTCATCGACCGCGGTCTGCCAGACATGGACGGGCTGGAGGCCGTCGCGTCGCTGCGCGCGGGCGGCTACCGCGGTGCGGTGCTCGTGACGAGCGGCAACGCCGGCGAGGCGCACGTCGCCGAGTGTCTCGAGGCCGGCGCCGACGACGTGCTCGACAAGCCGTTCTCCCTCGCGCAGCTGGTGGCGCGGGTGACGGCGCTCGAGGGACCTCCGACCCGGTGACCACCACCTGACCACCACCTGACCACCGCCTGACCACCGCCTGAGCACTGCTCCGCCCCCACCCGGCCACCGGGCACAATCGTCCGGTGCGTGCCGTGGTGTTCGACGAGGTCCGGTCCCAGCCCGAGGTCCGCGAGGTGCCCGCCCCGTCGGCGCCTGCCGGCGGCGTCGTCGTACGCGTCGCGGCGACGGGCATGTGCCGCAGCGACTGGCACGCCTGGGCCGGCCACGACGACGTCGCGCTGCCCCACGTGCCCGGGCACGAGCTCGCCGGGCACGTCAGCGAGGTCGGTGAGGGGGTGACCCGCTGGCGGGTCGGCGACCGGGTGACCGTGCCCTTCGTGTGCGGCTGCGGACGGTGCGAGTGGTGCCGCGGCGGCGACGCCCAGGTGTGCCCCGACCAGCAGCAGCCCGGGTTCACCCACTGGGGCTCGTTCGCCGAGCTCGTGGCCCTGCACGCGGCCGACGCCAACCTCGTCGCCGTGCCGGGGTCCGTCGACCTCACCACCGCGGCCGGCCTGGGGTGCCGCTTCGCGACGGCCTACCGCGCGCTCGTCGGCCGTGCCCGCGTGGCCGCGGGGGAGTGGGTCTGCGTCGTCGGCGCCGGCGGGGTCGGCCTCAGCGCCGTGATGATCGCCCGCGCCCTCGGCGCCCGGGTCGTCGCGGTGGACCGCACCCCGGAGGCGCTCGCCGCGGCGACGCGGATCGGCGCCGAGCACACCGTGCTCGCCGACGGCCGCGACGTGCCGGAGGCGGTCTCCGACCTGACCGGTGGCGGCAGCCACGTCGCTGTCGACGCGGTGGGCAGCGAGCAGACCTGCGCCGACGCGATCCTCAGCCTGCGACGTCGCGGGCGCCTCGCCCAGGTAGGGCTGCTGCCGCCGGTCGACGGGCACCCGCGCGTGCCGATGTCGCGGGTGATCGCGTGGGAGCTCGACCTGCTGGGCAGCCACGGCATGGCGGCCGTCGACTACCCGGCGATGCTCGCGCTGGTCGAGGCGGGCGAGCTGCGGCCCGACCTCCTGGTCGAGCGGACGATCGGCCTGGCGGAGGCCGCCGCACTCCTGCCCGTCCTCGACCGGGCAACGGTCGCCGGCATGACCATCGTCGACCCGTCGGTCTAGGGAGTCGGCGCGGATCGCGTCACACCCATCCAGCGCCCCACCGGGCCCTATTTGCACTGAGTGCAACAATTATCGGGTGCCGATGACCCTGCCCACCGACCGCCGCAGCGCGCTGCGTGCGGAGCGCCGACGGGCGATCCTCGACGCCGCCCGCGCGCTGGCCACCGAGCACGGCGCCCATGGCTTCACCGTCGAGCAGGTCGCCTCCCACGCCGGCGTCTCGCGGCGCACGGTCTTCAACCACTTCGCGGGTCTCGACCAGCTGCTCGTCGCGGTCTGCGAGCAGGTGCTCGACGAGGCGACCGCGGCGCTGCTCGACGACGTCGACCGCCGCACCGCCGAGCTGCCGCCCGGCGAGGCCGGCGCCCGCACCGCGCTCGACGCGGTCGGCGAGGCCACCCGCCGGGTCGACCTCCCCACGGCCATCGCCACCATCCACGTCGCCCTGGGCTCGCCGCAGCGTGGCGACGAGCGCGCCCAGGGGATCTCGCGCACCGCCTTCGAGCACGTCGGCGGCCGACTGCGCCAGCAGCTCCTGCGACGCGCACCCGACCTCGACCCGGTCGACCTCGACCTCAGCCTGGCGCTGCTCTTCAGCGGCATCACCACCGTCGCCGGGCTCTGGGTCGAGCGGCGTCCCGGCCTGGCCCCGCCCGTCCCGCCCACCGCCCGCACCGAGTGGGACGCGCTCCTCGACCGCGTCCTCCACCGGCTCCGGGTCGGCCACGCCGGCTGACCCACCCGACCCCCGCACCACAACGAAAGGCCCGACCTCCGTCATGGCTGAGCTCCTCTACCGCATCGGTCGCTTCTCGGCGCGCCGCCACTGGACCGTCATCGGTGCGTGGCTGGCGGTCCTCGCCCTCACCGCCGTCACCTACGTGTCGTTCGCCGGCGCGCTGACGTCCTCGATCTCGCTGCCCGACACCCCCACGACGCGGGTCTCCCAGCAGCTCGAGGAGGAGTTCGAGGGCACAGGCGGCGGCAACGGCGCCCTCGTCGCCGAGACCACCGACGGCTCGGCGTTCACCGCCGACCAGCAGCGCGAGCTGGTCGACCTGTTCGACCGGATCGCGGACGTCAAGGGCGTCGCCGAGGTGACCGACCCCTTCCGGACCCAGCAGCAGGTCGACGACTCCGCACGGCAGGTCGAGAAGGGCGAGCAGCAGCTCAAGGACGGGATGGCCGAGCTCACCGAGGCGCAGGCGCAGATCGACGCCGGCCGCCAGGCGCTCGCCGACCAGCGTCGCCAGGCGCGTGAGGCCGGCATGCTCGACGCCGTGCGCCCGCAGCTGCGGGCGGCGCAGCAGCAGCTCGACGAGGGCCAGGCCGAGCTCGACCGGCAGCGCGCCAAGGTCGAGGAGCAGGCACCCACGCTCGAGGACGGCGCGACCCTCTCGCGGCTGTCCTCCGGCTATCGCACGGTGTCCGAGGACGGCTCGGCCGCCGTCGCCAATGTGGTCTTCGACGGCCCGACCAACGAGGTCACGACCGAGACCAAGGCCGAGATCGAGGACCTCGCCGCCGATGCCGGCATCGCCGGGGTGGCGGTGCACCCCTCGCAGGAGATCGCCCAGACCGTGCCGTCGATCCTCGGCCCCGGCGAGATCGCCGGCGTCGTGATCGCCGCGATCGTGCTGGCCGTCATGCTCGGCACGCTGGTCGGCGCCGCCCTGCCGCTCATCACCGCCCTGCTCGGCGTGGGTGTCGCCTCGCTGGCGTCGCTGTCGTTCTCCGGGCTGGTCGAGTTCGTCTCGGTCACGCCGGTGCTCGGCGTCATGCTCGGGCTGGCCGTCGGCATCGACTACTCGCTCTTCATCATCAACCGCCACCGCCGGCAGCTGAAGCAGGGCGCCTGCCTGCACGAGTCGATCGGGCTCGCCAACGGCACCTCCGGCAACGCGGTCGTGTTCGCCGGCGTCACCGTGATCGTCGCGCTCCTCGCGCTCAACGTGACGGGCGTCGACTTCCTGGGCCTGATGGGCACCGTCGGCGCCGTCGCCGTGCTCGTCGCCATCCTGATGGCCGTCACGCTCACCCCCGCGATCCTCTCGCTCGTCGGCATGCGGATCCTCAAGCGGCGCGAGCGCGAGCGGCTGGCCGCGGGCGAGCGTACGCACGACGGCGACATCACCGACCGCGACCGGCCGATGCGCACCTCCCGCGCCTGGGGCGTGCTCGGCCTCGGCATCGTGGCGCTGCTGGTCGTGGCCGCCCCGGCGACGCAGATGCGCCTGGGGCTGCCCGACGGGTCCACCCAGCCCCCCGAGTCCTCGGGCTTCCGGGCCTACGACGTGCAGGCGGAGCGCTTCGGCGAGGGCTACAACGGCCCGCTGCTCGTCGTGGCCGACCTGCCCGGCGCGATCAGCGAGGACGAGGTGCTGCCCGAGCAGGCGGCGGTCGCCGAGCGGATCGGCGAGATGTGGGCCGTCGACGCCGTCGTGCCGATCGGCGCGTCGCAGGACCGCACCTCGCTCGCCTTCCAGGTGATCCCCCGCGAGGCGCCCTCCAGCGAGTCGACCGAGGCCCTCGTGCAGGACCTGCGCGAGCTCACCCCGCAGACCGTCGACGGCGACGAGGTGACGCTCGGCGTGGCGGGCAACGCCAGCGCCAACATCGACATCTCCGAGCAGCTCTCCGACGTGCTGCCGACCTACCTGGCCCTGGTCGTCGGGCTGTCGCTGCTGATCCTCGTGCTGGTGTTCCGCTCGATCCTGGTGCCGCTGACCGCGACCCTCGGCTTCGTGCTGTCGCTGCTCGCCGCCTTCGGCGGGATCACGGCGATCTTCCAGATCGGCTTCCTGGCCGACCTGTTCGGCGTGCACGCGCCCGGACCGGTGCTGAGCTTCCTGCCGATCATCGCCACCGGCATCCTGTTCGGGCTGGCCATGGACTACCAGCTGTTCCTGGTCTCGGGGATGCGCGAGGCGTACGCCCACGGGGCGCCCGCCCGGGTCGCGGTGCAGCACGGCCTGCACGCTGGCCGCGCGGTGGTCACGGCCGCGGCGATCATCATGATCTCGGTCTTCGCCGGCTTCATCTTCAGCCACGACGCCACCATCAAGCCGATCGGCTTCGGGCTCGCCTTCGGCGTGCTGCTCGACGCGTTCGTCGTCCGGATGCTGCTGATCCCCGCCGCGATGCACCTGCTCGGGGAGAAGGCCTGGTGGCTGCCCGGCTGGCTCGACCGGATCCTGCCCGACGTCGACGTCGAGGGCGCCCAGCTCGAGCGCAGCCACCCGGTGCACACCGGCGAGGACGTGCCCGCGAGCTGACCGGATGGTCGTGGGGGTCCCGGTGCGGACCGGGGCTCCCACGGCAGCTCACGCGTGGACCACAATGGTCACGTGACCGAACCCCGCGCCGTCCACACCTGGCTCACCGACATGGACGGCGTCCTGGTGCGCGAGGAGGACCCGATCCCCGGCGCGAAGGAGTTCATCGCCGCGCTGCGCGCGCAGGACGTCCCGTTCCTGGTGCTGACCAACAACTCGATGTTCACCCCGCGCGACCTGCGCGTGCGGCTGCTGCGCAGCAGCGGCATCGACGTGCCCGAGAGCGCCATCTGGACCTCGGCGCTCGCCACGGCCCAGTTCCTCGATGACCAGCGCCCGGGCGGGTCGGCGTACGTCGTGGGCGAGACGGGGCTGACCGCGGCCATCCACGACATCGGCTACGTGATGACCGACCAGGGCCCCGACTACGTCGTGCTCGGCGAGACCCGCACCTACTCGTTCGAGGCGATCACCCGCGCGATCCGGCTGATCAACGGCGGTGCGCGCTTCATCGCCACCAACCCCGATCCCAGCGGACCCAGCGTGCACGGGATGCTGCCGGCGACGGGGTCGGTGGCGGCGCTGATCAGCACCGCGACCGGACGCCAGCCCTACTTCATCGGCAAGCCCAACCCGCTGATGATGCGCAGCGCCCTCAACCGCATCGACGCGCACTCCGAGACCACGGTGATGATCGGCGACCGGATGGACACCGACATCATCAGCGGCCTCGAGGCCGGCATGCGCACGATCCTGGTCGCCACGGGCGCCACCCAGCGCCACCAGGTGGAGGACTTCCCCTACCGCCCGACGCTGGTCGTCGACTCGATCGCCGACGTGGTGCCCTACGTCGCGCAGAGGCGGCTGCCCGAGGACGCCTGACGGCGTCCGCGCGCGCAGCTCCCCGCGGTCAGCTCAGCGGCCGCGGGTGCAGCAGGTAGCCGCGCCGCCAGGCCCGGTGCAGGACGACCGCCGCGACCACCGCCCCGGCGCAGCCGAGCGTCAGGTCGCCCAGCGTGTCGGCGTAGGCGAACTGGCGCTCGGTCGAGCGGCTGATGAAGGCGAAGAACTCCGCGACCTCCCACGCGATCGCCGCGGTGGCCCCGAAGGCGAGCGCGCGCTCGAGCACCCGCCCGAACCCGACGTCGCGGGACAGGGTGAGCAGGATGAACGCCGCCGCGAGGAGGCCGGTGTTCATGAAGTGCATCCAGTCGTCGAACCACACGACGGTGTCGTAGAGGTCCATCCGGTTGCCGAGGATGTCGGTGAAGCAGGTGATGGTGATGAGCAGGTCGGAGACCCAGGGGAACGAGATCCGGTCGCGCCACAGCGCCCACCAGAGCACCGGCAGCGTGAAGGAGATCAGCGGGTAGCCGACGGCCCGCATCCCCGCCGCCTTGTCGCGGAGGTTGGCCTGGTCGGGATAGAGCACCGCGAAGGCCAGCAGCAGGACCAGTGCGCCCTTGGCGATGACGTTGGCCGTCTTCGCCAGGGCCGGGGTCACCGGATGCTCGATCGCTGCCTCAGTCACACGTTCCCCTGCCGCCATGGCGCCACGACGGTCGGGCGTCCGCGGCATAGTGTGGCAGCACCGCGCGGGGGCCTCACCACGTGGCTGCGTGGCACTCCCGCGCCGGGTGGTCCTCGACCTGGAGCGTGGCGTGGTCGATGCCGTGCCCGTCACGCAGGGCCGCGCGGGCCGCGGTGAGCACCACCTGGGCGTCGGCCCCCACCCGCAGCACGAGGTGGGCGGTCGCCACGTCCATCCCGGAGGTCAGCGTCCACACGTGCAGGTCGTGCACCTCGGCCACCCCCGGCACCTGGTCGAGGTCGCGCACGACCGCGTCGAGGTCGACGTCGTGCGGCGCGTGCTGCCCGAGCACGGCCAGCACCTCTCGTCCGAGCAGGAGCGCGCGCACCGCCACGAAGGCGCCGATGGCGACGGCCACCAGGGTGTCCCACTGGCCGACGCCCGTGAGGGCGACCAGGGCGCCCGCGACGAGGACGCCGACGCTGCCGGCGGCGTCGGCCATCACCTCGAGGTAGGCGCCCCTGACGTTGATCGACTCGTGCGCGCCGCCGTGCAGCAGCACCAGGCAGACGAGGTTGACCGCCAGCCCGACGGCGCCGACCACCAGCAGCGGGCCCGAGGCGACGTCCACGGTCTCGCCCCAACGGCGTACGGCCTCCACCACGACGTAGACCGAGACGCCCAGCATGATCAGCACGGTGAGGCCGGAGGCGAACACCTCGGCGCGGTAGGAGCCGTAGGTCCGACGGCCGGTGTCGTCGGGACGGGTGGCGATCCGCGTCGCGACCAGCGCGGCGCCGAGGGCCACCACGTCGGCGGCCATGTGCCCGGCGTCGGAGATCAGCGCCAGCGAGCCGCTGACCAGGCCGACCACCAGCTCGACGACGAAGAACGCCGCCACCAGCCCGAACGCGACCGCCAGCCGCCAGCGGTGCCGGGCACCGGCGTGTCCGTGTCCCGCGCCCATCCGGTCCTCCGTCGCCCGCGATCCGTATCATCGGCTCTGAGCGATGCTAGCGGTCGCGCGCGTCGGCGTCGACGGGTCGGCTGGCGCGGTCACCGGTCGTCCTGCGACAGGCGGCGCCGGTTGGGTCGGCGGCGGCGCGTACCGGAGGATGGGGCCTCCCGCCCGCCCGCACCCCAGGAGTCCGGTCCGCCATGAGCACCTACGCCCCTCCCGGCGAGCCGCAGGAGCGTCCGCTGGCCACCGGCCTGCTCGTCGGCGGTCTCGTCGGCCTGCTCGCCGCGACCGTGCTGCTCGTCGAGCGGATCCGGCTCGCGCAGGACAGCGACTACGTGCCGACGTGCAGCATCAACCCGGTCCTGAGCTGCGGCAACGTCATGGAGTCGGCGCAGGCGGCCCTGCTGGGGTTCCCCAACCCGGTGATCGGCGTGGCGGCGTTCCCGGTGGTCGTCGCCACCGGCGCCGCGATGCTCGCCGGGGCGCGGCTGGCGCGGTGGTACTGGCTCGGCCTGCAGGCCGGGGTCACCGCGGCGATGGCGTTCGTCGCCTGGCTGGTCTTCCAGAGCCTCTACCGGATCGGGGCGCTGTGCCCCTACTGCATGGTCGTGTGGGCGGTGGTGATCCCGCTGTTCTGGTACGTCACCGCGCGCAACGCCACCGCGGGCGTGCTGGGGCCTCCCGACGGGCGCCTCGCGAGCCTCCTGCGCGACTGGCGCGGGCCGCTCGTCTTCGGCACCTTCCTGCTCGTCGCGCTGCTCGTCCTCGAGCGCTTCTGGTCCTACTGGTCCTCGCTGCTCTGAGGCCGTCGGCTCAGGGATGCCGCTCCTCGTAGTGGTGCCCGGAGCTGACCCCGGTGAGGGCGAGCAGGCGCTCCGCGCTCTCCAGGACGCCCTCCAGCTGCGCCTGATGGGTGAGCGACCACAGCGAGGCGCGCCCCTCCGGGCGTGAGGTCACCAGGCCGCAGTCGCGCAGGCAGGCGAGGTGCTGGGAGACGGTGCTCTGCGCCAGGCCCAGGTGTGCCGTCAGGTCGACGACCCGGTGCTCGCCCAGCGCGAGGTGCCGCACGATGAGCAGCCGCGACGGGTCGGACAGGGCGTGGAAGAGCCCCGCCTCCGCCGTCAGCCCGGACGCCCCCGCTCTCATCGCCACCCGACGATGCTAGGCCATCCGGAGGTCGTTCCGCGGGGCCGCTCGCCTAACCTGCCCCGGTGGAGAGGCGACTGCTGGCGGACACGCGCCCACTCGCCAACCCCCACTTCAAGCGGCTGTGGCGCGCCAACATCATCACGGTCATCGGGGCCCAGCTGACCGTCGTGGCGGTCCCCGCGCAGATCTACGCGATGACCGGATCGTCGGCCTACGTCGGGCTGACGGGCGTCTTCGGCCTGGTGCCGCTGGTGGTCTTCGGCCTGTGGGGCGGCGCGCTCGCCGACGTCTTCGACCGGCGCACGTTGCTCCTGATCACCACCACCGGGCTGATCGCGACCAGCGCCTGCTTCTGGCTGCAGGCGGCGCTCGGCGCCGAGGACGTGTGGCTCCTGCTGACGCTGTTCGCCGTGCAGCAGGCGTTCTTCGCGGTCAACCAGCCCACCCGATCCGCGCTGCTGCCGCGGATCATCGAGCCGGAGCTGCTGCCCGCGGCCAACTCGCTCAACATGACCGTCATGCAGGCCGGCGGCATCGCCGGGCCGCTCGTCGGCGGCGCACTGATCCCGCTGATCGGCTTCTCGTGGCTCTACCTGCTCGACACGATCACGCTCTTCGCGACCCTCGGTGCCGTCGTACGCCTGCCGCCGCTGCCCGTCCTGGGCGTCACCGTCACGCCGGGCATCCGCGCGGTGGTCGACGGCTTCCGCTACCTGCGGACCCAGCCGGTGCTGATGATGTCGTTCGTCGTCGACATCATCGCGATGGTCTTCGGCATGCCACGCGCGTTGTTCCCGGAGATGGCCGACGTCGACTTCGGCGGGCCCAGCGAGGGCGGGCTGGCGTTCGCGCTGCTCTTCGCGGCGATCCCGGCCGGCGCGGTGGTCGGCGGCGTCCTGTCCGGCTGGGTCTCGCGCGTCGAGCGGCAGGGCTATGCGGTGATGGTGTGCATCCTCGTGTGGGGGTTGGCGATGGTCGGCTTCGGCGTCGCCGCCCTGCTCGCGCCGGCCGCACCGGCGCTCTTCCTCGGGGTCGCGGTGCTGATGCTCGCGGTCGGCGGCGCCGCCGACATGGCCTCGGCGGCCTTCCGTACGTCGATGCTGCAGGCCGCGGCCGACGACTCGGTCCGCGGCCGGCTCCAGGGCATCTTCATCGTCGTCGTCGCCGGCGGCCCCCGGGTCGCCGACGTCGCCCACGGTGCCACCGCCGCGGTCACCGGCGCCGCCGTCGCCGCGGCCGGCGGCGGGGTGCTGGTCGTCGTCGGCACCGTGCTCGCCGCCCTCGCCGTCCCGGCGTTCGTGCGCTACCGGGTGACGCGGGCGGCCTGAGCCCCCGCCCTCCTCGCTGTTTCACCAAGGCATGTCGGCGAACCAGCACTTCCCGGGGTGAGTGGACGCCGGGAAGTGCGGGTTGACCGACATACCTTGGTGAACCGACCGCGCGTCGGCGACCGGGTGAACCGACCGCGGGTCGGCGACCGGTGAACCGACCCCGTCGGCGGGTGCTGCGGGTCAGACCACGCGGGTCTTGGGCGTCCCCTCGGCGGTCTTGCCCGGGTCGCGTACGACGACCGAGCCGAGGGCGTCGTCGATGCGGGACATCACGTCCGCGTCGAGCTTCACGCCGGCGGCCTTGACGTTGTCGGCGACCTGCTCGGGGCGGGAGGCGCCGACGAGGGCAGCGGCGACGTTGTCGTTCTGGAGCACCCAGGCGATCGCGAGCTGGGCCATCGTGAGGCCGCAGTCCTTCGCGATCGGCTCGAGGTCCTGCACCGCGGTGAGCACCTCGTCGCGCATGAAGCGCGAGATCATGTCGGCGCCGCCCTTGGTGTCGGTGGCGCGCGAGCCCTCGGGCGGGGCCTGGCCGGGCTTGTACTTGCCGGTCAGCACGCCCTGCGCGATCGGGCTCCACACGATCTGGGAGACGCCGAGCTCCCGCGACGTCGGCACGACCTCGTCCTCGATGACCCGCCAGAGCATGGAGTACTGCGGCTGGCTGGAGATCAGCTGGAAGCCGAGCTCCCTCGACAGCTCCACGCCGGCGCGGATCTGGTCGGCGGTCCACTCGCTGACGCCGATGTAGAGCGCCTTGCCCTGCCGGACGATGTCGGCGAAGGCCTGCATCGTCTCCTCGAGCGGCGTCTCCACGTCGTAGCGGTGGGCCTGGTAGAGGTCGACGTAGTCGGTCTGCAGCCGCTGGAGGGAGCCGTCGATCGACTCCATGATGTGCTTGCGCGAGAGGCCGGTGTCGTTCTTGCCCTTGGGCCCGGTGGGCCAGTAGACCTTGGTGAAGATCTCGAGTGACTCGCGCCGCTCGCCCTTCAGCGCCTCGCCGAGCACCGTCTCCGCCGCGGTGTTGGCGTAGACGTCGGCGGTGTCGAAGGTCGAGATGCCCTCGTCGAGCGCGGCGCGCACGCACTGCGTGGCGACGTCGTTCTCGACCTGGGACCCGTGGGTGAGCCAGTTGCCGTAGGTGATCTCAGAGATCTTGAGTCCGCTGTTGCCGAGGTATCGAAACTCCATCCCCCCAACCTAGCGACGGGTGGGGCGCACCCGTGCGCCGTCCCGCCCCGACGGGCGGTCAGTCGAGGACCACGAGGACGTCGCCGTCCTGCACCACGTCGCCCTGGGTGACCCTGATCGCGGTGACGGTGCCGCCACGCTCGGCGAGCATCGGGATCTCCATCTTCATCGACTCCAGGAGCACGACGGTGTCGCCGGCCTCGACGCGGTCACCCTCGGCGACCTCGATCGCGAGGACGTTGGCGACCAGCTCGGAGACGATCTCGAGGGAGGTGGGGCGGGCCATGGCCCCGACGCTAGTGGTTACCGGGCCGTAGCCGCTGATCGTCAGGCGTGCTCAGAGCTCGGCGAAGCGGCTCGGCTCGGGGCGGTGCGGACCGGCCTCCTCGGCGCGCCGGCCGCGGCGGCCCTTGGGCCCGGTGAGCGCGACGTCGGCGCGGATCACCAGCCAGCCGATGGCGAGGCCGAGCACGAGCGAGTACGCCGCGCGCAGCCCGGCCTGGAGGTAGGAGGTCTCGGGGGAGATCAGGCCCGTCGCGAGCGGCACGGTGGCGGCGACGCCGAACGCGCAGACCCACCAGCCCTGCCGCCGGCGGGCGCGGACGTGGGTGCCCCACACCAGCGCCGGGATGCCGAGCAGGACGACGAGCGGGCGCGGGAAGGCGCCGATGCGGGCCGCTGTCCAGTCGGCGAAGTCGAGGACCGACGACACGAAGGTCTGGGCGCCGTAGCGGCGCAGCAGCTCGGCGTAGGCCAGGGTCGCGATGAGGACGCCGAGGCCGATCGCGACGACGATCGCGCCGCGGCGGCCGAGGCCGTGGAGGCCGGCTCCGAGGCGGTGGACGATCGCGAGCACGAGGCCGAGGGCGAGGAGCAGCGAGATGATCTCGAAGCGCTCGGTCGCCACGGTCGGCTCGAAGCCGACGGCGGCGAAGGCGGTCACCGCGGCGACCACGGTGGCGATCAGCGCCTCGCGTATCGCCTTGAGCCCGGTCACCGCGGGCACCGTCACCATCACGGCGTAGACGCTGCCCACCACGCACGTCATCACCGCGGCCCCGGTCGGCAGCACCCGGCCTCCCACGAGGAGGCTGGTCGCGCCGAGCACCAGCGCCAGGCCCGCCGAGACCAGTGCCCGGCCGGCGGTCCGGGTCGCCAGCAGCCACGACAGGGCCGTGACGACGGCGACCGCGCCCGCTCCGTCGAGCCACCCGGGTGCGGCCGGGAGCCCGTCGACGCCCTGGGCGCCACCGAGGGCCGCCCACCCCAGCGCGGCCGACCCGAGGGCCAGCAGACCGAGCCAGAACGCGAGGAGCGAGCGCCGCGGCCCGGCGGGGAAGGAGGTGGTCGCGTCCTCGTCGACCGTGGGCGCAGCGGAGCGGGTGGCGACCCGGGACCGGGCGGCCGACGGAGCGGGAGCCTGCGCAGGCGTGGGGGCCGGAGCCGGAGCCGGGACGGGCGTCGGGGCGGGCGCCGGCTCCGCGGTGGGCGCGGACTCGGGGCGGGGGGTCGGCCCGGTCACCTCGGGCTGCGGTGACCCCCGCCTGCGCCGCAGCCGCGAGGGCGGGCGCTCGGCAGCCCGCTTGCCGCGGGAGGACCCGCGGGGGCTGTCGGAGGTGGGGGAAGGCACGACGGAGGAGGTTACAGCCGGCGGTTGGCGAGGGAGGGATTGGTGCGACGGGCCCCGTCGAGGTCGGCGCGGTCGAGGACCGCCTCGATCACCTGCTCCGTCCCGTCGGCCTCGGCGAGGGTGTCGCCGAGCGGGCCGAACACGGCCGAGTGCCCGACGTAGCGAGGCTCCGGCTGGCCGGCGCCGACCACGAAGCAGGTGTTCTCGATCGCCCGGGCGGCCAGCAGCGTGCGCCAGTGGGCGACCTTGCGGTCGCCGGGAAGCCAGGCGGCCGGGACCACGAGCACCACGGCGCCGGCGTCGACGAGGCGGCGGGCGAGCTCGGGGAACCGCAGGTCGTAGCAGGTCATCAGGCCCACCTGCCAGCCCGCGACCTCCACGACGACGGGCTCGAGCGCGCCGCCGGTCAGCCGGTCGGACTCGCGGTAGCCGAAGGAGTCGTAGAGGTGGATCTTGCGGTAGGTCGCGGGGCGGGGTCCGCGGACGAGGAGGGTGTTGAAGGGCCGGGCCGGGTCGTCGGCCGTCTCGAACATGCCGGCAACGACGGTGCACGAGCAGGCGTCGGCGACGCGGGCCACCTCGCGCGCGAACGGGCCGTCGAGCGGCTCGGCGAAGGGGCTCACGTCGGAGCCCGCCTGGCCGAAGTCGCGCGCGAACGCCTCCGGGAGCACCACGAGGTCGGCGCCGGGCGTCACCTCGGCGAGGCGCGCGCGGTTGTCGTCGGGGTCGAGCCCGCTCGCCCACTGGTGGACGCGCACCCGCAGCCGCTCGGTCATCCGGCGTGTCCGTGCCGACGCGCGGTCGACCGCCGCCCAGCAGGAGAACGCCGTGGAGCAGGAGAACGCCGTGAGGTGGAGTCCATGATCCCAAGGGTAGGCCGCGCGCCCGCTGCGGCTGGGAGGATGGCGGCATGGATCCGGACCGCGCTGCCGACGGCTTCGACGGGGTGGTCCTCGCGGGCGGCACGGGCGAGCGGATGGGCGGGGTCGACAAGGCCGCCGTCGAGCTGGCCGGGCGGACGTTGCTCGAGCACGCGCTCGACGCGTTCGGCGACGCCGACCGGGTGGTCGTCGTGGCACCGGCGAGCGTGCCCACCGCGCGGCCGGTGACGTTCGTGGTCGAGGACCCGCCGCGCGGCGGCCCGGTCGCCGGGCTGCTCGCCGGCGTCGACGCGCTGGCGGGTGCGCCGGCCCCGCTGGGCCTGGTGGGCGTGCTGGCGGTGGACATGCCGCGGGTCACCGCGGCCACGATGCGGCGCCTGCGCGACGCGGCGGCCGGGCGCGACGGCGCGTTCCTCGTCGGCGGCGACGGACGACGGCAGCTCGCGGGGGTGCTCGACGCCGCCCGGCTGGGCGCCGTACGCCCCGAGCCGGGCGGCCGGCACGGGATGCCGCTGCACCGCCTGCTCGCGCCGCTCGACCTCGCCGAGGTGGCCGCGATCGGCGACGAGGCCGTCGACGTGGACTCCTGGGCCGACCTGCGCGACCTTCGTCGCTGAGCCGCAGGCTCCCTTGCCGCACCCCCGTGGGGTGCGAGAGATTGGGCTCGTGAACCTCCACGACTGGATCGATGAGCTGAGCGACGTGCTCGACGTCGAGACCGAGGTCGACGAGGGGCTGGTCCTCGACCTGGCCCGCACCGCCTCGCAGAACGTGCAGCGCACGGCCGCACCCATCACCGCCTACCTGCTGGGGATCGCGGCCGGGGCACGGGACGCCGACCCGGAGGAGATCGAGCGGCTCGCCGCTCGCGCCCAGCAGCTCGCGGAGAGCTGGGACCGGCCGGCCGACGCGCCCGACCCCGACGACATCGACGACGACGTCCCCGACGACTCGACCGTCGATCACTCCACCGATCTCTACGAGGACTGATCCCTTGCGTGCTGTCATCGCCACCGGGGCCGGTGGCCCCGACGTCCTGTCCGTCGGCGAGGTCGAGGACCCGCGCCCGGGCCCCGGCGAGGTGCTGGTCGACGTGGTCGCCACGGCCGTCAACCGCGCCGACACCCTCCAGCGCCAGGGCCACTACCCGCCGCCGCCCGGCGCGTCCGAGGTGATCGGCCTCGAGTGCAGCGGCCGGATCGCCGAGCTCGGCGCGGGCGTCGAGGGCTGGAAGGTCGGCGACGAGGTCTGCGCGCTGCTCGCCGGCGGGGGGTACGCCGCCCGCGTCGCCGTGCCGGTCGGGCAGGTCATGCCGGTCCCGTCCGGCGTCTCGCTCGTCGAGGCGGCCTCGCTGCCCGAGGTCGCGGCGACGGTGTGGTCCAACGTCTTCATGACCGCCCACCTCGACAAGGGCGAGCGCCTGCTCGTCCACGGCGGGGGCGGCGGCATCGGCACGATGGCCATCCAGCTCGCCGCCGCTCGTGGCGCGGAGGTGTTCACCACCGCCGGCTCCCCCGAGACGCTCGAGCTGTGCCGCTCGCTCGGCGCCACCCGCGCGATCAGCTATCGCGACGAGGACTTCGTCGAGGTGCTCCGCGAGGCCGGCGGGGCCGACGTGATCCTCGACAACATGGGCGCGAAGTATCTCGGCCGCAACGTCTCCGCGCTCGCCACCGGCGGCCGGCTGGTGATCATCGGCATGCAGGGCGGCACGCGGGCCGAGCTCGACATCAACGCCCTGCTGCGCAAGCGGGCGTCGGTGACGGCGACGTCGCTGCGCTCCCGGCCGCTCGCCGAGAAGGCGCAGATCTGCTGCGGGGTGGTGGAGGACGTCTGGCCGCTCGTGGCGGCGGGCCGGGTGCGCCCGATCATCGAGACCACGATGCCGCTCGAGGACGTCGCCCGCGCCCACCGGCTGATGGACGACGGCGGGCGCGCGGGCAAGATCGTCCTGACGCTCTGACCCCTCGACCCCCGGTCTCCCTCACGCTCGGACGGACCGCCCGACCGGACCGGGCATAGGCTGGGGGTCATGACGGAGCAGCAGCAGCCCGCACACCCGGCCGGCGACGGCGCGCGCGAGGAGCTCGTCGTGGTGGTCGGCCCCGACGGCCAGCCCATCGGCACCATCCCGGCGAGCGCGCTCCCGGCGATGACGCAGGGCCAGGAGGGCGAGGGTGAGGGCGACGGTGAGGGCGAGGAGCACGGCGAGCGCCAGCTCACCGAGCTGGTCGAGCAGCCGGCGAAGGTGCTGCGCATCGGCAGCATGATCCGCCAGCTCCTCGACGAGGTGAAGGCGGCGCCGCTCGACGAGGCCAGCCGCAACCGTCTCAAGGACATCCACGCCGCGTCGATCAAGGAGCTCGAGTCCGGCCTGGCGCCCGAGCTGGTCGAGGAGCTCGAGCGGATCTCGCTCCCCTTCACCGAGGACGGCACGCCGTCCGAGGGCGAGCTGAGGATCGCCCAGGCCCAGCTCGTGGGCTGGCTCGAGGGCCTGTTCCACGGCATCCAGACCGCGATCTACGCCCAGCAGATGGCCTCGCGCGCCCAGCTCGAGCAGATGCGGCGCGCGCTGCCCGCCGCGGCCGGCGGCCCCCGCCAGCAGCCGACCGGCATGCCCACCATGCCGACCGCCGACGCCGACGACCCGGCCGGCAGCCGCGGGGGCATGTACCTCTGACCGGGGTGTCCCCCGTGTCCTGACGACGGGCACACCTCCGGATCCGGGCATCCGTGCCCGAGGAACGAGCCTCCCGGCCGGCCAGTTCGCCGTGAGTAGGGTGGCCGGGTGAGCGGCGGGGGCGTGTTCATCTCCGCGTCGTTCCTCCGCTGGCCGTCGGCCTGGCCGCCACGCCGTTCAGGGCCGTGCGAGCCCCCACCTGAGTGGCCTCGTCATCGCGTCGCGGACGACCCCGTCAGCGGGCGAGGCGTCGTACGACGACCAGGCCGAGGAGGCCCACGATCGCGGCCGCGGCGCCGGGAGCCGCCGTCCGGGCGAAGCCGGCGGGCGGGGAGTCCTCGACCAGGGTGCGCACCGCCGTCGGCGGCGGCGGCGGCTCGACCGAGGTGCCCTCGCCGAGGAGGGCCTCGACCTTCGCCACCTTGGTCGGGTTGGCCACGGTGGTGCCGCCGCAGCGGTCGGCCTCGAACGGCGCCTCGGTGCCGGTGACGAGGAAGAGGTAGGAGGTGCCGACCGCGAGCTCGCCGAGACCGCACGCGTCCTTGCCACCGGCGGAGAACACCTGGGTGGAGCGCTCGGGCAGGCCCTCGTAGGCCCGCGAGGCGGTGACGTCGTAGGTGTGGTCGTCACCGGCGACCTCGACGTTGTCGACGGTGCCGATGAAGACCGCGTCGGCACGCTCGACCTGCTGCTGGAGCTGGCCGCGCTTGCACGTGCAGTCGGCCGCTGCCGGGGCCTGGACCGTCACCACGAGGCCCAGGCACGCGAACAGCAGCGCGACGACGACTCGGACGGCTCGGATCATGGCGCGAAGCCTAGCGAGACAGCCCGAAGAGGGAGGCCAGCACCACGGCCACGCCGTCCTCGTCGTGGTGCGGCGCCAGGTGGTCGGCCAGGCCGCGCACCGTCGGGTGGGCGTTGGCCATCGCGTAGGAGGTGCCCGCCCACTCCAGCATCGGCAGGTCGTTGGGCATGTCGCCGAAGGCGACCACGTCGCGGGGACCGAGGCCCATCTCCCCGGCGACCGTGGCGAGGGTGGACGCCTTGGTGACGCCGGCGGCGCTGATCTCGACCAGCGCGAACGTCGACGACCAGGTCGTGGTCACCAGGTCGCCCACCGCGTCGTCGACGCGCCGCCAGAAGTCCTCGGGGTCGAGCTCACGGTGCCTGGCCAGCACCTTCACCACGTCGTCGGTGTAGATCGACTCCCACGCCCCGCGCTGCGACTCGCGGTCGTCGGGGTGGCGGGGGAAGGCGTCCTCGCTCGCCCACCCCGCGGTGTGCTCGACCGCGAAGGTCGTGCCCGGCACCGCCTCCCGCACCCGCTCGGCCACCTCGGCGCCGACGGCGCGCGGCACCGCGCTGAAGTCACGCACCCGCCGGTCGGCGACGTCGTACACGATCCCTCCGTTGCTGCAGATCGCGAGGCCGTGGCCGCCCACCTCGTCCCACAGCTCCTCCATCCAGCGGACGGGACGCCCGGTGGTGAAGACGACCGGCACCCCGGCGGCGTCGAGCTGCTCGAGCACCGACCGGGTCCGTGCCGAGACCTTGCCGTCGGAGTGGAGGAGCGTGCCGTCGAGGTCGGTCGCGACGAGCCGCGGGCGGCTCCCGGTCCCGGCGCCCACGCCTCAGGAGCCCTGCGGGAACCAGCGCGAGATCTCGACCGCCGCGCCCTCGTCGTGCACCGCGGCGGTCACGTCGTCGGCGGCCTCGCGGACCTCCTCGACGGCCTGGCCCATGGCGACCCCGCGGCGGGCCCACCGGAGCATCTCGATGTCGTTGCGACCGTCGCCGATGGCGAGCACGTCGGCCGCGCTCAGCCCGATCCGCTCGCAGACGTGCTCCAGGCCCGAGGCCTTGGAGACCCCGACCGGGGCGAGGTCGAGCCACGCGGTCCAGCCCACGACGTAGTCGGTGCCGTGCAGGCCGAGCCGGGCGGCGAGCTCGATGAAGTCGTCGGCGGTGGCCTCGGGGTCGCGGATGATCACCCGGCTGACCGGCTCGCCGACGATGTCGTCGACGTGGGTGATCAGCTGCTCGCCCGACAGCTCTCCCTCGGGGAAGACGCGGTTGACGCGGTAGCCGCCGACCTCGCGCTCCTCGACCGCGACCAGCGCCCGCGGGTGGTGCTCGAGCACCGCGGCCACGGCCGGCGCGGCGTCGAAGGTCTCCTCGTGGACGACCTCCATCGGCGGGTAGCGGAAGACCACGGCGCCGTTGGACGCGACCACCCACAGCCGGTCGGCGTCCTCGCGGGGGATGTGGAGCAGGTCGGCGATCCGGGTCATGCCGTGCGGCGAACGCCCGCTGGCCAGCACGATGTGCGCGCCGGCGTCCAGCGCGCGGTGCACGGCGTCGTGGACCGGCTCGGTGATGGCCTCGTAGTCCTCGGCCTGCCCGTCGACCCACTTGAGCAGGGTGCCGTCGATGTCGAGCGCGACCACCCGCGGCTGCCAGGCCTCACCGGGGTCGCCGGGCACCCGTCCGGCGTACGTCTCAGCGGCCAACGGGCTTCATCACTTCCAGGCCGCCGAGGTAGGGACGCAGCGCCTGCGGCACCGTGACCGACCCGTCCTCGTTCTGGTGGGTCTCGAGGATCGCGACGATGGCGCGGGTGACGGCCGTGAGGGTGCCGTTGAGGGTCGCCACCGGCGTGGTGTGCCCGTCGACCCGGGTGCGGATGTCGAGGCGGCGCGACTGGAACTCGGTGCAGTTGGACGTCGAGGTCAGCTCGCCCCAGCCCTGGCGCGTCGGGATCCACGCCTCGCAGTCGAACTTCCGCGACGCGCTCAGCCCGAGGTCGCCGGCGGCGGTGTCGATCACGCGGTAGCAGAGCTCGAGCTTGTCGAGGAACTCCTTCTCCCACGCCAGCAGCCGCTGGTGCTCGCGGTAGGACTCCTCGACGGTCGTGTAGACGAACATCTCGACCTTGTCGAACCAGTGCACCCGCCAGATCCCGCGGGTGTCCTTGCCGTGCGAGCCGGCCTCCTTGCGGAAGCACGGGCTGAACGCGGCGTAGCGCAGCGGGAGCGCGGCGGCGTCGAGGATCTCGTCGGAGTGGAAGGCCGCCATCGGCACCTCGGAGGTGCCGACGAGGTAGAGCTCCTCGCCCTCGATCCGGTAGACGTCGTCGGCCGCCTGGCCGAGGAAGCCGGTGCCCTCCATCGCCCGGGGGCGCACCAGCGACGGCGCCGCGGTCTGCACGAAGCCGGCGGCGCGGGCCTGGTCCATCGCCATGGTGACCAGCGCCATCTGGAGCTGGGCGCCGATGCCGGTGAGGAAGTAGAAGCGCGAGCCGCTCACCTTGGCGCCGCGCTCGAGGTCGAAGGCGCCGAGCAGCTGGCCGAGCTCGACGTGGTCGCGCGGCTCGAAGTCGAACTCGCGGGGTGTGCCGACCTGCTCGAGGACGGTGTAGTCGTCCTCGCCGCCGGCCGGGGCGTCGTCGTCGGCGACGTTGGGGATGGCGCGGATCGCCTCGTCCCAGGCGGCCTCGGCCACGGCGCGCGCGGCCTCGGCCTCCTTGACGCCGGCCGCGAGCTGCTTGACCTGCGCGAGCAGGGCCTGCTTCTCCTCGCCCTGGGCCTTGGCGACGAGGGCTCCGCTCGACTTCTGCTCGGCACGCCGGGCCTCGAAGTCCGCGATCGCCTGCCGGCGCGCGGAGTCGGCCTCGAGCGCCCGGTCGACCACGTCGGTGGACAGTCCGCGCTTGGCCTGGGAGGCACGCACGCGGTCGGGGTCGTCACGGAGCAGGCGGGGATCGATCACTCCTGAAGGCTATCCGGCGGCGGTGCGGTCCGTACCACCCGGCGGCGCGGCTGGATGAGCGAGACCCCCGCCGCTGCGCATCGGGCGAATGCCCTGGGGAGACCCTTCGGCATACTGAGCCGGTGCTCGATCACCGCCGTTCCGTCCTGCTCGCCTGGGCCGCGCTCGCCTCACTGGCGTTCGCCGGGCTGGCGTTCGCGGTGACGCGCGACCGCCTGCCGCTCGACGGGCTCGACAGGCTCGGCCGGTCCGCCGAGGACTGGGCGGACGACCACGCACTGCTCGTCGACGTGCTGCGCGTCGTGGAGGTGGCGTTCGGCACGATCGGGATGACGGTCCTCACGGCACTGCTGGCGCTGGTCCTCCTCCTGCGGCGCCACCGCTGGGCGGCGCTGCTGGTCGTCGTGGTGATGGCGGTGACGTCGGCGGCGACCACGGGTCTCAAGCTCTGGCTGGGTCGCGACCGGCCCGACTGGCAGGACACCTTCGGCTCCCACCTCAACTTCTCCTTCCCCTCCGGACACGCCTCGTCGACGGCTGCGTTCGCCGCGCTGCTGGTGATCCTGCTCGCGCTGTTCGTCCGGCGTACGAGCGCGCGCCGCCTCGGGATCGCGATCGTCGTGGCGTGGTGGCTGCTGGTGTGCCTGGACCGGGTGCTCCTGGGCCGGCACTTCCCGACCGACGTCATCGGCGGCTCGCTGCTGGGCGTCGCGGTGGCGCTGGTCGCCCTCGCGTTCATCGACCCGCGGCCGCGCTCGATCGCGGCGCGGACCGAGCCGCTGACCGAGGTCTACGCCTCGCAGCGCCGGCTCGCCGTCATCCTCAACCCGATCAAGGTCGAGGACGTCGGCCAGTTCCGCTCGCTCGTCGCCTCGATGGCCGAGGAGGCCGGCTGGTCCGAGCCGACCTGGCAGTACACGACCGTCGAGGACCCCGGCCGCGGCATGGCCGAGCGGGCGGCCGTCGCGGGCACCGACCTGGTGCTGGTGTGCGGCGGCGACGGCACCGTGCGCGAGGTCTGCGCCGAGCTGGCCGGCACGGGCATCCCCGTCGGCATCGTCCCTGCGGGCACGGGCAACCTGCTGGCCCGCAACCTCGGGCTCCCGCTCTACATCCGCGCCGCCATCGACGTCGCGCTCAACGGCCAGGACCGGGCGATCGACATGGTCGAGGTCGGCGGCGACGGCATCGAGGACACCCACTTCATGGTCATGGCGGGCATGGGCTTCGACGCCGCCCTCATGGAGGGCGTCAACGAGGACATCAAGAAGCGGATCGGCTGGGCCGCCTACTTCGTGTCGGGCCTGCGATCGCTGATGTTCCCGGCGGCCAGGTTCGAGATCCAGATCGACGACGAGGAGCCCACGGTCCACCGCGCCCGGACGGTCGTGGTCGGCAACGTCGGCTTCCTGCAGGCCGGCATGCCGCTCCTGCCCGACGCCACCATCGACGACGGCATCCTCGACGTGGTGATCATCCACCCGCGGCAGTTCCTGTCCTGGATCACGGTGGCGATGCGCGTGCTGCGCAAGAGCACGATCATCGACGAGACGATCGACCGCCGCACCGGTGCACGCGTCCGGATCAAGGCGTTCGCCGACACCCCCCGCCAGCTCGACGGCGACTCCGTCGGCGAGGGCCGCGAGCTCTGGATGGAGTGCATCCACGGCCGGCTGCTGGTGCGCGTGCCGCGCTGATCAGTGGCCTTCGGCGAAGCGGTGGCCGATGCCGGGCTCGGTGACGAAGAGGACCGGGTGGGCGGGGTCGGTCTCGAGCTTCTTGCGGATGCTGGCCAGGTGCACCCGGAGGTAGTTGGTCTGGGTGTCGTACGCCGGACCCCACACGGCCCTCAGCAGCTCGGCCTGGCGGACCAGGCGGCCGCGGCGGCGGGCGAGCACGTCGACGATGCGCCACTCGGTCGGGGTCAGGTGGATCTCCTCGCCGCCACGGGTCGCGCGCGAGTCGGTGAGGTCGAGGCGCAGGCCGTCGACCTCGACGACGAGGTCCGGCTCCTCCCGACCGGAGCGCCGAGAGGCCACCCGCACCCGGGCGAGCAGCTCGTCGATGGAGAACGGCTTGGTGACGAAGTCGTCGGCGCCGAGGTCGAGGGCCTCCACCTTGTCGTCGGACTCGGCCCGCGCCGAGACCACGATGACCGGCACCTGGGTGAAGGAGCGGAGCTGGCGCAGCACCGCGACCCCGTCGAGGTCGGGCAGACCGAGGTCGAGCAGCACGACGTCGGGCATCCGCTCGTCGACGACCTGCAGCGCGGACCGGCCGTCGCCCGCCGTCTCGACCTCGTAGTCGCGGGCGCGCAGGTTGATCGACAGCGTCCGCCGCATCGCGGGGTCGTCGTCGACGACCAGCACGAACGTCATCGGGCTCCCTCCAGCTCCAGGATGAACGTGAGTCCCCCTCCCGGCGTCTCCTCGGTGGCGATCGTGCCACCCATCGCCTCGGTGAGGCCGCGTGCCACGGCGAGGCCCAGCCCCACGCCGTCCTGCCGCGGCACGTCACCGAGCCGCTGGAACGGCGCGAAGAGTCGCTCGTGGTCGCGGTCGCGCACCCCCGGGCCGGTGTCGGCGATCCGCAGCACCACGCGCTCGCCCGCGGCCGCCGCGTCGATACGTACGCTCGCCGACGCGGGCGTGTAGGTGAGCGCGTTCTCGCAGATGTTGGCCAGCACCCGGTCGAGCAGCCCGGCGTCGGCGAGCACCACCACGTCGGGGTCGACAGCCACCTCGATGCGCGCGCCGCCGGGCAGCGGCGCGATGCTCCCGCGCACGGCCGCCGCCAGGTCGACCTCGGTGAGCACGGCGCTGACCGACCCGGTGTTGATCCGGCTCATGTCGAGCAGGTTGGCCACCAGGGCGGCGAGGCGGTCGGTCGCCTCCTCCACCGTCTCGAGGAGCTCGTCGCGGTCCTGCTCGGAGAACGTCACGTCGGTGGAGCGCAGGCTGGCGACCGCGACCTTGGCAGCGGCGAGCGGGTTGCGCAGGTCGTGCGACACGGCCGCGAGCAGGGCCGTCCGGGTCCGGTCGGCCTCCTCGAGGCGCAGCCGCTCGACCTCGGCTGCCGTGGCGTCCCGGCGCTCGGCCATCACCTTGGCGTAGGCGGCGTACGCGTTGAGCAGGCCGCGCTGCGACGCCGGGAGGGTCGTGCCGGAGAGGACCAGGGTCGTCCGGTCGTCGATCGCGGCGGCCATGTCGGCCCGTTCGACGCAGCCGGGGGGCTCACCCCAGGAGGCCACGACCGTCTCGACGCCCGCGGGGTCACGGCGCAGGACGGCGGCCCCCGTGGCGTTGAAGAGCCGGCACGCCGACGACAGGAGCCCCTCGGTGTCGGCCGTCGAGGTCAGCAGGTTGTGCGCCAGGACGGACAGGGCGTCCGCCTCGGCGCGGGCGGCCCTGGCCTCCGCTGTGCGACGCGCGGCCCGGTCGACGACCGATGACACCGCGATGCCCACGGCGACGAAGATCGCGATGGTGACGACGTTCTCCGTCTCGGCGACGCTGAGGGTGTAGAGCGGCGGGGTGAACAGGTAGTTGAGCAGCAGCGCGCCGACGAGGGCGGACACCACGGCCGGGGCCAGACCACCGACCAGCGCGGTGGCGACCACGACCAGCATCAGCGACATCGCCTCGATCGGCAGGGCGTGCAGGTCCCTCGTCAGGTGGAGCGCGAGGCTGAGGCAGAGAGGTGCCGCCACCCCGAGCACGAGGCCGGCCGCGCGGCGGCGCGGCCCGATGGTGTCGACGGCAGGCGCGGGCGACGTCCGGGCCCGGGCATGGTCGTGGGAGACGATGTGCACGTCGATGTCGCCCGACCCCGCGACGACCCGCTCGCCCACACCGGGCCTCAGCAGCGTCGAGATCCGGCCCCGTCGGCTCGCTCCGATCACGACCTGGGTCGCGTTCTCCGCCCGGGCGAACGCGAGGATCGCCTCGGCCGGGTCGTCGCCGACGACGGTGTGGAAGGAGCCGCCCAGCTCCTCGGCGGCCGTGGCGAGCCCGGCGAGTCGGTCGGGCGAGGTGCCCGTGAGGCCGTCCTGCCGGGTGACGTAGAGCGCCTGCCACTCGCCCGCGGAGCGCCGGCTGGCGATGCGGGCCGTGCGCCGCATGAGGGTGGTGGACTCCGGCCCGCCGCTGACCGGGACGACGATGCGCTCGCGCGTGGCCCAGGTGGAGTCGATCTCGTGCTCGTCGCGGTAGCGGGAGAGGCCTTCGTCGACCCGGTCGGCGAGCCACAGCAGCGCGAGCTCGCGCAGCGCGGTCAGGTTGCCCTCGCGGAAGTAGCGCGACAACGCGGCGTCGATCCTGTCCGCGGCGTAGATGTTGCCGTGGGCCATCCGGCGGCGCAGCGCCTGCGGGCTCATGTCGACGAGCTCGATCTGGTCGGCCGAGCGGACCACGTGGTCGGGCACCGTCTCGCGCTGCCGGATCCCGGTGACCTGCTCCGTCACGTCGTTGAGCGAGGCGAGGTGCTGGATGTTGACGGTCGTGACCACCTCGATGCCGGCGTCGAGCAGCGCCTCCACGTCCTGCCAGCGCTTCTCGTGCGTGCTGCCGGGGGCGTTGGTGTGGGCGAGCTCGTCGACCAGCACCACCTCCGGCCGCCGCGCGAGGATCGCCTCGAGGTCCATCTCCTCCTGGCGGGTGCCGCGGTGCTCGAGCGCGGCGCGTGGCACGACCTCGAGCCCCGCGACGGCACGCTCGGTGCCCGGGCGGCCGTGCGTCTCGACGTAGCCGACGACCAGGTCGGTGCCCCGCTCGACGCGACGACGACCCTCGTCGAGCATCGCGTAGGTCTTGCCCACTCCGGGGGCGGCGCCGAGGTAGACGCGCAGCCTACCGCGAGCGGTGGACGAGGGCATGGGCTCAGTCTCCACCAGCGGCGGCGACGGCGACGTTGAGATCGAGCACGGTGACCCCGGGCTCGCCCAGGAAGCCCAGCCCGCGCCCGCCGGTGTGCTCCTCGACGAGCCGCTCGACCTGCGCGACGGTGAGGCCGTTGGCCTCCGCGACGCGCCGCACCTGGAGGGCGGCGTACTCCGGGGAGATGTGCGGGTCGAGCCCCGACCCCGACGCGGTGACGGCGTCGGGCGGCACCGCGGATCGGTCGACCCCCTCGCGGGCCGCGACCTCGGCGCGGCGCTCCTCGATGGCGGCGAGGAGGTCGGGGCTGAGCGGGCCGAGGTTGCTGGGCGCCGAGGCCAGCGTGTCGTAGTCGTTGGGCGAGGGCCGCGACAGGAACCACCGGTCGCCCTCGAACCGCTGGCCGAGGAGGCGCGATCCGACCACCACGCCGTCGACGCGCACCGGCGAGCCGTCGGCGCGTTCCCCGAACGCCTGCCCGACGGCCCACACGGCGCCCGGGTAGCCGACGCCGAGCAGGACGGTCATGACGAGGAGGAGCCGCAGTCCGGCCAGGGACTGGCGCAGGAGGTCGATGAGCGGAGTGGTGAGCATGGTCAGCCGATCCCGGGGATGGTGGAGACGAGCAGGTCGATGAGCTTGATGCCGGCGAACGGCACGAGGATGCCGCCGAGGCCGAAGACGAGGATGTTGCGGCGCAGCACCGACGTCGCTGAGGCGGCGCGGAACCGCACCCCCCGCAGGGCGAGCGGGATGAGGGCGACGATGACCAGGGCGTTGAAGATGACCGCCGACAAGATCGCGGACTGCGGCGTCGCCAGCCCCATGACGTTGAGCCTGTCGAGCGAGGGGTAGGCCGCGACGAACATCGCCGGGACGATCGCGAAGTACTTCGCGACGTCGTTGGCGATGGAGAACGTCGTCAGGGCACCACGCGTGATGAGCAGCTGCTTGCCGATCTCGACGATGTCGATGAGCTTCGTCGGGTCGGAGTCGAGGTCCACCATGTTGCCGGCCTCCTTGGCGGCGGCCGTCCCGCTGTTCATCGCGACCCCGACGTCGGCGGCCGCGAGGGCCGGGGCGTCGTTCGTGCCGTCACCCGTCATCGCGACCAGCCGGCCGCCCTGCTGCTCGCGGTGGATGTAGGCCATCTTGTCCTCCGGGGTCGCCTCGGCGAGGAAGTCGTCGACCCCGGCCTCGGCCGCGATCGCCCGCGCGGTCAGGGCGTTGTCGCCGGTGATCATCACCGTGCGGATGCCCATGGCTCGCAGCTCGGCGAACCGCTCGGCCATCCCCTTCTTCACCACGTCCTTGAGGTGGACCACACCGAGCACCCGGCCGGCACCCGCGGGGTCCTTGCGGCCGATCACCAACGGCGTGCCTCCCGAGCGGGCGATCTCGTCGACGGTGTGCTGCACCTCGATCGGAGGCTCCGTGCCGAGCCAGGCGGCGATGGCGGAGCCGGCCCCCTTGCGCAGCTGCGTGCCGTCGGCGAGGTCGACGCCGGACATCCGGGTCTGGGCGGTGAACTCCACGAAGGCCGCCCCGCGCGGCAGGGCGCCGTCGTCGGCGCCCCGGCTGAGCGCGAGGTCGACGATCGAGCGGCCCTCGGGGGTCTGGTCGGCGAGGCTGGAGAGTCGTGCGGCGTCGCGCAGCTCGTCCTCCCCTACGCCGGGTGCTGCCACCAGCCGGCTGGCCTGACGGTTGCCGTAGGTGATCGTGCCCGTCTTGTCGAGCAGCAGCGTGCTCACGTCGCCGGCGGCCTCGACGGCACGACCCGACATGGCCAGGACGTTGACCCGCACCAGCCGGTCCATGCCGGCGATGCCGATCGCCGAGAGCAGCGCGCCGATCGTGGTCGGGATCAGGCAGACCAGCAGCGCCACGAGGACGACGACGTCCTGAGGGGCACCGGCGTAGGACGCCATGGGGGCGAGCGTGGCCACCGCGGCGAGGAAGACCAGCGTCAGGCTGGCCAGGAGGATCGAGAGCGCGATCTCGTTGGGGGTCCGTCGCCGGGAGGTGCCCTCCACCAGGGCGATCATCTTGTCGAGGAAGGTCTCCCCCGCCGCGGCGGTGATGCGTACGACGATCCGGTCCGAGAGCACCCGGGTCCCGCCCGTGACGGCACTCCGGTCACCGCCCGCCTCCCGGACGACCGGGGCGGACTCCCCGGTGATGGCCGACTCGTCGACGGACGCGATGCCCTCGACGATGTCGCCGTCGCCCGGGATGACCTGACCCGCCTCGACGACCACGTGGTCGCCGACCTCGAGCTGCGTCGCCGGCACCTCGGACTCCGAGCCGTCGGCCCCCAGCAGGCGCGCGACGGTGTCGGTCCGAGCGGCCCGCAAGGACGCGGCCTGCGCCTTGCCGCGCCCCTCGGCCACCGCCTCGGCGAGGGTGCCGAAGAGGACGGTGAGCCAGAGCCAGACCGTGATCGAGACGGTGAACGTGCTGGGGTCGCGGAGGGCCGCGACGGTCGTCGCCACCGACCCGAGCAGCACCAGGAACATCACGGGCGAGCGCCACAGGTGGCGGGGGTCGAGCTTGCGCACGGCCTCCGGCAGCTGCTGAAGAGCCTGGCCGACCAGCACGCCCAGCGTCAGGCCCGCGGCCGGCGCCCGCCCGCGGCGGCCCGCCGCGTCGTGCTCCGCGCTCGTGGGCGGGATCGGGCTCAGGGTCGAGGTGGGAGGTGTCATGCGAGGGCCTCAGCAATCGGTCCGAGGGCGAGCGCCGGGAAGTAGGTGAGGCCGGTCATGATGAGGATGACGCCGACCAGCATCCCGACGAAGAGGGGCTTGTGGGTGGGCAGGGTCCCCGCGGTGACCGGGACCTTGCCCTGCTCGGCCAGGGAGCCGGCGAGCATGAGGACGAGCACGATGGGCAGCAGCCGGCCGAGGAGCATGGCGAGGGCGAGCATCACCTGGAAGAAGTCGGAGGTCACGGTGATGCCGCCGAAGGCGCTGCCGTTGTTGTTGGCGGCGGAGGTGAAGGCGTAGAGCACCTCGGAGAAGCCGTGACCGCCCGGGTTGCCCATCGCGTCGGAGGTGGAGTCACGCGAGATCGCGATGCCCGTCCCGACGAGGACGAGCGCGGGCGTGGTGAGGGTGTAGAGCGCGACGTAGGTCATCTGCCTCGCACCGATCTTCTTGCCGAGCAGCTCGGGGGTGCGCCCCACCATCAGCCCGGCGACGAAGACGACCAGGATCGCCATCACGAGGATGCCGTAGATGCCCGCCCCGACCCCGCCCGGCACGATCTCGCCGAGCATCATGTTGACCATCACCACGCCACCACCGGTGGCCGTCAACGAGTCGTGCGAGGCGTTGACCGCTCCCGTCGACGTCCCCGTGGTGGCGACCGCGAAGAGGGCGGACGCCCACTCCCCGAACCGGGTCTCCTTGCCCTCCATCGCGGCGCCGGCCGCCTGCGCGGTCGGCGAGTGGGCACCCACCTCCGCCCAGGTGGCCACCGCGAGCGACGCCGACCACAGCACGCCCATCACGGCCAGGACCGCCAGGCCCTGCCGGCGGTTGCCGAGCAGCGTCCCGAGGGTGCGGGTCAGGGCCACGGGCAGCACCAGGATCAGGAAGATCTGGAGGAAGTTGGTGACGGCGGTGGGGTTCTCGAAGGGATGGGCGGAGTTGGCGTTGAAGAACCCGCCACCGTTGTTGCCGAGCTGCTTGATCGCCTCCTGACTGGCGACCGGGCCGCCGGTGAGCACCTGCGAGTGCCCCGCCAGGGTGCCCATCGTGGAGTCGGTGAAGCTCTGCACGACGCCCCCGGCGACCAGCAGGACGGCACCGACGAACGCCAGCGGCAGCAGGATCCGCACGGTGCCTCGGGTCAGGTCGACCCAGAAGTTGCCCAGTGCGCCCGTCCGCGAGCGGACGAAGCCGCGGACCAGCGCGACGGCGACGGCGATCCCGACCGCGGCGGAGAGGAAGTTCTGCACCGCCAGGCCGGCCATCTGCGCGGTGAAGCCCATCGTGGACTCCCCGGCGTACGACTGCCAGTTGGTGTTGGTGACGAACGAGACCGCGGTGTTGACGGACATCCAGAACGGGACGCCCGGCAGGCCGCGGTCCATCGGCAGGGCGGCCTGGCCGAGCTGGACCGCCATCAGGACCACGACGCCCACGAGACTGAACCCGATGACGCTGGTGGCGTAGGAGCGCGCGCCCTGCTCGGCGCCGGGATCCACGCCGCAGAGGCGGTAGACCACGCGCTCGGCGCGCAGGTGGCGGGTGTCGGTGTAGACCCGCGCCATGTGGTCGCCCAGCGGGACGTACGCCGCAGCGAGCAGGGCGACGAGGAGGGCGATCGTCAGGAGACCGCCGAGGGTGTCGGACACTAGAAGCGCTCCGGGAAGACCAGGGCGGCGAGGACGTAGAGCGCGGCGCAGACCACCGCGACCACGAGCAGGCTGGATTCGATGCTCATGCCGGCCAGCAAAGCCCCGACGGCGGTCCGGTCAGCCCGCCTTGACGCGTTCTTGGCGCGCGTTGACGCCCACTTGGCGCCCACGTGGCCCGCGCCACTCCCTCGGGCCCGGCGCGCTGATCGACGTCAGGACGCGACGGCGAGCAGCATCCCGGCGGCGACACCGCCCAGGACGACGGCCGCAGCCATGGCCCAGGTCGCCCGCCACCCCATCGCCCGGCCGACCATGACCACCGACGGGACGCTGAGCGCCGGCAGCGTGATGAGCAGGGCGCCTGTCGTCCCGGCACCTGCACCGAGCGCCAGCAGGGCGGCGACGACGGGGATCTCCCCGCCGGTCGGGATGACCAGCAGGGCCCCGAGGACGGCCACGACCAGCACCGCTGCCACACCGAGGCTGGCCTCGACGCCGGCGAAGTCGCTCAGCCACGGACTCAGCAGGCCCATCACGAAGACGAGCGCGACGTACTCCGGCACGAGCACGAGGACGAACCGGCCCAGCGAGCGCAGGTAGCCGCCCGGGAGGTCGCCCAGCCGCACCGGTTCGTCCACCGGTGGCGCTGCGACGGCGGGTGCGCCTGCCCCGCGAGCGTCGAGCAGACGGCCGATGAGCGCGCTGGCACCGACGACGACGGCCAGGCCGACGACCACGCGCGTGACGGCGTACTCCGCCGGCAGCACGAACGCCAGGAACACCAGCACGGCCGGGTTGAGGAGGGGGTTGCCCACCCAGTAGGCGAGAGCTGCGCTCGTGGACACCCCGCTGCGGCGCAGCCCGACCGCCACCGGCGCCGTGCAGCAGCTGCACATCATCGACGGCAGGGAGGCCGCCCCGCCGGCGACGGCCTGTCCCGTCGGCGAGCGGCGGTTGAGCAGGCGCGTCACCCAGCCGCGCGGCACGAGGGCATCGACCGCGGCGGCGACGAGCAGGCCGACCACGACCGCGCGCCACACCGCGTCCAGGTAGGCCACGGTGAAGTCCCAGGCGCCCGAGAGCGACGGCCCGTCTCCACCTGCCGACTCGAAGATGGGTCCCGACGGCCACGTCGGCGCGGCCTCCAGGGCGAGGGCGCGGTCCCAGTAGGGCAGCCACTTCGACCACGCGAAGCCGATGGTCGCCACCAGCACGAGGACGACCAGCCCGGCGACTCCCACCCGGAGGGGACGTCGTTCGACCGAGATTCCCGAGGCCATGCCACCCATCGTCGGACGCGGCGGCGGGACCGGCAAGGGGTCCCACCCGTCGGGAGGACCGGTGGCTAGGGGGCCGCGCGGCGGTACTGCACCGGCCACAGGTCGGTGCCGGTCTCGCCCAGCTCGTGGGCCGCGCGGAGCGGCCAGTGCGGCTCGCGCAGCAGCTCGCGACCGAGCAGCACGACGTCGGCCGACCCGTCGGCGAGGATCTCCTCGGCCTGCTTGGGCGTGGTGATGAGCCCGACGGCGCCGGTCGGGACGCCGGCCGCGGTGCGGATGCGCCGCGCGAACCGCACCTGGTAGCCCGGTTCGACCGGGATGTCGGCGCCCGGCACGTTGCCGCCCGTGGAGGTGTCGACGAGGTCGACGCCCTCCTCGTGCGCCAGGGCGGCGAGCCGCACGGTCTCGTCGGCGGTCCAGCCGCCCTCGACCCAGTCGGTGGCGGAGACCCGGAGCAGCAGCGGGAGCCCGGCCGGCACGCGGGACCGGACCTCGCGGACCACCTCCAGCACCAGGCGTACGCGCCCGTCGAAGGAGCCGCCGTAGCCGTCCTGGCGGTGGTTGGACAGCGGCGAGAGGAACTCGTGGAGCAGGTAGCCGTGGGCGCCGTGCAGCTCGATGACGTCGAAGCCGGCGGCGACGGCGCGCTCGGCCGCGTCACCGAAGGCGGTCACCACGCGGGCGATGCCCGCCTCGTCCAGCGGCTCGGGGTCGGGACGCAGCCCGGCGAAGGGCTCGGCCGACGGGCCGACGGGCCGCCAGCCGCCGTCGGAGTCGGGGACGCCGCCTCGCTCGCCGGTGAAGCCGCTGTAGGTCGACGCCTTGCGGCCGGCGTGGGCGAGCTGGACGCCCGCCGCGGCCCCCTGTCCGTGCACGAAGTCCACGATCCGGGTCCACGCCGCCTGCTGCTCGTCGTTCCACAGCCCGGTGTCCTCCGGCGAGATCCGCCCCTCCGGCACCACCGCGGTCGCCTCGGTGAGGACCAGTCCGGCGCCGCCGCGCGCGAAGGAGCCGAGGTGGACCAGGTGCCACTCCCCCGGCAGGCCGTCGGCGGCGGAGTACTGGCACATCGGCGCCACCCAGACGCGGTTGCGGAGGGTCAGGTCGCGAAGGGTGACAGGGCTGAACAGACGACTCACGGGGGCGCTCCTGCGTGGCTGCTGGTGGGGGACGGTCCGTGAGTCCGAACCGGCGAGGACGCCGTGTTGTTCCGCCCCGTCCCTGGTGCGTGCCGAGCGGCCCGTCAGGGTCGCGCGTGCTCGATCGCCTCCTCCTCCTCGGGCGAGAGCTGCTGCTCGCACGACCAGGAGGAGATCGACTTGGCGTAGGTGCGGGCCTCGCTGCGCCCGTGGATGGACGTCAGCACCACGCCATGGCCGGCGTCGTCGAGCACGGCCAGGCTCCAGCTGAGGTGACCGCCGACGTCGCCGAACGCGTCGTAGCGCACCACCGACAGGTGGCGCAGCGCGTCGGCGCTCTCGGCCTTGAGGGCCGCGACCTCCTGTCGCAGGCCGTGCACGTCCTCGGGCAGCGCCTCGACGCCCTCGCCGGAGGTGCGTGCCGTCGTACGACGGAGGGCCAGCGCGGCGAGCGCGCAGGCGACGGCGGAGAGGACGACGGCGACCACGGCGAGCATGGAACGACCCTATGTTCGGCGGCTGGTCACGGCCGGTCGGACACGGCCGGAGGTGACACACTCGCGCACGTGACAGCTCGACGGATCGCCTACCAGGGAGAGCCCGGCGCCAACTCCCACCTGGTGTGCCAACAGGCCTACCCCGACTGGGAGCCGCTGGCGTGCCCGTCGTTCGAGGACGCGTTCGCCGCGGTCGAGGGCGGCGAGGCCGACCTCGCGATGATCCCGATCGACAACTCGATCGCCGGGCGGGTGGCCGACATCCACCACTTCCTGCCCACCTCGAGCCTGCACATCGTCGGCGAGCGGTTCCTGCGCATCCAGTTCTCCCTGATGGCGCTGCCCGAGGCGAGCATCGACTCGCTGCGCACCGTGCACAGCCACGTCCACGCCCTCGGCCAGTGCCGCGGGGTGATCCGCGAGCTCGGCCTGACCCCGGTGGTGGCCGGCGACACCGCCGGCGCGGCCCGCGAGGTCGCCGAGGCCGGCGACCCGACCCAGGCCGCGATCGCGCCGCCGCTGGCCGCCGAGATCTACGGCCTGCAGGTGCTGCGCGAGGAGATCGAGGACGAGGACCACAACACCACGCGCTTCGTGGTGCTCTCCCGCGACTTCGAGCAGGCGCCCGCGGACGGCAGCCCGGTCGTGACCACGTTCATCTTCAACGTGCGCAACCTGCCGGCGGCGCTCTACAAGGCGCTCGGCGGCTTCGCGACCAACGGCGTCAACATGACCAAGCTGGAGAGCTACATGGTCGGCGGCCAGTTCACCGCCACCCAGTTCCTCGCCGAGGTCGACGGCCACCCCGACGACCCGGGCGTGCGCAACGCGCTGGAGGAGCTCGCGTTCTTCACCACGGAGGTCACGGTGGTCGGTGTCTACCCCGCCGACTCCTTCCGCGCGCGATGACTGCGACACTTCCCCGGTGATCGACCTGCTCGTGGTGGCGCTCGCCTTCGGCGCCATCTTCGTCGTGGAGCTGCCCGACAAGACCTTCATCGCCACGCTGGTGATGTCGACGAAGATGCGTCCGCTCCTCGTCTGGGTCGGCGTCGCGCTCGCGTTCCTCGTCCAGACGGGCGTCGCGGTGGGCGTCGGCAAAGCCGCCTCGTTCCTGCCCGAGCAGCTGGTCCACACCGTCGCCGCGGTGATGTTCGCGATCGGGGCGGTCATCCTCTTCCGCGAGGCCCGCTCCGCCGACGACGACGAGCCCGGGCAGGAGGACGAGTTCGCCGCCAGGGCCGACTCCGGCGCCCACGGGCTCAAGGTCGTGGCGACGTCGTTCCTGGTGCTCTTCGCCGCCGAGTGGGGCGACCTGTCGCAACTGCTCACCATCTCGCTGGTCGCGAAGTACGACGACCCGGTGTCGGTGTTCCTCGGCGCCTGGGGCGCCCTGCTCGCGGTCTCCGGCCTGGCGGTCATCGTGGGCCGGCTGCTGCTCCAGCGGGTGCGGCTGGCGGTGCTCCATTATGTGGGTGCGACGGTGTGCCTGCTCATGGCAGCCTTCACGGTGTGGGAGATGACACGCTGACCGACCCGGTCCACGGCGGCCTCCGCAACGAGGTCCGCGACCGGTTCGTCGCCGTCAACGGCGACCACGCGATGTCGTCCGAGGACGACGCCTACGTCCGCGAGCACTTCGTGGAGGCCCCGCCCGGAGCGACGCGGCTCATGCTCGACGGCCGGCTGCCGCTGCCGTCGTACGTGCTGGGCGACGGCACCGCGATGGTGCCCGCCGACCACGGCCGTCTCGCGGAGCTGGCCGGCGGCCTCGACCGGCTGCACGACTGGTTCGTGGCGTTCTGGGAGGGCGACGAGGCGGCCGGCGAGCGCGAGTGGCAGGCCTACCTGTCCGGGCAGCACGCCGGCCTCCGCGAGGTGTCGCCCGTGCGGATCAGGCAGGTGGCCGAGCGCGTCGCCGAGGCCCGGGCCGCCCTCGACCTGCTGCGCCGCGACCCGCACGACCCGATCGGACGCGGCATGCTCGGCGAGGCCGTCGACGGCGTCATCGCGGTGCCGGGACTCGACGCGATGCTCCTGCCGATGACCGCCTACGACCGGCTCCGCGCCGGGGGGCCCACGATCCGCGAGCGCTGGGTCGACGCCCCGCGAGCGGCGTACCTGACGCCTGCGCCCCCGGTGTGGCCGCTGCGCACCGAGCGCCTGCTGCTGCGCCCGCACGAGCTCGGCGACGCCGACGCCTTCGTCACCGCCTGGGGCTCCGAGGAGTGGACGAGCCTGCTCCTCAGCCGCCCGATGAACCGGGCCGAGGTCGTCGAGATGGTGCGCCGACGCACCGAGCGCGGCGACGGCACGTTCCTCGGCCTCGCGGTCACCACCCTCGACGGCACCGTCGTGGGCGACTCGATCCTCCACCTTCAGGGCACCGGCCTCAGCGAGGCCGAGATCGGCTGGACGGTCCTGCCCGAGCACGCCGGGCGGGGCTACGCGACCGAGGCGGCGCGGGCCGTGCTCCGGCTCGGCTTCGAGCACTACGGGCTGCGGCGCATCATGGCCAACCTCGACGTGCGCAACGAGCGCTCGGCCGCCCTCTGCGAGCGCCTCGGCATGCGCCGCGAGGTGCACCGCATCGCCGACTTCTGGTCCAAGGGCGAGTGGACCAGCTCCTATGAGTACGCCCTGCTGCGCGAGGAGTGGCGCGCGGCCCGGGGTTAGGTCGTTCGTCGCCGTGTTGGTTCGCGCCTCTCTCTCGTTTCCCTCGTTGGTTCATCAAGGTATGCAGACGAACCCGCGCTTCCCACGGTGAGCTCATCGAGGGGAGTGCGGGTTGAGCGACATACCTTGATGAACCGACGCGACGGCCCCCGCGCGGACGATCGAGCACCCCCGAGCCCGGATAGAGTCCCGCCCATGGTCACCACCCCGCACGGAGCCGACAGCGAGGTCGGCCGCCTGGCCACCGTGATGCTCCACCGCCCCGGCAACGAGCTCAAGCGGCTCACGCCTCGCAACAACGACCGGCTGCTCTTCGACGGCATCCCGTGGGTGAGCCGGGCCCAGGAGGAGCACGACGCGTTCGCCGAGACGCTGCGCGACCGTGGGGTCGAGGTGCTCTACCTGACCGACCTGCTCACCGAGACCCTCGAGAGCGATCTCGCCCGCAACCACGCGATCACCAGCGCGCTGTCAGGGCTGCACCTCGGCGACACCATGCGCCGCTACCTCGCGCAGGCGCTGCGCGACCTCGCCCCGGCGGAGCTGACCGACGTGCTCACCGCGGGCATCCGCAACGACGAGGTACGCGGCGGCCACGGCCTGGTGACCAGCCTGCTCGACCCGCACGACTTCCTCATCGACCCGCTCCCCAACCTGCTCTTCACCCGCGACTCCAGCGTCTGGGTACGCGACCGCGTGGCCGTCACCAGCCTCGCCATGCCCGCCCGCAAGCGCGAGACCCAGCTGACCGAGCTCATCTACACCGAGCACCCCCGCTTCGCCGGCACCCGCAAGATCCACGGCTGGCACAACGAGCACGTCGAGGGCGGCGACGTCCTGCTGCTCGCGCCGGGCGTGATCGCGGTCGGCGTCGGGGAGCGGACGACCCCCGCAGGCGTCGAGCGGCTCGCGCGACAGGTGTTCCACGCCGGCCTGGCCCACACCGTGCTGGCGGTGCCGATCGCGCAGGAGCGCGCGACGATGCACCTCGACACCGTCTGCACCATGGTCGACGTGGACAAGGTGGTGATGTACCCCAACGTCGCCGACACGCTTCGCGCCGTCACGGTGACCCTGCTCGACCCGGGGTCGGGCGAGGCCGACCTGACCCTCGACGTCAGCGACCACGAGCCGTTCCTCGTGGCGGCGGCCAAGGCGATGCAGATCGACACGCTGCACCAGATCGACACCGGCCTCGACCCGGTCACGGCCGAGCGCGAGCAGTGGGACGACGGCAACAACACCCTCGCCCTGGCGCCGCGGGTGGCGGTGGCCTACGAGCGCAACGACGAGACCAACGACCGGCTCGAGGCCGCCGGGATCGAGGTCGTCCGCATCGCCGGGTCCGAGCTCGGGTCCGGTCGGGGTGGACCGCGCTGCATGAGCTGCCCGGTCGCCCGGCAGCCGCTCCGCGAGGACTGAACGGGCGCGCGTCACGTTCGGCCCGGTGCGTCGTTGACGGGGCATGAACGCGTCGATGCTGGACGGGCTCGGGCCCGCGGACGTCGAGCGCGTGCTCGCCGCCGGACGTCCGCTGAGCCTGCCGCAGGGCTGGTCGCCGACCGCCGGGCAGGCTCCCGCGGAGGGGGCCTACCTCATCACCGAGGGCCGGGCCTCGGTCCGCGAGAGCGGTGTCGAGGTCGCCGTCCTCGGTCCCGGTGCCGCGGTCGGTGATGCCGCCGCGATCGTCGGCCGCACGCTGCGCTCGGCGACGGTGGTGGCCCTGACGCCGCTGCGGGTCGTGCACTTCACCCGAGAGACGATCGAGACACTGGTCGCCGAGATGCCGGCGTTCGGAGCGGCGCTGCGTGCTGGCGCCGGGAGCCGCGACAGCGACTGAGTCCGAGCGCCGGGAGGCCGCCCCACTTCCCCGTCGGTCGTCACGTCCTGGGGCTGGTGGTGTGCTTGGCGTCGGCGACCATCTCGGCCCGCTCGTCGGCTGTCAGCGACGACAGGTAGCGGCGGTAGTCGTCCATGCCCACCGCGATGACGTCGGAGAACTCCGGATCGTCGGCGAGGTCGCGGATCGGTCGGCGACCGGCGAGGACCTCCCCCACGACGGCCTCGACACCGGTGCCCGGATGGTCCTCGGCGATGCTGATCAGGTTCGCGCGCAGGCGAGCCGCGGACGCCTGGTCTCCGGTGAACGCCAGGAACTCGTCGTCCTGGCCCTCTGCCGACTCCGCTGCGGGGTCAGGTGCGGGGTCGGGTGCGGAGTCCTCGGGCGGCCAGGTCATGTCAGGACCCGGGGACGTAGAGCTGGTCGGCGGGTACGGGTCGGCCGGTGGCGGTGTCGACGACCTCGATGCCGTTGCCCTCGTCGACGATCTGCAGGTCGGAGCCCACGGGGAGGTTCCAGATGCCGATGAGTGCCGGCTCGAGCTCGCACACGGAGTTGAAGTCGGTGATGACGAGGTTGCTGGCGTCGTGGAGGTATTCGGTGGTGTCGATGTCGGAGAAGATCCGCCACCCGTTGTCGGCACGCGCTCGGGACTCCTCGCGGACCATCCACTTGATGCGGCCGGCACCGGACAGCACGTTCTTCGACGCCAAGCAGGCGCCGGCGGCGGGGATGAACTCGATCGGCATGTGAGGCCTCCGTGGTGTCTGCGGTGGGATCGTGGCGGCGTCGATGCGGCTGGCGAGGGCCGCTTGTCACTGGGCGGGCGGCGGGACGGGTATCCCGCGGTCGGTGAGGGTCTGCTCGGCGCGGATGACGAGCTCGCCGCGCTTGGCCGACCACTTCCGCAGGTTGGTCAGCACGGTGCGACCGTCCAGGCCGGGCTGCAGCAGGTCGAGGTCGGGGCGGGCGAGGAGGACGTCGTAGAAGGGCGTGAGGGTGACGTCGCTGAACTTGAACTTCGCGGCGAGGGTCTCCAGTGGGGTGCCGACCTTCGCGTCGACCTCGTTGACGTCTGCGCCGGCGTCCAGCAGGCGCTTCAGCAGCGGCGCCTCGGCCACGAAGTCGTGTGCGTTGCGGGCCAGGAAGCGGTGCAGCAGCATGGCCCTGCGCACGTCGGCGCCGTCGTCGAGGAGGCGGTTGGCGATGGCGACCCGGGAGGGTGAGTCGTCATTGGTCAGGGCCAGCGACAGCAAGGTGTCGTGCTCGTACTCGTAGTTCACCCACGCCGGGTCGTAGACCTTCTCGAAGTCCGCGTAGGTGCCCCGGGTCAGGGCTGCGTGCAGCGCGCTGGTGTCACGAGGCTTGGTGCGGTTGAACAGTCCCATGGGGTCAGTGTGCCAATCTGTCTCGTCGCGGCAGTCCCACGCCGTCTGGTTCGCGCTGGTGCGGGCCGGGAGCCGCTCGGGTCAGGGAGCCTCGTCGACGTGCGAACGGTTTCGCCCGGGGTGGGCGACCTCGTAGTTCCTGGGGGCTTGGTAGCGCTCCAGGAACTCCTCCTTGGTGATCTTGCCGGACAGGTACTCGTCGCGCAGCTTGCGGTACTCCTCGCCGCGCACGTGGCCCATGTCCCACACGTCCTTCTGGGGGTCTCCGGGCCGCCAGTCGATCTTGACCAGGTTGCCGTCCTTGTCGAGGACCCACACCTCGCCGTTCTCGTCCTTGGCGTTCTCCCAGACCTCGTCGACCTGGCCCTTGCCGTAGTCGGGTCGGGAGTTCGCGTAGGGCAGGCGGTCGCCGTTCTTGTCGTAGCCGTAGGAGTTGGGCTTGCCCTTCTTGGGCAGCTTCCCCGTGGGGCGGCGCCGCATCGCGCGGGCGGAGCGGAACTTGCGCAGGATGCGGGTGACGTCGGTGAGCTTGTCGACCGTGCGGACGATGGTGAACACGGCCCGGACCCCGCGGATGGCCGCCAGCGCCGTGATGACCCGGCGCGCGTAGTTGGCGGCTCGGGCCGCGATGAGCGCGGCGCCGCCGCCAGCGGCGGCGCCAGCGGTGAACAGCGACCCGATGCCGGCCACGACCACAGTGGCGCCGACCTCGATCGCGAGGTCCTTCATCAGGCCCTTGACGGTGCTCTTGGTCTCCTCGACCTGGTTGGCGTAGTCACGGCACGCGGTCGCGAGCTCGCGGCAGGCGCTCGCGATGTCGGCGGCGGCCTGCTTCACCTCCCCGACGGCCTTCTTCGCAGCCGGGATCTCAGGAGAGCGCTGGTTGCCGAGCTGGGTGGTGGCGACCTCGCAGTAGGACCGCAGACCGTCCAGGGACGACGCGGCCGCGTCCCAGGCCGACGCGGCCTGACCCAGGCGGCCGGTGTCGGCGCCGGGCCACGTGTAGCCCTCGAGGTAGTCGAGGATGACGTCCCAGAACTGCGGGGTGTCCTCCGCGTTGGCCCCCGACGCCGTCGGTGGCGAGTAGGGGGCGACCTCGACGGGGTCGACCTCCTCGGGCGCGCCGGGGCCGCCTCTGCTGCCGTGGACCGATCCGGCGTCCGCGTCGGCGTGGTTGGCGCCCGAGGCCTCGGCGATGATGGCCAGGGACCCGAGCGCCGTGACCAGGTCGGCGATGGCGGTCACCGCGGCGGCGGCACCGGAGTCGTAGTGGGGGACGAAGTCCTCCGAGGACTTGTCGTCGCCGCCCATGCCGCCGAACCCGCCGAGCTTCCCGGTCAGCGTCTCGTAGGCGTCGGCCGCGAGACCGTTGGCGGTCTCGAGCGAGGTCGCGGCGCTCGTGTAGCCCCCGGAGTCGACCTCGATCCTCATGAGAACGACTCCCACATCTTCACGTTGGCGTCCGCCGCTCCGGTGTAGTTGGTGTGGGCGTTCCGCGCGGACGCCCGCAGCTCGGCGAGGGCGGCACGCATGCCCCGCATGCCCTCCTCCCACGTCTGGTGGGCCTCGGCCTGCGCCTCGGCGGCGAGGCCCTCCCACACCGCTTGGAGGGCCGCGACCTGCTTCTCGATGTCGTTGGTCAGTGCCTCGAGGGCGTTCTCGGTCGCCTGCACATCCGAGATGACGGCGTCGAGGTCGTCGGTGTCGATGGTGAAGATGCGCCCGGCCACGGCTCAGCCCAGCCTGTCGATGATGCGCGCCGACAGCGCATCGAGGCGCTGCTGGGAGGAGTCGTCCGAGGCGATGAAGTCGCGGTGGGTCTCCTCGAGGAGCTCGCGCATCGCCGTCAGCCCGGTCAGGACCTCGCCGGCGGACTCCTTCCACTCCTCCCACGCCTCGGAGAACGACTCGGCCGCCTCACCGGACCAGCCGGCGTCCAGGAAGCCGCGCACGCGTCCGTCGATCTGGCTCCGGTCCGTGCGCAGCCGCTCGGCCGCGTCGTCCACATCGTCCTTCGCCTTCGCGAAGGCCGCGTGCATCACCTGCACCTGGTCCACGATGTGCCCCCTGCCCGAGTCGGTCACCCAGGGTTCTACCCACCCGCGAGGGGGCCGAACCCTCCAGCAGGCCGAATTCGACGGCGCTCCGCGGCAGTCTCCCGTTTCATCAGGAGGGTGGCCGGGTAGATGGAGGGACGTGAAGAGCCCGGTCGTTGTTGACGGGGGAAACAACAACGACCGGGCACCAAGGAATCTACTCCGCTCCGGAGCACGGGCACAACCGTTGAGTTCGTTGTATTCGCCACGTGGCCAGATGGTGGGGCGCGACTTACCGGATCGTCACCTGACGGTTGGCCAGCCCCGCTCGCGCGGACCGCTCGGCGGCGGTGAGCTCGCCTCCTCGCAGGGCCTCCTCCAAGTCGGCGGCGAACCGCGCGGCAGGCTCCTCGAGGACCTCGGCGCCGGTGCCGACGGGGAGGTCCCACACCGGCGCGAGCAGCCCGTGGGCGCGGAACATCCCGACCAGGCGCGACTCGTCGGCGATCGAGTCCTGTCCGGCGGCGTGGAGGCGGGCGAGGGCGTCGAGCAGGGCGTCCTCGGGGTGCGGCATCACCCAGCGCAGGTGCTCCTTGGTGCCGACGTTGGTCCAGTACGCCGCCTCGACCGAGGACAGCCGGCTGGTCGGCATCACGCCGGCGTTGGCCTGCTCGAGCGCGGCCTCCATCGCGGCGTCGCGCTCGGGGACGTCGTCGATCCAGTAGTCGAACCCGTCGTGGAGGGTGATGTCGAGGCTCGTGTCGCTGATCAGGTCCTGGAGGCGCGGGCCGTCGCCGGGGTCGGTCATCAGCCCGACGATGCCCGGCTCCTCGGTGGCCAGCGCGGCCTCGAGGACGGCTCCGAGGTCGCGCGCGGGGTTGCCGTAGGAGTGCTGGACCTGCAGGCCGAGCCAGATGTCACCGGAGTCGCGCACCATCGCGGGGGCGGCGCCGGGCAGGAGGGTGGCGAGGCGGACGTTGCGCTCGCCCTCGGCGAGGGTCAGCGGGGCCGTCGCGGCCGGGACGAGCTCGCGCAGGGCGATCACGTCGCACTCGCTCGGCATCCCCTCGAAGGGGCGCGCGACGAACGTCGGAGCGGCGCCGCCGGCCGCCCCGTGGCACGCCTTGTAGCGCTTGCCCGACCCGCAGGGGCAGGGCTGGCGGGGGCCGACCTCGCCGGGGGCGGGAGCGGACTGGGCGCGGGTGCGGGACTTCTTGGCCATGCCCGAGAACCTATCCGTCCAGCAGCTCCAGCATGTAGGCCGGCCGGTCGCTGATGACGGCCGCCACACCCAGGTCGAGGCACAGCTCGAGGTCGTCGGCGGTGTTGACGGTCCAGACGTGGATCTCGCGGCCGTCGGCGACCAGGTGCCGACCCAGGCCGGGGTGGTCGCGCAGCTCGCGGATTCCGGGCCCGATGATCCAGTCGTCGCCGGCGACCGGTCGCAGCACCGGCCAGCGGTGCGCCTTCTCGATCAGCAGGACCACGTCGAGCGCCGGCGCGAGCCGTCGGACCCGGTTGACGGCGTTGAGGGAGAAGCTCATCACCCGCGCCGGCGAGCCGGGGCCGTCCCACCCGAAGTCGCCCAGCGTGTCCAGCAGCCGCCGCTCGACCAGCCCGCCGTAGCGGGTGGGGTGCTTGGTCTCGATGGCGAGCTCGACGCGCCGGTCGTAGTCGGCCACCGTCTCCAGCAGCCGGCGCAGGGTGAGCACCTTGCCCGCCTCGGGGTCGCGGTCGGGGGCCTCGTCGTCGAGGTCGGACCACGGGTTCTTCCACGACGCGAAGTCGAGCTCGTCGAGCTCGGCCAGGTTCATCGTCGAGACGATCCCCTGGGTGGCGGCCGTCCGCCGCAGGTCGCGGTCGTGCACGCACACGAGGTGCCCGTCGGCGGTGAGCCGCACGTCGCACTCGAGCGCCTCCGCCCCCTCGTCGAGGGCCTTCACGTAGGCCGTCAGCGTGTGCTCGGGGTTCGCGTGGCTGCTGCCCCGGTGGGCCACCACCTGCGGCCGCCGTCGGGGGTCGGCCGTGCGGGTGGCGCGGGCGCGCCGCGTACGTCGCATGGATCGAGCATGCCATGGGCCAGCAGGGGCGACCCCGGGGGCATCAGCGGACGTGGTCGCGCCAGTCGTCGGGCACCCGGCCGGCGGGTCCCGGCACCGGCTGGTCCTCCGGCCGGCTCTGCGGGTCGGCCAGCCGCGGGCCCGTCACGCCGACGGAGCGGTCGAAGTCCCAGTACCAGTCCTCGCCCGGCTCGAAGCTCTGGATCACCGGATGACCGGTCGCCCGGTGGTGCGCCGTCGCGTGCTGGGACGGGCTGGAGTCGCAGCACCCCACGTGCCCGCACTGGGCGCACCGTCGCAGGTGCACCCACCAGCCGCCGGCCTCCTCACACTCCACGCACCCCGGCCCCGACGGGGGCACCTCCGGATCGATCCCAGCCGTCACGGTCCCAGCCTGCCCGTCCGCTGCGCACGGGGGAAGGCCCCCGCGAGGAACCCGGGCAGCCAGTGCGCCTCCCAGTCGGGGATCTCCTGGCGCTCGACCACGGAGCGGATCGGCGCCTGCGCGGCTGTCCGGTAGCGACCGTCCGCGCGCTGGAGGTAGTGGTAGTTCACCAGCTCGCGGCGCAGGTAGGCGACGTCCTCGTGGACACCGCGCAAGACGTCGTTGACCTCGGGCTCGGAGTAGTCGCGGCCGGGCTCGAAGCGGCTGAGCACCTCGAGCAGCACCGCCGCGCGCACCGTGCGCTTCGCCGGCACCCGCGCGAGGCGCCCGTCGCGCACGAACCGGTCGACGACGCGCCGCTGCTCGGCGAGCGCGGCGTCGTACGCCTCCTGCTCGAGCGCTGCCCGCGCGGCGGCGTAGCCCTCGCCGGTCTCCGCCATGCGCGCCCGCACGACGCGCTTGAAGTCACTGTCCCTGGTCACTGTCATCACCTTCGACTGCGCTGCGCCCCCAGTGCGCCGCTGCAGCGGGCGACGATCTGACCTGATCCGGTGGATGCGTCCGAGGATCTGCTCCCCTTCGCCGGGCTGCGCGGACTGGGGCCGACGCGACGGGCTGGGCGGTGGACGGCGCCCTCGCCGGTGAGTCTCCCAGAGACTCACCGGTCACGGCAACGACGTTGTCGGCATCGCCGCCGACTGACAGGGGTGTCGGCAGCACCCAGACTGTGCCCATGCCGTCACCGAGGCCAGGAGTCCGCGTCCACCGTCGCGCGCGCCCGCGACCGGGCGTACGACGCACCGGTGCCCTGCTGGCCGCGCTCCTGCTGGCCGTGACCCTCGCCCCGGCGGCATACGCCGAGCCGCTGCCGGTGCCGCTGCCGGTCGGCACCGACGTCGACTACCAGCTCGGCGGCGTCGCCGCGCTGCCCGACCACGTCGGGATCGTGGTGCGTGACCGGGCGGCCGAGCCCGCTCCGGGTCGCTACAACGTCTGCTACGTCAACGGCTTCCAGACCCAGCCCGGAGAGCGACGCTTCTGGCGCCGGCACGCCGATCTGCTCCTCACCCACGGCGGCCGGCCCGTGGTCGACGAGGCGTGGGGCGAGCGGCTCCTCGACATCCGCACCCCCGCCACGCGCGAGCGGCTGGCCCGCGTCGTCGGGCGCTGGACCCGTGGCTGCGCGCGCGACGGCTTCGACGCCGTGGAGTACGACAACCTCGACTCCTTCTCCCGCAGCCGCGGGCTGATCCGGGCGCGGCACGCGCGCGCGTTCGCCCGGTTGCTCGTCGCAAAGGCCCACCGGGTCGGCCTGGCCGCGGGCCAGAAGAACTGGGACGACTGGGACGGCACGCAGGCCGGCTTCGACTTCGCCGTCGCCGAGGAGTGCGGCCGATATGCGGAGTGCGACCGCTACGTCGACTCCTTCGGAGACCGGGTGCTGGTCGTGGAGTACCGGACCCGCGACTTCTCCGCGACGTGCCGCGAGCACGGCGACCGACTGGCCGTCGTGCTGCGCGACCGCGGCGTCACACCCGCTGGCGTACGTCGCTGGTGCTGAGCCGCTCGCGGCGGTTGGCCCACAGGCTCGAGGCGATGGTCGCGGCGAGGATGGCGACGATGACCACCAGGGAGGCGAGGGTGGGCACGTCGAGGACCGACGGCCACACCAGGTGGGCCCAGTGCAGCACCAGCTTGGCGCCGATGAAGCCGAGGATCGCGGCCAGGCCGTAGCTCAGGTGCCGCAGCGCGCCGAGGGCGCCCTCGAGCACGAAGTAGAGCGCGCGCAGGCCGAGCAGGGCGAAGGCGTTGGTGACGAAGACCAGGTAGGGGTCGCCGGTGATGCCGTAGACCGCGGGCACCGAGTCCACGGCGAAGACGATGTCGGTGGCGAGCACGGCGACCGTCACCAGCGCGAACGGGGTCAGCGCGCGGGCGCCGTCGCGCACGACGGTGAAGCGGGTGCCCTCGTAGCTGTCGGAGACCGGCATGATCCGGCGCATCACGCGGACCACGCGCATCTGGGCGACGTCGACCTCGTGCTCCTGCCCGCGGATCGCGTCGCGCAGCAGCTTGGCGCCGGTGGCGAGCAGGATCGCGCCGAAGACCAGGAACACCCAGTCGAAGCGCGAGAGCGCGGCCGCACCGAGGGCGATGAAGATGCCGCGCAGCACCAGGGCCCCGACGATGCCGTAGAGCAGCACCCGCTGCTTGAGCACCTCGGGCACCGCGAAGGCAGCGAGCAGCAGCATGAAGACGAAGAGGTTGTCCACGCTCAACGTCTTCTCGACCAGGTAGCCGGTGTAGTACTCCAGCCCGCGGTCGCCGCCGTGGGTGGTCCACACGTAGAGGCCGAACGCCAGCGGCAGGGCGAGGTAGAACGCCGACCACGCGATCGCCTCGCGCATCGAGACCTCGTGCGGGCGGCGGGTGGCGACGAAGTCGACCACCAGCAGCGCGAGCACGGCCGCGAGGGTGATGAACCACAGGGTGGGTGACGCGATGGACGACATGGGTCTCCTCAGGAATGAGCTCCTGAGGTCTCTCCCGCCGCGGCCCTGCCGTGGTCTCCGCCGGGGCGCCTGCGGAGGCGCCGTAGTGACCGGCGATGGTTGATGGGGTACTCCCCTCGACGGCACATGGTAGTTGAAGGTGCAAGCGCCACCCACCTGGGCGGCGGCACGCCGTATCGTCCCCGCATGGAGACAGTCGAGTACGACGTCGTGGTCATCGGGGGCGGACCCGCGGGCGAGAACGCCGCCCAGTACGCCGTGGAGGGCACCACGATGACCGCCGCCATCGTGGAGCGCGAGCTGCTCGGCGGCGAGTGCAGCTATTGGGCGTGCATCCCCAGCAAGGCCCTGCTGCGCCCGGTCGCCGCGGCCGACATCACCGGCGACCTGCCCGGCGTCTCGACCGCGCGGGTCGCTCCCAAGGCGCTCCTCGAGCGCCGCGACACGTGGGTCTCCCACTACGACGACTCCGGGCAGGCGCAGTGGGCCGGCGGTGCCGGGATCGCCGTGGTGCGCGGCGACGCCCGGTTGAGCGGTGAGCGGACCGTGCGGGTGTCCTCCGCCGACGGCGACCTGCTGCTGCGCGCACGACGGGCGGTCGTGATCGCCACGGGCAGCGATGCCCGCGTCCCCGACGCCTACGCCGACGCGCTGCCGTGGGGCTCGCGCGACGCGACGGGCGTGGTCGAGGTGCCCGACCGGCTGGCTGTCGTCGGCGGGGGCGTGGTGGCCTGCGAGGCGGCGACCTGGATGAGCGCCCTCGGCTCGTCGGTCACCCTCGTCGTCCGCGGCCCGCGGCTCCTCGACCGGACCGAGCCGTTCGCCGGCGAGGCGGTGCTGGCGAGCCTGCGCGAGCGGGGCGTGACGGTGCTGCTCGACACCTCCGTCGAGTCCGTACGCCGCGCCGACCCCGCCGCGACCGGCACCGGACGCGTCCACGGCGGCACCGTCACGCTCACCACCTCGGGCGGCGAGCTGGAGGCCGACGAGGTGCTGCTGGCGATCGGCAGGACCCCGCGCCTCGACGACCTGGGCCTGTCGTCGGTGGGACTGACCCCCGACGACGTGACGTCGGGGCGGCTGCCGGAGTGGCTGCACGCCGTCGGCGACGCCAGCGGCGGCCCGCCGCTGACCCACTGGGGCAAGCACCAGGCCCGCCTCGTCGGCGCCCGGATCGCAGCCGCCGCGGCCGGCGACGTCGCCTGGGAGCCCGACCGCGAGGCGCCGGTGCCGCAGGTCGTCTTCACCGAGCCCGAGGTCGCGAGCGTCGGGCTCACCGAGGCGGAGGCGCGCGCGGCCGGCCACGACGTCGTGGTCAGCCGGGTGCCGACGTCGTCCGCCTCCGGCACCGCGCTGCTGCGCGACCACGTGGTCGGCGACGCCCAGCTCGTCGTCGACCGGCGTACGCGCCTGCTGCTCGGCGCGACCTTCGTCGGCGTCCGCGCGGGCGAGCTGCTCCACGCCGCGACCGTGGCGATCACGGGCGGGGTGCCCGTGCACGTGCTGCGCCACGCCGTGGCGTCGTTCCCGACCGCGGCCGAGCTCTGGCTGCGGCTGCTCGAGGAGCTGCCGCGCGAGCTGCGGACGCCCCCGCCCGTCGACTGAGCGGCCTCAGCCGCGCTCGCGCAGGTAGCGCCCGAAGTGGGGGACGGTGAACGCGATGCGGCCGCGCTCCCCGGAGTAGACGAGGCCCTTCTTGAGCAGCGAGTCGCGCGCGGGCGAGAGCGACTGCGGCTTCTTGCCGAGCGCGGCGGCGACGTCGGCGCTGAGCACCGCGTCGCCCTCGGCCTCGCCGTCGGCGGCCTGCGCGATCGCGACGTCGGCCATCGCCATCAGGTAGTCGCGCTCCCCCGGCGTCGCCCGCTCGTAGCGCGAGCCGAAGAACCCCACGGCCAGCTCCGACTCGGCCTCGGGCGCCGCCACGGCGACGTCGGCGGCGGTGATCGGCGAGCGTGGCGCGAGGTCCCACACCGCCTTGCCGTAGGCCTGGATGAAGTAGGGGTAGCCGCCGGTCGCGTCGTACATCGCGGCGAGCGCGTCGGGCTCGTAGGCCGCGTCCTCGTCGGCCGCGGGGGCCTCCAGCGCCCGGTCGGCGGCCTCGCGGGAGAGCCGGTCGATGCGCTGGTAGCGGAACAGCCGCTCGCTGTAGGACTTGCTGGCACTCAGCACGGCCGGCAGGTGCGGGAGCCCGGCGCCGACGACGATGACCGGCAGCCCCGACTGGCTGAGCTCGTGGCAGGCGGCGCAGAGGGCGGACACGTCGTCGGGCCCGAGGTCCTGCATCTCGTCGACGAAGACCGCGACGCCCTTGCCGACGTCGGCGGCGAGACCGCCCAGGTCGGTGAAGAGCTCGACGAGGTCGATCTCGATGTCGCCGGAGTCGGCCCGACCGCGTACGGCGGCGGCGTCGATGCCGGGGCTCCACTGGTCCTTCAGCCTCGCGCCCACGCCGGCGTCACGGTGGGCGAACGACTTGACCACGCCCAGGACGTGGTCGACGGACTCCTCGTCGCCGTGGCCGAGCTCGCGCACGGCCTGGTGCAGCGCACTGCTCAGCGGGCGCCGCAGGGTCTGCCCCGGGCGGGCCTCGAGCTTGCCGGTGCCCCAGCCCTTGCGCACGGCCGCGCCGCGCAGCGCGTTGAGCAGCACCGTCTTGCCGACGCCGCGCAGGCCGGTCAGGACCAGGCTGCGCTCGGGGCGCGCCTTGGCCACCCGCTCGAGCACCACGTCGAACGCCGCGAGCTGCTCGTCGCGGCCGGCGAGCTCGGGCGGGCGCTGGCCCGCGCCGGGGGCGTAGGGGTTCCGGATCGGGTCCACGATCACACGCTATCGGCGCGTCTAGGCCGATCCCTAGATCGCCCGATAGTCGGCGAGTCAGCCCGCCTCGGGGCTCCGGCCGGCGCAGACGTTGTCACGCCACAGCGACAGCACCACGAGCTGCGACTCCTGGTGCCGCGTGACCCGGAGCGAGCGGTCGTCGCCGCGGCGGTCGAGGAAGACCGTCCCGGTGCGAGGCACACGCGGCTGGACCATGGGCCATGGTGACGCGCACCACCTCGATCCGAGAAGACCTGCCTAGACTCGGTGCGTGCCCGAGCTGCCCGAGGTGGAAGCCCTCGTCCAGGACCTGCGCGGTCGCCTGGTGGGCCGCGCCATCAGCCGCGTCGACCTGGCCGCCTTCAGCGCCCTCAAGACGTTCGACCCGCCGCTGCAGGCCCTGCACGGCACGCTGGTCGACTCGGTGACGCGCCACGGCAAGTTCCTCGACATCGACGCCAGCGGGGTGCACGTGGTCATCCACCTCGCCCGCGCGGGCTGGATCCGCTGGCGCGACGAGGTGCCGGTCCTGCCGGCGCGACCCAACAGCAAGAACCCGCTCGCCGCCCGGATCGTCATCGACGACCCCGACCTCGACGCGCAGCCGGGTCTCGACATCACCGAGGCCGGCACACGCAAGGGCCTGGCGATCTACGTCGTCCGCGACCCGCAGGAGATCGAGGGGGTCGCCCGGCTCGGGCCCGACCCGCTGTCCGACGACTTCACCGTCGAGGCGCTGCAGCGCATCCTCGAGGCCGAGGGGCGCAAGCAGATCAAGGGCGTGCTGCGCATGCAGTCGATCGTCGCGGGCATCGGCAACGCCTACTCCGACGAGATCCTGCACGCCGCGCGGATGTCACCGTTCAAGCCCGCCAACAGCCTCGACGAGACCGAGCTCCAGACCCTCTACGGCGCCATCCGCGACACGCTGGGCGACGCCGTCCAGCGCTCCAGCGGGCTCGCGGCGAGCGAGCTCAAGGGCGAGAAGAAGAGCAACCTCGCCGTGCACGGCCGCACCGGGCAGGCCTGCCCGGTCTGCGGCGACGTCGTGCGCGAGGTGTCGTTCGCCGACTCGAGCCTGCAGTACTGCCCGACCTGCCAGACCGGCGGGAAGCCGCTCGCCGACCGCCGGATGTCGCGGCTGCTGAAGTAGCCGCCGTCATCGTCCTGGGCCGTCCCGGGGCACGGGCGACATCTGTCGGGGCCCGTGGTGCGAAGGCGCCGGTCAGGCCCACCCCCGTGACAGCCCTACCGGCACCTCGCGCGTCAAGCCTAGCCTGACGAGAGGGATCCTCTCACGCCGTGGCGCCCTTGTCGGGCGTCCGGCGCGAGAATCGCTCCCACGCCGCCTGTCGCGAGACGCCCAGCGCACGCCCGATCTCCGCCCACGAGATGGCCCGCTCGCGGAGCAGGTCGACCCACTCCTGGGCGAACGCGACGTTCTGCTCGGCCGAGGCGAGGATCCGCGGCAGCGTCGCGAGCAGCTCGGCCTGGCCCATCCGCTCCCACGGCATCTCCGCGCGGGCGGCCCGCCAGCTGGCCTCGTCGTGGAGGAGCGCATGGAAGTCGTCGACGCACCGCTCGCACACCTGGGCGCCGAGCCCGCCGATCAGGCGCAGGTCGGTGTCCGGTCCTCCGGGCTCGCCACAGAACGAGCAGATCCTGCCCCCGCGCGCGATCGCCATCCACTTCCTCCCTCACCGGCACTGCGCGACATCGTACGGCCCGGGCCGCGGCCCCGACGCCGGCCGGCGCGGTCGTCAGCCGACGGCGTCCGGACCCTCGAGCTCGGGCATCTCGAGGTCGTCGATCGGGTCGCCGCAGGTCTCGGCCAGGTAGTCGCCGAAGGCGTCGGTCTGCGCCTGCACCTGCTCCGAGGAGTCGGCGCCGCCGCCCTCGAGCTCCCTCAGCGTCTCGAGCGAGAAGTCGGAGGCGTCCATCCCCTTGGCCTGCTCGACGACCGCCTCGAAGCCCTTGCGCGCCTCGTCGGGGATGCCGGCCGGGGTGCCGACCTCCTCCATCCGCGCGCCCCAGTCCCGCACGGCGCGCGCCATGTCCTCGTCCCTCGGCAGCTCGGAGTCGGTCGGGTCCTCCGGCAGCAGACCGGACATCAGGCTGTCGGCCGTGTCGCAGAAGCGGTCCTCGTCGGCGTCGGTGGGAGGCTCGCCCGCCCCGCACGCGGAGGTGGCTGCGAGCAGCACCGCGGCGCCCGCCAGACCGAGCCGGGCATGGATGGTCATCTCGGGTCCCCTCCGGTGGGGCACGTCCCACCAGGCAGTCGCGTCGCGCGGGCGTCCACCCTCTCGCGACCGTCCCTACTCGTCCATCCCGAAGGGCTCCGGGAGCGGGAGGTCGAGGCAGCGGCCCAGCGACTCGAGGTAGTCCTCGCGCGGGCGTCGTACGACGCCCAGCGAGGCCAGGTGGGGGGTCTGCCACTGCACGTCGAGCACCCGCCGGTCGGCGTACCGGTCGCTCATCAGCTCGACCAGCGCCAGCAGCGCCACCTTCGACGCGTCGCGCTCGCGGTGGAACATCGACTCCCCCGCGAAGAGGCCGCCGACGCTGACGCCGTAGAGCCCGCCGGCGAGCTCGCCGTCGCGCCACGCCTCGACCGAGTGGGCCCAGCCGAGGCGGTGCAGGCGCGCGTAGGCGTGGCGGAACTCGGGCGTGATCCAGCCGTCGGGGCGATCGCGGCTGCCGCACGCGGAGATGACCTCGTCGAACGCGGTGTCGATGCGGATCTCGAAGTCGCGCGCGGAGCGGCGCAGCGAGCGTGAGACGCGCAGCCCGTCGAGCGGCAGCACCCCGCGCTCGACGGGCGAGAACCAGCCCAGGTGCTCCTCGCCGTCCAGGGTCACCGGCATCGGGAAGAGGCCGAGGGCGTAGGCGGTGACCAGGGTGCCCGGCTCGAGGTCGGCGCCCAGGGCGACGAGGTCGTCGTCCGGGTCCCACGTCGAGCGTGGGGGGAAGCCCCACGGCGTCGGAGCGGGGGCGATGGGCACGTTTCGCACGGTAGCGAACGGTCCAACCGGCCCGCGCGCCGGACACCTCGGCAAGGACCGGGGACGCTGGGGCGGCCCACCCGCCTCGGGGTGACGCCGGGTGGGACGCCGGGTGGGACGCCGGCCGTACGATCGGGGCATGGGCCTGAAGCAGACCGTGGGGCGGCAGCTCGCCCCCCGCATCCAGGAGCTCGCGCCGGGGTTGACGGGCGGGTTCGTGCGCGAGGCGCTCAACCGTGCGATCGACGGGATCGGCCCGCTCGCTCCCGCCGCGGTCGCCGCCGACAAGCAGCTGCGCGAGCAGCGCGGCGACGTCGAGCGGGCGATCCACGAGGTCATCGAGAACAACGTGCGCATCGCCGGCGCCCAGGGCTTCGCCACCAACGTCGGTGGCCTGGTGACGATGGCGGTCACGATCCCCGCCAACGTGACGGGCCTGGCGATCATCCAGTGCCGGATGGTCGCCGGCATCGCCCACCTCCGCGGCCACGACCTCGCCGACCCGCGCGTACGCAACGCCGTCCTCGCGGTGCTGCTCGGCGAGGACCAGGTCGACGAGATGGTGAGGAAGCGCCGCCTGCCGAGCACCCCGATGGCGCTGGCCACCGCCCCGGTGCACGACCCCACCCTGGACGGCAGCATCTCGGCCGTCGTGGCGACCGACATCATCGCCCGGGTGGCGGGCAAGCGACTGGCCACCACGCTCGGTCGCCGGGTGCCGGTCATCGGCGGCGTGGTCGGCATGAGCGCCGACGGCTTCGCCACCTGGCGGATCGGCCGCTACGCCGACCGCGAGCTGCTCGCGCGCCGGGCCTGAGCCCCTCGGGCCCCGACCTGGTGGCCCGGTCTGACACCTGGAGGCCGTTGCAACCCCCTCCAGGTGTCGGAGTCCCCGCTCGAGCGGGGACTTCGACAACCCGACGAGGGAGAACGGCGAGCCGCGAGAACGACCAGCCCGGGTCAGCCGCGGCGGCGGAGCCGGCGGTAGACGTCGAGCGAACCCCGGCCGGCGGCGGTCTCCTCGAGCGTGGTGACCACCTTGCGCCTGGCCCGGTAGGCGGGGGTCGCGCGGGCCCGGTCGAGCTGCTCGCGGGTCTCGTGCAGCTCGCGGTGGAGCCGCTCCTCGACCGCGCGCAGGCGGGCGGCCTCCACGAGCAGGGCGCTGATCGCGTCGAGCGCCGGCGGCAGCAGCTCGTCGGCGGTGACGGCGTCGGGGTCGGCGTACGTGCCGAGGTCGGGGCCGCGCAGGTCGTCGAGCGAGCCGACCACGTCGTAGCCGCGCGCGGCGAGCACCTCGATCCAGTGCTCGGAGAGCTCCCGCGCCCACGCGTGGTCGTCGGGCGGCAGGCCGAGCCGGGCGGACGTCACGCTCCGCGACAGGGTCTGGTGCGCCAGCGTCTCGCGGACCAGCGGGCGGTAGTCGGGGGGCGCGATGATCGAGGTGACCCGCTCGTTGATGGTGCGCAGCAGCGCGGTCTCGGGGACGCCGAGGGACGGGTTCTCCCGCTCGGCGGTCAGGTCGAGGGGCAGCCCGTCGAGGCCGAACGTCCGCGAGAACCGGCGCCACAGCTCGCCGCGGTCGGCACCCGGGGGCGGGAGCGTCACGAGGTGGACGCGCTCGGGCGGGAGCGAGGAGCCCCAGCGGTCGAGGATGTCGGGGACCTCCTGCACGGCCCAGAACCACGAGCCGATCCGCGAGTCGCGGGCGGGGTCGCGGATGGTCCGCAGGAACTGCGCGTAGGTGATGTGGCTGCGGTGCTTGACGTTCTCCTGCCACTCCGCGGGCACCTGGCGCACCAGGTCGCGCGCCGACAGCACGAGGTGGACCTCGGCGTCGCCGAGCGAGGCCAGCGCCCGCTCGACCTGCGTGGGCGTGGCCCGCGCGAAGATCTCGTGGCTGATGATCGAGGTGCCGTGCCACGACCGGACCTGCTCGGCCAGCCGGTCCCACGCGCCGACGGCCTCGGTCTCGATGCCGCCCCACGGGAGCGTCATCAGGTCGAGCGCGGCCAGGAAGTGGGCGTCGAACCGGTCGGCCGGGTAGAGGATGTCGTGCTCGCGGAGGACCGCCTGGTTGCGGAAGAGGACGTCCTGGAGGTAGGACGTCCCCGTCTTGGGGCAGCCCACGTGCAGAAGCACCCGCCTGCTCACCGCTCCACCGTCCTCTCCGCCGCGCCCGTGCGCCAGCGCGGGTCGACGATCATCCGGATCGCCAGGTCGAGCACCTGTCCGTCGTCCGGGGCGTCCGCACCGGCCCGCTCGGACCCGCGGGGGGCGAGGTCGGCGAGGTCGCCCACGACAGGGTAGCCAGCGCGGGTCAGCGCGCGGGTGGTGCGGGCCGCCGACGCGACCACCCAGTCGTGCTCCGCGGCGGGTACGCCGACCGGCGCGACCCCGGTGTCGGGGATCCGCCGCTGCAGGGTGCGCATCAGCGCGGGACGCTCCGCGACCGGCACCCGCAGCCCGACGACGGCCGCGACGCGACGCGCGAGCTCGGCCTGGTCGGCGCCCGGCACCCGCACCGCCGGCAGCCGGCGCACGCCGACCTGGCGCGGCAGCTGGTCGAGGTCGGTCACCACCCGGACGAACGGCCGGCGCCCGCCCCAGCGTCGTACGGAGTCGGCGAGGTCGACCCGGGCCGGCAGCTGGTCGCGCTGGCGCCAGAAGCGCAGCCAGTCGATCCACGGACGGCTGCCGTGCTCGAAGCAGCGCTGGGTCCAGGTGTGCACGAGCAGGTCGTCGAGCGGGCCACCGACCGCCACGACGAAGGCCCGCGGGCCGCCCTCGGGCCGGCCGCGGGCGAGCAGGTGCTCGCGGGTGGCGGTGGCGACCAGTGGGTCGCCCACGAGTCGGTAGCGGCGGCGCCAGGGCCGGGACAGGCGGGGGCGGACCGGGTCGGCGCCGAGCGCGACGAGGTCGTCGGCCAGCAGCGAGGCGGCGACGCGGAGCAGCTCGTGCTCGCCGACCGTCGCCGGATCGACCGGGCGGGGACCGAACGCGGCCGGCGCGGCCCCGACGAGCGGCAGGTCGGCCTTGCCGCGCCCGGCGGCCGGCGCCGCGAGCACCCGGTCGGCCAGCTCGGGCGAGGCCTGATCGGCGCCCGCGCCCCCGGCACTCGCCCGGGCGACGTTGACGCGGCGCAGCAGCTCGAGCTGCTGGGCGCCGGGCAGGGCGCGCCCGGCAGCCGGGCGACCGGCGCCCGGGCGACCGGCGCCCGGGCCGGACACGGGGTCGAGGTCCGGGCCGGTCCACTCCAGCCAGGGCGTGGTGCCGCCGGCGCGCAGGTGGGCGATCCAGCCAGGCACGGCCCCCGCGGGGCGCGTCACCGGTCGCGCAGCCGACGCGCGGTGTCGCGCAGCCGTCCGCCGAGGGAGTCGGAGGACGCGCGGGCGGCCGCCTCCTGCGTCATCACCGTCAGGGCGTCGAGCGCGGCGCCGAGCTCGAGCTTGGCGCGCACCCGGTCGGGGTCCTTCCACTTCTCGCCCTCGGCGGGCCGGCGCGGGCGCAGGTCCTCCACGTCGCCGATGACGTCGACGCCGCTGCCCCTGATCCAGTCGATCCACAGGTCGGCCTGCTCCTCGGCGAAGCCGTAGCGGTCGGGAGGGAGCCGGACCGGGACCGCCGTGCGGGAGACGAGCACCTGCTGGGCGAGCAGCTCGCGGATCAGCGCGTCGTACGCCGGGTCGCGCCACACGCCGAGCTCGAGGCGTCGGTTGAGCTTGCGCAGCAGCGAGGTCTCGGCGATGCCCAGCGAGCGGTTGTCGCGCTCGGAGTCGAGCGGGGCCCACGCCGGGTCGATGCCGAAGGCCCGGCAGAACCGCAGCCACAGCTCGTCGCCGTTGGGGCCGCGGTCGTGGGGGACGGTGACGACGTGCACCCGCTCCGGGGGGATCTTGGCGCCCCAGCGCGCGAGCACCGTGGGGAGGTCCATCGCGTTGAAGAACCACGTCTGGCTGCGCTCGACCTTGGTCAGGAAGCGCTTGAAGGGCCACTTGCGGCCCTGCTTGATCGACTCCTGCCACGCCGCGGGCAGCTGCCGGCCGAGGTCGCGCGCGGAGTAGACGACGTGCACCTCCTGGCCGGCGAGGTCGTTCATCGCCCGGGCGACCTTGTCGGGCTTGGCGCCGGCGAGGATCTCGTGGCTGATCACGACGTTGCCGTCGGCGCGGCGCACCTTGCGCATCATCGACTCCCAGGCGCCCTGGGCGTGGCCGGGGGCACCGCCCCAGTCCTGCTCGAGGAGGTCGAGCGCGGCCCGGAAGTGGAACATGTCGGAGCGACCGCCCCGCGGGCTGGGGATCGTCACGCCGTGCCGCGCCAGCGAGGAGGCGTTGAGCAGCAGCCGGTCCTGGAGGTAGGTCGTGCCGGTCTTGGGGGCGCCGATGTGGAGGTGGACGACGCGGCTCATGCGGCTGATTGTGCCCGAGCCGGGATGGTGCCGTGCGATGCGGCCGGCCGATCGCCCCGCCGATCGCCCCGCCGACGACCGTCCGCCACCGGGCTACCCGGCCCCGCCGAGGGCGCGGACGACGGCGCTGGGGCTCGGCCGGCCGAGCTGGGCGGCCATCCAGGTGCTGGTGGCCACGACGGCGTCGAGGTCGACCCCGTGCTCGATGCCGAGGCCGGTCAGCATCCACACCAGGTCCTCGGTGGCGAGGTTGCCGGTGGCCGACTTGGCGTAGGGGCAGCCGCCGAGCCCGCCGGCACTGGCGTCGAAGGTGGTGATGCCGGCCAGCAGCGCGGCGTGGGTGTTGGCGAGCGCCTGGCCGTAGGTGTCGTGGAAGTGCATCGCCAGCCGGTCGGTGCCGACGCCCGCCTCGCCGAACGCCGCCACGAGAGCCGCGACGTGGCCGGCGGTCGCCACGCCGATGGTGTCGCCGAGGCTGAGCTGGCTCGCGCCGAGGTCGAGCAGCCGGGTGCCGGCGGTGACGACCTGCTCGATCGCCACGGCGCCCTCCCACGGGTCGCCGAAGCACATCGAGACGTAGGCCCGGACGTCCATGCCCGCCTCCCGCGCCCGCGCCACGGTCGGCTCGAACATGGCGAACTGCTCGTCGAAGGTGCGGTTGAGGTTCTTGGTCGCGAAGGTCTCGGTCGCGCTGGCGAAGACGGCGATGTGCTCCAGGCCGAGCTCGAGGGCCCGGTCGAGGCCGCGCTCGTTGGGCACGAGCACCGGGAGGTGGCGGCCCTGCTCGCCCAGCTCGGTCATCAGCTCGGCGGCGTCGGCGAGCTGCGGCACCCAGCGCGGGTGCACGAAGCTGGTCGCCTCGACGATCGGCAGGCCCGCGGCGACGAGGCGGCGTACGAACTCGGCCTTGACCGCGACCGGGACGATCGCCTGCTCGTTCTGGAGGCCGTCGCGGGGGCCGACCTCGTAGATCGTGACGCGCTCCGGCAGGCCCTGGGCCCGCACCGTCATCGGGAGATCAGTCATCGTCCGCCTCCACCGTGAAGAGCACCGCGCCGAGCCTGACCAGGTCGCCGACGGCCGCGCCGACGATGGTGACCGTGCCGGCGAAGGGTGCCCGGAGCGCGAGCTCCATCTTCATCGCCTCCATCACCCCCATCGTCTCACCCTCGGCCACGGCCTGGCCCTCGGCGACGTGGACGGCCAGGACGGTGCCCGGCATCGGGGCGAGCAGCGTCCCGTCGCCGGTCGCGGCGGCGTGGTCGCCGAACGGGTCGGGGCGCTCCCACGCCCACCGCTGCCCGCGGTGCACGACGTCGACGAGGTCGCGCTGCACGTTGAGCACGGCGTGCTCGGCCACCCCGTCCACGAGCAGGTGGACGGTGTGGTCGGCCGCCGACACCAGGCGTACGTCATGGCTGGCGCCGTCGTGGGTGACCGTGCCGCGGTGCCGGTCGACGACCACCAGGTCCTCGCCGAGCACCACCGTGTCGGGCGCGGGGTCGGCGCCCATCCGCCACCCGTCGGCTCGCCACGGCCCGGGCTCGCCCATCGTGTCGAGCAGCACCTCGGTCCACGCGCCGAAGACCCGCGCGAGGTCCGCGTCGGGCGCCGCGACCTCGTGGCGGTCGAGCCATGCCGTGTCGATGGTCGCCCCGCGGAACTCCGGGGAGTCGGCCAGGGCGCGCAGGAAGCCGGTGTTGGTGGTGATCCCGAGGATCGCGGTCTCATCGAGGGCGCCGACGAGCGCAGCGCGGGCGGCCTCGCGGTCGGCGCCCCACGCGATGACCTTGCCGAGCATCGGGTCGTACGCCGTGGAGACGTCCTGCTCGGGCTCGAGCGCGTGGTCGACGCGGATCCCGGGAGTGCTGGAGCGCTCGACTCGGTGACCTGTCAGCTCGCTGGCGCTCGCGGACAGCTCACCGCTCTCAGGCCACCGCACGATCGACGTGCGCCCGGCCTGGGGCAGGAAGCCGTGGAAGGAGTCCTCCGCGTAGACGCGGGCCTCGATCGCGTGGCCGTCGAGGGTGACCTCGTCCTGGGTGAAGCCGAGCGGCTCGCCCGCAGCCACCCGCAGCTGGAGCTCGACGAGGTCGACGCGCTCGCCGCGGATCCGGACGACCTCCTCAGTGACCGGGTGCTCGACCTGGAGGCGGGTGTTCATCTCGAGGAAGTAGAACTCGCCGGTGGCGTTGTCGAGCAGGAACTCGACCGTGCCGGCGCCGGTGTAGCCGCACTGCTCGGCGAGGGCGACGGCCGACGAGGTGATCGCGGCGCGCTGCTCGTCGGTGATCGTCGGCGCGGGCGCCTCCTCCAGCACCTTCTGGTGCCGGCGCTGGGTCGAGCAGTCACGCTCGAAGAGGTGCCGCACGGTGCCGTGGGGGTCGCCGAAGACCTGCACCTCGATGTGGCGCCCCGACTCGACGTACTTCTCGATCAGGAGCGTGTCGTCGCCGAACGAGGAGGCGGCCTCGCGGGCGGCGGCCTCCCTCGCGTCGGGCAGCTCGGCGGCGCTGCGCACCACCCGCATCCCCTTGCCGCCACCGCCGGCGGCGGCCTTGACCAGGACCGGGTAGCTGAAGGTCGCCGGGTCGTCGTCGAGGGCGTACGACGGCACCACCGGAACGCCGGCCGCGAGCGCGATGTCGCGGGCCCGGTCCTTGCGGCCCATCGCGTCCATCACCTCGGCGCTCGGACCGATCAGGGTGATGCCCGCTTCGGCCAGCGCCCGCGCGAAGGGCGCGCGCTCGGACAGGAAGCCGTAGCCGGGGTGCACGGCCCAGCAGCCGTGGCGACGCGCCTCGCGCACGACCTCGTCGACGTCGAGGTAGGACGAGACGCGGCCCACCTCGTCGCAGGCCCGCACGTGGGGGGCGTCGGCGTCGAGGTCGGTGTGGATGGCCACCGTCGGCAGGCCGAGGCGCCGACAGGTCCGCGCGACGCGCACCGCGATCTCACCCCGGTTGGCGATGAGCACGCGCATGGTCTCGGGTCGGTCCATCGTCATCACATCCTGAAGATGCCGTAGGACGGCTCGGGGATCGGGGTGTACGACGTCGCGGCGAGCGCCATGCCGAGCACGCGGCGGGTGTCGGCGGGGTCGATGACGCCGTCGTCCCAGAGCCGGGCGCTGGCGTAGTAGGACGAGCCCTGGGTCTCGTACTGCTCGCGGATCGGCGCCTTGAACTCGTCGTCGTCCTCGCGGCCCGCGACGCTCGCGAGCACCGAGGCGGCCTGCTCCCCGCCCATGACCGAGATCCGGGCGTTGGGCCACATCCAGAGGAAGCGCGGGTCGTAGGCGCGACCGCACATGCCGTAGTTGCCGGCGCCGAACGAGCCGCCGATGACGACGGTGAACTTCGGCACGACGCTGCACGCGACCGCGGTGACCAGCTTGGCGCCGTCGCGGGCGATGCCCTTGTTCTCGTACTCGCGCCCGACCATGAAGCCGGTGATGTTCTGCAGGAACACCAGCGGGATCCCGCGCTGGTTGCACAGCTCGATGAAGTGGGCGCCCTTGAGCGCCGACTCGCTGAAGAGGATCCCGTTGTTGGCGACGATGCCGACCTCGTAGCCGTCGATGCGGGCGAAGCCGCACACCAGCGTGTCGCCGTAGAGCCTCTTGAACTCGTGGAAGCGGCTCCCGTCGACGAGCCGGCGGACCACCTCGCGCACGTCGTAGGGCGTGCGGGTGTCGGTGGGCACCACGTCGTAGAGCGACTCCGGCGGCTCGTGCGGCTCCTCCACCCCGGCCCGCGGCTGCCGGACCGGCTGCGCGGCGGGGAGCGTGTCGACGATCGAGCGGACGATCGCGAGCGCGTGGGCGTCGTCCTCGGCCAGGTGGTCGACGACGCCGGAGGTGCGGGCGTGGACGTCGCCGCCGCCCAGGTCCTCGGCCGTGACGACCTCGCCCGTCGCGGCCTTCACCAGCGGCGGGCCACCGAGGAAGATCGTGCCCTGCTCGCGGACGATGACCGTCTCGTCGGACATCGCCGGGACGTACGCCCCGCCGGCGGTGCACGAGCCCATCACGCTGGCGATCTGCGGGATCCCCTTCGCCGACAGGTTGGCCTGGTTGAAGAAGATCCGGCCGAAGTGCTCGCGGTCGGGGAAGACCTCGTCCTGCATCGGCAGGAACGCCCCACCGGAGTCGACGAGGTAGATGCAGGGCAGCCCGTTCTCCGCGGCGACCGTCTGCGCGCGGAGGTGCTTCTTGACCGTCATCGGGTAGTAGGTGCCGCCCTTGACGGTCGCGTCGTTGGCCACGACGACGCACTCGCGGCCCGCCACCCGGCCGATGCCGGCGACCACGCCGGCGGACGGGACGGCGTAGTCGTCGCCCCCCGACCCGCTGCCGTACATCCCGAACGCCGCCAGCGGCGCCAGCTCGAGGAACGGGCTGCCCGGGTCGAGCAGCCGGTCGACCCGGTCGCGGACCAGCAGCTTGCCGCGGTCGGTGTGCTTGCGCCGCGCGGACTCCGACCCGCCCTGGCGCACCCGCGCCAGCCGGGCGCGGAGGTCGTCGACGAGCTCGCGCATGGTGGGGGTGGTGCTCACGGGATCGGACACCGGCTCAGGTTAGCGATCGTTAACCTCCGGTGTCCATCACTCCACCCGACGGTCCGTGGGTCGACGACCGGGGGGCGGGAACTCACCACGCAGCACCGTGCCGCGGCCCGGCGCGGTGTCGAGCGCGAGGCGCCCGCCGGCCGCCTCCACGCGGGCCTCCATCCCGAGCAGCCCGCCGACGTCGACGCTGGGGCGGTCGAAGCCCCGGCCGTCGTCGCTCACGGCGAAGGAGAGGTGCGGACGCCCGCGGACGGTGATGGCGACCTCGGTCGCGCCGGAGTGCTTCGCGGCGTTGGTCAGCGCCTCGAGGATGCAGAAGTAGGCAGCCGCCTCGACGTCGCGGCTGTGCCGCTCGACGTCGGCGACGTCGAGGGTGACCGGCACCGCGGAGCGCCGCGCGGCCGATTGGAGCGCCGCCACCAGCCCGCGCTCGCTGAGCAGCGGCGGGTAGATGCCGCGGGCGAGCTCGCGCAGCTCCTCGGCGGTCGCACGAGTGTCGCCGGCCAGCTGCTCGAGCAGCGTCGCCGCTCCGTCGACGCTCCCGGCGGCGAGGGCCTTGCGGGCCCGCTCGATCGTCACGCTGGTGGCCAGCAGCCGCTGCTGCACGCCGTCGTGCAGGTCGCGCTCGAGACTGCGACGGGCGGCGTCGGCGACCTCGACGACCCGGCGCCGCGACTCCACGAGCTCGCCGGACTGCTCCTGCAGTCGGGCGTACGCCCCGCGCACCAGCAGCACCACCACGACCACCCCGGCCGGCAGCGACGACGCCACCACCAGGGCGTTGGCCCACCAGTGCTCGCTGACCGCCTCCGGCCGCCGCCACTCACCCAGCGCGGCGACGCCGGCGCTGCCGACCACCGCGACCACGCTGAGCGCCAGGATCCACCGCCGTCCCAGGAAGGAGGAGCCGATCAGCAGCGGCACCATCGTCAGCAGGGCGGTGAGCGGGCTGAGGACGGGCGTGGCCCAGGTGCCGCCGACGGCGAAGACCAGGGCGGCGAGCGTGAGGCCGACGACCGCCGCCGGGGCGCCGTGCCGGCGCGACAGCGGCGCGGTGGCCAGCAGCAGGGCGATCGAGAGCGCCATCACCGCGAGGTCGACCTCGGCCGCCCGGGGGCGGAAGCCGAGGACGTACGCCGCCGCGAGCAGCACCGTCGCCACGCCCAGCACGGCGAGGTTGATCCGCATCAGCCGCCGGAGCGCCGGGTCGAGGCTGTCCCAGCCGCCCAGGACCGAGCTCACCCTGGCCCGCTCACCCGAGCGCGATGCCGCCGACGCCGGCCTCGCTGAGGAAGACGAGCGTCGCGGCGACGCGGCGGTGGACGGGGGCGTCGGCGGGCAGGTCGAGCTTGGTCAGGATCGAGCCGACGTGCTTCTCCACCGCCCGGTCGGTGACGGCGAGCTGGTCGGCGATCGCGGCGTTGGTCATCCCGCGGGCCACCATGCCCAGCACCTCGAGCTCGCGGGGGGTGAGCCGGTCGAGGACGGAGTCGGCGCGCCGCGCGCCGCCCGCCACCAGGGAGTCGACCACGAGCTGGTCGATGACCGATCCGCCGGCCGCGACCGTGCGCAGCGCCGTGACCAGCTCGTCGACGTCGGCCACCCGCTCCTTGAGCAGGTAGCCGCGCCCGTCGCTGCCCTCGCGCACCAGGTCGAGGGCGTACTCCACGTCGGAGTACTGGGTCAGGGCGACCACCCCGACGCCGGGATGGGTGCGGCGCAGCTCGCCGGCCGCGCGGATCCCCTCGTCGGTGAGGTCGGGCGGCATCCGGATGTCGGTGAGCACCACGTCGGGACGGTGCTCGTCCACAGCCGCGAGCAGCTCGGGCAGGCTGGTGGCGGCCGCCACGACCTCGATGTCGTCGTGTCCCTCGAGCAGCGCGAGCACCCCGGCGCGCAGCAGGTCGCCGTCCTCGGCGAGCACCACGCGGATCGGGGGCATGGGCGCATCGTAGCGACCGAGTCCACTGTCCCACCCGCACCACGGGTCACGCGGCACGCAGCCGCTTCAACGCCGGATTCCGTGGTAGGCAATGGATTCCGCGACGGTATCCTTGGCCCGATCGTGGTGCTGGCACCACTCACACCTGGGGGTGTAGCGCCTACGATCTAGCATCGGGTCAGAGTTCATCGGTCGTGGGGACCGGCTGGACCGACGTGGGGGTGGTGCCAGGGGTGGCAGCACTGCGGAGCTGGGGAGGCACGTGTGATTCCGCTGGCAGTCTGGCAGGCGTCGGAGCGTCCGATGATGCTCCCGTCGCCTCGCCAACCACACGAGCGGTTAGCAGGCACTAACCTCGTCGCCGTGACTCCGCGCCGGCAGCAGATCCTCGACATCGCTGCCGACCTCTTCGCCGCCCGGGGCTTCCACGGCGTCTCCGTGGCCGAGCTGGGCGCCGCCTGCGGCATCTCCGGCCCGGCGCTCTACAAGCACTTCGAGTCCAAGGACGCGATGCTCGCCGAGATGCTGGTGAGCATCAGCGAGACCCTGCTCGCCGAGGGCCGCAGCCGCGTCGCCGCCGCCGACGGCCCGCGTGCGGCGCTCGAGGCGCTGGTCGAGTGGCACATCGAGTTCGCCCTCGGGCACCGCGCGCTCATCGTCGTGCAGGACCGCGACTGGAGCAGCCTGCCCGACCGGGCACGCGAGCGCGTACGCGCCCTGCAGCGCGCCTACGTCGACGTCTGGGCCACGCAGATCCGCCGCCACGACCCGACCCTGAGCCCGGAGACCTCGCGCGCCCGCGCCCACGTCGTCTTCGGCCTGCTCAACTCCACCCCGCACAGCGGCCGGCTCCCCGACCCGCAGATGCACGCGGTGCTCCGCGACATGGCCCACGGCGCGCTCGGGCTCTCCTGAGCATCGCCGCTCACCAGGCCTCGAACGGGCTGTCCTGCCCGAGCAGGCGGGCCGCACGGACGGCCGCGTCCTCGGCGACCACCAGGTCGTCGACCTCGGCCTGCCCGTCGAGCCCGCCGGGCCCGGTGGCCGGGTCGTCGTCGGGCGACGCGTCGGGCCGGGGCTGGCGGACCAGCCGGTGCAGGTCGCGCAGCACCCGCTCGCGCGAGAGCCCGCGCAGGTGGGTCAGCACGAACGGGTCGGCCTGGATCAGCCACGCCAGCTGGGTCAGCACGGCCAGCGCGTGGGGGCACGGGTCGAGCCAGGCGTCGCAGGTGCACGCCGAGCCCAGCTCGCCGCCGTAGGGCAGCAGCTCGACGCCCGCCTCCTCGACCGCCTCGACCAGCGAGTGCGGCAGCTGCCCGGCCAGGAGGGCGCCGATCCGCCCGGACTCGGCGGCGACGAGCTCGATGAACGCCGACGCGTCGGCGCCGTCGAGGACCGGGACGGTGACCTCGACGGTCCAGGCGTCCTGGCCGTCGTCGACTGCCGCCACCGCGCCGCCCTCGGTGACGGTGATCGCGCCGACCGACCCGGCGCGCGCGAGCGCACGACCGCGGCGCAGGTCGGTGACGCTGAAGGCGGCCTCCTCCACCGCGCGGAGCACGGCCTTGCTCCACCAGGTGCCGGACCCACCCCCGCGGCGGGGCGGCAGGCGGGGATGGGTGGTCGCGGTGTCGTCGGGCGGGGCCATCAGGTGCCCTCGCGACGCAGCTCGACCAGGTCGCGCAGCTCGGCGTCGGAGAGCTCGGTGAGCGCCGTCTCACCTCGCGACAGCACCGAGTCGGCCAGGGAGCGCTTGCGGGCCAGCAGCTCGGCGATCCGCTCCTCGATGGTGCCCTGGGTGACGAAGCGGTGCACCTGCACCGGTCGGGTCTGGCCGATCCGGTAGGCACGGTCGGTGGCCTGGTCCTCGACGGCGGGGTTCCACCAGCGGTCGAAGTGGATGACGTGGTCGGCCCGGGTGAGGTTGAGCCCGGTGCCGCCGGCCTTGAGGGAGAGCAGGAACACCGGCGCCTCGCCGGCCTGGAACCGCGCCACCATCTCGTCGCGCTGGCGCACCGGCGTGCCGCCGTGGAGCAGCTGGTGGGGCACCCCCGCCGCGGCGAGGTGGCGCACGAGCAGCTCGGCCATCGCGACGTACTGGGTGAAGACGAGGACGGCACCCTCCTCGGCCATCACCGTGCCGACCAGCTCGTCGAGGAGCTCGACCTTCTCTGAGCGCCCGCGCAGCCTGGGGTTGGCCTGGCGCAGGAAGTGGGCGGGATGGTTGCAGATCTGCTTGAGGCCGGTGAGCAGCTTGAGCACCAGGCCGCGGCGGGTCTCCTCGTCGGCCTCCTCGATGCGCCGCATCGACTCGCGCACCAGGGTCTCGTAGAGGACGACCTGCTCGCGGGTCAGGCCGAGCAGGTGGTCGGTCTCGGTCTTGGGCGGGAGCTCGGGGGCCACGCCCGGGTCGGACTTGCGGCGACGCAGCAGGAAGGGGTCGATCAGGTCGGCGAACTGCCGTGCCTTGGTGGGCTCGAGGCCCGACTCGATCGGGCCCGCCCACACCTTGCGGAAGGCGTTGCGGCTGCCGAGCAGGCCGGGGATGGCCCAGTCGAGGATCGACCAGAGCTCGGTGAGGTCGTTCTCGACCGGCGTGCCGGTGAGGGCGACCCGGGCGGTGCTGGGGATGGTGCGCAGCGCGCGCGCCGCGGCCGAGCGGGAGTTCTTGATGTGCTGTGCCTCGTCGGCGACGACGAGGTCCCAGGGCACCTCGGCCAGCAGCGCGGCGTCGTTGCGCATCGTGCCGTAGGTGGTGAGCACGAAGCCGTCGCGCACGCCGTCGAGGTCGCGCGTGCTGCCGTGGTGGCGGCGTACGGCGACGCCGGGGGCGAAGCGGCGGATCTCGGCCTCCCAGTTGCCGAGCAGCGAGGCCGGGCACACGACCAGGGTGGGAGCGCCGCCGCGCCCTTCGCTGCGGTGCAGGTGGAGCGCGATGACCGTGATCGTCTTGCCGAGGCCCATGTCGTCGGCCAGGCAGCCGCCGAGGCCCAGCGACGTCAGCTCGGCCAGCCACGACAGTCCGCGGCGCTGGTAGTCGCGCAGCTCGGCGCGCAGTCCGGCCGGAACGTCGACGAGCTCGCCGGTGACCGCGTCACGCACCCGGTCGCGCATCGCGAGCAGGCTCGCGCCGACGACCGCCTCGTAGGGGGCGTCCTCGATGTCGACGACCCCGGTGAGGGTCGCGGCCAGCGCCTGCACGGGGGTCACGGTGCGGATCAGCCTCTTGCGGGCCCGCTTGATCACGGCGGAGTCGACGGCGACCCAGTTGTCGCGGAGCTTGATGATCGGGCTGGTCGTGCGGGCCAGCGCGTCCATCTCGTCGTCGGTCAGCTCCTCGCCGTGCAGCGACAGCTGCCACTCGAAGCCGAACAGGGCCTGCGGTCCGAACAGGCCGTCCTGCAGCGGCTCCTCCCGCCCGCCGGCCGGCGCCCGGCGGCCCAGCTCGACGCGCTGGGTCACCTCGCGGTCGAGGTACTTCGGCCACATGACCGGGTGCCCGGCCTCGGTGAGCGCCGCGGCGCCGCCGTCGAGCAGCGAGAGGATCTCGTCGGTGTCGAGGGTGATCTCGTCGGGGACGCGCAGGTCGAGCAGCCGGTCGAGCACCGGCCAGGCGTCGGCCGCCGAGCGCAGGGCGATCGCGGCGTGGGTGCGGGCCCGCTCGCCGAAGCCGTGGGCCGCCTCGGGGCCGGTCTCGGCCCACAGCTCGGAGGCGTCGGCGACATGGGCGGGGTTGTCGACGGCGTGCACCTGCATCACCAGGCGCACGGCGCCCGCGACCAGCTCCTCCTCGTCGGCCTCGACCCGGAAGGAGATCGAGACCAGCTGGGGTCGGTCGTCGCGCCCGCGAGCCCGGATCCGGGCGATCCGCTGCTGCAGCCGGTCGCTGAAGTCGTCGGGGCTCCGCTGGGCGGGCGCGCGGTCGGGTGCGCGGGCGGGGCCGCGGTGCCGCGAGCGTCCCGGGGTGGTGCGGGGCATGGTGTCGACGACCGCGTCGAGCATCCCGCGCACCATCCCCTCGGCGGACGCCTCGTCGAAGCCGTCCCACGCCCGCGAGCGCGCCAGGTCGGCGATCCGCTGCTCGTCGGCCGCGTCGAGGCCCGCGACCTGCCAGTGCCGGCCCTCGGGGTCGGGGGCGAAGCGGCCCGACGCGACCAGCTGCAGGCCCATCAGCGCGGCTCCGGCGAGCAGCGCGACCGACGGGTGCACGTCGGCCTGGTCGCGCACCTTGCCGAGCACCGGCAGCGCGCCCCTGATCGGCATCACGATGGTGCGGCGCGCGTCGGTGAACTCCACCGACCCCTCCCGGGGCGGCTCCCCCACCAGCAGCCGGGCCGGTCCCGTGACCGGCACGAGGCTCATGCCCGCCCACCCTGGCGCGACGCCGCGGCCGGCGGCGGAGGTGAGGACCACGGTGGGATGTCGGTCATCTGGCCCCTCTCCGGTCCACCGGGTGGTGGACGACGAGACGCTAACGCCTCGCACCGACACGGAGTTCCCGCCCCCGGCTCGCCCCGGGCCTCGCGCAGGTGCTCGACCGGCTACGGTCGACGACCATGGGCACCCCCGTGGACGTCTCCGCACTGCTGGCCGCACACCCGGTGATCGACGGGCACAACGACTTGCTGTGGGAGGCGCGCGCGCAGGCGGCGTACGACTTCTCCCGCCTCGACGTCGGCGCGGGCGGCACCCCCACCCACACCGACCTGCCGCGGATGCGCGCGGGCGGGATGGGCGCGCAGTTCTGGTCGGTCTACGTGCCCACGCGGCTGACCGGCGACGCCGCCGTGAGCGCCACCCTCGAGCAGGTCGACGCCGCGCGGATGCTGACCGAGCGCTACGCCGACCAGCTGGTGTGGGCGACGACGGCCGACGAGGTCGAGGAGGCGTGGGTCTCCGACCGGATCGCCTCGCTCGCGGGCGCCGAGGGCGGCCACTCGATCGACTGCTCGCTCGGCACGCTGCGCGCGCTCCACGCGCTCGGCGTGCGCTACCTGACGCTCACCCACAACGCCAACACCCCCTGGGCCGACTCGGCCACCGACCGCCCGGTGGCCGGCGGGCTCACCGACTTCGGCCGCGAGGTCGTGCGCGAGATGAACCGCACCGGGATGATGGTCGACCTCTCCCACGTCTCCGCCGACACGATGCGCGACGCGCTCGAGGTCGCCGAGGCGCCGGTCATCTTCAGCCACAGCTCCGCGCGGGCGGTGACCGACAGCCCTCGCAACGCCCCGGACGACGTGCTCGAGGCGATGGCCCGCGGCGGCGGGGTGTGCATGGTCACCTTCGTGCCGAAGTTCGTCAACGAGGCCTGCGCCGACGCCCACCGCGAGATGGTCGCGGCCGCGGCGAGCGAGGGCGTCCCCGAGGCCGACGGCGTCCGGTTCGCGGCGTTCGAGCGGGCGTGGGTGGTCGACCACCCGCAGCCCACGGCCACGCTCGGCGACGTCGTCACCCACGTGGAGCACGTGCGCGAGGTGGCCGGCATCGACCACGTGGGGCTCGGCGGCGACTACGACGGGGTCGAGACCCTGCCCGCGGGGCTGGAGGACGTGTCGGCCTACCCGCGGCTGCTCTCCGCGCTGGCCGATCGCGGCTGGTCGACCGGGGACCTGGCCCGGCTGACCTGCCGCAACACCCTGCGGGTGATGCGCGAGGTCGAGGCGGTCGCGCTCGACCTGCAGTCGGAGCGCGGACCGAGCCTGGCGCGGATCGAGGACCTCGACGGCGTACGCCCGAGCGTCCGTGGCGGTGACCCGGGCGGTGCGTAAACCGATTGCGCCGGGGTCGCCCGCACCGCCTACCGTTGGCGGGTGACCCACACCCAGACCCAGCCCGGCGAGATCCGCCCCGAGCGCTCCGACAAGCTCGACAAGAACGTCCTGATGGTGGCCGGCGTCGTCGTCCTCGGCGCGATCATGTCGATCCTCGACATCACCGTCGTGTCCGTCGCGCTCAACACCTTCCAGGAGGAGTTCGACGCGACCGCCGCCGAGGTGGCCTGGACGATGACCGGCTACACCCTCGCCCTCGCCAGCGTCATCCCGCTGACGGGCTGGGCGGCCGACCGCTTCGGCACCAAGCGGCTCTACCTCCTCGCGGTGCTGCTCTTCACCCTCGGCTCGGTGCTGTGTGCCGCGGCGACGTCGCTGGAGACGCTCGTGCTCTTCCGGGTGCTCCAGGGCCTCGGCGGGGGCATGCTGATGCCGCTCGGCATGACGATCCTGACCCGCGCCGCCGGCCCCGAGCGGGTGGGCCGCGTGATGGCCGTGCTCGGCATCCCGATGCTCCTCGGCCCGATCTTCGGCCCGATCGTCGGCGGCGCCCTGATCGAGAGCGCGTCGTGGCACTGGATCTTCCTGATCAACCTGCCCATCGGCCTCGCCGCGATCGTCTACGCCTGGATCGTGCTGCCCAAGGACGACGTCGAGCCGTCGGAGACCTTCGACTGGCTGGGCATGCTGCTGCTCTCGCCCGGCCTCGCCGCGTTCCTCTACGGCGTCAGCTCCATCCCGGAGGAGGGCACCGTCATGGCTGCCCGGGTGCTGGTGCCGATGGTCGGCGGCCTCGCCCTCATCGCGGCGTTCGTGCCGTGGGCCCTCGCGCGGCGCAACGTCCACCCGCTGGTCGAGCTGCGCCTGTTCGCCAACCGCAACCTCACCGTCGCGATCATCGCGATGACGCTCTTCGCCATCGCCTTCTTCGGGGCCTCGCTGCTGTTCCCGCTCTACTTCATCCAGGTCCGCGGCGAGGGCACCCTCTTCACCGGCTGGCTGCTGGCCCCACAGGGCGTCGGCGCGATGCTCACCATGCCCCTCGCGGGCGTCCTCGCCGACCGGATCGGTCCCGGCAAGATCGTGCTCGTCGGGATCACGGTGATCACCGTCGGCATGGCGATGTTCACCCAGATCGGCGCCGACACCTCCTACGTCTACATCCTCGGCGCGCTGTTCATCATGGGCCTCGGCATGGGCGGCACGATGATGCCCATCATGTCCGCCGCGCTGGCGACGCTCACCGCGCACAACGTCGCCCGCGGCTCGACGCTGCTCAACATCACCCAGCAGGTCGCGGCCTCGATCGGCACCGCGCTCTTCTCGGTGATCCTCACCAACGAGCTCAAGGACTCGCGCTTCGTCGCCGCCGGCACCGCTCTGGCCGAGGCCGGCGACGACCAGACCAAGGTGGCCGCGATACTCGAGCGCTTCGGGATCTCGCCCGACCAGCTCGGCAACCTCGAGCAGCTGGTCACCAGCGACATGGCCGACGCGTTCGCGACGGTGTTCGTCGTCGCCACGGTGCTCGTCGCGTGCTGCCTGATCCCCGCGGCGTTCCTGCCCCGCAGGAGGCTCGCCCCGGTCGACCCCACCGTGCTGGTGGGTCACTGACGGCCCGCGTGCGAGACATGGACGGTCTCGGGGCGGAGCTGCCGCCACGCCGCACCTTCGTGTGGGTCCTGGTCCTCGCCGCGGTGGTCTTCGCGGTGCCGGTGGTGCGCACGGTGCGCGCCGCCACCGGCGAGTCGGGCGGCACGGCGATCGGTGCCTGGGCGTCGGCCGCGGTGATGGCCCTCGTGCTCGTCGTCGCGCCCCTGCTGCTCGTGCGCAGCATCCTCACCCGCCACACCCACGTCTCGGACGACGCGGTGTCGGTGGTCACGGGCGGCGAGGTCCGCCAGCAGATCGCCTTCGACGACCTGACCGAGATCAGGGTGCGCTACACCGGTGACGGCGGCAAGGTCATGCCCAGCGAGCGGATCCTCCTCTCCGGCGAGCCCCGGGTCGGCCGGGGCACGATTGTGGTGTCCCGCTTCCACGTCGAGTCGCTGCAGCCGCTGCTGCGCCGCCTCGCGGCGGAGGTCGCCGAGCGTCCCGCGCTGCTGCAGGGAGACCTCGAGCGCGACTACTTCCAGCACGCGGTGACGACCGCGCTCTGACCGCCGTCGCTCAGCCCTGGGAGGCGAGGGCCAGCGGGAGGACGGCGCTCGCCCCCGCCGCGCGGATCGCGGTCGCGGCGACCGTGAGCGTCCAGCCGGTCGCCACCTGGTCGTCGACGAGCAGCACGGTGGCGCCGGCCGGCACGTCGGCGTCGAGGCCACCGCGACGGCGTACGGCGGCGACGCGCTGGGCCGAGTTGGACTGGCCGGCGCGGGGCGGGACGGAGGGGTCGCGGATCGCCCACGTGCCGACCACGGGGACCTGCATCACGCGGGACAGGCCGTCGGCGAGGTCGCGGGTCAGGGTGGGCCGGGTCGCCGACTCCACGACGACGATCACGTCGGGACGCGACCTCCACTCGGGGGCCCAGTCCTTCATCACGTCCATCACCGCCTGCGCCAGCCCGGGCGGGACCGGACCGTCGGGGGTGTCCTCGCGGAAGAGCGCCCGCAGCGCCTGCCCGTGGCCGAGGTCGGTGAGGCGGGCGACCGTGCGACCGGGCTCGGCGCCCTGGGTGATCTTGCCCTTGAGGTCGAGGCCGAGGTTGGCCAGCGCCGTGGGCCACATCCGACGCGGCTCGAGCACGACGCCGGGGCGGGAGAGCCGCTGGCCGGCCTCGGCCACCGCCGTGTCGCTCACCGCCGTCGACAGGCTCAGCCCGCCGCAGTTGTCGCAGCGACCGCAGTCGGCGGCGTCGGGGTCGTCGAGCTGCTCGCGGAGGTAGCGCATCCGGCACTCGGTGGTCTCGAGGTATCCCAGCATCGCCTGCTGCTCGCGCTCGCGGGCCTCGGCCACCCGGGCGTAGCGCTCGGCGTCGTAGTGCCAGGGACGCCCGGTCGCGACCCAGCCGCCCTGCACGCGCTGGACGGCGCCGTCGACGTCGAGGACCTTGAGCATCGACTCGAGCCGGTTGCGGCCGAGCTCGACGCGGGTCTCGAGGGTGGCCGTCGACATCGGGCGCTCGGACGCGCCGAGGGCGGCGAGCGTCTCGCGGACCTGCTCCTCGCGTGGGAAGCCGAGCGAGGCGAAGTAGGCCCAGATGTCGCGGTCCTCGAGCTGGGGCAGCAGCACGACCGTCGCCTCGTCGGTGCCACGGCCGGCGCGGCCGACCTGCTGGTAGTAGGCGACGGGCGACGCCGGGGCGCCGAGGTTGATCACGAAGCCGAGGGTCGCGTCGAAGCCCATGCCCAGCGCGCTGGTGGCGATGAGGGCCTTGACCCGGCCGTCCACCAGCGCCTGCTCCAGCGCGTGCCGCTCGTCGGGCTCGGTCTGGCCGGAGTAGGCCGCGACCTCGAGGCCGCGGTCGCGAAGGTAGCCCGCGACCTCCTGCGTGGCGGCGACGGTGAGGCAGTAGACGATGCCCGACCCGGGCTGCTCGGCGAGGTGGTCGGCCAGCCAGGCGAGCCGCTGCTCGGGGGTCCGGAGCCGGATGACGCCGAGCCGGAGGGACTCGCGGTCGAGCGTGCCGCGCTGCACGAGCACCTGCGAGTCGGCGGCCCCGTCGGCGTGCACCCCGAGCTGCTCGGCGACGTCGTCGGTCACCCGGGCGTTGGCGGTCGCCGTCGTGGCGAGCACCGGGATGCCGGTGGGCAGCTCGGCGAGCAGGGTGCGCAGCCGGCGGTAGTCGGGGCGGAAGTCGTGGCCCCAGTCGGAGATGCAGTGGGCCTCGTCGACCACGAGCAGGCCGCAGGTGGCGGCGAGGCGCGGGAGCACCTCGTCGCGGAAGCCGGGGTTGTTGAGCCGCTCGGGGCTGACGAGGAGGACGTCGACCTCGCCGGCGCGGATCTGCTCGTTGATCGGCTGCCACTGGTCGATGTTGGTCGAGTTGATCGTCACCGCCCGGATGCCGGCCCGCTCGGCGGCGGCGATCTGGTTGCGCATGAGCGCGAGCAGCGGGCTGACGATCACGGTGGGACCCGCACCCCCCTCGCGCAGCAGCTTGGTCGCGACGAAGTAGACCGCCGACTTGCCCCACCCGGTGCGCTGGACGACGAGGGCGCGGCGCCGGTCGACGGCGAGGGCCTCGATCGCGGCCCACTGGTCCTCGCGCAGGGCGGCGTCGTCTCGCCCGACCAGCGCCCGCAGGTGCCGCTCGGCCGCCTCGCGGGCGGCGGGGCGTACGTCGGCGGGGGTGGTGGGGACGGCGGTCATGCCACCTGTCTACCAACCGCCACCGACGCAGCGCACGGCGCCTCAGGCAGTCTGTGGATCGCGGTAGTTGTCGAGCTGGGTGGTCGACTTGATCAGCTGCTGGAGCGCGGTGAGCTCGCTCGCGTTCATCTCCGAGGCGTAGCGGGAGGCCTTGGCCAGGGCGGTCGAGGCCTTCTCCAGCGCCGGGGAGATGTCGGCGACGAGGTCGGCGAACTTGTCGAGCGACTTGGCCAGGTCGGTCATCAGCGTCCGGGTCCTCTGGATCAGCTCGCGGGCCTTGTTGGCCGCCGTGGTGATCGCGTGCGGGGCGGCGATGCCGAGGGTGGCCGCGGCCTCGCCGAGCAGCTTGATGATCTGGCCGATCGCGTCGGACATGATCTGCACGATGAACTCGCGGACACCGGCGAGCACCGTGCCGCCGAGGGCGACGCCGGCGCCGACCCCGGTGCAGACGTTGCCCATGCCGCGCACGAGCGACTCCTCGGTCTCGGCGAAGTCGCGATAGGCGTCCATCGTCATGCCCTGCAGTCCGCTGAGGTCGCCGGCGACGGCGCCGCGATAGTCGTCGGCCAGGCCGCGGAGGTGGCCGGCGCAGTTCTCCCACGTCTGGGCGAAGGACTGGATGGTGGCGGGGTCGCCCAGCAGCTCGTCGAGGGCGTCCTGCACCGGGCCGATGTGGGAGAGCAGCCAGCCGGCGAACATCGAGCCGAGGGTGCCGATCGGGTCGACGACCGCGCCGACGACGTCGACGGCGGCGCTGAGACCGTTGGCCGAGCCCTCGATCCAGTCACCGCGGCCGAAGGCCTCGGCGGAGTCGGCGGCCCCGTCGATCATCTTCAGCCCGTTGGTCATCTCGTTGAAGCCCGGGTTGCGGTCGACGACGGCGACCAGGTCGTTCACGACAGCGCCTTGTGGATCGCCTCGTTGAGCTCGGCGACCTTCTCGTCGACCAGCTCGAACAGGTCGGCCGCGGACCGCATGCCCGTGGCGGTGGCCGACAGGGAGTCGCTCGCGGCGCGGGTGGCGCCGACGCCGGCGACCTCGAGCGGCGCGATCAGCGGGTAGACCAGCGCGGCGCCGATCTTGCCGAAGGTGTTGGGGTGGAAGGAGACCGAGTCGGCGGCCTGCACGGCACTGTCGGCCCGGCCCTTGAGGTGCTCGACCTTGCCCGCGTGGCTCCGCATCGCGGCGAGACTGACGTCGATGCTCATCGTTGGTACTCCTCGTAGCCGAACGTGTTGCGGTAGGACTGCGTGATCGTGGACGCCGCGGCGACGTCGGGACCGTAGATCTCGCGGGCGGCCTGCTCGACCTCGAAGCTCAGCCGGCGCTTGGCCTGCGAGTGGGCCTCGAGCACGCTGTGCGCGAGCCGGGCGGGCTCCTGGCCGGCGAACGAGTCGTCGAAGCGCAGGTCGACCATCTGGCCGTTGCCGTCGACGACGACGGTGACGACGCGGTCGGTCGACTCGCCCTCCACCCGCATCCGCTCGGTGGTGGCGGCCAGGGCCTGGGCCTGGTCCAGTCTGGCCTCGGCGGCGTCGAACGACTCGTTCATCGCCGCCAGATAGGCATCGAGCCGTGAGCTCATCAGTCCTCCGGGGATGTCGTCGTGCCTGGGGATCCTTCCCCGCCCTACTGTGGGCAAACATGGAGAGCCCGCCCGGTGCATCGCCGCCGGCGACCGTCCTCACCCCGCGCCCGCTGGTGCTCCACCTGGCGATCGGGGTGCTGGTCGTCGGGATCCTGCTCGCCTCGGCCACGTGGGCCGGCGGCGGGGACCAGCGCGCGCTGCTCACCGTCGCAATCCTCGTGGTGACGGTGGCCCTGCCGGCGTGGGCGATCTGGTGGGCGCGGGGTCGCACGATCCTGGTCCGCCCGGACCGCGTCGTCGTACGCCGGGGGGAGCGCGAGGTGCGGACGTTCGCCTTCGACGACCTGACCGAGGTCCGCCCCGGGGTCGACGGCTCGGCGGGCGGGGCCACCCCCGAGCTCTGGAACAAGTCGGTGACCCTCCTCGGTCGGACCACCGCGGGCAGGCGACGCGGCCTCAAGGTCACCGCGCAGACCGTCGAGAGCATCGACCCCCTGCTGCTCGCCCTGGCGCCGGTGGTGGCGCGGCGCCCGGAGCTCCTGCCGCACGCGGTGCACCGCGCCCTGTTCGAGGAGTACGTCCGCGACCTCCGCTCCGGCCGCGGCCGCCAGCGCGGCTGAGGCGGGCTCAGTGGGCGCTGCGGGCGCCGCGGGCGCCGCGGGCCAGGAACCGGTCGAGGTCGACGCCGGCGCGCCGGGCGGCCCGCCGGGCCTCGGGGGTCGTCAGGTCGGGAGCGACGAACGTCTCGGGCTCGATGGTGCGGTCGGCGGCGGCGTACTGCTGCTGCAGGGCTGCCTGCGCGTCGGCGCCGGCGGCCGCGGCGGCCGCGACGTCGGCGGTGACGGCCACGGCGGCGCCGGTCAGCAGCGGGCTGACGACCGGGGTGTAGCCGGAGGTGTGTCCGGAGACCTTCGGGTGGTAGCTCTCGCTGATCGGGGTGGACAGCCCGTTGATCCACTCGGCGTCGTCGCACACGGCGTGCCCGACGAAGCGGCTGGTCGGGTCGGCGAAGGAGAAGCCGGCGGCCGACGCGGCGGTGGCGAGGCGGCTGTTGAGCAGGTCGGCGGTCTGGTTGAGCCGCGTCTCCTCCGCCGGGGAGAACCAGGTCAGTGCGTTGCAGTCCTCGCCGTTGAAGATGCGCGGGTAGCCGACGACCACGACCTTGGCCTGGGGCGCGCGGCTGCGGATGCCGGCGTAGAGGGTCGCGAGCCGCGAGGGCAGGGTGGAGGTGATGAAGGACTGCGCGCCGTTGATCGCGCGGTCGCAGCTGCTCAGCCAGCCCGGCAGGGCGCACTCGGTCAGCACGCTGGCGAACCCGGCGTCGTTGCCGCCGACCGACACCGAGACGTAGGCGGTGCTCGCGGTGAGGGCGGGGAGCTGGGTGGAGGTGACGTCGGGGATGGTCGCGCCGGAGCAGGCGCGGAAGTTGAGCGCGTACCCGCGGGCGGCCGCGATCAGGCTCGGGTAGGCCGACGTCGAGCGCTGACAGCCGGTGCCGTCGGCGAGGTAGGAGCGGGTGCCGGTGCCCGAGGAGTAGGAGTCGCCGAGGGCGACGTAGGCCGGTGCGGCGGCCTGGGCGGGCTGGGCCAGGACCGGGGTGAGCAGGCCGGCGAGCGCCGTGCCGAGCACCGCGAGGCGGGACGAGCGGTTCATCTGTGTCCTCCGAGACAGGTGCCACCCGAGTGTGGCCCTCATCACACTAGGGACGCGCGCTCCGCTCCACCAGACCGGACCGGACGGGCGGCAACGGCACGAGGTGCCCCGCCGGCGTCACCGGCCGGCGTCAGTCGCCGATGCGGCGCAGTCGGGCGCCCGGGGGAGGCGGCGCGGCCGCGGCGTCGCGGAAGGACTCGCCGACCAGCTCCGGCACGACCTCGCTGACGTCGTGCTTCGCGGCGATCTCCACGTCGGCGACGAACCCCACCTCGGTCAGCTCGCGTCCGCCCGCGCAGAGGAGCAGGTCGTGCGGCAGCACCGCCGCCTGCCAGGCGGCCATCGCCATCCGGGCCTCCGGGCTTGCCCCGGCCTCCGCCTCCTGGTCGAGGGCGGTGAGGACGGCCCCGGCGCCCCACAGGTCCTCCGCGGCCGGGCGGAGCGTGTCGTCGTACCACCGCTCCCCCGCGGGTACGACGACCACGCTGGCGCCGTCGGCGACCTTGGGCGCGAGCCACCGCGCGACCGCGCCGGCGTTGCGGAGGCAGGCGCCGACGACCTGGGCGCCGGACTCGGCGAGCGAGAAGGCGATGGTCGAGCCGTTGGGCGACGGCAGCACGAGCCGCTCGACGCCCTCGACCTCGGCGAGACCGGCCGGCGAGAGCGAGACATGGCGGGCGTCGCCGCGCGAGAGCGCCTCGAACCGGCCGACGGCGAGCGTCGCCCCGTGCCGCATCGCGTGCTCGGCGGCTCGGGAGTCCTTCCAGCGGAACGGGAAGACCTCGATGCCCCGCTCGAGCGCCACGGTCAGGGTGGTGGTGAAGGACAGCACGTCGACGACGACCGCGTAGTCGGCGGGCACGGCCTCGGCACCCGTCGGGCCCCACTCCATGCGGAGCCGATAGGTCGACTGGTCGTGCCCGGGCAGCGTCACCGCCTCATTCAACAGCCCCGGCGGCTCGCGCGCAGCACGGCCCGCCCGAGTCGGCCGCGATCAGTCGGGGACGTTGGGCACGACGAGCACCGGCACGCGCGAGGCCCGGACGACCTGCGCGGCGGTCGAGCCGAACCGCAGGCCGGCGAACCCGCCCGCGCCGCGGGTGCCGACGACCAGCATCTCCGCGTCGGCGGCCGCCGCGACCAGCCGCTCGGTGGCCTGGCCGCGCAGGGCGTAGAGCTGCACGTCGACGTCGTCGGGGATCCCGGCCGCAGCGCAGTCGTCCTCGAGGTCGGCGATGACCGCGCGCTCGAACTCCGCGAAGGGCGGGACGTAGCCGCCCACCATCGAGTCGGGGCGCGGGGCCGTGGTCACGCTCCACACGCGGATCACGTGCAGCGTGACGCCGAGGCGCCGGGCGAGGTCGGCGGCCCGCCGCACGACGGTGGTCCCGACCCGCGACCCGTCGTGTCCGACGACGATCCCGCCGGTGATATCAGCGCTCTTGCTCACCATGGCGTCATCGTAGGGACGCGGGCGGGCAGCACGTCAGGGCCGAAGGTCCTCCGGCGGGTCACCAGATGCGGACGCGGCGCTCCGGGTCGAGCCACAGCCCGTCCTCGGGCCCGGTCTCGAAGACCTCGTGGAACTCGTCGAGGTTTCGCACGATGTTGGCGCGGAACTCGGCGGGGCTGTGCGGGTCGATGGTGAGGTACTGGAGCTCCTGCTCCTTGCGGCGCTTGGTGCGCCACACGTGGGCCCAGTTGAGGAACAGGTCGCGCCGGTCCTCGAGCGACGCCTCGCCGCCCTGGCTGATCACGAACGCCTTGTGGGCGATGGTGAGCCCGCCGAGGTCGCCGATGTTCTCGCCGACGGTGAGGCTGCCGTTGACGTGCTCGCCGGGCAGGTTGCGCGGCTCGAAGGCGTCGTACTGGGCGATCAGCGACTGCGACTTGGCCTCGAACGCGGCCTTGTCGTCAGCGGTCCACCAGTCCTGGAGGTTGCCGTCGCCGTCGTACTGGGCGCCCTGGTCGTCGAAGCCGTGGCCGATCTCGTGGCCGATGACGGCACCGATGCCGCCGTAGTTCTCGGCGTCGGTGGCGTCGGGGCTGAAGAACGGCGGCTGCAAGATGGCGGCCGGGAAGCAGATCTCGTTGGTGCCGGGGTGGTAGTAGGCGTTGACCGTCTGGGGCAGCATCAGCCACTCGTCGCGGTCGACCGGCTGGCCGACCTTCTCCAGCTGGCGGTCGGTCTCGAACGCCGACGCCGACGCGACGTTGCCCATCAGGTCGTCGGCGGAGACGGTGAGGGTGGAATAGTCGCGGAACTCCGTCGGGTAGCCGATCTTGGGGTAGAAGCGGTCGAGCTTGTCGAAGGCCTTCTTCTTGGTGTCCTCGCCCATCCAGTCGAGCGCCTCGATGGAGCGGCGGTAGGCGGTGACGAGGTTGGCGACCAGCTCGTCCATCCTCTGCTTGGACCGCGGCGGGAAGTGGCGCTCGACGTAGACCTTGCCGACCGCCTCGCCGATCGCGCCCTCGACGAAGTCGACGCCGCGCTTCCAGCGGGCGCGCAGCTCGGGGGTGCCGTTGAGGGTGCGGCCGTAGAAGTCGAAGTTGGCCTCGACGAACGGGTCGGGCAGGTAGGCAGCGGAGCTGCGCACGACGCGCACGTGGAGGATGTCGCGCCAGGTCTCGATCGGCGTCTCCTCCAGCACGGTGGAGAGGTGGGAGAAGAAGTCGGGCTGCATCACGATCGAGCGGCGGAGCATCTCCTCGGTGCCACCGAGCCCGGTGATCCAGGTGACCCAGTCGAAGGCGGGGCTGAGCTCGCGCAGCTCGTCGAGGCTCTTGTGGTTGGTGGTCTTCTGCACGTCGCGGGTCTCGGCGGCCTCCCAGTGGCCCTCGGCCAGCCGGGTCTCGTAGGCCAGCACGCGCGCCGCCGCACCGGCCGGGTCGTCGTGCTCGCTCAGCTCGAGCAGCGTGGTGAGGTAGGCGAGGTACTTCTCGCGGATCTCGGCGAACTTGTCGTCGCGGTAGTAGGACTCGTCGGGCAGGCCGAGGCCGCCCTGCGCGAGGTAGACGATGTTGCGCGAGGCGTCGCCGCGGTCGGGGGTGATGTAGGAGCCGAACACGCCGGGCCCGCCGATGCGCTCGTACGCGCCGAGGAAGGCGGCGAGGTCGGTGAGGTCGGCGACGTGGTGGGCGCGGTCGAGCAGGCCGCGGATCGGGTCGAGGCCCTTCGCGGCGATCGTCTCGGTGTCCATGAAGGAGGCGTAGAGGTCGCCGATCTTGCGCTCGTCCTCGTCGAGCTGGTCGGCCGGGCGCTCGGCGAGCTCGGTGATGATGTCGCGCACCTGCTGCTCGGCGGCGTCGGCCAGCGCGATGAACGCGCCCCAGCTCGACTTGTCGGCGGGGATCTCCGTCTCGTCGAGCCACCGGCCGTTGACGTGGCCGAAGAGGTCGTCCTGCGGGCGGATGTCGAGGTTCATGCCGTCGCGGGCAGCGTCGAGGATCGTCACGTCGCGACCCTAACCCCGGCGGCCCAGTCCCGGGCGCGGCGGAGGGCCCCTGTGGACGACGCGGTCGCTCGTCGTTCGGCCGGGCTCAAGCGGTCACCGCCTCGCTCAACACGTCGGATCCGACGTGTTGAGCGGGGACCGCACCGCTTGAGCAGCCGCGTCAGCGGCGGGAAGGCGATGGGCCGGCGGGGTCAGCGCACCCGGACGACCGACTTGCCGAGGGTGCGCCGCTCGTCCATGTCGACCAGCGCCTGCCCGAAGCCGGCCAGGTCGTACGTCGCCCCGACGGGCGGCTTCACAGCACCGGACTCGATCATCGGCAGGAGGCGGTGCCACTGCTGCTGCATGTAGCCCGGTCGCACCATCGCGTAGGCACCCCAGCCGACGCCGCGGACGTCGGTGTTGCCGAGCAGCAGCCGGTTGACCTTCACCTGGGGGATGCCCTGCCCGGCGGCGAACCCGACGACGAGCACGCGTCCCTGCTCGGCGAGGCAGCGGAGCGAGTCGGTGAACGCGTCGCCGCCCACCACGTCGAGGACCACGTCGACGCCGCGGCCGCCGGTGAGCTGGCGCACCGCGTCCTTGAAGTCGGGGCCCACGACGACCTCGTCGGCGCCGGCCGCGCGGGCGAAGTCGGCCTTCTCCTGGGTGCTGACCACCGCGATCGTCCGTGCGCCGAGACCTCGCGCGACCTGCAGGGTGGCGGTGCCGACGCCGCCGGCGGCTCCGTGCACCAGCACGGTCTCGCCCTCGCGCAGCCCGCCGCGCTCCTCGAGCGCGAACAGCGCGGTGAGGTAGTTCATCGGCAGCGCCGCACCCTCGTCGTACGACATCGCGTCGGGCAGGGCGAAGGTGAAGATCGCGGGGTTGGCGACCTGCTCGGCGGCGCCGCCGTTGAGGTTGACGCCGGCGACCCGCTGGCCGACGGTGAACCCGCTCGACTCCGGGGAGCCCGGGTCGAGGACGACGCCCGCGAAGTCGACGCCGAGCGTGAACGGCGGCTCGGGCTTGAACTGGTACTCCCCGCGGCTGAGGAGCAGGTCGGGGAAGGCGACACCGACGCTGTGCACCTCCACCAGCACGTCGTCGGGCCCCGGCACCGGAGGGTCGACGTCGCGGACCTCGATGTCGGCGGGACCGGTGGGCGTGACGACCTGGACTGCGCGCATGCGCCGACCCTAGTCAGGTGCTCACCCGACCCGCTTCACCTCGGCGAGCTCGAAGTGCATCGGGTCGGTCCAGCGCCAGTCGCCACCCCAGGCGAAGCCCCACGTCTTGAGGATCGCCACCACGTCGCGGTCGATCGCGCCGACGGTCCCGCGCTGGTTGTCGCGGGTGTTGAGGTCGAGGGCGAGGCCGAAGGAGTGGTTGGACAGCGTCGTGGTGCCGGCGATGAAGCGCGGGTAGTAGCACCCGGCGTACTGGCCCGGGTCGATCTCGTCGGCGAGGCCGCGCTGCTCGACCTCGAGCAACGCCGCGCGCAGCTGGGGGAAGAGGTCCTTGTGGCAGGTGACGCTGCCGAGGATCGGCACGGACTCCGTGCGGATGCTGGCCGCGACCCAGGCGGGCTCCGGGGCGATCCGGCCCCCGCCGAGCACCTGGTAGCGGAAGGTGCCGACGACGCTGCCCAGGGTGCCGCCGGCAGGCACCGCGGTGAGCCTGGCGTCGGGGTCGAGCCCGAGGCGGGAGGCCACGTCGAGCATCTGCACCGAGGCGTCCTCGCCGACCAGCCGCTGCAACGGCTTGCGGATGCCGGCGGGGGCGACGGCGTCGGTGGAGATGAGCAGCCCGTTGTCGGTGTCCATCCCGATGTCGTCGGCCCAGGCGGTGTTGACGACCATGTCGATGGTGGGCAGCTGCGGGGTGTAGGCGCCGACGTGCAGGCTCGGCGCGTCGTCGGCGCCGAGCCGCACCATCCCCGTCTCCGGGTCGGCCACCCGCTCGGCGACCGTGCGGTCGATGGCCAGCTCGCCCCCGGCGACGCGGTCCCAGGCCTCCTGGAGGTCGGCGACCTCGGCCTGCGTGAAGTGCCGGTAGGCGCCCGGGTCCACGGCGGCGACGGTGAGGACGCGGTTCTCCAGGCTCACCTGGCCCAGGCCGATGCGCTCGGTGTGCGCGACGCCGCGCAGGTCCTCGATCCGCGCGAGCAGCGCGTCGTCGATGGGCTTGTCCCACTGCACGAGGACGTCGGCGCTCCACAGCCGTCCGTCGCGCTCGCCGGGCGGGTCGACGGCGTGGTCGGTGTCGGCGACGGGCGGCGTCGTGTCCGACGCGGTCGGCTCGGGGGCGGGCGACGCGGGGGCCGGGTCGGGACGCTCGCGCGCGGCCGGCTCGCTGCAGGCCGCCAGGCCCACCAGCCCCGCCAGCAGGGCGGCCGTCGCCGCGGCCGCCACCCGTCGTCGTCCGCGCACGCCTCGACCCTAGGCAGACGGTGTCTGGACGCGGCGGGGGATGGTGACCCAGGAGACGAGGCCGCCCAGGGCGAGCAGCGCCGCGCACGCGAGCAGCGCGGTGCCGTACGCCGCGTCCAGCCGGGCGGGGTCGCGGTAGTCGTCGCCGGCCAGGCCCACGGCCGTCGGCAGCGCGGCGACGGCCAGCAGCGACCCGGCCCGCGCGACGGCGTTGTTGATGCCGCTGGCGATGCCGGCCACCTCGTCGGGCGCGGCCGCCAGGACGGTGGCGGTCAACGGGGCGACCATCAGGGCCAGGCCGAGGCCGAAGACCGTCAGGCCGGGCGCCACGTCACGCCACCAGGTCACCCCGGGTCCGACGAGCAGCAGCCACAGCGTCCCGGCCGCCATCACCAGCGGTCCGAACGTCAACGGGATCCGCGGCCCGATCCGCTCGCCCAGCGCGCCGCCGCGGGCCGCGAGCAGCAGCATGCACAGCGTGATCGGGAGCGTGGCGAGGCCGGCCTCGAGCGCGGTGTAGCCGCCCACGGTCTGCAGCTGGAGCACCAGGAAGAACAGGACGGCACCCAGCGCGGCGTAGACGAGCAGCGTCATCAGGTTGGCGGCGCTGAAGGTGCGGTCGCCGAACAGCCCGAGCGGCACCATCGGCGCACGGGTGCGGCGCTCCACCACGACGAAGGCCGCGGCCGCGGCGATCCCGCCCACGGCCGCCCACGGCGTCGCGGCTCCGCCGGCGTCGGTCAGCGCCCACGTGACGCCCGCCAGGGCGAGGGAGGCGAGCGTCGCGCCGGTGAGGTCGAAGCGTCCGCGCGTGCGGGGGTCGCGCGTCTCGGGAACCCACCGCAGGGCGAGCCACACCGTCAGCACCGCGAGCGGCAGGTTGATGAGGAAGATCCACCGCCACGACGCGTGGTCGACCAGCAGCCCGCCGACCAGCGGCCCGATCGCGGAGGCGATGCCGCCGAGGCCCGACCAGGCACCGATCGCCCGGCCGCGGTCCTCGGACCGGAACGCGCCCTGGATCATCGCGAGGCTGCCCGGGGTGAGCAGCGCGCCGCCGACGCCCTGGAGCACGCGGGCGGCGATCAGCACCTCCGCGGTCGGGGCGAGCCCGCACAGCAGGGAGGCCAGCGCGAACCACACGGTGCCGACGACGAAGACCCGACGCCGGCCGAGGCGGTCGCCGAGGGAGCCGCCCAGCAGGATCAGCGAGGCCAGGGAGAGGAAGTAGCCGTTGGTGATCCACTGCAGCGCCGCCAGCGAGGCGTCGAGGTCGGCACCCATCGACCGCAGTGCCACGTTGACCACGGTGCCGTCGAGGAGCGTCATCCCGGAGCCGAGGGTCGCCGCGGCCACGACGCCGCGCGCGGTCGGCGTGCCCCAGGCGACTCCGCTCATCGGCTCGCCCCGGCCTCAGTCGCGCGGCACTCGGGTCGACGTCGTGGCCATGAGCCGAGTGTGGCAGGGCTCAGTCGTGCTCGGCGTGGCGTCCTTCGGGCACCTTGGTGACGAAGGTGAGCGCCACGGAGGCGAGCGCGACGACGCCGATCGTGGTGTAGGCCAGCGTGTAGGCCTTGTCCTCGCCGATGAGCGCCGAGGCGAGCACCGGCCCGATCACCCCGCCCAGGCTCCAGCCGACGAGCATCAGTCCGTAGATCGCGCCGGCGTTGCGCACGCCGAAGAAGTCACCGGCGGTCGCGGGCATCGTGCCGAACGTGCCGCCGTAGCAGAGGTAGATCACCGCGGCGAGCACGGAGAAGAGCGCCACGCTCCCAGCGTGCGGCAGCACGATCAGGCACACGCCCTGCAGCGCGAGGATCGCGGCGAACGTCCTCATCCGGCCGATCCGGTCGGAGATGCCGGCCCAGACGATGCGCCCCGCGCCGTTGAAGATCGCCAGCACGCCCACCAGCGTCGCGGCGCCGGTGACGCTGACGCCGGCGATGTCGGTGGCGCTGAGCTTGGCCTGGGAGATCAGCGAGATGCCGGCGCTCACGCTGAGGGTGAGGATGGCGGTGAGGAGGTACCACTGCGGCGTGCGCAGCGCCTCGCCCTGGGTGTAGTCGCGGCCCGCGCCGGTGGCCGCGCCGCCGGTCGTCTCCATGCCGGGCACGACGTAGTCGGCGGGCGGGTTGCGGAAGATCGAGGCGCCCACCAGCGACATCACCAGGTAGGCGATGCCGAGCGGGATGAACGCCCCGGTGGGGTCGTCGGGGTCACGGTCGATGAGCCACTGGGCGACCGGCGAGGTGAGCACGGCCCCGAAGCCGAAGCCGCCCACCGCCAGCCCGGTGATCAGCCCGGTCTTGTCGGGGAACCACTTCTGCAGCATGGCGATGGGCACGATGTAGGCGAAGCCGAGGCCGAAGCCGCTGACGACGCCGTAGCCGAGGATCAGCAGCCAGTAGTCGTCGGAGCCGTTGGTGAGCCCCGCCAGCAGGATGCCGACGCCGTAGACGACACCGCCCGCGAGCGCCACGACCCGCGGCCCCCGGGCGTCCTGGAGCCGGCCGCCGAGATAGCTGCCGATGAAGATCATGCCGATGGTGACGGTGAAGGGCAGCGAGGCGCGCACCTTGCTGAGCTGCCACGACTCGGCGTCCTCGAGCGCGCCACCGAACACCGACCAGGCGTAGACCGCCCCGATCGAGAACTGCAGGAGCAGCCCACCCCCGACCAGCAGCCAGCGGAAGCCGCCGGGTCCGGAGCGGCTCGAGGCAGCGGGATCCTGCGCTCGCGTGGGTGTCTCGTCCATCGCTGTCTCCTTCGTCCGGCCCCGGCCGTCGGTCGGCCCGAGAGGCGCCGTTCTGGCTCAGCCCTGGTGGCGCACCTGCTCGCCGCGCTCGACCCGCTCGCGCTGCGGCACCACCGTGTACTTCGGGTCGTTGGCCGAGGCCAGGCCGGCCTCGTAGACGCCCATCCGGGTGCACAGCGAGCCGGCCATCAGTGCAGTGCCCGCGACGGCCGAGAGCATGCGGCTGCGCCCGCCCGCGAGCGCGCCGGCGGCGCCCGCGACGGTGAGCACCTTGCTGGCGCGCATCCACCTGCCGGCCACGCCGGTGTGCAGCGTCTCGGCGGACAGGCCCATCGAGGCCTCCATGCGGTGGGCCATCACCAGCTCGACCGCGGCGCCGCCCACCGCGAACGCGCGGGCGGGACCGGCCTCGGCCACGGGAGCGGTGGCCATGCACCAGCCCCCCGACGCGGCCGCGGCGGAGCCGCAGAAGACGAAGGGCAGCTCCTCGTAGGCCGAGTGCCACGCCGGGGTGGCGGTGTCGGCGATCAGCACCGCCGTGTATGCCGCCACCGGCGGGGCGGTGATCGCCCCCACCAGCCCAGCGGGGCGTCCCAGGCGCAGCAGCAGCCGCACCGGTCCGCGCTGCCACCGGGTCGGGAGCATGCCGACCAGCTCGGCGGCCGTGGCGAGGCTCGCGAACGGGGCGTGCAGGGTGAGGATCCAGGTGCCGACCGACATCGGGGAGGTCAGCTTGACGACCCGCAGCATGTTGAGGAACCGGCTGGGCCTGCCGAGGTCGTGGACGAGCGCGACCATGCTGAGGAGCAGGGCGATGAGCGAGCCGATCCGGCCGGCGCGCCGCAGTCCGGGGCGGTCGGTGAGGTCTGCCCCGGCGGCGAGGAGCGAGGTCCCGGCCGCGACTCCCCCGGTGAAGAGGTAGTAGGCGATGTCGTGCTCCCACGGCGCCGCCTTGACGATCGGGCGGCCGTAGTAGGAGGTGAAGTCGGCCTCCGGCACCATCACCCGGTCGCCGCCGCCGCGGCCACGCCCGCGACCGCGAGAGCGACCCGGGCTGCCGCCGTGCCGGACCTGCGGGCCGGCCCCGTCGACCTCGCTCACGAGCGCCTCCGCACGAACGACAGCGCCGCGCCGAGCAGCAGCGCCGTGCCCGCCATCCCGGCGCGGCTGAACATCTGCGGCAGGTCCCGGGTGGTGACGACCGGGTCGGGCGGCAGGCCGTAGACCTCCGGCTCGTCGAGGAGCAGGAACATCGCCCCGGTGCCGCCCACGCCGTCCTCGGGGTCGTTGCCGTAGAGCCGGGCGTCCATCACCCCGCGCTCGTGGAGCAGCGCCACCCGGGCGTCGGCGCGCTCGCGCAGCTCCTCCACGTCGCCGTACTGGATCGACTCGGTCGGGCACGCGGCCGCGCACGCCGGTCGTTGGCCGTCGGTGAGCCGGTCGTAGCAGAGGGTGCACTTCTGGGCGATGCCCACCTTGGGGTCGCCCTCCGGACCGCGGCGGCGGTCGATCACGCCGTAGGGGCAGGCGGCGACGCAGTAGCCGCAGCCGTTGCAGATCTCGTCCTGCACCACGACCGTGCCGAACTCGCTGCGGAAGAGCGAGCCGGTCGGGCACACGTCGAGGCAGGCGGCGTGGGTGCAGTGCTTGCACACGTCGGAGGACATCAGCCACTGGAAGTCGGGCTTGGCCTCCTCGGGCACGTCGCTGGGTGGGGCGCCGACGGTCGGCATGCCGAGGTCCGCGCGCTGTGGCTGCGGTGCCTCCGTGCGGGCGGAGCGCTCGATGAAGGCCACGTGGCGCCACTGGTTGGCGTTGAGGGAGTGGCTGTTGTCGTAGGAGGTGCCGAGCATCTCGAAGAGGTTCTCCGGGACGTCGTTCCACTCCTTGCACGCCACCTCGCAGGCCTTGCACCCGATGCACACGCTGGTGTCGGTGAAGAAGCCCTTGCGCTTGGGCGGGTCGACGTAGCCGGCGTCGGGCGCCGGGTCGAGCGGTCCGAAGAGGCTGTTGCGGCCGATCACTGGCCCTCCTGGTCGTGCTGGTCGTCGTCGCTGGTGTCGGCCCCCGCCAATGACCTGGCCTGCGCCCCTTCGGACGCGGTGACGATCCGCGCAGGGACGCCGTCGTCCACCCCGGCGCGGCGCGCGTAGTCGGCGACGAGCGCGCGCAGGGCCGCACCCTGCGGCCGCCGCCCCGGGCGTACGTCGCAGGTGCCGACCTTGCTCTCCTGGATGAGCACGTTGGGGTCGAGCGAGATGCCGAACAGGTCGTTGGTCGAGTCGCCGCTGACCAGCCCGCCGCTGCCCCAGTGGTAGGGCATCCAGACCTGGTGGACCGTGCGGCCCTCGACCCGCAGCGGGCGCAGCCGCTCGGTGACGAGCACCCGGCCCTCGATCGCCGAGCGGGCGGTGATCACGTGGCACCACCCCATGTGCTCGAGGCCCCGCTCGCGTGCGAGCGCCGGCGACACCTCGACGAACATCTCGGGCTGGAGCTCGGCGAGGTGCTCGAGGTAGCGGCTCATGCCGCCGGCGGTGTGGTGCTCGGTGAGCCGGCTGGTGGTGAAGACGAAGGGGAAGACCTCGCTGTGCTCCTCGGGGGGCGAGGGGTTCATCCGGTTGTCGTCGCGGTCGTAGGCCTTGCGCGTGGGGTTGCCCTGCTGGCCGTAGAGCGGGTTGCGGAACGGCGACTCGACCGGCTCGTAGTGCGTCGGCATCGGGCCGTCGATGAGGCCCTGCGGGGCGTAGAGCGCACCCTTCCCGTCGCCCTGCATGATGAACGGGTCGATGCCCTCGATCGCCTCGACACCGTCGGACCCCTCGGGCGAGCGGTAGGACGGCGGCTTGGTCTTCTCGAAGTCGGGGACGTCGTCGCCGGTCCACTCGCCGGCCTCGCCGAGTGTCGGGTCCCACCAGACGTAGGCCTTGCGCTCGCTCCACGGCCGGCCCTCGGGGTCGGCGGAGGCGCGGTTGTAGAGGATGCGGCGGTTCATCGGCCAGGCCCAGCCCCACTCCGGCGCGACGTACGACTGGTCGTGGCGCGACGTGCGGCGGTTGGCCTGGTTGACGCCGTCGGCGAAGACGCCGGTGTAGATCCAGCACCCGCCGGCCGTCGACCCGTCGGCCTTCATCTCCAGGAAGGACGACAGCGGGCGGAGGGTGGCGACGTCGTAGCCGTTGATCTCCTTGAGCACGGCCTCCGCGCTGGGCTCGCCCCAGGCGGCGGCGCCCTCGCTGCCGAGCGCGCCCTCGTCGTGCACGGGGTAGTCCCAGGCGAGGTCGAGCAGGGGCCGGTCGCGCTCGTCGGTCGAGCCCGCCAGGCGCTCGCGGACCATGCGCCCGAGGTGGTAGAAGAACCACAGCTCCGAGCGGCAGTCGCCCGGCGGGTCGACGGCCTTCTCACGCCACTGCAGCATCCGCTGGGTCTGGGTGAAGGTGCCCTCCTTCTCGGCGTAGGACGCGGCCGGGAAGAGGAAGACCTCGGTGCGGCACTCCTCGGGCACGATCTCGCCGGTGGCGACCTCGGGCCCGTCCTTCCAGAACGACGCGCTCTCGATCTCGAACAGGTCGCGCACCACGAGCCAGTCGAGGTTGGCCATGCCGAGGCGCTGCGCGCGACCGTGGGCCGAGCCGACCGCGGGGTTCTGGCCGAGCAGGAAGTAGCCGGAGACCTTGCCGTCGATCATGTCGAGCACGGTGCGGTAGGTGCCGTGGTCGCCGGTGATCTTGGGCAGGTAGTCGAAGCAGTAGTCGTTGTCGGCAGTGGCCGCGTCGCCCCAGTAGGCCTTGAGCAGGCTCACGGTGTAGGCGTCGGCCTTGGACCAGAAGCCCTTGCTGCCGGGGTTGCGGATGCTGTCGACGTAGTCCGACAGGGTCGCGTGCTGGCCGGGGTTGGGCATCGGCAGGTAGCCGGGCAGGAGGTTGAACAGGGTGGGGATGTCGGTGGATCCCTGGATGCTCGCGTGGCCGCGCAGCGCCATCACGCCGCCTCCGGGACGACCCATGTTGCCGAGCAGCAGCTGCAGGATCGCTCCGGTGCGGATGTACTGCACGCCGACGCTGTGCTGGGTCCAGCCGACGCTGTAGACCAGCGCGGTCGTGCGCTCGCGGCCGGAGTTCTCCGTCCAGGCCCGGCACACCTCGAGGAAGTCGGCCTGGCTCACGCCGCAGGTCTGCTCGACCACCTCGGGGGTGTAGCGGGAGAAGTGGCGCTTGAGCACCTGGTAGACGCAGCGCGGGTGCTGCAGCGTCTCGTCGCGCCGCGGGTGTCCCGCCACCTGCATGCCGTGGGCCTCGTTCTGCATGCCGGCAGCGGTGTCGCTCTGCTCCTGGGTCTCCTCGGAGTCGTCGGCCTGCGCCGAGCTCTGCTCGCCCGGGCCGTCCTCGACGTCGTAGGCCCAGCTCGTCGGGTCGTAGGTGCGCCTCTCGGGGTCGAAGCCGCTGAACAGCCCGTCGAGGTCGTCGGTGTCCTCGAACGCATCGCTGACGAGCGTCGCGGCGTTGGTGTAGTTGACGACGTAGTCGCGGAAGTCGAGCTCGTTCTCCAGGACGTAGCGGACGATGCCGCCCAGGAACGCGATGTCGCTGCCGACGCGGATCGGGACGTGCTTGTCGGCCACCGCGCTGGTGCGGGTGAACCGCGGGTCGACGTGGATCACCTTCGCGCCACGCCGTTGCGCCTCCACGACCCACTGGAAGCCCACCGGGTGGGCCTCGGCCATGTTGGAGCCCTGGATGATGATGCAGTCCGCGTTGGCGAGGTCAGCCGTGAAGCCGGTGGCGCCGCCGCGTCCGAAGCTGGTCCCCAGACCGGGGACGGTGGCGGAGTGTCAAATACGCGCCTGGTTCTCGATCTGGATGGCGCCCATCGCGGTGAAGAGCTTCTTGATGAGGTAGTTCTCCTCGTTGTCGAGGGTCGCCCCTCCGAGGCTCGCGATGCCCATCGTGCGGCGCACCCGGCGGCCCTTCTCGTCGAGCTCCTGCCAGGCGTCACGGCGCGACGTCACCACGCGGTCGGCGATCATCTCCATCGCGGTGGTGAGGTCGAGGTGCTCCCACTCGGTCGCGAAGGGGCGGCGGTACTTCACCGTGGTCTCGCGCAGCTCGCTGGTCACCAGGTTCTTGCTGGCCGAGCCCTTCGGGCACAGCCGGCCGCGGTTGACCGGGCTGTCGGGGTCGCCCTCGATCTGCACGATCTGCTCGTCCTTGACGAAGATCTTCTGCCCGCAGCCGACCGCGCAGTAGGGGCACACGCTGCGCGCGACCCGGTCGGCGGTGGTGGTGCGGGGCTCGATCTCGTCGGTGGCCCGCGAGCGCACGGCCTTGCCGCGGCCGAGGAAGTCGCCGCTGACGAGCTGGCGGAGCACAGGCCACGGCAACTGGGAACGGGACTCACCCATGGCCCTCACCTCCCCGCAGTGTGCGCTGTGCCTCGACCCTACGGCGCCCCCCGGGGGCCGTCCACCACCCCGAGGGTGGTCAGCGCACGACCACCGCGCGCTCGCCCGCGGCCACGACCTCGCCCACCACCGGGTGCCCGGGAAGCTCGCCCACCACGAGGAGGCCGCCGGACGTCTGGGCGTCGGCGAGCAGCACCAGCTCGTCCTCGTCGACCGAGGCGTCGAGGTGGGGCCGCACCCAGTCGAGGTTGCGCCGGCTCCCGCCCGGGACGTACCCGTCGGCGAGCGAGGCGCGCGCCCCGTCGACGTAGGGCACGGCGGCCGCGTCGATGACGGCCGTGGTGCCGCTCGCGCGCATCATCTTCATCAGGTGGCCCAGCAGGCCGAAGCCGGTCACGTCGGTCGCCGCCCGCAGGCCGGCGTCGACGGCGGCCCGGCTGGCGTCGCGGTTGAGCTGCGTCATCACCGCGACGGCCTCCTCGAACCACTCGCCGGTCGACTTGTGCCGGTTGTTGAGCACGCCGAGGCCCAACGGCTTGGTCAGGGTCAGCGGCATGCCCGGCTGCGCCGCGTCGTTGCGCAGCAGCCGCTCGGGGTCGGCGAGACCGGTGACGGCGAGCCCGTACTTCGGCTCCGGGTCGTCGACGCTGTGCCCGCCGGCCAGGAACGCGCCCGCCTCGGTGCACGCGTCGTCACCGCCGCGCAGCACCTCCGCGGCCACGTCGAACGGGATCCGGTCGCGCGGCCAGCCGAGGAGGTTGACCGCGACCACGGGCGTGCCGCCCATCGCCCACACGTCGGACATCGCGTTGGTCGCGGCGATGCGGCCGAAGGCGTAGGGGTCGTCGACGACCGGGGTGAAGAAGTCGGCGGTCGCGATGATCGCGCGCCCGGTGCCGTCGGGAGCGGGGTCGATGCGCACGGCGGCCGCGTCGTCGCCGTGGTCGAGACCGACCAGCAGGTCGCCCGAGGCCCGGCCCCGGCCCAGCCCGCTGAGCACCCGCTCGAGCTCGCCGGGCGGGACCTTGCACGCACAGCCGCCGCCGGAGGCGTACTGGGTGAGGCGGATTGCCGGGTCGGACGTGCTCGCGCGCTGGGTCACCCGGCCAATCTAGGCACGGCCTGGTCAGGGCCGCGAGCACGTGCCCGGCGTGCGGACCGGGCGCGGCCGCGAGGACCGGACTAGGGTGGCGCGCGGAGGCGGTTCTCGTCTGGTGACGGACGCGGTCCTCAAAACCGTTGCGACCCAGCAGCTGGGTCGGGCGGGTTCGATTCCCGTCCGCCTCCGCCACACGTGAGCCGGGTCGTCGGACGAGGAGGGGCGGGTGCCGGATCCGCGGCGGGCCACGCCCCGCACCGACCAGGTGCTCGCCGACGAGCGCCTGGTCGTCGCCGCCGGGCGGCTGGGGCCCGGCCTGGTCAAGCAGGCGGTGGCCCGCGCGCAGGAGCAGTGCCGGGCGGGCGACGTCGCCCCCGAGGACGTCGCCGACGTCGCGGTGGCGTCGCTGCCCGAGTCGGCGTCGAGCCTGCGGCGGGTGCTCAACGCGACCGGGGTCGTCGTGCACACCAACCTCGGGCGCGCGCCGCTGTCGGAGGCGGCCGTCGAGGCGGTGCGCACCGCCGCCGGCGCCACCGACGTCGAGCTCGACCTCGCCACCGGGCGCCGCGGCCGCCGCGGACGCCGTGCGCTGGACGCCCTCGGCGCCGCCGTTCCCGACGCGGGCGGCGTGCACGTGGTCAACAACGGTGCGGCGGCCCTCGCCCTGGTCACCCGGGTGCTGGCGCGCGGCGACGACGGGCGCGACACCGTGGTGATCGCGCGCGGCGAGCTGGTCGAGATCGGCGACGGCTTCCGGATCCCCGAGCTGATGGAGTCGGTCGGAGCCCGGCTGCGCGAGGTCGGCACCACCAACCGCGTCCACCTGCGCGACTACACCTCGGCCGTGGACGACACGACCGCGTTCGTGCTCAAGGTGCACCCCTCCAACTTCGCGGTCACCGGGTTCGCCTCCTCGGTGCCGGCCCGCGAGCTCGCCGGGATCACCCACGCCGGACGCCGGGTCCCGCTCGTCGTCGACATCGGCTCGGGCCTGCTGGCGCACCACCCCCGGCTCCCCGACGAGCCCGACGCCGCCGGGGCGCTGCGCGCGGGCGCCGACCTCGTCACCGCGTCCGGCGACAAGCTCCTCGGCGGCCCGCAGGCCGGCCTGCTCCTCGGCGAGGCTGGCCTGGTCGAGCGGCTGCGGCGCGACCCGTTCGCCCGGGCCCTGCGCGTCGACAAGCTCACCCTGGCCGCGCTGGAGGCCACGCTCGCCGGTCCGCTGCCCCCCGTGCCGGCCGCCCTGGGCCGCTCGGCCGGCGACCTCCGGGCACGTGCGCAGGCGGTCGTCGCCGCCTGGCCCGCCGACGTGGTCGCCGCGCTCGATGCCGAGGTCGTCGACTCCGCCGGAGCCGTCGGCGGCGGCGGCGCGCCGGGCGTCGAGCTGCCGAGCGCGGCGATCTCGCTGCCCGAGCGCCTCGCGGCACCGCTGCGCGCCGGCGACCCGCCGGTGCTCGGCAGGACGGTGCGCGGGCGGCTGCTGCTCGACCTGCTCGCCCTCGACCCGGCCGACGACGCCACGCTCGCCGACGCCGTACGCCGCGTGGCGGGCGCGGACCGACCCTGATGCACGTCATCGCCACGGCGGGTCACGTCGACCACGGCAAGTCCACCCTGGTGCGCGCGCTCACCGGCACCGACCCCGACCGGCTCGCCGAGGAGCAGCGGCGCGGGCTCACCATCGAGCTCGGCTACGCGTGGACGGCGTGGCCCGGCGCGGGCGACGTCGCGTTCGTCGACGTCCCGGGGCACGAGCGGTTCCTCACCACCATGCTCGCCGGCGTCGGCCCGGTCCCGGCCGCGCTGCTGGTGGTGGCGGCCGACGACCCCTGGATGCCGCAGTCGGCCGAGCACCTCGCCGCCCTCGACGCCCTCGGCGTCGCCCACGGCGTCGTCGCGGTCACCCGCAGCGACCTGGCCGACCCCGCGCCGGCCATGGCCCGCGCCGCCGGGGAGGTCGGGCGCACCAGCCTGATCGGGGCGCCGGTCGTGGCGGTCAGCGGTCGCACCGGCAACGGCCTCGACGAGCTCCGTGCCGCGCTCGCGACGATGCTGGCGCGGCTGCCCGTCCCGGACCCGGCGGCCGACGTACGTCTCTGGGTGGACCGGCGGTTCACCGTGCGGGGCGCCGGCACCGTGGTCACCGGCACCCTGCCCGCCGGCACCGTGCGGGTGGGCGACACGCTGTCCCACGGCGAGCGCACGGTGCGAGTCCGCGGGGTGCAGGCCCTCGGCCGCGACGCCGAGGCGGTCAGCGGCACCGCCCGGGTGGCGCTCAACCTCACCGGCGACGTCGGCGGCATCGGGCGCGGGACCCCGCTGACCACCCCGGCGGCGTGGCACCACACCGAGGTGGTCGACGTACGGCTCCGGGGCGACGACCACGACGCGGGCCCGCCGCTCTCGCCGCAGCTGCACGTCGGGGCGGCCGACGTCGCCGTGCGCCACCGCCCGCTCGGCGACGCCGCCGACGGCATCGCCCGGCTGACGCTCGAGCGGCCGCTGCCGCTGCGCGTCGGCGACCGGATGGTGCTGCGCGACCCCGGACGCCGAGCGCTGTGGCGCGTGGACGTGCTCGACCCCGACCCGCCGCGGTTGCGCCGGCGCGGCGCATCGGCACGACGTGCGGCGCAGCTCGCCGGCGCCGACGGCACCCCGCAGCTCGCCGACGAGCTCGCCCGCCGCGGCCTGGCCCGCCGCGACCGGCTGCGGCGCATCGGCGTCGACCCCGCCGCCGGCGACCACCTCGAGGCCGGGCCGTGGCTGCTCAGCCGCGCGCTCGCCGCCACCCTCGCCCAACGGCTGCCCGGGCTCGTGGAGGAGCATGCCCGCGCCCATCCGCTCGACCCCGACGTGCCGCTCACCGTGCTGGCCGACCGACTCCGCCTGCCCGACCCGCAGCTCGTCGCCCCGCTCGTACGCCCGCCGCTGCAGGTCGTCGGCGGGCGGGTCCGCTCCCCCGGGTCGGGACTCCCGGCGGCGGTGGCCGCGGCCGTCGACGTCGTACGCGGCGAGCTCGCGACCGAGCCCTTCGCCGCCCCGACGGCCGACCGGCTGCGCGAGCTCGGCCTCGACGACCGCGCCCTGGGTGCGGCCGAGCGCGCCGGCCTGCTGTGGCGGGTGGCACCGGGCCTGGTGCTGCTGCCCGGGGCCGACCGCGACGCGGCCGCCCGGCTCGCGCGGCTCGAGCAGCCCTTCACCACCAGCGCTGCGCGCCAGGAGCTGGGCACGTCGCGGCGGGTGGTGCTCCCGCTGCTCGACCGGCTCGACCGGTCCGGGCTGACCCGCAGGCTCGCCGACGACCGGCGCCAGGTCGCCGTCCCCGGGGTCGAGGGATGAACCCGTCGTGCCGTCTCGCCGGTGTTGCGCCGGTCACACCCGGTCGACGCTGACGATAGGTTGGTGGCCATGGAGCATCCCTTCGGCATCGACTTCGGCGGCACCGGCATCAAGGGCGCCCCGGTCGACCTCGAGGTCGGCGACTTCGCCCACGACCGGGTGCGCATCGACACCCCGCGGCCGGCCACCCCGCAGGCGGTCGCGGCGGTCTTCGGGCAGATCATCGACAACTTCGACGTCTCCACGCGGCCCGTGGGCGTGACGGTGCCGGGCATCGTGCGCCGCGGCGTGGTCCACTCGGCCGCCAACATCGACAAGTCGTGGATCGGCCAGGACGCCGACGCGATCTTCACCGAGGCCCTCGGTCGCGAGGTGCACGTGGTCAACGACGCCGACGCCGCCGGGCTCGCCGAGTCGGAGTACGGCGCCGCGAAGGGCCGAAGCGGGCTGGTCATGGTCATCACGCTCGGCACCGGCATCGGCTCGGCCATGATCTGGGACGGTCAGCTCGTGCCCAACTCCGAGCTCGGCCACCTCGAGCTCGGCGGGGCCGTGGCCGAGTCGACGACCGCCACCAGCGCCCGCGAGCGCGAGGGGCTGAGCTGGGAGGAGTGGGGGAAGCGGCTCACCGCCTACTTCCGCCACGTCGAGCGGCTCTTCTCCCCCGACCTCTTCGTGATCGGCGGCGGCGTGAGCAAGTCGTGGGACAAGTTCGGCCACCTCATCGAGGTCGACACCGAGATGGTCCCGGCCACGCTGCAGAACCGCGCCGGCATCGTGGGCGCCGCGCTGGTCGCACACCGCCTCGCCGGCGTCGAGGACTGAACCGGGCCCGACCCGACCGCAGTCGGCTCAGGGCTCGAGCGCCCGCTCGAAGGCCTCCGTCGCGCCGCGCAGGTAGCGCTCGACGACCGCCTTCTCCTCGTCGGTGAACCGGGAGTCGTGCTCGTCGAGGGCGCGGAACATCGGCATCAGGTGCCCGATCACCTCCGTGCGCCCGGAGTCGGTGATGTGCAGCTCGGTGCGCCTGCGGTCGCCCTCGTGGGGGCGACGCTCGACGTGCCCGCGGGAGACCAGCCGGTCGACGATGCCCGTGGCCGCGGCGGTCGACACCTCGAGCCGGCGCGCGACCTCCGCGGGCCCGATCTGCTCGCGGCTGAGGTGGTCGAGCGCGACCAGCTCCGACTCGCTGAACCCGGCACGCCGCGACACGACGTGGTTGACCCGGCTGCCGACCGCGATCAGGTCGCGCAGGGCCATGAGGGTCGCGGGACGCGCGCTCTCGTTGCCCCGGCCGATCCAGCGCGGCGTCGTGGGGGGTGCCTCCGCGTCCGTCACCGAGTGTCGACCTCCCCGTCGTGTCCGTTGGCTTGCCTCTCCATGATACTACCTATAACTTGATAAGTAACCTGCTTAGCAACCATCTTTCCTAGACTTCTCGCCTGACGTCCCGTCCACACCTTGGAGACCCTCGTGACCTCCCACCGCCCTCCTGCCCTCGCGCGGGCGATCACCGGGCCCAGGCTCGCCTGGCTGTTCGCCCTCGTCCCGATCCTGATGGCGCTGGCCGCGATCGCCTTCGTCCCCGAGGGCGAGCGCGACACCACCCCCGTCGACCAGCTCCCCGTCGGGGCCGACAGCACCTACGCCGTCGAGCTCGAGGACCAGCTGCCCGACGACGAGGGCCAGGTGGCCATCGTGCTGTGGACCGCGGAGTCCGGCGAGCTCGACCGCGCCACGCAGGGCGAGCTGACCAAGCAGGCGGTGGCGCTGCTGTCGGAGGCCGGCGGTGGTGAGGACGCCCAAGGCGCGCCCGACGGTGCCCAGGGCGGCGGCCAGGGCGGCGGCCAGGGCGGCGGCCAGGGTGGTCCCGACGGGACCCAGGGCGGGACCGGCGGCGGACCGCCCGGCGGCGACGGCGAGCAGTCGCCCGTCGTGGTCGCCGAGGACGGCACCGCGGCGCTCCTCGCCCTGCCCGTGTCCGCGAGCTCCGCCACCGACAACATCGACAGCGTCGAGGAGCTGCGCGAGCAGCTGCGCGCGGACGCCCCCGACGGCGTCGAGGTCCAGGTCACCGGCCCCGCGGGCATCCAGGCCGACATCGGTCAGGTCTTCGACGGCGCCGACATCCGGCTCCTGGCCGCGACGGCGGGCGTCGTCGCGATCCTGCTGATCATCACCTACCGCAGCCCCGTGCTCTGGGTGATCCCGCTGACCGTGGTCGGCGTCGCCGACCGCTTCGCCGCGATCGCGTCCACCAACGTGCTCGAGGTGGCGGGCTTCGCGTGGGACGAGTCCACGGTCGGCATCCTCAGCGTGCTCGTCTTCGGAGCCGGCACCGACTACGCCCTGCTGCTGATATCTCGCTACCGCGACGAGCTCAAGACCACCGACTCACGCCACCTGGCGATGGCGCGCGCGCTCAGCCGGACGTTCGAGGCCGTGCTCTCGAGCGCCACCACGGTCGTGCTCGGCCTGCTGACGCTGCTGCTGTCGGCCGTCCCCACCACCCGCGGCCTCGGCCTCGCGTGTGCGGTCGGCGTCCTGATCGCGGCGACGTTCGCCTTGGTGGTGCTGCCGGCGGCGCTGGTGCTGTTCGGCCGGTGGGTGTTCTGGCCGCGCGTCCCGCACGTGGGCGACGAGGTGCTGGTCGACTCCCGCGGCTTCTGGTTCCGCGTGGGCCGGGCCGTCTCGCGGCGCCCGCGCACCTTCGTCGTCGCCACCATCGCGGGCCTCGCGGTGCTGGCCACCGGCACGGCGTCCATCACCACGGGTCTCGACCCGGCCGACCAGTTCCTGCAGCGACCCGAGGCGATCTCGGCCGCCGAGCGGCTCGGCGAGTCGTTCCCGGCGGGCACGAGCGACCCGGTCCAGGTCATCACCCGCGACGAGCCCGACAAGGTGCTCGCGGCCGTCGAGGAGGTCGATGGTGTCGACTCCGCGCGCATCACCAACGACGCCGACGGGATCGCCCGCATCGACGCCGTCCCCGACGCCGCACCGGGCAGCGACGACACCCGCGACATCGTGCTCACGCTGCGCGACACGGTGGCCGACTTCGACGACACCTACGTGGGCGGCGGCGACGCCGAGGCCATCGACGCCAGCGACTACGCCGCGAGCGACCGGCTGCTCATCCTGCCGCTGATCCTGCTGCTGGTGCTGGGCGCGCTGCTCCTGCTGCTGCGCTCGATCGTGGCCCCGCTGCTGCTCGTCGCCACCGTCGTCGCGACCTACGCGGCCAGCATGGGTGCCTCGTGGTGGCTCTTCCGGACGGTGTTCGACTTCGACGCGATGGACACCGGGGTGCCACTCCTGGCGTTCCTGTTCCTCGTCGCGCTGGGCGTCGACTACAACATCTTCCTCGTCACCCGGGCCCGGGAGGAGGCGCGCGAGCACGGCACCCGCACCGGGATGCTGCGCGCGCTGACGGCCACCGGCGGCGTGATCACCAGCGCGGGCATCCTGCTCGCCGCGGTCTTCGCGGTGCTCGGCGTGCTGCCGCTGGTCGTGCTCGCCCAGCTCGGCGCGATCATCTGCGTCGGCGTGCTGCTCGACACCCTGGTCGTCCGCACCGTGCTGGTGCCCGCCCTCGCCCTCACCCTGGGCGACAAGTTCTGGTGGCCCCGCAAGGTGACCGCCTGACCGGGCGCTCTTCCGGCTCGCTCCGTGTCGGAGTCCCCGCTCGAGCGGGTCGTCGGAGTCCCCGCTCGAGCGGGGACTCCGACACCTGGAGGCCGTTGCAACCCCCACGAAGTGTCGGACTCCCCCACCAAGAGGGCGGTTATGTCACGCGCCGCCACCACGCGCCCGCTCCCGGCCCCGCTCCCGGCCCCCGCGCCCGGCCCCCCGCTCCCGGCCCCGCGCCCGGCGCCCCCGCCCCGCGCCCCGCGCCCGGCGCCCCCGCCCGGCGCGTACGACGCCGCAGCGTACGCCGCCCGGGCTCAGGCCTCGCGGCCGCTGATCGCCGAGGCGACGCGCTTGGTGACGTCGGGGTGGAAGACGCTCGGGATGATGAACGCCGCGTGCAGCTCCTCGGCGCTGACGGTGTCGGCGATGGCCTGGGCCGCGCGGAGCAGCATGTCGGTGGTGACCTCGTCGGCGCCGGCGTCGAGGAGGCCGCGGAAGACGCCGGGGAAGGCCAGCACGTTGTTGATCTGGTTGGGGTAGTCGGAGCGGCCGGACGCCACGACGGCGGCGTAGCGGTCGGCCTCGGCCGGGTCGACCTCCGGGTCGGGGTTGGCCAGCGCGAAGACCACCGGCTTGGGCGCCATCGTCGGGATCCACTCCGGGTCGAGGATGCCCGGGGCGGAGACGCCGATGAAGACGTCGGCGTCGACGAGGACCTCGCGCAGCGACCCGCGGGCGCGACGGGGGTTGGTCGCCGCGGCCAGCTCGGCGTGGGACGCGGACAGCGACTCGTCGCCGGCGGCGAGCGCACCCGCGCGGTCGACCACGACCACGTCGCGCGCGCCGGCGGCGAGCAGCAGGGTCACGATGGCGGTGCCCGCGGCCCCGCCGCCGGACACCACGATCCGCACGTCGGCGAGCTCCTTGTCCACGCAGCGCAGCGCGTTGGTCAGCGCGGCGAGGACGACGATCGCGGTGCCGTGCTGGTCGTCGTGGAACACCGGGATGTCGAGCGACTCCCGCAGCCGGGCCTCGATCTCGAAGCAGCGCGGCGCCGCGATGTCCTCGAGGTTGATGCCGCCGAAGCCGGGGGCGATCATCTCGACGGCCCGCACGATCTCGTCGGTGTCCTGGCTGGCCAGGCAGATCGGCCAGGCGTCGATGTCGGCGAAGCGCTTGAACAGCGCGGCCTTGCCCTCCATCACCGGCATCGCCGCACCGGGGCCGATGTTGCCGAGGCCGAGGACGGCGGAGCCGTCGGTGACCACCGCGACCGAGTTGCCCTTGATGGTCAGCTTGCGGACGTCCTCGGGGTTGTCGTGGATCGCCATCGACACCCGCCCCACTCCGGGCGTGTAGGCCATCGAGAGGTCGTCGCGGGTGCGCAGCGGCACCTTGGACTCGACGGAGATCTTGCCGCCGAGGTGCAGCAGGAAGGTGCGGTCGCTGACCTTGTGGACCCGCACGCCCTCCACCTCGGCCACCGCGGCGACGACCTCCTGGGAGTGCGTCGCGTCGGAGGCCGAGCAGGTCACGTCGACGGTGAGGCGGTCGTGGCGCGACTCCGCGACGTCGATCGCGGTGACCACCCCGCCGTTGCGGGCGATCGTGGTGGCGACGGAGCCGACGACACTGTGGTCGGCTGCGGTGTACAACCGCATGGTGATCGAGTACGACGACGCGGTTGCTGCCATGCCCAGACCCTCCCGCCCCGGCGGGGTTACCGGCAAGTCGGCGGCGTCCTGGGCTCGCCACGTGGACACCCGCGCGGTCCCGGGGGGTTTGGCCGCTCCGGCGCCGGGGAGGCCCTATAGTCGCCGCGACGGCGCGGGAGACCGGGGGGTGCGCATGGCCGAGGGGGCCACGGGTGTCGATGGTGCCGACCGGGCCATCGCGAGCCGGCTCGGGTTCGTGTCGCGACCCGTCCGCGGGCTGGTCAACGCGCCGCACCTGCTGGTCCTGGTCGTCCTCGGGATCTGGGTGGCCTGCTCGCTGGTCTACGCCCTGCTCGAGGGCAAGGGGCCGATCGAGGGTCTCTGGTGGGGCATCGTGACCGGCTCGACCGTCGGCTACGGCGACTTCTATCCCGCGTCCACCGCCGGGCGCGCCGTCGGGGCGGTCCTCATCGTCTCGATGCTCGTCCTGGTGCCCATCGCCATCGGCCACGTGATCGCCAACCTCGTCTTCGACAAGGAGTCGCTCGCCGTGGCGACGGTGCTCGAGGACGTCCACGAGCGGATCGACCGGCTCGAGCACCTCACCCTCGCCTCGCTCGAGGCGCAGCACGGCCGCGAGTGGCTCGAGCAGCGGCTCGCCGAGCACGAGGCCGCCGACGCGGCCACCACCGACGTCGCCGAGCAGATGCTTGCGATGTTCACCGACAAGAACGACGTCCAGGACCCGCCCGGAGGCCTCCGATGACCACGCCCGCGCGCCGCATGCGCTCGACCAGCATCTCGCTCGGCATCACCGCGCTGATGGCGAGCACGCTGACCGGGTGCTCCTCGAGCGCCGACTACGCCGCGGTGTGCGTCGACCCCGACACCAAGGAGCGCGTCGCCGACGACCAGTGCGACGACGACTCCGACTACAACGGCGGCGGCTCCGGCTTCTTCTGGTACTACCTCGGCGCCAGCTCGCGGATCCCGGCGGTCGGCCAGACGACGACGGGCGGCACCTTCAGCGGCAGCTCGCTCAACGGCACGGTGCAGCGCGGCGGCCTGCCGACCACCGGCGGCTCCAGCGTCAAGTCCGCCACCACAAAGGGCGGCTTCGGCGGCAGCTCCCGCGGCTTCGGCTGAGCCGAGCCCCCATCACCCACCCACCGTCCACCGCCCCGACAGCCCGACAGCCCCGCTCCCAGGAGACACCCGTGACCGACCTGATCGACGCCCTGCTCCACGCCGTCGCGTACGCCCTCGTGGGCGGCGCGATGCTCGTCGCGGCCTACTACGTCCTCGACCTGGCGACCCCGGGCCACCTCGGGACCCACCTGCGCGGGGTCGACGAGAACGGCAACGAGTCGGTGCACGCCCACTCCAAGGGCGCCGGCCTGGTCACCTCCGCGTGGCTGGTGTCCAACGCGGCGGTGCTGTTCACCGCGATCTGGACCAACGGGGAGACCTCGCTCGGTTGGGCCCTGGCCTGGACCGTGTGCTTCGGGGTGGTCGGCATCGCCCTCAACACGCTGATGTTCTTCGCCGTCGAGGCGATCACGCCGGGCGACCTGCGCTCCATCGTCACCGCCCCGGGGCCGGTCCGCCCGCTGGCCCACGTCGCCGCCGCCGTCGCCCTCTCCGTCGGCGCCATCGTGTGCGCCAGCATCGCCTGAGCGGCGGGGCACGCACCGATGTGGCGACACCGGTCGCGGGCGCGTGAGGGCTGGCGCGACACCGTCGTGGAGCAGGGCCTGGTCTTCCCGACCACGAAGATGCCCGACGGCTCCGAGCTGCCCTACTGGAACGAGGACGCCTGGTACGAGGTGACGATGGAGGAGGTGGAGGCCCTCGAGGCGGCCACCGAGGAGCTGTGGGCGATGTGCCTGCAGGCCGTCACCCACATGGCCACGACGATGACCGACGAGCGGCTCGGCCTGCCGCCCGGCTCGCTGGGCGTCGTACGCCGCTCGATCGAGGCCGGCGACCCCGCCCTCTACGCCCGCTTCGACCTGGCCTACGGCGCGGACGGCTCGATCAAGATGCTCGAGATCAACGGCGACACCCCGACCGGCCTCGTCGAGACCGGGATCATCCAGTGGAACTGGATGGAGGACGTGATGCCGGAGATGGACCAGTGGAACTCCGTCCACGACCGCCTCGTCGCCGGCTGGCGCACCCTGCGGCGCTCGGGACACTTCGACGGCGACCGGATGCACTTCCTCTACGACCTCGGCGAGGAGGACTCCTACGACGGCGGCGAGATGGAGATGACGGTCCACTACCTGATGGACACCGCCGTCCAGGCCGGCTGGATGACGATGGCGCACCCGATGGCGGAGGTCGGCTGGAACCCCGAGACCCGCGACTACCGCGACGTGCACGACGAGCCGCTGCGCAACGCCTTCAAGCTCTACGCCTGGGAGGAGATGCTGGCCGAGCCGTTCGGCCGCCACGTCGTCGAGCAGGCCGAGGCGCGGCCCACGCGATGGATCGAGCCGGCCTGGAAGGTGCTGCTCAGCACCAAGGCGCTGCTGCCGGTGCTCTGGGAGCTGTTCCCCCGCCACCGGCTGCTGCTGCCGGCCTACTTCGACGAGCCGCGCGACCTCCAGCGTTGGGTCGCCAAGCCGCTGCACGGGCGCGAGGGCGACAACATCCGCGTCCACCTCGACGACATGCTGGAGGACGTCGTGATGCCCGGCGGCTACGGCGCCGAGGGCTGGGTCTACCAGGCCTACACCGAGCTGCCGAGCTTCGAGGGCAACCGCGTGGTGCTCGGGTCGTGGATCGTCGACGGCGAGGCCGCGGGGATGCTCGTGCGGGAGTCGGACGACCTGGTCACCGACTACTACTCCCGCGTGGCGCCCCACGTGATCAGCGACGGCCTCGCGCCGTCGGAGGAGCAGGTGGCGCAGTGGCTGGCCGAGCGCGTCGGGCCGGACGCGCCCACGCCGGCCTGAGCCGCCGGGTCAGCGCACGACCGAGTCGGTGATCGTGCGGCTCGCGCCGAGGAAGAAGATGCCCGGCAGGGTCTCGAAGCCGTCGCTGGGGTTGTCGGTGAGCCGCGAGCCGCGGACGGTCAACGTGCCGGTGCGGTCGTTGGAGACGAAGAAGATCGCCCCGCCTCCCTCGCGGGCCCGGTTGCCGCTGATCGTCGAGTCGTCCACCGTGAGGTGGATGTCGTTGCCGTCGAGGTAGACCGCCCCGCCCGACCCGCCGCCGGGCGTGCCCGGCCGCGCCGGGTTGGCGCCCCGGCCGACCGCCCGGTTGCCGGTGAACGTCGAGCGGCTGATCCGCCACGAGACGCCGATGCTGCTCAGCGCCGAGCCGTTGCTGCAGCGTCCGCCGGTGAAGGTGGAGCGGCGTACGACGACCGGGCGGTCGCGGTGCTGGTCGAGCACGCGCACCGCGGCGCCGCCGACGTCGGGACCGGTGCGGTCGCAGCGGTTGTCGGCGAAGGTCGAGTCGACGATCCGCAGCCGGCCGCCGCGCACGAAGATCGCGCCGCCGCCCCCGCCGTCGGTCGACTCCCCAACGCTGCTGCCGCGGACCAGGCTCATTCGCTTCACCACCAGCCGAGGCTCGGCCTGGTCGTTGCAGTGCGAGGTCGTCCAGACCTGCGCCCGGTCGCAGGTGTTCATATAGAGGATCCGCCGCTGGCCCGCACCGCTCAGGGTGACCAGGCCGCCGCCGTCGAGGACGACGCGGGCCGAGGTGTTGACCACCTTGGCCGTGCGAGTCATCTCGATCGTCACCGGCGCCGGACCGCAGTCGAACGTGATCACGCCGCCCTTCGCGACCGCGCGGACCACGGCGCGCGAGGTGCACGACGCCGGCGTGCCCGTGCCGACGACCACGTCGGCGCGCGCCGCTGCCCGCGTCGTGGGGGCGTCCGCCGTGGCCGGGGGTGCCGGCACCACCACTGCGGCGAGCACCGCCGCGGCGACGCCGGCGCGCCTCACGACGCCTGCCCGGGCGCGTCCTGCAGGGCCTTCTCGATGTCGCCGGCGAGCTTCTCGGGCTCGGTCTGCGGGGCGAAGCGGTCGATCACGTGGCCGTCGCGGCCGACGAGGAACTTGGTGAAGTTCCACTTGATCTTGCTGCCGAGCAGGCCGCCCTTGGAGGCCTTGAGCCAGTCGAAGAGCGGGTGCGCGTCGTCGCCGTTGACGTCGACCTTGGCGAACATGGGGAACGTGACGCCGTAGTTGCGCTCGCAGAAGTCGGAGATCTCCGCCTCGTCGCCGGGCTCCTGGTGGCCGAACTGGTCGCAGGGGAAGCCCAGCACGACCAGGCCCTGGTCGGCGTAGGTGTCCTGCAGCTCCTGCAGGCCCTGGTACTGCCCGGTCAGCCCGCACTGGGAGGCGGTGTTGACGACCAGCACCACCTTGCCGTCGTACTGGCCGAGATCGGTGTCGGTGCCGTCGATGGCGGTGGCCGAGAAGTCGGAGAGAGTGGTCATGGCCCGAGTGTGCCAGCGGTGCCGGCACGACCGCTCCCCTCAGGTGTCGAGGGCGTCGAGCTCCACCAGCGCCGACTCCCACCGCTCACGGCGCTCGGCGTCGGTCTGCTCCCACCACGGGGTGCCGCGCTCGCCGAGGCCGACCTTGGCCAGCCGGGTACGCCGTCGCGTCGCCGCGAGCTCGTCGTCCCCGCGGGCCGAGCGGACGCCCGCGCGTCCCCTGCCGAGGTGGGAGGTCAGGCGTTCGCGCTCGGCCGCCGGGATCGCGGGATCCGTGCGCCGCCACCGCCGGCCGTCGACGACCAGCCACTTCTCCGCATCGGTCGGGGAGTCGGTCGGCTCGGCCACGTGGCCAGTCTGCCCCGGTCGACCAGCAGCGGCTGGTGGTGCGCCGCTACCTGCGCTGACCCGACGCCGCCCCCGCCATCCGGTCCGCCGGTGCGTCCTCGACCGCGGGCGACGAGGCGGACCGTGCCCGGATGATCGCCTTGCGGACCTCGTCGTACCAGAGCACCACCGACGCCAGGGCCACGCACGCGCCCCAGTGGGCGAGGTCGAGGGAGTGGGTGCCGAAGGCGACCTGGAGGAAGGGCACCTCCACCACGGCGAGCTGGAGGACCGCGCCCAGCGCGATCGACGCCCACAGCCACGGGTTGGCGAACAGGCCGTGGAACGCGCTGGTGGTCTCCGAGCGGGCGTTGAGCGCGTTGAAGAGCTGGGCCAGCACCAGGGTGGTGAAGCCGGCCGTCCGGGCGACCTCGAACGTGTCGCTGCCCTCGACCAGGCCGCCGGGCAGGAACAGGTCGATCGCGAAGAGGGCCACCAGCGCCATCACCAGGCCGACCGTCACGATGCCCCCCCACATGCGCCCGTCGATCGCCCGCTCGGTCAGCCGGCGCGGCCGGCGGGCCATCACGTCGTCGATCTCGGGGTCGACGCCCATGGCGAGCGCCGGCGTGGAGTCGGTGACCAGGTTGATCCAGAGGATCTGCGTGGCGAGCAGCGGCAGCACGATCGCCTCGTCGCTCGCCGCGCTGAGGCCGAGCATCCCGGCGAAAACCACACCGAGGAACACGGTGAGCACCTCGCCCATGTTGGACGACAGCAGGTAGCGCAGGAACTTCTTGATGTTGTCGAAGATGACGCGGCCCTGCCGCACGGCCGCGACGATCGTGGCGAAGTTGTCGTCGGCCAGGATCATCCGCGACGCCTCCTTGGTCACCTCGGTGCCGGTGATGCCCATCGCGACCCCGATGTCGGCCGACTTCAGCGCCGGGGCGTCGTTGACGCCGTCGCCGGTCATCGCCACGATCTCCCCGTCGTCCTGCAGCGCGTCGACGAGCATGAGCTTGTGCTGCGGCGCCACCCGGGCGTAGACCGACACCTCCCGGATGACCTCGCGCAGCGCGTCGCCCTCGAGGCCGTCGAGCTCGGTCCCGGTCACCGCCCGCGCGCCCGGTCCGACGATGCCGAGGTCGGTGGCGATGCGCCGAGCCGTGGTCGGGTGGTCGCCGGTGATCATGATGACCCTGATCCCGGCGCGGTGCGCCTCGGCGATCGCCGCGGCCACCTCGACCCGCGGCGGGTCGATGATGCCGACCACCCCGACGTAGACGAGGTCGTGCTCCAGCCTCGTGTCGAGGTCGTCCGCGCCTGCCGATCCGTCGGGCGGCGCCTCGTCCGGGTCGTCGACGACGCGGTAGGCGACGCCGAGGGTGCGGAACGCCTCGCCCGAGAGGGCCTCGACCTCGGCGAGGCGCTCGGCCCTGGCCGCGTCGGTGAGGGGGACCGTCGTCGCACCCACCTGCTGGCGGGTGCAGTTGGCGAGCAGGACGTCAGGCGCCCCCTTGCTGAACAGCAGGCGGGTGCCGTCGGGGCGCTCCTCGTGCAGCGTCGACATCATCTTGCGCTCGGAGGTGAACGGGATCTCGGTGCGGCGCTCGAAGCGTTCCAACCGCTCGGTGACGCCCTCGAGCTTGCGCGCGGCCACCAGGAACGCCGCCTCGGTGGGGTCGCCCTGGATGGTCCACTCGCCGTCGCGCTCGCTCAGCTGGGCGTTGTTGGCGAGCGAGCCGGCGCCCAGCAGCAGCCGCGCCTCGGCCAGCTGTTGCTCGCTCAGGTCGCCACCGCCGGCCGTCACCGCCCCGTCGGGGCGATAGCCGACGCCGCTGACGTCCGCGCGGCCCGACGCCGTGACCAGGCGCTCGATCGTCATCTCGTTGCGGGTCAGGGTGCCGGTCTTGTCGGTGCAGATCACCGACGCCGAGCCGAGGGCCTCGACCGAGTCGAGCCGCTTCACCACGGCGTTGCGCCGCGCCATCCGCTGGACGCCGATCGCCAGGACGACCGACAGGATCGCGGGCAGGCCCTCGGGCACCGCGGCGACCGCGAGCGACACGCCGAGGAGCAGGACGACGACGAAGTCGCTCGCCGTGCTGACGCCCTGCACCACCACGATCACGGCCATCACGACGACGGCGATGACGACCACGATGATGCCGAGCATCCGGCCGATCCGGCCGACCTCGGTCTGCAGCGGGGTGGGCTCCTCCACGGTCGCGTCGAGCATCTCGGCGATCGCGCCGACCTCGGTCGACATGCCCACCCCGGTGACCACGGCGCGACCGACGCCCTGCGCCACCGCCGTGCCCTTGTAGACCATGTCCACCCGGTCACCGAGGGGGACGAGCCGCTCCAGCGTGGCCGGGGACTTCGTGACGGCCTCGCTCTCGCCGGTCAGCGACGCCTCCTGGACGCGCAACGCGGTCGCGCTCAGCAGTCGCCCGTCGGCGCCCACTGCGTCGCCCTCGTTGAGGACGAGCACGTCGCCGCGCACCAGCTCGGCCGACGGCACCACCTGGAGCCGCCCGTCGCGCAGCACCGTCGAGGAGGCCGCGGTCATGGTGCTCAACGCCGCGACGGCGTCCTCGGCCCTGGCCTCCTGGGTGTAGCCGAGCACCGCGTTCATCACCACGATCGCGGCGATCACGATGGCGTCGACCGGCACCCCCTCGCCGCCCTCGACGAACCACGAGATCGTCGAGATCGCGATGGCGGCCAGCAGCAGGTAGACCAGCGGGTCCTCGAACTGCGCCAGGATCTTGCGCCAGGTCGGGACCGGCTTCTTGGCCCGCAGCTCGTTGGGCCCGTCGCGGCGCAGGCGGCGCTGTGCCTCCTCGGTCGAGAGGCCGGTCGCCGGATCCACCTCGAGCCGGCCGAGCAGCACCTCGGCGTCGACCTGGGACGGATCGACCGGCTCCGGCATCACGACACCACTCGGCTCATCCGTCCATCATGCGCCTCCGGCGGCCGTCCCGGACGTGCCGGACGCCTCGGGGCGCACCCCGGACGGACGCGGATCGTCTGTCGAGTCGTCGCGTCCTGACACGGCTGACGCCAAGATGAGCCGACTCGACGGGTTCGGGCGGTCAGGATGCGCCGACTCGGCCTCGCTGCCGCCGGCTACGGGCGGTGCGGCTCCGGAGCCAGGCCGAGGTAGCCGCCGAACAGCCGCCGGAGCACGGCCAGCGCCTCGTCGGGGGTGAGCGGCGCCTCGGCCGGCGTGCCCAGGCCGCGCGCCAGGGTGTCAGGTGGGGTGGTTGTAGGTGCCGCTGAAGGGCGGGGCGCCCCACGGGTAGGTCGTGAAGGTGATGACGGGCGCCGACCAGGTGACGTCCTGGCCGCTGTCCATCTGCGCGAATCCTCGGGTGAAGTCCCAGTCGGAGCTGTGCTCCGACAGGTCGACGCTGACCCGGGCCACCCTGTCGCTGCTCGGCTGGAAGCCACCAACGGTCACGTAGAACCTGGTGCCGTTCTCCCACCCGGCGTCGAACCTCACGTCGTCGACGGTGCAGGTCCCGACGACCTCGCCGGTGGCGTTGTCCAACACCTCGCACGAGTCGCCGCCGGCGGTGGCCCAGGTGCCGGACGTGGCCCGGGTGGCGAACACCGCTCCGTCACTCCACGCCGCGACCGTCCGGTCCGCGGTCGTGGCGACGATCAGGGCGACCGCCACGAGGGTGCCCATCGCGGCGAGCAGACGCCGTCGCGTGGCGGGCCAGGTCATGCTGTGGCTCCTTCTCTCTCATCAGGTTGGCAGGGGTCTCGGCAGGGTCGTGGCAGGGTCGTGGCAGGGCAAGGGGTGGGACTGGGCGCGGTCGGGCCTGCGCCGGCCGCGCCCAGCAGGGCCCTAGCGGGCGTCGTGCGACGAGGCGGCGACCAGGTCGCGTGTCGCCTCGTCGTCGTGCGGGTCGCGTGCCGCGTCCTGCCGCCTCCCCGCCGGGACAGGGCCGGGGCGGGGCATCAGGCTGAGCGCGAGGATCGCCGCGACCGCGATCACGAGCGGCACGGCGACGCTCGGCTGGGTCAGCCGCAGCCAGGCATCACCCACGCCAGCGAACTGCCAGCGCGGGGACAGCACCGTGTCGTCGGTGACGACGTACTCCCCGGCGTCCGGGCTGTCGTTGGCGTCGCCCTGCATGCGGACGTGCCATGACCCGTCGTCGTGCTGCGCCACGTCGATGACGCGGTGCGTGACGAGCCGGTCCGAGACGTCGTTGTGCAGGGACAGCACGTCCCCGACCTCGACGTCCTCGATCGGCACCGGGGTGGCGACCACCAGGTCGCCGGTCATGATCTCCGGCTCCATGGACCCGGAGACGACGATGAGCGGCTTGATCACACCCAGCGTGGTCGCGCACCACAGCCCCAGGCTGAGGACCCCGATGACGGCGAGGCCCCAGACGAGGACGTCAGCGGCCGTGCGCAGGACGCGCACGGCCACCGCGCGGCCCGCCATCTCGTCAGGACTCTCCGGTGAACTGCAGGGTCATCGTCCCCTCGGTGCCCTGGTAGTCCTCGGGCCAGTCGTCAGGGGTGGTGACCTGCAGGATCACCGTGTCCGTGGCACCGGCGTCGAGCTGGGACGACGACGGGTCGTGGATGGTGGCCGTCGCCGGCGCGGTCCCCTCGAACAGGGCACCCTCCGTGGTCAGGACGCCCTTGCCGAGGGTCAGCGGAACGCTGCCGGCGTTCTTCAGCTGCAGGCTGAAGGTCTTGTCGGCGCCCTGGTTGAGGTCCTTGAACGCGTCGGCAGGGATCGACACGGCCTGGTTCTCCGTGTCTGCGTCGTACCAGGTGGTGCCACCGTCGACGCTGGCCTGCAGCTCGACGCTCTCGACGGCGCTCGCGCCGCCGTCGAACCATGCGTCGTCGGTCCACGTGGCACTGGTCAGGGCCGCTCCGACGCCCAGCACGGCGACGCTGGCCAGCGCGAAGCGGACGATCGCTCCGCGGCGGCGGCGCTTGTCGCGGTCCTGGTCAACGGCTACGACGTCGGTCGTAGTCATGTCTGCTCCTTTCTTCGGTTCGGCGTTCGCCGGATGACGGTCGGCGCGCGCCAGGACGTCCGGGCACGACCCGTCGACCACCCGCCCGGGTTCGCAGGCGGTCCTCCGCCGGCACCACCGGGGGAGGGAACACGACCGGGGCGGCGGAGCCGCGACCCGACGGTCGTCGTGGACGCTCGCCGACGGGAAAATTCTGACGGCCACCGAGCGAGCGCCCAATGCCGGCGGACGTGACGTTGGTCATCCCGTGGGCGGCGCGGCCGCCTCTCAGGTGGCGCCGAGGGCGTCGACGACTGCGCGGACCGCGGGCGACTCGGCCATCGACGCGCGGTGCACGACGGTGATCTCGCGCGACGGCACCGGGCGGTGCGCGGCCACCGCGACGACGTCGTCGGGCAGCGCGGACCTCCCCAGCCGCGGCACGAGGGCGATGCCGAGCCCGGCCCCGACGAGGGCGAGGTGGGAGTCGAACTCCATCGCGACGTGGGCGATGCGGGGAGCGCGGCCGGTGCCGTCGTACATCCGCCGCAGCCACTGCCGGCAGATCGACCCCTCGGGCGTGGCCACCCACGCCTCGTCGACGAGGTCGCGCGGGGAGACGCGGGTACGCCCGGCGAGGCGGTGGTCGCGCGGCACGATCACGTCCGCGACGTCGCGGGCGATGGTCACGCTGACGAGGTGGTCGGGCAGGTGGAGGGGCACGTCGCCCCACTGGTGCACGATGCCCAGGTCCTGCTGACCGGCGGCGACGAGGTCGACGGTGTCCCACGGCTCGCGCTCGGTCAGCGTCAGGGACAGCTCCGGGTGGCGGTCGAGGAGGTCGCGCACCGACGCGGCCACCAGCCCGCGCATCGCCGTCGAGAACGCGGCGACGCGCAGCCGGCCGGTGACTCGGCCGGCATCGCGCTGGAGCCCGGACTCGATCCTCTCGAGCTCGGTGAGGAGACGCGAGCCGTCGTCGACGAGGCGGCGTCCGTGCGCGGTGAGCATCACCCCTCGCCCGACCCGTTCGAGCAGCGCGACCCCGGTCTGCTTCTCCAGTCGCTTCACCTGCTGCGACACCGCACTGGGCGTGAAGCCGAGGGCGTCCGCGGCGCCCGCGACGCTCCCGTGGGTGTCGACGGCCCGCAGGCTGGTGAGAGCGGCGAGATCGATCATGCAGGAACGCTACCGCGTGAGGTGAACGATCGTTCGCTGGTGCTTCATGATTGCGCACCGCAGACTGAGGACGTGAACCTCCGCGACTCCCTGCTGGCCGCCCTCGTCGCCACGATCTGGGGATTCAACTTCGTCGTCATCGACTGGGGCATGGCCGACGTGCCGCCCTTGCTGTTCGTGGCGATCCGGTTCGCTGCCGTCGTGCTCCCGGCGGTGCTCCTCGTCCCGCGGCCCGACGCGCCGTGGCGGATCATTGCGGCGGTCGGCGTGTTCATGTCGCTCGGCCAGTTCGGGTTCCTCTACCTCGCGATGGCGGCCGGGATGCCGCCCGGCCTCGCGGCCCTCGTCCTCCAGGCACAGGTGGTCTTCACGATCGTCATCGCGGCCGGTGCGCTGCGCGAGGTCCCGACGCCGCTCCAGGTCGGCGGCGTCGTGGTCGGCACCGCCGGGCTCGTCGTGGTCGGGCTCGGTCGCGGTGGCCAGGTCCCGCTCGCCGCCCTGGTGCTGTGCCTGCTCGGCGCGCTCTCGTGGGGCATCGGCAACGTCGTCGCCCGTGCCGCGAAGGTGCCCGGCGGGTTGTCGCTCACGGTGTGGTCGGCGCTCGTCGTGCCGCTCCCCCTCCTCGCGCTCTCCCTCGTCGTGGACGGGCCGTCCGCGGTGGCCACCGCGCTGGCCGGCTTCTCGTGGCAGGCGGCGGTGTCCACCGTCTACACCGCCGGCCTCGCCTCGTTGGTCGGCTACGGCATCTTCAACGGCCTGCTCGCCCGCTGGCCGTCGAGCGCAGTGGTGCCGTGGGTGCTGCTCGCCCCTGTCGTCGCCATGGCGTCGGCCTGGGCGCTGCTCGACCAGCGGCCCAACGCGGCTGAGCTCGGCGGCGGTGCGCTGCTGCTCGTCGGGGTGCTGGTGGCGCTGCGTCCGTCCCGGGGCCGAGGGGCCGCGCGTGAGGCGGACCCCGCCCCCGAGCTCGTGCGGTGAGGTGAGGTGAGGTGAGGTGCGGTGAGGTGGCGCCCGCCCGGACCCACGTTGGACCAGAAAGGGCTCCTGATCTCGATCGAGGTCAGGAGCCCTTCTGCCACATGAGCGATCCGGGCTTCGACCCGAACCGCTCCTGCTCGTGGTGCGCGAGGGGGGAGTTGAACCCCCACGTCCTTTCGGACACACGGACCTGAACCGTGCGCGTCTGCCTATTCCGCCACTCGCGCCAGAAGCGGGCTCAGGCTACCCCACGGCCGAGGCTGGCTCCCAATCGGCCGGGAGGTCGTGCCGGACCGGCGCGGCGATCCCGGGCCGACCGGGGCGGCACCGTGGCGAGGGGGCGGGCGGCCGGTACGCTCGGCCGCACCGGCCGGGCGGTGGGTCATGCCTGCCCGCCCACGACGATCCGACCGAGCGCGACGAGAGGAGGCCCGATGCCGAACCCGCTGCAGCGCTTCGAGCAGCGGCTCGAGACCGTGATCTCCGGTGTCTTCGCCCGGGCCTTCCGCAGCGCCGTCCAGCCCGTCGAGATCGCCGCGGCCCTCCAGCGCGAGTGCGACAACAACGCCCAGGTGCTCAGCCGCCAGCGCCGGCTCGTCCCCAACGACTTCCACGTCGAGCTGTCGGCCACCGACCTCGAGCGCATCGTCGGCCTGGGCCGCGCGCTCGAGCAGGACCTCGTCGACCAGCTCCAGGACCACGCGGACGCCCAGGGCTACGTGTTCACCGGTCCCATCGGCATCGCCTTCGAGACCGCCGACGACCTGACGACCGGCCGCTTCCGCATCCGCTCCAAGGCGCAGGCGAGCGTGACCGACAACGACCAGCGCACCCGTACGCGCTCCTCGCACGCCACCCTCGAGGTCAACGGCACCCGGCACCCGCTGCGGCCCCCAGGCCTGGTGATCGGCCGCGGCACCGAGGCCGACCTGCGCATCAACGATCCCGGCGTGAGCCGGCGCCACCTCGAGCTCGTGGTGAGCATCGACGGAGTCGAGGCCGTCGACCTCGGCTCGACCAACGGCATCCTCGTCGACGGGTCGAAGGTGACGCGGGCCCGGCTGCGCGACGGCTCCACGCTCCGCATCGGCCACACCGACATGACGGTCCGCATCGACGGCGGTCGCGACGAGGCCGGGGGCTGGAATGTCTGAGCTGACCCTGTTCCTGATCCGGATGGCGTTCCTCGCGATCCTCTGGATCTTCGTGCTGTCGGCGATCTCGGTCATCCGCTCCGACATGTTCGGCGCGCGCGTGCCCGAGACCGCGCGCAACGGCGCGCCGGCGCCGAGCCGCAAGGCCAAGGCCACCAAGACCAAGGCGCCCCGCAAGCCGCGCCGCGGAGCGCCCACCCATCTCATCGTGGTCGAGGGGGAGAACGCCGGCGTGCGCGCCGAGCTCGCCGACGCCCCGCTCCTCATCGGCCGCGGCAGCGACGCCGCGATCAAGCTCGACGACGACTACGTCTCCACCCGCCACGCCCGCGTCGCCGCGAGCGGCGACGAGTGGTTCGTGGAGGACCTCGGCTCCACCAACGGCACCTATGTCGGCCCCGTCCGCATCACCCAGCCCACCACCATCGGCCCCGGCGTCCAGGTCCGCGTCGGCAAGACGATCCTGGAGCTGAGGAAGTGATGTACCTCCACTACTCCGCGATCTCCGACGTGGGCCGGGTCCGCCGGGAGAACCAGGACAGCGGCTACGCCGGGCCCTGGCTGCTCACGGTGTGCGACGGCGTCGGCGGCGCGGTGCGCGGCGACCTCGCCTCCAGCACCGCCGTGCAGGCGCTGCGCAAGCTCGACCAGGAGCCCGACGACGACATCCTCGGCCAGGTGGCGGGCGCGGTGCACCGCGCCGACGACCGCATCGCCGAGCTCGTCGAGGAGGATCCCGGCCTCAACGGCACCTCGACCACCGCCACCGTCGCGCTCTTCGACGGCCACCGCTTCGGCATCGGCCACATCGGCGACAGCCGCGCCTACCTGCTGCGCGACGGCGAGCTGCGCCGGCTGACCCACGACCACACCTTCGTCCAGTCGCTCATCGACGAGGGGCGGATCACCGAGGAGCAGTCGCGCACCCACCCGCACCGCAACCTCATCCTCAAGGCGCTCGACGGCGTGCGCCACGAGGAGCCCGACCTCTTCGAGGTGCCCGCCGAGGCCGGTGACCGCATCTTCGTCTGCAGCGACGGCGCGTGCGGCACGCTCACCGACGAGCGGATGGCCGACATCCTCTCCACCGGCACGCCCGACTTCGCCGCCGTCGAGCTCGTCCGGGCGAGCCTCGAGGCCGGCAGCACCGACAACGTCACCTGCATCGTCGCCGACGTCCTCGACGAGGCGCCGCCCGAGGACCTCGCCCCGCTGCTCGTCGGCGCGGCCGCCGACCTGCCGCGACGGCTCCCGCTCAGCGGCGCGGTCGGCGGGCTGTTCCGCGGCCACCGCTCCGGCGACACCGGCGAGATCCCGCCCGTGCCCGACGACGTGCCCGAGGGCGCCTACGTCGCCGACCCCATCGACCCCGAGGCCGCGCGCTACGCGCCCCGCGACCCCGGCCGCTACGCCTTGCTGCGGCGGCTGCTGGTCGCGGCCGTGCTGCTCGGCCTGGGCTGGGTGGTGCTCGCCGCCGCCTGGTCGTGGAGCCAGCAGCAGTTCTACGTCGCCGAGGACGACGGCAGGGTGACGATCTTCCGCGGCATCGACGCCGACCTCCCGGGCATCTCGCTGTCCCACCCCTACGAGGTCACCGACGTCGAGCTCACCCGCCTCAGCGACATCGACGCCGAGACGGTGCGCGAGGGCATCGAGGCCGACGACCTCGAGGACGCCCACCTGACCGTGGACAACTACGCCGCACGCCAGGACGTCGACCCAGGGTGACGGGACGAGTGCGATGAGTCAGACCGGGACCCTGATGGGCTTCGTGCACCGGCGACGCCGGGGTGCGGAGCTGTTCCTGCTCGTGCTGGCGCTGGTGGTCGGCATCGGCGCCTACGCGGCCGTGGGCCTCGGTGTCGAGGGCGTCGTGCCCGCCGACCTCGTCGGCTACGGTGGCTGGCTGACCGCGCTGATCGTCGGGGCCCACATCACCGTGCGCCTGGTCGCGCCCTACGCCGACCCGGTGCTGCTGCCGCTCGTCGCGGCCCTCAACGGGCTCGGGCTCGCGGTGATCCACCGCCTCGACCTCACCTACGAGGCGCTGGGGCGCCCCAACTTCACCTTCGCGCGCCAGCAGCTGATCTGGATGACGCTGGGCGTCGCGCTCTTCGTCGCCACGCTCGTGCTCCTGCGCGACCACCGGGTGCTGCAGCGCTTCACCTACACCGCCGGCCTGCTCGGCATCGTGCTGCTGATCCTGCCCTTCCTGCCCGTCATCGGCAGTGGCAAGAACGGCGCCAACATCTGGATCAACGTGGCCGGCTTCAGCTTCCAGCCCGGCGAGGTCGCCAAGGTGCTGCTGGTGATCACCTTCGCCGGCTACCTCGTGCTGCACCGCGACGCCCTCGCGCTCGCGGGGCGGCGGGTGGTGTTCATCGACCTGCCGCGCGGGCGCGACCTGGGCCCGGTCCTGGCGATGTTCGGCGTCTCGATGATGATCCTGGTGCTGCAGAACGACCTCGGCTCCTCGCTCCTCTTCTTCGGCCTGTTCCTGGTGATGCTCTACGTCGCCACCGAGCGGCCCGGGTGGCTCGTGGTGGGCGGGCTGATGTTCGCCGTCGGCGCGCTCGCGGCCTACACGTTCGTCGGCAACGTGCAGAACCGCTTCAACTTCTGGCTGCACCCGATGGACTACTACGAGTCCTCGCCGGGCAGCTACCAGCCGGTCGAGGCGATGTTCGGCATGGGCTGGGGCGGCCTCATCGGCCGCGGCCTGGGCAACGGCTTCCCCGAGCGGATCACCTACGCCGAGTCCGACTACATCGTCGCCGCGATCGGTGAGGAGCTCGGCCTGACCGCCGTCATGGCGGTCATCCTCTGCTACGGCCTCATCGTGGAGCGTGCGCTGCGCACCGCGCTGATCTCGCGCGACGGCTTCGGCAAGCTGCTGGCCGTCGGCCTCGGTGCGATCGTCGCGCTCCAGGTCTTCGTCGTCGTCGGCGGCGTCACCGGCCTGATCCCGCTGACCGGCCTCACCACCCCGTTCCTGTCCTACGGAGGCTCCTCGCTGGTGGCCAACTGGGTCCTGATCGCGCTGCTGCTGCGCATCTCCGACCAGGCCCGCCGTCCCGCCCCGCGCCTCGACCCGGTGGACGACGCCGGCGCCGACAGCGAGAGCACGCAGGTGGTGAGGCTGCGGTGAACAAGCCCATCCGGGTCTTCTCGGTCTTCTGCCTGGTCCTGTTCCTCGCGCTGCTCGTCAACGCGACCTACCTGATGTACGTCCGGGCCGACAGCCTGTCCGACGACCCGCGCAACCGCCGGATCATCACCGCGGCGTTCTCCCGCGAGCGGGGCGCGATCCTCGTCGGCAAGGACGCGATCGCACGCAGCGTGCCCTCCGACGACAAGTACAAGTTCCAGCGCACCTACTCCCAGCCGTTCAAGTACGCCCCCATCACCGGCTACTTCTCGTGGTACGGCCAGACCGGGGTCGAGCGCTCCCAGAACGCCGTGCTCGCCGGCGACGACTCGCGCCTGTTCGTCACCCGCCTCGTCGACATGCTGAGCAACACCGACCCCAAGGGCGGCAACGTCCAGCTCACCGTCAACCCGGCGGCCCAGGACGCCGCCTGGACCGGCCTGGAGAACCTCCCCGGCGACGCGCAGGGCGCCGTGGTGGCGCTCGAGCCCACGACGGGCCGGGTCCTGGCGATGGCGTCCACCCCGACCTTCGACCCCAACAACTTCGCCTCCCACGACTTCGGCGCGGTCGCCGAGCTCAGCGAGGAGCTCAACGCCGACCCGCGCGAGCCGCTGGTCAACCGCGCGATCGGCACGACGCTGCCGCCGGGGTCGACGTTCAAGCTCGTCACCGCCGCCGCCGCGATCGAGTCGGGCAACTACGACGCCGACTCGCAGGTGCCGGGCGGCTTCCGGTTCAAGCTGCCGCAGTCCACCACGACCGTCGGCAACTACGACGGCGGCAACTGCGGCGGGCGCCGGATCACCCTGACGCAGGCGCTGCAGGTCTCCTGCAACGTCACCTTCCTCAGCCTCGCCAACGAGCTCGGGGTCGAGGCGATGGCCGACCAGGCCGAGGCGTTCGGCTTCAACTCCACGTCGCTGGAGGACCTCGGCGGGCAGGCCGAGTCGCTCTACCCGCGCGACATGGACCCGCCGCAGACCGCCCTGTCCGGCATCGGCCAGTCCAACGTCACCGCGACGCCGCTGCAGATGGCGATGGTCGCCGCGGCGATCGCCAACGACGGCGACGTGATGCGCCCCTACGTCGTCGACGAGGTGCGCGCGCCCAACCTGTCGGTCCTCGACCGCACCGACCCGCAGAGCATCAGCAAGGCCGTCTCCAGCACCACCGCCGACGAGCTGACCAAGATGCTCGTCGCCACCGTCGAGTCGGGCACCGCGACCCCCGCGCAGATCCCGGGCGTGGAGGTGGCCGGCAAGACCGGCACCGCCCAGTCCACGGCGGACCGCCCGCCCTACGCGTGGTTCGTCTCCTTCGCCCCCGCCAACGACCCCAAGGTCGCCGTCGCGGTGCTCGTGCAGTCGAGCGACACCTCCCGCTCCGAGATCGGAGGCGGCCGCCTCGGCGGCCCGATCGCCAAGTCGATCATGGAGGCGGTGATCACCCGATGACCGTGCTCGCCCCGGGTGGCCACGTCGACGACGCCCACCGCTACGTCCTCGAGTCGCGCATCGCGACCGGCGGCATGGGCGAGGTGTGGTCGGCGCGCGACACCGTGCTCGACCGCGCCGTCGCGGTCAAGGTGCTCAAGGCCGAGTACGCCGACGACCCGCTGTTCCGCAGCCGCTTCGAGACCGAGGCCCGCAACGCCGCCGCGCTGCACCACCCCGGCATCGCGTCGGTCTTCGACTACGGCCAGGGCGCGCCCGGCGACGGCTCCGGCACCCCGCGCCCCTACCTGGTGATGGAGCTCGTCGACGGCCAGCCGCTCTCGGCGCTGCTGCGCCCGGGCGCGCCGCTCGACCCCGCCGCCACCCAGGACCTGCTGGCCCAGGCGGCCGACGCCCTCGGCGCCGCCCACGCGGCCGGCATCGTGCACCGCGACGTCAAGCCCGCCAACCTCATCGTGACGCCCGACCGGCGGATCAAGGTCACCGACTTCGGCATCGCCCGCGCCGCCGAGGGCATGGCGCTCACCCAGACCGGCGAGGTGATGGGCACGCCCGCCTACATCTCCCCCGAGCAGGCCGAGGGCGAGACCGCCACGGCCGCGTCCGACGTCTACTCCCTCGGCGTCGTCGCCTTCGAGTGCCTCGCCGGCCGCAAGCCGTTCGTCGCCGACACCCCGGTCGCCACCGCGATCGCCCACGTGCGCCGCCCGGTGCCGGAGCTGCCCGACACCGTGCCCGCCGACCTCGCCGCGGTCGTACGCCGCTCGCTGGCCAAGTCGCCCGGCGACCGCTTCCCCGACGGCACGGCCTTCGCCCGCGCGCTGCGCTCCCCCGCCTCCTACGCCGGCTCCTCTCCCGCGACCTCCTCCGACGCCTCGACGCCCGACGAGGACGCCACCGTCGTGGCGCCCGTCGCCGCCCCCGACCCTGACCGCGACCCGGCCAGCGACGTCGCGGCCACCCGGGTCGCCCCGGCCGCACCGCCGCCGGCCCCCACGCCCGCCGAGCCCGCGCCCACCCCCGGCAGCCGACGCACGACGCCGTGGCCGACGATCGTCGGGATCGTCGCGGTGGTGCTGGCCCTGCTGGTGGCGTTCTGGCTCGGCACCCGCGACGACGACTCGCCGTCGCCCACCGACGAGCAGACGACCTCGGGCGACCGGTCCCCCTCGCAGCAGCCCAGCGACTCCCCGAGCGAGCAGTCCGAGTCGCCCACCAAGTCGCCCACCCGGACCCCGAGCCCGTCGCCCAGCGAGACGGAGTCGGAGACCCCGACCGAGACGCCCACCGAGACACCCACCGAGACGCCCACCGAGACCGAGGCCCCCACGGTCGAGGTCGACCCGGGCGCCTACGTCGGCCGCGACCACGGCGACGTCGAGCAGGAGCTGCGCGACCTCGGCCTCGAGCCGGTGCCCGTGGAGCTGGACAACCCCGGGGAGCAGCCGGAGGGCACCGTGGAGTCGGTCGAGCCGAGCGGCACGCTGCAGGAGGGCGACCGGGTCACGGTCAGCTACTGGGGCGCGGCCGCTGCCGGCCAACAGAAGGACGACGAAGGGAACGACGAGGGATGACGCAGCCGGAGCCGACGCTGATCGGCGGCCGCTACGAGCTCGGTGAGCTCCTGGGCCGAGGCGGCATGGCCGAGGTGCGCAAGGGCAAGGACCGCCGCCTGGGCCGCACCGTGGCGATCAAGCGCCTGCGCACCGACCTCGCCAGCGACCCGACGTTCCAGGCACGGTTCCGCCGGGAGGCGCAGTCGTCGGCGTCGCTCAACCACCCCGCGATCGTGGCGACCTACGACACCGGCGAGGAGATGGCCACCGACGGGTCGGGCGTCGCGCAGCCCTACATCGTGATGGAGTGCGTCGAGGGACGCACGCTGCGCGAGATCCTGCGCGAGGGCCGCAAGATCCTGCCGGAGCGGGCGCTGGAGATCACCGCGGGCGTGCTGTCGGCGCTCGACTACAGCCACCGCGCGGGGATCATCCACCGCGACATCAAGCCGGGCAACGTGATGCTCACGCCGTCCGGCGACGTCAAGGTGATGGACTTCGGCATCGCCCGCGCGATGTCCGACGCGTCGTCGACGATGACCCAGACGGCCGCCGTGGTCGGCACCGCGCAGTACCTCTCCCCCGAGCAGGCCCGCGGCGAGACGGTCGACTCGCGCTCCGACGTCTACTCCACCGGCTGCCTGCTCTACGAGCTCCTCACCGGCAGGCCGCCGTTCGTCGGCGACAGCCCGGTGGCGGTCGCCTACCAGCACGTGCGCGAGCCGGCGGCCCCGCCGTCCGACCTCGACGACCAGCTCGACCCCGAGATCGACGCCATCGTGATGAAGGCGCTCGCCAAGCGCGTCGAGGACCGCTACCAGAGCGCCGCCGCGATGCGCGCCGACATCGAGCGCTACCTCTCCGGCCACCCGATCCAGGCACCGGCCGTCGCGCCGGCCACGGCCGAGACGGCCTACGTCCCGCCGGCCCCGCCGGCCGACGCGACCTCCACGATGGCGGCCTCCCCGCCCCCTGGGCGCGACGAGCGGGGCCGCGGCCGGGCCGCGTGGTGGGTGCTCGGCGGGATCCTCGTCGTCGCGCTGCTCGCCGGTGGCGCCTACCTGGTCAACGGGATGCTCTTCGACGACGCACCGGAGCGGAAGCCCGTGCCCAACATCGTCGGCCTCACCGAGGACGAGGCGCGCATCGCCATCGGCGACGCGGGCTTCAGCGTGGGTCGCATCACCCGCGAGACCTCCGAGACCGTCCCGGCCGACACCGTGATCCAGCAGGACCCCAACCGCGACGTGTTCGCCGACCCCGACACCTCCGTCGACTTCGTGCTGTCGCTGGGCAAGCCCGAGGTGGAGGTGCCGTTCGTGGTGGGCACGCTCCGCAAGGAGGCACGCGCCGCGATGCTGGCGCAGAACCTCAAGGTGCGCTTCCAGGAGGAGGACTCCGACGAGCCGCGCTTCCAGGTGCTGCGCACCGAGCCGCCCGCCGGCACTGCCGTGGCCGAGGGCACCACGGTGACCCTGGTGTTCTCCGACGGGCCCGAGCAGGTGCCCGACGTCCGCGGGCTGCCCCAGCGCCGGGCCGAGCGGCAGATCACCGAGGCCGGCTTCGTGCCGAGCGTGCGCATCGACGCCTCGTCGACCGAGCCCAAGGGGACGGTCGTCGACCAGATCCCCGCCGGCGGCACGGCCGACCAGGGCAGCACCGTGACGCTCTTCGTCTCCGACTACGAGGAGCCGGTCGAGACGCCGACCGAGACCCCCGACACCGAGACGCCGACGCCCACGGAGACCCCGACGACGGAGCCCCCCACCGAGACCCCGGAGCCGCCGACCGAGACGCCCGACGGCCGTCCTGCGGCGCAACGCCCCGAGGCACCGCGGCGCGACTGAGCACCGCGACCCGGAGCGCGGGACGTACGCCGGCTGCCGGGCCGGTCGGCTACTCCTGCATCGGGGTGGCGTAGGTGAGGTCGAGCAGCCCCTCGTAGGCCGGCGCGACGGCCGCGTCGAGGGCAGCCATGTCCCAGGTGACGCCGCCGCCGGGGATCGCGGTGTAGTCGCGGTAGATCCCCAGGATCGGGTCGGTGGTCAGCTGGGCCTGCATCGCAGCCGGGTCGCCGATGCCGACGATGACGTAGGGCGGGGAGTAGGGGATGCCGTGCAGCGTCACCTGGTTGCCCTCGCACTTGATGCCCGTGGTCGAGATCAGGCGCTGGCCCTGGATGGTGACGGCGACGGCCCCGGCGTTCCACATGGCGTTGGCGACCGCCTGGATGTCCTGCTGGTGCACGACGAGGTCGTTGGGGTCGCCCTCGTAGGAGGCGCGCGCCTCCTCGGAGGCGTCGTCGAGGGTGACCCGCACCGCCGGTCCGGCCCTCTCCGTCAGCCCGGCGGGGTCGACCAGCGTGGCGATCTCGTCCTGGACGCGGCCGACCGAGCGGTCGCCGAGCTCGGCGCTGAGCGCCTCGACCTCCGTGTTGAGCGCGGCCGCCCGGGCGGTCAGCTCGGCCGCCTCGTCGCGCTCGGCGCGGACGACGGAGGCCAGGTCGGTGAGGCGCCCGCCGCGCAGGTCGAAGCCGTCGGCCTGCTCGGCGCTCACGGCGAACAGCGCCCCGCTGAGCAGCACGACCACCGGGGTCGCCACGCGCCACGCGCGCCGGCGCCCGGGGGACGACTGGGGCGGGGGCGGCATGCCGACTACGCTAACCCCCCGTCGGGCGCCTGCCGCCCGCGCCCGGCGTTCCCACTCGCCGCGACCCGCACACCAGCCCCAGGAGAAGCAGTGTCGAAGTCCCCCACGATCACCTCTGCGGAGAAGACCTCGCTCTTCACCCCCAGGTTCCTGATCGCCCTGCTCCTCGTCGTCGTCGGCATCGCGTGGCTGGTCTTCTACTACGTCGAGGGTCGCGGCAACCCGACCGCGTTCCCCCCGGTCGAGGGCAGCCCGAAGGCGATCGCCGACCTCGGCAAGTGGAACTACGCGATCGGCTTCGGCCTGCTGATGCTCGGCTTGATGATCTCCGCCCACCCCTCGACCCCGCTCGGCCGCGGCCGGGGCGTCGTGGTCGGCATGCTGGGCTGCTTCCTGGTGGGCCTGCTGTGGATCTGCACGTTCTACGTCTTCTCCGACGACCTCTCCAAGCTGTGGATCCTCAACGACCTCGGCCAGTGGAACCTCGTCGTCGGCATCGCCTTCATGGCGGTCGGGTTCAGCTTCGCGACCAAGTGGGAGTAGGTTCTCCCCTGGCCCGGTGATCCGGGCCCCACGGCATCCGTCGCCTCGAGCGGTGGGTGAGGCGCCTTCCTGGGGAAGGGGAGGCGTCTCTCCCACCGCTCGAGTCGTTTTCGGGTCCGCCCGGTTCTCCACACTGTGGAGAACCTCTGTGGAGAATTACATCGGTGTAGTTATCCACAGGTGTGTGCACACCTGTGCACGACCGACCGTCCCGCGCCCGCACGCAGACGGCCCCCGCCACCGTCGTACGACGAGGTGGCGGGGGCCGGAGGCCGGCGCTCAGGTGAAGGAGGCGGCCCGGGCGAGCGAGACGGCGACGAGGGCGACGGCGAGGATGCCGAGCCCGGTCCACTGCACGAGCGAGCGGTGTGACTTCGGCGCGTAGGCGATGATCGCGGCGGCCGCGATGCCGCCGAGGAGGCCGCCGAGGTGTCCCTGCCAGGAGATCATCCGCCAGCCGACGACCGTGATCACGACGCCGAGCACGAGGTTCTGCACGAGCCACTGGGAGTTGAGCCGCGCCTTGCGGGCCGTGACGAGCAGCGCACCCAGCAGCCCGAAGATCGCGCCCGAGGCACCGACCGTCGAGCCGTACTCGAAGCTCAGCCACATCACCATCGCCGAGGAGGCGAGCCCGCTGACGAGGTAGACCGCGAGGAAGCGGCTGCGCCCGACGATGCCCTCGAGCGTCGGGCCGAGGATGAAGACCGCGAACATGTTGAGCGCCACGTGCCAGATCTCGACGTGGGTGAACACGCTGGTGATCAGCTGCCACCAGGCGCCGTCGGCCACCCCCGGCACCTCCCGCGCGACGGCGCTGGTGCACGCCGGGTGGGTCTGGTCGTAGATGTAGCCGTCGCCGGGCGCGCAGTAGCCGTCGGGCCGCAGCGCCAGCAGGTCGACCAGCCGGGAGCGGCTGCCGCCGGTGACCGCGATCGCGAGCCAGACGAGCGCGTTGATGCCGATGATGACGTACGACGTCAGCCGCGGGTCGGCGCTGCGCTCGCCGCCGTACAGGGCGCGGTTCTGGCGCGAGCCCTGGGCGGCCTGCTTGACGCAGTCGGGGCACTGGAAGCCCACGGCGGCGTCGCGCATGCAGTCGGGACAGATCGGCCGTTCGCACCGCTGGCAGCGGATCCAGGTCTCGCGGTCGGGGTGCCGGTAGCAGGTGGGCACCCCGGCCGCGGACTGGTCCGCAGCCGGCCCCTGGGGCGGCTCCGTCATGGCTGGGTCATGGCTGGGTCGTGTCTCGCGTCGCGGGCGGCGGCGGGCGGGTCAGCGCTCGATGACGACCGACTCGATGACCACCGGCTCCTGCGGGCGGTCCATCGCGCCGGTGGGCGTGGTGGCGATCGCGTCGACCACGTCGCGGCTGGCCTGGTCGGCCACCTCGCCGAAGATCGTGTGCTTGCGGTTGAGCCACGGGGTCGCGGCCACGGTGATGAAGAACTGCGAGCCGTTGGTGCCCGGGCCGGCGTTGGCCATGGCGAGCAGGTAGGGCTTGTCGAAGACCAGCTCGGGGTGGATCTCGTCCTTGAACGTGTAGCCCGGGCCGCCGGTGCCCGTGCCGAGCGGGCAACCGCCCTGGATCATGAAGCCGTCGATGACGCGGTGGAAGCCGAGCCCGTCGTAGTACCTCTCACCCGACCGGCCGGCGTCGTCGCGGTAGTCCTTGGTGCCCTCGGCGAGGCCGATGAAGTTCTCGACGGTCTCGGGCGCGTGGTGGGGGAACAGGTTGACGACGATGTCGCCCCGGTTGGTCTTGAAGATCGCCTTGGGGTCGGCCATGGAAGTGCCTCTCAGCTGTGGGTCTGGTCCTTCTGTGGTGGCACGGCAGTCGGCTGCCGCCCGACTCGATCCTGCCACGACGGGCCCATCCGACGACGAGGCGGGCGACCCCTGACAGTGCGCGTTCCCGCCCACCCGGCCGGGGCTGGTCGCCTCAGGGTCCCCGTGGTGAGATGGACCCACACTGACAGAGGAGGTCACGCATGCCTTTCGGCCGCAAGAAGTCCCTGATGGACCGCGCGCACGACTACGTGGAGCAGCTCTCGGAGACCGTCAACGACACCGTCATCCCCCAGCTGGAGTCGACCTGGGAGCAGGCGATGGACAAGGCCGGGCCCGCGCTGGCCGAAGCGCGCGAGAAGGCCCAGCCGCTGGTCGAGGAGGGACGCACCCGCGCGAGCGAGGCGGCCGCCGCCGGCGCCGCGCTGGCCGCCGTGAAGGCCGCCGAGGCGCGGGAGAAGGCCGGCCCGCTGCTCGCCGAGGCCAAGGTGAGCGCTGCCGAGAAGGCGGCCGCCGCCGCGACGCTCGCCGCCGAGCGCGCCGCCGAGGGACGCGACCTGGCGATTGCCAAGGTCAACGAGCTGCGCGGCGTGGAGCCCGAGCCCAAGGGCGGCAAGCTGAAGAAGCTGCTGCTCGTCAGCGGGCTGCTCGCCGTCGGCGGCTTGGTCTTCAGCAAGCTGCGCGCCAAGAAGGACGCCGACGCCAACTGGCAGTCGACCTACGTGCCGCCCGCTCCGCCGAAGCCGGCCTCGACCACGATGGCGTCCCCGCCGCCGACGCCCGCCTCCCCGGCGAGCACGTCGGCCGCCCCCGGTGGCGACCCGCTCACCGACCCGCTGCCCGACGACGTCACGGCTGACGACGTGGTGACCGCCGAGCCCCCCGCGACCGACGACGTCGGCGGCGGCGCCCCGGGCGAGGCGATCAGCGACTCGGTCGAGGAGGCGCACAGCCCCTCCGACCCCGACAGCCCTGCCGAGGTCATCGACATCGACGACGTGCCCAGGAAGGGCTGACACCCAGCCACACCAGCGCCGCACGGGCGGTGCGTGAGCGGAGCCTCCGACCGGGGGAGCCGCCCCACGCACCGCCCGTACGCGTCTCCGGAGCCGGGAGGCTCGGGACCGGCCGGCTCAGACCGGCTCGGGGCGGTTGTCCTCGATCCAGTCGTCGATGCGCTCCCACCAGTGGTAGAGCCACTCGATGCGCGCGTCGCGGTCGGCCGGGATCTCCTCGCGCGCGACCCGCCACCAGCGCATGGTGATCTGCTTGTCCATCGGCAGCTCGCGCCAGACGTCGGCGACGGTGAGCATGTGGTCGAGCCCGGTGTGGGCCACCATCAGCACGTCGGCCTCGGGTGCGGCCTCCAGCGCCGCCAGCACGCCGCCGGGCCGCGGGGCGAGCACGTGGGTCATCTCCTCCGCGCGCACCGCCATCCGCTCCAGTCCGAGCCGGCGCAGCCGGGCGATGGCGCGGTCGCGGCGGGCGGGGGTGAAGTTGCCGCCCTCGGGGAAGATCACGAACGCGTCGTTGACGTCGAGGCCCGTGGCGAGCGAGGAGATCTGCGACTCGAGGTCCTCGCCGGCGACCGGGTCGGGCGAGATGAAGCGCGCCGGGACCCGGTTGAGGATCACGTCGATGGCGGGGTCCCAGGCGAGGGTGTTCTTCAGCACCACCCGCGGCTCGCGGTGGTACCAGTGCAGCAGGGCGTACATGAGGATGAACGAGTCGCCGGGCCCGGCGTGGCGACACATCACCAGCACCGGGGCGTCGGGCCAGCGCGACGGGTGCGGCCCGTCGGTGCGGATGCGCAGCGCCAGCACCCGCCGGGCCTCGCGGAAGAACACGATGAGCGTGCCCTGCACGAGGTCGTAGTGGATCCCCGAGAAGTAGGGCGAGCGGATCCGCCAGCCGAAGCCGCTGGCCAGCCACAGCCCGAGCAGCACGGCGAGCAGCAGCGTCTCGAACGTGAGGTAGAGCAGCGCCAGCCAGAGCACGCGCAGCGCCCGCCACCGTCCCGGCAGCGCGGGCGAGAGCACGGCCGCCACCAGCAGCCACCCCGGCAGCGTCACCCACATGAGGACCGTCAGGCCGATCACGGCCGGGGCCACGACCAGGCGGCGCAGCGCCCAGACGAGGGGGCGCCTCACGACGCGCCGAGCTCGGCGTCGAGGTAGGCCCGCGAGGCGGCGTACGTGGCGTCGATGCGCGCCTGGACGCGGGAGAAGTCGCGGTGGGCGAGCAGCGAGTCGTCGCGCGACGAGGTGCCGCCCGCCGGCAGCACGTGCGCCTCGACGCCCTCGGGGATGGTGGCCATGTCGCGCGTGAAGCGGTGCCGGCGGGCCACCTCGAAGCTCACCCGGGCGACCTCCCACGGCCGGGTCGGCACGCGCAGCGGCCGGTCGATGCGGCCCACCTGGAGCACGAAGACGCGCGTCGCGCCGAGCTCGACGGCCCGGCCGACCGGGATGGAGTTGACCAGCCCGCCGTCGAGGAAGTGCTCGCCGTCGACCTCCGCGGGCGGCAGCAGGCCGGGCACGGCGGCACTGGCGAGGATCGCGGGCACGAGGGGGCCGCTGGTGAACCAGTGCTCGGCGGCCCGCTCGATGCTGGCGGCGCACACCTCGAGGTGGACGGGCAGGTCCTCGAAGCGGAGGTCGCCGAGCTCCTCCTCGAGCCGCGCGCGCAGCGGCTCCGAGGAGTAGATGTGGGTGCCGCTGGAGACGGCCCGCCGCACGGTGCGCAGCGGGCGGTCGCCGTAGACGTCGCGCCCGCGCGCGGTGGCCGCCCACAGCTCGGTCAGCCGGTCGACGACCGCCGGCTCGGGGCGCCTGGCCACCATCGCGCCGTTGAGGGCGCCGACGCTGGTGCCGAGGACCAGGTCGGGGACGATGCCGCGCTCGAGCAGCGCGCGCAGCATGCCGACCTCGACCGCGCCGAGGACGCCGCCGCCGCCGAGCACGAACGCGGTGACCATGGCACGACCCTAGTGAGGATCAGGCGATCTCGGGGTGCTCGGCGCGCACCCGCTGGGTGGCGCGGTGCTCGGCCCAGAACGACAGCACGGGGATCGTGCCGCACACGAGCGTCACCAGGGTGAACGGCAGGTCCCACCCGGCGCGACGGGAGAGCAGGAACGCGCTGAAGAGGAAGATCATGTAGAGCCAGCCGTGGGCCACGCCGAGGTAGGTCGTGATCAGCTCGCCGACGTGCTGGGCGTCGGAGCCGGGGGTGACCCAGGCGGGCGTGCTGTCGAACAGGCCCCACATGGGGGAGCCGTCGAAGTTGGCCAGCGGGACGCCGACCAGGCAGAGCACCACGAGCAGGACCCCCACGATGGAGGCCATGACGCGGTAGACGGTGAGGTTGCGTGACACGGCGGTCAACCTATCCAGCGCTCGGTGAGCGCATCTCGGGAGCGGTGGCGTCGCGGCGCCAGCGCCACCAGATGTAGGCGGCGAAGGCACCGAAGACCCACCACTCGGCGGCGTACAGGAGATTGCGGATGCCGGTCGAGCGGCTCGGCGAGGGCAGCGACTCGAGCTCGGCCTCCTCGAGCCCGGGGCCGGGCTCGTCGCTGATGATGAAGGCGGACCAGAGGTCGACGTCGACGCGCTGGACGGCGTCGGCGACGCGGATCTCGGGGAAGACGTCGTCGTCGGGGTCGTCGTCGGTGACGATCGTCGCCTCGGGCGCCTGCAGCCACCCGGTCACCTCGGCCTCGCCGGACACGGCGAGCAGGTCGGGGTCGGGCTCGGGGGCCCACCCGCGGACGACGAGCACGGCGGCGTCGCCGGTCTGCAGCGGCGCCACGGCCCAGTAGCCGGGCTCGCCGGACCCCTCGCGGTCGGCGACCCAGAAGCCGCCGTCGAGCCACCGGCCCGACACCTCGACCGGGCGGCCGAGGTCGGAGGCGCGGAACGGGTCGTCGTTGCCCATCACGTCGGTCAGCGGCACCGGCGCGACGTCGGTCAGGTCGCGTGCCTCGGCGGCGCGGTCTGCCTCGAAGGCGTCGTACTGCCACTTGCCGAGCATCCCGGCGATCCCCACCAGCACCAGCGCCAACGCCGCAGCCGCGACGTCGATCAACAGGCTGGGTCGGCGGGGGGCGGTCACGGCCTCGATTGTCCCAGCCGTCCGGTCACCCTCCCGCGGCGCCTGCCAGCTCGTCCCGCCTGCGAGTGAGGTACGCCATCTCGGCGCGATTGCCGGCCAGCTCGATCGCCCGGTCGTAGGCCTGCCGCGCCTCCGCGCTGCGGCCCATCCGGCGCAGCAGGTCGGCGCGGGCGGCGTGGAGGGCGTGGTAGCCGGCGAGCGCCCCGGCCACGGCCTCGACCTCGGCGAGGGCGACGTGCGGGCCGTCGAGCTCGGCGAGCGCGATCGCCCGGTTGAGCCTGACGATCGGCGAGGGGTCGAGGCGGGCGAGCTGGTCGTAGAGCGCCACGACCTGCGACCAGTCGGTGTCGCGGGCGTCGGCGGCGTCGGTGTGCACGGCGTTGACGGCGGCCAGGAGCTGGTAGCGCCCGGGCGGGCGACCCGACGCGAGCCGCTCCCGCACGAGGGCGTGCCCCTCCTCGACGAGCGCCCGGTCCCACGCGCCGCGGTCCTGGCGGTCGAGGGGGACCAGCTCACCGCCGGCCGAGACCCGCGCCTCACGGCGAGCCTCGATGAGCAGCATGAGGGCGAGCAGCCCGGCCACCTCGCCGTCGTCGGGCAGCAGCTCGCGCACCAGCCGCGTCAGCCGGATCGCCTCCCCCGTGAGCTCGGCGCGCACCGGCTCGGCGTCGGCGGTGGTGGCGAGGTAGCCCTCGTTGAAGACGAGGTAGAGCACCGCCAGCACCCCGTCGACCCGGGCGGGCAGGTCGGCGGCGTCCGGCACCCGCCACGGGATGCGCGCGGCGCGGACCTTGCCCTTGGCGCGGGTGATGCGCTGGGCCACCGTCGTCTCCTGCACGAGGAAGGCGCGCGCGATCTCCGCGACGGTGAGCCCGCCCACCAGGCGCAGGGTGAGGGCGACGCGCGCCTCCGGAGCGAGCGCGGGGTGCGCGCAGGTGAACAGGAGCCGGAGTCGCTCGTCCGCGACGGCGCCCGTGTGCTCCGGGGGATCGGAGAGCTGGTCGGACAACATGTGGGCCTGCCTCTGCTTGGCCTCGCGCCTGCCCTCGCGGCGCAGGCGGTCGAGCGCCTTGTTGCCGGCCGTCGTGGTCAGCCACGCGCCCGGGCTCGGTGGTACGCCGTCGGCGCGCCACCGCTCGACGGCGGTCGCGAACGCCTCGGCGGCGGCCTCCTCCGCGACGTCGAGGTCGCCGAAGCGCCGCGCGAGGGCGGCCACCACCCGGGCCCACTCGTCCTGGTGGACCCGGGCGAGGACGCCGTCGGGGTCGTCGCCGCGGCCGGAGTCAGGGTCGACGTCGGGCGGCGTCACGGATCAGGCGACGCCGCCGAAGGGGCGGACCTCGACCTTGCGGTGGCAGGCGCGCGAGGCGTCGGCCGACAGCGCGAGGGCCACGTCGAGGTCGTCGGCGGTGAGCACCCAGAAGCCGGCGAGGAACTCCTTGGACTCCACGAACGGTCCGTCGCTGAACACCGGCTCGCCGTCGCGGCTGTCCGTCACGGTGGCGTCGTCGGGACCGGTCAGGCCGCCGGCGAAGACCCAGCGGCCCTCGGCGCGCAACCGGTCGTTGAACGCGTCGATCGCGCCGGGCGCGGAGTCGTCGGCGGGGTTGTCGGTGTCGCCGATGACGCTGAGGAGGTAGTGCATGTCGTTCTCCTGTGCTCGGTGGCCGCCCCTGTCGGGCGGCCTCTCACCCCTACCACGAACGGCGTGGCCGGGATACGACACCGCGCGACGACGTCTTTCCTCCGGTCCCCGCCTGGCGTCAGGCGGAGGCGAGGGCGAGCTTGACGGCGAACCCGACGAACACCGCGCCGACGGCCGACGTGGCGCCCGCCGACAGCGCCCGGCGACGGCGGAACGCGGCAGCGAGGTGGTTGCCGGCGAAGATCAGCACGCTGAGGTAGGTCGCGCTGGCGAGCGTCGCCAGCGAGCCGAGCACGAGGAACGACACCACCGGGTGGGGGTAGGCGGGGTCGACGAACTGCACGAAGAACGCGACGAAGAACAAGATGGCCTTGGGGTTGAGCAGGCTGATCACCAGCGCGCGGCGGTAGGGCCGCTCGCCCCGGCCCTGCGGCTCGACGCCGGCCTCCTGCGCCGCGTCGGCGATCTGCTCGGCGACGGGCACGCGCGAGCGCCACGTCGTCCACCCGGTGCGGAGCATCCCGATCGCCAGCCACAGCAGGTAGGACGCACCGGCCCACTTCACCACCGCGAACGCTGCCGGGTTGGCCTGGAGCAGCGAGGCGACCCCCGCCGCCGACAGCGTCATCAGCACCGCGTCCCCGGTCCACACGCCCGCCGCGCCGGCGTACCCGCTCCGCACCCCGCGACGCGCGGCGACGGAGAGGATGTAGATCGAGTTCGGCCCCGGCAGCAGGATGATGAGGATGAGCCCGACGAGGTAGGTCGGGAGGTCGGTGATGCCCAGCACGGCACCAGTGTGCGACCTGGCCGGCGGTCGCGCCCAGCGGATTCCGCGCGGTGGAAGCGACGTCACCCCGGGCTGGGCGCAGTCCCGGCTGGAGGGTCTGGTCTGGTGGAGCCTAGGGACTCGAACCGGTAACCCCCTGCTTGCAAATTGCCTCGAAGCAGGCGCACTATGGCTCTGACCTGCGGAAACGCTGGACACGAGTGGACAAGATTCCCCCACAGAGGCCATTCTTCCCCCACCAGTCCCCCACAGGGACTCCCGTTGATAACCCAGCAGGGGGTTAGTAAATCGCGTGCGGAAGAAGGGTGCGGATGGCCAGGCGACGCGGGTTCGGCGAGGTCGAGGTGTGGTGACGTACGACGGCGGCTTCGACTTTCTCAACCGGGACCTGCACCTGCCGGCCACGTGGCCCGACCCGCGTGGTGGCGTGCTCGGCAACCCAGCCGATCACCTCACCAGCCGCACGGTCCATTGCCGCGTCGTACGCCGTCGCGATGTCCGGATGGAGTGCGGCGACGAGCGACCAGGACTTCGGCCCATTCACGACGACCTCGACGAACCGCAGTGCGTGGGCGTCATCGCGCAGACGTCCCTTGGCCGCTCCGGTCTCGACGTCGTAGCCGGCGACCCACCTCTCGTAGGCGTCACCATGCAACGTCCCCCCGCCCTGGACTGCGGGAACACTGCGTCCCCCCGCCGGGAGAGGCGTGGCGACGTACCGCTCGGCCACCCCGGTGCCCTCGGTGAGGTAGTAGTCGTCGACTCGCGAGCGGTCCGCCTCCACGTACGAGCGCGCGGCGGCAGCGGACCCGCGGTAGAACTTCACTCCACCGTGCATCGGCCCCGTCACCGCCCGTCACTACTCGTCACCCAGCATTGAAATGACGCTCGGCCCGCCCCGAGGGGCGGACCGATCTACGGACCTTCGTAGTATGCGTGCCGCTGGGTTTGAAGGCATCGAAAGCGTCTGAGCCATGTCCACGGCATCCGAGCCTGATCGGTTGATGACCTAGTCAACCCGAGGGGCGGCACCGCGAAACTCTGGTAAGTGTCGGTTGTCGAGGCGAGCTCCACCTATTGTTCCGAGAGCGGACTGCAGTCGGCAGAGCTAGTCTCGAGCGGCCGGGCATTGGATTACTCAAGGGAGCGCGAAGTGGTTGACTTTTTGACACAGATGCAGACCGTTCACGATACGACAGGCGCACAGTTTCCCGTCCTTGTCGGGTTGATGGCCGCGAACGCGCTGGAGCCCCTGTGTGAGGTACCCGCCTTCCAGGACTCGACCGACCACAGCGCGATCGCGTCAAACATCCTGAGCAGCCCAGTCAAGGAGTGGCAGCGCCCCAAGATTGCGGGCAAAGTCGACGAGATCGCAGAGCGATACGGCCAACCTGGCGAGCTGATGCCTAACCCTGTTCTGCTTGCGGCTAAGGACGGGTCTCTGACCACGCGGGTCGTGTACACCCACAGTGACGGCACGCAGGTCCTCGAGGCTTCAATTACTCCCCCAGCTGACGGCTCCAGGCCGCTGCTAATACTCGACGGTCAGCACAGAGTTGTGGGCATGTCGCAGTCCGCAGTACCGAACAACCCGCTTCCGTTCGTCATCTTGGCCAACCAGGGGACGCCGGTGTACAGCGAGTCAACCTACGCCCAGATCTTTGCCGAGGTGACAACCAAGTCAACGCAGTTGGAGCAGCTCCACGACGAGTGGCTCAAGTTCGCCTTCCGTCTGGACACGTACGACATGCGCGGACGCACAACCGACACTCCAGCCGTACAGGCGATGAAGACCGTCGTGCATTTGTGCTCTTGGAGTCCCCAAGTCCCCAAGGTCAACGTCTTCCGCAACAAGATCCAATTCAACCCGAAGAAGCAGGCAGCGGCCGCCATCGGAGGCGGGTTCGCGTTTGATGCGACGAACTTGCGGAAGATCGTCGAGAAGGGCTACTTCGCCAACTCCACTCGCGCGACGAATTTGGTGCCAACCGACGTGGCGGAATCCTTGTCCGAAGCGCTCATCGCACTCTCGCAGGTGATCACGACGCCCCTCAGTCGCAGCGTCTTCTTCGGAGACCCCGGCTACAAGCAACTCCCTGCCCAATACGGGCTCATGCACGGCCTCCTCGAGTACCTGGCGGTTCATGGCGTGCCATCAGCCGGGTGGCAGCCGGTTTTCAGGGACCTCAAATTCGACACGTCCAACTGGGACTTCAAGAGTTGGGTGAATCAGTTGGACGGAAACGTCGGCAATCGCTCACGAGACGTGGCCGCCCTGATCTTCCGAGAGTTTTTCGCCGCAGGAAGCCTGCCCAGGGGCGTGCGCGATATTCCAAGTTATCTACGGGGAGATGATGCTCGGCTGTTGTTCGAAGTACGCGAGGTTGGGCCTGGGGGTCGCATGCGCCGGAGTGGCACTCCGCACGAACTCGTTGTCGGGCGGCTCGGATACATCGCCGACCTCAGCGACACCACCAAGCTCTTGTACAAGGGGTGCACATCTAGCATCGCCAGAGTGGAACTGAGGGACCGCTCCGCGCCGTTCTCAAACCACTATTCGGTCGCGAACGTGAAGCGGGGGGCAGCAACGCCTCGGCCCCAAGGCGATTCAGCTGAGCTTGGTGCGGAAGTGGAGTTCTACGGCGGTGTCACTCAAGAGTTCAGAATCGACTTGAGTTGGACATAATCGCCTCAGTTGGTCAGCGGACGGCAGTCGCCAGCGAGTATTACTCAGCCTTGAGTCGCGCGTTCGACGACGGCTGGCCGAGGACGCTGCAGCGCTTCCAGGACTCCCATGAGTGGACTGTCGGTCTGGCACTCGTTCATCCAGACTGGTTCAACGAACTCGACCTTGATCCGAGGTCTCTTACGGCCGTCTACGGGGCGAGAGATTTCACGGACAAGCCCCTGTCAAGCGCCCGCTGTGAAAGTCGCCTCATTTGGGGGTACGACTGCCCCCTCCGCCAGGAGCTGCAGATTGATCACCTCTTCCCGTACGCACTTGGCGGAGCGACGCTGCCAGGAAACCGCATTCACCTGTGCCGCAATCACAACAACCTCAAGGGCGTGGACGTTCACGTCTACCCATGGGAGACCGTTGCCGAGCGTTGTGGGCTCTGGTGGCCAGGGGTGTTTGAAGTACTCCGCTACCGCATTGACCGAGCGCATCCTGGATTGATCCCGAAGGGCTGACGTCGCTGTGCGGCGGAACCGCCGTGATCGTTTTGCAAGGATTGTCGTGCGACGACCGACGCCGGAGCCATCCCTGATCGGCTCCACCGACCGAGCCGCAGTGCTCGAGGTTCTGCGCGTGCGACTCCCGAAGGTCTCCAGTCAATCAAGGCATCGTCCTCCCGACGTGCCTCGTGCAGAGCGCTTGGCCCTGTCGGCTCACAGAGGCGATGCTAGGCGGCATGGCTGGGTACGAGAGTTGGGCGAGCAGCACCGCGTCTCGCAAGGTCATGCAGGGCAACAGGTCCCGAGACACCACGCCCGAACTCGCAGTCCGACGCCGACTCCACGCAGCCGGCCTCCGCTTCCGCGTCGCCCATCGGCCGGAGCCTGGTCTCAACCGCACGGCCGACATCGTCTTCACCAAGCAGCGCATCGCCGTCTTCATCGATGGCTGCTACTGGCACGCCTGCCCGAAGCATCGGACCGTGGCGCGGACGAACGCGTCCTACTGGTCGGCGAAGTTGGCTCGGAACGTCGCCCGTGACGCCGACACCACCTCACGGCTGCAGGACGCTGGATGGACCGTCCTTCGCTTCTGGGAGCATGAGGATCCCGAGACGGTCGCGACGGCCGTAGCCGTGGCCGTCCGGAGTCAGCATCCGACTGAGGGCAGCCCACGATAGGTGTCGGGCGTGCTGAGTCAACGGGCCTGGCAGCCGGTAGTAGCCGGTGTCCACCTTGCCGTAGCGATACACGCGCCACAGCCGGTATGCGGGCCCAAGATCGATGGACGCCTCGACTTCGGTTCCGGAGATGTAGAAGGGCACTTCCTTGCCATACCGCGTGGTATTGACCTCGTGAAGACCGGCTCATCGGTCAGGCCTTGGAAGGACCGAATGTCGTAACCAGTCCGTCGCCGTCGACTACAGAGACATGGCGGACCTCCGCTGCCAGATCTGGGCGGCCCGCGGCAGCCAGCCGCCCGCGCTCGCAAGCAAGCACGGATTCCTCGCCTGCACGCCCGAGGGCTCTGTTGGATGACTCAATCGCCGCGAAGTCGAGTCCCAGGACGCCGACACGTGCGCCCCGGCCCGCTGGCCAGCCGGCGTTCGGCGCGGCGACCTCTGCACCGAGCTCGGAGGGGGCGACGTCACCATCGGCCACTGCCTTCAGCATGAAGGCGATCGACGTCCCGCTCGACCTCGCGACGGAACTCAATCTTCGTGTAGCTCTCGCCAGCGAGCTCGAGTGTCAGCATGCGGAAGTAGACATCGACGGTCACGCCGATCTCGTCGTCACTCCAAGGTCCAGACGCCACGCGTCAGATCGTCCAGGAAGAGATCGTCGGCTATCAACGGGTCGCCGAAATGCCCGCCGCGCGTCCCAACTCATCCAGGCGGCGGCTCAACAATCCGTCGGTGGTGGCGTCTACCATCGAGGGTTGGCGACGTCAGTGAGTCGCACGCCGGGATCGGGGCAACGGACGGGAGAACACCATGCGAGAACGCGGGCACAAAGCTGAAGACTCAGCTAAGCTGGCTGACATGAGCTCGGCTCCGTTCACGTTCGTCGACCTGTTCGCAGGCGTTGGCGGGTTCCACGCTGCTCTCGGGGCCTTGGGTGGCGAGTGCGTCTACGCTGTCGAGAAGGACGTTGAGGCCGCTGCTGTCTATGAGCGGAACTGGGGCATCCAGGCTCACGGCGACATCATCAATGACACCGAGACCCACATGCGGGTGCCCAAGCACGATGTCTTGGCTGCCGGCTTTCCGTGCCAGCCGTTCTCGAAGTCTGGCCTCCAGCGGGGCATGGACGAGGCACGCGGAACGTTGTTCTGGAACATCCTCCGGATTCTTGAGGTGCGGAGGCCAACAGTCGTTCTGCTGGAGAACGTCCGGAACATCTACGGGCCGCGTCATAGGCACGAGTGGGACGTGATTGTCCGCTCGCTCCGGGAGCTCGGCTACCAGGTGTCGTCTCGGCCGATCGTGTTTTCGCCGCATCTGCTTCCGCCCGAGCGTGGAGGACGACCACAAGTTCGCGAGCGCGTCTTCATCATGGCGACGTATGTCGGAACCCGCGGCTCCCACATCGATGTCGATCCGTCGGTCCCTCACCTTCCAGTCGACGGTTGGTCACCATCCGAGTGGGACCTAGAGACACATCTGCCCGTCCAGCCCGATCCAGAGCTCCGAAATGAGTTGCGGCTGAATCTTGGACCTGCGGAGACGACTTGGGTGGAAGCGTGGAACGACTTCGTGGTCACGCTGCGATCCGCAGGTGTCGAGAAGCTGCCGGGCTTCCCGGTGTGGGTCGACGCGTTCATCCACGAGGACGACCTGGTGGTCCCTGTCGGGACCGCGGACTGGAAGGCCTCGTTCCTTCGCAAAAACGCGGCTTTCTACACCGAGCACCAGGACGTTCTAGAGGACTGGCTCTCCCGATGGAACTACCTCCGCGACTTCCCGTCGTCCCGAAGGAAGTTCGAATGGCAGGCGCAGGGCGCCAGTTCACTAGCCGAGACGGTAATGCACCTGCGACCGTCGGGCTTGCGAGTGAAGCAGGCGACTTACGTTCCAGCACTGGTGGCGATCACTCAAACGAGCATCCTTGGCGATCGGCTCCGCCGAATTTCCCCTCGCGAGGCTGCTCGGCTGCAGGGCCTGCCGGAGTGGTTCGACTTCGGTGACCAGCCCGACGCTGCCACCTATAAGCAGATGGGCAACGGTGTGAACGTCGGCGCCGCATACCACGTCTTCCGCGAGCACGTGCTTAGCTCATTGGCCGCCGTGCGACGCCGCGCGCCACGCCTCGCGCTAGCCGTCGAGGAATCGGCGATCAGCCCAGACGAGGCCCTTGAGCGTCATCGTGATTCGAGCCGCGAGGTCATCGTTAGGCGTCGTCGCTCGGCTGACGCTCGCCGTGTCGCCGGCTGATCAGCGACCCAATCAGGCAACAAAGTGCTCGACAGCCTCGAGCACTGCCGCAAGGCCCACCTTGGTCACCGTCCCGCCACTGGATTCGTAGTGGGCGTTCCAGGTCAAGCCTGCGGCCTCGACGATCTGGCGAGCCATGTCGGGTTTCGTGAGCCGGCTGTCGATGCCGAGTCCTAGGCGGTCGTTGACGATCTCGAAGATCTCTCGGGGCTCCGTCGATCCCGTGGACATCCTCGGAGGCTCCGCTCCGAGTTGCAGTGCGATGTCCCAGACGATGTCAGCCTTGGTGGTCACAGCTCTGACGCTCTCATGACTGCTTGCAACAACGAGGTCGTTCCGGTTACCCACGAATTGTCAACGTCCTTTGTGGGACCACGCCCGAGGAGTTCGAGCAGTCGAAGGCGATCAATGACCATGACCACGGTGGCCAGTTGTCTCCAATCTGGGCCGGCGGCCCGAATCGTCCCTGGAATGACCAGCAGGCTAAGGGGGTCGACGTCCATCGCGAGCCAACTTGCCCAGAGTCGAAGGTCTATGTCGGTGGTCTTGGTGAAGGTCTCTGCCTGGATCGTGCATTGGGCGAGTGCGACAGGAAAGCCCGGTCGGCGGTCCGCGAACTGACGCCAGGCGACGACGTCGACACCGCCGTCCTTTCGGCGTGGCGGGCGGTATCCCCGTCCCGGCTCAACGCCGATTCGTTTGGCGAGCCATCCCACAGCCTGATCAAATGACTCGGGACGGCCGTGCTTCGACGGGTATCCGAACGACACGGCGTTCCCGCCATCGCCCCAAAAATTTGCAAGCGCGGCCTCGCTGATCTCCTCGAGCAGCTCGCCCATCACGGCAGTATCGGACGCCCGCACCGTCTGACGCGCGACCGAACCTGGCGTGAGGTGAAGCAGTGCCGCATAGTGGCCGGCATGCGCGCCGTCTCGTCGCAGGACTGCGAGGTCGCTGACGACAAACGGGTAGGAGCTACCGAGCACGCTTGCCCGCTTGGCCATCGTGTCGAGCGCCATCGCGACCTTCATCGAGGAGGCGCCGATCTCGCTCTGCGCCAGGTCGTCCAGCTTGTCGCGTCCGAAGTGGCCTGAGCGGCTGACGAGCACACTGGTCTCGATCCAGTCTGCGATGGCTTCGGTGGTCGAGACCTCCAGGTCCGTCATTTGCTAGAGGTCGGTCTCTGCGGTGACGTCATCGAGGGTCGACCGAATGCTTCCAACCAGTGACTCGATGTCGTCGACGAGGCTTTGAACCTCGGCGTCGATCGCGAACTCGGCGACGTCGCCGCTGGCGGCGTTCAGCGAGTTCTTGGCAGCGTTGAGCTTCAGTGTCAGCGCCTTCAACGGGTCCAGGCCCTTCTCCTGTATCCGTTGCTTCGCCTCCTCGAGCGTCTTGCCCTCGCGTAGCGCTTCGAGTCCGACCTCAGAGGCGACGACGTTGCCGAGTTGCGACATCTGCCGCGAGTCAGAGATCAAGGACTCGTGCTCCTCGTCGCCGAACACCCACTGGATCACCTCTTTGAGCTCATCGAATCTGTCGGCGGGAACGGGATCCTGACCGATCACAGTCTGCGATCCCAACGGTGCGCCAACGTGGCCGCGGATCTTCGTGCTGCCCATGGCCACGGTGAGCACCGAGAAGGCACTCTCGACCTGCGAGGTCTCAAGCCCGAGGTTCGCAGCCTGTGTCAGCACGGCCTGGTCGCGGTACAGATCGGCAGCCTTGCTCTTGGGAATGCCGATCAGGTCAGCGACTTCCTGCAGTGTTCGTCCCTCTGCCACGCGAGCAGCGATGTACCGAGCCTGCATGAAGGGACGCCACCCGAGCTTGCCGACGACGTGAACTCGCGCGATCTCCGCATGCGTCGTCTCGCGCGTCTCGTGGACGACGATCGGGACCGCCATCTCGGGGCTGATCGAGCGGCTGGCGGCCAACTTCTCCCAACGATCGGGTGTCGCGAAGCCTGCTCGAATCTCGGGATAGGCCAGTCCGATGAGTGCGGTGAGCCGTCGGTTCCCCTCGACGACGATCCAGGCGTTCGCCTCATCAGGGCTGGGGATCACGATGAGTGGCTCGGCATTGAAGAAGCCCAGTTCGGCTATCGACTGCGCGACGGGATAGGCCTCGAAGCCCATCTCGAGCAGCGTCGCGAGCTCAGCGGTGTCCTTGGTGCGGTGCGTCTCGGGTATGCGCGGATTCTCCGGATCGAGACGCAGAGCTGACAGAGGGGCGCTCGACGGGCGACCCGCGCTGGCCGGGAGGTGTTCAGACATTCCGTTCCTTTCGAACTACGAGCCCTGATCCGAGGTAGACCGCGAGCGCCAGCACCTCGCCGTCGTCCTCGTGCTGCCGCACTTGAGTGCGATGAATCTGGATCACGATTTGGTTCGGCTCGTTCTCCAGGTTCTCCACGAGTCGGTCCCCGGGATAGAAGTCACCGTTCTGCTGTGGTTTCAGGTCGCGGCCCTGGAAGAGATTGACGAAGCCAAGCTCACCAGACCATCGGCGCTTGCGTGGAGCCTCGCCGTCCTCCATCAGCATGACGGTGGCGCTCTTCAGATGAGTGAAGCCGCGGGCGATGGCACCCGCGAACTCGTCGTGGAGCCATCCTGGGCTGTAGTCGGGACGAGCCCATTGTGTGAAGAGGCGCTCCAAGGGTTCGAGTGACTCGACCGTGAGGGTGCGAAATGCCAGGCGACCCTGGGAGACTCGCGGGGCGTCCAACAGGCCAAGCTCCTCGAGAAGTCCGTAGTTGTGAGACGTGTCGACAGCCTGGCGAGAGGGCGCGCGCATCTGGTGCCAGCCCAGCCCCATCGTCGACAGGGCTGAAACCACGCTCGATCGAGTAGGTGTCATCCCGTCCGGCAGCACGAGTCCGATCTCGCGCGCCCACGTGTGAACCGACCCACCGCTCTCGATGTGATCGTGCAGTCGCGCGCGTAGGTCCTCTTCGGTGTGCACGATCTCGGTAAGGGAGCGGATCGTCTTCTTGCTGGCGAAGAACTGGCAGTAGGGCAGAAAGTCCCCTCGGTAGCCGAAGGCTCGAGCACGTTGCTCAAGTGTGTCTACCTGCGGACTCGCAGGCCTGTTCATGTAGGTGACCGTGAGCCCTTCGACGGTGAATCCTCGATCGAGCTTGTTGCCGCCGACGAGGACGTGGACGGGCGATACGTGCCAGTCGACCTTATTGATGTCAGCCGCGCTGTTCACGAGCCAGGTCATTGCCTGTGCGAGTACGAACTTCAGCTTGTGAGCGAAGGTCTGATCGTCGACGTCTGAGGCACCGTTCTGCACGAGCCGTTCGCGTTCGTCGGTGATGGACTCTGGAATTGTTTCGGGGTCGTCGGGCACCAAGGCCTTGCGCCACTGGTCCAGCTGCCGGCGAATGAGGAACTCGTACCGCGCCTGAACGTCGTTGCGAGCCGTGGAGTGAACCAGCATGCTGATCGGCGGGCTCGCCGCGTCTTTGAGTAGAAGGAGTGCAGTGCCTGCTAGGAACGACGACAGGGCCTGATGCAGGCTCTTCTGTAGCTGTAGCGGTGGGCTCTTGGAGGCCTGCTCGTCCAACATGGGCACGTTGCGAACGACTCGATCGGCATGGTCGATGAAGAACTGCTTGCCGCCTGTATATCCCTCGCCCGGGGTCAGGAACTCCACGTGTTGGGGGCTCAGTATGTCGGCAGCGTCCAGCATGAGGGGCGCGTACGGCGTTGCCGTGTATTGCACATAGAGATGGCTCGGGACGGACGACCGCAGCTCGCGAATGGCAGCGTAGGTCTGACTTTCGGCGTCCTTGCCGGTGTTCAGCGACGCCTGGTCTGCCTCGTCGTCGATGACGAGCACGCGCAGCTCGTCCGGCAGCTTCGCCAGTTGCTTCGCAACGGCCCTGATGCGTCCTGCGTGCTTGAGCACAGGCACAAGACATACCCGGCCCATGTCGACGAAGCTGCGAAGCTTCTTGCCCGCAGCGTCGGTGGCTGGGTTCGTCTCGCTGATCCAGATGTAGTCGCTGCGAGTCGTGATCCCTAGGGACCCTTCGAGCCGCTGCTTGTTCTGATCGAGAAGCAGGTTAGTGGACCCAAGAAGAGCAACGATGACCTGATAGCCCTCGTCCGCGGCAGCGGCAGCAAGCGCGGTGATCGAGGTCGTCTTGCCGGACTGCACGTAGCCCAGCGCGAGCACGGTCGGATCGCTTGCCTGACCTGGGTTGGGACCATGCTTCAGGATGGCCGACGCTGACTCCCAGATTCCTTCCCGCGTGTTGTCGTCGATGGTCGTAGCCAGGATCCCGTCCAAGCGTGTGACTTCACTCATCCTCGGATCCCGTCGGCTTCAACGCTCGACGCTTCGCCTCAGTCCATGAACCGAACCGGTTGCGCACGGTCTGGAAGGATGGTCCGTCGGGCACGTTCACTCGCCTCCACTCGTCGAATCGGTGTGCGGAGTTCGGCGCGCTTGGGTCGAGCAGATACTGACGAACAATGTCCGCGATGTCCTTGTCGCTCCACTTCGACTGATAGTGACTGCGGACCGTTCGACCGGGTTCAACGCCCGCAGCCTCACAGGCGGCTGTCCAGGATCCATACCGCTGGCCGATCCTCGGGACTGAGGGGCCGGTGATCTGGCCCACCGCGAGGAGGGCTGTATAGGCCTTCGAAGTCAACGGGTACTCGTACACGGCGGCCGCCCTCATGGCGTCCATGATCTCCTCGTCCGACCAGCGGTTCTCGGGAGCCGTCGCCGCCCACAGCCGGAGATGCGCCAGATCGTCCGGCCAGCATCTGGCTATGTCCTCGCTGGCGATCCCGGTCAAAGTCGCGACTTCCTCGACGGACCTCGGATTCATGTCTGCGAGCACATCCCGGATGGCCGCCGAGACGGACATGCCGTGCGCATGCTCCTCGGACCGGTTCCGCTCGATCTGTGCCTGCCTCACCGATGCCGCGTCGGGGCCCCCGTGCTTGCGCATGAGTTGCCGCACGCGTTCCCGAGTGATCCCGAAGACCTTGCCGATCTCGTCCAAGGTTCGGCCACTTCGCCGCAACTCCATCATGGCGACGACTCGAGCCGGAGGCGGCGGTGGGGGCGGGGTTCCGTCTGGTGCCCACGCGTACGCGCCCTGGCCGACCCTGAAGAAGTTCTCTCGGGTTGTCACCAGAGCTCGGGCGGCCAAGCTCACGTCGTTCTCGGTGGGGACGAAGTCCACGAGGTCGAAGGCTGCCTCGTAGAGGGCAGCGAGTGGCAGCGGCTCGTCTGGGCGAGTACGCAACGCTGTCTCGACTGCCTCGGCGGTGGCCCGGCGGCGCTGGGAGGCGTTCGCGCGGGGTCCGCCAGCGGCCAAGTGCGTCATGCCGATAGACATATGGGTCTGATCGTCTGACTTTGGCCACGGGGACCTGGGCGTCATCCAATCGGCGTCGAAGGGGTCCGTCTGAGGAGGCGTGTCACCAGTGCTCTGCCCATGCACATGCGAAACCAACTGCGAGCCCCCGTACGCGACTGATCTATAGCGACGCTCACCATAGTTCGATCTTTGCGACCGACGGGGCGAAAGGTAAAAGTCGCAGCGGTGCCTGTTGGGTTAGATTCCCCCACCAGTCCCCCTAGAGCCCGATCCCGAAGTCGACCGGACACTCCGGAATCACAGAAACCGCAGGCTGACCTGCGGTTTCTCTGGTGGAGCCTAGGGGACTTGAACCCCTAACCCCCTGCTTGCAAAGCAGGTGCGCTACCAATTGCGCCAAGGCCCCGTGAGCGCTTGGCGCTCGGAGGTGGGCTCAGGCCTTCTCGACGGTGTCAGTGGCCTCGGCCCAGAGGGCCTGCTCGTTCTTGCCCTCGTCCATCTTCTTCTTCGCCAGGACCGCGCCGGCGGCAGCGAGGGCGACCAGCAGGAGCTTCTTCATGGACTCTCCTCGAGAGCGGAGCGAAGGGGATGGAGTGGGCCTAGGAGGACTTGAACCTCCGACCTCTTCCTTATCAGGGAAGCGCTCTAACCGTCTGAGCTATAGGCCCGTGCACGCCGCAAGCGGCGACGCCGAAGGTTACCTGACCGCGGTCAGGCCGTGCCAATCGAGGTCGCGACTCACTTCTCGTCCTCCGCGAGGGTCACCTCGATGCCGCCCAGGAGGGCGGCCGCGAGGTTGTAGAGGAAGGCGGTGAGGGTCGCGATCGCGGTCAGCAGGATGACGTCGACCACCGAGACGAGCAGCGTGAAGCCGAGCACCCGCGACATGCCGACGTAGTTGGTGACGTCGAAGGACGAGTTGCCGCTGTCGCCCTCGACGATGCTGCCGACGGCGGAGTTGATCGAGTCCCACACGCCGGCCGCGCCGAGCACCGACCACACCATGAAGATCGCGACGAACGTGACCACACCGAAGGCGACCGAGAGCAGGAACGCCGTCTTCATCACCGACCACGGGTCGATGCGGGTCAGCCGGAGGCGGGCGCGCCGCGGCTGGCGCCCGGACGTACGCCGGGCGCGGCTGCTCCGCCCAGACGACGGTCCGGCGTTGGCCCGGTGCTCCTCAGCGGCGCTGGACAGCGTGTCCTGGAGCCGACCGGTCAGCGACCTCTTGGCGGGCTCTCCGCCGGAGGTGCGGCGGGGCGTCGCGGTGCGTTCCGACATGGATCACTCCTCGGTGTCGTCGTCGGAGGGGGCTGCTTCCACAGCGTCCTGACCATCGATTGTTGCACCGTCGACCACGTCGGGCGATTCCGCAGCGGCCTCGCGGGCGGCTGCCTCGACCTCGGCGGCGCTCTCGGCGGCCAGCTCCTCGACCTCCTCGTCCTCGCGGGCCTCGACCGACCGGGCGACGACGGCGACGGTGTCGCCCTTCTTGGGCGTCACGAACTTCACGCCCTGGCTGTCGCGGCCGGTGGCCCGGAAGTTGGCGTCGATGGGGCTGCGGACGACCTGCCCGCCGCTGGTGATCGAGAGGACCTCGTCACCCTCCTCGACGATGAACGCGCCGACCAGGCCGCCGCGGTCCTCGTTGGCGAGCTTGACCGCGCGGATGCCGACGCCACCGCGGTTGGTGGTGCGGTAGTCGGTGATCCGGGTGCGCTTGGCGTAGCCGCCGTCGGTGATCGTGAAGACGTACTGCTCCTTCACCTCCGGCAGGTCGCCGGCCTCGATGGCCTCCGGCGACGCACCTTCCTGGACCAGGCGGGCCTCGGCGGCCTCCTCGGCCGCGACCTGGGCGGCGCGGATCACCGAGAGCGAGAGCACCGAGTCGTCGTCGTGCTTGAACTTCATGCCGCGCACGCCGCCGGTGGCGCGACCCATCGGCCGCAGCTGGTCGTCGTCGGCGCGGAACCGGATCGCCTGGCCCTTGCGGGAGACGAGCAGGATGTCGTCGTCGGCGTTGACCAGCTCGGCGCCGATGAGCTCGTCGTCGTCCTCGCGGAAGTTGATCGCGATCACGCCGGCCTGGCGCGGGCTGTTGTAGTCGCCGAGCTTGGTCTTCTTGACCAGGCCGGTGCGGGTGGCCAGGACGAGGTAGGGCGCCTGGTCGTAGTCGCGGATCGCCAGCACCTGGGCGATGTCCTCGTCGGGCTGGAAGCTCAGCAGGCCGGCGACGTGGCCGCCCTTGGCGTCGCGTGCGGCCTCGGGGAGGTTGTAGGCCTTGGTGCGGTAGACGCGACCGGCCGTGGTGAAGAACAGCAGCCAGTGGTGGTTGGTGGTGGCGATGAAGTGCTGGACGACGTCGTCGCCGCGCAGCGTCGCGCCACGCACGCCCTTGCCGCCGCGCTTCTGCAGCCGGTACTGGTCGGCGCGGGTGCGCTTGGCGTAGCCGCCGCGGGTGATGGAGACGACCAGGTCCTCGTCGGGGATCAGGTCCTCCATCGACAGGTCGCCGTCGGCCGCGATGATCTGCGTACGCCGGTCGTTGCCGTGCTTGTCGACGATCTCGGTCAGCTCGTCGGAGATGATCTGCCGCTGGCGGGCCTCGTTGGCCAGGATGTCCTCGAGGTCGGCGATCACGCGCTCGAGCTCGGTGAGGCGGTCCATGATCTTCTGCCGCTCCAGGGCGGCGAGGCGGCGCAGCTGCATCTCGAGGATGGCGTTGGCCTGCACCTCGTCGATCTCGAGCAGGCTCATCAGCCCGCTCCGCGCCTCCTCGACGTCAGGGCTGCGGCGGATGAGGGCGATGACCTCGTCGAGGGCGTCGAGCGCCTTGGCCAGGCCGCGGTAGATGTGCGCCTGGCGCTCGGCCTCCGCGAGGCGGAAGCGGGTGCGCCGCTGGATGACCTCGATCTGGTGGGTGACCCAGTGCGAGATGAACTGATCGATCGGCAGGGTGCGCGGCACCCCGTCGACCAGCGCCAGCATGTTGGCGGAGAAGTTGCTCTGCAGCTCGGTGTGCTTGAACAGGTTGTTGAGCACGACCCGGGCGACGGCGTCGCGCTTGAGGATGATGACCAGGCGCTGACCGGTGCGTGAGCTGGTGTCGTCGCGGACGTCGGAGATGCCCTGGATCCGGCCGGAGTCGGCGAGCTCGGCGATCTTGAGCGCGAGGTTGTCGGGGTTGACCATGTAGGGGAGCTCGCTGATGACCAGCATCACCCGGCCCTTGGCGTCCTCGTCGATCTCGACGACGGCCCGCTGGCTGATCGAGCCGCGCCCGGTGCGGTAGGCCTGCTCGATGCCCTGGCGGCCGACGATCAGCGCGCCGTTGGGGAAGTCGGGGCCCTTGATCCGCTCGAGGAGGGCGTCCAGCAGCTCCTCCTTGGTGGCCTCGGGGTGCTCGAGCGCCCAGATGGCTCCCTCGGCGACCTCACGCAGGTTGTGCGGCGGGATGTTGGTCGCCATGCCGACCGCGATGCCGGCCGAGCCGTTGACCAGCAGGTTGGGGAAGCGGCTGGGCAGGATGGTCGGCTCCTGGGAGCGACCGTCGTAGTTGGGCTGGAAGTCGACGGTGTCCTCGTCGATGTCACGCACCATCTCCATCGCCAGCGGCGCCATGCGGCACTCGGTGTATCGCATGGCGGCGGCGGAGTCGTTGCCCGGCGAGCCGAAGTTGCCCTGGCCGTTGATCAGCGGCGCGCGCAGCACCCAGGGCTGGGCGAGGCGGACCATGGTGTCGTAGATCGCCGAGTCGCCGTGGGGGTGGTACTGACCCATCACGTCGCCCACGACGCGCGAGCACTTGGAGAAGCCGCGGTCGGGGCGGTAGCCGCCGTCGTACATCGCGTAGAGGATGCGGCGGTGCACGGGCTTGAGCCCGTCGCGCACGTCGGGCAGCGCGCGCCCGACGATGACGGTCATCGCGTAGTCGATGTAGGACTGCTGCATGAGCGTCTGCAGCTCGATGGGCTGCACGCGGTCGGTGCCGCCGTCGCCGGGTCCGCCCGTGAGGTCGGTGGGGATCTCGGTCATCTCGTCTTCTCTCCTGCGTTCTATCGATGTCTAGGTCAGTTCTTAGATGTCTCTAGAGACCTAGATATCGAGGAATCGAACGTCCTTGGCGTTGCGCTGGATGAACGAACGGCGCTGCTCGACGTCCTCGCCCATGAGGATCGAGAAGATCTCGTCGGCCTGGGCGGCGTCCGCGAGGGTGACCTGCTTGAGCAGGCGCGCGTCGGGGTCCATCGTGGTCTCCCACAGCTCGTCGGCGTTCATCTCGCCGAGACCCTTGTAGCGCTGGACCGGGTTCTCCTTGGGGAGCTTCTTGCCCTGCGCCTGGCCGTCGGCGAGCAGCGCGTCGCGCTCGGCGTCGGAGTAGACGAACTCGTGCTCGGCCGGCTTGTTCCAGCGCAGCCGGTAGAGCGGGGGCTGGGCCATGTAGACGTAGCCGTGCTCGATCAGCGGCCTCATGAAGCGGAACAGCAGCGTGAGCAGCAGCGTGTTGATGTGGTGGCCGTCGACGTCGGCGTCGGCCATCATCACGACCTTGTGGTAGCGCAGCTTCTCGAGGCTGAACTCCTCCTGGATGCCCGTGCCGAGCGCGGAGATGATGGCCTGCACCTCGGCGTTGGCGAGCACCTTGTCTATCCGGGCCTTCTCGACGTTGAGGATCTTGCCGCGGATCGGCAGGATCGCCTGGATCCGCGGGTCGCGTCCCTGACGCGCCGAGCCGCCGGCGGAGTCGCCCTCGACGATGAACACCTCGCACTCGGCGGGGTTGGTCGACTGGCAGTCGCTGAGCTTGCCGGGCAGGCCGCCGCCGCCGAGGAGGCCCTTGCGGTTGCGAGCCAGCTCGCGGGCCTTGCGGGCGGCGAGGCGCGCGCTGGCCGCGGCCTGCGACTTGCGGACGATCTCGCGACCCTCGGCCGGGTTCTGCTCGAGCCAGGCGCCGAGCTGGTCGTTCATGACCCGCTGGGTGAAGCCCTTGGCCTCGGTGTTGCCGAGCTTGGTCTTGGTCTGCCCCTCGAACTGCGGCTCGCCGAGCTTGATCGAGATGATCGCGGTGAGGCCCTCGCGGATGTCGTCACCCGAGACGCGGTCCTCCTTCTTCTTGATCAGCCCCCACTCCTCGCCCCAGTTGTTGACCAGGGAGGTGAGCGCGGCGCGGAAGCCCTCCTCGTGGGTGCCGCCCTCGTGGGTGTTGATGTTGTTGGCGAAGGTGTGGACCGACTCGGTGTAGGAGGTGTTCCACTGCATCGCGACCTCGAGGCTCATGTGCTGCCCGCTCGCACCCTCAGCGGTCTCGGCCTCGAAGGAGATGACGGTCGGGTTGGCCACGGTCTTGCGGCGGTTGAGGTGCTCGACGTAGTCGACGAGGCCGCGGTCGTACTTGAAGACCTGCTCGAGGCCCCCGGTCTCCGCGCGCTTGATCGCGTCGTGGCCGGCGTCGACCTCGTCGGTGACGGTGTCGTCCTCGACCGCGTCGGCGCGCGCGTCGGCGTCGGGACGCTCGTCGCGCACGACGAACTCGACGCCCTTGTTGAGGAACGCCATCTCGCGCAGGCGCGAGGTGATCGTCTCGAGGCTGTAGGTGGTGTGCTCGAAGATGTCCTCCGAGGCGTACCAGGTGACCGTGGTGCCGGTCTGCTCGCCGGGCTCCATCGGGCGGACCTGCTCGAGGTCGCCCTCCGGCACGCCGAGGTGGAACGTCTGGCGCCACAGGTGGCCGCGGTTCTTGACCTCCGCGACCAGGCGGGAGGACAGCGCGTTGACGACCGAGACGCCGACGCCGTGCAGGCCGCCGGAGACCTTGTAGCCGCCGCCGCCGAACTTGCCTCCCGCGTGGAGCATGGTCAGCGCCATCGTGAGCGCCGGCATGTCCTGCCCGGGCGCGGTGTCGGTGGGGATGCCGCGGCCGTTGTCCTCGACCCGCACGCCGCCGTCGGCCTGCAGGGTGAGCACGATGCGGGTCGCGAAGCCGGCCAGCGCCTCGTCGACGCCGTTGTCCACGATCTCCCAGATCAGGTGGTGCAGGCCGCGCTCGCCCGTGGAGCCGATGTACATGCCGGGGCGCTTGCGCACCGCCTCGAGGCCCTCGAGCACCTGGATCGCGGACGCGTCATACTCCACGCCCTCGTCGACGGCCGTGGTGGACCGCTTCTCGACGGTGGCCTCCACGGCGGCGGCGAGGGCCTCGGCGCGCTCGGCCTCCGTGGGCTGGCCATCCGTGGGCTGGGCGTCGGACGGATCGGGAGCAGAAGCGGAGTCGGGGGTGGCCGGGGTGGACTCGTGGTTCTGTTCGCTCAAGGCACAGCCTTCTGCTCATCGCCCCGGACCTGGCCCGGGGGCGCTCGACATGAGTCGAGTCGCGGCGGTTGCGGGTGCAACACGATCTGCGACTCGTACGCCCATATTACCCGTCAGGGCGCCCGGACCGAAGGACCAACCCCCGGTTGGGGAGGGATCCGGTCGGAAAAAGCGCGTCAGCGGGCCCGTGGGGGCCTGTCAGGCGCGCGAACGGGGGGGTCGGTGGGTCCCCATGTGGTCCGACGGCTGCCAGATCGGCAGAACGCGGCTCCGGCGCTCGCGTCGGCGGCGGGCGCGCCCCCGCGCTGACGGTTCATCAAGGTATGTCGCCGAACCCGCACATCCCATGGCGAGCTGAGCGAGGGAAGTGACGGTTCGCCTGCATACCTTGATGAACCAGCGTCGCGGAGAGGGCTCCGGCCGGCGAGCGGCGGCCCGGGTGCTCAGCCGTAGGTGTCGCGCGGGCCGCGGCCGTCGCGGCTGGACAGCCGGCCCTTGGTCCAGGTCGGCAGGTGCGGGCCGACCACCTCGATCAGCGTGACCGTGCCGTGGCCGAGCTCCTCGTTGAGCCGGCGGACGATCGTCGGCGCCAGCAGCTTGAGCTGGGTGGCCCAGGCGGTGGAGTCGGTGCGCACCACCAGGCGTCCGTCGGTGAACGACTCGGGCGTGCAGTGGTCGGCCACCTCGGAGCCGACCAGCTCGGCCCAGCGGCCGAACACCCCCTGCACCTTGAGGTCGAGCTCCCACCCGTGGTTGGCGATCAGCCGGCCCATCGCCTGGTCGATCGGTTGGGGGTCGCGGTCGTCGGGCCGGGCGCCGGACGCCCGCGGGGTCGTACGACGGCGTGGTCCCCCGGAGCGGCGCCGCGCGGGCTTCGAGCCAGGGCTGGCGGCGGCAGCACGTGCGGCAGCGCGGGCGAGGTCGAGGCCGTCGGCGCGGTGCTCGGCCACCGGGGCGGGAGCGGGATCGGCGCCGTCGGTGGTGGCGGTGGTGTCGTCCCCCGCGGTCCCGGGGTCGCCGGGACGCTCGTCATCCGTCACGGGTCACCGCCCCGTCCGCGACGAGGTAGCGCACGCCCTGCAGCGACGCGGGCACGTCGGCGGCGACCGCGGCGGTGACCAGCACCTGCTCGGCTCCCGCGACGAGCTCGGCGAGCTGCTGGCGTCGTTCGGAGTCGAGCTCGGCGAACACGTCGTCGAGCACCAGGATCGGGTCGTCGCCGTCGGCGCGCAGCAGGTCGTAGGAGGCCAGGCGGAGCGCGAGCGCGTACGACCACGACTCGCCGTGCGAGGCGTAGCCCTTGACCGGCAGCCGCAGCTGCGGGTCGCCGAGGGTGAGCAGCAGCTCGTCGCGGTGCGGGCCGACGAGCGAGATGCCGCGGTCGAGCTCCTCCTTGCGGCGTGCCGCGACCGCGTCGAGCAGCGCCTGCTGGAGGTCGCCGGTCGAGGAGGTCACCTCGACGCTCGCGCGGTAGTCGAGGTCGGCGTCGTCGCGGCTCGCGCCGCGCGCGACCGCCTCGTAGGCCTTGCCGAGGTAGGGGCGCAGGTCGTCGACCAGCCGCAGTCGGGCGCCGAGGATCTCCGCGCCGACCCGCGCCAGGTTGTCGTCCCAGATCTCCAGCGTCGACATCGCCGCGTCGCGCGCGGACCCACGCGCCACCCCGGCGGTCTTGAGCAGGCTGTTGCGCTGCTTGAGCACCCGGTCGTAGTCGGAGCGAACGCCGGCCAGGCGCGGGGTGCGCAGCACCAGCAGGTCGTCGAGGAACCGGCGCCGGTCGGACGGGTCGCCCTTGACCAGGGTCAGGTCGTCGGGGGAGAACACGACCGTGCGCACCAGGCCGACGATCTCGCGGGGGCGGGGGAGGGGGGAGCGGTTGATCCGGGCGCGGTTGGCCCGACCCGGGTTGAGCTCGACCTCGAGCAGCGCCGTGCGCCCCTCCTTGACGACCGAGGCCCGCACGATCGCCTGCTCGGCTCCGGCGCGGACGAGGGGTGCGTCGCTCGCCACCCGGTGGGACGACAGCCGGGAGAGGTAGTCGATCGCCTCGACCAGGTTGGTCTTGCCCTGGCCGTTGCGTCCGATGAACGCCGTCGCCCCCGGCTCCAGCGCGACGTCGATGTCGGCGTAGGAGCGGAAGTTGTGCAGGGTCAGGTGCGCGACGTGCAAGGGGACCTAGCTCTCGCTCGGCTCCTGGCCGCTGCCGGCGCCGGCCTTCTGCGCGGTCTCGGACTGGTCGGGCCCGGTGGCGCCCTCGGCGTCGCCGCCCTTGGGGGCCGGGGTGCGCACCGCGTGCCCGCCGAACTGGTTGCGCATCGCGGCGACCGCCTTCATCGCCGGGCTGTCGTCCTGCCGCGAGACGAAGCGGGCGTAGAGGGCGGCGGTGATCGCGGGGGTCGCGACGGCGTTCTCGATGCCTGCCTCGACGGTCCACCGGCCCTCGCCGGAGTCCTCGGCGTAGCCGGCGACCTTGCTCAGACCCGGGTCGTCGTCGAGCGCGGCGACCATCAGGTCGAGCAGCCACGAACGGATGACGGTGCCCTCGCGCCACGAGCGGAACACCTCGGTGACGTTGTCGACCATGTCGACCTTCTCGAGCAGCTCCCAGCCCTCGGCGTAGGACTGCATGATCGCGTACTCGATGCCGTTGTGGACCATCTTGGAGAAGTGGCCGGCGCCCACCTTGCCCGCGTGGACGGAGCCGAAGTCGCCCTCGGGGGCGAGCGCGTCGAAGGCCGGCCGGACCTTGGCGATGTCGTCGCCGTCGCCGCCGTACATCAGGGCGTAGCCGTTGTCGAGGCCCCAGACGCCGCCGGAGACGCCGCAGTCGACATAGCCGATCTCCTTCTCCGCGAGCAGCTCGGCGTTGGTGATGTCGTCGGTCCAGCGCGAGTTGCCGCCGTCGACGACGACGTCGCCCGGACCGAGCAGGTCGGCGAGCTCGGCGATCGTCGCGCGGGTCGGGTCGCCGGCCGGGACCATGACCCACACGACCTTCGGGCTCGGCAGCGCCTCGACCAGCTCCTCGAGCGAGCCGACGTCGCTGACGTCGGGGTTGCGGTCGAAGCCCACGACCGTGAGTCCCGCGCGGCGCATGCGCTCGCGCATGTTGCCGCCCATCTTGCCGAGCCCGACGAGTCCGATGTCCATGTCGGTGAGCCTAGCCGCAGTCCGGTCCGGTCCGGCCGGTCCGGATCCTGTGGGATCCGACGGCCGGGCGCGCGATCAGCCGAGCAGGCGCCGGGGCATCAGCAGGTAGCGGAAGGAGCCGGTGTCGTCGGTGTCGGTGCCGGAGATGACGACCGGCTTGGTCGCCTGGGTGAACGCCAGGTCGACCATCTCGCCGTCGATCGCGCTCAGCCCGTCGAGCAGGAACTGTGGGTTGAAGCCGGTCGTGAGGTCGTCGCCGGTGATGTCGGCGTCGACCGCCTCGGTCGCCATCGCCTCGTCGCCGGAGCCGGCGTCGAGGACGATCTGGTTGTCGCCGAACTTCATCTGCACCGCGGTGTTGCGCTCGGCCACCAGCGCGACGCGCTTGACGGTCTCGATGAGCTCGGCCTTGTTGACCTTCGCCACCGTGAGGTGCTCGGACGGGAACAGCGAGCGCACCTTGGGGAACTCCCCGTCGAGCAGGCGCGTGGTGGTGCGGCGTACGCCGCCGAGCCCGGTGCCCTCGAACCCGATCAGGCCCTCGCCGGCGCCGCTGGCGCTCAGCGCGATGGTGATCTCCGCGCCCGAGGTCAGCGACTTGGCCGTGTCGCCGAGCACCTTGGCCGGGACGAGCGCGGCGACCGACACGTCGGGCGACTGCGGGTTCCAGGTGAGCTCGCGGTGCGAGAGCCGGAACCGGTCGGTGGCCAGCAGCGCCATCGTGGAGCCGTCGATCTCGATGCGGACGCCGGTGAGGACCGGGAGCATGTCGTCACGGCCCGCGGCCGTCACGGCCTGGGCGACGGCGTGGGCGAAGTCGGCGCTGGAGACGGTGCCGGTGGCCGACGGCATCTCGGGCAGCGTGGGGTAGTCGGAGACCGGCATGGTCTGGAGGCTGAAGCGCGCCGACCCGCAGGTGAGCGAGACGCGCGGACCCTCGAGGGTCAGCTCGACGGGCTTGGCCGGCAGGCTGCGGCAGATGTCGGCGAGCAGGCGGCCGCTGACCAGCGCACGGCCCTCGTCGTTGACCTCCGCGGAGAGGGTGGCGCGGGCCGAGGTCTCGTAGTCGAACGTCGAGAGCACCAGCCCGGCGTCGCTCGCCTCGATCAGCAGGCCGGCCAGGACCGGCGAGCTGGGACGGACCGGCAGGCTGCGGGCAGCCCAGGCAACGGCATCGGCGAAGACGTCGCGTTCGACGCGGAACTTCACAAGGGTCTCCTCGACGAGAGGTGGTGGTGCGGGCAACGAGTGACTGCACGCAGACGAGAACCACACGCGTGCACGTGGGAAGTGCATCCTGCCACGCGCTGTCGGCGCGGCGGCAGGGTTCTCCCCAGAGGGAGGGTTGTCATTCGTTGGTGGGTGATGAGTCCCATGGTGAGGTTCATAGTCGTCATAGGGTCCGTGGAAACTGTGGATGGGACGCGTTGGTGCAGGTCAGGGCGCCGGAACGCTGTGGATGACGGGTGTGGACGCCGGACCGACGACTCGCGGGGTGGTGTGGACGAGCCGGCGGTTCGTGTCGTTCGTCCCATGAAGTCCACAGGGGCTGGGGACGACGCGGCGGACCGAACCACAAGTTCTCCACACACCACCGACCTCCACGCGGGTGCGCCGGTGCGAGCCCGGTGTCGAGCCCGGTGTCGAGTCTGGTCAGCGCTGGCGGGCCTGCATCTTGATCCGGTTGGTGAGCTCGCTGACCTGGTTGAAGACCGCGCGCCGCTCGGCGAGGAGCTGACGGATCTTGCGGTCGGCGTACATCACCGTGGTGTGGTCGCGCCCGCCGAACTCGCGGCCGATCTGCGGCAGCGACATCGACGTGAGCTCGCGGCACAGGTACATCCCGATCTGGCGGGCCATGACCAGGTGCCGGCCGCGCGAGGGCCCGGTGAGGTCCTCGAGGCTGACCCCGAAGTAGGCCGCGGTCTGGGCGATGATCAGCGGGTGGGTGATCTCGGGCTCGCCACCCTCGGGGATCAGGTCCTTGAGCACGATCTCGGCCAGGGTCATGTCGACCTCCTGGCGGTTGAGGTTGGCGAAGGCCGTCACCCGGATCAGCGCGCCCTCGAGCTCGCGGATGTTGGTCTGGATCTTGGAGGCGATGAACTCCAGCACGTCGGGCGGCGCGGTGAGCCGGTCCATCGCCGCCTTCTTGCGCAGGATCGCGATGCGGGTCTCGAGGTCGGGCGGCTGGACGTCGGTGATCAGGCCCCACTCGAAGCGGTTGCGCAGGCGGTCCTCGAGCGCCTCGAGCCGCTTGGGAGCGCGGTCGGAGGTCAGCACGATCTGCTTGTTGGCGTTGTGGAGGGTGTTGAACGTGTGGAAGAACTCCTCCTGCGTCTGCGTCTTGCCCTCGAGGAACTGGATGTCATCGATCAACAGCACGTCGACGTCGCGGTAGCGCCGCTTGAACCTGTCCTGGCGGTCGTCGCGGATCGCGTTGATGAACTCGTTGGTGAACTCCTCGCTGGAGACGTAGCGCACCTTGGCGTTGCTGTAGAGGCTGCGCACGTAGTGGCCGATCGCGTGGAGCAGGTGGGTCTTGCCCAGGCCCGACTCGCCGTAGACCAGGAGCGGGTTGTAGGCCTTGCCGGGCGCCTCGGCGACGGCGACGGCGGCCGCGTGCGGGAACCGGTTGGACGAGCCGATGACGAATGTCTCGAACGTGTACTTGGGGTTGAGCCGGGTCTCCAGCGCGGAGGGGCGACGCTCGGCGGCCCCGCCGCCCATCGGCTCGTAGGCCTCCGGCGCTCGTGGCGCAGGCGGCTCGTAGACCGCCTGCGGGTTTGTCGACAAAGAGACAGATCGATCTGTCGATTCGTCGATCTGGGATGGCGTCTCGCCCTCGAGCGCGGGGTTGACCGTGACGAGCATGCGGATCTCGCGGCCGAAGCCCTCGGAGAGCGCGTCCTCGATGTGGTTGCGCAGCCGGCCCTCGAGCTGGTTGCGGGTGAAGTCGTTGGGGACCGCGATGATCGCGGTGTTCTCGTGGAGCGTCATCGGCACGCTCGGCCTCAGCCAGGCGCGCTGGTTGGGCTGGAGGTCCTCGACGATCTGCTGCCACGCCGTCCCGAGATCTACCTGCTGGTCGTCCACCCGGACCGCCTTCGCTTCCACCATGTCGTCATGCGCGTGTTGCTGCTCGAAAATCCCCCGCCTCGCACGGACGCGCCACCGATCCGACGGTGAGGCTTCCACAGAGTTGTCCACAAGCTGTGAACGGCCGGTCGCGACCCGGGGGGCCGGATCCCCGTGGCCTCCTCCTGCGTCGGGCCCCCACCATCGTCTCCGCAGGTCACGGGGGCTGTTGGCGGCCGTCGTGGCCCGGGTCGCACGACCTCGTGGACCCTGGGGGGACCGTGGCCGGACGAGACC